>JAGYIS010000002.1 GCA_018402255.1 Marinobacter sp.
GGGGGTCCAGGAAAGATTTACCGTGCCTGTGGATGTGGTGTCGGTCGGGGGAGGGCTGGTCACCGGGGCGTTCGGCTCTGACACCGTTTCAAGGGTGTAAGGGTGGAGGCCAGATTGGTAAGCCTGCAGGACCGTAACACCGCTGTTGTTGAACACTCTGTCGGCCGTCGGCTGCAACAAGGGCAGGCCGTAGTTGAGCTTGTACAGATCGGTTATGCCGTCGTTCAGGCTACTCTCACTGGCGGGGCTGTCCAGGGCCAGGCTCTGTATCACATTATTGGTATTCAGGGCCGTGCCGGTAGTGGCGTCGGTAATAACCAGTCGCGCTGACGCGCCCCAGCCAAACTCGAAGTATTCCATGGTGACGGCGACCGGTGTTTCTGCAGGCAAACTGGTACTCGTTGTGTAGGTGGTGGGTGACTGGTTCTTCCATTGATCAATGGCCAGCGATCCGTCCAGGTACAGTCTGACACCATCGTCGGTTGTTGTGGCGAAGGTGTATTCCCTTGTGCCGGAAGAATGCGGTGGTGTAAACCAGCCTTGCCAGCGAATGCTGAAACGGTCTGCCGGGATGGCCGGTGCAGGGCTGCCATTGCCCCAGTTAAAGTTGATTTCAGGATCCCTCTGCCGATAGACCAGGTTGTTGAATTCGGTGCCGGTAAAGTACTGGCCGACGAATCCAGCTTCATAACGAATTTCCGGTGCAGGGAAGTCGTCGGCGTCAAGGGGTTGGTGCCAGCCAGATATTCTTGCAGCACGGTGAACCCATCGCCATCCAGATCAACGTTTGCATCGGTTGGGTCGGTAGGGTCAAGGCCGTAGGCATACTCGTATCCATCAGGCATCCCATCGCCGTCTGTATCTGCCAGGCTCGGATCAGTTCTTGCCCAGAATTCGTCGAGGGCGGTCAGCAGGTCACCGTCGCTGTCAGACACCGCGTCACGGGGATCGGAGGGATCCAATCCGTAATAGGTTTCCCAGTTGTCGTAGAGGCCATCGCCATCTTCATCCAAAGGGGGATACTGTGCGTTGTAGCTGAGCGCTTTCTCACCGTCAAAGAAGCCGATCCTGTAGCCAAGTTCATAAGCTTCTTCGGTGGTCAGCTCTGGTTGGGAGCCCGGTGTTTTGCGAGCAAAGCTGTGCAAGTAGGGGCCGTCGATCACCTGTTGGCTCAGCCCGGGACCGGACCATGCCACGGTAAAATGATCGTCCCATCCGCCTTCCTTATGACGAAGCTCAAAATAGTACTTTTGACCGGCCTCCAGAAAATGGACGCCAGATGTCTGGGAGCTGTAACGGCTGAAATTGTCCAGAGGGGTCGACATGCTGGAGGCAATGCGGACTATGTCTTCCGGGGCTTGCGATGAGGACAACCAAAGCTGGGTTTCGTCGTCGCCGGCGATGTAGAAGGTGTATTCACCCGACGCGGGTGGTTCCAGGTAGCCGCGAATCAGCGTGCCATAGTTATTGGCGCGGCTAACGGCTTGTCTGAGCTGGTTGAGCTCTGCGATTTCATCGGGTGTGTCCGGGTACTTTTCGTTGTCCAGCATGCTCTGAACGTTGTTGCCGGGTATACCATCAAAATACCAGACGTCCACTTTGCCAGGTTCACTGGTTTCCGGTATCGAGGCCGTTGGCGGCAGTTTGTCCAGATCCCGGTATTGCCAACTCTGGCAACCACCAAGAAATACAACCAGAACGCCAAGGCCGATAATTTTGGTGGCAGCCATACTCACTATCCTTGAGTCAGGAAACAATACGTAAAGTATTGTTGCAGTGAGTAACTGCCGCCACTCTGTCTTAGGAACGTTTGGCTATGTCACCGCAGCGGTTATAGCGGCGGCGCTTATCATACATCTGCATCCAGCTTTTCAAGTACCCGTCGGGCGTCATCATCGCGCCCGGCCGCCCGGTAGGCTTCCACCAGATGCATGGCGATTTCCCGGGAGGCAGGATCAAGCTGGTGGGCTTTTTCCAGTACCTCAAGGCTTTGTTGGCGTTCGCCGGATTCAAACAGTATCCAGCCGTAGGTATCGGCTATGGCGGCGTTGTCTGGCACCAGTTCGTAGGCTTTTCGGGCGGTGTCCATGGCCCGGTCATCGCCGGCCTCGTAATAGAGCCAAGCCAGGTTGTTGAGGGCAATCGGGTTGTTTGGCACCAGCGATACCAGCTGTTCGTAACTGGCCTGAGCTTTATCTTGTTCGCCCTGTTGCTGATACTCCATGGCCAGGCCAAGAAGCAGTGTCGGGTTGCCGGGGAATTGATTCAGGGCGTTTTCAAGGGATTCCCGGGCTGCAGTGCCTTGTCCGGCATTTCTGAGTGCCCGGGCATGGGCAACGTACAGCTCTGCTGAGGCACGCTTGGTCAGGGCCAGTTGGTAAAGTTCAGCCGCTTGCTGGTGTTCACCCTCACTCTCGTAATAACTTGCCTCCAGCTGATAGGGTGCGGGGGAGTCCGGGTTGTTTTGTTTGGCGTCTCTGAGTGCGTCTCCAGCTCTGGCGGTGTTGCCGTTTCGGAACTCAATAGAGGCCACCTTCAAAGCCATACCTTCGTTATCCGGAAACAAAGTGCGGCCCCGGTTCAGAATCTCCAGTGCTCGTTCATTCTGACCCCGTTGGACCATCTGCGTGGCAATGCCGTCATACACAGTCGCGACAAGCGGTTCTGCTGCTGTTGGCTGGTCTTCCTGCTCACGCTCCATGAGCTGGGCGGTCAGTTCATCAGCTTCGGTGGCGTTGTTATCAATCAGTGCAGTCTCAAGCAATATGAGCCTTGGCCCAGCCGCGTCGGGATGTTCTTCCCGAATAGACCGCATCAACGTGGTTAGCTCTTCTCTGGGAAGGATGTTGGCGATGGCCTGCAGGGCACCGCGGTGATCCGGTCCCAGTTTGACTGCCTGAGTGTAGTAGTCACGGGCCGTACCGTTGTCATCCCGGGCGCGCGCGAGATTGCCGAGTGCGACCAACGGTGTGGGGTTATCTGGCGCGGCCTTGCGGGCGGCTTCAAAGTATTGTGTGGCATCGTTCATGCTGCCGATATTGCCGGCCAGATTGCCTCGTGCCAGCAGTGCGTCGACGTTAGCTGGTTCTTTCGTGAGCCAGTCATCGAGCGTTTTGGTGGCGGCTTCCGGGTTGTCGGACAGCATTTGAGCCTGGCTCAGCATGATTTTGGCCTGGGTGGCCTCGTTGGCGCTCTCGCTGATCTGACTGGCCTGATTGATCGCAGTCTGATAATCCTGCCGTTGCATCAGGTAGGCGGCATAACGCAGTCTCAGGTTGCTGTTGTCAGGCTGGATCTCAAGGGCTTTCTCTATCAGTTGGCGACCACTTTGGTCGTCGCCGCTGGCGAGTGAGGCAATGCCAACCAGGGCAAGAGTCTGTGGATCGCTGTCTTTGTCTGCCATGTTATCAAGCAGTGACTTCGCCCCCTCGGGATCTCTCATGGATATGCGGGTTGCTGCCAGCAGCTTTCGGACACCCTCTGCATCTTCCATGGCGGCCAGTGGCTCCAGCAGTTGTGAAGCTTCTTCCGAACGGCCCTGGCGGAACCGTATAATGCCCAGCATCAAAGCACTTTGCTGGTGATTGGGCGCCTGGTTAAGCACTTCTTGCAGATAGCGTGCAGCCGAATCCAGGTCGCCTTCGTTGTAAGCGGCTGAGGCGGCCTCAAGGTTGCTTTTGATGGTGCCGGGACCGGATTTGGCGAGAAGTTCCTCATAAACAAAGGCTTCTGCAGATTTACCCTGCTGGCGTAGCACGGTGATCAACGCTGAAATGGTCTGATACTTCCGGTAGGTCATTACATCGTACTGGCCGATGGTTTCCAACGCGCGGATATAGTTCTGTTCGGCCTCGGCCCATTGGCCGCGAGAGTGTGCAAACTGGGCTTTCCAAAGCCAAACGTCTTCATGTTCGGCATCCATGGCTTCGGCATCGTTTAAAAGTTGCTCGGCAGTGTCGAGGTCTTCTCGGGTTGCCGCGATTCTGGACAGGCCAACAAGCGCGCTGACGTTGTTAGTGTTGCGATCAACGGCTTCGCGATAGGCTTGTTCGGCTTTGTCGAGGTCGCCACTGGACAGCCAGGCCTGGCCGCGGAGGTTGTCGGCTTTGAGCGCCTGATCCCTTGATGGCGAACTGACACGATCAAGTGCAGAAATGGCTTCGGCGGTTTTACCTTGAAGGATCTTTGACTCTGCCCGAATCAATTCGGCCTGATTCTGTTGGGCCTGGCTGAGGGCGTCGCCCGGTTGATTCTCCAGCAAGCGATCGAGCTGGCGTTCGGCATTGACAGCGTCACCGGCGGTCAACAGGTTATTGATGATGACAAAGTAGGGATCGGCGCGTTCTGGTTGCAACTCTATGGCGCTACGGGCCTCAATTGTGCTGGCTCTCAGCTCGCCCTGGCGCTGGAAAAAGCGGGCCTGGTCAATGTGGCTGATATATTGAATGTCATCCTGTGACATGTCGGTCTCGTTACTGCAGCCGGCCAGACCAACTGCGATGGCAGCTGAAAGCAGTGACACTCGTACTACGTTATTGAGGTTCATGCCCTTTTCCTTCCATTATAGGGGTCTTGTTCTGTATCCATAAACCGGGCTTCACACGCCGGTGGGCGCAGTGGAGGTTTCGATCCGGTATTTGTCTGTGAGGTTATAAAGCGTAGGCCGGGTAACGCCCAATAATCTGGAGGCCTGCGCCATATTGAAATTGCTCGTGGTCAAAGCCTGCAGGATGGCCTTGCGTTCGGCGACTTCACGTACCTGCCTGAGGTTGAGTTGGTAGTCTGTCTCGCAACTGTCGGCCGGTAACACCAGGTCTTCGGGGGTAATGCGTTTGCCGTCGGCCATAATGATGGCCCGTTTGACTTTGTTGATCATTTCTCGAACATTGCCGGGCCAGGCGTAGGCGGTGATGGCTTGAACGGCATCTTCGGAGAAGCACAGGTTAGGCCGGTCCAATTGCTTGCCCAGCGTTTTTAACAGTGACTGTGCGATTACCAGGGCATCGCCGTCGCGCTCTCTGAGGGCAGGGACGTCGAGGGTAATCTCGCTGATGCGGTAATAAAGGTCTTCGCGGAATTCGCCGTGGCCGATCAATTCCTGAACATTACGATGGGTGGCACACACCACGCGCACATCGACGGGAATCGGCTTTACCGAGCCGACACGATCAACCAATCGCTCTTGCAGAAACCGGAGTAACTTCGCCTGCAGAGCCATGGGCATGTCGCCAATCTCATCCAGGAACAGGGTGCCGCCGTTGGCGCTTTCGATTTTGCCTTTCTTGGCCTGGGTGGCGCCGGTGAAGGAGCCTTTTTCAAAACCGAAGAGTTCGCTTTCAAGCAGGTTTTCGGGGATGGCGGCACAGTTGATTGCGGCGAATGGCTTGTCGGCCCTGTGGCTGAGGTCGTGCAGGGCCCGGGCAAGTAACTCTTTGCCAGTACCGGTCTCTCCGGTGATCAGAGTGGTGACATCGGTGGGTGCGACCTTTTCAATGGTACGGCAGATGGTAAGCATCTCAGGGCTCGCTGCGACTATGCCCTTAATGCTGGTGCCGTTGCCCTGACTGGCCAGTTCACGATTTTCCTGTTCCAGTTCAGCCAGACGGAAGGCCCGGTTGACCACAAAGGTGAGAATGTCTGCATCCAGCGGTTTCTGGTAGAAATCGGATGCACCCATTCCAATGGCTTTGACGGCGTTTTCCTTGTCTTCACGGCCAGTAACGACGATCACTTTGGTCATCGGCGCCAGGCGTAGAATGTCTTCCAGCAGGGCAAAGCCCTCAGTGGCGCCGCCGGGGTCTGGTGGCAGGCCCAGATCCAGGGTGACGACCTGAGGCTCCATTCGTCGAAGGGCGGTCAGGGCAGATTCCCGGTCGGATGCAACAGCGACTTCAATGCCATCGCTGAAACACCATCTCATCTGGCTTTGAAGGCCTGGATCATCCTCTACAATCAGTAGCTGCTTCACGACAACATTCAGTCCTTTGGTCAGTGAGCTCTGGTTCACCGGTCTTCGCTGAACCGGCATTTTCCATAGTTACGATTCTTAACTTAACATTGACACTTTGCAATGATGAATCCAAAAAATTGCTGAGCGTGTCATTTAGTTGACGAATTTCTGTGGCGTCGGCGTCTCGTTTACTGGCACGAAAGGACCACTGATCGGTTTAACCCTGTCTGCGTCCGACAATGGGATCCGAACCGAGAAGCAGGAGCCCACGCCGGGTTCGCTGGTGACGTCTATGCTGCCACCCAGTTCCTGAATGTATTCCCGAGCCTGGTATGCGCCTATGCCCATGCCGGTCAGGCCTTTGGTGCTTTCAAATGGCTTGAACAACTGACTTCGGATGAAGTCTTCGGTCATGCCGGTGCCGGTGTCCTGGATAAAGATCACAACATTGCCTCTGGCCGTTTTGAGGTTGATGGATATTTCGCCATTGGCGGGTGTGGCGTCCTGGGCGTTCTGGATCAAGTGTCCCAGCACGCTGCGCAGCTGTTCTTTATCTGCACATACGCTTATGTTTTCGGGGCTGTCTTTGAGTGTTGGTGCTGGGGCACGGTGGCTGTGATGGTCTATCAACTCACGGATGACCTGGGTAAGGTTGATCGGGCTTCGCTGTTCTTCCGCAGGGCTGGAGGGTTTGCGGATGTGATCGACCAGGTTGGCCATTTTACGGACGGCATGGTCGGTGGTGGCGATCATGTCGTCAATAAATGCTGGGTTGGTCCGGTGTTTGGGGGCGTTTTTGACCAGCAAAGACAACTGTGCGATCAGTGTTTTCAGGTCATGAACCATGAAGGCGGAAGCTTTACTGACTGCCTCAAATTGCATGGCGCGGGAGAGGCGGTTCTGGGCGTCGGTCTGGGCCAGCAGGTTACAGGTTTGGCGAGCAACAACTTTGATCAGGTCGAAGTTTTCCCAGTTCAGATCTACCCGGGAATAGGGAGCGCCCACCATAGCAATGCCGTAGAGTTCGTTGCCAAGGTACATGGGGATAATGAGCCAGGCGTCGGGCGTGTTGGTGATCGGGTCCGGGATCTCCAGCAGGTTGTAACGAACCGGGTCTGAGCGGTATTCGTTCAGATCAATGATCCATTCACGCTCCCGAAAGAATCGGACGATCTCAGCATCTCCGTCAATGACCGTGTATTTCGGTATAGCCACGTTGACACTGGCTTTCAGCAAATAGTCTTTTTGTTCACCTTGCAGCCAGATGGCTCCGGCGTTGCTTTCTACCAGGCTGGCAAGAATGCGCACGACCCGCTCGGGCAGGGGGGGATCGTTGCTCAGGTTGGCGAGCTCCCGAGTCATCTTCAGCCATTCTTCCCGATAATCGTATTTATAGTCGAAAAAGTTCTGGCTGATAAACACCATCAGCTTGCCCCGAATCCGCCGGGACAGAAGCAGGGTGACCAGAAACGCCAGTGAGATCGAGATGAACAGAACCTGCAGAGCTTCGCCCCAGGCCCCGCCTAACGCCCTGACGTAATACCCGCCAATGGCCAGGAACAACAGGTAACCGCCGGCAAACAGGAACGTGCCGACGTGAAAAACTGCGGCGCGGGATAGTTGGAAGTCGACTGGCTGCTTGCGGGTGTTGATAACGTTGATGGCAAACAGCGGCACTAGCGCTGCATTGACAAAGCCACGGGCATTCCAGAATGAGTCCGCAACCTGGCCAAACAGCAGTGCGTCTGCGTACATGAAAAAGTCAAAGATGAAGATGGTGGCCACGCCAATGCACAGGTATTTCATGGAGGAGCGGCCAAAGCCGGGCGCATTGCGCCAGATTTGCTCGATCAACGACAGTCCAAGCAGTGCCAGGGCAATCTGGCCAATCACTTTGGTTTTGCCATCAAGAAGCGAGAGTTCAAAAATAAACTCAAGGCTGCCGAGTGTCAGCAGCGTAATTACCAGAGCAAAGATGGAGAGGCCGAGGACTTTTTTGAGCTGGCTGGCGAGTTTGCCCTGCCGAAACGAGTCACGCAGCATGGCGAAAAGCAGAAGAATCCAGGCAGTGTCGCGGAGTAGTTCCAGCAGGTAGCGGACAAAAAAACCTGGTTGTCCCCAGATACTCTGCGCTACGAGGGTGCTCGCCCACAGTGTCGTGACAATGGACGCCAGAAACAGCGCACGATCAATGTCGCGCCGTAGATAACGCGTGGCGATCAGCAAAGACAATACGGCAAACACTGCGGCCGCTGTGCCGTGGCTGATCACGCTGAGGTCCCTGAGCATTCGGTCTTTCCTTAAACCTGCATCCTGTACTTATTTTGTACAGGATAGCTGCGATCTGCTAGGTGCGTCTATTGCTATCGCAAAATTCCCGTGAGGGCTTCAAACCGGGTTCTTGTTGTTCTGGTAATACCAAAAGATGTCTTTAAGTGGGCGCTTGGGGGTAAATCCGAACTCCCGCGAGAAGGCGCGGCCATCGATCACCACCGGGTATTTGAAGAACGACAGCAGATAAGGTGGAAAACTGCGCAAGTTGAGTATTTTTGAAATGGCTTTGGGGATGACCGGAGGCACCGATGGCAGTGGCATTTTTCTGCAGCCGCACAGTTTCAGGGCCTGCTGATAGGCAACCCAATCCTGAGGCGCTACGTTGAACACGCCCTTGACCGGTTTTTGCCAGGCCAGAACTATTGCGTCTGCCATGTCATCAATATGAATGAACTGCATCATGGGTGAGAATCCAGCCAGCACCGGCGCCCGTTCGCTGCCAAGTAGCGAACTCATGGAGTTTCTGACGCCGGGGCCAACAATATTGCAGGGGCGCAGGATGGTGATGTTCAGTTCCGGGTAGCGCCACAAGTAAATATTGGCCAGGTTTTCCAGCTCAACCGAATCCACCAGGTCGGCGCTCAGCCCGGCGCTTTTCAGTGGCGCGGATTCGTCGATCAATGCGGGGTTGTACGCCACGGCGCCGTATACATGATAGGTGGAGAGCACGATGACCCTGCGGATGCCGTACTTTTCGGACAGGTCGAGCAGCTTTTGGGTGCCCAATACGTTGGCGTTGTATCGGCGCATGCGGGTGAGCTGGCTTGACAGGATGCGGCCGAGATGGATAACACCGTCAAACTGATAGCGCCGGAACAGATCCTCGAACACCCGTTTGTTGAAATCAATGCAGTAGCTGGGGATGTCATCGCCCAGGTAAACCTGCTCGCGAAAATCGACGGCGACCAGATCACAGGTCTTTTTCAGGCGATGGATGACTTGTTGGGCCAGGGCGCCAGCTGCACCGGTGACGAGAATATGCGGTCTGCGTTTGGTAGTCATCAGAACAATCTTTTCCTTTCGCTCAGTCCTTTGTCGATCAGCCGGCTGATCTCCGCTTTTACCGCTTCCACTCGTTCGGTCACGCTTTCTTCCGGAATTTCCGCGTTGTCAAAATGCATGGGTGGGCCGAAGTTCAAGTGAACTTTTGCCGGGAATATCACGGGCAGGGCAACCGGCACGTAAGGGACGCCCAGCGCGTTTGCCAGTGGCTTGATGTTGGCGATCGCTGGGATGGTTTCTTCGCAGCCAACCACGCCGACGGGCACAATTGTGGCGTTGTACTTCATGGCAAGATGCATGAAGCCGTTACCAAACCGTTTGAGCTGGTATCGGTCCCGGTACAGCTTGCCTGAGCCACGCACACCTTCGGGAAACACGATTACGGCTTCGTTGTTTTCCAGCATCTTGGCGCAATTGACCGGGTCGCCCAGTACGGCGCCCATTTCGTTCAACAGGTTGCCGAGCCAGGGAACGGTCGGGAAAAAGCGCTCAATCATGGCTCGGGGAATACGGGGGTTCTCAGCTCGTGAAGCCAGAGCGTAGCCGATCAGCAGGCCATCCAGAGGCAGCTGGCCAGAATGGTTGGCAATGATCAGTACCGGGCCCTCTGCCGGAATGTTTTCAACCCCATCGGCCTGCACACGGAAATACTTCTCATAGATCTGGCGGGTGACGGAGAAGCCGTATTTTATGGCTTCGTTGTTGTAGCCCCAGGGATCGTAGCCAAGGCTGCCAATGGGTTTGCGGATGCGGTCTATCTGAGCTTCCAGGTCTGCAGGTAACAGTCTGGATTTGAGAAACGATGCCAGGCCCATGCCTGCTCCCTGTGTTGGTGGTTACGACGTTGCCGGTCAGGCCCGGCCGATAAAAACGCCAAGTGTGTGACTTTGGCCTTCATTTAACACCCGGTAGTCGCCCGCCGCATTGGCAGTTTCGACACAGAGCATTTTTTGCCAACCGTTGCCCGGAAAGTCTGAAAGGCGTTTTGCCTTGATTGGCCCCGGATTCCAGACCACGGTGGAGTCACTGCCGACCGAGGTGAGTTTACGTTTGCCCATGGGCGTCACGACGGTGAGGGGCTCCCCGATTCGTAGATTCGATCGGTTTCGCCGTCAAAGTAGACCGGTCCCTCCTGGCGGAAGTAGTCCCAGTTCTTGAGCGTATCCATATACTGGCTGTTACCTAACCCGAGAACCCGTGTGCGGGTGATATCCGTGGTCGGCAGGTAAGTGTGCAGCGCCTGGCTGAAGGCCAGCGGCTGTCGGGACAGGTTGGTGGTGGTCAGGGCTACCTGACAACCGCGAACGGAAAAGCTGAAAGTCACCAATGCCAGGGCGTGGCCGTGCCATTGATCGGCAAAATCGTCGTTGGCGTTCAAGGACAGGCTGATTTCGACTTCGTGAGCGCTCTCCCGAACGTCTTCCAGGTGCCAGATCGCTGTGCGGGCAAACCCGTGGGCGGCGGGATTCAGTGCTCGTTTACGGATTTCTGGTGGATTCTTGGCTGGATCACCAAACCAGGGCCAGCAAATCGGAATGCCGCCACGGATGGCGTGACCGGGTTGAAATCTGGCCAGCTCACTTAACCAGAGCCAGTTATTCTGATCTCTTGGAGAGTAATGGGTCAACTGGGCGCCTTGCAGGACAATCGTGGCCAAAAATAAAGGATGATGCACCTCAAGGGCTTCAAGTTGCCCGATGGTACGCCAGCGTGTAAATGACCACTGCCCGGGGGTGACGGGGACCGGCGGTTTGTTACTGCTTTCAGCCATGATGAGGTGGATCGTCCTTAAGGGTATCTGCTTACTCAGAGAGTAAATTAAAACCGTTCCGTCGGCGAGTTTGATCATACAATAACCGAAAAATTCAGGAGCCGCGTTGATGGATGCCCAAAATAATGACGCTGTGATTGTCCCGTTGTCAGAACCGCTGTTGGAACGCTCGGCAGGTGTGCTGAATGCGGCCGTTGGCGATGCCGTGGCTGGCGGTGATGAATCGGGTTCATTGGCGTGCCATGTGGATGAGCAGTGGCTGGACGACTTGGCAGACGCTTTGAGCGAGCAGGCATGGCTGGGGGTCGATTTAACGGCCCGACTGCCGGAAGGTTTGCTGGCGGCCTTGTTGAACGAAGTGACCATTCTGGACAAAACCGACGCTATGAACCGCGCTGGCATTGGGCGCGGAGCTGATCTGGTTAAAGACCGCAGTGTGCGCCGCGACAAGATTGCCTGGCTGGAAGGGTGCAGTGAGCCCCAGGCGTTGTTGTTCAGCTTTCTCGAACAGCTCAAGGCTGGCCTCAACCAACGGCTATTCCTGGGGCTGAAGCGGTTCGAAGCCCACTATGCAACCTATCAGAGTGGCGATTTTTATAAGCGCCACGTGGACAGCTTTCGGGGTCGTGCCTCTCGAGTGATCAGTCTGGTGCTGTATCTGAATGACGACTGGGGACTGGAAGACGGTGGCGAGTTGCAGGTATTCAGTTCTCACGATGAATCTCGACCGGTAGGGTTAGTGCGTCCTGAGTCGGGCCGGGCTGTGCTGTTCCTGAGCGAAGAGGTGCCCCATGAAGTGTTGCAGGCTAGGCGTACCCGGTACAGCGTTGCCTGCTGGTTTCGGCAGGACGAAGTGCCCCTGCCGCTATAGGGCGTTGTAGTCCACAAACCCTTCTGCTACTATGCGCGCCGCTTTCGGGGAAATGTCCCGGAACGCCGTTATGGTGGCCCCATTGGTGCCTCCGCAACATGAAACCGTCAACCCGGTCAGGCCCGGAAGGGAGCAGCCGAAGCGGTGGATGTGTGTGCCGGAGGATCGCTGATGGGGTCACCCCCAGATTTGCGCCCCCCCTTTACGTTCGTTTTCCCGAGATCAGCTTTGCTTCTTCTGAATGCCGGTACATGTTATTGTTAGCACCGGATTTTTCACCAGTTGATGGATCATGAGCTACCAGGTTTTAGCCCGAAAATGGCGTCCCCGTACCTTTCAGGACATGGTAGGGCAAGAGCATGTTTTACAGGCCCTTGTCCATGCACTGGAACACCAGCGCCTGCACCATGCCTATCTGTTTACCGGCACCCGGGGTGTTGGTAAAACGACCATTGGCCGTTTGCTGGCCCGTTGCCTCAATTGTGAAACCGGTATCACGCCCAATCCCTGTGGTGAATGCGACAGCTGCAAGGAAATACTGGAAGGCCGCTTTGTTGATCTGATTGAAATTGACGCAGCCTCTCGCACCGGCGTTGACGATATGCGGGAGCTGACGGATAACGTTCAGTATTCCCCCAGCCGTGGCCGTTACAAGGTGTACCTGATCGACGAGGTGCACATGCTCACCAATCAGTCGTTCAACGCCTTCCTGAAAACGCTGGAAGAACCTCCGGAACACGTCAAATTCCTGCTTGCCACGACCGACCCGCAGAAGTTGCCGGTAACGGTATTGTCTCGCTGTTTGCAGTTCAACCTGAAGCGGATGACGCCAGAGCACATCGTCGGCCACCTGAAACATGTGCTGACGGAAGAACAGATCCCGTTTGAAGACCCTGCATTGTGGTTGTTGGCGCGGGCCGCGGACGGCAGTATGCGGGATGCCCTGAGCCTGACCGATCAGGCCATAGCTTTCGGCAATCAGAATCTTGCGGCCAGTGATGTCAGCAATATGCTTGGCACCATTGATCAGCGTGACATTGAACGGATTGTTGCGACTCTGGTGGAGCGTGATGGCCCGGGCCTGCTGGCAGAAATCAGCCGAATCTCGGATTTTGCTCCGGATTACGCCATCATTCTTGCGGACCTCTTGTCTCTGTTTCATCGCGTTACCATGGAGCAGGTGGTTCCCGGCAGCGCCGACAACTCGCTTGGCGATGCCGCTCAGGTTCAGGCCCTTGCCCGCAAGCTGAGCGCTGAAGATGCCCAGTTGTTTTACCAGACGGCGTTGATGGGTCGAAAAGATCTGGCGGTGACACCGGATGCCCGCATGGGCTTTGAGATGACCCTGCTGAGAATGCTGGCATTCCGCCCGGGCGCGGATCGTCGTGAGCCACCGGCGATTTCTTCCGGTGGTGCCGGCGACAGCGCAGGCCGCGCGGACCCCGAGCCCGAGCCTGCGGCGCAGCCCCTGACACCGGCACAATTGACGGCACCCCCAATTTTGTCTGAGCCAGTACCAGAGCCCGAGCCTTCGCCGCAACCTGCCCAGCCAGAGCCGGTTGCACAGATGCCAGAGCCCCCGGTGATGGATGTGCCGCCCTGGGAACCTGATGCCGATGACCAGCCGGTCGAGCCTGGCCCGGATATCAACCAGTCGCCGGTCTGGGATGAACCGCCATCACCGATGGCACCATTGGAACCCGGCGATTCTCAGCCGGTCGAAGCACAGACGGCACCTTCTGATGCACCGGAAGAGCCGGTTGAACCTGCGCCAGCAACGGTCGATGGGTTCGTCTGGGAGCGGGATTTTCGAACACTGGACATTAACGGTATGCCGGGTAATTTGGCCAGTTACAGTGCGATGGTCATGGATGGGCAAACGGTGGTGTTAACGCTGGATGAAGGGCACTTTCGGCTGTTGAATGCCCGTCATGAAGAAAAAATTCTGGCAGGCTTGAGATCTCGCTTTGGTGACGCCACACAGTTAAAGATAGAGCAGGGCACTCCGGGTCTTCATACCCCGGCTGCCTGGGAAGAGCGCCAGCGTGTAGCCAGGCAGAAGTCGGCAGAGGACTCTATCCGGCAAGATCCGCTGGTGAAAAGCATTGTTGAACGATTTGAAGGGCGGGTTGTAGAAGAAAGCATCCGCCCTGTCGAAACAGGTAGGAGATAGACTCATGATGAATAATATGGGCGATTTGATGAAGAAGGCCCAGCAGATGCAAGAGCAGATGCAGAAGGCCCAGGAAGAAGCGGCGAAGGCTGAGGTTGTTGGTGAATCCGGTGCAGGCCTGGTCAAAGTAACCATGAATGGCCGTCACGATGTGCGCAAGGTCGACATCGATCCGTCGCTGTTGACCGAAGACAAAGAAATTCTTGAAGACCTGTTGGCGGCAGCCGTGAACGACGCTGTGCGTCGGGTTGAGGCCAACCAGAAAGAACAAATGTCTGGCATGATGTCGGGTATGGGTATGCCTCCCGGCTTCAAGATGCCGTTCTAGGTTACTGCCGTCGTCTGCCATAGTCTTTGAGGAGCGTTCATGGCATTCAGCCCCCTGGTTGATGAGTTGGTCGAGTCCCTTCGGTGTTTACCGGGGGTCGGCCAGAAAACCGCACAACGAATGGCGTTCCATCTGCTGGAGCGTGGCCGTTCTGGCGGCATCCGTCTTTCCACGGCCCTGAGCCAGGCGATGGATGGCGTTCGCCGTTGCGACAGTTGTCAGAACTTTTCCGATACCGAGATTTGCCAGATTTGCGAGAAACCCGCTCGCCGGACCGGCACTCTGTGCGTGGTGGAAAGTCCTTCCGACCTGCTGGCCATTGAGCAGGCTGGAGACTACCGGGGCAGCTATTTTGTCCTGATGGGGCATTTGTCACCCATTGATGGCGTGGGTCCTGAGGAAATCGGGATTGAGCGTTTGCTGCGGCGGGTTCGAGAAGAGGGTGTGACCGAGCTGATACTGGCCACCAATCCGACTGTTGAAGGTGAGGCAACCGCACATTACATAGCAGACCGGCTGGATGGCCAGAATATCCTGATCACGCGCCTGGCCCACGGTATACCAGTGGGTGGCGAGTTAGGCTATGTGGATGGCTTTACCCTTACCCACGCATTCCGGGGCCGCAAGCCCCTGTCTGATTAACGTTTCAGGTTTCCCCATGACTCAG
Organism: Marinobacter sp.; assembly: GCA_018402255.1. Classification (GTDB taxonomy): domain Bacteria; phylum Pseudomonadota; class Gammaproteobacteria; order Pseudomonadales; family Oleiphilaceae; genus Marinobacter. The sequence continues at coordinate 15,097 of JAGYIS010000002.1, forward strand.
ATTGCATCGGCCGTTACCGTTCCTCCGGCCCCGGATACCGTTCGCTGGATTCGCGAACCAGGCACGCTGGACCAATGGTTGGCGAATTTGACCGCCGGTGCAGCCGTGGTACTGGATACCGAATTTGAGCGGGTGTCGACATTCTACCCGATTCCCGGACTGGTTCAGTTAGGCGCCGAGGGCGAGTTCTGGTTGCTAGATCCGGACGTGGCGGAAGCGTCTGAGGGCTTCAGGCAGATGCTGGCAGATCCGCAACGTCCGAAGTTGCTGTATGCCATGAGTGAGGATCTTGAATTGTTCCGGCATTGGTTGGGCGTGGCACCGCAGGGCCTGCTGGATCTTCAGATCGGCGCAGCCTTGGCGGGTGCCGGTTTTTCCGTGGGTTATGCGCGATTGGTTGAATCGCTGTTTGGCGAAGCGCTGGACAAATCGTTTACCCGTTCGGACTGGCTGGCCAGGCCGCTAAGCCCGGAGCAAGAGCGATACGCTATTGATGACATCCGGTTTCTGCAACCGCTCCATACCTGGGTGAGTGAGCAACTGCGGGAGCGCGGCCTGGAGCAGGCGATGGCGGATGAATCCCGCCGCTTTGCGGACGAAGCCGGCCAGCAGGAAGTGCCTGAGCAACATTACCTGAAGTTGCGAGGCGGCTGGACACTGGCACCGGAACAACAAGCCGTCTTGAAGGCTCTGGTCACCTGGCGCGAAGCCGAGTGTCGTCAGCTCGACCGGCCCCGAAATCGGGTGTTGAACGATGCACTGTTAATCGCCATAGCCGAGCGCTGCCCGGAGTCTCTCAGAGCACTCAATGATGTACAGGGTGTGCCCGGTGGCATTGTAAAACGCTACGGCGAGCACCTGTTAGGGCTTGTTCGTGAGGCCAGAGAATCGGACCATGCCAGTCTTGAGCGGATACCCCGGCCTTTAACCCGTGATGAGCAGGCGTTTTATAAGACGATCAAGCGCTACTTTAAGAAGGTCGCAGAAGCGACTGATATACCTATTGAATTGCTTGCGCCAAGAAAGCGCCTGGAAGCCGTTGTCCAGGACCGGACGCTGGTCGGAAATAGATTTTTTGAGGGCTGGCGCAAAGAGCTGATGGCGCCGGTGCTACCTGAACTCGAGGAACTTCTGAAACAATGAAAGACCGTGAATTTGTGTCGGTGTTCCGCAGCAGCAAGAAAAGCGACACCTATCTGTACGTTCGACGGGGCCAGAAGTGGGACGAGCTGCCCGAGGCCCTGCGCTCGATCTTCGGGCAACCGGTCCATGCCATGGACCTGCTCTTGAGCCCGGACAAAACACTGGCCAGAACCTCCGGTAAAGAGGTGCTGGATGCCTTGGCAGAGAAGGATTTCTTCTTGCAAATGCCTGAAGAAACGGAAACCTACATTGTTGATTTTCGCCGTAAAGCTGAGCAGCGCGGCAAATGATCGCACAGATTCCCTTCTGGCAGCGCAAACGCTTGCATGAGATGACTCAATCAGAGTGGGAATCCCTGTGTGATGGTTGTGGGCAGTGTTGCCTGCAAAAGCTCGAAGACGAGGATACCGGTGAGGTTTACCACACCGATCTGGTTTGTCGTTACATGGACAGTCAAACCTGCCGTTGTACGGTGTACTCTGAACGCTTGAAAAAAGTGCCCGGGTGCACGGTGCTGGCGCCAGATACGGTCAGTCAATATCAGTGGTTACCCTATACCTGTGCCTACCGTACCCTGGCTGAAAGCCGGCCACTGGCTGACTGGCATCCGTTGCGCTCTGGCGATCCGCAGTCTGTTCACCAGGCAGGCGTGTCCGTTCAGGGCAAGGTGATTTCTGAAGATCGTGTTCTGGAAGAAGACTGGGAAGACCACATAATTCATTGGGTTTTGTAATGATCGATACTGATGCGTCTTTAGCGTATGGAATATTCTGGGCAGCCTATGCGGTCGCCTTTGTCGTGTTTTTCTACATGATGAAGTCGTTATTCCGGCTGCTGCCTTTTTACGGTTTGCGCACGCTGTTGCTTGCGGCGTTGGTGGTGTTGCTGCTGACCCCGGTGGAATCAGCTGAACTGGCAAACTGGTGGATCCCCGCCTGGTTGTTTGCCGGTTACGAATTGATTCTGGGTGACGCAGCCGCAGCGGGCAGGGCGATCTTCAATTTCTCCATAGCGGCGATTGTCATGTTGCTGGTTTGGATTCTGGATCTTGTGCGTTACCGTCTGGTACGCAAATAATCAGTCACCTCAATAACAACAGACAGGCAACAGTCGCCATGATGCAACTCAAAAGAATCCTGCTGCTGGTCATGTCCATAGTGCTGCCAGGGCATGCCAGCGCCCAGGAGGCGTCGCTGACGCTGCCTGAACAGGCGGATGTGCGCATTGTGGTTGATATGTCCGGGTCGATGAAAGAAACCGATCCGGAGAATCTCCGCCGACCGGCCGTTCGCCTATTGGCCCGGATGCTGCCAGCGGGCGCTGAGGCCGGGCTATGGACCTTTGGCCAGTACGTCAACATGTTGGTGCCCCACGGCGCCGTTGACGATGCCTGGCGCGATACCGTGGTCGAGCGCTCTGGCCAGATTAACTCAGTGGCGCTTTACACCAACCTTGGTCAGGCACTGGAACAGGCAAGCAACGACTGGTTGTCGGGCGGTACGCTCGAAAATACCCACATCATCCTGCTCAGTGATGGGAAAGTGGATGTGCCTGGTGGCGAAGCAGCCAGCCGGGCCGAAGAACAACGCATTCTCGACACGCTGTTGCCAGCGCTGACGGCCAAGGGTGCAACCGTTCATACGGTCGGTTTGTCGGAACTGGCGGATATCACCTTCCTGCGGAGGCTGGCGCGCGACACCGGCGGCAGTTTCCGTCTCGCGCAGACCGCAGAAGCACTTAACCTGGCCTTTGCCGATGCCTTGAACACGGCGGTTCCTCAGGAACAGATTCCGATTGAGGGCGATGGCTTTTCGGTGGACGAGGGCGTCAAAGAGTTTACTGCTCTGATATTCTCGGGCCGGCCTTCCGGAGAAAGCCGTGAGTTGGCGTTGGCCGAGCCGGATGGCGAACCGTTTACCGTGGATGAGCTGCCGGATAACGTTCGCTGGGCCGCGGAGCCGGGTTACGATCTGATTACCGTGACTGAACCAGCTGCCGGTCGCTGGCGTATTGTTGGCGAGCTTGGACAGGGCAGTCGTGTGACTGTGGTCAGTGATTTGCGTATGGCCGTCAGCCCGATACCGCCTGAATTCTCTGAAGAAAGCCCGTTCAATCTTGAAGTGGCTTTTTTTGAAGAATCCGAGCCCCTTGAGAATCCAGACTTCCTCAGGGTGATGCAAGTCAGCCTGTCGATCACTGCAAACGATGGTCGCAGAGGCACGAAGGTGTTGTCCGGTGAACAACCTCCGGAAGATGGTGTTTACCGTGACGCGGTAACACGACTGCCGGCACCCGGGCGCTATCAGATTGATGTGGTTGCCGACGGTGGCACGTTTGCCCGTAAATTCAGCGCAATGACCACGTTTACGGTACCGGGTGAGGAGCCCGCCCTGGAAGTGGTATCCGAGCCTATGGTGCCGGATCTGAGTGAGCAGATCGAGCTGCCTGTTGAGAACCAGCCGGAGCCCGAGACCGCTCCGGATCCGATGCCTGAGCAAGAACCCGAGTCAGAGCCTGCCACGCCAGAGCCTGAGGTTGATCAGGCCAGCGCTGAGCCAGAGCAGAACGCGGCTCCTGTGAGTGAACCGGATGAGGTTCAGGTGGCTGAAAAGGGCACCGTTTGGGGTATCCCCGTCTGGCTGCTGGGTGCCGTCGCTGCTGCACTCGTGGCGCTGGTCGGGTTTGGTCTGTTTGCCTACCGGCAGAAGAAAGCCCGACTGGAGGCAGAGCAGGCCGCGGCCGCAAGCCGCGAGACTTTGGATGATCTGACGGACGATGAGGATGTTCCCGTTGTTGCTGCCCAAGTTGCAGACGATGACGATATCCCGATCGCCGACGATGCTGTGGTTGATGACGCCGAAAACGATACTGCTCCAGAGCCAGAGCCAGAGCCAGAGCCAGAGCCAGAGCCAGAGCCAGAGCCAGAGCCAGAGCCAGAGCCAGAGCCAGAGCCAGAGCCAGAGCCAGAGCCAGAAGATGAAGACGAGTTCGGGCTGGAAGATTTCGATCTGTCCGAATTTGACGATTTGCCGGATCTTGAAGGCGAAGACAACGAGTCAGAGGCAGACAGAACCAGCCCTGATAAGTCTGAAGCTGACGAATCCGATAAAAACGACAAAGATCAGAAAAAGTAACCAACAGGAAACAGACACATGAAGTTTACCGGTACCGATAAATACGTAGCCACCGATGACATGCAGATGGCGGTTAACGCTGCCATTGCACTCCAGCGTCCGTTGCTGATCAAAGGCGAGCCCGGCACCGGTAAAACCCTGCTGGCGGAAGAGATTGCATCAGCCCTGGGCATGCGCCTGATTCCGTGGCACATCAAGTCCACCACCAAGGCCCAGCAGGGCCTGTACGAGTACGATGCGGTATCGCGCCTTCGGGATTCCCAGTTGGGCGACGAGAAGGTCAAAGATATTCGCAATTACATCGTCAAAGGCAAGCTGTGGGAGGCGTTCGAAGCCGATGATCAGGTTGTGCTGCTAATCGATGAAATTGATAAAGCCGACATCGAATTCCCGAACGACCTCCTGCTGGAACTGGACCGCATGGAGTTCTACGTCTACGAGACTCAGGAATTTGTGAAGGCCCACAAGCGTCCGATTGTGGTGATCACCAGTAACAACGAGAAAGAACTGCCCGACGCTTTCCTGCGCCGCTGCTTTTTCCATTACATCAGCTTCCCTGACCACGACACCATGAAAGAGATCGTGGACGTGCATTTTCCGGGCCTGCAGCAGCAGGTGGTCCGTGATGCGCTGGAGGTGTTCTTTGATGTGCGTAAAGTGCCGGGTCTGAAAAAGAAGCCGTCAACCTCAGAGCTGATCGACTGGCTGAAGTTGTTGATGGCCGATGAGTTGTCTGCCAAGGCCCTGCAGGAGAAAGACAGCAGCTCTGCGTTGCCACCGTTGTACGGCGCCCTGGTCAAGAACGAGCAGGATGTTCACCTGCTGCAGAAGCTGGCGTTTATGGCACGTCGCCGCAACTGATCACTGGCAAGAGTTCTGCGTTATGTTGATCGATTTTTTCCTCGAAGTTCGCCGGGCCAAGGTTCCGGCCAGTCTGCGGGAGTTTCTTGATCTGCTGGAGGCCATCCAGCAGCGTCTGGCTTTCGCGGATATGGAGGAGTTCTACTACCTGGCGCGGGTGTGCCTGGTGAAAGATGAGCGACACTTCGATAAGTTTGACCGGGCGTTTCAGGCGTACTTTGAAGGCATCGAAAATCTGGACGAGCTGCTGGAGGCGTTGATTCCCGACGACTGGTTGCGGGCCGAGTTCGAGAAGCACCTCAGCGATGAGGAAAAGGCCAAGATAGAGTCTCTCGGTGGTCTTGAAGAGCTGATTGAAACCTTCAAGAAACGCATGGAAGAGCAGAACGAGCGCCATGCCGGGGGCAACAAGTGGATTGGTACTGGTGGCACCTCACCGTTCGGAGCTAATGGCTACAACCCCGAGGGCTTCCGTATCGGCCAGAAGAACGGTCGTCACGGCCGGGCGGTCAAGGTCTGGGAAAAACGCGAGTTCAAGGATCTGGACGACAGCATTACCCTGGGTTTGCGGAACACCAAGGTGGCTTTACGGCGGTTGCGTAAATTTGCCCGACAGGGTGCGGCTGATCAGCTGGACATGGACGATACCATTCGGTCAACGGCGCGCAATGCCGGTTACCTGGACCTGAAAATGGTGCCGGAGCGGCACAATGCCGTAAAGGTTCTGATCTTTTTTGATGTGGGTGGCTCCATGGACCCCCACGTGAAGGTTTGCGAAGAATTGTTCTCTGCCGCCAGGCTGGAGTTCAAGCACATGGAGTATTTCTACTTTCATAACTTCATTTATGAAAGTGTCTGGAAGAACAATATCCGGCGCATGAACGAGACCATAAGCACCTGGGACCTCCTGCACAAATACACACCGGACTACAAAGTAATCTTTGTGGGGGACGCGACCATGGCGCCTTACGAGGTTACTCATCCGGGTGGCTCGATCGAGCATTGGAACGATGAGGCCGGTGCCACCTGGTTTCAGCGAATCTCGGATCACTTCCGCAAGGTGGTCTGGTTGAATCCGCTACCAGAAAGTTACTGGGGCACTGGCGGTTCACTGGGCATAACCAAACAATTGGTCAATAATCATATGTACCCCCTCACGATCGAGGGCCTTGAATCTGCCATGAAGCAATTGAGCAAATAGTCCAGATTGCCAATTGGTAAACCAAAAAAAAGCCGACGCGGTTGAGGGCGTCGGCAAAGCTCGGCATATTCAAGCGGGGGTTGCCTGAAAGGCGCTCCCGCCGCTTCCCCCCAAGCAATCCCCGCGCCATTGAAATATAATCATTGAATATCAATAAGATAGTTCCTTAGTCTCACTCTACGTACTGCCAGTCCCTCGCTCGCTTCGTGTTTCTGTCAAATTACTCGACACTTTTCCAGCGCAACGTTTGCGAAATCTCGATTTGGTGAAATGGATACCGTTCTTGGCTGTGGGCGGGTGTTACCCTTTATTTCGAATTGTTACGGCGGGTAATTTTCAATCGTGAAAACATTGTTCGGCAAACAAAAATCACAATACTGCCGGATTTCCCCATGGAACAGGGGTCTTTGGGTATCCGGAATCCTTGCTGCGCTGGTCACTACCTCGGTGGCTGCGACAAGTCTTGATGAGCAGATTGAGCGCCTGACCGCGGAGGTCACCCGGCACTCGGCCTCGGTACATGCGCTGGAGCAACAATTGTTGCATCCGGTGAATACCCGGGTCGCGGTTTTTCTGACCCTCCAGAACCGCCAGGCCCTCGATCTCGACTCGGTTGAGCTGTTCCTGAATGATCAGCCGGTTGCCTCCCATCTTTATAGCGCCACCGAAAGGGCCTCTTTGGAACAGGGTGGCGTGCAACAGCTGTTTATCGGCAATCTGGCCGATGGAAGCCACCAGCTGAAAGCCGTTGTAAACGCCCGTTCTGTAAACAAGCGGTTTGTCCGGAGGGAGCTTGAGCATCGCTTTGAAAAACGCTCCGGAACTCTTCGACTGCAAATGACGCTGGATGCCCGGGCACCTGACTACGAGCCCGACGTGACCTTCAGGGAATGGAAATAGCCAGCCATGACAGGTCAAAAACGTCAGCTCTACAGGTCATCATGGTTACTGGCTCTGGCGATGTCGCAAGGGATGCTCGCTGCCAGTGCGGACGAGCTGGTGCCAGCGGAGCTTGCCCCCGGTGTTGCCCGTTATGCGTTGGATACCGGTCATCTGGCGCCGGTCATTGCGTTGGCACCGACGTTGACAGGCGATTCGGCGGACTACCTCAGAGCACGGGTTCTACTCAGTAGCGGGCAGACGCAAGAGGCCAAGGCGGTGTTGGAAGGGGTCTTTGCCAGCAATGCCCACCGGGCCGAAGCTGCCCTGGAACTGGCTCGCCTGGCCGTGGCTGAGGGAGACTCGTCCGCCGCGGTTCGCTGGTATCAGGAAGCCAGCCGGGTCGGTTTCGGCGAGATTCGTCAGCAAGCCGTCTTTGGTCTGGCTGAGACGGCACGATCACAAGGTCAAGCCGACAGTGCCGGCCAGTATCTTGCCAGCATGGACGATGGCTACTGGGCAGCCGTGGGCTACATGAATCTGGCTGCGGATTTTGCCAAACAAGACCTCAACCCGTCCCGGGCCCTGGTTGCCTTGAGAGTGGCCATGGCCATGGCGGTGAAAGATCAGGATCGAACTCGCAGCCGGGATCTGCTGGACCAGCTGTACCTTCGTGCCGGCTTTCTTTCTGTGCGCACAGAGGAATACGACAAAGCGACGGACTTTCTTGAGAAAGTGTCCCTTGAAAGCTACGCCACCCCCCAGGCGTTGTATCTGCACGGTCTTGCGTTGTCCGAACGGGGAAATTACCGGGCGGCTATGCAGAGTTGGCACCGGGCCAAGAAGTTCCCGTTGGCGTTTCCCGGGGTGTCGGATGCCTGGCTCGGTATGGGCCGTGGCTATGATCTGGCGGGCTACCCCGGGCAGGCAGGGGAATCCTGGCTGGCGGCCAACGCTGCTTATGAAGGTGAACGGGTTACCCTGGGTAAACTGGCGGAAAGAGTCCGGCAGGACGGAGCCTACAAAGCGTTGGTGGAAGACGCGCGCGGGGCGGATGCCCAATGGTTCCTGGCCGACAGTCGCACCCTGACGCAGCCGCGCCTGGCCTATCTGCTGCGTTTTCTTGAGCAACCCGGTGCGCAAGCAGCGGTGCAACGTGTGGCGCAGCTTGATGATCTATCTCTGACCCTGGAGGGTCGCAAGCACGATCTGGATGTTTTTATCCGGGCGATGGAGGGGCATCTTGGCGAAGTTGGAAACCGTTCTGGCAGTGCCGAGCAGGCAATGCTTAAGGATATGAATGAGCAGTTGCGTGACTCTCTGGCGCGGATCAGGGACAAAGTGACGCTGCCGGATCAGTCGAGCAAGCTGGGCAATCTTGAGCGGCGACTGCAAGCCAGTGCCCAACGGCTGGGTTCACTGCAACAACGCGCTTCCGGCCAGTCCAGAGTCATCGATGCGCAGCTGAGGCACGCGCGGCAACTGCATGCGGCGACCAGGCGGCTGCAAGCGCAGGTCAGTCAGGTTCGGGTTAGCGCCTCCGCCATACTGGATAGAAAGGTACTGGCGTTTGTTGCTACCGAACAACAACGCATGGTGCATGCACTGGACAAAACCGAACAGCAAATTGCTCATCTTTACGAGTACCTGGCCCTGGAGAATATTGAGGAGGGTACACGATGAGCCGTACCGTCCTGGCTTCAAAACTCCTCGTTTCTATGCTGTTGGTAACAACCCTGGTTGGCGGTGTTGTTGCCCAGGAGTCGTTCCGTGTGGAACTGGGGCGGGATGGTGAAACCCTAGGCGACATGCGCCCGGTATTCCTGAAGTTCGAGAGCCGGCCATTGCCCGCGATATCGCCGGAAGAAGTGGCACGCCGTTATCAGAAACTGTTTGAAACCTCGGACGAGCCGGAGGTTCGCATTGATGCGCTTAACCGGTTGAACAATATCCGGGATCGATCCGGCCGTGACATTGGTTTTTCTGAAGAACAGGAAATGGCGGTCTATCAGGAGGCGCTGGCCAGCTACGAGCACATTCTTGAACGAGGGGCTTTTTCCGGTCGTCTTGATGAATTGCTGTATCAGATGGCAAAAGCTCATGCGCTGACCGGTCAGCACCAGGAGTCCATTCAGCGTTTGCGCCAGTTGGTGGGGCTCTACCCGCGCTCGACCCTGGTGCCGGAAGCACGGTTCCGTATTGCGGAGGCGGCCTACGCTGCGGGTGATTACCTGGAGGCAGAAAGCGGATATCGACAGCTGATTGAGAGTGACGTTGATCACGAGCTCACATCCAAAACCCGGTATATGCTCGGGTGGAGTCAGTTCAAACAGGGCGAGCAGGCCTGGAGCCGGGCTGCGGAATCCTTTATGGCATTGCTGGACCAGCAACTTCCGGATCAGTCGCAGCTGATGACCCCGCCGGAGTCTGCTCTGGACAGGATCGAAGACAGCTTTCGGGTGCTGGCGTTGATGGCATCCAGAACCGGCGACGCCGGCTCTCTGGCGTCGTGGCTTTCGGGGCGTGACGAGGCAGTCTGGGTCCATCTGGTCTACGACCGGCTGGCGGACCTTCATGCCCTCGAAGGTCGCTACGCCAGGGCAGTCAGTATCAATTCGGCCTTCGTGGAACGCTATCCTGACCACCGCGCCGGCCCGGAATTCATGGCCCAGAGCGTAGCCTACTGGCAGATGGCGGGTGACGACCAGCGTGCCCGTGCCGCCAGGGAGGCCTATGTCGCGCAGTACGACTCTGAAATGGGCTACCGTGCGCTCAGCGTCTCTCAGCAAGGTGTATGGAGAGACTATGCCCGTTTCCTCGGGGATTATTACTATTCAACGGCCACTGGGCTGAACGCAGATGCCCGTTCCCCAGGCGCGCCAGCTGTCTGGAACAAGGCCGCGGGCTATTACGAAGTGCTCGCCGGGCATTCGTCGTCAACCGGTGAATTACTGCATCTGGCCGGCGACGCCCGTTTGCAGGCGGGTAATGCCGACCGAGCCATCCAGAATTTCCGCAGCGCGGCTTACGATACCGGCTATGAACGCGCAGCGGAGGCAGGCTGGGCTGCCATCACGGTGCTGAGAGCCGATCTTGAACCGCAGGCTCGCCGGTCATCGCTGACGGAGCTGAGTCAGGAGGAGCAAAGATTCAGTGATGCATTTGCAGGTGACCAGCGGCTCTCTGGTTTGCGTGCCGATCTTGCTAATCGCTGGTACGAACTTGGCGATGTCGAACAGGCGCTGAGTTACGCTCGATCAACACTGACTCTGGATCATGCTCAGGCCGAGCACCGTTATGCCGCCTGGCTGGTGACCGCTGGAGTTCGGCAGCGTAGCGGTGAATTCGGTCTTGAAGAAAGGGCGTGGCGCCAGGCGTTGACCCTGCTCGAGCAAGAGTCGTCGCTTGAGGATGAGCCCGGTCAAGCTGACCGGATCAGAGAGCAACTGGCAACGGCGATCTATCGGCAAGGTGAGCGGGCCGCAAGCCACGGCGATGCCACGGTTGCGGTAGCTCACTTTCAACGTGTGAGTTCGGTGTTGCCAGGCTCGGACGTTGCCATCAAAGCGCGGTTTGATGCCGCCAACACGCTGTTGAAAGCAGCCCAGTGGCAGACGGCGATAAACGAGTTGAATCGCTTCCGGGCCGATTTCCCGAGTCATCCGCTTGCCGGTGATGTCAGTGAAAATCTGGTCTATGCCTACCGCGAATCCGGGCAACAGTTGAAAGCAGCCGGCGAGCTGATGCGCGGCGCAGAGCAGGCTCCGGAGCCGTGGCCCCTGAAGCTGCGGGCTGCAGAGATCTACCACCAGGCCAGTGCAACGTCGGATCGCAACGTCATCTATCGGCAATGGCTGGCCATTGCACCGACGCCAGAGAATGGCGGAGAACACCTTCAGCAACAGACCATGCGTCAACGGCTGATCGAGTCAGAGCCTGATGCCGATGCCATTCGCCAGGCTCTGGTTGCCAGTGAGGCAGACAGCCCCTGGCACTCGGAGGAGACCTTGGTCTGGGCCGGGCAGGCGTCGCTGGTGTTGGGCGCCCAGGTGGCGGAGAACTTTGCCCGGATTGCCTTGGTTCACCCGCTCGAAGCGTCACTGGCCCGTAAGCAGCGAGCCCTGGAACAGGCCCAGAAGTATTTCCTTGAGGCTGAGTCGTTTGCTGGTGAGGCGGTGCTATCTGAAGTCCTGTACCGCCGTGCGGAGCTCTATCGGACGCTGGCCAAAGACCTGATGGCGTCCGAAGTGCCGAAGGAACTGAACGAGCTGGAAACCATGCAATACCAGATGTTGCTGGAGGAAGAAGCTTACCCCCTTGAGGAGCGTGCGATGGATCTGCACACCCGCAATCACGGGCGCCTGACGAGCCATGGCTTTGATGCCTGGATTGAGCGAAGCCTTGATACGCTGGCCGACATGCACCCGGGTCGTTACGAGCGTGAGCTGCGCTGGATGAGCTGGAACATGGAGGAGAACGACGGTGTCTGAACCCTTTAACTGCTGGAAACGAGGGCTTTTGTTGGTTGTGATTATGGGCCTGGGTGCCTGCGCCTCAGCCCCGCCAGACCCGGATATTGCGGAGACTCGAGTGCAGCCCGTGTATTCCCCGGAACAGGCGCGGGAATGGGCGCAAGCCGGGTTTCAGGCGCATCAGAGAGGTGATGTTGAGGGGGCGATGGAGGCTTGGCAGCAGTCAGTGTCTCTGGATCCGTCCAATGCGGCAACTGTGAACAATCTGGCCTTGTTGCTGAAGCAGCAGAATCGGTTCCGGGAGGCCGCAAGTTTACTGGAGCAGGGCCTGGCTGCTGCGCCCGAGGTTGCGGAACTGCATTACAACTTGGCCGTCATCTCGGAGTTGTACCTGCTCGATCTTGAGGCAGCGCTGACTCACTACCAACGCTATCGCTCGCTGGTGGGTGATGACGAAAAGCAGGTCGCGGGCTGGATTGCTGACCTTGAGCGGAGGCTGCAATGATCACTCGTCGCCCGTTCCTCCCACTCTGCCTGATCCTTGTGTCGGGTTTGTTATCGCAACCAGTCCTGGCTGGCCAGCCAAAGAGCGGTGGAGCGTCTTCGCCCGGGCTAACGGTAGCCGGTATATCCGCGAGCGCCGGCGAGGACGATCCCAGGGTGCTCTACATTCTGCCCTGGCAGAACCCGAGCTTACCGCGTCGCCCTCGGGCCGAGCTCAACAATCACGCCCCGAATCTTTTAGAACCTTCCTTGCCCCGTGCCCTGGAGAACCATCGCCAGTTTCGGGACACCCTGAACCCACTGGTGCTGGAGCCGATAACGATCGGCACCGACCAGGGCCAACCGTGACTCAGCAGTAAACGGAGACAGACTGATGCTCGATACCATTGTTCGTTTTTTTCAGGAAGGCGGTCCCTTCATGTACCCCATTGCTTTGGTGCTGGCTCTGGGCCTGGCCATTACTCTTGAGCGTTTTCTGTATCTCGGTGCCGTGCGCCGGCGAAACCGGCTGGCGTTCGAGCGGGGCATCTTGCCGGCGCTGCAAAAGCGGGATTACCAGCGCGCCATGAAAGCGGCCACCAACTCTGACAGCGCCATCGCTTCTGTTCTCGGTGCCGGAATTGCACGTTTGCTGAACAACAGCCGGCGGGAAGACATTGAATATGCGATGGAAGAGGGCCTGATGGAAGTGCTACCAAGGCTGGAAAAACGCACACAGTACCTGGCGACTCTGGCGAATGTGGCGACCTTGCTAGGGCTCCTTGGAACCATTATCGGCCTGATTGCTGCGTTTACCGCAGTCGCTGCGGCTGATCCCGCTCAAAAAGCGAGCTTGCTCTCGGAGAGTATTTCCGTGGCCATGAACACCACGGCGTTTGGCCTGATGTCAGCCATTCCTTTGCTGTTGTTCCACGCATTGCTGCAAACCCGCACCAACGAAATTGTCGACAGTTTTGAAATGGCCGGGGTCAAGCTGCTGAATATGGTCTCGGAGCCAGGCGCCGGCAAGGCTATCGCCTGATGCATCCCGTCTTCCAGCCAGAGTAAACAGGAGTATGGCGATATGAGACGCAGACATCGCAGGCTGACAACCCAGGCGGATCTGGACATCACGGCGTTCCTGAATCTGATGATTGTACTGGTGCCGGTGCTGCTGCTCGGCATGGTGTTCAGTCAGATCCGCATGATTGAGCTGAACTTCCCGGGCATGGACGCCGGGCAGGCGCCCGATTCAGAAAACTTCCGGTTGGTGGTCACGGTCATACCCGGCGGGCTGGAAGTGGCAGACAGTGAGCGTGGGCTGATCGAGGTGTTGCCGGTTAAAAATGGTGTTCAGGACTATCAGGGGCTCAGCGCAGTGCTGCAGCAGATCAAGTCGCGCATGCCCGATAAAACCGACGTGACCCTGGAAGTAGGGCCGGACGTGGACTATCAGACGCTGGTGTCTGTCATGGACGCGGTGAGGTCTTATCCAGCGGTGGTGGCTGCCAGTGTGGTCAATGCCGAGCTGTTCCCGAATGTTTCCCTGATGGATGCTGATGAGAGTCGGGTTCTTGCCGAGCGAGCGGTAGCGCGTGAGGGGGGTGGCGCATGAAGACATCACGCCGGGCCCGTTTGCGCCAACGGCATTACGGACGTATGCACAAGGCCGGCGGGCTAAATCTGGTGTCGTTGATGGATATCTTCACCATTCTGGTGTTTTTTCTGATGGTGAACTCTTCTGACGTCAAGGTAATGCAAAACAACGCCGATGTGCCCTTGCCTACGTCCACCGCCGAGCACGAGGCCGTTGAGAATCTGACGGTTCAGGTCAGCGGGCAATCGATTCTGGTACAGGGCAGGGAAGTGGCCCGGCTTGACGGTATTGAAACGACCGATACCCACATTACCGGTTTGGCTGAAGAGCTGGCTTACCGCCGTAATCGCTGGAGTGAGGTGCCGGATCAGGGGCTGGAAGTGACCATTATGGCGGGCAAGAACACCGATTACCGTTTGCTGCGAAAGATTATGCAGACCTGTGTGGATGAGCAGTTCAGGCAGGTTCGGTTGGCGGTGGAGTCAGAGGTGCGCAATGGCTGATCGTAACGCGCCCATGGGTGCGTCCCGTCTGCCCTGGAGCCGGGACAATTCGGAGAAAATCCGCTTCGGTTCGATTCTGGCGCTAGTGCTGGTCGTGTTTCTGGTGCCGGCCGCGCTGATCCCTTATCTGCAACTACCAGAACCGGAACGATCCGAGGTCGAGCAAATCCCGCCGCGGTTGGCGCAACTGGTGGAGGCGCCCAGGCCTGTTGAGCTTGAAAAGCCCGACGTGCAGTCGGCACCAGAGCCTGAGCCTGAGCCAGAAGACGTCGAGCCGGCGCCGACCGTCGCTGAGCCTGAACCTCAGTCAGCGCCAGGGCCGGTCGAAACCACAAGCATGGAACAAACCACGGAGCAGGCCCGGGAGACCGCAGCACGCTCGGGTCTGTTCGCGATGAGGGATCGACTGGCGGCACTGCAGGCACCGGAGCCTGATGCGCGCACAGAGAACCGGTCGGCCAATATCGGTAACGCCAATGTCAGTGCAGACGTTGCCTCAAACCGTCCCGGTCTTGCGGGCAGTGGTGGCGTGCGAACTGGAGAAGGACCGGTCAGAGAGGTGGCACTTGCCGGGCATGATGTCAGTACCGTCGAAGCCCCGACAGAGGCACCGCCAGCGGTTGCTACCACCGCCCCAAGTCGACCGTCGATTGGTGAGCGCGCAATGAGCAACATCCGGCAGGTGTTTGATGCGCAAAAGAGCGCACTCTATTCCTTGTACCAACGGGAACTGCGCCAGGACCCGACACTGGAAGGCAAGGTGACTCTGGAATTGGTGATCGAGCCGGACGGGTCGGTATCCGCTTGTCAGGTGGTCAGTTCCGAGCTTGGCAATCCGGCGCTGGAGCAGCGCATAGCCATGCGGGTACAGATGTTCAACTTCGGTGCCGCCAGTGTCGAAACCCGGAAGGTGCGTTTTCCGATCGATTTCCTTCCGGGTTGATGCCTGGGTCCGGCTCAGCTTTCGATGGTAATCTTTGGCAGGCGTGGCTTCTGCAGAGAGATCTTTTCAGTGGGTGCAATCACTTTGGCCTCGCCGATGACCACCTGGTCGCCATTCTGGTTGCGAACATCGCACTGAAACGCGACCCGGTTTTTAGGTTCTTTTCTCAGTACCGTCAGTGTCACGGTCAGGGTATCGTCAAGCCGGACCGGGCGTTTGAACGCAAGGCTCTGTTCCAGATAGATGGTGCCAGGCCCGGGCATCACCGTCGCCAGGGCTGCTGAAATCAAAGAGCCACTCCACATGCCATGGGCTATGCGTTCCTTGAACATGGATTCGGCCGCAAACGCCGAGTCGAGATGCACCGGGTTCACATCGCCGGATACGGCCGCAAACAGCACCAGCTCATCCTCGGTCAGGGTTCGGGTGAAGGTGGCAGAGTCGCCTTCGTTCAATTCTTCGTAGGTGATGTTCTCGAGGGTATCCAGGGTGTCGCTCATCACAGGCTCCGGTGCATGAAGGAACGGTACAGATGTACCTTTTGATGTTCTGAAAACTACCTCATCGTTCACAAAACTGCTATTCTCTCCCGACTTTTTTGAGGCTGATACTTTAGTAGGGTTGATTTTATGACCAAATCAGCCAGGGCAAAATATTACAATCAGGGAACTTCTGAACCCCATCCGGTTGTTCCCAAAAGCGCCAACAAGACAGGAGATGGTGATGGATTTTGAGCAGTTCTATCAAGACAAATACCCCGCTGGCATTCCCAGTGAGGTTGATCTCAAGAAATACACAAGCATGGTCGATGTTTTCGAACAAGCGGTGAAGAAGTACGCGGACAAACCTGCTTTTTCCGCAGTTGGGGCTACGCTTACCTATCGTGATCTTGATACCCAGAGCCGTAATTTTGCGGCCTGGCTGCAGAACAAAACCGACCTCAAGCCGGGCGATCGCATTGCCGTGCAGATGCCCAACGTCGCTCAGTATCCTGTCATTGTGTTCGGGGCTATGCGCGCCGGGCTGATCGTGGTGAATACCAACCCGCTTTACACTACCCGTGAGATGGAACACCAGTTCAACGACTCCGGCGCCAAGGCACTGGTCGTGCTGGCGAACATGGCTGATAACGCGGAAAAAGTATTACCCCATACCGGCATTGAGCACGTGATCGTGACCGAAATCGCCGATATGCACTCCACCATCAAGCGCACGCTGATGAACGCGGTGGTGAAGCACGTCAAGAAGATGGTGCCTTCGTTCAACATTCCGGGTGCCCACAAGCTGCCTGCGGTGCTGAGCGCCGGTGCACGCGAGAAGTTTACCCCGGTTGAGACCAAGCTTGAGGATCTGGCCGTACTGCAGTACACCGGCGGGACCACCGGTGTTGCCAAAGGTGCGATGCTGACTCACGCTAACCTGGTGGCCAACCTGACCCAAGTGCGCCCGATGATGGAAGATCAGGTAGAAGAGGGCAAAGAAGTGGTTATTGCACCGCTTCCGCTGTACCACATCTACTCGTTCACCCTGAACTGCGGCATCATGCTCGAAGCCGGCGCCCATAACATCCTGATCCCCAACCCGCGTGACATTCCGGGTTTTGTGAAAGAGATGCAAAAGCAGAAGTTCTCCGCCTTTATTGGTTTGAACACGCTGTTTGTGGCCTTGTGCAACAACGAAGACTTCCAGGATCTGGATTTCTCCGGTCTCAAGCTGACCGCCTCTGGCGGCATGGCGCTGACGTCGGACACCGCCAAAATGTGGGAGCGTGTCACCGGCTGTGAAATCAGCGAAGGCTATGGCATGACCGAGACCTCTCCGGTGGTGACGTTTAACCCTCGCAGTGCCATTCAGATTGGCACCATCGGCTTGCCGATTCCGTCCACTATCATCAAGACCATTGATGATGACGGCAACGAAACGCCCATCGGCGAGCCCGGCGAGCTGTGTGTCAAAGGCCCACAGGTAATGTTGGGTTACTGGCAGCGTCCGGAAGACACCCAGAAGTCCTTTACCGAGGACGGGTACCTGAAGACCGGTGACGTTGCGCTGATCCAGGAAGACGGCTACATCCGTATTGTTGATCGTAAAAAAGACATGATCATCGTCTCTGGCTTCAATGTGTTCCCGAATGAAATTGAAGAAGTGATCACCAGTCACCCAAAAGTGGTTGAGTGCGCTGCCGTTGGTATTCCGGACGCCAAGAGTGGCGAAGCGGTCAAGGTATATGTGGTCGCGACCAAAGAGGGTGTGACAGCCAACGAAATCAAGGAATTCTGCCGCGAGCGATTGACCGCCTATAAAGTGCCCAAGCACTTTGAGTTCCGGGATGATCTGCCCAAGAGCAACGTGGGCAAGATTCTTCGCCGTGAACTGAGGGACGAAGCCAACGCCAAGTAACCGGCGCTGGCGCGACCGCAAGGTTGCTCTGAACAACACAGAGACCCTGCCACGGCGGGGTCTCTGTGTTTCTACTGCACGGTTTTCCCGATAAACTGTGACGCCTTACGTTGCCCTGATCACTCAATGGATTCCTCGTCGTTCAATGACTGAAAAAACACCGATCCATACTCCGGCACAGCCGGAGACCGACCCTCAGACCGCCGTGAAGGCGTTTATGAGCCAGTTGGATGCCTGTAATCAGCAGGAAGCAGCTCGCATCATCCGACGGGTCAGTCAGACCAAAGGTAAGCCGGGCCAGAAGGACCTTGAAAATATGGCGTCCTGGCTGGACCGAGGCCTGGACAAAGTGCGCCAACGCCAGGCGGCGCACAAACCGGTCAGTTTTCCGCAGGGTTTGCCGGTCAGTGATCGTGTTGATGACATCAGCAAGGCCATCGAGCAGCACCAGGTGGTGATCATTGCCGGTGAAACCGGCTCGGGTAAAACCACCCAGATTCCGAAAATCTGCCTCAACCATGGCCGTGGTATTCGGGGGTTGATTGGTCATACTCAGCCTCGCCGTATTGCGGCCCGAAGCGTTGCCGCCCGGATTGCGGATGAGCTGGGTGAGCAGGTAGGGCAGCAGATCGGCTATCAGGTCCGGTTTACGGATAACACCTCGGAGGCGTCCCGCGTCAAAGTCATGACCGACGGGATTTTATTGGCTGAAATTCAGCATGACCGGTTTCTGGATCGCTACGACACCCTGATTATTGATGAGGCCCACGAGCGCAGCCTGAATATTGATTTTCTGCTGGGCTATCTCCGGCAGCTGCTCCCCAAACGACCGGACCTGAAAGTCATCATCACCTCCGCCACCATCGAGGTGGACCGGTTCAGCGAGTTCTTTGATCAGGCACCGGTGATCGAGGTCAGCGGTCGGACCTTTCCAGTCGATATCCGTTACCGACCCCTGACCGGCGATGAAGACGACCGCGATCAGGGTTGGACCGACGGCGTATTGTCGGCACTGGAAGAAATAGAACAACACGAGCGCAAGGAAAAGCAGCCGCCCGGAGATGTTCTGGTGTTCCTGCCTGGCGAGCGGGAGATCCGCGCCCTGAGCAAGGTCCTTCGCCACGCCGAGCTGCGTCATACAGATGTATTGCCGCTGTATTCCAGGCTCAGCAACCAGGAACAGAACCGCGTGTTCCAGGCCCACAAAGGCCGGCGCATCGTGCTGTCGACCAACGTTGCGGAAACCTCGCTGACAGTGCCGGGTATTCGCTATGTGATCGATACCGGCGTTGCCCGGATCAGCCGCTACAGCGTTCGCTCGAAGATCCAGCGTCTGCCCATTGAGCCGATCTCACAGGCCAGCGCCAATCAGCGGGCAGGTCGTTGCGGGCGCGTGGCTCCGGGTATCTGCTTTCGGTTATACGATGAGACGGACTTCATCAATCGGCCGGAATACACCGATCCGGAAGTGCTGCGCACCAATCTGGCGTCGGTCATCCTGCAAATGTCGACATCGGGTCTGGGCGACATTCAGAACTTTCCGTTTCTGGAGGCGCCCGACCGGCGACAGGTTAACGATGGCTATAAATTGCTGGAAGAGCTCAGCGCGGTCGATGCCAAGCGCCGGGTAACCCGGCTTGGTCGCACCATGGCGCGCCTGCCGCTTGATCCGAGGTTGGCCAGAATGCTGGTGACAGCGGCAGACCACGGCAGTCTGGCGGAAGTGCTGATTGTGATCGCCGGGCTCAGTGTGCAGGATCCGAGAGAGCGCCCTCAGGACAAGCAGCAGGCCGCTGATCAGGCGCACGCACCGTTCAACGACAAAGAGTCGGATTTCTCCACGCTGCTCAATATCTGGAACTGGTTTGAGGAGCAACGTCAGGAGTTGTCCCAGAATCAACTCAAGAAAGTGTGCCAGAAGTCATTTCTGAGCTGGATGCGAATGCGGGAATGGCGGGACATTCACCGGCAGCTGACTTTGATCTGCCGGGAACAGAAGCTGGCCATCAACAAGCAGGTGGCAAATTACGACGCCATCCACAAGGCCATCCTCGCGGGATTGCTGGGCCACGTGGCTGTGAAGGTCGAGAAGCGGGAGTACCTGGCCACCCGCAATCGCAAGGTCATGATTTTCCCTGGCTCAAAAGTTGCCAAGATCGGCCCCAAATGGATTGTTGCCGCCGAGATTGTGGAAACCAGCAAAGTGTTCGCCCGCATGGTCGCGGCCATTCAGCCCGAATGGGTGGAGCCATTGGCAGGGCACGTTGTTAAACGTCATTACTTCGAGCCACACTGGGAGCAGAAACGCGCCCAGGTGATGGGGTATGAAAAGGTGACCTTGTACGGGCTGGATGTGGTGGCCAAACGCCGCATACCCTACGCCAAGGTGGACCCGGACGAGTGTCGTAACCTGTTTATCCGTCGCGCTCTGGTTGAGGGCGACTTCCAGTCGAAAGCACCCTTTATTGCCCGAAATCGGGACATGTTGGACACCGTCGAGAATCTGGAGAAGAAGACCCGCCGCCGGGACTTGCTGGTGGACGACGAAGTGCTGGTTGCTTTTTACGACGAGCGCCTGCCCCGGGAGATTGTCAGCGGTCAGCACTTTGAAACCTGGTGGAAAGGCCTGTCAGTCGAGGCGCTTCGGGCGCTGGAGCTGACCGAGACCGATGTTTTGCAGCGCCCACTGGACCAGGGCGCGGCCGCGCAATACCCGGACTATCTGGAGTGGGAGGGCGTGAAATACCCCTTGAGCTACGAGTTCGAACCCACCAGTGAGCGAGACGGTGTCACTCTCAACGTGCCGTTGATGGCATTAAAGCAAATACCGTCCCGGCGACTGGAATGGCTGGTGCCCGGTTTGTTGAGGGAAAAGTGCATTGCGTTGATCAAAGGCCTGCCGAAGTCCCTGCGCCGCAATTTTGTGCCTGTGCCCAACTTTGTGGACGCGGCGCTTGAGAATCTGCAGCCGAGTAATGAGCCGCTGGCCCTGAAACTGGGTGAGCAGTTGCGCCGGATGACCGGTGTTCAGATTGATCCGGAGGCCTGGCCCCAGGAGGAGTTGCCCAGACACCTGAGGATGAACCTGCGGGTGACCGGGGATAAAGGCAAAGCGGTTGCTGAGGGCCGGGACGCCGATGATCTGCAGGCCAGATTGCAGGGGCGCGCTGAAGAGGCATTAGCGTCTGCGACCAGGAACGACGACAGCCCTCAAGCCGCCGGCGAGTACACCGACTGGCAGTTTGGCGACCTGGCTGAACAGGTGCAGACCGAAAAGGGCGGGATGCAGGTAACGGTCTATCCGGCTCTGGAAGACCTGGGCAAGCAGGTGAGGACAATACGGTGCCTGGATCGTCTGACCGCTGAAAACAGTCTGCGCCGTGGCATTGCGCGGCTGATCATCAACCGTTTTGGCAATACCCTTGCCGATCTGGAGCGAAAATTACCCCGGTTCAAAAAGTCGGCGTTGATGTTTGCTCCGGTTGGTCAGGCCAAAGTGTTGCTGGACGACCTTTTGGTATCTGCGGTGATGCAGCATTTCCTGTCCGGGAGCCTGCCTCGAGACGCTGCCAGTTTCGTCGAGGTTTACGACAGCCACCGTGGTGACTTTATTCCGGCACTTGAACAGGCCGATGAGCGGCTGTTCCAGGCGATGAGCGGGTATCAGCAAGTGGCCAAGCAGCTCAAGGGCAAGATAAATCTTGCTCAGGCCAACAGTATGGCGGATCTGAAGTTTCAGCTTCAGCATCTTGTCTATCCCGGGTTTCTGGTTGAAACGCCGTCCGAGTGGCTTGAGCGCTTCGGGGTCTATTTTGAGGCGGCCTTGGTCCGTTTGGAGAAAATGCCGCGAGAAATGGGGCGTGAGCGGGAGTTCATGCATACCATTGATGCTCTTTGGGCGCGCTATGCAACCAAACAGGAACAGCACAAGCGCCAGGGCATCCGGGACCCTGAACTGGAGCTGTACCGCTGGATGCTCGAGGAATATCGGGTGTCGTTTTTTGCCCAGCAATTGGGCACTGCCATGACGGTTTCCGCCAAGCGCCTGGATAAGCAGTGGCAGAGCACCCGGGTGTAGGGGCTTTGCCTGTGCACTGCTTTGGTGCTACCGACTTTGGTCAAGCGGGCAAATCCCTCAGTCTGTGTTAGTATTTCTGGCAACGTAGTGTCTTATTACAACCATGACGTGGGGTAATTGTGATTAAAGCCGTCATCAGCGGGACCGGCCTGTATACGCCGCCTGCCATCATTGAGAACGACCAGCTGGTTGAAGCATTCAATCAGTACGTTGAGC
Organism: Marinobacter sp.; assembly: GCA_018402255.1. Lineage (GTDB taxonomy): Bacteria > Pseudomonadota > Gammaproteobacteria > Pseudomonadales > Oleiphilaceae > Marinobacter. The sequence goes on from JAGYIS010000002.1 coordinate 37,007, forward strand.
TGTTTAACAACGAACACGCGGACGACATCGCTCGCGGAGAGTTGGCAGCCCTGCAGCCCTCGTCGTCAGGCTTCATTGAGAAAGCCTCGGGAATCAAACGTCGGCACGTGATTGACCGGGAAGGAATTCTGGATCCGACGCGAATGACGCCTTACATTCCCGACCGTGACAACGAGTCACCCTCGGTTCAGTGTGAGATGGCTGTGGTCGCGTGCAAGGAGGCATTGGCGCAGGCAGGCAAGACAGCCGCCGATGTAGATGCTGTTATCGTGGCGTGTTCGAACCTTCAACGGGCCTATCCTGCGGTCGCCATCGAAGTGCAAGAAGCCATGGGCATTGACGGCTTCGCCTACGACATGAACGTGGCCTGCAGTTCAGCCACTTTCGGTCTTCAGGCCGCGGTGAATTCTGTGGAGAACGGTGCTGCCAGGGCGGTGCTGGTCGTCAGCCCGGAAATTTGCTCTGGTCATCTGAACTTCCGAGACCGGGACAGCCATTTCATTTTCGGTGATGCCTGCACGGCAATCCTCGTGGAGCGTGAGCAGGATACCCAGCCCGGCCAGGGTTACGAGATTCTGGGCACCCGGTTGAAAACCCAGTTCTCGAACAACATCCGGAACAACTTCGGTTTTCTCAATCGGGCTGACGAAGCGGGTATTGGTAAGCCCGACAAGTTGTTTATTCAGCAGGGCCGTAAAGTGTTTAAAGAGGTGTCACCACTGGTAGCTGAGACCATTCAGAGCCACCTTGCATCGCTTGATCTGGCCCCGGACAATCTCACCAGGATGTGGCTGCACCAGGCCAACTTGAACATGAACCAGCTGATTGCCCGCAAGGTACTTGGCCGTGATGCAACGATTGAAGAGGCACCGGTGATTCTGGATGAGTACGCCAATACCAGTTCGGCGGGCTCGATCATTGCGTTTCACATGCACAAAGACGATCTGAAAACCGGCGACCTGGGCGTCATCTGCTCGTTTGGTGCCGGCTATTCCATCGGTAGCGTGATTGTTCGCCACCGCTGATACGTTTTAACTCGCTGCCAGCGCTCTCAGAGTGTCTGGCAGGGAGGTTGATGACTTTGTTGTCCGGTCGACCCAGACAATTTTTGCGTAGCCTTCCGCGTATACCTCACCAGTCTGTGAATCCTTAAGCATGTGGTAGGTGTCCAGACTGGTATTTCCGGCCTTGTCCGCGTATGTTTCAACCACGACCGTAGCAGGGTGAGTGAGCTCCTTCAGAAAGGTGGCGCTGGTCTTTATAATCACAGGCCCGGTTGAGGCTGTAACACCACCGAGTTCCAGGGATGAAAGCCAGACAATCCGGGCTTCTTCAAAGAAACGAAAGTAAACCGTGTTGTTGGCGTGGCCGTATGCGTCCATATCGCCCCAGCGCAAGGCCATGGCCAGAGAACTGACGAGATTACCCGGTACTGACATCTGATTTCCTCCGGAAAACTGTGACAAAAGTAATAATGCGCCGGTATTGTCGACGAACTGAAACAGGTTAAACAACCCAAGAGCGTAAAATGAACATATTACTATTCCGGCGCCGGTCTCTGCTGGCCACTTTGGTGTTGATGCTGCTGACCTTTGGTGGCGGGCAGGTATCTGCTCAGACTATGCAGGAGCCGCCTCCTGAGAGTGATATGAGGGTCAATACCGATGACCCGTACGAGAACTGGAATCGCAAGGTATTCTCGTTCAACGACGCCATTGACCGCTGGTTTCTCCGTCCGGTTGCACAGGCTTATCGCACGGTTACGCCAGACATTGTCGACCGTGGTGTCACCAATTTCTTCAATAATCTGACCGAAATCCGGAACTTCAGCAACAGTGTGCTGCAGTTGAAAGGTGAGTCTGCGGTTGTGGCGGTTGGTCGATTTACCTACAACACGGTGTTTGGGTTGGGGGATTTTCGATGTCGCCACGGCATTTGATTTGCCTGAACGCCCAGAAGATTTTGGCCAGACCCTGGGTTATTGGGGCGTTGGCTCTGGTCCCTATCTGATGTTGCCGTTACTGGGTCCGGCAACACCCCGATATTTTTCGGGCATGGCCACAGATGGCTTTCTGCTGCCATCGGCCTGGGATGAAGTGAGCAGCCCGGAAACCTATTACCTGCGCGCCCTTCAGATCGTCGACAGGCGCGCTGATTTTATCCCCGCTGAGCAGTTTATTTCTGGCGACCGTTACACGTTTGTACGAAATGCCTTCCTGCAGCGCCGTGAATTCCTGATCAAGGATGGTAAGATCACTGAAGATCCGTTTGCTGATGACGACGACTTCATGCTCGAAGATTTCTGAGCATTCATGCCGGGAGGCCGCAGGTGATCAAGGACCCCAGGATAGCCCGATACCGCAAATTGCTGGCAGAAGCCCCCAATTATGAACAGTGGAAGGCTGCCGCTCTGGAGCTTGATTTTCTGGAGGGCAACACCGAATGGAAAGAAGACTTCGCGTCTGACCTTTACCATTATGAGCTGATCTACGACCGGCTCAGCAATCTCAAGCAGTACCGTCAGCAAAATGATTTTGAGCGTCTTAAACGGGCGCTCAGGGAAGGCCTGCATCACGACCTGGGCAATATGGGCAGTCCCGCTCTCTATACCCGCTCGCGGGTTGGCACCAAGCACCTGGTCGAGGAATACATTACCCAGGTGTGTGAGGCCCTTGATTTCCTGTGTGACCATCCGGTGCCCGGATTTTCAGTCAACGACAAATTTCAGTTTTTCCGCGATACGCTGACCAGTTACGGTCGCCCGTCGCTGCTTTTGAGCGGCGGCGCCAGCCTCGGAATGTTTCATTTCGGCGTGATCAAGGCGCTCTGGGAGAAAGGCCTGTTGCCGCAGGTGATTGCTGGCTCCAGTATTGGTGCGGTTATAGCGGGCATTCTCGGCGTACATACCGATGCAGAAATTCCTGAAATGCTGGTACCTGAGAATCATAACCTGCAGGCCTGGAAGTGGCGGGGCTTGCTGAGCGCAATGCGCGGTGACGGTTTGATGGATCAGGAAACCCTGAAGAACTGCCTGCAAGCCAACATCGGTAACGATACCTTTGAAGAGGCCTATCAGCGCACCGGTCGGAGCATCAATATCAGTGTGTCACCAGTGCAGGCACATCAGAAAGCCCGTCTGCTCTGTGGTTACACTTCGCCTTATATTCAGGTTTGGAGCGCTGCGCTTGCCAGTGCTGCGGTACCGGGTATCTTCCCGCCAGTGACGCTGATGAAGAAAGACCTTTACGGTAACTCGCTACCCTACATGCCGCGACTGAAGTTTGTCGATGGTTCGGTGGTCAGTGATTTGCCGATTGAGCGGTTAATGCATCTCTACGATGTCAATTTCACCATTGTCAGCCAGACCAACCCCCATGTGGTACCGTTTCTGAGCCAACAAGGGCAAGACGAAAAGCTGTCTCTGGCCAATTTGCCCATGCACCTGGTCAAATCAGAGATACTGTTCCATGGTCAGGGGGTGTTTGATTACCTCAGAAAGCGGGTTCGACCGGAACTGTTGCGGCAGTTGGCGGGGCAGATGCATACCATCATGGCCCAGCGCTATTCCGGTGACGTGACGATCGCTCCTACCTATGCATTCCGCGACTTCCGTCGTATGCTGTCGAACCCCAGCCCGGAATACGTGCGGGAAATGATTCTGGCGGGCGAACGCGCGACCTGGCCGAAAATCTCGATGATCCGCTCTCATGCAAGGATCTCGAAAACGCTTGAACGTTGCGTTCGTCGTCTTAAACAACAGAATCGCAAGGCCGCTGAATTGCGATTGGTTGTCGGAGCTGACAAGGCTACACCCTGATCCTGAGGAACCATGTACTACGATTTTTTCGGCTTTAGGGAACCGCCATTTTCCATCGCACCGGACCCCCGCTACCTGTACCTGAGTGACCGCCACAAAGAAGCCCTGGCGCACCTGATGTACGGCGTACAGGGGCAGGGTGGCTTTATTGTCATCACGGGTGAGGTCGGCACTGGCAAGACCACTGTGTGCCGGTGCTTTATCGAGAATGCTCCAGAGCATGTTGATATTGCCCTGATCCTGAACCCCCGCCTATCCGCCCGTGAGTTGCTGTCGTCTATCTGTGATGAGCTGGAAATTGCTCACGCACCGGAAGCTACCATCAAACAACTGGTGGATGGTATCAATCAGGATCTGCTCAAGGCCCACGCCGCTGGTCGCCACAAGGTTCTGATCATTGATGAGGCCCAGAATCTGTCTGCCGAGGTTTTGGAGCAGCTTCGGCTACTGACCAATCTGGAGACCGCAGAGAAAAAGCTTCTGCAAATCGTACTGTTGGGGCAGCCTGAGCTTCAGGACATGCTGGCTTTGGATGAGCTACGGCAATTGAACCAGCGGGTGACAGCGCGCTATCACCTTGATGCTATCGATCCCTCGGATTTGCCCGCCTACCTTCGCTATCGGCTAAGTGTGGCCGGGTTGAGGGGTGATATTTTCAGTGCTGCTGCGATCCGTAAACTGTACCGGGAAAGCCAGGGTATTCCTCGCCTGATCAATCTGATCAGCGATCGGGCATTGCTGGGAGCTTACGCCGAGGGTGAGCACCAGATTACGGTTGACCATATACGTCATGCAGCCAGGGAGGTGCATGGCAACCGGCGGCCCATGAAAACGGGCGCCCGGCATGGCGTATCGCGAACCGGTCAACTGGCGTTGTTGGCGGCTTCGGTATTGGTCGCCATTTCGGTTCTGGGCTGGCTGTTGTACCCGCCGGGCAACCAGCCGGCGTTGGCGAATGATGGCGAGCTGCCCGTGGTGTCCGGCGTTATTGAACGGGCCGAAGATGAGGATGAAGAACCAATGCCGGAGCTGCCGCCCGCCATTCGCGCAGAGGCTGTGCCGGTACTGTCTCCGGTGACACCGTCTTTCGAGTTCCAACAGCACGCACAGGGGCTTGCGGAGGCCTTCGGGCAATTATTTGAGGTGTGGGGCGAAGCCTACAACGCCAGCCAGTTTCCACTGGCCTGTGAGTTTGCCAGAACGGTTCGGCTTGGATGCCTGGAGCGCCAGGGTAGCCGCCGAAGCCTGGAGTTTTTGAACCGCCCCGCGATATTGCAACTTCGGAACAGCCAGGGTGAGGTTGGCTACGTGGTTTTGCGCTCGCTGATCGATGATATGGCGGTGATTGAGTTATCTGGTGAGGTTCTCGAGGTGCCGTTTCGTCAACTGGAGCCGTATTGGTTTGGTGATTTCCGAGTGTTTTGGCGGATCCCTGAATACATGAGCGGCGACGGCTTTTTTGCCGGCTCTTCCGGAGAGCAGTTGTGGATGGATGCCCGGATGATGCAACTGGCAGATCGGCTATCTGAGTCCACGACGGAGAGCGCCCGGGTCAAGCGCTTACGCACTGACCAGCAACTGCGCTGGTACCAGGAGGCCAAGGGCTTGACGGTTGATGGCATTGCAGGGCCGATGACCATTATTCAGATTAATAATGACCTGGGTACCGATGTTCCCCGGCTGGTAGCGGCCCCGGTGGCCAGTAACGGGTGAGTTATGTCTTATATCCTTGATGCTTTGAGACGATCAGAAGCCGAGCGCCGGCAAGGTAAAGCACCGGATCTGGGCCAGCAGGTGCAGATGGTGTACCGGCCGAAGAAAAAGCCGATTTCGCCGGTGTTATGGGTGGTCGTTGCTTTGTTGCTCAACGCTGGCGTGATGGCTTATCTGGTCTGGCCAACGTCGTTCTCCGAGCCTGACGGGGCTGCGGTGTTGCCCGGAGTGGCCGAACCGGAACCGGCCAGACCCGCAGTGGCGGTGTCTGAGCCGGCGGAGCGGGCATCGCCCGACCCGGCGCCCATTGCCAACCAGCCTGAGGAGGCTGAATCGCAGGCAACCCTGGCCGACGATGATCTGTCTGATCAGCCCGTGGTGGTAACCGGCAACGAAGCGCCCCTGGTGATCGTGCCTGACCAGTCGGTTCGGGAAACCCTGTTGACGCCCGTCGATTCTCAGGGCAGGGTGCCACACCTTGTCGAGCTACCGCTTTCGTTTCAAAAGAGTGTTCCTGATTTGATCTTCAACAGCCATATCTATTCGTCCGATCCCACGGCCAGCCGTGTCATGATCAACAGTCACTACCTTCGTCCCGGCGATGCTCTGGGCAACCTGATCGTTGAACGGGTCACGGAAGATGGCGTAATCCTGAGTCTGAATGGCCGGCGTTTTCGTGTTGGTACCGTGCGAGACTGGGTGAGCCCGAGATAATGGCGCTGACAGACGAAGTTAAGCAACAGATACAACAAAGCTACCGTGATGTGCTGGCTGGCAAGGACATTCGGGCCCGTTATGGCCAGCGCCTGATGATCGCTGAAATTGCCCGCTACATGGCCGACATTACCGATAACGATGGCCAGCGCACATCGCCACCGGCGACCTGCGTGGTGGAGGCAGGTACGGGTACAGGCAAAACCCTGGCGTACCTGATCGCGGCGATTCCGGTGGCCAAAGCGCTGGGAAAAACGCTGGTGATTTCGACCGCGACCGTGGCTCTGCAGGATCAAATCGTACTGAAGGATCTGCCAGACCTCCGTAAACACAGCAAGCTGGACTTCAGCTGGACGCTGGCGAAAGGTCGGGGTCGCTATCTGTGTATGTCACGACTGGAATCCAAACTGCACGACGAAGGCCATGGCGACAATGAGAGCATGTCGCTGTTTTTGCTTGAGCAGCCTGTGGATGATGAAGCGGCCAGTCGGGTGATCTTCGAGAAAATGCTGGCGACTTACGGTTCCCGGGAATGGGATGGTGATCGTGACCATTGGCCGGAACAGATTCCGGATGACACCTGGCGTCAGGTCACCACCGATCACCGCCAGTGCACCAACCGTCACTGCGCCTATTTTGATAGCTGTGCGTTTTTTGATGCCCGCAAAGATCTGGACGAAGCCGATGTGGTGGTGGCAAATCACGATCTGGTGCTGGCCGATCTGGCGTTGGGTGGCGGTGCTATCCTGCCCGAGCCTGAGAACGCGCTGTTCATTTTTGATGAAGCCCACCACCTTCCGGAGAAAGCGCTCAATCATTTTGCGGCGTCGGTGCCCCTGAATTCCACCCGTCAGTGGCTCAAACAACTGTCTCAAGCCTTGGTCAAGATGCAGCCCTGGTTACCGGGAGGTTCGCAGGCAACCAAAGCGGTCGAGAAAATCAGTACTTCTGGCCGCGATCTCGATCTCGCCTTGGGGCGGGTTTACGAGGAGGTGGAACAGAACACCGGCTGGGAATTCAATGACGAACGGCGCACCGCACAGTGGCGCTATCCGGACGGTGAGCTGCCGGATGCCCTGGCTGAGCTGGCAGCGGAAACGCGCATTGTGACCGCAGGTCTGGTCCGGCACCTGGGCACCCTGGCAGACGAGCTGCAAAGCGCTTTTGATGAGCGCAAAGATCCTGAACTGGACAGGGATACAGCGGACTCCTGGTACCCGGTGATTGGTGCTTTCCACAGTCGTGCGGAAGAGCAGTTGCGCCTGTGGGCCGCCTGGTGTGAGCCGTCAGTGGCCAGCCCTGCCAACAAAGAAGCAGACGCTGCGCCTGTAGTCCGAAAGGGGCCGCCTGCTGCGCGCTGGTCGGTGCGGCAGCGCTGGGATCATGCTGAAGACATTGCCTTGTTCAGCTCGCCCGTGCTGGCGGATAACCTGCTGTATTCCCGGCTCTGGTCCCGTGCCTATGGAGCGGTTTTGACGAGTGCAACCTTGACTGCCCTAGGACGGTTCGACCGTCTGCGCTCTCGGGCGGGGTTGCCAGAGGCAAGCCGCTATCTGGTTGTGCCAAGCTCATTCCGGTACGCGGAGATGGCGACGGTGGAAGTGCCGGCGATGCCAGCCATGCCAACGGATGATGGGTTTGGCGAGGCGTTGATCAAGCGGCTACCGGATTTGTGGGCAGGCGAGATGGCCACCCTGGTGTTGTTCACTTCCCGGCGGCAGATGCAGCTGGTCAGGGATGCCCTGGCTCCGGACTATCCGGAGCTGATCCTGACTCAAGACGACATGGCCAAGAACGAAGTGTTGCGGCAGCATTGCAGCCGCGTTGATGCGGGCAAAGCCAGCGTGCTGTTCGGCGTGGCCAGCTTTGCTGAGGGTATCGATCTGCCCGGTAAATACCTGCACCACGTGGTGATCACCCGGTTGCCTTTTTCAGTGCCGGACGACCCCATCGAGGCCAGCCTTGCTGAATGGGTGACCCAGCGGGGCGGTAACCCGTTTATGGAGATCACGGTACCGGACGCCTCCATAAAGCTGGTCCAGGCCGTTGGCCGCCTGTTGCGGACCGAACAGGATACCGGGCGGGTCACCATTCTTGATCGCCGCATTGTTGCCCGGCGCTATGGCCAGTTGTTGCTGGATGCGCTGCCCCCTTTCCGGCGTATTATCGAATACTGATCGTTGGTTTGGCGGCCATAAAAAAAGAGCCAGCCCGAGGGGTTGGCTCTTATCAAAGGGGTTCTTCACGAACCCGGGCGTCGAAACAACGCGGAACAAGAAATCTGAGGCCTGAAGTTCAGAATTCCCGGCAAGGGGTTAACCTCACCATGGTTAAATCATAGGGCTTAAAGGGGCGTAACCGGATCGTCCAAAGGGCGTAGTTGGTGCTTTTAATCAAGGAAAAGTGTGACGGATGTCACATTTAAGGTCAGTCCTCGAGCAACCCCAGCTCCCTGGCTTTCGCCAGCGCCTCGGTGCGGCGACTGGCGCCAAGCTTGCCGTAGAGGTTTCGGATGTGAGCTTTTACGGTGGCCGGGGCCACCGTCATTTTCGTTGCGATGTCTTTGTTGGCCAGCCCCTGGTTGATCAAATCGAGCACCTCCTGTTCCCTCTGGCTCAAAGGCTCTGCAAGTTCATTATTAGAGTTTTCGATTGCGGATCTACGCCGTGACGGCACTTCGGGTGTGGGGTTGTCGCCCTGCTGGTCCTTCAGCATCGTCAGCAGCTCACGATTCCAGCGCCCTGGGGTTCGTAATCGTGGACAGTCCAGCAGCATGTCCCTCAGCGACCGACTTTCTTCGGCAAATAACCTCAAGAAACCTGCGCGTTCGGCCCGATCCAGGGCCCGTTCCAGCATTTCGTTCGCTTCTTCCGTACGGTGTTGGCGTGCCAGTGCATCGGCATACACCAGCAGAATCTCAACCAGATGCCGATTATGGGCATTGCGCTCGGCAACGGAAATCAACACCGACAGGGTTTCCTGCGCCAGTTGGAGGTCGCCTCGGGCGACCTGAACCCGAGCCAGGGCAATTTGATTTTGTTCCCGGTTCAGAGGGTTGGCGGCGGGCGTCTCAAGTGCCGGCAGCAGACTGCTGTTGGCTTTCTCCAGGTGGCCTGAGGCCAGATAGCAGCGAGCCAGCAGGGCAGACGCTGCGGGTGGCTCGAACAGAATGTGCTCCCGGCGTTTGCGGCCCGTGATCACGGCGTCTTCCAGCAACTCAATGGCGTGCTCGAGACGGCCCTCGCTGAACGCCAGATGGCCCCGAACGTACTGTATTACTACGTGCTGCCCGGGTTCTGTGCCGTTCTCGACATGTTCCAGCAGCGGTGAAAGGTAGCTGGCTGCCAATTCCGGTTCATTGCGTTCACGGTAGATTTCAGTGAGCGCGCTGTTCTGCCAACAGGAAATCAATCTGGGCTGAGTCGGATCGGCGTAGTGTTCATCCACCCAGTTACGCACGCGACTGGTCGTGGTCAGTGCCAGGTCGGTATCGCCTCGATGATATTGAATCCAGGCCAGAAGCCCGCCCGACGACAGCACCGTACTGGCTTTGTGCTCAATCTGGCCGTAGTGCACGGCCGAGGCAAGGGCCTCTTCAGCGGCGCTTAGATCGCCTTTGCCAAAGTAATCCAGCCCAAGGCCGTAGTAGGTCACCGATTTCAGGGGTATCTGAATCTGATCGATGTCTTTGAGTACTTGTCGGGTCAGATCTGAGGCGTTCTTGTCGTCATTACGGCCACGCGCCAGATACGATCGCACCAAGGAGATTTCGCTGTGTATCGCCAGAGCCCCTTCGGCGTCCGGGTGAGAATCTGCGACCCGACGGTCCAGCAGATCTTCGAGTTCTGTGAGCAGCGGGTCGAGGCCATCCAGGCGGTTGGCAAAGAACAGGCCCCAGATCCGAAGCATCTGTAGTTGCGGGCTATCGGTTAGTCGGCTGGCGGGAAGGCTTTCAAGCCATCCCAGCACGGGCAGATGAAATCCGCCATGGATCAGGTTGTTGCCATGCTCAGCCAATACTTTTGCCAACTGCTCGTTGTCGTTTCTTTTGACAATCAGGGCGATGGCTTCCTGGACATGGCCATGGCTCAGAAGCCAGTCAATGGTGCGCGACTGCAGGTCCGATCCCCGTTCGGGGTCAATCTGCTGCAGCCGTTGCAGCAGGGCTTCCCGGAACAAGTCGTGGTAGCGAAACCATTCGTTGTGATTGTCCAGCGGGATCAGAAACAGGTTTTGGGATAGCAGATTTTGCAGTATGTCCTGACTGTCATCCCGTTGGCGCACGGCGTTACACAGTGAGCTGCACAGACGCGGGCATGAGGCGGTGTCTAGCAAGAAGTCGGTGAGCGTATCCGGGAGCTGTTGCAGGACTTCACTGAGAACGTAATCACTGATCAGCTTGCCATCCGGGGCGACGATGCTGTCTTTGTGCGCCTGGCCGGATTTAAGAGCGTTCGTTCGGCCGGAGAGTGCGGACAGCTGCATGGCGGCCACCCAGCCTTCCGTGCGGCGGAAGATGGTCCGGATGTCCTGGTCTGACAGATTCAGGGCCATGGTGTCCTGAAAAAACGCTCGGCATTCATCTTCTGAGAATGCCATCAATCCCGGATGAACATCCTGTACTTGCCGTCTCACTCGCCACCGTGCCAACGGTAAGGGTGGTTCTGTCCGGGAGGCGATGGTTACCAGGATGCCCGGGGGCAGGTAATCCATGAACCAGGCCAGTTGCCGATGAATGGCGTCGGTGTTGATCACATGATAGTCATCAATCACCAGTTGCCATGGGTTGTTGTCATCATTCAGGGCGTTGATCAGGCTACTGATGGCATGATTGAGGTCGGCCTCCTGCTGTCGCATCAAGTGTTTCTCAGCGTCATCAAGACCGATAAGCCCGGCGTGTTTGAATGCGCCAACGAGGTATTGCCAGAACTGGCGGGGTTGATCGTCGAACTCATCCAGTGACAGCCAGGCGGTACTTGTGCCGTTGCGGGCGCACCACTGGCTGACCAGGGTGGTTTTGCCAAATCCCGCAGGCGCCACAATCAGGTTCAGCCTTTTGTTTTGCTCGGGTTCCAACAGGGCGTCCAGGCGATGTCTGCGTACCGCTCTGGGATCGGATGTTGGCCTGAGAAATTTGGTGGTAAGCAGCATGGCGTCCTGAAGTCAGGGTAATGGTGTTACCGGATTGTGTGCTTTGTCCCACACAAGTCAAGGGCTGCGCTGACGCAAGGCGTTGGCAACGCAGCGAAACCCGGGAATTGGTCTACACTGATTACAGATTAAATTGTATATCCAAAAAGAATGAAAATAACTTTTCTTATGCGTATTATCTGCTAGAAGACTCATCCGGGGAGCAACGGTCTCAATGAAATTACAACAGCTGCGTTATATCTGGGAAGTGGCGCACCATGATCTGAACGTGTCCGCGACGGCCCAGAGCCTTTTTACCTCTCAGCCGGGCATTTCCAAACAGATTCGCTTGCTGGAGGATGAGCTGGGCCTGGAGGTGTTTGCCAGAAGCGGTAAACACCTGACCCGGATTACGCCCGGCGGTGAGATTATTGTTCGTGAAGCCGGCGAGATTTTACGCCGGGTAGAGGGTATCAAGAAAATTGCCCAGGAATTCAGTAATCAGCGCAAGGGTGATCTGAGCATTGCGACTACCCACACCCAGGCTCGTTATGCGCTGCCACCAGTCATCAGTGGGTTTATCGAGGAATATCCGGATGTATCCCTGCATATGCATCAGGGCACACCGATGCAGATCTCGGAAATGGCCGCCAATGGCGCGGTGGATTTTGCCATTGCCACCGAGGGCATGGATCTGTTCAACGACTTGATCATGATGCCCTGTTACAAGTGGAACCGGTGTGTGATCGTTCCCAAGGATCATCCACTGGCTAAAGGCCAGGAACTGACGCTCGAAGAATTGGCCGAGTACTCGCTGGTCACCTATGTTTTTGGCTTTACCGGGCGCTCAAAACTGGATGAGGCATTTCAGTCGCGTGGCCTGACGCCGAAGGTGGTCTTTACCGCAGCGGATGCAGACGTAATAAAAACGTATGTGCGCCTGGGCCTTGGCGTCGGCATCATTGCCAGCATGGCATTCGATCCAAAGGTTGATACCGATCTGGTCGCTCTGGATGCCAGCAAATTGTTCCGGCCTTCGATTACTCGCCTTGGCTTCCGGAAAGGAACCTTCCTGCGGGGTTACATGTATGAGTTTATGCGCCGTTTTGCGCCTCACCTGACCAAAGAGATGATCGATCGGGTGGTTGCGCATCAGGGTAGTCGTAGTGAAATTCTGGAATTGTTCAAAGACGTAGAATTGCCGACGTATTGAACGCTCTGAAACGCAAAGGCCCGCCGTCGAATTGACGCGCGGGCCTTTTTTTAGCCAGGGATGGGGGGGTAGCTTAACCGGATTTGCCGATCAGGTTGCCGGCGTGCAGGCCGCACTCTTTGTGCGTGGCTTCTTCCCACCACCAGCGACCCTCGCGCTCATGCTGACCGGGCAGTACCGGCCGCGTGCAGGGCTGGCAACCAATGCTGACGAAGCCCTTTTCATGAAGAGTGTTGTAGGGCGCTTCGGACATGCGAATGTAGTCCCAGACCTCTTTTGAGCTCCAGTTCGCCAACGGATTGAACTTCACCAGGGGGGTGTTATCGGTTGAGAAAGCTTCATCTATCTGAACGACGGGCACGTCGTTACGCGTGCCAGGGCTTTGATCGCGGCGCTGGCCAGTGATCCAGGCATCGACCGTCGCCAGCTTGCGACGCAGTGGCTGAACCTTGCGGATGCCGCAGCATTCCGAGTGACCATCTTCGAAGAAGCTGAACAGGCCTTTCTGGTTGACCAGGTTTTGTACCTCGGCGGCATCGGGAAACAGAACTTCAATATCAATGCCGTAGTGCTTTCGTACCCGCTCGATGAACTCGTAGGTTTCCGGGTGCAGCCGGCCGGTATCCAGCGTAAAGACCTTGAGGTTGTCGGTGAGCTTGTGAGCCATTTCAATCAGCACCACGTCTTCGGCACCGCTAAAAGAGATGGCAATGTTGTCATAGCGTGCCAGCGCCGCTTTCAGAATGGCGCGGGGACTTTGGCCGTCCAGTTCGGCGTGCAGGGATTGGATATCAGTCATGTTGCTCCGGCGCAGTGTTTTATGATGCGCTCAAGGCTACCACCAAACCCGTCATAGCTTGAAGGAATGAGCATCTATATCTTTATGCCTTGGGGATTCACGATGCATTTGTTCTGACTTTTTCATATCATACCGCCCAGACAACTCGGGCGGTGATGCCACCCGACCACTTTTAATCTGTTCAGGAGACCGTTGTGGAACTCGCATGTCTTGATCTTGAGGGCGTATTGATCCCGGAAATCTGGATCGCATTTGCAGAAAAAACCGGTATTGAAGAACTCAAGGCAACCACCCGGGATATTCCTGACTACGACGTGCTGATGAAGCAGCGTCTGCGGATTCTGGATGAGCATGGCTACGGCTTGCCTGAAATCCAGGAGGTGATCAGCACCCTCGACCCGCTGCCCGGCGCCCGTGAGTTTCTGGACTGGCTGCGGGAGCGCTTTCAGGTGGTGATTCTTTCTGACACCTTCTATGAATTCGCGATGCCGCTGATGAAGAAGCTCGGCTACCCGGCGCTGCTGTGCCACAAGCTGGAAGTAGCGGATAACGGCCAGATCACTAACTATTTGTTGCGTCAGCGGGATCCCAAGCGCCAGTCCGTGCGTGCGTTCCAGTTGCTCAACTACCGCGTGATCGCGGCCGGCGACTCCTATAACGACACCACCATGCTGGGCCAGGCGGAAGCGGGTATTCTGTTCCACGCGCCTCAGAACGTCATTGACGAGTTTCCTCAGTTCCCGGCGGTTCATACGTTCGATGATCTGAAACAGCAGTTCCTGAAGGCCAGCGCAGTTCACTCTGCCTGATCAGCCGGAGAATACACCTGCGCTGCCGCTAGACCAGTAGCGCAGGTCTTCAAACTTCCAGTTCTTCCAGAAACCGCATCAGCGGCTGCACCTTGGCCAGGGTTTCCTGGTACTCTGCCTCCGGCTCGGAATCGGCCACGATACCACCGCCTCCCCAGCATCGTATGGCCCCGTCGTTATCACAGAGCAGAGTTCTGATGGCAATGTTGCTGTCCAGTCTGCCATCCAGTCCGTAATAGAAAACCGATCCGCAATAAGGTCCGCGCCAGTGGGGCTCCAATTCGGCGATGATCTCCATGGCCCGTATTTTGGGTGCGCCGGTGATCGATCCGCCGGGAAAAGCGTCAAACAGTGCCTGAATCGGGCTAACGCCAGGTTTCAGGGTGGCTCGGATGTGGCTCACCAGGTGATGTACGTTGCGGTAGGACTCCAGCGCAAACAGCTTGTCGACTTTGACGGAGCCCGGCGTCGCGTTGACGCTCAGGTCGTTGCGAAGCAAATCCACGATCATCAGGTTTTCTGCTTTGTCCTTTTCAGACGCCAACAGCGCCTGAGCCAGGGCTTCATCCTGTTGCTGTGTCGTCCCTCGAGCGCGGGTGCCTTTGATTGGACTGGTTTCGATCACGTTATCCTGAATGGCCAAAAAGCGTTCCGGGGAGACCGAGACCAGCGCATTGCCACGGTGCCGGAAAAACGCCGCGTAAGGGGTGGGATTGGCGTGACTGAGTGCATTAAACGCGATCCAGGGGTCGCCCTGAAAGCGCCCTTCAAAGGATTGTGAAAGGTTCGCCTGGTAGCAATCACCCGCGTGGATGTACTGGCGTATCCGGTCAACGCGCTCCCGAAAAGCAATCGGTGTCTGGGTTGGCTGAAAGCGGTGGGTCATTGACCAGCGGTGGGCTTCTGACGGTTCTGGATTGCTTGAGCGCATCCAGTCGGTGAGTTGTGCATGCTGCCAGTCTGGCAACTGTGGATGAACCCAGAGATAGTGCTGCTCATTCTCCAGATCCTCACTGGCGAACCACAGGTATAGCCCGGCAAAGAACAGTGGAAAGGGCTGCCCTGACAACAATGTCGCGAGCCTTGATTCCCGAGCATAACCGAACTCATAGGCTATGCTCCCTATCCAGCCGCCCATCATGGGGCAGGGCTGCTGAGTCCTTACGGTATCGGCAAGCCGATAGGGGAGCGCGATGGCATCGAGTTTTCGGGCCAGTGCTGCGGTGTCTGTTGTGACACCCGGAGCGCTCTCCAAATCAATCTGGTCGACAGCATCGGAACTGAAGCCCCGAGCCGCACCACGGCCACCGGTAACGGCCTGACTGCCCAGAAACACGAAGTCAGGCCGAGCAGACGCCTGCCGGCATAATCGATCGTATTGGTCTCGGGTTATGGGCTGACACAGCGGAAGGGCCAAGCTGCCTCCGTTAAAAATTGGAAGAATGATACACGTTGCACAAAACGACCGTTGTCCGATCGGGACGGGCGCTGATCTAATAGTGCGTTCAAGCAGAACGGGCTGGCCGGTATTTTACCGGGTTTTTCAGCCCGTGAGCTGAAAATCCATAAAACAAGAACGGAAGCCGCTCTATGTATCGTTTTAAAGAGTACGCACTCGTCGCCAGTATCAGCCTGTTTACTCTTGGCTCTTCATACTCTTTGGCGCAGGGGTTGCCCGATGAAGGCCCGCTGGCGGATGGAAAAATCAGCGAGGAGGACGTTGGCATGCTCATCTATAACGCTCAACAGCAACTGATCCGGTTATCCGAAGCAGCCACCGAGGAATACAGGGCCGCTATTCTTGATGATAATCCGAATATGCCCGGGGCCTGGATGTTGATGAACGATGGTAAGACCGTCAAGCGAATCAACATTGGTGAACAGGCCCAGGAGGTGCCGGCGTCGGTACAGTTAAAAATGTATCGTGCGGCCATCAAATCCATTGCCCAGAGAGGGCAGATCAACGCGGCGGCGATTCTGTATACCGGCCGCGTGAACGAACACAGTGATTCTGAGGTGCTTGTGATTGAACATGAGCACAGGCTGGGCGTCTCTTCCAACAAAGTCATCGGTTATAACGTCCGTAACGGCGGGATATCCTGGGCAGAGCCGGTGTCTCAGGAGAAGCCTTTCGAGTGGTTCTACCAGCGCGGCGAGGGCCAGTCGTAAGGGAAATGCGAACCCATCGATACTTGTTTCAATTTGTAAATGTAACGTAAAAGACTGTGAATGAAGTCACGGACTAGGACTGTAAAACAATCTTAAATGGACTCGTGAGGTCAAAGGATTTCACATAAAAAACTCGCACAAGAATAAAATGAGTTTCATAAGGAGATAAGAATGAAAGGCCTGAAGAAAATTGCTCTGGCAACTGCCGTTGCCGCTATGCCGTTCGCTGCTCACGCTGACCTGCAAGCCCTTGACGATTCCGCTATGGGTAACGTTACTGGCCAGGCCGGTGTGACCATCGAGCTGGAAACCCAGGTAAGCATCGGAACGTTCACCTACACCGACGAAGGCTCATTCAACGTGAATGACATCGTGCTGGGTGGTTCTGGTGTTGCTGGCGGCGCTGGTTCCAACCTGTTGGACGACCTGTACATTGATATCGACGTTGAAGCCGATGGCGATGCGTTCATTTCAGTTCACTCAATTTCCGGCGCCCCGATCGACTGGGGTATGACTGCAGGCTCTATGGAGCTGGTTGCTGCTGATGGCAGCGAAAGCACCACATTGATCTCCAACCTGAGCGGTTACGGTAACCTGGCTCAGCTGGACATCCGTGTAGACACTGCAACAGACCAGCTGCAACTGGACGTGCTGTTCAACGTTGAGCAAATGGACTTTGACGTTGAGTTCCTGGGTGTTGGCATCCGTGATATGGCGATCTACGGCGCGGGCTACCTGGCCGCTCCGAGTGCAGCAACTGCCTTCGCCTATGCCGATGTGCACGTGTATAAAGGCGATGGCCTGGGTGCGTCCAGCATGACTGACGTTCTGCGTATTGATATCGCAGACATCAGCATGGACGTCTCCATCGGCGCCATCGAAATCGGGGGCGCGTCTATCGGTTCTGTTGCACTTCAGAACCTGACCATCTCCGACACCCGCCTGGCTGTTTACGGTCACTAATCTGACCTGAACACCAAGATGGTGATTAACGCCCCGCATTGCGGGGCGTTTTTTTATGGTGCGGGAATAATCCGACCACAAAAAAACGGCGACCTGTGCAGGTCGCCGTTTTTGCTTTCGGGGTTTAATCAATCGTTAGCGATCAGGCACCTGAATTGACAGATCAAAGCCACCTCCGGGTCTCGGGGTCAGGGTGATCGGGCCTTCGTTGATGGCTTCAGGAATATTGATGCGGTCGATACCCGGCGGGTTACCGATGGAAAAATTCAGATTCTGGCCGTCAAAACCAATACCCAACTGGTCATTCAGGAAGGTCTGGGTAAACGGCTCATCCGGAATCTGGGGCTGCTGGCCAAAAATCAACTGGGGGAGCCGAGGGGTGAAATCCGCTGGCGGCTGGGCTCGGGCCAGCTCATCGGTTGGTAGCAGCAATGCCCGTCGCAGAAATTCGTCTTCGGCATTGGACAGGGCTTCTGACTTTCCCTCATCTGTGTAGCGCTGTAATGCTTCGCGGTAAGCTTCTTCCTCGGCTTCGCTCAGAACGGGCTCGCCGGGAGAAATGGTCAGGGCCCTGAGAATGCGCTGACGATCTGCATCGGATTTTTGCTGGGCTCTGGGCACAACAATAACCGCAGAGTCCTGAACATAGGTCTCTACCATCTCGTCGGAGGTCATGGTCTGCACGCCAGCCATGGCGGGCGCAGAGCTAACAGCGACGATTGCAGCAGCAAGTAGTTTGGGGCGTGTCATGGTATGGCCTCTTGCGTTACCGGTTCAGTGCAGACGTGCGGCTGAAACTTCTAAAATCAGTCGGTACGCTTCCTTGTTTCAGTATTCGGTTTGTCAGACAGTTTTTCAACCGAAAAGTGCCGGGTCTGTGATCAGAATCCGCGGTTCGGCAGTAAAGCTTTAAGGGCAGGGCAAGAGTGTGGTTTGATGCCCTTTACTAACCGATGAACTTTTCTGGGAATTTAAGGCCTGATGGGCATGATTAAGCAGACATTCAAGCGCCGCTGGAACAGTTGGATCGGGCGCCGCATTCCAAGAGCGGATACTCAAGTATTCAGCCAGAAGAACATCTTTATTTTGCCTACCGGCGCCGGGGTGGTGTTCGGCATACTGTTGCTGATCATGTTGATCACCGGGATTAATTACCAGAACAGTCTGATCTATCTGCTGACCTTCGCTCTGGGCGCCTTGTTTGTTGGTGCTATGCATCAGACCCATCGCAACTTATCGGGCCTGACGCTGGCTTTGGTGCAGGCGGGCGAAGGCGAGGCCGGTGATGATGTGCCTTTCCGCTTCAGAGTGAGCGCCGGTAAGGATTCAGGCCTGGCGATTTTATTGGCGGTTGAGGATTCAAAACTGGAAGGTGTGCATGTGCCCTCCGAGCAGTCACGAGAAGTTGTTTTGCCGATTCCTTCTGCTCACCGTGGGTATCTTCGACCGGACCGGATCCGGATTGAGACCCGTTTTCCATTTGGTCTGCTCAAGGCATGGTCCTGGCTGCGCCCAACCTCGGCCGGAGTGGCTTATCCTCGCCCCATACCAGCACCAGAGGTGTTGAGCCAGGTTGAAGATGGCAGTGATGCCAAAAAAGAGGCCAAAGTGGCCGGACAGGAAAATGCCGACCTGAGGCCGTGGCGTGAAGGTGACATGAGCCAACGGGTTATGTGGAAACGGTTTGCCCGCTCCGGGCAGATGGTGGTGGCTGACTGGGAGGGCGAGCAGGGCAGTCCCCATTGGCTCGACTTTAACGCGTTTCCGGGTGTGGATACCGAACTCCGGCTCAGTTATCTGGCCTGGCTGGTGGCAGACCGTCTCCAGCAAGGTGCCCGGTTTGGCCTGAACCTGCCGGGCGAGGCCATTGAACCAGACACCGGCCCCGTTCACGGGGAGCGCTGCCTGAAAGCTTTGGCGGTCTGGGGGGAGCAGCCTCCGAGAGAACAGGATGCCCTGGCATTTGGCACCCGCAAGGCGGTTGATGGAGCTGCGGCGGATAGAGTGGCATGAGTCGTCTTGCAGATTTTTTCAGTGGCCGAAGCACCTCCGACACCCCGGTTAATACTATCCCGAGGGGCGCCCTGGTTTGGTTGATTGGTAGTTTTGTACTCCTGCTGTTGCCCCAGTTGAATCGGCTGCCATGGTGGCTGGTTGCCGCCTGTGCAGTGCTGGCGGGGTGGCGCTGGTTGGCGCAGAGTGGGCGGATACGCCTGCCTGGTCGATGGCTGAGAACCGGCATCATGCTGGTGCTGATCGCGGTCTATATTGGCACTGTTCAAGGCCGGTTTACGGTCGATACCGCTGCTTCGTTTTTTGTTCTTGCGGTGGGCCTGAAGTGGCTCGAAACCCGTTCGGCTCGCGATTTCTATGTGCTGTTCTTTATCCTTGTGTACCTGTCGGCGGTCAACTTTCTGTTTCAGCAAGATATTCTCTGGGCAATCCTGACCTTTGCCGCGATCGGTTGCCTGCTGATCGGCCTGCAAATACTGAACGCGCCGGACCTTCCGGACTCCATGAAATCCGGCTGGAAGCGACTGGGTTTGTTGTTGGTCAAGACGTTGCCAGTGGTGGTATTGCTGTTTGTTTTCTTTCCCCGAATGGCGCCCCTGTGGAGTGTGCCGCTGGTGTCGGGCGAGGCGCGCAGTGGCATTTCAGACACCATGCGGCCCGGTGACATCTCGAATCTCGCACAGAGTAGCGAGCGTGCGTTCAGGGTGACCTTTGGCGGCGCGCCACCTGCGTATCGCGACCGTTATTGGCGTGGTTTGATTCTCGACTATCTGGATGGTGAAACCTGGCGCCAGCGGGATGCCGAGTCCTATCAGCGACCGGGGAGGGTTGCCCTGGACGGAGGTGTCGGAGCCTTGGCCAGCAACCAATATGACGTGCTGATGGAGCCCACAGATCAACGTTGGGCGTTTTCCCTCGAAAACTCCATGGCGGTGTCAGACAACGTATTCGACGCCGGAGAGGATCTTTTCCGGTTCCGGCGCCCGGCAGACAGCGCCGTGCGCTATCGGCTAGCGGTAGAGCCGGGGCAGGTGCAAAACAACCAGGAGCTGTCACCAGCGATGCGGCAGCGCTATCTTCAGTTGCCGTCAGACTCCAACCCCAGGGCCCGTGAACTGGCTGACGAGCTGGCGGCTGCCTATGCCCCTGATCAGGTCGTCAATGAATTGATGACTCGTTTCCGGGAGCAGGAATACTTCTACACACTGCGGCCTCCGGCTATGCCCAGAGACGGGATTGATGCCCTGCTGTTCGAAGAAAGACGAGGCTTTTGTGCCCACTACGCCGGGGCAGCGACCTTTGTGTTCCGTGCGGCTGGTATACCTTCCCGGGTGGTGATTGGCTATCAGGGTGGTGATGCAGGTGCCGGTGATGAGTATCTGATTGTTCGTCAGTACGATGCCCATGCCTGGGTTGAAGTTTGGCTTGAGGGGCGCGGTTGGGTGCGGGTGGATCCAACGGCGGCTATCGCGCCCAGTCGAATTGAATTTGGCTTGCGAGAGGCGATGGCGGAGGAAGGGTCGTTCCTGGAAAATAACTTCACGTCTCCACAGCGGTACGGTGATCTGGCGATGTTGCAGTGGGCCTCACTGCAGCTCGACCGGATCAACTACCACTGGCAGCGTTGGGTTGTGGGTTATCAGGGCCAGAGTCAAATGAACCTGATGTCCCGCCTGCCCGGAGGTATCGGTATGCGGGAGTTAGGCTACATCACTGCGGGGCTGGTCGGGTTTGCACTACTTGTAGCTGGGCTGGTGTCGGCGCTTTCGATGCGTCGGGGTGCCCGCCAGGACGGTTTTCGGCGGGTGGTATCGGGCTGGCATCGTTTGTGTGAACAGGCTGGCGTGCCTGTACGCAGCGGCGAAACGCCGGGCGCTTTGGCTGAGCGGCTGGCACAGGCACGACCGGCCGTCTCCGAGACCGCGCGTATCTTTGCCCGCACGGTGAACAGCCATTACTATAACGCCCCATCGGTAAATAACGAGGGTGAGGACGCCCGGCGGCTCCGGCGGCTACTGAAAACCATGAAGCGCCAGTTGAAGCGTGGCGACGAGCCAGAACCTGGACCACGGACACCATTACATGATTGATATAGCGCAGGAAATGCCCTGGCTGGCGCAAGCCTGGTCGGCGGTTCAGCAGCGGTTGGCGCAAGATCGTCTGCCCCATGCATTATTGATTGTGGGCGAGCGTGGTGTTGGTAAGCGCGAATGGGCCCAGGCCGTAGCGGGCTTGTTGTTGTGTGCGTCGCCAGCAAACCTCGAGACTGGGGCTGCCGTTGCCTGTGGTCATTGCAAGCAGTGTGAGTTGATGGCGGCCGATAGCCATCCGGATTTGCGAGTTTATGCGCCGGTGAAGTCCCGAATGGTCAAGGTGGATCAAATTCGGGCTCTATCGTCGTTTGCCGTGGCTTCACCTCAGGTCGCTCACCACAAGGTCGTGATTGTTGACCGGGCCGATCAGCTCAATATCAATGCTGCGAATGCGTTGCTGAAAACCCTGGAAGAGCCTTTGGCCGATGTGACTTTGTTGCTGTTGCAGGAGAGCGGTCGGCCGGTGCTGCCGACTATCCGGTCGCGCTGCCAGGCGTTGACCATTCCTTTGCCAACGGCAGAGCAGGCCGGACAATGGTTGGCTGGCAAGGCGTCAACGCTGGACGAGGGCAGTCAGCCATCGACAGAGTTGTTGGCAAGGAGTTTGATACTGGCCGGCAATGCGCCCCGGCTGGCCCTGGAGTATGCTGTCGGCGACTTTCTTACGCTGCGCGATAATGCCTTCAACGCCTTCCGCCAGTTTATGAAGGGCCAGATGCCGGTGGGAGAGGCCGCCAAAGCTTTCAAGGCCCTGGGTCTGGAAGATACGCTCTGGCTGTTTGAATCCTGGGCGGTTGACCTGGCCAGAGTCGGTGCCGGGGGCGAAGTGTCGGATCCGGATGCAGCAGACATGCTCGGCTATCTGGCAAGGAGCAATCCAGCCTGGCGAGCCCATGAATTACTGGACCGGGTGAAAGAGAGTCGGACTGCTGCGGTATACAACGCCAGTCCGGAACTCGAGGCCAGTCAGCTTTTGATTGCCTGGCGTGACCTCATGCCCAGGAAGCGGCAAGCAAGCTGAGCTTTCTTCAAATTCAGCTGCTATGATGGTGAAATGTCAGGAAATTCCTGAAGTATTGCGGCAGTCATCAATGACACAAGAACTTACAGCGTAAAAGGTGTGTGATATGGGCCCCGGATTCGGCGCACGCAGCGGCATTCTAACCCTGACCATCAAAGATAAAGCGGTACTTTACGCCGCCTATATGCCTTACATCCGGCAAGGTGGTTTATTTATACCCACGCAGAAGCAGTATCAGCTCGGTGATGAGGTGTTTCTGTTGCTCAATCTGATGGATGAGCCGGAAAAGATTCCGGTGGCGGGCAAAGTGGTCTGGATTACCCCCAAAGGCGCCCAGGGCAATCGTGCAGCCGGTATCGGCGTGCAGTTTAACGGCGATGACGAAAGCGCTCGCACCAAGATTGAATCCTACCTGGCGGGCTCGCTTAGCTCTGATCGCCCCACCCATACGATGTAGGACTCGCCTTGCATGACTGACGCTGTGTTAACCGGTAGTGGGCATGACATTCCGGCCGGCTGCCGGGAGGCACATTGGCCCCTTGAAAACATCACCCTGGCCGGCCTGAGCTGGCAGACTCCTGCCGAAAACGAAACTCGCCCTCCGGTGCTGATGGTGCATGGCTGGCTTGATAACGCCATGACCTTCACCAGGCTCGCTCCAGAGCTGGCCCATCATGCTGGCATCCATGCGGTCGACATGGCGGGCCACGGCCACTCTGGCCATCGCCCCCCGGGTTATGGTTACTGGTTGATGGATTACGTTGCTGACCTGAGTGAGCTGATTGACCACCATTTCCCTGAAAGCGAGCGTTTTCCGCTCGACCTGGTGGGTCATTCTCTTGGTGGCATCGTATGTGCGTTATACGCTGCGGCGTTTCCGGAAAGAGTGCGCCGGCTGGTGATGATCGACAGCCTGGGTGCACTCAGTCGTCCCGCAAAAGATACGGTTCCGCAATTACGGCGCGCACTGCAAAAAAGAAGGAACGGATCGGCACCGGCTGCGGTATACGCTGATGTTGATGCCGCGGCGAAGATTCGTGAGGGCGGGCTTAGCCCTCTAAGTCCGGAGGCCGCCAGTTTGCTGGTGCCAAGGAACATGCGCGTTAGCGGTGACGGTTTTGTCTGGCGCACGGATGCCAGGCTTCGGCACCCCACTGCTCTGATGATGACGGAAGAGCAGGTGCAGGCGTCGCTGGCCGCGATTCAGACACCCACTTTATTCGTGAGAGCCGCGGACGGGTTGCTGGCGAATCATAAAGGCCTGGACAACCGGGCAGAGCTGATTCCGGATCTGACCACAGTGGAAGTCCCCGGTGGACATCATTGTCATCTCGACGGCGACACAGCGCCGGTTGCTGATGCGATAAAAAGGTTTTTGTTTAATGATTGATCGAGTGTTTTTAACGACGTTCAAACTGGTAACAGCGCTTGTGCTGATTATCATCACGCCGGTGGCAATGGCGACAGGATTGGATGAACCCCCGGCAGCCTTTCCGCAATCCAGTCTCGATTCGTCACAGGCTATTCAGTCTTCAGGGCATCTGGTTTTGTTCAGTCCGGTTCGGGAAATTCGGGGTGAAATTCGCTCAGAGGTCATGGCTCGATTA
This sequence comes from Marinobacter sp., assembly GCA_018402255.1. Lineage (GTDB taxonomy): Bacteria > Pseudomonadota > Gammaproteobacteria > Pseudomonadales > Oleiphilaceae > Marinobacter. The sequence goes on from JAGYIS010000002.1 coordinate 61,068, forward strand.
CCGGTCACCGGTCAGGGTCAACTGTTCGAAATAAGTCGTGACTCCAGCCGAGCTGCGGCCCGTGAGCATTACCTCCGGGCAGTGCAGACAAGAGGCGGGCAATTGCTGTACGAGTGTTCCGGCATGGCCTGTGGACGCAGCAACGTTTGGGCTAACCAGATCTTTCAGCAGCCTGGGTTGCTAGGCCGGGATAACTCCCAGGACTATTTTGTCAGCGCAGTCGCGGATGAAGAAGGTCGCCGTTGGCTGACACTGATCTACACAGTAACTCGCGGTAATTTAAGAGAGTATGTATGGGTTGAGCACCTGGAGGTTGATGCCGGGGCAGAGATTCCCGGATTTCAGTCTGTTGCTGCCCGTATCATGGGCCCCATTGTTGTTCCCTGGCAGGGTGGTGTGACTTACCGCTTTGATTTGTCGACCACAGATCGCCGCGGCCTGGTTGAATGGGCCTCGGATGAAGGTTCAGAAGTGGTGCTGGCCGCGTTTTCCGCGTTGGGTGCCGATGAGACCCTGGATGAGGCCACTGACCGCGCGGGCCAGGGCGGCGGATTCCCTGGCGGAGGTGTTGAGTAAATCCGGGGTTTCCCGAAACCAGATCCGCACCCTGGCAATTGGTCCAGCTGTGCAGGTGGCAGACCCGAATCGCCAGGGTGATCGCATTGAAGTGCTGGTAATCAAGAGGTAAGTGCAATGTCCGGGAAGGATGAGCCGAAAGGCGGTGGTAGCGGTCAGCCGATGACCTCGCCCAGGGATGGCGCCAGTGCGGTGGTTGAAAGTTCACAGTTGTCACCGGCCAGCGCGCCAGCAAGTACCGACACCCATACTGCTCAAACGGGTAAGGGTAAAACCGTCGCCTTGACACTTGGCAGCGGCGGCGCGAGAGGCTACGCCCACATTGGGGCGATTGAAGTATTGCAGGAGCGCGGATATAACATTGTCGCGATTTCTGGCTGCTCTATGGGCGCGTTGATCGGTGGCATGTATGCCGCCGGTAAAATGAAGGACTACAAGGACTGGGTTACTGGTCTGGGTCAATTTGATGTGCTCAAACTGCTTGATGTCACGTTTACGTCAGTGGGAGCCATCCGCGGTGACAAAGTCTTTTCCATCGTTCGGGATATTCTGGGCGATACTCGCATAGAGGACTTGCCCATCGCCTACACGGCCGTGGCCACGGATCTGTTAGCCCACAAGGAAATCTGGTTCCAGGAAGGACCGCTCGACCGGGCGATTCGTGCGTCTATTGCCATTCCCAGTGTCGTCACCCCGTTGGTACTGGATGGGCGTGTACTGGTGGATGGTGCCTTGTTGAATCCATTGCCTATCATTCCCACCATATCGGCGCATGCCGACTTGATCATGGCGGTCAATTTGAGTGGTGAAGATGAGCTGCCTCGGCGAATCCCGGACGCTGCCTTTACCGTTGACGATGATAACGCAAGTGATATGGACGAGTGGGTGGATGCTATTCGTGATAAAGCGTCCCGCTGGTTTGACTGGGATACCCTGAAATCGCTGACCTCACGCAAGATTGACGGTGGTGAGTCGCCGGAAGAAAAGATCAGTCGTGAAATGGCCAAGAAAGCCCACGAAAAAGAAAAGAAGGCCAGGCGTGATGAAGCGGCCAGAGTTGAGCAGGAGCAGCACCGTGCCAGCAAAAAAGACGATCACGAAACAATCGACTGGGACAAGCTGGGTATAGGAAAGTTCGATGTCATGAACCTGACCATCGAAACCATGCAGAGCGCACTGGTGCAGTACAAGATCGCAGGGTATCCGCCTGATCTGCTGATCAACATCCCGAAAAACGCTTCTCGCAGCTACGACTACCACAAGGCGCCGGAACTGATCCAACTGGGACGCCAGAGAATGGCTGCTGCACTCGATCGATTTGAGGCCAGTCGAAGCAGTTCCGGGCCGCTGGCGCTTTAATCAGGCTGCAGGCGCAAGCTTAATAGGCGTATAATGCCCCGCTACTTTATCCAGATCAGGAATGCCTTTTTGTGACCAGCCCAGTAGACGACTTGCACACCATCCGCGACTTTCTGAGGTATACCTCCTCCCGGTTTGCGGCATCGCCTCTGTACTTTGGTCATGGCACAGACAATGTCTGGGATGAAGCTGTCCAGCTGGTGTTGCGCAGTGTTCATCTGCCACTTGAGAACAATAATGTGTTTCTGGATGCTCGGCTGGTGCGTTCAGAGCGGGAACTCATTATCGAGCGCATCGAACGCCGGATCAACGAGCGGGTTCCGATTGCGTACCTGTTGGGCGAAGGCTGGTTTATGGGGATGCCGTTCAATATCGATGAGCGGGTGTTGGTGCCGCGATCCCCGATTGGTGAGCTGCTGGAAAACGGCCTGCAACCCTGGCTGGGCGCACAGAGAGTGACCAGAGTACTGGATCTTTGCACCGGGAGCGGTTGCATCGGCATCGGCGCCGCAAGCGTGTTTGACGAAGCCGAAGTCGACCTTTCAGATATATCGGAAGATGCTCTCGAAGTGGCCGAGTCCAACATCGAGCTGCACGGCCTTGAAGGTCGCGTGCGAACCCTGCGCTCGGATGTGTTTGCAAATATCGACGGCCGGTATGATGTCATCCTTAGCAACCCACCGTATGTGGATGCAGAAGATCTGGCCGATATGCCGGACGAGTTTCATCACGAGCCGGCCCTCGGCCTGGCGGCTGGTGACGACGGGCTCGACATTGCCCACCGAATTATTGCCGGTGCAGCGAATCATCTGACCGACAACGGGCTGATGATTGTTGAAGTGGGCAACTCCTGGGGCGCGATGGACGATGCCTATCCGGACCTGCCCCTGACCTGGCTGGAATTCGACAACGGCGGCGACGGGGTTTTTCTGGTCACCGCTCGTGATCTGCGTGAATGGCAAGCCAGGAAGAATTAATCCAATTTATTGTAAAACCTTTATAAAGTGCTGAATTATGTCGGGAAATACATTTGGTAAACTGTTCACGGTAACCTCCTTTGGCGAAAGTCACGGGGCGGCATTGGGGTGCATTATTGACGGCTGTCCTCCTGGTCTGGAGTTGACCGAAGCCGACATGCAAAAAGACCTCGACCGTCGTAAGCCTGGTACCTCCCGCCACACGACCCAGCGCCGTGAGGCAGATGAGGTGCGTATCCTGTCTGGTGTGTTCGAAGGTAAAACCACAGGCACGCCCATCGGCCTGATGATTGAGAACACCGACCAGCGCTCCAAGGATTATTCGAAAATCGTCGAGCAGTTTCGGCCGGCTCATGCCGACTATACCTACACACATAAATACGGTGTTCGCGATTACCGTGGCGGTGGCCGCTCTTCCGCCCGTGAAACCGCTATGCGAGTGGCTGCCGGTGCGGTTGCCCGAAAATACCTTGAGCAGCGTCTGGGCATTCGTATTCGCGGATATCTTTCACAGCTTGGGCCGATCAAGGCTGAAAAGCTGGACTGGGATCAGGTGCATCAAAACCCTTTCTTCTGCCCCGATGCCGACAAGGTACCGGAGATGGAAGCGTACATGGATGCCCTTCGCAAAGAGGGCGACTCCATTGGCGCACGGATCAACGTGGTGGCCGAAGGGGTACCGCCAGGGTTGGGTGAGCCGATCTTTGATCGCCTCGATGCCGACCTTGCCCACGCCTTGATGAGCATCAATGCGGTGAAGGGTGTCGAGATCGGCGCTGGCTTCGGCTGTATCGACCAGAAGGGCACGGAGCACCGGGATGAAATGACGCCCGAAGGTTTCCTGTCCAATCATGCAGGCGGTGTGCTGGGGGGGATCTCCTCCGGCCAGCCAATCGTCGCCAGCATCGCGCTGAAACCGACATCGAGCCTGCGCCTGCCAGGCCGCAGCATTGATGTGAACGGCAATCCCGTGGAAGTCATTACCACCGGCCGTCACGACCCTTGCGTAGGCATTCGTGCCACGCCGATTGCCGAGGCAATGATGGCGATTGTGCTGATCGACCACTACCTGCGCCAGCGAGGCCAGAACGGTGATGTGGACGTAAAAACGCCGGTTATCGGCCAGCTGTGATCAAGAGGAGGAGTCACCATTTACTGGCGACTGTCTAACCTCTATTTCTGGTTTTTCGCCCTCCTGGGAGGGCTATTACCATACTGGTCCCTCTATCTGGAGGGCCAGGGCTTTTCCTACCTGCAAATTGCCACGCTGATGGCGACTATTCAGCTCACCAAAATTGTGGCGCCCAGTGTCTGGGGCTGGCTGGGCGATCGGTCTGGCCAACGGGTGCGTCTGGTTCGCTTTGGGGCCATTACCGGGTCACTGTTCTTTGCCGGCGTTTTCATGGAGCCCGGGTTCTGGGGGCTGCTGCTGGTGATGCTTGCCTTTACCTTCTTCTGGAATGCCATTCTGCCCCTGTATGAAGTCATCACGCTTCGGGCTCTTGGCGCCCGAAAAGACAAATATGGCAAGGTTCGGCTTTGGGGTTCTGTCGGGTTCATTGGCGCGGTTGCGGCGGTCGGCGGCATTCTCGAATGGATTCCCGTTGAGCGCTTGCCCTGGCTGTTGCTGCCCGTGTTTTTCGGTATCGCCGTGTCTGCGTTTCTGGTGCCTGCCGAGCGCGGAGAGCGAAAACCTCCTGCGCCGAAAGGTAGCCTGAAAGCCATCGTCACGCACCCGGCAGTGATCAGCTTTTTCCTGATGAACTTCCTGCTCCAAGTGTCGCACGGGGCTTACTACACCTTCTTCAGCATTCATCTGGAACAACACGGTTACGGCAAGCTGTCCACCGGCCTGTTATGGTCGCTTGGTGTGCTTGCAGAGATTGGCCTGTTCCTGGTGATGCACCGCCTGTCGCTGAGGTTCAGTGTGCGCCAGATCGTGATTGGTGCACTGCTGCTGACCATGATCCGCTGGATTCTGATTGCCGAGCTCACCGCGGTTGTACACGTGCTGATCTTTGCGCAACTTCTGCATGCAGCGTCCTATGGCGCTCTGCATGCTATTTCAGTGCAATACATCCAGGGCTTCTTTGGCAAGCACCACCATGGCCAGGGCCAGGCACTCTACAGCGGGTTGACCTTTGGCGCGGGTGGCGCCCTGGGTGCCTGGATGTCTGGCTTTCTGGTGGAAGGTATCAGCACATCTGCGGCCTTCTGGGGCGGTGCGGTTGCCATGGCCGTTGCTATTGTTGTCAGTTGGCGTGGCCTGCAGCCGATGCCCACCGATGAAGACATAGCCAAAGACTGATCAGTTCGAGGCCTCCTCCGCTTCTACAATGTCGAGCAGGGCGCTTGCACCGTTGCTCAGCTGTCGGCCCGAGAGTGCAACGGCGCCGAGCACCCGGGTAACCGGGTGGCCCACGTCAATCGCCCGCAAGCTACTATCCAGCATGCTCACCGGCAATACACTCCAGCCCAGGCCTACGTTGGTCATCATTTTAATGGTTTCCAGATAGTTGGTGGGCATCAGTGGCTTTAGTGGCAGGTTAGCTTCGAGAAACAAACGACTGACTACGCGGTAGGTAGCCGTACTGGTATCGGGCAGCAGGGCCGGGTGCTCTGCCAGGTCTCGCAGCGTCGGGTTATCGAGCTGTGCCAGCGGGTGTTCAGCGCCGATAACAAAGGCCATGGGGTCGGGCCACTGGGTCAATATCCGGAACTGTGGGTTCATGCTGTCGCTGAGGGTAACAAACGCGAGTTCGGCGTTACGTTTGTTCATCTGGTTATAGGCAGCATCGGATTCCATAAACTGCAGGTCCAGGGTGACCTGCGGGTATTCCCTTCGGAATCGTCTGAGCCAGTTCGGCAGGTGGTGCAGGCCGATGTGGTGGCTGGCGATGACTTGCAGTTCGCCTTCGACGGTGTTGGCGTTTGGCGACAGGGCGAGCTTCGCGTTATGAATCTCATCGAGTATCTTGCGGGCGTGGGGCAGCAGTCTTGCGCCAGCTTCGGTCACTCGGATGTCGCGGTTGCTGCGGTCGATCAGTCTGGTGCCAAGCTGGGTTTCCAGGGCGGCCAGGCGTTTGCTGATTGCTGGTTGTGTCAGATGCAGGGTTTCGGCGGCTTCCGAGAAAGAGCCTTGGTCTACGATGGTCAAGAATGCTTTGAGGGAGTTTGCGTCCATCTTGGAGTGTCCGTCCTTTTCCTGTCACCGGGTTTGGAGTTGGGAGCGGCTTCACTGACCCCCTCCCAAAAAACGCTACGAGCACCCGCAAGCGGGTCCAGCCAGCAATCATAGATTGCTGTCGTTCGGCTGCGCATGAAGCTGCGCTTCATAAACGCTTGCCTCACCCATGTGCGCTTCGCTCCGGCCATCCATGGCCTCCGAGATTTTTGGGAGGGGGTCAGTGAAGCAGCTCCGCTAACAATTGAGTATGCCGTCGGGAAAACGATTTGCTGAATCCCCGCTAAATGATTGGGCGCGGCTGGATGGGGAAGAGCTTTTCAAAACCGTTGAGGGCCAGGGATGGCCCGAAAGAGCCCACACGGATGTGCTTGTAGGCGTGTTTTGAAAAGCTCTTCCCCATCCAGACGTGCTTTGCACCGGTGTCGAAGTCTGACCGCAATTGACGACGATCTTATCCGCATAACTAATGGGAATGCAATGAATGAAAAACATGAATTGAGGTTATTCATAGCAACGGAGTAAGATGGTCCCACTGAGAGTATTAACAGAAACCCCCAGAGTGAGAGAGTGATCATGGCGGGCAAGACTTTATACGACAAATTGTGGGACGACCATTTGGTCAAACAGCGGGACGATGGTTCTGCGTTGATCTATATCGATCGTCAATTACTGCACGAAGTGACATCACCACAGGCTTTTGAAGGCCTTCGGCTGGCCAACCGGAAGCCGTGGCGAATTGATGCCAACGTTGCTACTCCGGACCATAACGTACCGACCACTGATCGTGCCAGAGGCATCGATGGCATTGTTGATCCGGTGTCTCGGACACAGGTTGAGACTCTCGATAACAACTGCGACGAATTCGGCATTCTTGAATTCAAGATCAAGGATCAGCGCCAGGGCATCGTACACGTGATCGGGCCTGAGCAAGGCGTTACCTTGCCGGGTATGAGTGTTGTGTGCGGTGATTCCCACACCTCCACCCACGGCGCGTTCGGTTGCCTTGCCCATGGTATCGGCACCTCTGAGGTTGAGCATGTGCTGGCGACCCAGTGCCTGGTGCAGAAGAAGATGAAGAACATGCTGGTCAAGGTAAACGGCAAGCTTGGTAAAGGCGTGACCGGCAAAGATGTGGTGCTGGCGATCATTGGTAAGATCGGGACTGCCGGCGGCACCGGATACGCCATTGAGTTCGGCGGCGATGCTATCCAGAGTTTGAGCATGGAAGGCCGGATGACCATCTGCAACATGGCCATCGAGGGCGGCGCCCGTGTCGGTATGGTGGGCGTGGATGACACCACGATTGAGTATGTGAAGGGTCGCCCGTTCTCTCCCAAAGGCGAAACCTGGGACAAGGCTGTTGAATACTGGCGTACCTTGCACAGTGACAGCGATGCGGTCTTTGACAAGGTTGTTGAGCTGGACGGCAGCGCGATCAAGCCCCAGGTAAGTTGGGGTACGTCTCCGGAAATGGTCACCGGTGTTGACGGCTCGGTGCCGGATCCGGTTAAAGAAAACGATCCGATCAAGCGTGAAGGCATTGAGCGCGCGCTCAAATACATGGGTCTTCAACCGAATCAGAAAATTACCGACATCAAGCTTGACCGGGTGTTTATCGGGTCATGCACCAACAGCCGCATCGAAGATCTGCGCGAGGCAGCGGCGGTGGTCAAGGGTCGCAAGGTTGCATCAAGCCTCAAGCAGGCGATGGTGGTTCCAGGATCAGGACTGGTAAAAGCACAGGCCGAGCAGGAGGGACTGGACAAGATCTTTATCGAGGCGGGCCTCGAGTGGCGTGATCCCGGTTGCTCGATGTGCCTGGCCATGAACGCCGACAAACTGGGGCAGGGTGAGCATTGTGCGTCTACCTCCAACCGCAACTTTGAGGGTCGTCAGGGCTTTGGTGGGCGTACTCACCTGGTGAGTCCCGCGATGGCTGCGGCGGCTGCGATCAAGGGGCATTTTATTGATGTCCGTGAGCTGATGAACTGATCCACAGGAGAGAGACCATGCGCGCATTTACGCAACACCAGGGCATTGTTGCCCCCATGGACCGTTCCAATGTGGATACGGACATGATTATTCCGAAACAATTTTTGAAGTCCATCAAACGCACCGGCTTTGGTCCGAACCTGTTTGATGAGCTGCGTTACCTGGATGAAGGTCAGCCTGATCAGGATTGTTCAAAGCGGCCAATCAACCCGGATTTTGTGCTGAACCAGGAGCGCTATAAAAACGCCAGTGTTCTGCTGGCTCGCAGAAATTTCGGCTGCGGTTCCAGTCGTGAGCATGCCCCCTGGGCGTTGGATGATTTTGGTTTTCGGGTCGTGATTGCACCTAGTTTTGCCGATATTTTCTACAACAATTGCTTTAAGAATGGCTTGTTACCTATTGTTCTCGATGAAGTAATTGTAGGCAGGTTGTTTAAAGAGTCTGAGGCGAACGTGGGCTATCAGTTAACCGTGGACCTGACGGCGCAAACGGTGATCACGCCGTCTGGGGAGTCTTTCAGCTTTGAGGTGGATGACTTCCGCCGACACTGCCTGCTAAACGGACTGGACGACATTGGCGTTACGCTGGAAGACGCCGGCGCCATTAGCGCCTATGAAGATGCCCGTCGCAAGACTGCACCCTGGCTGTTTAACGCCGGAAACTGATCAACAAGGAAATGAATATGTCTCGTAGTGTATTGCTGTTGCCGGGTGACGGCATTGGTCCGGAAATTGTGGCCGAGGCAGAGAAGGTTCTGCACAAGGTTAATGAGAAGTTTAGCCTCGATTTGAGTTTTGAATCGGCGCTGGTGGGTGGCGCTGCCATTGACGCTACCGATGTGCCGCTGCCGGACGAAACTCTTGAAAAAGCTCGGAGCGCTGACGCCATTCTTCTGGGTGCTGTCGGCGGCCCGCAGTGGGACAGCCTGCCGATGGCTGTTCGTCCGGAGAAAGGTTTGCTGGGTTTGCGTTCAAATCTCGAACTGTTCGCCAATCTGCGTCCGGCGATTCTGTACCCGCAATTGGCTTCGGCTTCATCACTTAAGCCAGAAGTTGTGTCCGGTCTGGATATCCTGATTGTGCGTGAGTTGACCGGCGGCATCTATTTCGGTCAGCCCCGTGGCGTGCGTCAGCTCGAGAGTGGCGAGCGTCAGGGGTATAACACCTACGCCTACACCGAATCCGAGATTCGCCGGATCGGCCGGGTGGCTTTTGAGGCGGCGCAGCAGCGCGGCAAGAAGCTGTGCTCGGTCGACAAGGCCAACGTGCTGGAAGTCACCGTTCTGTGGCGTGAGGTGATGGAAGATCTGAAGCGTGAATATCCGGACGTCGAACTGTCCCATATGTACGTGGATAACGCTGCCATGCAGCTGGTTCGCGCGCCCAAGCAGTTTGATGTGATTGTGACTGGCAACATGTTTGGTGATATTCTTTCGGACGAAGCGGCTATGCTCACTGGCTCCATCGGCATGTTGCCGTCGGCGTCGCTGAACTCGGACAAGAAAGGCATGTACGAGCCGTGTCACGGGTCAGCACCCGATATTGCCGGGCAGGGTATTGCCAATCCGCTGGCCACTATCCTCAGCGCAGCGATGATGCTGCGCTACAGTTTGAAAGAGGACGCTGCCGCAGATGCGATAGAGGCGGCAGTCAGCAAAGTACTGGATCAGGGTTTGAGAACGGGCGATATCATGTCCGAAGGTGCTACGAAGGTGTCCACCCGAGAAATGGGTGAGGCGGTTCTGAACGCGCTTTCATAGCTTCCCGGTTCAGTCAACACAGACCCGACGGCGGCGCGATGCAGCTGCCGCGGGATCATCCATCCCGTCCCTGTCAGCGATAAAGACAGTGGGCAGGCATAAAACGAGGTTCAAAGGTCGCACATGAAGCGAGTTGGACTTATAGGTTGGCGTGGCATGGTGGGCTCAGTCCTCATGCAGCGCATGCGTGAAGAAAACGATTTTGCCAACATCGATCCGGTGTTTTTCACCACTTCCCAGGCTGGGAAGCCGGCCCCGGACGTTGGCAAAGACGGCATTCCGCCACTGCAGGATGCATTCGATATCGACATCCTGAAAACACTGGACGTTGTGTTGACCTGCCAGGGCGGCGATTACACCACCGAGGTGTATCAGAAACTGCGTGATGCAGGCTGGCAAGGCTATTGGATTGATGCCGCCTCTACGCTGCGGATGGTTGATCATTCTGTGATCGTGCTTGATCCGGTTAACCGTAACGTCATTGATGCAGCGCTGGATAAAGGCGTCAAGGATTACGTTGGTGGTAACTGCACGGTAAGTCTGATGATGTTGGCATTGGGCGGCCTGTTGGAGCAGGACCTGATTGAGTGGGTTGCGCCCATGACTTACCAGGCGGCATCGGGCTCCGGTGCCCAGAACATGCGTGAGCTGTTGAACCAGATGGGCGCGTTGAACGACAGCGTCAAATCCGAGCTGGACAATCCGTCTTCCGCGATTCTGGAAATTGACCGCAAGGTCACCGAAACCATGCGTTCTGGGGAGTTTCCAACAGAGCACTTCGGTGTGCCACTGGCGGGCAGCCTGATTCCGTTTATCGACAAGCAGCTCGATAATGGTATGAGCAAGGAAGAATGGAAGGCGGGTGTTGAGACCAACAAGATTCTGGGTCGCAGCGACAATCCGATTCCCATCGATGGAATCTGTGTGCGGATCGGCGCCATGCGCTCCCACAGCCAGGCGCTTACCATCAAGCTGAAGAAAGATCTGTCGGTTGCTGAGATCGAGGGCATCCTGGCCAAGGCCAATGACTGGGTCAAGGTTATTCCGAACGATCGCGATGCCACCATGCAGGAGCTCACTCCGGCCAAAGTGACCGGAACCCTGAGTATCCCGATTGGCCGTATTCGCAAACTGGCCATGGGGCCGGAGTATATTTCTGCGTTTACCGTGGGTGACCAGTTGCTGTGGGGAGCCGCTGAGCCGCTGCGCCGCATGCTGCGGATCCTGCAGGAACGTTAAATAATGTTACACAGGGGTAATTAATGCCAACTGTGTCCGGTTTTTGGTAAGCCGGTCAGGGGCGGAGGCTGATTTCAGCGTCCGCCCCTGTTATTTTCAAGAGCACTAAGGGGTTCCACCCGATTGATAAAAAAACGGTGCAAGGATTGCGGCTGATTGATTGATAAAAGAGGTTTTATCAACAATACTTGCCGAACTGAAAGGTATCATTGCGATATAACAACGAGAACTAAAAAGACGTAAGTCATCCAACCTCGTCCGATTCTGTTGAAATACAGCAGTAAAGAATAACGGAGACTGGAAAGGAAAAAGCATGAAGGTACGCAAGCTTGCGGTTGCCATGGCGCTGGCAGGAGGGCTCGGTTCAGGTGTCGCTCAGGCCCTTGGCCTGGGTGAAATTGAACTACAGTCCTGGCTGAATGAGCCTCTGGATGCGGAAATATCTCTCCGTGAAAGTCGTGGTGTAGATCCCGGTGATGTGTTTGTTAATGTCGCACCGGCGGCTGCCTACGAACGGGTAGGCATTGATCGCCACCAGTTTCTGAGCAGATTGAGGTTTGAGGTTGTTACCGGTACAGACGGCACCCTCGTTGTTAACGTGTCTTCCAGCGAACCGCTACGGGAGCCGTATCTGAATTTCCTGCTCGAGTTGACCTGGCCAAATGGCCGGTTGATGCGGGAATACGCCGTACTTGTTGATCCTCCGGTATACGCTGAGGAGTCGGGTGTCAGAGAGCCGGTCAGTGCACCGCCGGCATCTGCAAGCTCGACACAGCCCACGGCGCGGAGTCAGGAATCGGTTCGTCGTCAGGCCCAGGCAGAGAGCTCTTTGTCTGGCGGTTATCAGGCCAGCAGTTTTGGCCCTACCGGGCCGTCAGATACGCTCTGGACCATCGCCCAGCAAGTGCGCCCGGATAACTCCGTGTCCATGCAGCAGGTGATGCTGGCGCTGCAGGACCAGAATCCGAATGCCTTCATTGGCGGCAACATCAATCGCCTCAAGCGCGGCGAAGTGTTGCGCATTCCAACCATGGACCAGATTCAAAGCCGCAGCAGGGCTCAGGCCAATGCGGCGGTGGCTCAACAGAATCAGGAAATCCAGGCGCGCACCGTTGATGCAACCCGTACGGCTGATGCCGATGCTGCGCAAGCGCCCGCACAGGCGGGCTCCAGTGGCGATGAGTTGAGGCTGCTGGTGGCGGATGGCGAGAGCCGGGACACTGAAGAGGGTGGTTCAGCCGGCGGTGATGGCGATCTGCCCGGTGGCACCGATGCAGGCTCTGCCGTGGCACTGGAAGAGCTTGAGGCAACCCGGCGTGAAAACGAAGAACTGAACAGCCGGTTGACGGATCTGCAGGATCAGGTGTCCACGCTGCAGCGTTTGCTGGAATTGAAAAACACCCAGCTGGCCGAAATGCAGGGCTCGTCACCGGAAGATACGGACTTGGCGGAGCTGGAGCCAGACGAAAGTGCTGAGTCTGAGTCGGCGGCACCCACCGATGAGCAAGACGAACTGGTCGGTGACGATGCTGGTGAGTCTGAGCAGGTAGCCGACGAGGAAGATGCTCTGCTGACCGAATCGGACGATGTTCAGTCCGAAGGCGAACAGGCTGGTGATGCAGATGTTGGTTCTGGCGACGACATGGCCGAAGCCGATCAGGCAGAGTCGGAAGCAGCGGAGCCTGAAGTTGCGGCTGCGCCCGCTCCGGCCGCGGAGCAGCCAAGGCAGCAAACGCAGCCCGTAGCGCCGCCAGCTGCTGATAAGGGCTTCCCGGGCAACGTGATTGATGCCATTACCGGCAACCCGATGTATCAGATTGCCCTGGGTGGTGGTCTGGTGCTCTTGCTGCTGTTACTGCTACTGGTGGCCCGTCGTAACGCCAACCGTGAAAAGGCTTTCTATGACCAGCTGAACAGTGATGAGGGCGGTGAGCATGACGCCTTCGATCTGGATCTGGAAGAAGAGTCGGCGGACCATGACGAATCCGGTGATGCGTTGGCTGAAGCGGACACCTACATCGCCTACGGTCGTCACGATCAGGCCGCGCAGGTTCTCGAAACAGCGATCTCACGTGAGCCGAGCCGAACGGATCTGCGGCTGAAACTTCTGGGTGTGTATGCAGACAATCAGGACCGGGAGTCGTTCGAGAAGCAGTTTGGTGAGATTGAGGCGTTGGATGATGATGCCGCAATTGTTGAAGCGAACGCCCTTCGTGAGCGCCTGGCTGAAGCCGAATCCATGCCCAGCATTGATGACCTCGAGTCTCAGTTGCGCTCAGATTCCTTTGGCAGTCGTGACACTGCGGAAGACGAGTCCCTGGAGGACGACTGGAAGCTGACTGACGATCAGAAGGCGGATCAGTTTGATGCCAGTGCAGAGCCTGAGATCGAGAACGAATTCGGTGAACTCGAATCTGACGTGTCAGAGGAGACGGACTCCCCGGATGACTTGATCGAGTATGATCTGTCGTTGCTGGATAAGCCGGATTCCGTTGATGCGGAAGACGAAAAAGAAGTCGAAGAATCGGACTTTTCCTCGTTCGAAATGGATCTGGAAGATTCGGAGTCTCCGAAGAAGGGCGAAGACGACTTTAGTTTTGATTTTGAGTCTGCCCTGGACGAAGACGAAGCGGTAAAACCAGCAGATGCCCCGTCCGGCACTGACGCTGACGTAGACGCCGAAGCTAAGCCTGAGGCAGAAATCGAAACCGTTTCCGGTCTTGATGATGATCTGGAGTCTGATGATGTGCTTGACGAGTCGTTCCTCGACGAGCTGGACGCTGAACTGGACAAAGTGGCTGGTGAAGACGACGAGCCTGAAGGGTTGAATCTTGACGAATCGACCCTGGACGATCTCGAGCTGGACGTTTCCGATGAGGATCTGGCCCTTATGGAAGAGTTTTCGGAAACCGAGCTGCCGTCAGAGCTTGAGCAGAACGAAAAGTCGCTGGATGAGGAGCTCGGGCTTGAGGATACACTGAGCGAGAACGGCCACGAAGATGCGGATCGTCTCGATCAGGAAAGCCCTGAAGACCTTCTGGCTGATGCTGAAAGCGAGCCAGTGGCCGAGTCCGACGAGGATGACGACCTTGTACCTTTGGCGTCAGAAGCTCTGGATGAGAAGCCTGAGCATAACTCGGCGCTTGATATCGATGAGAACGATCTGGGCGAGGAAGATGATTTCGACTTCCTGGCGGGAACCGACGAAGCTGCTACCAAGCTTGACCTGGCCCGAGCCTACATCGAGATGGGTGACAGTGACGGCGCTCGGGATATTCTCGAAGAAGTCGCACTGGAAGGGGATGAAGAGCAAAAGGCGGAAGCCAAGGAGCTCCTTAAAAATCTTTCCTGATCCGTTATAATCTCGTGATGACGGCAACAGCGCCGGCCATAAGGCCGGCGCTTTGTTTTTAAGCAGACACCTTCAGCGGATCGACTCTTGTTTCTCAGCCCTCAACCTTTGACCACAGATAATGCGATCGGCAACGGCCGGGTCGTGATCATTTTTGAATACGATGGACGACGCTTTCACGGCTGGCAGCACCAGAAGAGTGGCGTTCGTTCGGTACAGAGTGAACTGACCAAAGCGGTGGCAAAGGTGGCGGATCATCCGGTGGACCTGGTGTGTGCCGGTCGCACCGATGCCAGGGTTCATTCCAGTTTCCAGATTGCCCATTTTGACGCGTTGTCCGTGAGGAACATGCGCTCTTGGGTGATGGGCATGAACACTGCGCTACCCGATGATATCGCAGTGCACTGGGCAGGTAAGGCGGTCGATGATTTTCACGCCCGTTTTTCCGCGGTTTACCGTCGCTACCGCTATGTGATTTATAATAAGCCGGTCAGGCCCGGAATACAGAAGGGGCAGGTGACCTGGAATTTCCGACCGCTTGATGTTGGTCGCATGCATAACGCGGCTCAGGCATTGATTGGTGAGCACGATTTTTCATCCTTTAGAGCAGCAGGTTGCCAGTCTCGAACGCCCATTCGCTTTATGGAGCGGATTTCGGTAACCCGATGCGGCGACTTTGTCGTAATAGATGTTCAGGCAAACGCGTTTTTGCATCATATGGTGCGAAACATTGCTGGTGCCTTGATGGCTGTCGGTACTGGAAAGGAGTCGGAGTGCTGGATTGCCGGGGTGTTGGCTCAGAAAGATCGCAAGCTCGCGGGTGTTACGGCACCGCCTGACGGGTTGTATCTGGTTGATGTAGGGTACCCTGAGCGCTATGGAATTCCTCAGGCCCTGTGCGGACCAGGCTTTGTCAGCCCGTGGTTTGAGAGGGAGGATAACCTTCCGATCAAACCGTCACACATTCACCCCAAACAACCGGCATCGATATGATAAGCACCCGCGTCAAGATTTGCGGTCTTACCCGGCCTGAAGACGTTGATGCGGCGGTATTGTCGGGTGCGGATGCTATTGGTCTGGTGTTTTATGAACCTAGCCCTCGCTCCGTCACACTCGACCAGGCCCGGTCCTTGGTCGCAAGAATTCCGGCCTTCGTGACGGTTACCGGGCTATTCGTAAACCCCGACTCTGGTTTTGTTAAAAGCGTGCTGCAGGCGGTTCCCCTTGATCTGCTTCAGTTTCATGGTGACGAGGGCCCCGGGTTTTGTGACAGCTTTGAACGGCGCTGGATCAAGGCGGTAAGAGTTCGTGAAACCGGACAGATTGAGCGGGCGTTCGACGATTTCCGCGATGCTGCCGGTTTGTTGGTTGATGCCTGGGATCCGGAGCGTTACGGCGGAACAGGTCAGTCATTCAACTGGGCGCTGATTCCTGACGACCGGCCATTACCGCTTATATTGGCCGGTGGGTTGTCTTCTGCTAACGTAGCCTCCGCCATTGAACAAGTCCGGCCATGGGCTGTAGACGTTAGCGGAGGGGTGGAGCAGAGTAAGGGCAAGAAAGACGCCACCAAACTATCCGACTTTATGAAAGAGGTTCATCGTGTCTGTAAAACTGACTGAAGAAATGTTGAAGGCGCTTCCGGATGCGAGAGGTCACTTCGGTGCCTTCGGTGGCCGATTTGTATCGGAAACGCTGATAGACTCGCTGATGACCCTGGAAAGAGAATACCTTCGTCTCAAAGACGATGCCGAATTCCAGGCCACGTTTGACAAGGATTTGGCGGATTACGTGGGCCGGCCGAGCCCGCTTTATTTTGCTGAGCGGTTAACCAAAAAAGCCGGTGGTGCCCAAATCTGGCTCAAGCGTGAGGACCTCAACCACACCGGCGCGCATAAGGTGAATAACACGATTGGTCAGGCTCTGTTGGCCAGTTTTCTTGGAAAAAAGCGTATCATTGCAGAAACCGGAGCTGGTCAGCACGGTGTTGCCACGGCCACGGTGTGTGCGCGCCTCGGTCTGGAATGTCATGTCTTTATGGGCGCTGAAGACGTCAAGCGACAGTCCCTGAACGTGTATCGGATGAAGTTGCTGGGCGCGACGGTTCACTCCGTTCAGAGCGGCACCAAAACACTCAAAGACGCCATGAACGATGCCATGCGGGATTGGGTAGCCAACGTTGACGATACTTTCTACATCATCGGCACAGTGGCCGGTCCTCACCCGTATCCGCTGTTAGTCAGGGATTTCCAGTCAGTGATTGGTCGTGAAACCCGTCGCCAGGCACTGGAGCAGGCAGGCAAGTTGCCCGATGCACTGGTTGCCTGTGTTGGTGGTGGCTCCAATGCCATCGGCATGTTCCATCCGTTCCTGGCCGATGAGACGGTTGAGCTGTACGGCGTTGAAGCAGGTGGTCTCGGCATTGAAACCGGTCAGCATGCCGCGCCGCTTTGTGCCGGTCGCCCCGGTGTATTGCATGGCAACCGGACTTACCTGATGGAAGACGAGAACGGCCAGATCGCCGCGACCCACTCGGTCAGTGCCGGACTGGATTATCCAGGCGTGGGCCCGGAGCATTCCTGGTTGAAAGACATTGGCCGCGCTCACTACGTGTCTGTGACTGATGACGAGGCGCTCGACGGTTTCCGCATGCTGACCCAGATAGAGGGCATCATGCCGGCTCTGGAAACGGCTCACGCCGTTGCCTACGCTGTAAAACTGGCCGCGACCATGGACAAAGACAAGATGATCGTTATCAACATATCCGGTCGCGGTGACAAGGATATCCATACTATTGCCCAGCTCGATGGCATTGAAATCTGAAGGTAGCAGGACGAGGCATGAGCCGAATTGAAGGTGTAATGAAAGCGATGAAAGATCAGGGCCGGAAAGCCCTGATCCCCTATATTACCGCGGGTGATCCACACCCTGACCAGAGCGTTGGTCTGATGCATACGCTTGTAAAGGCCGGTGCCGATATCATCGAGCTGGGCGTGCCTTTCTCAGACCCCATGGCCGATGGTCCGGTTATCCAGCTTGCCTGTGAGCGGGCACTGGTCCATGGCACCACGCTTCGTCAGGTGATTGCCATGGTCAAGGAATTTCGTAAAACGGACGATGTCACACCCATCGTGTTGATGGGCTATCTCAACCCGATGGAAGCCATGGGTTATGAGGCCTTTGCCGATGCGGCAGCCGATGCGGGTGTGGATGGTGTGCTGACCGTTGATTTGCCACATGAAGAAGCGGACGTAGTGGCGCCCCTGTTTGCGGCGCGAAATCTGGATCCGATTTTTTTGATGGCACCGACGACAACGGATGAACGCATTAAGGCGATCAGCGAACACTCTTCTGGTTATGTGTACTATGTTTCTATCAAGGGTGTGACCGGTTCGGCAACGATCAACGTGGATGAAGTGGCTCAGAAAGTGGCGCATATCCGCGATATTATGGCGTTGCCGGTAGGTGTTGGCTTTGGTATCCGAGACGCTGACACCGCCGCGGCGATTAGCAGAGTATCCGATGGTGTAATTGTTGGAAGTGTACTGGTCGATACAATAGCCCGACATCAGGCAGATCCGGACGCCCTGAACAAGGCACTGACGGATCTGTTGCACCCGATGCGTGTAGCCATGGACAGCCCGGCGTCCTGAGCGGCACGCATCCAGGCATCAAAGGACAGGATGAGAGCATGAGTAACTGGCTTGATAAAATTATGCCGAGCAAGATTCGCTCGGAGTCACGGCAGCGCACCGGAGTACCGGAAGGGTTGTGGAAGAAATGCCCGAAGTGCGGTGCGTTTCTGTATAAGCCGGAGCTTGAGAAAAACCTGGATGTCTGCCCGAAGTGCAACCACCACCTTCGGGTCAATGCCCGTCGTCGTCTGGATATCTTCCTCGACAAGGATGGTCGGGAAGAAATTGCGGCAGACCTGGAACCTTCGGACAGGCTCAAGTTCAAGGACAGCAAGCGCTATAAAGACCGCTTGTCGGCTGCGCAAAAGGCCACCGGAGAGAAGGATGCGCTGATCGCCATGAGGGGCACCACCATGGGTGTGCCGCTGGTGGCTTGCGCATTCGAATTCAACTTTCTGGGCGGTTCGATGGGGCAGGTGGTTGGTGAAAAATTCGTTCAGGCGGCAAACGTGTCGCTGGAGCATCGGATTCCGCTGGTCTGTTTCTCGGCCAGTGGTGGCGCCCGAATGCAGGAAGCGATTCTGTCACTGATGCAGATGTCCAAGACCGCAGCAGTACTTGAACGGATGAAACAGGAGGGTATTCCTTACATCTCCGTGATGACCGACCCTGTCTTCGGTGGTGTATCGGCCAGTCTGGCCATGCTGGGCGACCTTAACATCGCTGAACCTTACGCCTTGATCGGCTTTGCCGGCCCACGCGTTATCGAGCAGACTGTCCGCGAAAAGCTCCCTGAAGGTTTCCAGCGCAGTGAGTTTCTGCTGGAACATGGCGCCATCGATATGATTCTGCACCGGCACCAGATGCGTGAGCGAATTGCGCATGTGCTGGCCAAGTTCACCGGTCAGGAAAAACCAGGTACCGAGGCGCCAATAGAATTTGAAATAACGGAAAAACCGGATATTGATGAAGCCTCCCAACACTGACTTGAAGCCGGCCTCGCCCGGGGCCGGCGCTACTGTTGACCACTGGCTTCAGTGGCTTGAATCCATCCACCCCACAGAAATTGATCTTGGCCTTGATCGCGTTCTGGTGGTCTTGCGCCGGCTATTTCCGCGGAAACCAGCGGCCCGGATCATCACCGTTGCGGGCACCAATGGCAAAGGGACGACGGTCGCGACCATCGACACGTTGTTGCGAACTGCCGGGCGCAGCACCGGTGCCTACACCTCGCCTCATTTGCAGCGCTACAACGAGCGGGTTCGCCTGAACGGGCAGCAAATTACCGACGCCGCCCTGGTGTCGGCCTTTGAACGGGTGGAATCTGCCCGGGGCAAGGTATCGTTAACCTACTTTGAGTTTGGGACACTGGCCGCCTTTGTCGCCTTTGCGGATGCCGGGGTGCAAGATTGGGTGCTTGAAGTCGGGTTGGGCGGGCGCCTGGATGCGGTGAATGTTCTTGACGCCGACTACGCCGTGATTACGTCCATCGATATCGATCATATCGGGTTTCTTGGCGACAATCGTGAAGTGATCGGGTTTGAAAAGGCTGGCATTCTGCGGCGGGGTATTTTCGCGGTCTGCGCGGATCCGGAGCCACCCTCTTCGGTTTTGCAGCAGGCTGCCGCTCAGAAAGTTGAACTGCAGGTGAGCGGGCGGGACTATAGGATGGAGCCTGTCGAGGCGGACGCTTCAACGCTGGAGTTGGTGCTGGATGGTGAGCGGATTGCGTTGCCTGCCGGACCCTTGCCGATTGAGAGTGTGGCCGCTGGCGTCGTGCTTGGCCGGAAGCTGGTACCGCAGTTGTCGAAAGAAAGGGTTAGCGAGACGGTCCGGACGCTTACCGTACCCGGTCGCTTTGAACAGCTTGGTGCCGGGCCCGCTGTGATCGTTGATGTGGGCCATAACCCTCATGCAGCGCGTTGGCTTGCCAGCAAACTGAGTGCGCAAAAACCGTCGTCAGGGCGCATACTGGGTGTCTATGCCGCTCTGGCAGATAAAGACATTGCCGGGGTGTTGACGGCGATGATGCCGGTGGTGGATCAATGGTGGTTCGCCGGTCTCGATGTTCATCGCGGTCTGGATGCGGATGCCCTGGTGGGCCATGCCATAGCGTGTGGAATAGAGCATTACAGCGCCTTTGCCAGCGTTGGGGAAGCGCTGGATGCTGCGCTTTCCGGGGCATCAGACGTTGATACTATCGTTGTATTCGGGTCTTTTTACACAGTAGCCCAGGCTCGCGAGCGGTTGGTAGGCTGAGTCTCTTAAACTTTGTCCATGGCGGGTGCTCGGCTTTGTGTTCGTGCAGGCGCACAGTTAGTATCAGCATCAAACCGACATAAAAGGGAGCCGTCTCTCGTGAATGGATTGAAGCAAAGAATCATTGGTGCGCTGGTTCTGGTCTCTCTGGCTGTTATCTTTGTACCCATGATATTTGATGAACCTCACTCCGAGCGGGAGTCGCGGGCGATTACCATTCCGGAAGAGCCACCGTTCCCGGAAGTGGATGTTCCGGCTGAACCTTTATCAGAGGGGCCTGATTATGGAATGTCGACGGAGTCGTCTGACATCGTCGATTCTGAGCCTGCACCGGGCTTTCGTCTGATTGAGGGTGCAGAGCCTGAGTCTGCCGGAGAGGCTGTCCCGCAGCAGGCCCAGCCGCAATCCGCAGAGCCGCAACCCGAGCCGGTTCAGCAGGCTGCTCCCGAACCGGTCGAAGAAACCGCCGAGTATGCCCGCTCTCTTGAGGGAGCGTGGGTCGTTCAGTTAGGCAGCTTTGGTAACGCAGACAACGCACGGCGACTACGTGACAACGTGCGCGACATGGGATTTGGCGCGCACCTGCAACAAGTTGAGCGCGGCGAAACAACACTTACCCGAGTGTTCAGCGGTCCATTCGCTAACAAAGCCGATGCCGAGACTGCCAAAAAGGCACTGGATCAGGAGTTTTCATTGAACAGCCTGGTCACCACGGGTGCAAAGTAAGTCATCCCTGTAATTTATGAGTGGCTGGCGGTTTGGTGGCGCCGGGTTTCCTGATAGAATTCGCGCTTCCTTTTCTCCATCGGGTTTTTCATGGAAGCGCTGATCTGGATCGACTGGGTCATCATTGCCCTTATTGCCGTATCCACGCTTATTAGCCTCAAGCGGGGTTTTGTTCGAGAAGCACTGTCCCTGGTGACCTGGGTTGGTGCCTTCATCATCGCGCGCACCTTTCATCCGCAAATGCAATCGTTGCTTGAATCCACCGTTGAGACCCCTTTGGTTAGGTTGATCGCGGCCTTCGCAATTCTGTTCTTTGGCACCCTGATTGTTGGCGCCATTATTAACAACATGATTGGTCATCTGGTCCGGGCGACCGGGCTGTCAGCCACCGATCGGGTTTTGGGTATGGGCTTCGGGCTGTTGCGGGGCGTGGTGGTGGTTATTGTTGCCATTGCGTTCACTCGTTACACGCCGCTGGCCGAGGACACATGGTGGAAGGAGTCCATCATGATCGACCGTCTTGCGGTTGTAGAAGACTGGTCTCGCCGCACGTTCGGCGATGAGTTTGCCCGGTTTCTGGGCCCCGCAGAAGGCGCCTGGGAAGAGCCGGGCGAATCGATTGAGCAGGAAGGCGTAGATCCCGCGCCTGCATCCCGTTAACATTCAGATCTAACACTCGGAGAGTATTCCAGCCATGTGCGGCATTGTCGGTATTGTCAGTACTTCTCACGTCAATCAGCTTCTCTATGATGCACTGACCGTTCTTCAGCACCGTGGCCAGGATGCGGCGGGTATTGTGACCTTTCAGGATGACCGGTTCTTTCTTCGCAAGGACAACGGGCTGGTGAGGGACGTGTTCCACACCCGGCACATGCGCAGGTTGGTGGGCAATGTCGGGATTGGCCATGTCCGCTACCCAACCGCTGGTAGCTCCAGTTCTGCCGAAGCGCAGCCATTCTATGTGAACAGCCCTTACGGCATCACGCTGGCTCATAACGGCAACCTGACCAACGCGGATGATCTCAGCAGTGACCTGTTCCGGACTGACCTTCGTCATATCAACACGAATTCGGATTCCGAGGTATTGCTGAACGTCTTTGCTCACGAGCTTCAGAAACTCGGCAAGCTGAATCCGACTAAAGATGAAATCTTTTCGGCAGTGCGGGCGGTTCACAAGCGTTGTCGCGGCGCCTACGCAGTGATTGCCATGATTACGGGCTATGGCATTGTCGGCTTTCGTGACCCTAATGGCATTCGTCCGGTCTGCTATGGCGTTCGTGAGAACGAAGACGGCCAGAAGGAATACATGATCTCGTCGGAGAGCGTGGCCCTGAACTCGGCTGGCTTTACCATCGTCCGGGATATCGCCCCGGGCGAAGCGGTCTACATTGAAACTGACGGCACGCTGTACACCGAGCAATGTGCGGAATCCCCAAAACTCTATCCGTGTATCTTTGAACACGTGTATTTTGCCCGGCCGGACTCCATCATGGATAGGGTGTCTGTCTACAAGGCCCGCTTGCGCATGGGCGAAACCCTGGCCGATAAAGTGCTGAGGGAGCGGCCAGAGCACGACATCGACGTGGTAATCCCGATTCCCGACACCAGTCGTACCTCGGCCATGCAGATGGCGTTTCAGCTGGGCGTAAAATATCGGGAAGGCTTTATCAAGAACCGCTACATCGGGCGAACCTTCATCATGCCCGGTCAGAAAATGCGCAAGAAATCGGTGCGGCAGAAGCTGAATCCTATTGATCTCGAGTTCCGGGGCAAGAATGTCATGCTGGTTGATGACTCGATTGTTCGTGGCACCACCTGCAAAGAAATTGTGCAGATGGCCAGAGACGCCGGCGCCCGTAACGTCTATTTTGCGTCTGCGGCGCCCCCCGTTCGTTATCCGAACGTTTACGGTATCGACATGCCTTCGGCCAGCGAGCTGATTGCCCACGAATGTACTGTCGAAGAAATCAGGGATCAGATCGGCGCCGACTGGCTGATCTACCAGGATCTGGAAGATCTGATCACCTGCGTCAGCGACGTCAATGACGACATTGATGGCTGGGAATGCTCAGTCTTCACCGGTAATTACGTGACCGGTGATGTGGATGAAGCCTACCTGAGCCGGCTTGAGAATCTTCGTAAAGACGAAAGCCGCTCCGGCGGTCAGGTGTCGGATGGCGATAACGCCATTATCGACCTGCACAATGATGAAGACTGAACCAAAAACGCTAACGCCAGGAGTACAACATGACATTCAGCCGTGAAGAGCATCTCTGGATTCCCGAATCGGATCTGGAAGGCATGTCGGTTGATACCCTGGCAGTCAGGGCAGGGCAGATCCGGACCGGACAGCTTGAGCACAGTGATGCGATTTTCCCGACGTCCAGTTTTGTTTACGGCAGTGCCGCTCAGGCGGCGGCCCGATTTGGCGGAGAAGAGCCCGGCAACATCTATTCCCGGTTCACCAATCCTACAGTACAGGCATTTGAAGCCAGGATTGCGGCCATGGAAGGTGGTGAAAAAGCTGTCGCCACGGCCTCGGGAATGGCCGCCATCCTGAGCACCTGCATGGCGTTATTGCAGTCTGGAGATCACGTTATCTGTTCACGCGGGGTATTCGGTACCACCAACGTGTTGTTTCAGAAATACATGGCCAGATTCGGGGTGGAAACCTCGTTTGTCAGCCTGACTGATCTGGATGCCTGGCGGGACGCGGTGCGGCCGGAAACCCGGATGTTGTTTATCGAGACGCCCTCCAATCCATTGTGTGAAGTTGCCGACATGGCTGCTCTGAGTGAGCTGTCCAGGGCTAACGATGCCCTGTTTGTGGTCGACAACTGCTTTTGCACTCCGGTTTTGCAGCGACCGCTGGAGCAGGGCGCAGATTTGATTATTCACTCCGCCACCAAATATCTGGATGGACAAGGCCGTTGTGTTGGCGGCGTGGTTGTGGGGCCGGCAAAGTACCTTGACGAAATCTATGGCTTCCTGCGCTCGGCAGGGCCCACCATGAGCCCCTTTAATGCCTGGGTGTTTCAGAAGGGTCTGGAAACCTTACCGATTCGTATGCGAGCCCACTGTAACAATGCGTTAGAGTTGGCGAAGTGGTTGGAGGGCCAGCCCGCGGTCGCCAAAGTATATTACGCAGGTCTTGAGAGTCACCCTCAGCACCAGCTGGCGAAAAAGCAGCAGGATGGTTTTGGTGGTGTACTGTCGTTTCAGGTTAAAGGTGGGCGCGAAGAAGCCTGGCGCTTCATTGACGCCACCCGGATGATTTCCATCACTGCAAACCTGGGCGATGTGAAGACAACAATCACTCACCCAGCCACCACAACCCACGGTCGATTGTCGCCGGAAGACAAAGACAAAGCCGGTATCACAGAGAACCTGATTCGGCTGTCTGTTGGCATAGAAGCCATTGATGATCTGAAAACCGATCTGACACGGGGTTTTCAGGCACTGAAAGACTAAACTCACTGACGGTTTGAGCATTCATGGCGGAATCCGCTAAAGCGAAGAAAGCAGTACCAACGGAACTGACCGACAAACAACGACGCTTTCGCCGCCTGGTGGCCCAAGGAGCCAGGGAAGGTGCTGTGATTGGCATGATTGTGCTTTGCATCTATCTTGTCATGGCTTTGTTCACCTTCAGTGCGTCTGATCCCGGTTGGGCGAGCATCGGGCATGAAACTCGCGTAGATAACGCCGCGGGGCGTTCTGGTGCCTGGCTTGCCAGTTTGCTGGTGGATTTCTTTGGCCATGTCTCCTGGCTGTTCCCGGCCATGATCGCCGGCTATGCCGTTATGCTGATCCGACTTCGTCACGAGTCCCTCGATTTGCACTGGCCCCTGTTCATGGTGCGGTTTGGCGGCTTTCTGTTGATCCTTTTGTCGGCGACCAGTCTGTTGTCGCTCTACTCGGTGTTTGGCCTGGGCGCGTCATCCGGTGGGGTGCTGGGTGTAGCGGTCTCCGAAGCCATGATTCGCTTTTTCAATCTGCCTGCCACCACGCTGCTACTGATCGCCATTTTCCTTTTCGCGCTGACCGTGACCATCGGGTTGTCCTGGTTTCGGTTGATGGATCATTTGGGCGGGCTCACGCTCAAGGTGGCCCAGTGGATTGCGGCCCTGTTCAAGTCTGACAGCAAAGAACCCAAAAAAGTGGCAAGCACCCGCCCAAGCCCTGAGCCGGAACCTCCGGTTATCAAGGACCGGGTGGCCCGCGCAGAAGCTAAGTCAAAAGCCAACGCTGAAACCGTCCAGAAGAAAGAATCCTGGTGGCGTCGCCTGTTCAAACGCAAGCCAAAGCCCGCACACGAGGCCAGTTCGTCAGCCAAGGCGCCAGTGCGTAAGGAGCCTGCGCTTGAAGGTTTGGCGGCATCCGAGCAGGAACCTGCGCGTCTGGAGAGTTTCAGCTCCAGAGATGGCGAAACCGAGCCACATGGGCAGTCTGCAGCGAAGGCCGGCGTTGATAAGCCGGCAAGCCGATCACTTAAAATATCCCCGTTCAAGAAGGAAGATCAGGGACCGAGTAGCAAGACCGTGACAAGTAAACAGGGTTCTCTGCTTGAGGATGTTGAAAGTCCCATTCCGCCTATCTCGCTTCTGGACCCGCCGGAGGAGCATAAGGAAAAGGGCTATTCGGAAGAGGCCCTGGAGCATATGTCGCGTCTGCTGGAGGAAAAACTGGCAGACTTTGGCGTAACGGTCGAAGTGGTGGAAGTAAATCCCGGGCCGGTGATCACTCGCTTTGAAATCAAGCCCGCAGCCGGGGTAAAGGTCAGCAAGATCTCAAATCTGGCGAAGGATCTGGCCCGTTCATTGGCGGTCCTGAGTGTTCGCGTGGTGGAGGTTATTCCCGGGAAGTCGGTGGTTGGCATCGAAATCCCCAATGAACATCGGGAAATCGTGCGCTTGAGCGAGGTGCTCAGCGCGAGGGTGTTTACCGAATCCAACTCTGCACTGACACTGGCACTGGGCAATGATATTGGTGGTAACCCGATGGTGGCCAATCTGGCCAAAATGCCCCACTTGCTGGTGGCAGGTACCACCGGCTCCGGTAAATCGGTGGGCGTGAACGCCATGTTGTTGAGCATGCTGCTCAAGGCCACTCCGGAGGAAGTACGCTTCATTATGGTTGATCCCAAGATGCTTGAACTGAGCATCTATGATGGCATTCCTCATCTGCTGGCTCCGGTGGTCACCGATATGAAAGAAGCTGCCAATGCACTGCGTTGGTGTGTGGCGGAGATGGAACGACGGTACCGGCTGATGGCGAGCCTGGGTGTGCGCAACATTGCGGGCTACAACAAGAAGGTGAAGGACGCCCGGGCAGCCGGAGAACCGCTGCTGGATCCGTTCTGGAAGCCGGATGACTACCTGGCCAACGATGAACAAGAGCGTCCCGAGCTGGAAACCTTGCCCTTTATCGTCGTAGTGATCGACGAATTTGCCGACATGATGATGATCGTCGGTAAAAAAGTGGAAGAACTGATCGCTCGTATTGCCCAGAAAGCCCGTGCTGCCGGTATTCACCTGATCCTGGCGACCCAGCGGCCCTCGGTGGATGTGATTACCGGCCTGATCAAAGCCAACATTCCAACCCGGATGTCGTTCCAGGTGTCGTCAAAAATCGACTCCCGCACAGTGCTTGATCAGGGTGGCGCAGAGCAGCTTCTGGGCCATGGTGACATGTTGTACTTGCCTCCCGGCTCTGGCCTCCCGGTGCGGGTTCACGGTGCTTTTGTGGACGATGATGAGGTGCACCGGGTGGTCAGCGCGTGGAAGGCGCGGGGCGAGCCAGAGTATGTGGATGATGTCCTCAACGGCGCCGAGGGCGAGCATTTGCCCGGAGTACCCACACTGAGTGACGGCGGTGGCGGCGAAGACGGCGACGCATTGTTTGATGAAGCGGTGGCGTTTGTCACCGAAAACCGAAGGGTATCCATCTCTTCGGTACAGCGAAAATTCAAGATTGGTTACAACCGTGCCGCCAACCTGGTGGATGCCATGGAAGCATCGGGTGTGGTCAGTTCGGCGGGTCACAACGGTGCCAGAGAAGTTCTGGCCCCGCCGCCTCCAAGAGACTAGGAGTAAAGTGATTATGATGAGAACCGTGTGTTCAGCGATCCTGTTTATGCTCGTGCTGTCAGCCACTGGAACGGCTTGGGCTGAGCAAAAAGCCGAGTCTCGAGATGCCGCCGAGGAGCTGGCATCGGTACTGCGCAGTTACCAGACGTACCAGGCCAACTTCATTCAGATCGTGGTCAATGGCAACGGCAATCAGGTTCAGGAAACCCGCGGTGTGCTCAAGGCCAAACGCCCGGGACTGTTTTACTGGGAAACGGCAGCGCCACTGTCGCAGTTTATTGTCAGTGATGGCGACACCGTTGAGGTTTACGATCCGGATCTGGAGCAGGTCACCATCCACACACTGGACGAGCAGGTTCAGAGTACGCCCGCGTTGTTGCTCAGCGGTGAAGTGGGCAATCTGGACGAAAGCTACGAAGTGAGCGAGCGCCGCATCGGAGATGACACGCGCGAGTATACTCTGGTGCCCCGGGGCGCAGACTCCTTGTTCACCTCATTGCGCCTGACTTTCTACCGCGGTGAGCTCCAGGAAATGCGCATGGAAGATTCACTGTCGCAGTTGAGTATTCTGAGCTTTGATCAGGTAACCCTGAATCAGGATCTCGACAGCGCAGTGTTCAGCCTCGATTACCCGGAGGAGGTGGATGTCATTCGGGACGGCGCCTGATGCAGGACAACCTGTTTCAGCCTGAACCCGGCTTTCAGCCGCTGGCCGCTCGAATGCGACCGGCCTCCCTGCAAGATTACGTGGGTCAGAGCCATTTGGTGGGCCCGGGCAAGCCTCTGAGGCGAGCCGTAGAGCAGGGCCAGTTGCATTCCATGATTCTCTGGGGACCGCCGGGTGTGGGTAAAACCACGTTCGCGCGGCTGCTCGCCAATGTCGGCGATTTGTCGTTCGAAACCTTATCTGCCGTCTTGAGTGGCGTTAAAGAAATTCGTGAGGTGGTGGAGCGAGCCCGCAACCGTAAGCAGTCTCAGGGCCGCGATACGTTGTTGTTTGTGGACGAAGTTCACCGCTTCAATAAAAGCCAGCAAGATGCGTTTCTTCCGCACATAGAAGATGGCACCTTCATTTTTGTTGGCGCTACCACGGAAAACCCATCGTTTGAATTGAACAGCGCCTTGTTGTCGCGCACCCGCGTCTATGTTCTTAAAAACCTCGAAACCGACGATGTTCTTAAACTGCTGAATCGGGCGCTTTCCAGTGAGTCCGGATTTGCCGGTAAGCTTCATGTTGCGCCCGAAGTGCTGGAGACGATGGCCGATGCCTCGGGCGGTGACGCCCGGCGGGCGCTGAACATTCTGGAGGTGGCTGCCGATCTGGCAGAGCCGGATGAGCAAGGCTACAACAGGGTTGGCTCGCAGATACTGGAACAGGTACTACAAACCAGTTTGCGCCGATTCGATAAAGGCGGAGACGTGTTCTACGACCAGATCTCGGCTCTGCATAAATCGGTGCGTGGGTCGAGCCCCGACGGTTCGTTGTACTGGCTGTGCCGGATGTTGGATGGCGGCTGTGACCCGCTGTATGTTGCCCGTCGACTGGTGCGTATCGCCAGTGAGGATATCGGTAATGCCGATCCAAGAGCGCTGCAACTGACACTGCAGGCCTGGGATGCTCAGGAACGCCTTGGCTCACCGGAGGGCGAGCTTGCCCTGGCTCAGGCGGTGACGTATCTGGCGCTGGCGCCAAAGAGTAACGCCGTCTACAAGGCGTTCAACGACTGTATGGCAGATATCCGCAAAGATCCGGACTATCAGGTGCCGGTTCACCTGCGAAATGCCCCTACCAAGCTACTCAAGACCATGGGCCACGGTGCCGAATACCGCTACGCCCACGATGAGCCGGACGGCTATGCGGCCGGTGAATGTTACCTTCCCGAAGACATCCATCAACGACGTTACTATCAGCCGGTTATGCGCGGCCTTGAGATCAAGCTGGCTGAAAAACGTCAACGGCTGGATGATCTCGATGTCGGCAGTCCCACCAAGCGCTATTAGCGCGGTCAGCCGGTCGCCATTGCACAGCGTCGGGCAGGGCAGATGGTGGCCAGCAGAGCTACGGCAGGTATAATGCTGATACATCTATTCATTCGTTAACCGGAAAATTCAGGAAGATCATGCTCGATCCGAAACGTGTCCGTACTCAGACCGAAGACATTGCCCGCAGGCTTGCCATCAAAAACTACGAGTTCGATGTGGCTGCCTTTGAAATGCTGGAGGAACGCCGTCGCGCCATTCAGGTGCGAGCGGAAACACTGCAGGGCGAGCAGAACAAGCGATCGAAATCCATTGGTAAAGCCAAGGCAGCCGGCGAAGACATCAAGCCGTTGCTGGAAGAAGTAGACAATCTCAAGCAGCAAAAGGCTGAAGCCGAGGACGAGCTGCGCTCGGTTCAGGAATCCCTGAATGCGTTTTTTGCGGGCATTCCTAACCTGCCGGATGAGGATGTGCCGCCCGGAGCGAATGAAGATGACAATGTCGAAACCCGGGTTTGGGGAACACCGCGGACCTTCGATTTCGAGCCCAAGGATCACGTCGATCTGGGTGAGCAGCTCAAGGGCCTGGACTTTGAGACAGCCACACGCCTGGCGCATTCCCGTTTCGCGGTAATACGTGGTCATCTGGCCCGACTGCACCGGGCACTGGCGCAGTTTATGCTGGACCTGCACACCGAAGAACACGGCTACACCGAGGCCTATGTGCCTTACCTGGTCAATGCCAACGCGTTGTTTGGCACCGGCCAACTGCCGAAGTTCGAGGCAGACCTGTTCCGGACCGCCGGCGACAATCCTCTGTACCTGATTCCGACCGCGGAAGTGCCGGCGACCAACCTGGTGTCTGACAGCATTCTTGATGCGGCCGAAATGCCAGTGCGTCTGGTTTGCCATACACCCTGTTTTCGCAGTGAAGCGGGATCTTATGGCCGTGATGTCCGTGGCATGATCCGGCAGCACCAGTTCGACAAAGTGGAACTGGTTCAGATCGTGCGGCCGGAAGACTCCACTGAAGCGCTGGAGCAGCTGACTGGCCACGCTGAGAAGGTGCTGCAATTGCTCGATCTGCCTTATCGCGTTGTCACTCTGTGTGGCGGCGATATGGGTTTCTCTGCGGCCAAAACCTATGATCTTGAAGTGTGGTTGCCCGGCCAGGGTAAATACCGCGAGATTTCGTCTTGTTCCAACACCCGTGATTATCAGGCACGGCGTATGCAAGCACGGTGGCGAAACCCGGAAACCGGAAAGCCGGAGCCTGTGCATACCCTCAATGGGTCGGGCCTGGCCGTTGGCCGAGCAATGATCGCCGTGATGGAGAACTACCAGCAGGAAGACGGCAGCATTCTGGTTCCGGATGTTCTCAAACCCTACATGAGAGGCATTGATCGCATCCAATGACCGAGCAACAACACGATGCACCAGGACAGGGCATCAAGGCAGGCCCTGCACCGATAAGGTACAGGGTTAACCCAGTTACCGAAAATCCTAACAATTCCGCGGGCGAAGTAGCACTGGTAGGTGCCGGTCCGGGTGATCCGGAGCTTCTAACGCTCAAAGCCTGGCGTTTGATCAACTCTGCGGAAGTGGTGTTGTACGATCGTCTGGTCTCTCCGGAGATCCTGGAGTTGATACCGGAATCGGCCCAAAGGATTCACGTAGGCAAGCAGCGCTCTAACCACACATTGCCGCAGGATCAGATTAACCAGCGCCTGGTAGATCTGGCCCGGGAAGGCCATAAAGTGGTTCGCCTTAAAGGTGGTGATCCGTTTATTTTCGGTCGTGGTGGAGAAGAGATCGAAACGCTGGCGGCGGCAGGGGTTCGATTTCAGGTTGTTCCGGGTATTACTGCAGCATCTGGCTGCGCGGCCTACGCCGGCATACCGCTGACCCACCGGGATCATGCCCAGTCAGTGCGGTTTGTGACCGGGCATTTGAAGGATGACACCTGCAATCTGCCCTGGCGCGATTTTGTGCAGAATAACCAGACGCTGGTGTTCTATATGGGGTTGGTTGGCCTGCCCATCATCTGCCGTGAACTGATTGCCCATGGCATGAAGAACGATATGCCTGTGGCCCTCGTATCCAAAGGCACAACTCCCGAACAGCGAGTGATTGTCGGAACCCTGAGCACCATCGTGGATATCGTGAAGAGCAGCGATGTGCAGCCCCCGACATTGGTGATTGTGGGCGAGGTAGTGAGTCTTCGGGGAAGGCTGGACTGGGTCGGCGCGACCCAATTGTTGAGAGAGGATTAAAGCGCCCAAAACAGGCGGCACCAGCGATTAGCTGAAGCCGCCCGAATCGGGTGTAAACGTTACTTGCCGCGCTTGGGCAGCACGTCTTTAAGTTTTTCACGCATGGTGCGAATCGCCGTTTCAGTGGTCTCCCAATCGATGCAGGCGTCGGTTACGGACACGCCGTACTTCAGATCTGCCAGATTCTCTGGAATTGACTGGTTGCCCCAGTTGATGTGGCTTTCAACCATCAGGCTCTGAATCGAGGTGTTACCCTCAAGAATCTGGTGGGTCACGTCCTGCATTACCAGCGGCTGAATGGCTGGGTCTTTGCTGGAATTGGCGTGGCTGCAATCAACCATGATGGACTTGCGCAGTTTGGCTTTGTCCAGGGCTTGTTCACACAGGGCAACGCTGACGGAATCGTAATTCGGTTTGCCACCGCCACCGCGCAGAACCACGTGCCCGTAGTTGTTGCCTTTGGTGCGGATAATGGCCACAGTACCTTGTTGATCAATGCCCAGGAAGCTGTGCGGATGGGAGACTGAGTTCATGGCATTGACGGCGACATCAAGACTGCCATCCGTGCCATTTTTGAAACCAATCGCCATCGAAAGCCCGCTGCTCATTTCACGATGGGTCTGGGATTCGGTGGTTCTGGCGCCGATGGCAGACCAGGCGATGGTGTCCTGAAGGTACTGAGGAGAAATCGGGTCCAGTGCTTCGGTTGCGGCCGGCAGGCCCATCTCGTTGATGTCCAGTAGGAGTCGGCGACCGATGTGCAGGCCTTGCTCGATATCAAAGGTGTCGTTCAGGTGGGGATCGTTGATCAGGCCTTTCCAGCCAACGGTGGTGCGCGGCTTCTCAAAATAAACGCGCATTACCAGTAACAGCGTATCGCTGACTTCCTCCGCCAGCTTTTTCAGCCGGGTTGCGTACTCTCTGGCGGCTTCTACATCGTGAATAGAGCAGGGACCCACCACCACGAACAGCCGATGATCTTTGCCATCCATAATGTCATAGATGGCCTGCCGGCCTGAGGCGACGGTGTCAGCTGCTTTGTCACTCAGCGGCAGTTCCTGCTTCAGTGCCTCAGGAGTGATCAGTGGTTCTTGGCTGGCCACGTTCAGGTTTTCCAGTTTCTTGCCCGACATCTTGTTGTGCTTCCCCGAATCAGATCGTTTCTTCACCGGGTAACGCGGTCATTATTGGCCCGGTGTCAGATGATAAATACAAATGATGCCGGCATGCAGTTGCGGTAAACCCCGGCGAGTTGGTTATACTGCTTTATTTGAAGACCCTTTTCAACGCTTCCAGACTACAGGTACCGGATGTCGCCCACGCCCAGCAAACCACAAGCCGTTGCTACCTCCAGAAAGGTGGTTTCGGAGAGAATTAATCAGGTTTTGTCGGGTATTCGGGTTCCTGATTTGCCGTATCCGGTTGGCAAGCCTGCCCCTGAGTCTGTGCCCGACTGGCGCCCCCTGCTTTTTTCCTGCTGGACCGAGCAACGCGATGAGCGCGTTACCCAGGTGTTGCGCTCTGTTGACATCGAGTGGTCCGTTCGCCAGGTAAATGCCGCGTATCTGTCGGACCGCATTATGGATGTCTTCCTTAAAACCAGTGGTCTGCACACCACCTTGATCGGTCGGATTGCCCGGCTCCGGTTCTGGCTTGCCTGGCAACTTGATGCCAATGGTGCCGGGGCCTTCAGTTCCGGCCTGCTGGACTGGCTCGATAATCTTCAGGAATGGCGAGGATGGAGCGATACCGGGGGGCGTTCTGCTCGGATGTTACTGGATCAGCTCGACAGTCTGGTGATTGCCGTGTCAGGCAGTTTTGAATCTGGCACTGTCGAACCATTAGAGACCTATTGTGAGCAGTGGCTGATCGACAGACACAAACGAGAGACCCAGGCCAGCAGGTTGCGAGAGCGATTGCTGGAGACCGAGCAGGGAGCCTCCCGGCAGCGGTTTGCAGATCAGGTGGCCAGGGC
Organism: Marinobacter sp.; assembly: GCA_018402255.1. Taxonomy (GTDB): domain Bacteria; phylum Pseudomonadota; class Gammaproteobacteria; order Pseudomonadales; family Oleiphilaceae; genus Marinobacter. The sequence continues at coordinate 94,445 of JAGYIS010000002.1, forward strand.
CTTGATTGGCCGCGCTTTGACCGGGCGCAATCTGCCCACGGCCGTCAGCCGGTTCATCGTGAATGACTGGTACAAAGTGCTGAAGCAGAGTACCTGGTCTGAGGGTGTTGATAGCGAGCTCTACCGGCACGCCAACAAGCTGCTGGAATGGTTGGTCTGGCTGGGCGATCCGGCACTCTCGGACCGTGACCGAAACCGGTTGTATCACGTTGGTGAGCAAATCGGCGATCGAATTCAGGACGTCTGGTCGCGAGCGCTGGGGCAGGACCTGCCCCAAACAGCCCTGGACGAGATTCAGTCGGTCATTGTTGCCAGAATTCGCGGCGAGGTGCCGGAGCTCAAGCCGGCGTTGTCCGGAGAAGGCAATTTTAGCTGGGAATCCCAGTGGCTGGCGGTGATGCCGGTGCCCGCTGACGAGGCTGCACACCATTCCGGTCTCTGGTTTGTTGAAGGCGAGGGCGCTCGTGAGCAGCGTCGGTTCTTTTTCGCGTTGCTGGACGACAGCAGCGAGGTGCTCTGGACTAACGGAGCCGGGGTTAAGCTGGGACTGCAAACCTGGCCATCTTTCCTTGCCGATATTCAGTCAGGTGCGCTGCGGCCGCTGCCATCACCAACACCGTTTGGCGATGTCTTGTCAGAGGCGGTAGAACTGCTGTCAAAAGTCTGTGTAAAACAGCAAAAGCAAAGGGAGCATGCGGCACAGGAAGCGCGTGCCCGAGCTGAGGTTTTACGCAAAGAGAAAGAAGAGGCTGAACGCCTGAGGGTCGAGCAGGAGGCCGCAAGACAAGCAGAGATTGAGCGCCAGCAAGCGGAGGCAGAACAACAGCGCCTGGAGGATGAAAAGGCGGAGCAGGCCAGGCTGCATCGTGAGTTGGAGGTGGTTGCTACCAAACAGGTTGAAGGTATTGGCTTGGGGGGCTGGATTGTGATGGCCCCGCCAAAAGACGATGATGAGCCGGTTCGCTTGAAACTGGCGGTAAAGATTTCAGCATCCCGGAAGTTCGTCTTTGTGGACCGGCTTGGCCTCAATCGGAAAGAGTTGTTACACGATGAGTTGGTATCGGGCATCGTTGCGGGCAAAATCCGTGTTCTTGGCAGTGCTGCAGAATTTGACGATACCCTGAGCCGGGTTGTTGGCCGCATCCGGGTTGGGCGCAATTGAGGGCAGATGATGACAGATGACAACTATCAGTTTGGCACTGCTCAGGCACTGCCTCGCGGTAAGGACAAACGAGAAGACTACCGATTAACAGCCAGAGCACGGGCCTGGATTCAACGAGAATCGCCAGAACCGGAGTCAGATCCGTCTGAGCTGGCGGACGAGTTGACGCTGGAATGCCAGATTCGCGATATCTCTGCGCGGGGATTAAGCCTGGTTACTGCAGAGCCGTTGAGCGTAAATTCATTGCTGATGGCGAAAGTCAGTCTGGGGCATCAGGCCAAGGCTTTTGCGTTGATGGTCGAAGTGATGTGGTGCCGGCGAGCGGAGGAGGGCAACCTGGTCGGAATTCGGGTGCTGGAGTCCGATGATACCGACTATCTCGACTGGATGGATGCGGTTGCCACTGCGTTATCCGAGGGTTGAATGCAAAAAGCCGGCGCTGGGCCGGCTCTTTGTGATCGTGCAGACTGCAGACCGGTTCAGTCTTCCAGTTCGCCCATGCCGGTGATGTTGAAACCACCGTCAACGTACAGGATTTCGCCAGTAATACCCGACGCCATGTCAGAAGACATGAAGGCTGCGGCATTACCGACCTCGTCCGTGGTCACGTTACGGCGCAAAGGGGCCCGCTTGGCGTTCTCGGCCAGCATACGACGGAAGCTCTTGATGCCAGATGCCGCGAGGGTTTTGATCGGCCCTGCAGAGATACCGTTTACCCGGATACCCTCTTTGCCGAGGGCGGCCGCCATGTAGCGAACGTTAGCTTCCAGGGATGCCTTGGCTAACCCCATCACGTTGTAGTTCTGCAGAACTTTCTCAGCGCCCAGATAACTCAGGGTCAGCAGGCTGCTGCCTTCGTGCATCATTTGTCGAGCGCCCTTGGCCAAGGCCACAAAGCTGTAAGAGCTGATGTCGTGGGCAATCCGGAAACCATCCCGGGTTGTCACGTCTACAAAGTTACCATCGAGCTCATGAGCCGGCGCAAAGCCGACGGCGTGAATGATGATGTCAATCTGATCCCAATGCTTGTTCAGCTCAGTGAATACGTTTTCGATCTCTTCGTCACTGGCGACGTCGCAAGGGAAGGTCAGTTGGCTGCCCCACTGGTCCGCAAATTTCACCACGCGGGATTGCAGCTTCTCGTTCTGGTAGGTGAAGGCCAGTTCGGCGCCTTCACGGGCGAAGGCCTCGGCAATGCCGTAGGCGATGGAATGTTTGCTGGCAACGCCAACAATCAGTGCTTTCTTGCCACTGAGGATTCCCATGGCTATCTGCTCCCTGTGTTCCTTGGTTTCGACGCATTATCCCCGACATGTTCCGACCGGGGTAACGCTCAATTGGTCGTAGACTGGTAAAAAAATGCCGCGTTGAGCAGTTCCCGGGTGTAGTCCTGCTGCGGATTCCGGAAAATCTCCTCTGCCGCACCATACTCCACGATCCTGCCGTCTCTGAGCACCAACAGCTGATGGCTAAGTGCTCGTACAACCGCGAGATCATGACTGATAAAGATGTAGCTTAGACTATATCGCGCCTGAATTTCCCGCAAAAGTTCAATCACTTGCTTCTGAACCGTCCGGTCCAGCGCTGACGTTGGCTCATCCAGGATAATCAGTTCTGGTTGCAAAACCAGCGCACGGGCAATGGCAATGCGCTGCCTCTGGCCTCCGGAAAATTCATGGGGGTATCGATGCCGTGCATCCGGGTCAAGGCCAACATCGGTGAGCGCCTGAATCACCATGGCTTCATGTTGGTCTTCGCGACCGGTATCGTGAATCTCAAGCCCTTCACGCACAATTTCTGCCACCGACATTCTTGGACTCAGGCTGCCGAACGGATCCTGAAATACGATCTGCACCCGCTTTCGCCAGGGCCGGAACTGCTTCTGGGATAGCGGGCCCAGGTCGGTCCCGGATAACCGGATGCTGCCTGTGCTGCCGGTCAGTTTCAGCAGCGCATGGCCAATGGTGGTCTTGCCGCTGCCACTCTCACCGACAATGCCCAGGGTTTCGCCAGCCCGAAGCCGGAAATCCACATTCTGGACGGCATGGAAACTCTCAGTGACCCGTCCCAGCAGGTTCTTGCGGATCGGGAAGCGGACGTTCAGGTTGTTCACTTCCATCAGTGTATCGGAGTTGCCCGCCAGTGGGTTGGGGTGGTCCGGCGGTTCGGCATCAATCAGCTTGCGGGTGTAGGAGTGTTCTGGGCGACTGAACAGACGTTCGGTTTGCGCTTCCTCCACCTGCTTGCCGTGCTCCATCACCACCACCCGGTCGGCATAGCGACGGACAATACTGAGATCGTGGGTGATCAGCAGAATCGCCATGCCGAGCTTTTTCTGCAACGATTTCAGCAGCTCCAGTACCTGTTTCTGAACGGTGACATCCAGCGCGGTAGTTGGTTCATCGGCAATCAGCAGATCGGGTTCGTTGGCCAGTGCCATGGCGATCATTACTCGCTGCTTCTGCCCCCCGGACAACTGATGCGGGTAACTCTTGAGTCGCCGCTCCGGCTCGGGTATGCCAACCAGTTCGAGCAGTTCGATGCAGCGCCTGCGGGCCTGTGGGCCGCGCATTCCCTTGTGCAGCTCCAGGGTCTCGGTAACCTGCTTCTCGACCGTGTGCAATGGGTTAAGCGAGGTCATGGGTTCCTGAAAGATCATGCTGATTTCCCGCCCGCGGATCTGGCGCAGCCTCTTGTCTGAGGCTTTGAGCAGATCTTCGCCCCGATACAGAATCTGCCCTGACGGGTAGCTGGCGTGGCGGGCATCCAGCAGTTGCAGGACAGACAGCGCAGATACGGATTTACCAGAGCCACTTTCGCCGACCAGAGCCAGGGTTTCACCGGCGTTGATCTGGAGGGAAAGCTGGTCGACTATCCGGGGGCCGTTGTCAAAACAGATGGAAAGGTCCGAGATGCTCAGTAGTTCGCTCATATCAGTTCTTTCTCGGGTCAAAGGCATCGCGTACGGCTTCGCCGACAAACACGAGCAGGGTCAACATCACTGACAGAGAGACGAACGCCGAAATGCCAAGCCAGGGCGCGTGCAGGTTGGCCTTGCCTTGGGCTATGAGCTCACCCAGCGATGGCGACCCGGACGGCAGCCCGAAACCAAGAAAGTCCAGTGACGTCAGCCCGGTGATGGCGCCGGTAAGAATAAAGGGCAGGAAGGTAAGGGTGGCCACCATGGCATTTGGCAGAATGTGCCGGAACATGATGTGCCGGTTGTCCAGTCCCAGGGCTCGGGCGGCTTTGACGTACTCGAAGTTTCTGGCTCGCAGGAACTCCGCGCGCACCACATCGACCAGTCCCATCCAGCTGAACAGCAGCATAATGCCCAGCAGCCACCAGAAATTTGGCTGCACTAATGCAGACAGAATGATCAGCAGGTACAGCATCGGTAATCCCGACCAGATTTCGATGAAACGTTGCCCAAACAGATCAATCTTGCCGCCGTAAAAACCCTGAATCGCGCCAATGATCACGCCGACAATGCAGCTCGCTATGGTGAGTGTCAGGCCAAACACCACGGAAATGCGAAAACCATAGATGACCCGAGCGGCAACATCCCGGCCCTGGTCATCGGTGCCTAGCCAGTTTTCGGAACTTGGCGGCGCCGGCGAGGGAACCTCCAGTTCGTAATTGATGGTGTTATAGCTGAAGCGGATAGGCGGCCAGACAGACCAGCCGTTGGCGGCGATCTCATCCCGGATGAAGTGGTCCCGGTAGTCTGCCTCGGTTGGCAAGAACCCACCGAAGGTTTCCTCGGGTATCGATTGAACTACCGGAAAGTACAGTTCGCCCTGGTAGGACACCACCAGGGGCTTGTCGTTGGCTATAAGTTCGGCGAGCAGTGCCAGACCGAACAGAGCAAGAAACAGCCAGAGGGACCAGTAGCCGCGACGGTTGTTACGAAAGTTACGGAGGCGGCGCTGTTGGATCGGGGTTAGCCGGATCATGCTCACGCACCCTCCCGGCTTTCAAAGTCAATGCGAGGGTCCACCAGTACGTAGGTGATGTCGCTGATCAACTTCAGCACCAGTCCCATCAGGGTGAAAATAAACAGGGTGCCGAAGATCACCGGATAGTCACGGTTCAGGGCAGCCTCAAAACCCAGCAGCCCAAGGCCGTCCAACGAGAAAATAACCTCAATCAACAGCGAGCCGGTGAAGAACAGCGACACCAGAACGCCGGGCATACTGGCGATAACAATCAACATGGCGTTGCGAAAGACATGGCCGTACAACACCTGCTTTTCCTCCAGACCTTTGGCACGGGCAGTCACCACGTATTGTTTGCCAATTTCATCCAGGAAGGAGTTTTTAGTCAGCAACGTCAGCGTGGCGAACCCGCCGATCACATTGGCTGTCACTGGCAGTGCCAGATGCCAGAAGTAGTCGCCAATCTTCTGATACCAGTTCAGCTCGTCAAAATTCGGTGAGGTGAGGCCTCGAAGCGGGAACCAGTCAAAATAACTGCCCCCGGCGAACAGAACGATCAGCAGGATGGCAAACAGGAAGCCTGGAATGGCATAGCCAACCACAATGGCGGAACTGGTCCAGACGTCAAACCGGGAACCGTCGCTGATGCCTTTGCGAATGCCGAGCGGGATGGATATCAGGTAGATAATGAGGGTGGACCAGAGTCCGAGCGAGATAGAGACCGGCATCTTGTCGATGATCAGTTCGACCACCGTGCGATCACGAAAGAACGAATCGCCAAAATCAAAGGTGGCGTAGTCTTTGAGCATTTTCAGGAAGCGTTCGTGGGCGGGCTTGTCAAAGCCGTACATCACTTCGATTTCTTTCAGCAGCTCCGGGGGTAAACCGCGTGATCCGCGACTGTCACCGGAACTGGTGACGACCTCACCGCTCATGTCGCCGCCACCGGCTCGCGCCAGGGCGCTACTGCCGTGACCTTCCATTTGTGCAATAAGTTGTTCAACCGGGCCGCCGGGAGCGGCCTGAACAATGACAAAATTGAGCAACATGATCCCCACCAGAGTGGGGATGATCAGTGCAAGCCGTCGAAGAATGTAGATGCCCATTTACGGGAGAGGTCCTTTCATGACAGCGTTGGGATTGGCCGGTTGGTCAGTGTTCGATCCACCAGTTATTGAGGTCAATGCCATTCTTCGGTGTGACCTGTGGCCGCTGTAAATGGTTCCAGTAGGCCACCCGATCTTTGATCAGATGCCAGTGAGGAATGACGTAGTGGCTGTGCAGCAATACACGATCAAGAGCGCGCACCCGGTGAACCAGTTGCTCGCGATCCGGTGCCTGAATCACCTTGTCGACCAGCTGATCGACTACGGGATCCCTGACACCCATGAAGTTCCTGGAGCCCGAAACGTCGGCCGTGCTGGAATGCCAGTACTCGCGCTGCTCATTGCCCGGCGAATCCGACTGGGGCAGAACTTGCGTGATCATGTCGTAATCAAAGCTTCGGACCCGCTGAATGTACTGGTTGCTGTCGACCAGGCGAACGGTGACGTCAATGCCGAGCCGCTCAAGATTGCGAGTGAACGGCAGAACAACCCGCTCAAAACTCTTCTGGAACAAAAGGATCTCGAACGCCAGAGGGTTTCCGGTTTCGTCATTGACCATCTTTCCGCCGCGGATGCTGTAACCCGCTTCGTTTAACAATGCCATGGCAGCGCGAAGATTGTCGCGCATGGTCTGATCGCCGGCTGCATCAGGCGGGGTATATTCAGTGGTGAATACGGCGGGAGCAAGTTGCTCGCGGAACGGTTCCAGAAGTTCCAGCTCTGGTCCCTGGGGCAGTCCCGAGGAAGCCAGTTCGCTGTTTTCGAAGTAGCTGTTTGTGCGAGTGTACTGGTCAAAGAACAGGTTGCGGTTTGCCCACTGGAAATCGAAGCCGTAAGCCAGAGCCTGCCTTACTTTCGGATCACTGAACACGGCCTTGCGGGTGTTGAAAACGAAACCCTGCATGCCGCTGGGGCGTTGATGCTCAATGGCTTCCTGAGCAATGCTGCCATCCTCGAAGCGACGCCCTGTGTAGGCGGTTGCCCAGTTTTTTGCGGAAGTTTCCTGCCGGAAATCGAAGTTGCCCGCCTTGAAGGCTTCCAGCGCGACGGTGTCGTCATTGTAGTATTCGTACTGGATGCGGTCGAAGTTAAAGCGCCCTTTGCGCACCGGCAGGTCTTCGGCCCAATAGTCTTCAACCCGCTGGTACACGACGGAACGCCCCGCATCAAAGTCAGCAATGCGATAGGGGCCGCTGCCCACGGGCACGTCCAGTCCGTTGCGGCCAAACTCACGGTCTTTCCAATGGTGTTCCGGCAGGATGGGCATCTGACCGAGAATCAATGGGAGCTCACGATTGTCGGTGTCGCCGAAGTCAAAGCGGATGCGCCGGCTGTTCTCAACGGTGACGTTGCTGACGTCGGCGTAATAGTTGCGGTAAAAAGGATGTCCTTCGGTGGTCAGGATGCGGTAGGAAAACGCGACGTCTTCCGCGGTGATGGGGCTGCCATCCTGAAACCGCGCCTGCTCCCTTACGTTGAATATCACATAGCTGCGATCGTCCGGAATTTCGACACTTTCGGCGATCAGGCCGTATTCGGAGAAGGGCTCGTCCGCTGAGGACTCCATCAGCGTATCGTACACGTAGCTACTGACGCCAGCCGCGGCAACACCCCGAATGACGAACGGGTTAAAACTGTCAAAGCCGTTGGAAACCACCGAGAGTTTCAGCGTGCCACCCTTGGGGGCATCCGGGTTAACGTAGTCGAAATGGCTGAATCCCTGTGGGTATTTCAGCTCGCCGTGCATGGCGATTCCGTGGCTGGGACCGGGTCCGTCACTTTGCTGGTCGTCTGCATGGCTGAAAGGGGATGCCAGTAGGGCCAGAGACGCGATCAGCCCGGACAGGGCCAGACGAGGTGCTTTCCGTGTTGTTGTCATGGTTCTCGCACGTTATGGACTGTTTCTTATGTCAACGTAGAGTACCAGACTTTGGCCGGGTTGCAGATAACGGCTGGTATTAAGATCGTTCCATGATGCGATGTCGCGCACATTCACCGCAAACCGGTTGGCAATCGTCGACAGCGAGTCGCCTTGACGAACCCGGTAACCGACCTTGCGAACCATGGCGTTATTGCGTTGATTGCTGGCTACCGTGGTGGGCTGTGCTGTTTTGGACCAGATGACCAGCTGTTTGCCGGGGATCAGCGGATCGCCGGGTGCCATACCATTCCAGGCCGCCACTTCGCGAACAGAAACCCGGTGCTCCCGGGCAATATCCCAGAAGGTATCGCCCCGGCGAACGGTATAGTCCACTTTATTGCCGTCGCGTTGTCTCTCTTGAGTTCGCTGCAGTCGTTGTGCCTGGCTCAGTGCGTATGCGTCGGAGCCTTTTGTTGCTGAGGGAATCAGAAGCTGTTGGCCAATCCGGATCAGGTCCGTGTTGAGTTTATTGACTTGCTGAATCACCGAGGGTGTTGTCGAGAATTTGCGGGCAATGGTGTTCAGACTATCGCCACTCTTAACCCGGTAATTCTGCCATGACACTCTTTGGTCCGTCGGGAACTCGACCAGAGCCGTTCGGAAGTCATCCGCTTTTTCAATCGGCACCAACAGGCGGTGAGGACCATCAGGATTCGTGGCCCAGCGATTGTACGAGGGGTTGAGCAGGTAGATTTCGTTGATCTCGATACCGGCAAGTTCAGCCGCCTGGGCGAGATCAAGCTGGGAGCCGGTGTCGACAATTTCAAAGAAAGGTTCGTTCTTCAGAGGCGGTAGCTCAACGCCGTACGCCTCGGGGTCATCAAAAATCTTGGCCAGCGCGATCAACTTTGGCACGTAGTGTCGGGTTTCGGTGGGCAGGCTCAGCGACCAGTAATCGGTCGGCTTGCCGGCATTGCGATTGCGTCGCATGGAGCTGGATACGGTGCCACCGCCAGCGTTATAGGCGGCGAGGGCCAGGGTGTAATCGCCGTCAAACCGGTTGGCCAGGCGATCAAGGTAGGTGAGAGCAGCATCGGTCGCGGCAATCACGTCCCGTCGGTCATCGTGCCACCAGCTTTGGGTCAGGCCAAAGTATTTTCCGGTAGACGGTATAAACTGCCACAAACCGGCGGCGCGGCCGTGAGAGTAGGCGAACGGGTCAAAGGCACTCTCTACGATCGGCAGCAGTGCCAGTTCATTGGGCAATCCACGCTTCTCGGTTTCTTCCAGAATATGGTGAAGGTAGCGCGAGCCTCGTTCTACCACCCGGTCAATGTAACGGGGATGGCGGGCATACCAATCCAGCTGCGCCTGCACCCGGGCATTGCTCACCGAATGATCCATCTGGAAGCCGGCCCTCAACCGGTCCCAGAGATCCTCCCCGGATTCACTCAGCTCCTCGCCATCGCGTGGACTGTCGAGTTTTTCGCGGGCCTCACGAGCCTGAAGTCGAAGCTCTGGCGCAATGGCGTCGTCCAGCGGCGCGTTTTCGGCCTGGTCGCCGTTACCTGCAGCTACGGACTTTTTGAGGTCTTCATCGCCCCGGGCAACCATCACTTCATCAGAATCAAGAGGGCTGTTTTCTGAGCTGGCGTCGTCCTCGTTAAACCATGCTGATGGTGAGTGCCAGTTCTCCAGAACCTGGCTGGCGCTGCAGCCGGAGAGTATGGTGCTGGCAACCAGAGCATATGAAAATCGTTTGGCCGACATAAAAACAGTTTCCGGGTAAGGGGCCGGGTATGGATAAAATCCCGGCACATTTAATAATTTACGGTCGATATCAGAATCGGATTCTATGGGAGCCCTTTTCCGGTGGTCAATACAGCTGATGTTACGTCTGTGACAAGAAATGTTAAGAAAGACATCGATTAGCCGTCAGAAATGATCTTTGCCGTGTCGGATAGCTGCGAAGATCGCGTTGTCTGAATCGCAAGGCAGACCGGCGTTTGACGCGTACCGCGTGGCAGCCTCGATAACAGCCGGATCGTCCCACCTGAGAAACGGATTCAGCGCTTTTTCCGTTGCTATGGTTGACGGTACGGTGGCTTCACCGCGCTCCCGCCTGGCAATGCAGTCCTGTTCAAATGCGGCCAATTCAGCGTCGTCGGGCAACCAGCTGCGGGCAAATCGTAAGTTGGCCAGAGTGTATTCATGTGCACAATATACCGCCGTCGCATCCGGAAGATCGCGCAGCGAATGGAGTGACTGTTTCATTTGCTCCGGTTTGCCTTCGAACAGCCGGCCGCAGCCGCACACAAACAAGGTGTCACCGCAGAACAATACCGGGCGATCATCCACCGGTGTGCTGGTATAAAAGGCGATATGGTCCAGAGTGTGGCCCGGTACGGCCATGACCTGAAAGGTCAATCCCTGCCAGACTACCTCGCCACCAGGGTGGACAGGGTTTGTCAGGCCTTTGAACGGAGAGTCGGCAGGCCCCGTTACGCGGACCTCTGGAAATGCGTCGGTGAGCGCCGCGATACCGCCGGTGTGATCAGGGTGGTGGTGCGTGACCAGAATGGTATCCAGGCTGAGCTGGTGTCGCGCGAGATGGTCCAGAACGGGTTGGGCCTGGCCCGGGTCAACGATCAGTGCCTTGCCGGATGCCGAGTCTGACAGGCACCAGATGTAATTATCGGAAAACGCAGAAATGGCTCTGATATTGAACATGACAACCCCATGTGCTCAATGAATGTGGCTGTTATGATAGAGCAACGCCGTGTCTATCCCAAGGTTCGTCCGGAACCGGGAACAGACGGTGGTACAAGGTATGGCTAGCCGATGGAGAGTCAGAAGGTGATAGCGTCCGAGCCGGCCAATTATGCCGAGCGACACGAAAGTTTTGAGCGCTGGTTCCAGACACCGTTGGGGCGCTCACTGTTGGCCAGCCAGCGCCGGGTGCTCGACCACTCATTCGAAGGGCTCGCAGGTGCTCGCCAGCTCCAGGTTGGGCTCAGCCACCGGCTGCCCTTGGCCAGCGGTGCCGATTTTGTCCATAAGATCATCACGTCACCCACCTGGCATCCGCACATGCCGGATGGCGTCGCAGTCTGTGATGCGGATGAATTGCCCTTTCCCGGTGAATCCATGGATCTGGTGATTCTGCATCACGCGGCTGATTTCTCCCCTGATCCCCATCAGGTTCTTCGGGAGTCGGCGAGAGTATTGCGTGGAGAGGGTCGAATTGCCTTGATTGGATTTAATCCGTTGAGTCTTTGGGGCATTCGTAGAATGGTCTCCCGGCAACGCCAGGGCCCCTGGGGCGGGCGCTTTCTGATGCGGTCACGCATGGAGGACTGGCTAAGGTTGCTTGGTTTCCAGCTTGAAAGCTCGTGCACACACTTCTCTACGCTACCAGTGCAGCGAAAAGAAGGCTATACCACCAGAAACCATCGGTTACTCAGTCAGAACGGACATTTGCTCCCGGTTGGGGCTTATTACTGTATCCTTGCCCGCAAACGAATCTACGCTCCGATTCGTACACGGGCATCCTGGCGCAAGAGCAAGGTGATGGCCTTGCCCGGCGCGGTTGGTGCCTCCAGGGGGTGTACCAGCCGGCTGCCAGACCGAATAGACGAGCACTGACAACAGCAGGAGATTGGATGGCTGACAAAGTTGTGATGTACACCGATGGCGCCTGCAAAGGTAATCCTGGGCCTGGAGGTTGGGGCGTTGTGATGCGATACGGTGGCGCCTGCAAAAAATTGCATGGCGGTGAGCGGCAAACCACCAACAACCGGATGGAGCTGATGGCGGCCATTCAGGGTTTGAGAGCCCTCACGCGGGCTTGCGAAGTGGAGCTTTACACCGATTCGCAGTATGTTCGCAAAGGCATCACGGAATGGCTTGTGGGCTGGAAGAAAAACGGCTGGAAAAATTCCGCCAGGAAGCCGGTCAAGAATGCGGATCTATGGCAAGAGCTGGATACTGAAACCGCGCGCCACAAGGTGAGCTGGCATTGGGTAAAGGGCCACTCTGGCAATCCGGATAACGATCTTGCCGATGAACTGGCGAACCTCGGCGTTACGGAACTCCACGGCGCCTGAGTGTAACCCGGGTAGTTGAGTCACAGCTGAAATGACGAGCAGGGTGTAATGAGACAGATAGTACTGGATACCGAAACCACGGGTATTGATCCGAAAGAGGGTCATCGGATTATCGAAATCGGTTGCGTTGAAGTGATCGAGCGGGAACTGACCGGGCGCAATTACCACGTTTATATCAATCCTGAGCGTGAGGTTGAAGCCGAGGCGATTGCGATCCACGGGATCACCAATGAGTTCCTGAAGGACAAGCCGCGATTTTCACAGGTTGCCGACGAATTCTTTGAGTTCATCAAAGGGGCTGAACTTGTCATTCATAACGCCGCGTTTGACGTCGGCTTTATGGATTCTGAATTTGCCCGGCTGAAGCCTACCCGTAAAACAGCGGAACACTGCGGCATCGTTGATACGCTCGCCATCGCCCGAGCCAAACACCCCGGACAGAAAAACAATCTGGATGCGCTGTGTAAGCGGTATGGCGTTGATAACAGCAACCGTGATCTGCACGGCGCACTGCTGGACGCCGAAATTCTGGCTGACGTTTATCTGCTGATGACCGGTGGGCAGACAGCGCTGTCGCTGGACGCAAACTCCGGTGACGATGGTCGCGCTGGCGGAATCCGAAGGCTTGCTCAGGATCGGCCGCCGCTCACGGTAGTCCGTGCCAGTGAGGCAGAATCTGCAGCCCACGAAGAATTTCTCGGGATTATCGAGAAACAGGCCGGCGCCACTTTATGGGGCAAATTGTCGTAATCGGAATGAGAACCAGGTCAGGGTGTACCATTTGTTACAGTCCGGCTTTCTTGAGGTACTTGAGTTTTATGTTATAAGTAATGATAAGTTCGCCAGTTTTACGCGAACTGAAAACAGGCCGGCAAGGGTGCATGGCCCTTGATAAGAGTGCTGGCTGACAAATTCCCGGTCACCGTTCATGAACAGGATGCGGTAGTCTCCGCAAAGTAACAGGAAGCGTTTATGGTTCAATCGTCTCTTGCGACGAAATCGCAGTCGTTTGATCTGGTCAAAAGTGAAATTGAACAGACCATCAAACAGGCAGAATCCAGCCTTGAACGCTTTCAGGAAAACCGAGAGAGTGGGGAAGACCTGCAAAACTGTGTCGATTACATCAACCAGTTGCGGGGCATCTTCATACTGGTTGAGCTGCGCGGTGGCACCCTGCTGTGCCAGGAAGCGGTCAGCCTTGCCAACGACGTTCCGGTCGGTGCCAACGATGACAAAAATATTCTTCTGACGACGTTGAACAGTGCGCTGTTCATCCTGCGGCGTTACGTCGAGTATTATCACCAGCAAAGAGCCGATCACCCGGAATTACTGTTGCCGGTGATTAACGATCTGCGGGAAGCGCGCCGGGAAAAACCCTACCCCGAATCCTGTTTTTTCGAAGTGGATGTCAAGGAGCGCCCGGACTTTTGTTGCGATGTGCCTTTACGTCCTCTTGAAGGCACCGATACTGAATACGAAATTCTGGCCAGGCGCATGCGCCTGACCTTTCAGGTTGCACTACTTGGCGTGCTGCGTGAGCGCAATGAGGTGGTCAGCAAGAAACTGGTCGCCAGAGCCTCCCGCGGTCTTGCCCGGCTATGCCAGGGTGCCCCGATGGGGCAGATGTGGTGTTTGCTTGCCATCGCCGCAGACGCCATGCTCGATCGCAACATGGGTTTCAACAAAGCTCGCAAGCGGCTCCTGATGCGTGTTGAGAAGTACGCCCGCGAACTGGTGTATGTTGGCAAAGTGGCAACCACCAAAGATGCACCGGATTCGCTCATCAAAGACCTGGTTCACCTGCTTTTCCTGAGTGGCTCCGGTAACCCGGAAGTGACCAGGGTTCTGGCTGCCTACCGTCTGGCGCCCTCGGAATTCCCGGACGCCATTCTCGAAGCCCATTCCCGTCGTTTGTACGGTCCCGGCTCTGATGTTCTCAAGTCCCTGTCGGAGGCGCTCCAGGAAGAACTGAACCAGCTCAAGGACAAGCTCGATATTATCGAGCGAGGCATTGAGCCGGATCTCGCTGAACTGGCCTCCATCGCCGACACCCTTGAACGTCTGGCAAACACCCTGCTGATGCTGGATCTGAATCGCCTGGCCGGCATTGCCCGGGACGAAGCAGCAAAACTTCGGCAATGGGAAGAAGAAAAACGCCTGCCTGCAGAGGAAGAGTTGTATCGTCTGGCCGATTCGGTGCTGGGTGTTGAAGATGCCGTTATGCAGATCGTGACCCGTGGCATTACCTCGGAGACCGACGCGCTGGCAGGGACGGAGCACCATCGAAACGAGTCGATCTATCTGCAAGAGGCGATCTGGGTGGTTGCTGATGAGGCGAGAAGCGCTCTAACACTTGCCAAAAGAGCCATAACGGCCTTTATTGAATCGGACTTCGACAAGCTGCACCTGGCGAACCTGCCGGGCACTTTGAGAAGTATCTGGGGTGGTTTGCAGATGGTTGATGATCACCAGGCCGCGAATGTAATCGCGCGGGTGGCGACCTCGATACAGGAGCGCTTGCTGGACGCTAAAGAGCCACCTGCGACCCAGGTTCTCGAGGCTCTGGCTGATGCGTTGACATCGCTGGAATACTACATCGAAAGCATCGGTCGTCGCGAAGAGCGAAACAGTGATCTGCTGAACCTGGCAGAATCCTCGCTGGACGACGTGGGGCTGTAGCAAGCCTTAGTGATTGCCCATAAAAAAACCTGCGTCGATGCGCAGGTTTTTTTATGACTCGAACAGTCAGGGCTTAGCCCATCTTGAACAATTCACCCAGCTTGGTTGCCAGCATCATGTCGCCTTCGGCGCGCAGCTGACCGGCCATAAATGCTTGCATGCCATCTGTTTCGCCAGACACGATACCCTGCAGAGTTTCAGAGTTCATGATCAGGGTAACGGAAGGGTCATCGTGGGCGCCTTCGTGCAGCTTGCAAGTGCCGTCGTTGATCACGAGGTGGTAAGTTTTGTCGTCTTCGATGTCGAACTGAAATACCAGATCCAGGCCTTGGGCCGCGTCTGCGTTAAAGTTCTGTTCCAGCTTTTCAAATACCTGAGCTACAGACATTGTTATACCCTTCTTGATGGATGTCTTGTCATGGTGACGGCGTTGAAACCCTGGCTGACAAGTCTGTGGGACCGCCTGGGTAGCGCCAACCTCGCAATCCGACTTTATGGTCAGAACCTTGCCCTGTCAAGCTTGATCGAACGCTTGTTTTAATTTCTTTAAGGCTTATCACATGCGCTGCGAGGGGTTACACTCGATGCTTTGCAAAGACGCCTGGAGACTGCATTTTGGAATTTCTTATCGAATACGGACTTTTCCTTGCCAAAGTAGTGACCTTCGCCGTGGCTGCCATCATTCTCGCCTCGGTTATTTTCTCGGCTACCCAGCGCGATCGGGAGGATCACGAAGGCGACGGCGAGCTGAAAATTCGGAAGCTGAACGATCAGTACCGCAAACTGAAAGAGTCCATTCAGGCCAGATTGATGTCTGACGCCGAGCACAAGGCCTGGCAAAAGCAGAAGAAAAAAGAAGCGAAAGCCGAGAAGAAATCCGCTAAAAGCGAAAAGGCGGGCGAGGGCGACAAAGAGGCCAAAGCCCGCATCTACGTCATCGACTTTGACGGTGATATCAAGGCCAGTGACACCGACAGCCTGCGCCGGGCGGTCTCCGCTGTCCTCAGCGTGGCCCAGCCAGACAAAGACGAAGTGGTGGTTCGGCTTGAGAGTGGCGGAGGCCTGGTTCACGCCTATGGCCTGGCGTCTGCTCAACTCGACCGGATTCGTAGCAAAGGTGTGCCATTAACCGCCTGTGTCGACAAAGTGGCTGCCAGTGGCGGTTATATGATGGCCTGTGTCGCTGACAAGATTATTGCCTCGCCGTTTGCGGTCCTGGGTTCGATCGGTGTGGTTGCCCAGCTGCCAAACTTTCACCGGCTGCTGCAAAAGAACAGCGTGGATTTTGAAGTGCTGACTGCCGGCGAACACAAACGCACGTTGACCGTATTTGGCGAAAACACTGAGAAAGGCCGCCAGAAGTTCCTCGAAGACCTGGAAGATACCCATGGTCTCTTTAAAGAGTACGTCAGCGAACGCCGCCCTGGCCTGGATATTGAGGCTGTCGCGAACGGCGATATCTGGTTCGGCAAACGGGCGCTGGAGGTAAACCTGATCGACGAAATCAAAACCTCAGACGAATATCTCATTGAAGCCTGCGATCGTGGCGACGTAGTCTCAGTATCGTTCCAGCGCAAGCGCACCTTGCCGGAAAAACTCGGCCTGGCCACCAGCGCAGCGCTTGAGCACAGCGTATGGAAAGTGCTCAGCGCGTTCCGTAATCAAAAAATCCAGTAAGCCGAGTTCCTGGCCTGACTCGAATCCAATAATAAGGAGTGCAACATGACCAACAATACCACCTACATGGCATGGCAAGTTGAAGAGCAAAACGGTGAATACGAAGGTTGCGAAACGCTGCTGGGCACTCAGGATTTACCGGAAGGCGAAGTGCTGGTGTGGGTGAGTCATTCCTCGCTCAACTATAAAGACGCGTTATCGGCGTCCGGCAACAAAGGCGTCACCCGGGCCTTCCCGCACACACCCGGGATCGATGCCGCCGGCGTGGTTAGCGAGACGGCCACCGGTCAACCGGCCGTTGGTAGCAAAGTCATCGTGACCGGCTACGACCTCGGCATGAACACCCCGGGTGGTTTCGGCGAATACATCCGCGTGCCCGCCGCCTGGTGCGTACCGATGCCTGAGGGCTGGGACAGCCGCACCGCCATGATTTACGGCACCGCTGGCCTCACTGCAGGCCTGTGCGTGCAGAAGTTGCTCACCATGGGGGCCAAGCCAGAGCAGGGTAAAGTCGCCGTCACCGGCGCCAGCGGCGCTGTCGGCAGTGTCGCCGTTGAAATCCTGGCAAACCTGGGCTTCGACGTCGTTGCCATCAGCGGAAAGGCCGACCATGCCGATTCGCTGAAAGCCCTTGGTGCCAAAGAAGTCCTCGGCCGCGACGCCCTGGCCGAAGACAAAAAACCCATGCTTAAGCCGGTCTTTGCCAACGCCATAGACACCGTCGGCGGCACCCCTCTGGCAGAGCTTTTGAAACAGATCAAGCCGGGCGGCTCCGTCTCCATCTGCGGCCTGGTCGCCGGTGTGCCCCTGAACACCACCGTACTGCCGTTTATCCTGCGAGGCATCAATCTGCTGGGCGTCGACTCGGTAGAAATCCCGCTGGCGGACAAACAGGTGGTCTGGGAGAAGCTTGCAGGCGAATGGAAGTGCCCGAAGACAGAAGCGACCGCAAAGGAGATCGGCCGTGGCGAACTGGGCGATGCCTTGAAAGCATTTTTGAAAGGGGAGTCGTCAGGAAAAATCGTGCTGGATCACGTTAAATCATGAATGCTGAGGCTATTCCGGAATCCAGCTCGAAAGCCTGAATAGAAGGGTGAGGGCAAGCTTTCCAAAACCTTGCGAAGCCATGGATGGCGAAGCAGAGCGTACAGGGACGTATCCACAGCGTGTTTTGGAAAGCTTGCCCTCACACTTCGTACACCAGAAGCTGAACCTGTGATGTACGAAGCAGGGGCCAGTATCAAGAAGCCCGACGACGAAACAAAGGCTGATCCGTATCCGTAGCCGCCTGGTAAGCCTGACTGAAGAAGTTCAGACACCGAGCCGCCTTGGTAATATCCTTATCCGCCCGAAGCACATAAGAGTCAAACCCGCAGCGCTTCATAAACTGCAACTGGTCCAGTAGCACATCGCCTACCGCACGCAACTCACCCGCGTAACCAAACCGCTCCCGCAACAGCCGGGCAATACTGTAACCCCGACCATCCACGAAACGCGGAAAGTTCACCGCAATCAACGGTAACTCATTGACCTTGCCAGCCAATAACTCAGGCTCATCGTGGCTATCGAACCAGACCCCAATGTCGTCCCGCCCGGCAAAATGCTCATGGCCGGCCAGCCACAAATCCGCCGGAATCAGCGCAGGCTGACCTGTTGGAAGGTCCAGAGAATCCCCGTCAGCCGGGCGTGCAACCAGAACCCAGGAATCGTTACGAATCGTGCCGTCTGCGGCAATAACATCAGGCATAAACCCGCTCCTTGAATGGCTCAAGACCAACCCGGCGATAGGTGTCCAGGAAAGTTTCTTCCTCTGTACGCTTCTCAACATAGACGTCGATCAGCTTGGCAATGACTTGCGGCATCTGATCCCGGGCAAAAGACGGCCCAAGAATCTTGCCGATGGTGGCATTGTGATGGGAGTCTCCGCCCAGACTGACCTGGTAGAACTCCTCGCCCTTCTTGTCGACACCGAGCACTCCGATGTTGCCGACGTGGTGGTGGCCGCATGCATTCATGCATCCGGAGATGTTCAGATCGATCGGGCCAAGATCGTACAGATAATCGAGATCGTCGAACCGACGTTGAATGGCCTCCGCAACCGGGATTGATTTGGCGTTGGCTAACGCGCAGAAGTCCCCACCGGGGCAGCAGATTACATCAGTGAGAGTGTTCAGGTTGGCGGTGGCGAAACCGAGCGGGATCATCCGTTGCCAGAGTTCAAACAATTGATCCTGACGTACATCCGCCAACACCACATTTTGCTCGTGGGTAGCACGGACTTCACCAAAGCTGAACTGGTCCGCGAGCTCTGCGATCTGCTCCAGCTGATAGTCAGTGACGTCGCCCGGTGGCGTGCCGGTTTTCTTCAGCGTAAGCGTGACGCAGGCATAGCCAGGCTTCTTGTGTTCGCCGACGTTGTGGGTCAGCCACTTGTCGAACTCCCGGTTTTCAAATCGCTGCTTGCTCAGCACATCGGTAGCGTTCTCGAGGGTCTGGTAAGCCGGCTCGGTAAAGTAGCCCTGAAACTTGCTGATCGCTTCCGGTGTCAGTCGCGTTGGCGACGTGCGGATATGTTCCCACTCCGCTTCCACTTTTTCGGCGAAGCCTTCAGGAGTCAGAGCCTTGACCAGAATCTTGATGCGGGCTTTGAACTTGTTGTCCCGGCGCCCATAGCGGTTATAGACCCGCAGAACCGCTTCCAGGTAAGTGAGCAGGTCCAGTTCCGGGAGGAATTCACGGATCACTGGTGCAACCATCGGTGTGCGGCCGAGACCGCCACCGACGTGAACCCGAAAGCCCAGCTCGCCCTGATCATTGCGGACCAGTTGCAGGCCAATGTCATGTACCTGAATGGCCGCCCGGTCGGTCTGTTCAGACGCGTTTACTGCCACCTTGAATTTACGGGGCAGAAAGGCAAATTCCGGGTGAAACGTTGACCACTGGCGAATGATTTCACAGTAGGGGCGAGGGTCGGCAATTTCGTCAGCCTGAACACCGGAGAACTGATCTGTGGTGGTATTACGGATACAGTTGCCGCTGGTCTGGTTCGCATGCATTTCAACTTCAGCCAACTCGGCGAGAATATCAGGCACGTCTTCCAGATTGGGCCAGTTCAGCTGGATGTTGGTGCGGGTCGTGAAATGGGCATAGCCCTTGTCGTAGTCGCGTGTAATACGCGCCAGGCGGCGAAGTTGGTCAGAACGCAGCATCCCATAAGGTACGCAGATTCTGAGCATGGGCGCCAGGCGTTGAACATAGAGTCCGTTTTGCAGCCGCAGGGGAAGAAACTCTTCTTCGGCCAGCTCGCCCGCCAGGGCGCGCTCGGTTTGATCGCGAAACTGGGCAACACGTTCTGCGGCAATCTGCCGGTCGTGCTCATCATAAACGTACATAGGGTAACGTCCTGCCTGCTAACTTCAGAAATGCTTGTTGATGGATGGCACCTTGATAGAGGAGCCTTATTCCTGCGAGGCAGGATAACACTGGGTTTTTATTCTTAAAATGATTATTTCCAAATATCATTATCGATTCAGGTGATAAGGAAAAGGTGCCTGGTGTGGGTTCGGGATTGGATGTACCGAAAATTCCTGCTTTAATGAAAGCGGATGTTCCGACAACAAAAATAGACTGAAGCGAGGGTATGCTATGAAAAAGACTGCCAAATCAGACAGCAGTGCGGACGCGGTTGCCGCGGTATTACTGGTATTGCTAGCCGTTGCCTTTGCCGTGGTGTGGGTGTCTGGCCAGTAAGCTACTGGCTGGCCAGTACCAATTGGACAACCAGAACCAGTCCGCCGACGAAGGCGACGCCAAACAGCAGCCCTGCAACGATGTAGGGCACTGCGCTGTGGCTTGAAAAGTCTTCCTCCCGGCGTTTCTCGGATTGAACCCCAAGGGCGCCAGCGAAGACCGTCTGCAGGATTTTCAGAAAGCCTGGTTTGCCGCCAGGCTTTTTTGGTTGCTCGCTGTTCTTGTTTTCTGCAACGTTACTCATTCACATCGCCTTTGTTTATTCCGCAGGATCGTAAGCGAGGCTTGGCATCAGCCAACGTTCCGCTTCCGCTTTGGATATACCCTTACGCTCAGCATAGTCCTCAACCTGATCAACGCCAATCATGCCGACCGCGAAATACTTGGATTCCGGGTGAGCAAAATACCAGCCTGAAACCGCCGCGGTGGGGAACATGGCAAAGCTTTCCGTCAGCTCCAGGCCAATGTTGCCAGTGGCTTCAAGCAGCTTGAACAGAGTTGCCTTCTCCGTGTGATCGGGGCAGGCGGGGTAACCGGGTGCCGGGCGGATACCCTTATAGCGTTCTTTAATCAGATCTTCGTTGGCCATCTTTTCGTCAGAAGCATAGCCCCAGAACTCCTTCCGAACCCGCTCGTGCATGCGCTCGGCAAAGGCTTCTGCCAGACGGTCTGCCAGGGCTTTGACCATGATGGCGTTGTAGTCGTCGTGCTTGTCTTTGAATTCCAGTGAGAATTCCTCGGCGCCAATACCGGTGGTTACGGCGAACCCACCCACGTAATCGATCTTGTCTGAATCCTCAGAAGCGACAAAATCAGACAACGCCATCATTGGCTTGCCGGGCGCCTTTTCGTCCTGCTGGCGCAGACTGTGCAGCGTGGTGAGCTCGTTCGTGCGGGTATCATCGGTATACACCACAATGTCGTCACCCCGGCGGTTGGCCGGCCAGAATCCAATCACACCGCGAGCAGTAATGCGCTTTTCTTCGATCATTTGCTTGAGGATCTTCTGGCCATCCTCAAACAGATTACGGGCCGCCTCGCCCCGCTTGGGATCGTCAAAAATAGCGGGGTACTTGCCGGAAATATCCCAGGAAATAAAGAACGGAGTCCAGTCGATGTAGTCGACCAGTTCGTTCAGATCGTACTCCTCGAACACCCGAACGCCGGTAAATTGCGGGCGAGGGGGTTCATACCCGTCAAAGGTGATTTTGGGTGCGCGGTCACGGGCCTCTTTCAGCGATACCAGTTTGGTACGAACACCACGATTTTTGCGACGCTCACGAATCTCTTCGTATTCCGTGCGGGCTGCCTCGACCAGCGTCGGTTTGGCCGTTTTGCTCAGCAACTGCGAGGCGACGTTCACGCAACGGGACGCATCCGAGACGTACAGCGCCATGTCGTTTTTGTAGTGGGGCTCGATCTTGACCGCCGTGTGGGCCTTGGATGTGGTGGCACCACCAATCATCAACGGAATCTTGAAGTCCAGCCGCTGCATTTCCCGGGCAACGTGCACCATTTCGTCAAGAGATGGGGTAATCAAGCCACTCAAACCGATAATGTCGACGTTTTCTTTCCTGGCGGTTTCAAGAATCTTGTCGCAGGGCACCATCACGCCCAGGTCGATCACTTCGTAGTTGTTGCACTGCAACACCACGCCCACGATGTTTTTGCCAATGTCGTGCACATCGCCTTTGACCGTGGCCATCAGGATCTTGCCCTTGGCTTGTTGCTCGCCAGACTTCTCCGCCTCGATGTAGGGGATCAGGTGTGCAACGGCCTGCTTCATTACCCGGGCACTCTTGACCACCTGGGGCAGGAACATCTTGCCGTCCCCGAACAGGTCGCCGACCACGTTCATGCCGTCCATCAACGGACCTTCGATAACCTCGATGGGCCGGCTGGCGTTCTGGCGACAGGCTTCGGTGTCTTCGATAATGTAGTTGGTGATGCCTTTGACCAAGGCGTGTTGCAGGCGCTTTTCAACAGGCCACTCGCGCCAGGCAAGGTCTTCTTCCTGAGTCTTGCCACCTTTACTTTTGAACTTCTCGGCGGCTTCGAGCAGGCGGTCGGTGCCATCGTCGCGACGATTCAGCACAACGTCTTCGACCAGCTCTTTGAGGTCTGGCTCGATCTCATCGTAAATCACCAGCTGGCCGGGATTCACGATGCCCATGTTCATGCCTGCCTTGATGGCGTGGTACAGGAACACCGAGTGAATGGCTTCGCGCACGGCGTCGTTACCCCGGAAGGAGAACGACACGTTGCTCACGCCCCCGGAAATGGACGCGTGGGGGAGGTTCTCCTTGATCCACCGGGTGGCGTTGATGAAATCCACAGCGTAGTTATTGTGCTCTTCAATGCCTGTGGCGATCGCAAAGATATTGGGGTCGAAAATGATGTCGCCCGGGTTAAAGCCGATGCTGATGAGTACATCATAGGAGCGTTTGCAGATCTCGGTTTTGCGCGCGTAGGTGTCAGCCTGACCGTCTTCATCAAAGGCCATAACCACCACGGCGGCACCATAGCGCATGCAGGATTTCGCGCGCTTGATGAACTCCTCTTCGCCTTCTTTCAGGCTGATGGAGTTCACCACGGCCTTGCCCTGAATGCAGCGCAAGCCGGCTTCGATGACCTCCCACTTGGAGGAATCAATCATGATCGGAACACGGGAAATGTCCGGCTCGGAGCCGACCAGATTGAGGAAGGTCACCATAACGTCCTTCGAATCCAGCATGCCCTCATCCATGTTGATGTCGATGATCTGGGCGCCATTCTCGACCTGATCCCGGGCAACACTCAGGGCTTCTTCATACTGCTCTTCTTTGATCAGCCGCAGGAAGCGCTTGGAGCCAGTAACGTTGGTGCGTTCGCCGACGTTGATGAACAGCATGTTGTCATCACCGGTGAACGGCTCCAGGCCGGACAGGCGTAATGCCTCAGGGCGCTCTGGTATCTTGCGTGGCGGGTATTTGGCAACGGCTGTGGCAATCGCTTCGATGTGATCGGGACGAGAACCGCAGCAGCCGCCGATGATGTTGAGAAAGCCATCTTTGGCGAAGCCTTCGATGATCTCCGCCATTTCTTCGGGGGTCTGGTCGTATTCCCCAAATTCGTTGGGCAAACCGGCATTCGGGTGGGCGGAGACGTAGGTCTCGGCCTTGTTCGACAGCTCCTCCACGTAGGGTCTCAGAGCATCCGCACCCAGGGCGCAGTTCAAGCCCACGGAAATGGGCCTGGCGTGGGCTATGGAGTTGTAGAAGGCCTCAGTAGTTTGTCCGGACAGGGTGCGGCCGGAGGCATCGGTAATGGTGCCGGAAATCATGATCGGCAACTCGATGCCACTGTCTTCAAAGAACTGCTGGGTGGCGTAAATCGCGGCTTTAGCGTTCAGTGTATCGAAAATGGTCTCAATAAGAATGAGGTCTGATCCGCCCTCTACCAGGCCAGAGACGGCCTCATAGTAGTTGTCCACCAGGGTCTGGAAATCGACATTCCGATAGCCGGGGTTGTTCACATCCGGAGAAATCGACGCAGTTCTTGAGGTCGGGCCCACAGCGCCGGCAACAAAACGCGGCTTATCGGGGTTCTTGGCGGTGAACTCATCCGCAATTTCCCGGGCCAGCCGCGCGGCCTCGACGTTCAACTCCCGGGCCAGTTCTTCAAGGCCGTAATCGGCCTGAGACACACGTGTTGAGTTGAAGGTGTTGGTCTCAATGATATCGGCACCCGCGTCCAGATAATCCGCATGAATGTTACGGAGCAGGGCGGGCTGAGTCAGGTTGAGCAGGTCGTTATTGCCTTGCACTTCCCGGTCATAGTCTTTGAACCGATCGCCACGAAACGCGGCTTCGTCCAGTTGCTGGTTCTGGATCATGGTGCCCATGCCACCATCGAGAATGATGATGCGTTCCTTGAGGGCCTTATGAAGCTGTTCCAGACGGGTAGTGCGATCGGTCATAGGGAATTCTTCCGGATGTCATTAAAAACGTCGTGTTTATTCTGGCGGCGCAGGATCATAGCAAAATTGTACGAACACGTCTTAATACGGATGATCAATATCAAGTGTTGATTATTGAGTGTTTCAACCGGTCATACGTGAAATTCGGTATCCGATTAATGCCCGACTATTTTACTTGGTCTTTCAAGTTCTCGCTAACTCTCCTAAAATAGGAGGCACATTCGATAACAGGTAGGAAGCATGGCCTTGGTAACTGTCACTGATTCCGCAAGGGACTATCTTGCTCAATTGATTGAAAAGCAGGATGTTGAAGGCATGGGTGTTCGGATATTTGTCACCCAGCCCGGCACGCGTAACGCAGAAACCTGTCTGGCATATTGTCCGCCGAACGAAGTGGTCCCGACCGACGAACAGGTGGATCTTGAAAAGTTCACGCTTTTTCTGGACCACAATTCGGTAGCATTCCTCGAAGACGCATTCGTGGACTACTCCAAAGACCAGATGGGTGGTCAGCTCACCATCAAGGCACCCAACGCAAAAGTGCCCCAGGTGTCTGATGATGCGCCCCTGCCAGACCGTGTCAAATATGTGCTGGCGTCTGAAATCAATCCCAACCTGGCGTCACACGGTGGTGACGTGTCGCTGGTTGAAATCGTTGAAGAATCGGTTGCTGTACTCCGGTTTGGCGGCGGTTGCCAGGGGTGTTCAGCGGTGAGCCTGACCCTCAAACAGGGTGTCGAGAAAACACTGATGGAGCGGGTGCCGGAGATTACCGCGGTCCGCGACGTAACCGACCACTCCAATACCGAAAACGCCTACTACCAATAGTTGTCTCATCGTTTGTGAGGCCGTTGCCGCCACCCTGTGGTCGGGCAACGGCTGCCGCAAATGCCCCGCTTGGGTGGCTACACGGCCAATGTCCCAAAATCCGGAATCCCCCATTATTCTCAATACTATACTTGCCACTGCCCGGCCTTTTGCCGTGCCATAATAACAGTGACATCAGCGGTGCTGGCGTCGCCTGAATTGCATTCGGGGTAACTCTTGCTGGATTTTACTCTCCTGTCTGTGCCAGTGATGGCCGCCGTTGTCGGTTGGTTTACCAATTGGCTGGCAATACAGATGTCATTTCATCCGGTGCGGTTTATCGGCATCGGGGTTATCGGTTGGCAGGGCGTAATACCCCGCAAAGCCGAGAAAATGGCTCATATCTGTATTGATCGAACGCTACAGAAGTTTGGCGATCTCAACACGGTGTACCAGAAGCTCGAGCCTCAGCGTATCGTGCAGCAGGTAGTGGCCCAGGTCTCGCCGCGAATGGACGAATACATTGATGAAGTAATGTATGAGGTTCAGCCTGTGCTTTGGGACAATCTGCCCCTGTTCGTGCGAGCTCGTATCTATCAATGGGCGCGGGAGCAACTCCCGTCGCGCATCGAAGAGCTGGTGGAGGACTTCGGCGATGATCTTGATGAGTTGGTCGACCTCAAAGCATTGCTGAGCCGTGAGCTGCGAAATCATCCGGACCTGATGAACCGGATCTTTCGTGAGGCGGGTTCGGTAGAGCTGCAATCTGTAATCAACCGTGGCGCCATCATTGGTGGCCTGCTGGGGGCGGTATTGGCGCCGCTATGGCTGGTCTACCCCCAGCCCTGGGTGTTGCCGGTGGGCGGCTTTGCCATCGGCTTTATTACCAACTGGATTGCCATCAATCTGATTTTTGCCCCCTTACGACCACGCCGAATTCTGTTCTGGCGGGTTCAGGGCCTGTTTTTACGTCGGCAAGAGCAAATCAGCGATACCTGGGCGCGGCTGGTGGCCGATGAGCTGATCACCGTTGAAAAAGTGGCGGATGCCATGATCAACGGTCAGCAGGGTGCCCGAACCCGTGCGATCATTCAGAAGCATCTGCGCCCGATGCTGGACAATTCCATGGTTATGAAGCTGACTGCTCAGGTTACGGTAGGCATGACGGGTTACACAGACCTGAAGCGGGTGATGAACCAGAAGGCCGTGCTGGCTACCCGGGATGTGTTCAGTGATCCCGAATTCAACCGGGAGCGTGCACCGGTGGTGGCTGGTGTGCTGGCGGGGCAAATGAAATCACTTCGTCCAGAGGAATTTCAGGACATACTCCGGCCAGCATTTCGGGAAGAGGAGCTCCAACTGATGTTTGTTGGAGGGCTATTTGGTGCCGTCGCGGGACTGATTCAGTTTGTGACTATGGCACAACTAACGCTGCCTGTTGCGGGCGGCTAGAGTAGGGAGAGAGGGCCATGCCAATCTGGGCCATGATACTGCTTCAGATTTTATTGACGATCGTCGCGGTTACTGCAGTTCTTTCTGGGTTCTGGTATCTGATTGTCCGGCCCTGGTTGTCCGCCAAGGTAGAAGAGCTGATCAAGGCTGCCGACCAGGTCGAGCCCAAGGTTGCGCAGGGCGTTCAGAAAGGCGTCGCGGATGCGGTAAAGGATTTACCTCAGAACGCCTGGGATGGGGCAACGAAAGAGTCCACCAAACAGATTATGAAGTTCGGATCGAATCTGTTCGAAAACGGTCTTAGCAGTTTTCTGGGTACCGCGGCCGAGTTGCAGAAGTCCAGAGCGGAGGCGCAGGACAAGCCTCGCCAGGATGACTGGCGCTGATCACAGGCAGTTGGTGGGGCGGGGCAATCCTGCAATCCGGCACGCCGTCTTGGCAGGCGTGCCGGGGAACAGTTGCATCAGGTAAATACTGTTTCCCTTTTCGTCACCCAGGGCTTCTCTCACCGCCTTAACAAACAGGCGGTTGGACGGCGGTGACATTTCATGTTCTGCATAAAAAGTCCTCAGGAACTTTATGATCTCCCAATGATTTTCTGACAGTGAAATATCACTTTCGCTGGCAATTTCGTCGGCAACCTCCGGGTTCCAGCGGCTAGCATCTTCCAGAAATCCCTCGTTATTGCGGGCAGGCGAATCGGTCATGGTTTTACCAACTGATGATGCGTGGATGTTGTTCTGTGAGCTGAACCAGTTGTTGGTGACTGATTTTCTGGTCGGTTTTAGCGGCACCAGAGAGCCCTCTGGCGTCCAGGTCCAGCTCGAGGGCGACGGTGTGTTCGGGAAGGGCGGTATCGGTGTCAGGGAGCGCCAGAACAGCATCCTCTATCAAGACCAGGCTGTCCTGACCCGACAAGGCGCTCAGGCAGGCAATGAACCTTGGATGACCGGGTGCCTTGTTCAGAATATGCAGTGTGCCCGTGCCCAGGGATTGATTCATGTGGTCGGTCATCCTATCCAGCGAAAACGACATGGTCGTACCGTGTGATCAGGTCCTTGACTGACGCCACCAGTTCAATGTCAGCCAATCGGCTATTGGTATCTGGCATGAAGCGCTTACAGGCTTCGTGCTCGGCAAAAATCTTTTCAACACCGAACAGCGGTGCAGCCGACAGGTTCTTTTCCACCGTCTTCTGACCGATGCCTTTTGCGTTCTGCGCTGTGCGTAACCAGTTAACGCCATTGCCCATGAACAGTAGCGCCGCCGGTTGATCAAAGGCTGCCAGTGAAAACACCATATCCAGCGCCTCGCGCCCAGCCCAGGAGCCATAGGGTGCCTGGTCAATCACAATCAGGGTGGTCATCTCAGGCGCTCCCATGAAAGTACAAGACCCGATCTGATTTCAGGGTGCCGTCCACCCATTCACCCAGGCCCGCAATCTCAAACGGGCTCCGAAGGTTATGGGCGGGCAGTTGGTATCGATTCTGTTCACGCTCGTCCACCAGCCCGCGCCGCAGCGCAGACGCAACGCAGGCGACACCGGGTATCTGGTTGTCGGAGAGAAAGTCTGACCACTGTTGCGGCCAGTGCGGCTCGTCTGAGGGCGGGGCGCAGAGCGACGAGGCCAGGTGTACGCCCTCGCCATAAAGAAACACACGATCAAGACGGTGGCCGGCCGAAACCGCCGCACGGGCGAAGGCCAAAGCCGTTTGCGGTGCCTGGGATGCCCATGGGGCACCGGTAATGACCAGGGTGTAGGACAGCTTTGTTGACATGATTTCAGGGCCGGAAGCGCAAGTTAAGTGACCTGCAGAGTGTACCTAAAGCAGAAACCCCGACCAAGGCCGGGGTTTCTGTTAACCAAACAATCTGTCTGATCAGTCGTTGCCGGAAAAGGCACCGAGCAAGTGCATCAGGCTGACAAACAGGTTGTAGATGCTCAGGTACAGTCCAGTGGTGGCCATGATGTAGTTGGTCTCACCGCCGTTTACGATACGGCTGGTATCGTAAAGGATGAAGCCAGACATCAGGAACACGACAGCTGCGCTGAGGGCAAGGCTGAACGCCGTTACTTCAACGCCGAACAGGCTGGCAACCAGTGCGCCGACCATACCCACGATGACAACCATCATGCCCGCAACCAGCATGCCGCGCATGAAGCTGAAGTCTTTCTTGGTGGTCAGAACGTAGCCGGACAGGCCAAGGAATACGACGGCTGTTCCGCCCAGTGCCTGGGTGACGATCTGGCCACCATTAGAAAACTGCAGGTAGTGCATCATGATCGGGCCGAGCGACAAGCCCAGCAGGCCAGTGAAGGCGAAAACCACGGCGATGCCGGCGCTGCTGTTGGCCGTACGTGGCAGTACAAACCAGACCAGAGCCAGAGCACCCAGGCTGCACACGAGGCTTGCGCCACGGCTAAGGCCAATGCTCATGGAAACCGCTGCCATCACAGCACTGAACAGCAGTGTCATTGCCAGAAGGGTGTATGTGTTGCGCAGCACTTTGGTTGCTTCTGCGCTGATGGTGCCCGTAGCAGAACCTTTGGCAACCTGGATGCCACCTCGGTTTTGCTGGACGCTATACTGTCTGTTATCCATTCTCATCTCCGGAGTTAGTCAAACGTCTGGGCGAGAAACACCTCAGAATGGGCGCTTCCTTCATTCCCTTATAAACCTGATGTCCATAATAGTGTTGTGTACGTAACTTTCAATCAATTACGACAGTAAATCACGGGTTTCATTCCATTAAACCCCTGTAATCTTGTCTTCGATGTAATCAGAACCATCGGAATTCACAATGTTTTTTCTTCAAGGCGTTGACAGTATAAGCAAATCCGGTATCATTCCACCCGCTGTCGCAACGGCAGCAGTGGATAGGGTCTTTCGAGGATTCTATCAACAAGACGGTGGGCTGGCAGAGTGGCTTAATGCAGCGGTCTTGAAAACCGCCGACGGTTAATAGCCGTCCCGGGGTTCGAATCCCTGGCCCACCGCCACTTTTTTGCTGTACCCGCTCCTTTCCTAAGTATCTTCCTGTGTAGAACCCCTGCAATTCGATCGCGTACACTGAAACCTGATTGTTACCTGTTACAGGTGTCTGTATGGATCAGAATCAAAATCACGAAACCGATCTCGACCGGGAAAGCCGTCGTTTTGCGGTGTCTGCCAATCGTGGCAGGGCGAGTCACCGTGTGCGTTATGTTGAATCGGGGGGTGCGGCCGTCGATAACGAGGAGTGCACCTTTTGCCAAGCGGTGCCGGATCTCTCGGACGGCGGCAAAGTCATTGCCACTCAAGTGACTGGCCGCAAGAACGCCAGCGAGTGCACTGATAATGACGTTCAAACAACCGACGCTCATTCTGCACCGTAGCGATGTCTGTCAGCTCAAACCGTACCTGTGCTCCCGGCAGTTGCTGGGCCAGAGCGCCGCAGTCCAGGGTTGGAACAACGCCGGGTTTGGGGTAGCCGCCGATGGTCTGGCAGTCATTCAGCAATACAATAGGCAGCCCGTCCCCCGGGATCTGTAGCGCTCCATTGGCAATGCCTTCAGAGATGATTCCAGATGGGGGCGAACTCATCGCCGGCCCATTCAGCCTGAACCCCATCCTGTCCGAAAGGTCACTGACGCGATAAACGCTGGTTGTCAGTCTCTGCATGTCGTTGGGGTGGAAATCACGATACTGGTAGCCGGGGATCAGCCGTAATCTCGTCTCGGTATCCGGAGCCAGGCGGTGCTGCAGAGGTACTGATCGAATGGGCTGCTGGTGACCATCCTCGAGCGCCACCAGACGATCACCGGTTGTCACGGAACCCTGGCCGGCGATGTATTCGCGAACAACTACCGAGCGGCTACCAAAACACTCGGGTGCATCCAGCCCGCCAGCCATGGCGAGGTAGATCAGACGATGGCTTGATGAGTACCCGATCACGAGCTCGTCACCGTCGGTCAGGTTCTGTGTTTGCCAGAGCGGCACCGGCCGGCCATTCAGGCGGACTGGCGCCTCTGCGCCCGTCAGTGCAATTTGCAGGTTACCCCGGGCAACAGCATGAAACCCTCCCAGCACCATTTCCAGGCAGGCGGCATTGCGAGGGTTGTCTAGCAGTTTGTTTGCCCAGGTGTAACTGCGGAGATCCAACGCTCCACCCTGGGCCAGGCCGTGATGGCGATAGCCTTGTCGACCCGCGTCCTGGATGGTGCTCAACGCCCCGGGGCTGATAACATCTAGTCCGCTCAAGATGCACCGACCCCTGTTAACTGGCCGCCCGCCGCCAGAAAATCGTCCCGATTGATCGCCCGAAACCTTACCCGATCACCAACCTTCAGCAGAGACAGGGTTTGGGGATCAAACAAGGGTGTGGGGCACCGGCCGATAATCTGCCAGCCGCCCGGAGACGCTTGTGGATAGACTGCGGTTTGCCGATTGGCTATGCCAACACTGCCCGCCGGAACCCGTGTGCGGGGTGTTTGCTTTCGGGGCCGGGCAATGCTCGGGTCAACTTCACCCATAAACGCAAACCCCGGCGCAAATCCAAGCGCGTGAACCCTGTATTCCAGGGCGGTATGCCGCCGAATCACTTCTTCGGCATCAAGGCCGGTGTCTGCAGCCAATTCGGCAAGGTCCGGCCCGGATTCGTCGCTGTAATACACCGGCAGTTCCACCAGATCTCCGACGATATTCTGGTCGGGTCCGGGCGCGCTCATTTCGGCATCGATAATGGCCCTCAACCTGGCAATCACCGCCCGATAATCCACCGACAACGGGTCATAGATAACGAGCATGGTCGTGTAGGACGACACAAGGTCGATCAGCCAGGGAAATTCCTTGTCACGAATAGATTGGGCGAGACGGCAAAGTCGGGTAGGGAGTGTATCGTCGATGGCGTGGGCGAGAGTGATCAGCACCGCATCTTCAGACACTGGCGCAATCATTATCCGGGTTTGCCAAGTGCCAGGCGGATAGCCGTAATAGCAGAGAGTGCCTCGGCGTTGTCGCCATGAACACACAGGCTGTCTGCCGGAAGCTCAAGCCAGGTGCCTGTCGCACTGTGGACGCCACCTTGTTCAGCAAATGACCGGGCCTGACGAACAATGATGTCCGGGTCTTCGTGCACGGCTCCGGCCTGACGCCTGGAAACCAGTTGGCCTTCGTCGTCATAAGCGCGGTCGGCAAAGGCTTCCAGTAGCAATGGGATGCCGACGTCGGCTGCCATCTGTTGATGTTCTCTAAAGTTTCGAGTGACCGGGATCATCAGGGGCAGATTTTGCCGGAAGGTTCGGGTGGCCTGCATTACCGCGCGCAGCAAGACCTGGTCCCGCATCATGTCGTTATTCAGGGCGCCGTGGGGTTTTACGTAGCTCAGGACTAGCGCTTCTTTCCGGCACATGCCCTCCAGGGCGCCTAACTGATAGAGCAGCAGGGCCTCGATTTCTTCCGGGGTATGGGAGATTGATCGGCGACCGAACCCGGAAAGATCGTTATAGGAGGGATGGGCACCTACTTCGACGTTGTGCCGGGCGGCCAGGGCAAGGGTCTGGCGGATCACCATGGGGTCTGCGGCGTGAAAACCGCAGGCCACGTTGGCCATGTCAATCAGGGGCATAACCTGATCGTCCTGGCCCATTTGCCAAACGCCGTAGCTTTCACCCAGATCGCAATTCAGTTTCATGCCGCCTCGGGTCCTTCAGATATCAGTGCGACCGGGAAATGTTGCCTGTTTGCGGGCCTCGGCACATCGTTGTCTTGCGGAAAGCACCTCCGCATCGTTTTGAGGTATTACCCAGCCTTCCAGGTTTTCTTCGACCAGTTGCACCAGGGCATCAATATGGCCGGGGGTTGCGTTCAGGCAAGGGATGTAGCCGAACGCTTCGCCACCGGACTCCATAAAGTATTCCCGGTTTTCCTCGTTGATTTCCTCAATGGTCTCCAGGCAATCAGAGGAGAAGCCGGGGCAGAATACATCAATTGATTTTACACCTTTTTCAGGCAAGGATTTAAGCGTTTCATCGGTGTAGGGCTGCAGCCATTCCTCCCGGCCAAAGCGGGACTGGAAGGTTGTCATGTATTCGTCTGGCCCTAGCCCAAGGCGTTCGGCCAGAAGCCGGGACGATTTGTGGCATTCACAATGGTAGGGATCGCCTTTCTTCAGATACTTCAGCGGCACGCCGTGGTATGACAGCACGAGTTTCTGGTGGCGACCGTGGTTGGCCCAATGTGCTTCGATATGTTGCGCCATTGCCTCGATGTAGGCCGGGTAGTCGTGGTAATGGGAAATAAACCGGAAATCCGGCAGCCAGCGGCGTTTGGCAAAATCGTTGGCAATGGCGTCGAAAGTAGATGCCGAAGTGGATGCCGAATACTGTGGATACAAAGGCAGCACCAGTAGCTTGCGCACGCCCTGAGCCTGCATTTCATCGAGCACCCGGGAGATCGATGGGTTGCCATACCGCATGGCGAAGCCGACTACCACATTGCTGCCATATTTGGCTTTCAAAGCCTCTCGGATGCCTTCAGCCTGCTTGGCGGTATGGATCAGCAAGGGCGAACCCTCCGGTTGCCAGACACTGGCGTAGGCTTCGGCGCTTTTTTTCGGTCGGATACGCAGAATCACACCGTGCAGGATCAGCCACCAGATGGGTCTGGGCACTTCCACCACGCGAGGGTCCCATAGAAACTCAGCCAGGTAACGTCGCAGTGCCGACGGTGTGGGTGCATCCGGGGTGCCCAGATTAGTGACCAGTATGCCCAGGCGTTCGGGCTGGTTGTGGCTGAAGTTTTCGGTTCCTTTATACGGCATGGAGGCAATCCGGTGGTTAGGGTTTTAGCGTTTGTTGGCTTGTTGCATCAGCCGGGGAATCAGGCCGGTAATGTCGTAACCCGCCCGTTGAGCTTTAGACAGGATATCCTGAGGGTCATGCTCCCGAGCATTGCTCAATGACCATAACACGGTACAGCGTGTTCCCGAGCGACAGAAAGCGAATACGGGCTGGCTTGCGTCGCGGATCATTGCGCCAAACCGGTCAACGTCAGCATCGGTGATGTTGCCAGACTCTACCGGCATGTATACCCAACTCAGTCCGTGCTCTGCGGCGGCCGCCTCAATATCCGCCATGGCAGGCTGGCCAGGCTCTTCCCGATCGGGCCGGTTGGCAACGAGGGTCTTGAACCCCAGGCGGGCAATGTCTGCCACATCAGCCACGGTGATTTGCGGTGCAACTGAAATGCTGTCATCGATCTTTCTGATATCCACTGGGTCACTCCAAAATTAAGCAGGTGCCTCCGGACCGGCCGGTCCGGAGGCAGTTTAACCGAGTCTTGTTGCAGATTTACAGTGATTAGGTTCAGTTGGCCGAGGATGCTCTGCTGCGTTCAATCATTTCATAAATCAGCATACCGGCGATCATCGATCCGACAAACACCACGGCCTTGATTTCGCCGGCGCCGAGCGCAACCAGTCCTGGCCCCGGACAGAATCCGGCGATGCCCCAGCCAATGCCAAACGTCAGGCTGCCGATCACCAGGCGCTTATCAATCCGGGTGTTTGTTGGTAGCTTCATGTCGAAGCCCAGTAACGACAAGGTGCGCTTTTTAGCAAAGGTGAACGCCACCAGTCCGACCAGAATGGCACCGCCCATAACAAACGCCAGGGAGGGATCCCATAAGCCAGCAAGATCCAGAAATCCGAGCACTTTCTCAGGGTTTGCCATGCCAGACACAATCAGGCCAAAGCCGAACAGCAAGCCCGCGAACAACGATGTGAGTGAATATTTCATGGCATCAGGCTCCGATCAGGTGGCGTGCAACAAAGACCGTCGCAAAACCGGCCGCCATGAAGCTCAGGGTGGCGACGAGCGACCTTAACGACAAGCGGGACAGCCCGCATACGCCATGACCACTGGTGCAGCCCGAGCCATAGCGGGTGCCAATACCGACCAACAGACCAGCGATGACCAAGGCGGGGTAGCCGGCATTGATTTCAATTGGTGGCAGATCGCCAGCCAACATCCACAAAAGCGGGGCGCCGATGATCCCGGCCAGAAAGGCAACGCGCCACAGGATGTCCAATTTGGTCGGTATCAGCAGGCCCCCGAGGATACCGCTGATACCGGCTATCCGGCCATTCAGCAGCAGAAAACTGGCGGCCGCCAGGCCAATCATGACGCCGCCCGCGAGGGCAGAGCCGGGGGTAAACTGACTCCACGCAATATCAATCATTTGAGGTCTCCAGTAATCCACGGATTGGGAATAAGCTTATAAGTGGGGGCGATAATAACAAAAAAAAGCCCGGCAAGGGATGCCGGGCAGAGGCGTGCGAGTAGTATCCATGAAAGACTTCCAGACAAACCGGCATCAACTGGGATACCGGTATTGGAAAGTATTGACCATAATTTGGTCAGTTCAAGAAAGCGGGGCTTTCGTTTGGGAACATTTTTTCATATCCCATCCGTCTTTATATTGCGCCCTTTAATGGCAGTGCTTTCAGCGGTGCGAGCAGGACCACTGAAATCCCGGTTTGGCTGTAATACAATAGATGACGATTCCTTCCGCATTGTGGCCAAGAGGTATGCATGTCTGACAGCGACGACAAACAACCAGAGAATGATCCGCAATTGGCGGACAAAATAAAGGATTCCGCCCGTCAGATCTGGCTGGCGGGCCTTGGCGCCTTCACCAAGGCGGAAGAGGATACCGGCAAGCTGTTTGATCGCCTGGTTCAGGAAGGTGAGCAACTGGAAACCCGAACCCGAGGCGCCGTTGAAAAACAGATTCGGACCGTCGAAGACCGGGTAGGTGAGGTGCGCGAGCGAGCGACCGGCACCTGGGACCGGCTTGAGCATATGTTTGATCAGCGCGTATCCGGAGCATTGCGGCGACTGGGGATTCACCGCCGGGAAGAGATCGAATCTCTGGAGCACCGGATTGCGGCACTGGAAAGTGAGCTGGCCCGGTTACGCGGCGATGCGCCGGTAAACGATGAAGAAGATTAACGCTTACAGGTAACTGCGGCTGGTCAGTCTTATTTCCTGCTGCTCTTCTGCTGCCAGGTAGGGGAGGATCAGGTGCAGCATCTGGTAGACCCCTTTGCCGGGGTCTACAGAATCCCGGTCATCCAGATGAGACAGGGTATCGAAGCTGCTCCAGTAACAGGCGGTGAGCGTAAGCTGTTCACACAGGGACAGCAGCTCGTCATCGCTGATGGCCATAACCCCCTGACGGCGAAAGCTTTCTGACAGCGTCATGAAGGCCGCTTTCTTCTTTTTCAGAATACGCCGGAAACGGACCTGCAATTGGGTATAGCGGGAAAGAACGTTAACCAGATCCTGATACATGAACCGGTAGCGAGCCACCGCCTCAAACAGAAGATGCAGGAAAAAACTGAACTCATCCAGAGATATGTCGGCATCTTCCGGCACGGCCAGTAGGTCCAGCAATTCGGATTCGAAGCTGTCGAACAGCTCCTCAACAATGTCGCCCTTGCTCTTGAAGTGGTAATAGAGATTACCGGGGCTGATCTCCAGTTCGTCGGAGATCAGCAGCGTGGTGACGTTGGGCTCGCCCAGGCTGTTAAACAGCTGGAGGCTGGTGCCGAGGATCCTGTCCCTGGTTTTTATTTTCTTCATCATTAAACGATCAGTGGTTCAAAGGTCAAACCGGGCCCAGATCGGGCAATGGTCCGAAGGCCTTTCCATGGCGCGGATCTGGTAGCTCACACCTGCATCTGAGGCTTTTGGGAGCAAGCTGTCGTTGGCCATGATCAGGTCGATGCGCAGACCACGCCGGGGCTCTCGCTCAAAGCCTTTGCTGCGGTAGTCAAACCAGCTGAAGGTGTTGGCCTCGTCCGGGTTCAGGTGGCGGAACACATCTGTGAAGCCACGTTGCTCAACCTGGCTTAACCACTCCCGTTCTTCCGGCAGAAAACTGCATTTGCCGCTGCGCAACCAGCGTTTGGCGTTATCAGGGCCAATACCAATGTCTTTGTCGGTGGGCGATATGTTCATGTCGCCCATCAACACAACATGCCCGGGCTGCGCTGATAACTCGTCAAGATAACTCATCAGGTCCTGATAGAACTTTTGCTTGGCAGGAAATTTTACCGGGTGATCACGGCTCTCACCCTGCGGAAAGTAGCCGTTGATGACCGTGAGTGGGGCACCGTTAACGGTGAATCTGGCGGTAATCAGGCGCCGCTGGGCGTCAGGCTGATCTGTTGCGTAACCTTTTATCACCTCGTCCGGCTCCGCCCTGGATAACAGCGCTACGCCATAGTGGGTCTTCTGGCCGTGAAAGTGAACGTGGTAACCCAGATCGCGAATGGCCTCTACCGGGAACTCTTCGTCGGTAACCTTGGTTTCCTGCAGGCCGATCACGTCCGGGGCCAACTGCTCGATAACGGCCTCGAGCTGGTGCAGGCGGGTGCGAATACTGTTGACGTTAAACGACACGAACATCATGGGCGCGGAGTCTCCGGATCAGTTTGTTCCGAAGTTTAACACACAGTTCAAGGGGTTCCGTTTGCCCTCTCTGCGGAATTCAGGGCGTCAGCTCACAATCCGGATAACTCGATACGTCATAGCGAATGTGCGCAGTGTAGTTTTCGTCGGAATTTTTGCGAATGTTGGTCAAGCCCAGGTAGTCAGTTAGCGCGCCTTCACGGTTGTAGCCAAGCACAATGGAGTCTACCAGAAACCTCAGAACCAAACTGGTCGGGCGAATCCGAACCACCACATCGGCATTCACCTGATCACTTGAGGTGGGTTCGAGTACAAAGCCGTAGTGCTCGCCCCGGGTTGGCGCCAGAAACCGGAATTCTACCGAATCGCCATTGGTGACTTTGTCCCAGTTTGCCCTGACAAATTGATCAAAACCCGCGTCCACAACCAGACGGTCATCGAAGGAAACACTGAAGTTTTCTGTGTTTCCGCCGGGCGCCTGCCATTGGATCTCCAGGCTGTTTGGTTCCGGGTAACGGATAGTCAACAGCTCATTATACTCCGTTTGGTCAAACTCAACGGATGGGCGCACGGTAGCGTTGTCGTAACTCAGCTTTTTGTCGGCAAAGCTGTCGGCGCGCGGTGATTTCCGATAGTCCACTTGATGACTGGTGGGCTGGAATACGCCCTCGGCGCAGGACCCTTCCACCCGGTGAGACTCCTGATAGAGCATATTGCCTTTGTCGTCTTTCGCGGTACCGGTAAATTCGAAAGGAACGGCAAGCGCACAGGGGGCCGTCAGCAACACTGCACTCAGTGTGAGGGATGATCGGATCATGACTGCAACTCCGAATAAAGGCTGTTACGGATGAATAGCAGCAAAGGAAACAAAACGAACCAGCCCACAGCCATCGCAGCAAGCGATACGCTCATATTGGGCAGTGTCACCACGCCAAGCTTGCTGGCGGACCAGTAGGCAAAAGGACCGGCCAGCGGAGCAAACACGTAGGGCAGCCACTTACGCTGTCCCATCCAGCCCAGGGAATGGCAAATCGTTGTCATGAATATAGCCCAGATCGCGACCAGCCAGGGCGGAGCAACCAGCACTTCTTCATTGCCGGCAAGGCCCAGCACGCCGGTCTGAAACCAGAGCGTGTCCATCAGGCTGCCGAGCACAACGCCAAATCCGATGAACTGCAGCTCTACAAATCGCTTTTGGCTGACCAGGGCGAAATGCAGAGCCATGAAGATCAACACCAAACCTGCAGCGGCCAGGCCGGGGAACATCACACAGGTGAACCATCCGATCTGAAACAGAACGAAGTTGATCACATTG
Organism: Marinobacter sp.; assembly: GCA_018402255.1. Lineage (GTDB taxonomy): Bacteria > Pseudomonadota > Gammaproteobacteria > Pseudomonadales > Oleiphilaceae > Marinobacter. Next base: position 132,712 of record JAGYIS010000002.1, read on the forward strand.
CGAACGGTTTCTGAGGTAATCATAGGCTGAGAATGTTCGCACGTTTATTGCCGGGTTTGGCCATCACCAGGTGTGCCACGCCGATGGCTCGCTCGCTGAAACCGGCTTCGCAGTAAGCAAAATAGAAATGCCAAAGGCGCTGGAAGGCTTCGTCATAACCTTGTTTGGTGAGCGTGTCCTGGTTCGCCATAAACCGGTCGCACCAGTCACGGAGCGTTCGGGCATAATGAAATCCGAAGTCTTCCGAGTGAGTCAGTACCAGGTCAGACTCCCTGCGCATCGAGTTGAGAATAGCGCCGAAGGAGGGGATGAAGCTGCCGGGAAAAATGAATCGTTGAATGAAATCCACGTTTTTCAAGGCACGTTTGTATCGTTGCTCCGGCATATTGATCGCCTGAATCAAGGCTAAGCCGTCCGGTTTGAGCAGTTTGCTGATTTGCGACAGGTAGCTGTCCAGAAACTGCGGACCAACGGCTTCGATCATTTCAATAGAGACCAACTTGTCGAATTGGCCTTCCAGATCACGGTAATCGTCGAACAGCAGGGTGATTTGATCGTCCAGCCCCTCGGCCTTGACTCGTTCCTTCGCCAGTTCCAGCTGCTCTTTGGAAATCGTGGTGGTGGTGACATGGCAGCCGTAATGTTTGGCGGCGTGGATGGCGAACCCGCCCCAGCCAGTGCCAATCTCGACGACACGGTCTGTCGGCTTCAGATCGAGTTTCCTGCAGATGGTATCCAGTTTGTGGACGGCGGCCTCTTCCAGGGTGGCATCCTCGCTCGGGTAAATCGCAGAGGAGTACATCATGGTTGGATCAAGAAACAGCTCGAACAGATCGTTGCCGAGATCGTAGTGGGCACTTATGTTTTTGCGGGAGCCTTCCGGGGTATTCCGGTTCAGCCAATGCAGGCCTTTGAGGGCAGGCTTGCTGACCCAGCTGAACTTGTCTTCAAAGCTGTTCATGGTGTCAATGTTGCGGGTAAAGAATCGCAACAGGGCGGTCAGGTCAGGCGTGCTCCAGTCGCCGGCCACGTAAGATTCTGCGGCGCCGACGCTGCCACCGGTCACCAGGTCCCGCCAGGTGGTGTGGTCGTGGATAATCAACTCTGCTGGTGGGTGCGCATCGTTTTCGTCGCCGAACACCAGATCCTCGAAACCAGCTTCCCGGACTATCAGCCGACCATGCCCGAGTTGGGACAACTGATGGCAGACCAGTTGTCTGGATATACGGCTGACCATGGGCAGTGTTTCGCCTTTGTCGAGCTGGCGGTTAGCCGATGTGTTCAGGTTCTCCATGAGCTTACCCTTCCTGCATGTTCTTGGTCGTTAGTGGTGGTCGCCGGAGCCGCAGTTATATCGGTGCCCTGGTCATCTGCACCTTTCCGGTAATCGCGGTCATCCTGATCCAGCTTGTCCGGATTGGTGTAGAAAGGCGCACCTTTAATCTTCAGCTTGAGCGCATTCCAGTAGATTCCGGCAGTGCCTTTAAGGGTTTCCAGTGGAAACCTGATCAGGCTTTTGTGCAGGATTTTACGATCAAAGGGTGTGCGTTGGACTACCAGTGTGGCGTCAAAATGCTTTTGTTGATCCTGGGTGACGTTCATGTGAACCCGCAACTCGGGTCCACGAAAGCTGAACAACCAGTCGTAATGCTGGTCCATGCCATTGAATGGTGACACATGAAAACGTTTGTTGAAGGCAAAGCGTTGTGTATGCCAGCCGTCCCGATTTACCGGCTCCGGACTACGGCTCTCAAGGCAGTACACGTGCCTTTCTTTCCAGGGTGTATTGGTAATCTGGGCCAGAATAGCCCGTGGTACATCGCCCTTCTGGGGGCTTTCGCCTTGCTCGTAACACAGGTAAAAGCTGACCGGGTTGAATACATAGCCCAGGTAGCGCGGATGAGTGATGAGTTCGATGGGGCCGTCGGGCGCCCAGCCAGTGGCGCTTTTTACCCGGTTATACACTGCCTGACGAAGGCTTGGCACTTCCGGGTCCAGATAGTCTTTCCGGTACAAAGACATCCAGTTAAAGCGCTCCAGTGAAAAAAAGGACTGGCAGCGGTTACCGTTGACCACTCATCAATGTCCAAGGCTATCATGCCGATCTTGTATGAGAAATCGTGATAAACCGGTAGTTTACGCCGATGTCTTATGGTGCCTTCTAGCCAATCTGTGGACATGATCAGAGTTCCACACCAAACGCCCGGGTAACACGCAAAGCACTGCGCACGCCGTCTTCGTGAAACCCGTTAAACCAGTACGCACCGCAGAAATGGGTACGGTTCCGGTTTCCGATTTCATCGTATCGCTCCTGGGCGGCTACGGCATCCAGCGTAAACACGGGATGATCGTATTCAAACCGCTTGATCACCTTGTCCGGCGCGATGTCATGGCTGCGGTTCAGGGTGACGCAGAAAGTTTCGGGGGCATCGTCAAAGTTCTGCAGAGTGTTCATATTATAGGTGACAGACACCGGTTGAGTGCTGTGCTCCGGAATCATGTAATTCCAGGCGGCCCAGGCCCGTTTGTTGGATGGCAGTACGCTGGCGTCGGTGTGCAGTACAACGTCGTTTTTCTGGTATGGGATCGCCCCCAGAATCTGGCGTTCTTTGTCAGTGGGTTCGCTCAGCATGGCCAGAGCCTGATCGCTGTGGCAGGCCAGAATGACCTGGTCAAACTGGTGGCGCTGGTCCTTGACCGTGACGGTAACGCCGTCGTCACTGCGCTCGATGGCACTGACCGGGCTGTTCAGGTGCGTGCGATCGCCAAGTCGTTCCATCATACGGCTAACGTAGCTGGCGGAGCCCCCTGAGATCACTCTCCAGGTGGGGCGGTCATCTACGGATAACATGCCGTGATTGTTAAAAAACTGGAGAAAGAAACGTATCGGAAATTGCTCAAGAATGATTTCCGGAGCAGACCAGATGGCGGCACCCATGGGAACGATGTAGTTATTCCGAAAGTAACGGCTGTAGCGGTTACGGTTCAGATATTCACCGAGTGTTTCGCCTTCAGGGATCTGGCCGTCGGCCAGATCGGCCCGGCTCTCTTTGTTAAACCTCAGAATCTCGCGGATCATCTTGAGAAAGTTAAGGTTGAGCACGTTCTTGCGCTGTGCAAACAGGGTGTTCAGGCTGGTGCCATTGTACTGAAGACCAGAGGCGTGGCAGTCCACGCTGAAACTCATGCTGCTGACTTCCGACTTCACACCGAGACGGTCCATCAATTTGATGAAATTCGGATAGGTCCAGTCATTGTAAACAATGAAGCCGGTATTCACTGGCCAGACCCGTCCGCCCGCTTCAACCTTTTCTGTGTTGGTATGACCGCCCGCGTAGCTGCCAGCCTCGAAAATCTGCACATCGTGTTGTTCGCTCAGCAGCCAGGCCGCTGTCAAGCCGGATACTCCGGCGCCAATCACAGCAATTCGCTGACGATTCGGGTTCATGCAATGCTTTCCTGTGTTCTTGAAGTTCAGTGGTTGTCTTTGCGGGCCATGGAGGCTGCCATGCGATCAATAATGCTTTGAGGCAGTGCCCCCAGTGCTTTCAGCGTCCAGGTAAAACGACGGGGAAAGGCGATCTCTGATCGACCTTTCTCCAACCCGGTACGAATCCGCGTGGCGGCGTCTTCGGCGCTGATGATAAAGGGCATGGGGAAGTCGTTACGGTCCGTCAGGGGGGTTTTAACGAAACCCGGCGAGACCACAACAACGTCAATGCCCTCGGCCGCCAGATCGGCACGCAACGCCTGGGCAAAATAGGTCAGGGCGGCTTTCGATGCGCCGTAACCCTCAGCACGGGCAAATGGAAACCACCAGGCCGACGAGCTGACAATAACCAGGGTGGCCGGCTTACCTTTGGCTCGGGTCGCCCGCAGTGCCGGTAATGCGATGTCAACGCTGCGGGCCGTGCCGACAACGTTGGTCATTATGTTGGCCTCGATAATTTTGCTGTCGTAATTTGCAACATCCAGGTATTCACAGGTGCCGGCGTTCAGGATCGCCATATCGAGATCGCCGAAGTGACCAAGGGTTTCCTGAATGCCTGCGAGATCAGCCTCAACGGTAGTATCGGCCGCTGCCGAGACCATTTGACCGGGATGCCCGGATGCTAAGGCTTCCAGTGCTTCCTGGCGTCGACCGGTGATGATCAGATTGTGGCCATGGTTGGCCAGCTCGCGGGCGACGGCCTCACCGATCCCCGATGAAGCCCCGGTCAGCCAGATGTTACTTTTGCTGGACAGACGCTTGCTCATCCGGCTTGCTCCTTGACCCATCGAATAACGCCGCCAACCACTGGCAGGTTCTCATAGAGCAACTGGCCAGCGTCAAAATAGTCCCGGTGGTAACGAACGCGGCCGTCTCTGATTTCCAGATGGCTGATGCCTTCGACTTCAACGGTTTTACCACCTTTGATGCGCTTGTGTTGTAACTCCATCACCCATGGAATCGTACACCAGCCATTCTGGCTGACCGGCGCCCCGAATCGGAACCGGCAACGGATAACATTGCCGTAGGCCCCCTCAAAATAACTTGTCAGCTCGTCGATACCTCTGACTTCGCCAAACGGATCCTGAAACCGGATGTCGTCGCTGTAGACCTCGCCGAGCCGGGTCAGGTTGCCCTTGTCGAGCTCGTTAAACAGTTTGCAAAATTTATCCAACACCAGGGGCAGGGCTGAATCGCGTGTGCTGATACCTATGACAGAGGCGGTCGTCATTGGCGTGTCCTCCTCAATTTGTCGAGTTCGCGGGTTTCTTCCTGAATATGGGCAGGTATTGGGTTCAGATCCCAGATGATGCCCAGTTTGGACAGCAGCCATAAGCCATACCAGGTCATGTCTATTTCATACCACCGAAAGCCCTGCCGCACAGACTGCGGCCAGCGATGGTGGTTGTTGTGCCATCCTTCGCCAAGAGTGACCAATGCCAGCCAGAAGTTGTTGCGGCTGTCGTCATCGGTATCAAACCGGCGCTTGCCCCAGACATGGGACAGGGAGTTGATCGACACGGTGGCGTGGAACAGAAAAACGGTGGACACAAAGAACCCCCACACCAATAACTGAAAACCGTTAGTGCCCAGTCCTGGTGCCCAGGCAGCCAGCGCTTCACCTAAAAGAAAGATCAGCACGGCAAATGCCGCCGGGATCAGCGAGTCGAAGCGATTGATGAAACGCAATTCTGGAAATTTGAGCCAGTCACGGATCCTGCGCTGATCCATGGCAAAACCGGCGTCGCAGGTGAACCAGCCGGCGTGAGACCACCAGAATCCTCCCTGATGCGGCGAATGCAGATCTTCCGGGTCGTCTGAATGTTGATGATGATGGCGATGATGCGCCGCCCACCACAGTGGGCCACGTTGCGCGGCGCTTGCGCCGATGATGGCGAAGACAAATTGCGCCGCGCGGCTGGTTTTAAAGGTCTTGTGTGAGAAATAGCGATGATAGAAGCCAGTGATCGCGAACATCCGAATGGCAAAAAAGCCAATGGCGAAGACGATCGCGAAGGTGCTCACACCGGTAAAAAAGGCAAGTAAACACGCCAGGTGAAGTGCTATAAAAGGCAGCACTCGCACCCAGTTAAAGGATCGGGAGCTGGTATCCAGGTGATCTGAACCTGCCTCAGAGTCGAACCATCTCAGAATGTTTGTTAACCAGTAATTCAATCGGGTCATATAAAACCATGCTTAAAGTGACATCAGACACCACAACAATACGCAACGTGGCGGTTATCGGTTCAGGTTTGGCGGGTCTCACTTCCGCTATTTTTCTTGGCCGGATGGGCCATCATGTCAGGGTGTTTGAGAAAAGTCGCGGGCCCGGTGGCCGAATGTCATCCAAACGTGTGAGTGGTGGCTCTGCCGACATTGGTGCGCAATATTTCACCGCCCGCAATCCGGAGTTTCTGGCCTTTCTTGAGCAAAATGCGGGTACAGATGCCTTTGACGTCTGGCGGGCCCGTTTTGGCTTTCAGGCCACGGATAACAGCTGGCTGCCGTTTCCGGAAGAAAAACGCTACGTAGGCACTCCAAGGATGACCGCCATCACGCGTGCCCTGTCTGCTGGCCTGGAAATTAATGCAGAGGTAAGGATAGAGCGCCTGATTGCACGGGGCAGTCAGTGGCAACTTGAGTGTACGGAAGGACAAGATCGGGGAACGTTCGATCAGGTCGTCATTACCGCACCACCCGCTCAGGCCCGTGACATCCTGTTGGCCAGCGGCCTTGATGAATTGGCTGGCCAGTTGATTCAGCCTGTTGAACATATTCTGCCGTGCTGGGCGGTCGCAGCGCACTTTGCCGAGCCGCCTACCAAGCAGTTTGACGCCATGCGGCCAAACTCCGAGCAGCTGTATTGGGTGGCCAACAATTCGTCCAAGCCCGGGCGCGACGATGCGGGCCAGTGGTGGGTGCTGCATGCTACCCCCGAGTGGACCCAGCGATCACGTGGATACCGCGGCAGACCTTGTCAGCCACAAACTGGTGGAGGCGTTCAGTGCGCTCACCGGTAACAAACTCGAGCCCACCGAAACAGTCGCACACCGGTGGCTGTACGCGCGCTCTGCGGATGGTGAACAACCCGGCTATCTGCTCGACGCGCAAAAGGGCGTTGGTCTGGCAGGCGACTGGCTTGCCGGTGGTCGGGTAGAGGGAGCCTGGGAAAGCGCAGCCAAACTCGTCACCGCTATGCAGTAAGCCTGGACGCTTATTCCGACAGGTCGGACGGCGCCGGTTTGGTGGCGTTCGGCCTGCTGTAAAAATGGGTGATGGTGCCATCACTGAATTTTGAGAAAAATGCACTGACCTCGGTTATTTTCCGCAACGACCGTTCCCGGCTGATTGGATTCTTGACCAATACCTTGATGCCATTAAAGTTATCCTGAATGTTCGAGAACCTGGCGCGCATGGAGCAGGTAACCACGTTCGCCGGATCCAGCCCGAGTTGGCCAGAGAGCCAATGGCTGTGGGCATCAATAGCATTCCGGTCAAGGTTCTCCCGGGTATCAAGATGACCAAGCTTTACGCGGTTGACGATACAGAACGAATAACTCTGGGGCTGTTTGCGGGCCACTTTCCGGAATGCTTCCCAGAAAAAGTTGTCCGTCAGTTCCGCAAAGAACTTCATGTTGCTGAGGCAGGTGTCGATCCAGTCAAAGCTTTCCGGGTCTTCCAGCACTTCGTTGATGGCTTCCCGCAAAAGCCAGTCGAAGCCCAGAGCGGTTTTGTGGGCATAGACTTTCCGGTACATCTGGTATCGGCTGTAGACAAAATCTTCCAGCGCGCCCAGACCTTTCTGGGTTATCGCCAGCCCCATCCAGGGTTCGGATACTTCCCAGCCGAATCGGAGGTTGCTAAGCAGGTGATCCAGATTAAAGCCGCCGATGGTGACTGAACTGTGGAACCCGTCCCGCAGCATATAGTCTGCACGATCTGCATCAATCTCCCCGGACACAATGGAGGCGAGCAAGCCCATGACCAGTCCCGGGACGTCCTGAGCAGCAATAGTGCCGGCAATCGCATCATCGCCGGCAATGAACTCCCAGAATGTGCGTGCGTGGCGACAAAAGGTTTCGCTGGGCTCAACCTGGGTGGTTTCCATAATGCCGATCACATCCACCGCATGCAGGCCTGCACCCTCCAGATCGACGGATGACAATACCTCGTGGGCGACGCGCACGGAATAATGCTCATGCTCCAGTTCTTCAGGCTCCTCCGGATGGTACTGGGCGTAATCGACGCCGTTCCACAGATCGCCGAAACGTCCCGGGCGCGACATCAACTCGCGAATGCGCCGGGCCTGAGTAAATTGGTGAGAGAAGCTGGAGTGACCGCTGTCGTGCAGCAGGCAGCTGAGCCTGAATGGTCTTTGCCAGGTAGTCGATGGCATCCAGTTGGCTCAGACTGAGATCGGTCTGCTCACTTAACTGGCGCTCCCGGAGGTAAGCGTCGATCATCGATCGGAACATTCGGGTGCCCACATGCATCACGCCGATACTGTGCAGAAAGCGGGAATGGGTCGCGCCCGGAAACACCAGGCTCAGGATGTCGTTCTGACAAATGTTCCGGAGCCGCTGGAACAGAGGATGGTCAATCACCTGAATTTCATGGCGATACAATGGAATGCCACCGTGCACGGGGTCCATAATGAGCTTGTCGTAAGCACCGAGCAGATCGTTAACGGCACGTCGCATAGTTACAAATCTCCCAAATTGATCACGCTGGCCTTGTTATATCACAGCGCCGTGCCAGAATAGGCGATAACACGCCAATTTCTCTTTTATCGCTGGTAGGTTAAGGCAATCAACATGACCTCGCGCACCGAGCGCATACTGATTATCGATGCCAACGAACAGGCTCGTTCGGACTTGTCTCGTTATCTCGAAGCGAGAGGCTTTTATGTGACAGGTTTCCCCGATGTGAAATCTGCCCGCGGACTGTTTGACGATAACATTCCCGACGTCATCTTCGCAGATTTGCCCTCGGAGGCCATTTCGGATCTGTCCCGCCGCCTGGACGAGGCGGGCAATTTCACGCCCATTGTTGCCTGCACCTGCAGTGAATCCAGCGCGGATATCGTTCAAGCTCTGAGGGCCGGCGCTGCCGATGTCGTGCTCAAACCCTGCAACGATGACAAAGGCGCTTTGGACGACGTCATTGGCAAGCTGTTTGATCGGGTCAGGGTTAATCGTCTGAACCAGCTTTACCGCCAGGAGCTTGAAGAAGCCAACCGGGATCTTCGTGCCGGCATTTCCGAACTGAGGGCCGATCAGAATGCCGGTCGCAAGGTTCAGTTGAAAATGCTCCCTGATCACGAGCTGCGCCTGTCCGGTTTGCAGGTGGACCATCTGATCAAGCCTTCCCTGTATCTCAGCGGGGACTTTCTCGATTATTTCCGTATTACCGAAGACAAAGTGCTGGTGTATATCGCCGATGTTTCCGGGCACGGCGCCAGTTCTGCGTTTGTGACGGTATTGCTGAAAAACCTGACCAATCGCCTGCAGCGCAACATGCGGCGACAGTCCAGTGATGACATCTCTGTATCCGGAGCGATTTCTGGAGCGCATAAACTCGGAACTTCTGGATACCGGCCTTGGTAAACATGTCACCGTGTTCGTCGGCATCTTTTCAATCTCAACCCGGGTTCTCAGTTACGCTGTCGGCGCGCATTTTCCGATGCCAATCCTGTCTTTTGAAGGTGGCGAAACTCGCTTTCTTGAGGGCAGTGGGCTGCCTGTAGGGCTTTTTGAGGCCCCGGAATGGCAGGTTTATCAAATCACACTGGATCGGCCTTTCCGGTTGTTGCTCTTCTCTGACGGGATTCTAGAAGTGATTCCGGCCAAATCTCTGGACGAAAAGGAGAAGACACTACTTGAACTCGTTTCAGGAGGTAGTCACACTATTGCATCGCTGAGCGACGCTCTGGGTCTTGGTAAGATTTCGGAGCTGCCTGACGATATCGCGATAGTATCGGTAACTGATACCATAATTGGTACAGACAACACGTCGTCGACTTAGTGGCAGTTTGAACATGGCTGGTTATAAAATCCTGCAAGCTGATCAGCAGGGAATCTACGTCCTGAAGTTTATAGGGGAAATCCGGCTGAACTTATGTTCGACGCTGGACAATCTGGTTGAGTCCATCACCCAGGACCCGCTGTTTAAAACCGTGGTCATCGACCTGACCGAGACGGAAATCATTGATAGTACAACGCTGGGTCTGCTTGCCAAGATTGCTCTTGCTGCAGAAAAGCAAAGCCAGTTCCTGCCTACCCTGATTTCCACCAACCCCGATGTGACCCGCATTATCACCTCTATGGGCTTCGACAAGATTTTCATTATTGTCCGGGAGCCCGCTTCCCGAATCGAAGAGCTCGAAGAGATTCCGGTTTTGAAGGCCAGCGAGCAGCAGGTCAGAGACAAAGTGCTGGATGCCCACAAAGTATTGATGGGCATGAACAGCAAAAATAGGGAAGAATTCAAGAACCTGGTGCGCGCACTGGAGTGCGAAGAGCCAGGCTGATACGCCGGTTTATCGCGACGGTGCAGTGTCCCCAAGCAACAAACGGATTGGATATGTCTGATAACGAAACGCCTGACAACGGTGCGGCGATCCCACGGGATGTGGCTGTTCTTGGTGGCGGCAGCTTTGGAACAGCGATGGCCAAAGTGCTCGGCGAGAATGGCCACAGGGTTCACTTCTGGATGCGGGACGAGCAGCAGGCCGCTGAGATACGGGAAACCGGCATCAACAAGCGCTACATGCCCAATGTCGTTCTTGAGGGTGACATTCAGCCGACGACAGACCTCGAAGGTGCGGTTCATAAAGCGGAAGTGGTGCTGGTCGCCATTCCCTCGAAAGCGTTCCGGGCTGTTATTCGCGATAACAGTCACATATTCCGTGATGGGCAAATTGTCGTCAGCCTGACCAAAGGTATCGAAGAGTACGGCTTCAAGCTGATGAGCGAGATTCTTCAGGAAGAAATTCCCAAGTGCCGCTCGGGTGTGCTCAGTGGCCCGAACCTGGCGGGCGAGATCGTTAACCGCGAGTTGACTGCAACGGTTATCGCCGCCAAAGACCCCGAAGTACGCCGCGCCATTCAGGAGTTGCTCGGCTGTGAGTACTTCCGGGTATACGCCAATGTGGACGTGTACGGGGTAGAGCTGGCCGGGGCACTGAAGAATATCTACGCCATTGTGGCGGGTCTTGCTTCGGCGATGGAGATGGGTGAAAACGCAAAAGCCATGCTTATTACCCGTGGCCTGGCGGAGATGAGCCGCTTTGCAGTTAGCATGGGTGCCAACCCGATGACGTTCATGGGTCTGGCAGGCGTTGGCGATCTGATCGCAACCTGCACCTCTAATAAAAGCCGTAATTTCCGCGTGGGCTATGCCGTCGGTAAAGGTACGAAACTGGACGAAGCGGCGAAAGAGCTGGGTCAGGTTGCGGAAGGTATCTACACCCTCAAACTGGTGCGGGAAAAGTCCGAGTCTATTGGCATCTATATGCCGTTGGTTCGCGGACTCTACGAAATTCTCTACAACGATGCCTCTATTAACGCGGTGATAAGCAGCCTGATGATGGCAGTTCAGAATTCTGATGTAGAGTTTATTCTTCCTCGTACCATTACCCAATGAGTTGACGCTGAACTAATCAGGGGGAAGCCATTTTGCATTTGATCATCATGCGCCACGGCGAGGCCGGATGGCATTCTCTTGACCAGGAACGGGAACTGACAGAGGCCGGTCGTGCCGGCGTGGCCTCGGTTGCGGCGGAAATCGCCAAATCACCCTGGCGACCCGAGCGGATCTGGTCGAGCCCTTATGTTCGAGCGCGCCAAACCGCTGCGATTGTGTCTGAAGTGCTGAATTGCCCGGTTGAGGAGTGTGAGTTCATCACTCCCGATGATGATCCCGGTCGCTGCCTGGATGCGCTCCTGGAAACACAGGTATCGCCACTGATGCTGGTCTCGCACATGCCGTTTGTCGGCAGCCTGTCTACTCTGCTGGTCGACGGTCATCGCAAGGGCATACCGTTTATGACATCGCAAGCCGTGCTGCTGGACATGCCCGTGGTTGGCCCCGGTTGTGCTGACTTGAAAGCCCAGTTTTTGCCCTGAACATATTCCCATCACACTTATTGATCGCCATTCCGAGATGCTATGCACAGCTTTCCTATTGATTATGTTGAGCCGGTTTTCCGGCCGCCGAGTGAAGCAAAATCGCTGATTCTTCCGGTCACTAACGGCTGCTCGTGGAATAATTGCACCTTCTGTGAAATGTACACTCAACCGCAAAAGAAATTCCGCGCCCGAAAGCCCGAGGATGTCCGTCGTGACATTGCCCGAGCGGCAGAGGCCTTCGATAGTGTTCCAAGGGTGTTTCTTGCGGATGGCGACGCCATGGTGCTACCCACGAGGCGGTTGCTGGAAATTCTGGCAGACCTGAAGCAGGCGTTCCCGGATTTACGCCGGGTATCAAGCTATTGCCTGCCTCGAAATCTTGCCAAAAATCCGTTGAAGAACTGGCAGAGTTGAAAGACGCTGGCCTGGGTATTCTGTATGTCGGCATGGAGTCTGGGGATGATGAAGTGTTGCGTCGTATCAACAAGGGCGAAACCTGGGAGTCTACCCGGTCTGCATTAAGCAAAATCCGGCAAGCCGGGCTAACCAGTTCGGTGATGGTGTTGAATGGTTTGGGCGGAGAAACCCTGTCGCGGCAACACGCAATCAACACGGCAACCCTGTGCAACGAAACCCAGCCCGATTATCTGTCGACTCTGGTGGTGAGCTTTCCTCAGGGCGAAGAACGTTTCCGTGAAGGTTTCGGGGACGATTTCGTGCCTCTGAGCCAGCAAGGGCTGTTTGAGGAAATTCGGGTGTTCCTGGAACACCTGGAGCTGGAACAGACCATCTTCCGAAGTGATCACGCGTCAAACTATCTGGTACTCAAGGGCACGCTGGGGCGAGACAAACAGCGGTTGCTCAGTCAGGTTAACCTGGCGATTGAACAACCCGGAGCCGTTCCTTTACGCGCCGAGTGGATGCGCGGCCTATAACCAGGGAGTTGTCATCTGTGAGTAAAAGGCCCGAAGATATTGCCAGATCCGTTCAGCAGGCAACAACAGCGAAAGCATTGCCACCGTTGGAGTCGTGGCATCCAGAGTTGTCTGGTGATATGGATCTGATCATCACCCGAGACGGTAACTGGCTGTACCAGGGCGCGCCCATCGCCCGGGAGGCCACGGTAAAGCTGTTCTCCACCATTTTGCGTCGTGAAGATGACGGCGAATTCTATCTGGTCACTCCCGTCGAGAAATGGCGCATCAAGGTGGAGGATACGCCCTTGCTGGCGCACTCGTTGGAGGCGCGTGGCCATGGTGAGGACCAGGTGCTGTCGGTCACCACCAATGTTGGTGAATCGCTGGAGATTGGCACTGAGCATCCGTTGGTAGTTGGCCAGTACCCCGGCAGTGACGAGCCACGACCAGTGGTGCAGGTCCGTCACGGGCTTGAGGCTCGTCTGGTTACTGCGGCGTTTTACGACCTGGCCGACCGGGTCGAGGAGCGCGATGTTCAGGGTAAATCTCAACTTGGCGTGCTGAGTCACGGAAAATTCTGGAAAATCGGGCAGGGCGGTTGAAAACTCCCGATCCGTCTCAATAAACAAGGTAGAAAACACAGTCTGTCACTTGTTAAACTGTGTTTTCCGACTTGTTACCGAGCCTGGCTCTCTAACGAGGCCCGGTGGTCGTTAGTTCCTCTGTGCAGTCTGGCTGTTCACGATCACTTTCGATTGCCTACATTCTAAATACACAGTCATTGCGACACGCAAGGAGATCACATGGCCCAACCTCGTGTTGTCACCATCCATTACACGCTCACTAACGACCAGGGAGAGCAACTCGATTCCTCCCGTGTAGAAGGCCGCGAGCCTCTGGCGTATCTGGAAGGTGCTCAGAACATCATCGGCGGACTGGAAAGTGCGCTGAACGAAAAGAACGCAGGCGATCAGGTGAAGGTTTCTGTTGCTCCTGCCGAAGGTTATGGCGAAGTGAACGAAGAGCTGATCCAGCCAGTTCCACGCTCGGCCTTTGAAGGCGTAGACACCATCGAGCCAGGTATGCAGTTCCAGGCCCAGACTCCGGGCGGCCCTCAGGTCGTTCGTGTGGTTGAAGTCAGTGACGAAACAGTCACCATCGATGCCAACCACCCGCTGGCAGGCGAGACTCTGCACTTCGACGTTGAAGTCGTAGAAGCACGCGAAGCAACCGACGAAGAGCAAGAGCACGGTCACGTGCACTGATCTCTTCCGAAAGGTTGATCAAAAACGGCTCCCTCGGGAGCCGTTTTTTTATGTCTGCACCAAAACTCTGTCGGTCAGGCACAAAAAAGGGCCAGATCGAAATCTGGCCCTTTTTCACTAACGCGGCACCATTACATGTTCGGGTAATTCGGGCCGCCGCCACCTTCCGGTGTTACCCAGGTGATATTCTGGGCAGGATCCTTGATGTCACAGGTCTTGCAGTGCACGCAGTTCTGGGCATTGATCTGGAACTTCTTGCCACTGCCGTCTTCCGCTTCAATCACCTCGTACACGCCGGCCGGGCAGTAACGCTGGGCGGGTTCATTGTACTTGGGCAGGTTTTCCTTCAGCGGAATGTCTGCATCCTTCAGCTTCAGGTGGACCGGCTGATCTTCCTCATGGTTGGTGTTGGAAATAAACACTGAGGACAGACGGTCAAACGTCAGCTTGTTATCCGGCTTGGGATAACTGATCTTCTTGCTTTCTTCCGCCGGCTTCAAGGTGGCGTAGTCCGGCGTCGTGTCATGGAACGTGAAGGGCAGGCTTCCGCGCAGAATGTTCTGCTCGAAGAAGGCGATGGCACCACCCACGATGTTGCCGAACTTGTGCATGGCCGGACCAAAGTTACGCTCGGCGTAGAGCTCCTTGTACAGCCAACTGTCTTCAAAACGCTTGGCGAAGCTGGTGATTTCTTCACCAGCCTTGCCGTCTTTCAGCGCTTCAAATACCGCTTCGGCGCCCAGCAGACCTGACTTCATGGCGGTGTGGGAGCCTTTGATCTTGGAGCTGTTCAGCGTGCCGGCGTCACAACCCAGCAGCAGGCCGCCCGGGAAGCTCATCTTCGGCAGCGTGTTGTAGCCACCTTTGGTGATGGCGCGGGCGCCGTAGGCAACGCGCTTACCGCCTTCCAGATACTTTTTGACTTCCGGATGATGCTTCAGGCGCTGGAATTCCTCGAACGGGCTCAGATGCGGGTTGCTGTATGACAGATCCGTGATCAGACCGACATACACCTGACCACCTTCGAGGTGATAGAGGAACGAGCCGCCGGTAGAGCCGGATTCGCTCAGCGGCCAGCCGGTGGTGTGTACTACCAGGCCTGGCTCGTGTTTGGCCGGATCGATGTCCCACAGCTCTTTGATGCCGATACCGTAGTGCTGCGGGTCTTTGCCTTCATCAAGCTTGAAGTCGTTGATCAGGCGCTTGCCCAGGTGACCACGACAGCCTTCGGTGAACAGGGTGTACTTGGCGCGCAGTTCCATGCCCGGCATATAGCCGTCTTTCTCGGAACCGTCGCGGGCCACGCCCATGTCGCCGGTGATGATGCCCTTGACCTGGCCATCTTCAACGATGGTTTCCGAAGCCGCGAAGCCTGGATAAACCTCAACGCCCAGACCTTCGGCCTGCTCAGCCAGCCAGCGGCACAGGTTGCCCAGGCTGATGATGTAATTGCCGTGGTTGTGCATGTTCTTGGGCACAAATGCGTTGGGGATCTTGGTGGCTTTTTCCTGGTTCTTCAGCAGGAAAATATCATCCCGGGTGACCGGCGTGTTCAGCGGAGCGCCTTTCTCTTTCCAGTCCGGGAAGAGTTCATTCAGGGCCGTGGGCTCGAACACGGTGCCGGCCAGAATGTGTGCGCCAACCTCTGAGCCTTTCTCAACCACACATACGGTCAGTTCTTCGCCAGCTTCCTGCGCCAGTTGCATGACGCGGCAGGCAGCCGACAGGCCAGCAGGGCCGCCGCCGACGATCAGAACATCAAATTCCATCGATTCGCGTTCCACGTTGGTCTCCTCAAACAGCTTCTTTAGTGGATGTTGTTTGCCCGCAGGCCTTTCTGTCTAACTCATCAAGGGCGACATCATACCGGTAAAATTGCCTATAGACGACGTCCAAGGCCCGGTAAATGGGCCATTACTTCCAAAAGGATAACGCATTTGAGAAATCAAACAAACGTTTGTTTGAAATTTGCGCCTGGCTTTGGCATTGTACGGGTACACCGAAATTTCGTGTGTTTTGAGTCGATTTTTAGTATCGTCTCATTGCGGGGTCGGGTCAACCCGACCTATTGGCTGTGAAGGCAGTCCTGGCGCGTCTGATAGGGCAATTGACCCATCAGAACATAGTCTGCACTATTGTTTCGCTTTATAACGCAGGCTCTCCGCTCAGGATTGCGAGTCATTAAACCCATTTGTAGAAGAACGAGGAATCTATGAAGGTTCTGGTCGCTGTAAAACGAGTTATCGACTACAACGTAAAGGTGCGCGTCAAGCCGGACAACACCGGTGTAGACCTCGCCAACGTCAAGATGGCAATGAACCCATTCTGCGAAATCGCTGTTGAAGAAGCGGTTCGTCTGAAAGAGAAGGGCGTTGCCAGTGAAATCGTTGTTGTATCCATTGGCCCGAAAGCCTGTCAGGAGCAGATTCGTACCGCTCTGGCACTGGGTGCTGACCGTGGTATTCACATCGAGACTGACGAAGAAGTTCAGTCCCTCGAAGCGGCCAAGCTGCTGAAGGCTGTTGTAGAGAAAGAAGAGCCAAAACTGGTCATTCTTGGCAAACAGTCCATCGATTCCGACAACAACCAGACTGGCCAGATGCTGGCTGCACTGACCGGCATGGGTCAGGGCACCTTTGCCTCTGAAGTGGTTGTTGATGGTGAAAAAGTTAACGTAACCCGCGAAGTAGACGGCGGTCTGATGACCGTTGCTCTGAACTTGCCTGCGGTTGTGACCACTGACCTGCGTCTGAACGAGCCGCGCTATGCTTCTTTGCCGAACATCATGAAGGCCAAGAAGAAACCGCTGGACGCCATGAGCCCCGCCGATCTGGGTGTTGAAATCGCCCCGCGCCTGTCCACCCTGAAAGTAGAAGCCCCGGCTTCACGCCAGGCTGGTATCAAGGTGGCTGACGTTGCTGAGCTGGTGGATAAACTGAAGAACGAAGCGAAGGTGATCTAAATGAGCATCCTGGTAATTGCTGAACACGACAACAGCAGCCTGAAGCAGGCTACTCTGAACGTTGTAGCGGCAGCCAAGGCCATCGGTGGTGACATCGACGTGCTGGTTGCTGGCGAAAACGTAGGCGCCATCGCTGAAGCCGCTGCCAAGGCAGAAGGCGTCAACAAGGTTCTGGTTGCAGACAACGCAGCTTACGGCCATTTCCTGGCTGAAAACCTGGGCGAGCTGGTTGCTGAAGTGGGCAAAGGCTATAGCCACATCCTGACCTCTGCCGGTACCACGGGCAAAGACTTCATGCCACGCGTTGCCGCGCTGCTGGACGTTGCTCAGGTCTCTGACATTATTCGCGTTGAATCTGCCGACACTTTTGTGCGTCCGATCTACGCCGGTAACGCCATCGCCACCGTCAAGGCGAGCGACAGCATCAAGGTCATCACCGTACGCCCGACCGGTTTCGATCCGGTTGCAGCAGAAGGTGGTTCTGCATCTGTTGAGCAGCTGGATGTGGTGAAAGACGCTGGCCTGTCTTCTTTCGTTGGTGAAGAGAAAGCCAAGTCAGACCGCCCAGACCTGGCCTCTGCCGGTGTCGTTATCTCCGGTGGTCGTGGTATGCAGAACGGCGACAACTTCAAAATGCTGGAGCAGGTTGCTGATCTGATGGGTGCAGCGGTTGGTGCCTCCCGTGCCGCGGTTGACGCAGGTTTCGTACCAAACGATATGCAGGTTGGACAAACCGGTAAGATCGTTGCTCCACAGCTGTATGTCGCCGTTGGTATCTCCGGCGCTATCCAGCACCTGGCCGGTATGTCGGACTCCAAAGTGATCGTTGCGATCAACAAGGACGAAGAAGCGCCGATCTTCCAGGTTGCGGATTACGGCCTGGTGGCAGATCTGTTTGAAGCCATTCCGCAGTTTGAAGAAGAGTTGAAGAAAGTCTTGTAACTTTCGGATCTCGCTAACAAAAAAGGCACCTCAGGGTGCCTTTTTTGTTTTTGAAACGATGCGTTTCTCCGCTTTGCCGATAATCAGGGTGTCCGCGAGTATGTGCAGCGCCCGATTGGTTGTACGCACCGCTTTGTAAATCTGCTCGCTTTTTTCTTCGTGGCTTTGACGGGCTTTACGAGCGTTATCCCGGAAATCTTCGTCCTTCGAGAACATGTCAATCAGGCCGAAGGTGGTGTTCGCGATGGCTTTGTGGACCTTTTCAACTGCAGAGGCCCCTCCTGAAACGGTATCTTCCAGCAAGCGAGCACGGTTGCGAACCTCCGCCAGATCCATTCGGCTTTTCTGAATGGCACTGCGAGCACCGATGCGATGGGCATTCAAGATCAGTAGTTGTTTCCGCGAGTGACCGGCAATCCGGTAACCGGCAAACAGGATGCAAGCCGTGCCCGCGAGGCACAGAGTTGTCAGAACCAGGATAATCATTTGGTGGCCCTTTTATCGATATTCAATGTGCATTTCGACATCAATATCCCGCTCCAGCAATTCGATTTCCAGCTCTTTCATCACTTCCTGGTACACCATTTTACGGGTCATCACCGGTAGCCTGTCAGCCAGTGCCCGCCCGGTTCGGGATTCACGCTTGGCCAGTGCAATCGGATCGAGAACTCTCATCGTAAGCACCAGTTCCGGATCTTGATGGTGATCGCTGATACCCTCGGTTTCCAGCATGTGAGTGATCATTTTGCGTTGTTCCAGCACTTGCCATAAGAGAAGGCCGCTGAACAGCAGCAGAACCAGGCTTGTCAGGGTCAGGAATGTGATCAAGGTAATGCCTCCGTGGTCTTTTAACCTTTGATACAGTGTGCAACAGGCGGCATGACAAACGATTGGCCGGCTGGACGCCGATCGCTGTGCATCGGAGAAAGTCGACCGGTGGCGAAACCTGTTAACATCGGCGTCTACCTTTTGGAAGCGCCTTCAATATTTGTAACACAACAAGGAACAGAATATGGTTTGGCTTAAAGCGTTTATAGCGGGATTGCTGGCAACGTTGATTTTCCACCAGGGGCTTTTTGCCGTTTTCTATTTGTTGGGGGCGGCCCCGGCGGCACCTTACAATTTCACTCCGGTGCCGCCGCTGGGCGTACCATCGGTGCTTTCTCTGGCCTTTTTTGGTGGTTTGTGGGGCATCGCCTTATGGGCCGTTGCCGGTCGTCTCATGGGTGCACGTTATTGGCTGGTCCATATTGCGCTTGGTGCCATTGGCCCGACCGCGGTTGCCATGCTGGTGGTATTCCCGATGAAAGATCTGGCAGTGTCAGCCCAGACCTGGGTTGGTGGCCTGATCCTTAATGGATTCTGGGGCCTCGGTGTCGCGGTCTTCATGCTGTTGATGGCCGCAAGAGCCAAACGCTGAACCTGATTACAACCCCATACATTTCCATCTCTGCAAATTAAGGACGAACAATGACCAATTCCAAGCAGGCAGATTTCGATCTGGTCGTATTTGGCGCCACCAGTTTTGTGGGCCAGATATTGACACGCTACCTGGTAGAAAATTACGGCGTGGGTGCCGAGGTTAAGTGGGCCATCGCAGGGCGGTCTGAAGGCAAACTCAATGACTTGAAAGGCGAACTCGGAGATGCCGCGTCCAAGCTGCCGGTTCTGCTGGCTGATGCCGCCGATGAAGATGCTGTTACAGCGATGTGCCGGCAAACCCGTGTCGTCATCTCGACGGTTGGCCCCTACGCTTTGTTCGGCGAGCCTTTGGTGAAAGCCTGCGTCGCCACCGGTACCGATTACTGCGACCTGACTGGCGAAGTACAGTGGATCCGCCGCATGGTCGAGCGCTACGAAGATCAGGCCAAACAAACCGGAGCGCGGATTGTTCACTGTTGCGGGTTTGACTCCATCCCGTCAGACATGGGTGTCTGGTTCTTGCAGCAACAAGCCGAAGAAACCTTTGGCAAGCCATGTCAGGACGTACGTATGCGGGTGAAAGTTGCCAAGGGCGGGTTATCGGGCGGCACAGTTGCCTCCATGATCAACGTGGCCAAAGAAGCCGGTGCCGATCCCAAGCTCCGTAAAGAGCTGGCAAACCCCTTCTCGATTTGCCCTGAAGGGCATCGTTCGAAGGCGCGTCAGCCGAGCCTGAAAACTGCTGAATACGACAAGGATTTTGGCGTCTGGCTGGCTCCTTTTGTGATGGGCGCCATCAACACTCGGGTTGTGCATCGTTCCAATGCAATGCAGAACGCCCGGTACGGCGCAGAATTTACCTACGATGAAGCCATGATGACCGGCAAAGGCGCCAAGGGGCGGTTGACCGCCTACGGTATCACCGCAGCGCTGGGCGCCTTTTTACCGCCTCGGCCATCAAGCCCACCCGCTGGGTGGTTGAGAAGCTTGTGCCGAAGCCGGGTGAAGGTCCCAGCCTGGAAGACCAGGAAAACGGGTTCTATGATCTGCGTTTCGTTGGCCGCACCCCGGATGGTAAAACCATCATTACCAAGGTGACCGGTGACCGTGATCCCGGTTATGGCTCGACCGCCAAAATGCTCGGCGAGGCAGGTCTTTGTCTGGCTTTCGATGTTCAGGAAGCCACCAAGGGGGCTTCTGGACACCGGCTTCTGCGCTGGATGGAAAGTTGCTGGACAGACTGACCAGCAAGGCCGGCCTGACCTTCGAGGTGCTTGAGACCCGTTAGGGTCAGTACAGGTGTAATGTGTGGTCGGACGGCAACAAGGCGTCCGGTCCATGCCCCAGGCAGATGACCGCGCGCCCCTGCAACCATTGGTTGATCTGGGGAGCTATTCGTTCACGGGTCTCGGAATCGACTCCGGTAAACGGCTCGTCCAGAACCACCAGTGCAGCGTCACTCAGTAACACTCGTGCCAGCACCAGGCGGCGCGCTTCGCCGCCGGATAGTCGATTGCCAGCGCTGCCGAGCCATGTGTCGAGCCCGTCGGTTTCGGCGCCAAACCTCTCTGCCAACGCAACCAACTCCAGAACCCGCCACAGGTCGCCATCGTTTGCGTTCGGATTGCCCAGCAGCAAGTTGGCCCTCACCGTATCGTCAAACACCACGGTTTTCTGCGTGAGATAGGCACAGGGCAAGGCTGCGATCACGCCACCTGTCGGAGCTAACAAACCGGCGATGGTATCTGCCAGAGTGGATTTCCCAGCTCCCGACGTGCCAACGATTCCCAGACGCTCGCCTTCGGCAACAGTCAGGGAATAGTGGGTCAGGATGGCCGCCTGGCCGGCATAGCCGACAGATAGGTCGCGCACAACGAGTGCATGACCTTTGAGCAGGTTTGGCTCGGCTGGCGTCCGGTTGCCAAGCTTGGAGCTTGGGGTGACTTGTTCATTCAGTCTTCGGGCAGCGGATAGGGTGCCCCCAGTTTGGCAAACGCATCTGGCAGCATGGCATAAACTTCGATCAAGCCCAGCAGCGCAATGGGCAATAAAACAAGAACCGGGCCGCTCAATTGGCCCTGGTGATACAGCTCGGCGCCAGACCAAAGCGCAATGACAACCGCCAGATTCACCAACAAAGTAGATGCTGCCTGGTGCCAACCGGCCTGGCTGTCGACTCGTGCCTGGGTTCGAGACACCGATCGGGCCTGACGCATCAACCAGCCCGCATGCTTGCCCGTGCGACCTGCCGCTGTCAGTTCGGCGTAACCTTCAAGATGTTCGATCACATCGCCCCGTAGGGCTTCATATTGATCACTGAGCTGCCCTGACAGTGGTTGGGTCTTGGTGAACACCCGGCGAGTCGACAGATAGAGGGCGAGTGTGCAGATGGCCAGGACACAAAGAGCGAGAATGCCGGAGAACAATGCCCAGGTGGTGAGCACCAGAATAAGACTAACCACCACGGCAAGTCCGGCCGGTGCAATCACCCTGAGATAGATGGTGTCCAGTGCATCCACATCGGCCGTAAGCCGCGACAACCACTGAGCGCCTGTTTTGCCACCGCGTTCCCGTTGACTGGCACCGGCCATCCGGTCAAACAGGGCGACTCGAATATCAGTCAACAACTGCAGAACCGTATTGTGGTTATAGACCCGCTCAAGATATCTCGCGACGGTGCGTGACACTGCAAAGAATCGAATGCCACCGCCCGGCACATAGAGGTTGATGTAAGCCTGAGACCCTGCCGCCAGGAGCAGGCCAACCAATGCGGTTTCGGTCAGAAACCAGCCGGACAACGCGAGCAGGCTGAGGCCAGAGAGCAAAGTCACCAACAGGAGGAGCGCGCCAACGGTCAGCCGGCCGCGACGCTGAAATATCAGCTTCAGCCAGGGCCGGAGTTCATGCATCCCGAACCTCCCCATCATTAACAATCAATGTGCGGTCGGCCAAGGCTAGCAGCGCATTATGGTGAGTTGAGAACACCAGCGTTTTGCCGGATTCCGCCAACTTGTGTAACGCTTCCAGGACCACAATCTCGCTGGTTGCATCAAGCCCCGCGGTCGGCTCATCAAGCAGAATCAACTGGTAATCGGCGACGAAAATCCGGGCCAGACTTAACCTGCGGGCCTGACCGCCAGATAGCCCTTGTCCGTCCTCTGCAATCTGGCTGTGAATGCCCTGAGCGCGGCTCTCAAGCACACTTCCCAGACCAACCCGCCGCAGCGCTGAGTCAATAGCAATGTCTGAAGCCTCCGGGCAGGTCAAGCGCAGATTGTCGGCCCAGGAACCCTGAATCCAGAATCCCCGCTGACCAAGCCAGCCAAACGGCAACTGCCCCGGAGGCTTGCCAAACACGCTGACAACGCCCTGGGTTGGCGTTATGAAACCCGCCATCAAATGCAGCAGGGAAGACTTGCCCCCACCAGAGGGGCCGGTCAGGGCAACGGATTGCCCTTGGAGTACCGACAGGTTCAGGTTGCGTAGAACTGGTTTGCCGGTCTCGTAGTGCAGTGAAACGTCACTCAGCGAAATGCGGTTATCGGGCATTGCCTGCGGGCGCTTTGGTTTTGACGTGTTGGCCCCTGCGGGCTGGTTCAGCCGTGAGAGAATCTCCGCGCCGGCGCCAAGGGCGGATGCCCGATCATGGTAGTGTTGCGACAGAATTCGTAACGGCTGGAAGAACTCGGGTGCCAGCAACAGGATCAGCAACCCCGAAAACAGGGTCAGGTCGGCGCTGGGCCCGTAACTGATGTATCCCAACAACCCAAAGCCGACGTATATCGCAATAACGGCGATGGCAACCGACGCAAAAAACTCGAGCACGGCGGAGGATAGAAACGCCACCTTCAGCGTTTTCATGGTAATGCGTCGATACTGATCTGAGCGCCGATGCAAGGCATCGCTGGCGCTGCGGGTTTGTCCAAACAATTGCAGAGTGGTGAGCCCGCGGATCTTGTCCAGGAACTGGCCAGACAGGCGGCTGATAATCTCAAAGTGTTGTTGATTGACCTTTTCGGCGCCCATGCCTACTAACGCCATGAACAGCGGAATCAAAGGCGCGGACAGCAACAAGAAGATTCCAGCCAGCCAGTCGAGCCAAAACACCAGCGCCAGAATGACGACCGGGATAATGACGGCCAGAAACATCTGCGGTAAGAAGCGGGCAAAGTAACCGTGCAAGGCTTCAACGTGGTCGAGCCATTCCCGTGCCAGGCTGCCGGCCGAAGCGTCCGCAAGCGAAACCGGACCAGCATCGCCCCAATGCCGGTGCAGCTGACGCCGCGCATCCCGGCGAACCTGTTCGCTGCAACGTGCCGCAAAGTGGGATTGCATACCCTGGCCGGCGGCCCGAACCAGCAGCACGACAATCAAGCCAATAAAGCTCGAGGTGAGCCCGGTCGCGGATTGTCCTTCAATGACGATCTGATGCACCAACCAGGCCAGCAACGCCATCTGGGTGACCGTCGCCAGCCCGGTCAGGCCACCAGCCAGCACGGTAAACTGAGCCCAACGCTGGCTGTTCCGGGCTAGCCCGGAAAGCCATTGTCGAACATCAGCCTGGGCCGGTTCCGCCACTCAGTGGTACCCCTCACCAGCACGGACCTTGCCCCGGAATACCCAGTAGGTCCAGGCGGTATAGGTCAGCACGATGGGGATGACAAAGAGCAGCCCGAGCAGCAGGAACAGCTGCGATTCATAGGCAGAGGCGGCATCCCACAGGGTGTATTCCGGCGGAACCACATAGGGCCAGCGGCTGACAATCAAGCCCAGGTAAGTGGTGATGAACAGCCCCATGGTTGCCACAAAGGGCATGCCTTCGAAGCGGTTGCGAACCGAGCGCCAGATCTGGAATGCACAGAGCAGGGTCAGTGCCGGCAAAACCCAGATCACCGTGATGTGATCAAACCAGCGCTCACGAACCATGTCATCCACAAACGGAGTCCATACGCTGATGATGGCGAAGATCACCAGCACTGCGATCAACAATGGCGTGGTGATGCGGTACGCCCATTCCTGCAACCGGCCTTCGGTCTTCATGATCAGCCAGGTGGAGCCCAGCAAGGCATAACCGGCAAGCAGTCCCAGACCAGTCAACACCGTAAAGGGTGTCAGCCAGTCCAGTGCGCCACCAGAATAGGCACCGTTAGTGGTTTCAAAGCCCTGGATATAGGCGCCAACCACAGCACCCTGAGCAAACGCAGCGATGGTGGAGCCGCCGGCAAAGGCCCAGTTCCAGAGATAGCGGGAGGTCCGGGCCTTAAACCGGAACTCGAAGGCCACACCTCGGAAAATCAATCCAGAGAGCATCAGAAACACGCCGATATAGAGCGCAGGAAGGATGATGGAGTACACCAGCGGGAAGGCGGCCAACAATCCGGCGCCGCCAAGCACCAGCCAGGTCTCGTTGCCATCCCATACCGGAGCCACGGTATTCATCATGGTGTCCCGATCAGTCTCAGACGGGGCGAAAGGGAACAGTATGCCCACGCCCAGATCGAAACCGTCCATCAACACATACATGATGACGCCAAAGCCGATAATAAATGCCCAGATCAAAGTCAGATTAAACAGCTCCATGATCAAAGCCCTCCTT
Source organism: Marinobacter sp. (assembly GCA_018402255.1). Lineage (GTDB taxonomy): Bacteria > Pseudomonadota > Gammaproteobacteria > Pseudomonadales > Oleiphilaceae > Marinobacter. Next base: position 157,435 of record JAGYIS010000002.1, read on the forward strand.
CATTGACCGGGCGCGCATGATTAACATCACCGCTACCGCGTTCAATTTCAAACGGTACATGGGCGGCCGATAACGGGCGCGCAGGCCGGTCAGATTCGTGCTCGCCTTCGTCGGCATCTTCCAGGCCCACATAGAGCACCCGCAGCAGGTAGTAGACGCCGGCGCTGAAGACAAGGCCATACACCACAACATAGCCAATCAGGGTAAATAGGGCCATGCCACCGGTAAGCGATGGTGTGAGCGCCTCGGCCTGGTTCATCATGCCGTACACCAACCAGGGCGAACGGCCAATTTCGGTGACAAACCAGCCGGCAATTACTGCTATAAAAGGGGTGATACTCATGAACCGTAAACCCTGGAGAAACCAGCGCTTCTGGTAATACGCACCCTTGCGTCGCAGGACCAGACCAGCAAGGGCAAAGGCAATCATCAGCAGCCCAAGGCCAACCATCACCCGGAACGACCAGAACACGATGGCGACCGGTGGCTGCTCTTCTACGGCAACCTCATTCAGGCCGGGCACCTCACCGTCCCATTCGTGGGTCAGGATGAAGCTGGCCAGGTTGGGTACACCAATCTCGAACCGGTTGGTCTGGTTTTCCTGGTCGGGAATGGCGAAAAGCAGCAGTGGCACATTGCGGGAGGTTTCCCAATTACCTTCCATGGCTGCGACTTTCACCGGTTGATGTTCCATGGTATTCAAACCATGAAAGTCACCAATGACCGCCTGGGCCGGGGCAAGGAACAACAACATCCACAAGCACATAGACAAGGCCTTGCGGTTAGCTTCCACCTCACGCCCGCGAAGCAGGTACCAGGCGCTGACACCAGCCACCACAAAGCCCCCGGTCAGGAACGACGCCATGACCATATGGGCGAACCGATAGGGGAAAGAGGGATTGAATATGGCCTGAGACCAGGACGTGACATGGAAGACGCCGTCTCTCAGCTCCACACCCGCGGGTGTGTGCATCCAACTGTTGGCAGACAGTATCCAGAATGAAGAGATGAAGGTGCCAACTGCCACCATAATGGCGGCGAACAGGTGAACGCCCGCTGGTACCTTGTGACGACCGAAAAGCAACACACCCAGAAATGCGGCCTCCAGGAAAAATGCCGTGATCACCTCATAGCTGAGCATGGGGCCGAGAAAGTTGGCCGAGGCCTGGGAAAAGTTGCTCCAATTGGTACCGAACTGAAACGACATCACAATGCCGGATACCACGCCCATCCCGAATACCACGGCAAACACTTTGGTCCAGAAGGACGACAGTTTTTCCCACAGCGGATTGCCGGTCTTGAACGCCAGACCTTCAAGGACAGCGATGAAAGACGCCAGTCCGATGGAAAACACCGGAAAGATGGCGTGAAATGACACCACAAACGCGAACTGGATTCGCGACAGGATGAGAGGGTCGAGTTCCATTAATACCTCCGGTAACTCAAACAAGTCATAACGAACGGGCCAGCGCGCCCGTTCAGCCGCTGCCTTATGGCTTTTTGTTATGTTGTTTTACCGGCAGATGGGTGTGATGCTACCGGCAAAGTAGCAAAACACGATAGGGCAGTTTGTCGCACCCCTTGATCTAAAACAATTATGGTGAGCCGAATGAGCTTTTACGAGGACCGAATTCTCCCGCACGTTATCGACAAAGCCTGCTCCATGGGCCAGGTAATGAAGCTGCGAAGTCAGGTTGTGCCAAGAGCCAAGGGTCGGGTACTTGAGGTAGGGATGGGCTCGGGAATCAACCTGGAGTTTTATAACCAGGATCAGGTTGAGATGGTGTACGGGCTGGAACCGTCAGAGGGTATGCGACGCAAAGCGATCCCAAACCTGAGCCGCTCACCGATACAGGTCGAATGGCTGGATCTGCCGGGCGAGAAGATTCCCCTTGCGGATGATTCGGTGGATACCGTTTTGCTCACATTTACCTTGTGCACCATTCCGGACTGGCACGCTGCCTTGCTTCAGATGAAAAGGGTACTCAAACCAGGCGGTGATTTATTGTTTCTCGAGCATGGCGAAGCCCCTCATGAAGGCATCCGGAAATGGCAGCATCGCATCACACCGGGCTGGAAAATGCTTGCAGGCGGCTGTCATCTTAACCGTCAGATCGCAGATCTGATCCGCCACGCGGGATTTGACATTCAGGAGCTCGAAAACCTGTACATGCCTAATGCCCCGAAAATCGCCGGTTTTATCTACAAAGGCCGAGCCACAAAGCCGGTTTAGGTGAGGATTTTAAAGGATTTTCGTTATTCGCGGGGTGATCAACGGCAACGGAATTGCGTTACGCCATCGGGCCTTATACAATTCCGCCCTCCAAGCATGTCCCCTCCGATGCCCGGATGGTGAAATTGGTAGACACAAGAGACTTAAAATCTCTCGACCGTTAGGTCGTGCCGGTTCGATTCCGGCTCCGGGCACCATTTCTGTTGATGATCATTTCCTTCCCATTGGTTACTGGCAGTCAAAAAAAACCGCCCCTTGGGTCAAGAAGCGGCTTTTAACTGCGCGACTAACAGATTCGAGGATCAGGCAGTCTGACGCATTCTTCTGCGTACACCCAATCCCAATAAGCCAAGACCCAACAGTGCAAGGGTGGAAGGCTCCGGGACGGATACTGGACGAGAAGTGATCAAACCTCTCAGCTCAGCTGTTGATGCTTTCTCTTCTTTGGTCCAGAACTCGCTGGCCAGCAAGCCGTTATAGAAGAAGCCCTCAATATCAACAAAGTAGTCAATACCGCCAATATTGAAGCTGTCTGATGCGCCTACGTTCAGGGCAAACGTTACTCTGTCGGCACAACCATTTTTGTTTATGCCAACGCCGTTGGTGCCGCCATCAGCACAGGGGTTGTCAGAGTTGGTTGTTTCCCAATGCTGAAACTCGAATACGGATGTGACCGTTTCAACAACACCGTCGATATCCAGGGTGGAGTCAACGGTTAATTGCGCAGACGTCAGCGAAGGCGCATAGACCGGGTAATTGAAGTGAGTAAACGTGCCGAGATTGAAGTTTACGTTCTCGGCCACCAGAGCAGGCGTTGCCGCACTGTCGAATCGATAACCACTTTGGTTTCCGCCGGATACCGGGCCACCCCAGCGTATTTCACTGGTGCCCTGACCGTTTACGTCCGGGAAAGCTGGGGTAGTTGCGGTCCAGATTCCGGTAACAGAGGTCAGGTTAATCACGGCGGCACTGGCTGTGCCAGCAGACAACAAAGCGGCGGTTGCGCCAGCAACCATTAGTTTCTTGATCATGAGAGACGCTCCCTGTGGGCAAGTCGTTGTTATGCGGCGATCGGAACAGGTCTTTCCGATACACTCGCGAAAATCGCAGCAAGCTCAATGCCCAGCCGGTAAAACCCTTAAAATTACAATGGAAAAGTACAAATAGTGATCAGTTTGGGTGGTGTCAAATCGGCTGTGATGTAAAAAATTTGGACGCTCAATCTATTGGCGGAAAGTCGCTTCGACAGGACGGGATGAGTTGGTGATACTGGGAGGATTGCCTGGCTAAGGGAGGTTTAAACATGACAACAGCATCTGAGAACCCGGTTCGGGTTGTTACGGAAAACGGTATCACGACCGTTACACTCAACCAGCCTGAGGGCCGGAACAGTTTGTCGATGGACATGCTGCAAGCTTTGTCCGAGGTTTTCGACGGATTGGCCGCCGATTCAGGAACCCGGGTAGTCGTGTTGGCGGCGTCGGGGCGGGTGTTCTGCGCAGGGCATGACTTGCGCGAGATTCGGGCGCAGTTCGATAGTCATGACTTTCAGCTGGCGTTGTTCCAGCGCTGCAGTAAGGTCATGCAGCAGATCGTTAATCTCCCTAAACCGGTCATTGCCAGGGTGGCAGGCGTTGCAACGGCGGCGGGCTGTCAGTTGGTGGCCAGTTGTGATCTGGCGGTGGCCGAGGAGGGTGCCCGGTTTGCAACACCGGGGGTGAATATCGGGCTGTTCTGCTCCACACCCATGGTGGCGCTGTCTCGCAACGTGTCCCGTAAACACGCGATGGAAATGCTGCTGACCGGCGAGATGATTGATGCCGCCAGGGCAGAGAGCATTGGCTTGGTGAATCGCGTTGTGGCGGCAGAGCATCTGGATGAAACGGTGCATCACATGGCGGCGACCATCGCCGGGAAGTCCGGTCATGCCCTCAAGCTCGGCAAGGCTGCGTTCTACCGTCAGTTGGAGATGCCCTTAGCGGAAGCCTACGACTATACGGCAGAGGTCATGGCCGGCAACGTAGCGGCAGCGGATGCGCAGGAGGGCATTTGTGCGTTCCTCGATAAACGCGATCCTCACTGGCAAGACAAGTAAGGCTCAGTCCTGACAGATGTCGTCGGCAGGCCAGTGCAGCCTGTCGCCGACGTTGATCTCCCGCGTCTCAAAATAGCCGGCATTCATTTCAACCGCGTTCCAGAATGGCTTGCCCGACGGATAGCTCGGGCAATCTCGTCCCCGGGAAGTGCGACAGGGCGCCATTGACTGGATACTGACAATCATGCCCTTGCTATCGAGATAGGCGATGTCCAATGGAATCAGCGTCTGATACATCCAGAACCCGTGGCTTGCGGATCGTTCGCGCTGATAGGTAAACAACATTCCGGCGCGTTCATCCATCTCGCTTCGGCCCATCAGGCCACGCTGTCTCTGACTGTCCTCGCTGGCGACTTCGAGCTCGACGTCGTGCCTGGTACCCGGCGTCACAAAGCAGGCATCGATGACGGGCAAGACGGGCTGAGCGTTTGCGTTGCCGCCAGCAATAATTGCCGCGAAGGAAACGCCCAATATCCAACCCGTCGAACGATGCGTCATGACCGAAGACGATAGCCGGTCTTAAAGATCCACCACACAGCGGTCATGCAGAGTGACAGGAACACCAGGGTCATGCCTACGCTGATACCCACATGCACGTCAGACACACCGTAAAAAGCCCAACGGAAACCGCTGATCAGGTACACCACCGGATTGAACAGGCTAATGGTTTGCCAGATCTCAGGCAGCATGTCGATCGAGTAAAAGGTACCTCCCAGAAACACCAGGGGGGTAACGATCATCATCGGGACGATTTGAAGTTTCTCAAAGCCGTCGGCCCAGATGCCGATGATGAATCCGAACAGGCTGAAGGTCATCGAGGTAAGGACAAGAAACGACAGCATCCAGAATGGGTGCAGTATCGAATAGTCCACAAACAGGCGTGCTGTCAGAAGGATGATCAGCCCCAGAATAACCGCCTTGGTGGTGGCAGCGCCCACATAACCAAGCACAATTTCGAAATAGGAGACGGGGGCCGACAGCACCTCGTAGATGGTCCCTGAAAACTTGGGCATGTAAATGCCAAACGAGGCATTGGAAATACTTTGCATCAGCAGTGACAGCATCACCAGGCCGGGAATGATGTAAGCACCGTAATCAATGCCACCAATGTCGCCCATACGGGAGCCGATGGCCGAGCCAAACACCACAAAATAGAGGCAGGTTGAGATCACGGGCGACAAGACGCTTTGCATAATGGTGCGCTTCATGCGCGCCATTTCGAACTTGTAGATTGCTTTTACACCATAAAGATTCATCGAGCTCTCCGTGGATGCTGTTCAAGCAGGCGGTTATTCATGGACCAGCCCAACAAATATCTCTTCCAGCGAACTTTCGCGGGTCTGCAAGTCACGATAGTCGATGCCCAGATCTCCCAGTGTTCTTAACAGGCGAGCAACGCCGGCCTGTTGCTGCTGGGAGTCAAAGGTGTAGATCAGCTCGTAGCCATCGTCTGACAATTCAACCGGCTCCAGAGTCAGTTCACCGGGAACCTTCTCCAGCTTCTGCTGCAGGTGCAAACGCAGCTCTTTTTTACCGAGTTTGGACATCAGCTGGGCCTTGTCCTCCACCAGGATGATTTCGCCGTTGCGAATCACACCGATACGGTCGGCCATTTCCTCAGCTTCTTCGATGTAGTGGGTGGTCAGAATGATGGTGGTGCCATTCTGGCGCAGTTTACGCACCATCTCCCACATGTCCCGGCGCAGTTCTACATCAACACCTGCGGTTGGCTCATCCAGAAACAGAATGCGCGGCTCGTGAGACAAGGCCTTGGCGATCATCACCCGGCGTTTCATGCCGCCTGACAACGACATGATCCGGTTATCGCGTTTGTCCCACAGCGACAGGTCTTTGAGCACCGTTTCGATGTGTTCCGGTTTAGCCGGTTTGCCAAACAGGCCGCGGCTGAAAGACACCGCGTTCCAGACGGTTTCGAAGGAATCGGTGTTCAGCTCCTGCGGCACCAGCCCAATAGACTGCCGGGCCTTGCGGTAGTCTTTGATGATGTCGTGCCCGGCCGCTTTGACTTCGCCATTGCTCTTGTTGACGATGCCGCAAATGATCGAAATCAGTGTGGTTTTACCGGCGCCATTGGGGCCGAGCAGGGCGAAGATCTCACCCGGATAGATCTCGAGGTTGACGTCTTTCAGAGCCTGAAAGCCATCTTCGTAGACTTTGTTCAGGTGCTTTACGGAAATGTCCGGTTGCACGGGCGTGTCCTGTTTTGTGGGTGACTCAAACCAGAAAGCCCGACATTTTCTCACGCTGGCAGCAGTTTAGAAACCTTTGCTATGTCGGGATTTATCCCCATAATGCCCACTTCGGCAAGGTCAGAGGTGTGTATGGTACGATCCATCGTCGCGGTAAGTTTAGTTATCGGAGCAATTGCTTTGGTGACATTTGGCTGGCGTTTTATGGAAACCGGCACCGAAGTTGAAGACCAGCCGCGATGCAACCTGTTGGAAGCTCCCTGTGAATGGACAACCGGCGACGGCGAATGGCGCGTTGAACTGATCGAGACGGGAACCGGTACACAGGGCATGGAGTACCGACTGGCGGTCAACGTGCCCAAAGCCCCGGACCGGTTTTTGGCTGTCTTGCGCGGGCAATCCATGTACATGGGTGAATACCCGGTACCTTTGGTCAGAGAAGAGCCGTTGTCCTATCAAGCGCGGTTTACCGCTCCTGTGTGTACAACCGGTGCGGATATGATCTGGCGGGTTGAGCTTCAGGATGGTCAGGAAAAATTGAAAAATGTGCCATGGATGCTGGTTTTCCGGGCGCAAAAATAGTTAAATTCTGCAAAATTCAGTATCCAGGGATAAGTGATGGATTACGGGGACAGCGTTCAGAAGGTTCTTCTTCGCAAAATTGGCAAAGCGGAACAGGATTTGATGCAGCTTAAGCTGGATTATTGCCGATTCGTTTTTGGCCTGACTCATCGGGCTCGGGTGTCTGCCAATGGGCTTGTCTGGCTGGTTCGTTCTGTGGATGTTGAATCTATGACGTACACAGAGGATGGAGAATTTACCAAGCCTATCATTACCGGCACCGCCGAGGGCGACGAGGCCAGCCGCGAAACCGTCACCCTCGGTACCGATTGGGAACTGGAAACGTCTAAATAAAGGCGTTGCTGGTGACCACCTCATAAAGGCTTGAGCCGTTAGGAACATACTGATGGCTCTGCCAGAACTCTGCACCTTCCAGTCCTGCGCGATAGCACGCCAGTAACAGGCTACTCGATGTCAGAGTAGATATCGCCTGAACAGCCTCTGACTGGCGAATGCCTGTTTTCCGGCTGACAATTCTTGCAACCAATACCGACAAAGCTTCTGTGTGCCGCCTGGATTTCGGGCTGAGGGCGCACGCTGCGCCATACAGCCAGACGGCAGCACAGGTCCGCACCGTTTCCGGCGCGTCTGCAAGCAGCAACCCTCTGACACGACAATCCCGCTCCTGAAGCCCGGCCAGTATGTGCAGGCGTGTGAATAACTCAGTCTCGTCAGATACCCGGGAAACAGCTGCGTGCGGTTTTGGCTTAGGGGTGGGTGACCATTGCTCGCGTTGAGGTGGCACCTCAAAACTCTGCGAACCGACAGCCATGGCACCACTGTGTTGTGCTGAGTCCTGCCGAATCAGGAGAAACATGCGAATACCAAGCATGCCGAGCAGTAATAGCAGTCCGGCTTGAGTGAAGGCGACCAATCCGTTGACCATCATAGGGTTATCTACCTTGAGAGCGTCCTGGGGAATGCGATTGCCGAGATTGTAACAGCGTGTAACGAGTAGGCGGCATTAACTGCCTTGCAGAATGACAAAATCGATCTGCAAGACTGCAGAAATGTGATGCTGATCGCAGTGGCCTAGCAGGTTGGCATCGTTTGAAGCGCCAGCTTTCGACGAATGAAACGGCCGAGGACGTCTACACCTATGTTCAGTGAGGCCGTAATCAGGATGAGGATCATTGCCCGGTCAAATTGAATGTTCTGAATGGCGCTGTCCACATAGAACCCGAGCGTGTAGATACCGAGGATGCCAAGAATTGCGGTTTCGCGCATGATGATTTCCCAGCGGTAGAACAGAAATGCCAGAAAGGATCGATACACTCTCGGCACCAGTTCCCAGCTGTAGCGGGTGAATCCGGTAGGGGCATCCGGCCGCAATTCGATGGCATTGGTCTGTCGCCCGATCAGGTGGCCGATAATGCCGCCGTTGTGGAGTGCCAGGGCCACCACCGCAGGCAGCATGGAAGGCCCCCACAGTTGTAGCAGAATGTACGCCAGAATGTATTCGGGCGTGGAACGGGCGATAACCAGGAACACATGGCCTGAGGTGCGCCGGACTGGCCCGCCAAAGTGTTTTGAGATCAGGGGGAACGCCAGCAGCGATAACAGGCCCGTGGCCACCAGAGCAACTTGGGTAAGCACAATCGTGTTCCAGATACCGGGCAGGGCCTCGGTGATCATCACGTCGCCGAGCCAGCTGGACAGCCCCGCCAGCCCTTCACCGTTCCTCAGCGGCGACGGCACAATGTCCTCGGTAAAGAAGCGTTCAACGTTACCCCAGACAATCGGGAATCCTTCACCAAGAAAGAAGGGGGCTGCAAGCAAGTAGGCCGGTAACAGCTTGGGCCTCACCCAGATCGGCATAGTCGCGATGAGCACGTAAAACAGAATGAGCATCGCGCCGGCATCCGAGTACATGCCTTGTGAAAAAGACGACTCAAGGTAGAACCCGAGGGTGGGCAACCCTACAAAGCCCAGAATGGCGGAGGAGCGTAACCCACACTCCAGGCGATACGCGGTGTAGGTGCGGATCTGAACCCAGCAATCGGGTATGCGCGCGTACAAGAAAGACGCAATGGCGCTGGTACCCGGAGGCAGCAGTCTGCTGGGTTCCGGGTCCGATTCTTCGAGGATTTCCGAGTAGACCTTGGCAAAAATGCCTGCGTAGGGGATGGCGATCGCGAGCACGCCGGTGAGCGGGTGGAAACCAAAAAACTGCAGAAAGATCAGCGCCCAGAACAGTTCGTGAATGGCCCGGATAAAGGCGCAGAAAATACGGACTGGCAGAAGGCGGTAGACCAACGCCAATAGAAAACCAAAAAAGCTGCCTAACGCTACACCAACGAAACCAAAGGCAACGGTGCGCAACAAGGCCGTCAACAAGCCTTCGGTGCTGAAGAAGTTGGGGGTGGCGACGCCAATAAAGAACTGGCCAAGATCCCGCCAGGGGTTGGCAGTGGTGATGGCAATGTCGGCCACAAACAATCCGGCCACGGCAATGGCTAGAAACAGCAGGCTAACTCTTACGGTTGGGTAGGAGAGCATGATGTCAGTACAGTGCCATGATGTCAGCGGCCTGCAGTTCGCTGGCAGGCTGGTCCAGGGCGATTCGCCCGTCTTGAATGCCGACGATGCGAGTGCAATAGGCGAGCGCCATATCGACATCGTGCAGTGCAATCACGCTGGTGCTGAATTGATCCGTGAGCGCTTTCATGACCAGATGCGCCATCGGCTCGTCAAGCGCCGAGATAGGTTCGTCTGCCAGCAACATGGGAGCGCTCCGGTAAAGTGCCCGGGCAATGGCCACGCGCTGGCGCTGGCCACCAGACAGAGACGCGGCAGGAACCCATTGTTTTTCTGAAATACTGAGTCCGTTCAGTAATGTGCCAATGATGTCACGATCCTTACGGAACGGCCGGATCAGTGTCAGGGTGTTGTACCACAAGGGATGCTGGTCGAGCTGCCCCATGAACACGTTATGGAACACTGGCAATGCGTTGACCAGTCCCAACCCTTGCGGCACCAGTGATGCCTGGTGGGTAAGGCGTTCGTAGAGCAGTTTGATGAGGGTCGACTTGCCGGCACCGCTTTTGCCGACCAGGGCGACATGTTGGCCCTGCTGGACTTCCAGAGACAGCGGGCCAACAACCCGCTTGTCTCCAAAACTTGCACTCAGATCATTGAAGGCGAAGCCTGACATCAATCGATGATTCCCAATTCGGATGCGACACTGCGAATGGGCTCATAGTCATCGTTAGAGGCGGGGATAAAGCCTTCACGAGGAAAGCTTTCCAGCAAGGCGGGGTCGTCCAGATCCAACAGCGCCTGGCGAACCCTGTCTTTGAAGCCTTCACCGAATCGCTCATCAACGTCACCGCGAATGGTCCACTGATAGTTCGGGAATCCGGGTGTCTTCCAGATGATTTTTACGTCATCGGTATTGATGTTGCCGTCTTCAAGTTCTTTTTCCCAGACCTTGTAGTTGAGGGCGCCCACATCGTAGGTGCCAGACTCAACGAGTCTCAGGGTGCGGGTGTGATTGCCACTGAAACCTACGCGGCTGAATACGGTCTCCGGGGCTTCATTGAAACGATCACGAATATGGTACTCGGGAATCAGGCGGCCCGAAGTAGAGCCTTTCGATCCGAAGGTGAACGTTTTACCCCGTACCCCTTCAGGCAGTTCGTCAGCGCGCTCCAGTCCGGTACTTTTGTGAGCGATAAAGTAATTATAGAAAGCCTGGTCTTCGACGCCTTGGGCCAGTGCTTCAGAGCCTGGCACCAGAGCACGCGCCTGCACACCGGAGAGTCCGCCAAACCAGGCCAACTGAACCTGATTATTGCGAAATGCCGAAATAGCGGCAGCATAGGATTTCACCGGAATATACCGGACATCCACTTCAAGCTGCTCGGAAAGGTAATCGGCAATGCCACGAAAACGCTCAACCAGCTTTGTTTCATCTTCATCCGGGATGGCGGTGAATACAAACGTTTGCGCGCTTGCGGTGGTGGCTACAGCCAGTGTGAGAAAACCGGAAACAAGCCATTTCCGTATTTGCTTGGTGATCATATGTCATCCTTACTGAGTATTTTCTGGGAGTAGGATCCGGACGTGGTTATCGATAACCGGGTTGGTGCTGGCAGGTCCGACGCAACCAAGGATAACGTGATTCGCGTCAACTCTGAACCGATATACGGAACAACTCTTTACCTGGAGCATGTCGACATGCAGAATTTTGTAAACTCTCTGTGATAAATCCCATGAAACTCATCATTATTACGCCTGCAGGCCCGGATTCAAAAGCGGGTAATCGGGCAACCGCTGTGCGCTGGCAGCAGTTGCTCGAAGGTGCTGGCCATCAGGTTGAGGTTGCGACCGACTACGACGGCGAGCCTTACGATCTGATGATTGCACTCCATGCCTGGCGAAGCGCGACAATAGTACATCGCTTTCGCGAGTGCTGGCCGACTCATCCTTTGATTGTGGTTCTGACCGGCACCGACATCTACCATCACCAGTTTGAGTATCCGGAAGTCACCCACGCCGCCATGGCGTCCGCCAATGTGTTGATCGGTCTGCATGATCTGGTTGCCAATGACATACCAGAGTCGTTCCACAGCAAACTGATAACGCTCAGGCAGTCTGCCCCGGCACCGAACATTCGCGGCGGCTCGAAAGCTCAACCCGGGCAATTCAATGTGTGCGTGATTGGCCATCTGCGTGTCGAAAAAGACTCGCTGCGTGCCGCCTGGGCCAGCCGGCTCCTGCCAGATGATTCCCAAATCGTTGTGTCTTGCGCGGGCAAGCCCCATAACGACGAGTGGCGCGACAAAGCCCTTCAGGAAAGCAAAGCCAATTCGCGTTTTCACTGGCTCGGCGAACTGGAAAAACCGCAACTCGAACATCTCATGGCGGTCTGCAACCTGATGGTGATCAGTTCTGTGATGGAAGGCGGCGCTAACGTTGTCTCTGAAGCCTGCAGGGCAGGGTTGCCGATTCTTGCGTCAGACATTTCGGGTAACCGGGGATTACTGGGTGAGGACTATCCGGGTTATTTCCCCGTCGGGGACGAGCGTGCTCTGGCGGAACTGATGTATCGGATGGAGCAAAGTCCCGAGTCGTTGGCAGGGTTAGTCGCCAAGGTGAATGCTCTGGCAACAACCTTTACCCCCGAACAGGAGCTCCAGAGCCTGGAGAGGGCTCTGGAGCTTGCCGTGGAGGCAGTCAATCCCGCAGTGTGATTGGCTCTATGGCGCCGTTCTCATCCTGTGCAGTTACACGGCCGATAATGGCTGTGTGAGGATAGCCCAGGGATTTGAGCTCTCGCACACAGGCTTCAGCAACGGCTTCCGGCACACTCGCCAGCAGGCCGCCCGCGGTCTGAGGATCAAAGATCAACGGATAACGTGGGTGATTCACCCAGTCTGCCTGATTGCGAATACCCCGCCGTAACCGAACGTTAGCAGGTTGCAGTGAGCTGAGAATGCCCGCTGCGACCGTTTCCTCTGCGCCGGGCAAGATCGGTATCGCGGTCAGGTCAAGCTCGGCATCGACACCGGACGGCCGGGTCATTTCAACCAGGTGGCCCAGCAACCCAAAACCGGTTACGTCCGTGCAGGCGCGAGCGCCGAAACGGACCAGGCAATCTGCCGCAGGTTTGTTGGATTGAACCATTGAGGCCAGCGCTGCATCAATCCAGCGGCCTTTGGCCTCCAGTCGAGCATGAGCGGCAAACAAGGTTCCGGTGCCGATCGGTTTGGTCAGCAACAGCACGTCACCGGCATGCAGGCCGCCCTTACTCATGACTTTGTCGGGATCGATCAATCCATTAACCGCAAAGCCGAGAGCGAGCTCTTTGCCTTCACCCGTGTGACCGCCCACCAGGGCACAGCCAGCCTCGTTAAGCACCTCCACCGCGCCGGACATCATCTGGAACACGGTATCTTCCACTTTTGACTCGATGCCATATGGCACCGTTGCAACGGCAGTGGCGCTCTGGGCTTCTGCACCCATGGCAAACACGTCGCCCAGGGCATGATTGGCGGCCACTTTGCCAAATACGTAGGGGTCGTCAATAAACGCCCGGAAGAAATCAACCGTATGAACCACGGCCATTCCCGGCGGCACTCTCAGCACCGCCGCATCATCCGGTGCATGCAGGCCGATGAGGATGTCATCCCGTTCGATAGGGCGCAGTTCACCAAGTGCGCGCGACAATACCGTGCTACCGACCTTGGCGCCGCAGCCGCCGCATCGCATGGCCACGGCAGAAATCGCCTGGGAGGCTTCCTCCGGGTTTTGCGCAGCCGAGGTGTCCGGCAAGCGGCCAGTTTCTTCCATGGCCGGAAGGTCGCTGAACTTCTGCATGAACCGGCGATCTATCCAGTCTTTCCAGCGCCACACCCAGGTGCCGGCAGTGCCAAAATTGCCACGGGAGGCAACGGCATACTGGTCACCGGTGCTGATCAGCGCCAGCCAGTTCTTTTGAGGTTTAAAGGGCTTGGCGGGCTTGCCAGTGGCCATGCGCCGCAGGTTGTCCGCCAGCGGCGGGCCCTGACGAACGGCAAACACACCGGCTTTTTCCCGGGGATGAGTTAATTACATTGGCGATATCGCCTGCGACAAAGATGTTGTCGTCGTTTTCCGTCTGCAGCGTGTCCCTGGCCCGGATAAACAAGCCATCATCCAGTGCCAGACCGGTGTCGTTCAGCCAGGCTGGGCCACCGGCACGGGTCACCCAAAGCACTTCGTCAGTCTGCAGAGTTTGGCCTGACTCAGTAGTCAGCAGCCCTTGTTCGACTTTGGAGACGGCTGAGCCAAGATGCAGCTTGACGCCCCGATGAACAAGTTTGTCACGGAACACGGCGCGGACTTTCGCGTTGTGTGTGGGCAAGATCTGATCGGCGGCGTCAAACAGATGGAAATGAATCTGGTCAGGATCTTTACCACGCCGGGTCAGTTCATTGCGCAACCGGAACTGCATGGCCAGTGTCAGCTCAACGCCACCGGCGCCTGCGCCAACCACGGCAATGGTCAGCGGACCGTCGTGATTTTCGATCCGTGACAAGAGCGCCAGCCAGCGATTGTTGAACCCGGTAATTGGTTTGACCGGCACTGCGTGCTCGGAAGCACCGACCACTTCGGCCACTCGGGGTGACGAGCCGATGTTGATCGAAAGCAGATCGTAGGGAACGTTCGGGCGGCCTTTGCAAATTACCCGTTTGTTTGAGCGGTCCAGGCCGGTGACTTCGGCCCGGTAAAATCGGGCACCGGCGTATTCCGCCAGGCGGCTCAGGTCGATGTGAACATCATCGTAACTGTAATGGCCTGCAATATAACCAGGCAGCATTCCGGAATAGGGCGTGTGGGTGTCGCGGCAGATCAGGGTTAGCCTTACGCCGGGGACCGGATTCATGGCGAATCGCTTGAGGACCCCGACGTGGCTGTGCCCGCCACCTACCAGGACAATGTCCCGTAATACAGGTTGCTCGGGCGTTTGCATCAAATTACTTTCTTCGCTTCAGCGGACAGTTCGTTGAATCCTTTAATGCTCTTGAAGGCTTCGAGCTTCTGCTTGTCGGCGTCACTTGGATTTGCGATCTGCTCAATAGATGTCAGGCCAGCTTCTTTCATTTTCTTCGCAGTTGCCGGGCCAACACCTTTGATGCGGGTCAGATCGGATTTATCGACTGGCTTGGCCGCCTTGGGTGCAGCGGGTTTTTTCGCAGCAGATTTCGGAGCGACAGTTTTCTTTGCTGCAGGCTTCTTGGCGGCAGCTTTCTTGGCAGCCGGCTTGGCAGCTTCGACTTTCTTAGTGGTGTTCGCCACTTTCTTACTGGCGGCCTTGCTGGCGGTGTCTGTCGCCTTTTTCACTTCTTTACGAGCTTCTTTGGTCGCAATACCAAGCTTTTCAAGCAATGCAGCTTGAAGCTCATGGAATTCATCCATCCGGCGTTCAAATTCGTCGTTAAAGCGCTTCATTTCACGCTCACGCAACTCGTCCATGTCTTTGATTAGTTTGCGGACAGGGTCCTGAACCTGATGCTGCAGATGATCAAACTGCTTCAACGCGTCATTGATCAGGCCTTCAATCTGCGACGAGGTTTTCTCGAACTCTTTGTTTACTTTCTTGACGATCTTATCAACGCTGGGTTTGGCTTTCTTTGCCATCGGACGTCTCCTTACGGAAGGGGGTGTGGTGGTGGAACAGGGTCAGGCTAATTGCCTCATTCCGGACGCAGGATTCGAACCCCTGCGGGACTTGAGTGTCTGTTTCTTAAGAAGAACTTCACGAATACGCCGGACTTTGTCTGCCAGCGGCGAATTGTCGCTGGAGTCAAACTGAACAAAATCAATGGAATAGAAGAAGTTGCTACAGTGCTTTCTCTTCTCAGTGACCAGGCCGGACAAGCCCTCTGCACGGATCTCTTCAAAGGGCATGTCCATGATCAGATCAAGGATCACGGTGTCGCCGGGATTGAACAGTTTGTCCGTTTTCATAACGCAACCATAGCTGTCGAGTTCGTAGAGGCGCGCTTCGACGGTCTCTTTGCGAAACAAGCCGTGGCGCACTCGAAAACGGGCGACGATATCCGGTAGTTCTTCGTTCATGAAACGCTTTCTCTGCCTCTGAGACCTGTCAGATGACTTGGGTATAAATTAAACAATAGACGGACGGTGTAATTTTGGCAATCCCATCAGTCAGCTACCGTAACCCTCTCATGCAAAACGTCAACGTTTTACCCGGGCATTCCGGGCCAGATTACATTCGACTACAGGGTCTTGAGTTCGTAAAGGTCAACGCGCCGGTCTTTCAGGTTGGTTACAGAACCCTCGTTACGGACCAATGTAAGCTTTTCAAGATCCATGTCAGAAAACATAATCATTTCTGTATTCGGTGTTGTTTCTGCCATCACCGCGTCGTGTGGGAAAGCGAAGTCTGACGGCGAAAACACGGAAGACTGCGCGTACTGCACGTCAAGGTTTTCAACCTTTGGCAGGTTGCCAACGCTACCTGTGATGACCACGTAACACTCGTTTTCAATGGCTCGGGCCTGGGCGCAATGGCGAACACGCAAGTAGCCGTTTTTGGTGTCGGTCCAGAAAGGTACACAAATAATGTCTACGTCCTGGCTGGCTGCCAGCCGACCCAATTCCGGAAACTCGATGTCATAACAAATCAGGATAGCGACCCGGCCAGCATCGGTTTCGAACACTTCAAATTTATTGCCGCCTTCGATTACCCAGTCTCTACGTTCGTGGGGCGTTATATGGATCTTTCGCTGTTCATCAACCCGACCATCCCGATGGCAAAGGTAAGACACGTTGTACACGCGATCGTTCTCGAGCAGCGGCATGGAGCCGGTGATGATGTTGATGTTATAGCTGACGGCCATTTCTGACATTTCATTGCGGAACTGCTCAGTAAATCCGGCCAGAAAGCGAATGGCCCGGGTTTGGTCCATCTGGTCCGTCAGGCCCATCAACGGAGCGTTGAAAAATTCCGGGAATAGGGCAAAGTCGCTCTTGTAGTCCGACAGCGCATCGACGAAGTACTCCACCTGCTTGAGCACTTCTTCGACCGAGGTGAATTCCCGCATTTGCCACTGCACGGCACCCAGTCTCACCTGTGTTTTCTTGGTGTTGAGCACCGAGGACGGCGGGGTGTACAGAATGTTCCGCCACTCCAGCAGGGTGGCATAACCAAGCGATTTCTCGTCTTCCGGGAGATACTTGTGCATCAGCCGGGTTACCTGGAAATCATTGGACAACTGGAAGCTCAGGATCGGATCGTAGATTTCTTTACGATCAACCCGACTGATGTATTCTTCCGGCGTGTACTGCTCGGAATATTTGAAATAGTTAGGAATGCGTCCACCGGCCAGGATGGCCCGGAGGTTCATCGAACGGCACAGTTCTTTGCGCGCTTCATAAAGCCGGCGGCCCAGACGATAGCCGCGGTACTCTGGATGAATGAACACGTCCAGGCCGTAGAGTGAGTCGCCGTTCTGGTTGTGCCAGATCTTCTCATTACGAAGGATCAGATCGTCGTAGGCGTGCGGGTTACTGAACCGCTCATACTTGACGCACACAGTGAGTGCGACCGCCACCAGTTGGCCGCTATCTTCAATGCAGATCTGACCGTCCGGGAACTGTTCAACCAGAGCCTTGATGGTGTCACTGGGCCACGCACCACCGATATCGTCGTAAACCTCGTCCATCAGCGCTTGAAGTTGACTATAGTCTTCAAGAGTCAGGTTACGCAGATTCAGGTGTAGTTCTTCGTGGGCCATTCAAACGTCTCCATGGGTTCTGGTAACAGGTTTATAACAAAGGGAAGCCACCTGCATCGCTGCATTCTAGCAGACCGGGCTAAAGACTTCCCCAAACCAGCCGAAACAATCAGTAACAGTGATTTGCCGGTTCGATGGCTATGATCGCGCCCCACCATTTCAGGAGGAAGAACAACCGTGCAACTCTCATTCGGCCAGAAACTGCTTATCGCAGTCGGCATTCTGATCCTTGTGATTATGGGCGTGTATACCTTGACCGCCGATCTCAGGCTACAGAAGACCACAGATACCTACGTTACGGCCATGCTTGACGATGCAGTGGAGCAGAGTACGGCGAGCATTGCCGATTGGCTCAATACCCGGTTGGACATGACCGAAGCCACGGCTTCTGCACTGGTGGGCATTCGCACTGATAACCTGGCCCGTAATCTGATGAACGGAATGACCGAGGGTAGCAGGGCCAAAGATGTTTACGTGGGGACCGTAGACGGCCGAATGATTATGCGTAGTGAAGAGATTGAAAGTGGGCTCCCGGCAGGCTTCGACCCCAGGCAGCGCCCGTGGTTCAAACAGGCGATGTCTGAGGGCAGGGCGTCGTTCACCGGAACCTACCAGGATGCTCAAAGCGGCGAGACCTTGCTCTCGGCCATTGCGCCGGTGCGTGGCGGTCGATTTGAGGGCGTTGCAGGCATGGATATCAGCTTGACGGCAATACAGGAGCTTTTGTCGTCGATTACGCTCGGAGACGCAGGTTACGCGGTGCTGGTAAGCAGCGACGGTACTTTGCTGTTCTATCCAGACAGGGAGATGATCGGTAAAAACGTTCGGGAAATTCTTGGCTTTGCGCCGTCTCTCGATGGGACACCTGCAACCTTCGAGATCGACGAGACAACCTGGAGCGCCGCGTTTTTTCCGATATCGGACGCGCGTGGCGTGGACTGGTACCTGGGGTCTGTCGTGAATTGGGACCTGATTAACGAACCTGTTATTGCTGCTCGCGCGACTGGTCTGACCATTGCTGTGATCGGGCTCCTGATTGCCTTGGTCATTCTTCACTTTGGTATTCGGGTCCTGATGGCCCCGGTACGACGCCTGAATTCGGCCATGTCTGACATTGCCTCGGGCGATGCAGATCTGACCCAGCGCCTGGATGACAGTGCCAATGATGAGTTTGGAAATCTTGCCAGAAGTTTCAATCGGTTTGTCGCCAATATTCAGCAGGTAGTGCATGAGGTGAAAGAAGGTTGTGATGACCTCGGCGACAATGTTTCATCACTCCGCGAGACCTCCAGCAGCAGCCGTTCCAGCGTTGAAAACCAGCAGAATGAAATCGATATGATTGCCACGGCGATCAATGAGATGTCTGCAGCTGCCGGCGAAATCGCTCAGAACGCCCAGCAAACTGCGGAGGCCTCTGAAGACGCAGACAAGGAAAGTCGGGAATCTTTGGTGACCGTAGCTGCATCGAGAGATGCAGTACAGCAGCTGGCCAATGAGATCAATGCTGCGGCAGGAGTGATCGATACTCTGGGGAAGGATGTTTCCTCGATTACGTCGGTTCTTGAGGTTATCCAGGGCATTGCCGAACAAACCAACCTGCTGGCGCTGAACGCTGCCATTGAGGCGGCAAGAGCAGGAGAGGCCGGCCGAGGCTTTGCGGTGGTCGCCGATGAGGTCCGCAATCTGGCCCAGCGAACCCAGTCTTCGACTGGAGAAATCAACAATATGATTGAGCGCCTGCAAAGGGCGCCAACAACGCGGTTGACGTAATGAAAGCCTCAACGGCGGTTTCCAATGTCAGTATGGAGAAAGCTCAGGACGCCATGGAATCCTTGAACAGGATTGCCGATGCCATTACCGCCATCAGCCAGATGACGACGCAGATTGCGACGGCCTCCGAGGAGCAGACCTCTGTTACCGAGGAGCTGAACGCATCCATTACCCGCATTGCAGATCAGGGTCAGGATGCCGCTAAAGCGGCGAGTGAAAACGATGTCTACAGTGGGCAAATTGAAACGATTGGCCACACCCTGAACGAGAAGGTGTCTCGCTTCCGGGTGTAGCAAGCTGCGCGGCCAGGGATGGCCAAACGGATTTACTGGCCGAGGAACTCCAGCCTGCGCCGAAGGTTTTCAAGAGTGTGTCGGCCTACATACATGGATTCTTCGCTGAGGTAAGGGTTCTCAAGTGAAAGCACCGTGCGCCGCTCCAGTCCCAGCTCAGCTACCGCCCGACCAAACCAGGTTTTGAGATAAACGGCAAAGCTGCCATCCTTGATCGCCCGCTCCATACCCAGTTGCAGCCGATGTGCCGCCACTTGGTCTTCAGGCGCGACGAACAGGTACGACGGCATCGGGTAGGCCAATAACAGATTAGGCTCAATAACCAGGTCGCTCGCGTTGTTAAACTCAAGATCGTACATCACTTCGCTGATGCCCCGGGCAAAGCACTCAAAGCGTTCATTACGGAGCATTCCGAACAGAATCTCGTAACGGGTATGGGTAATGACGGTAATGCCGTTGGCTTCGAGAATCGGAGTGTCCGGCCAATGGGCTCCCTGGCCAATCCGTATGTTGTTTCGCTGGATGTCGTTTACGCCACGGATGTTTTCAAATAATGACAAATTCTTGGGCAACACCAGACACACCCGGAACCCGAGCAGTCCGCCATCCACGGGTAAGGGGACAGGATTAAGAAAAGTTTCACGCTCTGCAGAGGTGGCCACATTGGCTATGTCGACCAGGCGGCTGTTGCTGTTCGCCAGCTCCCGCAACACCCGGCCCTGACTGAGCTCTTCGCTCCTGATAAGGTCAAAACTGCCGTACTCGAGGGTTTTGTTAAGCGCCAGTTCGACCAGCGATCGAATGGCCGGGTTATCGTAGTTGCGATACCAGAGAATAAAGCTGCGATGACTCTCAAGTATTTGTGGCACAGTCTCGGATGCAGTGACCGGGCTCGCAAACGCCACAGAGAGCGCAGCAAGACAGATCATTAACACCGAGTTTCCTTTTCGGTAACGTGACGCCACTCAATAGTCCTTTAATGACTCAGGCAAGAGAGCCCGGCCTGCCAATGGGAATGCCCCTTCACTTTAGAACAGATTTGCTCAAGCCGGTGATACAAGTTTCAAAAAAACTGTAAAACCTGCTTGAAGCTACGACAAGGCCCTGCAATTATCGGCAGCAAATCAGAAGGAACCTTATTATGGCACTTATCGATACGCTCATTGGTACGGCTGGCCAGTGGGTAACCACCAGCAATCCCAAAGCAACTTTACTGCAACCTCTGGATTGGCTGAAGAAAACAGGAAGCTACGCGGCGGTTAACCGAATCATCGGTATGGCTATCCCGTTTGCGCCCCGCAATGGCTTCAGTGTTGAGGAAGTGCGCCCCGGTTATGTCCGTGCGAAAGTGAAGCTCAAGGGCAACAAAAACCATTTTGGCAGCTTGTATGCCGGCGCCTACTTTCTGGTCGCCGAGATCCCGGGTGGCGTGATGACATTGTTTGATCTGGGGCCATCATATACCCCCATTCTCAAGGAAATGACGCTCGAATTCCTGCAACCTGCCAACTCCGACGTCACTGTGGAGTTTGAACTGCCAGCGGAAACCGTTGCCGCTATTCTGTCGGATGCAGACGCCACAGGTCGGGCCAAATTCACCCTGGAAGGCATTCTGCGGGATGAAGAAGGCAACCATGTCGCCACTTCATTCGCTCATTATCGGGTTCGCAAGAAAGGCTTTCAGTCTCAGGCCTGAGCGATCTCACGCAATGTTTGAAGGAATACATCACCGTATTTCTCCAGTTTTGCAGCACCCACGCCGCTGACCTCCGCCAGCTGATCCAGGTTCTCCGGCCGACGTTCAAGCATGTCGAACAGGGTGGTGTCGTGAAAGATCACATAAGGTGGCACGCCCTGTTTGTCGGCCAGCGCCTTGCGGCAGGCTCGCAAAGCTTCCCAGCCTGCGTGATCAGTGATCTGATCGCGCACGTCCTGCCCGCCGCGCTTGCTGGCCGATCTGGATGTAGCCGATGTCTTGACGACGGGATCTTTTCGCAATTCGATGGTCTGAGCACCCTTGAGCAGCGGCCGGCACAATTCGGTTAACTGCAAGGCGCCGTAGCCTTCCGGGTCTGCCCTCAGATAGCCGTTGGCCACCAGTTGCCGGTAGACGGATTTCCATTCGTTAGCCGACAACTCCGTGCCGATACCATAGGTTGAAATCGCCTGATGGCCGGACTGCAGTACCCGCTCGTTTTCTGAACCCCGCAGTACATCGATCAGGTAGTTAACGCCAAATCGCTGACCGGTCCGGTAAACACAGGACAGCGCTTTTTGAACCGCGACCGTGCCATCCCAGGTTTCCGGAGGATTCAGGCAGGTGTCGCAGTTGCCGCAAGGGTGCTCCATTGCATCGTCGAAATAGCGGAGCAGTACTTGCCGGCGGCACTGTGTGACTTCGCACAGGCCGAGCATGGCATCGAGTTTCTGGCGTTCAACCCGTTTGAACTGATCATTGCCCTGGGAGGCTTCGAGCATTTGGCGAAGTTTGATGACATCCTGCAAGCCATACACCATCCAGGCGGTAGAGGGCTTGCCGTCCCGGCCGGCCCGGCCGGTTTCCTGGTAGTAGGCCTCCAGGCTTTTGGGCAGGTCCAGGTGCGCGACAAATCGCACATCGGGCTTGTCGATGCCCATGCCGAAAGCAATCGTCGCGACGATTATCACGCCGTCTTCCCGCAGGAATCGTTCCTGATGTTTGGCGCGGGCCTGTGCGTCCAGGCCCGCGTGGTAGGGCAGTGCGGTATAGCCCTTACTGGCCAGTAATTTAGCGGTGGCGTCTACCTTGTTCCGGGACAGACAATACACAATGCCGCAATCGCCATCATGTTCAGCTTTAATAAAATCTAGCAACTGTTTGTTTGCATTGGTTTTAGGTGTAATTCGATACTGAATATTCGGGCGATCAAAGCCACTGATAAAGTGCCGGGCTTTAGTTAACGACAAGCGCTCAGCGATTTCCTTACGGGTGCGATCATCTGCGGTCGCAGTCAGCGCAATGCGAGGTATGCCCGGAAATTCTTCCGCAAGCATGCTCAACTGGAGGTAATCCGAGCGGAAGTCATGCCCCCACTGTGACACGCAGTGGGCTTCGTCGATGGCAAACAGTGATAGCGACGCGTTGTGCAGCAATTCAATGGTGCGGGGCTGAATCAGTCGCTCCGGGGCACAATAAAGAAGGTCGAGTTCTCCAGTCATCAGGGCGTATTCGGTGGCCCGGGCTTGCTCGTAGTCCATGGTGGAATTCAGAAAAGCGGCATTTACACCGAGCTCCCGAAGTGCCGTGACCTGGTCCTGCATCAGAGCGATCAGGGGCGACACAATAATGGCTGTACCTGGTCGCACCAGCGCCGGAACCTGATAGCAAAGCGATTTACCGCCACCGGTGGGCATCAGAACCAATGCATCGCCACCGTTGACGACTTCGCGAACGATATCACCCTGCAGCGGGCGAAAGCTTTCGTAGCCAAAGACTTCGTGCAGCACCTGCTCCGGGCTCCGTTGGGCAGCGGAGGGTGGCTCGCGGGTCAGCTGGTCGAAGTCCTGGTCCGGATACATGGTTGTGGTCAGCCTTTTACGGGGTATGAAACTGGGTCCGAATGATAGCAGATCCTGCCCGGGGATTGGTCAACGCGGGATTTCGGTGGAGGTAAAATGTTAAGAGAAAGGATACAATGTCGCCCCTTCACAGACCTAGACTAATGGCTTCGAACAACAACAGGGCTTGCATGCAGGAATTTGACGCGATCCGACCTTATTCGGATGAAGAAACCGCTCCCGCGATCCAACGATTGATTAAAGACCCGGAGTTTCTGGATATGGTCGGCCGGTTCAAATCGCCGGTGGTGGCCAAGTGGGCGCCGGGCGTGTTGCGGGGGTTTGTTCGCCGCTGGCTGGCTCGCCATTTCGGGCATTTTCACCGGGTTGATGACTTGCAGGCCGGCTTGTCCAGCTATGTGGGCGAGCTGGTCGAGAATACAACGTCTCGCGTTACCCATAGCGGACTGGAAAACCTGAGCAAGCATGCGTCTCACCTTTTTATCTCCAACCACCGGGACATCGTGTTTGACCCGATGGTGGTGAACTACCTGCTGTTCCAGAACGGTTTTCGCACCACCCGCATTGCCATTGGTGACAACCTGCTGGCCAACCGCGTATTTGCCGAGATGATGCGGCTCAACAAAAGCTTCGTGGTGCGCAGAAGCATGACCAGCCCCAGAGAAATGCGCGATGCCTACCTGACGCTGTCGGGATTTATCAACCACAGCATTGATCACAACGACAGCATCTGGATTGCCCAGCGTGAAGGCCGTGCAAAAGACGGAATCGACCTGACCGATCCGGCCATCATCAAGATGTTCTACATGAGCCGAAAAAAATCGGGGCTTAGCTTCGATGAGGCGATGAACAAGCTGCACATTGTTCCGGTTTCCATCGCCTATGAATATGATCCCTGCGATGCCGACAAAGCCCGTGAGCTTGAAGTACGTGCCCGAACGGGCACCTATCAGAAGACTGAGGGCGAGGATACCAGTCAGATCATGAAGGGGTTGACGGGGTATAAGGGCCATGTGCACGTGCACTTTGGTGCGCCCATCGCCGATGCCCCGAGCGAACCGAAAGCCCTCGCGGCCCGCATTGATCATGAAATGCACGCCAACTACCATCTGCACGCCTCCAACCTGGTGGCCTATCAGATGCGGGGTATACACCCGAATGCCCACGAAACGCCAGGCAACGTCAGTGACAGTGTGGTCACTGCGGAAACCTGGTCGCCGGCTGACCTGGAGGCCGCAGAGGCCGAAATGGAACGTCGCCTCGAGAGTTGCGACGAGGCGATCCGCCCTTACTTGCTGGATATGTACGCCAACCCGGTAGTGAATGCGCTGGCCGCCAATAACATCGGCGAGAGCATCCTCACATCGGTCGACTGATCAGGCCCAGAGCATGGCACCCATCTCCAGCGGGTGTGTCAGTGACGGATGGTATGGGTAGATCCGCATGCGCAAGGTTTGCAAGCCCGGGTAGGGCGGGTTTATCCGGGTTTGGTACAGAGTGCGACCATCCGCCTCACCGCTGGGTTCAAGGATAAAATGATCCGGACCAGGCTCGTCATGAGTGCCGGTGCAATCGGGTGTTACCAGGCATTCCACCCGGATATCATTGGGTTCAAGACCGTTCAAGGCGACCAAAAGCTGCAATTCTACCGATTCGTCCCAACCACAACGGTCCGTCACGCAGCCTTTGACTTGCACGGACACACTGTTCCAGGCAGCGCGCACCCGAGTTTTCCAGTCCGCCAACTCGGTCGCAACCCGGCCCTGATCCGCCATCATTAACCGGCCCTGGCGAGAGGCCGGCTGATAGTAGTTGCGGACATAGTCCATCACCATTCTCTGGGCGTTGAACCTGGGGGTGATGGTCTTCATGGATGCTTTCGACCGAGCTACCCAACCCTTTGAGTAACCCTGAGAAGCCCGGCTGTAATAGAGCGGGACCACTTCCTGTTCCAGCAGGTCAAGCAGGTCTCTGGCCTCTTCCCGATTACGGAACTCATGATCCAGCCCGGTGTCTCGTGGCGGGATCGCCCATCCATTGGTGTTGTCGTAACCCTCGCCCCACCAACCGTCCAGAACGCTCAGATTGAGCGCACCATTTACGGCCGCTTTTTCCCCGGAGGTTCCGCTGGCTTCTTTCGGATACTCCGGAGTATTCAGCCAGACATCGACGCCGCTGAGCAACCGCCGGGCCATGGCCTGATCGTAATCCTCCAACAAGATAATGTGACCCATTAACGCGGGCTGCATCGACAGGCCATGGATGACCTTGATCAGCTGCTGACCCGGATGGTCCTGGGGGTGGGCTTTGCCCGCAAAGACCAGGACCACAGGATGTTCCGGATCGGTCAGTAGCCGTTCCAGCCGGGGCAAATCGGAGAAGATCAGGGTGGCGCGCTTGTAGGTCGCGAATCGCCGCGCAAAACCTATCACCAGGGCGTCTTTGTCCGGAGAGGTGAGTTGCCGGGTCATCCTCTCGGTCACCGAGTGCCCGGTGCCATTGCGCTTATGCTGGCGTTTGAGGCGTCGAACCGTAAACTCGGACATCTGTTGCTTCAGGGCTTTGTGTACGCTCCAGTAGTGATAATCCGGAATCTGATCGACAAAGCTCCAGAACTCCGGGTTCAGCAATTCGCTTTTCCAGGTGGGGGCCTGTATGTCAAACAGGCTGGCCCATTCCGGAGCCAGGAACGTTGGAACATGAATGCCGTTGGTGATGTATTCGATGGGATTTTCCCGGGGCGGAATCTGTGGCCAGATATCCGCCTCCATTTCCGATGCTACGCCGCCATGGATGCGGCTGACGCCGTTATGAAACCGGGAGCCACGAAGGCCCAGACAGGTCATGTTAAAGCTGTCATCGCCATTCTTGGCACCCAGTGAAAAGATGCCGTCAAACTCCAGCCCGGACTGTTCCAGATAAGGCCCGAGATTGTGCTCCACCAGGGCTCTCGGAAAAATATCGTGACCAGCCGCAACCGGGGTATGCGTGGTGAACAGGGTGGCAGCGGCAACGCCTTCAAGGGCCGCGTCAAATGAAAGGCCGGCGGTCATGGCAAGGCGGCAACGTTCGAGAATCTGAAAAGCGGCATGGCCTTCGTTAATGTGCCAGGCGGTTGGCTCGATCCCCAACTCGGTGAGCACCCGGGTGCCACCAATGCCGAGCAACATCTCCTGACTGATGCGGGTCGTGGCATCACCGCCGTAAAGCTGCAGGGTGAGGGCCTGATCGTCGGGGCTGTTGGCGGGCGTGTTTGAGTCCAGCAGGTACAACCGGATGTGCCCCACACGGGCTTGCCATACCCGGGCGTGGACTTCGCGGCCGGGAAAGGGGACCGATACGGTTAACGGCTCGCCGTCTTTTCCACCGGAGTGATCGGCAGTTCGTCGCTGGGATGAGACCGATACCGGGCAATTTGTTGGCCTTGAGCGTCGATGGTCTGAATAAAATAGCCCTGCTGATACAACAAGCCCACCGCCACAAACGGCAAGCCCAGATCGCTGGCGGCCTTGCAGTGGTCACCCGCAAGAATGCCCAACCCTCCGGAATAGATCGGGAAGCTTTCATGGAAGCCAAATTCGGCACAAAAATAGGCCACCAGGTTGTTAGCCGGGTCCAGCGCCTCGACCACGCCGGCACCGGGTTCGGATTCCAGATAGGCGTCGTAGCTGGACAGCACGCGTCGATATTCCGCGAGGAATGCGCGATCCTCGGCAGCTTCGTTAAGCCGGGTTTGAGAGGCTCTGCGCAGGAACAGTTTCGGGTTGTGCTCTACCTTCTGCCAGAGTCTTAAATCGATCCGGGCGAACAAACTCCGGACGCCATGATCCCAACTGTAAAACAGGTCGTTGGCCAGAACCTCAAGTCGCGCTATGGCCTCCGGAATGTGGGGGCGTGCTTCCAGCCGAAATTCGGTTGCCTTGTGCATGATAATGACCTCCCTTGGGTCATGGGCACTGCGTTAGTCGTTGTGGAGCCGGCCATCGCCGGTAAGCAGGTTCTGGTACAGGGTTGCGTATTCTTTGGCTCGTTGTTTCCAGGAATAGTCGGCAGCCATCCCGTTGTCCTGCAATCGACGCCAGGCTTTTTTATTCGTAATGGCGCTCAATGCCCGTTCAATGGCTCTCAGGAGTGCATCCGGTGTCGGCTCCCTGAACACAAATCCATTGGCTTTGGCTGCGGTTTCTTCCAAAGGGTCAAAGACCGTGTCGTTCAGTCCACCAACGCCATGCACTACGGGAATGGTGCCGTAACGGAGGCTGTACATCTGATTGAGGCCGCAGGGCTCAAACCGGGACGGCATCAGGAACAGATCACTGCCAGCAGTAATCCGGTGGGCAAGGCCCTCGTTGTAGCCGAGGGTCAGCGACAATTGCCGGGGCCAGTCCCGGGCCAATTCCTGCAGGCGCTGATGGTAATGGCTCTGGCCGGCACCCAATAAGGCAAACTGGCATCCGCGCTCCAGCAGGGGTGGTATCACCGCCAGCAGCCAATCCAGTCCCTTTTGCTCTACCAGGCGGCCGACAAATCCAAGCAGCGGCGCCCCGCTGGCCTCAAGCCCGAGCTCCTGCGTGAGCCGAGCCTTGCACTGGATTTTGTTCTTCAGGTGGCCAGGACCGTAGTGGAAGTCCAGCCAGGGATCCTGCTCCGGGTCCCAGGCGCGGGTATCAATACCGTTAAGAATGCCAAGCAGGTGGCCGGCGCGATGCCGCAATAGCCCGTCCAGGCCATACCCGAACCAGGGCGTCTGTATCTCATCGGCATAGGATGGACTGACGGTGGTGATGGCATCGCTGAACACCAGACCGCCTTTTATAAATGACAGCTGATCGTGAAACTCCAGACACTCCATTCGCCAGAGATAATCCGGTAAGCCCAACGCTCGGAAGGTTTCCTGGGAGAACAGCCCCTGATAGGCCAGGTTATGAATGGTAAACACTGTCTTGGGAGGGTGCTGGGCGCTATCCAGAAACACCGGGATCAAGCCGGATTGCCAATCGTTGCAATGCACAACATCCGGCTGCCAAGACAAGCCCAATTGACCCAGCGCCATCATCGCCCCAATCCGGGCGAACAGATGAAACCGGTGGGCGTTGTCCCACCAGTCTTCACCTTTCTCATCCTGATAGGGACTGTCACCACAACGGTCAAACAGTGCAGGGCAGTCAACGAGCCATAGACTGACCGGGGTGCCGGGCAACCGGGTTTGCCAGAGCGCGATGTCATACTGGCCATAACGGAACCGGGTTTTCCGGCGAGAGCCAGCCTCTCTGGCGGCCTGTAAAGCGGCAGGGTATCCCGGTAACAATATCTGGCAGTCTAGCCCAAGCTTGCAAAGTGCTTCGGGAAGGCTGGCGGAAACATCCGCCAAGCCGCCGGTTTTTACCAACGGGAAAACCTCACTGGTGGCAAACAGAATTCTGGTCATGGCGCCGCTCTGAGGAGAATCAGGCCCAGCGGTGGGACGGTCAGATCGACCGCATGGGGCCTTGCCATCCAGGGTTCGTCCGTGGCTTGTAAAGCTAATGGGTTACCCAGATTGCTGCCGCCGTAGTATTCGGAATCCGAGTTGAAAATCTCGTGCCAGATGCCCCCCCGGGGCAAGCCGATTCGGTAATGGTGCCGGGGTATCGGTGTGAAATTGATAACGACCACCAACATCTGATCACCGCTGCCGCCTCGGCGTAAATAGCTGACCACAGATTGCGGCGAATCGTGGCAGTCAATCCACTCAAAGCCTTCACTGGTATAGTTTCGGCCATGGAGCGCGGACTCTCGACGGTATAGCCCGTTGAGATCCTGAACCAGCTTCTGGATGCCCCGATGACCTTGCTGCTCGAGCAAATTCCAGTCCAGCTCTCGCTTCTCGCTCCACTCCCGGCGTTGGCCGAATTCACCGCCCATAAACAGAAGTTTGGCGCCCGGATAGGTGTACATGTAGCTGAACAACAACCGAAGCGATGCGCGCTGCTGCCAGTCGTCCCCGGGCATTTTCTGGATCAGACTCGATTTGCCGTGGACGACCTCGTCGTGGGACAGGGGCAGCAGGAAATTCTCAGAGTAGGCATAAAGCAGTCCAAACGTGAGTTTGTCATGGTGGTATTGCCTGAACACAGGGTCGTGATGCAGGTAGTCCAGTGTGTCGTGCATCCATCCCATGTTCCATTTCAGATTAAAGCCCATCCCTCCGATTTCCGGTGGTCGGGTTACCCTGGGCCAGGACGTCGACTCCTCGGCCATCATCAAGGTGCCCGGAAACCGGCTCTGGCAAACCCGGTTCAAGTCTTTAAGGAACTCAACAGCTTCCAGATTCTCGTGGCCGCCGTATTCGTTCGGTAGCCATTCACCCTCTTTGCGGGAGTAATTCAGGTAGAGCATGGAGGCGACGGCATCTACCCGCAGGCCGTCCATGTGAAACGTATCCAGCCAGAAGAGCGCGCTGCCGATCAGAAAGTTGCGCACCTCATGGCGGCCGTAATTGTAGATGAGCGTGCCCCAGTCCTGATGACGACCACGGCGTGGGTCTTCATGTTCATAAAGAGCCGTGCCATCAAAATGGCCAAGGGCATAGTCGTCATCCGGAAAGTGACCGGGCACCCAATCCAGAATCACGCCAATATTGTTCTGGTGGCATTGATCAATCAGGTAGCGGAGATCGTCCGCGCTGCCGTATCGGCTCGTGGGCGCGTAATAACCGGTGGTTTGATAGCCCCAGGATTCATCCAGCGGGTGTTCGGTAATGGGCAAAAACTCGATGTGGGTAAAACCGGTCTCCAACACATAAGGGATCAGCTGGTCCGCCAGTTCCCGGTAGTTTAGCCAGCGGCCCGAACCATGATGGCGCCAGGAGCCGGGATGCACCTCGTAGATGCAGATAGGGCGATGTTGCCAGTCGAACCGGCTTCGCTGCTCGAGCCAGTCGCCATCGCCCCAGCCGTAACGACCGCGCTCTGTGACAACGGCTGCGGTGTCTGGCCTGAGCTCAAAAGCCTGGCCGTATGGGTCTGACTTGATGATCTCACCACGGGCGGTGGTAATGGCAAACTTATACAGGGCACCAGATCCGATGCCGGGAACAAACAGGCTCCACACGCCAGACCCTGCGTTCAGCGTCAGTTTGTGCCGGCTTGAATCCCACTCGTTAAAGTCACCCACCACACTGACAGCGCGAGCGTTAGGCGCCCAGACAGCAAAACGGACGCCCTCGGTGCCGCGATGGTTAAGCAGATGCGCGCCCAGCACATTGTAGATGTGCCAGTGGCGACCTTCGGAGAACAGATGGAGGTCAAACTCGCTCAGGGTAGGGCTTTCCATAGACCTCAAATTCCCGATCAGAATGGCTGGGTGCAACTCACACCATTGAACGCCTTGGCGCCTGTTTAAAAAATGATCTGAAACAAATTACCGTCACAATGCCGTGGTAGTGTTCTAATATTAGTATCGATGTCAAAGTTCTGTCGATTTCCTCCTCAGAAAAACAGAAGAGGGCAGAAGACCACACTGGTTTTCAGGGAAGCAGCCATGCAAACATCACAGCGTTTTGTAAGCCGCCTCACCCGGCAAACCCTGGCGTTAGTGCTTGCCGGTGGGCGAGGTTCCCGCCTTTATGATCTGACCAAGTGGCGCGCCAAGCCAGCGGTACCTTTTGGTGGGAAATTCCGGATTATTGATTTCCCTTTGTCTAACTGTATTAACTCGGGGATTGGGCAGGTGGGTGTCATCACCCAGTACAAATCCCATTCGCTGATTCGTCATATCCAGCGTGGCTGGGGATTCTTGCGCGGAGAGCTGGACGAGTTTGTGGAGCTGCTTCCCGCGCAACAACGAATAGAAACGTCCTGGTACGAGGGCACGGCAGATGCGGTGCTGCAAAACCTGGATATCATTCGCAGCCACAATCCCGAGTATGTGCTGATACTGGCAGGCGATCACGTTTACAAAATGGATTACGGCACCATGCTGGCCGCCCATGTTGAGCGGGAGGCAGACATTACCGTGGGATGTATTGAGGTGCCCCTTGAGGACGCTTCGGCCTTTGGCGTGATGTCGGTGGATGAAGATTTCCGGATTACCGAATTTGAAGAAAAACCCGATAAACCCAGGGCAATGCCCGGACAACCAGGCAAAGCATTGGCGTCGATGGGAATATACGTGTTCAGCACCAAGGTGTTGTTCGACGAATTGCTCAGGGATCATAAGTTGGATGGCAACTCATCCCATGATTTCGGCAAAGATATCATTCCCTCGGTCATCCGGCGGCTGCGCGTATCGGCGTTTCCATTCCGGGACCCAGTGAACAACAAAGCGGCCTACTGGCGTGATGTTGGCACCATCGATTCGCTCTGGCGAGCCAATCTTGAACTGATCGATATCAGTCCGGAGCTGAATCTTTACGATTCCCACTGGCCTATCTGGACCTACCAGGAGCAGCTTCCACCGGCAAAGTTCATCTTTGATGACGATAACCGGCGAGGCACAGCGGTGGACTCCATGGTTGCCGGTGGCTGCATCGTTTCAGGAGCGAAAGTGCGCCATTCTTTGCTGTTTTCACAGGTGAGGGTGCATTCGTTCACCACAGTGGAAGACTCGGTCATCTTTCCGGATGTGGACATAGGCCGCCATTGCCGTATCCGCAAAGCCGTTATCGATCGGGGGTGTCGAATCCCCGAAGGTACCCGTATTGGCTATGACCACGCCTCTGACGAGCGCCGCTTTCATGTGTCTCCCAAAGGTGTTGTCTTGATCACGCCCGAGATGCTTGGGCAGGATTATCCCCATGGACTCTGACCGTCGAACTCCGGTTGTACTTTGCTGGCACATGCACCAGCCGATCTATCAGGACCAGTGTTCCGGTGAGTTCGTGTTTCCATGGGTGTATCTGCACTGCATTAAAGACTATGTGGATATGGCAGCTCACCTTGAAGCCCACCCCTCAGCCCGAGCGGTGGTTAACTTTGCGCCCGTTTTGCTTGAGCAGATTGAAGCATATCTGGTGCAGATTGAACGCTGGCGACACAGCGGCGTTGCCATGGGCGATCCGGTTTTGGCTGGTTTAGTGAATGACTCCCTGCCGGAGCCGGGTTCGCCGGGTTTTCTGGAGCTGATGGACAAATGCCTGCGAGCCAACGTCGATCGCATTATCAAACGATTCGCAGCTTACAAAAGACTTTCGGAATTGGCGGGATTTTATCGCAGCCGCCCGGACATCCAGCGCTATATCTCCCGTCAGTTTCTCGCAGATTTGCTGGTTTGGTACCACCTCGGCTGGATGGGCGAGACCGTTCGCCGGAACCATCCGGTTGTACAGGGCCTGCAGGAAAAGGGCCACGATTTTTCGATGGAGGATCGCCTGGCCTTGCTGGATGTGATTGCTGAGCTGATGGCCAGCCTTGGTCCCCGCTACCGGCACCTGGCTCAGACGGGGCAGGTTGAGTTGGCCATGAGCCCCTGGGCCCACCCGATCGTGCCGTTAATGCTGGATCTTGGTTCGGCCCGCGAGGCCATCCCCGACATCAAAATGCCAAAGCATACGCACTACACCGGCGGGGCAGAGCGAGTGATCTGGCATTTGCAGCAGGGCCGGCAGGTGTTTCACCGTTTTTTTGGTGAAGACCCCGTTGGCTGCTGGGCTTCCGAAGGTGCACTGAGCCAGCAGACCCTGGCCCTGCTTCATCAGGAGGGCTTTCAATGGAGCGCCAGTGGGGATTCGGTTATCCACAACAGCCTCAAACTGGCCAAAGAACGAAGCGCTTTGAAGCACGACCCGGGCATACATCAGCCTTTCCAGTTTGCCGAAGAACCGTTAACTGTATTCTTCCGCGATGACGGGTTGTCTGACCTGATCGGCTTTACTTACGCTGACTGGCACGCCGAGGACGCGGTGGGTGATCTGGTGCACCACATGGAAAACATCGCCGAAGAAAGCCGGGGCGGTAAAACGCCCGTTATCTCGGTGATTCTGGATGGCGAGAATGCCTGGGAATACTATCCCGAGAATGGTTACTACTTTCTGGACGAGCTATACCGGGTGCTGGCAAACCACGCCAGCCTGCGCCTGACCACTTATCAAAGTCTACTGAAACAGCCTGTGTGCGAACCGGAACGTTTGCCCCACCTGGTGGCCGGCAGCTGGATTTACGGAACCTTTTCAACCTGGATCGGTGATCCTGACAAAAATCGGGCCTGGGATCTGTTGTGTGAGGCCAAGCAGCACTTCGACCGGGCACTGGACAACGGCAACCTGTCGGCTGAACAAAAAGACAAAGCACGGCGGCAACTGGGCATCTGTGAGGGCTCAGATTGGTTCTGGTGGTTCGGTGATTACAACCCGGCCGCGATTGTACGAGACTTTGAGCACCTCTACCGGCGGCACCTGACCAATCTATATGACGCCATCGGTTATCCGGTGCCGGCCAGCCTGTTCCAGCCCCTTAGCCAGGGTGGGGGAGAGCCGGTCCGTGGCGGCGCGATGCGGCCAGGGCACGACGCGGGAGCCAAGGAATGAGCCAGCGGTTGCCCCCCGCCTCTGTATTTTGCAAACGCCGAGCCGGCGTATTGTTACATCCGACCGCCTTGCCGGGAACAGAAGGCAAGCTCGGGCGTCCGGCGCGGCACTTCATCGAATTCCTGTGCGATGCGGGTATGACCGTATGGCAAACCCTGCCAACCGGCCCGACCCATCCGGATCTCTCTCCGTACCAGTCTTTGTCGGCGCACGCTGGCAACCCGGACTTCATTGACCTGCATGAGCTCATGGCCGCAGGTTTGCTAACAACCGCCGAGCTTGACCGACAAAGTCGAGCGGACTCGCTTGCCCTCGCCGGGGATCGATTTTTTGCCGGAGACTATCAACCCGACCATGCAGTAAACCGGGATGCCTGGGAGCAGTACGCCTGCAATCACAGCCATTGGTTGAATGATTTTGCGCTTTTTATAGCCATTCGGGACTCACTGTCAGGAACACCCTGGTACGACTGGCCGCTGCCCCTCCGGCAAAGACAAAGCGAGGCCATTGAGGCCTTCCGGGATGAACATCAGCGGGCTTTGGGGCAGGTGAGATTCGAACAGTTTCTGTTTCACGTGCAATGGCAGGCCATGCGTCGCTACGCCCGCGATCGTGGAGTACTGTTGTTTGGCGATATACCTATTTTTGTTGCGCACGACAGCGCGGACGTATGGGCCAATCCGGAAGTATTCAGACTGAATAGCCAGGGCCATCCAGCGGTGGTAGCCGGTGTACCCCCGGATTATTTTTCTCCTGACGGCCAGCACTGGGGCAATCCACTTTACGATTGGGAGACCATGGCCCGGCAGAACTACCGATGGTGGATTGAGCGCCTTGCCAGTCAACGAGAAGAATTTGACCTGTTGCGAATCGATCATTTCCGCGGGCTGCAGGCGTTCTGGGAGATCCCGGCGGTAGACCCAAAACCAGTCAACGGGCGCTGGGTGACAGGGCCTTCAGATGCGTTTTTAGCAGCCTGCTTTGAGCAGTTACCGGATTTGCCACTGGTTGCTGAAAACCTGGGGGTCATTGGCGAGGATGTCGAAGCCCTTAGACACCGCTTTCGGATGCCGGGCATGACGGTGATGCAGTTCGGTTTTGATGGCAGCCCCGAAAACCCTCACTTGCTACACAATCACAAACAGGAAGACCTTGTGTATACCGGCACTCACGATAACGACACGACTCTTGGCTGGTACCAGAGCCTGGATGCCAACACGCGGGGCTATGTAAACAGATACCTGAGGATTGGCGACGGCCACCAACCCTGGCCAGTGATACAGGCCGCCGTCAGCTCGGTTTCTAAATTAGTCATCATCCCCATGCAGGATTTACTCGGTCTGGATTCACAAGCCCGCTTCAACACCCCTGGCACCCTATCAAACAACTGGCTATGGCAGCTTCCGGAGAATTTCCATGAACATCTGGATACGGGATCAATAAGAGCATTACTGCAGCTGTATGGTCGAAATCCCCGCTGACGGGTTAATAGTTGATCAGTGTCAAGATGGCCAAAATATAACCAACTATAACTATAAGAAGAGGGTGCATGGTCACCAAAGCACAAAGAGAAAACGTCAGGGGGGCTTATCAATGGAACACCGACTGAGTCAACGCATCGTGGGCGAATTGCCGATACTGGTATACAAACGCGGAATGCCAGTGGCGACCGGGCAGATACAGGATGCTTCACGGCGGGGCCTGTTTATTGTCACGGATTACAGTGATGTTCGCTTGAACCAGACCATCGAGCTGGCTTTCCGATATCCCGAGCAACGCGGGCAAGGTCACCGAGTGCTTACCGCCCATGTAGTGCGCAGGTCAGGAGCCGGACTTGGGGTTGACTTTGACGGCGTCGACAACGACGCCCTCGCCGTTGCCGAGCTCCTGAGCTGGTTGCAGGAACAGAACCTTTGCAGCATTAATAGAAATACACGGGAACGCTCCCACTAACCCAATACAAGGTAAGGACACAGACATGGCAAGATTAAAAGGAAAAGTAGCAGCCGTCACCGGTGGAACTCTGGGTATCGGAAAAGCAGCGGTTGAACGGATGCTGGAGGAGGGTGCCGCCGTTGGCATCCTGGATGTCCTCGATAAAGAGGGCGAAGCCTTAGCCACTGCACTGAGCAATAAAGGCTATCCGGTAGCTTACTGGCATTGTGACGTATCTGACGAAACTCAGGTGAAGTCTGCAATCGATGGTGTTGCCGAACGCTTTGGCAAGCTTGATGTGCTGGTCAATAACGCCGGTATTGCAGGCCCAAACAAGCCGACCCATGAACTGACCGAAGACGAGTGGGACCTGGTTCAGGCGGTGAACGTCAAGGGCGTATTCTTTTGCACTAAACACGCCATCCCCCATATGAAAAAGGCGGGAAGTGGCAGCCTGATCAACCTGTCATCTATCTACGGCCTGGTGAGTGCGCCGGATATTCCGCCGTATCACGCATCCAAGGGTGCCGTCCGTTTGATGACCAAAACCGACGCATTGCTTTACGCCCCAGACCGGATTCGGGCAAATTCCATACACCCCGGCTTCATCTGGACGCCGTTGGTTGAACATCATTTACAGTCCACCGCAGATCCGGAAGCCGCCCGGCAGGCGACGGCGACTTTGCACCCGCTGGGCCACATGGGTGAGCCGGATGATATTGCCTGGGGTGTTGTCTATCTGGCCTCTGATGAATCAAAGTTTGTTACCGGCAGTGAGCTTGTTATTGACGGCGGCTATACCGCCCGCTGAACCTGAGCGCCCGAGCCGATGACACTTGCTGCCTACACCATGCGGGCCCTGCCAGCACAACTTTCGGGGCTGATTACACTGGCCCTTGATCTGCGTTGGAGCTGGCACCATGGCAGTGACCAACTCTGGCGAGCAGTAGACGCGGACGCCTGGGAGACCACCCACAACGCCTGGCTGGTGCTTAACAGCGCCGCTGGCGAACATCTGCAGGCGTTGGCAGAAGATCCGGAGTTTCTTGAAATCTACCAAAGCCAGATGGCTGCTCATCGTGCGTTTAGTGAGTCTGCCACCTGGTACTCCGAAACCTGCAACAACCAGCTTGGCGAAGGTGTCGCCTGGTTCTGTATGGAATACGGTGTGTCGGAATCACTGCCACTTTATAGCGGCGGTCTGGGCGTACTGGCCGGGGATTTTCTGAAAGCAGCCAGCGACCTTGGCGTACCCTTGATGGCCGTGGGCCTGCTGTTTCAGCAAGGCTATTTTCGACAGGCGCTGAACACCGACGGTGAGCAGATTGAGTTCTATCCCTACAACGATCCCACCATGTTGCCGGTGGCGCCGTTGCGGGAACAGAACGGCGAGTGGGCGAGGGTGACCGTACCATTTCCGGGCCGAGACGTGCGCTTGCGGGCCTGGAAAGGCCAGGTAGGCCGATGTGAATTGTTGTTGCTGGACAGCAACGATCCTCGCAACGAACCTGGCGACCGGGGCATCACCAGCGAACTCTACAGTGGCGATCCGGAAAAACGCCTGCAACAGGAAATGGTGCTGGGTATTGGTGGCTGGCGTTTACTGGAGTTGCTGAAACGCACGCCGTCTGCCTGCCACATTAACGAAGGGCACAGTGCACTGGCACTGGTTGAGCGAGCTCATTACTGGCAACGCCGACATAACACGGATTTCGCCACCGCCCGCCTGGCCACCCGGGCCACTAATCTGTTCACAACGCACACCTCCGTTGCCGCCGGCTTCGACCGATTCACCCGCAAGCTTGCGGAGCTGTACCTGAGCCCATGGCTCGGCGAGAACGGCAATACGCTGAACACTTTGCTGTCGGTCGCCAAAGACAGTGACAAACATCTGAATATGGCGGGGATTGCCCTCGGCATGTGCGGCCGTTTTAACGGAGTAAGCCAGATTCACCAGCAGGTGACCCAAACAATATTTCAGCCCTGGTTTGACCGCTGGCCCACTGCGGACATTCCCGCAGACTTTGTCACCAACGGCGTACACACACCAAGCTGGGATTCGCCCGAGTCCGATGAGCTTTGGACCCAGGCCTGCGGCAAAGATCGTTGGCGCAGGCCACTGACCGAGTCTTGCCCCCTCAAAAATACCACCGACGCCGAGCTCTGGAACATGCGCCGAGCGCAGCGAAAGCGGTTGATAAGCTATCTGCGCCATCGGCTCAGAAGCCAGCACTGTGAGCACAATTTTGGCAACACAGCCGAGGCTGCCTGCGGCCTGCTGCTGGATCCGGAAACCCTGACCCTGGGATTCGCCCGACGCTTCACCAGCTACAAACGCCCGGATCTGTTATTGAAAGATCCCGATCGGCTGACTGCGCTGCTAACGTGCCGGGACCACCCGTTGCAGATCGTACTCGCAGGCAAGGCCCATCCGAAAGACATTGAAGGCAAGGCGCTGATCCAACGCTGGAAAACCTATTCAAGGTTGCCCGAAGTTGAGGGTAAAGTGGTGTTTATTGAAGACTACGACCTGGCGGTGGCTAACCAGCTTATTCAGGGCACGGATGTCTGGCTTAACTGCCCAAGACATCCCTGGGAAGCTTGCGGCACCAGCGGTATGAAGGTGCTGGTCAACGGGGGCATCAACCTGTCCCAGTTTGATGGCTGGTGGGCCGAGGCCTGGAATGAAAAGGTCGGTTGGGCTATCCGCCCTAATGCCAGCTTTGCCGAACTGAGCCATACCGATCAGCACGATGATGCAGACGCCCTGGAGCTATACGACCTGCTGGAACAACAGGTTATTCCAGAGTTCTACAAGCTGAATAATCAGGGGCTGCCTTCATTATGGCTGGACAGAATGCGGGCCAGCATGGATCAGCTCACCGCACGCTATTCTGCCAATCGGATGGTTCGGGAGTATGTTGATGATTTTTATCGGCCAATGATTGCCAAGGGTGAATTGCGACAGCCTGAGCAGACCAAAGAACTGATAGCGCTGATAGAGCATGTCGCGCGCCACTGGCCGATGTTGCGCTTTGGAAGTTTGCACAGCGAAGAACAAGGTGGCCAACGGGTGTTTGTACTGGACGTCTACCTGGACGGTCTCAGCCCGGGTCAGGTTCGGGTTGAACTAGTCGCCGAAACGTCAGAATTCGGGCCGAGGTTGGTGCAACTCATGCAGTTGGACCACGCACTGCCGGTCGCAGAAGACAGCTACCAATATGTTTGTACGGTCCCGGCCCGCCCGGCTGACCATTTTACGCCCAGAATCCGGGCGGCTGACGAGCGGCTTAATCTGCCCCTGGAAGACAACCACATCCTCTGGTACCGATAGGCTCAGCCGCGCCAGAATGCCGGCGACAGTACAATCACCACACTGAGAATTTCCAGCCGGCCCATCAACATGCCAATCGAGAGAATCCATTTTGCGGCATCCGGCAATGGCCCAAAATTACCGGCCGGACCAATGATGTCGCCGAGCCCCGGGCCGACGTTGGTTAGCGCAGTCAGCGCGCCTGACAGTGCCGTGATGAAATCCAGCTGCAGCGAAGCCAGAAGGACCGTAATGAAAAGTAAAGAGAGCAGGAAAATGAAGGTATAAGCGATCATCGATGAGATGATTTCGTCGCTGACCGGACGGCCGTTGTAGTTGCGGGTAAAAACCGCACGCGGGTGGAGCAGTCGCATCAGCTGTTCGCGCAAGACGATTAGTGACAACTGGAACCTGAAAATCTTCATGCCACCGGCGGTAGAGCCCGAACAGCCACCCACAAACATCAGAAAGAAAAACACCACAAAGGCCAGGGGTCCCCAGGCTGAGTAGTCTTCCGATGCGTAACCGGAGGTACTGACTATCGAAGTGACATTGAACAGCGTCGAAATGTAGTTGTGTGTCGGATCAAACGGAATTGGTGACACCCACCAGCGATAGAGCGTCAACAGCAAAGGCACAATCAGCAAAATCGCCAGGAAGACCCTGACCTGCTGATCTTTAAAGAGCACAAATCGCTGACCGTGCATTTCACGCACAAACAGAAAAAATGGCAAGCTGCCAAGCATCATGAAAAAACTGGCCTCCAGCAGGATCAAGTCACTGAACTTGCCCATGGACTGATCCGACGTTGAAAAGCCGCCGGTGGCAATGCTGGTCAGGCCATGGTTGAAGGCATCAAAGATTGTCATGCCCGAAAGTGAGT
Source organism: Marinobacter sp. (assembly GCA_018402255.1). GTDB lineage: Bacteria > Pseudomonadota > Gammaproteobacteria > Pseudomonadales > Oleiphilaceae > Marinobacter. The sequence continues at coordinate 197,097 of JAGYIS010000002.1, forward strand.
AAGTGACGACGGCCAGGATGGTAAAAAACACATATACCCAGAGCAGCCCGCGGCTAAGGGTTTTCATCCTGGGCAAGGCCTTGTCTGTCCATTCCGATGACTCGGTGGCAAACAGCCGCATGCCACCAACACGAAGAAACGGCAGGACTGCAACGAACATACCGATGATGCCGATACCACCCAGCCACTGCAGAATAGAGCGCCAAAGTAGAAGATCCTGATCGAAATCGTCCAGGCCGCTGAGCACGGTTGCACCGGTGGTTGTTATCCCGGACGTGCCCTCAAAGAAGGCATCGGCGGCGGATATGTTGTTGTCGCTCAGGTAGAAAGGTAAAGAAGAGAGCAGGGCAATGATCAGCCAACTGGAAACCGTCAACACGAACATATAACGGGGTTTCAGATCCCGCGGCAGGCGGTATGTACTCACAACTCCCAAGACACCTAATACAAATACGATAGCCGCCGACATGGCAAACGCCATCGCATTGGGCGCATCACCCCCGAAGACAGTGAGAAGAAGTACAGGTAACGTCATGAAAACACTAAGAAGTATAAACATGACACTGCTGATGAAAATAACGGGGTAAAGGTTTCTCAAGGTGCGCCCAGACCAGCTGACAAAGAGACCGCGTCAGGATACCCGTGGGGCAAGGCTTCCGCAACAAAACGGGCCGCCCGCCGGCCCATTAACATCAAATTAAATCCCTGTAAAAGCAACGTAAATTCGGAACCCAGGTATGGCAAAGCACGTCTGGCTGGTGCAAGTTGCATAAAGGAGTGGCTTACCACTCCCCATAAGGAACAAGGAGAACCGGATATGAACATTAAAAAGAACGTTTTCATCGCAACCGTGGCCACCGCTGGAATCGCTTTCGCTGGAACCGCTGCAGCCCAGGATATGTATAAATCTGGCATGGGCGGTTTGTATGCCGGTCTGAACTATACGTTTATGGATGTCGATTTCGATGGCATCGCCAGCGCCGATGTCGGAACGTTATCCGGTAAGGTTGGCGTGATGGCTAACGAATTCCTCGGCATCGAGGCGCGTGCAGGGTTTGGCGTGGATGACGACAGAATCGCGGGCACCAAAGTTGAACTGGACAGCTTTTTTGGTGGCTATGCCACCATCAACATGGTCAACGAGAGCCCAGTAACGCCATACGCTGTTTTGGGCTTCACCAGGGTTGAGGCTTCGCTTGGGTCAGTATCCGATGATGACTCTGATCTGTCCTACGGTGCAGGGCTTAACTTCAAGTTTGCGCAAAACCTGTCGGGCAATGTCGAATACATGCGCTATTACGACGACAGCGACATTACCATCGACGGCATTGGTTTGGGCGTGCAGGTGAATTTCTAAGTCAGATAGGGTTTAGAGGAAGAGCGCCCGCGAGGTTTCCTGTATCGCGGGCTTTCGTATCTATACCTAATTTAACATAATATACATTATGCGCAGTATTAGTTGCTTTTCAGATTTACGGAAGAGACTCCTTAAACTGCTTTGCGACTACACGCCGCTCCAAATTTTTTCTCGCCAAAAGTTAAACTTGACATAAATCTTCTAACCGCCTGTGCGCACTGAGATCTGTTTTCCCAACTTGTGCATATAATGTGAAAAAAACCATACTCTCGGGCGACCGATTGCTCAGTCGCACACAGGAAAGATTTCCCATGCAAAAAATTACAAGTTCACTGCTGATCGTGTTCCTACAGGGCCTGGTCTTTCAAACAGCCTTAGCGCAAGACGAAAATAACGCTTTGGTTCCATTGCCCTCACTCGACGACTTCACCCGTGGCGAGGATGGCTGGGGCTTCGGGCTAGGTCTCGGTATCGAATACGAAACAGCGTACGAAGGGTCGGACGAATTTGAATTTGAGCTCCAACCCGCCGGCGCTGTGCAGTGGCGCAAAGGGAATAATATCTTCTACTGGGCCGGTG
>JAGYIS010000003.1 GCA_018402255.1 Marinobacter sp.
ACTGCGGTTTTGAGTGGTTCTGTGTGGAATGCTGATTTTGTAAGTGACTGTTTTAAGGATCATTGTGGTTTTCTGTGGACCAAAAAACAGGTGCGGCATCGGGTTCAATTCCCGCCGTCTCCACCAACTTAAACGAGAAAAGCCCCGGACCTCCGGGGCTTTTTTCGTTGCAGACACAGAAACTAAACGCCACTTCACCCACCCGTCATGCACTTTACTTCCAATCAGGGTAAGGTTTTCTCTCATCCTTCAATCACGGGCACGCGACACTCATCATGAACCAACCCGATGATCCAGCCAGCCTGAGTGATCTACTCGCGCGCCTGCGGGAGCGAACGGAAGGCCTCAACGAGGTTTCAGTCGGCGACATCGTGTCTGCCGTTGGCGAGCGCTCTTTCGGGCCGCTTGTGCTTATTGCTGGTGTAGTCACGCTTGCCCCGCTGATTGGCGATATCCCCGGCGTGCCCACGTTGATGGGGCTCATGGTGATGCTTACTCTGGGGCAACTGGTTTTGCGCCGGAACACCGTGTGGATTCCCTCAAAATTATCCCGGCGGACGGTCTCAAGAGAAAAACTGACCAACGGCCTCCGCTGGATGGATAAACCGGCACGGTTTCTGGATCGCTGGACAAAGCAGCGGATGGCTTGGCTGGTTTCTGGCCCCGGGCAATATCTTATGGCCATTGCCTGCATGTCAGTAGCCGCAGCAATGCCTTTGATGGAGGTTATTCCATTCAGTGCCAATGGCGGGGGGCTGGCACTGACAGCATTCGGGCTGTCGATTATTGCCCGCGACGGCTTGTTGGCCATTCTGGCTATGCTGGTAACTGGAAGTACAGCCTGGTTTATACTCTCCAATATTCCGTGGTAGCTAACTCTGTAGAGTTTCGTCACCATTTGAAACAAAGCTACTGAATCCTGCTCTACCGCAAAGCTGCTACTATTACTGCATACTCTCAGTTTCCGGTCTGACAATCGTCTGCCGGCGCAAACTGAACGATACCCTTGAGAAAGCTCCTGCCAACCGGGGGCTTTTGCATTTAGAAGGATCAGGTTCTATGTCCGGCAAAGCAAAGCAGTCCCAGAAACTCCTGCTATTCAGCCTGTTCGGGACGCGTCTTTTTGGCATCGGGACACTGAAAATCCGTGAGATTCTGCCATTTCAGCGGCTCACCAAGCTGCCTCACAGCCATCACGCGGTCATCGGCACGGCGACGTTCCGTCATTCCGCGGTGCCGGTTATTGATATGGCGGCGGCGGTGGGTTACCCGGCCTTGTCGAAGGAAGAGAGGGACAACGCTTCCATTATCGTGACCGACATTCAGCGTCAGGAAATCGGGTTTCTGGTGCGCAGTGTTCAGCAGATTATCGAAACGGACTGGAAGAGCGTAATGCCGCCGCCCAAGGCGCTGGGCAACAATGCCTTCATCACCGGTCTACTTGATCTGGATGGCGACATCATTCAATTGCTGGATGTGGAGTTGCTGCTGGCCAAGGTCTACCCGGAGTCTCTCGATGCACAAAATGTGGTGCTGTCAGACCTACAGAGCGAAACCCTGAAATCCCTGAACATTCTGTTGGTGGACGACTCTCAGGTTGCTCGCAAACAGCTGTGCGATGTGTTGGACAGTAAGGACATCACCTATCATGTCACCACCAACGGCGATGATGCCCTGCAGGTGTTGTTGAGCCAGGATGAGCGGGGCACCCCGATTGATATACTGGTCAGTGATATCGAGATGCCCGGCCTGGATGGCTATGAGCTTACCTTCAACGTCCGGGACAACACCACGCTGAAACAGCCTTACATCATCCTGCACACCTCACTCAACAGTGAGATGAGCCTGGCCTACGCCAATCAGGTGGGGGCCAATGAGGCATTGACCAAGTTTGATGCCGAGGAATTGATGCAGGCCATGCTCAAGGGCGCTGCCCAGGCGAGTTAAAGCCTGCAGGTCAGCTCACTCAGCTCTTCATCGAACACCCGGTGGTTTTCACTGTAATCCACCGGCACCTCCACCAGATGCACACCGCCTGCAGCCAGCGCGCCCGCCAACGTTGGCTGCAGGTCTTCCGCCCGCTCAATCCGGTGCCCCTCAGCACCGTATGCACGGGCGTAGGTAACAAAATCCGGATTGCCGTAATCCAGCCCGAAGTCGGTAAAGCCCTCTTGCCCCTGCTTCCACTTGATCATGCCGTAGGCGTTGTCATTGATGATCAACACCACCAGGTTGAGCTTCAGTCGAACGGCGGTTTCCAGTTCCTGACTGTTCATCATGAAACCGCCGTCGCCACAAACGGCCATCACCTTGAGATCCGGATACAGCATGGCCGCCATCATGGCACTGGGCAGACCAGCGCCCATGGAGGCCAGGGCATTGTCCAACAACACGGTGTTGTTGTCGTAAGCGGGGTAATTGCGGGCAAACCAGAGTTTGTACATGCCGTTATCCAGGGCAATGATGCCATCGTCCGGCATAACCTGCCGCACGTCATGGACAATGCGCTGGGGAATCACCGGGAACCGGGTATCTTCGGCCCGCTCCTGCAGGTGCGCATCCACGGCCTGCTTCACTTCCATCAGCCCGGCAAAGTCGTGATTGGCGCACTGGCCGCAGTGCTCGGCCAGATATTCAACGCTGTTGGCGATATCACCCACCACCTCATGCTGCGGAAAATAGACCGGATCCACATCGGCACCGCTGAAGTTCACGTGAATGACTTTCTTGCCGCCGGGGGTCATAAAGAAGGGTGGTTTTTCAACCACGTCGTGGCCGACGTTGATCACTAGATCGGCGCGATCGATGGCACAGTGGACAAAATCACCGGAGGAAAGCGCAGCGTTGCCCAGGTAACCGGGATGGCGCTCATCAACCACGCCTTTCCCCATCTGCGTCGTGAAAAACGGAATACCGGTCACGTTGATCAGATGCAGCAGAGCCTGAGACACCCGCTTACGGTTAGCGCCGGCGCCAATCATGATCAGTGGGTGCCGGGCTTCGCGCAGCATCTCGCAGGCCATTTCCAGACTTTTCTGACTGGCCGACGGCCGGCGGGCATCACTGGGCGCAAAAATGTGGGTATCTGAGGCAGGCGTCTCGGCCGCTATGTCTTCCGGCAGTTCCAGATGCACAGCGCCGGGGCGCTCTTCGGAAGCCAGCCGAAAGGCCTCGCGAACTTTCGCGGGGATGGTATTGGCATTACTGATCTGCCGGGTGTATTTGGTGAGCGGGCGCATCAGATCCACCACATCCAGAATCTGGAACAGGCCCTGCTTCGACGATTTGATCGGCTTCTGACCGGAGATCATCATCATGGGCATACCGCCCAGCTGAGCATAGGCCGCTGCGGTAACGAGGTTGGTGGCGCCAGGGCCCAGGGTGGAGAGGCAAACGCCAACCTGGCCGGTCAGGCGGCCGTAGGTGGCGGCCATAAACCCGGCGGCCTGCTCATGGCGGTTGAGTATCAACTGAATGCTGGAATTACGAAGAGCTTCGATGAACGCCAGATTTTCTTCACCAGGCACCGCGAAGATGTATTTAACGCCCTCGTTCTCCAGCGCCCGGATAAACAGCTCTGCTCCATTCGGAACCGTTCGTTGCTCGTTGGCCATAAGCATCCTTTTGATCAGTGAGTTCCTGAATCAGTCGGTTCTGGGTGGCTCTGCCTGCAACACATCTGCCGGCAGCCGGTCTTCACCCCAACTGCGATACACTCCCTCTGTTACGCGGCGAAGTTCGTCATCGTTCACTTCTGCCGGCTCACCCCGCTCCAACGGATCGTAATGATAGATGTAAAGCCGCGACGTGAACTGCTCAAACGGCAATGACGATTCCCCGAAGCGTTCCCCGGAGCCAGACGTGCTTACCTGCACGCCATCACCCCAGTTCTGCCCGCTGTCATTGTTGGGGTTAAAGAAATACACCCGCATCTCGTTTTCCGGCCCCAGAGCTACCCGGAGAATGGTGATGGCATGCCAACCGATGAAGCGGGCGGCGCTGTCGGTTACAGCAATACCGGCCGGTTGCGGGTGAATCAGCGGCTGATTGCCGTTGTAGTATGGATGATAGCTGGCGTAAAAGTGACGGATGAAACCGTCCAGGTCGGCCAGCTTGCCGGTGGCGACGTCCACATTAATGGCGAAGCCACGGCCAGCAGACCAACCGTGGAACTCGGGGTTCACCCATTTATGGGGATCACCTTCACGGCCTATGCACAAGCGTCCCATTTCGGCGTAGATACGGTCGAGGTGCGGCACCACCACCAGGGAAACCGGATCAAGATCCAGAGTCACTTCCGAGGCGACACCTCCGGCACTGTGGGCAGAAGAGACCGGTTTACCCTCAAAGTGCATCACAATTTCGTTATCTCGTGCCGCCCACGCCACCATCTGCAGCAAATAGTCGGGATCGTTGTATGCCCACATGGACAGCGCTCGGGCTGATTGACAGGTCGGGTTGTTGCCCTGCCCCACACCTAATGGCTGCCCCAGCATGTTCAGCACACCCTGCATCAGCCAGGCAGCTGGCGCAGGCTCATAGCCATTGGCAAACTGCAGGCGTTCCCGGGCCTCCGGGCAAAGTGACAACCGAACCTGACGCCAGAGAGCCGGCGCCACCGGAGGTTGGTACAAAATACCTCGCTCCAGAAGCAAAGCCAAACCGTACAGGCCCTGTGCTGTTTCCGGGAAAATCGATTCTTCAATCAAGGTCCGCACCAACTCGCTGTAACACAGCAGGCAATCCCGGCCCGTGCTGGACAGCCCCAGAGTGTCACTCAACAGAGAGTCGCGATCCTCCAGAATAAAACGCACAAAGGTGGCATGGTAAGGCGATACCAGACCGGTATCGTGCATGGAGCGAGCGAAGCCAGTGGCCTCGTTCTGCAACGCGGCACTGTCCATAGACTCCAGTCGCTGCACATAAACCAACGTACCCGGATCTTCACTGCAAGCCCGCGTTGGGCCGTACAAGCTGGAAATAAGTCGATCTGCACCCCGACCGGCGCCGCCCAGATCGGCGTCAGGGTCTCCCCGGCAAATGGCAATCTGGGTGATCATTCGGCGGGCGTCCGTCACCCGGATGGGCCGCTGCTCAAGAATGCGCCAGATCTCTTCGATCAGGCTATCGATGACGTGCTCATAACCGATGTGGGTGGCTACATGCTGAACCAGGGCCTGGCTGATCAACGCCAACTTGCCCTGTTCCCGCTCTGCCTCGCCGGTCATGCCAAACAGCAGTCCCAGGTTGATGGCCAATACTTGAGTGAGGTAATGACGAGCCTGTTCCGCCGACACGCTCGGATGCAGGTAGTCTCCCCGGGCCACGGCCAATAGGCGAAGCTCACTGAATGCCTCGATCACCACAGTATCTGCGTTCGGGCTTTGCAGCGAGTAGGTGGTCAGGGAGGGTAAAAGAATGCCAGGCTCCGCCCAGTCAGTGCCGTCGTATACTCCGGCCTCTTCCAGTCGACGAGCTCGGGCCTCGATGGCCTGACAACCACCCGGCTGCAAAAGCACCCGCCGGGCAGTGTCAAACAGCTTAGGGAGCTTGCCGGCCTTGGCAAACGGCCGGCTTTCTTCCAGAGCCGCGATGGACTCGTCCAGTTTCTGCAACAGCTTGTCAACGTTGACGACTGACGGCTGACGGCTGGCAGGTTGGCGTTCACTCAAACGAGGCTCCTCAGGGCCTGCATCAAACCCTTTTTTGTTAATGCATGCCTCGATTATACATAGAAATCGAGTTCTTCCTGATGTTTGAGCAAGTCCCGCAACACGTAGGGGTCTTCGCCAAAGAAGTAAATCAAGCCCCAATGGGTACCAAAGGCGGTACGTTTGGTGACGGTTTCTTCAACCGGTGGCGTCAGTTCGTGAGACTCAAAGTAGTCGTGATTCTCGGTCTCTTCCGGGATCTCCAGACGGCTGACCACGCGACGACGGGGGTATACACCGAAGCAGCCAGCGTAGCCCTTGGCATCCACCACCTCTTTCGGGAAAAAGGCTTTGATTTCCTCTTCGGTGGTTTTCGGATCAAACGCCATGATCAGACCCTGATAGGCGTTGAATCCGTAGGCGCGTTCCAACAATTCAAACACTTTGAAGCCGGGTGGACGATAGGCTACCTCGCCGAAGTACATGGTACCGTCGCTGGTGACAAAGTATTCCGGATGAACAAAGCCGAACTCGATATCAAACGTTTTGATCAGCTTCTCGATCTGCGCGGTGATTTCGGCGCGGTATTTCTCAAGATCCGGCGTCGCCGGCACGAACACCGAGTAGCCCAGGGTCACGTACTCGGAAATGTTCAGAAAGCAGATTTTGCCATTGTGAATCCAGGCCTCGACTGCGAATTCCCAGCCGTCCAGGTGGGACTCCATCAGTACCGGAAATTCCTCATCAGGAATGGTGTCAACTTCATCCGGCGTTCGAATCACCCGGTGGCCAAGGCAGCCGGCTTTGTCGAAAGCTTTCAAGTGGATGGGATCATTGGGATCGCCATCCAGCTTCAGCAAGGTCTGGTTCACTCGCTTGAGAAAGCGGACCACGTCCTCGCGGTCGTGGGCTTCTTCAAATATGCCCACGCGAATACCGCCGAGCTGGGCACGACGCTTCATCAGCGCTTTGTCACGCAGCAGCATGGCCTGGCCGAAAAGCCGCGGATTGCCCATCAACACCGAGTTGATGGCACCGGCCCATTCGACGGTTTCTTCAAACAATGGGATGGCAACATCCACACCCATTTCCTGGAGGGTTTGAGCAATCTCAAAAGAACGGTCGTTCAGGCGCTCGAAATTCCACGGCAGGTACGGAATGTTGTGTTCTGTGCAGTAAGGTTCAGCCCAGTCCGGAGCGACAACAACGTATTTGCGGTCAAACTTGTCGGCCGCTTCTATGGCGTTGAGGCTCCAGCCCAGGAGGGCAATATACCCTTTGTCGGGATTATAGTTCTGTTCAGTCACAGGCGCTCTCCACGTTAAGGGTTAGCTCTCTACACTGAACCTATTGGCTGTAAATCGCAACTTTCTCCACCCGGTCACCCTAACGAAAAACGGGCGCCGGTATTTAGCCTGGCGCCCGCAAAGAAGCACTTAATTTACGCCGAACATTTCGATCAGTTCAGCTGCAAGGTCGACAACGTTCGTTCACGCACACGGTTAAGCAGTGCTTCGTCCTCTACCAATGTCTGGCCATAAGAAGGCACCAGCACCCGCATGCGCTCCTGCCACTGATCCGTTTTAATCTTCTCCGGGAAACAGCGCTCAATCACATCCAACATGGCGTTGGCTGCCGTGGAAGCCCCGGGAGACGCGCCCAACAGGGCCGCGAGGGTGCCATCTTTGGCTGCGACTATCTCGGTACCGAACTCCAGCTTACCGCCACCTTCTGCGGTCTGCTTGATGATCTGTACCCGCTGGCCGGCCATTTGCAGCTTCCAGTCATCCTCCCGGGCATCCGGGAAAAAGTTACGCAAAGCCTCGACTCGATCGCTGTGCGACTGGAACACTTCACCGATCAGATAACGTGTCAAATCCATGTTGCTTTTGCTCACCGACAGCATCGGCCGTAAGTTGGCAGCGCGCACCGATCCGAACAGATCAAACATGGATCCCTGCTTCAGGAACCGGGTGGTGAAGCCGGCAAACGGTCCGAACAGCAGGGCTGGCTCACCGTTAATGATTCGCGTATCCAGATGCGGAACCGACATCGGTGGCGCACCGATAGGGGCTTTACCGTAGACCTTCGAATGATGCTGCTCAACAATCTCCGGCTTCTGACAAACCAGCCACTGTCCGCTGACCGGGAAGCCACCGTAACCGCGAGCTTCTTCGACCCCGGATTTCTGCAGCATCGGCAGTGCACCACCACCCGCACCAAGGAACACAAAGCCGGCTTCAAGCTTGGTCAACTCTCCGGTTTTCTGGTTCTTTACGCGCAATTTCCAGCGCCCGTTGTCGCGCTGATCGATGTAATGCACCGGACTGCTTAGCATCAGTTCGAAATTGGGCTGGGTTTCCAGCCACTTGACCATGCTGCGGGTCAGCGAGCCGAAATCCACATCAGAGCCGTGCTTGATACGAGTGGCAGCGACCCGCTGCATCGGGTCGCGCTGGTTGACGACCAACGGCATCCACTCGGCCAGGTCTTCCGGGCTCTCGGTGTATTCCATTTCCCGGAACAGATGGTGGGCTTTCAGACGTTCGAAACGGCGCTTGAGGAAGGCGACATCTTTCTCGCCCCAGACAAAGCTCTGATGCGGTGTGCGATTAATGAAGGTGGATGGTTCCGGCAAGATGCCCTGCTCAACCAGATAGGACCAGAACTGCAGAGACACTTCGTACTGAGCGTTGATTTGCAACGCTCGGGCAATTTCAACGTCGCCATCATCAGTTTCGGGCGTGTAATTAAGCTCGCAGTAGCCTGCGTGACCAGTCCCTGCATTGTTCCATCCATCGGTGCTTTCATGGGCAACGTGGTCTAAACGCTCCACCATCACGATGTCCAGGGACGGGTCCAGTTGCCTGAGCATCATGCCGAGGGTCGCGCTCATGACGCCCCCTCCGACCAGCACTACATCTGCCTGTCTAACGGCCATTGGTCTTCACCTTAGCTAGTGTTGAACCTGATGCCACTCCACGATCAGCGAAAGTGGCCTGTCGGAAGCCGGCCCAGGCGCGAGGTAGGCGGCGCTGCCGTATGCTTCCGGTCTGAATTTGGGCGCATTATCCCGGTTTTTGTCGGAATAATAAATTGCGATTGTCAATCGGTGCGTACTGACCTGACTATCAGGATTTGCGGCAATTTTCTCCCGTTTTGTCAACAATATCAGCGCCACTTTAGTCTGATACCCTCCTATCTGGAGTGCGGATCATTGCCGGCCTATTAAAATCCTTGAAATTCGGGGCTGACCAAAATCGCCAGCTTGCGGTATCTTGTGCGCCAACTTTCCTTTCCGCTGCCATGGCAGCGCGGATTCGACCGATGACTATTTGAGGTGTTCTTATGTTGATGGCAATCAGCGCCATTCTCGCGGGTCTTGTGTTGCTGGTCTGGAGTGCTGACAAATTCGTCGAAGGTGCTGCTGCAACGGCCAAGCACCTGGGCATGCCAACGCTGCTGATCGGCATGGTCATTATCGGGTTTGGCACATCAGCTCCGGAACTGGCCGTCTCTGCAATGGCGGCGGCGGATGGCAATCCTGGACTGGCACTGGGCAATGGCTATGGCTCAAACATCACCAACATTGCCCTGATTGTGGGCCTTACAGCCATTATTGCCCCGATTGCCATGCACTCCCAGGTGATCCGCAAGGAACTGCCGTTGCTGGTAGTCCTGACCCTGATTGCCGGCGCACTGTTGATTAACGGCCAGCTATCACGCCTTGATGGGTGGATCCTGCTGGCGGTATTCGCGGCGGTTATGGGCTGGTCTATTTACCAGGGCATAAAGGGTAAAGATGATTCCCTGGCGATCCAGGCAGATGCCGAGCTGATAGCCCATCCGATGCCCATGAAACACGCCATCATCTGGCTGATTGTCGGACTGATTTTACTGATCGCCAGCTCCCGCCTTCTGGTCTGGGGCGCGGTAACCATTGCTCAAAGCCTTGGCGTCAGCGATTTGATCATAGGCCTGACCATCGTCGCCATCGGGACATCGTTACCGGAGCTCGCCTCGGCCATTGCCGCCGTAAGGAAAAACGAGCATGACCTGATCCTCGGTAACATTCTGGGCTCTGGCATTTTCAACACTCTGGCGGTGGTTGGGCTCGCTGCCGTGATTCAACCACTGACGGTCGACCCGGAAGTGCTCTACCGTGACTGGACGCTCATGCTTGCCCTGACGCTGAGCTTGCTGCTGATGGGGTTTGGCTTCTCCGGCAAACGCAAGCTGATCTCGCGGGGCAACGGTCTGTGTTTGCTGGTGGTCTATGTGGCCTATACCGGCTACCTGTTCTCAACTGTGGTTGCTGCCGGCACGGCGGCTTGACGCCATGGGCGGAGTGGCCCTGACTACTCCGCCTCACCGTCACCCAACAGCACCTCAAGGCTCTGACGCACCTCCCGCATCACCGTCTCAAGATCTTCTTTGCGGCGGCCTGACATGTCGATTGGCGCACCCACTCGAACATCCACTGGCTGGCCCAGATTGATGCGCAGACTGCGAGCCGGCAACACGTGGCTGATGCCCCGAATAGCAACCGGAACAATCACCGCCTCGGTGTCCAGCGCCAGATGAAAGCACCCTTTCTTGAAGGGCAGCAACCGGCCATCGGCAGACCGGGTGCCCTCCGGTGCCGCCCAGAGCACAATTCCGCTTTCCATCATTTTTCGGGCTTTGTCCAGATCGCGCAGTGCACCTGCGCGATTGGACCGGTCAATGGCCGGGAACTCTGCCGCCCGCATGGCCGCTCCCAATAACGGAATACGGAATAACTCCTTTTTCGCCAGCATTCGAATCGACCCCGGCAAGGAAACAAAACTAACCGGTATATCGTAATGGCTGGCATGGGTACTCATAATAATGTATCGCCTTCCATCGCCGAAGTCGGGCACCGCTCCGTGCACCGTCAAGTTGGACCTGACCATCCTCAACAATGTTGCTGACCATTCCCGGCAGTATTGGTCGACAATCGGCCGATCAAGACGACCACACAAGGCCCGCAGCAACACCAACATAGAGTAGATGGCCGTCAGCCCTACCGAACCCAGGAGCACACCCACACCGCGCAGCAGCGTGGCCGACTCGGTCAGAGGGCTCAAATTGAGTCGTTTCATACAAGCCTGCCTTGTCATTGCATGCGAGCCAGCCAGGCTCAGTTTCAATAGCTTCGGCGGATTATATCGGCTCGATCGAACGCTGAATAACCAACAAAAGTATTGCTCAATCTTTGAACACCACCTATAAGTAATAAGGATATAACCCGCATTCCAGCCGGAGAGCGGAACACCGTCCGATGACAATCCCAATAAGGAGACGGAACATGAGACAGGAACAAGCCCTGGACAGGGGCGCAACCACACCTGCCCTGGAAAGCCCAACACGTCGGAGCCTCTTGCTCGGCAGTGCAGGTGCCATGGCCGCAGTCAGCCTGCTGGGCTTCACGCCCTTGGCGAAAGCCAGTGAGCCAAAATCGTTGCCCGATTTCGCCGCCTGGAAAGATCGCAACGCACTGATTGTGTACACCGCCAACACCATGGAAACACAGCGGGGCGCTATCGGTAACGGGGTAATCACCCCGGCTGACCGGTTGTTTGTTCGCAACAATCTACCGGCACCCCGGCATCCATCGCGGACAACCCGGACACCTGGGAGGTGCGAATCGACGGCGTCAAAAACCCCCGCACGCTGACGGTCAGTGAACTGAAATCCATGGGCGTTACCACCGTGGCCTCGGTACTGCAATGCTCCGGCAACGGCAGAGCCTTCTTCCCACACGGCGCCAGTGGCACTCCCTGGTCAGTTGGCGCCGCAGGCTGTGTGATGTGGACCGGCGTTCCCTTGAAGGACGTCGTCGATGCCTTGGGCGGCCCTGCGGATGGCACTCGCTATATCACCGGCACCGGTGGTGAATCCATTCCCGACGGCCTCGACCCAAAGAGCATCATGGTGGAACGGTCGGTGCCCAGCCGCGCTCTCGACACGGCGCTGCTGGCCTGGGAAATGAACGACACGCCACTGCCCCACACCCACGGCGGGCCTCTGCGGCTGGTGATACCCGGCTACTACGGGGTTAATAACGTCAAGTACGTGAAACACGTTGCCTTCACCGAGAACCAGACCGACGCCAAAATACAGGCCTCCGGCTATCGGGTGCGGGAGGTGGGAAAACCGGGTTCACCAGACCAGCCCTCCATGTGGGAAATGAACGTGAAGTCCTGGGTTAACGCACCGCTTGAAGCCGGCCGCAGTGGCCGCAACATGATCTACGGCGTGGCATTTGGCGGCACCGTTGCACTGGAGAAGGTCGATGTTTCCGTCGACGGCGGCAAAACATGGAAACAAGCCCGTTTCCTGGGGCCGGACCTTGGGCCCTATGCCTGGCGGCCTTTTGTCATGGCCGCGGATCTGTCATCCGGCGAACATCGGATCGTCAGCAGGGCGACCGACGTGGACGGCAATACCCAGCCCGAAGGCCGGATCGACAACGAGCGTGGCTACGGCCACAACGGCTGGAGTGACCACGGAGTGTCGGTCACCGTCAGTTGATCAATTGCAGGGTGGGCGGTGGACACCGCCCACCCTGGCTCAAAACGGACAGTCAAAAACATGAGAACAACTGCAGTACTGGTATCCATCGCCATCACGGGCCTGAGCGCGCTTGCGCAAGCCGATAACACCGAACTTGGTAAAGAAGTTTTCACACAGGTTGCACAACCTTCCTGCACCATCTGCCATGCCTTGTCAGACGCAGGATCTGCCGGCGCCATCGGGCCGGACCTGGACGAACTCAAACCCTCAAGGGATCAGGTGATCAACGCCGTTACCCAGGGCGTCGGAGTGATGCCGGCGTTCGAGGGGTCACTGTCTGAGGAGCAGATCAAGGCTCTGGCCGATTACATTATCTCCGTAACCACCAACGCCAACTGACCGACGGGGGCCTTGGGCCCCCTGATCGGACATTCAGGCACCTTCCTCAAAAACCATTGCAATCGAATTCAGGCAGTAGCGCTGCCCGGTCGGAGGTGGTCCGTCTGGAAAGACATGACCAAGGTGGCTGTCACACCGCGGGCAGCGGACCTCAGTGCGAGTCATTCCCAGCGTGCTGTCTTCCAGATAACGGATATGCTCCGGATCATAAGGCTGAAAAAAACTTGGCCAGCCGGTGCCCGAGTCAAACTTGTCTGCAGACCTGAACAACGGCAGATCACACAGCCGGCAGTGATAAACACCCACCTTTTTGTTATCCAGCAAAGTGCCGCAAAAAGGCGCCTCGGTGCCATGGTCCAGCAACACCCGCTTTTCTTCCGCGGTCAGTGTCTGGGTTTTCTCATCCATTTGGTCTTTGGTGAGCGGGGTCAAGTCGTAGCCTGCGGCCGATATACTCATCATCGTCTCCTCATAGGGTTCGTGTCAGGACGGGTCAGGGTCGTCCTGACTGAACTCCGGCTTTAGCCGATCCGGCCAGGTGCTGGCCAGTTTTTCCATCTTCGGGGCGGCCACTGCCATGATGTAAGGCTGCCAGGGGTTACGGGCGGCAAAGTTCTGGTGGTTGGCTTCCGCCGGG
The DNA here is from genome assembly GCA_018402255.1 of Marinobacter sp. Taxonomy (GTDB): domain Bacteria; phylum Pseudomonadota; class Gammaproteobacteria; order Pseudomonadales; family Oleiphilaceae; genus Marinobacter. The sequence continues at coordinate 13,225 of JAGYIS010000003.1, forward strand.
TAGAAAGCCGACAGCGGCTCCAACTGCGTAGCGATCGGGTCCGGGTAAACGCCGGCGGCATCAAGCTGGCCAATATAGGCTTCTACCATCTGTTTCTGGGCGTCTGTTTCAAAAAATACCGCCGACCGGTACTGGGTGCCGATGTCATTGCCCTGTCGGTTCAACTGAGTCGGATCATGGGCGACCGAGAAGAATACCCTGAGCAAATCACCGAGACTGATTTTGGCCGGGTCGTAATGCACGTCCACCACCTCGGCGTGGCCCGTGGTGCCGCTGCAGACAGCCTGATAGTTCGCGGTATCGGCAGCGCCACCGGCATAGCCCGACTCAACAGAGATCACACCCTCCAGCGCCACCAATACAGCCTCTACACACCAGAAGCACCCGCCCGCCAGAACAATCCGGGACTCAGCTTGGGTTTCAGTCAGATCCCGCTCTGGCGCCGGAAACCGGCTGCGGGGTACCGACAGGCCGGGGACGTTGCATGCATCACTCATGGGACAGCTCCACAGGGTTTGTTTGTTTCGAGTGTGGCGGCTTTACCACACAATGCCAACCATTGGCTCTGATTCGTTATACGCCCGGCCATCACAAAAAGACTGCACCGAGCAAAGCACTGGCCGGCGCAAGGCCCCATACCGGCATCCGCAAGACCGCCAAAGCCAGCCAAAACAGCAGTGCAAAGGCAACGTCACCGGCACCGTGCACCGCCGACGTCCAGACTGGGTCATACAGAGCCGCCAGCAGCAGGCCCACCACGCCGGCATTCACGCCGGCCAGCGCGGCCCGTGCCGCCTTGTGCTCACGAATCCATCGCCACAGCGGCAGGCCCGCCAGCACCAACAAGCTGCCAGGCAAGAACACCGCCACCACAGCTACCACTGCACCCAGCCACCCGCCCTCAGCACTGCCCAGAAACGCTGAAAACGTAAACAAGGGACCAGGCACGGCCTGGGCCACACCATAACCCGCCAAAAAGGTATCGGCAGTCATAGCGCCGGACACCACGAAGCCTTCCTGCAGCCACGGTAACACCACGTGACCGCCCCCAAACACCAGGGCACCGGCGCGATAGAGTTCTGCCCCGATCCAGGCCAGCGACCCCGTTGCCTGGGGCATGAACGACAGCCCCAGCAGTATCGCAAAAAGCACCGCGAACAAGATCGACTTGCCCGACTGCAGTGGCACCTGCAGCGAGTCGCTGCCATTGCTGGATTTCAACTTCAACCCAATACCTGCCATGGCGGCTATCGCCAGCACAAAAACCTGCATCCAGACAGCGCCTGCGAGCAAGAGCGCCATTGCCACCACCACCGCGATCACGATGCGCGGCCGGTCAGGGCACAACGACTGCCCCATCTGCCACACTGCCTGCGCCACAACCGCAACCACGAATAGCTTCAGACCACTGATCCACCCCCCGGAGCCGGCATCAGGCCAGAGCGTCAGGCCAAACGCAAACAGCGCCATCAGAATGGCCGACGGCAAGGTAAAACCGGCCCAGGCCGCCAAGGCTCCGGCGTAATGACCACGCAAGAACCCAATGGTCAATCCTGCCTGGCTCGACGCCGGCCCCGGCAGCAACTGACATAAAGCCACCACCTCGCCATAGGCGCTTTCCGACAGCCATTTCCGACGCTTGACGAACTCATCGTGAAAATACGCCAAATGGGCAGCAGGACCGCCAAACGAGGTCAGCCCCAGCCGGAGAAATATCAGGAACAACTGCCAGTGGCTGCTCGACTGGGCTTGATCAGAATCGGTCATTGCGTTTTATCCTTTTGAGTCACCGGCATGACAGTAAAACATGAACGTTGTGTCTGGACAGTTGCACAACCTTGGCGACCAGCCATAATAATAATCGGGGCCAGGTATAAGGCCCTGCTCGGCATCAGGGACCCAATAATGACGGCAAAAGTCCGCACACCAGAGGATCGGGATGAACTTCTCCAGTACCGGCTGAGCCTTCGCCTTGGCCCGGTTCATGCCCGACAGCGCCTGGGCATCGAGCAAGAGGCCGAAGCCCGGGTGTTCGGCCGCGACAAACGCTCCTTTCATCTGGAAAACCTGACCAACGCACCCGGCCTGATTCGCTTTTGCCTGCAAGCCGTTGGTTTGTTCCATAGGGCCCGGGCCAACAGCCGCACACTCACCACCGCTCATAATACGTTTACTCTTGCAGACCTGCCTGAGGCTTTTGATGGCTTTCGGGTACTGCACCTGACCGACCTTCATGTCGACATGGACGAGCACAACCTGCAGGCCGTGATCGAACAGATTCAACCTCTGGACTACGATCTTTGTGTACTCACCGGCGACTACCGCCAACTCACCTGGGGGCCTGTCGACGCTGCCCTGGACGGCATGGCCCGGCTGCGCAACGCCATCAAGGGGGAGGCCTATGCGGTGCTTGGAAATCACGACAGCGTTCGTATGGTACCGGCGCTGGAAGATATGGGCTACCGCTTGCTGATGAACGAGATGGTGCCTCTGAAACGCGGGCGAAGCACTGTGTACCTGGCCGGCGTGGACGACGCTCACTACTACAAGGTGCACAACCTGCACCGGGCCGGCGATGACATTCCCACGGGCGGCATCAGCCTGCTGTTAAGCCACACCCCGGAAATTTGGCGCGAAGCCGCCCACGCCGGATACGACGTTTTTTTGTGCGGCCACACTCACGGAGGCCAGATCTGCCTGCCTGGCGGCATCCCCATCACTCTGGATTCAGACTGCCCCCGACGCCTGGGTCGTGGCTACTGGCAAGTCAATGGCATGCAGGGCTATACCTCACCCGGAGCTGGCACATCTGTACTCAACGCACGCCTGAATTGCCCTCCGGAAGTCACATTGCATACGCTGTCACGGGGGCCTACATAGTTGTCGTCAGTGCGGTTGTTTTCGGATACCAAGCCGATACAGCACCGGCGAAAATAACCGGTTGCTCAGCGCAAACAGCAGCGCAACGGCCACCGCCTCCCAGAGCAGCAACGGCAGCCAGAACCAGGCCACCATCATTGGCAACAAAGACTCTGGCAACTGGTCCAGCCACAAAGAGGGCGCGCTTGAGGCGAGGCCAAGGCGGCGCTTGATAAAACTACTGATCAGGTCACCCATCAAAGCAATCAACCCAAACAGCCCACCGAACAGGCCACCCAGACCCACCAGGGCGGAAAACACCGAACAGACCAAGATGCCAGACACCAAGCCGCGCCAGGTCTTGCTGGGACCGAGGAGCGGCCGGCCATCCCGCCAAAGCCGCCCGCCATCGACCGGCCAGTTACCGCGCTGATGAAACAGTCTGGCCATGACCACCGGACAACCGTTGGCCAACACCAACATCACGAACAGCTCCAGCGGTAGCAGCAAAGGTCAGCTCCTGTTTTGCCCGCTCAGGTCAGCCCTCCACGAGTCAATTTGAGCGGATCCATCAATTCTTCCAGACGCTTCCGGCTGAGACCACTGCGCTCCTCGGCAACATCAATGACCGGTCGGCCGGTACGGTATGCCTCTTTGGCGATGTCGGCGGCCAGGCTGTAGCCGATTTCCGGGTTCAGCGCGGTCACCAATACCGGATTACGACCCACCCCGGCATTCAGATTGTCGGCATTCACAATAAAGCCTTTGATCGCTTTATCGGCGAGAATGGAGGACGCGCCGGTCAGCAGAGTGATCATGTCCAGCAAGTTGGCGCCCACCAGCGGCAGCATGACATTCAACTGGAAGTTTCCGGACTGGCCTGCAATGGCCACAGCGCTGTCCAGGCCCATCACCTGGGCACCCACCATCGCCACCGACTCCGGAATGACCGGGTTCACCTTGCCCGGCATGATGCTGCTGCCCGGTTGCAACGCCGGCAGGCTGATTTCGGCCAGGCCATGAATAGGGCCGCTATTCATCCAGCGTAAATCATTGGCCATTTTAGTGAGAACCACCGCCACACCGCGGAGCTGTGCCGACAGGGCGACCGGCGCATCTACTGCACTTTGCCCGACAAACTTATGCTCCAGCGCGCGGAACGGGTGACCGGTATTGGAGCGCAGAAACTTGACGAACTGGCCGGCGAACTCAGTTGCCGCGTTTACCCCCGTGCCCACGGCAGTGCCGCCCTGAGGCACTGCCGCCAACTCCGCCATGGCACTTTCCAACCGCTTTTCGGCGGCGGCAACCTGCTCTCGCCAGGTTCGGAGTTCCTGGCCCAAGGTCACCGGCATGGCATCCATCAAGTGGGTGCGCCCGGTTTTCACCTGCCCGGACAGTTCGGCCTCACGCTCATAGATCACCCCGCGAAGGTGCGAGAGCGCAGGCAACAACTGATCCTTGACCCCCAGCAGGGCGCTGATGTGAATGGCAGTAGGGATCACATCGTTGGAGCTCTGGCTCATATTGACGTGATCGTTGGGATGCACCTCCACACCGTGCTTGCGAGCAATGGCGGAGACCACTTCATTTACGTTCATATTGGTGCTGGTACCGGAGCCGGTCTGGTAACGATCAACCGGGAACTGATCGGCGTACTGGCCCTGCACCAGCTGTTCGCAGGCCGCCACAATGGCATCGCGCAGATCCCCGTCGAGCAGTCCCAGCGAGGCATTCGCCTGAGCCGCCGCGCACTTTACCTGCGCAACTGCCGAGATAAAGCCCGCCGGCATGGGCTGGCCACTGACCGGGAAATTCTCCACTGCACGCTGGGTCTGAGCGCCCCATAGTGCATCGGCGGGCACCAGCACGTCACCCAGGCTGTCCTTTTCTGTTCTTGAATCGCTCACCCATGCCTCCGTTTGCAGTAAGTTTCGATGACAGCATATTGGCTACTGCTTTAAGTGTAGCCACTGCCAAGCCTTCAATTCACCTAAATGCCGACCAAATCACACAACCGCACACGAAACACCCAAGACGAATACTTTGTAGGAAATTCCTACACGAAAATCCGGCGTGACTTGCTACTCTTGCCAATCGTCACCCTACCATCAGGATAACCTTGTTTCATGACCATCAGCGGGACACCGGCCGTCATCCTTCGGTACGACCAGGAACAGGATCGTGAACAGTTTGAAGCACTTTTTGGCAAAGACTTCCACGTTTGCTCGTTCGCGTCCGATCAAGCCGCCATGGATTACCTGGTGTACGCCAGGAGCCTCGCCGCCACGCCGGAGACTGCAAATAGCCCCACCAACCTGGCCGCGATCTTTGTTCTGTCAGATCGACCTGAGCGGTGCCCGGAATCGGTTTTGTTGGCAGTCGCCAGAGATCAATACCCCCACCTGCTGAAAATCCTTCTGGGAGAAGCGATCGAGCTTGAGCTCCTGGTGTCACTGCTGGATCAGCAGCTGATTGATCGCTGTTTCGAGCAGCCGGCAAACCCGGATCTGGTTCGATCCCATGTATTGACGGCCGCTTTAACCCATCGGGAGGCACCATACACCCGCGCGACGAAACCAATCATCGGGCAACACAAACCCATCGTGTTGATTGTCGATGACGAACCCGCCGCCACCAAGTATCTGGCCCGCCAGCTCGAGCTCTTGCAAGACGAGTTTCGGGTTGTCTGCGCCCAGAGCGCCGATGAGGCACTACGCTGTGTTCAGGATGAGGCCAGCGCTATCGCCGTGGTCATGGCCGATCAGCGAATGCCGGGCATGCATGGCAAGGAGCTGCTGGATGAGCTTAAGCAATCGCATCCGGCAATCGTGCGGATCCTGACTTCGGCCTGGGGTGAACTGGAGGTTGCCCTGGGCGCGGTCAACGAGGGCCGGATATTCCGATACCGGCAAAAACCCTGGCAGGCACAGGAGCTGCTGAGTCTGTTCCGGCAAGCCCTCGGTCACCACCAGGAGCTGGTAGCCGAGCGCGATCACAGCCGAACACAAGCAGACCAACAGTTCGCAGAATTACGCCAACAGCGCTATGCACGCCTGCTCGCCCGGCTATCCAGCATCAATGAGCGAACGTTCAGCAAGTCCGACATTGCGGCGTTTCTCGATCTGTTACTGACCATCCAGACCCTTCCCGCCAGCAGCTCACACTTGAGGGCCAGCCGGGAAACCACTCTGGAGCAGCAACTGGAGCAGGATTTCGGTCACCTGGTGCACCAACAGCTGGAGGCCCTGGAGCCTGTCGGACAGCGCCATCCTTCCCGCCAAGATCTTGAGGTCTCGCTTGCCGCGGCCACCGATAATGAACCGGGCAGCACGCCCACCGTGCACACCCCCCTGTCCCGGCTGTGCCAGTCACTGACGACCCTGCTGACAGCGTCTGGCCTGCGCACAAACCAGATCAGGATTAACCAGACCGACGACATTCTCAGCCTTACAACGGATAGCCCGCTGCGCATGTACAGCCATCTGCTGGCGCCGCTCACCCGGATCTCCCGGCCGCTTCTGGAACAGCAGTGTGCACTGCTCATGGTCTATGCCAGCACCCTGTTGTTGGGCGGCGACGTGGACGCAACCGGCGGCGAGCAAAGCTTTCGCCTGACTCTGCGGTTTGCCAACCTGAAGCCGGCAGAGTGACCATGATCGGGAGACGCAAGATACGCCTCTACGTCACCGTTGGGCAGCGCATGCTGCGCGACAGCCTGCTGTTTCAGCTTTTGCTGAACGATGAGGTGGAGCTGGTGGGCGAATCGGAAACCGGCGTAGACACCTTGAACCGGTTGGGTGCTGCCCGCCCGGGCGTTTTGCTGATTGAAGAGAACCTGCAGGATAACGATGGCCTGACCATCGCCGAGAGCGCCCTGAGCCTACACCCTTCCCTGTCGGTATTGCTGATTTCCGACACCCCTGTCAGCACCGGACGGCTCGCCATTTATCTGGAAGCCGGGATCAAAGCGGTTGTCTCCAAGCACCAGCCTGTTCAGGAGCTGATGAAAACACTACTGTATATTCGCAATGGCCAGGTTTATGTCAGCGCCAGACACAACGCGGCCGAGCGCATGCCGACGGCTCTCAACGCCTACCGGGCACTCTCACGCAGGGAGCAGGAGGTCGCTCTTCTGATGGCCAGCCGGGTTCCGGTTCGGGACATTGCCGAACAGCTGGGCGTATCCTGCAAAACCGTACACTCTTATAAAGACCGGATTTTCGTGAAGCTTGGCTTCGAGCGCCTGCCGGAACTCATTCTGTTCATGCACAGACACCAGCACGGAGCCACCTCGTGAAACTACTCTCCGGTATGGACCAGATCCGCCAGCTGCCGGTTTACCGGCAACAACGATTCGAGCGTTTTTTCCGGACCCAGTACCGGCACCGGGTATTGCCTCTGTTTGCCGACGTCTACCTGGCCATCGCCTTTATCGGCACCCTGCTGTTCCTGGCCGGCCTGGCCCTGAGCGATGACGGCCAAGACATCCTCGGCACCTACGTAATTTACACGCTGATACTGACGGCCCTGATCGTGGCCCATTGGTTTACTCGCCTGCGCCGGGCGGCACCGCTGGTGGTCTACCTGGTATTCATCAATATGGCCGCCTTCAGTTATCTGGGCTATATCGTCTCAGGCGCGGCTATCGCGCCTGTTGTTGGCCTGTTCTTTTTTATCAGCTCGGTCGGCATCATTACCCTGTCGCTACGGCACACCATGATTATCCTCATCACCAACCTGGCCCTTCTTGTTACGGCGACCGCCGTGGCCGTCGCGCCCGGTGAATTTGTCGTCACGCTGATCGGCATACTGACCAACTGGCTGATTCTGATGTGCCTGGTGGTAGCCCCGCTATCCGCCTGGTTTTTCTCGCAATTTCTGCGCAACCTGCTGGCCCTGCAATACCTGCTTCGAGATCGAAACCGCCAGCTGTCACGAACACTGGAAACCCTGAAATCCACCGAGCAGCGCCTGGCTCAGGAGCAAAAGCATCAAGCCCTCAGCCATATGGCCAAGGGACTGCTGCACGAAATCATGAATCCGCTGAATTGCGCCAGTCAGGCCCTGGGATTTGCTTCAGCGGTCAACCGTAATCCGGACATCACCGACGCCCTTGATGACACCGCGCTGCACCAGAAACGCATAGCCGATATCGTGTCTGACCTGATCCAGTTCTCAAGGCCTGCCCCCGACCAAAACCGCGAACAGGCTGACCTCGGCGCGTTGGTGGAAACCGCGACCAGACTCTGCCGTCATCAGCTGCGCGGGATCGACGTGCACCTGAACATTCCGGCTGAATGCCTGTTGACGTGCTATCCGTCTGCGTTGATTCAGGTGTTCGTGAACCTGTTACTGAACGCGGCCGCGGCCATTAAAGATACCGGGCAGCGCGCAGGAACAATCAATATCGAGGCTTCCACCTCGAGTGAGCATGTGGCCATCGTGGTAGAGGACAACGGCACCGGCATCGCTGAACAGGACATTGTCCGCCTGACCGACCCGTTTTACTCCACCAACGACTCCCCGGACAATCTTGGCCTGGGCCTCAGTATTTGCCAAACCATCATGCGCCATCATCAGGGCGCCATGTCCATCAACAGCGAACCCGGCCGATGGACCAAAGTGACGCTGACGTTGCCTCAGGGCTAGAACCGGAAAACCGCGCGCAAAGTGGCTGCATCTCCGTCTGGGTCCGCCATCAAGGTGTTGCCACTGATCTCTGGCAACAGATAGTTCACCCGCAACTGCAAAGCCTCTCCAAGGTAATAGTTCAGGCCAACGGCCGTGACACTGGCCTCGGCACCGAGGCCCCGCTGGCGCAGATCTACAGCACTGTGGCGCACCACCAGCTCCCAGGCGCCTCCATGACTCTGCGGCTTCACCCGTTTGAACTCGCCCCGGCTATACACCCTCTGGTCATCGGTCAAAAACAGACTTGCCTGAAGGTAAGCCCCGCTGAATTGCCAACGCTCACCCCCGGTGCGCTGGACACTCTGGGTCATACCCTCTGCCGTGAGGGTCAAAGGGCCAGACGCCCACGCCAGCTCAAGGCCGCCCAACCAGCTGTCCCTGGCATCAAACCTCGGACTTCGAATGACGTTATCCGCACTGAACACCTCACCCTCATCCCGGATCTGAAAGCGCTCATCATCCAGATCTCGCCAGGACGCCGCAATCCCCAGGTGCAACACCCCGGCATCCGACCGAACCGGAGCACGGGTGATACGACCGGTTACCGCTCTGGTTGAACCACCGTCCGGTTCATCGGTAAAGACCCCCAGGGCCCAGGTTCCGGACTTTCGGAACTGCCCCACCTGCAGACCGGTTGACCGGCCCGGCGCAAACGCTGAGGTAACCACAGAGCGTTCGCTAACATTCAGGGCCGAATAACTGGTCAGACGTTCCAGGCTAAACGGCTCTTTGAATCGGCCGGCTTGCGCCTCAAAACGGCGAGCGCCGTTGTAGCGCACATAGAGATCCCCAAGGTTTGCCTCCTTTTTATCTCCCTCTATTTTGTAGCTGCCGTCAATTTCAGCCTGCCAGTGTTCGCCCCATGCCAGCTCCAGTTGCAGCTTGGCATTTCTCAAAACACCCCGGGTGGTCTCCGGCTCACCGTCCTCGTCATGGAAAGCCCCGTAGTGGTCGATACCCGCCGCCACGTAGCCACCCACCTGCTGCTTCGAGGGCTGCGGCCGAGACCGTTGCTGACGACACCCATGCTGCCAGCGTTACACCAACTACCCGCAACTGCCCGTTACGCCTACTGACCATGCCCAGCCTCCTGGCGAAAATGCATGCGCAGCATGGCGGTATCACGCAGGTAACTCACCGACACCACATCCACCCGGAACACATCCAGGCCGGTGCGCTCACGCAAATCGTCAATCAACTCGCGCTGTTTGCTGCAGTGAACGTTTTCGATCTTTTCATACTCGACCTCTTTCTCACCGTGGCGGGGCAACAGCACCCGGGTTTCCAGCACCAGGGCGATGGCAATCACCAGCAGGTTCAGGAACACCAGTTCCCCGTGGTGCATGTTGCCCACCGCCGCCAACAGAGCCATGGCAATCACCAGAAACAGATAGGTCATTTCCTTGATGCCCAGAGCCTCAGTGCGATATCTCAGCATCGAGAACACAGCAAAAAGGCCAAACGCAAAGCCCATAGTCACGGTGACTGAGTGCAACAGGGACGTCACCAGAAACACCCCTACCCCAAAGAGAATGAAGGAGGCGGCATTCTCTCTGTGGCGAGAAAATGCGAAATAGCAGCGGATCAATACGAACACCGACACGGTGTTAATGATCAGTCGGGTCGCAAAATGGAAATCAACAGCCGATTCCATGAAGGCTCCTTAACAGCGGTTTAAAACGATTGGTTTTCAGTTCATCCCCGAACAGCAAGCCACTGCCCACGCAATACTTGCTGAAGGTCACCGGCCGGCAACCCAGCTGGCGCAAACGATCAAGCAAAGGCGAGAGTGGAGCCTTCTGGTCGTATTTGACTTCAATGATCGCCAGCTCTGGCAGGTCGACGGCACACCGGCGATCGGGCGAGTGAAAGGACAGGCCGGTATCCAGGGTGATACGCTCTGTGCCCTGCTTGTTCAGCAACGTCGCCCTTCGATAGCCCACAAAAAGTGCCGGCTGCATCCCTGCTGCCGACAGGCCTGACTGTTGCTCCAGAAATTGGCGCAAGAGGTTCCGGGAGAATACGTCCGAACTCAACAGAATCCGGTTTTTCACCGTCCGCTGCCGATTATCCTTTTTCTTCACTTCCAGATAGCTTTCACCGGTTTCGCGATAGTGCCGGACCCGCAGCTTGAAGCGATTGAGTTTGCCGTTGTGGTGGTCCCGGTAGAGCTGCCGGCCGGGCGTATCAAAATACAGAGTGTCGTAATGGAACCGCCTGAAGCCGCCCATCTCCAATACGCTGTAATTCAGCTCAAGCCCTCTCAAACAACTGTCCAGCACTGGCAGCGCCACCAGAAACTTGGTGTCTGTTCGGTTCATCAGTCGGGCACCAGCCTGATCAGCCAGGGAGTGCCCGCGGAACGCATCCAGCGGGCTACCAACGGCCATATTCATTGCCCGCTGGCTCCATACTCCAGGGTCGCATCCAGACTGAGTTCGACGTCACCGGCACGGTTTCCGGTGCCCACCTGGGTGATGGTGATGCTGCCCTGCGCACCGAGTGCCAGGGTTGTCACACTGCCCGGAACACTCTCGTCCACCTCGAACAGCAGCGCGTTGGTGGCAAAGCCGTGAAACCGATGCGTACCGGGCACGTAGTCGGAGGCTTCGATAAACAACTGCAACACGTAAGGCTTGAAGGCGTCATTAACGTCAGCCCCGATCAACAAAAGGCTGACGACCTCCGGCTTCGACTCCCGATCGACGGAGTACACCAGACTATCAACCTCAAACGCCGCGAACGTCAGGCTTGCGTTGACCACCTGGCCCCCAGGAAGGGTGAAACGGAAAGCTCCGGTATCCGCGCCGTCCTGGGCTTTGACCGTTCCGGTCAGTCGGGTGGTAACCGGTGCGCGGCAGTCCGGCTGCTTGTCTTCGAGCAGATAGACTTGTCCGGACGGCGAATCCTCTGCGATGGCCTGTTCGATGACCGTTCTTCGTGAAGGCCGATAATCAGCGTCACCTTGCACTCCGGAACCGCTAACAAAGACTTTCACGCTCTCGGTGGCGGCCGAATCCGTACCGGTGAGCTGCCGAATCCGCTCCAACTCTGCCAGCAACGCGCCCTCATCCCACTGAGTGGCCAACAACGACTCCAGTTCATCCACATACTGAGCTCGATACTGCGGTATGTTGAACAGGCGATCAGCCAGCGAAAAGTTCCGGTACAGCACCCCTGTCAACGGGTTTCAACGGGTGCTCGCCACGAAAAGCCGTATCCGCACCCCAGGGTATAAAGTGGAACAGGCCATCCTCTGGATTACGGTAGATGTGAAAGTTGTTGGCGTTACCGGTGGCCGAATCCCAGGCACCCAGCAGCGTTTCCAGCGCCCAGAAGCGTATAAACTCGTCTACATCCACCACTTGTGGCAGCACGTTCATCATCTGCTCGTCTGGTAACGCCAGGGCGTCCGTCACGGCCTGAAGGTCAGTGCGATCGTTTTCTTTCTCGTTGGTTTTCTTCTCGAACCGCTGGCTCAGCCAGGTTCCGAAATCCGCTGTCTGGGCTTCGTATTGGTTGCCATCATCATTGCCAAATGCCCTCGCCAGGAAAGGCTTCTTGATGGGCTCCACATTGGTGAACACCCCCAGATCCTGACCGTTCATGGTCACTCTGGCGTAATTGCATTTGGGTGCAGCAATGCCGGCGGCACGGAACTGATCATAGGCCAGACACTGGCGGGCATTGGAGGGGTCCTGGCGATTGTTGTTCAGAGTCATTCGGGACATATTCTGGTAGGTGCGACCAGGCCAGAGATCGTCAAAGTCCAGCTTCAACGAGGGAATGCTCGGGCTCAGGGAGCCCATATAGCCTTTTTTGCGCACGATCACGTTGTTCATCCGGTCGCCATCGATGGTGACGCTGGCCTTGAACTCCGTGTATTCAAACTCCGGCACACATTCCCGATCGGTACTGGCCAGCGTGCGAGCTTCGCTTCGGAGCTTGCTGAATTCCTCCGGATTCATGCTGAGATCGACGGTCAACAGTCGCTCCGGATCATACAGATCCGCATCGCCTCCAATGTTGACCGGCTCGGCCGGCGGTTCAAAATCGGACGGATCAGAAGCTTCAGACCCACCACCTCCGCAACCACTGATCAGCACAGACAAGGCACCGGCGACTAGCCAATGTGCGTGCCGTGAGTGCGCGTATGTTCCTGTCGTTGTTATTTTCATGCTTCAACCCCTCAGATGTTTTCTGATACACCGGGCTTACCGCCGGCAGAGGGGAAGTATCACGAGGCAAGACCGGACCTGTATGTAAGAACGTCTTACACGCAAGCCCGCGACAGGTTCAGTTTGGCGGAATAGACAGGAAGGGCGCGTCGTGGCCCGGGCGCAAAGAACCTCGCGCCCGGGCCGTCAGCTCAGAAGAAACCAAGCGGGTTGATGTCGTAGCTTACCAGCAGGTTCTTGGTCTGCTGATAGTGGTCCAGAGCCATCTTGTGGTTCTCGCGACCGACGCCCGACTTCTTGTAACCACCGAAAGCCGCATGGGCCGGGTACTGGTGGTAACAGTTAGTCCAGACACGGCCGGCCTGGATGGCTCGACCCATGCGGTAAGCCCGGTTGATATCACGGGTCCACAGGCCTGCGCCCAGGCCAAACTCGGTGTCGTTGGCAATGGCCAGGGCTTCTTCTTCATCCTTGAACGTGGTGATACCCACCACCGGGCCGAAGATTTCCTCCTGGAACACGCGCATGTCGTTGGTGCCTTTCAGCAAGGTCGGCTGCACGTAGAAACCGTTGTTGTACTCGCCTTCCATTTCCTCCACACCACCACCGGTTAACACCTGCGCGCCTTCCTGTTTGCCGATGTCCAGGTACGACAGGATCTTGTCGAACTGTTCCTTACTGGCCTGGGCGCCTACCTGCACATCGGTGTCCAGCGGGTTGCCACGTTTGATGCCCTTGGTCCGCTCAACCACCTTGGCCATAAACTCGTCGTACATGTCTTCCTGAATCAGGGCGCGGGACGGGCAAGTGCAGACTTCGCCCTGATTGAAGAACGCCAACACCAGGCCTTCCACACACTTGTCGATAAACTCCGGTTCTGCCTGCAACACATCCGAGAAGTAGATGTTGGGGGATTTGCCGCCCAGCTCCACGGTCGACGGGATAATGTTCTCGGCCGCACACTTGAGGATGTGAGCGCCCACCGGCGTGGACCCGGTGAAGGCAATCTTGGCGATGCGCTTGCTGGTGGCCAGGGCCTCACCGGCCTCGGGGCCGTAACCGTTGACGATGTTGATGACACCCGGCGGCAACAGGTCACCAATCAACTCCATCAACACCAGTATGCTGGCCGGGGTCTGCTCCGCCGGCTTCATCACCGTGCAGTTACCGGCAGCCAGGCACGGTGCCAGCTTCCACACCGCCATCAGCAGCGGGAAGTTCCAGGGAATGATCTGGCCGACCACACCCAGTGGCTCATGGTAATGATAGGCCACGGTGTTGTTATCGATGGCACTGGAGGTGTCTTCCTGGGCGCGGATGCAACCGGCGAAATACCGGAAGTGGTCCACCGCCAGCGGCAGGTCGGCGTTGAGGGTTTCACGCACCGCTTTGCCGTTGTCCCAGGTTTCCGCCACCGCCAGCATCTCGAGGTTCTGCTCGATGCGGTCGGCAATTTTCAGCAGAATATTGGAGCGCTCGGTGGTCGAGGTCTGGCCCCAGGCTGGCGCCGCTTTGTGAGCGGCGTCCAGAGCCAGATCGATGTCCTCCGCACTGGAACGGGGAATGTCACAGATCACCGCCCCGGTAACGGGCGTGATGTTCTTGAAGTACTGACCTTTCACCGGGGCAACCCATTCGCCACCAATGAAGTTTTCATAACGGGACTTGAAGGAGACGACGGAGCCGTCTTTGCCGGGCTGTGCGTAGATCATGATGTCTGCCTCATTGTTTTATTTGTCGCAAGGCAACAACGCCTTCTGCGATGACACAACAAAGGTAGACCTCAATTCGGGAGTTTTGTATCACGACATCGCTGAACCAGATAGTCCGATAGTCGTAGAGTTTGGGTTCAGCTGAGTTGTTGAAGTTCCTGAAGACAATCCTCGAGAAAGTCCCCGGGGATAGCCAGTATCGCCTCATCGGCCACCACGCCAAACTGGACCTGGCCGGCATAGCTGACGATGCTTACACCCAGGCCAATATCACCAGCCTGGGGAACCCAGAACATCTGTTCAGTGATGGCGCAACCGGCCAGATAACGGGTTTCCGGTGTACCCGGCACATTGGAAACAACCGCAGACGCCTTGCGGAAAAACAGATCAGCCAGAGGCTTACGCCCGAGTTCCGGAAGCAGCGACGCACCGGCGGTCAGGCCCCAGGCAATGCCCGGCTGCCAGCTTTTCTTGAGCTTTCGCGTTTCGTGCTTGATACGGAATAACCGTTCCAGGGCGCTTTCGCCATCCACCGGCAGCGGCACAAACACCGTGCCGAAGCAGTTGCCCGGCTCATCCTGATCTGGCCTCATGCCCTCCGGCAGTTGGGAGCGGATATCCACCGGTACCGCCGCATGCAGCACGGCCTCGTCCAGTTGCTGGGACGTCATGCCCAGGCGCGGTCGAACAGCGGCCGCTACGCAGGCCAACAGAACATCGTTGACGGTGGTATGGGTGGCGCTTGCGATGTCCCGAAACCGGTCAAGCGGGACAGGCTCAGACCAACGACACTGGCGCCGACCCAAGAGCGGGCGTTTCAAATCTGACGGGGAATCTTCCTGCACCGCCAGAAACTGGCTTACCTCGTGGGCAAAGCGCGTGCCGTTGCGCACCACCTGCTCCGCCAAGCCATGCCCAGGCACGCCTTCCCCCTCCTGATCTGAGGGCATACCCTGCACGGCCTGGGATACCCGCGAGCCAAGCCACTGCTGCGCCGACTCTATCCAGCGTCCGAGGCGAGGGAGCTCAGGAGCGCCATACACAGCGGGATACTGTCTGGGCGAGGCAGGGCAAAGTCTGGCAAACATCCCCAGCAGCGATAATCCATCGGCATAACAATGATGCAGTCGCAACAACACAGCAGCGCCACCCTCCGCGTTGGGGGCCAGCCAGAACTTCCAGATTGGCCGGTATAGCGGTAAGGGTTCATTCAGCCGGGCAGACACCCAATCCTGCAACTGGTCGCGATCAAAGCGATCAAGCACAACGTCCAGATGGTGAGATACGGAGAAGGTAGGGTCTTTTTGCCAGTACCAGGCCGGCGCCTTCCAGACCGGGCGGCACAGAAAACGCTCCCACGCTACCCAGTATACGTTCAGGAACTCCCTCAGCCGGCCAGCGGTGAGCCCTTCAACCCGGAGCATGATGGTGATGGTCATGGGATTTTCCGACCGTTCCAAAGCCAGCCAGGCCGAATCCGAAGGCAGCATGAGATGCGATTGCTCTTGGTTCAAACCTGTCGTTCCCCGGTCAGTAAACTGGTAAAGGCCAATTCACCATTGTGCCAGAGTCCGGATAGGGGCTCCATCATCCACACGCACCTCGCAGAGTTACAAAAAATTACACGGAAGTAACCCTTCAGCCCTATACTGGTTATATGTCTTGATGCAATGGTTATTAAAGACACCGTAATCGTGATCACTTGGCTACAGATTCCGGGAATTAACGGCGTTGGCGCCACTCTTTCACGATAAAAAACGCGGTACATATAGCAAACCGGCACAATCAAAATTAAGAATAATCAACCATTGCGGTGCCGGGGGAGATGAATCATGAAAGCCAGTCATGTTCGCAAGTTGATCAAACCGATCGAGAGCGCCTATTCCGAGATGTTCTCCGGTCATGTCTACCGCGTCGGCAAAGGCGCGGTATCGGTACGCAATCACAGCGGCACCGCCGAACACACGGTGATTGGCGTGCATGGCTTTCTGGAAAATCACTGCTATTTCACCCAGGCTTATGACGGCCCAACCACAGAACTGATCCTGCTCACTTGCAGCAACTATCACATCCCGGTGAACGGCGTCACACCCGACAACGCCGACTGGGAAGTGCCGATCAAACACCCTGAAGGCACCATCGAATACGACGCCTGCATCCTGAACCAGGCCCTGCGACACTTACCGACCACCCGCAATATCCGCATTCACGGCCATTCCCGGGGTGGCGCGGTCATCCTTGAAGCAATGCAGCAGTGGCCTGAACTGTACGAAGACGTAGAAATCGTGCTGGAAGCACCCGTTTTACCGCAGGGCAAGCTCCACGCGCTGGTCACCACATTGCTGGAACCCGTCAGCCACGGCATGTGGCCCTGGCTGATCCGCTTGATCAACAGCGCACCGCAGTCTGCTTACGGTCAGACTTTCTTCGGCAAAATGAACCCGCGCAAACGGCAACTGCTGGGCAAACTGTTCTACGCCACCAAAGATCACCTGACCATCGTCCGCAACATCGAAAACATCATGGACTGGATGGAGCGCACAGACAGCTCGGCCTATCAGCATGTCCGCCACGGCACCTTTCTGATCCCGGCCACTGACCGTATCCTTGATCGCACCACGATGCTCGCCAGTGCCCGCACCAGCCCCACCACCATGCGGATTGTTGAAACCGAAGCGCCCAGCCACTTCATCACACTGGACAGCAAGGAATGGGTGCCCGGCCTGGAAACATTACCCGCCGCGGCCCAGGGCTAACGCTCCCGATAGCACGAAGTCAGATGCAGGACCTGCCCCGCTTCGCTAAACTGAGCGCTTTTGGCGGCATTGGCCCGCCTGCCCGGTTTTGGAGCCCTGCATGTACCGTGAGCGCCTTGTCACAACGGAAGTGAGTTCAGAGAACGCCCACCGCCTGAAACGGCTTTTGCTGGAATACCATGATTTTCGCCAGCTCAAAACAGCTCACCCTTTGCTGGAAGACACCAGGCGCATTGCCGACTGGCAAGCCAATCGGCTAAAAGCCACGCACCAGGATCTGTACCAGCACCCGGGCTACCATACCGGGCTGGAATTTCTGCTCACGGATTTGTATGCCCCGGCCGGCATGACTCACCGGGATGACAACATAGACCGGGTATTCCCGAAGATGGTCAAGTGGTTACCGGACCACCTCTTGAATACCTTTGCCGGATTGGTTGAGCTCAATCTGGTTACCCAGAGTCTCGACCTGGAGTTGGCCGAGTGGTTTGCCGACCGCGACATCACAACCACTCAGATCAGTGGCCAAGCCTACTGTGAGGCGTATCGTGCCAGCCGTCATTTAGCCGTTCGGGAGCGACAACTGCATCTGGTTGCAGACACCGGCCAACAGCTGGACCGCTACGTGCGCAACCGCTCCCTGGGCTGGCTGCTGTCGATCAGTCGGGGGCCGGCCGAGATGGCAGAACTGGGTGATCTGCACAATTTTTGCACCGGGGTTACAGCGCGTTTCGGAACATGGACAAGGTCGACGCACTGATCGATCGGCTGATCGGTCGAGAACAACAGGTTATGCGAAACATATTGGCGGGCCACCCGGAGCCGTTCATGCTGCCGGGCGACCTCTAACCGGGATCAAGCCTTGATGATCTGATCCAGCTGGGAATGGATTTCCTGCTCAATGCGGGACTTGAACGGGCGCAGCATCAGGCCTAGCTCCAGACGGATATGCAGGTCGTTTTCAGCGATATCCAGCTGCCCTTTTACGCCACTGCGCTTGAACCTGAGGAGATCGCCCTCCCACTGGTAATTGACGTCAAACTGCTTTGACAGGTCTTTGGCCAGTGTTTCGGCCGCCTCCCGGGCGTGTTCCTTGTCCATCGTGTGCGCACGGTGAATATCGATAACAGACATGAATCAGGTTTCTCAGTAGTTTGGAAAGGTTTTACAGTGTAAGTCGGCAATAAACTTGTAGCCAACCCCTCAGCGGTTAGAATACGGGATCAGATTCTGACAGGACCATTTCTCATGAGCGAACAGCAAACGCCCGGCGCGCCCGGCAACGGCCAGGACGACGTGACCCACTTTGGTTTCCGCAACGTGCCGAAAAGCCAGAAAGCCAGCCAGGTTGCTGAAGTTTTTCACAGCGTGGCGGGCAAATACGACCTCATGAACGATCTGATGTCGATGGGCATCCACCGCCTGTGGAAGCGTTTCACCATTGAACTGAGCGGCGTTCGCCCGGGCCATCAGGTACTCGACATTGCCGGCGGTACCGGTGACCTGACCATGAAATTCTCCGACCTGGTGGGGCCTTCCGGCCGGGTGGTACTGGCCGACATCAACGCCTCCATGCTACAGGTAGGGCGCAGCCGCCTGACCGACCGGGGATACGCCGGCAACATCGAATACGTGCAGGCCGACGCCGAGCACCTGCCGTTTCCAGACAACAGCTTCAACGCCGTGTCGATTGCCTTTGGCCTGCGCAATGTGACCGACAAGGATCAGGCCCTGCGGGACATGACCCGCACCCTGAAACCTGGCGGCAAGCTGATGGTGCTGGAATTCTCCAAGCCCAGCAACCCACTGCTGAGCAAGGCTTACGACACCTATTCATTCAGCGCCCTGCCTCTGATGGGCCAGCTGTTCGCCGGTGACAGTGAAAGCTACAAATACCTGGCGGAATCCATCCGCATGCACCCGGATCAGGACACCTTGAAGGGCATGATGGAAGACGCCGGCCTGGTCAACTGCAAGTACTACAACATGACCGGCGGTATCGTTGCCCTGCACGTCGGGATCAAGCCCTGATGTTTCCCGGCCCTACCCTGTCGTCCGCCGCCAGCGCCATCGCAGAACTCGGGCTTAATCAGGCGCTGGAACTGGATACCGCAGGCCGTCAGGCACTGCTGGCAGCTCTGGCAGGGCCCGTGCAGTTTTCGATCACCGCGCCGCTCCCCATGACCTGGACACTGGACCGTGTTGGCGAACGGGTTCAGGTGCGCAGCCAACCCGCCGAGGCCCCAGCCCTGACGATCTCCGGCCGGGCCATGGCTTTTGCGGCCCTCGCCATGGGCGACGACCGGGTATTTGCCGATGAACGACTGCTTGTGGACGGCAACACAGCCCTCGCCCATCAGCTGCAGCGAGCCTTGAGCCAACTGGAGCCAGACTGGGAAGCCGCCATGGCCCGGTACCTGGGCGACGTACCGGCGCATTTTCTGGGCAAGAGCATCCGCAACGCAGTGCACTGGAGCCGGAACGCCGTCAGCACCATGAACAGCAACGTCGAAGAATACCTCCACGAGGAAAGCCGGGCCCTGCCCGGACGCCGTGAACTGGAGGCTACCTTTCAGGACATCGACGAGCTGAGCCTGCGCACCGAGCGCCTGGAAGCCCGCCTCAACCAGCTGGACTTATCCGGTAGCCACCACAATACGGAGAAGCTGTGACCCGTCTGCGACGCCTGTTCCGAATTGCCTGGGTATTCTGCCGTTATCGGCTAGACACCTTTCTACCTCTGGCGGAACTGCCCACAGCCCTGAAGGTATTCTTCCTGCTGGCACCCTGGCATCTGTTCCCCCAGCCCAAGCTGAGCAGAGGCGACCGCCTGCGCCTGGCGCTGGAAGAACTCGGCCCGGTGTTCGTCAAATTCGGCCAGATTCTCTCCACCCGCCGGGATTTGCTGCCCGACGACATGGCCGAATCCCTGAAACAACTGCAGGACCGGGTACCGCCCTTCCCCAGCGATCAGGCCCGGGGCATTATCGAAAAATCACTGGGAGCGCCGGTGGCCGAGCTGTTTGCCGAGTTCAGCCCAGACCCGATGGCCTCGGCATCGGTCGCCCAGGTACATGCAGCCACGCTGCCCAATGGCCAGAAAGTCGTGGTCAAAGTGCTGCGCCCAGGCATCGACAAGGTCATCCGCCAGGATCTTGGTTTGATGTACCTGATGGCAGGGTTGCTTGAGGAATACTGGACTGAAGGCAAGCGCCTGCACCCGGTCGACGTGGTGGCCGATTATGACGCCACCATCCACGACGAACTCGACCTGCAACGAGAAGCTGCCAACGCCAGCCAGCTGCGCCGCAATTTCGACAACTCGCCACTGATCTACATTCCATTTATCGATTGGGACTACACCAGCAAGTCGGTGCTGGTGATGGAGCGCATACACGGTATTCCGATCGCCGATGTGGCCAAACTGCAAGACGCCGGCGTAAACATGAAAGTACTGGCGGAAAAAGGTGTGGAAATCTTTTTTACCCAGGTGTTCCGGGACAGTTTTTTCCACGCTGACATGCACCCGGGCAATATCTTTGTGGATGTGTCCAACCCGGCCGATCCGAAGTATATCGCCATTGATTTCGGCATCGTCGGCACTCTGGCACCGGACGATCAAAGCTACCTGGCCCGCAACCTGCTCGCGTTTTTTCGCCGCGATTATCGTCAGGTCGCCCAACTGCACATACAATCCGGCTGGGTGCCGCCGGATACCAGGGTAAACGAATTCGAGGCCGCCATCCGCACCGTGTGCGAGCCAATTTTCGAGCGACCGCTGAAAGACATCTCATTCGGCCACTTCCTGTTGAGATTGTTCCAGACCGCTCGCCGCTTCAATATGGAAGTACAGCCACAGTTGGTATTGCTGCAAAAGACCCTACTCAATGTCGAGGGACTGGGCCGCCAGCTGTACCCGGATCTGGACCTGTGGAGCACTGCTCAGCCGTTTCTCGAAAAGTGGATGCGCCAGCGAATCGGCCCGGCCGGGCTGATCAAATCGCTGCAAACCCACCTGCCTTCGTGGCTGGAGCAATCACCGGAGATGCCGCAACTGGTGCACGATGCCCTGTTGCAGTTGCGCGGCAGCGGCCCGACCGAAGCCCAGAACCGTGCAACCCTGGCATTGATGAAAGAACAACAGCAGCGCAGCGAGCGCCGCTGGCGCCGTGGCTTCATTGCCGCCGTGCTTGCCGGAGCCGCCCTTGTGAGCAGCCAGCCAGACGTTCAACAGCTGTTCACCCACGATATGCCGACCTGGGGCTGGGCCTTGCTTGCGGTGGCGGCAGGCGTCATGCTCCGGGGCAGCCGCTAAACAAAAGATTGCCAGGATTCATGAAAATGCAAGATTCCACCACTAATGTCGAACGGCCTGACTGGCTAGACGAAATTCGCTGGACTGACGACGGACTGGTGCCAGCCATTGCCCAGGACGCCGACAACGGCGACATTCTGATGATGGCCTGGATGAACCCGGAGTCATTGCGACTGTCGGTTGAAGAAGGTCAGGCGGTGTACTGGTCACGCTCCCGAGGCAAGCTCTGGCGCAAGGGCGAGAGCTCTGGCCATCAGCAGGTGCTCCGGGACATACGGCTCGACTGCGATGCCGACGTCATTCTGCTGAAAGTGGAACAAAAAGGCGGCATTGCCTGCCATACTGGAAGGCGAAGCTGTTTTTACCGGACCCTGGAAAATGGCCAGTGGGTCAGTGCCGAGCCGGTACTGAAAGATCCGAATGCCATCTACAGCAGTAAGTGAGGAGCAGACACCGTGAGTGATGTACTGGAACGCCTGGCTCAGGTACTCGATGCCCGAAAAGGCGCCAACCCGGACACCTCCTACGTGGCCAGCCTGCATGCGAAGGGGCTGAACAAGATTCTGGAGAAAGTGGGCGAAGAGTGCACCGAAACCCTGCTGGCAGCCAAAGATGCCGAGCTTTCCGGAGATACCCGGGATGTGGTTTATGAAACCGCCGATCTTTGGTTTCACAGCATGGTGATGCTGTCCAGGCTTGGCCTGGGCCCGAAAGACGTCATTGATGAGCTGGCCAGTCGGTTCGATTTGTCTGGCCTGGAAGAAAAAGCGTCACGCAAACCGTAAAGAGGTACCCCTAACGGGGATTTCCGGGAACGGCACACGTTGGCGTACAATGTCATGCAACAGCAACAATTGAATGAGGACCCCTCATGGGTATCAGCATCTGGCAACTTCTAATTGTACTCGGCATCGTCATCCTGCTGTTCGGAACCAAAAAACTGCGCAACATCGGTACGGATCTGGGCGGCGCCATTCGTGGGTTCAAAAAATCCATGAGTGACGATGAAACCAAGCCCGCCGATCCCGATAGCCTGGAAGGTCAGCAAGAACAGCAGCAGACCCAGGCCGAGGAAAAACCTCGCGAAAAGCAGAGCTGAGCACGGTCTGAATGTTCGATATCGGCTTTATTGAGCTGCTGATCTGCGGCATCATCGCGTTGCTGGTACTCGGCCCCGAGCGGCTGCCTACGGCTGCCCGGGCGGCTGGCCGCTGGATTGGCGGTGCCCGGCGCATGGTCGGCCAGTTCACCTCGGAACTGGACCGGCAGCTCAAGGCTGAGGAGCTCAGGGAGGAGTTGCGCAAAGCCGGTGACGTAGGGCTGGACGATATGGAAAAGACCGTACGCGGCGCCCTGGACGAGGCGAAAAAGTACGAACACATGATCCTGCCCGACAGCGAAACCCGCAAACCCCGGCCAGCACCGGCAACACGCCGGGTCGCCGAGGAGGCCAATGCCGAGAAACCGGCCACCGAGGCACCAGCCGCTGACAGTCCGGAGAGCGCCAACATCGACAGCCAGACCACCAGCCCGTCTTCAGAGAGTCCATCGGATAATCGTTCATGAGTGGTAACCAATCACCGCCCGAACAGCAGGAAATGCCGCTGATCGAGCACTTGCTCGAGTTACGCAACCGGCTACTGAAAATGGTGCTGGCTGTCATCGTCTGCTTCGCGTTCATCTACCCGTTTGCCAACGAACTCTACCTGTGGCTGTCCGAGCCATTGCGGGAATTATTGCCGGTCGGCCAGACCATGATTGCCACCGACATCACATCGCCGTTCTTTGCGCCGCTGAAACTGGCGCTGGTACTGGCGGTATTTGTAGCTATCCCGGTGATTCTCTATCAGCTCTGGAGCTTTATAGCCCCAGGCCTGTACACCCACGAAAAGCGCCTGGCCTTTCCTCTGCTGTTCACCTCGGTCCTGCTGTTCTATGCCGGCGCTGCCTTCGCCTATTACGTGGTATTCCCGCTGGTGTTCGGCTTTTTCACCGCCATTGGGCCCGAAGGCATCGTCGAGTTGCCTGACATCAGCAGTTATCTCAACTTTGTTCTGAAGATGTTCTTTGCCTTTGGCGTGGCCTTCGAGATTCCCATTGCCACCGTTTTGCTGATTCTGACCGGCGCCACAACGCCACAGGACCTGGCTGCCAAGCGTCCCTATGTGGTGGTGGGCTGCTTTATTGTCGGCATGCTGCTGACTCCGCCGGACATCATCTCCCAGACCCTGCTGGCGGTGCCCATGTGGATTCTGTTTGAGGTCGGCATCCTGTTTGGTCGGCTGGCTTATCGCCGGGCCGAAGAAGACAACGCTGAGGGCGAGTCCTCGTCCGGATGAATCAGGCCCTGTTGTTTGAGGACGATTTTATCAGCGCAGACCGGGCCCTGCTCAGGGGCCGTCGGTTCGAACACCTGCAAGGCATCGTTAAAGCCAGCACCGGCGACTGGATTCCGGTTGGCCGGGTCAATGGCGCCATGGGCCAGGCCCAGATCATCCGGCTGACAGACAGCGAGGCAGAACTTCAGGTCACACTGGACCACCCGGCCCCGCCCGCGTTACCGCTCACCCTGATTCTGGCCATGCCTCGACCCAAGATGTTCCGCCGGGTGTTGCAGACCTGCGCCGCAATGGGCGTAAAGCAACTTTGGCTGATCAACAGTTACAAGGTCGAGAAAAGCTTCTGGCAGACCCCCTGGCTGGCAGAAGAAAGCCTACGTGAGAACCTGACACTGGGCCTGGAACAGGCCAAAGACACGGTGATGCCGCAGGTGCATATCCGCAAGCTGTTCAAACCCTTCGTGGAAGACGAGCTGCCGGCACTGCTGACCGGTAAGCGCGCGCTGGTTGCGCACCCTGGCCGGGCACAGCCTTGTCCGACCCACCTGGAAGAACCGGCCGTACTCTGCATCGGTCCTGAAGGTGGGTTTACCGACTATGAGGTTGGCAAACTGGAAGAAGCCGGCTGCCAGGGCGTACATCTGGGCCCACGCATCCTGCGGGTGGAAACCGCCGTACCGGTGCTGGTCAGCCGACTGTTTGACGCCTGCCGCTAGCGATTCCTTAACCCTCGGTCTACTCGTGGATACCCATCGCCTGGGCAGCAATCCGGTTTTTTACCGGAGCCAGTTGGTCCAGCCAGCGCATGCCGGTATTCCGCAACCACCTTACCGGCAACTCATCGCGGCCAAACAGCTGCTTGAAACCCTCCATAGCCGCCATCATGGTGAGATTCTCACCTTTGCGACGACGCTGATATCGGGCCAGTACCAGGGCATCGTCTGGCGCAAGACCCAGCCTTTTGGCGCGTTCCAGCTCCTGCAGCAAGACTCGCACATCGCCATAGCCAAGGTTGGCACCCTGCCCGGCAAGCGGGTGAATGGTGTGGGCGGCATCACCCACCAGCACCAGACCATCCGCCACATAGTCCTTGGCATGGCGTTGGCGCAGAGGAAACGCAAAGCGCTTTGACACGGCCTCTACCTCGCCCAACTCCCTCTCTATGGCCATTTCCAGTTCACGGCGGAAGCTATCGGTATCCAGCGCCATCAGACGTCGGGCTTCCTGGGTATCCTGAGACCAGACGATGGAGCAGAAATGCTCGTCTCCGGTTTCGTTAGCCAGCGGCAAGAACGCCAGCGGACCGGTCAGGGAAAATCGCTGCCAGGCGGTGTAGCGGTGTGATTGCCGGGTGCGCACCGTGCAGACAATGGCCTGCTGATCATAGTCCCATTCCCGCGTTGGCAATCCTGCCCACTGACGCAGTCTGGACAGGGCGCCGTCTGCCCCCACCACAAGGCGCGCGTTCAAACGGCGACCATCGTCCAGCTCAACACCCTGGTCGTGTGCCCAGGATTTGACCCGAACACCGTCAATCACAGCAACCTCGCTGTCTGCCAGTTCCTCAAACAGGGCGCGAACCACGTTCCGGTTCTCAACGATGGTGCCCAGCGACCGGGCATGTAATTCTGCCGCGTCAAAATGAATGCGGCCCGTGCCATCGCCGTCCCACACTGTCATTTCACGATAACTGCAGTGCCGCGCCGCCTGTACTCGCGGCCAGGCACCCAGTTGCTCCAACAATCGCTGACTGGCCAGGGAGATGGCACTGACTCTCGGCTCAAAATCCTCAACGCCGGTTGCCGGTTGCGGTGGCACTAGTTGCGCGTCCACCGACGCACCTTCAACCAGGCCCACCCGCCAGCCTTGACGGGACAATCCCAGGGCCAGAGCAGAGCCAATCATGCCGCCGCCGACGATCAACACGTCAAATGACAAGTCCTTGGAATCAGTGGTCATTCGGGGCAGCTTCCTCAACTGTTTTAACGGATGAAATCGCCGGTCTGCGGCCACCCACGCCCATCGCTTTGCGGGCAAACCAGCGCTTGGCGCCCGGCACCAGATCCAACCCGATCAGGCCAGAGTCCCGGGCAACAGCCAGGGGCGGCAAGGATTGCCCGAAAATACGTATCAGGGAATCCGAAAACTGCACGGTTTGCTGCCAGTCCTGCCGATGCAAACGCTGGTACTCACCGAGGATGGCAAGATCGCCGATCGGCGTGCCCTCGTTGACTGCCCGGCGGAACTGTTCCACCAGTGTCATCAAACCCCGCAGTGCAAGATTAAAGCCCTGGCCTGCAACCGGGTGCAAAGCATGCGCAGCGTTACCCACCAGCGCGACGCCGGGGCGCACAGACTCATTAACGGTGGTCAGCTTGAGCGGATAATGGTGGCACTCGCCAATACGAGTAAAGCGCCCCAGGCGCCAGCCGAATCGCGCCTGCAACTGCCGGCACCGGGCATCCTCTGGTAACGCCAGAATCTCTTCCAGCGCCGCATCAGACAGCGTCCACACCAGTGCCGACTGGTTTTCCGGTCGCGCCGGCGAGCCATGAGGCAAAAGCGCCATGGGGCCAGACTCAGTAAAGCGTTCAAAGGCTGTGAACTGGTGACACTCGGCCGTGGAGACGTTGGCGATCAGGGCATTCTGGCCGTAGTCTTCGGTGCGGGTCACAAAGCCCAACTGTTCCCGCAGGCCCGAACGCCCGCCGTCAGCCACCACCAGGCAGCGGCCGGTCAGAGTATGCTCTTCGCCATTGTTGCGAATATCAACGCTGACACCACCCGGGATATTGGTCATGCCGATGACTTCGGCAGGGGCCTGCCAGCTGACATTGGTCGCCAGCAGTGCCCGCATCAGGCACAAACCCATCCAGCGGTTGTCTGCCACATATCCCAGGGCCTCTTGACCCTGATCGCCCGCGTTCAGGCGGGTCGCTCCAAAGCGGCCCCGGTCCGACACATGAATATGGTGAATAGGCGTGGCGTGCTCGGCGAGCGCCGACCACAGCCCAAGATCCTCAAAAACCAGTCGGGAGCCCCAGGCCAGTGCGGTTGAGCGCGCGTCGTAGCTAGGCTGATAGTCATCGGGTAAAGCCTCTGACGACAGCGGAAAACTTTCCACCACCGTTACCCGAAGTTCTGGCACCACACGGGCTACAGCCAAAGCCAGGGTTGCTCCGGCCAGGCCGCCCCCGGCGATAATCAGGTCGGTATCGGTGCTAGGCTCAGTCACGGGTCAGTCCGCCATCAACGATTCAATTTCAGCGACGGTTTTCGGCACATCGTCGGTCAGCACGCGGCAGCCATCTTTGGTCACCACCACATCGTCTTCAATGCGGATACCGATACCACGCCACCGCTCATCCACATTGCTGTTATCCGGCGCAATGTAGAGCCCCGGCTCCACCGTCAAGGCCATGCCAGGCTCGAGCTGACGCCACGCATCACCCACCTTGTAATCCCCAACATCGTGTACATCCAGACCTAGCCAATGCCCGGTGCGATGCATAAAGAACGGCTTGTAAGCCTCGTTGGCGATGGCGTCTTCCAGGGTGCCAGAGAGCAGGCCAAGATCAATCAGCCCCTGGGTGAGCACTTTCAGGGCCGCCTCATGGGGATGATTCCAGTGGTTACCGGGACGCACAGCGTCAATCGCCGCGTACTGGGCCGCCAGTACCACTTCGTAAAGGGCTTTCTGCTCCGGACTGAACTTGCCGCTGACCGGGAACGTACGCGTAATGTCAGAGGCGTAGCACTCCAGCTCGCAACCGGCGTCGATCAACACCAGATCGCCATCTTTCAGCGGTGCGGCATTTTCGATGTAATGCAAAATGCAGCCATTGGCACCGCCACCCACGATGGACGGGTAGGCCGTGGAACGTGCACCGTGCCCCATAAAGGTATGGATCAGCTCGGCTTCCAGGTTATATTCATGGCCGCCACGACGGGCCCGCTTCATGGCGTTGCAATGGGCCTCGGCACTGATCTGCCCGGCCTTCGCCATCACCTTCACCTCAGCCGCGCTCTTGTACAGGCGCATGTCGTGCAGCAGGTGCTCCAGGGCGACAAACTCTCCGGGAGGGTGCGCGCCTGCGCGCACCTTGCTGCGTATCACCTTGACCCAGTCCATCACCTGATTATCGAAGGCATGGTCTTTGCCAAGCGGATAATAAACCCGACTGCGCCCTTCAATCATGCCGGGCAGAATGTCGTCGATGTCGGCAATCGGAAAGGCATCGTCCAGGCCATAGCGTTCGATGGCACCCTCAGGCCCGGCCAGGAATCCATCCCAGAGCTCCTTTTCCGGGTTCCGTTCCTTGCAGAATAGTACGGACTCTCCGTGCTCACGTCCGGGAATCAGCACCAACACGGCTTCTGGCTCACCAAAGCCGGTCAGATACTGAAAATCACTGTCCTGGCGGAACGGATGCAGCACATCACGGTTTCTGACCCGTTCAGGGGCGGCCGGCACAATCGCAATGCTGTCTGCCGCCATGCGATCCATCAGCTTGCGCCGGCGCTCGGCGAATTCTTTCATGGGAATCATTGAGGCCATGAGATCTCCAGATTAGTGCAGTGTCGGCGCGCCACTGGCCGGTTTTTCCGGTTCATTAAATTCGGTAAACACCGCCAGCGCACCCAGACGGACGTATTCGGTAATTTCCAACAACTGTTGTTCACTTTCTTCATCGGAATTTTCGTCTTCCGATAACTGGCTGATTGCGACCATGTCCTCGATCAGCTCGCGTATTTCGTCCGGTGCCTGGCCCAGGGCCTCACCCGCGGCCAGCGCCATACCTTCCAGAAAACCGCGCACCCAGGCGATCAGTGCTTCCAGGCGTTGTTCGATGGCGTAGTCATCATCTGGCAGCAAGGGTTGAAAACTGAGGTCCGAAGACTGCAGCTGCGCCAGCACGCGGTCGTAGGCATCATTCATGAACGGCGCCAGGTCGCCGGACTCAGTCATCGCCTGTTCAGCCAGCCCCATCTGTTCGCAGACCATCCCAAGCCATTCGTTCTCCTGAATACGAGAACCGGCGGCAAGCCGACCACAGAGCACGCCGTGCAGCTCAGAGGGATGACTGAAGGCTTTATGAATCGTATAAACATTGGCCCAGCGCTCGAACTCGGCAGCGCGGGCGGCACCAGTGGTGTCGGTATCAGACATGAAACCGTGTGTTCCTGTGTCGGGGGAGCAGCCAGGCTATCGGCCGGGGCGCTCCGCATACATGTTGGCGAGCCTCTATCCTAGCATTCCGGCACGCTTGTGGCACTTGCCGGCACACGGCGGGCTTGCTTTTATTCCGCCAAAAATTAAAAATGTTATAACATATCAAAAACAGCCGGAGGTATTTGACATGCTCACTCTGAACGCCCCCATTCGCACGCTCTCTTTAGTGCTGGCATCAAGCCTTGCCGCCACGCCGTCTCTGGCATCAGACAACCCTTCCGCACACCAGCATGGCCACGCCGATCTACAGATTGCGGTGGATAACGAGCGGATTGATCTTTTGCTGCTGTCGCCGGCTTACAACCTGGTTGGCTTCGAACACAAACCAAAGACCGATGAGCAGCGCCAGCGGGTGCAGGCTGTAGAGAGCTGGTCCGCAGAGACGCCGCTGATCAACACCCTGGCTGGAGCCTGCACCATCAACTCCACCGCCCTGAACACCAGCTGGGGCGACAACGATGACCACGAGCATCACCACGGCCACAACCACGATCATGGGCACCATCACGCCGAAGAGACCGCATCGGGCTCCGCTCATACCGATCTGGAAATTACCCAGTCGCTGAGTTGCCCGGGCCTGTCTGCAAACACCCAGCTGGAAACTACTTTGATGACGCAATTTCCCGAAATGGAATATCTGAATGTGCAGTGGGTTGGCCCGCAAGGCCAGGGCGCCGTTCGCTTGACGCCCGCCCAGGCGAGGTTTCAGCTAAACCGTTGAGATTACTCGCTGTAAGGTTTGACCGATGCCGCAGCCATTGAATAGGACGAAGTGCCGAGTTCGGTCTCGGTGCGATCAATCACCAGCTTGCCCTCGATCCAGACCGGGTCATAGAGGGCCTGCAGGGTAAAGCCCTCGCTGGCTTTGACGTGGATAATCTGATTGGGCGGTGGCGGCGGTACGTGAATGCAGGCGCCATAATAAGGCACCAGGAAAAACTCGAGGATGCGCATGTCGTCGGTCACTTTCAGCGGCACCACAAAGCCGGGTATCCGGCCATCGACATCACCCATTTCCGGCACCACCCGCCCGGTCATAATTTCGTCCGGCAACAGTGCCGGACCCTCTCCGTCATGCTCGATTTCAGGCATACTCTCGAGCAGAGCCAGGTCTTCAGCTGGCATCAGCTCAAGCCAGTCGATTTCCCGGGTTTCTGAGTGGACGGCTGATGAAACCATCAGCAGCAAAAGCGGTCCAAGCCCCGCCATCCATTTCCGGAATCTCAAGGTAACAAACATCAAACACCACTCCCCATGGGGTCAACCGTGCAACGGACGCCATCATACAACGACTAAGACTATACGGATATGAGCACCGAGACAGAACAAATCCAGGCCAGTTCCATTACACCTGCGTCAGCCATCACAACCCGCCAACTCCGATTCTGCTGGCCAGGCCAGGCCAGTGCACCATTGTTCCCGGATATCGAGCTGGCCCGGGGTGAACATTTGTTCCTGCACGGCCCAAGCGGCACCGGCAAGAGCACGCTGCTTGGTCTTCTTGCCGGCATGCTGACACCGGATTCCGGCACCGTTGAATTGCTGGGACAACCCCTGAACGGCATGCGATCCGGGGCCAGGGACCGCTTTCGCGCTAATCACATGGGCGTTATTTTTCAGCAGTTCAACCTGGTTCCCTACCTGAGCGCACTGGCCAACGTGACCCTGCCCTGCCGACTGTCGTCTCTGCGCCGGGCGCGCACCGAACCCAATCCGGACACCGCCGCGATGGCCTTACTGGAACACCTGGCCGTCCCCGAAAGCCATTGGCAGCGCAGCGTTACCGAGCTCTCCATAGGTCAACAACAGCGAGTGGCCGCCGCCCGGGCACTGATGGGCGCACCAGAAATCATCCTGGCCGACGAACCAACCTCCGCACTGGACGCGGATAACCGGGACCGCTTTCTCGACTTGCTGCTGACGCTCGCCGAACAAAGTCGATGTTCCGTGATTTTTGTCAGCCATGACCGGGCCCTGGCCAGCCACTTTCATCATCAACTGGCGCTCGGAGGTGACGCATGAGCAAGGTTCGTCTGGCACTATCCCTGGCTACCGCCAGCCTCTGGTATCGCCGGAAAGTGCTGGCTCTGGTTTGCCTGACGCTGACACTGAGCGTGACGTTACTGCTCGGCATTCAGTACCTGCGCACCGAAATCCGACAATCCTTCACCAGCACCATCAGCGGCACCGACTTGATTGTTGGCGCTCGCAGCGGCCAGCTCAATCTTTTGATGTACACGGTGTTCCACATTGGCGACGCCACCAACAACATCCGTTGGTCAACGTTTCAGGCGATGGAGCAGGACAGCCGGATTGACTGGTTGATTCCCATCTCGCTGGGCGACAGTTACCGGGGCTTCCGGGTAGTGAGCACTAACGATCAGTTCTTCAAGCGCTTCCAGTACGGTAACGATCAAGCCCTTGAGCTGTCACGGGGCGAGTGGTTTGATGACCTGTTCGACGTGGTCCTGGGCGCCGGCGTGGCCCGGCAAATGAACCACCAGATCGACGATGAAGTCGTGCTGTCCCACGGCGGGGGCCGCACCAGTTTTGCCAATCACACCGACCTGCCCTTCCGTGTGTCTGGCATACTTTCGCCGACCGGAACGCCGGTAGACCAGGCTGTGTATATCAGCCTGGAGGCTATGGAGGCTATTCACGTGGGCTGGGAATCCGGCGTTGGCATCCCCGGCCGGACCCTGTCACTGGAGCGCGCCAGGGCACGGGACTACACGCCCAACTCGATTACCGCAGCATTTGTCGGCCTAAGTCAGCCCATCCTGACCTTCCAGGTACAACGCCAGCTCAACCAATCCAGCCAAGAGCCCTTATCAGCCATCCTGCCAGGCGTCGCACTGAGCGAACTGTGGCGGCTGATGGGCCAGTTTGAAAGAGCCTTGCTGGCCATCAGCGCGTTTGTCGTGATCACCAGCTTGATTGGCTTGATCGCGGTACTCCTTACCCTGCAGGCCCAGCGCCAACGGGAGATCGCCATTCTGAGGGCAGCCGGCGCATCGCCACTGTTGATCGCTTCACTCTACAGCTTTGAGTGTGTGGCCCTGGCCCTCGCCGCCTGCGTGTTCGCGCTGACCCTGGGCGGAAGTGCCATTTACGGCCTGAGCCCCTGGTTGCTGGAACAGTACGGCATTCAGATCAGCCTGCGCGCCCTGAACCGACAAGAATGGCTGCTGCTCGGTGCGATCCCGGTCGCCGCCTTGACGGTATCGCTGCTGCCCGCCATCACCACCTGGTGGCGAAGCCGAAAGCTGGGTTTTGGTGCTGCCGGCGATGGCTGATTGACGCTCAAAGGTGATATGCATCACGGCATATCACGCCATGACAAGGCGTTAAATTGACCGGTCCTGCATCGGCACTTATAGTTACTGACACTTAAATCACCGTTGTTGGGCACGTCATGGAACAGTCCGAAGTACAGGCATTAGCGGACAAGCTGGACAAGCTGATCGAGCATTGCGAAAAGCTGGAGAAGGATAACGCCCTGCTGCGAGCGCTGCAGGACGACTGGAATCGTGAGCGAGCCCAGTTGATGCACAAAAACGATCTTGCCAAAAACAAGATTGAAGCCATGATCGGCCGCCTCCGGGCGCTGGAGCACCACTGATGTCACAGCAGTCAACCACCGTTGAAGTCAGAATTCTCGACAAGGAATACCTGGTGGCTTGCCCGCAGGAAGAGCAAGAGGCGCTGTTACGCGCCGCCAGGCACCTGGACGGTAAAATGCGGGAAATTCGTTCCAGTGGCAAAGTGTTCGGCACTGAGCGCATTGCCGTGATGGCGGCGCTGAACATTACGCACGAGCTGCTGGAGCGTGACACCATGTCTCACGCCACCAGCAGCCTCCTCAGAGCCATGGACCACCGGCTGGACGATGCCCTTGGCGGGCCCTCAGGCAACCGATCCTGAAAGATTCCAGAAATGGGGGTTGCAATCGGCCCCGCCAGTGCCCGTATAATGGTTTCAACTTCCTGGGCTGTTCGCTGGTCGGGTACGTCCTCGAGCCGATGCGCACTACCCAGGTGGCCACTTCAGGGCATTGTGAGCACGTCCCCCTCGGGGGAAAGCCTAATATGTCACAGCGGCCACCGACCTTGAACTTTGGGTTCAAGGGCCACATCCGATAACGGCAGCCCGGGAAGCTTTATTTTGTCTCAATACCACCCCCCTCATCCGTTTGAAGCCCATCCAGATCCATTTCCAAGAAGCGAGTTGCGCAGGCAGTTACGCCGTCAGCGACGATCTCTTACTTCTGAGCAACAGCAACAAGCGGCTGACCAGCTCGCACTGAATCTACTGAAACACCCGGATCTGAAAAGGGCTCGCCACATTGGCATTTACCTGGCTAACGATGGCGAGATAGACCCACAGCCTTACATTGACCTTGCCCGACGCCGTGGCATCCGGTTTTACCTGCCGATCTTGCACCCTGTCTA
This sequence comes from Marinobacter sp., assembly GCA_018402255.1. Lineage (GTDB taxonomy): Bacteria > Pseudomonadota > Gammaproteobacteria > Pseudomonadales > Oleiphilaceae > Marinobacter. Next base: position 46,762 of record JAGYIS010000003.1, read on the forward strand.
TCCTGGCAAGCTGGTGTTCAGCCCATACCTCACCGGCGTTCAACTGACCGAAAACCGCTTTGGCATTCCTGAACCTCCGTTTCCAAAATCAAGGCGCAGGCCGGCCTGGGCACTGGATGCCGTGCTCTTTCCGCTGGTCGGCTTTGATGAACAGGGAGGAAGACTGGGTATGGGCGGGGGCTTCTATGACCGAACCTTTGCTTTTAGCCGTGTTCGGCCAGCCATGGCACCAAAATTGATCGGGCTGGCCCATGACTTTCAGAAGGTGACGTCTTTACCGATTGAGCCATGGGATGTGCCACTGAACGGCGTAGTGACGGACGACGCCTGTTATCGGTTCAGGCGCTGATCAGCTGGCTGCATGAAACTGGTTAACGGAGCCTGCCGGTCTGCACGCTTGTCTTCAGAGGCCTGAATGGACGTAAATCCAGTCACCACAAGGCCGACGGCGAAAATCAGCACAATGGCGCGAATGATATCCGGCTTGCGATCCATGACACGTGTTCCTGCTATTTTTAGAATTAATTGGCTGGAAAATCAGACGACTGCTCTTGACTCCAAGAATTAAACGAAAGACTAACACGTAACTCCAGTTTTACAATTTTTGACTGGTTACAGTTACGTTAACTTTGACAGGGATGGCCAGACCTCCCTGGACAGGGGGCCTGGCCGTCAGTCACTTCCCGTTTCCCGCCCCCAAAAACAACCGATACGCTTCGTTGTCCGTCATGTTTTCATAGCGGAAACCGACCTTCTCCAGCATGCCTTCAAAGTCGGCAATCTCATCACGGTCCACCTGAGCCCCCAACAGCACGCGACTGTAGGCCGCGCCGTGGTTGCGGTAATGAAACAAAGAAATGTTCCAGCGGGTGCCAAGGGACATCAAAAACTTCAGCAAGGCGCCCGGGCGTTCAGGGAACTCAAACTGGTACACCACTTCATTGGCCACTGAGGGTGCATGGCCGCCGACCATGTGACGAATGTGCTGTTTGGCCAGGTCACTGTCGGTCAGGTCAATCACCGAGTAGCCGGTTTCACGAAGGTCCTGCACCAGCTCTTCCCGGCCATGGCCGCCAGCCTGTATCTGGATACCGACAAAAATAGTCGCACTCTCGGAATCGGAGTAGCGATAGTTGAACTCTGTGATGCTGCGCTTGTGCAGGGCATTGATGAACGACTTGAAGGCACCCGGGCGCTCAGGGATGGTCACCGCCAGAATCGCCTCGCGTTTCTCGCCGATTTCGGTGCGCTCGGAGATATAACGCAGCCGATCAAAGTTCATGTTGGCACCGCTGAGCGTGGCAATCAGATTTTCATTCTCGATCTGTTCCCGCTCGATGTACTTCTTGATGCCAGCGACGCCCAACGCCCCCGCGGGTTCTGCAATCGAACGGGTATCTTCGAACACGTCTTTGATCGCGGCGCAAATTTCATCGGTGGATACCGTGATCACCTCATCCACATGATCCTTGCAGATTTCCCACGGGTACTCACCAATCTGCTTGACCGCCACGCCGTCGGCAAAGATGCCGACTTCATCCAGAATCACCCGCTCGCCTGCCGCCAACGCCGCCTGCAGGCAGTTGGAATCTTCTGGCTCAACGCCGATCACTTTGATCTCAGGGCGCAAGTATTTGATATACGCGGCCATACCCGCAATCAGCCCGCCACCGCCCACGCAAATAAAGATGGCATGGATTGGCTTGCTGAACTGCCACATGACCTCCATCGCCACGGTGCCCTGGCCGGCAATCACATCCGGATCGTCGTAGGGCGGAATGTAGGTATAGCCGTGCTTCTTGATCAGCTCCTGGGCATGAGTGGCGGCTTCATCAAAGGCATCACCCTTCAGCACCACCCGGGCACCGTGATCCCGCACCGACCGTACCTTGATTTCAGGCGTGGTCTGGGGCATTACAATCACCGCCTTGATCCCCAACTTCTTGGCCGCCAGCGCCACGCCCTGAGCATGGTTGCCGGCAGAGGCACAGATTACGCCTTTGGATTTCTGTTCCTCAGAAAGCTGGGCAATCCGGTTGTAAGCGCCGCGAATCTTGAAGGAAAACACCGGCTGAAGGTCTTCGCGCTTGAGTAGAATGTTGTTGCCAAAGCGCTTGGACAGGCTACGGGCTTCAGTCAGGGGTGTTTCGATGGCGACGTCATAGACCCGCGCATCGAGAATCTTCTTGATATAGCGTTGCGGCATGATGGTTCCGGTTGCTGGTAATTGGCGTGGAAAAACCTACAGTGTAGAAACTTTGCACGGCTGGCGTCTATAAGCAGGGACCTTGCAAGGGTATAATCCGTACAAAATCCTCATGTTTTCCGGAGCCCACCATGACGCAGGACGAACTCAAACAAGCCGTTGCCAAAGCAGCCGTGGACTACATTGCCCCGAAACTGGAGCGCAGCAGCATTGTCGGCGTCGGCACTGGCAGCACGGCCAACTTTTTCATCGACTACCTTGCCCAGTACAAGGACGAATTCGACGGCGCCGTGGCAAGCTCAGAAGCCACCGCTGAGCGCCTGAGAAAACACGGTATCGAAGTCTACGACCTGAACAGCATCAGCCAGATGGAGTTTTATGTAGACGGCGCGGATGAGACCAATGAACACCTGGAACTGATCAAAGGCGGCGGCGCGGCACTGACTCGTGAAAAAATCGTCGCCGCGGTGGCCAAGACCTTCATCTGCATTGCCGACGGTTCCAAAATGGTGGGCATTCTCGGTGACTTCCCGCTGCCCGTCGAAGTTATTCCCATGGCTCGCAGCCATGTTGGCCGGGAAATCGTAAAACTTGGCGGCGACCCGGTCTACCGTGACGGCGTTACCACCGATAACGGCAACATCATCATCGACATCCACAACCTGGATATCTCCCGCCCGATCCAGATGGAAGAAAAGCTGAACAACATTGTCGGCGTGGTCACTAACGGCCTGTTCGCCCGCCGTCCGGCGGATCTCTTGTTGCTGGGCACCAGCGAGGGCGTGAAGAGCATTACCCGTAGCCGAGCCTGACCGCTTGCGGACTGCCTCAAGAAAGCTGGCCAACCGGGCCAGCTTTTTTTGTGCCCGCCAAAACCCAAACCAAGCGCTTGCTTGGTAGGCAGAATTACGCGACACTCGTCCCATCGAAAAACAAGTACACCGGGAGCAAATCCGTGTCTGATTACTTCAACGAAACCCACGAGCAGGTGCGCCAGACCGCACGCAAATTCATCGAAACCCATGTTCGCCCTCACATAGACGACTGGGAAGAAGCCGGCGAATTCCCCCGGGAAATCTACCAGCTCGCAGGCGACGCAGGGCTTCTAGGCCTTGGCTTTCCAGACGCTCTGGGCGGCATCGGTGAGGGTGACGTGTTCTTGAAAGTGGCGGTATCGGAAGAGCTGATGCGCTCCACCTCCGGCGGCTTCGTCGCGAGCATCGGCTCCCTGGATATCGGCCTGCCACCGGTGGCCAAGTGGGCCAAGAAGGAAATCCGGGAACAGATCGTACCTCCTGTATTACGCGGCGAAAAAATCGCTGCGCTCGCGGTTACCGAACCGGGCGGCGGTTCCGACGTGGCCAACCTGAAAACCCGCGCGGTAAAAGATGGTGATCACTACATCGTCAATGGCAGTAAAACTTTTATCACCAGCGGCACCCGCGCCGACCACTACACCGTGGCCGTGCGCACCGGTGGCGAGGGCCACGCCGGCATCAGCCTGCTGCTGATCGACCGGGACACCCCGGGCTTCTCCACCGGCAAAAAACTCAAGAAAATGGGCTGGTGGGCCAGCGACACCGCTGAACTCTTCTTCGAAGACTGCCGGGTACCGGCCGACCGCCTGATCGGCGCCGAGAACGCCGGCTTTATCGCCATCATGAGCAACTTCCTGGCCGAACGCCTGAGCCTGTCCATCATGGCCTACATGACCGCCCAGCTCGCCTATGAGGCAGCCATGGACTACACCAAGCAACGCCAGGCCTTCGGCCGCAGTATCGCCGGTTTCCAGGTGACTCGTCACAAGCTGGTGGACATGGCCACCCAGATCGACATCGCCCGGGAATACACCTACCGCTGCGCGGCGTTGATGCAGGCCGGCAAGAACCCGATCAAACAGGTGGCCATGGCCAAGAATTTCTCCGTCGATGTGTGCGAAAAAGTTACCCGCGAGGCAGTGCAGCTCTTTGGCGGCATGGGATATATGCGAGAGTCGGTGGTGGAGCGGCTGTACCGGGATGCCAAGATTCTGTCTATTGGCGGCGGCACTACGGAAATCATGAAGGAGCTGATTGCCAAGCAGATCAGGCTGTAGCCTTCAGATTGTGTGCAAGGGGCATGTCGGGGGGCTTTCCCAAAACACGCTCCTTCGGCACATCCATGTGGCGCTTGGGCTCCGCCATCCCTGGCTCCGCACAGTTTTGGGAAAGCCCCCCGACACGCCCCACCAAACAATGCAAAAACGTCATTTACTGGCATCAGCTTCATACCAGTACGAACATTTGATCGCCTAAAGCACCTCCAATGGTTCGGGCGACCATCTGGCAGCACCTTCCGAAAACGTGGAGCGCCAGGGATGGCGCGACCGAGCCCTACAGGGACGTATTCACGGGCGTTTTTCGGAAGGTGCTGCCAGATGGTCGCGCTCACCATAGTCAACGACCAAGGTTTAGTTTCGAATGGCAATAGAGTCCCGTATAATTGCGCTCACTTTTCAAACGCAGTTAAACGTACCTAACGCATCAGGAAGGACCTCCCATGCAATTCGACAACATCCCCGCTGGCAAGAACCCACCAGAAGACATCTACGTCGCCATCGAAATCCCGGCCAACAGCTCCCCGGTCAAGTACGAACTGGACAAAGACATGGGCGCCCTGCTGGTTGACCGCTTCATGGCTACGCCGATGTTCTACCCGGCCAACTACGGTTTCATCCCGCACACCCTGGCCGACGACGGCGACCCCCTGGACGTATTGGTAGTGACGCCTTACCCGATCCAGGCTGGCTCAGTTATCCGCTGCCGCCCGGTGGGAGTCCTGAACATGGAAGACGAAGCCGGTGGTGACGCCAAGCTGGTTGCCGTGCCTCACGACAAGCTGACCACCACCTACCACGACGTTAAAGAAATCGACGACCTGCCGGAACTGCTGCGCAACCAGATCCGTCACTTCTTCGAGAACTACAAGACTCTGGAACCCGGCAAGTGGGTGAAAGTGCAAGGCTGGGGCAACGCTGCCGAAGCCAAGCAAGCGATTGTTGACTCGGTAAACGCCTACAAAGGCTAATATCGTTTCAGTCATAAAAAATCCGGGCGGTTCTGCAACTGCCCGGATTTTTTTACGCTTTATTTTACGTTCAGCCCCGCGACAACAGATCCCGCATATCGCTGATCGCCGCATTGGCACGGGACAGGTAGGCCGCCATTGTCAGTGAATGGTTTGCCAGCACGCCAAAGCCGCTGCCATTCAGGATGACCGGACTCCACATCGCGCCCTGCGTACCCTCCAGCTCAATAATAATCTGCTTTACACTGGCCATGGCGTTCTTGTCTTGCAGCACTTTGCGGAAGTCCACCTCAATGGCCCGGAAAATGTGCAGTAACGCCCAAGCGCTGCCTCGCGCCTCGTAGAATACGTCGTCGATTTTGGTCCAGGAGGTTTTCACCTCCGCCCCGCCGGTTTCTTCCTGTAGCGGATCATCCGGATTCAGGTTGGCCATAGCCTCGGAAACCGATGCTTTCCCTACGCTTTCACCCAGAGTCCGTGACAAGCTACCCAGGCGGGTCTCGAGATCCGCCAGCCAGTTATTCAGGTTATCCGCCCGGGCGAAAAACTGAGCGTTGGGCTGCTCGGGGTGAGATAAACGATCCAGGTAGCGGTGAAGAGCATCAATGCCGCGACGGTACTCCCGCTCGGTAGACGGAATTGCCCAACTGCCGCTATCAAAATGGAACTGGGGTTCTGCAATGATCAGGTCCGGATCTTCTGCAGACTGGCTCTGAGAACGGCTGATATCACGGCGCATGGCCCGGGACAGGTCCCGCAACTGCACCAGCACGCCGTATTCCCAGTTTGGCATATTATCCATCCACAGCCCTGGCGGAAAAATGTCGTTGGAGACGTACCCACCTGGCTTTTCCAGCAGGGTCTCAGCGAGCTGAATCATGGTGGCTGTGGTCGCAAAACCCGCCACGGGCTCTCGCCCCATGTCGCTGGCCAGCGTCCGGGTGTGCTCGCGCACCGAGAACGTATCTGGCTCACTGCTCCAGTACATGCCCAGAACAGTGGTCACCAGCAGGTACACAACCAGCAATGCCAGAACGACCTTTCCGATCACACCACCACCGCCGGCGTAATCTTGCATGTCGTCTTTTCTGTCGCTGAAGTACTGTCTGATTTTGCCCGGCATAAGGCTAGGTATCCCCTGTCGATGATTGTTCGGCAGCATATGGCCGCCCCAGATGGTATCCCATGGATCCGTCAATACCCAGTTTACAGAGTACCGAGTATTCAGCTGCGGTTTCCACTCCCGTCGCAAAAACCTTCACACCCCGGCTGCGCGCGATGGCGACAACGGATTGTAGCCAAAACCGGTTCTCATCGTGACCGTCCAGATTGTGAATAAAACTGTTGTCGATGCGCAGCGCCTTGAAGGGCAGATTCTTCAAATAGCTGAACGGCACGCCACCAACGCCGAAATGGTCCACCAGTACCGGGACGCCCAGCCGCACCAGCGCCCGCACCAGTAATCCGACCTCCTTGCGATGATGGTGAATGGCCTGCTCTGCAATGCCGACCCAGAGCCGGCTCACCAGGTCACCGGCGGCAGTCAGGCTTGACACAATCTCATCCCTGAAGGCCGGGTCTGCCACTGACGCATTGCCCAGTGAAATCGCCAGGCGTTCCTGCGGATGCCGGGCAAGTCGCTCTATTACCCTTTGCACCAGCAATCGGTCGATATCGGCAATCAACCCCAGGCGCTCCGCCATGGGCACAAACAAACCTGCTTTGAGCACACCGTCAGCGGTATTGATGCGTGAAAACACCTGATGATGCACCAGCGCCTGAGACTCGCCCTGCACCATCGGCTGAAGCCACAAAGACAACTCCCGGTCGCGAACGGCCTGACTGATGATGACGCGCCAGGTTTCCATATTGTGATGGGTATCCAGACCACCCTCCGCCAGCCAGCAACACGACTCTTCCCGTTGCTGCGCCGCGCGCAGGGCCTCGTCAGAGGCCGCCAGCAAGTCTCGGCTGCCGGCGCCCTCGACGGTCACCGCCAGGCCGGCATGGATAACCGTGTCCATGGGCGCAGCAAGGTCGGCGTAGATGCCATCGAGGGTCGCCAGCAACTGGTCGGCCCAGATCCGGACATCCACGGCGGACGCGCCTGGCATAAACACGGCAAACTCTGCGCCGGTTCGGCGCCCGGCAAACGAGCCAGCGTGCTGTTTGACAAAATCCCTGAGACCGCCCGCGACCTGCTTCAACAACCGATCACCTTCACTACGACCGTAGGCACGGGTGTAGTCGGCAAAGTAACCAAGCTGGATCATAATCAAGACACCCGGCGCAGACCTTTCCTCGGATTCAAGCTCAGCCCTCAGCCGCTGATCAAACGCAGAACGGCTCGCCAGGCCGGTCACCGGGTCCTCGTTGTTCACCTTGCGCAGATGCTGTATTAATTTACCCTGTCCCTGAAACAGCTGACCGAGATCATCCGCCATCTGGTTCATCGCGTCCGTCACCTGATTCAGTTCACGGGTCGAACGAACCTGAACACGCTTGCGGAAATCCCGCTGGCCCAGGGCCCGGGCCTGGGCCTCGACATCCTTGAGCGGGCGCAACAGCCGGCGCAGCAAAAGATACAGCGATAAAAGACCCGTACCACCAATGACCAGAACGCCCGCCAGCAAACCAACCGTGATTCGCCAAAGGTCGTCGTAGGCGCGCCCGGGATGACTGACCACCTGAACTTTACCCAGGCGGGACCAGCCCCGAACCACCTCGGCCTCGGCCATTGTCGGCGGCAGGGCCGCTGAACGGATAAACCAATCCGGCGCTGCGGTGCCCTGCAAAACCATACGTCGGCCTGCGATAACCTCACCATCGTGCCCCACATACTCGACGGAGAGATAGCGACCGCTGTCGAATACCGCGTCAATCAAAGAGGCCGAGGCCACCGGATCCGCGCCATCAATGGCGTTAGACAAAGACAAACCCGTGGCTGTAGCGCCATCTTTGGCGTGATCACCCAGCTGATCCGCCACATAATCCCTGAAATAGCCGTAGCTGGTCGCAAACGCAGCGACAAGAATGAGCACCAGCAAACCGCCGGTGAACAACAACAATGAGGTCTGCAGGGTGATGACTCCCCGCTGCTGACGAGTGAAATGTGCAAGCGTCCCTGCCATGGCTGCTCGGGCCCCGGTCCGGTGAATGGTCTGTTGGCTGTGTGTGACCTGTACCGCAGAGTTGACAAACATTTACATAGCGCAACCTACGCCGACAACATTAAACACTATAGACTCTGCAAAAGGACTAAGGTTAAAAAGTTCGTCCTGCCGGATCGGACCACTAAAAACGAAAACAGACAGGCCGGAGCACAATGAACGACGAAAGCCAGAAAGAAAAACTCAGGCAGCATTTTGCGCGCCGTGTCACCACCCAGGCCAGGGTGGTTCTGGATACCTGGCAGAAAATCCGTGAAGACCGTCAACATGCCGCGGGCCACCGGGAGGAGTTTTTCTCGGCGACCGACAAACTGGTGCGTTATGCCAAACGCTTCGAGATGGAGAGCCACACGGCGGCCGCCGAGCACATGCTCAACTTGCTGACCGACTGGCAACCTGACACGCCTCTGAATGAAGAGCGTGAACGCCAGCTCGAAGACGCCACCGAGGCACTGCGCCATTGCACCCAGCGACGCAGCGACCAGGAAGAAACGGACACCCCTCAGCAATACCGGCGCACTCCGGTTTACATTGCCTTGTCCAATCAGGAAATGGCCAGCCCGATTGATTCGGCAACTGGAATTTTTTGGATTTCGCGCATCGGCTTTCAGCGCCGCTTCAGAACTGGCCGAAGCCTGCGCCCTTAGCAAACCTGAAACCATTTTGATGGATGTTAATTTTGGCGGATCGGCCAACGCGGGGATCGGGACGGTGGAGCAACTGCAAGAGCAGCACGACACCCCCATTCCGATCATCTTCATGAGCGATGAAGATGGCACCATTGAAACCCGACTGAGAGCGTCCCGTTGTGGCGGCGAAGAATTCTTCTACCCGGCCGTGGACCCCGGCCAACTGATCGAGAAGATCGAAACCTACACCCACGGCAACACCGTCGAGCCTTATAAGGTGCTGGTTCTGGACGACTCCCGGGCCCAGGCCAAATATATGGAGACGGTGCTCAAGAAAGCGGGCATGACCGCCCACATCATCACCGACCCCATGCAAATCATTCATGCGCTGGAAGAGTTTTCTCCGGAAATCATCATTCTCGACATGTACATGCCCGGCTGCACAGGCATGGAGATTGCCCGGGTTATTCGGCAGCAGGATCGTTTTCACAGCGTACCGATCATCTACCTGTCGGCCGAAGAAGACGTCACCAAGCAGCTGCACGCCATGAGCCTGGGCGGCGACGACTTCCTGACCAAACCTATTGATCCAAAACACCTGATCGCCACGCTCCACAACCGTGGCCGCAGAGCTCGCTCGCTGCTGGCGCTGATGATCCGCGACAGCCTGACCGGCCTGTACAACCACACCCACACCCTGCACTTACTGGAACAGGAGATTGTGCGCGCCCGGCAAAAGCAGCAGCCCCTGTGCTTCGCCATGCTCGACATCGATTATTTCAAGAAGGTAAACGACACCTTCGGCCATCCGATTGGTGACCGCGTGCTGCGCAGCCTGTCCATGTTCCTCAAGCAACGCCTGCGGAAAACCGATCACATCGGCCGCTACGGTGGCGAAGAGTTTGCCATCATCCTGCCCAACACCCGCCCGGGTGACGCCCGCAATGTGCTGAATGAAATCCGTGAACGGTTCTCTGAGTTGCTACAGCCTGCTGGCGACCGGGAATTTAACGTCACCTTCAGCTGCGGCATTTCAAGCTGGCAGGACGACAATGCCCAGATTCTGTGCGAGCGCGCAGACCGGGCCCTCTATACCTCCAAGGAACACGGGCGCAATTGCGTCACCCTGGCGGAATCCTGAGCCCTCGGGGCCGGGCACAGCGCCCGGCCCCATGAAACCAATGTCGAATACCGACTCCGCCTGTCATCTACGACAATCATCGTTATCAACGAAATGTCATCGCACGGATACCATTTGCTGTGTAATCTTTTAAAGGCTGATGGACGACAGGCAAGATTGTCAAAAAGTGTTGATCTGAAGGTAACAAGTACGCACCATTGAGGTAACGTGCCGTCATCGTCGGCGATCCTGAAAAAAAGATATCAAGGCAGACAGAACCATGTCGACCATACTTGTACTCCATGGCCCCAACCTCAACATGCTCGGCACCCGGGAACCGGAGGTTTATGGCTATGAGACTCTGGCGGACATCGACGACCGTTTGCGGGGAAAGGCAGCAGAGAAGGGCCACCATCTGCTGCACCTGCAATCCAACGCAGAGTATGAGTTGATCGAGCGGATACACGAAGCCCGGGCCGAGGGGGTGGATTTTGTCATCATCAATCCCGCCGCCTTCACCCACACCAGCATCGCCCTTCGGGATGCCATGCTGGCGTCCGGCATTCCGTTCATTGAGGTGCATCTTTCTAACGTGCATGCGCGTGAGCCCTTCCGCCATCACTCCTATTTTTCAGATATCGCCGAAGGCGTTATCTGCGGGCTGGGCAGCCAGGGTTATGACCTGGCCCTGCAGGCTGCCCTGCATCGAATTCACCGATAGACCAGAGACAACGGGACTGGAACAGTTATGGATATTCGCAAGATTAAAAAGCTGATTGAACTGCTCGAGGAATCAGACGTCGAAGAGCTGGAGATCCACGAGGGAGACGACTCGGTTCGTATTTCCCGCCGTCGCGAGCAAGCCGCCTCCGCCGGTCATTACGTGAGCCACTACTCCGCCCCCGCCCCACAAGCACCGGCCCCGGCTGCCGAAGCGGCACCCGCAAGCGCGCCTGCGGCGCCCGCAGCGATCAATGGCCATGCCGTAAAATCGCCCATGGTCGGCACCTTCTACCGGTCGCCGTCACCCAGCGCCTCCGCCTTCATTGAAGTAGGCCAGAAGGTGAATGCGGGCGACGTCATCTGCATTGTTGAAGCCATGAAGATGATGAACCAGATCGAGGCCGACAAAGCCGGCACTGTCACCGAAATTCTGGTCGAAAACGGCCAGCCGGTGGAGTTTGACCAGCCCCTGGTCGTCATTTCCTGAACTCGGTGATTGCAAACCATGGCTATGTTAGAAAAAGTTCTGATCGCAAACCGCGGTGAAATCGCCCTGCGCATCCTCCGCGCCTGCAAAGAGCTGGGCATCAAGACAGTGGCGATTCACTCCCAGGTAGACCGTGATCTCATGCACGTTCGCCTGGCTGACGAAACCGTCTGCATCGGCCCGAACAGTCCGACTGAAAGCTACCTGAACATCCCGGCCATTATCAGCGCAGCGGAAGTAACCGATTCGGTGGGCATTCATCCAGGCTACGGCTTTCTGGCTGAGAACGCCGATTTTGCCGAGCAGGTTGAGAAAAGTGGCTTCCGCTTTATCGGCCCCCGGGCAGAAACCATCCGCCTGATGGGCAACAAGGTGTCGGCCATCGAGGCCATGAAAAAGGCCGGCGTCCCGACGGTTCCCGGCTCTGACGGCCCGCTGACAGAGGATGATGAACGCAATCTGATGCTGGCTCGCCAGATCGGTTATCCGGTAATGATCAAAGCTGCATCCGGTGGCGGTGGTCGGGGCATGCAGGTTGTGCATTCCGAGGCCGCCCTGCTCAAAGCCGTCCAGATTACCCAGACCGAAGCTAAAAATGCCTTCGGCGATCCAACCGTATATCTGGAAAAATTCCTGGAAACACCACGGCACGTGGAAGTTCAGGTACTGGCCGACATGCACGGCAACGTGATTCATCTTGGCGATCGGGACTGCTCCATGCAGCGCCGTAACCAGAAAGTCATCGAGGAAGCCCCGGCGCCGAACGTCAATCCGGAATCCCGGGAGCGCACCCTGAAGGCTTGCATCGATGCCTGCAAGGAAATTGGCTACGTGGGCGCAGGTACCTTTGAGTTCCTGTATCAGGACGGTGAGTTCTACTTTATCGAAATGAACACCCGGGTACAGGTTGAGCATCCGGTGTCTGAAATGGTCACCGGTGTCGACATCGTCCGCGAACAGCTGCGCATTGCCAGCGGCCTGCCGCTGCAATACAGCCAGGACGAGATCCACATCTCCGGCCACGCTATCGAATGCCGGATCAACGCCGAAGATCCGCAGACCTTCGTGCCCAGCCCGGGCAAGGTCAAGCATTTCCATGCCCCTGGTGGTAACGGTATCCGTGTGGATTCCCATCTGTACAGCGGTTATACCGTGCCGCCGTACTACGATTCTCTGATCGCCAAACTGATCACCTGGGGTGACGATCGGGAAATTGCCCGCCGGCGCATGAAGAACGCGCTGGATGAAATGGTGGTCGAGGGCATCAAGACCAATCAACCCCTGCATCGAAAACTGGTACGCGATGGCGGCTTTAAACAGGTAGACTTCACCATCCACTACCTCGAGAAACTGATGCGGGATTAACCATGCCCTGGATACAACTCCAGATTCCAGCTGATCCGGACACTGCGGATCAGCTGGAGGACCTGTTAATGGAAATGGGCTCAGACGCCGTTTCCATGGAAGATGCAGCCGACCAACCCCTGTACGAACCCGACCCCGGCACCACACCGCTCTGGAGCCAGACCACCGTCACCGGATTGTTTCAGTCTGACCGGAACATAGAGCAACTGTGCTCCGATATCCGCGATGCCTGGCATCAGCAAACCCAGCAATCCCTGGCCGAGATTGACGTCACCCTGGTTGAAGACAAAGACTGGGAACGGGCCTGGATGGACGATTTTCATCCCCTGCAGTTTGGTGAACGCCTGTGGATTGTGCCCAGCTGGTGCGATGCACCAGACCCCGACGCCGCCAATCTTCTGCTGGACCCTGGCCTTGCCTTTGGCACGGGCACTCACCCGACCACTGCGCTTTGTTTGCAATGGCTGGACGGTCAGGATGTGGCCGGAAAACAGATTACTGACTATGGCTGCGGCTCGGGCATACTGGGCCTCGCCGCCCTGCTGCTTGGCGCTGATCATGTGATCGGTGTCGACACCGACCCCCAGGCCCTGGAAGCGAGCCGAGACAATGCCCGCCGTAACGGTGTTGAAGACCGCCGACTGGACCTGTACCTGCCCGGTAACGACCCGGACACCCGTGCTGACGTAATGCTCGCCAACATTCTGGCCCAGCCCCTGATCAGCCTGGCACCCAGATTGGCCGAGCTGACCCTGCCCGGAGGCCACCTGGTGCTTTCCGGCATCCTGTCCCATCAGGCCCGGGAAGTCATGGCCGCCTACGAGCCCTGGTTTGTGATGGACGAGCCGGAACAGAAAGAAGACTGGATACGCCTCACAGGACGGCGCAAGGACGGATGACGGGCACGGCGTTAACGACTAAACTGCCTTATTCGTAACGATCGTGCCACGATCGATCAGCGATCAAGCTTTCAGGAACGAAGCATGACCCAAAGCAGCCTGCAAACACAGTGTCCCAATTGCGAAACCCGTTTCCGGGTGACCGACGAGCAACTCAGTATCGCCGGGGGCAAGGTTCGTTGTGGCAGCTGCATGAAGGTATTCAACGCCGTTGAACATCAGGTCAGCAAAGCCGCTGGCAGCACCGCTGCAGAAAAGACGACCCCCAAGGCTCCAGACACCGGCAACTCGGCATCGGGCTCCCTGTCCGGAGCGGACGAAGACGATTTCGTGTTTGCAGACAACCCGGAAGAGGATGCCGCCGAAGGTCGCTACGCGGGCACCAAGCTGACCTTTTCAGACGACGAGCTGAGCGACAGTTTCCGTGGTTTTAACGAGACCGAGCAGTCCCAATACCAGGACGATGATCTGGCGTCCGACAAACACGTCGTTGATGAAAGCTGGGCCGAGGCCATGCTGTCGGACGATCAACCCAAACAGGCGCCGGAGCAGCCTCCGGCGAGCGAACCCACACCCGAACCGCAAAAATCCGCCAAAGACGAACGCGCTCGCCCGGCGCTTGATCTGACGCCTCCGGAACAGCAGCCAACCACTGAGCCGACTGAGGAACTCACAGCGGACGCATCCGAGCCATCTGCCTCTCAACCAGAAGGCGCGCTGGCCTCAGCCAATGAGCTGACGCTAGCCGCAACGGAGGATGACCGGCCAACCAGCGCGCCAGAACATCGGCCACGACCAGAACAGTCGTCCGATACTCTCTACCGGGATTTGCGCAGAGACCCGGTCTCGGTCAATCAGGGTGGCAGCCGCCTGCGTACCGCGCTTTGGGCGATCGTTGTTGTTGCCCTTCTGGGCGCTCTGGTGGCCCAAGTGACCTACTTTCAATTTGACCGGCTGTCGGCCGTGCCGCAACTGCGGCCGCTCTATGAGAAAGGCTGTGAACTTGCCGGCTGCGACCTCAAGCCGCTGATCAACATCGAAGCCATACAGAGCCGCAAACTGGTGGTAAGGACCGACCCCGGCAATCGCAGCCAGTTGATTGTGGATGCGGAGATCGTCAATCGCGCCGGCTTTGAACAGCCGTTCCCGGCCATTGCGCTAACCTTCTCAAACCTCAACGGTGACATCGTGGCGCAAAGCACATTTACGCCCGACGAATACCTTGCGGGTGAGGCCGAGTCACTGGACACCATGCCCCCGGAAACTCCGGTGAGAATCGCCATCAGCATTCGTGACCCGGGTCGCGATGCGGTAAATTACAATCTGAGCTTCCGGCCCTGGGCACCCTGACGCCAGTCAGGAGCCACGGCTGACCGAGCAAAAGTCAACCAGAAAGCACGAAAAATAATCAATTTTTTAAGCCATTTCCCTCTTCAATCACACCGTCCCCAGCGGTATCATTACCGCCCTTCGGAATGGGGCCGGTCATAATTTGAACAACCGCTCCACACCGAAACTTGCTTAACTCGCTGTGACACGGACTCAGATCATGCTGCCGACGGCAAAAATCGGGCCGTACACCTTGCCCAACCCGCTCATTGTTGCGCCTATGGCCGGCGTAACGGATCGCCCGTTCCGGCAGCTTTGCCGGCGCATGGGGGCTGGCCTGGCAGTGTCAGAAATGGTCATAGCAGACAGCAAGCTCTGGCATACGCGCAAATCCCGCACCCGCATGAATCATCAGGGTGAGCCAGAACCCCGGTCGGTACAGATAGCGGGCGGTGATCCGCAGATGCTGGCGGATGCAGCCCGGCAGAATGCCGAGTTTGGTGCTCAGATTATCGACATCAATATGGGCTGTCCGGCCAAAAAAGTGTGCAACAAGGCCGCCGGCTCAGCCTTGATGAAGGATGAGAAGCTGGTACAGGAAATTCTGGAAGCCGTGGTTAACGCGGTAGACATTCCGGTCACCCTGAAAATGCGCACTGGCTGGGACCAGGACAACCGCAACGCAACGGTCATCGCCCGCATGGCGGAGGACGCCGGCATACAGGCCATCGCCGTGCATGGTCGCACCCGCGCCGATAAATACAACGGGGACGCGGAGTACGACACCATCGCCGAAGTAAAGGCCTGCGTGGGCATTCCGGTGTTCGCGAATGGCGACATTACTACTCCGGAGAAAGCCCGTCAGGTTCTCGAATACACCGGTGCCGATGGCTTGCTGATCGGTCGCGGTGCTCAGGGCCGACCCTGGATCTTCCGGGAAATATTGCATTTCCTGCAAACCGGAGAGCACCTGCAGGCGCCGCCACTGAACGAGGTGGAGCAGATTCTGACAGAACATCTGGCAGAGCTGCACAGTTTCTACGGTGAAAAAATGGGTGTGCGTATCGCCAGAAAACACGTGGGCTGGTATCTGCAGTCACACGACGAAAGCAAACAGTTCCGCCAACGCTTCAACGCGATTGAAGATGCGCTGGAGCAGAAAGACCGCATCGAACAGTATTTTTCAGGCTTACGAAATGGAGAGGTATTCGCAGCATGACCGCTGAGACTTTGGCAAACGACAACCTGAGCACACCGGCCAACGATGACATGCATCAGTTGCACACGGTGAATAACAGCGGCAACAGCGTCACCCTGCGTGACAGCGTGGAAGTTGCTCTGAAGAACTATTTTGAGCAACTGGACGGCGCGCCCGTCTCCGAAGTGTACCAGCTGGTACTGTCGGAAGTGGAAGCGCCGCTGCTCGAACAGGTGATGAAATACACCCGCAACAACCAGACCAAGGCATCCACCATGCTTGGCCTCAATCGCGGCACCCTGCGCAAGAAACTCAAGCAGTACGGTCTGCTATAATCAGACCAGACCCAAAAGGGCCTCCCGGATCCGTTCGCGAGGCCCTTGTTCTTTCTACCCAGGCTACATCCGGCTTATCTGACCAGCGAAGAAAGTGACCCATGGCAAATCAGGCTAATACCCCCGTCCGTCGCGCTCTGATCAGCGTGAGTGATAAAACCGGCATCGTCGAGTTCGGCCGTGCTTTGACTGAACGCGGCATCGAGCTGCTGTCCACCGGCGGAACCTTCCGTCTGCTGCAGGAAAACCAGGTTCCGGTCACCGAGGTGTCTGACTACACCGGTTTCCCGGAAATGATGGACGGCCGCGTCAAAACCCTGCACCCGAAGATTCATGGCGGCATTCTGGGCCGCCGCGGTACCGACGACGCCATCATGGGCGAGCATGGCATTAACCCCATCGACATGGTGGTGGTTAACCTGTATCCATTTGAAAACACCGTGGCCAACCCGGACTGCGACCTGGCCACCGCCATTGAAAACATCGATATCGGCGGCCCCACCATGGTGCGTGCTGCAGCCAAGAACCACAACGACGTGGCGATTGTGGTGAATGCTTCGGATTACAGCCGGGTACTCAAAGAGCTGGAAGACAACGACGGTGAACTGACCTACAGCACCCGCTTCGACCTGGCCGTGAAAGCCTTCGAGCACACCGCCGGTTACGACGGCGCCATCGCCAACTACCTGGGTGGTCGCACGCCGGACAACGACAACGCCGACTTCCCTCGCACCTTCAACGCCCAGTTCGTGAAAGTGCAGGACATGCGGTACGGCGAGAACCCGCACCAGCGTGCCGCCTTCTATGCCGAGCGCAACCCGAAAGAAGCCTGCGTGGCCACCGCCAAACAGCTACAGGGCAAGGAACTGAGCTACAACAATGTGGCCGACACCGATGCCGCACTGGAATGCGTAAAGCCGTTTGCTGACCCGGCCTGTGTCATCGTCAAGCACGCCAATCCCTGTGGTGTGGCCATTGGCGCCGACATCCTGCAAGCCTATGAGCTGGCCTTTGCTACCGACCCCACCTCAGCTTTTGGCGGCATCATTGCTTTCAACCGGGAACTGGACGCAAACACCGCAAAGGCCATCGTTGATCGCCAGTTTGTAGAAGTGATCATCGCCCCGAGCATCGCCCCGGAAGCGGTCGACATTGTTGCCGCCAAAAAGAACGTGCGCCTGCTGGCCTGTGGTGAATTTGACGGCGAGCGCGCCCAGACCATGGACTACAAGCGCGTAACCGGCGGCCTGCTGGTACAGGATCGAGACCTGGGCATGGTCGCGATGGAAGATGTGAAGGTGGTAACCAACCGTCAGCCCACCGAGCAAGAGCTGAGCGACCTGCTGTTCGCCTGGGAAGTGGCCAAGTACGTGAAGTCCAACGCCATCGTTTACGCCAAGGCCGGTCGCACCATCGGTGTCGGCGCCGGCCAGATGAGCCGGGTATACAGCGCCAGGATCGCTGGCATCAAGGCCGCTGACGAAGGCCTGGAAGTCAAAGGCTCAGTGATGTCATCGGATGCTTTCTTCCCGTTCCGGGACGGCATTGATGCGGCGGCTGCAGCCGGCATCACCGCGGTGATTCAGCCGGGTGGTTCCATGCGCGACCAGGAAGTAATCGATGCCGCCAATGAACACGGTATCGCCATGGTCTTCACCGGCATGCGCCACTTCCGTCACTGATCAACGCATTCAGGAGCACAGCATGAACATTCTGGTTATTGGCAGTGGCGGGCGCGAACACGCTCTGGCCTGGAAAGCAGCACAGTCACCGCTGGCGGATAGAGTATTCGTGGCACCGGGTAACGCCGGCACGGCCCGGGAACCGAACCTGGAAAACGTCGATCTGGACGTGATGGACCTGGACGGCCTGGCCAACTTTGCCAATCAAAACAACGTGGGCCTGACCATCGTCGGCCCGGAGGCGCCACTGGTTGCCGGCATCGTCGACAAATTCGAGGCCCAGGGCCTGCGGGTGTTTGGCCCGAGTGCAGGTGCCGCCCAACTGGAAGGCTCCAAGGCCTTCACCAAGGACTTCCTGGCGCGTCAGAAGATCCCGACCGCCGACTACGCCAACTTCACCGATGTCGACCAAGCCCTGGCTTACGTGCGTGGAAAGGGCGCACCGATTGTGGTCAAGGCCGATGGCCTGGCCGCCGGCAAAGGTGTGATCGTCGCCATGACTCTGGCCGAAGCCGAAGACGCCATCCGCGACATGCTTGCGGGTAACGCCTTTGGCGATGCCGGCAGTCGCGTGGTGGTTGAAGAGTTCCTGGACGGAGAGGAAGCTTCGTTCATCGTCATGGTGGACGGCAAGAACGTGCTGGCCATGGCCACCTCCCAGGATCACAAGCGCGTAGGCGACGGCGACACCGGCCCCAATACCGGCGGCATGGGCGCTTACTCCCCTGCTCCGGTAGTCACCACCGAGGTGCACCAGCGCATCATGGACGAGGTGATCTACCCCACCGTCAACGGCATGGCGGCCGAAGGCCATCCCTACAAGGGCTTCCTGTACGCCGGCCTGATGATCGACACCAACGGTGCGCCCAAGGTCATCGAGTTCAACTGCCGCTTTGGCGATCCGGAAACCCAGCCGATCATGCTGCGCATGAAGTCCGACATGGTCGAACTGTGCCTGGCGGCTGTGGATGGCAAATTGGACCAATGCGATTCTGAATGGGACGACCGCGCCTCAGTCGGCATCGTGCTGGCCGCCGGTGGTTACCCCGCCAGCTACAACAAGGGCGATGTCATCTCTGGCCTGCCAGAGACCGACGTGGATGGCGAGAAAGTCTTCCATGCCGGCACAACACTGAACGGCGACAATGTTGTGACCGCTGGCGGCCGCGTACTCTGCGCCACGGCCCTGGGCAACACCGTCACCGAAGCCCAGCAAAGAGCCTATCAGCTGGCACAGAAAATCAGCTGGAACGGCATGTTCTATCGCAATGACATAGCCTACCGAGCCATTGCCCGCGAACAGGGCTGAATTTTGTCTTAGCTCGACAACACCGTCAGCCCGGTCATTGACCGGGCTTTTTTCTGGAGTACTGTTAGCCCCTCAACAATACTCATAACGAAAAGGAGTTCCGTGTGCAGCGCACCCCCGTCAGCATTTTCCTTATATTGGTCACCACGCTTTTGGTCAGCGCCTGTTCCAAACAGGCCATCTACGAAAATGCCATCAGCTGGGAGCGCTCCAGCTCAGGCCTGGAGACAGCACAATTATCCATCGGAGAACTCGACATTGCCTATCTGCGCAGCAAAGAGACCGTCGATGCCGACACCCTGGTGCTCATACATGGCTTTGGCGCCAATAAGGACAACTGGACGCGCCTTGCCAAAGAACTCGAAGGAGAGTTCAACATTTATGCATTTGACCTTCCGGGCCATGGCGACAGCAGCAAGCCCCTGGATATCGGCTACCGGTTTGAAGATCAGGTTCGCTATCTGAATCAGGTATTCGCTGAACTGGGCATTACCCAGGCGCACATGATGGGCAACTCCATGGGCGGCGCCATCACGGCACTGTATGCCGCCACTCACCCGGATCAGATTCGCTCCGCTGTGCTGTTCGACCCTGCGGGCATTTTTGAGTACGAAAGCGAGCTGGTGGACCTGGTGCTCGACGGCGACAACCCGCTGATCCCGAAAAAGGCGGGCGACTTTGACCGGCTGCTGGATTTTGCTCTCGAAAAACGACCGTTTGTGCCCTGGCCAATCTTCGACGTGATGGAAGAAAAGGCCATCGCCAACCGGGACGTGAACGAGGTTATCTTCGCCGCCATCCGCGACAGCGGCTTTGAACCGGACTTCCGCAACGCGATCACCCGCATTGAAGCACCGGTACTGGTGGTCTGGGGCAAGCTTGACCGGGTGATCGATTACCGCAACGCCGATGTCTTTGTTGAGGCTATTCCTGACGCCCGCAAAGCCATACTGGACGACGTAGGCCATGCCCCGATGGTTGAAGTGCCGGCAGAGTCCGCACGGTTGTTTCGTGAGTTTCTGATTGACAGCCAACATTGAAACCTTCGACTACTACATTTAACACCTGAAAGACGGTAGGCTTCGGGTTCTCTTTTAACCCCGTGATAAGCACCCGCTATGCCCGAAGCCATCTGGATTTCCTTCGCTTTTACCCTTGGCCTGTTTGTTAAGGCGATCGGCCTCCCCCCCCTGGTAGGTTACCTCGCCGCCGGCTTTGCGCTGAGCGGCATGTCTGTCATGACAGGCATCGAGGTTGAAGAAACGGCCGTGCTAAAGCACATCGCGCACCTGGGCGTCTTGTTGCTGTTATTTACGGTTGGGCTCAAGCTCAAACTTCGGTCGATAGTCAGCCCGGAAGTCATCGGCGGAAGCCTGCTGCACTTCTCAATCACCTGCCTGGTATTCGCCCCAGGGTTGTATTGGCTTCTTGATCTGGACTGGACAACGGCCCTGATGCTTGCCATTGCCCTGTCGTTTTCCAGCACGGTATTGGCAGCAAAAGTTCTAGAGAGCAAGCGTGAACTACGAGCATTTCATGGTCGTGTTGCAATTGGTATTCTGATCATGCAAGACCTGATCGCCTTGGTTGTGATGAGCATTGCTGCTGGCAAATCTCCTTCCGAATGGGCGCTCCTGATCTTTGGACTACCCCTGCTAAGACCATTTCTATTCCGATTACTGGACGCCAGTGGACACGATGAACTGCTTGTACTCTTGGGCTTGCTACTGGCACTGGTTGTGGGGGGGCTGGGCTTTGAAGCCGTCGGGCTGAGTTCAGAACTCGGTGCGCTGATCTTCGGTGCGATGCTGGCCAACCATCCACGATCCCAGGAACTCGCCAAGTCCTTATGGAGCGTAAAAGAAGTCTTTCTCGTCGGCTTTTTCCTGCAGATCGGCATTGGCGGGCTACCAGATCAGCAAGCACTTACATTTGCGGTTGTGACCGCATTCGTCCTGCCTTTGAAGGGCATTCTGTTCTACTTCCTGTTGCTGCTTTTCCGTTTGCGCGCCCGCAGTAGCTTTCTGACCTCGCTATCGCTCACCAACTACAGCGAATTCGGCCTGATCGTCGCCAGTGTTGCCCTACCCGAATGGCTGGTGCCGTTAGCGATCACCGTGTCGATTTCCTTTGTCATTTCAGCCCCGCTAAATCGCTTTGCGCATGGCATCTATGAGAAAATCGGCTACCGGATTTCCCGTTTTGAAAGCCACAAACGACACCCGGACGAACAACCGATTTCACTAGGCGATACCAGAATTCTGGTTATGGGCATGGGCCGGACCGGTACGGCAACCTACGATTGGCTATTACCCCACGAGCCTAAACTGATGGGGCTTGACTCCGACCCGGCCAAAACCGAACAGCATCAAAACCAGGGGCGCAATGTTGTGTTCGCAGACGCTGAAGACACCACGTTCTGGGAGGGCCTTCATATGCCAGACCTGCAATCGGTTGTCCTCGCCATGAACGACATCGAAGGCAAACTGATTGCTGCCCGCATGCTGCGTAAACTTGGCTTCACGGGTTATATTGTGGCCCACACCATGTATGCCGACGAAGCGAAAAAAATACACGAGGCAGGCGCAGACGACGCCTACCTGACCATGAGCGAGACCGGTGTTGCCTTAGCCAGCCACCTGATGGAGAAGACCGAACTTCAACCAAGCCCAGCTCAACAGCCATCTTAAATATCAACGTCCAAGGGTAAGGATGCCAACTATATGAGACCCTGCCATGTTTGACCTTGATGAAATGACCCGCGGCAGCATGACCCAGATGACATCGCTGCATGAACATCGGCTGGACTTTGTGGCACGCACCCTTTGTAGTCGGGGAGGAAAAACAGTGCTGGATCTTGGCTGCGGCTCCGGCTCGCTACTTTACCGGCTGGCCAAGACTCCGGAATTCGAGCGGATTGTGGGCCTTGAGCAGTCGGGCGTGTCTATCCGCCAGGCTCGGCTGAACCTGGCAAACTGGATCGAAGACCGTCCCGGTCGCATTCGTCTGGTGACCGGCTCCTACAGTGAACAACAACCCGAGCTCACCGGCTTCGACCTTGCCGCCATGGTTGAAACCATCGAACACGTGAATCCGTCGGAACTGTCAAAAGTCGAGCTGGCCGTGTTTGGCAGAATGCGCCCGACGTTCCTGTTCATGACCACGCCCAACAGTGAGTACAACCCACTGTTTGATCTGGAACCCGGAGAGTTTCGCGAAGAAGACCATAAATTCGAGTGGAACCGCATGAAATTCCGCCAATGGGCCAGCGGCGTGGCCAACCGCAACGGCTACAGCGTCCGCTTTGGCGGCATCGGTGACCAGCACCCGGATCTAGGCCACCCCACCCAGACCGCCGCGTTTGAATTAATCGCTTAATGCACAGGTACGGAAACCGGTATAAGCATCGTTACGCACAGGCAGATAGGCCTGCCGGTAGGTGCCCCGGATCAGATTCGATGAGGTGGCACAGCCACCGCCTCGGGTCACCTTGTGATCACCAAACTGCAGCGTCGACATAAACGGATACATATCCACCTTGAACCCGTCATAAGGCAAGAACTGACTGCTGGTCCACTCCCACACAGTACCCACCATCTGCCGGCAACCAAAGGGACTGTCTCCTGCCGGATAATCAAACACCGGATTACGGGCCATGGACCGGGCATCCATATCCACCCGCGAGCAATCCGGCGCCTCATTGCCCCAGGGATAACGCCGGAACGACACTCCCGGTTTGTTACCCAGCGCAGCCACCTCCCACTCATACTCCGTCGGCAACCGCCGCCCGGCCCAATTGCACCAGGCCTCAGCCTCCCAGTAAGTCACATGAGTGACCGGCGCGTCAGGCTCCGGTGACAACCACTGATCAAACACCCGCTCCTGCCACTGTTTCTCATGCCAGCGCCAATACAGCGGATGCCTGGGCGAGCGCATCATCGGCTCAGAGACACCGTGCACCAGCGCCACATCCACCTCCGACTCCAGCCACCTGCGCCCTCCAAACGACCACAGCTCCGGCCGCTGATAGCCACCGTCCTCCACAAACGCCAGAAACTCCCGATTGGTCACCGGCGTTCGACTCATCGCAAACGCCTGCAACTCCACCTCAAACCGCGGCTTCTCAGCATCAAAAGCAAAATCCCCACCGGCAAAATCATCAGACTCGCCCGGCATCCCGATCAACCAGCGCCCGGCCGGAATCTCCGCATCGCCGCTGACCGGCTCACCAGGCGCAGGCCGATCGCCCCTGAACTCCGCCGGCGCCGGATAGCCCACCGTCTGCCGGCACCAGATCAGAGACTCGATGTGCATGTTCTGGTGAAACACCGCATACCGACAAAGATACAACTCCCGATCGGTCAGCTCCCGGCTCTGAATACGCTCGGCCATCCGCTCATAAATCGTATTGAAATATTTCAGCGTTGCCGCACGCCCCGGAAACAGATCCCGCCGCCAGCGATCACGGTGTTCAACGTGAAACGAGTCCCACAAATCGTCCATGGAAGGATCGTAACTGGGCGTTCCGTCCAGCAGATTGAACACAAACACCTCATAGAAGAACGCCGAGTGACCCATTTCCCACAGTGGCGGATTCACACCCGGGTGGTATGGCACATCCAGCTTATCCTCCGGAAGAGAGCGAACCAGTTGTTCGGTGCGCGAACGAGCCAGCTCCAACCCTTCCAGTATCTGTGCTTTATAGTCCTCAGCCACCATTTGTTCAGACTCCATAGAATCCAGCGCCCCAGTTACGGGAAGTAGTGGTGGGAAGGCCTTCCCACCACTACTTCTTGACCAAAACAGGATAACAAAGAAAAAACCGCCGGGGGCAGAAACCCGCGGCGGTTCGGTAGCTATGGATACGATAGGTAAACCGGAATCAGCTCAACCTACGCTGCCTTCCTGTGGCTTTTTCGCCAATCCGCCAGATCTTCGATCAGCTTGTAGAACAAAGGCACAAAGAACAGCGCCAGAGTACTGGCTGCCAGCATACCGCCGACCACCACCGTACCGATCTCCTGCCGACTGACCGCACCAGCTCCGGAACTGAACGCCAACGGCAGCGTA
Organism: Marinobacter sp.; assembly: GCA_018402255.1. Lineage (GTDB taxonomy): Bacteria > Pseudomonadota > Gammaproteobacteria > Pseudomonadales > Oleiphilaceae > Marinobacter. Next base: position 71,350 of record JAGYIS010000003.1, read on the forward strand.
CCCACAATGAACGTCAACGCCGTCATCATAATCGCCCGGAAACGCTGACGTGCCGCGGTGCTGGCGGCCTCAAACGAACTCATACCCGCCTTCCGGTTCTGGGCCGCAAACTCCACGATCAAAATGGCGTTTTTGGCCGCCAGACCAATCAACACCAGCAAACCCACCTGGAAATAGATATCGTTCGGGAACCCCCGCCACAAAGACGCCAGCGCCGCACCGAACACACCAAACGGTACCGCCGTAGCAACGGCCACCGGCAAGCCCCAACGCTCATATTGGGCCGCCAGAATCAGGAACACCAGCAGCAGGCCCATGCCAAACGCCAGCGCACCGGAATCTGCCGAATCCTGCAACTGATAGGCCTCACCCGTCCAGCCCAGCAGCGTATTGCGATCAAACTGCTCACCCGCAACCGCCTGTAGCGCCTGAATTGCATCACCGGTGGTGTAGCCTGGGCCCGGATCCGCCAGTAGCTTGGCCGCAGGGTTCACGTTGAACCGGTTCAGAATATCCGGACCACTGGTGCGCTCCAGGTTGACCAGCGAACTCAGCGGGATCATCTCGCCATAGTTGGAACGGACAAACACTTTACGTAGATCGTCCGGGTGGCTGCGGAACTCCCCTTCAGATTGCAGGTTTACCTGCCAGTTACGGCCCTGCAGAGTGAAGTCGTTCACGTACAGACCCCCAAACGTGCTCTGCATGGTGGTGAAAATCTGATCAATCGGCACACCCGCAGCCTGAGCTTTCTCCCGGTCTACGTTGGCCTGATAGCGGGGAATGCCAGTGTCCAGGGTAACCCGGACATTCTGCAGTTCAGGGCGCTCATTGGCGGCCTGGGTGAACTGATCCGCCATTGCCTTGATTTCGGCCGGGGTACGCCCGCCTCTGGCCTGGATATAGCCCTCAACGCCACCGGTGGTGGAGAGTCCCTGGATCGGCGGTGGCGAGAATGCCATCACAAAGGCCTCTGGCATGCCAGCGCCAATGCCCATCACCTCGTTGGCAATGTCAGCAGCACCCTGGCCCTCGCCTTCCCGCTCCGCCCAGTCCTCCAACGTCACAAAAGCAACACCACTGTTGGTCCGCAGGGCGCTGGAGATGATATCGAAGCCGGCAAACGCGACGACGTCCTTCACCTCTGGCAAGTCGAGCATTTGCTCCACCAGTTCATCGCGGGTCTGTTCCGCTCTGCTAAGGGAAGACGTTGCAGGCAGCGAAAACGCCGTCAGCACGAAACCCTGATCTTCCTGTGGCACCAGGCCTGTCGGCATCCGGTCAAGCAGGAAGACCACACCGCCAATCATGGCCGCAAACAGCAAAACACCCACAACCGCATGCCTCAAAAGCCAGTCAACACCGCCTGAGAATCCGTTGGTCAGCTTATCGAAACCGGCATCAAACCAACGGAATACCGTCAACTGTTTACCTTCGTCTTTGCCCAGCAGCAGCGCACACATGGCCGGCGTCAAGGTCAACGCCACCACGCCGGAAATCACCACCGATACCGCAATGGTGATGGCAAATTGCCGGTACAGTTCGCCACTCAGCCCGCCAAGGAAAGCCACCGGGGCGAACACGGCCACCAGCACCAGCGTGGACGACACCACCGCGCCCGACACCTGACCAATCGTAGCGACTGCGGCGTTGTAGGCTGACATGCCTTCTTCTTTCATTAATCGTTCAGCGTTTTCCATGATGATGATGGCATTATCCACCACCACCCCGATGGCCAGTATCAGCCCGAACAGAGTCAGAAGGTTGACCGAAAAACCCAGGGCCTGCATGCCCGCGAAGGTGCCAATCAGCGACACCGGAATGGCAATCAGTGGAATCAACGTGGCCTTGATATGCTGCAGGAACAGGAAAGTGACCAATACCACCAGCAACACCGCCACCACAAACGTGCTGATCACCTCCTGAATGGAGATATCAATGAACCGGGTGGTGTCGTAGGGCGCGCTGTATTCCAGTCCCTCCGGGAAGCGTTCGGAAATCTCAGCCCTGGCCTGATTGACCGCATCGGCAGCATCCAGCGCATTGGCACCGGGCTGCAGGTATACCCCCATCGGAACGGTCGCGCCGCCATTGTAGGTGGCCGCAAAGTCATAGTTCTGGGCCCCCAACTCTATGCGGGCCACATCCTTCAGTCGCAGCGAGGCACCTTGCTCATCGCTGCGCAGGATCACTTCGCCGAATTCTTCCGGGCTGGTCAGTCGGCCCGGGGCCGATACGCTGAAGGTAAAGGCCTGGCCCTCGGGGGCCGGCTCTGCACCGATCCTGCCGGCCGCAAACTGGGCATTCTGGGCCCTGAGCGATGCTGCCACATCGCCGGGAGTCAGCTCATACTGGGCGAGTTTGTCTGGCCGCAACCAGACCCGCATCGAGTAATCCTGCGCCCCAAACAACGAGGCATCACCAATACCCGGCAAACGCACCAGTTCATCCAGCACATTGAGCAGGGCGTAGTTGGAAATCTCCACCACATCCATCGAGTTGTCCGGGGATGACAGGGTAATAACCTGCAGAATAGAGGTCGACCTGGCCTCTACTTTCAGGCCCTGATCCCGGACCGACTGAGGCAATCGCGCCAACGCCTGCTGTACGCGGTTGTTAACGTTGATGGTAGCCTGGTCAGGATCGGTTCCGATCTCGAAGGAAACTGTCACCCGGAAACTTCCAGAGTCCGTCGCGTTGGACTCCAGATAAATCATGTCATCAACGCCGTTGATTTCCTGCTCCAGTGGCGCCACCACGGAATCGGCAATAACACCGGCACTGGCACCCGGAAAGCGACCATCAACCACCACTTGAGGCGGCACTACGTTGGGGTACTGCTCCACGGGCAGGCCCACAAGAGACAGTGCACCGCCCAGCGTGATGATGATCGAGACGACCGTCGCAAAGATCGGCCGGTCTATAAATGTGCGCAACATCAGTCTGCGCCCTCCCCGCCATCATCGTTGGTGACATTAACCTCAGCGCCGTCGCGCAGGTTAACCAGGCCGCTGACGATGTAACGATCACCGGCATCCAGGCCGTTCAGCAGTATCTGCCGGCCATCGCTGACCGGGCCCAGCTCAACCTGCCGGCTGCGGGCTTTACCCTCATCATCAACCACAAAAACCACCTGGTTTTCTCCGGACTGGCCGATGGCCTTTTCCGGCACCGTGATGACATCTTCGAAATTCTGCAGCTCAACCCGTACCCGGACAAACTGACCCGGCACAATGACATTTTCCGGATTGGGAAAGACCGCCCGGGCCGATACCGTGCCGGTACGCGGATCAAGAGTGGACGCTGTGAAATCAATGCGCCCCTCGCGCTCGTACTCCTCACCGTTCGCCATAATCAGCCTGGCAGAGACATTCTGCTCCTCCCCGTGCCGACCATTCCCTCACGGGCCACCCGGCGAATATTGGCATCGTTCTCCGGTAACGCGAAACGGACGTGGATCGGGTCCAGTTGCACGATGGTGGTCAGCAAGGTGCCGGTATCGATAAGACTGCCTTCCGGGAAGTCTTCCAGACTGGTTACTCCGCGAACCGGCGCGGTGACCTCGGTATAGCCAAGGTTCAGCTCGGCCTGCGACACGCCAGCATTGGCCACTGCCAGATTGGCCTCCGCCAGTTCCTGAGCGGATTGAGCAGAATCACGCTCCCGCTCACTCACCGCATTACGCTGAAACAGCGAAGATATCCGGTTCCACTCGCGCTCAGCCTGGCGCAGATCAGCCTGGGCCACCTGGCTCTGGGCTCTTGCCCGCTGCAAGGCCGCCTCTGCCGGCTTACGGTCAATGCGGAATAGCGCATCACCCTCTCGCACCATCTGGCCCTCGTTATAGAGGCGCTCTTCCAGAATGCCCTGTATACGCGCACGAACCTCCACCTCCCGGGCACCTCTGGCCCGGCCGGCGTAATCCTGCCTGACACTCACGTCTTCGGTATTTGCGGTCTCTACAACCACCGCGGCCGGTGGCGTACCGCCACCCTGCTGACCATCCGATTCGTCATTACTGCAGCCCACCAGCAGTAGAAAAGAAGACAGGCCGGCAACCAGCAGCCCTCTGGGGACTGTTGGACGTTGGGGCAATTGTTTTGGCATGGCACGATCTCCTGACAAACCGGTGTTGACTGAAAGCGGGATAAAGGCCGCCTAAAATACATTCATTCGTGTATGTATGTAAACTGCTATACGATATACTTCTGTTTTTTCGAATAGATGACACTGCACCATGGCACGAAGAACAAAGGCAGAAGCAGAAGCTACCCGTGAATCGATCCTGGATGCCGCCGAACAGGTCTTCATGGACAAAGGCGTTGCCAAGGCTTCTCTGGAAGAAATTGCCCGTGCCGCCGGTGTTACCCGGGGCGCCGTGTATTGGCACTTTCGCAACAAGCCGGACATTCTGGACGCGATGCTTGAGCGCGTACGCGCACCCCTTGGAGAGATGATAGACGAAACCAATACTGTCGGTGACAGCCTGGACCGCCTGAAGCAGGTCTGCACCATTGCGCTGCAGAAACTGGCGAACGATACCCGTTACTTCAGGGTTTACTACATTCTGTTCCACCGAAACGAGTCGGACCAGGCCATTGAAAAACACAAAGAGCTGTCGATCGAAGCCACTACGCTTGTTGGTGACATTTTCGCAAGACCTGACAACGCAGGCCGCCTTCACGCCACCCTGACACCGGAGACCGCTGCGTTCCTGCTGCATACCCAGATGCTCGGCATCTTCTTTGACTGGCTGGCTGCACCCGACCGCCGGCCGCTTTCCGACATGGCACCACTGCTGGTCGAAACCGCATTCCGGGGTTTAATGGCTGATCACGGATCAGCCCCAGACCCACAGAATCATCGGCACACCGACCACGGTGACCACCATCGATAACGGCAGACCAAGACGCCAGTAATCACCAAAGCGATAGCCACCCGGCTCCATCACCAGGGCGTTCGACTGGTGGCCAATCGGCGTCAGGAAAGCGCAAGAGGCGCCCACCGCAACCGCCATCAGCACCGCATCAGAGGCCAGTCCGAGCTGGGCCGAAATACCCAGAGCAATCGGCGCCACCAGAATGGCCGCCGCGGCATTGTTGACCACATTCGACAACAGCATGGTACCCACCAGAATAATGGTCACGGCCACCCAGGCCGCCTGGCCTTCCGCAATGGCCAACACCTGATCGGCAATCAGTGCTGCACCGCCGGTTGTTTCCAGCGCCTGCCCCACCGGAATCATCGCCGCCAACAGCACAATGACAGGCCAATCAATAGACCGGTAGGCATCGCTGGCATCAATCAGACGAACCAGCACCATGGCCACCGCACAGGCAACCAGCGCCACCGGCGGCGCCAGCCATCCTGAGACAATCAACACAATGGCCCCGACAAACAGGCCAGTGGCCAACCACAATTTGTTTTGCTTGCCCAAGGTTAAACCGCGCTCCGCCAGCGGCAGACAGCCCAGGGCCTGCAGGGTCGACAGCAGATTCTCCTCATGCCCCTGCACCAACAGAATGTCCCCGGACCGAAACCGGATGTCTGCCAGACGCTGCTTCAATCGCTGGCCCTGGCGAGCGACCGCAACAATGTTCAGGCCATAGCGCTCCCGCAGATTCAGCCGGTTTGCGGAGCGCCCAATCAACCGTGAGGAGGGCGCAATGACCGCTTCGGTTAAACGGACATCATCGGTGGTCACCCGATCTTCAGCGGCCTTCGCCGGCTGCCCGGGTGCTTGCTGCGACTCGTCGTCATCCACATTGTCATCACTGACGGTGGTCGCCAGCACCAACCCGCTGTGTTCAATAAACGCCTGCAGACTCTCGGTATCCGCCTCCACCAGCAGCACATCGCCCTCTCGTAGTACGCTGAACGTCGACGGTGCAGGCGAGGTCTCGTCATCCCGAATCAGCGCCAGCACCACCAGGCCTTCGTCAGTGTCACCGGAGGTCAGCAAATTGTGCAGTGTGCTGCCCGCGTAGGCAGAGCCCTCTGGCACTTTCAACTCAGTGACGTATTCGCCGACGCTGAACAGTTTCTCACCACCGGCTGGATCGTCCCGCTTGGGCGTCAGGCGCCAGCCTGCCAGACCGATAAACGCGAGACCCGCTGCGGTGATCGCAAGGCCTACAGGGGCAAAGTCAAACAGACCGAAGGAGCCAGCTTCCCGATAACTGGCGATGATGATGTTTGGCGGTGTCCCGATCAGGGTAATGGTGCCGCCCAATAAAGAGCCGAAGGCCAGGGGCATTAACAACAACGAGGGCGAGCGGCCGGACTCTCGAGACATCCAGATGGCCACTGGCATCAGCAGGGCAAGAGCTCCGACGTTATTGATAAACCCCGAGCACAGGGCAACCACCAGCGTAAGGGTGATCACCTGCAAGACTGCATTATGGCCGACTTTGCCAAGCAACCGGGCAACGGCATCCACCACTCCGCCATTGACCAATCCCTGACTGATCACCAGCACCGCCGCCACGGTAATCACAGCCGGATGGCCAAACCCCGCAAACAGCTGGTCAGCCTCAATCAACCCGGTCAATGCCACTGCCAGCAAGGCCAGCATGGCAACAACATCAAATCTCAGACGGTTCCAGACAAATAACGCGAGCGTAAGGCCCAGAATCAGGAACACCATCCAGTGATCAGCAAACATGGGAGTCGTCCATTCCTCGGTCGATAATGTCAACTTTCCTTACAGACCCGGCGATGCCCGCCGCCACCTGAGCCCACAACCTCCTGTATTTTTCAGGCTCTGGCGCAACTGGTACAAAATCTGCAAAACCGGCAGCAAGGAACTCTACCTGCCACCCTCTGCGAGGGGCGCAGGTCACAGGGCCGTGGTCGACTATAGCAGTTTCCGCAGCAATTCCCGCAAGGTTCCCAGCTCATAAGCAGTCGGATGTTCAGTCACTTTGCCGGAGCAAGGTTATGGAACAGAAACGACCGCTCGTCGTGCTGTCAGCGGATTCAACCCAGATTACAGACACCCTGCCCGCGCCCCCGGGCTGGCAACTGACCCGGATCAACGCGCTCGATCCGCCTTCCGGCCTGCCACCGGACCGGGACGAAAAGCCCGTGGGCATCTGCATGCTGACCGCAAGAGACACCCCCTATCTGGAGCAGATCCAGAACTGGCTGGAACGGTTACCGGCCGCCTGCTGGCTGGCTCTGATCCAACGGGAACAACTGGGCCACCCGGAAGTGTGCCGACTGATACAACAGTATTGTCAGGATTATCACACCCTGCCGGTTGACCAGAACCGACTCGCAGGCAGCCTCGGGCATATGCTCGGCATGTCGAGACTTCGCAGGCAACTGCCCGAGAGCCACTGCACCAACTATCAGCATTACGTGATGGACGGCCATTCGCCCGCCATCCGGCGGGTCAGGATGCTACTTCGGCGATTCGCGGCCACCAACGAACCCATCCTGATCGACGGCGAAAGCGGCACCGGTAAAGACGCCGCGGCGCGATTTGCCCACCAACATTCGAACCGGCGCAACCAGCCATTGGTCACGGTTAACTGTGCGGCACTGCCGGCCACACTGATCCACAGCGAGCTTTTTGGTCATCAGCGTGGCGCTTTCACCCATGCCCTGCACGCTCGCAAGGGCAGGATTGAGGCAGCAGACGGGGGCACGCTGGTGCTGGCCGGCGTTGATGAGCTGAGCCTGGAACAGCAATCAGCCATGCTCCGGTTTCTTCAGGAGGGAAAAATTGAACCGGTAGGCTCCAGCCAGCCGATCAGAGTCGATGTCCGGATCATTGCAACCAGCCACAAGCCCCTAGAAGACTGTGTTGCCAAAGACAGCTTTCGCGGCGATGTGTTTTATCGGCTGGGCAATCTGGCGGTCACCATGCCGCCCTTGCGACGGCGCCTGGAAGACTTGCCCTATCTGGCCCAGAGCATACTGGGCAGCGCTGGAGAAACTACCCGGCAGCCCGACAAGAACACGCTGATTGCCATGGCTCGGCACCCGTGGCCTGGCAACGTCAGAGAGCTGCAGAACCGCCTTCATCAAGGCCTGGTGCTGGCGCAGCGCCCGCGTCTTCGGTCCGAGGATCTGGGCCTGCCGCCCGCTTTACTGGCCTACATGGATGACCGGTTCAGCCTGGAATCCTTCCGTGCCAGGGCGGACGAAGAAGCCATCGCCCTGAGCCTGGCCCTGACCCGCCAGAACCTGTCAGCGGCCGCGCGTCTGCTGAAGATCTCACGGGTCTCGTTCTATCGACTGTTGGCAAAACACGACTTGCCGCCCCCCAGTCACCTCTGCTCCCGTTCGGAAAAAGGAGAATCATCATGAAACACCTCACTGCGCTCGCCATTGCCGCGGCTCTGGCTCCGCTTGCACAGGCCGAATCCAGTGCCCAGGACGCCGCCACCGACATTGCCTCGATTACCGCAGATCGAGGTATCGTTACCCGTCCAGGCCGGTTCACCATCGAGCCCTCCATCTCACATGCTCACAGCAATGCCACGCAGGTAGCGGTGGAAGGCTACACAGTCATCCCGGCCCTGCTGGTAGGCCTGATTAATATTTCGGAAATTCAACGGGATATTTTTGTCGGCGCCATGACACTGAAATACGGTTTCAACAGCCGCTTTGAAGGGAGCTTGCGAGTGCCCTACCTGAGCATCCAGGAGGATCTGCGGGAGCGTGAGATTTTTCAGGGCACACCGGTCGATACACTCCGGGAGTCCTCCGGTGACGGTCTCGGTGACGTGGAACTGGCGGTGCGCTACCAGCTGAACGACGGGGTCGATGGCTGGCCCTATGTCATCGGACTGTTTCGCGCCAAAGCCCCGACCGGCGAAGGCCCCTACGACGTAAAGCAGCGGGTCATCACCGATAACAGCGGCAACCCCATCGGGATCGAATTGGCGGAACGACCGACCGGATCCGGGTTCTGGTCTGTCGAGCCTGGCCTCTCCTTTATTTACCCGTCTGACCCGGCGGTGCTGTTCGGCAACATCAGCTACGTCTGGACCATCAAGGAGGAACAGGGTTTTGAAAACGGAGGAACGGTAGACCCCGGCGACGTGATTCGCTTTGGTTTCGGAATGGGCTTTGCTTTCAATGAGCGCACGTCATTCAGTCTTGGCTATGACCACTCCATCATCCGGAAGACCACCTTTGAACATGGCAACGATTTGTTTGCGGCGAATTTCGACCGGATTCAGGTTGGCTCTCTGGCCTTCGGGCTTTCCCATCGCCTGTCCTCAGCGACCACGCTGAGCCTGACCATTGCCGCCGGTATCACCGACAACGCGCCCAACAGTGAAATTACCCTGAGACTGCCCATTAATCTTTGAGCCAACCATCAGGGCAAGAGCAGAGGCAAACCGGTATCGCGGGGCAAACGATAAGCCCCGCCGAGGTTGTTCAACTCGATATCCAGTTGCCGGATATTCTGAACCGTGGTGCTGTTCAGGCTGTTCTGGATAACCGTCATCCAGCCACCCGCGCCAACGGCGGACGTGTTGAACGCGAAGCCATCAAAACCGGCGCCCTGAACCGCCAGCACCGACTCCATCTGACCCTGAAGATGCTCGATATTGCCGACCTGATTCAAGTTTGGAATGGTCAATCGGTTGATGACCATGGGCTCGCCGTTAACTGCGACGATTTGCTCGAGACCAATTGCAATCTCCAGATTGTCCATCAGGAAACCGCCGCGCAGGGAGTCCAGTTCAGGGTCCGACAAAGCGGCCTCGGCAATCACCATGTCTGCCCGCACAGAGCCGGCGCTGATGATCAGCATCAGCAGCATACCGTAACGGTGTTTCATAACATCACCACTCCTGTGTACTCGGCCAGTAAGGCAGCGTATGGCCCAGAGCGGGATTGCCCAGGCCCTTGAACAATGGCGCCCTGGCCAGCCCCGGCCAGTCGTCCCTTTCAAGAAAGCTGGCACGGCCTCGATCCAGATGACTACGAATGACAAAGGCCGAGCCATCCCAGTGCTGTTCAAATTCACGGCGGCTGTAGGCTTTCAGCCCTCGTGCAGGATCGCCTACCAGCACTTCCCGTTCGCTGATGCCCTTGATCACCACAAAATGCCGGTAGCCTCCGAGTGTCACCAGCGCAATCACCGGAACTCTCACCTGATCCTTCAAACCGGACAACGGCATCCGGAATCCGTCCGCCTGGTAGCCTTCGGACTCCAGATAACGCTTCATATCCAGCATCGAGAAACCTTGTTGGCGTACTTTCTCCTGATCGGCGAGCGCCAGCATGCTGGAAAAGACATCTTTTTCCGTAATTTCATGGTCGTAGTGAAACGTCAGCAGCGATGCCAGCGCCGCCGAGCCACAACTGAAGTCGTATTGTTGGGGAAAGACCTGGGCAAACCGCTGCGCCTGAAAACTGGTGACTTCAACAGCCACCGAGCCACCCGGCCCGGGCACCAGCACCGTGCCGGCAAAGCCGGCGGACCACAGCAAGGTGAGTGACACGCCTGCCCAAAACCGGGCGCACCCAGCCATGGCCCACCTCCTTGTCAGTGGTTGATGAGTATGTTGATTTGGGTACTGTCCTGAATCACTACCTGGTTACCCGTGTTCTGGATAACTGTGGCAATGCCGCTCATGTTTTCAAACGCATGGTCGGTAATTCGGTTATCGCCGGTAATCACCGGTCCGGACAGAACGTTTTCGCTGACACTGGCGTTCTGGCGGGTGTCATTGAACTGCCACTGACCCGAAACCCCCTGGCGCCCACTGGCTGATTCCAGCTGCTCGGCGTTCATTGGCTCCGGCCAGTCTCCGCCAGCCCAGGCACCCGAGGGCACCAGCACCAGCATCATCGCCAACACCTTGCCTGTGAACCTGACCATGACACATCTCCCGACTAATACCGGCTGCCCCCATGCAGGGGCAACCGGTATGGCCTCAGTTGGTGCCACCACCTGCATTCAGGTTAGACATCACGCTGACGTTAGCCTGGGTTACACTGCCAACCCCCGCGTTCTGGGCAAACGCACCCACACCGGTGAAGTTAGCGGAGCCGCCGGAGATCTCGTTTGAGGTCCGGGTGTCGACATAAGACCCGTCACCCCTGGCATTGCCATAGGTCACACTGGTTCCAGACACGGTGCCATTGAGTTCAGCATCGTTCATGAACACTTCCAGTGACAGATTCAGCGTGGTGTTGCTGTTGTCTGAGTTGTCACTGCTGTCGCTGTTGTAAGAATCCGCAGCGTTTGTGGAATTGTCGGAGCTGTCGCTGTTACCACTGTCTGCGATTTTGAACGAATCACTGACATTGGTGCTGTTGTCCGAGTTGTTTGAGTTGTCCGAATTATCTGAATTGTCGGAGTTGTCGGAGTTGTCGGAATTATCCGAATTATCCGTATTTCCGCTGTCCGCCACTTTGAAGGCGTCGTTAACATTGGTGCTGTTGTCAGAGCTATCACTGTTATCCGAGTTGTCCGAGTTATCCGACATATCGTTGCCACTGTCAGCAACCTTGAAGGAGTCACTCACGTTGGTGCTATTGTCTGAACTGTCGGAATTATCCGAGTTATCAGACGCATCTGTATTGCCGCTATCGGCAATTTTGAAGGCATCGTTAACACTGGTGCTGTTGTCCGAATTATCGGTGTTATCGGAATTGTCCGAGTTGTCGGAGTTGTCGGAGGCATCGGTGTTGCCACTGTCGGCAATTTTGAAGGCATCCGCAACGTTGGTGCTGTTGTCTGAACTGTCCGAGTTATCGGAGTTGTTGCTGTTGTCCGAATTGTTCGAGTTATCCGACATGTTGTTGCCGCTGTCGGCAATCTTGAACGAATCGGCAACGTCAGTGCTGTTATCGGAGTTATTCGAGTTATCGGAGTTGTTCGAGTTATCGGAACTGTCCGTAGAGTTGTCATTTCCGGAATCGGCATTGCCGGAATAGTTGGTGTTGGCCGCAGAGTTGTCGTTGGCGTTGTTGTTCGGGTCGCCGTCACCACCCTGTTGGGCCAGGGCAACACCAGAAACGCCCATACTCATGGCAATAGCAGCTGCTAGCAGACTTTTTTTGGTATTCATGATGTCATTTCCTTTGATGTTATTGGCTTTAAGGGATCCGACCCAACCCGCCAGCATTCGGGTAAGCCAAGGTTCAGACCCGCCTGGTAATAGCAGCGATTACCATGCCAAGAAGGCCAGACCACCCATATCATCATGAAACTTAAAAGATTTTTATCTACAACCACCCTCAGCACCGGACGATGCCATCCGCAACCTGTTTCAACTATGAAACAGCAAAGAACGACGACAGATCTGCCTTATCCGGTTTGCTGTTCTGAATCAGGCATCTAAGAAAAACCGGTGGTGTTAAAAACAAAAACCCCGCATAGCCAGAAGCCATGCGGGGTTTTCTGTGGCCAGTAAACGCCGGAGCCCTTACTGGAACATCATGATGTCAGTCGATTAGAACTGGTTCATGGTGTTGTCTTTACCACCGGCCTTAAGAGCCGCGTCGCCAGCAAAGAACTCTTTGTGGTCGTCGCCGATGTTAGAACCAGCCATGTCCTGGTGCTTAACAGTCGCGATACCCTGGCGGATTTCCTTACGCTGTACGCCAGCAACGTAGGCCAGCATGCCTTCGTCACCGAAGTAGCCTTTGGCCAGGTTGTCGGTAGACAGAGCGGCAGTGTGGTAAGTCGGCAGAGTGATCAGGTGGTGGAACACGCCTGCTTCACGGGCTGCGTCGCGCTGGAAGTTAGCCGTCCACTCGTCGGCCAGCTTGCCCAGTTCGGTTTCGTCGTACTCGGCGCTCATCAGAGCAGCGCGGTCGTAGGCAGACACGTCCTTGCCTTCTTCCTTCATCGCATCAAATACCTGCTGACGGAAGTTCAGGGTCCAGTTGAAGGACGGGCTGTTGTTGTAAACCAGCTTGGCGTCGGGCACCACTTCCTTGATGCGGTTAACCATGGCCGCGATCTGGCCAACGTGCGGCTTCTCGGTTTCAATCCACAGCATGTCGGCGCCGTTCTGCAGGCTGGTGATACAGTCCAGAACAACACGGTCTTCGCCAGAGCCTTCTTTGAAGCAGAACAGGCCAGAGGCCAGACGCTTCGGCTTCAGCAGCTTGCCGTTGGACTTGACCACAACGTCACCGTTCTCGATCTGGGAAGCGTCTTCGATGTACTCGCCGTCCAGGAAGGCGTTGTACTGGTCGCCCAGGTCGCCCGGCTCGTTGGTTACTGCGATCTGCTTGGTCAGGCCAGCACCCAGGGAGTCAGTACGGGCAACGATCACGCCGTCGTCCACACCCAGCTCCAGGAACGCCAGACGAACCGCGTTGATCTTGGACAGGAAGTCAGCGTGAGGAACGGTCACTTTACCGTCCTGGTGACCACACTGCTTCTCGTCAGATACCTGGTTTTCGATCTGGATACAGCAAGCACCGGCTTCAATCATCTGCTTGGCCAGCAGGTAGGTCGCTTCGGCGTTACCGAAACCAGCGTCGATGTCGGCAATGATCGGCACAACGTGAGTTTCGTGGTTGTCGATCTGCTTGATCAGCTCAGCAGCCTTGGCATTATCGCCAGCATTTTCGGCTTCTTCCAGAGCACGGAACAGGTGGTTCAGTTCCCATGCGTCAGCCTGGCGCAGGAAGGTGTACAGCTCTTCGATCAGGCCAGAAACAGCGGTCTTCTCGTGCATGGACTGGTCAGGCAGAGGACCAAACTCGGAACGCAGGGCGGCAACCATCCAGCCAGACAGGTACAGGTAGCTGCGCTTGGTGGTACCGAAATGCTTCTTGATAGAGATCATTTTCTGCTGGCCGATAAAACCGTGCCAGCAACCCAGAGACTGGGTGTACTTGGAGGTGTCGGCATCGTACGCAGCCATATCTTCACGCATGATCTTGGCGGTGTACTTGGCGATGTCCAGGCCAGTCTTGAATTTGTTCTGAGCGCGCATACGGGCAGCGTGCTTAGGGTTGATCGCGTTCCAGGTCGGGTTTTGCTTCAGGATGGAAGCAATCTGATCGACGTCTTGTGAGTAGGGCATGATCTCTATCCTTTCTACGTGAGTGTTCAAAAGGGACGAAACGCCGCTGCCAGGCAGCGTCCGGAGCCAGCATCCTGCTCAAAAACCGAGCAGTTGGCTGACGTTGGGCGTTACTTTAGTGCTTTCGAATTTATAATTGAAATTTATATTATGTATTTCCGGCATTTTTTGTGTGAATGCCAAAAGCGTCGCCAGTGACAGGCTTGAGGCATTCTTGCTTCCGGTCATTTTCGGCGCACGGCAACATGCTATGATTCAACCACTTGATTAATATCACGGGCACCCCTGCCCATGGGTAACAGAGGTATTCAGTGTTCTACATCCGCGCTTTCGGCCACTCGTTGCTGCACGCCCTGAAAAACCTGTTGCCGATTGTGGTCGTGGTGGTGTTTTTCCAGCTGGTGGTGTTGCAGCAGGTTCCCGAGAACACCCTGAGCATGGCCGTTGGTCTGCTGATCGTCGCGGTGGGCGTGGCGCTGTTCCTTCAGGGCCTGGAACTGAGTATTTTTCCGGTTGGCAAAAGCCTGTCTAACCAGTTTGCCAAGAAAGGGTCGGTGCCTATCTTACTCTCTTTTGGCTTCGCCATGGGGTTTTCTGCCGTGGTGGCCGAGCCGGCACTGATTGCGGTGGCCCAGCAGGCCCAGGAGATCAGCGAAGGCAAGATCGACGCGCTCACGCTTCGCTTGCTGGTCGCCACCTCGGTCGGCGTGGTGATTGCGCTCGGGGTATTCCGGACCATCATCGGCTATCCGCTGCACTGGTTCATGATCATTGGCTACCTCATCGTGGTGATCGTCACCTGGTTTGCCCCGGAAGAAATCATCGGCCTGGCCTACGATTCCGGCGGGGTCACCACCAACATCGTCACAGTACCGCTGATTGCTGCCCTCGGCATTGGCCTGGCCGCCTCCATTCGGGGCCGCAACCCGTTGACCGATGGCTTCGGCCTGGTGGCGCTGGCCGTCATGGTGCCGATGATCACCGTGCAGCTGTACGGGATTGTGGTCTACAGTGGCGGGGTCTCGGACGATGCCTCGATGATGACGCTCCATGACGACGGCGAGGCCATCACCGGCGCGTTGAAATTGCTGCTGGAACTGGCCGAGATGGTGCGGGATGTGCTGCCGATCATCCTGACCATTCTGTTTTTCCAGTACATTGTGCTGAAGCGCGGACTGTCCAATCCGCCCAAGATCCTGTTCGGTTTTGTGCTGGTTATTTTCGGTCTGTACGCGTTTGTGGTGGGCCTGAAAATGGGACTGTTCCCGATCGGCACCAGCATGGCGGAACAGCTGATCGAACTGGAACGGTACGGTTTCATTTACCTGTTCGCCTTTATGATCGGTTTTGCCACCACCATGGCCGAACCGGCCTTGCTGGCGGTCGGCAAGCAGGCCGAAGAAGCCGCCTCCGGGCGGATCAATGGCAACACCATCCGGTTGCTGGTGGCCCTCGGCGTGGCCATCGGCATCAGCATCGGGGTGCACCGGATCATCGTCGGTGGCTCCATGCATTACTACATCATGGGCGGCTACACAGTGGTGATTATCCTCACTGCCCTGGCGCCCAAATACATCGTTGCCCTGGCCTATGACCTGGGCGGGGTAACCACATCGGAGGTCACCGTGCCTCTGGTGACGGCACTGGGCATCGGCCTGGCCACCAACATCGAAGGCCGCAACATCCTGATTGACGGCTTCGGGCTGATTGCTTTCGCTTCTATCTTTCCTATTGTTACCGTGATGCTCTACGCCATTGTCATGCAATGGCAGGCAGACCGCAGAGAGGTGCACCCATGAAATTTTCCGTTCTCGTTGCCATTGTTCCAGAAGATCAGGAGCAGGAATGCATTGACGCCGCCCGCGATCTGGGCGCCGGTGGCATTACCGTTCTGTCTGGCCGCGGCATCAGCAACACCGCCAAGAAGACCTTCTTCGGCCTCACCTACGATGGCAGCCAGAGCGTGCTGGTGATGGTGCTTGAAAAGGGCCTGTCACTGCAGGTGCTGAAGGCCATTCAGCATCTGTTGATGCCGAAAGAAACCGATTCTCAGGGACTGGTGTTCACGCTGCCGCTGGAACATCTGGGCGGCATTGATCTGTCCCAGTTCCAGAAATTTGAGCAGCACTTGAAAGACAACTTCTGAGGAGCTTCAGGCATGAAACTGGTCAAAGACGTAATGGTTAGTGATGTGGTTTGTGTATCTCCCTTCGCCAAGCTGAGAGAAGCCCTTAGCCTGATGAAAAAACACAACGTCAAATCCCTGGTGGTGGAAAAACAGCACCCCAACGACGCCTACGGACTGATCACCTACACCAATGTGCTGAAAACAGTGGTGGCCGAGGATGGCGATATTGACCTGCTCAACGTCTACGACGCCTGTGCGAAACCGGCCATCTCCGTCGGTAAAAGCCTGGCCGTTCGTCAGGTGGCCGCGCTGATGACCGAACACCGGGTCAAGCGCATTCTGGTGTTGGAAGACAACGACCTGCTGGGCTTTGTCACCATGGACGACATCATGGCGGTGCTGCTGGACCAGGTGGAGTAAGCCGCCGCCTCATCTGGAGAAGATCATGAACTTCAAACTGCTCATGGCGTTCGTTGACGACGACAAGACCGATAAGGTTCTGGAGGCCTCGCGCGCTGCCGGTGCTACCGGCGCCACCATCATCACAAACGCACGAGGTCAGGGCCTGGAAAAAATTATCGGGATTTTTGGCCTGGAAATTCTCACCCCCAGAGATGTCCTGCTGATTCTTGTCGAAGCCAGAAGAACCGATACGGTTCTGACTGCAGTCCGCCAGGCCGGAAAACTCGATGAAAGCCTGAGCACCGGCGTCGCACTGGTGATTGATGTGGAACAGGCCGTTGGGCTGACCGATCATATCCACAAGCTGGCACAGCAAGTGCCACCGGAGGCGGACTGAAGCCCTCTGATATTTCAGCCGCTACTCAGAACAACCAGCCGATCGCCCTCTCGAAGATCCAGGTATTGATCGCGGGGCGGGTTCATCCGCAAATGCCGGCCCCGCTCATCGGCGGTTTTCCGGAACACGCCTAAGGCAATCTCGCCGCTGTCGGCGACGATCTTCTCCAGCAACTGGAAGTCAGCACTGGCCGGCAGCGGGTAATCGTGAGGATCACGGAACTGGATCTCGGCGCCCCCCACGGTGAACAGCTCATCCAGCACCACCCGCAGCTCCCGGCGCAACGCCACCTGCGCCAGCACGTGGCTGAGGATCATCGGGCTGATCAGCATTTCACTCTGGTGACCATACAGCAGGTGCCGGTTGTCGGGATCACTGAGCTCCATGATGATCTGTGGTCGGTGCAGTGACTCCGCCAGTATGTCCTCCAGTTGCAGGTAACCGACCATGGCCCGGGCGTCCGCCTCTTCCCCGGACCCGATGCGGTCGCTGCTGAGCAGCATCACGGTGTCGTAACTGGCGGGGTCGAGCTTTCTCAGGTCTTCTTCGACCATGTAATCCGCTTCCAGCAAGCGGCTGTCGATTTTCTCCAGGTCAACGCCGTAACGGGCAATCTCCCGCTGGCGCTCCTCCAGGGGAATGGCCGACACCATGTCCAGCTCAAAATGGCGGCCGCCATAGCTGCTGAACTCAGCGAACAGGCTGGGTACCCGGCGGTTCCAGCCCAGCACCAGCACGCGGTGGGTGTCAGGTTCATTGCGCTCAGACACCTTGGCGGCACCTCGCTCGATTCTGGCCAGCGGCGCGGCTTTCGGATCGGTACCGGTATGCTGGTAATCGCTGGCGAGCAGGACCACCCGGTCTTCGTGCCGAATAATGGTGTCTGACGGCGCCAGCAAATTGACTTTCCAGCCACTGCCGGCCAGCGGTTGCAGCAAGCCGAGCACGATCGCATGGGGCCTCTGGGTCGCCAGTTCCGCCAACGTCAGGCCCTCGGCGGTTTCGCCGCCGCGCACAAAAATTTCATTGCCCTCACCGGCGGTCAGCAATTCGTTGTAGACCTCGGACAGGTTGGGGTGTAGCACGTTCTGCACCATCAGCCGGCTGATGGTGACATCGCCGGCCACCACTTCCACCGCACCGGGGTAGGCGCGCTCGATCACCGATAATTTGCGCATGTCCTGAATCTCGGCCACCACAAACGGCAGCGGCGCATTCAGGTGCCGGGCCTGGGCGGCAATGGACAACAGTGCCTTGACCGTTTCCACATCGGAGGTCACCAGGCTGCCGGCATCGTGCACATGGCTGGGCACAATCACCGCGGCCGCATCCAGGCAGGCCACCCGGTGCAGGGCGTCAGGCTGAATGGCCGAGCCGCTGCGCAAGATGACTTCCCGGGCCCGGCGGCCCACGCCCGGCTCGTTCATCAGTTCATGGAGTTGCGCCGCGCTGGCTTCTTGCGCCAGCACCACCAGCCGCAACTTCTGGGTATCGTGTTTCTCCAGAAACCGCTGCATCCGGCCTGATGAGCCGAACAGCTCGGCCACCAGCGGCGGTGTCTGGGGCGTCCAGCCCAGAACCACGAAGTGATTTTTCAGGGTTACCGGTGTCAGCCCCCGCTCAAGCTCTTCCATCTTGGCAATCAGCCAGCGAGTCAGGATGGCCACCAGCGTGCCCATGAACACCACGTAGCCCAGAATCGTCAAAGCCGTGGAGATTATGCGTTGCCAGGTGCCGACATCATCACCGAGGTAGCCGGGATCGGTCAGCCGTAAAAAGGCCCACCAGACGGCGGTACCCGGATCATCAAACTCCCCGCCCTGAGGCACCACCAGTAATCCGCCAATCAGCGAAATCAAACCGATAAACAGTCCGACAACCAGCAACTGAAAGCCGGCACCTTTGACAAGCTGGCGTTCAAGAACGAACTTAACGCGATCAATAATTCGAAAGGGCAACATACCGATCCTTTTTGCGAATACCCTGATGTGTCACCTAGGATAGAACAAACCTCCCCCATAAGGTGACCCCCGACCATGAATCGACGAAACATAAGCGCGGGACTGTCGCAGTCTGTGGCGTTGCTGCTTGCCATGGTGACCTGCTCAGCGGCGCTCGCCAGCACCGCTCACATCGCTCAACCCTGGCGTGCGGATGCCGTCGTACTTGGTCGTGATGAAGCCTTTGGCACCGAACGGTTTCTGCATGAGCTGACCTTCCGGCATCTGCAAGCATTGCCCTCAGCCACCGGTAACGGCATTCGCGGCACCGGCGGCAGTGTCAGCAGCCGTCGACTGTACTTCGACTTCCGGTTTCGTCAGGACTTTGGTTTCCGTGATGATCAGAACGGTTTTCTGCTGGACATCCAGAGGGGCGAAGACCTGGACGGCCCTTACCAGAGACAGCTGGTCGGGTTCCGGCAAAATCTCGGGGATAAAACCGAAGTCTGGCTTCAGGGCGATGTGTATTCCGACAAGGCCGAATCCGACATTTACCTCAGCGCCCGCCATCACCTGACCGATCAAAGCTGGCTGCACGCCACAGTGATCCTGCCGGACTACTACTTCAACGACAAAACCGATACCGATGACCGCCTTGAAAAGAATCCTAGATCCTGGTTTCTGCAATGGCACAGCCAGGGCTCATCTGCCGCCGAGGGTACAACGGTGTCGGTCAACCTGTCCCCTGATTCACGGTTCAGCAGCCAGCGGCAAGCGCTGACGGTCAGCAACGAATCCCAGAGGGCCGCGATCAGCCATCGCCAGCAAGCGGGCGACTGGCTGTTCAGTTTACACCTGGAGGGGGAGCACACGCGGCGCGACTACTGGCTGCAGGGCCCCGAGGAAAATCGCACCACGGGTTTTGAGCGGGATCATATTAAAGCCCGGGGATCGGTGACTCTGAAGCCACACACGTTATTGCCAACCTTCGGCCTCGCCTGGTTGCAACTGGATGAAACCGGCTACTTTGGAAGAGAGCTGGATGATAACGGCAGCATCCGCCGGCGGGAGCCAACGGTATTCGGGGAAGTCACCCTGCAGGCAAGCCGCAATACCACCGTCAGCCCGGGCATATACCTGAGCGCACCCGAGATACGGCAAACCTTCGGGCACGGAGAAGATCGCAGACACACCGGCTTTACCGGCAAGCTAGCAGTCCCCTTTGAAACCCGGCTGTCCGCGAATAATCAGGCGATATTGACCCTGAACCCCACGTTCTACCTGCACAAATTCGGGTTTGGCGGTGGCAACCTGCAACTGCACTGGCCGTTGTAAGCGGCTCAGACCATTTGCGGGGCGCCACGACGGGCGCTGAGCGTCTCCAGGGCCGCGGCCAGCGACGGGTAAAAGCTGCTGACTCCCGGTTCCGGCTTGAGCCCGGCACGGGCCAGTGCCCGAAGGGGCTGGAACTGAAGATCAGCAATGATCACTTCGGTTCCTGTTTTCCGGCACTGGTCGATCAGCTTGTTCAGCGCAGCCAGGCCGCCGGCGTCCAGTACCGTTACGCCATCCATATACAGCACAAAGCCGCGGGTTTCCCGGGACAGCTCCGCCAGCTCACCGAACACCCGGTCTGCGGCGGCAAAAAACAGCGGGCCATTGATCTTGAACACACGCCAGCCTCTGGGCAGCCCCACCTGCACTACCCGCTTGTTGTCGGTAATGTCAGTGACCTTCGTCATCTGCGCCATTTCCCGCATAAACAGCACCGCGGCCAGCAACACCCCGGTGGTGATGGCAATCACCATGTCCAGCGCCACGGTCAGGCCAAAACAGGTCAGAAATACCAGCACATCGCTGCGCGGGGCGGTTTTCAGGAGATGCACAGCCTTGGGGGCTTCACTCATGTTCCAGGCCACCATAATCAGCAAAGCCGCCATGGCAGGCATCGGCAAGTAAGCGAGCACCCCCGCCAAAGACACCAGTGCCAGCAACACCACAAGCGCGTGGATCATGGCAGACACCGGCGATTCTGCACCGGCCCGGTAGTTGGCCGCAGACCGGGCTATGGCAGCGGTGGCGGTAATACCGCCAAAGAAGGGCACCACAATGTTACCGATGCCCTGCCCCATCAGCTCGCTGTTGGCGCTGTGGCGCTTGCCGGTCATGCCATCCAGCACCACCGCGCACAACAGCGATTCGATGGCACCGAGCATGGCGATGGCAAAGGCCGCTGGCAACAGTTCCTGAACAAGACTCCAGGACAGCCCCACCGGCTCACCCTGGGCGTTCAGCTGCTGCCAGGGCCAGGCAAACTCCGGGAGGAAAGGCGGAATGCCGGCCCCGGTACTGCCATCCGGTAACAGATAGCTGAAACGGGAACCGATGGTATCAATGCCGGCGCCGTTGGCGTTAAACCAGATTGCCAGCAGGCTGCCGATAATCACCGCCGGCAGGTGCGGCGGCACCGGGGTTTTCAGCCGGGGCCAGAGCAACATGACCGTCAGGGTGATGGCAGCTACCAGCGTACTCATGACATCCAGAGCCGGCAGCTGCTGGACCAGTACTGCCAGCTTGTCCCAGTAATGCTCTGGCATGGCTTCAACTGACAAGCCGAAGAAATCTTTTACCTGCAGGGTGGCGATCACCACCGCAATGCCGCCGGTGAAGCCCAGAGTAACGGATTCCGGGATATACTCGATAAAACGACCCAGGCGCATCACCGCCATGATCACCAGCAGCATCCCGGACATCAGGGTGGCCAGCAGCAAGCCACCCAGACCATAGCTTTGGGCAATGGGATACAGAATCACCACAAACGCGGCGGTAGGGCCGGAGATGCTGTAGCGGCTGCCTCCGAACAGGGCAATCACAAAACCGGCAATGAACGCCGTGTACAGGCCGTATTGAGGGGCAACACCACTGGCGATTGCCAGTGCCATCGCCAGTGGAATGGCGATAATGCCGACGGTAACGCCGGCCATCAGGTCTTTCAGGAAGCGGCCACCCGTGTAGCGCTCATCCACACAGGCCTCACGGACGGCATGGGCGACTCTCAGTGAAAACAGGTGAGCGCGATGCGACATGAACCCTATCCCGGTTGCGACTACGACCCAATCATTATATGCTCACAAAAATTACATACAATGTTAACCTGATTAACATAGTTGAGCGCTTCGACCAATGTCCAAGGAAAACCGCACCGCCAGATTGACACTGCTGATTGATCCTGAAAAGAAAACCGCTTTTGAGGAACTGTGTAAAGCAGAGGATGTTACACCGTCCCAGAAAGTTCGCCAGTTTATCCGTGAATATGTGGAGCATAAGCTGGGGCCGGACTGGCGCGAGCAGCGCACCAGCAAGCGGGATTGAGCCCAGGACCCATGGCCAACTTAAAACACTTGTTTTCGGCAGCCTCAGCGGTCACCAGCTTTGCCCTGATGACGGGCTGCGCTCAACTGCCCGTCCAGCGCGATCACCAGCCACACTTTCCCCAAACACTTTACGACAGCGCGCTGGTCGACAGCCAGCAGGCCCGGGCTATCGGCCTTGAAGCGCTGGCAGACAGGCTCGCACAGGCCGATGTTATCGTGATTGGCGAATACCATGGCCACCAGGCCTCACATTTATTGCAGGCCCGACTGCAACAGCTACTGTTTGCCAGAAACCCGCAACAGGCCCTGACTCTGGAGCAGTTCAACCTGGATTATCAACCGGCACTGGACAACTATCTGGCGGGCATGACCGGCGAGACCGAGATGATCGAAGACGCCAACGCCTGGGACAACTACCGGGGCTCTTACCGGCCGCTGGTGGAATTTTCCCGGCGCCATGATCTTCCTGTTTTTGCCGCCAATGCCCCTGCCGATGTGGTTCGTTGCGTTGGCCGCACCGGCCCGGACTACCTCGATCACTTGCCCGCCGACCAACGGCAAACACTGCCGGAGCAGCCTTTCCAGGACACGCCCGCTTACCGGGAAAAGTTTGTCGAGGCCATTAGCGGCAGCCACGGCCAGGGCGATCCCTCCATGACCGAGCGCATGGATAACACCTACAAAGCCCAACTACTTCGCGACAACACCATGGCCATGCGTATTTTGCAGGCCCACCAGCAACACCCGGACCACCAGGTGGTGCACCTGACGGGCACCTTCCACAGTGAGCAGGGGCTGGGCACCGTGGCGCTCCTGAAACAACAGGCGCCGGAGCTTTCTGTGGCGGTGATCAGTCCGGTGTTCTGGCCAGACGACGAACCGGAAGCACCGTTGGCCGGTAACCTCGACAAAGGCGATTACCTGTATCTGATCCAGCCTTTGCCGGCAGAATTCCGGGATACGGATCGGCGGCAGAACGCCATGCGGGAACGCTTTAGCAGTGGACCAGAAGTCCAGTGCATCACAGAATAGGCACGTTGATTCACACAAGGGATTGAACCATGAAAGTTGTTGTTGCCATCATCCTTGGCCTGAGCCTTGTGCTCTCAGCATCATTGCTGAAAGAGGGGTTAACCGGCCTGAAAACGTCGGATCGCTATGTCACCGTCAAGGGCGTTGCCGAACGGGAAGTGCAGGCCGACCTCGCGCTCTGGCCAATCCGCTTTGTGGCCACGGGTAACACGCTTGAACAGGCTCAGGATAAAGCGCGCAGCAGCCGGGAAGCCATCTTCGCCTTCCTCGAGTTACAGGCCATCGACAGGAACGCCGTTGAACTGCAGCGGCTGGACGTCACCGACACCCGCGCCAACCCCTATCAGGGTGAAGGCGAACAGAAGTTCATCATCAACCAGACCTTGATGGTGCGCAGCACCCAGATAGACCGCATTCGCCAGGCAGCCCAGAACGTCAGCGAACTGGTGGATTCCGGCGTACTGCTGACCACGGATTACGGCCCGGGCGGGCCCACCTACCTGTTCAGCGGCCTGAACGACATCAAGCCGGCAATGATTGCCGAAGCCACCGCCGCGGCTCGGGAAGCGGCCCAGCAGTTCGCCCGGGATGCCAACGCCAGTGTTGGCGGTTTGCGCCGGGCCAATCAGGGGGTATTCCAGATACTGGCCCGGGACCAGGCTCCGGGCGTCTCGGAACAGCAGCAGCCGGTGAAAACGGTGCGCGTGGTCTCAACCGTCGACTATTACCTCGAGTAACGCCCGCTTACTGGGTTTGCACCATTTCGTCGGTCACCTGATAGTCACCGGCCAGCCAGCGCAGAACCTCGTTGGCGGCCGGGTGATCAAAGGCATCGTAGGTGCGGATCAGCGCCTGCTTCTTTTCATCACTGATCCGCCCCAGCCCGGCATCCTGCAGCACCAGCAAATCCGTCTGAAGCTGGTTCGCCAGATCAACCCCCAGCAATTCCCGGGCTGCATGGTGAAACGCCTGGCCATACTGGTAGTTCGGCCCCTGGCGGTACGACTCCGCCAGCGTTAATGCCGGCATGGCGGTCAGCGCGGGCTGCAAAGCCGGGTTAATGGCATGACCGGCCAGGTGCGCAGCGTTGTTGGCGGGGCGCCCGGTGAAGGCCCGCAGGTGCAAATGACGCGACATCCGGTCGCCATCATTCACCGGGTAGTTATCCCAGAGTACCGGTTTTCGGCCCAGGCGATCCCCGACACGCTTCAGGTGCCCGGGCGAGATTTCCCGCGAACAGACCTCTTCGCCGGTCCAGAACACCCTCACCTCCTTCGGCAGCTCAGCCCCCAGAGCTTCCAGGTAATCCGCCGGGCGCTCGCCAAACACCCGGTCCAGCACCGGATCGTCAGAATAATAGGTGGGGCACATGCTGATGGCGGGGGCCTGGGTGTGATCCCGGACCCACCGGATAATGTCGGCCTGAGTGCGCGCCAGCTCCGGTACTTCCGAGCGCATGTCATCAAACAGGATGGCCAACTCCTGAATGCCCACCCGGTCTAACATCCGGAGCTTGGCCGCCAGTGCTTCCCGGGCGGCATCATCAAACTGGTTGAAAACCTCGAACGGGCTCAGGCCTACCCCGAAACGCACTCCTTCGCGCCGGCACAGCCGGGCAAAGGATTCCAGCTCGGCCGCCTGGTCTGTCGGATGGGATTCCTGCCAGCGACGCCGAAGAAAAGGGTCAGCCTTGGGGGCATACAGGTAAAAGCTGTAACCGTGGGCTGCCAGTTGCGTCATCAGTCGCCCCCGTTCGGTCCAGCTCCACATCGGGCCATAGAAACCTTCAATCACACCCAGTTCAACAGTCATGACCTGCTCGCTCCCTGATCATCGCGTTCATTGCTCAGCTACGTTCAAGTGTACTCCGGATCGACTGGATAACCATGAACGAAACGTCAGTGACCGGCAAGGCAATCGTATACTCCGGCGATAGGCGCCCGGGCACCGGCGGGCTAAACTATCGGCTCACTTGTAAGGGAACCCGGCGCACCATGCACGATGCCCGAAATCGCCTGACAGCTCTGGACGCCCTGCGCGGCCTCGCCGCCCTGGCTGTCGTTCTTTTCCATTATCTGCCGTACTACCACCAGCTATATGGCCATTCCTTCAGCAGCCCCGGGGTACTGAATTTCGGTCGGTACGGTGTGCACCTGTTTTTCATGCTCAGCGGTTTCGTGATTTTCATGACCCTCGAACGCACGCGTACTTCCGGCCAGTTCGCACTGGCTCGGGCGTTCCGCCTGCTCCCCGCTTTGTGGGCCGGGATCGCCCTCACCTATCTGATCGTTCACTGGCTTGGGCCGGCAGACAGAACCGTCAGTTTCGAGGCCGCCCTGATGAATCTCACGCTGATGCATGAGTATCTGGGCTTCCCCCATGTTGACGGCGCATACTGGAGCCTGGTGATTGAAGCCACCTTCTACGTGTGGATTGCGTTGCTGTTCTATGGTCTGGGCGAGTGGCGCAGGATGCGTCTGGCGCTCTGGCTCTGGGTGCTGGTCAGCTATGCCGGCGTTATCTGGTGGAAAGCCATACCGGACGCCCTGGATTTTCTGCTGAAGGATCTGTTGTTTGTTCGCTACGCGCCACTGTTCATCAGCGGCATGCTGATCTACCGGGCCTATCGCGACCGGCGCTTGCCCGCCATCGATATCGCCCTGCTGGCCCTGAGCATCGGCCACTGCCTGATCGCCTACAAGGCGCCGTTCAATATCTTCGTACTGGCCTGCTACGGCATTTTCGCGCTGGCGGTCGCCGGCTACCTGAATGTCCTGTCACGACCCAGTCTGCTCTGGCTGGGAAGCATTTCCTACACGCTGTACCTGGTTCACCAGAACATTGGCTATGGACTGATTGATCTTACCTATCAGGCCGGCCTTCCCGGGCAACTGGGGGTGATGCTGGCGCTGATAGTCGCAGTTGCGCTGGCGTCCGTGCTGCACTACGGCATCGAGAAGCCGGCTCTGGCTTATTTCCGCCAATGGCGCACCAATCGGCCGACACCGGCGCTCCGCTCTGTCAGTGCAACGGAGCGCCCTCAAGAATAATCTCGACCCGGCGGTTACGGGACCGGCCCTGTTCGGTGTCGTTCCGGTACAGCGGGCGGGCGTCTGCATGGCCCGCGGCCTGCAGGCGATGCCGGGGTACGCCGGCGTTCTCAAAAAGGCGAACCACACTGCCAGCCCGGGCCGATGACAGCTCCCAGTTGGAAGGAAAACGCGGGGTTTGTATGGGCACGCTGTCGGTATGGCCGGCTACCGTAATCTGGTATTCCGACTCTGCCAGCAGGGGCACCAGATTTTCCAGCTGCCGGATACCCTCTGCTGACAGAACCGCTTCGCCGGAGCCAAACAAAATATCGTTACTGATCCGGAAACGGACACCATCCTGCTGTGGAATCACCGTTATATCATCGCTCAGGCCTGCCACTTTCAGAGCTTCCCGGGCCCGCTCGGCAAAGGCTTCAGATTCGTCAGCCTCCGGTGTCACTGCCAGCTCCGGCTCGGCCGTTACCGGCTCAAGCGCTTGCGGCGCGGCAGTCACCGTTTCCTCTGTCAGCGCCGAAGGGCCACCAGACAACGCCAGCATCACCACAAACATCACCAGCAACAGGGTGATCACATCCAGATAAGTGATCAGCCAGCTTTCCTCCTCGGTGCTGTGGGTCACCGGAATGCGCAGGTAATCCGCCCGTTTCGCGACACCGGAGGTGGCGTGTTCCAGATCAGGCATCGGCTGCGCCACCTGTACGACCGGCCTTGCCCCTTGCTCCGGCAGCTGCTGCCGGCCGTGGATCACGGATTTCATCTTCGTAACTGGCAACGAAGGACTTGAGCGTTTCCCGCATCAACGACGGACTGCGTTTTTTACACATCATCGAAATACCCTGCATCACCATCCGCATCAGAATGATGCGCTGCTCGGTGCGCCGCTCAAGCTTGACCGCCACCGGCTTGAAAATCAGATTGGCCAGCAGGATGCCATAGAAGGTGGTCATCAGCGCGATGGCCAGCTGCTGGCCGATCACCGCCATGTTGCCATCGCCCAGCAGGAACATCATATTGATCAGCCCCACCAGGGTGCCGATCATGCCAAACGCCGGGGCAAAGCTGGCCATCACCCGGAACAGCTGGGCTTCTGCATGTTCCCGGGCTCGCAACCGGGCTACCCGCCATTCAAGGAAGTCCATGATGTCCTCCTCGGGGTTCAGTTCGATCACCAACTGCACGCCGGAACGCAGGAACGGATTGCGTACATGCTCAAGCTCCCGCTCCACCTGGGGCAGTTTGCCATCAATCCAGAGCCGGGAAATCCGCACCAATTCGTCAATGTCTTGCTGGGTATAGAGCTTCTCGTTACGCACCACCGTGCCCAGCAACTTGAATACCCTGAGCACTTCTTTCAGAGGAAAGGAGATGAACGTTGCCGCCAGTGTGCCGCCAATGACAATCGCCAGCCCCGGCAGGTTGAAAAACAGCATCGGATCCTGCGCTGACCACAGGAGCACACTGGCCAGTACCGCCAGGCCCGCAATCATGCCGATGAGCGTAGAGGGATTCATTTACATCTCCGTATGACACACATCATCACCAACCCGGTCTAGACTGATAGCATAAACAGACAAAGGCAAACTCAATTCTGACCGGAGTATAACAACATGGAAATCAAAACCTTTGCCGACCTGATCGACTGGACCCGGCAGCTGCATGCCCACCTTGCCCGTTGCCTGCACGAATCCGCCGCCCTGAACAAGGACGAACGGGCCAGCGCCCTGCTGGATTACATCAGCCGCCATGAAGACCTGCTGGCAAAAGCCGTGGCAGAGTATGAAAATCAAGCCGACCCGAAAGCCATGAACACGCGACTTTACGACTATGGCGTGCACAAACCTATCGAGAATGAACGCACCTGCGACACCCACTACAACGATCTGGATTTTGCCGGCATTGCGCGGGAAATTTTCGATTTCCACGACCAGGTGATGAACCTTTATGACAATCTTATTGGCAAGGCCGAGATTCCGGAGGCCAAAGCCCTTCTGGAGAATCTGAAATCCCTGGAGGAACATGAAGCCATGCGCATGGCCAGCCAGATCGGTCGAATGGAAGACCTTTGAGGTTAGACCTATGTCGTAGATAGCCACATTTTTACTGCGACCGCACCGCCGTAGTTGTTAACCTGAACTAGAATCACAGAACACATTGCGCTTTTTAACAAAAGCCCGTTCTGATCATTAGAAACAATTACAACAAAGACAAGAGGATAGAAGAGCAATGAAAATCCGTTCTGTTCTTTCCGCGGCTGTGCTGGCAGTAGCAACAACATTTGCCGCCACTCAGGCGCTCGCGCAAGAGAAGTTCACCCTGAAACTGGCCGAAACCTGGGGCCCAAACTTTCCGATCTTTGGTGACACCACCAAAAATTTCGCCGAAACCGTCGAGAAAATGTCCGACGGGCGACTGGTCATACGCATCGACTCGGCCAACAAGCACAAGGCCCCACTGGGCGTTTTTGACATGGTCAAGGCCGGTCAGTACGACATGGGCCACTCGGCCTCCTACTACTGGAAAGGCAAAGTACCTGAAACCCTGTTTTTTACCAGCATGCCCTTTGGCATGAACGCCATGGAACAGTACGCCTGGTTCTACCATGGCGGCGGTATGGAGCTGATGCAGGAAGTGTATGAGCCCCACAACATGCTGTCCTTCCCGGGTGGCAACACCGGTGTGCAGATGGGTGGCTGGTTCCGCAAGGAAATCAAATCCCTGGACGACCTGAAAGGTCTGAAAATGCGGATTCCTGGCTTTGCCGGCGAAGTCTTCGCCGAAGTCGGCGTTAACCCCACCAACATTGCCCCGGGCGAGCTCTACACCGCCCTTGAGCGCAACACCATTGATGCCGTTGAGTGGGTAGGCCCGGCACTGGATCTGCGCCTTGGTTTCCAGCAGATTGCCGACTACTACTACACTGGCTGGCATGAGCCTGCCACCGAGCTGCAGTTCCTGGTCAACAAGCGCGTCTGGGAACGCCTGCCTGCAGACCTTCAGGAAATCATGCGCGTTGCCATGCGCACTGCTTCCTATGACATGCTGGTACACTCCCAGCACGCCAACGCAGAAGCCTGGGCCAACATCAAGGAAGAGTACCCGAACGTGCAGATCAAGCAGTTCCCGGATGACATCTTCCAGACCATGTACGACGCCAACAAGCGGCTGCTGAAAGCCGCCGCTGAACGTAACGATCTGTCGGCCCGGATTGTGGAATCCCAGGACACGTACCTGCGCCAGAGCAGAGCCTACACTGACATCTCTGAGCGCGCTTACCTGAACACCATGGCCGAAGTCGAGTAAACTCAGGGCCCTGGAAGTAACAGAGCCGGGATCGCTCAATATGGTGATCCCGGCTTTTTCGTTTCACAATTACTGACATCCGCTTTGCGGAGGAACAAGCTCCATGCGCTGGATTATCAAACTCGACAAGAGCCTGGCCTGGCTCTCCAAAATGTGCGGCTGGATCGCCTGCCTGGCTATGATCCTGATGGCCGCAAACGTTTTCTACGATGTGGTCGCACGCTATGCCTTCAACGAAGTGTCCATCGCCATGCAAGAGATGGAATGGCATTTGTACTCTGTGGTGTTCCTGCTGGGCATTCCCTACGCTCTGCGCACTGATGGGCACGTACGGGTTGACGTGTTTTACACCCGATGGAGCAACAAAGCCAAGGCCTGGATCAACATCATTGGCGCTGTCGCGTTTGTGATTCCTTTTGCTTACCTGATCGGCCGCTATGGTTACAGCTTTGCGCTGGACTCTTTCCAGATGGGCGAAGGCAGCGGCGACCCTGGCGGTCTGCCGCACCGGTGGGTGATCAAAGCCATTATTCCCCTCAGCGCCGTGTTCATGGCGACGGCCGGACTGAACATGGTCACTTACGCCATCCGGGTATTATCCGGCGAGAAGGAATACGTTGGTGAGCACAGCGCAGGAGGCCTCGCATGATTGGCATGATTATGTTCGGCGTGGCCCTGATCATGCTGATGTTTGGTTTTCCTGTGGCGTTTACCTTCGGCGGCGTGGCGTTGTTTTTTGGCATCTTTGCAGAGGGCATGGACCTGTTCGCGTTCATGCCCTACCGGATCATGAGTGTGATGCAAAACACCGTGCTGATGGCGGTACCCCTGTTTATTTTCATGGGCGTAGTGCTGCAACGCACCAAGCTTGCGGAACAGTTGCTCACCTCCATGGGCCGGCTGTTTGGCGGCCTGCCGGGTGGCCTGGCCATTTCAACCATTCTGGTTGGTGCTCTGCTCGCGGCCTCGACCGGTGTGGTCGGTGCCAGTGTTGTCGCCATGGGTCTGATCTCGCTGCCGGTGATGCTGGCGCACAACTACGACAAGCGTCTGGCCACCGGCACCATCTGTGCGTCTGGCACCCTCGGTCAAATTGTACCCCCGTCGATTATCCTGATCATTCTGGGTGATGTGCTGGGCCTGCCGGTCGGCGACCTGTTCAAAGCCGCAGTCGGGCCAGGCATGGTTCTGATCGGCATGTACATTGTTTACATTCTGATCCTTACCCGGTTCAAGCCGCAGACGGCGCCTGCCATGCCACCGGATGACAGCATCAGCCGCAGCAGAGAAATCCGCAATGCCCTGTTCGCCATTATCCCGCCCCTGGCGTTGATTGTGGTGGTGCTTGGCTCGATCTTTACCGGCATTGCCACACCCACCGAGTCTTCAGCCCTGGGCGGTGTGGGCGCGGTTATCCTGGCCATCATTTACCGCCAGTTCACCTTCAAAATGGTGTGGGACGCGTCGAAGGACACCGTCAAGGTGACCGCCATGGTATTTGCCATTCTGATAGGCGCCACGGCATTCTCGATGGTATTCAGCTACACCGGTGGTGATTACCTGCTGGAAGAGTGGCTGCTGATGCTACCCGGTGAGCAGTGGGGCTTTATTATCCTCGCCATGCTGGTGATCCTGATCCTCGGGTTCTTTATCGACTTCGTGGAAATCTCCTTCATCATCGTGCCCATTCTGGCGCCGGTTGCCGAAGCACTGGGCATTAACATGGTGTGGTTTGCGATTCTGGTGGCGATGAACCTGCAAACCAGCTTCCTGACACCGCCATTCGGATTCGCTTTGTTTTACCTCAAAGGCGTGGCACCGCCCAACGTGAAGACGACGGACATCTATAAAGGCATTATTCCGTTTATTCTGATCCAACTGCTGGTGCTTGGGCTGATCATCGTGTTCCCGGAATGGTTTGGGATGAGCTCCTCCTACTGACCCCTTCAGGATCGGGCCGCCGGCCCGATCCTTTCTTCTTCCCGATTTTTCTGTTTGCCGGCTCTTCTGCTTTCGCCACCTGACAATTCCTGATCATTTTCTATACTAAAGGCTAACCGCGACTCTCAGTTCTGCATTCGGGACGACGCCGAATAACACGACACCCAGGGGAGAAAGCTTTCATGGCACAGGGAACAGCCCGCAAATCGGACTATTCAGACAAAAACGCAAAAGCCAATATTCTGAGCCTGCCGCTGGACGCCAGCGAGGCCGACCGGCAACCCCATGGCTATGAGCGCTGGCTGATCACCAAGCTGATGCGCATGGCAGGCACGCCACCCATTCGTTTCCGACTCTGGAACGGCGATGTGGTTGAGCCGGAGCAGCCACCGGCCCGGTTTACACTGCACCTGAAGGACCACAAGGCGCTGTACGCTCTGGTGGCCAATCCCAATCTCGCCTTCGGCGACCTCTACAGTGCGGGGCGCCTTGATGTGGAGGGGGATTTACCCGACTTGATGGAAAGCCTGTACCGATCCGTGCATGCGGCCCGTCAGAAATGGCCCCGCTGGCTGGATGCGCTGTGGCGCAACCACAATCCCCGCTCAACAGGCATTACCGAAGCCAAGGAAAACATTCACCACCACTACGATCTGGGCAACGAGTTCTACCGACTTTGGCTGGACCAGGCCGAAATGCAATACACCTGCGCCTATTATGAAAGCCCCGACAATACGCTCGAACAGGCGCAGCTGGCCAAGCTTGAGCACGTATGCCGGAAACTTCGGCTGAAGCCGGGCATGACCGTGGTTGAGGCCGGTTGCGGCTGGGGTGGACTGGCCCGTTACATGGCGCGCCATTACGGTGTGAAAGTCTGTTCCTACAACATTTCCCGGGAACAACTTGCCTATGCCCAGGCTGAGTCGGAAAAACAGGGCCTGAATCACCTGATCACCTACATTGAAGACGACTACCGCAACATTAGCGGGCAATTCGACGCCTTCGTCTCCATCGGCATGCTTGAGCATGTAGGCAAAGAGAACTATGCCGCCATGTCTGAACTGATCAAACGCACGCTCAAGCCCCGAGGTATTGCCTTGCTCCACAGTATCGGGCGCAACCGGCCCATGCTGATGAATGCCTGGATCGAGAAACGAATTTTCCCGGGCGCCTACCCGCCCAGCATCGGTGAGTTCATGACCATCTGCGAACACAGCGATTTTTCTGTTCTGGACGTGGAAAACCTGCGCCTGCATTACGCCCAGACCCTGAACCACTGGACCGAACGTTTCGAAGCCAGGGCCGATGACGTGACCGCCCTGTACGACGAGCATTTCACCCGGGCCTGGCGTCTTTACCTGGCGGGCTCTGTTGCAGCCTTTCGGGCCGGTTCGCTGCAGCTGTTCCAGGTCGTCTTTACCCATGGCGACAATAACGATTTGCCCCAGAGCCGTCAGGATCTCTATACCTTCCCGGCGACTCCGGAGGGTGTGTGATGGATTATTACGATGTCATCATCGTCGGGGCCGGGCCGGCCGGATCCACCTTGGCCCGGTCGCTGGAATCCGCTGGCAAGCGGGTGCTGATCATCGACAAACAAACCTTTCCACGGGACAAGACCTGTGCCGGTTGGGTCACGCCGGCGGTGTTCAAAAGTCTGGATATCAATCCCGAGGACTACGGTCACGCCCGCACTATCCAGCCAATTCGCCGCTTCCGTATCGGCATGATGGGGCAAAATGCCGTTGAGAACGATCACGATGAGATTGTCAGCTATGGCATCCGGCGCTGCGAGTTCGATGCCTTCTTGCTGGGCCGGGTCCGCTCCCCGAAACAGCTGGGTACGCCGGTAAAATCCATCGTCCGGGAGAACGGCAACTGGACCCTCAACAACCAATGGCAGGCGCCATTGTTGATTGGAGCGGGCGGGCATTTTTGCCCGGTGGCCAAGCTGTTGGGCCATGGTCCCGGCAAGCATGAAACGGTGGTCGCTGCCAAAGAAGTCGAATTCGAGATGACGCCTGAGCAAGCCCAGGCATGCGAGGCCCGCGGCGACACCCCCGAGCTCTGGTTTTGCCGCGACCTGAAAGGTTATGCCTGGGTGTTCCGCAAAGGCAACTTCCTGAACATCGGCCTGGGACGGGAAGACAATCATAAGTTGTCTGAACACCTGGCTGCCTTTGTGGCGAACATGAAACAGGCAGGACGTGTTCCCGAAGACCTGCCCGGCCGTTTCAAGGGCCACGCCTACCTGCTATACGCCCATGCCGACCGGCCTCTGGTGGATGATGGGGTCATGTTGATCGGCGATGCCGCGGGGCTGGCCTATACCCAGAGTGGCGAGGGAATCCGCCCGGCCATAGAGTCTGCATTGATGGCGGCCAACGTGATTCTGGCGGCGCCAGACGCTTCCGCGGTCTCGTTGCAGCCTTATGGCGACCAGATTGCCGCGCGGTTTGGCAACCGCCTGTCGACCCAGGAACCAGCAGGATTTGATCTACCGGAATGGCTGAAGCAACCCATTGCCAGCGGCCTGATGCGCTCGCACTGGTTTACCCGGAAAGTGGTCACCGAGAAGTGGTTTTTGCACCAGCAAATACCACCTTTAAAAGTGGCCGTCTGAAACGCAAAAACCGGGGCCCAAAGGCCCCGGCAAAGTGACGCGACATGAAGCGCGGTATTACATGGAGAAGTTGTGCTCGAAACCGATACCGAAGGTGGTGTCGTCAGTGGCCAGGCCGGTGTTTTTGTCAGCTTCAACCTGAGCAAAATAACCAAACATCTTAGAGCTCTTGCCGACTTTGTAGTCTGCACCCAGGGCCATCAGGGTCAGATCGTCGTCAGAGGCATCCATATCAGTCATGCCGTACTGGGCTTTCAGCTTCCAGCGATCCAGCTTGACGGCAGCACTCACAATATAGGTAGTGTCTTCAAAATCACCACCGTCAACTGCAGAGTCAGAGTTTTCGGACTGCTGGAACAAAGCACCCAACTCAAAGTTTTCAATGTTCAGCTTGGCGGCGACGTGTAGTGCGTCGACCAGGGTATCGTTGTCACCCAGATCAAACAGGTTGGTTTCGATTTCAGAGTCGTAGCCCAGTGATGCGTAGAGCATGCCGTTGTCGAACACAACCGACGTCGAGAAGCCGTCAGCAACGCCGTCACGACGATCGGTGCCCACGGTATCGCCTTCACCCGGGATCATGGCGAGATTCAGGCTGACCACATCGGCAATTTTGGGAGAGGAGTACTGGATGATGTTGTTAGCGCGCTCAGAACCGCCGACGATTTCATTCACGTCGCCGCGCAGGTCACCAAACTGGTCAATCTTGCCCTGAGAAACCTTGAACGGGGTATCAAATTTACCCGCTTTCAGCATACCCAGCTGACTGTGCTTGAAGCCACCAAAGATATTGCGCTGGCTAAAAGGACCGCTACCGTCGTCAACACTGATC
Source organism: Marinobacter sp. (assembly GCA_018402255.1). Lineage (GTDB taxonomy): Bacteria > Pseudomonadota > Gammaproteobacteria > Pseudomonadales > Oleiphilaceae > Marinobacter. The sequence continues at coordinate 106,390 of JAGYIS010000003.1, forward strand.
TGGTACTCAGCCTGGTAAATAGCGACCACATCGTTAATGTCGAGGTCCAGCTCGCCTTTCACGCCAAGACGTGATGCGTTACTTTCCAGTTCCCACTGATCGTCAGCACCATTGTCCTGATTCTCATAAGAAACGTTCACTTTACCGTAAACGGTCGGGCCCTTGTCGGCCATCGCTACAGAAGGCGCGATAACCATGGAACCGATAGCCAGTGCCAGCAATTGCTTTTTCATTCCGTTCTTCTCCATCAGTGATCATTGTTGATCGGTGTTGAATTTCGTGATCACACTATGGCGATGGTTTATGAACGATTTGTTAATGTAATGTTGCGGTTATATGAAACCTGTCTTCTGGACCGCTGAAACGACAAACCCCGCCTTATGGGTGGGGTTTGTCGTTTTACTGAGTTGCCGGCTGATTATTCGGCGTATTGCAGAACCACTCGATACACCGCGGTGGTACCACTCACCTCATTACCGGTCAGCAACAATACGTCGCCATTCGGCGACTGATCGGCAGGGATAACAGTGATGTCTTCGATACCCAGGTCACCGGCGATAGCCAGGTTGGTTTCCGGATCCATCACCCACTCCTCCCGAGTGTTCAGATAATCCACCATGGTGGGCGATTCCGGACTGGTGATATCAAACACCATGACACCGCCCATGCGCTCAAGGCCGAGAAAAGCAAACGCGCGCTCACCAAACGTCGCCACGGTTACCGCCTCAGGCTCAGGACCTTTGTTATCTGAACGGTTGAGGAAAGAGTCGCCGGCGCTGTGGTTGGAATTAAAGAAATCAGCACAGGGAATATCCCGCTGCGATCCGGCAAGGCAGGCGTCACTGGCCAGATACTGCTCAACCATGTCACCGGAATCCCACACCAGTTCACCTTCAGCAGACCAGATGGCCATAGAGCGCCCACCGAAAGCATAGACCTTGTCATACATAAGGCGATCACCCGCGGGGTCTTCGGCACCGCTGACGTTAAACATCACCGGATCACCATTGTCATCGGTGCGGTAACCCATGGTCCAGGTAACCGTCAGTCGGCCCAGCTGTTCATCTTCCCGGCAATCACCCGGCTCCCCGGCACTGGCACCACAATACTCAAACACGTCGGGATTCAGCAGAGCGCCCTCTGCCAGCGCATTCAGCTGCGGCGGCATGTCATCGCCCAGGCGGCGGGCAAAGCCGTTTGCGTTAAACAGGTGCTTAAAGCGAATTTCTTCAACAAAGCCCTGGTTTGCATCACCACCATAGGCGGAATCGTCTGAATCTTCAGGGCCCCAGTACGCCGGGTTGTCCTCACCCCAAGCACGGGCATCACCTTCGTTGGCGGTCAGAATGTAGGTTTCACCCCCAATGCTGTAGCTGGTAATGGCGTCGGGGTGATACATACCAAAGATGCCCGGCCAGGGCTTGATATCGATTGCACCATTGCTGTCACTGGCGTCCAGCCCCTGACCTTCCAGGCCATGATCCTTGTAGCCCAATGGCAGGATATCGGTAATGATCGCCGCGGCGATGTCGACCTTGGCGAGCGCGTTGTTTTCCTGCAACGCTACCCAGGCGGTCGTGCTGTCTGCACTGACGGTGATGTACTCTGGCTCCATATCCCGGGCCACGCTGGCATCCGGTCCAAACACCCGGACACCCGCCGCCATGAGTTCGGCCCTCTGGTCATTGAACGCTGTGAAATCGGCAGTGCGCACCTGCAGATTGTCCAGATCGCCAAGGTCGATCACGGATACCGACCCCTCCGGGTCAATCTGATAGTCATCACTGGGTTCACCTTCGTTGGCAACCAACAAGTAACGGCCATCCGGAGTAAACGCCAGCATGTCCGGCTGAGCACCCACACCGATCGAACCGCGCAGCGACAGAGTTGCCGCATCGTATATAGCGGCAAAGCCCGGCTCTGTTTTGGGGGAAGACTCAATAGCGACAGCAACCAGCCCGTTCTGCACCGCCAAGCTGTTCACAACCGCATTGTTGGCAATATCGCCAACGGTCAAAGTATCGAGCAGGGTGGGGGCCGATGGGTCGCTCATATCCAGTACGTTCAGGGATCCTTCCAGAGCATTCACCACAAACGCTCTTCGGCTGGCCGGGTCGTAGCCGGTAATTTCAGCGGCACTCTCTCCGAAAACCCCACTGCTGTAGCGGCCAACATACTCCAGAGACAGCCCGGTCACCGCAGGCGTGCCTGCATCCGGCGCACTGTTGTTGTCTGACGACAAACAGCCACTCAACAGAATGGTGGAAACACTGACGGCGAGAAGCGAGGGCCTGAAAATCGATAGGGATGGTTTCATGAAACGTTCCTTTGCTTTGTTAGGAAGATAACTCGGTAGCAAAGGAATCTATTTCACGACTGTTACAGAATCGGGACGAAAGAAAGGCAGTTCGGTGACCGGCGTGTTTCTGACGCATGGCAGCGTTGCGCCGCCATGCGTTCAAAGCCAGTTCGGCCCGACCGTTATTGGCCGAGGTAGCTCCGATACATCCACACCGTTTTTTCCTGCTGAGATATGTAATCACTCATCAGGGCTGCGGTGCCTTCGTCGTCGGCCTCGCCGGCCAGGCTCAGCAGCTCACGCTGTTTAGCGATCAACTTGCCGAAGCTTTCTACGATATTACCGACTGCTTCCTTACCATCGGCAACGTCTTTGCGTTCCGGTACATCAGACGTCTCGATGTAGGTGCTGTAGGCATGGGAAGGCCGGTGACCCAAGGTCAGTACCCGCTCTGCGATCTCATCGATTTTCAGCAGCAGGTCGTCATACAACTCTTCAAACTTGGCGTGCAGTTCAAAGAAATTATCACCTTTGATGTTCCAATGGTAACCGCGCACATTCATGTAGAAGATCTGGTAATTAGCCAACAGCCCGTTCAAAGAGTCTGCAAGCTTTTGCGTCTTGTCTGTATCAAGACCGATGAAATTCTTACCCATATTGAACCTCCTGATTCGCGTTAGGGTTTTCACTTGCCATGGACTCGAGCTTACGCCCGAGCGCCTGATGACTGAAGTTTAGTTGTTTAATCCTTGCGATAGCATGAGATTATATCAAAACCTTAAAATCTATAGCTCTCACCTATCAACGAAGATCACACAATCTATTTGGAAATAGTTCTCGTTTGTCTTTTAATGAAGACAACGACCTGAATGATGCGGAGCTGATCATGAGCGCACTGAAAGATTTTGTTCACAACCACGGCGCAAAGGGTGACCAGTCACTGTTAAAGACGATTACCTTTGCCATCACCCACTTTATTGTGGCGTTCTCCGTCGCTTACCTGCTGACCGGCGATATCCTGATCGGCAGCCTGATTGCGATGGTCGAGCCTGCCATCAACACCGTGGCCTACTTCTTCCATGAGAAGATATGGGCCCGGCATCAGCGAAATACAACCATCAATGGTCCCAGCATACGGCACAACACCGCACCGGGTTGCTGATTCAGGTCAAGCCAGCTGCGCACTGGTAGTGGGCCGGGTCAGTGGGCCGGGTCAGACCCCGGGCCCACAATCCATGCAGCCTTCCGCGGGCTGGGGTCCAATGTTGAGATTTCGGTTCAGGTCTTTCAGCGCCGTGCGCAAGCCCTCTTCAATCACCGGATGGTAAAACGGCATTTCCAGCATCTCACTGACCGTCATCCGCTGCTGTGCTGACCACGCCAACAGGTGGGCGATGTGCTCTGCCGCTGGCCCGAACATTTCGGCGCCCATAAACAAGCCGCTGCCATGTTCCCCGTATACTCTCAACAGGCCCCGGTCTTTACCAAGCACCTTGCTGCGGCCCTGATCTTCGAAACAGACCTCACCCACCGCAAAACAGCCCTGGCACTTGTCATCAACCTGACGGATAGTCAGCCCAACCGAGGCAATTTGCGGGTCGGAAAACACCACCGCCAGCGGCGTTTTGCGCAATCCGGCCTGCACATCCGGCCAGGCCGCCGCGTTGTCTCCGGCTATGCGACCTTCATCGGCTGCCTCGTGCAGCAATGGCCGATGATTGTTCACATCACCGGCAATAAAAATATGACTGTCGCCGCAGCGCAGGGTGTGGTCGTCAAAATTCGGCATGCCCCGGTCATCCAAATCAATCCCGGCATTCTGAATATCCAGGTTATCGACGTTCGGGCGCCGACCGGTGGCTGCCAGCAGGTAATCAAACCGCTCCTGATGCTCCTTGCCATCCTCCACCCAGGTGACCTCAACACCTTGCTCTGTACGCTCCACCTTTTTGGTTTCGGCTTCCGGGCTGAGGGCAAATTCCTCACGGAAGGTATTCAGTGCATAGTCACGAATCTTTTCATCCCGCAGGCCACCAATGCCGCCGCTGACGCCGAACAGTCGGACACGCACGCCCAAACGGCTCAGCGCCTGGCCCAACTCCAGGCCAATCACACCCGGACCAAAGACCGCGACCGAACCGGGCAGATCCTGCCAGTCGAACACATCGTCATTCACGATCAGCCGGTCCTTGGCTTCTTTCAGAATGCCTGGAATGTTGGCCCTCGACCCGGTGGCAATGATAATGCGCCCGGCCCGAACTTCGGTGTGATCGCCCACGGCAAGTCGATGGCTGTCGACAAACCGGGTATGCCCCATCAACCGGTGTTCTGCCGGCAGAGACTCCATTGAGCGAACCACCGGCGCGACAAACCGGTCCCGCTCGGCACGAACCCGCTCCATCACTCGCCGTCCGTCGACCCTGACATCACCCGCCAGCACACCAAATTGATCTGCCGTGGCAACATCGTGAGCCCGCTCGGCGGCCGCAATCAGCAACTTGCTGGGCATGCAACCGACCCTTGCGCAGGTGGTACCGTATTGCTCACCCTCGATCAGCACCACGCTGTCGGTTACTTTGCGCACCCGCTGATAAGCGACCATGCCAGCGGTACCCGCGCCAATAATCGCGACATCTACTTCACGCTTGTCCATCATGCCTCCCGGCGATCAAAAACCCGATATTTCGGCCAGTTAAAGTGCAAGTATAGAAACCTTACCGGTACCTGACAGGTGAAACCGGGAAAAAATCCGCTTATGCTTGCGAGTCACCAGCAACCTGTTTAGCAACCTATACACGTTTACCGGAGATCTCAGGTGCACAATTACTGGCTGGAATTCTTCACGGTCGCACTGGTCCACCTGTTGGCGGTGGCCAGCCCGGGCCCGGACTTTGCCATCATGCTCAGGCAAGCGCTGACCCAGTCACGCCGTAATGCCTTGCTCAGTGCCGGCGGTATAGGTCTGGGTATTTTGCTGCATGTGGGGTATTCGTTGCTGGGCATCGGGCTGATCATTCAGCAATCGATTATGCTGTTCACCATACTGAAAGTCGTCGGGGCACTGTACCTGCTCTGGATTGCCTGGCATTGCCTGCGGGCAAAACCGGGCGGTGTTCACATCGAGGCAAAGGGCGGTAAAGTCCAGACCGGCTGGGGAGCGTTTCGGCTGGGGTTTCTGACCAACGCCCTGAACCCCAAGGCCACGCTATTTTTTGTGTCGCTGTTTTCAGTGGTGATTAACCCCGGCACACCCCTGTTGCTGCAGGCCGGCTATGGCCTTTACATGGCGTTTGCAACCGGGCTCTGGTTTGCCATGGTGGCGGTGTTCTTCACCCAACCCCGTGTCCGCCGGGGATTTAGCCGGTTCGGACACTGGCTGGACAGGCTGATGGGGGGCATTCTGGTGTTACTGGCCGGACAACTGCTGCTGTCTACAGTGACCGGATCAGAGCCTCCGTCTGTTCCCACGCCAGGCACGGATCAGTGATCGAGCAGCCGTAGATCAGATCGTCGCCGTCATCCTGGCGGCCAAAGGTCAGGAAGCTTTCCAGCATCAAGCCCTTGATGTGAGTGTTGCCCGCGCGCTTCTGGGCCATGACCTCACGGGCAATGTCCAGTTGCCGCTCCGCCTGCTTGCAGGCGTTATCGTGACTGCAATCCACCATCACCGCGGTCGATACACCAGCCTTCTGCAGTTCGGCCACGGCCTTGGCAATACTCTCGGCGTCGTAATTGGTCACGCCCCGGCCACCACGCAGCACCAGATGAGTGTCCGGATTGCCGGCCGTCGTGACCATCACCGGTGCCCCGGCGTGGGAAATACCCAAGTGGTGGTGCGGGTACGAGGCAGACTGCATGGCATGGGTGGCCACCGCTACCCCGCCATCGGTGCCGTTTTTGAACCCGGTCGGCATGGGCAAACCGCTGACCATTTCCCGATGAATCTGGGATTCGGTGGTGCGCGCGCCGATGGCGGTCCAGCTCACCAGATCCCCCAGGTAGTCCATCATGAAGGGGCTCAGGGCTTCGGTCGCCAGGGGCAGTCCAAGCTCCGACAGCTCTAGCAACAGCTTGCGGGAACGCTCCAGGCCTTGTTTCAGATCGCCCTGACCGGTGCGCTCGGGATCGTACAACAGTCCTTTCCAGCCAACGGTGGTGCGGGGTTTCTCCAGGTAGGCCCGCATGACAATCAGAAACTGGTCACTGACATCGTCCGCCAGCGTTTTAAGCCTGGCACCGTACTCCAGCGCCGCCTGTTCATCGTGCAGGGAGCAGGGCCCCATCACGATCAGGGTACGCGGGTCCTGGCCGTGGAGCACGCTCCGGATCTGGTCCCGGTAGCCGGCAATAGCGCGGGTCAACGGCTCACCGGCCGGAAACTGCTGGCGTAATTCGGCCGCTGTCGGCAAGGTTGCTTCCTGGCGGTGCTGGCAGGCACTCACCGTGTGGGTATCCAGCGTCTCAGATTTCAGAGGCATGTTCATGTCAGTGTTCCCATTTTCCCTGTGTCAGAATCAAAAAAGCCCCGGCTGGGCTACCAGTCGGGGCTTTTTGGAGTCCGGTGGCAGCCTGGGTCGCTTGCCGGGCTGCCTTCCTCGTAATTCAGTCGATGAAGATCTTATGGGCGGCCCGGGCTCTGGCTAAAATAAAAGCCATAACCAAACCACCAAAAATACACAGCAGAACCTGCGGCCTTCAGTTTTTCACCGAAAGCTTTCAGAACATTCAATTGACAGGCTGCGTGTTGTGTCTTCATGCTTTTTACTATAACCCCGTGGTTTTCAGATTGGCAACCCGCAATCCGGATTATTTTGCGGGACCACTTGACGCGGCTCCGGAGGCCCAGATGACGATACGCCCAGCGCACTTGTCGATAACTGCCCTGCTGACCCTGGTGTTGGCGATGTTTTCGACGCTGACCCATGCCCAGACCGAATCCCGGGTGTATCAGCTCAACAATCGCACTGCCGCTGATGTTGCCAGTCAGGTCCAGGAGCTGTATCAGCAGACTCCGGTCTCGGTCACCGCCCGAGGCCAGCAACTCGTTGTTCGTGGGCAGCCGGAATTGCTGGATGAGATCGGCATGCTGGTGCAGTCCATTGATGTTCCACCAGTGCAAATGCGCATCAGTGTGCGCTACCGCCAGGACATTGGCGGCAAAGAGTCCAGCGGCGGCGTGACGCTATCCGGCAACCGGGCCGGCGCCAATGTCGAGCGCCGGACCATCAGCACCAATTCCAGCACCGAGCGGCAACTGGTGGTTCAGGATGGCCAGTCAGCACACATTACCTCCGGCAATGTACGCACGCTGCCTTTCGCGATACAGGGTGGCCGCAACCCGGCTGCCATACTGCAACAGGTCGAAACCCGAAGCGGCTTTGTGGTCTCACCACAAGCCATTTCCGATCAGGCGGTTGAACTGAACATCATGTCGTTTGAGGCAGACCCGGCAGCGATCCCCGGGTACGAAACAGAGGCGTTGATGACCACACGCCGGGTTGAGCCCGGGCAATGGGTGTCACTCGGTGGCACCAGCACCTCCAGCAGTCAGCGGCAGGATGGCATTACCTATCGGGTGACCGGCAACCGTTCTGAAAATCAGTCGGTTGATGTAAAAGTCGACATCCTGCCCTGATCAGGAGCTGCCCTTGCCCAGCAGGAGTTCCCGGGCTTCATTCAGCTTGGCGGCCAGGTAGTCATTGCCGCCCCGGTCCGGGTGCACCTTCAACATCAGCCGGCGGTGAGCGGCAGTGATTTCCTCCGGCGAACAGCCGGGCTTTACACCCAGAATATCGCAGGCTTCTCGCTCGGTCATCGAGCCACCGGCGGCAACCTTGGCGCCACTTCCTGACTGGCCACCTCCGGAATCGCCACTATCCCCCATGGCCTTGCGAAACATGGGCGCAAACCGGAGCAAGGCCGGCAGCTTGCGCAACAGTGGAATCATTGCCGCCACGGCTGCCGTCAGCACATGCACACGTCCGGTCAGCACCATAAACAGCAACAGGGCTCCGCCAACCACGAGGACTGCCTTCCATACCGCCGCCTTTTGACCCTCTGGTGACAGCGCCCCCCATTTTTTCAATATCACAAACACGGCGGCAGCCAGTGCCAGGCCGAGAATCAGTTGCATTGTCACTCCTCATCAACAAAATCGCTTGAGGCAAAAGTAACAGGCCAGCACTGTATGTTGCTCAATATGCACTGACACTGCCCATCTCTACAATCTGAATTGCCTGCCTCGCCGTAAGTTTGCCCCAGTACATATACTATGTATCGAAGGCAAACTAGTGACAAACGAGAGCTCATTTTGTAGCATCCTACGTGTTATTGCTGGATGCGCATTCTGGTGAAGAATGTCGCTATGGTCGCTACTTTCTGATTTGCAAGGATAGCTTTCAGCCTGCCCATCACGGTGACCCTGCCAGCATCAGGAACCCAGCCCCAGGAATTCATTTATGCGCACCGCGTCCCGTTTTGTCATCGTCATCATTTTTCTGGGTGTCGTCCTCGGCGGCATCTTCGGTTACAAGTTCTACGAATTTGGCCAGATGCAGGAAATGTTCTCCCAGCCCCAGCCGCCCGCCATTATTTCAGTGACTGAGGCCACCACCGAAAACTGGCAGCCAAGCATCAAGGCCGTGGGCAGTGTCGAGGCCATCAATGGTATTGAAGTCGCCAATGAGGTGCCGGGGGTTATTGAAAGCATCAATTTTGAGTCCGGCGATGCGGTGCAGAAGGGCGACATCCTGATTCGCCTCGATGCCGCCATCGATGAAGCTGCACTGCGTACCCGCCGTGCCGAAGCCCAGCTGGCACAGCAGGAATTCAAGCGGGTATCAGACCTGCTGCCAAAGCGGGCGGTGTCGCAGTCCCAATATGATGAATCCAAAGCCAACTATGACGCCGCCCAAGCCCGGGTGAACGAGGCCGAGGCTCAACTCAGCAAGAAGGTCATCCGCGCGCCCTTTGACGGCAACCTGGGCATTCGCATGGTAGACCAGGGCCAGTACATCGCCACCGGCACGCCGATCGTGGAGATCAACATGCTGCACCCGATCTACGTGGATTACACCTTGTCGGAGAAATACCTGCCCAATGTTGATCGGGGCTATCCGGTTACCGTGACCGTTGCCGCTGCTCCCGATCACCTGTTCGAAGGCGAGGTCAGTGCCATTAATACCTCAGTGAATCCGGAAACCCGAACCGTTCGCATGCGTGCCACTCTGGATAACCAAGACGGCACACTTCGCCCGGGCATGTTCGCCTCTGTTCAAACCGGACAGCCCAGGGATAACGAAGTCGTCACCCTGCCCAGAACCGCGGTTTCCTACAACACCTACGGTAACTTTGTCTTCGTGGTGGAGGAAAATGACGATGGTGAGCGAGTGGTTAACCGCCGCAGCGTCACCACGGGTGAGATTCGTAATGAACGAGCCGCCATTCTATCTGGCCTGGAATCCGGCGAAACTGTCGTTGCCAAGGGCCTGTTGAGGCTGCGTGCCGGTCAGCGGGTGGAAATACAGGACGAGTCCGACCAGGAGGCGTCTGAGTAATGCGCTTCACTGACATCTATGTGCACAGGCCAGTATTGGCCACCGTCGTCAGCTTGCTGATCCTGTTGCTTGGCGCCCGGGCGGCCATGGAAATGGAAGTTCGCCAGTATCCGAAGCTGGAAAGCACCACGGTGACGGTCACAACCGCCTACCCCGGGGCCAGTTCAGACCTGATCAAAGGCTTTATCACCACCCCACTTCAGCAGGCCATTGCTGAAGCCAGTGGCATCGACTACCTGAGCTCTACCAGCTCCCAGGGTGTGTCAACGATTGAGGCCAAAATGGAACTCAATTACGACGCCAATGCCGCCCTTGCCGAGATTCAGTCCAAGGTTGCCAGTCAGCGTAACGTCTTGCCGGGCGAAGCGCAGGACCCGGTGATCACCTCCAGCACCGGTGACGACAACGCCCTGATGTACATCGCGTTCTACAGCACCGAACTGGAAGTGCCCCAGATCACCGATTACCTGACCCGCGTGGTGCAACCCAAACTGCAGGCTCTCGCCGGCGTGGGCAAAGCCCAGTTGCTGGGCCGTACCTTTGCTCTCAGAGTCTGGCTGGATCCTGAGCGGTTGGCCGCAGTCGATATGACTCCGGTCGAAGTTGCAGACAAGCTGCGGGCCAACAACTACCAGGCAGCCGTGGGCACCACTCGTGGCAAATACACGGAAATCAGCCTGACCAGCGACACCGACATCGCTGACCCCGATGCCTTCCGCAACCTGGTGGTCAAACAGGCCAACGGCACCCTGATTCGCCTGCAAGACATTGCAGAGGTCGAGCTGGGCTCCCAAACCTATGACCAGCTGGCGCTGTACAAGGGTGAACCGGCCACCTACGTTGCTATTGAGCTGGCGCCGGGCGCCAACCCGCTAACTGTCGCGGGCCTGGTGAAAGACGAACTGCCCGATATCGAAAGCCAGCTGCCCAGCGGTCTGGACGTTCGCCTGGCCTACGATGCCTCCGACTTTATCGAAGACTCCATCAACGAAGTCATCGCCACCCTGCTGGAAGCCATGGTGATCGTGCTTGTGGTGGTGTTTTTGTGCCTTGGATCCATCCGCGCAGCCATCGTACCCTCGGTGGCCGTGCCGCTGTCGTTGATCGGTGGCGCATTCATCATGCTGATCTTCGGCTTTTCCTTGAATCTGCTGACATTGCTGGCCCTGGTCCTGGCCATCGGACTGGTGGTAGACGACGCCATTATCATGGTCGAGAACGTGCACCGGCACATCGAACAGGGTGAATCCCGATTTGAAGCCGCCCTGCACGGCGCCCGCGAAATGGCCACCCCGATTATTGCGATGACCACCACGCTGGTGGCGGTCTATGCCCCGATCGGATTCATGGGTGGCCTTGTGGGCTCCCTGTTTACCGAATTTGCCTTCACACTGGCAGGTACTGTCGTCATTTCCGGCATCGTGGCGCTGACCCTGTCGCCCATGTTGTCGGGCAAGGTGCTCAAGCCCCACGGCAATCCTGGCCGGTTTGAAGTACTGGTAGAAAAGACCTTCAATGGCCTGGCCAGTGGCTACAAAGCAGCGCTCACCTCCCTGATGCAAACCAAGTCTGTGGTGGTGTTTTTTGCCGTGGTGGTGCTGGGTTCGATCTACTTTATGGTGATGATGAGCCAGAACGAACTGGCGCCGACCGAAGATCAGGGCATCCTGTTCTACCAGGGACTGGGGCCACAAACCTCAACACTCGACTATCTGTTTGAGCATGGTCAGGAAGTGCAGCAGCGCATGTCAGAGGTGCCTGGCTACAATGAAGACTTCATGATTCTGGGCATCACCAGCCCCAATGCGGTATTTGGCGGTTTCAAACTGGCACCCTGGAGCGAGCGGGAAATCAGCCAGTTTGATGTGCAGCCCCAGCTGGATGAGGAGCTCCGGAAAGTGACCGGCCTGCAAACAGCGGTCTTCCCGCTTCCGGCGCTGCCTGGCTCCGGTGGCGGCCTGCCCTTCCAGTTCGTGATCACCACGGGCGGCAGCTATGAACAGCTCGATGAAGTGGCCGATGAACTGCTGGGCAAAGCCATGCAGAGCGGCAACTTCATGTTCCTGCAAAAATCCATCAACTTCGACAAGCCGGTTACCCGAATCAACGTTGACAGGGACCGGGTGGCGGATCTGGGGCTGTCCATGCGCGATGTTGGTCAATCACTCTCCAGCATGCTCAGCGGTGGTTACATCAACCGATTCAACATGGAAGGGCGCTCTTACCAGGTCATCCCCCAGGTGGGCAACGACTTCCGCATCAGCCAGGAAGCGCTGGACGACTACTACATTCGCACCGGTGGAGGCCAACTGGTGCCGCTATCGAGCGTGGTCAGCTTCAGTCAGGATGTTGAGCCCTCCAACCGCACCCAGTTCAATCAGCTGAACTCTCTGACACTGCAGGGCGTTGTCATGCCAGGTGTCGCGGCAGGCACGGCCATGGACTTTATGGAACAAAGCGCGACCGACGTGTTCCCACAGGGCTTCAACTTTGACTACACCGGCGAATCCCGCCAATTGGCCACCCAGGGCAGCGCCCTGATGGTGACGTTCTTCCTGTCGCTGTTGGTGATTTATCTGGTGCTGGCCGCACAGTTCGAAAGCTGGCGTGATCCCTTCATCATTCTGGTGTCGGTACCCATGTCGGTGGCGGGTGCCATGGCCTTCATTGTTCTAGGCTTTGCCTCCATGAACATCTACACCCAGGTGGGATTGATTACCCTGATCGGGGTGGTGTCCAAGAACGGCATACTGATCGTGGAATTCGCCAATCTGCTGCAGAAGGAACAGGGGCTAAGCAAGTCGGATGCCGTCATCGAGGCAGCGGCCATCCGGCTGCGCCCAATCATCATGACATCCCTGGCCCTGATCTTTGCCATGGTGCCGTTGCTGATTGCCGTCGGCCCGGGCGCAGAAAGTCGTTTCGCGATCGGACTGACCATCAGTGCCGGACTGGGCATCGGTACGCTGTTTACGGTCTTTGTGCTACCGGCGTTCTACATTCTGCTGGGCCGTGATCACCACGGTTCCGAGATGAGTGAAGATGCTGGCGATGAAGGCAAGGATGACAGCGCGGTCAAAGCCGGCGGCTGATCCTGCAGCCGGCGCCGCCACTGGACCGTCTCGCTGGGCAGTTCGCCGAAGTGCTCACGATAGAGCGCGGCGAACCGCCCAAGGTGTGAAAAACCTGCGTCTGCTGCATACCAGGAGATGTGGGGCACGTCGCACTGACAGTCCACCAGGCGTCGGCGTACCCGGATCAGGCGGCAGCGTTGATAGAAACGGTAAGGCGTCAGGCCAGTTTCCCGTTTCATCAGGTAGTACAGGTTGCGCTCACTGGCACCCGAATGCTGGGCCAGTTCCGGCAGGTTGAACACCCAGTCCGGTTCGCCTCTCATCTTCTCGATAACCCGAACCAGACGCCGGTCCAGCACCGGCAGTTCTTCCGGTACCCGCGCAAGTCCAGACGCCAACTGCTGATTCAATCGGTCAAAGAGCGCCGCTGTCTCAAGGCGTGCGTCCTGATGATCCTGAAAATAATCCGATTTCATCAAAAACCGCTGGATGTGCCCGGCCAATGCCGCCTCCAGTCCAGGCGGATGCCAGGCTGGCACAGACGCAGCAATCGGGTAAACCAGCACCAGCCGACTGCCCTCACCGGCCTGCAGAGAAAAACGCGTCCCCGCCGGAAGGATCGCCAAAGGAAATGCAGTCAGCCGACAACCATCCTGTAACCTGACTTGCCCTTTCACCACAGCCACAAGCAGAGTCCGGGGCAACAGCCAACGATCAAATGACATATCCTGGGCCACGTCCAGAACGCAAACGGCACCGGCCTCCACCTCGAGGGCAGACATCGAGCCCGCGACCGCCTGGGGACGAGCCAGCTGACAAGCCACCTCCGGGCAAGCCAGCAGCTCGCGAATAGCCGCCAGCCACTCGCCACAACCCGCTCTGTTCAGGCGCAGATAGGCTTCCAGTTCCGGATTGGCATTGAGATTGCGCATAGGTCTCGAAAAAGCAATGGATGAGCCAGTCGTTGTAAGCCACACCGGTCCATCGCCCTAGCCAAATCTTGCAAAATGCCCGGAAACAGGGCGCAGACTCAATTTTTATTGATGTTTATCAATCTTGAACCAGGAATCACACCGGCATTAACTCGGCCAAGGGCAACGGCCGGGCCATCAGATAGCCCTGACCACGATGACAATTCAGCTCACGCAATCGGCTCCGCTGTATTTCGGTCTCTATTCCTTCGGCTACGACTTCCATATCCAGAGCCTCAGCAATTGCCAGAATGGCTGAAACAATCCGGGAGTCACGGCAATCCGGGCCCAGCCTCTGAACAAACTGACGATCAATTTTCAGCACGTTGACAGGCAACGTATGCAGGTAGGCCAACGAGGAGTAGCCGGTGCCAAAATCGTCGATGGCCACCTTGATGCCGCTGTCGCAAAAGGCCTGGAGCTTGTCCAGGCAGCGGCGCGACAGGTTCATCAGGTGCGTTTCTGTCAACTCGATTTCCGGCAGCCAGCCCGCCGCCCGGATCTTTGCGAAGAAGGGTTCCAGCAACGGTTCCAGACGCCCATCGGCAATCTGTCGTGCCGATATATTGATCGCCAGGCAGCGACCGTTACCTACACCCGGCTGATAACGCTCAAGGTCCGCCAGGATTTGGCGGAGCAACTGCTCCGTCAGTTCATGAATCTGGCCACGCTGCTCGGCCACCGGCACAAAATCGGCCGGCGACACCGCACCCAGCTCCGGGTGCTGCCATCTCAGCAGCGCTTCCAAACCAACCATGGCCCCGGTCGTCAGGTCATATTGGGGCTGATACACCACCGAAAATTCTTCAGGGGCCACCTTCAGCGATGCGATCAGTGCCTCCGACAACCTCTGCTGATGCTGGCCCTGCTCACCCTCGATTTCACTGTATATTCGATAGCAGGCACGCCCCGCCAGTTTGGCGGTGTACATGGCGCGGTCCGCGTTCTGGAGCAAGTCCGTGGCAGTCTTTCCATGCCAGGGAAACACCGCCGCACCCACCGAGGCGGAAAGAAAATACTCGCGCTGATCGACCACCACCGGGGCCTGAAATATCCCGTTCATCCGCTGGCACACCGCCGGCAACTCAGACTCCTGCTCCAGTTCAACAATGGCGGCAAACTCATCGCCCGAAAGACGGGCGATCACATCCCCTTTGCGCAAGACGCTCTGAATACACGCCGCCGCCTGCTGCAGCACCCGGTCACCACAGTCATGGCCATGCAGGTCGTTCACCGACTTGAAAAAATCCAGATCAATATAGAGCACAGCAAAACATTGTCTGCCCGACCTCCGCTGACTGACCCTGGCTTTCAGAAACTCCTGAAACAGTGAGCGATTGGGTAACTCGGTGAGCGGGTCATAGTAGGCCAGTGACGCCAGCCGCTCATTGCCGGCCGTCAGCTCACCCACATCCATGAACACCCCGGCAAACAGGCGCTGGCCGTTGTAATCCACCGGATAGATCGTCAACCACTGGGGGTAATGTTCGCCATTTTTACGCCGGTTCCAGATCAGGCCTTCCCAGCGCCCGCTGTCGTTCAGACTTCGCCACATGGATTGGTAAAACTCGGGGGAATGCAATCCGGAGCTCAACACCGACGGTGCCCGACCCAGCACCTCCTCGGCCTGGTATCCGGTAACGGCATGAAACATGCGATTAACGTATGCAATCCGGGCCTCCGGTGTCGACAGCATGATGGCCCTTGGATGGTTATCCACCAGTGCTTTGAAGTCGTGCTCGTTCAACACCTGCATCGTCCGATATCCCTCTGTGCCGAGCCTGTGCATCCAACAGGCTTTTCGACTCAGCATATGCGGAATCCGTCGCAAACCTATCCATATCTTGCAAAAAGCGGCGCGCTTTGACTAAAGACGAAGAAAATGTGACCGGGATCGGGATGTTTGCAATATGCGGATACCCCGCCAGCGTCTACAGGTCGATAGTAGTAGCCGGCCCCTAACAATAAAGATCCACATGAGCGACCCGATCCATGCGCAAGAACGAACCGGTCACCGGCAAAGAGCGCGAATTTCCCGCTTACTACCACCTGATCACGACAACGGATCTGAAAGGCAAGATCACCGCCGCCAATGACGAATTCTCGGAAATTGCCGGTTTTACCGTCGATGAGCTGGTCGGTCAGCCGCATAATCTGATCCGGCACCCGGACATGCCGCCCGAGGCCTTTGGCAACCTGTGGCAGGCCATTCAGGCCGGCAATTCCTGGCGCGGCATTGTCAAGAATCGATGCAAGAATGGCGACCATTACTGGGTCGATGCCTATGTCACACCGATTCTCAAAGACGGCGAGCTGGTCGAATATCAATCGGTACGTTCTCGACCCACCCGAGCGCAGGTGAAACGGGCCGAGAAAGCCTACGCAGCCTGGCACCGGGGCCATATGCCCAGACGCTTTCAGGCCATCAGCCCTTCCCTGGTTTGCAAGCTCGCCTGCCTGTACGCATTGCTCGCTGGCAGTTTAGTGATGTTCGGACAACCAGCCCTTGCCCTGCCCCAGATGATCACTCTGCAAACACTGGTGCTGTCAGTGTTCGGCGTGCTGTTCTGGCTGACCTTACCGATGGTACGCAGTGCTCGTGCGGCTTGCGGCGAAACCCATCCGATCATGCCCTGGATCTATACCGGCCGGCGGGACGAAGGCGCCTGGATCGAATACGATCAACAAAAACGGGATGCGACGCTGCGAGCAGTCTCCGCCAGAATGCACGCCAACATCGGCAAGCTCCATGGCCGCAAGCAGAAGACCATGGACTGGGTGTCCAGCTCGGTCGACAGCATTCGCAGCCAGCAAACCGATATCGAAAGCATTACCCGCGCCTTCGACGAACTGGCCGAGAGTGTGCGCCGGGTGAATGAAATGACCAACCGCACCCAGCAGTCCAGCCGGGACGCCCGGCAATCGGCCCAGCGATGCCAGGCTCAGATGGCGGATATGAATCAGGCGCTGTCGCGCTTGCGTCATCAGCTGGCCGGGGCCAACCAGGAGATGAACAAACTGACCGAACGCAGCAACACCATCAGCGTGGTGCTGGAAGTGATTTCAGACATTGCCGAGCAAACCAACCTGCTGGCACTCAATGCGGCGATCGAAGCCGCCCGCGCCGGGGAATCCGGGCGTGGTTTTGCGGTAGTAGCGGATGAAGTGCGAGGCCTGGCCCAACGCACCCGGGAATCCACCCAGCGCATTGACGCCATGATTCACGATCTCCAGACCGAAACCCGGACCGTGGTCAATGTCATTTTCGAGGGCACCGACACCTGCGAACAGACCGCCGCCATGGCTGATGAAGCCAGTCGAGCGCTACAGACCACGCTCAATGACATGGACATCATCGACGACTGTGCCAGGGAAGTCGCAGGCGCTTCTGAGCAACAGGCCACTCTGACGCTGCAGGTAGAGCGACAGGCGGAGCACTTGCTGCAGCTGGGCAATCAATCTGTACAAAGCAGCGAGAGTGCCCACCTGGAATCCGAACAACTGGGCAACCACGTGGATCAGGCACAGCTGCTGACCAGCCACTTTCTACAGATGCTCTGCAACCGGCTGCTGCCGACCAGGCCGGATCCACGCAAACAGCAATTTCCCGAGCCGACACAATAAGGTAGTCTGACGATCCAGCGGTATGTTTTAACCGGTTTCATCAACGCCATCATCAGGATCGTCAGCACCTTGACCCTCGGAACACTCTTCTGGCTGTTTGTCGCCGGCTTTCTCGTCTGGTACTGGTGGCGCGCCAAAGACATCAAGGACTTTGTCCTGCAGGCAGCGAAGCGCTACTGCAAAACCATGGATGTGCTGCTACTGGATGAAGCCGTGTATCTGCGCGGGCTTTGGTTCAAGCGGGATCAACATGGCAACCTGCGGGTATGGCGCCGCTTTCTGTTTGACTTCACCACCACCGGTGAGGAGCGTTACACCGGCAGGATCATCATGCTTGGCCGCAACATACTGCAGATGGAGCTGGAGCCGCACCGGTTCTGAGTCTGCGCAGCGCGCTAAAACCCACCTCACCCAAATGGGTGATTACCGTCACATACCCTGCTCCGCAATACTCCTGAGTGCATTACGACAACCAACAAAAACAACAGGAGTCACCTATGCATTACGCCATGCCTTTACGGCTGATGGCCACGGCCTTCATGCTGGTTTTCTCAATGATGAGCCACGCCAACTACACCAAGACCCAACACCCGATCGTGCTGGTTCATGGGGTCACCGGGTTCAATACCATCGGTGGCCTGGTCAACTACTTCCATACCATCCCCTGGAATCTGGAGCGCAGTGGCGCCCGGGTATACAGCGCCAGCGTATCGTTTGTGAACAGCAGTGAGCAGCGAGGCCAGCAGCTGGCCAACTATGTGAATGGCCTGGGCCATGCCAAGGTAAACCTGATGGCCCACAGCCAGGGCGCACCCACATCCCGGGTCACCGCCTCACTGATTCCCCATCGTATCGCCTCTGTCACCTCCATTAACGGCGTGAACAAAGGCTCGAAAGTCGCCGATGTGCTTCGCGGCGTACTGCCACCGGGCAGCAACATTGAAGGTGGCGTAAACGCCATTGCCAATGCGGCCGGCAGCCTGATCAACGCCCTGTCAGGTGCCAGCAATCCTCAGGATGGCCTTGCCGCCCTGCAAACTCTGACCACACCCGGCACCACCAACCTGAACAATGCCCTGGGCTGGAAAGGGGTCAACCGTAACGCCTGCGCCGGCACCGCTGAAGATGTCTGGATCAACGGTAACAAGGTCAAGTTCTTCTCCTGGACCGGCCGCGGTGTGTGGACCAACGTGTTCGACATTACCGATCCGTTCCTGGGTGTTACCTCTCTGGTCTTCGGCAGCGAACCAAGCGACGGCCTGGTCGGCGTTTGCTCCACCATGATGGGCAACGTCATCGGAACCCATTACGACATGAACCATGTAGACGCCATCAACCATCTGCTGGGCGCACGCTCGCTCTGGACCAACCCCGTCAGCCTGTACCGCAGCCACGCCAACCGACTGAAAAACCGAGGACTGTGAGAAAAGCATGACCAGAAAATCCATCGCAACACGTCGGTGGCTGGTTCCCGGAGCACTGCTGGCCCTTGTGGCCGGCGGTGCTTTTTGGTGGGGACTGGATGCGCCAACCGCCACATCTCCGGATGCCTTCACCGCCGCGCCCGACACCTTTCAGGAATCTGCCACAGTCGCAGAAGCGCCGGCCTCACCCTCACCGCAACCGGATAATCCGCCGGCACCCGAGTATCGCACTCCCTCGAGTCTTGGCCCCAATCCCTTTGCCAGCTCACTTGAGGGCACGGATATAGACGGCGTTTTGCAGGCCGATGCCAGCGGCCGCTTGCTAGTCGGGCTTGAGGTAAGGGACTTCTTTGATTACTTCCTCAACACCGTGGGGGAAGTCTCGCCAGAAACGGCGATTGGCCAGATTCAGCAAATGGCTTCACAGCACCTGCCCGAAGCGGCGGCCCAAGAGGCAATGGTGCTGCTTGACCAGTACCTGGCCTACAAGCAGGCGTCACTGACCGTCATGCAGACAGAACTGGACCCGAGCCGCCAGTTTGATCCCGACTATCAACTGACGGCTCTGGGAGATGCCCTTGCGCAACTGAAAAGCTTGCGGCGAGAGACCTTTGAGGCCGACGCCCGGCAAGCGTTTTTTGGCATGGAAGAAGCCTATAGCGAGTACACGCTGGCAACCCTGGCCGTTCAGCAACGCCCCGACCTGACGGATGAGGGCAGACAGGCCTTGTTAGACTGGCACAGAAATCAGTTGCCGGAGGCATTAAGAAATACCGAGCAGCGCCTGCACGACAACACCATTGAGCACCAGCAACGAGTGCACGCAGTGGAGGCCGCAGCCTCACCCGAAGCCGCCGGACAGCGATTGACGGAACTTGGGCTGGATCAGGAAAGTGTCGACGGTGTGGTAGGTTACCTGCAACAACGACAGGCGTTCGACCAGCGCTTTCAGACTTTCGACAAAGCGTTGCAAGACCGAACAACCTCCGGGCTGGTAGAGGCTGAGCGTCAGCAGCAACGAGAAGACCTGTTGCAGCAGTATTTTCCTGACGAGCAGGAGCAAACCTGGGCCCGCCTGAAGCTGCTCGATCAAACCTGACGGCAAGATGTAATAGCTCCCGAATGCCACAGCACATTACAATCGGGTGACGAACACTGCTGGAACCCGACATGACGGCCGACCAGATCAAACACCAGCAAGCCAGTGGTTTTGTATCACTGCGATTTGCAGCGCCACTGGAAGGCCACTACCGATTAACCCGCTCCGCCATGATCCGGCAACGGGCACGTGTGGCGTCCGTTGCCGGACTGCTGATCTTCGTGATCTATGCCGTGGTCGACATACTGACGCTGCCGCCCGAGCTGGCCAGAATCACCGCCAGTATCCGCCTGCTGATCAGCTGCCCGATCATTGCCACCACGCTCTGGCTGGCCCACCGCGCCAGACCTTCGGATCAAGCCTTCGAGAAGCTTTATACCCTGGCCTACATCGGCGGTGGGCTCAGTGTTATCGCGATTATTGTGGTCGCGAGGCTGCAGGCTTACCCCCTGCCCTACGAGGGCATGATTCTGATGCTGATGTTTGGCTACTTTGCCATGGGCCTGCCGTTTCTGGCGGCGTCTCTGTCTTCCGGGCTGTTGGTCGGTGCCTATCTGATGGCGGAATGGTGGGCGGGCACACCCATGGAGACAACGTTGACCAACGGTTTCTTTTTGATGACCGCCAATATCATCGGCATGATCGGTGCCTGGATCAGCGATCACCGTCACCGGGCTCACTTTCTCGACCGCCAGCTACTGGACCTGATGCATCAGGCTGCCGAAGACGAGAGCCGGCGCAAAACCGAACTGATCACTGCCGCCAGCCATGATTTGCGCCAGCCGTTGAATGCCATCGATGTAACACTGGAGACCCTCAGGCCAAGCCACGACAGTCAGCAGCAAGCGGCCATGGTTGGCCAATTGAAAGAGACGGTTCTGCACCTGCGCCGTCTGCTGGAGACCGTTTTTGACAGCGCTCGCCTCAGTGAGGGCATGATCCAGCCAGATATCCAGCCGGTAGGCCTGCACAACATCCTGCAAGATATCCACGACCTGATGGACTGCACACTCGCCAGCCGGGGCATCCGATTGAGCCTCCCGGAAGACGCCTCCCGTCACTGCGTTATGGCCGATCCAAGCCTGCTGTTGCGGGTGTTACAGAATCTTGTTGCCAATGCCGCCGATCACAGTGGCTGCGACAGCATTCATCTGGCCATCCGGAACCACGGCACTCACCTGCGGCTGCTGATCGAAGATAATGGTCAGGGGTTACCCGCAGAACTGGAGGACCGGTTATTTCAGCCCTACGTGCGCGGCCGAGGCCCGAGCCATTGCCCCGGCCTCGGGCTTGGCCTCACCATCGTGCGGGAATTCACCAGCCTGATGCACGGGCGTTGTGGGGTTGAGCCACACCCAAAAAGGGGATCGGTATTCTGGGTCGATCTACCGTCTACAGCCAACCCAGACGCCGGGCCTTGTTAACGCACTCGGTCCGGTTATGCACTCCAAGCTGTGAAAAGATGGCCTTCAGGTGGGTTTTGACGGTGTGTTCGGTCAGATCCAGGCTCTGGCAAATACGCTTGTTGGGAAACCCCTGAGCCAGTAGAGACAGGACCTCGAGCTGCCTCGGAGTCAATGGCACCTCAGTATTCAATGGCGCAACACCGCCCGGAAAATAGCCCTGCCCCTGGCTGATAGCCCGCATCATACGAACCAGCGAGGCGCGGCTGGCCGATTTAGCCAGAAAACCGCTGGCGCCCGCCGCACGAGCCGCCCGGACGGTACATTCGTCGTCACTGCTGGAAATGATCACGACCGGCGGCAGTTGGTCATGAACGGACATTCGAGCGAACAGAGACAAGCCCGCCTCGCCACCCAAAGCTAGGTCCAGTAACACCAGATCGAACTCCCGGCGATGCACCAGGCAGTCGGTCGCGGCTTCAACCGAAGACACGATAACCACCGACTCCGCCAACCCCTCTTGCTGAACCAGTCCCGACAGTCCTTGGGCAAACAGGACATGGTCGTCCACCAACAAGATCTGCTTGAAAGGCAGGCCAGTCGATGGGGCTTCAGGCAATGCGCCATGCTCAGGCATTGTCACTATCATTATCGGATTCCCGCGCTGTTTATTTTTGTTACTGCGGATACGCCACTATAAGCCAGACAGACCAGCCACTCAGAGGCCTGCTTAACATTTTCTGACAAAAAAGGCCGATAATAGTGCCAGAAATCCAGCAGGCTGAAACCAAACTGTCATATTTCTGAAGCATCCTTCCCCAGCTCAACCATCTGTTATCCCAAAGGTTTTCAGAAAATGACACAGCCAGCACGGAAAATCCTCAAGCACTGCCTGTCACTTGTTGCCCTGACGGTGCTGTCACAGGCGTCGGCCCATGAGCTGGAGATACACGGCTCCAATACCGTGGGCGCCACGCTCGCACCGATGCTGGTAACCGGATACCTGCAGCAGATGGGTGATGGCGAGGTGCGCAGTCGTCCAACCGGAGAAGAGAACGAACAGGTGCTGAGCACCACGGCGCAAGGCCAGAGCCTGAGCGTATTGGTTGCCGCTCACGGATCCAGCACTGGTTTCCGGACGCTCGCCAGTGGCCAGGCCGGCATCTGGGCTTCGTCCAGACCGGTGAAAGGCGATGAAGCCGAGCAGGTGCAAGCGCAGGCAGATCTCACCGGACTGCAGAGCGAACACGTCATCGCGATTGACGGCCTGGCGATTCTGGTGCACCCGTCCAACCCCGTCAGCGAACTGAGCATTGATACCCTGGGCCAGATTTTTGCGGGACAGATCCGCAACTGGTCCGAATTGGGCGGAACCGATCGGCCGATCAACCTTTATGCCCGAGACGATCGCTCCGGCACCTGGGACACGTTCAAATCTCTGGTGCTCGGCAAATCCTACCGTCTGGATAGCTCGGCTCAACGCTACGAATCCAACGATCAGTTGTCAGACGACGTATCCAGTGACCCCGGCGGCATTGGTTTCTCCGGCCTGGCCTCGGTACGTTCCAGCAAATTACTGGCGGTCTCGGAGGGTGATGCACCGGCGTTACGACCCAATCAGCTAACCGTTGCCAGCGAAGACTATCCGTTGTCTCGACGCCTGTTCATGTACACCATGGGCAGCCGCACACCGGCGATCGCCAGCGAGCTCATCGAATTCGCGCTCGGCTCCGATGGTCAGGCCCTGGTGGCTGAGTCTGGCTTCATTTCCCAGAACCCCATCGCCGTGAAGCCGGAGTTCGAGGCCTCAGTGCCGAAAACCTTCCGCCGCCTGACAGAAAATTACCTCAGATTGACTGTCAATTTCCGGTTTTCTGAGGGCCGCACCCAGCTGGATAACAAGGCTCACAGGGATCTGCGCCGGATCAAGCACTACCTTGAGCAGCAGGGGCGGTCCGCAAACGATCTGCTTCTGATCGGGTTTGCGGATACCCAGAGCCACGAACTGCGGGCCCAGATGATTTCGGAACTGCGGGCGCTGTCTGTCCGCCGGGCTCTGGGTGACGCGGGAATCCCCCGTGTCGCCTACACCGGCTATGGTCATTACATGCCCGTGGGTGGCACCGGCAATCAGCGCAATGGCCGGGTGGAAGTCTGGATCAAGGAGCGCTAGCCACCAGAACTCCGGGGATTGCACACCGTCCGCCCATAACCTTCGGCAATCCCCTATCCGTGCCCGTATCACAAGGCTGTTGGGGTTACCTATACTGCCGGTATCACACCCCAACAACAGACCGGGACAATGGACATCAAAAACGACCACCGTTACGCGATCAACCTGAACGTACGGGGCATCCAGCCCTCCGCCACCCTTCGCATCAACGAGCTGAGTAACCAGCTGCGGGCCGAAGGCAAGGACATCATCAAGTTGGGCCTTGGCCAGTCACCGTTCCCGGTGCCCGAGCGGGTGGTCGACGCACTGAAAGAACACGCCCACGAGAAAGACTACCTGCCGGTCAAAGGTCTGAAAGGCCTGCGCGAGGCCATCGCCGGCTACATCAACCGCAATGAGCGCATGCGCTGCACCTGGGAAGACGTACTGATCGGCCCGGGTTCCAAAGAGCTGCTTTTTATTTTGCAGCTGGCTTACTACGGTGATCTGCTGATCCCTCGCCCGAGCTGGGTGTCTTACGCGCCCCAGGCCCGCATCATCGGACGCTCGGTACACTGGCTGCCCACCCACGCTGAAAACAACTGGCAACTAACCGCAGAAGAGCTCGACATCGTCTGCCGCGACGACCCCTCGCGCCCGCGCATTCTGATTCTCAACTATCCGTCCAACCCGACCGGCTGCACTTACACCGATGACCAACTGCTGGCCATTGCCAACGTGGCCCGTAAATACAAGATCATTCTGTTGTCAGATGAGATCTACGGTGAGGTTCACTTTGAAGGCCGGCACAAGTCCATCGCCCGTTACTACCCGGAAGGCACCATCATCAGCACCGGCATGAGTAAATGGCTGGGTGCCGGCGGCTGGCGCTTGGGTACGTTCATCTTCCCGCCGGAATTGCGTCCCCTGCAAGACGCCATGGCGATCATCGCCAGCGAGACCTTCACCTCCACCGCCGCCCCCATTCAGCATGCGGCCATCACCGCCTTCAATGGTGGTGAAGACATCGACGAATACCTGACCCAGTCACGTCGTGTACTCAAGGTGGTAGGCGAGTACATGTATCGTCGCCTGAGCGACATGGGCGCGGTGGTGCAGAAGCCAGAGGGTGCCTTCTATCTGTTCCCGGATTTCTCCAGCTTCCAGAGCCAGCTGGCCCGCAAAGACATCAAAACTTCCCAGGCGTTTTGCACGGCACTGCTGGAAGACACCGGTGTGGCCATTCTGCCCTCCAGCGATTTCGGCTTTGTACCGGATCACATGGGCGCACGACTGGCGTTTGTCGACTTCGATGGCACTCAGGCGCTGGCCCTGGCCGGTGGCGATTACGCCAATCAGGATCTGGGTGACGACTTTGTCAAACAGGCCTGCCCACGCCTGATGGTTGCGATGGACAAGATGGAGGCGTGGCTGAAGAGCCTGTAACCACACCGTGGTAGACTGGCACCCTCACGCATTGAACAACCGGGGGTGTCATGTCTGATTCTGTTTCGCTGAAGGAAATCACCGACTTTGCCGAAGCGCTGGCTAAAGAAGCCGGCGAACTGATCCGCCATGAGCGGGACCAGAACACCCTGCGCACCGACTACAAGGACCAGACCGAGCTGGTCACCCACGCCGATGTGATGGCCGATGAATTCATCACCGGTGCCATCCGCGCACGCTTCCCGAATCACCGCATTCTGTCTGAAGAAACCATGCCAGACCTGTCTCAAGCGGAGTCGCTGGACACCCCGCTGTGGATCATCGACCCGATCGATGGCACGGTCAACTATGCCTACGGTCACCCCCAGGTCGCCGTGTCCATCGCCTACGCCGACAAGGGGCAAGTGCAGGTGGGCGTGGTACACGCACCCTTCCCGGGCGAAACCTTCCGGGCCATCAAGGGCGAAGGCGCCACGCTGAATGGCATGCCCATCAACCACAGTGGCGCCACCGACCCCAGGCAGTCCCTGTTCGCCACCGGCTTTCCGTACACCAAGGATAATCTGCAACCGCTGATCAGCCGTCTGGATGCCATGATTCATCAGTGCCGCGACCTGCGCCGCATCGGCTCCGCGGCGCTGGACATCTGCTGGGTGGCCTGCGGCCGACTGGATATCTACTACGAGAACGTCAGCCCATGGGACTTCGCGGCAGCCCGTCTGATTGCGTGGGAAGCCGGCGCCACGGTGGGTCACTTCGGTGAGGTGCCGGAAGGCTACCCGGCCGACCTCTGGGGACGGGATATACTGATTTCTGCACCGGCGGTGTGGGAACCGGTTCGGTCTATCCTGCGGTCAGCCTCCGGCTACGACCTGGGCTCGGCACCCAGCTTTTGAAGTTGGGCGCTCGTTTACCCTAGCCTGCAGGTTTTGGCGTTTGGGTGGGCCTAGCCTTCGAGGTTTGGTGGCTTGTCAACGGCTGGGCGACCTTTCCCGAAACCGCTACGAGCACATCCATGTGCGCTTCTCTCAGGCCATCCTTGGCCTTCGAAATTTCGGGAAAGGTCGCCCAACCATTGCCTTTCTAATTTCTCAGGAATCGCTTACAGCATCAGATTGCGCTGCAAGAAAACTCGGGCTGATCATTTAGTTGCAACGACAAAGTGGCTTTTCAGGTATACCACCGCAGACCTGAACGGCGCGGGTGGGGGTTGCCTTCACAGAATCTCGGAGGCCATGGATGGCCGGAGCGAAGCGCACATGGATGTGCTCGTAGCGTTTCTGTGAAGGCAACCCCCACCCACGCCGATTCCGCAACCATCAGGCTAGGTGAACTAAACCTCCAGCTATCAGGCTGCTAGCAAAAAGAACTCCCACACTCAGCCCCAGACCGACTCAGAAATCAGCGCCCAGGCTTCGTCAAAGTCCGCAGACGGCAACCGGGAGAAAGACGACCGGACGAAGCGCTGAATGCGGCCTTCGAGGAACACCATCACGAAATCTGCACCCCGGGCCGCACTGGTGCGGGGCCGCAGGCTCTGACGGATTTCGCCTTCTTTCAGAGCCTGCCGGAACTGGGTTTCCAGGCGCTCGAAGAACTGCGAGGCGCGCTTGCGCAGCGACTCGTCTTCGCCCATCAGGGCATCGCCGGTCAGCACACAGCACAGACCCGGATTGCGTTCAGCGAACACCAGCACCAGATGCACCAGCTGCTGCAAACGCACCCGTACATCTTCCTGCTCCTGCAAGATTACCTGGCAACGGGAAAACACCGCCTCTTCGGCGAACTCGATGAGCGCTTCGAACATCTTCCGCTTGCTGGGAAAATGCCGGTACAACGCGGCTTCGGTCACACCCACGGTTTTCGCCAGGCCCGCCGTGGTTATGCGGGCGCCCGGATCGTTTTGCAGCAATTCAACAAGGGCCTGCAGGATGCTCTCCCGCCGGCTGGGTTTCTGGTTGGTCATATCAGGACTACAGCGCTCTGGTTTTTGATTCTTCTGTATTCAGAAAAACGTGCCGTCAATGGGCGACGACGCACTGGCGTACAGCTTCTTCGGCATACGTCCAGCAAGATAGGCCTCACGGCCGGCTTCAATAGCCAGGCGCATGGCATTGGCCATTTTAATCGGGTCTTTGGCCTGGGCAATGGCGGTGTTCATCAAAACGCCGTCGCAGCCCAACTCCATGGCGATGGTGGCGTCAGACGCGGTGCCTACGCCGGCATCCACCAACACCGGCACCTTGGCGTTCTCAACGATCAAGCGGATGTTGTAACGGTTCTGGATACCCAGGCCGGAGCCAATAGGCGCTCCCAGCGGCATGATCGCCACGCAACCCATTTCTTCAAGACGCATGGCCAGTAGCGGGTCATCGGAGCAATACACCATAACCTTGAAGCCGTCTTTGATCAGTTCTTCGGCAGCGGCCAAGGTTTCCGGCATGTTCGGGTACAGGGTTTTATGTTCGCCCAATACTTCCAGTTTGACCAGATCATGGCCATCCAGCAGTTCACGGGCCAGCTTGCAGGTGCGCACCGCATCTTTGGCGGTATAGCAGCCGGCGGTGTTGGGCAGGATGGTGTAGGTTTTCGGGGAAATCACATCCAGCAGGTTCGGTTCGTCCGGGTTCTGGCCCAGGTTGGTCCGGCGCACGGCCACGGTGACGATTTCGGCGCCACTGGCTTCGATGGCGTGACCGGTTTCCATCAAGTCGTGATACTTACCGGTGCCCACCAACAGGCGGGACTGGTAGATCCGGCCTGCGATTTCCAGGGGTTTGTCTTCGGGGAGCTGGATGTGCGGTGTGTCTGTCATAACCTACCTGCATTCAGTGAAAAGAGGGTTGCGTTCGCGGTGCAATCAAAAGGAACGCTTAATCAACCGCCGCCAATGGCATGAACCACTTCCACCCGGTCGCCTTCGTTCAGAGCAAACTCGGGATGCTGGCTACGGGGCACAATGTCTTCGTTAACCTCGACTGCCAACCGTTTTCCGGTCAGCGTGAGGCGCTCAATCAGCACTGCGATGGTAGCTCCCTCAGGAAGTTCCATGCCTTCACCGTTTACCTGAACCAGCATGATCCGGATCACCTCCGTTATTTTTTTTCAGGGCCGCTGCCGCCAGCAGAGCCCAGCCAATCATGAAACAGACCCCACCGACTGGCGTCACCGGCCCGAGCCAACGGGCACCAGACAACACCAGCAGGTACAGACTGCCACTGAATAACACAATACCCACCAGCCAGAAGCCGCAGGCCATCACCAATAACCGGCGCGACAGGCCCAGAGCCGGCATCAGGCTGGCGGCGACCAGTATCAAGGCATGAAACATCTGATAACTGACGGCGGTCTGGAACACTTCAAGGCCCCGCTCACTGACCACCTGGCGTAAGCCGTGGGCTCCGAAAGCACCGGCCATGACCGCCAGCAAGCCCGCGAATGCACCAACCGCGAGTGCCCAACGAATCGCCATTACCGGGGAATTAACTGCAGTCACAGTGAATCAGCTCTCCGCTATCGAGGTTCATCAGAGTCAAAGCGCCACCCCAGACGCAGCCGGTGTCCAGGCCGATAAAACGCTCACTGCCGGTATGACCCTCCAGTGCCGCCCAGTGGCCGAAGATGACCTTTACGTCGTCCGTTCGGGGATAGGTGAACCAGGGCGCGAAACCCGCCGGCGCGTTGTCTGCCGATTCTTTGGTGGTCAACTCCAGGGCGCCGTCTTCTGCGATAAAGCGCATACGGGTAAAGTAATTGGTAATCACCCGCCAACGGTCCATTCCGGTGAGGGTATCACACCAGCGTTCTGGCTGATTGCCATACATTTGGCTGAAGTATTCCTGCGCATGATCACCACGGATCACCGCCTCCACTTCCCGGGCGCAGGTGATCGCCTGATCAACGCTCCAGATATGGGGCAGTCCGGCATGGGCCATCACCAGATTGCGAGTCTCGTCCCGAACGCACAGGTATTGCTGACGCAGCCACTGAATCAATCGGTCGTGGTCCGGCGCCTCCAGAA
This sequence comes from Marinobacter sp., assembly GCA_018402255.1. GTDB lineage: Bacteria > Pseudomonadota > Gammaproteobacteria > Pseudomonadales > Oleiphilaceae > Marinobacter. The sequence continues at coordinate 135,459 of JAGYIS010000003.1, forward strand.
TGTCGTGCAAGGTGTCTTTCTTTTTAGGGCTATGACCACCCAGCGCGACCGCCAACAGGTGCAGATCGTGATTACCCAGAACCACCACCGCGGCGCTACCCAGACTTTCGATGTAACGCAGGGTCGCCAGCGAGGACGGGCCACGGTTAATCAGATCACCAGCCACCCAGAGCCGATCCCGGGACGGTGAAAAGTCCACCTTGGCCAGCACGTCCTGCAGGCGTTCATAACACCCCTGAATATCGCCGATGGCGTAGTCAGTCATTACTTACCTCGTCAGCTCCGGTATGCGCGGCATCAGCATCGACCAGCAAATCTGCAATCTGTACGTAATCGGCCAGGCTCAGATTCTCCGGGCGTAATCCATCGTTGATGCCCAGAGACTGCAGCTGCTCGACGGTCACCAGCGTCGCCAGAGCCTTGCGCAGGGTTTTACGACGAGCGTTGAACGCGGTACGCACCACCGCCTGCAGGGTTTTCAGGTCTTTGGCCGGATGAGGCAGTTCTTTGTGCGGAACCAGCCGGACAATGGCGGAGTCGACTTTCGGGGCCGGCCGGAACGCGCCCGGGCCTACCTCGAACAGAGGCTGCACCTTGCAGAAATACTGAGTCATGATGCCCAGGCGACCGTAGTTGTTGTCACCCGGTGTGGCCGACATCCGCTGCACCACTTCTTTTTGCAACATAAAGTGCATGTCTTGCACCACACCGGACTGCGCCAGCAAGTGGAAGATCAACGGTGTTGAGATGTTATAGGGCAGGTTGCCAATGATGCGCAGCGGTCGGTCCGTGACCAGCTGGCTGAAATCGAAGCTGAGTGCGTCCGCCTCATGAATCCGGAACTCCGGATAATTGAAGAATTTGGTACGCAACACCGGAATCAGATCCCGGTCCAGTTCCACCACCTGCAAGCGCGGGTTCACCGCCAGAATTTCTTCGGTGATGGCGCCCAGGCCCGGACCAATTTCAACCATCGAATCGTCAGGCTTTGGGCCAATCGAGCGGACGATCCTTTCGATCACACCCGGATCGTGCAGGAAATTCTGGCCGAAGCGTTTGCGGGCCTTGTGGCCGTGCTGGTTACTCATGAGTGCTCTCCGGCTTTGGCCGCCCGACGACTGCGGGCCATGTGTTCGCCTA
>JAGYIS010000004.1 GCA_018402255.1 Marinobacter sp.
TCAGAGGGCCCAACTGAAGGATAGCGTCCCGAAGCTGAAATTGTCTTTGCTGCTTTCTTCTTCGCCGGTTGTTGCTCGCAGCGTCAGCGCGATTTGGGTCTGATTCCATTGCCAGGAGCCACCGATGCCTATTTGTCCCAGCAGTGGACTTTCCTCGAACTGGAACGGGCCCGCGTTGTCTTCAAAGTAGGAGTAGGCGACGTATTCAACACCCAGGCCGACAAAAACGGACCAGCTGGTGGCGCTCTCACTGAATGAACCCGGCATGGATATGGCGGAGGACGTGCCGGCGTAGTCCGGCACAAAGTTTACGGGAAGCTGGCGGCCCAGTCGCCATATCAAACCGGTCTTCGCGGTCGTGCGGAAGCTGGAAAGCAGGGCGGAGCCAACCACTGAAACCTGTTGCTCGATAGCGCCGGGACTGCCGGTATGAAGGACTTTTCGTCCATGCGCAGCCTGAATGCCGCCGACCACATCGGTTCCCAGTTGATTGTCCCAGCCTCTGGGTTTTGTACTGCCGGTCAATTTGTGTACCCACTTCTGGGTTGCTTCTGCCCCGCTTTCTGGCCCGATCACCCCAAGGTGCGCGCCGAACCCGGTAATCTTGTCGGCATTCCAGCTCCACAGAGTGCTGCTGACCGAGAGGTGACCGGCGTAGGGAATATCATCTGGTTGAAGCTCTGGGGTAGTGATATCAGCTGGCGTGATCATCAGTTGTCGGACACTGAAGGTAAGAGCATGCTGGTCATCTGCCAGCCCGATTCCCGGCAAAAAGGACATGGCATCTCGTCCGCGCTGCGCCAGAGTTGATGACGATTTCTCGCGGTCTTCTGCGGCCGCAGTCAGATAGGAAAACCGGACACCGTTGGTGTAGCCACGGTCTTCGCCGGTCAGCAGATCGTTGTCCCAGGCCAGGCTGAGGACGTCGGCGTTGGCGGGGCTGACGACAAGAAAGGTCAGGAATAACGTGAATATTGGGTGACGCAGGATGACCGGCACCGTTGAATTTCGCTCCCTGTGTATAGGTTGCTAATAAAGGAAGCGAAATTCTATTACATTTGGTGGATGCAGAATAATGGGTGATGTGACCTGCAGTGGCTATCAGGTCCAATACCTGATTTCTATTGTTGGCCTGAACCTTCAGGTCTGGGCCGTCAGTTTCACCTGCATCCGGGTATAGCCGCGTACAAAATTCGACTGTACGTACTCGGGCTCATCCAGAACCTCAATGTGCTCGAAACGCTTCATGATCTCTTCCCACAAAATCCGCAGCTGCATTTCTGCCAGACGATTGCCCATGCAGCGGTGCACACCGAACCCAAAAGACAGATGTTTTCGCACATTCTTGCGGTCGATGATGAACCGGTCCGGATCCTCCTCAAAGGCTCTCTCGTCCCGATTGCCGGAGGCATACCACATCACCACCTTGTCGCCCTGTTTGATGGTCTGGCCGTTCAGCGTTACGTCCTGCCTGGCCACCCTGCGCATGTAGGCCAGGGGTGTTTGCCAGCGGATGATTTCAGAGACCATGTTGGGAATCAGTTCCGGTTTCTCCCTGAGCTTGATGAATTCTTCGGGGAACTGGTTGAGCGCCAGCACGCCTCCGGTCATGGAATTGCGGGTGGTATCGTTGCCGCCGATGATCAGCAGCACCATGTTGCCCATAAACTCCATCGGCCGGTTAATCATATCCCGGGTGTCCTCGTTGGCCAGCAGCAAGCTGATCAGATCGAACCCGGTGTCCTCGCCGGCCGCTTTCCGTGCTTCTTTCTCCCGCCACAGCGACGACATCTGCTGCGCCATGTCCGCCGCGGCTTTGAAGAACTCGTCGCTGTTGGCATTACCTCCGGTGGATTCCGGCGCGCCGGAGGCTACATCGGACCAATAAGCCAGTTTGTGGCGCTGCTCAAAGGGGAAATCAAACAGGGTGGCCAGCATGCGGGAAGTAAGCTCAACCGATACCTTCTGGACCCAGTCAAAAGGTTCGTCAACCGGGAGGTGGTCCAGCACATCGGCGGTGCGACTACGAATCAGCGCTTCCATTTGTGCCAGATTTTTTGGCGCCACAACACCCTGCACGGCCTGTCGCTGCAAATCATGTTTGGGCGGGTCCATGGCAATGAAGGTTTCTATCTCCAGACCTTCAGGCTGCGGTCCGATGGAAATGATCGGCTCGGCGGAGAACAGGTCGTGGCGGGTGTCGACGAACATGATGTCTTCGTATCGTGTGACCGACCAGAACGGGCCGAACGGGCTGGCTTTCTGAAAGTGCACCGGGCACTCATCCCGAACACGTTTGAAATAGGAGCGCCAAAGACCCTGCCGATACAGGAACGGATTGCTGAGGTCGATGTCTTCAAGCGCCAGCGTCGAAACATCGGGCAGCGGGGTTTCATTGAACACCGGCACCGGTCGGTCCTTGCCAATGCGATGTTTAACATGCTGAAAGGCATGGGCGCCTTTGATCTGCCAGTGGATAGGAATGATCGACGTGGCTTTGTTCAGGACCGGCTGAATAACAGGTTCAAGCAAGGGGCTCAGTATGCGCATACAACACCTCAGAGTTCGTAGTGGTTGTTGGGAGGGGGCGTCCGAAGGTTTCGGGATCGAACCCGGGTGCTGCCTACATCTGGAATTCCGGCAAACGCACGATCAGGCCATCCAGGGCTTCCGAGAGTGTTACCTGGCAAGACAAACGAGAGGTGTCGGTGATCTCCGGCGTGAGCCCCAACATGCCCTGCTCATCGGCATTGATGCCGCCTGTGGCATCAATCCATTGCTCATCAACGATCACATGGCAGGTTCCGCAGGCACAGGCGCCGCCGCAGTCGGCATCAATACCGGGGATGCCGTTATCGACAGCGGCCTGCATCAGGGATTGGCCCGCTTCGATCTCCACCACATGTGCGGTGCCACTGTGCTCGATAAACGTAATTCGACCCATAACCACCTCGCTTTTGATATCCAGGGGAGTTGTTCTTAAACAGGCAGGTTACGTGGCGTCGCTGATCCGGGGCAGGTCATTAGTTGACACGACGGGGTCATTTAAAGACACTTTCAGATGGCGCTGCCACGAGAGCGCAATCCGAAGACGTGACATCAACCAGCGGAAACAATAACAACGATGCGCGAAGTCGACCTGAATCTGGCGTGTATACCCTCTAATTACAGCCGATTGATCGCCCGTGAGCTTGGCCTGTTGGCGCGGGATGTGTCGGATTTGCTGACAAGGACGCAGTTGTCGGTCGATCAGTTTTTGCAGGAAGACACCCTGCTGACGCCGCAACAACAACTGCAAATCCTGCAGAACAGTATGCGCCTGGCCAACGATGAAGCCTTAGGGTTACGCCTGGGGCAGCGCATGACATCACCCACCCACGGTGCCATGGGTTTTCTGGCAAACAGCAGCCCGGACTTACTCACCGCGATCCGGGCATTCCAGGCATTTCTTCCTACCCGAATGAATCTTGCCCGGCTGGAGCTGGTCACGAAGGGCGGCTGGCTGGAGCTGACCTGTCAATTCGGTATGGAACTTTCGGAGGAGCTGCTGCGGGTTCTGAGCGAGATTTTTGCGGTTATTTTCTTTGACTGCGCCGAGTTTATTGTTGGCCGTCCCTTGGACGAGGTGGTCAGCTATTTTGCTTATCAGGCACCCGCTTACAGTGATCGTTATGCCGATCATATCCCCGGGCGTATCGAGTTCGGTACCCAATCGCTTTCGCTGAACATACCCCTTGACGTGTGTAAGGTTCCCAATGCTTCGGCGAATCATGAAAACTACACAATGGCATTGCAACAGTGCGAGGCGATGCTCGCACAGCTGCATTCGGATAAGAAATCCAGCAAGTATCAGGTCCAGAAAATGATGCTCTCGCATCCGCCCGGTGTGTTGAGTGAAGACGAAGCGGCCGCAGCACTGTTTATCTGCAAGCGCACGCTGGCAAGGCGATTAAAGAGTGAAGGGACCAGTTTCAGACAACTGCGAGACGATATCCTGTCGCAACAGGCGCTCGGATATCTGCGTGACAGCACGATGTCTGTTGAGGCCATGGCCGAGTTGTTGAATTACCACGACAGTGCCAATTTCCGTCGGGCCTTCAAACGCTGGTTTGGTGTAACGCCGGATGAGTACCGGCGTTACAACTTGTCCTGATGATGTACCGGCTGAGCGAGTGCCTTGGCGTCAAGTGTTGGCGCCCGGCATCTCGCAAGGGCTCGACTTCAAATTCAGGATCCTTTCTGCTCTCGCCAGGCCAGTTCGTTGGTGATGGTGGCTTTGGGCAGCAACATTTGAAAATCGAGCTCGGCTATCTCCTTGCCATCCTTGAGTCGCTGAACAAAGTCCGGGTTGGCCAGTGCTTTCTTGCCTACCGCCAACAGGGCGCCGGGAAACTGATTGGCGATATCCTGATGATTGGTTTCTTCGATGCCGCCGTTAACCATCAGATCAAGGCCTTCCACATCGGCGGCCACACTCGCCAGGCTCTGGTCACCACTGACGAAGTTCTGGCGATGTACGTCGCTATCGGTGGTATGCACAAAGTCGGCACCGGCATCACGCACGGCCTCGACGATCTGACGGAAGCCTTCGGCGCCCTCCGGCAACTGGTACTCGGGGTCCGTTACCGTGCCCTGGGAAAGCCGGATACCGACCGGGTAGCTGTCACCGACAGCATGACGCACGGCGCGAACCACCTCGACTGCCAGTCTCGCACGATTCTCTAATGTGCCGCCGTAGTTGTCGTCTCGGTTGTTGAAATAGGTACTGAGAAACTGGTTCAGGAGATAACCGTTGGCACCATGGATTTCGATGCCATCGAAGCCGGCGGCCTTGGCATTGGCAGCCGAGCGGGCAAAACCCTCAATGACTACCTTGATATCGTTCTCATTCATGGTGGACGGTGTCCGCCATGTTTGCTGGTCACCGTACAGCCCCAGAGGCGTGCCTTTCGGGGCTATCTCGCTTGCGCCCAGAGGCTGGTCGGTATAGCGGTTGGCCTGGAACTGGGCGCCGGCGTGCATGAGCTGGATAAAGATTTTGCTGCCAGCGGCATGTGCCCGATCAACAATGGTCTTCCAGCCCTCAATATGGCTGTCGCTGATAATGCCGGGCTGGTTGGCATAACCCTGGCTGGCCTTATCGTCGGTGTAGGTGCCTTCGGTAATGATCAGGCCGAAACCGCCTCGCGCGTAGCGTTCGTAATGTTCCGCCATGAGGGCATTCGGTGTGCCATCGGCTTCGGCGCTGGTGCGCGTCATGGGGGCCAGGGCAAATCGGTTAGGAAACTGGATGGAGCGGAAGTTGACGGTCTGCATGGTATCGCTCATACGGGTAGCTCTCGTGTTTGCCATGAATAACTAGTGGGCAGTATCTCCGAGGCTAGAGCGTGCTGAAAGCGAAGAATATCGACTTTGCCGATCAGTATATTTGAACGACAGTTCAGTCTCGGCTTTAGGCAGTGACTAAGCCAGACGGACCCTGTACCGGATGACCCCGGCCTGTTCTTCGTGAATCCATTCAATACTGTGGCCAGTCAGTTCGCAGAGCATCTGCAGGTCGTGACGACCGCTGGGATCATCCGCCAGGAATTCCACCAGGGTGCCGCTGGGTAAGCCCTGGGTGCGTTTCTTGAATCGCAACACCGGAAGCGGGCACACCAGACCGACGGCGTCGATCTGGTGTACCTCTGGCTGATCAGTCAAGGCGCACACTTGTGGCACTGCTGCCTTGTTCAGCGGAGGACCAGCCAAACTGGTTCAGCACCACCGGAGCGCAAAAGGCAATGATCAGGGCCACGACAAACGCGGCTGCCATTACTTTCATGTTGAACCTCCTTTGCCCTGTTTAGCCTCAACCTCAGCTACCCACAAATCGTGGTGTTGGCGGGCCCATTCCAGATCCACCTCACCATCGCCCATGGCATCAAACGCGCCTTCCATGCCGACCGAGCCGATATAGATGTGAGCAATGATGGCCACCATCATCGCGAACGCGACAATCGAGTGCCAGATGTTGGCGTACTGCATTTCTTCATGGGGTGTTAGCACGGTCGGGAAGTCGGTTCCCAGAATGCTGTTCATGACACCGAAGGTGCCGGCGAACATAGGCATTTCAAATGGGAACAACAGCGACAGGCCAGACAATGATACGGACACACCAAGGATCATCACGGTCCAGAATATGATTTTCTGACCGGCGTTGAATTTCTTGGAGGACGGATGAGATTTGGTGAAGATACCGCCGCCGGCCTTGAGCCACTGCCAGTCCAACTTGTTAGGTATGTTGTGCGCTACCCACATGCAGAAGGTCATCACCAGGCCCAGCATAAAGGCCCATGCAATGTTGTTGTGCAGCCACTTTGAGCCAACCGCGAGGGCGGAAAACGCATCGGGACCGATGACAGGGATCAGGAAACTGCGCCCCATCAGAGTAATCAGCCCGGTCAGACCCAGTGCAACAAACGAGCCCGCCAACAGCCAATGGCCAAAGCGCTCGATGGCTTTGAATCGCTCAATCTTGGTGCCGGAGGGGCCGCCATCAATCATGATTTTGCCGCGAACAAAGTAAAACACCACCAGCAGCAGAATAATGCCCAGTAGGGCACCACCGCCGTAAGTAATGATTGGGCCTTCCCGTAGCTGGTACCAGGGCATACCGCCGTCCTGGATCAGCACGTTGGCCGCCGGGCCACGGGCCTGAGTTTTAATGTCGCTTTCGTTGTAACGGATGCCACGCCAGGTATCGGAATCAGACACTCCGCCCCGCGTACCCAATTGCTCGGTGATCGCGGCAGCACTGGCAGGATCGCCCAGATTTTCTGAACGGAAAGACTCGTCAACTTTCAGTTTTTGCTGACGAGCCATGATGTCTTCCAGGGTTTGCGCACCCCCGGTCGCTGATCGATCAACCGCCGGGGCGTCTTCCGCCCAGACAGGGTTGAAAAGCAGGGCCGCCAGCGCAAGTAAGGCGACACCCAATAGTTTCATGTTCATGAGAGCACTCCAGCGGAATGAACAAAAAGAATGTGTTGCCCCAATCAATTCCGGGGCCCAAGGGCCCCGGAACCATCAGGTGGGCTTAAGCGCCCTTCTTCTCGTAAGCTGTGCCCCATCCCCAGGCGCCTGAACCGAAACCACGGTTCACCACACGCTGGCGATAGATATCCGAAACCTCGTTGCCATCACCGGCCAACAGGGCTTTGGTTGAGCACATTTCCGCACAGATCGGCAACTTGCCCTCGGCAATACGGTTGCGCCCGTACTTGTTGAACTCGGCTGTTGAGTTGTCTTCTTCAGGACCGCCTGCACAGAAGGTGCATTTGTCCATCTTGCCCCGGCTACCAAAGTTACCCGCCTGCGGGAACTGGGGCGCGCCGAAGGGGCAAGCATAGAAGCAATAACCACAACCGATACACAGGTCTTTGGAGTGCAGCACGATGCCGTCTTCCGTCTGGTAGAAGCAGTCTGTCGGGCAGACGGCCATACAAGGCGCGTCTGAACAGTGCATGCAAGCTACCGAGATGGAGCGTTCGCCCGGTTTGCCATCTTCGATGGTTACCACACGACGACGGTTGATGCCCCAGGGGACCTCATGCTCGTTTTTACAGGCCGTTACGCAAGCATTACATTCGATGCAGCGCTCGGCGTCACAAAGGAATTTTGCTCTTGCTTGTCCTTCAAGTGCCATGGTCTACACCTCTTGTTATGCTGGTTCGATAGCACATAGGGTGCACTTGGTCTCTTGCATCTGCGTGACCGAGTCGTACCCGTATGTCTGAACGGTATTGGTAGATTCACCCAGGACATAAGGATCGGAGCCCTTGGGATATTTATGCCTCCGGTCTTCTCCCTGTAAATGACCGCCGAAGTGGAACGGCATGAAGGCAACGCCCTCGCCAACCCGTTCGGTTACCATGGCCTTCACCTTGATGCGTGCGCCTTCCGGGCCAGAAACCCAGACATCCCTGCCGTCGCGAATATTCATGTTGTTCGCGTCGCGCGGATTCACTTCAATGAACATGTCCTGCTGGAGCTCTGCCAGCCAGGGGTTTGACCGTGTTTCATCACCGCCACCTTCATATTCCACCAGTCGACCGGAGGTCAGAATGATGGGGAAGTCCTTGCTGAAGTCGTTCTTCTGGATCGACTCGTACAGGGTTGGCACACGCCAGAACGTCTTGTCGGCGTAGGTCGGATAATCTTCGACCAGGTCGCGACGGTTGGTGTACAACGGTTCGCGGTGCAGCGGCACGGGGTCCGGGAAGTTCCAGACAATGGTACGGGCTTTGGCATTACCGAAAGGCGCGCACTCGTGCTTGATAGCCACACGCTGGATACCACCAGACAGGTCAGTTTTCCAGTTAGCGGTGGGGCCTCCCACTGCCTCAATGGCGGTGCGTTCTTCTGCGGTCAGATCGCCATCCCAGCCCAGATCCATCAGCATCTGCATGGTGAATTCCGGGTAGCCATCCTTGATCTCGGAGTCTTTGGAGTAAACACCGTCTGCCAGGATGTTCTGGCCATTGTGTTCAACCCCGAAGCGGGCACGGAAGGTGAGGCCGCCTTTAGACACCGGCAACGACATGTCGTAGAGGTTGGCTGTCCCTGGGTGGTTCATCTCGGGAGTTCCCCAGCATGGCCATGGCAGACCGTAGAAATCACCATCGCAGGGTCCGCCCACAGCGCGCAGGGTGGTTCTGTCAAAGTGATGCTGGTTTGCCATGTGCAGCTTGAGCCGCTCGGGCGACTGGCCCGTGTAGCCAATGGTCCACATGCCACGATTGTACTCGCGGGTGATGTCTTCAATCACCGGCTCGTTACCTTCGATGGCAATGTTGCGGAACATGCGATCGCTAAACCCGAACTTGTCGGCGAACAGCTTGATGATTTCGTGATCCACCTTGGAATCGAACAACGGCTCCATGACTTTCTCGCGCCATTGGAGCGAGCGGTTGGAGGCGGTGACGGAACCTGTGGTTTCAAACTGCGTGGTTGCCGGCAGCAGGTATGCGCCATCCTTCCGGTCGTGCAGTACGGCAGACACGGTCGGGAACGGATCCACCACAACCAGAAGGTCGAGCTTCTCCATGGCTTCTTTCATTTCCAGCATACGGGTCTGGGAGTTGGGCGCGTGGCCCCACAGAACCATGGCCCGGGTATTGTCAGGTTGCTCCAGGTTTTCCTTGGCTTCCAGTACGCCATCAATCCAGCGCGATACCGGAATGCCTTTTTCGTTCATCATGGCGCGGGATTTGCCGTCTTTGTCCCAGGTGGCAAAGCGACCTTTCAGCCAATCCAGGTCTTCTTCCCAAACGCGGGCCCAATGCGCCCAAGAGCCAGCAGCAACGCCGTAATAGCCCGGCAGACTGTCGGCAACCACGCCGAAGTCGGTGGCGCCCTGAACGTTGTCGTGACCACGGAAGATGTTGGTGCCGCCACCGGCAACGCCGACGTTACCCAGGGCCAGTTGCAAAATGCAGTAGGCGCGGGTGTTGTTGTTGCCGTTACTGTGCTGGGTACCACCCATACACCAGATCACGGTGCCGGGGCGGTTGTTGGCCATGGTACGGGCCACGCGCTCGAGCTGGGCGCCGGGGGTGCCGGTGACGCGCTCAACTTCTTCCGGGTTCCACTTGGCGACTTCGGCACGGATGTCTTCCATGCCATAAACGCGAGTGCGGATATATTCCTTGTCTTCCCAGCCATTCTCGAAGATGTGCCACAAAATGCCCCAGATCAGGGCGACGTCTGAACCCGGACGGAAACGCACATACTCATCGGCATGAGCGGCAGTACGGGTGAAGCGCGGATCGCAGACAATCAGCGGGGCATTGTTTTCTTCTTTCGCTTTCAGCACGTGCAGCAACGACACCGGGTGGGCCTCGGCCGGGTTGCCCCCGATGATGAAAATCGCCTTGGATTTGTGGATGTCGTTGTAGGAGTTGGTCATGGCGCCGTAACCCCAGGTGTTGGCTACGCCAGCGACGGTGGTGGAGTGACAGATACGGGCCTGGTGATCAACGTTGTTAGTGCCCCAGTAGGCGGCAAACTTGCGGAACAGGTACGCCTGTTCGTTGTTGTGCTTGGCACTGCCGAGCCAGTAAACGGAATCGGGGCCGCTTTCCTCACGGATCTGCAGCATTTTGTCGCCGATTTCGTTAATAGCCTGATCCCAGGGGATTTTTTGCCACTCACCGTTGACCATTTTCATGGGCGATTTGAGCCGACGTTCACCATGGGCGTGTTCGCGAACCGCTGCGCCTTTCGCACAGTGGGCTCCTAGGTTGAACGGGCTGTCCCAGCCTGGCTCCTGGCCAGTCCAGACGCCATTCTGGACTTCGGCTTCAACCGTACAGCCGACAGAACAGTGAGTACACACGGATTTTTTGCGAACAACTTCGCCGCCGCCGGTTGAAGGCGCTGACGCTTCTACCCGAGTTGATGGCAGCGATAGTGCCGCCAGCCCACCTACCGTGATGCCCGATGCAGCCAGAAAGCTACGACGGTCCATGGTTTTGGCAGCGAGGGATGAAAGTAAAGATCCCGCACGGGAGCCTTTCGCTACCCCGTTGGTCTTCTTCCTTAACATGTCGATTACCTCTCTCTTTTATTATTCTCGTTTTCAGGAAATGCGGTCATTCAAGAGCCTTTCGCAACCTTGAATGACGTGCATGCTCCTTAAAATCGAGCCGTTTCGAAGTACTTGCGCGTGTGGTCCGTGTCACGCAGGCCGCTGCTCTTCGGGGCGTCTTTGACGACCTCAGCTGCGGCGTTCGGTGCAACTGCCATTGCCACGGCAGCCGGAGCTGCAGCGACGGCCATCCGCAAAAAATGACGGCGGCTGTTTTGCTCATTTCGGTTGTCCATAGGACATCTCCACCTGAGTTAAGGGATCGGGCTAGATCCCGGTTACTGAATTGCAAAGGCCTCTGCTTCTACGGTCATGAAGGCCCGACCTAACGAGCCAACAGGAGCGTAGAAGATGGCGCTTTGCGCTTCTTCCAAGTCGGTAAAGAACAGTCTCGCCCACTTTGCCATGTGCGCTTCAAAGAACGCTTTTTGCGAAGGCAGGTCGCTGGCACTCCCGAACTCACCGGTGATGATGCCCGCCATGATTTCACAAAGCGTGCCGATGTGGTCTTCGGGCTCTTTTACGTCGTCACGGGCACTGATGCCTCTTGACAGCAGATCGGTGCGCAAATTCGCCAGAGGCTTTTCGTTCAGGAATCCTGTCAGGTAATAGCTGGCGTAAGGCAGTAGCTCGCCCCGCGTCAAGCCTACGAACAGGTTGTTAAATTCACGGGCAGCATCGGCAGGTGCCGTGCGTTGTGCGAGTGCGGCAAGATTCTTTGAGGCGGATCCGATAGGGGTGTCATCACCCTTGAGGGAGGCCAGTCCACGCAATAACTCGTTGGAAGGTGGGTTGCCCAGCAGGGCGCCCAACAACTGGTACATCTGAGCTCGGGCGCGATCTTCGTCGCTGATCGAGCGAGGGCACTGGCTTTCGGCGGTGTTGACCAAGTCACATTCCTTAACTGTTATTGTTTGATTTTTGCGCCATTCATCTTTATAGCTCTGAAAGATCCATGGCGCAACCAGTGTTTAGACATGTAGTATTCATAGATATGTCTAACTAAATCTCATCCGGGGTCGATAGAGTGGCGCGGGTTCCATCTCTTCCTCGGTAGCGTCAACTTCCGGTTGCCGGGTCGGGCTGGAGAGCTCAACCGTGTTGTCGGGTTCGGAAGACTCAATCACCGTTGTCGGTTCTGCGGGTTCCTCGGATTCCAAAACGCCAGTTCTCGCCTCGTTCTGTTCCTCTTCGCGTTCGCGCTCAGCCCGTTTTTCAGCTTTGTCGAACATGCCTTGACCGACTTTGTACAGAGTTTTGACGACCTTGCCCGCGTGGGCGGCATCAGTGAAATCCTCATCATAGTCATTCAGTCCATCCAGCACCGCCAGCACAGGGTTGGATTTCCAGAGCGCACGCAGTGCCTTGCGCCGCAGAAGTTCCGGAATCTCCTTGCGCATGAATCCGGTGATGTCGGTGCCCAGTTTGATGGCGTCTGGTTCGGGCAAGCCGTACTTTGCCAAAACCTCATGCTCCGGCAGCGCCTGATTGATTGCCAGCTCCTGCTCTTCAGGTGAAGGCTCGTTGTCCACGGGCAAAGAAGGGGAGGGTTCAGTCTTGTTGCTGACCTCAGACTTTCTGCGCGACCATCGTTGCAAGCGTGATTCTGTCATTTACTGCACTTTCGGGTTTTTGATGTTGGTGGGAGCGCGATAAACGTCGCTCTGCTGGCGAATCCGGGGGTCACCTTTACCGTCCTCAACGCCGTCTACATCTTTTTTATCGCGACGGCGTTTCTTGAACGGCTCTTCGATGTAGTGCATATCGATGAATTCCTGGATCCAGGCCGCCAGAGATTCAGGAATGGGTACCGGCTCAACGATGCTCTCGCCACTGTCCAGTGCATCCTGCGCCTCGTAGGCGCTGGCGGTAATAGCACTGACAAACCATCCCGATGGCGACTGCCCTGTCTGGTCTCTGTCCAGCACGATCCAGACAGATGGGGCCGTCATGTTCAACGATACAAGGTAGGCTTCGACGTCGGCTCGGAACAAATCCATGGTCACGGTTCCGGCGTGGTAATCCACCACCTCGCCTTCGCGTACCATTTCCTTCCAGAATGCCTCCGGCGCGCCCGGTATTACCGCGACTGGTGTCCAGATGTGCCGGGCCCAGCGTGTTACGCCGGGCGTTCGGCGAACTACGGCGCCGACTTGTAAATTGCGTTTCCAACTGTCTGTACGACCACTCATGATTCTTCTCTTTTATTGTTCTCTGAAGCTAGCAGAGCCGAAACAATTATCCAATTATCCAATTGTCCAAGGGCGAATGGCTGTGGCATCCTCATTGAGCCATGTCTGAAACCTATACGTATAAAAATAATTAAAAGAGTAATTTTCCTGATGACGCCAAATAAAACCCTTCTGTTGTGTACCTGTGACAAATCTCAGTCGTTTAGTTCCGAGGCGCTGCAATCGGCCTCAGCGGCGGAGCAGGTGATTGTTGTGGATCAACTGTGCGGCAGGGATATGGATATGGCCGCCGAGCACCTGAGTGGCGGTGCCGAAGTCCTAGTGGCCTGCGGTCAGCAAGCTGCGCTGTTCGAGCGCCTGGGCGAGGATGTGCAGGCTGAACTGGGCCAGTGTGCGCCGCTGAGCACCATCGACATTCGGGATCGCGCCGGCTGGAGCGCAGCAAGCGCCAACCCCAAGCGGCTGCACGCCAAGCAGGTGGCCTTGATGGCCGGCGCCCAATTGCCGGCTTCGTATGCGCCCGCGAAAGTGATCCAGTCCAGCGGCGTATGCTGCATTGTCGGCCCTACCGAACAGGCTGTCCGGATGGCGGAGCTGGTGCAGGATGAGCTGGGCGTTACCTGTATCGTTAGTGACGCAGGGCCTATACAGTTACCCTCCGCCGGTTATGATGTTGCCAAAGGCAAGCTGACCGCGGCTCAGGGCGCGCTCGGCAACTTCAAGCTGGAGTTTGCTCAGCTGCAAACACTGAACCCCGCTGGCCGCGGTGCGCCGGGCTATGGCGAGACCAAGGCTACGGCTCGCAGCGAATGCGACGTCTTCATCGATCTGCGCGGCGTCGCGCCGGCGTTCCCCAGCTACCAGAAACGCAACGGCTATTTCTGGGCGGACCCGGCCAAAACCGGCGAGCTGGAGCGTATTGCCCTGACCGCCAGGGAGCGGGTGGGCGAGTTCGAGAAAACCGTGTACTTCAAGCTGGAAGAATCCCTGTGTGCACACTCGCGGGCGAACCAGCCGGGCTGCACTCGTTGCCTGGATGTCTGCCCCACCGAAGCGATTTTCTCCGCCGGTGATCACGTACAAATCGATTCCGATATTTGTGCGGGTTGTGGCTCCTGTGCGGCGGTTTGCCCGACGTCCGCAGTTACCATGAATGAAACGCCCTTTGAATCGATCACCAAGGCTCTGGATGTCATGGCCAAGGCGTATCGGGAACATGCTGGCGAAACGCCGCGCCTGGTCTTTCACACTCTGGGCGCGGGCTCTGAGGCGATTGCCTACCTGGCTCGCTATCACGATGGCCTGGCGGACGATCTGATTCCGCTTGGGTTGGAGCACATCGACCGCATCGGTCATGCCGAAATCCTGGCCGCCTTCGGCGCAGGTTATGCAGAAGTGTTGATACTGGCAGACAACGAGTTGGATCGCCGAGCCGTTACCGCGGAAGTTGAGCTTGCCCAGGCCATGCTGATCGGTACTCATAACTCACCCAGCCGGATCCGGGTGGTTGCAGCCGAGGAACTCGGCGAAGCTGGCGACAACGCCGGGCGCGTGGGTGATCCGGTCTTGCTGGTCGGCGGCCGCCGTGATGTCACCCGGGTTGCCGTCAGCGCGATGGCGGACAAGATCGACGCGCCCATCCCTTTGCCGGTAGGTGCGCCTTACGGTGCTATCGAAATCAATTCCGATAAATGTACGCTTTGCCTTGCCTGCGTGTCGCTATGCCCGACCGGCGCCCTTGGCGATCATCCGGACCGGCCCGAAGTTCAGTTCACCGAGAACGCCTGTGTTCAGTGCGGCGTTTGTGAGAGCACCTGTCCGGAGACGGCAATCACGCTTAAACCACAGCTGGATCTGTCGAAGGCTGCGCTGAGTGCCCGCGCCCTGCACGGCGAGGATCCGTTCGAATGCATCAAGTGTGGAACACCCTTTGGTGTGGCCAGCACCATCAACCGGATTGTTGAGAAGTTGGAAAATCAACACTGGATGTACACCAAATCTGACAATGTTCAGCTCATCAAAATGTGCGATGACTGCCGTGTGAAAGCCCAATTCCATGGCGACAGCGCGCCCATGGCGGGTGGCGAGCGCCCTCGGGTTCGCACCAGCGATGACTATCTGGACAGCTAAACCTAATCAGGACACTTTATGGTTCAATACGTTAACGCCGACAAAAGTAATCTGATCGGTACCGATGCGCCCCGGCCGCAGGATAGAAACCCGAAGGGCATTGGCCGCATCATTGCCATTGCCTCTGGCAAGGGTGGCGTGGGCAAATCGACCGTGGCCTCCAATCTGGCGGTGGCACTGGCGTCAAAGGGCCTGAAAGTGGGCCTGTTGGATGCCGACGTGTATGGTCCCAGCCAGCCTCGCATGCTGGGCGTATCCGGCCGACCGTCCAGTCCCGACGGGCACACTATCCTGCCGCTGCGCAATCACGGGGTAACCTTGATGTCGCTGGGCCTGATGACCCCGGAAGACGAAGCCATCGTCTGGCGCGGGCCTATGCTGATGGGTGCCCTTGAGCAGATGATGAATCAGGTCGACTGGGGCCGGCTGGATGTGCTGCTGGTGGATCTTCCGCCGGGCACCGGGGACGTCCAGATGACCCTGAGCCAGAAGTTCTTCGTTGCCGGCGCGGTTATTGTCTCGACACCCCAGGACATTGCGCTGATGGACGCGCGCAAGGGCATCGACATGTTCAATCGGATGGAGGTGCCGCTGTTTGGCTTGATTGAGAACATGGCGTCTTTCGTGTGTGACGGTTGCGGTAAAGAACATCATCCCTTTGGCTCCGGCGGCGCGCGGGCAGAAGCCGCAAAACTCGGGGCGCCCTTCCTGGGTGAAATTCCGCTGGATCTGGATATCCGTATTGGATCGGATGGCGGTGTTCCGATCGTGGTGTCGAAACCGGAAAGCCTGCAGTCCAGGGCGTTCCAGCGGATTGCGGATGAAATTATCGCCTCTGACGTCTACGCCCGGGCCATTCTATGAGTCAGTCACCTCAATTTCCTCCGTTACTCACTGGAGAAATAGTGCCCAGGCATACGGATCCGTTCGATAAGGCCGTCAGCCGCGCGATTGCCGGGGTCGATTCGGGTACGATTTTTTATTCCGAGGAAGGCGACACCTTGCGTGCTGCTCTGGTGTTGGCGCCGGAGACGCCTCTGGAAGAGGCCATTCAGGTGGTCTATGTGGCCCAGATTGGCCTGGCTGAGAGTCTGGGTGCCCTGGCGCCACCGGAAGTGCCGGTGTTTTTCCAGTGGCCAGACCGGATCAAGGTGAATGGTGCTGTATGCGGCGGGGTTCGCTTTGCGGCGGATGTCTCCGACCCCAAGGCGCATCCGAACTGGCTGGTTGTCGGCATTCATGTGCCGTTTACCTCGACCATCAATGAGCCCGGCGAGAACCCCGACGAAACCTGTCTGCAAGAGGAGGGGTGCGCGGATATAACCCCCATGGCGCTGCTGGAGAGCTGGTCCAAGCACACCCTGTTGTGGCTGACCTACTTTATGGACGATGGTTTCAAACGCGTACACAACGAGTGGCGTCCGCGTTGTGACACTCTTGGCTCCCAGATTGATTATCCAAGGCCGGGACTGTTTGTGGGCCTGGATGACAAAGGCCGAATGCTGTTACGTCAGGATGTCATGACCGAGACACTGAGTTTGATTGAATTCGCGGAGCATGTATGAAGCTGGCCCGAACCCTGCGCCTGGACGTATCCGATGACAACGTGTTCGACCTGCCCGCGCCAAGCGGTGAGTGGGCAATCTCGGGCGGATTTGAATTCTCCAATTGGACTGAAGCAAACCTGAAAGGCAAGGCCCGTCAGGCTTTCAGTAACGGCTGGTACAGCATCGAATCCGGCGGCCGTGCCACCTTCGTGGGGGTATGCAATATAACCGACGCGGAACTCGAACAACTGCGCCGCACCCTGGCGCAAACCTTTGTCGAGTGTTACGGCGCGCCGGATATAGACGCTGCCTACCCGGTCGCCTGTGAAGAAATCGACCAGATGCGCACCATGTGTGAAGACTTTGAGGAGAACACTCTGCTGATGGTCAGTCGCACCCTGACCGAGCTGGGTGTTGAGGAAACCTATCGCTCCCGGGCGCCGCAAGATGCCTCATTGGAGGCCTTTGCGGTCCACGGTAGCGTTGAGTGATGCCGGCGAGTAATTACAGGCCGAAACTGCCGTAGGGAATAAACCGCACAGGGCTGCCTGGCTCGATCTGCCGGGCGCTCTCATCCAGCTCCACCAGGCCTTCAGACCAGGCCAAGCCAGTCACGCGCCCGGAACCTTCTGAGCCAAAAACGTCCACCTTGCCGTCACGAATCCGGGCGCGCAGCATCTCGCTGCGCCCCGGTTTCTTGTTTTTGGAGAAGTTGGCGGGCATCACATAGGCCTGGGGCTCGAACCACTCGCCTCCGGCCAGCAGCGCCATCGCCGGCGCGCCAAAGCGCAGCGCGCACACCCAGGCCGCTACCGGGTTGCCGGGCAAACCGACCACCGGTGTGCCATGAAACATGGCCAGCGCCAGCGGGCGGCCCGGTTTGATCGCGATACGCCAGTTGCTGATGTCACCGTGGGCTTTCAGGGTTTTCGAGACATGATCCTCGTCTCCGGCGGAAATGCCGCCACTGGTCAGGATCAGGTCGCATTGCTCCGCACCCCTTTCCAATGCCGCTTTGACGTCTTCTGCCCGGTCCAGAACATGGCCCAGGTCGACCAGTTCATGGCCAAGCTGTGCCACCAGCGCGCTCAGCATCGGGCGGTTGGCATCGTAGATTTGCCAGTCGGTGACGGTTGCGCCGACCGGCTTCACTTCATCGCCGGTAGACAACACGCCAACGCGCAACCGTTGATAGACATCGACAGATTCAACACCGACGCTGGCGAGCACAGAAATCTGGGTGGGCGTGAGGCGGGTAGACGCTGACAGGATCTTGTCCTGTGCCTTGATGTCTTCTCCGGCTTTACGCAGATTGGCTCCGGCTTTAAGGGTGCCTTTTAAATGCAGTTGGCCATCAATAACGTCGCAATCTTCCTCAAGAACGACGGTATCGGTACCGGCCGGTATCATTGCGCCGGTCAGAATCCGGATGGCATGGCCGCCTGGCACCGGATCCCGGTAGGGTTCCCCGGCGGCACTGCGGCCGTCTACCAGGGGCAGGGTGCAGGGCACTTGAGTCAACGGGCCCGCAAAGGCATAGCCATCCACCGCAGAATTGCTACTGGGCGGATGAGCGCGAGGGGCAAACACATCACTGGCCAGGATACGGCCATTCACTTGGGACAGCGGAACCGCGCGATCGATAGCCACGACCGGATGCAGGCGTGAACGTAACCGCTCAAGGGCCTCTTCGACCGGTGTCCAGTTAACGCCGGGTGGCAGGGCAAAACAGTCGTTACGGAGTTCGTTCATGGTGCTGCGGTACTCACAATAAAGTCGGCGATCTCGCGTGTATTGTTAAGATCAAAGCCGGGGCCGGCGGCAAAATCCGAAGCATAGTCGGTGGCGACCGCGATGATATCTTCATCGTTCCGGTACAGAGGTTCTTTCAGGCATTCCTGCCGATGCACTTCAATCTTGGGGTGGGAGTGGGCTTTGAACCCCTCGACCACCACCCAGTCGCAGGGCCCCAGCCGGGCCAATAACTCGTCCAGTGTCGGTTCTTCGGTGCCGCGAAGCTCGTGCATGATGGCAAAGCGCTGGCCGCCCGCCAGAATGACTTCCCGAGCGCCAGCATCACGATGCCGGTAGCTGTCGGTGCCGGGTTGGTCGACATCCACGCTGTGATGGGCGTGTTTGACGGAGTTAACCGTTAAACCCCGACTGGACAGTTCACGAATCAGAGCGCTGGCCAAGGTGGTCTTACCGCAGTTTTTCCAGCCCACAATGCCGATAACATTCACGTCAGGTGTTGCTCCGCCCAGGCCAGATCTTCCGGCGTGTTGATGTTGAAAAAGTCATGCTCGCCAAACAGCACCAGGGTTTCGCCCTTGGCTCGGGTCCATTGGCGGATCTTGCGCACGCCGTCATTCAGTTCGGCGCGCAGATCCTCCCGCAGTGCCACCGGCCAGCGGCCAAACGTCGGCTGGGCGATCTTGCCACGCTCTGGATCAGGGGTAGCGGCCAGAACCACCGGCGTGTCGAAGCCAGTTAATCGTTTCGCCAGATCCATAGGAAAGGCCGGCGTGTCAGATGCCACGGTAATCAGCCATTCATACCCGTGTTCTGCGGCCCAGTCCATGCCCGCGAGAATGCCCGCCAGTGGCCCTGCATAATCAGCGATCGTATCGGCCACTACCGGTAAACCCAGATCGTCAAAGCGGCTCAAATCGCCATTGGCATTCAACACCACGGCATCAACCTGGGGTGTGATTCGATCAATAACGCGCTGGATCAACGACCGGTCGCCCAGCATCAGCCGCCCTTTATCACCACCGCCCATCCGGTTGGCCTGGCCACCGGCCAGAATCACCGCGCAATCTGTCATGCTACGCTCCTGTTAATCATCCCGAGCGCCCTTGCGCTGCATTTTCTTGTTGTCATCCGGAATCTGCGACAAATCCTGATCAAACACCAGGCGGTGCTGGCCACTGAGGCAGGTAAATTTTTTGCCACGCATCCGCCCAATCAGCGTCAACCCGACCTGCTGCGCAATATCGACACCCCAGGCGGTAAAGCCGGACCGGCTGATCAGTGTGGGGATGCCCATCAAGGCGGTCTTGATCACCATTTCAGAGGTCAGGCGGCCGGTGGTGTAGAGGATCTTATCAGCTGCCGGTATGTTGTTCTGATGCATCCAGCCGGCGATCTTGTCGACCGCGTTATGGCGCCCGACATCTTCCATGTACGCCAACACCTCACGGCCCCGGCACAAAGCGGTGCCATGGATGGCGCCGGTTTCCATATACAGGCTGGGGGTGTGGTTGATCTGGAACGACAGATCGTAAAAGGTGCTGGTGTGCACGGGCGTGTCTGGCAATGACAGACCTTCGAGCCCGGCCATCATATCGCCGAACACAGTCCCGACCGCGCAACCGGAGGTGCGGGTCTTCTTTTCCAGCTTGTCTTCGACATCGGTAACGCCAGCAGTGCGAACCACCACCACTTCGAGCTCTTCGTCGAAATCAATCCCGGTCACCTGGTCAGACTCTTTCAACATGCCCTGATTCAGAAGAAAACCCAGGGCCAGATACTCCGGGTGATCGCCGATGGTCATGGCGGTGACGATCTCCTGACTGTTCAGATAGATGGTCAGAGGACGTTCCTCGATCACGTTGATCGATTTGGATTGACCGTTTTCGTCAATGCCCTCAACGGCCCGGGACAGGCGAGGGTCTGCAGGGTTTGGCAAAAGAGGTGCAATCGTCATTGTTGTTACTGCCATTTTCAAGACGCTGGATGATCTATTACCTACGGAGGTTGCCAGAGATTAGCCTATTTGGCATTCGGGAAAAACAGCTGTTGTCCATTCACCTTGAAGTTGGCAATCGCTTGACGGCCGGCCTCGGAGATCAGCCAGTTATGCCATTGTTTGGCTAGATCGTGTTTGAGATGCGGATGCTTTTGTTCCGACAGCAGCAAGCTGCCGTACTGGTTGAACAGCACCTCGTCGCCCTCAAAAAGCAGCGTCAGGTTCTGTCGGTTTTTGAACGCGACCCAGGTGGCGCGGTCTGATATCACGTAGGCATCCATGGCAGCCGCAGTATTGAGCGTTGGCCCCATGCCACTGCCGAGTTCGCGATACCAGCGTCCAACTGGCTCGATACCGGCATTCTTCCAAAAACGTAATTCGGCACGGTTGGTGCCGCTGTCATCACCTCGGGAAGCAAAAGGCGCCCGAGCGTCGGCAATAGCAGCGAATGCATCGGCGGCACTGTTCGCAGCACTCACGTTTGCCGGGTCATCGGCTGGACCAATCAGCACAAAGTCGTTGTACATGACATCAACCCTCTCGCTGGCGAAGCCGTTTTCAATAAAGCGTTGCTCGCCGGAGGTGTCATGTACCAAAAGACTGTCGGCGTCGCCGCGCCGGGCGATTTCGAACGCTTGCCCGGTGCCGACGGCCACTACCCGTACCTGGATGCCGGTGGCGGACGTGAATTGCGGCAGGATACCGCTGAACAGCCCGGAGTTTTCCGTTGAGGTTGTCGAGGCCAGGGTGATGAAGTCACTGGCCGAGGCGTTGAATGCCAGGCCAATGGTGGTAGCGCTGGCAAACACAAAGCTCAAGATTCTGTTCATGTTGTTCTTCTTTTTGGTGTATCAGGAGTTTCGACTAATTGGTGTTGGAACCTGGCTTACTCGATTAGTTCTCCGGCCATAAACGCTTGAGCCTCGCTTGATGCCGGCCCGTTAAAAAACGATTCGGCGGAGGTGTGCTCTCGAACTTTGCCACCCGAGAGAAACAGAACATCGCCGGCGAGGCGCCGGGCCTGGTGCAGGTCGTGGGTGGTCATGACAATGCGTGTTCCCCGTTGATGAAACTCCTGCACGGCGGCTTCGACCGCTTTGGTCGCCGCGGGATCCAGCGCGGACGTCGGCTCATCCAGAAACAGCACTGAGGGCGACAGTGCCCAGGCACGAGCCAGAGCCAGACGCTGCTGTTCGCCGCCAGAGAGAACACGTGCGGGGGTATCAGCACGGGCGGCGAGGCCAAAGCGGGCCAGTGCTTCACGGGCCAGCGGCATGCGCGCCTTGCGCGGGGTGTTGTTGACCGCCAGTGCGTGGGTAAGGTTGGCCAGTGCCGACCGGCGCAACAGCACGGGTTGCTGGAACACCATCGCTTGTCTGGGGCGTTCGCCACAGGACCAGGAAACGGATCCCTGAGTTGGCGAAATAAGGCCGTGAGCCAGCCGCAGCATCAGGCTCTTGCCGGCACCGTTAGGCCCCATGACAAGGGTGGGGCCAACACCATCCAGGGTGAATGAGCAGGGGCCCAGCAGCAGTTCGCCTTGGTGGCTGAACGCAACATCATCAAAGTGCAACGACGGTAGCGGAGCAATCAATGCAGCGTCCATCATGGGAACGTTTAGTGAGGTCATCCCATCCGCCTTTTGGTCAGTTCACCCACCACATAGGCGCCGGCATTAACCAGCATGACCAGTGTCAGCAGCACAATGCCCAGCCCCAGCGCCAAAGGCAGATCGCCCTTGCTGGTTTCCAGTACGATGGCGGTGGTCATCACTCGCGTGACACCCTCGATATTGCCGCCGACCATCATCACGGCACCTACCTCGGCGCTGGCGCGACCAAAGCCGGCCAGCAAAATGGTCAACAGCGCAAAGCGTGCGTCCCATAGCAGGGTAGGCATCATGCGCGATCGTGACATATTCAGTGAAATAAACTGCTCCTGGTACTCGCCCAGAAGCTCCTCAACCTTCTGGCGCGAAAGCGCCGCCAGGATTGGCAATACCAGCACTACCTGGGCAATCACCATGGCGCTCGGCGTGAACAAAAGCCCCCACTCGCCCAGCGGCCCGGCGCGGGACAGCAGCATATAAACCGTGAGCCCGGCCACGACCGGTGGGAGTCCCATCATGGCGTTGAGCGCGATAATGGCACCGCCCCGACCAGGAAAGCGCCACAGCGCCACCGCCGCACCCAATGGAAAGCCGATGACAGCCGCAACCAATACCGCCAGCAGCGAAACCTGCAGCGACAGGATCACGATCTGGTAGAGCGTCGCGTCCAGATTCAGTACCAGCGACAGCGCTACATACAACGCATTGTTATTTTCCAAAGTTGCGTCTCCTCAACATTGAGCATCCTGTCGTGTTCTATTACGCTTTGCATCAGCTAGTGAAAAATATGCAGCTTAAAACAGGAAATCAATTAGCGGATAGCAGGAGAGAGCCATGCCCCTTCCCGCTTACCTCACCACGGCTGAAGTCGCCGAGTATTTACGTTTGAAAGAGCGAAAAGTTTACGATCTGGTCAGCCAGGGCGTAATTCCCTGTGTGCGGGTGACCGGAAAGCTGCTGTTTCCGCGTCAGCGTATTGATCTTTGGCTGATGAATCACCTGGAAGGAGACGATGCAGCGGGCACGCCGACGCCACAGGTGCTGGCAGGAAGCCAGGATCCGCTGCTTGAGTGGGCTGTTAAGGAAAGTGGTGCAGAGATGGCCTTGTTGTGCCAGGGCAGTGGTGATGGCGTGCAACGCTTGATGGATGGGCGCGCGATGCTCGCCGGGATGCACATCTGGCACCCGGAAAGTCAGCGCTACAATGACCCGGCCACATTGGGCCTGAGCGGAATGCGCGATCTGGTCTTGATTCGTTGGGCAAAACGCCAGCAGGGTCTTCTACTTGACGCCGGAAACCCTCATGGAATTAAACGACTCAAGGATATCACCCGGCCGGGACTGCGCATTGCGCATCGTCAGCCCGATGCCGGTGTCAGCCACCTGTTGCAAAGTCTGCTGTCACATCATGGCATTGAGGCCAAGTGTCTGACCTGGGCGGACAACCCGTCGCTCAGCGAAGACGATCTGGCACTGGCCATTCGCCAGGGCGAAGCGGATGTCGGCGTAGGCATCGAAGCTGCAGCTAAGCGCCAGGGTCTGGCCTTTATCCCCTTGCAACAGGAAAACTTTGACCTGGCCATGCGCCGTCGCCACTACTTCGAGCCCGCCATGCAGCGGCTACTGGCCTTTGCCGGTTGCGAGCGCTTTCGTCAACGCGCGGAGGCGCTGGGGGGGTATGACATTCGTGAGTTGGGGCGGGTGGTTTATAATGCCTGAGAGGATTCGAACCTCTGACCTCCTCAAAAAACATGGAGTTGTCTATGCTGGCGATAAAATGCAGTAGAATTTAGGCTCAAGGTAAAGTCGAAGATCACAACCTAAAGGTCCTTACATGGACGAGAGCCAATTGAACGAATCCCAGAGGTTGGCCATATACCGGATCCAGCGAAAGGTTCTGGAGAGAGCCATTCGTGGCGATGGTCTGGTCTCCAGCATGGAGTTACTTTGCCGCGAGATAGAACAAAACCTTAAGGAGGACCGTGCCCTTTGCTCCATTTTGTTACTGGATGGTCAACGACTCAAGCATTGCGCGGCGCCCAG
This sequence comes from Marinobacter sp., assembly GCA_018402255.1. Taxonomy (GTDB): domain Bacteria; phylum Pseudomonadota; class Gammaproteobacteria; order Pseudomonadales; family Oleiphilaceae; genus Marinobacter. The sequence continues at coordinate 23,903 of JAGYIS010000004.1, forward strand.
CCTGCCTCAGGCCTACTGCGAGGCTATCGATGGGGTGATTATAGGTGAAGGGGTAGGCTCTTGCGGCACAGCGCTCTTTCGTCAAGAGCAGGTGGTGGTCACCGATATCGCTACCGATCCGCTTTGGCAGGACTTTAAGGCCTTGGCCAAGGAAAACGGGCTGGGCGCCTGCTGGTCAACACCTATCATTGCTTCCGACGGTACGGTTCTCGCCAGTTTCGCCATCTACTATCCCGGCCCGTGTGCCCCCTCTCGATTGCATTTTTACCTGATCGAGGCTTTTTCGGCCCTCGCATTGCTTGTTATTGATCATTATAGGTTGGCTGAACAACAGGCCCGGCTGACTGCAGCTTTGGGAAAGATCAACGCCAGGCTGACTGCGGTCATGCAGGTAATCCCGGACGTGGCTATCGTGCTCGATCAGTCAGGTTGCTACATCGATTTTTCCGGTGACACTTTCGAACTGATTACACCGCCAGACACACTGTGGGGCCAGTCAATAGAAAACCTGTTCGAGCCAGAACTCGCAAAACAGGTGATGAGGGTAGCGCGCGAGACACTCGCTACCGGAGAGATGCAGATCTTCGAGTACGAAGTTATGACTGAAGGCGAGCGCCGGGTTTTTGAAGGAAGAACCGCGATCGTCGATGGTTTCTATAGCGATGGTCGTGATGACGCCTACGTCTTGTGGATGGCCCGTGAAGTCACGACCCGTAAGGTTGCCGAAGAAAAGGCCGCCCGCCTGGCGCTGTTCGATGCGCTTACCGGTTTGCCTAACCGCCGTCATGCTGAGGAACAGCTGGAGCATCTGCTGGAAGAGGTGAATCGCGGCTACGCCAGTGGCGCAGTAATGTTTCTCGATCTTAATGACTTCAAACGCATCAACGACAGCCTGGGGCACCAACAGGGCGACCTGCTGCTCCAACAGGTTGCACGGCGGCTTGAGGATCAGACGCGTCGTTCGGAAATGATTGCACGGCTGGGCGGAGATGAATTCATTGTATTGTTGCGGGAGCCTTTAACCGGCAAGAATGCACTGGCCGAATCCGCTGCAGCAGCGGCGCGTAGAATACTGGATTGCTTTAATGCGCCTCTGGAAAATCAGGGCCATGGCTACAGCGTCAGTGTCAGCGTCGGAATAGCCCTGGCCGAAAAGCCCGGATTGAAAACAGAAGACCTGCTGCGCAATGCAGACGCAGCAATGTATGAGGCCAAGCGCATCGGCGGCAGTCGCTTTGCGTTCTTTGAGGAATCGTTGCAACGGGAAGCTGACCGGCGCCTGGATCTGGAGCGTCGGATGGTCCAAGCCATTCGGAACATGCATTTTGTGACCTACTTCCAGCCTCAGTTGACACCCGGCGGGGCCGTCTTCGGAGCAGAGGCCTTACTGCGATGGTTTGATCCGGAAGAAGGCGCTATTCCCCCGGACGCATTCATCCCGATAGCGGAACGGGCAGGATTGATCTATCAGCTCCAGGATATCGTGTTTGAACAGAGTTGCCAGGTACTCGCAGAATTACGAGAGAAAGATCGATTGCCGCCCGCCTTCCGGCTCGCCATCAATATCAGCCCGCTACAGCTCCAGAACTCTGAGCTCACCGAACGTCTCGATTTTTTCTTGGCAAAGTATGACCTGACTGCAGACCGCTTTACCCTGGAAATCACCGAAAATCTATTGATGGGCCAACAGCAGGAATCCTTTCAGCAGATGCAGGCACTGCGGCAGCGGGGATTTCGGTTCGCCATTGATGATTTTGGCACCGGCTATTCGTCTCTGGCTTATCTGCATCGACTGGACGTGGACCAGGTGAAAATCGACAAAAGCTTCATTCGCGAGCTGGGAGAAACCGCCGCCGGAGAAGCAATCGTGGATTCCGTGACGGCACTATCAAAGAGCCTCAACCTGGAAGTTATTGCGGAGGGTGTAGAGACCGAGCTACAAGCTCGCATACTTCATGAAAAGTCTTTGAGTGGTCTGCAGGGATTTCTATATGCCCGCCCCATGCACAGTGCCGCTTTGATGGACTACCTGGGTCAGTCACCACAAAAGCAGGCTTCAACATAACCTCGCAAGGCTTCCGCGAAGATCGTATCAGCGGCCTTTTGGGCAAAGGCAATCGTGGGCGCGTTCGTATTGCCGCTGATCAGTTTTGACATAATGGAAGCGTCCACCACCCGCAAGCTCTCCAGGCCGCATCATATACGTGCTAGGCCGTTTCTTGGCACAAGCTTGTCTGGATTTCGCTGTCCAAAGCCGGTAGGCGTCATACGCAATCAGGTCTATAGAGGGCGTCCCAATAACTCGATTGATGTGCCCTTCTTCGAGCAACGGCTGTATTTGGGGTAGCGGGAGATAAGCAGCGCCGCCATGCCCTGATTCAGCTTTTTCACTGCTCATAGTGGGCTGCTCTCTCATACACGCAGGCTCACGCCGGGGATGCTTGCATAAATACTATTTGGCCATTCCTGTAGGGCAATATGCCAAAGGCTAGAAGCGTCGGCTATGACGAGTCTGCGCTGGTGGCGCTCACATAGGGCTTTGTCTTCATATACGCGCTCCCACGAATCGAGAATGAAGCGTGTATGGCGCTCCATTCACTCGCCAGCTGAAACGTGGGAAAGTGGCAAGCGACCGGAGATATTGCGGCTCCCGTAACAGGGGATCTGGATGGTGTTCGGATAGGGGCATACCTTCGATACAGGGGCATACCTTCGATACAGGGGGAGACTCACCGACCGCCTTTTATACGCTGCAGGGCCGGGGCTTCTTAAGGCAATTATCAGTGGAGTGAAGCATTGTTTAATGTTTCGCCGCCTGATGCCGTTCGCTCCGGATTGGACAAGTACCAGGCAGATGGTGACTTTGTGAGGGCGATTATTAATGCTCGTCTGACTTATATGATCGCCGGCAACGTAAGCCTGTCGACAATTGCCCGGTATAGTCGGTTATTTGGTGTCGCTGAGGATAGCCCGATCGTTGATGCGGTAGGGGCCGCCAATCAGTGGCATGGTAGTCTGGCGATTAATTATCAGTTCTGATGGCCCTGAACTGGGCGGATTGATCTCGATGCAGATTGGCACATTATTGGGGCAGGCAGGGTGATACAGAATATTCTTGAAGTTTTTGTGTTACGACAAAAGCCGACAATAAGGTTGCTGGTGATCTTGCTGTCAACGCTTTTATTGCCAGCCTGCGCTTTGCCGATCGCTGATCGATCGGAGTCCAGTGCCCTGAACTTTAATAGTGCCTTAGATACCCGGCTCGGGCAGGCTATTGTGCCGCAGCTGGAGAGCTATCCGGGTAAAAGTGGCATCCATACCTTGGCCAACCCTCGGAATGCCTTTGCCGCCCGCGTTCTGCTGGCACGTGTGGCAGATAGAACGTTGGACGTTCAGTACTACATCTGGCATGGCGATATTACCGGCATATTGCTGCTGGAAGAGCTGCACGGGGCTGCCGAGCGGGGAGTGCGGGTTCGGTTGCTGCTTGATGATAACGGAACATCCGGTTTAGATGCCGAACTTGCAGCTCTGGCGAGTCACCCGTTGATAGAAGTTCGCCTTTTTAATCCGTTTGTCGTTCGAAATCCAAAATGGTTGGGGTATTTGACGGACTTTTCCCGGGCTAACAGGCGGATGCACAACAAGTCCTTCACCGCTGATAACCAGGCAACCATTGTTGGCGGCCGGAATGTTGGCGATGAGTATTTTGGTGCAACCGCCGGTGTACTGTTTGCTGATCTCGATGTGCTTGCCATTGGCCCGGTTGTACCAGAGGTATCAAACGATTTTGATCGCTATTGGGCGAGTGCCTCGGCGTATCCCGTCGAGCAGCTATTGCCCATCGCTTCGGATACTGATTTACATCAGCTTGAGCGTCGTGCACTGGAACTCGAGAAGGATAAGGCCGCGACAGACTATGTAAGGGCCATCGCTGAATCGGATTTTGTTCGTGAGCTGCTATCGGGGACGCTGGAGTTTGACTGGGCCAAGACTCGAATGGTCAGTGATAACCCTGCTAAAGGGCTCGGGAAATCCAAAAAAGAGGACTTTCTGGCCCATAAGCTTGGCGAGATTTTGGGGGAACCAAAATCCCGGGTCGCATTAATATCGCCATACTTTGTGCCAACCCAGGCGGGCGTGGATGCTTTTGCGGCTTTGGCCAGCCATGGCATTGAGATAAGCATACTGACCAACTCTCTTGATGCGACCGACGTAGCCGCTGTGCACGCGGGTTATGCCAAGCGTCGAAAAGCTTTGCTTCGGGAGGGGATCCAACTCTACGAGATGCGCAGGCTTTCGCCTGATGTCGAACGGAATCAAAGCGCCGGGCCATTCGGAAGTTCGGGCTCAAGTTTGCATGCGAAGACCTTTGCCGTCGACGGGGAGCGAATGTTTGTTGGCTCATTCAATTTCGACCCCCGCTCTATCAATCTGAATACAGAACTGGGTTTTGTGATTGAGAGCCCCGCTCTTTCGGAAAAGATCCACGAGGCTTTTGAGGAAACCATCCCGCTGAATGCATACGAAGTTCGACTCACCGAGAACGGTGAGCTTTATTGGATAGAATACGTCGACGGTGATTTGGTCCGCCATGAGCAAGAACCCAATACAGGGTTCTTAAAACGCACGGGCATTTTCATTTTGTCGATTTTGCCGATCGAGTGGCTGCTTTGAATAAAGCCTGCAATCTCAGCCGGATGAATCGCGCCGCAATGGAACAAAAGGATAAGTTTATGAAACCGATTGTAAACGGAAGCCTGGCACTATGCTTGACGCTTGGTGGAGCTGCCATGGCTCAGCAAGCATCGCCATTGTTAGCGCCGGACTCCACTCCGGAGGCTCTTGGCTTGATGCAGGGTTTCCCGCCGGCGGCAGACAAAACGATTCGCTTTACGGATCCTGATTATTTTGCTTTTCCCAAATTGCGTTGGACGGTCTGTCATTTCCGGGAGCTGATGCCGACTACGGCGGTTCGTAATGGTAGCGAAGGCGTCAGTGAGCTTCCTGTAGACATTGATGCTGGCATAGACGCGGTCGAATTCTTGCCACTGGGGCTTGAGAAGTCGATGACGTGGCACGATGCCTTCGATGCAAATTACACGGATGGTATTCTGGTTCTTCACCACGGCCGGGTTGTCTATGAGCGTTACGATGGCTGCCTTGATGAGCACACTTTGCATGGCGCCATGTCAGTCACCAAGAGCCTGACAGGGCTTCTTGGCGAAGTGTTGGTGGCGGAGGGCAAGCTGGATGAAACGGCTTTGGTGGGTGACATAGTTCCCGAACTGGAGCGGAGTGCGTTCGGTGATGCGACTGTACGCCAGGTTCTGGATATGACCACAGCGCTCGATTACTCGGAAGACTATTCAGACCCTGATGCTGAAGTATGGACATACGCAGCAGCTGGGAGCCCACTACCAAAACCCAAAGGATATGAAGGGCCTCGAAGTTACTTTGACTACCTGCAAACGGTCAGAAAAGACGGAGAACACGGTGAAGCTTTCGGGTATAAAACCATCAACTCAGACGTTGTTGGATGGCTAATTGCCCGAACGACAGGGGTTTCTATTGCGGACTACCTGTCGGATCGCATCTGGTCAAAGATAGGTGCAGAACGTGAAGCGTTTTATACCGTCGATTCAATAGGCACGCCATTTGCCGGAGGTGGATTCAACGCTACTTTGCGTGACATGGCGCGTTTCGGTCAGCTTGTATTAAATGATGGCAAATGGGCAGGCGAGCAGGTCATCCCCGCCCGGGTGATTGCCAGTCTTCGTGATGGTGGCGATCGCGAAGTATTTGCCAGAGCAGGATACGAACTTCTCGAGGGATGGAGCTATCGTGGCATGTGGTGGATTAGCCACGATGATCACGGATCCATAGCCGCGCGTGGTGTGCATGGCCAAACGATCTGGATTGATCCAGCTGCCGATGTGGTCATCGCCCGGTTTGCCTCGAACCCGGTTGCGGGAAATGCTGCGAACGATCCGACTTCCCTGCCAGCCTATCGGGCAGTCGCCGAATACCTGATGGCGCAAGAGCAAAGCCCAGGACTAGTGGGGCGAGAATAGCTCATATTCTTTGCCAGGCCGCAAGAGCTATGGATACAGGAAACTAAAAAGGCCCTACGCTTTCACGTAAGGCCCTAAAAAATATGGCGCGCCCGAGAGGATTCGAACCTCTGACCTCTGCCTCCGGAGGGCATAGATGTCATGTTTCACGGTAAACAAGCAGAAACGTGTAGATTATAAAATATCATTAAAAACAGATTGTTGGTGTGAAATCTGGGTTTCTGCTTGTTTCCGATTATGTCCTGTCATATCCTCAATCTGTCACCTATTTGTCACCTGGTTTTCAGAGAGCGACATGGAAAGTACCACCAAGATGAAACTAACAGCGAGGACGCTTGAGCATCTCGCCAAGGCGCCACCTGTAACGGATGTTTGGGATACCGACTTGGCTGGTTACCACGTCCGTCCTGGTAAGCGTGGCCTCATGTTCCGGCTTTACTACAGAACCAAGTCCGGGCAACGCCGTTTGTTGACTCTTGGGGCATACGGAACTCTGACTGCAGCGCAGGCCAGAAGTAATGCAGTGGAAGCGGCAGCTATAGTGGCTCAAGGCGGCGACCCCCGAGCGGTGCTGGAAGAGATAAGGGCGGAAGTAGAACGGCAGCAATCGCGGACGCTGAAGGCCTACCTCGATGGCCCCTATGCCGTCGTGCAGGGCCGCAAAAAGGATGGTGACGCCACATTGGCGCGTATTCGGCGAGCATTTTCCGATTGGCTCGACAAACCGATGGGTGAGCTGTCGCGTGCTGATATTGAGCGCTGGCAGGGTGAGCGAGAAGCGAATGGCGAAGCCTTTAGTACCAGTAAACGAAGCCTCGGAGCACTTAAAACGCTCCTGGCGCACGCTGCGGAACGCAAAGTTATACCTGCTAACCCTCTCGCTGGAATCAGCCTGCAACGTCCGGCCGTTACGGAAGAGCAAATGGCTGAGCAATCCTCTCAGCGACGGTATCTTGAGTCTAAGGAGGTCAAGGCGCTGTTTGCGGCTTTGGATCAATACCAAGAGGAAAAGCGCGAGCAGCGCCGTCAAAGCAGAGCGCACGGTAAGGCGTACTTGCCGGACCTCGATAATGTCACCTACGTTGACCATGTGAAGCCGTGGATATTGGCCATGTATTACACAGGGTTTCGGCCTGGAGACTTGTTTGGACTGCGCTGGGAGCAGGTAAACCTGACGTTTGGCACTGTCAGAAAGGTAATTGAAAAAACGGCACACCACCGGCCGGAGCCAATAACTTTTCCGTTATCATCCGCGGCGGTGAGCCTTTTCAAACAGTGGAATGAGCAGCAAGGAGCGCCAAAGGCCGGCCTTGTGTTCCCGTCTAGTCGCACCGGAAAACGCATGGACGGAACAGCAATGCAAAAACCGTGGGCCAAAGTTCGCAAACTGGCGGGGCTACCTCAAGACCTGCAGCTCTATAGTTTGCGACATAACTTTGCGAGTCAGCTGGTAATAGCCGGTATTGATCTACTTACCGTTTCAAAGCTGATGGCTCACAGCGATATCCAAACCACAATTCAGCACTACGCGCACTTACATCCTGACCATGCTCGGGATGCTGTTGAAGTATTTGCCCAGAGAGTGACTGAAAAAGCGGCTGAACAATCGGAAGAGGTAGCGGAGGAGGGCGGTGCTAACGAACTCGAGGATCTGCAGTCTCAGGAAAATCGAGGCTAAGGAGATAACTGAAATTCTGTGTGGAGGTTTGAAGTCAGATGGTGAGGAAAATAAATGATCCCGCGCAGTTACCTGCATGGTTTTCAATTGGGCCGTACAAATGGTGGAGCGATGTAAACCCTGAGGATGCAGCTCAAGCCATCGATAATCACGTTGCTTTTCTGCATTTGATGCGGGTGCAGGATCTTAACGAAAGTGACATCAGTATTGGATTGAAGTGGCTGAGAAGATGCGCAGAGAAGCCTTTTGAAAGGTTCGGAGTAGAGCCCACGGCGGAGATGTGGGTTGCACGTAGAAAGGCATACTTGGAAGAGCACCATCCCGAAGAGCTTGATGATCTTCACGAGCTTGATAGGCAGGAAGAGCTAATTGACGCTGAGGGCTCGCGGATTGCGCGAGAGGTCGCTGCAAAATACTTTGATCCGGAGGACCATGAGGTCTCCAAGGTTAACCTTTGGGATGTAATGCAGTTCTTAGCGCAGAACGAATCTCTGATAGCGAAAGTTGATGAACTGGCATTGTTAGTCGCTGAGGAGCACGGGCTGGATGTCGAGGATGTCCAAAACGCAGCATATCGGAATATAAAGGTGAACGACGGTTATGGGGTTAGCTTTATAAAGGTTGACGGCTATCCCTCAGCGGAAATCGTCTCAGAGCAGTTGAAGCGATTCGTGCTAGAGAACCACGCTATTGCAGAGGTTCCATATCCAAGGGCAGGGGCATCAGAGGTCAGAAAGCTATTCGATTACAGAGTAGCGGCATATATCGATTTGAAGATATGGGAACGACTGACCAATTCAGAGATTACGAAAAAATGTATGGCTGTGGCGATGTTTCCCGAAGGGGAATATGGGGAGCTGGATTTGAATCCCTCTCGGACGGTGGGCAAATTCCTGAATCGCGTAGTGAATGAGTCTGGTTACATGGACAGCCTGATTGCGAAAGCTAGTCAGCTGGATAACCTCGGGTAGAACAAGCAGTACCCTTCAAATCCGCCTCAGTGAAATTGAATACAAATCCGAATCCACGGAATTGCATTCAAAAGAATATTTGCTCCACAGAATCTTATTCGCGAGCAGAAACAAAGATCATCGAAGACATCCCAAACTGAAAGAGGATATCTTCGATGACAACTCATACCCAGCGTACCAACACCACGTTGGCTGATGCACTGGCCAAGTACCATGACGGTTTTGATCCCGCGCTGATTGAATTGCCGGAGTCGGCTGTCTTCCCTCATCTGATCGTTGTGCAACCAACGACGGCCCGAAAGGCACGTTGCACCGGAACTTTGCTAGGTCGGCCGGCACCACGCTTTGTTCGGCGCGGGCGGGCTGTGCGCTATCGCTTGAAAGATGTGCTCGATTGGCTGGCGGATGGCGAAAGCTATTCCAGCACCGCTGAAGCTGCGGTGGCAGGGCTTAACCACCGGCACAACTTGAATGCCCAGGAGTTACGTCGTGTTTGAGCTGGCCCTGGTGATAACGGTTTCATGGCGCTGGCTCAATCGTTGCCGCGCTGTATGTTTCTGGCATTCGAGGAAGAGCGAGGCGCCTCATGCGCATGATCATGGCCGTCGATGAGGTCTCCAAGGTGTCATTCACCAGCAACATGCCAGCTTGCATAAAGTGGGCGATGAACCATTCCGAAAAAACCGGGAATCCAGTCAAGCTGCTGGTGGGAAGGCCTGGTTGTAAGGATGCCCGTATCTTTGCTGAAGCAACGCCGGACGGGCTCAGAGCTGTTCATGCCGGTCGAGTTTGGAAATGGAGGAGGTTGGAGCGTACCCATGGGAAGCAAGCGGAAAAAACGAGCTGAGAACGAGATAAAGCGCGCGGGTGGCTACTTTACTGTTTCTCGTGAGTGGTTCAACTCCGCGGCATTTCGTGACCTTTCGTTGCCGGCACGGTGCCTGTTGACTGAGTTTCAGAATGTCTTCTATCCAGGAAGAAACGGAGCTCTCTCAATCTCTGTAGCCAATGCAGCTGAGCGGCTTGGTGTAGACCCCAAAACGGCACGGAAGCCGTTTCATGAGCTTGCTGAGCATGGCTTTATTGCGCTTACAAAGGGTGAGTATTGGCAGGAACGAAAGGCCAGGGAGTGGCGGCTAACATTTTATGGTTGCCATGGCAAGGAGGCAACGGATGAATGGCGCTTTTGGAAACCTGGGGAGCCTGTTGTTAAGCTCGCTAAAAAGACTCGATCAACGAAAAAAGCCGAGGGTAAAATTTCCCCCAGTATCACGAAAACTGGGGGAAAAACTCCCCCAGTGCCCGCGGAGAGCCAGAAGCCTATTTTTTCGTACAACGAAGAATCAATGACTTATGGCTTGAGTGAGAGCCGTCACTGAGGGAAATTTTCCCCACCATATAAGTTACCATCGGGTACTCGTTTTCGGGCACTCAGAGCCAGAGGCCACCAGCCTCACGGATGAAGCTGGCGGTGAGGCGGCAAGCACCATCTATGGCAGCTATGGCTGTGCAGTGGCTGCCTTGCCGACCACGTCCATTAGCTTGGCGTAGTCTGTGACCACGTCGTACTTCACCTTGTCATCTGTGACTTGCTGGCTGATCTCGTCGAAGAACTTTCGAGCGCAATCGATCTTCTTCTGCTCGATCTCGCGCAGCTTCATGGATGACATGGTGCCTTTGGTTTCGGCTACGAAGTAAACATGCTTCACGCTGCCGGTACGGAAGGAGATAGCCCAGTCCGGGTTGTAGTCACCTACCGGCGTCGGGATCAAGAAGCCCCGTGGCAGCTTGGCGTAGACGACCACCTCACTGCTGGTATCCAGCTCCTGGACAAAGCGGCGCTCAACATCAGAATCAGCGATTGCGTAGTCGTAGACGTGGTTCTTAAGCTTCTCCGTGGCCCGGGAGAAGTCCTGTCCAGTCTGATTGGCGGTGAATATATCGACCTCGTAACGCTCATCGACTTCGTCGTAAGCCAAGCGTTCAATCACCATTGCTGCTTTTTGTTCTGTGATCAGTCGTGAGGCTTCGGCAATAAAGTGCTCGGGGTTCTGACGGAACTGGTTGAACACGGCCGCCTGGATGCCCTGCAGAACTTTGGCGGCGGTTTTGCGGGTCAGGTGGGCATTTTCTGACACCTTGCCCAACAGATCATACCGGACCCTTGAGTGGATGGAGTCGCCGTACTCAGTCGCCGTTTCCTCGACCTTGAAGCCGTCGCCTCGCCGCAATTGTTCGTCAGTCAGCGCGTCTTGCTGAATGCCCTTCTGCACGGTGTACTGCAGGGGCGTTACGCGCAGCTCTTTGTCCAGCGCCGCGATGCATTTGCGAACCAGTTCATCAGAGTCAAAATCGACGCGGTATACCGCCTTGCGGTTGATCCGCTGCCACAGCGCCTGGAATTCCTTCTTATCAAAGTTCGCATTGAGCGGGTTGGTCTTCGGTTTGCGGCCATCCTCGATTTTGGGCAGCTGGCCTTCACTGAACACGGTGTCGATCAAGGCAAAGACCTGGTCACCGAATGGCTTCAGATCGTCGGGTAACTCCGCCAGGGCGCCTTGTGCCTTCGCATCATGGTAAGTATCGACAACCTGGTCTGTATCGTCGGTATAGTCGTTCTTCACCAGGTAGCGGTAAATCTGTTTGGCCATCGCCGGTGTCACTTCGACAGTGCCTTGCTCGGTGGCCATTAATTTGCCCGTGAAATAGGCTTCAGTTGCCTGGCGCGGCCGGGCACTCAAATTTTCACTGATCTCCTGCTGCAGCCCGGTAACAAAATCTTTGTAGCTTTCGCTGGCAATCACCGTCAGTACGTTGATGTCATGAACCACAGCTGGGTGGTCCATTCGGTCGCCGTGCTTATCGACGGACAATCGCAGGCCACGCCCCACCTCCTGGCGCCGGGATATCATGTTGTCGCTGTGCTTGAGCATGCACATGATGAACACATTTGGGTTGTCCCAGCCTTCACGCAGCGCCGAGTGGGAGAAGATAAACCTGGTCGGTTCCTGGAAGGAGAGAAGGCGCTCTTTGTCTTTCAGGATCAGGTCATAGGCGTCCACATCGTCAGAATCAACGGCCCGTTTCCCCACAGCAGGATCTTTCAGGCGATTGGTTTTCTTATCAATGGCGAAGTAGCCATTGTGAGTGCTGGCAGGGTCAATGCCGTCCAGGTACTGGCGGTAGGCCTGATTGTCTATGGCCAGTTCAGATAGGTATTCATTCTTCAGCAGCTGATACTCTTCCTCAAAGATGCGGGCGTACTCACCATTCTCATCTTCCTGGTTGTAGTCGCGATACTTGGCCACCTCGTCGATAAAAAACAACGAAAGTACCTTGATGCCTTGCGCGAACAACTGTTTTTCTCGTTCCAGATGCGCTTTGATGGTTTCGCGGATCTGGATACGGCGGATATCGCCTTCGGAAAAGTCACCGCTGGCTTCTCCAGCCGTAAGCACCAGCCCATTGGTGAACTCCACGGTGTCGTTGGTTGCGTCAATCTGGCTGATGGTGAAGCCGTCCCGGTATTGATCCAGTTCACCAGATTCCGCAAACAGATCATCTTTGAACCGAAGACGCCTTAGCTGCCGCTTGATCTCGCCGGATTTGAGTTTTACTTCAAGCTCTATGCGCGCAACCGGTGCATCCTTGGAGATATCGATACCTTCCAGATACAGGTAGGCGTTGGTGCCGGCCAGGCCTCGTGTTTGAATGCCGCGCACAGCGATCTTTTTGACCAGCTTCTGGTTATAGGCGTCCAACGCATCCAGGCGGTGAATACGGTTGTGCTGAGTGCGGTGAGTGGCCGAGTAGCGGAGAATAGCCAGCGGCTTGAACTGGGGTAGAGCCTTCATGGTGGCTTTACCTTCCATCTTCTGTGGCTCGTCCAAAATCAGAATTGGCCGGTTTGCGGCAATCACATCGATGGGTTTGCGTGACTGGAAGTCATCGAGCTCGTCATAGATACGCCGGTTGTCGGCCCCTCGGGCGTTGAAGGCCTGGATGTTCATAATCATCACATTGATGCCGGCGTTGGAAGAAAAACTTTCCAGCTCATGCAGCCGCTTGGAGTTGTAGATGAAGAACCGCGCCTTCTTGCCGTAGCTTTCGGTGAAATGCTCAGCGGTAATCTGCAGCGACTTATACACGCCTTCTCGGATGGCTATGGAGGGGACCATGATGATGAACTTGCTCCAGCCATAGCGCTTGTTCATCTCAAAGATGGTCTTGATGTAGCAGTAGGTCTTGCCGGTACCTGTCTCCATCTCCACGTCCAGGTGTATGCGTGTGGCGGCCAGGGCATCCTTTTTATAGGCGGCCTTCGCCGGTACGCGGTTGTTCTTGGAGTCGTAGGTGGAGAAGTCCGTCAGTGACGATGACGCCGGAAGATTTTGTCGGCGCTGAACGGCCTGGATGTTCTCCAGCACCTGCGCCTCGCTGAGTGCCAGGTCAGCATTCTTGAAGCCTTCCGCATCAAAGGCGCCAGTCTGAGCCTGCTGCCCGGGGTCGATGCGGTAAGCCAGGCCGTCTCGCATCGGTTGGCCGGCAAAACAGTCCACTACGGCTTCAACCGCATTCGTTTGGTAAGCCTGGGTTTTGAACTTCAGCTTCATGGCATTCTCTTTCTGTATTCTTTCTACAAGGCTTTCTGCACGCTGGTGTGCAGAAAGAACCGGGGGTGGCGATCAACGCTGTGGGTCTTTGCCACCCTTTCTTTCGGGTGACTTCAACTGCTTCAGCTTCTTTTCGGCCTCGATAAAATGCATTTCAACTTCCGAGGGCTGTTGCAGCCGTTGCTCGCGGAATTTCTCGAACTCCTGATGCGCCTTGTTCAGCGCTTGCTGGTTACTGATGCCACCTGCATTGGTCAGCAGCTCGCGCCCAGTCATGGTCAGGAATTGATCAAGTCGTTGCTGCCAGTCCACCATCGTCATAGGTTGGCGGTTGAGCGCTTGCACCTCAGCCAATTCCAGGTAGGCATTGACGATGCGGTTCAGGATATTGAGCTCTTCTTCGTTCAGGTAGTTCTTGGCAACCTCAACATCGCGCTTCAGCAGGTTCTTTCCCGGGAAGTTGGTGACACCCATGTTGGGTGCGCTGGCGTCGGCTCGCTGGAAATATCAGCTCAGACGCCGTATGCCCATGAGCCGCCCAATGCATCTTGTTCTGTATCTGCTTGAAGAACAGCTGGGTTTGCTCTGCCTTGGGATCGTAATCAGTGCTGGTGGCATAAATGTCCAATACCTTGCGCCAGAACACCTTCTCGGAGCTGCGGATATCGCGGATGCGCGCCAACAGCTCTTCAAAATAGCGGTCGTTCTGCGGCTCCTTGAGACGTTCATCATCCATGACAAAGCCTTTGATGATGTATTCCTTGAGGCGCTCGGTGGCCCAGATCCGGAAGCGGGTAGCGATGGCGCTTTTGACTCGATAGCCAACGGCAATGATCATGTCCAGATTGTAGAAATCCCGCTGGCGGCGGACCTCGCGGCCACCCTCGAGCTGAACTGACAAGAATTTCTTGTGAGTTGCTTCCTTCTCCAGTTCACCCTCTGCGTAGACGTTCTGGATGTGGCCACTGATATTTTGCTGGGTGGTCTGGAACAGCTCAGCCAGCTGGTTTTGAGTCAGCCACAGGGTTTCATCCTGCAAGCGCACCTCGAGCCGCAACCGACCTTCGGCAGCCTCATACAGCAGGATATCCCCTGTGCTACCAGGCTGCTCAGCACCTTGGCTCATAGCGAACGAACCTCTGTGCTGGGCGATAGCTGGCGGAAGATCTGCTCGACATTGATCTTCACCGCATCGGAAATGAATCCGGTATCCCGGAAGACCACGCGCAGCGGCTCATTTCGAGCCAGTTCCTTGACCAATTGCTCGGTAATGCCGGTGTCGAAGCAGGCGACGAGGGCATTGTTATCGACAAAGAACACGGTTTTTCCTTGCATGGTTTCGCGTCGAATCGGCAAGGCGAGATCCACGCCCCAGTCAACCAGCACCTGAAATAACAGATCTTCCGGAGTACGGTCCGGTTTTACGTTATCCACCGCTTCTAGTAGGTCGGCTTGGGAGAGCTCATCTGGACGGTAGTAGATGTCTTTCATGTTCGAGCTGTCGACCTTGAGAGCGCGGAAGCCGACGTCACGGTTCCAGTCATGATGGCAGTCGGCTTCCAGGATTTTCCTACCAGCGAGACGAATCCGCTCTTTCGAAAGCTCTGCAATGTTTGCATAACCTTCTCTGAAAGCATCCGTTTTTTCGTCTATTTTCTCCGGGATCTGGACGAGAATAAATTGTCGTTGTCCACCATCCTTTGCATTACTGTTCAGAACTGCATGCGCAGTTGTGGCCGATCCAGCAAAAAAATCCAAAACTATCGCGTTTTTGTGACCGCCTTGTTGGATAAGCGCTTCAACAAGTTCAACAGGCTTTGGGAAAGAGAAAATTTTGCTGCCAAAAAGAGCCTTGAGTGCTTTTGTAGCTGAGCTATTCATTGGGCTGCTAATCGTGCTTTGTCCGCCAGACCCTGGGCGTTCTATCCAGGAAGAAACGGGAATAGTTTCCTTCATGGCCTCAGCTGCGAATCTTTTTAGCATCGGGGTTCCGCTTCCCGATCTAGGAAAGATAACTCGTCCTTCAGCGATTTTTTTCGCCATCGTCACTCTGCTATATGGCCAATACCGGCCTTTCGGCGGAAGGTACTCCACCCCAGTGTTAGGATCTACAATAGGATAGTAAGTATCTCCACCGGGCTTCCCTGCACTCAAATTATCAGAAATCCACGCCCCGCGAGGGTCATTATCTGGGTTTTGGTATTTCTCGAATGTTCTGGGGACGCCATTTAGTCTAGCTCCAGACCTTGAGTAAACGAGAACATATTCGTGATCCTCGCTTAGGTTACTTGAAGCGTCCATAGAGCCACTGCGCCGCTTCCATACAAAGCACCCTATGAAATTATCAGCGCCAAAAATTTCTTCACAAATTTTTTGTAAATTTGCACGCTCATTGTCATCGATTGAGATAAAGATGATACCGTGCTCCGACATTAATTGTCGCGCAATGCGGAGCCTAGGGAACATCATGTTAAGCCAATCAGTATGGAATCGGCCGTTGGTCTTTTGGTTAGAAACCAATAACTCTCCTTCACTCCCTAGCTGACCACTAGAAACTAAGTAGTCACTCTCAGAGCTCTTGAACTTATCTTTGTATATTAGGTCTGATCCTGTATTGTATGGTGGATCTATGTAAATGATATCGATTTTGCCGAGATAAGTTTCTCTGAGTAGCTTTAGGGCCTCAAGATTGTCTCCTTCTACAAAAAGATTTTTAGTTTTCTCGTAATTTTCGCTCTGGAGCTTGTCAGGCCTTAATGTTTTATTGATGCTTGATGATGACGAAAAAATCGCTTCCTTTTTGCCCGGCCATCCGAGCTGATAACTTTCCTTTTTGTCGTCTTCTAAAATATCCCCAAGAGCAGTCTTAAGAGCTTGGAAGTTCAATGAAAGCCGAGTCTTTCCCGTTTCATCTCTATGTTCCCTGATGGATTCAGGTATCAGATCTGAAATCACTTTTGCGATCTCTATAGCTGAATCACCTGTTTTCATATTTAACTTTTTAAAGCTCATAGATAGTCCGTCTTATAAAATCAGTTTTCGCCCAGTCGATAGCCCGAGTTCACAAGAGACCAGAAAAATTCTCTATTATTAATTCGGTATGTTCGCGATGACCGATAAGGCCTGTCGCCGCTCTCTACGTGTACACCATTATCTGATAGCTCGTCTATTACATCGAGGTTGGCATTGAAGTAGACTCGAAACTCTCCACCCCATTTATTGTTTTGGTGTTGATATCCAATTCCAATTGTTGGCATAATTCCCGTGATTTCCCTATATTCACTCTCAAAGCGCGATGCCCCACTCTTATTAATTTCCACCTCTAGCAGGACATCAAAAGCACCTGAAAAAAAGCTAATATCCATTTTTGTCTCCCTCTTTTTTAAGTTCACTTAGTTTTTGTTTTGCACCACGAAGCTCGGAATTGATAGCCACACGTTTGTTGAATTGTTTCTCTCGGCCTAGCCTAGTTGCGATCCGCTGAACTTCTTTTTGCTGTGCAACGATTGCTTCCGCCAGTTCGATGCGCTGCTCCAGCGTCACTCTGTCCGCTTGTTCGCTTGTCGCGATCACTGAATAGAGTAGCTGCCGGTGGCTCTCTGGTTTCAGGAACTGAGCTCTGCTCCTTACCGCGTGTAATCCCATCCTGCACGAGCGGCCCGAGCAGTTGCTCATAAAGGCTGCCCATATCTAGTGCTACCGGTAAGGGTTGGCGTGTTGTGTGTTCTGGCTGCCAGTCGGTTTCAAAATAGTTGCCTATCCGCCAGCGGCTTATGTTGGCGCTACCATCCTTAGAGTGCGAGCTTCTCTTGTAGGCTGCTGCGACCTTAATCTGCGTGCCTTGTATCAACTCGAAAATCAGTGGGAAGGGAATCGCGCGGTCAATGGCCTTGAGCACGACCCGATCCAACTCGGCGCCCTTGAGCGTGACACGAAACACCTGAATCTCAGTGACTGTCTCAGCAGCGGGCAGGTTGACCGTCTCCGGGGCCAGTTTGTAGGCCCAGGTAATCTGCTCCACCTGCTGAACAAAACGCTCCTTCAGGGCACTCCCAACGGCGCCATGTTCGTATATCTTGCGCTTGGGTACCACACGGTCAAAGGCAGCTGCCTTGGGCCAGGCAAACAGGGTCATGCACCTTGCCCTTCGATGACCAGGAAGGCAATCAGCTCGAAGTCATCCAGCCCTTTAATGGTATTGGTCAGAGCCGTGGTGCGGCCACCACCGAACAAGCTGTCGATGTCTTTTTCGTCTTTCACGTCGATCATGCTGCGGATGGCCTGGCTGAGTAGGTCGGAGTAACGATTCATGTTACGCCCGTCATCCGTTTGCGCATTGAACTGGTGGCACAGGTCGGGAATCGGTTCTACTTTGCCTTTGCAGCTGCTACGGACCAGGTCGAGCAAGCGTTTGACTTCGGTGTGGTCTGCGACCACGTCACCGTCGTCGCCAATATACACCAGATAGTAGGGCTGCAAGCGATTCTGCTGGTTGACGTTGACACTGTCGTGGATGTTTTTCAGGGCGAAGATGACGCCGGGCTCTATGCCCAGTTGCGGTTGGGCTGGCACCAGAGCGTGCATACCAAAGGGCACGTTTTCCAGCTCGCCATGCTCTTTCACGTAGTTGAGTAGGTCCATGCGGAAGTCGTTCAGGCCCAGGTCCGTAATCGATACACCGGCTTTGACGTCTTCCAGTTCGATCACCTCATCCTGCATGCGCTTTAGCTGCTCTTTCCGGTAAGCAATTTCACTGGACTTGGCCGTAAGCACGTTGTCGTCACCGGTGGCGGTTACATCTGCAATCACCATGCGGTTTTCTACCCGCTCCTTCAGATTGATGTACTCGTCCAGGCTGATGTCCGGCCAATAATTGACCAGCTGTATCTGTTGGTTGGGCGAGCCGATGCGGTCAATCCGGCCAAAGCGCTGAATAATGCGCACGGGGTTCCAGTGAATGTCGTAGTTGATCAGGTAATCGCAGTCCTGAAGGTTTTGGCCTTCGGAAATGCAGTCGGTACCAATCAGAATATCCAGTTCAGCCGGCTCGTTCGGGAGTGCGATAGCCTTCTCCTTGGAGCGGGGCGAGAACAGAGTGAGCAGGCTCTGGAAATCGTAAGCCTTGTGCAGCGTTGACTTGGGCGCGGCCGAGCCAGTCACTTTACCAACGTGAAGCCCCAATTTCCGGGCTATGGGTGCCAGATTGTCATAGAGGTAGTCGGCGGTATCGGCAAAGGCGGTGAAGATCAGAACTTTGCGGTTGCCGGGGTTGAGTGGGTTTTCGAGCTTTCCATTGATCAGTTTTAGCAGGTGTTGGAGCTTGGCATCATCGGCCGGCGTCACTTTGCGCATGGCTTCAAGCAGCCCGTCGATCAGGAGTAGGTCGGTGTCCAGGTCATGACGCCATGAGGGCAAATCCATGTCGGCGAGGCTGATCTGTACTTTTTTGCCGACAGTGAATTCGTCCAGCCCGCTCAGATCTTCGTCATCACTATCAAAGCTGCCCGGATTATCCAGGTAGTCACCAATTTGAATCGCCTGGCCGCTGGACTCAAACCCCTCTATAGCATCCAGGGTGCGGGTGATATTGGCTCTGAGGGATGCCAGCGTTAATCGAAAGGCTGCGACAGAGCTTTCCAGTCGCTTAAGCAGGTTGGTGGTCATCAATGCCTGCAGACTGTGTTCTCGATCAGCTTGGCGCAGCTTGCCTTTACCACCCTCGACCTGGGTATCGTACAGTTCTTCGTATTTTCGGATACGGCTTGGCAGGATGTAGCTGATGGGCGCATACACGGCCAGTTTGAGCAAGGATAGCTCGGTGAAAATATGGTTGAGGTCGGCGACATCCGTACGCTCAGTAATCGGGCAATGGAACGACAGGGGCTTACGCCGTTCGGGAAAAGGCCCAATATCCGTGGTGTCGTAGAAGGTTTGGATGTGCTTCCGTGACCGGGCAATGGTTACGCTATCCAGGAGCTCGAAAAAGTCGAAATCCAGCGCCCGAAGGATTGAGGCTGCTGTACGCTCTTCTGGTGGCAGTTCGGACCATTCGTTAAAGGCCTTTTGAGCCCGACGGAAGATCTCTTCGACGCTGGTTTCAGTTTTCAGGTGTTTGCCAAGTGTTTCCGATTGTCCCTCGTATGCCAATGCCAGTTGATTACGCAGATCGTTGAAGCGATTGTTGACCGGGGTGGCTGACAGCATCAGTACTTTGGTTTTTACACCGGCGCGGATGACTTTGTTCATCAGCTTCTGGTATCGCGTTTCTCGGTCTTTATAAACATCGTTATTGCGGAAGTTATGGGACTCGTCGATGACGACCAGGTCGTAGTTGCCCCAGTTGACTCGGTTCAGGGGAATGCCAAAGGATTCCCCGCCAGTGCGCGATAGGTCGGTGTGGCAAAGCACATCGTAGTTGAAGCGGTCTTTGGCGAAGATGTTCGTTGTAAGGTTGCTGTTGAAGTTGCGCCAGTTGTCCGCGAGCTTCTTTGGGCACAGTACCAATACCGATTTGTTGCGGAGCTCGTAATATTTGACCACGGCCAATGCGGTAAAGGTTTTGCCGAGCCCCACACTGTCAGCAAGGATGCAGCCACTGTAGGTTTCCAGCTTGTTGATAATCCCTGTTGCGGCATCTTTCTGGTAGTTGAACAGTTTGTTCCAGACTAGGCTTTCCCGATATCCCGTGAGGTCGTTGGGCAATACGTCTTCATCTACATCTTCCAGGAAGTCATGGAAGATGTTGTAGAGCATGATGAAGTAGATCCGTTCCGGTGAATTTTCTTGATACACCGATTCAATGTGGTCACAGATAGCGCTGGTGACGTCCTCGACCTTGGAGGGGTCATTCCAGATCTGGTCAAACAGTTGAAGATACATTTGCGCGTGGGGCTGTTCATCGATGCGCGTTACGAAGTTGGATACCGCATTGCCTTGCTGGTAGCCAAGATCGACGGCTGTAAAGCCGTTGACTGGCATGTAAGCCGTAGCGCCCTCGTTGCCGGCCACATGCATGAAAGACTGCATGGGCGCCTTGGTTTTGTTGGAGCGGAACTGGGCTTTATGGCGAATCCACTCAGCGCACTCCCGGGCTACGGCTCTTTGGGTGAGCTTATTACGTAGCTGTATCTCAAACTCGGTGCCGTACAGGCCGCTCTCGCGCTGCGCTTTGGGGATAAAGAATTCCCGACGCTCCTTCTTAAGCCGATCTGTGACTTCGTTGGGCACGAACGTGGGAGCTGTAAACACGAACTGGACACTCTCAACCTTGGCTAACTCAGCCTTGAGAGCTTCAAATGCGTAGATGGAGAAACAGGAAGCCGCAATTTTCAGGCGCGTGCCGGGCTCAATAGTTTCCTTGAGATCATCACCCAGCAGGCGATTGATATTGTCGATCATCTCCAAAATCTGCCCTCCCGTGGGCATGCCAGCCTGGCTTACAATTCAATGTGGTGGCGCAGCGGACTCACATAGTTATCGTGGCTGAATTAGGCTGGTGAGTTGTATCGCCTCGTTGCTGACGCATATGTATATGTAGCTTGCAGTTTATGTGTGTGACTGGGGTAGGGCAAGGTGTCCCCGTTTTGAAGCAGTGAGCTTAAACTTGGCTCCTATCAACTCGGCGGTGCGCAGGGATTTCGTGTTGCCAGGGAACTCTGAGCACGTTGGTGTCCAGGCGGTTGGTATCCAAGCTGGTATCCATGGAAATGCGCATTTGGGTAAGGCGACAGCGCAAGTGAATCGAATGGTTAACAGCGTAGGGTTAACAGAGTGGTTAACAGGAAAAACCGGTGTTTGGGGCCTGTGGCTGCGCTACGAACAGTGGGGAAGATTGAGTTGCTCGGGGTGTAGTTCTGATCTCAGATTTCTCCGGGTGTCACCTATATGTCACCTAGAGTGCTTTGCAACGAAAAACCGCCACTCGGTATTACCCGTAAGTGGCGGTTTTTGAAAGAATTATTGGCGCGCCCGAGAGGATTCGAACCTCTGACCTCTGCCTCCGGAGGGCAGCGCTCTATCCAGCTGAGCTACGGGCGCATTCGAAACGGTCGATTGCTCGTCAATTTCGAGTGCGCAATCTTACGTGCGCCGGGGGCTTCTGTCCAGCCCTGCGGAGCAAGTCGACTTCAGCGGATGGGCAGGCGCTGGTCCGGGGTTATGCTGACCAGATCTTTATCGTTACTGAAGGTCACTTCGCCGTCCTGTACTGACACCTGAAACGTCATCGATCGCTCAACCAGGCCTGCCAATGCGGCGGTGCTTTCGGCGGGCAGGTCGACGATGGTCAGGTTGCCAAATCGTTCCAGCTTGTTATGGTGTTTGTCCCACCATACGGGCACGGCGCGGCCGCCATGGGTGTAGAGAATGACCTGTTTTGCGCGGTTGCAGGATTTGCGTATCCGGTCCTCATCGGGCAGGCCCAGATCTATCCAGAGCTCGATTTCGTCTGACAGGGATTTCTGCCAGAGCTCCGGTTCGTCATCGGTGCTCAGGCCTCGGCAAAACTCCAGCGTGTCGTTTGCGTTCAAGGCGAAGGCCAGAAGCCGGATCATCATGCGCTCGTCGTTTTCCGACGGATGGCGGGCAATGGTCAGGTGGTGGTCAGCATAATAGTGCCTGTCCATATCGGCGATATGGAGTGTGGCTTTGAAGATCGTGGCTTTCAGTGCCATTGAGCGTCCTGTGTTTTCGTGAGCAGGGCATTAGTGTAGAGCAATTTTGACGTGGCAGGGCATAGCGGCATGGTGATGTTGCGGGGATTTCTGGTTCTGGTGGTGTTTTTTCTGCTGGGTGAGGCAGTTAGGGTGTTTGCTGGTTTGCCGGTGAGCGGTGGTGTTTTGGGTATGGTGATGGCCACCGTAACGCTGATGGTGCGTGGGCGTGTGAGCACCGAGCTGGCGACGGCCAGCCAGGGGCTGATCTCGATATTGGTCCTGTTGATTACGCCGGGTGTGGTGGGCGTTTTCTTTATTGCCGATCAGTTTTACGGGCACTGGGCCACGGTGTTGGTGGCGCTGGTGATTGGCACTTTATTGAGTGTGTTCACTACCTTGTTGCTGATGAAGAAGGTGGCAGCGCTCGGCAAGGAGGGTGGCAGCCATGACCGATCAGCCTGAGATTGTCAGGTCATTAATGTCAGTGTGGACAGCCAGCCCTCTGCTCTCCGTCGCTCTGACTCTGGGTGCTTTCATTGTGGCCCAGTGGTTGTTTGTCCGGTTCAGGCGACCGCTCTGGATGCCCCCGGTGATGATCGCGGCGCTGTTGCTGGCGACCGTTGTTGCCCTGACCGGTCTGGGGTTTGAGCGTTACGAGCAGGGTGCGCGCTGGTTAACCGTGCTGTTGGGCCCGGCAACGGTGGCTCTGGGCGTTCCGCTTTATCAACAGATGCATCACATTCGGGCGCTTTGGCGACCGATTCTGGTCACCCTGCCGTTAGCGGCTACACTGGCAGCGGCCTATGCCCTGGGTATTGCCTGGTTAATGGGAGCCACACCCGAGGTGCTGGCATCGCTGGCACCCAAATCCGTCACTGCGCCTATTGCTATGGGCATTACGGAAGAGTTGGGCGGTTCGGTCTCGCTGACGCTGGGCGGCCTGTTGATCACCGGCGTGCTGGCATCGCTGTTCGTTGACTGGTGTACCCGCTGGCTCAAGATTACCGACGACCGGATTGTCGGCTTTGCGCTCGGGCTGAATGGTCACGCCATTGGTACCGCCAGAGCCTTCGAAATCAGCCACACAGC
The DNA here is from genome assembly GCA_018402255.1 of Marinobacter sp. Lineage (GTDB taxonomy): Bacteria > Pseudomonadota > Gammaproteobacteria > Pseudomonadales > Oleiphilaceae > Marinobacter. The sequence continues at coordinate 46,982 of JAGYIS010000004.1, forward strand.
GGGTGCTTTTGCCTCTTTGGGCATGGGGCTGACCGGGGTGTTTACGGCGCTGTTCTTGCCGTTGGCATTTCTGCTGTTCTGATACAAAACTTTGCGTAAATTCTGCACAAACGGTTGCAATCCTTTTTCGCAATGATAATAATTACCACTAACATTTCATTGTTAGTGAGAACCTCTTATGTACGTGTGCCTTTGCGTTGGCGTGACAGACAGAGAAATCCGCAAAGCAGCGGATGACGGCATTAGCTCCATGCGCCAGTTGGGCAAAGAGCTGGGTGTCGGCCGGCAATGCGGCCGCTGCGCCTGCACGGCCCGGGAAATTCTCAAAGAAGCCCGCTCTCCGGATTACATGGCGCTCGCTAATATGCTGGCACAACCGGCCTGAACCTCCCTCCCGTTGGATCACCGGCAGACCGGCTACTGAGTCTGTCTCGCATCCGACATTTTTTATCGCTGCCAAACCGGCTATCCTGATTAACTGATGAAGAAACAAATCAAGGATTCCGGTTATGAAAGGCGATAAGAAAGTTATTCAGTTCCTCAATAAAGTGCTGGCCAATGAGCTGACGGCCATCAATCAGTACTTCCTGCATTCGCGCATGTACAAGGATTGGGGCATTACCAAACTGGCCGCCAAAGAGTACGAAGAGTCCATTGACGAAATGAAGCATGCTGATCAGCTGATCGAACGCATTCTGTTTCTCGAAGGGCTGCCCAACCTGCAAGACCTGAACAAGCTGATGATTGGTGAGAACGTCCAGGAGATGATCGAGTGCGATCTGAAGCTGGAGCACCTCGCTCACACGGACCTGAAAGACGCCGTTATCTATTGCGAACAGGTACAGGACTTCACCAGCCGCGAACTGTTCCGCAGTATCCTCGATAGCGAAGAAGAGCACATCGACTGGCTCGAAACCCAACTGGAAATGATTTCCCAGATGGGCATTCAGAACTATATCCAGCTTCAATCCTCTGCTGCGGAGTAAACACGGACAATGGACCTGTCATGTTTCAAGGCCTACGACCTTCGCGGTCGGGTGCCTGACCAGTTAAACCCCATTCTCGCCGAGAAAATCGGCCGGGCTTACGTGGCCATCACCGGCGCGAAAAAAGTCATCGTGGGTTATGACATCCGGCTTTCCAGCCCGGAAATCAGTGACGCACTCAGCTCTGGCCTGATGGCAGCAGGTGCCGACGTTTATGACATCGGCCTGTGCGGGACCGAACAGGTCTATTTCGCCACCAGCCACTATGGCATGGACGGTGGCATCATGGTCACCGCCAGCCATAACCCGAAAGACCACAATGGCATGAAAATGGTGGGTCCCGAGTCCCGGCCGATCAGCTCCGATAACGGCTTGAATGAAATCCGCGACCGGGTTCTTGAACCTTTCGCGGACGCACCGGAGCAAGGCCGGCATGAGACACTGGAGGTGATGAGCGCCTACATCGACCATTTGTTGGGTTATGTCGATGCCGCCAGCCTCAAGCCCCTGACCATTGTCTGCAACGCCGGCAACGGCGGTGCTGGCCTGGTGATTGATGAGATTGAGCAGCACTTGCCGTTCGAATTCATCAAACTTCACCATGAGGCGGATGGCCATTTCCCCAACGGCGTGCCTAATCCGATCCTGCAGGAGAATCGCAAGGTCACCGCTGATGCGGTCATCGAACACAGCGCGGCCATGGGCATCGCCTGGGACGGTGACTACGACCGCTGCTTCTTCTTTGATGAAAACGGCCGCTTTATCGAAGGCTATTACATCGTCGGCCTGCTGGCGGATCAGTTCCTGAGAAAAACCGGCGGCGGCAAGGTTATCCACGATCCGAGGTTGATCTGGAACACCATAGAGCTTGTCGAAGCTGCCGGTGGCCAAGCCATTGAAAGCAAAACCGGCCACGCCTTCATCAAGCAAAGAATGCGCGATGAAGACGCGGTCTACGGCGGCGAAATGAGTGCCCACCACTACTTCCGCGATTTCGCCTACTGCGACAGTGGCATGATCCCCTGGCTGTTAATCGCTGAGCGACTGTGCCAATCCGGCCAGACCCTGTCGTCGTTAATCGACGCCAGAATCGAAGCCTATCCGGCCAGCGGCGAGATCAACCGCACCATCAACGATCCCCCCAAAGTGATCGCCGCCATCGAAGCCAGATACACCGTCGGCGCCAAAAGCGTCAGCTACGTCGATGGCCTGAGCGTGGAATTCGACAACTGGCGTTTCAACCTGCGGATGTCCAACACCGAACCGGTGGTTCGCCTGAACGTAGAATCGAGGGGTGACATACCGTTGATGGAAGAAAAAACTGAAGAGTTGTTAGCGGAAATGGAAAGACTCAATATCCAATAGGTTTAAAGAAAACACGTTCCGCCAACGGGCCAAGGTATGGGGTAGACCTTCAGAAACAATCAGGAAATCCACGATTTCCGTTTCGGAAGGTCTACCCCATACCTTGGCCTTACTCCCAAACCTCAAAGCCAGTTGTTGAGCATAATCCCGATACCAAACCGCTCAGTCCGCTCGTTGTAGTCAATCAGACTCTCGCCGTATCCGTTGTAATATTGGAAAAAGCCCTTCAGCGTATCGCCCATAGGAAAGCTATAGCCAAATTCCACGGATGACTTGTTGTCCGACCGCAGATTGTTCAACAGCTTCAGAGAAAACGTGCGGTCTTCGCTCAGCTTGTAAACGGCGTGGTAACTGGCATGCCCCAGATACCGAGTGATATCAGAATTATCATCGTCCCCGCTGCTTTCCGGCAGGCGATACCAGGGGTTCACCATAAACAGCCAGCGATCGTAACTGTACGCGGCAGACCCCATGATCCGGTTCCAGCTCCGAGACCGGGGTTCAGACTGACCATTGGACTGATGGTTGAACCCCAGGGAAACCGCGCTCAACGTGCCCGGCCCCAGGTCCCAGTTCAGTCGCTGCCGGACGAAAATCTCGGGCTCGTAATTGGTCTCACGGAACGGCGCTGAATCTTTGGTGTTGTATACCTGCCAGAACGACTTCTGGGTATAGCCAAACCACAGTGTCGTGCCGTCATCGAAAACTCCGGTCAGCAGGGGGACTTTGAAGCTGATCTGATACTTGGCTTCTTCATACTCCAGTTCATAATCATAACTGGCGCCGCCCAATCTGGGGCTGGTCGGTGTTGTGTTGGGGTGGTCTACGTAGGTGATGGGCAGAATGTAGTTTGGCCGATGGGTCAGAAAGCTGCCGGAGAACGAGAAGATGGCCTTTTCCGCCGCCAGATAGTTGTCTACCAGTGCTGCCACCATTCCAGTGTCTGACTCATCTTCGAGGGCATCGGTTACCAGCTCTTCCCGAACCGTGTCATCAGCTGCCAGAGCTTCGGATTCCCGTTCTGTCAGCTCCACAGTGGCTTCATCCGCTTTGTCGCGCGCGGTTGACGGATCTCGCTGACTATCGTAGCAAGCCAAACGCTGGATGCCATCCCTGATCAGCGCACAATCCAGCGTATCAATATCTTCGGAGGTGGATTCCTGAGCGAGCGCCAAAGAATTTGCTGCCAGCAAAAATGTCAGAGCAAGCCCTGAATGGCCAGAGTGGAGGTTGTTTCATGGAAATTCCTCAAGATGTGGCGGTTATGCTGAGCCAGGTATGGACGATACTGTAAACCCAGATGCCAAGAAGTGTTACAGCCAGCAAAGAAAAAACCAGTTTGTGACGGAGATTGTGGGGGGCATTGGCTGAGCCGACCCAGCGCAAATACATCAAACCGATGAAGCTGAGAAAAACACCGAGGCTGGCGACCGCTGGTAAAATAAGCCACGCTGCGTTCAAAGACATTCCTGCATCGGCCTGGCGGCTGAACCAGATCATGGATACCAGCAAAACGGCGAGACTGGAAAACTCCACAATCAATAGAGGTTTGCGCAGGCGGTTCGGATTCGTATCGGGCATGTGGCTCCCTGATCTGGCGATCGGTATTAGGAAAAGGCGTGGTTAACGGGTATGGTAACCGCAATTGTCATTAGAACGGTCACAGCCTACAAAACTGTCATTATGATGGTTGAAATCAAATTCTGTTTCCGGCATTTGGTTTTTTTGCAGGGGCTCAATCGCTATAATGCTGCGACCAAAAGATTATAACGCTCAAATGCGAGGTGCATTGTGAAGATGAAGAGAGTCCTGGCTGTTGTTTTGCTTGGTTTTGGCCTGGCTGCTGGTGCCGCACTGGCTAGTGTTGAAGACGAGATTCGTAGCCGTATTCAGCCGATTGGTAACGTGTGTTTGCAGGGCGAAGAGTGTGGTGAAGCGGCAGCTGCCAGCGAAACCGCCAGTTCTGGCCCGCGCTCCGGGAGTGAAGTTTACGATGCAGCCTGCATGGCCTGCCACACCACTGGCGCCGCTGGTGCTCCGGTGATTGGCAATGCTGAACAATGGGCTCCGCGCATCGAAAAGGGCATGGACACCCTGATTGACCACGCTATTAACGGCTTTAATGCCATGCCGGCCAAAGGTGGTTGCTCCAGCTGCTCCGATGAAGAGATCGTGGCATCGATCGAACATATTATCGGGCAAAGCCAGTAACAGATTGTTGTCTGACAAAGCCCCGATTCATCGGGGCTTTGTTGTTTTACAGCCCCAGATCGCCCAGCAATGCACTGAGCGTGGCTTTGCCCTTCTTCTGGTTGGCCTCCTTATCCTGGTCGCCCATGCCTTGCCATTTCACATCCTCTTCCGGCAATTCATCCAGAAATCGGCTGGGAATGGTTTCCAGCTTTTCGCCATATTGCTTGCGGGACGCCGCGTAGGTCAGCGATAAGGTCTCCCTTGCCCGGGTAATGCCCACGTACATCAGCCTGCGTTCTTCTTCGATATTACCTTCTTCTATGCTGTTGCGATGGGGCAGAATCTCTTCCTCAAGCCCCATAATGAATACATGCGGGAACTCCAGCCCCTTGGAGGCGTGCAGCGTCAGTAGCTGAACCTTGTCGCTGTCGTCTTCTTCTTCGCGCTGCTCCATCATGTCCCGCAGGATCAGCTTGGCGATGGTGTCTTCAATGCCAAGCTCGTCCGCCGTGCCCTTACCGTCGTCCAGCATGCGCTGGATCGATTCCACCAGGTACCAGATGTTCTCCATCCGCCGTTCGGCCTGTTTCGGGCTGCCGGAATGCTGGTGCAGATACTCGTCGTATTCGATGTCGGTGAACAGCTGCTTGATGACCGGAACCGGGTCTTCGGTAAACAGCCGCTCGCAGGTTTTGTCGACCCAGTGGGCGAAGCGGCGCAAACGATCCAGACCTTTCTCGGTGACGTGGGTTTCGGCGCCCATATCGCTCAGCGCCCGGAACAAACTGATGTTGCGTGAGCGGGCGTAGTGGCTCAGCTGCTCCAGGGTGCGCGGGCCGATTTCACGGCGGGGCACGTTGACCACCCGCAAAAACGCGGCGTCGTCATCCGGGATTGATCATCAGGCGCAGGTACGACATGGCGTCTTTGATTTCGCTCTTGGAAAAGAACGACTGACCGCCAGAGATCCGGTAGGGAATCTGGTACGCCTGCAGTTTCATCTCCAGCAGTCGGGCCTGGTGGTTGCCCCGGTAAAGCACGGCAAAATCTTTGAAATCGAGACCGTTCTTGAGCTTCTGGTCCAGAATTTCCGTGGCCACCCGCTCGGTCTCGGCGTCTTCGTTGCGGCAGCGGATGATGCGAATTTCCTCACCAATGGTGTGGTCACTCCACAGGGCTTTCTCGAACACGTGGGGGTTGTTGGCGATGACCGTGTTGGCACAGCGCAGAATACGGCTGGTGGAACGGTAGTTCTGTTCCAGCTTGACGATCTTCAGGCTGGGGAAATCCTCTTTAAGCTGTGCCAGGTTTTCTGGTCGTGCGCCGCGCCAGGCGTAGATCGACTGGTCATCATCGCCCACCACCGTGAAGGCGGCGCGCTCGGCAACCAGCTGTTTGACCAGCTCGTACTGGCATACGTTGGTGTCCTGGTACTCATCCACCAGCAGATACCGGATTTTTTTGCGCCACTTGGTCAGTACCTCCGGATTGTCCCGGAACAGCTGCACTGGTAGCAGAATCAGGTCATCAAAGTCGACCGCGTTGTACGCTTTCAGGTATTCCTTGTAATGCTTGTAGACAATGGCGATGCGTTGCTCGCGCTCGTCCGCCGCCTTGCTGTAGGCCTCGGTCGGGCTACGCATGGCGTTTTTCCAGGACGAGATGGTCATCTGCACGTCGTTCAGCTCATCGCCGGCGTCGGCACTGGCTTCGCGCATCATCAGGTCTTGCAGCAGGGCTTTGGCGTCTTCGGCATCGAAGATAGAAAAGCCGGGGTGGTAACCCAGGTGAGTGTGTTCTTCCCGGATGATATTGAGACCCAGGTTGTGAAAGGTAGACACAATCAGGCCCCTTGCCTTGCCCCGATCGACAATCTTGCTGACCCGCTCCTTCATTTCCCGGGCGGCTTTATTGGTGAAGGTCAGGGCAGCGATATGCCGGCCCGGAATGCCTTTTTCTTCAATCAGATGGGCGATTTTCCGGGTGATCACGCTGGTTTTGCCACTGCCAGCACCGGCCAGCACCAACAGGGGGCCATCGGCGTAGCGTACCGCTTCACGTTGTCTGGGGTTGAGCTTGTTCACAGTTTAGGGGCCAACCAGGGTACCTTTCGGGGTATTTGTGCGTGTGGCTATTCTACACTAGCCGGTCTTTCTGTACCTTGGCGTTGTATCAGCTATGCTTCCTAGAATGGACTTCGTTGTTGACTGACACATGGATCCTGCTCGATGACACTGCCTTTGGACACCAGGCCTGATCGCCTCCGCCTGTTGGTGCTGACCCCGGAGTATGCAGACTTTCTGTGGCTCGGTGCCCTGCTGGACGACGATCCTGAAATCAGTCCGGACGCCATCTGGTGCCCGGACCTGGTGGATTGTGACGATCTTATCCGCAACGCCAGTTTTGATGTCATCGTTTGGGACTGTATTTTTCATGGCGGGGATGAATCGGCATTCCTCCAGTACCTCGCGGTGGCCAGTGAGGACAAGCCGGTACTGGCGCTGAGCGCAGAGCCTTGCGGCGAGCGCGGAGAGATGCTGACTCTTGACGGAGCCTCAGACTATCTGTGCCGGCAAACGCTTGACCGCTGGAGCTTTCGCCGGGCGGTCAAGTACCTCTGGTACCGGGAGCAGTTGTCGGAGTCGGCCCATGGCCAGCTTGGCCGGGAAGTGGCGACCGGTTTTATTAACCGGGATCTGTTTTTTGATCGTTTGCAGCAGGCGCTGCTGCGGGCGGAGCGTGCCGGGCATCGATTGGCGTTGCTGCACCTCAATGTGGATGACTTCCGCACCATCAACGAATCCTTCGGCTACCAGAGAAGCGATCAGTTAATGTATCGGTTGGCAGACCGCCTGCGCCAGAAGCTGCGCCGGGTGGATTCCCTGATGCGCATTGGCGGCGATGAGCTGGCCATCATTGTTGAAAAGGTGGAAGACTCCCTCGATATCACCCAGATCATCCGCAAAGTGGTGGTCGCACTGGACGAGCCACTGACACTCGATGGTCAGAGTGTTGTAGTCAGTGCCAGCCTGGGTGTCGCCACTTATCCGGAGGCCGGTGACAGCCCTGAAGAGCTGCTTCGGCGTGCCAATCGCGCCATGTTTGAAGCTAAGCGCGATCCGGGCACCAGCTTCCGGTTTTACGACCGGCAGCTGCACATTTCCGCGGGTTACCAGCTCCGGCTTGAGGCCGATCTGCGCAATGCGCTGCGGGGCAAGGAGCTGGAGCTCTTCTATCAGCCCCGAATAGATCTGGCGACAGAGGAAGTGCGCGGCGTTGAGTGTCTTCTGCGCTGGCATCACCCAGAGCGAGGTTTAGTGGGGCCGGATGAATTTATCCCGGTGGCGGAGCGCAGCGGGCTGATTGTACCCATTGGTTACTGGGTGATTGAACAAGCCTGTAAGCGCCTTCAGGAAAGTGGCGAGCTGGGGTTTGCCGGGTTGGTGTTTGCGGTCAACCTGTCGTTCCGTCAGTTTCACGACCGTAAAATGACCGAGACAATCTTCAGGATTATTTTCAACGCCAATGTTGATACCAGTCTGCTGGAGCTGGAGCTGACCGAAAGTGCGATGATGCACGATCCGGAATACGCCCAGCGCTGCCTGCGGGAGCTGAATCAACTGGGCATCAGTTTTGCGCTGGATGATTTCGGGACCGGCTTTTCGTCCCTGAGCAACCTGCAGCATCTGCCTATTTCACTCGTCAAGATCGACAAATCCTTTGTCCAGGATCTGGGCAAGTCTGCCGATGCCGAGCACATTATCCGGGCCATTATCAGCCTGGCCCACAGCCTTCAGATCAGTGTTGTGGCAGAGGGCGTGGAAACCGAAAGCCAGCTGGAATTCCTGCGCCAGCAACACTGCGACGAAATCCAGGGCTATTACTTTGCCCGCCCCATGCCCTGGGACGATCTTGTACAATTCCTGAACCGCCGAAACCAGTCTGCTTGCCTGCAGCAGTAAGCCGCTGTACCTTTGCGCATTAATTCCGAACGCGAAACCATACAGAGGTTGCATGAACAGTATCTCCCGGCGCATTGCCGATGAACTTGGCGTACGCGAGCAACAGGTTAATGCCACCGTGGCTCTGCTGGATGAAGGTTCCACGGTTCCGTTTATTGCCCGTTACCGGAAAGAGGTCACCGGCTCGCTGGACGACAATCAGCTACGAACGCTGGAAGAACGCCTGCGTTACCTGCGCGAGCTGGAAGACCGTCGTGGCACCATCCTCAACAGTATTGAGGAACAGGGCAAACTGACCGATGAGCTGCGCGCAGCCATCGATGCCGCCGACACCAAGAATCGTCTGGAAGATCTGTACCTGCCCTACAAGCCCAAGCGCCGCACCAAGGCCCAGATTGCCCGGGAAGCGGGCCTGGAGCCGTTGGCGAACGCGTTGTTTGATGATCCAGCGCTTGATCCGGAGGCCACCGCTGCTGGCTACCTGAATCCGGAGGCGGGTGTAGAGGACACCAAAGCGGCACTGGACGGCGCCCGCTACATCCTGATGGAACGTTTTGCCGAAGACGCTGAATTGCTGGGGTCGCTCCGAGACTTTATCTGGCAGCAAGGTCAGCTGAAAGTCACCGTGGTGGACGGCAAGGAAACCGAAGGCGCCAAGTTCCGGGACTATTTTGATCACGTCGAACCCCTGAAGAAAGTACCGTCACACCGGGCCCTGGCGATTCTGCGCGGTCGTAACGAAGGTGTTCTGGCCTACACTCTGGTGGTGGGCGATGAGGACGAAAACCGTCGTCAGCCGCACCCGGCTGAACAACGGATCGCCGCTCGCTGGAATATTCGTGATAACGGCCGGGCCGCAGACAAGTGGCTGTCCGAGGTGGTGCGCTGGACCTGGCGCGTCAAGCTGTCGACACAGATTGAAACCGACCTGATGGCGCAGGTGCGTGAGGCTGCAGAAGCGGAAGCCATTAACGTGTTTGCGGCCAATCTGAAAGATTTGCTGTTGCTGGCTCCGGCAGGTCCCCGGCCCACCCTTGGCCTGGATCCCGGCCTCCGGACCGGCGTCAAAGTGGCCGTTATTGATGGCACCGGGCAGGTGGCAGACCATGGCGCTATCTACCCCCACGCACCAAAAAATCAGTGGGATCAATCCATTGAACAGATGGCTGCCTGGTGCCGCAAGTATAAAATTGAGTTGGTGGCCATCGGCAACGGCACCGCATCACGGGAAACCGAAAAGCTGGTGGGCGATCTGAGCAAGCGCTACCCCGAACTCAAATTGGCCCGGATTGTGGTTAGCGAATCGGGGGCATCCATCTATTCAGCGTCCGAGTTTGCCTCTCGGGAATTGCCGGACCTGGATGTCACCATTCGCGGCGCGGTATCGATCGCCCGCCGTTTGCAGGATCCGCTGGCCGAGCTGGTCAAGATTGAACCCAAGTCCATTGGCGTCAGGCCAGTATCAGCACGACGTGTCTCAGGTGCAGTTGTCGCGCAGCCTGGATGCGGTGGTGGAAGACTGCGTAAACGGAGTGGGCGTGGATCTCAATACCGCGTCGGTACCGTTGCTGGCAAAAGTGTCCGGTCTGAACCAGAGCATTGCCCAGAACATCGTCGATTTCCGTAGCCAGAACGGCATGTTCAAGAATCGCAAGCAGCTGCTGAAAGTGGCCCGACTGGGTGACCGCACCTTTGAACAGGCGGCGGGGTTTTGCGGATTGCCGGTGGTGAGAATCCACTGGACCGGTCATCAGTGCATCCGGAAGCCTACGGCGTGGTGGAAGCCATCGCCAAACGTAACAACCGGAACATTGACAACATCGTGGGCGATTCGGCCTTTTTACGCGGCCTTAACCCCCAGGATTACGTTACCGAGCAGTTTGGTTTGCCCACCATCAAAGACATTCTCTCCGAGCTGGAAAAGCCGGGCCGTGACCCCAGGCCGGAGTTCCGGTTTGCCAGCTTTGAGGAAGGTGTGGAAACCCTGAAGGATTTGAAACCCGGCATGGTGCTGGAGGGCTCGGTCACCAACGTGACCAATTTCGGTGCCTTTGTCGACATCGGCGTGCATCAGGATGGCCTGGTGCACATTTCGGCGTTGTCCCATACTTTCGTCAAAGACCCGCGCGAAGTAGTCAAAGCGGGTGATATTGTTAAGGTGAAAGTCATGGAAGTGGACATTCCCCGTAAACGGATTGCCCTGACCATGCGTATGGATGATCAGCCGGGTGCTGAAACCTCTGCCAAACCTGCACGGGGCGGCGATAAAGCCGGCGGCCGATCGGCGGGCCGCAAGCCTCAGGGCGGTCAGGCTGAGCAAGGCACCATGGCCGGAGCTCTGGCACAGGCGCTGGCGTCAGCCCGTAAAGACGGTCGTTGATACCACTTCATTGATCCAATGGCGGCCACCCCTCACGAGGGGGTGGCCGCTTCAACAGGAGCTCACCATGGCTGAATCCCGCCACTCCCTGTTTTACCAGTTTGCCGCCACCGATTGGGATGGCTTTCTCAAAGGTGTTGAAAAAGAAGGCCTGCGGGTGGATGCCAACGGATTTGTTGCGCAGACCCCACACCCGGTGGCTCTGGGCTCGGCCCTGACCCACCCTCGCATCACCACCGACTACTCGGAAGCCCTGCTGGAGTTGATCACCCCGGTATTCAACTCCACTGAAGCCATGCTGACATCGTTACGGGATACTCACCGGTTTGTTCAGCATCACCTGGGTGATGAAGTGTTCTGGGCGGCGAGCATGCCTTGTGAGATAGATGGTGATCAAAGCATTCCCATTGCCCGCTATGGCAGCTCTAATATCGGCCAACTCAAGCACGTTTACCGTCAGGGATTGGCGGTGCGTTATGGTCGGATCATGCAGAGCATTGCCGGCGCCCACTACAACCTGTCTTTGCCCGACAGTTTCTGGGTTAAGTGGCAGCAGGTGACCGGCAATCAGCAGTCGCTGAAGGATTTCAAATCGGATCAGTACTTCTGGCTGATCCGAAACTTCCGGCGTCGCAGCTGGCTCCTGATGTTGCTGTTTGGAGCGTCACCGGCACTGGATGCCAGCTTCGTCGCCAATGTAAAACACGATCTTGGCCGGTTTAATGACAATACCTGGTACGGCAAGCACGCTACCTCGTTGAGGATGGGCGATCTGGGCTATCACAACAACGCCCAGGCATCCCTGAACATCTGCTTTAACGAGCTCAGCACCTACACCGGAACTCTGGACAAGGCCATCCACACCAACTGGCCAGCTTATGAAGCAATTGGCACCCGGCGTGACGATGGTGAGTTCATTCAGATCAACACCAACGTGCTGCAGATCGAGAACGAGTATTACAGTGCAGTGCGCCCCAAGCGGACCACCGGACCAGGCGAGAAACCGATACAGGCGCTCGATGCCCGGGGCGTGGAATATATTGAAGTGCGCTGCCTGGATCTTGATCCGTTTTCCCCGTGGGTGTTAACCAGGCCCAGATCGACTTTCTTGACCTGTTTTTACTGGATTGCCTGCTGAACGATTCGCCACGCATCGGCGATGACGAATGTCAGCGCCTGGATGACAATTACAAAGACGTGGTGGCGTCAGGTCGCTGGCAGGAGCTGAGCCTGTGTCGGGGTGGCCAGCGGGTGCCGGTTGGTCCGGCTGCCCGGGAATTGCTCGAGCAACTGCAGCCACTGGCGGAATTGCTGGATAGTTGGGGCGAGAGCGACACCTATTGTGCGGCGCTGGCAACACAGCGTGACAAGCTGCAGGGTGATGACTGGTCGGTACCTTCCGCTCAGGTACTGGACGCAATGAGCGGTGCGGGCCTTGGTCACAGAGACTGGGTTATGGATATATCCCGTCAGCACCAGCAAACCCTCCGCAACGAAGGGCTGGCGTCGGACGTCCTGGCGGACTATCAGGCCATGACCGAGAACTCTCTGGCCGAGCAAAAAACGCAGGAGGAGGCCGATACTCGCCCATTCAGTGAATTCCTGGAAGAGTATCTGCGAGCCTGACCGGTTGTTGCGTCACAGCCAGAAGCGGACGTGCCGCACAGAAACCGGATAACGGTTTGCGGCTTTTGTTACCTGCTGTTACGTTTGTTAACAACAGGTAAGGGGATGGCGTCATGGCTAGAGATATCAAGCTCGGATGGGATGTAGAAGCGCTCAATAAAGCCTATCGTCAGGGGTACATGGCAGGCACCATGGGCATGGAGAAAACCCGCTGTCCTTATCGGGGGGATGTCATCATCGCCGCCTGGGAGGCTGGCTGGGACGACGCCGGGCAGGTCGTTCGTGAACAGCAGAAAACTGACGACCTGTTTTCCCGCATTGCCTGAGTTCTTCCCGGGTCTACCGCTGTACCACGAACTCCGTAAATAACACGCCGGCGATGTGCTCTCCGGTTTGCTGTTCTTCCAGCACGGCATTGATTCTTGCTGCGGCCTCTTCTCTTAGTGCTTGCTGCCCCTGTTGGCTGGTCAGCAGGTCCACATCAATTTGTTCGCCAAACAGCATGACCAGTTCGTGCCGCAGTCTGGGCATGTGGGCCTCAAGTACCGGTCTTGTGGACTCCCGGTCTGCGCGAAGCGTTACCGACGCTTTCAGATAGATCACTTTGGTGCCGGGCTCGCCGACATGGGTTACAAAGGCAGGTTCCATCTCGATGTAATCGGTGATGCCGCGCGCTTCGGGATCTTCCTCTGCCAGTACGGGCCCGGCCATCAGGGCGTACAGGGCGATTAACAGCACGGACAAGGTATTTCGTTGAAAGGTCATAGGCGCTATGTTCTTCATGGGTTAGGATTGGCGTCAACAGCTTACATGATGATTCCGGGGTGTTGATTTGACAAGCAGATGGGTGTTCGGTGTTGTATTTTTGGTGTGCGCCGCCTTGTTGGCCGTGGCGTTCTACATGGAACATGTGATGGGCCTGGAGCCGTGCCCGCTTTGCTGGTTGCAGCGTTTCGGTTTCATGGGCGCGGGCCTGGTCGGCCTGCTTGGCTTTCTGCACGGTCCGCAGGGCTTCGGTAACCGAATTTACGGTTTCTTGCTTGTGGTCACGGCCGGAGCCGGTCTTGGTGTTGCAGGACGACAGCTTTGGTTGCAGAACCTACCGGCCGATCAGGTGCCGGCCTGTGGCCCGTCGGTGGATTATTTGCTGGATGTGCTGCCCTGGGTTGAGGTTTTACAAACAGCCTTGAAGGGCACAGGGGATTGCGCAGAGGTGATGTGGCGTTTTCTGGGTCTGAGTATTCCCGGCTGGACCGCGGTGTTCTTTGTGCTGGTGATCGTGGTTGGCCTGGTCATGATGTTTCGTCGGTACAAGCCGAAAAACTGGTTGCAGGGCTGAAACGGTTGCGGGTTGCTATCGCCTTGGGGTAACTTGATCTGGTCATGACAATATTCAGATGCGTGGCCACTTACCGGGCGGACTGACTGAGGGGAGATCAACGCCATGTTGGACAATTGCAGGAACGCCAGGGAGCGTTGGGGTGGCGTCAGCGAGCTGATTGACCGCTGGTTGAAGGAACGTCAGGAGCTGTTGGTTCGCTACTGCGAATTATCGGGTGAAAACGATTTCTCGCAAACAGAAGCGCTCAGGGAAAAGTGTGTTCGCCTTTGTGAAGTGTTGGTGGATTATGTATCGGCCGGGCACTTTGAAGTCTATGAGCAGCTTATTCAGGAAGCACGGGAGTTTAATGATGGTGGCCTGGAGTTGGCCGCCAAGGTCTATCCCCGCATTGAAGAGACGACCGAAGTGGCACTCAACTTCAATGATCGTCTGGACGGTCGCATCCTGAGCGAAGAAGAGCTCAAAGATCTGTTCGGCGAGCTGTCCAGGCTTGGTGAGGTTCTGGAAAGCCGGTTTGAAATGGAAGATTTTCTGATCGAGCACTTGCACAACGCCCACGCGGAAAAAATGGCCTCCGCCTGATCCGTTAAGTTCCTGGTTGTCCCGCATAAAAAAAACCGACCTGATTACTCAGGTCGGTTTTTTTGTTTGGCCCAGACGCTTATTCGCTGTCTGGATTGACTGCCAGCAGTTCCACATCGAAAACCAGGGTTTCGTTGGGGCCGATGGCCTGGTTGCCGCCGGGGCCATAGGCCAGATCTGACGGGATGTAGAGCTTGTAGCGAGCGCCTTCATTCATCAGCTGCAGGCCTTCGGTCCAGCCAGGGATTACCTGGTTCAGGCCAAACGTTACCGGCTGGCCGCGCTCACGGGAGCTGTCAAACACTTCACCATTGATCAGTTCTCCGGTGTAGTGCACCTGCACGCGGTCTTGAGCGGTCGGGTTGGCGCCTTCGCCTTCTTCGATTACCTCATACTGAAGGCCGGATTCAGTGGTTTCGACCCCCTCCCGTTCAGCGTTCTCTGCCAGGAACGCTTCGCCGGCTTCCTGATTCTGACTGGCCAGGCCCTCTTGCTGCTGCTCCTGTTCTGCCTGAAGCTCCTGCTGATAGGCCATCAGGGCTTCCTGAACTTCTTCGCGGGTCAGGCGCTTGCCTTGGTCATCGCCGGCGTGGCCATGCTGAATGCCCTGCAGGAACTGATCCATTTGCAGATCCGGCAGATCGTTGCCCATGCGCTCACCCAGTACCAGGCCCATGCCGTAGCTGACTCTCTCAGACGTGGTGTCGAGTGCCGGATCGTTGGCGGGTTCCTGAGCGGTGGAGCAGCCGGCAATGAGGCCGGTTATGGCAACGGCTAACAGCGTTTTCTTCATGTTTTCATCCTTCGCACGTGTAACAGAGCCGTACGGCTCCTATGGATTAGGCAAAAATGGAAAGGTAACGGGTTCAGCGGCAGGATGCCACTGAAACTGTGGTAAGACTGTGATCGCGTTGGCTCAGGTACCGTTATCGCCGGGCGATGGGCTTAAAGAGAACGGCGCACGATAGGGCGACTGCCAGTCATTATCGGAGTCCGCGCGGCGTTCGTTGCGCAGATTCTTGCCCGGGCGCTCTATCGCCAGGGCGTTCCATGGCCCCTGTGCCGGGGGCTGGTCGGCGTAATGCCAGTTGCCTTCGGTGTCTTGCCACTTGAACACGATTTCCGGCCCTTCGGTCGGGATAGGTGCCGGCAGCAAACCTTCAAACGGCGGTATTTCAGTGGGTTTTTCCACTTTCTCAATCGCCGGCTCAGAGACGGCGGTGGGGTCGCCCAGGCCAAAGAAGATCAACAGCACCAGCAGGCCAAGGGCAGGGAAGGCGAGGCGGATCAGCCATTTCATCATCATGGCATAGGCTCACTGTCAGTGGCTGTGGCCAACAGGATGGCAAGCGTTTTCAGTGATGCGGTGGTCTCGGCCTCAGAGTTCCGAAGCGGCGCTGCAGCGAGTAGGTTCTGCAGAATGGCGGTGTTGCGATCAAGCATGGTGCCAGTCCCCGGGTTACTGGAGTTCAGGTGTTGCCAAGCCAAAGCCAGTTCGCTCTTCTCGGCCTGTAATTCCGCTTTTGCCAGCGCTTCCCGAAGCTCACGACAAGCATTATGATTCCGGGGAATGGATTTGCGTGCCGAACGAATGCTGCCGGTTACACGGGCGCGCCACTCTGTTACCTTAGCGCCCTCAACGCCAGTGAACGTATGTCCATTCGCGCCTAGCCAACCGGCACACAGTATGCGGGTTACGCTCCAGCCTTGTGCCTGCAGGTCCAGACAGATCTCGGCCAGCTCGGGTTTTCGCCAGCAGGCCAGAGCATAACGCCACAAAGGATTGTCTGGTTCCATGGTTGCCGGCAGAGCCAACGGTTCTGTCTGCGGAACGGTCATGGTGGGGCGCTTCCCTGGCTGAAATCCATGGATAAAGTACGTCTATGTTAACGATAACCGATCTCAGTTTACAACGAGGCGGCGTCTGGTTACTAGAGAACGTCAGTCTCACGGTTCAACCCGGCCAGCGAGTGGCGATTGTCGGGGCCAATGGTGCCGGTAAATCCAGCCTGTTTCAGCTCTTGTTGGGCCAGCTTGCGCCGGAACAGGGCGCGGTGTCTTTGCCCGGCGGTTGCCGGATTGCACATATGGCACAGGAAGTAGCCGCCAGTTCCCGTTCGGCCCGGGATTTTGTACTGGATGGTGATTTCGAGCTCCGGCGTATGGAGCGTGAACTCGCAGACGCCGAAGCCCGCAGTGATGACCATGCCATTGCCAGGCTGCACGGTGAACTGGATATCCATGAGGCCTGGTCGGCGTCCCGGCGGGCGGAAGCCTTGCTGCGAGGGCTCGGGTTTGTCGACAGCGATGCCGAGCGGCCGGTGTCAGCGTTCTCCGGGGGCTGGCGTATTCGCCTGAATCTTGCCCAGGCCCTGATGCGCCCGTCAGATCTTTTGCTGCTGGATGAGCCCACCAACCACCTGGATCTCGATGCCTGTCTGTGGCTGGAAAACTGGCTGCGCAAATACCCGGGTACTTTGCTGTTTATCTCTCACGATCGCGATTTCATGGATCGGGTGGCGACCCATCTGGTGCACTTTGATCAGAAGAAACTGGCACTCTATACCGGTAACTACTCCGCCTTCGAAGTGCAGCGCAGCGAGCGCCTGGCCCAGCAGCAATCCAGCTTTGAACGCCAACAGGCTCGTATTGCCGAAATTCAGCGCTTTATTGACCGGTTCAAGGCCAAGGCCACCAAAGCCCGTCAGGCCCAGAGCCGGGTCAAGGCGCTGGAGCGCATGGAGCGGATCGCCCCTGCCCATGTCGATTCTCCGTTCAGTTTCGAGTTTCCCGTTGCCGATAAAGTCTCCAATCCGCTGCTCTCTATTCGTAACGGCGCGGCGGGCCACGGCGAGACCATCATTCTCAATAACATCAACATCACGCTGTTGCCTGGCTCACGTATTGGTCTGCTCGGACCGAATGGCGCCGGTAAGTCGACTTTTATGGATGCCCTGAGGGGCAACGGCACATTGCTGGCGGGTGAACGGACTTGCGGCGAACACCTGGCGATCGGCTATTTCGCCCAGCACCAGTTGGAGTCACTGGATTTGGATGCCAGCCCGTTTCTGCACTTGCAACGCCTGGCGCCCGGGGCTTCTGAGCAGAAAGTCCGGAATTTTCTGGGTGGTTTTGATTTCCATGGCGACGAAGCGCTCAGCCCGATCCGGTCGTTCTCCGGGGGGGAGAAAGCCCGTGTTGCGCTGGCGGTCATAGCCTGGCAAAAACCCAACCTGCTGTTACTGGATGAGCCCACCAACCACCTGGATCTGGAAATGCGTCAGGCTCTGACCATGGCGCTTCAGAACTTTGACGGTGCCCTGGTGGTGGTGTCTCACGATCGCCATCTTCTGCGCAACACGGTGGATGAGTTCTGGCTGGTGTCGGACGGCACAGTTCGGGAATACGACGGCGATCTGGAAGATTACGAACGTTGGCTGGCGGATCGTCGAAAAGACGACGACGAACCCCCGAGGCGCCAGGTAGAAGGTGATTCTGGCTCCGACAAAGCCGCCAGTGGTGGCGCGGCGCTGACGGCGGATGAACGCAAGGCCAGGAAACGACAGGAGGCAGAAGTTCGCCAGAAACTGAGCCCGTGGCGGAAAAAGCAGGGTGCGCTGGAGTTGCGCATGGAAAAACTCCAGCAGGCACTGGGCAAGGTGGAAGCGTCTCTCGGCGATCCCGACGTTTATGATGACAGCGCGAAGGTTCGCCTGAAAGAATTGCTGGGCCAACAGACTGAGCTGAAGCGAGAGCTGGAAGACGTCGAGTCCCAGTGGCTGGATGTCAGCGAAACGGTGGAAAGCCTGGAGGCGGAGCTCTCCGGTTGATGGTCAGGCTGGCCGGCTGCCAATTTCCAGCGTGAAGTCTTGCCGTGCCAGATAGTCCCTTTCGTTTTCCAGGTCGGCCAGGGTTAACGGGCGGTTGTCCAGCCAGCCTTCTGGAAACTCCACCACCAGCTTGTTCTCGTGCCCGTGCAGGACAAATGCCGGTGGCTCCTCCAGGTTGCGAGGGTGCTGCATCAGCACCGCCAGGCGTAACAGGACGCAAAGGTAACGAAGCCGGGGCTTGTCTTCCGGTTCGATGCCTTCAAACACCGTTGCCGAAAACTTGCGCCGGTGGCCTCGGACCAGCGTCGCCAGATCTTTCTGGAATTGCTGGGTGAAGCCGGGAAGATCGGAATAGCGCAGAAGGTAGGCGCCATGCTTATGGTACTGGCTGTGCGAGATGGTCAGGCCGATTTCATGCAATCGACACGCCCAGCGCAGAACGTCTTCGTCTGCGGCGGTGTGCAGGCCCCAGTGATCTGCAACCTGCGCCCAGGCGGCAATAGCGGTCTGCTCAACTGCCGCGCCGTGGGTCTGATCCACATGGTAGCGTTCTTGCAGGGCTGCGATGGTGCGCTCACGGACGTCCTCATGCTGAATGCGCCCGACGATGTCGTACAGCAGTCCTTCCCGTAGGGCGCCATCGGCAAAGGTCATGTCCTTGATGTCGAGAGAGCGGAAAGCCGCGAGCAGAATCGCAAAGCCGGCGGGGAAAATACTTTGCCGATCCTGGCGCACGCCCAGCTCGGATAATTTCTCAACCTTGCCCATGTCGATCAAGCGCTTGCGTAACTCTTCCATGGCATCACGGGTGATGGTGCCGTCGGTAATTTTCAGGTTGGCCAGCACACTGAAGATGGCCTTGATTGAGCCGGACGATCCAACCGCGCTCTGCCAGCCCACCGACCGGTAATGTTGGCGGATATTGAGCAGTTCCTGTTCGGCATGGGTGATGGCCCGGTCCATTTGCCGACGAGACACCTTGCCGTCCGGGAAATACCGGTTGCGAAACGACACGCAGCCCATGTGCAGGCTTTCAAGCTCCTGTGGCTCAAAGCGCTGGCCAATAATGAATTCGGTACTGCCGCCGCCGATGTCGATGACCAAACGCTTGCCTTCATCATCAGACAGGGTGTGGGAAACGCCAAGGTAGATCAGGCGGGCCTCTTCCCGGCCGGCAATGATTTCAACCGGGTATCCGAGCACCTCCTCCGCCTTGGTAATGAAATCGTAAGCGTTACGGGCGACCCGAAGGGCATTGGTGCCGACAATCTGCACGCCCTCTGGCGGAATGCCCTGAAGCCGCTGCGCAAAACGGCTGAGGCATTCCAGAGCGCGTTCCTGGGCTGCGTCGGTCAGGCGATTGTACTGATCAAGGCCTGCGCCAAGCTGGACTTTTTCGCCCATCTTTTCGATCGCACGAATTTCGCCATGAACCAGACGGGCCACGACCATGTGGAAACTGTTGGAGCCCATATCGATGGCCGCCAGCATATCCGGGGAAGGTACAGCGTTCTCGGCAGTAGATGCGGCCGTCACGTTGGTTGGCGTCCTGTGTGGTGTGAACTTGTGAGTGACATTGCGGCTACTATAAAAGAAAGCCCCACGGGCTGTCAGTAACCGCCTGCGGTCATTACGGATACGGATGAGCATCCGGGCAACAATAACCCGCTTCACATTGAGGCGGGCAATCGCGTAAAGTAATGGCCTAACGAAATCCGGGTAGGCGGCAAAGCGCATACAGCTTACACCGCTTGCTACAGTCAACAGCGACTCTGCTATGGCCGGCACGTATGGCCGTAGAGCGCCTGAATCAGGAAAAAGTAATGAGCGGAAATATCGTTAATGTTACCGACGCATCCTTCGAACAGGACGTACTCAAGTCTGACGTTCCGGTGCTGGTGGACTACTGGGCCGAGTGGTGTGGCCCTTGCAAGATGATTGCACCGGTCCTGGAAGAAATTGCCGATGAATACGACGGCAAGCTCAAGGTCTGCAAACTGAACATCGATGAAAATGAGCAGACCCCGCCCAAGTTCAACATCCGTGGCATCCCGACCCTTATGCTGTTCAAGAACGGCAACGTCGACGCTACCAAGGTTGGCGCGCTATCCAAATCACAGCTTGCCGCCTTCCTCGACAGCAACCTCTGATCCGGTTGCTGCTTGAAACCGCCCTTGAGCAGACCTCAATGGGCGGTTTTTTACGGTCAGGATCGGCGCTTTAGCTGGTCCTGACCGCCATCACTCCCAAGCCTGGGAGCGATCAAGGTCTGACTCCTTCTGCTCGACCCAGTGCTCCGTGTCTCCGGTGATTTCCTTTTTCCAGAAGGGAGCCGAGGTTTTCAGCGCATCCATAATAAATTCGCAGGCCGCGAAGGCGTCGCCGCGATGAGCGCTGCAAACCCCGACAAACACAATCTGGTCCGACAGCGCCAGCCGACCAACCCGATGGATCACCCGGGCCTGACGGACATCCCAACGTTGGGATGCAGACTCAATCAAGCCCTGGATTACCTGTTCGGTCATGCCTGGATAGTGTTCCAGGAATAACCCGGTTACCCCGGACAGGTCCCCGGAATCCCGAACCAGGCCAGCAAAAGTCGCCACCGCTCCGGTGCCGGAACCGCTGCCCCGAAGCGCCTCATATTCCGCACCGACATCAAAATCTTCCGTCTGGATAGAGATCATTTCAACCTCCGGTCACCGGTGGAAAGAACGCCACTTCATCACCCGCCTTCACCGGTGTTGACGGCTTGGCCATGGCCTGATTGACCGCCACCATGACGGGCTGATCACCCTGCAGTTGGGCCCAGCGGCCACCCCGGGCGGCCAGCTGAGACAGCAAGGTCTCAACCGTCTGGCCGGGCATTGCAGGCAGCTCAAGGCTGTCGGTATCAAGCTCCTCGCGGAGCCGGGCAAAAAATCGGACAGTCAGGTTTTGGTCAGTCATGATCAGCTCAACAAATCAGGGTATGAGTAGTACATCACAGGGTCTCCGATCTGGAGGGTAGTGTTTTCCGGCACCACCGCCAGGCCTGAGCTCCAGCAGGCAGAACTCAGCACGCCTGAGCTCTGGTTCGGGGCAGCTGCCACCTTGATGTCGGCGCCGTTAGCTGTTTTGCGGGCGCGCACAAACTCCCGCCGGATCGAGGGCGACGTGATGGAGAAATCTGCGGGCAGGCATTCGCCGATTGGCAGTGCGTCTGATCGCCCCTGGCGTTTGCGGATGTAGGGCATCACGATGATCATGAATGAGACCAGCACAGAGGCCGGATTTCCAGGCAGTCCCAACACCGGCGTGCCATCAATCTCACCAAACGCCAGCGGTTTGCCTGGCTTTATAGCCATCCGCCACAAAGACAACTTGCCGGATTCCTCAAGAACCGCGCGCACGTGGTCTTCTTCGCCCACTGACACGCCGCCACTGGTGATGATCAGATCTGCTTTGGTTGCCGCTTCTCGCAGAGTCTGGCGAGTGATCTCGCGAGTATCCCGAACCGTGTCGCACAACACGACCTCGCAACCGGCCTGGGCCAGAAGCCCGAGCAGAGTGTAGCGATTGCTGTTATAGATCTGGCCAGGTGCCAGCGGCTCGCCGGGCTGAACCAGTTCATCGCCAGTGCTCAGGATGGCCACCCGCAAACGTTCCAGCACGGGCACATGCTGAACACCCATCGAGGCCAGAAGTCCCATTTCCTGGGGGCGGATATAAGTACCGCGGGCCAGGGCCAGGTCACCCTGGGTAAGGTCCTGGCCGCGCTGGCGGGTATTTTGCCCCTGCGCGACCTCGGTCATGATCACAATCTCGTCGCCGGAACGCTCTACCCGTTCCTGCATGACGACCGCATCGGCACCCGGGGGGATTTCCGATCCGGTAAATATCCGTACCGCTGTGCCAGGCTGAAGTCGTTTCGGCGCGGTGCCGGCTGGCAGTCGGTCAGAGACCGTCAGCGCCCGCCCGGGCACGACGTCAGAGTGCAGCACTGCGTAGCCATCAACCGCGCTGTTATCGGCCGGGGGAACATCCGCCGGTACGTACTGGTTTTCGGCCAAAGTACGGCCCAGACTTTCGCTCAGCGGAACGGCACGGGTTTGGGTCACTGGGTTGGCGTGACTCAAGATATGGCCAAGAGCATCGTCAACGGAAATCAGGTCAGAGCCTGCCATGGTACCTCCTGGTTATCGTTCAGCGCGCTTGCCGATGACTTCCTGAAGTCGGTTGAAAGCGCGATCCGGCTTCCTGAACACCAGGGCTGAAAAATTGCAGGGTTCATGCCGGCTGTCCAGTTGGCTTTTCAGAATGCCGTTCCAGCCGGTTCTGCAGGCCCCGGTGGAACCCGGCAGACAAAAGATCACGGTATTGTTGGCCATACCGCCAAACGACCGGGACTGAATTGTGGATGAGCCGATTTCCAAAGCCGACAGCCGGCGGAATTCTTCGCCAAAGCCGTCAATGGCTTTGTCCAGCAGCGGCGCAACCGCTTCTGGGGTGCTGTCGCGCTCGAGAAAGCCGGTGCCGCCGGTGATGATGACAGCGTGGATTTCCGGGTCAGCAATCCATTGTGACATCAACGCACGGATGAGGTAGACGTCGTCTGGAAGAATCCGACGGGATACCAGACGGTGACCTGCGTCGGTAGCGCTGTCTTCAAGAAACTGACCCGAGGTATCCTGTTCCACGCCACGTGTGTCAGATACGGTCAGAATGGCAATGTTCAGAGGTTTGAATTCACTGCTCATAGCTTGGCTCCGTTGTACTGCATTCAAAAGCGGTTATTGATATTAACGTCAGTATCCGTATACGTGCGGTATATGGGAAGAGGGTAACCCATCAGAGGGAGTTGCATGCGGCTGCAGGGTCAGATCAAGATCATGAAACTGGTTTAATTTTGGCCAGAGGTCTTGACAGGCGCCTTCAAGGTGGTCGATTATGCGGACTGCCCGGCGAACAGTTGTTCCCACTCTCTGGCTCCAGCATATACAACCGGCTTTCATCTGCACCGGTCGCTCCATCTAGCCAGCACCTTGTTTCAGCTTTTTTGATCAACACGTTCAGGGGCACCCCTGTCATATCAACCGTCGTTTACTTCCATTCCTGATAAATCCTACAAATTATGAATCTTACTGAACTCAAGCAGAAATCTGTGCCCGAATTGCTCGAAATCGCGCAAGAAATGGGCCTCGACAACCTCGCCCGTTCGCGCAAACAGGATGTTATCTTCAGCATCCTGAAGAAGCACGCCAAGAGCGGCGAAGATATCTACGGTGATGGTGTACTGGAGATTCTGCAGGATGGTTTCGGCTTCCTTCGGTCTGCCGACGCCTCCTACCTGGCTGGCCCTGACGATATTTACGTGTCCCCCAGCCAGATTCGCCGCTTCAACCTTCGTACTGGCGATACCGTCTCCGGCAAGATCCGGCCTCCGAAAGACGGCGAGCGTTACTTTGCTCTGCTGAAAGTTAACGAGATTAACTTTGATAAGCCGGACAACGCCCGTAACAAGATTCTGTTCGAAAACCTGACGCCACTGTTCCCGGACGAGCGCCTTATGCTCGAAGCCGGTAACGGCAGCACCGAGGATTTGACCTCCCGGGTACTCGACCTGGTGTCGCCGATCGGTAAAGGCCAGCGTGGCCTGATCGTCTCCCCACCCAAGGCTGGTAAAACGTTGCTGATGCAGGGCATCGCCCAGTCCATCGTGCGCAACAACCCGGAGTGTCACCTGATCGTCCTGCTGATCGACGAGCGCCCGGAAGAAGTGACCGAGATGCAGCGCACCGTGCGCGGTGAAGTCATTGCCTCTACCTTTGACGAGCCGCCGGCCCGTCACGTTCAGGTGGCGGATATGGTCATCGAGAAAGCCAAGCGCCTGGTTGAGCACAAAAAGGATGTCATCATCCTGCTGGACTCCATCACCCGTCTGGCTCGTGCCTACAACACCGTGATCCCGTCCTCAGGCAAGGTACTTACCGGTGGTGTCGACGCCCACGCTCTTGAGAAGCCGAAGCGCTTTTTCGGCGCAGCGCGTAACGTCGAGGAAGGTGGCAGTCTGACCATCCTGGCGACCGCGCTGGTGGATACCGGTTCGAAAATGGACGAGGTTATCTACGAAGAGTTCAAGGGCACCGGTAACATGGAAATCCACCTGGACCGCAAGATCGCTGAAAAGCGTGTCTACCCGGCCATCAATATCCGTCGTTCCGGCACCCGCCGTGAAGACCTGCTGATGTCTGAAGCGGATATCCAGCGTGTATGGATTCTGCGCAAACTGCTGCACTCCATGGACGACGACACCGCATCACTGGAGTTCCTGCTGGACAAGCTGCGTGACACCAAGACTAATGACGAATTCTTCCAGTCCATGAAGCGTCGTTGATATTGGGCTTGGGACGCAGTCCGCTCTGCGCCTGTTGCTGCGGAGTCGGGCCAGTACCGGGGCAATCCTCCCCGGACACGCCGTGAATACTTCCCTGTAGGCTCGGTCTTGCCATCCCTGGCAAGACACGGTCCGGGGAGGATTGCCCCGGTACCGGCCATCTGGCATCCAGCGCGCGCCGATTAATACGGGGGTGTAAGTCCCAAAGTTCGAAGAACGAGGCAGGGAGGGGGTGCCAAAACAATCAGGGAAACCACGTTTTCCGTTTTGGCACCCCCTCCCTGGCTCGTTCCAGCTCCAAAAGCACGAATCCCCAAGCGAAGGGCAGTCCAGAACCGCCCAAACTCCGTAGTACCGTAGATCAGAAACGGAGCACAGCATGAAATACAACGACCTGAGAGACTTCATCAGCCAGCTGGAAAAGCTGGGTGAGTTGAAGCGCATCAGCGTAGAAGTCGACCCCCACCTGGAAATGACAGAAATCTGCGACCGCACCTTGCGGGCCGGGGGGCCGGCGTTGTTGTTTGAGAACCCCAAAGGCTACGACATGCCGGTGCTTGCCAACCTGTTTGGTACGCCCAAACGGGTGGCACTGGGGATGGGGCAAGACGACGTGGCCGCGCTCAGGGACGTTGGCAAACTCCTGGCCTTTCTGAAGGAACCCGATCCCCCAAAGGGCTTCAAAGACGCCCTCGAGAAACTGCCGATCTTCAAGCAGGTGATGCGCATGAGCCCGAAAGTGCTCCGCTCCGCACCCTGCCAGGACGTGGTGATCGAAAAAGACCAGGTCGATCTTTACCAGATTCCGGTTCAGCACTGCTGGCCCGGAGATGCCGGCCCGCTGGTGACCTGGCCTCTGGTCATTACCCGTGGCCCCAACAAAGAGCGCCAGAACCTGGGGATCTACCGGCAGCAGGTGATCGGTCGCAATCGGTTGATCATGCGTTGGCTCAGTCACCGCGGCGGGGCGCTGGATTATCAGGAGTTCCGCAAGGCCAATCCGGACAAGCCTTACCCGGTGGCGGTAGCGCTGGGCGCCGATCCAGCCACGATTCTCGGAGCCGTCACGCCGGTGCCAGACAGCTTGTCTGAATACGCCTTTGCCGGCCTGTTGCGCGGTGCCCGCACTGAGCTGGTGAAGGCCGAGCTGAGCGATTTGCAGGTGCCCGCCAGTGCCGAAATCGTATTGGAAGGCTTTATCTATCCGGATGATATGGCGCCGGAAGGGCCGTTCGGTGATCACACGGGTTATTACAACGAAGTGGATCAGTTCCCGGTGTTTACCGTCGAGCGCATCAGCCACCGTCGCGACCCGATCTATCACAGCACCTACACCGGCCGGCCACCCGATGAACCTGCAATTCTGGGTGTGGCGCTGAACGAAGTCTTTATTCCGATCCTGCAGAAGCAGTTTCCGGAAATTGTCGATTTTTACCTGCCGCCGGAAGGCTGTTCCTACCGGCTGGCCATTGTCACCATGAAGAAACAGTACCCCGGCCATGCCAAACGGGTGATGATGGGCGTATGGTCATTCCTGCGGCAGTTCATGTACACCAAGTTCGTGATTGTTACCGACGATGACGTGAATGCCCGCAGCTGGGAGGACGTTATCTGGGCCATGACTACCCGCATGGATCCGGCCCGGGACACCACCCTGGTGGAGAGCACGCCCATCGATTATCTGGATTTTGCCTCGCCGGTGTCTGGGCTCGGCTCGAAGATGGGAATGGACGCCACCAACAAATGGCCCGGCGAAACTGACCGGGAATGGGGCACGGCAATTGCCATGACCGATGAAGTCAAACAGCGGGTAGATGAGCTTTGGGACAGCCTGGGCATTGAAAATCCAGCGTCTCGCCCCGATTGACAGGAGCACAGTGGTGCCTCGGATTCGTCTGCAGCCCTCGGGAATTTTGTTTCAGGTGCCGGCAGGCGATGATCTGTTGTCGGCAGCAGCGAACACCGGTATTCGAGTGCCGGCAGCCTGCCGCAACGGCGTATGCGAGATCTGTGAAGCCCACCTGACAAGTGGTCAGGCCCTGAATACCCGTAATCAGCAACCCATACCGGTCGGCGAGCGCCTGATGATGTGTCGGAGCCTGGCGCTGACCGACCTTGAACTGGAGATACCTGCCGTTATGGCATCAGGACAATATCAGCCTCGGACGTTTCAGGCCAAAGTGGTGGACGTTCGCTCCATCAGCCATGATGTTTACCGGGTTGAGCTGCAATTGCCCGGGCGCCGGGATGTGGCCTTTCATGCCGGGCAGTACCTGTCGGTGAATCTGCCGGATGCAGACCCCTGCTACTTTTCTATTGCCAGTAGCCCGTCCGCTGGCAACATTGAGCTGCATATTCAGGCTTCTCCGGAGTGGGTGTCGGCACAGAAAGTGATCGATGCACTGACTTCGGGCCAGGACGTCAGAGTGGAGCTGCCCCATGGCAAGGCGTGCCTGGCAGCGGCGCCCGCCAAGCCCATGGTGATGGTGGCAGCGGGTACCGGCTTTGCACAGATGAAAAGTCTGGTGGAGTATCTTCAGGAGACGAACTTCAATCACCCGGTGAAGCTGTTCTGGGGTGTTCGCAAGCACGAAGATATGTACCTGCGCTCGCTGGCCCAGCAGTGGCACAATGATTGGGCACCTTTTACGTTCCAGCCGGTGGTTGGCGACGATGAAGATAATGACTGGGGCGGTCATCACGATCAGTTGGTGCGGGCGGTACTGGCGTCAGGTTTTGACTGGTCAACGGTTGAAGTGCACGCCAGTGGCTCACCGGCCATGGTGTATACCTTGATGGATGCTTTGCTGGCGGCAGGGTTGCCGGAGTCCGCGTTTTTCTCGGATGTCCTTGAATACGCCCCGCGGGGATGAGGCAACCTTTCCACGTGCAATAAAAAAGCCGGATCGCTGATCCGGCTTTTTTATTGGGCAAAGGCCAAATCGGGATCAAAGGCTCAGGCTCGCGGCATCGGCAATTCCGGCAGGCCGTTGTCGGTTGCCAGACCTTGCATCAGCAATTTGACGCTGGATTCTTCTTCTCCCATGTGGGCGTTAAGCCGGCTCAGTTCCGCCAGGGCCTCCCGGCTGCGACGTAACTGCAGGCTGGTTTCGAAATATTCTTTGGCCTTGCCCCAAAGTTCGTTGCGCAGGCAAAGTCGGCCCAGGGCCAGCATAAGCTCCGCGTTGGCGGGGCGATCTTTCAGCCATTGTTCGGCAATCAGCAGTTGTTCTTCCGGTTGATGGCCTTTGATCCGCCCGTAAAGATTGATCAGCTCGTCACTCCAGTGATTTCTCAGCACCTTGCGCAGCAGGGTTTCTGCTTGCGCTTCGTCGCCCAGCCTGGCCAGCAGCCGGGCATAGTCTCGAATGGTGTATTCGTCTCTGCGGACAAACCCCGGTAGCTCGTCCCACAGCCGGGTCAATGGCTTGAGGGAGGTGTTCGGGTCGCTTTTGCGCAGCCGTTCGGTATCCTCGGCGGCCCGTTCCAGAAGGTTGTGCCAGACCTGCCGTTCGAGGTCGTCCAGCTCACTTTCTGGTAACACGCTGCGCTTGCGCAGCTCTGGTGTGAGTTTGGACAGTTCGCGCCAGTCTTCCAGGCGCAGGTAGGTGTTCTTGAGCAATTTCAGGACGAACGGATGGTGGGGGGATTCCTTGCGCAGCCTGAGCAGCGTCGCCAGTGCCTGTTCCAACCGGTTGCCGGCCAGTTGCAGCTGGGCCTGGGTCAGGCCAACCGCCATGTTGGAGCCCGGCGTGCTTTCGTAAGCTTTGCGTAACAGCTCATCGACAGCGCCATGGTCGCCACACTCAAACGCCGCCTGGGCAGCTGCCAGGTAGTTGATCAAGGGCGTGTCGGCCCGATCGGCTGAGGTCGCCAGCAATTTTCTGGCCCGGGGCCAGTTGCCTTCGGCCAGCGCCAGCAGACCCTGAGTGGTGCGCCGGCGAGCCCGGCGTTCGTTACCGCGGGCTACCCAGCCGGTGACCAGTCCCGGGCCGTGGCGAAAGCGCCGAAGTGTGTTGAAAAAGAATACCGACAGCGCCAACAGCACAACAAATAAGCCCAGCCCCACCCAGAAGTTGGTCTCAATCAGGTAGTGGCCCAGGCTGATTCTGATGTAGCCGAGGTCGTAGGACAGGCCCAGCGACAAGGCGGTACCGATCAGTAGCGCAACCAGCAGGATAAGCAGCAGCCGGATCATGAGTCGTCGCCCCCGCGCTCAGCGTCGGAATCTTCCGTTGCGAGCCGTCCGGCCAGGCGTTCTTTGAGCAGGCCCAGAGACTGACTGATATCGGGTAGTTGCGGGTCGACATTGCGCTCAGACAACTCGTTCAGGGAGTCGGCCAGTCCGCGAATAGCCGGATTGGTAGCATCGTACCAGTCGTTAATGGTGGTGATTGCTTTGCTCAGTGCCCGTTCATACAGTGGCTGATTACCCCGTAACACCGCCATTTCGGCTTCTTCAAGCATCAACTGGAGGTTGAGCCTGGCCCAGGCACTTTGATCCGGTGCCAGCAGAGGTTTGACCGGCTCGTCCAGACGGCGTACCACGACCACTTGTTTCAGGGTGTCGGCAAAACGGTTCCAGCCGCGTACAAACCTGTTGCCACTGTCACCGGGTTCGGTCGTACCTTCGGCTATCTTCAAGCCTGGTGCCTGATCGTGAACCAGGGCCTGATCGGTGAGCTCGTGGATACTGGCAATGGCGGCTTCCAGTTGCAGGTAGAGCCCGGTGCGGTCAACATCCTGAATCCCCCGCAAAGCCAGAATCTCTCGGGCCAGTTGCTGGCGTACCGGATAGACGCCAATGTCGTCAGACTCCCGCAATACTTCATCAGCGGATTCCAGCGCAGACAAAGCTCCGCGGATGTCTTTTTCAATCAACAGGCGCTGATTGGCTACCCGCAACAGGTATTCGGCCTCGGCCAGCAACCAGTCCGTGCGGGTACGATTGCCTGCCTCAAGCAGTTCCCGTGCGTTGTGATCAATCTGCCGTTGCTGGGTGGCAATCAGGTCCCGCTGATCTGACAATTTGCTTTCCAGGGCCTGCAGGCGCTGGGCCTGTTCGCTGCCCCGGCTGCCGTAGCGGTCTTCGAGCTGCGCTGTGTCGAGGCGAAGGTCTTGAATGACCTGCACGGTGGCTTTGTGGGTCTGCCATTGTTGCCAGTTCCACAGGCTCAACAGTAAGGCCAGGATCAGGGCGATCAGCGCGATCACCCAAATTGGCCAAAGGCGCGGGCGCTGGGCCTTGGTTGGGTTTACAGGTGCGGGCAGTTGTTTTGTTGTTTCAGTCACGGGCATCCTTACTGGGTTTTCCGTTATTACCGGCTTCCCGCACCAGTCGGGAAGCCACACTGGTAACCAGGCTTGCATCGGTCAGGCCGTCAGGAATCAGCAGGTTGCTGAAGCCGGCGATGCGAGCCTGTTCCGTTATTCGCTCTGCCGGCACCACCAGCAACGCATCGTAGAGCGCCTGAGGGTGGCCGGATCCGATATCGATAAGATTGTTCAGGGTTTCCCCGGAAAGCGCAATGATCACGTCGGGCCGGAACCCACTGAAATTGTCCTGAATCTGTTCTGGAGCATAGTACGGTCGGAAGCGTCGGTACAGTGGCAGGGCGGTTACCCTCGCCCCCCTTTGCTCCAGGGTCTGGCGAATCAGCTCTCGGCCCTGCTCCCCCCGAGCCAACAGAACCCGCTCATGTTCAAACTGTTGCAGTGATGGTAACGCCAACAGAGCTTCGCTGGTCCAGCCCCGGGCGGGTTTGCGAGGGCGCAAGCCTCGCTCGGTGAAGACGGCGGCGGTGCCGGCACCCACTCCGTACCATTGAATGCCCAGGGGCATCTGCGGCCACCATTGCTCGATCTCATCAAGCAACAATCGGGCGGCATAGGGGCTGACGGCAATGATATGGGTGAAGTTGTCCAGCTCCTGCAGCAGCGATCGCCGCTCCGGTGTTTCCGGTAGCGCTTCCCGAGCCACCAAAGGCATCAGCCGTACCTCAGCCCCGGCGTGCCGAAAAGCCTCCGCAAGGCGAGATGCTTCGGGTTCTGGCCGGCATATCAGTACCCGGCGACCCGACAATGCCGGGGCCCGGGCCTCCGGCTCAACGTGGTGTGTGGCCATAGATCTCGGCCAGTACCTTGTCGGCACCCATGGCCAGCAGTTGTTCCGCCAATTCCCGGCCCAGGCGTTCACCATCGGCTCTGGGCGCCCGGCCTTCAACCCGGAAGATCTGGCTGCCATCAACGGCGCCAACCAGGCCTCGCAGCCAAACGGTGGTGTCATTGTCTTCCAGCAGCGCATAGGCGGCGATGGGCACCTGACAACCGCCTTCCAGGCGTCGGTTTAATGCACGTTCTGCCTTGACCCGATCGGCGGTGTCATTGTGGTTCAGGGGTTCCAGCAGTGTCTGAAGCTCACTGTCCTCAAGCCGGCACTCAATGCCCAGGGCGCCCTGGCCAACGGCGGGCAGAGACAGGGTGTCTGGCATGCAGTAGCGGATACGATCATGAAAGCCCAGACGCTTGAGGCCAGAGCTGGCCAGCACGATGGCGTCGTACTCACCGGCGTCCAGCTTGGCGAGTCGGGTATTGACGTTGCCGCGCAGCATCTTGATTTGCAGGTCCGGGCGGTTGGCCCTGAGCTGGGTTTCCCGGCGCAGGCTTGAGGTGCCAACGACAGCGCCGTGGGGTAGCTCTTCCAGCTTGCCGTAGTGATTGCTTACAAACGCATCGGTCGGGTCTTCCCGCTCACAAATGGCCACCAGGCCAAGGCCTTCGGGGAACTCCATGGGCACGTCTTTCATGGAGTGCACGGCAAGGTCGGCGCGACCATCCAGCATGGCTTCTTCAAGTTCTTTAACGAACAGCCCCTTGCCGCCGATTTTGGCCAGTGGCACATCGAGGATCTTGTCGCCCTGGGTCTTGATCTTGACCAGCTCAACGGTGATGTGACTGTGCAGCCTTTCCAGTTCGGCTTTGATGAATTCCGCCTGCCAAAGCGCCAGGGCGCTGCTGCGGGTTGCGATGCGAAGGGTACGTGTTGACATGGCACTCACTGTCGTTGGGGAAAATGTGCCCCAAGGTTACCTTGTGGCCGCAAAAAAGTCCCGCGGCGGCAGGTGGTCTACCCCGTCAGGGGGAGGGTTGGTGCTCCTGCAACCACTGGCGGACATAACTGGCATGGCGACGACTGACCGGCAGGACGGAGCCGGAATCATTGAGTATCAGCACGCTTTGACCGTCGCCATTGCGGCGCAGGGCCTGGATAAAGCGAACGCCCACCAGGGTGTGCCGGTGAATGCGAAGCAGGAAGTCCGGGTAGGCCTGTTCCAGTTCTTTCAGGGTGTAGTCGCACACGGTTTCACCCCGACTGTGATACAGGGTGACGTATTTCTGATCGGCCTCGCAGTAGCGTACGTCGGCCAGATCAATCAGCTCGGTACCTCTGTGCGTGCGCACGGCCAACTGGCCGGAGCCGGCATCGGTGGACCGGGTCAGCGCCTGGAATTGCACGCGATTGACTTTGCCGGCACGGGCGAGCGCGTCGGCCAGTGCCTCCCGGCGCACGGGTTTGAGCAGGTAGGCCACGGCGCGCACTTCAAACGCCTTGATGGCGTAATGGTCGTAAGCGGTGCAAAAAATCACGGCTGGCGGGTTGTTGAGTTGGCTTATTCGCTCGGCGGCCTCCATGCCGTCCATGCCCGGCATACGGATGTCCAGCAGCAATATATCGGGTTCCAGCTCCGCTACTTTGCGCAGAGTGTCGTTGCCATCCGCGGCTTCGCCACAGACCTTGTAGTCCGGCAGAGCCTCGATCAGCCGCTGAATGCGCTGGCGGGCCAGTGGTTCGTCATCTGCAATCAGAATACGCTGTGGTGTTGTGGTCATGCCTGTCCTGCTAGTGCCGTGATGGAGTTTTCGGCTGGCTGACGGTTCGTTTCGGTAGCCTCAGGGTCACCGTGTAAATGTTGTTCTGCTGGCTGTGCTTGAGTACCGCCGGCTCGCCGAACAGAGCCTGCAATCTGGCTTGGGTGTTGATCAGGGCGATCTGATTACCCTGATGTTGTGGGCCGGCACTTTCCGGTTTCGGGTTCTGCACCATCAAATAGACAAAGTGTCCTTTTGCCGTGGCTTCAATGCGAACGGTACCGCCTTCCGGCCGGGGCTGCACGCCGTGATAGATGGCATTTTCAACCAGCGGCTGCAGGGTCAGCGGTGGTATGGCCTGCTGGTCCAGCCCTGGCTGAATGTCCCACTCCAGTTGCAGGCGATCTCCCAGTCGCAAGGCCTCAATGGCCAGATAGCGCTGGCAGAGATCCAGCTCATGGCTGAGCGGAACCAGTTGATCATCGGTCCGCAGACTGGCCCGAAACAGCTCGGACAGATCCAGCACGGCGTCTTCAGCCTGCTCCGGGTTGGTGGCGATCAGGCTGGCAATGGTGTTCATGCTGTTGAATAGGAAATGGGGTTGAATCCGCGCCTGCAACGAGGTCAGGCGAGCCTGCATTTCCGCTTCCCGCTGTTGCTGCCACTGATGCTGCAGGTAAAAATAGCGTAACACCATCAAAATGATGAGCAGAGCCAGCAACAGTTTTTTGGCAATGCCCTGCCACAGGCCAATGCCAGGCTCCGGGTGCAATACGCTGTCGGCAAACAGACTGAAGGCCAGTACGTCCAGTAGCACAATGGCGATAATCGCCAGGGTGGCGCGGGCAACCGACAAGCCAGCCAGCCAGGGCCGCAGCAGGCAGATCAGCGCAGCGCTGGTGAGGGTGGTCCACTGCACAAACAATGACAACAGGCCGAAGTAGTTCCAGTCAATCCAGCTGCGCTCGGCCTGAACGATGGCCAGCACAAGCACGAGCAACTCGCTGGTGATCAGCAACAGGAATACCGCCCGCACCCGGCACAGATCCGGCACGTAGAAGTCAGCGGTCTCCTTCGCGTTGATGCTTTTGTCGGGCTTCAGGGGTGTCTCCTTAACCGGCACTGGAATGCTATACTGCCGCAAATTTTCACTTATCCATGGCCGGCGTGATGATGCCGGGCTGTCAGCAGGAAAGATAGACCATGACGGATCAGAAAAAGCCTGACCAGACCACATCCTCTGAAAAACCCTGGGGTGGTCGTTTCAGCGAGCCTACCGATGCCTTTGTTGAGCGCTTTACCGCCTCGGTCGGTTTTGACCAGCGGTTGTATCACCATGATATTACCGGCTCCATTGCCCACGCCACCATGCTGGCGAAAGTAGGCGTGCTGACCGATGCCGAGCGCGATCAGATTATCGAAGGCCTGAACGGCGTCAAAGAAGACATAGAGGCTGGTCGGTTCGAGTGGTCTGTCAGCCTGGAAGACGTGCACATGAACATCGAAGCCCGGCTCACCGACCGCATCGGTATTACCGGCAAAAAACTGCACACCGGCCGCAGCCGGAACGATCAGGTCGCCACCGATATCCGTCTGTACTTGCGCGATGAGATCGATGTCATTGCTGAAGAACTGAAACGCCTGCAAGCGGGCTTGCTGGATCTGGCCGAGCGCGAAGCCGACACCATCATGCCCGGTTTTACCCACCTGCAAACAGCCCAGCCGGTGACGTTTGGTCACCACCTGCTGGCCTGGTATGAAATGCTGGTGCGCGATGCCGACCGCCTGCAGGACTGTCGCAAGCGGGTCAACGTGATGCCCCTGGGTGCCGCGGCACTGGCCGGCACGACCTATCCGATCGATCGCAATCTGACCGCCGAGCTGCTGGGCTTTGATCGCGCCTCCGAAAACTCGCTGGATTCAGTCAGCGACCGGGATTTTGCCATCGAATTCTGCAGCTTTGCCGCACTGCTGATGACCCATATGTCTCGCTTCAGCGAGGAGCTGGTGCTGTGGACCTCGGCTCAGTTTGATTTCATTGATCTGCCGGATCGCTTCTGCACCGGCTCTTCAATCATGCCCCAGAAGAAAAATCCGGACGTTCCGGAGCTGGTGCGTGGTAAGACTGGTCGGGTCAACGGCCACCTGATCAGCCTGCTGACACTGATGAAGAGCCAGCCCTTGGCCTACAACAAGGACAACCAGGAAGACAAAGAGCCGCTGTTTGATACCGTCGACACCATCAAGGGCTGCCTGAAGGCCTACGCTGACATGATTCCGGCGATCCGGGCGAAAGCCGACAACATGCGGGTAGCGGCCAAACGCGGCTTCTCCACAGCGACCGATCTGGCGGATTACCTGGTCAAGAAAGGCGTACCGTTCCGCGATGCCCACGAGATCGTCGGCAAATCCGTGGCTTTTGGTGTAGCGGAAGGCCGTGACCTGTCCGATATGACCCTGGAAGAACTGCAGCAGTTCTCAGATGTGATTGGCGAAGACGTGTTTGACGTGCTGACCCTGGAGGGTTCCGTGCAGGCTCGGGACCATCTGGGCGGCACCGCGCCGAATCAGGTGCGTGCGGCGGTGGCCCGCGCCCGGAAGGGGCTAATGCTGGTGTAGTCCATGGGATGTGTCATGGACTGATCGGTATAGAAAAATCATGACAAAACCGTAAAGTGCGGTTTTGTCATGAACACAGAATATCGGCTAGGATTGCCGATTCATTTTTACCCGTTTTCTACCGTCAACAAGGAATGCTGACGATGAGCTTCATGAAACTGGTCAGGCCCTCGGAGCTGAGAGCCTACGATCTTCCCCTCGTTGAAACCCCCTTTTTCGCCGCCGATAAGGCCAGGCGCCTGGTTGAAGAGAGCGACCATGTTCGTTCTAACATGCACTCGTTATTCAGGCACCACTACCGTGGCCGAGGCAACATAGCCGAGACTGTCCACCGGGCGGTGAAAGACGGTGAGCTGATGTTGGTCTGCGCGGGCTGGGATGGCCCCTTCTCTCCCATGGTGACCTGGCAGCCAGACAATAGATTGCCTGCCGGCGGCCGGTGGCGGGTGAATGACAACTGGATATACACGCCTTCTGTGATTGAGAGCGCCGTGGCGCAACTGAACGAATGCGGCGTGACCCCCGATCAGTTGCGCCAATCCGATCCCTGGGGGGTTGGGGCGCTGGAAGTGAATATGTTCTCGATGCACTACCGGCAGTGTCAGCGTCAGGAGCAGGCGGCTCAGGGCAGCGAAGATGACCACCGGCTGAGCCTGCCCTTAGGGGCTTCCGCGTTGGTGGCTCCCGTTCTTATGTCCGCATCCGCCGACGAAGGCGCCAAGGCGGACTCCTCCCGGGAACCCTCCCCCAAGATTCACCTGGAAGTCGGCCTGTTTACCGACGGCACCATGAACAATGCCGCCAATACCCAGGCTTTCAAAGAGCAGCTGGAGCAGGAGTGCCTGATCCCCTATGAGAGCAACACCATCAGCCGGGAAGAGTGTGAGCGGCGGATGAGTCTGATGTGGGGCGACAGTTACGCCAATGCCCCCAGCAATGTGGCTAAGTTGTGGGATTTGTACGATGAGGGTCGAATTGAGTCGGGCAACACCATTACCCATCGCTTCAGTATCTATGCTCCTGGGGCGGGCACCAAGACCGGCGATGATGATGTGTTGTATAGCGCTGCCACCGGCATGGGGGAGGCTGGCATTGTCCCACAGGTAACCTACGTCTTCTCTCAACTGGCCCAGCAGGCCAAAGACACATTTCAAGATAAGCCTATTAATCGGTTGACCCTCGATCTGTTTGGCTTCAGCCGGGGCGCGGCGGCGGCCCGCCACGCTGCGCACGAGATTAATCAGGGGGAAAGCGGTCTGCTCGCCGAGATACTGGCTCAGAACCATATTCCCTGGCCGGAGATGGTAGAGGTTCGCTTCGTGGGGCTGTTCGACTCTGTGGCCGCCATTGTGAACCCAGCTGCCGGCGATTTGTTGGCCCATAACAATCGCAACCACCCGGTGAAGCTGTACCTGAATCCGGACGAGGTGGGCCATGCGGTGCACCTGACCGCCGCCCATGAGCACCGCAGGAACTTTGCTCTGAACAGTCTGCGAAGCCGCGACGGCAGCTTGCCGGCCAACTTCCGGGAAATCTCCCTGCCTGGAGTTCATTCCGATATTGGAGGTGGTTACGGCGACAGCCAGCGGGAGGATGTGCTGTTAAGCCCCAGGCTGCAGGTACCTCGCGACCGGCTGCGCTGGCCGAACAAAACCCTGCAGTGGGACAACCTGGAGGCCAAACGGAAACAGGTAGAGGCAGAAGGCTGGTTAGGCTCCTACAGTCTGCCGGTACGGCAATCCGAACAGTTGCAGGCATGGCCGAAAGATCAGGGCCCTGAAGGGCCAGCCCGGCTGGAAATTGTTACCCGACGCCAGAAGCACCCGGCGCCGGATGGGCGGGTAGAACTGGTGTTGCGGATGCTGCGCCAGGTGCGAGGGGAGTATTCGCAGGTGGCTTTGAGGTTGATGCATTGGCTGGCCACCGATAGCGGTGCGCCGCTGCAAGATATCGATACCAGGAGAGCCGACAATACCTTGCCAAATGAACTAAACCCCATCCTGCAACAAATCCTGGAACAGGTTGAGCAAGGGAGCGACGCCCCTTCATTGACCACGGAACATGAACACCTGTTGCTCCAGCGCTATATCCATTACTCCGCTCACTACAACGGCGTCGAAACCCTGGTGGCGGGAACGCCTGCGAAGTTAGAGGGGTTGCATCCCCATGCACCAGTGCTCTCCGGGGAGCGCCTGGTTTATCCACAGACAGAGGGCGAATGATGATTAAGAGAATTCTGGCCATGGGCATAGTGGCCATCGCCCTGTTGGGCAGCGGGTGTTCGGCATGGTCGAAGGCAGATGACACACTTTGGATGATCAGGATAGCGGCGCCACAGCACTATGAAGTGTGGGTGACCGACATGTTTCTGGAGAAGTCGGGTGAGCGGAGCTGGCGCCAACCCATCGGCACGGTGGGGTGCTGCTGGAAGGGGCCCCATGGTCCCCGTGGCAAGGGAGCCGGAGTTGAGCCCTTTCCGGAACTGATTCTGGTCAACTGGTTTTCTTACGCGGAGCAGAAATATTACACCAAGATAATTAAGGTGCCGCCAGACCTGCTGGACCGAATGCGGGAGCCGGCAACCTACAAGACGCCGATGGGCGTGTATTCCGGCCCCCGGAACCTCCTGACCATTGGCCTGGCGCCCGGCGGTACCGTGGTGGTGTGGATTTCGAACCAGATTGGCAACGAGATCGAGGTGATGCGCATGCAGGCCACGGAGGTACCGGGTGATCCGGATGACTTTGAGGTAGGAACCAGGAATTATCTCGAGAAACACGGTGACTACCTCAGGGAACATGGCGTCCCGATGGAGGGCTGGTAGGCGGCTCCCTGCAACCGCTTACCCGCCAATGCGGCCGGTACTCAGATCCACGGCCACCGGCTTCAGTTCCGCCAGAGGTCGGGGCCGGGATAACCGATAGCCCTGACCGAAGTGAATACCCAGGGTGCGCACCTTTCTCAGGGTTTCGTCGTTTTCGATAAAGGTGGCGACGGTTTCTTTGCCGGCGGCCTCGGCGATGCGGTGCAGTGCTTCCACCATGATCTGCTGCACCGGATCGCTGGCCAGGTCGTCCATGATGCGCCGGTCCAGCTTGATGATGTCGACCGGCAGGTTTGCCGCCAGGCTGTAGCTTTCGACTGACGCGCCAGCACCTTCAAGTGCAACCCGGCACCCCACCCGGTGCAGCGCATCGCACAGAACCGTCACTTCGTCTGGATACTGTGCGGCATGTGCCTCCCGTATTTCGAGGCAGAAACAGTGGGGCAGGAAGGGTGATTTTGCCAGCGCCTGCTCCATAAAATCGGCAAAGGTATCGTCCAGCAGGGTCGCCAATGACAGGTTGAAGCCACAGTATTTCAGTCGGGGTTCCAGCAAGGGATATTGGCCTAGCCAGTCCAGAGTTTGCCGAATCACCTGTCGGTCCAGGCGCTTGGCGAGGTCAAAACGTTCGGCAATGGGCAGAAACTGATCCGGCGTCAGCGGCGCCGCCTGTGGCTCTGTCCCGGGCACCCGGCACAGGATTTCAATATGGTCGCCCCAGGTCACGCTGGCAACCGGCTTGAGATCCTGGAATTCGAGAATCAGATCGCCGGTATCCAGGGCGTGCTGCAACTGTTCAAGTTGATGGTCATTGCCGAGGCTGGTCGCCTCACCGGCCAGTGCGTGGGCGGTGTGGATGCGGTTTCTTCCGGAGGTCTTTGCGGTATGGCACAGGTCGGCTACCTGGGTGAGCAATTGTTCCGGGGCTTCAGGGGTGTCTGCGCCGAGAATCAGCAAGCCGCCGCTGGCGGTTGTCTGTAGCTGGTGGCCCTGCCATTCAAACTGGAATTGCGCGATCTGTTCACGGATTTCGTCCGCCAGTTTGCGGGCTCTGGGTTCCGGGCAGTTTTCAATAAACAGCGCAAAGGTGTCGCCAGACAATCTTGCCAGGGCATCCCGGTTGCGTACCCGCAGTCCCAGCATGCTGGCCAGTTCGCGCAGGTAGCGGTCGCAGGTGCCGCTGCCTGCCTGATCGTTGAACTGCTCAAACCCGTCGAGATCCATAAACAGCAGGCCATCCACCGATTGCCGTTTGCGTTTGTGCTTCATGGCCCGCTCCAGATGCTCGACAAAGGAGCGGCGGTTCATCAGGCCCGTGATCGGATCGTGGCGCATGCGATAATCGCCGCTGCCGCTGTGTTGAACGCGGTTGCTGATGTCTTTGGCAACATGCACCGCACCAATCACTTCGCCCTGGGTACCCCGGATGCTCTGGAAATGGAACTCGTAGACCGGCAGCCCCTCACCCTGCCGGTTGAGCGGGACCTCCGCAACAAAATGCTCACGATCAAAGGCCCGTTGCCACAAGCGTTCGATCAGTCGTCGTTCATTCGGGAAGTCGTTCAGCAAAGTTTTCAGGTTGTCCCCGGGCCTGGGTTCGGTGCCGAAGGCACTGCTGAACTGTTGAGCCCAGGGCGTATTGAAATGCAACAGGTTCAGGCTGGTATCCACGGCGACCAGAAGATCCGGTGTGGCGCTCGCGGTCGCCGCCAGAATCCATTGTGCCTGTTGCCGGGCATGGTCGTGCTGCATGGCCTCGCTGTGGTTGACCATGATGCCGCCGAGTTTCTGGACCCGGCCACCATTTTTCAGGGCGCGTCCGGCCAGGGTGACCCGCTGAATTCGCTGGCGCCCGGTGGTGATGGCCAGCTCCAGGCTGAAGGTTTGCCCGGTCCGCATGCATCGGCGGAACAGCGCGCGCACTCGGTTCTGGCCAGTCTGGCAGTAAAATAAGGCTTGCTCAGGGGAAAGCTCGGTGCCCGGGCGCAACTCAAGTAACCGGTACATGCCGTCTGACCAGCTGATTTCATTGGCGGTGATGTCCAGCTCCCAAAGACCAAAGCCAGCGCCCTGTTCCGCCAGCTTGATCAGGCGGCCGTCCATGTCTGCGCTGTCTTTGAGTGTGATCGCCGCGTTGGCGGCCCGGTCGGAGTCACGCATTTCCATGCGCAAGCCCAGGCTGGCGGTAAAAAAGAAGCCATCTTTGTGACGGAAAGTGACCAGTACCGTCTGGCCGTTGTCGAGGTGGTGACGGTGGGCGGGCGCGAAGGGATCGTCCTGGCGAGAGGCCAGAACCCGGTGCACCGGCTGCCCGGTGAGTGTGCCGGCGTCGAAGCCAAACATGGCTTCAGCGTAGCGGTCGGTCTGTACAATCCGGCCATCATCATCAACCCGTATGAGCGTGGGGTGAATGACTGTGCCGGCGGGGTCCGGTCGATAGCGTTGAATCAGGAATTCTTTCACAGCGCATGTGCCTCGTCTGGATCACCCGTTAGCGGCGATTGCCCTAAAGTGGTTATCCTTTTATTTTTTTACCGGTTTTGCCACGATTCGGTCATCATACTGACTATCGTAATGAAAATAACCATCCGCTGGAGCTGCCTTGACCGTTCACGCACCGCCTATCGTTCTCGATTTCGAGGATGGCATTGATCGCAAAACCCTGCGACGGCTGCGGGACCGGTTTTTGCTGGTTAATCAGCAGCGCTGGCAGCGCGCTCGTTCGGCCCTGACGTATCGGCAACAGATGGTGCTCGAGCTGCTGCCTCTGGTGTTTCACCGCAATCATCCGGCTTTGCCCGGCTACCTGGACGGTGATTGTCCTCAGGGTGTCGCAGGTTACACGCCGGCGGCAGAGGTGCTGGACGCGGCGCGCCGGTTTGCCCGCAGCTTCAGTTACCGGGATCAGGGTCGCCGCACGGCCGATCTCGACAGTCTGTTTTTGATGGGCAGTCCCGGTACCCTGGGGCATTCGGTGGCGAGCGACCTGGATATCTGGTTATGCCACCGGGAGGATCTGCCTGAACACGGCATTCGTTGTCTGGAGCGCAAAGCCGAGAGCCTGTCGCAATGGGCGGCGACACTCGGGGTGGAGCTGCACGTATTTGTGTTTTCTGCGGCGGACTGGCGAGCCGGTCGGCAGCGGGCCGAGGTAACCGGCGAAAACTGCGGCAGCGCCCAGCACTTCTTGCTGCTGGACGAGTTCTACCGCACCAGCATTCATCTGGCCGGGCAATACCCGCTGTGGTGGTTGGTCCCGGCAGACGCAGAAACCGATTACGAGCAATGCCGCCGTCGTCTGGTGGAGTGCCGGTTTATCAAGGCCAGTGACTACATTGATTTTGGCCCAGTACCCTCGATTCCTCCCGAGGAGTTTCCCGGTGCCGGTATCTGGCAACTGTACAAGGGGATAGACGCGCCCTGGAAAGCCATTCTGAAATTGCTGCTGATTGAATGCTACGCCACCGACAGCTCACAGCCGCTGCTGTCGGCCAGCTTCAAACAATCGATCTATCAGGGCCAGACCTGCCCGGACGCCCTCGACCCCTACGTCATGCTGTATCAGCGGCTAGAGCAATGGTTGCTGAGCAGCGGCACCCCTGAACGGCTTGATCTGGTTCGGCGTAGCCTGTATCTGAAGGCAGGCCTGCCACTGACCCGGGCGGGCAATGCGGGGGATCAGTGGCGCATCGAACTTTTGCGCAGTCTGGTGCAGCACTGGGGCTGGTCCGACTCCCGCGTGCAATCCCTGGACGACCGCCAGCGTTGGCGGGCTGAGGAAGTGACCGGCCTGCGCCGGGTGGTCGTGGAGGAATTAACCCACAGCTATCGCTTGCTGTCCCGGCTTGCCCGAGAGCAGGAGGCCCGGGCTACCATCACCGCCAGCGACATTAACCTGCTCGGTCGTAAGTTGTACGCAGCTTTTCAGCGCAAGGCCGGCAAAATTGAACTGGTCAACCCTGGGCTGGTGCCGTCGCTGGCGGAGGAGAACCTGTCGTTTCATCACCAGTCCGAGCAAGGCGGCACTGGTGATGGCTGGTTATTGTATCGGGATCTCGAAGATCCGTCTGACGCTTTTTGGCAACCGGTGATTCGTCGCGCCGGCAATCTCGCCGAGCTGCTCATCTGGTGTTACTGCAACGGTTTGCTCAGTCGTTCTACCCGGCTCAATGTCCGATCAGGAAACAGCGTGGCTTCGGTATCGGAGCTCAAGGACGTTCTGGAGGTGTTGTCCGGGTTTTTGCCATTACCGATGGCGTCTGCGCCCCGGGCGGCACTGTCCCGCGCGGTGCGGCCCCTGAAGAATCTGTTGCTGATCAATGTTGCCGTGGACCCACAGGCGCACCTGACCGAGCGAGGTTTGCACAAGCTCAGCTCTCGCTCGGATTCCCTCGGGTTCAGCGGTGGTCGGGACAACCTGGTGGTGACCATCGACCAGATCACCGTGAACAGTTGGCACGAAGTCAGTCTTCAGCATTACGCTGCGGGTGACACACTGATTCAGTGCCTGAAGAACGTGCTGGCACCGGTGGCGATGAATCCGTTGCAGTTACCCGATATCCACGTGTCAGCGCCCAGTCGCGGTCATGGTCAGGCCATTGCCCGCCGGGTTCGGGAGCTGTTCAACGATGTGTTGCGTCAGTTCTTTGCCGGAGGCACGGGGCCACACCCGCTGCGCTACATCATCGAGATGGATCACCGGTATTTTTTGCTGCAGTTCACCGGCCAGGAGCCCGGATTTGTGGCCCTGGATAATCGCAAGGCGCTGATGGAGGCGCTGCTTCAGCCCCAGGAACACTACTTGCCGGCAGTGCCGGATCGCCATGCCTTGCTGGACGAGCCTGAGTTACGGGCAATCTGCCAGGCCTC
This sequence comes from Marinobacter sp., assembly GCA_018402255.1. GTDB lineage: Bacteria > Pseudomonadota > Gammaproteobacteria > Pseudomonadales > Oleiphilaceae > Marinobacter. The sequence goes on from JAGYIS010000004.1 coordinate 89,805, forward strand.
GGAAGCCGGTAACATACAGGTGTTCTGGTTGCTTCAGGGCGAACTGGGGCGGCTTTGGGTAGTCGATGAGCAGGGCAGTCTGTGGGCGCGTTCGGTCCGGGTGGGCCAGCGCAGTCATTTGCTCGGCCCGCTGTTGCGCTTTCTCGACAATCTGGTGGAGAGACGACTGCTGCGCCAGGCTGAGCACCTGGACCCGGTCGGCGGTATTCGCTGTTACGAGATGATGCGCCGGGATGGCCACTGGCTGGCTGAAAGCCGAGCTCAGCAAGAGGCTAGCGTACCGGCGTCCGGTCTGGAGGTTCAGGCCGTTGGTATCCAGCAGGGAGACGGCACACTCCGGTTTGACATCTACTGTAATGATCAGGAGTTCAGCGTTCAGGAATACGGTGACCGGCTGATACCCGCGGTGGCCCATTACATCCGTTCGTTACGCCACAGCGGCGAATCCTACCCGGTCTACCTGACCGATTTGCACCTGCCCCACGACCTTGACCCACGGCTTTATCAGCGCGATATCCAGACCGGTCAGTACCTCTATTACCGCTCCATGCTTGAGGATGCCCTGAACAGTTATCTGACCTGAGCGGCCGCCTCTCTCGCGATACAGGGCAGGTGTCGGGTATACTTCGTTCATTATTCACTTTGGGGTATGGGTATGCAGGTTGGACCATGTCGCCGGCCACTGTTTGCAGCTGTGATGCTGGTTGTGTTGATGGTTTCCGGGTGCGGCCAGAAAGGCCCGCTGTATCGGGATGGCCCAGCGCCAACGGCAGAACCTGCAGGCGTCGCAGATCAAGCCGTTCAAGCCGCAACGCAGGCTGATGATGAGGCTCCGCCGCCGCGCTGAGTGTCACCGCCGATTGCACACACCGCCCTGTCCAGACTTTCAGGAACAACATGGATCACTTCAATTACCGCAATGGCGAGTTGTACGCCGAAGATGTGCCGGTTGCCGACATCGCCGAGCGTTTTGGTACACCGGCTTACGTGTATTCCCGTGCCACGTTGGAGCGGCACTACCGTGCCTACGACGAGGCGCTTGGTGAGCATGCGCACCTGGTCTGTTATGCGGTGAAAGCCAACAGTAATCTGGCGGTATTGAACGTGCTTGCCCGTCTGGGTGCCGGCTTTGATATTGTCTCTGCCGGTGAACTGGAGCGCGTGCTCCGGGCCGGCGGCGACCCGGGCAAAGTGGTGTTCTCCGGTGTTGGCAAGCAAGAATGGGAAATGAAGCGCGCGCTGCAGGCTGGCGTGCGCTGCTTTAACGTAGAGTCCGACACCGAGCTGGATCGCCTCAATGCCGTCGCCGGCGAGCTGGGAGTCAAGGCGCCGGTGTCGCTGCGGGTAAATCCAGATGTCGATGCCGGCACCCATCCGTACATTTCCACCGGACTGAAAGAGAACAAGTTCGGCATCGATATTGCCGAGGCGCCGCTGGTATACGCTCGCGCCGCCGGGCTGCCCAATCTGGATGTGCACGGTGTCGATTGTCATATCGGTTCACAGCTGACGTCTGTGTCGCCCTTCCTGGATGCCCTGGATCGTGTGCTGGCGCTGATCGATACCCTGGCACAACAGGGTATTCACATCCGGCACCTCGACATGGGGGGCGGGCTGGGTGTCACCTACGATCAGGAGCAGCCGCCGCAGCCGGCCGACTACGTTAAAGCACTGGCTGAAAAGCTCGGCGACCGTAAGCTGGAACTGATTCTGGAGCCGGGCCGTTCAATCGCCGCCAACGCTGGCATTCTGTTGACCCGGGTGGAGTTTCTCAAGTGCACCGAGCACCGAAACTTTGCCATTATCGATGCCGCGATGAACGATCTGATCCGCCCGGCGCTGTACAGCGCCTGGCAGGCGATTATTCCGGTCCAGCCACACCAGCAGGCGGAGGAGAAGTCCTGGGATCTGGTGGGTCCGGTGTGTGAAACCGGGGATTTTCTGGGCAAGGATCGCAAATTGCGACTGCAGGCGGGAGACTTGCTTGCGGTGCGTTCGGCGGGTGCCTATGGTTTTGTCATGGCGTCTAACTACAACACCCGTAACCGGCCGCCCGAACTGATGGTGGATGGCGATCAGGTGCATGTGGTGCGCCGCAGAGAAACACTGGCTGACCAGTTGGGTCCTGAAAGTTGCCTGCCGGAATGAGCGTGGAGCGTGAGATGAATCCGCAAAGACGTGGCCCGGGCCCGCTGCTCCGGTTCACCAAAATGCAGGGGTTGGGCAACGATTTTATGGTGGTGGATGCCATCAGCCAGCCTTTTCGTCTGCTGCCGGAGGCAATCCGGGAATTGGCCGATCGCAACTTTGGCATTGGCTTCGATCAGTTGCTGGTGGTCGAGCCGCCCGGCCTGCCGGATGTGGATTTCCGATACCGTATCTTTAACGCCGATGGCTCCGAGGTCGAACAGTGCGGCAACGGTGCCCGCTGTTTTGCCCGGTTTGTCCGGGATCAGCGCCTGACCAACAAACGTGTCATCCGGGTTCAGACCGCCAAGGGCGTGATCGAGTTGAAAGTCGGTAAAGACGGCATGGTGATGGTCAATATGGGCGTGCCGGAGCTGAATCCGCCGGCCATTCCGTTCGCGGCTGATCGCCAGAAGACCGTGTACACCGTGGAAGTTGATGGTCAAACGGTGGAGTTGTCGGCGGTCTCCATGGGCAATCCTCACGGTGTCCTGTTGGTGGATGATGTCGATACCGCCCCGGTGGCAACGCTTGGCCCATTGCTTGAAAGCCATCCACGTTTCCCGGCCAGGGCCAACATCGGATTTTTACAGGTGCTGGACCGTACTCACATCCGCTTGCGGGTTTTTGAGCGGGGCTCGGGCGAAACTCTGGCCTGTGGCAGCGGAGCCTGCGCCGCCGTGGTCGCGGGTCAGCTGAGAGGTTTACTCGATGCCCGGGTTGAAGTAGAGCTGCGCGGTGGCTCCCTGGTGATCGAATGGCAGGGGGATGGTGCCCCTGTTATGATGGAAGGCCCGGCAAAGACCGTGTTTGAAGGCCAGTTGCGGCTGCCGGGCGACTCGCCCGCACGCCGTCGCAGAAGCCCGCGAACTGCAAAAACACGAGCCTGACGGCTCTGGAGAACACGATGACAGAACAATCGGCCCGCCAGAAGGCCGGCGAACTAACTCAGGAACAGGTGGCAGACTACCTGCGGGCGAACCCGGACTTCTTTCTTGAGCAGGATGAGTTGCTGCGCAGCCTGACCCTGCCTCATGACAGCGGGCGCGCAATTTCGCTGGTTGAACGCCAGGTGCACCTGTTTCGGGAGCAACGGGACACCCTGCGCCGGGAACTGGTGGAGCTGGTGTCCATCGCCCGCCACAATGACCGTCTGTTCGAGAAGAGCAAGCGCCTGCTGATGCAGGTCATCGAAGCGAAGACGCTCAACGACATGGCGGCGGCCATCGACGACAGCATTCGCGGAGATTTCGGACTGGATGCGGCAAGCGTTCTGCTGTTCAGTGATGCAGAGCCACCCGAGCAGGCCGAAGGCGCCCTGCACATTGTCGACAAGGCCCAGGCCCGGGAGCGCCTGGGCGCCTTGCTGGAGGGTGACCGCGCCGTCTGTGGCCAGTTTCGGGAAAGTGAGCGTCAGTTCCTGTTCCCGGACCGGGACGAGCCGATTGCCTCGGTCGCGCTGGTGCCACTGCGCCATGATGGCCTGGTGGGTGTGTTTGCCGTTGGCAGTTGTGAACCGGGTTACTTTGACCAGAGCATGGGTTCGTTATTCCTCAGTTACATCAGTGATACCCTGAGCCGATTGTTGCCACCGATGCTGACACGATTCGCCTCTGAAATGCCGGTCACCGATCTGACCGTGGAGAGTGGTCAGGGGTGACCATGACAGGCTCGCCCGCCAACCCGCCGGAGGCGCTGTCGGCTCCGCTGGACGGGTTTGCCCGGCATCTGGCCTCCGAAAAACGCCATTCCCCCCGCACCTGCGAACATTACCAGCGAGACCTTCAGCGCCTGGTTGACTGGTTGATCGAGTCCCGCATCGGTGATTGGCGTGAGCTGTCGATTCATGACGTGCGCCGCTATGTGGCAAGGCTGAGCAAAGACGGCCTGGGCGGTCGGAGCATCGCCAGGCACCTGTCGGCCATTCGTCGTTTCTACACTTTTTTGCTGCGTGAAGGCCTTGCCCGGGATAATCCGGCACTCGACATTCGCGCCCCCAAGAGCGGCCGCCGTTTGCCCAAAGTGGCGGACGTGGATCAACTCAGTCACTTGCTGGACGTGAACCCTGATGACCCGCTGGAAGTGCGGGATCTGGCCATGTTCGAGCTGTTGTATTCTTCCGGGCTTCGACTGGCAGAACTGGCCGGGCTGGACCTGATCGGACTGGACCTGCGAGGCCGGGAGGTCCGGGTGCTGGGCAAAGGTAATAAAGAACGGATTCTGCCGGTCGGCGGCAAAGCGGTGTTGGCACTCAATCGGTGGCTGGAGCAGCGGCCGGAGTTCGCGAACGAGGCTGAGACCGCCGTGTTTGTCAGTCAGCGCGGCAATCGCCTGAGCCGTCGCAGTATCCAGGCCCGGCTGGCGCGCTGGGGCACAGTGCAGGGTGCCGACCAACGATTGCACCCCCATTTGCTTCGACACTCCTTCGCCAGTCATATGCTGGAGTCCAGCGGCGATCTCCGTGCCGTTCAGGAGTTGCTCGGGCATGCGGACATCGCCACCACCCAGGTCTATACTCATCTTGACTTTCAACATCTTGCCCGGGTTTACGACCAGAGCCATCCCCGGGCAAAGCGCCGGTCTGCCGTCGAGCAGCGTGACAGCGATCAGACCGGACCCTGAGGGAGTGTTTCATGGCATCTGAAGAGTCCTGGAAGGAAAAATACCTTCGGGAACTGGAAGACGCAGACCAACGCGACAAGCAATGGCAGGCAGAGCGCAATGTGCTCGAGCGCATGCTGGTACGCACAAGCCTGGCGTCGGAGGGGCAAACACCGGAGCTGGATAGCCTGCTGACCCGCCTGAGAGACGATCTGCGCAATCAGAACATCGATGTCGAGGCCTGGCGAACCCTACAGGACCAGATCGATAAAGCCATTACCCGGCTTGATGAGCGGGACCAGAGAGCAACAACCCACACCCCCGCCGAACCCCCTGTTACTGCATCAGGTCAGGCTGACGATGAGACCGACCTGGCCGGGCAGGGTCATCGCCTGCGGATTGCTCGCCGGGTGGGTCAGCTGTTGGGGCAGTTACTCAACCAGGTGACGCTGGAGCCGGAGGTGGAATCCCAGGCCAGAACCCTTCAGCAAACGCTGTTGTCCACCAACGATTGGGACATCCTCCGGGAGGGTCTCAATCAGGTGGCTGAGTTGGTGATTGAGGCGGTTACGCGCAGCCAGCGGGAGTTTGAGGTGTTTCTCAAACGACTGGACGAGCGCCTGGAAACCTTGCGTCTACATTTTTCTGAGCAGTCGGATGCTCAACTGTCCCGCCGAGATGATACCGACACTCTGGACCGGGAAATTCGCGAACAGCTGGGACGGGTCAGCGAAGACATTCGCAGCAGTCAGGATTTGCAGGGCTTGAAACAGTCGGTGAGCCAGCGCCTGGAATTTATTGGCAGTGCGCTTGAGCGCTTTCGTACCCGGGATATTGAGCGCGAAGACATGCTGAAGATGCAGCTCGACGCGATGCAGGAAAAAGTCGCAGCCATGGAGGCCCACTCCGAGCAAATGCAGACCCAGGTGCGCAGGGAGCGGGAGCGAGCCCTGACCGATCTGTTGACCCAGCTACCCAACCGGGAAGCGTGGCAGGAGCGCCTGGCCTTCGAGTACAACCGCTGGCAACGCTATCGTCATCCTTTGACAGTGGCGGTGATCGACATTGACCTGTTCAAGCGAATCAACGATTCCTTCGGCCACAAGGCGGGCGATCGGGTGCTGCAACTGGTGGCTCGTGAAATGAAAAGTCGCCTGCGCAATACAGACTTTATTGCCCGCTTCGGGGGCGAGGAATTTGTATTGCTGTTGCCCGAGACGGCCCTGAATGACGCCCGCGATGTGGTTGACCAGTTTCGTGGTCATGTCGGGCAACTGCCGTTCCATTTTGGCGGAAAGCCGGTCACCATCACATTTTCTGCGGGTGTTTCGGAATTCCGCGAGGGTGACACGGAAGACGCCGTCTTCGACCGCGCTGACCGGGCTCTCTACGAGGCCAAGGACGCCGGCCGCAATCAGGTGTTGACGGATTGAGTGGGCAGTTCAGTGCCGGAGCAGAGCATCAAGCTCGTCAATGATTTCTGCCCAGTCGCTGTCCTCTTCCAGTCCCTCTTCCAGAAACTGCGATTGGCTTTCAGACCAGAAAGGCGCGTCCTGAATGGCAATTTCAGACGGCAGCGGTGAGTATCGGCCGATAAAATCTTCAATCTCCTTTTTGCCCGGATGGCAGGCCGAGTTGTTCGAACAGGGTCTGCAGGCTGTGTTTGCTGGTATCCATAAGACAGGTCTCTCCAGTAAGCAACGTGGCGAAATGAAATCGTCGACATTTGCAGGTATTGTTCCCTGAAATGTAGTGGAACCACCGAGGATATCCAGTGAAGTCTCTTCCACCCTTAATGTGTGGTCTCTTGTTGCTGTTGTTTCAAGGGCTGGTTTGGGCCGATCCGCCCCAGGCGTCCCCTGCGCCCGTTCTGGGGCTCGAAGATTTGCAATGGCTGGGTCAGCAGGAGGTCTTCCGGGTGGGCGTGCGGCACAGTCAGGTTCCGCTGGTGTTTGATACCGGTGACGGCGAGCTGGCGGGGATCTGGATCGATTATCTGGCCGGTTTATCGGAAAAACTGGAGGTGCCCATCGAGCCAAGCCTGGTCAATGATCGCTCAGCCCTGGGCAATGGCGAAGCAGACCTTATTCTGACGACCCGGATACCGGGCGCTCCGGTCGTCCCGGGGGCCAGACATACGCCGCCCATGATGTCGCTGACCTACGGCATCTTCGTGAATTCAGGCGATGCTGCCTTCCGCACACTGTCCGATCTGGAATCGGCAAACGTTGCGATTGTCAGTGAAGATCCGAACCAGTTCCCGCTGCTGGACCCGATCGAGAATTTTTCACCGATTCCCGCCGCCAGCATAGGTGATGCGGTCAGCCTGGTGTTGTCGGGCAAGGCCGATGCATTTCTGGGCCCGGTTCCGGTGGTTTCAGACTATCTGGAGTCGGCCATGATCAATGGCATTGGCCTGGCGGTGCTGCTCGATAACCAGCCCGTGGATGTGGTGTTGCAGGTGCCGACCAGCAACGATCGGTTGTTCCGGGTGTTTGATCGGGCCATCGCAGCCATCAGTCATAATGAGCATCGGGATATCCGTCAGTCCTGGTTGCAGGCCGATATGCCAGCGCTGGAAGGGCGTGGTGTTGCGCTGACGGCAACAGAGCTGGACTGGCTGAGGCGCAACCCGGGGCTGAAAATAGCGATGCGAAGCGACTGGCCGCCGTTTGAATTTGCGCAGGATGGTCGCGCCGCCGGCCTGGCCTCCGATCTGGTCAAGCGCCTGGAAGAAAACCTCAACGTACGGTTTAACCGGGTCATCGTGGATTCCCGCCTGTCAGCGGAAGACCAGCTCAAGGCCGGCGAGGTGGATATCCTTCCCGGAATGTCCCGAACCCCGAGAACGGAGCAGGATTTTTTGTTCACCCGGGCGTACGTGTCGGTGCCAGTGGCGCTGGCCATCCGGGACACCGGGCGGTTTATCGGAGACCTGAGAGAGTTGCGTGATGAGCGGGTTGGCGTGGTGAACCGTCAGGCCAGCCACGATTATTTGCTAATCAATCACCCCAATCTGGATCTTTATCCCCAGCAAACCGTCGAAGAGGGACTGCTGGCTTTGTCTAACGGTGATCTGGATGTGATGGTGACGCACATACCGGCGGTCAGCTACACCGTGGCCAAACTGGGCCTGTCGAATCTTCGGATCACCAGCATCACGCCCTATCAGTACGATCTGCGCCTTGCGGTCAACAAAGATAATCCGGTCCTGCACCGCATCCTGAACAAGGCACTGAGTGGTTTGCCGCCGTCGGAAACCGAAGCGGTCTACAATCGGTGGATCCACCTCGACATCGAGCAGGAAACGGATTACACCGTGGTGCGGCGTATCATCCTGATCGCCATCGTGGTGGTGCTGATTTTCCTGTACTGGAACCGAAAGCTGTCGTTGGAGGTGGATGAGCGGATCCGCTCCGAGAATGCCTTGCGCCGCAGTGAAGACGATCTGCGCGCGGCCAAACTGGAAGCCGAACGCCTGGCACGAGAAGCCGAGACCGCCAGCCGGGCCAAGAGCGAGTTCCTGGCTAACATGTCCCACGAAATCCGAACCCCGATGAACGCGGTGATTGGTTACAGCGATCTACTCTACAACTCGGTGACAGACCCGCAGCAGCGAAATTATCTGAATGCAATCCGTGCCGGCAGCCGCAGCCTGTTGATGCTGATTAACGACATTCTCGACCTGTCCCGAATTGAAGCTGGAAAAATGCGCCTGGATTTTGGCCCGGTGTCGGTCCGGCGACTGCTCAGTGATGTGCGGCATATTTTTGATCTGCGAGCCACCGAACAAGGCATCACCCTTGAGGTGAGCGTTGGCTCTGGCATGCCATCTTCGATGATGCTGGATGAAACCCGATTGCGACAGGTGTTGTTTAATCTGGTCGGCAACGCCATCAAATTTACCCATGAGGGCGGGGTCACCGTTCGAGCGGTCGCAAAAGAGTTGAGCGAAGAGACGGAGCAAGAGTCGGATGTGCGCTACTACCGTTTGCTGGTGACGGTTTCGGATACCGGTATTGGCATCGCGCCGGACCAGCAAGACCGCATCTTTGACGCGTTCGAACAGCAGGAAGGTCAGAGCTCCCGGCGTTATGGCGGCACTGGCCTTGGCCTCGCCATCAGCCGGAAACTGGTGGAGATGATGGGCGGCGAGCTCAAAGTGAAGAGTCAGCCCGATGCTGGCTCAACCTTTACGCTGGTGTTGCCGAAAGTGGCTGCCACGGTGGAACAGGCGGAAGATGAGGGTGCCCCGGAGGAAGCGGAGCGGCTGCTGGCCCAGACCATGAGCATGCAGGAGCGGGGCTGGCTGCGGGAAAAGCTGGCCGAGGATTTCGGTGATGAGTGGCAGGAGGTTCGCGAGAGTGGCGACCCGGAACAGATGAAAGACTTTGCCTTGCGAATGGTGGAGTGGGGGCAGCGCCATCGGTCGCCCTCGGTGACCCGGTATGGCGAAAAGCTACTGGCGGATGTGGACGCGTTCAATCTGGATGCGGTTAACACCGCGCTTGATGCCTTTCCCCGGTTGCTGGGACAACGCTGACCGGTGCGTATCAGAGGCAGTCGAACTGGGATTGGCGGTCGAAGGCAACCGACACCATGTCGTAGCCGGAATCGGACAGCGATCGGACCAGTTCTCGATTCCGGAGCAGAGTCATGCAGACTTTGTGTACGCCGGCCTGCAGCTGCTCGACCGCAGGTTGTTGGCCGTTAAAGCGAAAGTCGACGATCAGATATTTGCGATCAACGGCAGCCAGTTCCGGAATGTCTTCGCGCTCGACGCTTTCATAGCCGATGTAGGTTGCCTCATGCCCGGGAAACACCTGGCTCATAACGACGTCGAGATTCTCAGCCCGCAGGCCGGTACTGGTCAGTCCGAGTGCGGCTGCGGAAATGAGTGCACAGAGTTTGATGCGCATAGGAGCAATCCTTGAAAGCTGGCAATGTCCGTACCTTGTAACCAAATGTAATGTTTGGTTACAGTTGATTATTGCAAAGAGTGTCGAAACTTTCGCGAGTTATGTTCGCCATTTTTCAATTGTTTGCATTTCGCACACGTTTGACGTCCGTTCACTCTGCCCGGACCTGCCAGACTGCTCCGGTCGAAGATTTCCGCTATCATGCAATCAGAGCCATATGTCTATAAAGAGGAATAGCCATGTTCCAGCTTGTGTTCAAAGGAGAGTGTGCGCCGGGCACCGATCTGGAAACCGCCCGCAACAATGCGCGTAGCCTGTTCAAGGCCAGTGTTGAGCAGTTGGACCGGATGTTCAGCGGCCAACCGGTGGTCATCCGCAACAAGCTGGAGCAGGTTCAGGCCGAGAAGTATCTGGCGGTGCTGCAAAAGCATGGCATGATCGCCCATGTGCAACCGATGGCAGGTGCGGCTCCTGCCAGTGCACCTCGGCCGTCATCACCATCGCAGTCGGCACCGAAACCGGTTCAGGATAGTCCGCGCCCGGAGCCTCAGGCTGCCGGGGCTTCGGGGGGTAAAGCGCTGGAGCAGGAGCCCGGGGATCGGCTGCCAGTGGCCGGCGAAAAGGTCGATGATATTCTTGCTGGCTCAAACCTGACGCTGGACCCTGTGGGGGTTACGCTGGCGGAGCATCAGGAGGCAGAAGCGCCGATGTTCGAGCATCTCGATGACTGGTCGCTGGCTCCGCCCGGGTCCGATCTGGGGGTGAGGCGGGATCTGCCGCCACCCATGGTCCCGGATGTATCGCACCTGTCGCTGGCCGACGATGATAATCACTCAAACCAAAAGTAACCCTCCTTGCCCAGATTCCTGTATTTCACTGTTGTCATGACGGCTCTGGTGCCCCTGTTGTGGGTGCCAGGCGCCTTTGCTGAGCCCGAGAGTCGTCCCAAGGTGGGGTTGGTGCTCAGTGGCGGTGGCGCCAAAGGCATGGCTCATGTGGGCGTGTTGCGGGTGCTGGAAGAAATGCGGGTGCCGGTGGATGTCGTGGTGGGTACCAGTGCCGGTGCTGCTGTGGCTGCGCTCTATGCCTCGGGTATGTCTGTGCATGAGATTGAGCGGCGTTTTATAGGTCTGGACTGGGTGTCGAGTTTTCGGGACGACCCGGGCCGGGCCTACAAACCGGTGCGTCGCAAACAGGACGACTGGCGTTTGCCTCTGGTGCCGGGGCTCGGTGTCAGTCTCGATGGCGTTCGTCTGGGCGGTGGCCTGGTTACCGGTCAGAACCTGGGGCTGATCCTGAACGAGCTTACCCGCAACGCCGCATTGGTTGAGGATTTCGACCAGTTGCCGGTGCCGTTCCGGGCGGTTGCCACGGATCTGGAAACCGGCGAGCAGGTGGTGATCTCGGATGGCAATCTGGCTGAATCCATCCGTGCCAGCATGAGCATTCCGGGAGTGTATGCCCCGGTCCAGCGGGATGGCCGGCTGTTAGTGGACGGGGGTGTTGCCAACAACCTGCCAATCAGCGTGGCTCATGATATGGGGGCGGAGATCGTTATTGCGGTCGACATTACTGACCCGTTGATGAGTGCCGATCAGATGAGCGAGGCTTTCTCGGTGGTGGGTCAGCTGACAACGCTGATGACTCGTATCAACACCGATGCCCAGCTCGCGCTGTTAAACCCGGACGATGTACTTATTCGTCCGGATCTTGAAGGTTTTGGTTCTGCCGATTTCTATGAGGGCCTGGTGCTGTTTGAGCTGGGGGCTACCGCTGCAAGGGAACACGCAATTGCCCTTAATCGTCTGACCGTACCGGAAGAGACCTGGATGGCCTATCAGTCAAGGCGCGCTGCCGGCGGCTGGGCGCCGGGGCCGGTCGCCCGGATCGACATCGCCCAGGGTGATCGTCTGGCTACCGATTTTCTGAGAGAACGAATCCGGCAGCAGCCGGGCGAAGTGCTGGATGCAGAAGCGCTGGAGGCGGATCTCAAGCGGGTCTATGGCTTGGGCTATTATGAGTCGGTGGCCTGGTCGATGGTGCCCTCCAGCGAAGGGCCGGTTCTGGTGATTCGGGCCCGGGAAAAAAGCTGGGGGCCGAACTACCTGTCTTTCGGGCTTAATTATGAAGACAATTTCGAAGGTGACACTCGTTTCAACCTGGCCGCCGGACTGCGCATGACCGAGCTGAACCAGCTAGGGGGTGAGTGGCTGACCGGCGTCCAGCTGGGCACGCAGCCCTGGGTTCGCAGCCAGTGGTATCAACCTTTGACCTACGGCTACGATCGTTTTGCCGTCCTGGGCGTAGAGTACCGGCAGGACGATTACAGCGTCTATGATCAGGGTCGGCGTATCGCCGAGGTGGATGTCACGTTTCGCCAGATGGATCTGGCGCTGGGTATGGAATTGGGCGGCGATGCCGAAGTCAGGCTGACCTATGTTCGGGGCTACGCCACCGTGGATAATGAAGTGGGCATGTCGGTTGCCCCGACGGATGACGTGCACCAGGGAAACCTGAGCCTGCAGTTGGTGCATGATTCGCTGAGCGATGCCTTTTTCCCGAAAGCCGGAGCGTTTGCGGGTATTCGGGCCAGGATTGAACGTGACGACCTGGGCTCTGACCGGCGCTTTGACGCCCTCACCGCCATGCTACTGGGCACTGGCACCTGGGATCGTTACAACCTGACCGGCCTGGTGTACACCCGTCAGGTGGTCAGTGGTGATGCCGGTATTGAAAATGCCGCTCGCCTGGGCGGTTTTCGTCAGCTGTCGGCCTATGCGCCCGGAGAAATTACTGGCAATGATGCGGTGCTGGCATCGGTCTATGCGCGGCGGGAATTCGGTGGGCCGGTTATGCCCTGGTTCGCCGGTGCCGGTTTTGAGACTGGTAACGCCTGGGACACCATGAGTGACGCCCGTTGGAGCGAGCTGGTGCGCTCATCCAGCGTGTTTGCCGGTGTCGATACCTTGCTGGGACCGGTCCAGCTATCGGTGGCCTACAACAACGAAGATAACTGGGCGGCCTATCTCAATATTGGCTTCTCGTTTACCCAGCTGTTCTATTAACCGGGATTTCAATATCAGTCGGGCTTGATGGCGCTGATCACCTGCTCGCATTGCTGGATCGCGTAGCGGTGCAGAATGTCGGCAAGGGCTTGTTCGTCCCGGTTACGGATGGCAATGATGGATTGCTCCATGTGCGCCAGGTTGTCTTCCAGTACCCGGGCGCCACCCCGGCGGAAGGCCACAAACGCGCAGCGTTTGGCCGAAGGCCAGAGATCGTCAATCGCAGAATCAATAAAGTAGTTGTCGGCATACACCAGTGAGGCTTTGGTGTAGTCGATGCCCAGCTCCAGAAAGGCCATCAGGTCATTCTTCTGATAACAGTGCTGCATTTTCTGGTGCAGAGATTCCAGCCGCGCCATGTCGTCCGGTTGCCACTGCCGAACCAGTTTGCGCCCGGTGTGGGTCAGGTACAGCTCGAGGGTTTCGTAAAGGCTGCGAACAAAAAATGCATCCAGAGGCGTAACAAAGGCACCTTTTCGGGGTACGTTTTTTACCAGGTGCCGCTTTTCCAGCAACAGCAGGGCCTCCCGGATCGAGCCGTGGCTGACGTCCATCTCTTTGGCCATGGCGCCCTCATAAATTCGCTCCCCGGATCTGAGCTGTTCAAAAGCGATGAGATTCTCTATGTGGCGGGCGACTTGTTCGGTCAGGGTTTCTCTGGGCTTGAATGCGTTCATGGGTTATCTGTTTACAGCAGGTGGAACGTCTGGATTCACCATGGTCGCACAATGTTATGGTGCGAGCCACAACATCCACTACAGCAACGGTGCCAGCAGGCGCACGGCGCGGCAACTGAGCCGGAAAAGGATTGACCGCTCCTGGTAATCGCTTTCGGTCATCAGCTGGCATTGCGTCAGATCTTCCCTGAGCATACTGTCGACAGAGTGGATGAAGTCGGGGCTGGTGGTGATTGCCGTTATCTCAAAATTCAGTCGCATTGAGCGGTTGTCGAGGTTGGCCGTGCCCACTGCTGCGTAGCGGTCATCCACCAACACCACCTTCTGGTGCATAAAGCCCGGCTGATATCGGTAAATGCCAATGCCGGCCTGGCTGGCCTGGACCAGGTAGGAGTATGCGGCCAGTCGGATAAGCCGGCTGTCGGATTTTTCGGGGATCAGAACGCGAACGTCCACGCCGCGCAAAGCGGCCAGTTGCAGGGCGTTCATGATCTGGAAGTCGGGCACAAAGTAGGGTGAAGCAATCCAGATCCGGGTGCGGGCATTATTGATGCTGTTCAGGAAGAACAGCGTACAGGTTTCCCAGGTATCAGCCGGGCCGGTGGGCAGGATGAGCACCTGTTGATCACCCTTTTTAACCCTCTTCGGGTGCCAGTTCAGCTCCGGTCTAAGGCTGCTGGCCCAGTGCCAGTCCTCCAGCCACGCCAGTTGCAGGCCGGTTGCTGCCGGCCCCTCGATCCGGCAGTGGGTGTCCCGCCAGGGTTCCTGATCCATCATCGTGCCCAGGTATTCATCGCCCAGATTGATGCCTCCGACAAACCCGATCTGACCGTCACAGACCAGCAGCTTGCGATGATTCCTGAAATTGATCTGAAACCGACGTCGGCGCACATTGCCCTTGCCGAAAGAGGCAATGCGGGCGCCAGCTGCGGCCAGCTCATTCAGCCACTGGCGTGATAGAAACACGCTGCCGATGTCGTCGTACAAAAACCAGACTTGCACACCCTGGGCCAGTTTGCGCTCCAGAATAGCCTTGATGCGCTGACCGACCTTGTCGGAACGGACGATGTAGAACTCCATGAGAATGTAGTGCCGGGCGTCTTCCATGGCTTCGAACAGGGCCTCGAACGTGGCCTCACCATCCCGGAGCAGAGTGCAGTGGTTGTCATTGGTAAAGGGTTGCCGGCTCAGCTTGCACAATACCTGGAGTTCGTCACTGAAATGTTCATGGCCGGGGTTGGATATGGAGGTGGTCTGTTGCTCGAACTGGTCGAGCAGGGTAGTCAGGGCCTGATCGCCCATGCGGCGGGCCTTGATATAGCCGCCGAAACGGCTGCGGCCGAATAACAGGAACATGGGCACGGCCAGATAGGGCAGGCCCACCAGCGCGATGATCCAGGCAATCGCTCCCTGTGCAGTCCGGTAGCTGAGCAGTATCCGGTAGATACAGGCAAGCGCCGCCAGGTACAGAAGTGCCAGGGGAATGGCCAGCAGTGAGAGATCGTCAGCGGTCATGGGCAGCACTCTGGTGATTGGCGCGGAACTGCGCAGGGGCGGTGCCGGTCCAGCGCTTGAACGCCCGGCTGAAGGCGCTGAGTTCTGAAAACCCGAGCAGGAAAGCAATCTCCCCCAATGCATATTGATCGTCGGCCACGTACCGCAGGGCTTTGTCTTTGCGGACTTGCTCTACCAGGTCATGAAAGCTGAGACCCTCCTTTTTCAGTTTGCGATAGAGCGTTTGGCGGCTCATGTGACACTGGCGGGCCAGGGTATCGGCATCAATCCGGTCGGTCGCCATTTGCTGGGAAATCAGACGACGAACCTTGCGACTGAACGATTTGCGGGTCTGCAAGCGGGCGAGCACTGCATTCACCTGCTTCAATACCGCGGAATAGACGTAAGGATTCCGGTGCGGAATGGGTTGGCCAAGGTGCTGACTGGAAAACGCCATACGGGTGATACCACTGCCGAACAGAATCTGACCCCCGAACAGCTTGCGATACTCGTTGGCGTAGGAAGGCTCCGGGTGGGCAATCTCCAGCCAGTCCGCTTCAATGCTGCGATCAATAAAATGTCGGGTTCGGCATAGCGCCGCCGCCAGCGTGCGGTCCATATCCTGCCGGCTGTAGTGGTCTGGGTGGTCCGGCTGCCACGTCAGCACCGCCTGATCCGGAGTCTGCTCAAAGCTCAGGGTAACCGACTCGTTGATCAATCGGTGCAGGCGCACGTACTGCACCACCGCCTCACCCAGGGTGTCGCAATTGAAGAAGACATGGCCAACCAGCCCCATTCGTTCCGGATCAATCACCTGGCCCGCATGCAGGCCAACGCCCGGGTCGCCGGTTGATTGCTCGGCCAGCTCCCATAGCTGGTAGTGGATGCTGGCGGGGATCCGCAGGTCCGGGTCTTCAAGCGCTTCCAGCGTGACGCCGGTCAGGGCCTCTACCTTTGCGCGATCCAGTAAACCAAGCGTGTCGAGATAATGCACCAGAGCCAGCGTGCTGGAGGCCGCGACCTGAGGTGTGTCGGCTTGGTCTGTTTGGGCATGCATGCCGGTGTCAGGCTCCCGTTGATTAACTGTGCTGCTGGTACAAAATGTCAAACGATTGGGACAGTCAGTCAACGGTCGGTCCCTGGTTCAACGATAGCATGGTCACCATCAGGTTGAAGCAGTCTGGAAGCAAAAATGGAGGTGTTGTATGGAACGGGAAATCTTTGTACCCCATAGTGAAGCCGAGCGTAAAAACGTAATCGCGCTGGCAGAATACCTGGGCAGTATCTACTACTGCTGATGAGTGAGTCGTAATGTCTGTGACCTTGTAGCCGGGATTTTCCCGGCTTTTTTGTGCCCGAAACTTCCCGCCCCAAATTCCCCTTGCCCCCCAAGCTGGCAATGGTAGTGTATTCGGTTCGATCGCATAACCGGAGACCACCAGCTTATGAGTGTTGAACTGAATAACCGTATTTCCGGTGAGGGAGACCCTCTGATCTTGCTGCACGGGCTGTTCGGGTCACTTGAAAACCTGGGAGGTATCGCCCGTCGCCTGGAAGATGGCTGGCAGATCCACGGTCTGGATCAGCGTAACCACGGCGCGTCTCCGCATACCGATACCATGGACTACCCGGCCATGGCCGCCGATGTGGTTGCCTACATGGATGCCCGGGGTCTGGAGAAAGTCACGCTGCTTGGCCATTCCATGGGCGGAAAAACCGCGATGCAGGTGGCCCTGAGTTATCCGGACCGGGTCAAGGCGCTGATCGTGGCGGATATTGCGCCGGTGACCTATAAAGCCCGACATGATGCGGTGCTGGATGGCATGAAAAATCTGGATCTTAAGGGGGTAAACACGCGTCAGGACGCGGACAAGCGGTTGGCAGAGTTTGTTGAAATTCCCGGAGTCCGGCAGTTTCTGCTGAAAAACCTGGAGCGTGTTCCCGCGGAGCAGGCGACCGACGCGGCGCAGAGTTTTCGCTGGCGCCTGAACCTGCCGGTGATTGATGCCTGCTACCAGAATCTTGCAGCGGCACCAGAAGGTAACAGCCCTTACCAGGGGCCGGTGCTGTTTTTGAAGGGTGCAGACTCAGCCTACATCCAGGACAAACATCAGGACGCCATCCTGAAGCTGTTCCCGGCGGCGGAACTCAAAATCATCGAGGGCACCGGGCACTGGTTGCATGCAGAAAAAGCCGACACCTTTGCAAAATTGTGCCGGAGTTTTCTGGAATCCCGCTAGGCCGGCCACTGCGTTGCCAGCTACCGGGTAATGTCTGCTAAGGTTGGTGTTCATTTCCATCGCCTGCGGGCAAAAGAACGATAAACGGATCGGGCGCTCATGATGAAATGGTTGTTGATCGGCCTGCTGGTCGTCTTCCTGCTGCTGGGCAGTTTCTTGCTGACGCCCTCGCCAATAGACAGCAAGGCATGGCAGGCACCGTCGCCACCGGCGCTGACCGGCGTGCTTGCCCCCAATGAACGCCTGAGGCTGGCGGATCTTATGGCCAGGGGCCAGGTGTATGGCCCGGAAGACACCACCATCGATGCCCAGGGGGTGCTCTACACCGGCACTCAGGATGGCAAGATCGTGCGGGTGTTTCCCGATGGCCAGGTTGAAAACTGGCTGGACACTGAAGGCCGGCCATTGGGTTTGGTGTTTGATGATCAGGGCAACCTGATTGTTGCCGATGCCTGGAGAGGGCTGCTGTCCATCACTCCGGAAGGGGCGATCACAGTACTGACCCGTGAGGCTGAAGGCACCCCTTTCCGCTTTACCGATGATGTCGACATTGCCCCCGATGGCCGCATCTACTTTACCGATGCCAGTTCTCGTTTCAATCAGCCAGATTACCTCCTGGATCTGCTTGAAATGCGACCCCACGGGCGCCTGCTCCGGTATGACCCGAGCACCCGCAGAACGGAAGTGCTGTTGGGCAATCTGCATTTTGCCAACGGTGTGGCGGTGTCCCCCGCCGGCAATTACGTGCTGGTTAACGAAACCTGGAAGTACCGTATCCTCAAGTACTGGATCGCCGGCCCGAAAGCGGGGCGGGCGGAAGTGTTTGCCGATAATCTGCCGGGCTTTCCGGACAACCTGGCGGTCGATCATGAAGAGCGGTACTGGGTCGCTTTCCCGACGCTCAGAAATTCCCAGGTCGACCGTATGCACCGCCAGCCCTGGCTGAAAAATCTGGTCGCCAAGTTGCCGGATGGGCTAAAACCACAACCACAGGATTACGGACTGGTGGTGGCGTTTGATGCCAGCGGCAACAAACTGGTCAGCCTGCATGATACCCGTGGCAGCCATCTCCAGGAGATCACCTCGGTCAACCCCCATGACGGGATTCTATACTTTGGTTCACTTCACAACGATCGCATCGGCCGGCTACCGTTACAGGCCATTCCCGGCCTAGGAGAACAACCATGACTGACACGCAGTCGCTTGCCTGGGATCTTCCGGATCCTTTCACCATGACCATCACTGTGCGTCCGGACGATACCGACCGGCTGGGTCACGCCAACAATGTGGTGTATGTGCGCTGGCTGGAAGAAGTCAGTTGGGCCCACATCGACAGCCTGGGCATGACCTGGGCGGTCCATGAAGAAACCGGTAAAGCCATGGCCATCACCCGCACCGAGTTGGATTACCTGGCTTCGGCAAACGCTGGTGATGAGCTGGTGCTGGGCACCTGGCTGACCGACTGGGATGGCCGGTTCCGGTCCGCCCGGCAGTTCCAGCTGATACGACCGGCCGACGGCAAAACTCTGTTGCGGGCCATGTCTGACCATGCCTGTGTTGACATGAAGTCGCAGCGGCCATCAAGGGCTCCGAAAGTTTTTGTTGATACTTTGTCGGGTGCGCTGGTGAAGGGTGGCCGGGGTCTTGAACGCTGAGGTCGGTTGCAAAGAATTCTGCTAGTCTGAGATCTGAGGCCGGTAACGGCGCCGTTCTAATGTTGTCTGGAGAGAGCCATGGAATCATCTGATCTGACCGAATCCGGCACCATGCGCCACGTGGTTTATGATCGTTTTGGCGAGCGTGATGTGCTGCGGGTAACGGAGTCACCTGTGCCCGTGCCGGGTGAAGGCGAAGTGCTTATCCGGGTACACGGTGCCGGCCTTAACCCGATTGACTGGAAAACCCGCCTGGGCCTGGGTTTTGTGGCCAGCCAGATTGAACACAGCCTGCCGTGGACGCCCGGGTATGATGCCGCAGGCGAGGTGGTTGCAGTGGCCGACGATGTCACCACGCTGGCGCCTGGCGACCGGGTGATGGGTATGATCGGTTTTCCGGTCGCCGGAGGCGCCTACGCGCAATACGCCACCGCCAACGCAGACGATCTCGCTATCGTTCCCGACGAACTCGACCTGATGGCGGCGGCCGGAGTGCCGCTGGCGGCATTGACGGCCTGGCAGGCCTTGTTCGAGGTGGCGCGCCTGGAGTCTGGGCAGAAGGTTCTTATTCTTGCCGGCGCCGGCGGTGTCGGTCATTTTGCGGTGCAGTTTGCTCTGGAACGAGGTGCGCACGTGATTGCCACCGCTTCGGCTCATAACCGGGACTTCCTGGCAGGGCTGGGTGTGCATGAGGTGATTGATTACCACGCCAGCGACATTGCCGACGAATGTTACGGCCTGGATGTGGTTCTTGATCTGGTTGGTGGTGACACTGGTAAGCGAGCGCTGCACACATTGGCGGAGTCGGGTGTGCTGGTTACCATCCCCACCAACACCGCTGACGAAGTGGTTAGCGCGGCCGAGGCCATGGGAACTCGGGCTCACGGCATGAGGTCCCGGCCAGACGCCTTCCACCTCGACGAGATCGCTGAACTGATCGAGGATGGCGACGTCAAAGTCCACGTTGACCGGGTGTTCCCGCTTGATCAGGTCAGCGAAGCCCACAATTTGCTCGAAGCCGGGCACGTCAGAGGCAAGCTGGTGCTCGACTGTCGCTAGTCGGGCTGGTTAGCCTTGCGAGCAATGCGATTGAGCAGGCGCGAGGCGGCAAAAAAGCCGAAACTGGCGGTTACCGGGCTGGCCGCGCCGAACCCTGAGGCACAGTCCAGCCGCACCGGTCCTTCGGTGACGGGTTTTTGCAGGCAAACTTCGCCATCGGCTGCCGGATAGGTCAGTTGCTCCAGCGAGTACACCGCCTCAATGCCGAAGCGCCGCTTCGGATTTCTGGAAAATCCGTAATCCCGGCGCAGCATGTTGCGCACTTTCGCCAACAGCGGGTCTTGCGTGGTTTTGCTCAGGTCCGCCACCTGAATCTGGGTCGGGTCCATCTGGCCGCCCGCGCCACCGGAGCAGATCACAGGAATCTTGCGCCGCTGGCAGTGGGCAATCAGCGCCGCTTTGGCCTTGACGCTGTCGATAGCATCCACGACCCCGGTTATCTCTTCGGAGATCAATTCCTGAACGTTCTTGGTGGTCAGAAACCCGAAATGCACGCGGATGTCGGCGTGGGGATTGATGGCTGTCAGGCGTTCCGCCATGGCGTCGGTTTTGGTGCGGCCATACTGACCGGTCAGGGCGTGCAGCTGTCGGTTGGTATTGGACACACAGATGTCGTCCATGTCGATCAGGGTGAGTGTGCCAATGCCGCTGCGCGCCAGCGATTCCGCCGCCCAGGAACCAACACCGCCGAGTCCGACGATGGCAATGTGAGATTCGTGAAAGGCGTTCAGGGCACGGCGGCCATACAGCCTCTCGATGCCGCCGAAGCGGAAGTTGTAATCGTCGGCGGTCATTCTGACTCCGGTTGGGTGAACCAAAGGCGCCATTGTAACCTGTTGACCCGGGAACCATAAAAAAAGCCACGCAAATGCGTGGCTTTAAAATACTCGACCCTGGAAGAGACGAGTTAGACTAGTTCAGAGACACTAATCAACGTGATCATTATCAAACTCTGATCTGTATTGAAGAAGGTCAGAATTTGCCAATTATCGGTCATTTTCGGCCATAAATTTTGGCCTGACCGGTGGCGTTGCCGTTTAAGCCACCCAATGATCGTCGCTCAGTGCCATCAGGCTGTCCTTGCCGGTCTCGATGTCTTTTACCAGCCAATCCACTTCAGGCAGTAATTTCTCGAAGTAGAAGCGGGCAGAGGCGACCTTGCTTTCCAGCAACGGCTTATTGCCTTCACCGGCTTCGAGCTGTCGGCTGGCGACTGCCGCCATGCGCGACCAGAGATAACCGATGACGGTCAGCGCCATCACCCGCAGGTAAGGCGTTGCAGCCGCGCCGGCTTGCTCGGGATCCTTCGGAGCGTTCTGGGCCAGCCACACCGTGGCTTGCTCCAGATGCTTGATGGCGCCCTTGAGCTCCTCGCGGTGCGGGGCATCCGGATTGTCTTTCAGGAATCCAGTCAGCTCGGCAAACAACGCGCGTACCAGCTGGCCGCCTTTCAGCGACAGTTTGCGGCCCACCAGATCCATAGCCTGAATGCCGTTGGTGCCTTCGTAGATCCGGGCAATACGGCCGTCTCGCACCAGTTGCTCCAGCGGCCAGTCCTGGGTGAAGCCGGAACCGCCCAGCACCTGCTGACCCCAGTTGGCGTTGTTGTAGCCTTCGTCGGTCAGGAAGGCCTTGACCACCGGCGTCAGCAGTTGCACCAGATCATCGGCGTTCTCACGAACGCTTTCGTCGCCGTGCGCCACCGACAGGTCCAGTTGATGTCCGGTAAACAGAGCCATGGCACGCATGCCTTCGTTCAGAACCTTCTGGCGCATCAGCATGCGGCGAACGTCCGGGTGCACAATGATCGGGTCAGCCGGGCCATTCGGGTTTTTGGGACCGCTCAGCGAACGGCTTTGCAGACGATCCTTGGCGAAAGCCAGGCTCTCCTGATACGCCATTTCAGCCAGGCCCAGGCCCTGCATGCCGACCATCAAGACGGGCTTCGTTCATCATGGTGAACATGGCACTCATGCCCTTGTTGGGCTCGCCGACCAGCCAGCCTTTGGCACCTTCAAAGTTCATCACACAGGTCGCGGAGCCTTTGATGCCCATCTTGTGCTCGAGGCCACCACAGAAGGCAGGGTTGCGCTCGCCGGAATCCGGCAGGACCTTGGGCACTACAAACAGCGAAATGCCTTTGGTGGTGTCGGGCGCGCCTGGCAGTTTTGCCAACACCAGATGGACAATGTTGTCGACCAGATCGTGCTCACCGCCGGTAATCCAGATCTTGGTACCTTCGATCGCGTAGCTGCCGTCATCGTTGGGCGTGGCTTTGGTCCGGATCAGGCCCAGGTCGGTGCCGCACTGGGGTTCAGTCAGGCACATGGTGCCGGTCCACTCACCGGAAATCAGCTTTTCCAGGTAGGTGTTTTTCAGTTCATCGGAGCCGTGTTCAAACAGCGCGCTGATGGCACCGTGGGTCAGTCCTGGGTACATGCCCAGCGACAGGTTGGTGGAGCACACCATCTCGTCGACGATGAATTTCAGGGTGTGGGGCAGGCCCTGACCGCCGAATTCGATCGGCGCATCCAGCGCGGTCCAGCCGCCCTCGACGAACTTGTCATAGGCTTGTTTGAAACCGTCCGGCGTTTTCACGGATTTGGTTTCCGGATCGTAGCTGCAGCCCTGGCGGTCGCCGGGCTGGTTGGTGGGCTGGATGACCTCGGCTGCCAGCTTGCCGGCTTCGTCGATGACCGCGGAGATCAGGTCGGGCGTGGCATCGGCGTATTTCTCCAGTTCGTGCAGCTTGTCTGCTCCCAATACATCAAACAGCAAAAAGCGAAGGTCGTTCGCAGGCGCCTGGTATTGCATGGTCACTCTCCTGTTAATACGAGTTCGGCATGAACTGCCTGTTGGTTTCTGCTCTGCAAAGTTTGCTGTGCAAAAAGAAGATGGTGATTCATACGGGCGTTTGAAGCGTTTGGTTTTGTGAAGGGCAGCCTGAATGAATTGATTTTTCGTATCACCAGTCTGGAATCCATTGATAAGTTGAGGAACCGATCATGGCAACGATCATTGCAGGTATTTCGGGGGCCATCGGCAGCGCCCTGGCGGCGCGTTATCTCCAGGACCATCCGGAGCAAACCCTGATCGGGCTGTGCCGGCATCCGGAGCAGGTGCCTGACGCGCTGCAAAGGGACCCGAGAGTGCACTTGCTGGCCTGGGATGCCGCAGCGCCGGCGCGTAACCCGGACAAATCGGACATTGAGGCGCTACTGGGTCGTTACGGTGGCGTAGACGATCTCATTTACGCGGCCGGCCTGTTGCATGACGACAGCATGTTTCCGGAAAAACGCCTGGAAGATTTGACCGCAGACAATCTGACCAGAGCGTTTCAGGTCAACTGCGTTGGCTTCGGAATGCTGGTTCAGGCTCTCGCACGAGGGCTGCGGGGCAAACAGCTCAAGCGGGTTGTGGCCGTGTCGGCCAAGGTGGGTTCGATCAGTGATAACCAGCTGGGCGGCTGGTATGCGTATCGCTGTTCCAAGGCTGCGCTGAACATGATGGTGAAGAACCTGTCGGTAGAGTTGCCCCGTCGCTATGCCCCCATCGCGTGTGTGGCTCTGCATCCAGGCACTACCCGGTCAGCATTGAGTGCGCCGTTCAGTCAGTCGCTGGCCAGCCTGCAGGTGCACGATCCAGCCGAGACCGCAGATAACCTGTTTGGGGTAATTCAGAATTTGGACGAATCAGACAACGGTCGGTTTGTCAGCTGGAACGGCGATGATCTGCCCTGGTGACGCTGACAGAGGAGAGTGCGCGGCAGTGGTGAGCTGCCGCGCTGCTGGCCGTCAGCGGATGAACGGGTTGAGCATGCGGGTAAAGGTGCCGGTCAACTTCAGTGGTGCACTGAGGACCGACAAGGTGATGCAGTCTTCACAGCCTACCGCCACAGGTTTATGCTCGTCCTGCTCATTCAGTACGACAAAATCCCATTGATTGAAGACGCCTTTCTGGTCTGCAAACGCGCCCTGCAGCACGATGGTTGTTTCGCTACCGCGATGGGTGTGGGCCGGTGCTTTGCCGCCGGCAACCAGCTTTTGCAATACAACACGCTCGCTCTGGCCTGGAAATTTCTCGGTAATATCCAGAACACTGACGTCACCAAGCTGCCGCTTCCAGGGCAAGTCGTTGATGTCATCACCCAGCAGCTTTTGCAGCGGGCTGAGGCGTGGGGTGCGGGCAACCGGTGTCGGTTGTTCTACCGGGGCCGAGTCAATGCGCGCCAGTAGCTGCTCAAAACTGGTATCGGCAACGGACACCTTGGGCTGCTGATCCATCATCACAGCACCCAGGCTGTCGAGCGTTTCAACCCTGCTGCGGCAATGCGAGCATTGGTCAAGGTGCAGCCGAATGCACAGGGCATGAGGCTCACTCAAGTTACCCGCACTGAATTCCATCAGGGTTAGGCTGTCGGGATGGTGCCGTGTCATACGTTCTGATCCTGCAAAATCACTTTCAGTTTGTTCAATGCCAGGCGCACCCGGCTTTTTACGGTCCCCAGGGGAATCTGAAGCTCATCTGCCACCATCTGGTGCGACTTGTGCTCCATATAGACCTTGGCAATCACGGTGATCTGCTCTTCCGGCAACAGGCTCAGCGACTCACGAATCCTGCGCTCAGACATCAGGCGGTGCAGGGATGTCACCGGCTCGTCTTCGTTGTCGCCGGGGATCTGCCACAGGTCTTCGGTTTCGATCGCCATCTCGGCGCTGCTGCGCTGCATCTTGCGAAGCATGTCAATACGCTGGTTCCGGGCGATGGTGAAGATCCAGGTTGATGCTGCCGCCTTGCGCCAGTCATACAGGCAGGACCGGCGCCAGATCGAAATGAATACCTCTTGCACCAGTTCTTCGGCGTGGTTGGCCATGCCGTTTGAGATGGCGTAGTACTTGATCTGCGGGGCGAAGTGCTCAAACAAAGAATGATAAGCGGCCCTGTCCTGGGTTTTGCCTACTTTTTCCAACAAGGGACCCCAAGGGTCTTTGCGCCCTTCCGGTTTTGTTTTTTGCTGCTCCAGTGTTGTCACCGGGCGCTCCTTGACAGTCGCATGATTTGAACTCTGTACGGTCATCATCATTCTAGGCACTCGTCGCAGATTTGTCAGTTGAGTTATGTACGCGGCTCTGCGTTAAGCGGATTGAATAAAAGTAATAATATTTTTTCTGGCCCGGCTGTCGCGAGAATTCTGTCAGTGGAGTGATTGCCGGATAGGCGGGCAGGGGCTAGTCTGAACAGATCCCACAACTACCTAAATTTCAGATCATGACCGCGATGCTCACCGGTGGCTCCTTGCCTGTAACTCGGGCCCATTACGCAGAAATCCTGTGCCGTTTGGCGGAGGAGCGGGGTGTCGGGCGCCACGAGCTGCTCAAGGCGGCGGGTATTCGCGACGCACAGCTTGGCAATCCCGATAATTTCATCACCCTTGATCAGTTCACCGAGCTGTGTCGGCAAGCGCTGGTGCGCTGCGCCGACCCGGGGCTGGGCCTGGAATTTGGTAAACGCCTTAAGTTCACCGCCCACGGTGCCCTGTCTCAGGCGGCGATCAGCTGCGACACACTTGAGCAGGCGCTGCGAATACTGATCAAATACTTCGGCATCCGTTTTGCCTATATGTCGTTGTCCTTTTTTATCGAGGGTGACGAAGCCGTATTGCAACTGGACATCCATCACGACACCACTGAACTGCACCGGTTCAACATTGAAGTGGTACTGGCGTCGCTGATGGATGTGAATGTTTTACTGTTTGGCCAGCGGCTGCTGGATGGCGGGCGCTGCCTGGTGGATTACCCGAGCCCGGACATAAACGATCAGTATCAGCAGTTGTTTGGTGGTGCGGTCAGTTTTGACGCTGGGGTGAATCAGCTCAGGTTTCGTAAGCACCTGCTGAATCTGCCGATGTCGCTGTCCAATCCGGTGGCTCGTCGGGTGGCCGAGGCCCAGTGCGAAGAAGAACTGCGGCAAATGGAGGCGTCGTCGTCGGTCACCGAACGGGTGGTCCGTATACTCGAGTCGGTTCGTGATGGCCGTTTACTGAGCCTCGATGACGTTGCCGGTCAGTTGCACGTATCTGACCGGACGCTGCGGCGCCAGCTGGCGGCCGAGGGCGCTCGCTTCCAGACTTTGCAGGAGGCTGTCCGGCACCGTCGCGCGTTGGATTTGCTGCGGCGAAACACCCAGATGGCTATTGACGAAGTTGCCGATCAACTGGGCTATAGTGACCCCTCCAATTTTGGCCGGGCTTTTCGCAAGTGGGAGGGCATTTCACCCTCGGCCTGGCGTCGGCTGCAGCAAGACCTGCCCGACTGAGCATTACTCCTCCAGGTAAGTATAGCCTTCCAGGCCTGCCCTGAGCTCTTCCAGAAGCAGGCCCTGCGTGTTGCTGTCCAGATCACTGGTGGCAAACTTGGCCCGATAGGCTTCAAGCAGATTGTCGGGTTCAAAGTTCACATAACGCAGCACCTTGGCCACTGTGTCGCCGGTGATGGGCGCGCCGATGTCATATTCGCCCTGCGCGTTCAGGCGAACATCCACCGAATGGGTGTCGCCGAACAGGTTGTGCATGTCACCCAGGATTTCCTGATAGGCGCCGGTCATGAAGAATCCCATCAACAAGGGCTCACCGGGGACTTCCTCCGGCAGGGGCAGAGTGGTCTCAATGCCCTGGCCGTCCACGTACTGATCAATACGCCCATCGGAATCGCAGGTGATGTCCTGAATCACCGCCCGGCGGTTCAGGGGCCGGTTCAGGCCATTGATCGGCATGACCGGGAAGATCTGGTCGATGCCCCAGACATCCGGCAACGATTGGAACAATGAAAAGTTCACGAACAGCTTTTCCGCGAGCTTTTCGTTGAGCTCGTCGATGATCTCCCGGTGGGCTCGATTGGCACTGTCCAGCTGGTCTCGCAGCAAACGGCAACAGCAGGTGTAGAGGGTTTCGGCCTGAGCCCGCTCCACCAGCGAGAGCAAGCCGTGGGCAAACTGCGCGTGCACGTCGGTCATGGCGTGTAGCACGTCGTGGTAGATTTCTGCCAGCGAGCGCGGCGAGTGTTCATCCTGCAGGCTTTCCAGGTCGCGCCACAGATCCTCCAGCGGAGCGGGCGCGTCTTTGGCCGGCGCCACGGGCTCCCGGTGATCTGGTGCTTCCCGGTCGATCACGTTGGTGACCAGTACCGAATGGTGAGCGGTCAGTGCGCGGCCGGATTCACTGATCAGGTCCGGGTGTGGAATGCCCTGGCGGTCGCACTCGGCCTGCAGCACATGCACCACGTTGTAGGCGTATTCAAAAACGCTGTAATTCATGGAGCAACTGCTGCGCGAGCGGGTGCCTTCGTAATCGACGCCCAGACCGCCGCCGATGTCGACAGTGCCGATGGGGGCGCCCAGCTGGTGCAGTTCGCTGTAGAAGCGCGCGCATTCGCGCAGGCCAGTCTGAATATCCCGGATGTTGGCGATCTGAGAGCCCAGGTGAAAATGCAGGAGTTGCAGGGTGTCCAGTGCATTGGCCTGCTTCAGGGTGTCGATCACATCCAGGACCTGACTGGCGGACAGGCCAAATTTGGACTTCTCGCCGCCGGTGTTCTGCCAGTTGCCCTTGCCGATGGTGGCCAGCCGAGCCCGCACACCGATCAGGGGTGACACGCCAAGACTATGTGCTTCGTCCAGGATCAGCGGCAGCTCGGACTGTTTCTCGACCACAATAAAAACCCGGTGCCCCAGCTTCTGGCCGATCAGAGCCAGGCGGATATATTCCCGGTCTTTATAGCCGTTGCAGACGATCACTGAGCCGGGTTGATGCGCCAGGGCCAACACCGCCATCAGTTCCGGCTTGCTGCCGGCCTCAAGCCCGACCTGGCCGGCGGAGGCTGCCGGTTCTGCGGCAACCAGTTCTTCTACTACCCGACGTTGTTGGTTCACCTTGATCGGATAGACCGCTGTGTAGCGGCCCTGATAACCCTGCTCGGCGGTGACTTTGTTGAAAGCACCGCACAGCTTGTTGACCCGGTCGTGCAAAATGTCGGTAAAACGGATCAGCACCGGCAAGGCGACACCGGCGTCAGCCAGTGACCGGGTCAGGTTCGGAAGGTTGATACGCGCATCCGTGCGACCGCGATCCGGACACATCTCCACTTCGCCCTGGTCATTGACGGTAATGTAGCCGTCACTCCAGTGCGCGATGTTGTAAACCTTGTGGGCAGGTGATGCTGCGGTTTCAGCCATTATTGCTATCCTGTCAGGGAACCCGTGGCGGCCGGCGGGCCGGCAGAAGGCTGCATTGTAGGAGTTGACCGGTGCCCCTACAATACGCCCCTTTCAAGATGCCCGGGCATGTTGCAGCGGCACACAGTGGGAGACAGACATGACAGCATTGAACGAAGGCTGGTTTACCGAGGTATTCCAGGACCAGGGCACGGCTTTTTCCTTGCAGGTAAAGGCCAAGCTTCACGAAGAGCAGACCCCGTTCCAGAAGCTGGAGATATACCAGACCGAGACGTTCGGAAACCTGATGGTCCTGGACGGCTGCGTGATGCTGACTACCCGGGACAATTTTCTTTACCACGAGATGATGACCCATCCCGCTCTGTTCACCCATAAAAACCCGAAAAAAGTGGTGATCGTGGGCGGCGGCGACTGCGGCACCCTGAAAGAAGTGCTCAAGCACCCGGGCGTGGAAGAAGCCTGGCAGGTGGAAATTGACGAGCGGGTCACCCGCATGTCCGAAAAGTACTTCCCCGAACTGTGTGATGCCAACGACGACCCACGGGCCAACTTTTTCTTCGGCGACGGTATTGCCTGGATGCGGGAGGTTGAGCCAGGAAGTGTCGACCTGATTATCATCGACAGCACCGATCCGGTCGGTCCGGCCGAAGGCCTGTTTGCTCTGGACTTCTATCGGGATGCCATGGCGGCTCTGCGTGAAGGCGGGATTATTGTTCAGCAGAGTGAGTCGCCCTTGCTGCACACCGAGACCATCATCAAGAACATTCACAACGACATGCGCAAGGCTGGATTTGGGCATGTGCAGACTCTGCCTTTCCCGCAGCCGGTGTATCCCACGGGCTGGTGGAGCTGCACCATGGGCAGCAAGCACAATCCGCTGAAGTATTTCCGTGAAGATGATGCCAATAACCGCCCGTTCGTGACCCGCTACTACAACGCGGGCGTTCATCACGGTGCGTTGGCCATGCCACAGTTCATGGTCGATGCCCTTGAAGATGAGGTGCGGCCAGAAGAGGGCTGATGACAAGATTTTGAAACGACAAACAAGAAGGGCGCCCATGGGCGCCCTTCTTGGTACTGCTTGCCAGAACAGATTACTGCTTGCTGTTCACAAACTCCGGATAAGCTTCCATGCCACACTCGGAGAGATCGACACCTTCGTATTCCTCTTCTTCGGATACCCGGATGCCCATGACGGCCTTGAGGATGCTCCAGACGATCAGGCTGGCAACGAATACCCAGATGAAGATGGTCAGGGCGCCGATGATCTGGCCGCTGAAAGTAGCGTCTGCGTTGGTGATCGGCACCAGCAGCAGGCCCAGCAGACCACACACACCGTGTGCAGAGATGGCACCGACAGGGTCATCAATACGCAGTTTGTCGAGAGTCACAATGCTCAGGACCACCAGCACACCACCGAGCGCGCCCCAGATGGTAGCGGTCAGCGCAGTAGGTGTAGACGGCTCAGCAGTGATGACAACCAGGCCTGCGATCGCACCGTTCAGGAGCATGGTCAGATCGGCTTTGCCAAACATCAGGCGAGCGGTGATCAGGGCGGCGATGGCGCCACCAGCGGCAGCGGCGTTGGTGTTCAGGAAGACCATGGCGACCGCGTTCGCACTGCCAACATCGCCCAGTTTCAGAACAGAACCACCGTTGAAGCCGAACCAGCCCATCCACAGGATCAGGGTACCGAGCGCGGCCAGCGGCATGTTGGCACCGGGGAAGGCGCGGATTTCGCCATTCGGGCCATACTTGCCTTTACGAGCGCCAAGCAGCAGCACACCGGCGAGGGCAGCGGCAGCACCGGCCATGTGAACGATGCCAGAGCCAGCAAAGTCGCTAAAGCCCAGATCGCCAAGGTTGTACATGCCGAAGACATCCGCACCGCCCCAGGTCCATGCGCCTTCCATCGGGTAGATGAAACCGGTCATGACCACTGCGAAGATCAGGAA
Organism: Marinobacter sp.; assembly: GCA_018402255.1. Taxonomy (GTDB): domain Bacteria; phylum Pseudomonadota; class Gammaproteobacteria; order Pseudomonadales; family Oleiphilaceae; genus Marinobacter. Next base: position 119,886 of record JAGYIS010000004.1, read on the forward strand.
TGCCCACAACTTCATACGCTCAGCGACAGCACCAGAGACGATCGACATGGCGGTTGCCACAAAGACTGTCTGGAAGAAGAAGTCTGAGGCGCCAGAGTAGATGGAGTCACCTTCGAAGCCACCTTCACGGCCAGCGTACTCGCCCAGCACGGCAGGTACGTCAACCTCACCAATGCCCGACAGGAAGACAGTGCCGCCGTACATGATGGCGTAACCGCAGATCATGTACATGGTGCAGGAGACTGCAAACAGGGACACGTTTTTGGTAAGGATTTCAGTGGTGTTCTTTGCGCGAACCAGTCCGGATTCCAGCATGGCAAAGCCTGCCGCCATCCACATGACTAATGCGCCGCAAATCAGAAAATAAAAGGTATCTATAGCATACTGCAGGTGAAACAGTTCGGTATCCATAGGAGGCCCTCCGCACAAGGCTCTTAGGTTATAAGTTTTTTGCGTTGGCTAATTGCCGCGTCAGTCTGTGATCAGACCGCTTCTTCGCCGGTCTCGCCTGTCCGGATACGGATGGCCTGTTCCAGTTCAGTCACAAAGATCTTGCCGTCACCGATTTTTCCGGTATTGGCTGCCTTGGTAATGGATTCGATAACCTGGTCCAGCAGGTTGTCGCCAATGGCCACTTCCACTTTGACCTTGGGCAGGAAATCCACTACGTATTCCGCGCCACGGTATAGTTCTGTGTGGCCTTTTTGCCGACCGAAGCCTTTGACTTCAGTGACGGTTACGCCTTGTACGCCAATCTCGGATAGTGCCTCACGGACATCATCCAATTTGAAAGGCTTGATGATCGCTGTCACAAGTTTCATTGCTTTCTCCTTGGTAAAGCCGTCCCAACAGTGAGGGCCCATCGGCCGGTTGTTGAGTTCGGGATGCTGCCACCTCGCACGTCAATTGTGCGGATTGCGTACGAGAGCTTTAGCATCGGGTGTGCCAACGCAAAAAAAATATTCAAAAACAACGTGTTACATATTGTCCGCGCCAGAATGGCGCAATAAGCTGCACCATAATAGGGCGCTGCGCCCGATCTTGTATCAAAACGGAGCATGGCCTGGCATCAGACCGACGCCATTATAATGCCGACCGGGCACAGTATGGCAGGGGCAGCGGTGTGATACACTCTTGCAACGCTTGATATCGGCATGGCCAATGGTCTGTTATTGCCGGGAAACTGATTTTTACCGAGGTGTCGCATGAAAGGCCCACAAGATTTTTTTGCTCAGTTGCAGGGTCAGTTTGGCCAGTTTGTTCCGGATATGGCGCGGGCTGCCAAAGACGATTTTGAGGCTCAGGCCCGGGCAACCGTGATGACGGTTCTGTCAAAACTGGAGTTGGTCACCCGCGAAGAATTCGATGCCCAGCAAGCGGTATTGATGAAAACCCGTGAAAAGGTTGAGGCTCTCGAAAAGCGCGTTGCCGATCTGGAGAAGCTGATCCAGTCGTGATTTGCTGATCGGGCCCGAGCGCAGGACGCGCATCCCGGGCCCCATACTGAAACATTGCCAAGGAAGGTTGTCATGCTTGCTGTTGTCCATTCCCGCGCCATTATTGGCGTCTCCGCCCCCGCGGTTACCGTCGAGGTGCACCTGTCCGGTGGCTTGCCGGCCCTATCAATCGTTGGCTTGCCTGAAACCGGCGTACGAGAGAGCAAGGACCGGGTGCGCAGCGCCCTGCTGAACGCCGGTTTCGAGTTCCCCGCCCGTCGAATCACCATCAACCTGGCTCCAGCCGACCTGCCCAAAGAGGGCGGTCGTTTCGACTTGCCCATTGCCCTTGGCATTCTGGCTGCTTCCGGCCAGATTCCGGGCGAGAGCCTCAAAGACCTCGAGTTTATCGGTGAACTTTCGCTGGATGGGGCGCTGCGGTCGCTCAAAGGTGTGTTGCCTGCGGTGTTGGCGGCGCGCGAGGCAGGACGATCACTTTTGCTGCCCCAGGAAAATGCTGAAGAGGCTGCTCTGGCCAGTAATGGCGATGTGCTTGCGGCCAGCCACATTCTGACGGTGTGTGAGCATCTGTCCGGTCGGGCCCGACTGGTACCGCTTGAGCGGGGCGATTCCGGCGTTGACGCGGGCGCTGCCGCCGATGCAGCGGATCTGGCTGATGTGCGGGGCCAGCAAGTGCCTCGTCGGGCCCTGGAGGTGGCCGCCGCAGGCGCTCACAATCTGCTGTTTTTCGGCCCTCCGGGTACCGGCAAGAGCATGTTGGCCAGCCGATTGCCAGGCATTCTGCCGGCTCTCGACGATGCCGCTGCCATGGAAGTGGCCAGTGTGCACTCCGTGGCGGGATTGCCGCTCAAGGCCGGTGGCTGGCGCCAACCACCCTTTCGCGCACCCCATCATACCGCCTCGGCGGTGGCCCTGGTGGGTGGTGGCAGTAGCCCCAGACCAGGTGAGATCTCCCTGGCTCACAGGGGGGTGCTGTTCCTCGATGAACTGCCAGAGTTTGAGCGGCGGGTTCTGGAGGTGCTGCGGGAGCCCATGGAAACCGGCGAAATTGCCATCAGCCGCGCGGCCCGCCAGGTGACGTTTCCAGCTCGCTTTCAAAAGGAATCTTAAAGGTATGAATCCTTATGTAGGCATAGAATTTTGATGTGAGGTGACATCGAGCGTTGTTTTATCGTCCAGCTTTATCGAAAGGTGGGGAATCGACCTCTAATGTAAATGCGTCTCAGTAGCTTTCAGGATGGCTGTAGCGGTGCTTGCGAGTGAGGAGGTGGGGTAGGTGGGGGTATGCTAAGAAAGCGCCCATAAGAGGTCTGTCAGGGCGCTGTAGGTGCTTTAGTTCAACCTAGCTGAACTGTAAGTCTGTGAAATAAATTCTTTTGAGTTAACCTTGGCAATATAGCTCAACCAATGGAAAAAGTAAGAAACACCTTTTTCGTCTCCAAGATTCACTCCAGAGGCATACGTCTTTTCTTTGGCGGGTATAATCAAGTAGTTGTCCAGATAGCCCCTTTTCATTAAGTCTGAAAAAAAACAATGTAAGCTAAGTTTGGTGGCCTTCTTCCCGTCAATAACAATAGCCATATGTTGATGTGATCCGTCTTGATCAGGATCCAGCTCACTCACCTTGATCCAATATGGCTTGAAAGTGTTGGGCTTTTTTCTTCCAGCTTTAGTGTTCTTGAAGTATTTATTAATTTTATCAGTAACAATGCGGCCGTCAGTTGAATCATGAAGGCGATACCTAACGTGAAATCCTATAGGTCTCGTATATTTATTTTTACTCACCTGTATCACTTCAAATAGCTTTGAAAGGATGGCGGCATAGCATGGATAATTAGTTTCACATTTTATCGGATAACCCTTGTAAGTATCCTTATAGTACATCTTCTTTCTCATCTTCTCTTCTCTCCTCTAGGGTAATTCAATCATCAGTTTCTCCTGATAAATGGTTGATAATCCGATTGTGGAATTCGCTGATACACGGCAATAGAGGTGTAACAAAGTCCACCAAATCGAATGCATAAAAACCCATTGAAAACAGTGGCTTGCGGCTTTAGATTTCCAGGGTAGGCTGAAGCCCTTGGTAGGCAAGGGTTGTAGCGGGTAGGAGTTTTCTACAAGTGGTGCTATTTCAATAGGTTTTGCCTATGATATACTGGCTTCCATCTTCAGTCAAATATTGCTAACAAGAAAAGCTGTGAGAATCGGGGATAAATTTCTGAGGTAGCGGTGCTTAGCGAGGAGAGCAATGGGTTAGGATAAAACGGTGGAAATTTAAAATATCCAACTTGCTTATCATCGTGACCCATTGCATCTATCACTCCTGGATTTTGAGTTTTACGAACAACCATCCTTGCCATAGGATTTGTCCGCAGAGAGAAACGCCTCTCGATCTATAACGTCATAAAGTTCTACGTCCATCGCAAAGCCAGCTTGGTCGGTCGCTGTACCTTTCTGAACTAACCCGATATAACGGGCGCTATCGGCTAGAGTCCTTCCTCGATATAGCTCACCAGAAATCTGATTAACTGGTATGAGAAATGTCCAGCCGCGACCCTGGTATACCCCGATACCTTCAGTGACTTGAGTTAGTTCAATTTTGTGACCGATTTTTGACCAGCCGCTTGAGCTAGTGTTACACCAGCGGTTCGTGTCAATCGCCTCTTCATATCTCGGGTTGTTCTCTGAAATAGCAGTGTTTGCAATAAAAAATTGGCTAAGAAAAACGAATGCGATGGTTGGGGCATGTTTCATTGAAAATTCCCAGTCTTATTTCAATTGGTCATCTGAGAACGTTTTTGAGCCGATCACAGCTCCTCCCATGTTTTCTTTGAATACGGTAGAGTTCCCATTGATTGTGTAGGTCACGATGCTATCTGCTGTTTTATCCCGCCAGCGTCCCCACTTTCCGTCCATCTTAGTCGCCCAAATCACGACGCCTGGTTTGGGAAACTTGCATTTCATTTCCCATCTGGATCCATCCGCTGGCCTTGTGTAGGTAACGAAAGCCTCTTCTCCTTGCATGCTCCCTTCAATAATTGAAGGATCTTTATACATCATGGTAGCGACAGCGCCTTTACATAAGCCTACTGTTGTGGGCTCTGCTACTGCGACAGAAGAAATCATTCCGACGCCAATCATCAACAGTATGGTTTTTCTCATAGATGCTCCTTGTGCTAATCTAAATTCGTCGCCACGTGCTACAGTTAAGAGGTGTAACCCTCAGATATCAAGGAAAAGTTGATGTTTCGATTGCTTGCTCTACTCGCAACCTCAATCTTCGCGAACGTTGCTACAGGCGCTGATTACGTGCTCAAGTCCGAAACTTTAGTTTGCGATACAGAGAAAACCTATCGCTCGCAGATCAGGCATTTGGTAGAGGGTAATCGTTCTTTGATCAAGGGTTGCGATGTCACGATGGGTGAAGCCTCCGTTAAGTTGGTAGATGCGAATGCTACCACTCCGTCTAAAGTCGAGTTCACTTTAACAGGTCGTCAAGTTTGGGTCGGAAATAATGGTATTATTTCAAAATAGCGACTTTGAAGTTGGCTTTTCGGAAGCTGAATTTCCGACTGGTTTTTTGAGCTTCTAGAGTTCAAAGTCAGTGTAGGTGTCTTGAATGTCCTGTTTCTCAATTCCAATATAACGAAGAGTTACAGAAGGTGTAGAGTGGTTCAGAACTTTACAAATTTTTTCGATCTGAACACCCGCTTTGTACATCTGGAAGCCTCTAGTTTTCCGCATGCTGTGAGTGCCTAGAGGGATTTTGACTATTTCGCCTATCTCTTTAAACTTTCTTGCAACCGTTGAGCGATCTATAGGTTTGGTTATGGCTGATCTGTTCGCGATTGCTTGGAAAAGGTAGGTGTGGTCGGGGTAGCTTTGTATACGACGCCTTACAACTTCGAGTGCCTTTGAATTCAGCGTGATATGCCTAGTCTTTCCTGTCTTCGACTCTCTTAGGATTAACGTCTCAGACTTGAGATTTTCAATTTTGATAGCTAGCAAATCGGAAATCCGTAAAGCTGTGTTAATTCCGAAGATCCAAATATCACTGTAGATTTCCCCGCCATGCTTTTTGAGAAGGCTGGTAATAGTCTTGATATCATCTAATGATTTTACTGCTTCCACTTCGTTCATAGCACGAATCCTAAGTCACAAAACGTGTTTGCATGCCATAATATGTGACATAGAAAGAGGTGTCAAGCCTAAGGTGCTTCTATCACTGATTTTGCTAGGTCACAAAATAACATTGTGTGACTTAAGATCTTTGAGAGAGTTAATTAAAGCTTGGTCTGATGGAGCTTCAGACAAGATGCCCTCTCGATTGATTGCTATGAAGCTTTCTTGATAATCCCAGTCCTCAGAAGCAATTGAACCTAACTCTTCAACTGCTGCTGGCAAGCTAAGGTGTCGAGTAATATAACAGGCGTAATTTTGAGATCGTCTGAGCAATTCGTATTGAAGCGATGCTCCGCCAGCATCCACAGTAGCTATTGAACCGTTAAGGGTGATTCGATACCCAATTTCTTTGAGCGTTGCGTTGAGCATCACGGTGTCGTCAGTTACCTCAGTTAAGAAGTTGCTCAGAATTGGCCTAGTCTCTTGGTTGGCTAGGGCCTGTATTTCTGTATTCAGTTGATTTTCACTTTTCCTCATGTCGATATAGGTAGCTTCTAACTCTCTGTCTTCAGGATATTTTCTGAGGAAACCTACGATGTTTTCTTTTTCCTTCCTCAACTCTTTGAGCTCTTGCTCTTTAGAAATTAGCTCCTTGTTGGCTACTCTATCGCTATCTATTTCGGAAGCGACCTGGAGGTGATAATTGTTTGTCGAGTCGTGAATATATTTTAGGACTTCGTAAGGCCACATCCTGTTGTTTGTACAGTGATTTTTGCCTCTTTTCAGATACGTCGAACAGTTTGCATAAATGATTGTGTAGTCTTTGTGCTTTTTTCGCCGGTAATAAAATGCTCCGCCACATTTTCCACATACGCAAAGGCCCGAAAGTTCATAGGTAGCGGCTTTGCTCATCATTTTTGAGCGGTTTTCTAGCTGGTTCTGAATTTCATAATAAGTCGCTCGATCGATGAGTGGCGGATAAACATTTTCAATTCTTTCACTTGGGTTGGTTTTTGAGTTGTTGGGATCGTCCTCCGCCTTGAAGATTTCCCAGTCACCAATCAGGGCCCGGTTTCTGAACCAGCGCATAAGAGTCGTAGGGTGCCTCTCTCTTAAATCTGGATAGCGGGGTTCTAACTTCTCCAAGATCTTTCTAGGCCCATAGCCTTTGAGGTAAAGATCTATACAGTCCTTTACCGCTTGAGCTCTTTTGGGAATTAGTTCGCCTTCTGTGGAAAGCCAGAAGGGCGTTAATCTATTCACTTTCTCGCCTTCATAGGCTTTCTTTCTCTTGGCTTCGTATCCCGCCCGTACTCGCTCTGAAAGTCGTTTAGAGTATTCGTGTGCTTGCTGTACCTTGCCAGCGAGAATAAACAGTGAGGAGGTGTCGGTGTCTAAAGTTTCTTTAGAATAGACCTTGCCATCCTCTACCGTGACTATTGAAACGTCAGATTTCGTAATTCTCAGGATGATGTCAAACATGTCTGTGGGCGGTAGGCGTCCAATACGGTCAACCGCCTCAACTAGAATTGAGTCTCCTGCTCTAATGTCCTCGGACTCTATAGCGCTGAGAATTTTTCCTAGATCGTATTTTAAGTTCGCGCCCGAGTAGCCTGAGCGGCCCTTGTCTATAAATTCCAGTGTTCCCAGTTTGTAGTCTGGGTTCCTATTGAGCCATTCGCTAACGCGTTGTTCTTGGCGAGGTATGCTAGAGCCCTTTGCTTGACTGCCAGAGGAAAAGCGGAAATAGGTGTAAGCGGTTGGCATTAGTGTACCCCCTGATTAATTTATGATTCATGCTAACATGAAACCATCCAGGTCGTGGCCGCCATGAACCCCTGCCCCTGCGGTTACAGTGGTCACCCCTCTGTTGAGTGCCAGTGTACACCGCCTCAGATTGTGCGTTACCGATCAAAGATCTCTGGTCCTTTATTAGACCGTTTTGACCTGCATGTGGAAGTTCCTGTGCAGTCGGGCACTGTGTTATTGGGCGCCGGTGAGGCGGGGGAACCCAGTGCCGGAGTGCGGGAGCGCGTGTTGCAGGCCCGGGCCAGGCAGGCGGAGCGGGGTGTTCTGAATGCCGGGCTGTCAGGTCGGGCGTTGGACAACGCCTGTCGGCTTGATGCCGACAGTGAACGATTGCTGTCAAACGCCATGGAAAAGCTGGGCCTGTCTGCCCGGGCCTTGCACCGGATTTTGCGGGTTGCCCGAACCCTGGCAGATCTCGAGGGGCAGGCGGTGCTGGGCCGAAGTCACCTGGTGGAGGCGCTTGGTTATCGGCAACTGGACCGTCAGCATGGCCACAATTCGGCGGTCTCCTCCTGAACCGGCGGACTCTGGTAAACTGATTGGCAAGATTTCGATAATCAGATCCATATTGACGGTTGAGGACAACAGATGACTGACCAGAACGAGACCCCCGACGCCTCCGGAGAGAATCCGGTCACGACCCGCCGCGGCGTGCGAAGTTTTGTGCTGCGCCAGGGCAGGATGACCGAGGGTCAGAAGAAAGCTTACGACCGTAGCTGGCCAAAGTATGGCCTGAGTCGGGACAACGGCATGATTGACCCCCGGGAAGTGTTCGGTCGGGACAATATGCTCAATCTTGAGATTGGCTTCGGGATGGGCAAGTCGCTGGCGGATATGGCTGAGGCGGCGCCGGAGCAGGATTTCATCGGCGTTGAGGTGCACCTGCCCGGTGTGGGTGCTCTGCTGAAGGAAGTGGAAGACCGGGGACTGGAGAACGTACGCGTATACAGTATTGATGCCAACGACGTCATTGATCTGTGTCTGCCGGATGCCAGCCTGGATCGGGTGATGGTGTTCTTCCCGGATCCGTGGCACAAAAAGAAGCACAATAAGCGGCGCCTGATCCAGCATGATTTTGTTCAGCGAATCCGTCATAAATTGCGGGTAGGTGGCATCCTGCACCTGGCAACAGACTGGGAAAATTACGCGGAACATATGATGGAAGTGATGGCAGATTCCGAAGGCTTTGCCAACACCCGGGAAGAAGGTGGTTTCTCGCCGCGCCCGGATGAGCGCCCGATCACCAAGTTTGAAAAGCGGGGTGAAAACCTGGGCCACGGCGTTTGGGATTTGTTGTTCTACCGCACCAACTGAGGTTTTGCGCGGTCGCCCTCTCAGAGTTAACCGAAGCCGGTCAATGGTTGAGAGGGCGCCGTCTGGCAGCACGAATGATCACCAGCCCGGCGATGCCCAGGACAAGGCCGGTGAGCTTGACCAGAGTCAGGATGGTGGCGGTCACGCTCATGGAGTCCGTGGGCGGGCTCAGGTTGTTCAGCAGCACGATGTTCTCTGCAACATCGCTCACCCCGGCAATCACGAAAAGCACGCGCACCCAGCGGGCGATCATCCGCTCCCGAATACCTGGCCGGTCTCGGGTAAAGTGTCTGGTTAATTGCAGCAGGGCGGCGAGGTAGGCCACGATAAACAGAAAATCCACCCACAACGACAGATGTACCCAGATCAGTCCGCCGTCTCGCCAGCTCCGGATGATGGTGTAAGCCTGTTCAGCCGTGCCGGCCAGCTGGAAGCTGACAATACCCTGTGGCGCAGACCCGGTTTTCAGAGGAAGGTTGATGGCCATCAGTACCAGAAACAGCGCGACGGCCACCACAAATGAAATTTTCATGGGCAGGCGCATGGCGTGATGCCGGGGGCTTGAGACGGCTGAGCTGAGTCCATCACAGAAAGTGTTCCAGCAAACTGTTCAGATAACGCTGACCCTGGTCCGTCGCCTGAATCCGATCGGGGGTCAACAAGCATTTGTCACGCAACTGTTGAAGTTGTACCGCAACTGACGACAAGGGTAAACCTGTACGCATGGAGTACAGGTTTTCCGTGGTGCCCTGTTTCAGTCGCAAAGCGTTCATCATGAACTCCAGTGGCCTTTCGTCCAGCGCAATGGCCTCACTGCCGGCGGTTCGTGAGCCAATGCGTTGCAGGTAGGCATCCGGTTGACGGGTTTTCCAGTAGCGTCGGATTTGCCCGTCCGTCAGGCTGACCTTACCGTGGGCTCCGGCACCCAGGGCCAGATAGTCTCCGAACATCCAGTAATTCAGATTGTGGCGGCTTTCCGAACCGGCCAGGCTCCAGGCCGATACTTCGTAATCGGTGAAACCTGAGGCTCGCAGTAAGTCACCACCCTGCTGAAAGATGTCCCATAGGCGCTCATCATCGGGCAAGTCCGGAGGTCGCGAGAAAAACTCGGTGTTCGGCTCGATGGTTAGCTGATACCAGGACAGATGGGCCGGCTGGTGGGCGATGGCTTCACGCAGATCGGCCAGGGCGTGCTCGGATGTCTGGCCGGGCAGGCCGTGCATCAGGTCAATATTGAAATTATCAAACCCGGCCGAACGTGCCGCGGTAATGGCTTGATGTGCCATGGACTCATCATGAATGCGGCCCAGTGCTTTGAGCTGTTCAGGCTGGAAGCTTTGCACACCAATTGAGAGCCGATTGATGCCGGCTTCACGAAAGCTGTCAAAGCGCCCGGCCTCCAGTGTGCCGGGGTTAGCTTCGAGGGTGATTTCGGCGTCGGTTGCAAAGGCCAATCGCTGGCGCAGTTGCTTGAACAGCTGGTGGTAAAAGTTGCCGCTCATCAGTGAGGGCGTTCCGCCGCCCACAAACACACTTTCAATCGGTCGATCGCGAACAAAACCGAGGTCATGATCAAGATCTTCCAGCAGGGCGTCCAGATAAGCGCTTTCTGGAATGTCGCCCCGGATGGCGTGGGAGTTGAAGTCGCAGTAGGGGCACTTGCGCACACACCAGGGTACGTGGATGTAGAGGCTTAGCGGCGGAGACACCGGCGAAAGCGAAGCCGTTGCCATGCCCTCAGCGCTCCTGCCGGAGCTGTTCCAGCAGGCCGGCCAGGGCGCGCCCGCGGTGGCTGATTTTACCTTTTTGCTGGCGGGTCAGCTCGGCGGCGCTGCAATTGTATTCCGGTGACAGAAACACCGGATCGTAACCAAAGCCGCCGTCGCCCTGTGGACTGGTCAAAATCTGCCCGGGCCAGCGGCCGTGGCTGATGATCGGGGTTGGGTCATCAGCGTGTCGAAGATACACCAGGACGCAGTGGAACTGGGCGCCGCGCTGATCTGCGGGCAGCTGGCGCATGGCGGCCAGCAGGGCCTGAACATTGTCAGCATCGCTGGCGCTGGTGCCAGCGTAGCGAGCCGAGCGCACCCCGGGTTCACCATTCAGGGCATCCACAGCAAGTCCACTGTCATCGGCCAGCGCGGGCAGCCCCGTCACTCTTGATGCGTGACGGGCTTTCAGAATGGCATTTTCAATAAAGGTGACCGCGGGCTCTTCTGCCTCACCGACACCCAGCTCGCCCTGGGGTACAGGCTGCAGACCCAGTGGGCTGAGCAGGTCGTTGAACTCAGCGATCTTGCCCTTGTTGTTGCTGGCGATAACGAGTTGAGTCATGGCGTCAGTCATTGAACAATGTGTGGGAAAACCGGACAGGCAGATCCCGATTGTGGCCGGTGGGGCGGGCTTTGATGTTGAAGGTCATCAGGTCGGCAGTGCGGTACTGGTACTGGGCAATGAAATAGACCGCATCGCCTTCCTGAATACGCCGGAACGCCAGGAAGTTCACCTGTTGGATATCGTTGGCAACCTGGCCCTCAACCTGTCCGCCCACGGGGCGAATCTCGCCATGCTCGCCCTCGGTCATGATCGAAATGTTGATGATGCCGATGCTGCGACTGCGCTGCAGGTTGTTGGCTCTGGCAACTTCCGGGTCCAGGAAGGTGCTGGGGAAGACGCTCCAGTGCACCTTATATTCGCCAAAATCCTGTTCTCCGGCATGGGCCTGAGCCAGGATCAGAAGCCCGAAGGCCAGGGTGAGAAACTGTGTGATGGACCGAGCGATCATGATGCGTTCTCCCGTGTGATGCGATAGATGGCAATTTCCCCCAACAGGTTTGGCCACAACCTGGCCAGCCAGCTGTTCTGATGCTGGCCATCCACAACCCGACGGCTCTTTACCCGAATGCCTTTTTGTCGGCACAGCGCTTCAAAATCCTTGAAGGTACACAACCGAATATTGGGGGTGTTGTACCATTTATACGGAAGTGCGTCGGATTCGGGCATACGACCTTTCAAAGCCAGCCCCCAACGCAAGCGCCAATGGGCAAAGTTCGGGAAGGTGACAATGCCCTCACGGCCAACCCGAAGCATCTCTTCAATGACCTTGTCCGGGCGACGAACCGCTTGTAATGCCTGGGTCATCAGGACAACGTCGAACATGCCGTCATCAAAATTATCCAGCCCCTGGGTGTCCAGGTTCTGTTCGATAACGCTGACGCCGCGGCCCATGCAGGTGGTGATGTGGTCCGGGTTGATCTCCAGACCGAAGCCGGTTGCGCCGCGCTCACGCTGCAGGAAATCAAGCAACGTGCCATTGCCGCAGCCCAGATCCAGAACATGGTTGCCGGGTTGAACCCACTGCTGAATGATCTCGAGGTCTGGCCTCATGCGCCCACCTCCCGTGCCACTCGGTCCAGGTAGGCGGTAAAGATATCCGTGTATCTGGGCGTGGGGATCAAAAACGCATCATGACCCCAGGGGGCGTCTATTTCGGCATAACTGACTTTTTACGGGCCTGAATCATGGCATTCACCATTTCTTCCGAGCGGGCCGGGGTAAAGCGCCAGTCGGTACTGAATGATAGCACCAGAAATTCGCACTGAGCAGGGGCCAGTGCTTTGGCAAGATCGCCGCCAGCGGCGTAGGCCGGGTCGAAGTAGTCGAGAGCGCGGGTCATCAGCAAATAGGTATTGGCGTCGAAGATTTCCGAGAAACGTTCACCCTGATAGCGCAGGTAGCTTTCAACCTGGAACTCGGCATCAAAGCCGAATTTGTAGGCTTCTTCACGCAGTTCCCGGCCAAACTTTTCACCCATCGAGGCGTCCGACAGGTAGGTGATGTGGCCAACCATTCTGGCCAGCATCAAGCCTCGGCGGGGCAGTACACCAAAGTCCTGATAGCGGCCATCATGAAATTCACGGTCTGAGGTGATGGCCTGACGTGCCACCTCATTAAAGGCGATGTTCTGTGCGCTGAGTCTGGGCGTGGATGCTATGACCAGCGCGTGGCGCAGGCGCTCCGGGTAGTCGAGGCTCCATTGCAGGGCTTGCATGCCGCCCAGGGAGCCGCCTATCACAGCGGCCCATTGTTGAATGCCCAGACGGTCGGCCAGGCGAGCCTGGCTTTTCACCCAGTCGGCCACGGTGATGACCGGGAAGTCAGGGCCGTAAGGTTTGCCGGTGGACGGGTTGATGGAGCTTGGCCCGGTGCTGCCATGGCAGCCGCCAAGGTTGTTCAGGCTAACCACGAAAAAACGATGAGTGTCGATGGGCTTGCCGGGGCCGATGCAGCTGTCCCACCAACCGGGTTTTCGCTCTTCCATGGTGTGATAGCCAGCGGCGTGGTGATGGCCGCTCAAGGCGTGGCAGATCAGCACGGCATTGCTGGCATCGGCATTCAGAGTGCCATAGGTTTCTACCACCAGATCATAGCGCTCCAGAGACTGGCCGCAGGCCAGCTCGATAGGCTCATCAAAAGGGATGGTTTGCGGGCTTACTAAGCCCACGGAATCCGAGGGCAGGGAATCAGGCATGGGTGTGATGAGTTCCTGGTCCGGTCCACAAGTGCCTGGCCATAGACCAGGATTTGTGCGGGAGTTCGCGACAACGTTGCAGTTTAAAGGGGGGTGGGAGTTGCTGCAACCGATGTATGTCCGGCTTCGGGAATTCCAGTCCCCGGGCAAGGGTCGCCCGGGGACTGGACGCTCAGACAGCGCCTGAGATATTGACCACTTTTTGTTGAATCATGGTAGGCGCCGGTTTGCGGATTTGTCGCATCATGGCGTCGGCCAGTTCCAGCTGTTTGCGAAGATCGGTGATCGAATGGTCGAGGCGCTGACGCTCGGCACGACTGTCACGATCACTCCGTACCATGTCGCGCAAGCGCCGGATCTGATGTTCCAGCAGCTGTTTCTGTTCCATGGAATACTGCATGATCGGCAGCAGGGCCTCTTGCGGCCAACGTTCCACATCCTTGCGCACCCGGCCATGCAGGGTGCGTGCCTCGCCGACCATCACGTTGAAGAAACGGCGTACCAGGAGTGACTGCTCGGTAAGCAGGTTCTTCGGGCTGATCCGGAACCGCTTGGCTTTTTGCGAAGCTCGCGGATGGCAATCACATGGCGACCGGCTCTTAAGGGGATGGGTTCAAGGTGTCTGGCTCGGGTATCTTCGTTGTAGCGTCGATAAATCGCGCCCACCATTTTTTCCGCCAGCCGGCCCTCGGCGAGCAGGTTGCTCAGATCGCTCTCCAGTAACTCGAAGAAGTGATCCATGGCCCGGTTCATGCCAGCGGTGGTCCAGCTTTTGGACATCATGTGGCGGACTTTGCTGGCGTGATTTTCAAATCGGTCTTCCGCCACCAGCTTGGTCAGCATGTCGCCCTGTGAGTCCATCAGCCGGCGGGAGGAACGAAGGGTGATCAGCTTTTTGTAGTAAAAGTCATAATCCCTCTGGGCTCGCTCTGCCAGTCGGCTGAGTGCGGGTTTGTCCATGGTGACACCCGCGCAGGCCTGACGTTCTTCTTCCAGGCATTCCAGCCGATATTGCATGGCAGCCTGACTGTTCTGCAGCATGCCCAGAAGATCATTGATCAGGTTCTGGGTGATCAGCTGTTCCTTGTGCATCAGAATGCGTTGAATGATCAGTTGCTCAAGCTGGCCGATATTGGAGCGGCCAAAGAGCGCATCATCCTTGCGTACCCGTGCCAGCAAGCCTTGCTTGGCTGACAGGGGGATTACATCCTGTTGACGGATGCCCAGGTGATCAGCGGTGTAACTGCGGACCCGTTCGATGGCGTCATTGGTGTGCTGCTCGCCCTGAAGGTCGTCCCACATCACATCGATTTTGTTCAGCACGGCAAAGCGGCCAGCGCGGTGATCTGCGTGCTCGGTGTCGATATGCTCTTTCCAGATGGTCATGTCGCTGGCGGTCACGCCGGTGTCTGCGCTCAAGACGAAAATCACGGCATGGGCCCGGGGCAGCATGCTAATGGTCAGCTCTGGCTCTGAGCCCAGCGCATTCAGGCCTGGTGTGTCGAGAATGCGAAGGCCTCGCTCAAACAGCGGGTGGCGAATACTGATCTGGGCATTGCGCCAGGCCGGTACCAGTACGTGACCCGGGTTGTTGCGGTCATGCTCCAGCATGTCCTCGTCGAACCCGAGTTGGCGGGCTTCTTCCGGTGGCACGCTCTTGACGCGAGCGACTTCCGCCAGGACCTCTCGCATGATGTCCGGGTTGCGCTCATCAAGGTCGTGTTTGACCCAACGCTCCGGTTGTTTGCGAAGTTGTTGCAGTGACAGCTCGCCGGTGCGGGTTTCGATCGGCAACAACAGTAAATAATTCTGGTTGGCGCTGCGATCGTAGAACAGTTCGGTCGGGCACATCGTAGTCCGGCCGGCCTGGGATGGCAGCATGCGCTGACCGTATTCTGAAAAGAACAGGGCATTGATCAGTTCGGTCTTGCCCCGGGAGTACTCGCCGACAAAGGCAATGGTCAGCTCATCTTCGATAAGCAGCTCCAGGCCATGACGGATGCGGGTACTGACGTCTTCGGAGAATAGATTGTTGTCTTGCAGCCACAACCGATAGCGGCCAATCTGCCGAATCAGTTCTTTTTTCCAGTTGTGGTAGGCCTCAACCTGCTGCGACAGAGTTCCCTGCTGATTCATTGGTAATCCTTCTGCGCGACTTCCGGGTGCTGTCCCAGGGAGCGTCTGGCGTAACCTCTCGCCTCCTGGATTAAATGACGTTAATAATAGCCTGTTTATTCAGGCGTTTGGGGTGAGCCAGTCGGCATTTTCAGGGAAATTTGAGGCGAAAAGCAAAAAAGACTGCAGAATCAAGTCATTGACGCTGCAGTCCAGGCTGTTTCAAAAAGGTGCGATCTGTAAATTAATGTATATTTGTGATGAAACTTACATTCCGAGCCCGATGGCGCCGAGTCCGGCAGCCAGTTTCATGTGATCTATCATCACCGAAATCACGTTCAGGATCAGGAAGACAATGATCGGTGACAGATCCAGTCCGCCCATCGACGGCATCACGCTGCGTACCGGGCGCATCACCGGCTCGGTGATCTGTGCCACCAGCTGAATGGCTGGATGTCCGCTTTGCGGCGCAATCCAGCTGACCACAACGACGGCAATCACCGACCAGAAGTAGATCTTGACGATCAGACTAACCACATTCAACACAGCCCAGACCAGCAGGGTCAGCGGATTGATGGCCGGTATGCCGCCGTTGAGCGCAACCAGAATAAGGAAGAAGGTGATCGCCTGGATAATAATGGCGAGCACCAGAGCGGCTCCGTCGATGCCGCCCAGAACGGGAATAACCCGACGCAGCGGTTGCAAGGGCGGATTGGTGGCCTTTACCACAAATTGGGTGATCGGATTGTAGAAGTCGGCCCGGGCCAGCTGCAGCAAAAACCGCAACAGAACAATGGTCATGTAAAAGGTGGATGCGATCAGCAAGATCGTAATCACTATATCTGCCAGCATGAAGCTGTATCTCCATTATTGATTACTGTTTGTCTGCCAGTTCTTTGGACATCTCTTGTGAGCGTTCAAACGCTGCGCCATAGGCTTGTTTCACCAGGTCCCGCAGGCCGCCGTCTTCGAATGTGTTGACCGCCCGCTCGGTGGTGCCGCCGGGCGACATCACATTGCGCTTGAGCTGCGCCGGATCCTGATCACTGCGCCCCGCCATTTCAGCAGCGCCGGCCATGGTCTGAATGGCCAGTGCCCGTGCCGTTTCCGGCTCAATGCCCGCCGCAGTCGCTGCTTCTTCCAGCGCTTCAAGCATCAGGAAAAAATAGGCCGGTCCGCTACCTGATAAGGCGGTAACACCGTGCAGCAGGTTTTCATCATCTACCCACAGTGCGGTGCCGATGCTTTCAAACATCGCCTGCACCGCGTCTTTCTGGGCAGGCTTGACCTGATCGTTGGCGAACAGGCCGGCCGCGCCTTTGCCCACCAGCGATGGAGTGTTCGGCATTACCCGAACCAGTGGCATACCGCCACCCAGCCACTGGTCAAGTGTTTCTGCGGTCAAGCCCGCGGCAATCGAGACCATTAACGGGCGGGTGTTTTGTACCATGGGTGCAATATCACTGCACACTGATGCCATCACTTGTGGTTTTACCGCCAGTACCACGATGTCTGCTTGCTGTGCGCAGTATCGGTTGTCGGTGGTCACGCTCACGCCAAAGCGTTTGCGAATGGACTGCAAATGGTCATCGTCAGGGGCGCTGACCCAGATATCGCCGGCCTGGTAGCCGCTGTCCAGCATGCCGCCAATGATGGCGCTGGCCATGTTGCCGGCACCGATAAAAGAGATCGTGGGTGATTTACTCAAGATTCACTCCGGGCTTGGGTCGGTTAAAGAATTGAATGGGATCATAGCAGGAACCATCCGGTTCAGCTCTGGCTGTGTTTGGGTGGTCGGCCTCCGAACAGCGCTGTACCTACTCGCACCCAGGTTGCGCCCTCGGCAATGGCGATCTCCAGATCATCCGACATGCCCATGGACAGCGCATCCAGTGGGCCGGCATCAGGGTGATTCTGTCTCAGTGCGCGCAGAGTGTTGGCCAGCTTGCGAAAGCTGACGCGCAATTCTGCCTCCGACTGGTCCGGGTCCGGGATGGCCATCAGGCCCCTCAGTTTAATGTTGGGCAGCTCGCCCACGGCCGCCACAAGCTCGGGAAGTTCCTCCAATGAACACCCGGATTTGCTTTCTTCTTTATTGATATTTACCTGCAGGCAAAGGTTCAGGGCAGGTAAGGAGGCTGGTCGCTGCTCACTCAAACGCCGGGCGATTTTTAGCCGGTCGACGCTGTGCACCCAGGCAAACGTTTCTGCGATTTGCCGGGTTTTGTTGGACTGGATCGGGCCGATGAAATGCCATTCAATCTGGCTCAGATCACTCAGCGCGGCAATCTTGTCCAGGGCTTCCTGCAGGTAATTCTCACCAAACGCGACTTGCCCGGCCTCGGCCGCCGCGCGGAGCTCTTCGGGTGTGCGGGTCTTGCTGACTGCCAACAAACGCACACTGCCGGGCTCCCGGCCCGCGTTCAATGTTGCTTTTTGTATGCGTCGGGTTACGCTCCCGATGTTGTCTGCTATGCTGCTCATAGTGTGAGTTTGCCGCTTCTGGACTAAAAGAAAAAGCCTTCCGAGGAATCCTATGGATATTACTGAACTGCTTGCCTTTTCGGCCAAACAGGGTGCGTCGGATTTGCACCTGTCTGCCGGTCTGCCACCCATGATTCGTGTTGATGGCGATGTCCGTCGTATCAACCTTCCGCCCATGGAACACAAAGAAGTACACGGGCTGATCTACGACATCATGAACGACAAGCAGCGTAAGGACTACGAAGAATTCCTCGAAACCGACTTCTCGTTTGAAGTGCCCGGCGTGGCCCGTTTCCGGGTCAACGCCTTCAACCAGAACCGCGGTGCCGGTGCAGTCTTCCGGACCATTCCTTCGAAGGTTTTGACTATGGAAGATCTGGGCATGGGCCAGGTTTTCAAGGACGTGTCTTCGGTTCCTCGTGGACTGGTGTTGGTCACGGGGCCGACCGGTTCCGGTAAGTCCACAACCCTGGCGGCGATGATCGATTACATCAACGATACCCGCTACGAACACGTCCTCACCATTGAAGACCCCATCGAATTCGTACACGAATCCAAAAAGTGCCTGGTTAACCAGCGCGAGGTGCACCGGGATACCCTGGGCTTTAACGAGGCCCTGCGCTCGGCCCTGCGGGAAGATCCTGACATCATTCTGGTGGGCGAGTTGCGGGATCTGGAAACCATTCGTCTGGCGCTGACCGCCGCCGAAACCGGCCACCTGGTGTTTGGCACCCTGCACACCACCTCCGCCGCCAAGACCATCGACCGGGTGGTCGACGTGTTCCCGGCCGAAGAAAAGTCCATGGTCCGGTCCATGTTGTCGGAATCCCTGCAGGCGGTTATCTCCCAGACCCTGATGAAGAAGATGGGCGGTGGCCGGATTGCCGCGCATGAAATCATGATTGGTACCTCCGCGATCCGTAACCTGATCCGGGAAGACAAAATCGCCCAGATGTACTCGTCGATCCAGACCGGTGCGTCTCTTGGAATGCAGACCCTGGATCAGTGTCTGGAGAAGCTGTTGCAGAAAGGTCTGATTTCTCGCGAAGCGGCGCGGATGAAGGCGAAGATGCCGGATAACTTTTAAATGCCATGCTCCAAAAAATGAAAACTGGGTAGAAAAATGGAATTCGAAAAACTGTTACGGCTGATGGTAGAGAAAGGCGGATCGGACCTGTTTATTACCGCAGGGGTACCGCCGAGCATGAAAGTGAACGGGAAAGTGTTGCCGGTCACCAAGAATGCGCTGACGCCGGAGCAAACGAGAGAGTTTGTCTACGGTGCCATGAACGACAAGCAGCGCGCCGAATTCGATGAAACTCACGAGTGCAACTTTGCCATCAGTGCACGGGGTATTGGTCGGTTCCGGGTCAGTGCGTTTTTCCAGCGCAACCTGTGCGGCATGGTGTTGCGTCGGATTGAAGTAAAAATCCCCAGATTGACGAATTGTCCCTGCCGGAAGTGATCAAGGAACTGGCAATGACCAAGCGGGGCCTGATCATGTTTGTGGGCGCCACGGGTACCGGTAAGTCCACCTCGCTGGCGGCCATGCTCGGGCATCGGAATCGCAACAGTCGCGGTCACATTATCTCCATCGAAGACCCGATCGAGTTCGTGCACCAGCATCAGGGCTGTATCGTGACCCAGCGTGAAGTAGGCATTGATACCGAAAACTTCGAGGTCGCCCTGAAGAACACGCTTCGGCAGGCGCCCGACGTTATCCTGATTGGTGAGGTCCGTACCCGCCAGACCATGGAGTACTCGGTGCAGTTCGCGGAAACCGGCCACTTGTGCCTGGCTACCCTGCACGCCAACAACGCCAACCAGGCGCTGGACCGGATTATCCAGTTCTTCCCGCCGGAGCAGCACAACCAGATCTGGATGGATTTGTCCCTGAACCTGCGGGCGATTGTGGCGCAGCAACTGATACCGACGCCTGATGGCAACGGCCGAAAGGCGGTTATCGAAGTGTTGATCAACACTCCGTTGGTGGCCGATATCATTCGTAAAGGCGACGTGCACAAGCTTAAAGAGCTGATGGCGAAGTCCAACGAATCTGGCATGCAGACCTTCGATCAGGCCCTGTACAGGCTCTACGCAGAAGGCTCGATTACCTACGAGGATGCTCTGGCCCACGCGGACTCTGCCAATGACCTGCGCCTGATGATCAAGCTGGGTGCAGATGCCCAGGGTGCAGACAAGCTGTCATCTTCCGTGGATAAGCTGACCATCCAGGGCGATTAAGTTTTCCCTCTTTGATCAGCGACCCCTGTCCGGGGGTCGCTGTCATACCAAAGTCGTACTTTGTTAGCTAAAACAACCAGTAGTTATGGCATTTGAGGCCAATGCTTTGTGCTGCGTATACTCCCCGCGCGACCCACAAAGGAGATACCATGCACAAGAATACCAACACTCTCGTAAAGGCCATTCGCCTCGCAAGCCTGGCAGTCGTTACTGCACCCGTCAGTGTGATGGCGGGCGGTTTTGCCCTCAATGAGCAGAGCGCCAGTGCAATGGGTACCGCCAATGCCGGTGCCGCCGCCAACCCCGAGAATGCCACCACTGTATTCTTCAACCCTGCCGGGATGAGCCAGTTGTCTGGTACCAATATTTCATTTGGTGCGGCTGTTCTGGATATTGATGCCGAGGCAAAAAGTGCAGAAGCTCGTCGAAATTTACCGGGGCCTGCACCGATCATGGCCAGCGGCTCTCGCGGCGGCGATATAGCTGATCCAGCAGTGCTGCCTAATTTCTATATGACGCACGAAGTTAACGATTCAATCGATGTTGGCTTTGGCGTTCACGCGCCCTTCGGTCTGGCGGCTGACTATGACGACGATTTTGTGGGTCGCTTTTTTGCGGATGAGACCGAGCTGACGGCAATCGCCTTTACCCCGTCGATTGCGATTAACAATGGCGAAGGTCTGTCAATGGGCCTTGGCCTGAACGTGATTTATGCTGAGGGTCGACTGACGCGGTACCAGGATCTCGCAGGCTCGGTCTATCAGCAAGCCTTTGCACAGGCTACGACTGGAGGTGCGGATCCTGCCACCGCCGATCAAATTGCTCGC
The DNA here is from genome assembly GCA_018402255.1 of Marinobacter sp. Lineage (GTDB taxonomy): Bacteria > Pseudomonadota > Gammaproteobacteria > Pseudomonadales > Oleiphilaceae > Marinobacter. The sequence goes on from JAGYIS010000004.1 coordinate 140,789, forward strand.
CAGTCTGTGCAGGCCGGGCCAGAGCCATACGCCGATATCGAGGGTGATGATATTGGCGTAACGTTTCGAGTTGGTTTTCTTTACGAGCTGTCCGAGAAGACACAATTTGGCCTGAGCGCACAAACAGGCACTGAACTTAACCTCAAGGGTGACATGAAGCTTACAGATTTCCCTGCTTCTATGTCTCCGAATGGGACATCGACGCTTTCAGAGAAGGTTGAAGTGCCACTCGCGATTCCTGAAAGCATTACCTTTGGTGCACGTCATAAATTAACAGATGATGTGACCGTTCTTGCTGGCGTAACTTATGCCCGGTGGAGCCGTTTTGAGGAGCTGGACATCAACAGCAGAGAGGGTGATGCGGGGGAAATCTCTCAAGTCAGTGGTCGTACTGGCGATACACCCATCAACCATGTGACTGAAAAGTGGAAGAATACCTGGCAGTTCAACGTGGGTGGTATCTGGCAGGCGACGCCGGATTGGGCCTTCAAAGCTGGTTATGCCTTCGATGAGTCTCCTGTTGATCAATATGTCACTGCACGTATCCCATCAACGGATCGTCATTGGCTCACACTTGGGGCTCAGTGGAAGCATGCCGCCAGTGGTTGGACGGTCGATGCAGCGGTTGGTACTTTGATTTTTGACGGTAACGCCAAGGTCAACGAGCGCAACTATTCTCACGAAAACCCCGAGCAAGTTGCAGACCTGCAGCCGGGTGTTGAAGATCCCAGCTACTACCAGGCCGAATACGAGCTCAGCGCCTGGAGCGCCGCTATCGAGTTCAGCAAGGCGTTCTGACGGAGCCGCTGACCTCCCCCGAGCGGCTGGCCCGGCATGTCCGGGTCAGCCCACTACCTGGCCGCGGTAGATGACTTGTGTCCTCCGTGGCCGGGCCTCCGCCCCGCTTTCACTCTGCGTGTCTCTTGATTCGTTGCTTGCAATGACCTGACCGCGGTACGTTTTTTCCCCGCTGTTTTCAAGTTCCACTTCGCTGAGCCTCGGCACCCTTTGTTTCAGGGCTTCCCAGGTATGTACCAGATGCTGCGATCGGGTTTTGCCTGCGTACTCCGCCAGATGCTCAGCCAGATGATCTTCATTCAGGTGGAGTTTTACGCCGAATTCCGACTGAATCAGTCGGCGGCACTGCTGCACCAGTTTCAGGTGGGATGGGTCGAATAACCAGTCGCGTTCATTCGCTACGGAATTCATGAGTTAGGCCTCGTATCGATGTCACTGCATTGGGCATGAATGCGCCCAGACAGTGAATAACGAAGCAGAATTCGTGCCGTTGTCACGCAGGCTGGGTTTGCGGAGTTGGTGGCCGCCATAGAGGAAATCGCTGCCCTGTTTCTGTGCCATCTTGCTGAAAATGAACAAAAACAGGGCGATACTCTGGGGGCTGAACGGTCAGTGCGCCTGATCCCAGTTGTCACCGGTACCGGCTTCCACCAGCAGCGGCACATCCAGCTTGGCGGCCGCAGACATGCGTTTGACCAGGCCGTCGCGGACGGTGTTCAGCATGTCTTCGCGCACTTCGATGATCAGTTCGTCGTGCACCTGCATGGTCATGCAGGCATGATCGGCGTGCTCTGTGTGCAGCCAGTGGTCTACATCAATCATCGCTCGTTTGATAATGTCGGCAGCGGTGCCTTGCATCGGCGCGTTAATGGCGGTGCGCTCGGCGGCCTGCTGCATCTGCTTGTTGCGGGCGTTGATCTCTGGCAGGTACAGGCGGCGCCCATACAGGGTTTCGACATAGCCGTCGTCATGGGCCTGCTTGCGGATGTTGTCCATGTATTTGAGCACGCCCGGGTAACGCTCAAAATAGCGGTCGATGTATTCCTGAGCTACCTTGCGCTCCACCCCCAGTTGGCGAGCCAGGCCAAAGGCCGACATGCCGTAGATCAGGCCAAAGTTGATGGCCTTGGCGCTGCGGCGCTGGTCGGAGCTGACCTCAATCAGGCTGACCCCGAACACTTCCGCGGCGGTCGCCTTGTGGATGTCTTCGCCGTGCTCAAATGCTTTCAGCAGGCCCTTGTCGCCAGACAGGTGCGCCATGATCCGGAGCTCAATCTGGGAGTAATCTGCAGCCAACAGTTTGTAGCCCTTCGGCGCAATAAACGCCTGACGAATACGACGGCCTTCCGGGGTGCGGATGGGGATGTTCTGCAGGTTGGGCTCGGACGACGACAGTCGGCCTGTCGCGGTGACCGCCTGGTGATACGACGTGTGCACTCGGCCGGTCCGATGATGAATCAGTTCGGGCAGGGTGTCGGTGTAGGTGGATTTGAGCTTGCTCAGGCTGCGGTGTTCCACGATCAGCCGGGGCAGTTCATGTTCGTGGGCCAGTTCCTGCAGCACCGGTTCGGCGGTGGAGGGCGCACCTTTCGGGGTTTTCTTGATCACTCGCAAGCCGAATTTGTCGTAAAGAATGACCTGCAATTGTTTGGGGGAGCCCAGGTTGAAGGCTTCGCCGGCCACTTCATGGGCCTCTTTTTCCAGCTCCGCCATGCGCTCAGCCAGCTCCTGGCTATGCTGGCGCAAGGTGCTGGCGTTGATCAGGGTGCCTCTTTGCTCCATACGTGACAATACAGGCACCAGAGGCAGATCGATGTCCCGGTACACGGATTCCAGCTGTCCGGTTTCCTTCAGTTTCGGGCTCAGGGCCTGATGCAGGCGCAGGGTAATGTCGGCGTCCTCGGCGGCGTAGGGGCCGGCCTTTTCCAGATCAATCTGGTTGAAGGTGAGCTGTTTGGCGCCTTTGCCTGCGATGGATTCAAAGCTAATCGTCTGCTCGCCCAGGTATTCCCGGGCCAGGCTGTCCATGTCGTGGCGGGTGGCTACCGAATTGAGTACGTAGGATTCCACCATGGTGTCGTCGCTGATGCCTTCCAGGTGAATACCGTGGTTGGCCAGCACGTTTTTATCGTACTTCAGGTTCTGGCCGATCTTGTTCAGCTTTGGGTCTTCCAGCAGCGGTTTTAGCTGACTTAGTACCTGGTCCCGGTCGAGCTGATCCGGTGCGCCCATGTAATCATGGCCCAGGGGCACGTAAGCGGCTTCACCGGGTTCGATGGCGAAGGAGACGCCGACAACTTCGGCGTCCATGTAGCGCAGGCTGGTGGTTTCGGTGTCGAATGCAAAACGGTCGGCCGTGCTCAGGCGCTTTAGCCATTGATCCAGCTCAGCCTGATCGGTAATGACCGAATATTCTTTTTTGGGAGCTGCGGGCGCGGTATCCGGGGTGGGCGCAGCGGCCTCGGCTGAGGCGCTGTTAGCTGCCGGTTTGCTCTGGCTGGTGCCTGTATTTTCCAACTCGTTGATCCAGCCCCGGAACTCGTATTCGCGGAACAGTTCGAGCAACGAGGTGTGGTCTTGCTCACGTTCCTGCAGATCCTCCAGACCAAAATCCAGGTCAACGTCCAGGCGGATGGTGGCCAGCTCCCGGCTCAAGGGCAGGGTGTCGGTGGCTTCACGCAGGTATTCGCCGATCTTGCCTTTGATCTCGTTGGCATGTTCGATCAGGTTGTCCAGGTTGTTGTAGGTCTCGAGCCATTTTACCGCGGTTTTCGGGCCGCACTTGTTCACGCCCGGGATGTTGTCGACCTTGTCGCCTACCAGCGCCAGGTAATCGATGATCTGCTCCGGTGTTACGCCAAACTTTTCCAGCACGCCGTCCCGGTCCATGGCGGTTTCAGTCATGGTGTTGATCAGGGTGACGTGGTCGCTTACCAGCTGGGCCATGTCCTTGTCGCCAGTGGATACCACCACGTCAATGCCTTTGCTGGTGGCTTCATGGGCCAGGGTGCCGATCACATCGTCGGCCTCAACGCCCGGCACGATCAATAACGGCAGGCCCATGGCGCGGACAATCTGGTGAATCGGATCGATCTGTATGGCCAGATCTTCCGGCATGGGAGGTCGGTTGGCTTTGTATGCTTCATACATGTCATGACGGAAGGTTTTGCCCTTGGCGTCGAACACCACCACTACTTTGGAGCCCGGAAAGTCCTGATCCAGCCTGCGTAGCATGCTGATAACGCCTTTGATGGCGCCGGTGGGGTGATTTTTGCTGGTGGTCAGGGGCGGCAGTGCGTGGTAGGCACGGAACAGGTAAGAGGAGCCGTCTACCAGCACCACGGGTGGGGTCTTTTTCTCAGTCATGTCAAAGCAGGTCCGGAATCTGATTGAAGCGTGGGTTGGCTTGTGCAACTCTTTAACGAACGAATCATTCTGAAGCCAAAAATATGAATCAAAGGGTACCACGAAAATGAAACGAATCGTCTGTTCTGCCCTGCTGGCGGGGTTTGTGTCAGCGCCGGTCATAGCTCAGCAAGAGGGGGCGCTGGACGCGACGCCGGTGGTAACGCCTCAAGAGCCTGTGGTTATCTCGGACTACCAGCCAGCGGCAGGCGGTCCGGAAATTGTGATACGGCCGGGTGACAATGAGGTGTTTTATGAGTATCGGGTAAACGGTCAGCTGATGGAGATCAAAGTTGTGCCAGAAGTCGGTCCCGAGTATTACCTGGTGCCTTCGGATGGTGGCTGGATTCAGGATTCTGAGTCAGACCTGCTGGTTCCGAGCTGGGTTATTTTTCGCTGGTAACCGACCGGGTTGTCAGATCAAGTTGACTTCTACAGGGTCTGAGCGCCGGCTTTCCAGGCCGTCGACGTCAACCGTGCTGATCGAAAACTCATAGGCCCCGGGCGGCATGCCCTCGAGAGGATAGCGCGTGGTGTTTGCATCGTTCAGCGAAATAATATCGAAGGTGTCTTTATGCTTCAGTCGGAAGTAAATCCGGTAGCCTGAGATCTGGCCGGGGGCCAGTGACGAGCCGTCCTCACGAGTCATAGGTGCGCTCCAGGCAAGGGTGCGTGGAGCGACGCTGGCGTCTTCTTGCTCACTCTTGGCCTTCGGTTCGCTCTGTCCGAGCGTTGCCAGCAGATTGGACTGCGCCTGCTTTAATCGGGCATCGGCAACATCGGAGGCGCGCTGCGAATCGAGCTTGCTGGCGCGCTTGTCTTCCTGACATCCTGAGAGCAAGCCGGCCATGCCAAAAACAAAAGCACACATCATGGCGGGCACAAGCAGGCGGGCCTTGAGGCCTGTCGGTCTGGGCAAAGAAATCATCATGGCGTACTCGCATACGGGGCCGTTGACAGGCCTTCTGTTTCTTTCGTATCGAGCCTGAATAAAACCGGGAGACGGGCTGCGTAAATCAGTCGGACGGATTATGCCAGCCCTTGCCTTTCGATCAAGTGAACTATCCGTAAAATCCGCAATAAAGTTTTAGTATGAACATTCTAATTTTTATCCGTACCTTGGCAGGTGAAAGTTACCAAAGGCGAACCGAATTATCGCAACGCCAACACGATCCGAACGATCAAGGAGATATACCATGGGTAAGCTGAAATCCTACCAGGAACAACTGCAAGACATCGTTGAGAAAGGCATCAATGCCGCTGAAGAGCAGCAGAAGAAGCTGGCCGCCAAGCCTTTCGATTACGCTGAAAAGCTGGAAACAGAAGTTCGTGAATACAGCGTGAAAGGTCTGCGTAAGCGTTACACTGGCTACTCCGAGAACCTGTTCGGACAGTTGCGCACCCTGAACAGCCGTTTCGGTAACTTCGCTGCCGAGCTGGTTGCCAAGCTGGAAAAAGAAGCTGCGGAAGGCGCCGATGCGGTTTCTGATGCCGCTCAGGATGCCAAGAAATCTGTAACAGCGAAGAAGCCTGCCGCTCGCAAGACCACTGCTCGTAAAGCTTCTGCCGCAAAGACTGAAACCGCTTCTGCCTGAAGTTCAGGTTGATGGGTTGTTAAACAAAAAGGGCGCTCATTGAGCGCCCTTTTTGTTACCGAAAATCAGCGACTTTCATCCGGATCGAGGGGCAGTGTCCGCTCTTCACCGGTGATCGTCTCGAGGCGTTCGATATCAACCTCAAAGGCTTTCTTCATGGCGCTGATGTCCTGCCTTTGGGCGGCAATTTCCCGCTCGACATCGCGAACTTGCGATTCCAGCCTGCGGATTCGCTCCAGCGTGGCCTCAGGAATGTCGCGGCCGGCGCGTTCCAGGTCTGCGGCACGGCTTTGTTCTGTATCCAGCTGGCTGGAAATAACAGAAATATTGCCTCGCTTCAGCTGAATAACACCTTCCAGTTCCCGGGTTTTCCGGTGCATGGCGCGCACGGCCTGGTCGGGGTGGCTGTAGCGTTTTAACAGCTCACGGTCCTGAGAATGCTGCAGCTCCAGTTGCCGCTGCCGCTCTTTCTCGGCTTCCCGGCCTGCAATCTCCTCCGCAGTGGGGGCGGGAGCGATGGTTTCCATTACCCGCCCATTGGTGCTGAGAATCTCATAGCCGCGTTTGGTGGCTTCTTGCGGAATGGTATTGCTGATCACCAGCTGACCGTTTTCGTCCGTGTAACGATACATGGTGGCCTGTGCGTTGGCAGCAAACAGCATTCCGGCTGCCGCCAGGCTGGCAATGATCGTTGATTTGGTCACACGGTGTGGCATGGGGTCAGACTCCGTAACGGTCCCGGTAGCTGGCCACGGCTTCCGCGTGGTCGGCAAACTCCGGATTGGACTTCAGGTAGTCCAGCACCTGTTCAAGGCAAATAATACTGACAACGGGAATACCAAACTCCTGTTCCACTTCCTGGATGGCAGAACGTTCGCCGTTGCCTTTTTCCTGTCGGTCCAGGGCGATCAGCACGCCAGCGGGCTCGGCGCCCGCCGCGCGGATGATGTCTATGGATTCCCGGATCGCGGTCCCGGCGGTAATAACATCATCAACGATCAACACCTTGCCGTGCAAAGGGGCGCCCACAATGTTGCCGCCCTCACCATGATCTTTCTTTTCTTTGCGGTTAAAGGCAAAGGGTTTGCTGTTACCGTCTGTTGCCAGTGCCATGGCGGTCACCGTGGCCAACGGAATGCCCTTATAGGCGGGGCCGAAAATAATGTCATAATTCAGGCCGCTGCGCTCTATTGCTGCAGCGTAGGCCTTGCTTAGTTGTAGCAGGTCGTTTCCGGTATTGAACAGCCCGGCATTGAAAAAATATGGGCTTGTGCGCCCGGATTTGAGTGTAAATTCGCCAAAACGCAGAACATTCCGGTCAATGGCAAATTCGATAAATTTTTGCTGATAGTCGTGCATGGCAAGGCTTCTGGCGGGGTTTGATCTTTAATTAAAGTGTAAAACCGGTATCATACACACAAACCGAATCAGGGAACACGTATGCGGGTAGTATCAATCAGCGTCAACGGTCTTGAACAGGCTGTTGAAAAAGGCTTTTTCGACTGGCTGGCCGAGCAGGACGCTGACGTCGTCTGTGTGCAGGACCACCGCATGCGCGCCTACGAGATTGAGGACAAAAACCTGATCCCGGACGGCTACGAGGCTTACTTTATTGATGGTGAGCTGAATGAGCACGGTGGCGTGGGCATTTTCACCCGGCATTTCCCGAAGGCGATCATGTATGGCTTTGCCAATGAGCAGGCGGATCGTGAGGGCCGGTTTATTCAGGCCGACTTTGATAAAGTTTCCGTGGCGTGTGTGCTCGCCCCGAACGCGCTAGGGCGCGAAGAAGAGTTGACCGGTGACGATGATCTGACCGTTCTGGACCACAAGGACGAGTTCATGGAAGCGTTTGGTCTGCACATGCAGAAGACCCTGCGCAAGCGTCGGCAGTTTATTATCTGTGCCAACCTGCAGACGGCCCATCACGTTACGGATGCCAGCCCGCTTTATCACAAGCTCGACTTTTCTGGCTTCCTGCCCCACGAGCGCGCCTGGCTTGATCGCTTGTTTGATGAAATGGGCTGTATTGACGGTTTCCGCGAGATCAACAAGCAGAGCAATCAGTTTACCTGGTGGCCGGAGGGAGCTGAAGGCTCCCGCAAGAAAGCCGGCATCCGGGTCGATTACCAGTTGCTGACGCCTGGCATCCGTAAAACCATCAGTGATGGCTGGATTGATGACGCGACTCGGTTCTCTGATCACGCACCGGTGATCATGGATTACGACATCGAAATCGGGCTCTGAGCTGGGCGGATACTCCACTAAACAGCGGGTTCGGAAGGGGAGACCTTTCCGGGACCCTCTCCGGCCAGGGATGGCCGGAGCGGAGCGCACATGGATGTGCTTGTAGCGTGTCCCGGAAAGGTCTCCCCCTCCGGACACGCGGGCGTCTGACTTACTCAGCCAGCGCCGCTTTCTGAAGTTCAAACAACTGATCAATCGCCTTCCGCGCAAGCGCCAGCATAGAATCCAGTTCTGACTGCTCAAACGGCGCGCCTTCCGCAGTTCCCTGAATTTCGATGAAGCCACCCTGGTCGGTCATGATAACGTTCATGTCGGTTTCGGCTTCGGAATCTTCCGGGTAGTCCAGATCGGCTACCGGAATGCCTTTGTAGACACCCACAGATACCGCTGCGACCATCTGCTTGAGCGGTGATTTCTTCAGGCGTTTGGTGGCGACCAGGTGGTTCAGGGCATCAACCAGGGCCACGCAGCCGCCGGTGATCGCTGCAGTGCGGGTGCCGCCGTCGGCCTGGATGACGTCACAGTCGATGGTGATGGAGTGTTCACCCAGAGCGGTCAGGTCAACTGCGGCACGCAGGCTGCGGCCGATCAGGCGCTGAATTTCGACGGTGCGGCCACCCTGTTTGCCACGGGCGGCTTCACGGCCCATACGGCTGCCGGTGGAGCGGGGCAGCATGCCGTACTCAGCCGTAATCCAGCCTTTGCCTTCACCGCGCAGGAACGGCGGTACCTTGTTTTCCACCGAGGCGGTGCAGATCACCTTGGTATCGCCGAACTCAACCAGCACCGAGCCTTCAGCATGGCGAGTGTAGTTGCGGGTGATACGGACGTCTCTGGGTTGCTCTGGCGTTCTGCCACTTGGTCGCATGATGTGTCCTGTTTATGAAGGATAAATGTCCGGCACGATGCCGGTCGGGATCTGTGAAAGGTCGACGAGTATAACACGGCGATGCAACAGGGCGGGATGGAGGTCTGTGATCTTTGGTCGGGTTCGCCGCCCGGGGGAGTACCCTGCTAAACTCGGTGAATCTGTCTACCCGTAATGGAGCCAATATGATTCGCAGCATGACTGCTTTTGCCCGCAAGGATACCCGGGGTGACTGGGGAACCCTGACCTGTGAGATCCGGACGGTCAATCACCGATATCTGGAACCTTCATTTCGCTTGCCGGAGGCCTTCCGAGAACTGGAAAACCGTTTTCGGGAGGAGCTGCGCAGGGGGCTGAAGCGGGGCAAGGTGGATGTGTCGATGCGCCTGCAGTCGGCGGAAAACGAAGTGCAGAGCTTTGAAATCAGCGATGAAATGGCGAAGGCGGTAAACGAGGCTGCCAACCACATTAATCGAATGCTGGATAACCCGGCCCATATCAATGCCCTGGATATTCTGCGCTGGCCCGGCGTGCTGTCGGTGCCGGAAACAGACTACAGCGCCGCCAAAGAAGCGGCCGCCAACCTGTTTGCGGATACCGTTGCAGAGCTGGTGAGCGTGAGAGAGCGGGAGGGCGACCGCCTGCGACCGTTATTCGAAGATCGCCTGGCCACCATGAGCCGACTGGTCGCCGAGGTGCGCGAGCGGATGCCGGATTTGCTGGCGGCACAGGAAGCTAACCTGCGTGAGCGGTTTGCCAAGGCAAAAGTCGAGCTTGATGCAGACCGCGTCGCTCAGGAAATGGTGATGCTGGCGCAGAAAAGTGACGTTGCTGAAGAACTCGATCGCCTGGATGCCCACGTCAGTGAAGTGACCGAAACCCTGCAAAGCGACGATGCCATCGGCCGTCGACTGGACTTTCTGATGCAGGAGCTGAACCGCGAAGCCAATACTCTGAGCAGCAAGAGTATCGATGCCGCAGTTACTCGCGCGGCGGTCGATCTGAAGGTGCTGATCGAGCAGATGCGCGAGCAGGTGCAGAACCTGGAGTAAGTCGCCATTCGCTCACTCTGCTGGCTTGACTGCCAACAGGTCGGTACGCAGGTGCGTCAGAACTTTCTCCGCGGTATTACCGATCACTCGGGCGGCGAGTCCGGTTTTGCCAGTGGTGCCGATCACCAGCATATCGGCCTTGATGGTGTTGGCGACGCTGGGTATGACCTTCTGGGCTGGGCCGGAAACGATGTGTACGTGCTCAGGCTGGATCTGCCAGGTGTGGCAGAGGTGCTCGATTTTGGGTTTTAGCGATTCTTCGCGTTTTTGAGCCTGGGCGACCGGGTCAATGATCTCCAGATCGGCCAGCACCACCGAGGTGTGTAGTGCATGAATCAGATGCAGGTCTGTGCCCATGGCTTTGGCCAGATGCCAGGCTTGATCGATAATCCGGTTGTTCAGTGCTTTTTTAACCGGCTTGTCTGAGCTCAGATCAACTGCCGCCAGAATCGGGTGGGCTTTGTTCCACTTGTTGGCGGCGACCAGCATCACCGGGGCCGGGCAGTCGCGAATGAGATGCCAGTCGGTCGGTGTGTACAGAAAGGTTTCCGATCGATTGCCGGTTTTTACCACCGCGCTGATGGCCTCCTGCTGACAGTGGGCGCTGATCCAGCGATGTATGTGTTTTTCCCAAACGGTGTTGGCCTGGATGTTCAGATCGCCGGCATCGGTCAGGGCCAGCATTTGTTCAAGCCACTGTTGCCTATGTTCAATCAGCGCCTCTTTGGCGGTGCGTTGAATTGATGGGTCTTGGGGCAGGGCGTCGAGATATTCATGCACGAACGCTACCACCTCAAGATCAGCACCGGTTACCCGGGCTAGTTCAATTCCCCGGGTGAGTGCAGTCTGGTGCTTGTGCTTGGGGTCCATGATGATCAGAAGGTTGTTCATGCTGCGCATCCATCGGTTTTGGTCATTTCGGTAATATTATCAGCTCAGGATTGTGCGGGATGCGCAGATAGGTTAAACCCCGTATAATTTGCCGCCTTCTGGCCGCCAATGCCGGCCACCCACCGAATCTCGGGAGTCAGTCAGCCATGAGTCAGGCCGGTGAGCAGGGAACCCTGTTTGTAATTTCCGCGCCCTCGGGTGCAGGTAAAACCAGTCTTGTGTCAGAAATGCTTCGGCAGGACGAACAGCTGGGTGTGTCGGTTTCTCACACCACCCGCGCCATGCGTGAGGGTGAACAGGACGGGGTGAACTACCACTTTGTCAGTCGTGGTGAGTTTGAGGCGATGATCGGCCGCGGCGAGTTCCTGGAGCACGCCGATGTGTTTGGCAACTACTATGGTACGTCTCAGATCTGGGTGCGTGACACTCTCGCCAGGGGCCAGGACGTTATTCTGGAGATCGACTGGCAGGGCGCGGAGCAGGTGCGCCGGCTACTTCCGGAATGCGTCAGTATGTTTATCGTGCCGCCGTCGGCCGAGGTGCTGCGCCAGCGGCTGGTTGGCCGGGGCACCGACGCCCCGGAGGTGGTGGAGCGTCGGCTGTCAGAGGCCGAGGAGGAGTGTCGCCACGCGGTGGAGTTCGATTATCTGGTAGTCAATGATGACTTTGGCGTTGCCCTGGCCGACTTGCTGGCCATCGTTCGCTCCTGCAGGCTGAAGATGTCGGTACAGCAGGTTCGACACAGCCGTTTGCTGGCGGGACTCGCCGGCGGGGTTTGATCGTGGTTTTGCCTGTATACAAAATGAGCCGGGGGCAGTAGACTACGCGGTCTGCTAAATCAGTGATTCTTTTTGTCGGGGAAGATAATGGCACGAGTTACCGTTGAAGATTGTCTGGAACACGTTGATAACCGTTTCCAGCTGGTTATGCTGGCCACCAAGCGGGCGCGCCAGATTGCCACCAAGGGTTCAGAGCCAATGGTGCCGGAAGAAAATGATAAGCCGACGGTGATCGCCCTGCGTGAAATTGCCGAAGGTCTGGTCAGTCGCGATCTTCTGAAGGAAGATCTCGACGATTAGAAAAATCGCCGGCAGGAATGCGTACATTTACCTGTCAGTGATCAAGGACCATTGAAATCTGTCTCAGCAGTTTATAGTGTATCTATAGAAACCTGCTGGAAGGACAATGGAAAGCCCGGATGCATGCATTCGGGCTTTTTTGTCTCTGGCTTATAGAAAAATGGTGGAGGCGCGGTGTCGGTAGAGGCAACGGTTGAAGAGCTCGCCCAGGAGCTCAGTTCATATCTGGATACCAATCGCATCAATCAGGTGCGACGGGCCTACTATTACGCCGATCAAGCCCATGAAGGGCAGATGCGCAAAAGCGGTGACCGGTACATCACCCACCCACTCGCCGTCGCCCATATTCTGGCGGAGCTGAGGCTGGACCATCAAAGCCTGATGGCGGCCATGCTCCACGATGTCATTGAAGACACCGGCATTCCGAAAGACGCGCTATCCGAGCAATTTGGTGAGGATGTGGCGGAGCTGGTGGATGGCGTGTCCAAGCTCACCCAGATTGAGTTTCGCTCCCGTGCTGAAGCCCAGGCTGAGAATTTTCAGAAAATGACCCTGGCCATGGCCAAGGACATCCGGGTGATTCTGGTCAAGCTGGCCGACCGGCTGCACAACATGCGTACCCTGGGGCCCATGCCCTATGAAAAGCGCCAACGCATCGCCACTGAAACCCTCGATATTTACGCTCCGATCGCCAATCGTCTTGGTATGCACTCGATTTCCACCGAGCTGGAAGACCTGGGCTTCTGCTCGCTTTACCCGATGCGTTCCAAATACATATCCAAGGCGGTGGAACAGCTGAGGGGCAGTCACCGGGAAATCATTGACGACATTCGCAGCAAGCTACAGGAAAAGCTGGAAGAGCGAGGCCTGCCCGGGCGCATTCTGGGCCGTGAGAAACACCTGAATTCCATCTACAACAAGATGAAGTTCAAGCAGAAATCCTTCCATGAAATCATGGATGTTTATGCTTTCCGCATCATCACCGACACCGAAGATGACTGCTATCGCATTCTCGGCGCCGTCCATAGCCTCTACAAACCATTGCCTGGTCGTTTCAAAGATTACATCGCCATGCCCAAGGCCAATGGCTATCAGTCGTTGCACACCACGCTGTTCGGCATGCACGTGAATATTGAAATCCAGATCCGCACGGAGGAAATGGAGCACATTGCCAACAACGGTATTGCGGCCCACTGGATGTACAAGCATGAGGAGCCTGGCGTTACCAACATCAACCAGTCCAGAGTCGATCGCTGGGTGGAAGGGTTGATGGAAATGCGCGAGCGGGCAGACGACTCGATGGAGTTCATCGAGCATGTGAAAGTCGACCTGTTCCCGGATGAGATCTACGTGTTCACCCCCAAAGGTCGAATCATGGAGTTGCCAAGGGGCGCGACCCCTGTCGATTTCGCCTACGCCATCCACACCGACATAGGCAACGCCTCGGTTGCTTGTCGCATTAATCGCAATCTGGCGTCCCTGAGCCAGCCGCTGCAAAGCGGTCAGACGGTGGAGGTTATTACCGCCCCCGGTGCGAAACCCAATCCGGCCTGGCTCAGCTTTGTGGTGACCGGCAAGGCCCGCAGCAGCATCCGCCATGTATTGAAAACCCGCAAGCGGGCAGAATCCATGGAGCTCGGGCGTGCTCTGCTCAAGAAGTCCCTGAAAGGCTTCGGGGCCAAACTGGCGGATATCAGCGATGCCCAGAAACAATCGGTGGTCAATCACAACCAGGTCAACAGCTTTGATGATTTGATCAGCGATATTGGTCTCGGCAATCGCATGGCCTACCTGGTGGCTCGCCAACTGGTGTCGGGTAACGAGGCCCTGGATGCGCCCGCCAGCCTGGAAACGGTGCCTGGCAGCAAGCAGGGCGCGGTGACGATCCGGGGAACCGAAGGCTTGCTGGTCAAGTTCGCCAATTGCTGCAAGCCGATCCCCGGGGATCCAGTGCTGGGTGTGATGGATTCCGGAAATGGCATGGTGATTCACTCAGACACCTGTTCCCGGTTGCCGGAAGACAGTGAAAGCCGTGCACGGCTAACCCATCTGAAGTGGGCCAAAGACATTACTGACGAGTTCTCTGTTGAGCTGCGGGTTGAGCTTGAGCGCCAGCGTGGTGTGATTGCTGAAGTCGCCAATGCAGTGGCCATGGCCGATGGCAACATCGAGCGGATCGGCGTGGAAGATCAGAATGCCAAGTTTGGCGTCGTCAGCCTGGTGGTGCACGTGCATGGCCGCAGGCATCTGGCCAGAGTGATGCGCCGGGTTCGGAACATCCGGGCGGTCACTCACATCAGTCGTGTTCGCCACTGAGCAGAGCCAGGTATTGTTGACAGGTGTGGCAGCCAGGGGTGACGATTGGCGTTTTGAACGAAAGGAAATTGCACGTCATGACCAATAAATCGATTATCCAGACCGAAAACGCTCCTCAGGCGATCGGTACCTACTCCCAGGCGGTAAAAGCGGGAGACACGGTGTATCTGTCTGGCCAGATCCCACTGGACCCGGCAACCATGGAGGTGGTGCCCGGAGATTTTGCGGCCAAAACGCGTCAGGTATTCGAAAACCTCAAGGCCGTGTGCGAAGCCGCCGGCGGTGAGCTCAAGGATATCGTCAAACTGAATATTTACATGACCGACCTGGCTAACTTTGCCACGGTTAACGAAATCATGGCGACCTATTTTCAGGAGCCATACCCGGCTCGGGCTGCGGTTGGTGTCGCAGCGCTGCCCAAGGGTGTGCCTGTCGAGATGGAAGCGGTGATGGTGCTCAGCTAAGTCCGTCGATCATGTCCCGGTACCCTGCGCGATAGTCGGGGTACCGGAACTCAAACCCGCTATTCAGCAATCGCTGATTGCTGCACCGCTTGCTTCCCGCACGTCCTCCTTTTCTGGCATCTGCCACCGGCGCTTTGCACGCAATCTGCTGCCTGACCCACTCAACAACCTGATCCAGCCTGACCGGCTCACAATCAGTGGCAATGTACAGATTCTCTATCGCGTTGCCCGCCAACGCCCGCTCACTCAGCCAGGCGATCACCCGGGCTGCATCCTGCTCATGAACCCGGTTGCTGAAAGGTGCTGGCGGTTGTGGGTTCATTCGTCCTTCGATCACCTCTTCCAGAAAACGCTGTCGGGTGGGGCCATAAATGCCACTGAAGCGCACCACGGTGGCCGGATGAATGCTGTCGAGGGCGGTTTGTTCTCCCCTGAGGATGATCTGGCCGGTGAACCGGTCCGGTTCGGCAGGACTGGTTTCATCCACCCAGCGGTCATCGTCCTGGGCGTACACGCTGGTGCTGCTGATAAAGATCAACCGGGTCAGGGGCGTGTCGCCGAGGGCATCGAGCAGGTTCTGCAGGCCCGCAACATAGGCATTGTGATAACCCTGTTCATCATAGCTGGTTGGTGTCAGGCAATAGATCACGATGTCCAGCTGCTCCGGCAGCTTGCCGGCCAGGGTTTCTGGCCGGGTCAGGTCGGCGCCAATTCCGGTGATGCCCGCGGGCACCCGGTCCGGATTGCGGCGCAAGCCGTACACTTCCGCGGTTGCTGACAGTGTTTTGGCGATGTCGCCGCCTAATTTGCCACAACCAGCCACCAGAATTCGTGCAGATTGCTTGTGATCGGTCATTGCCATAGACAATTTCAATCCTTATGCTTTCGCTGATAAAGTATGTGAAAGTTTGACCCGCCCTTACTGACCGGAGCTCACCATGACACTCACGGAGTTACGATACGTCGTTACGCTTGCCCGGGAAAGGCATTTTGGCCGTGCGGCGGAGCGCTGTCACGTCAGCCAGCCCACCCTGAGTGTGGCGGTAAAGAAGCTGGAGGAAGAGCTTGGTATACCGCTGTTTGAGCGAAGTAAAAGCAGCATCCGGGTTACCGAAGTAGGCCAGCGCATCATTGAGCAGTCCCAGCGGGTGCTGGACCAGGTGGGTGTCATCAAAGATATGGCCCAGGACGGCAAAAATCAGCTCAACTCGCCGTTGAAAGTCGGGGCTATCTACACCATCGGACCTTATCTGTTCCCGCATCTGTTGCCGGAATTGCGGCGTGCGGCGCCGGCCATGCCGTTGTACATCGAAGAGAACTACACCGCCAGCCTGCGCCAGAAGCTCAGGCACTCGGATCTCGACGCGATCATCATCGCGCTGCCGTTTGAAGAACCGGAAGTCGTTACCCTGCCGCTCTACGACGAACCCTTCGTGGTCTTGTTGCCGGCGGATCATGCCTTGGCGAAGAACGATCAGATCACACCCGAGGAGTTGTCCAGAGAGCAGTTGCTGTTGCTGGGGCCGGGGCACTGTTTCCGGGATCAGGTACTGGAGTCCTGCCCGCCTTTAGTGGATGCCATCACGCGCCGGGTTGATCAGGGCACACCGGAGCTGGTGACCGAGGGCAGTTCGCTGGAAACCATTCGTCACATGGTGGCATCGGGCCTTGGTATCACCGTACTGCCTTTGTCTGCTGCGACCGGCATGAAATATCAGGAAGATATTCTGGTGGTGCGCCCGTTTGCCGCTCCAGTGCCGTTCCGAACGGTTGCTCTGGCCTGGCGGGTGACCTTCCCGCGCCCGAAAGCGATTGATGTATTGTCGCTGGCGGCCAGCCAGTGTCGGGTGATAGAACGGGCAAAAACCGAAACGCCGGTGGCTGCCGAGCGCGCCTGAGGGCTGTTATGACGTCACTGGACGACATTCCGGTTACCCAGCTCAAGGGCGTAGGCAGCGCCCTGGCAGATACGCTTGCCAAATTGGGTATCCATTCTGTACAGGACCTGCTGTTTCACCTTCCCCATCGTTATGAAGACCGTACCCGCGTTGTGCCCATGGGCAGTCTGCGCATCGGCGACGTTGCGGTGGCCGAAGGTGAGGTGATGAAAACCGATCTGGTGATGGGGCGTCGTCGCTCGCTTCAGGTGACCTTGCGGGATGACAGCGGATTTCTGGTGATGCGTTTTTTCCACTTCAACGCTGCGCAGAAAAACCAGCTCGCTGAAGGCGCCAGAGTCCGATGCTTTGGTGAGGTTCGCCCTGGCCGGGCCGGCTATGAATTTTACCATCCGGAATACCAGATCAACCCGTCGCCCATGCCAGCGGCCGAAGAGGCGACCCTGACCCCGGTGTATCCATTGACCGAGGGCATTCAGCAGCCCAGAGTGCGAAGCCTGTGCCAGCAGGCGCTGGGTTATCTGGAGCGATTCCCGATCAAAGACTGGTTGCCGCCGGAGCTGTTGGCGGACTTCCAATTGCCAGGCATCAGTGATGCCGTAAAACTGGTGCACTCACCACCGGCCGGTTCACCGGTACACTCGCTGCTGGAGGGCCGTCATCCGGCCCAGCAGCGGTTGGTTATGGAAGAATTACTGGCGCATCAGCTCAGCCTGTTGCGGGTTCGTCAGCAAATACAGGCGCGGCAGGCGTTGCCCCTGCTACCGACCGGGGATTTGCCAGAACAGTTTCTGGAGCAACTGCCCTTCAGTCTGACCGGTGCTCAAAAGCACGTGGTGCAGGACATCCGGCAGGATCTCAGCCAACCGATACCGATGCTGCGGTTGGTGCAGGGTGATGTCGGCTCCGGTAAGACGGTTGTTGCGGCCCTTGCGGCCATCCAGGCCCTTGGCTCCGGCGCGCAGGTCGCCTTGATGGCGCCCACCGAGATCCTGGCAGAACAACACTACCGGAATTTTGCAGGCTGGCTTGAGCCACTGGGTGTTCGACTTGCCTGGATATCGGGCAAGGTCAAAGGCAAGGCCCGGCAAGAGGCGTTGGCGGCAGTCGCCGAAGGTGACGCGCAGGTGGCCATCGGCACCCATGCGCTGTTCCAGGACGAGGTTAAATTCCAGCGGCTGGCACTGGTCATTGTCGATGAGCAACACCGCTTTGGCGTGCATCAGCGGCTTGCTCTGCGGGAAAAAGGCGTCGGCGGCAGTCTGGCACCACACCAACTGATCATGACCGCCACTCCCATTCCCAGAACCCTGGCCATGAGCGCCTATGCCGACCTTGATACTTCGGTGATTGACGAGTTGCCCCCGGGCCGCAAGCCCATCGAAACCATCGTGCTGCCGGACAGCCGCAGGGACGACATCGTTGAGCGGGTGCGTAACGCTTGTCAGGATGGCCGTCAGGCCTATTGGGTGTGTACGTTGATTGAAGAGTCCGAAGCCCTGCAATGCCAGGCAGCAGAGGTGACGGCGCAAGAGCTGTCAGAACGACTGGCTGATCTGAAAGTGGGTCTGGTGCACGGTCGCCTGAAAGCCCAGCAAAAAGCCGATGTGATGGAGCGTTTCAAAAACGGTGAGCTGGACCTGTTGGTTGCGACCACGGTTATCGAAGTGGGTGTGGATGTGCCCAATGCGTCACTGATCATAATTGAAAACCCGGAGCGTCTTGGACTGGCCCAGTTGCACCAGCTGCGGGGCAGGGTCGGTAGAGGCCATCAGGCGAGTTTTTGCGTATTGATGTACCACCCGCCACTGTCCAATAATGGCAAGGCTCGACTGCAAGCGTTGAGAGACAGCCAGGACGGTTTCTTTATTGCGGAAAAAGACCTTGAAATCCGGGGCCCGGGGGAAGTTCTCGGGACCCGTCAAACCGGCTTGATGCAGTTCCGGTTGGCGGAGTTTGAGCGGGACAAAGGCTGGATCGAACCGGTCAAGGAGATGGCCCCAGCGCTGATGAAACAGCCCAGAGTGGTTGACGCCCTGATTCGCCGCTGGCTGGGCGCCAATATCCGTTATGGTGAGGTGTAATTTGTCATGCCATGCCATGATGGCCAAAGGGTGTGCTCTGGGCCACTAATTCTCAGTCGTTGTCTTGATAATGCCTGCAAAATGCAGCCAAATAGAGTTTTGAACGTCAATTCGGAGATCGATATGGAACTGCCTGTCGTGGTTCAACAAGCTCTTGGCGACAATGCCGCTGGCGTGTCTTTACGGAGCGTGAGCCAGGTTCAAGCGAATCACCTGTTGAGGATGGTGTTGCTGAACGACAGCGAGGGTAACCTGCAGGCCATTTGCCGGCGGGACGACATGCTTGACCTTGAGGCACTGAACAAGCGCCTGGGTCGCGACTTGAGAATGATGCAGCGCCGTGAACAGGTGAGAGTGCGCCAGCGGTCCGGCTTGCAGGAATTACCGGCGCTGCCTTCCCTGACGGGCTGGCCTACGGTGGTGGACAAGAGTGTTGACCACTTGGAGTCGGTGGCCCTGGAACTGACCGATCAGAAGCTGGCGATCGTCATGCCAGCGGAAGACTTTGTTCAGTTGACCAGCAAAGCGGATCGTTTTGATTTCGCCGTCGACACTTGCACCATCTCAGTCAACCTGAATAACCATGGGGCGGATCGGGACGAATTACATTCCGCTCTTAAAAGATTCACAGGCTTGCGCATTCAGCAACGCCTCGAAGACACTCTGGAGCTGCCTCCGTTACCGGAAACCGCCCAGCGGATCATTCACCTCCGGGTAAACCCGAATGCCGTGATGGGTGACCTCGTCGATGTGGTGGAGAGTGATCCCAGCCTGGCGGCGCAGGTGGTCAGTTGGGCATCCTCTTCCTTTTATGCGGCGGCGGGGCAGGTGCGTTCGGTGCACGATGCGGTGTCACGGGTACTGGGCTTTGATCTGGTGATGAACCTGGCGATGGGCCTGGCTCTGGGCCGTGCGCTGAAGCATCCGAAGGATCACCCCGATGGCTACGTGGATTATTGGCAGCAGGC
Source organism: Marinobacter sp. (assembly GCA_018402255.1). Lineage (GTDB taxonomy): Bacteria > Pseudomonadota > Gammaproteobacteria > Pseudomonadales > Oleiphilaceae > Marinobacter. The sequence continues at coordinate 160,454 of JAGYIS010000004.1, forward strand.
CATCTGGCAGGCTCAGTCTGCGGGTATCCTTGCCAGCATGATGCCCCGGGGCAAGCGGCCGATGTTTGGCCTTGCCTATCTGGCAGGGTTGCTGCACAACTTCGGTCACCTGGTTCTGGCTCAGGTATTCCCGCCTCACTTCAAACTGGTGTGCCGGTCCCTGGAGGTTAATCCGCAGATCGATTCAAGCGTCATTGAACATTACCTGTTGGGGATTACCCGTGAGCAGATTGCGGCGCAGTTGATGGAAAACTGGGGCATGCCGGATGAGGTGACCCTGGCGATCCGTTACCAGAAAAACCCGGTCTACGACGGCCCGCACAATGTCTATGCCCGACTACTTTGGTTAGGGCGGCAGCTGCTGACCGAACGGGGTGTTGCCCTGGGCGCCGGCGAACCCGTCGATCAGTCGGTGTTTGATGAGCTGGGCCTGGACAGAGAGTCTGTTGAGGAGCAGTTTGATGAACTGGTCAACAGTAAAGACAGCATTATGGCGATGGCCGGGATGATGGGGCAAAACTGACGAAAAAAGGCCGGCACGTGTGGCCGGCAAATTCACCCGCTTGTTGCAGAGTCGTCCAAACCTGAGGAGAAACAACGCGAGCCACTGCCCGGATGAAGTGGGCAGTGCCTGTCTATAAACTTAGACAAGCTTGATCAAAAGAAAAGCAGGATATGCCATCGAACGAGAAATGAGCGCAGTGTCATATTTCTTGAATAGCAAAAGCTATTGATTTGCTTTGCTATATTTTGTGAGTGTTGCCGCCCCATGTTACAAAAAATTACACAAAGGCAGCCTGATCAATCGAAGCGGTAGTGCCGGATCGCGGTTGCTGCCCTGCGAACTTCATCAGCATGTTCCTTTTCTACCGCAAGTCGCTCTTTATCCATCTTCTGGACGAATTTGGTTTCGGTACTCTGCCGCGCGCGGTGCGTGGGCATATGCTGAATCTTGTCGTGAACCGTCTGGAACACGTAAAACGGTGACTTCTCCAGCAGCTCTGGCGCAATGTAGTCCAGTAAACCCTTGAGCCTAAGACAGGCTTCGGAGTATTCCACCTGGTCCTCCTCCACCGCCATGGCAATGATGCGAATACTCTCGATCATCTCGTCACGGCGCTTGGCCTGGAATTCTTCCGTCTTCCTTTGGCGCTGGCGGTGTTCAGCGATGGCCCTGCTCTGGCGCCAGATGTAGTAGAGCAACACCGCGATGGCGATCAGGCCAAGGGCTATGATGACCAGTTGCAGTCCTCTGGGCATGTTGGGTCTCCTGAATCAGAATGAGTCACGCTTGTTTGCGTTGGGCCTCAGTTTGCCAGACTTTGACCTGCACTACCTGCCCGTTGAGTACGGAAGTGCCGGAAACCGGATCAACCTCGGCGTCATCCAGCACATCATTGATGCTTGCACCGGCATGGGCGGTCGCAACCGATTGGCCGGTGCCCGGCCGGCTGTGTCCCCAGCCATGGGGTATCGAGACAACGCCGGGCATGATGTCTTCGGTAATTTCGACGGGTAACACCACCGAACGGTCGCCGGAGCCGATCTGCGCCTGCTGACCGTCCACAAGGCCACGGTTTGTGGCATCCTGCGGATGCATCATCAGGGTGCAGCGATTCTTGCCTTTCACCAGGCGCTGACTGTTGTGCATCCATGAGTTGTTGCTGCGTACGTGGCGGCGGCCGATCAGTTGTAATTGGTCGCCCGATGGCTGCTCCAGCAGGGCTCTCAGACGTTCAACATCCGCCAGGTAGCGGCGCGGTGCAAGCTGGATCTTGCCATCCCGGGTGAACAGCCGGTCTGGCAGGCTGGGTTGTAACGAGCCGAGATCAACGCCGCTTGGGTAATCCTTCAAGGCTGACAATGACAGCCCTTTGGGCAAATCCTGCCAGCGCCGGTTCAGCGGGCTGAGTTTGGCCAAGCTCTTCAGAGGGTGGCGCTTGGGCAGTATGTCCATAACCAGATCCAGCGCTGGCTGAACAAGCTTGCCAGCCTTGCCCAGGCTGGCGCCGTAAGGGCCGGTGCGCAGCATCATATCCAGAATCGGGTCTGGCCCCAAACGCTTGAAGGCGCGCCAGCCAAGCTCTGCACGCCACGGCAGGCCGCCGCCCTTGCGTTGTTTTTCCAGGCGGTGGGCCAACTCCAGAAGAATCTGCCAGTCATGACGGGCATCGGGGCCCGGATCGAACAGAGCTTCGCTGTACTTGGCGACGTTGCGAACGGCAAACATGCTGAAGATCAGATCGTAATGGCTGCGCTCCAGGGCTGCCGTTGGGGGCAGAATCACGTCGGCATGTCGGGTGGTTTCATTCAGGTAGTAATCTACCGACACCATGAACTCCAGCCCGCCCAGGGCTTGCTCCAAACGCGGGCCATTGGGGCTGGAAAGCACCGGGTTACCGGCCACTGAGACAAACGCATGGATCTGGCCTTCGCCCGGGGTCAGAATCTCATCCGCCATGGTGCTGGCGGGGTATTCGCCAGCAAACTCTGGCAGCTTTTTCACCCGGCTGTAACGTTTGCCGAAGTGGCCGTTCTGGCCAGACATTGCGCCGAGTGCAACCAGGTCCACCGCCGGTTGAGTGAACAGAACACCCCCCGGGATGTCCAGTTTGCCGGTAAGAATGTTCAGGCAGTAGGCCAGCCAGGTGGTTGTGCCGCCAAACGCCTGGGTGCTGGTGCCCATGCGGGTATACAGCGCGGCTTTGCGGGTGCCGGCCAAGTCCCGGGCCAGCTGGCGGATTGCCTCGGCAGACAGGCCGGTGTGGCCAGCAACGGATTCGGGCGCAAAGCTCAGGCAGGCCAGGTGCAGCAGGTCAATATCTTTGATCAGGCGCTCAGCTGCGCCGACATTGACCAGTTTCTCGTCAAATAACGTGTACACCATGGCCATCAGCAGTAACGCATCTGTGCCGGGGCGAACAAAGTGAAAATCGTCCGCCAGCTTGGCCGTTTCAGTGCGGCGGGGGTCGATGACCACCAGTTTGCCGCCCCGCTGTTTGAGAGCTTTCAGCCGCCCACGCACATCCGGCACTGTCATAAGGCTGCCATTGGAAGCCATCGGGTTTGCCCCAATGCAGATAAAAAGATCGGTATTGTCTATGTCCGGGATCGGGAAAAGAATCTGGTGCCCGAACATCTCCAGGCTCGCCAGCATATGTGGCAACTGGTCATTGGAGGTGGCCGAGAACCGGTTCTGAGTGCCGATGGCCCGCAGGAACGGCATGGTGGTCATCAGAGCGCCGTGATTATGTACATTAGGGTTGCCCAGATATACCCCGACACTGTTTTTGCCGTGCTTGCTGCGTACTTCATGCAAGCGCCGGGCGACCAGGTCGAATGCCTCATCCCAGGACATTTCCTGCCAGCCATTGGCGGTTTTACGAACCGGTTTGCGCAGGCGCTCCGGGTCTTCATGCAAATCCTGCAACGCCACCGCCTTGGGGCAGATATGGCCCTGGCTGAGGGGATCCTGCTCATCACCTTTGATGGAGGAGATCTTGCCGTTCTGAACCTCAATGGCAACGCCACACATGGCTTCGCAGAGGTGACAGGTGCGGTAGTGAGTGCCGTTTTCCATGGGAGCTCCCGAATTGTTTTTATGCTGGATCAGGTTGTCGTGGTTTCAAAGTGCAACCAGATTAGCAGGAAATGGGGAATGAATGAAATTGTCGACTGAGGGAAAAGTGAAGGCCGGCAAATGCCGGCCTTGGATTTTACTGTTGAGTGGATGGCGATAGATAGTTCAGGTACAGCTGCCGTTCGGGTATTGTCAGTGCCAGAGAGGTGCGGGGCCCTAAGCCGAGGAAGTTGCCTAAACCTCCCAGGGTGTTCCCGTCAATGACAATATTCGGCAGTCCAACGGTTGCGGTGTTTCTTTGCAGAATTTGCATGCGCCCATCATCCAGAAAGGTAACGGGCCCCGATAGCTTGAGGTTGTTAATCGGAAAACTCCGCATATTATGGTCGAGCTCCGTCAGAGGGATTTCTGGTTTCAGATAAGGTGCGTCCATATACAGGTCCAGCTCGGTTTCAAACGTAAGTACGCCCTCAGCATTGGTAAATAGATAGCCGCTGATCAACTCGTTTCTTTCGTCCCCTTCATATCGCATGCGCATCAGCATGGGTCCAGTCTTTATGCTGTGATGTTTCCCGACAAGCCAGGCCACCAGATCGGAAATGCTGACATTGACATCAAGTTCTGAGGTATACAGCACTGACGGGTGCAGCTTCACCGGAACTCTCCCCAGATCATCTGGTTGGCCGATTACCGCAACATCCAGCATTGCCGTCAGGTAAATGAATTTGTCTTGTTCGCAAGTCTGGCCAACGCGGCACCCAATATTCGCATTGTCGACCAGCGTGCTGTTCACACTGCCGGGCTGGTAGCGAACCTGACCTGAGTTTTCGATAGCGGCATAGGAGCCTGATTCGTCAGGCTGAACCTTTTGTTCCGGATTGGCGATCTGAAAATCACTGTTAACGTCTGCTGTTGGTAGGTTTCGCAGCGGAGCTAAAACTCCCGGACTCTCTGGGTCGCCGCCAATGAAGTAATTCTCCATGGTCGGGCCGCCAAAGGTTCGAACAGGGTTGCGAATGGATTGGCTAAGAACCTGAGTCTGAAGTGGAAGATTGGCGATGGATTTAATGCCATTTGCTCCAGATGTCAGGCGATAACGGTAGTGCGTGCCGGATTGCCAGCGCTCATTAGGAATGATCTTGATTTCTTGCGAGCTGACCTCCACGACAAAGTCGGTGAATGCCTGCCACGCGCCGTCCTTGAATTCCTCCATTCGTACGGTGTCACCAGCGATGATTGAGTCGCTCTTCATAACCTGCGAGAAACGCACGACTACAGGTTGGTGGCCAGGATGCGCATGAATTGGCAGTAAATCGTCTGTACTTTTGCCTCCGGCACAACGGCCCTGATTGCCAGCTTCTGGATTGGTTGGAACGCTAACCTTCGCACATGGGTAACCAGGCAATGAGGTTAAGACCACGGGAGACTGATTGGTGGGGGTGTCCTCATTAGTGCGCGGTCGGGCGAACACTTTTTCAGTCGGCGTCAGCGCATGGCCTGCGATATCGGTAATGCTACCCGAAAGTGACAGTCGGTACTCCCTTCCCCCTTCAAGCGGGGATTCCGGCGCGACTGACAGTGCCGAACCGTTGAGTGTAAGTTTAACCGGCGTTGGATCGTTTGGGTTGTCCGCGGGATACAACGTGACTGAGCTGCTTGTTACGGTGCTTGGGAGCAGAGGCTCAGAGAAGAACACCGTAAGGGGATCGCCGGGAAGCAGTTTGTCTACATCGGCAGTCTCAGGGGACCAACTCTTAACAAACGGAGCCTCTTGGTCCGCAAACTGCTCTGGCGAAGGCGCGTCCTTCTCAAAACGGAAGCCTTCAAGCCGGAATGAGATCAGCCCTGAGGCCTGGTCTACGCCCATCACCTCGGGTTCAATAACGCCAACCGCCTCTATGGTCAGTGTGCCGTCTTCAACGATCGCTGTTCCGACCAGCTGCACGTGCATCAGCTGTTGAGCGAAGGCTGCGTTTGCAACCGAATTATCGGCGTTCAGCGCCATGTCGATGTACAGCTCGACCAGTCGAGGGGCATCCTCGGCGTCGGTGTACGGGTTGGGCATCAAGAACCCGTTGGCATCGGAGATGAATCGAACGCTCACATCTTCGGATTCGAAACCGGCCGGTACCGCTCCGGCAACATTAATCACGACGCTGGAGCCAGTCATTAACGATCCGCGGCTGATGGCCAAAGGTACGCTTTTGCCAACACGCTCAAATCGGGGAATGTATCCGAGCTCCGCGAAAACAACCCCGCCGGCGGTGGTCGGATTGTTGTCGCCAAGCAGCTTTGATTGCAGGTTCACCGTATTGAAGTCGGCACCGGAAATGGCAACCTGGCCCGCGCTGTCCGCTGCTTTTTGTGCAGCGAACTGACGCTCCCCGTTAGGGGATCGGGTATCCATCGGCTGAAAGGTCCAGGGGGCTTCCGCTGGCACGGTCAGGTTGGCGCCAAGAATGTCACTCTGGATGCCGTCGGTCACGTCAATTGAATAGGTTTGCGTCGGGTCCAGGTAATCATTCGGATCGACGGTCAGGCGGTGCCCGCGCAGGTAGACTTCTGCGGGCACCAGTTCGCCTTCGCTGTCGAGCAGGCTGAAGGTTTCGCCGTAGACAACCGTTGAGGCTTTGACCGGCTCAGTGAATTGAACTCGCAAGACTGACAGGTCGGTTGCAGGATAGCGGTCGTCACCCAATGGGATCAGCCGTGCAACGCGGAAGTCGACACCTTCAGTCTGGCTCAGTAGAGGGCCACTGGTTGACGGCTCAGTCTTGAACACTATGCCGTCGTCTGTGAGGGCCACGGCTTGCCCGGCCACTTCCAGCCCGTCTGCCGTCAGTGTGTAGACCCGGCCTGGAGACAAGGTCTCAGCAGGCTTTACCGCCAAGCCCTTATCGCCGGCGGTGAGCATCGCCGCTTCCAGCGCGACGATATTGCCCTGATCATCTTTCAGGATCAGAGCGTCCGCGATATCGCTTTCGGGCGTAGTAATCCGGTCGGTAAAGCGCAGAAAAACAGGCGCACTCACCGGCACGGCGGTGGTGAACATGTGCTGCCCGTCAGCCATGACCGGGGTGTCTGCCGGATAGGCAAAATAGAGCTCCGGTGCAGCCGCTGACTTGCTTACCGTCTGCGTATCGCCACCGCAACCCACTAGACCGAGACCCGCAGTTGCGAGTGCAATCATTGTTTTTTTCATGATGAGCCTCTCAGAACTTCAGGGTGACTGAGCCACTGACAACGTGGATGTCGCCGTCGGCCGTTACCGCTTCTTCGTTGCCATTGAAGTCAACAATCGTGAAATCGCGTTCCTGCAGTTGCTGGTACTGGTAGCCGATATCAAAGCGAACCGGGTAAGCCAGTAACCGGGTCCGGTTGTAGGTGGCACTCAGGCCCAGGCCAAGCACAATCTTGTCGGTGTCGAGATAGTTAACCTCAGGATTGCGGGTCGATTTGAGCGGCGACTCCTCGTAGGCAATGCCAGCCCTCAGAGCAAAGTTCTCGTTCAAAGTGTATTCGCCACCCAGGCGAGGCACCAGAATGTCGTCGAACTTCATCCGACTGGCCGGTGCAACATCGCCCTGATCTTTGATGCTGTCGCGGGCGAAGATACGCTCCAGCTCCGACCAGTTTTGCTGCTCCAGGCTGCCGCCAATCCGCCAGCCTTCACCCCGATACTGGGTGCCGATGCTGAGGGTTTCCGGCTGGAAGGAGTCGATGGTGGAGACCGCCAGGCTCAAGCCCGGATCAGGAATGGTCTGGCTCACGATCACGTTGGACGAAATGGTGGTCGATGAGGTGGACTTGGTGCGATAGGCAATGGCCGTTTCCCAGCCACTGAGGAAGCAGTTGCTCTCAGGGCAGAAGGTTTCACCGTGATCAATATTGACGCTGAGGATGCTTTTCAGCGATGGCTTGGCGTTAACGCTGAGTTTTTCCTTCTCGGTGTCGCCGGCCAGGTTGGAGGTCGCGATCAGCTCCGCTTCGGCTTCCAGGGTGATTCGAGCCGACACGCCCGCGTCTATTCCGCGCCAGATACGGGTTGCGCCACCCAGATTCAGGAATAGCGGCTCTTTTCCGTACTGCAGAAACTGACCGGTTTCGGAGGTCTCGGATGAGAACGCGAGCATCTCCTTACCGTACTTTTCCACGCCGGCAATAAAGCCAAGATACAGCGGATGGCCGAAGCGAGTGAGTGATCCCAGGTTGGTCTTCATGCCGACCAGAACGTGCTGGCTCGGGGAGCTGGAGACCACATCGCCGTCGCGATTCGGGCCGGATGCGCGCAGTTCCTGTTCGGCATGCAGCAGGCCGGTGGTCAGCTCACCCCGTGGGTCTTTGGTCAAATAGGCAGGGTTGTAGTAGGTGGCTGAAACCTGATCGTTAAACATCGACAAGGACTGGGCGGTCGCCACATCAACAGGCATCACGCCATAGCTGGTGCCCAGATTGCCCATGCTGGCACTCACAGGGATAGCAAAGGTGGTGGATACAGCTGCAACAGCCAGGGACACCGCCCGTACCGAAAATCGGGGGGAAAGAACCATTGATACACTCCATTCGCACTATTGTTTTTGTCGTAAGCCCTGTGAATTGGCAATTCAGGCAGGACGGGTACGTTTTTCAGGTTTAAGTGTATTGGGCTTGTCTGATCGGGACGTTGGCTTCTGTGACGAAAATCAGTGTCTGCAAAACCACGTCAAGGTCATCGTTGTTCAAAATTACCTACTATTCATAGGCATAACAGGCCATGCGTGTGTATTTTTGTTGCGGATTATTTCTGCGGATATAAAAAAGCTCCCGGAGGGAGCTTTGGAGGTTATGTAAGAAAAGTCGACAGTCAGGCCGGGCGGTGCAGTTTTCTGCGCAGAGTGGCCAACCCCAGAATGCCCAGGCCTAGCAAGCCGAGCGTGCCTGGCTCGGGAACCTTGGCGATATCCTTGTAATAGAGGTTGACGTGGGACAGGCCACCACCCTTCGGTTTATCAAAGCTCGAACCGTGGAAAAACGCCCATGAGCCGGAACTTACGCCATCAGCGAGAGAAAACACAAACCATTCATCTGGCTGGTTGCCAGTACCAAACTTGAAGCCAAGGGCAGCATGGGCGTAGTTGTCCCAGAAGCTGCTGTCGAAGCTCCAGGTCCCTGTGCTGCCATTCTGGGCGTAGTGAATGTTGAATGGATTGGCACCGCCGGTTTTGCCGGCACTGAGATAACCCACACCGGTGCCACCGTTGTTGATAAACAGGTCGTTGTGATTGGCGCCGGTGATGTTGCCTGAGCCGGAAGCCAGGCAAGCAGAGGCTTCTGTATCACTGATCTGCATGTAATTGATGGTCGGGTTGGTGTTGCAGGAGATGACAGCCGCCTGGGTGTATGGCGCCGCCAACAGCAGGACACTGAGGCCGAAAAATAGTCTAGAAATGCTTTTTTGTGCGGTCATGATGGGCCTCCTTTGGCGACATGCTTAACCCTGTTCACGTTAAGCAGGGGCTATGCCAAGAGGAGAAAGTCGATTTTTCACAATAAGATGGGTGTTTGGAGCAAAGCCGGCAGGCGTCCAACTGTAAAGAAAGTCAACATGTGCCAGGTCTGCCGTCAGTCCAAAAATGACAAAGCCCGCTCGATCGCGGGCCAAGTGCTTTGATGTGGTGGGCCCACCTGGACTCGAACCAGGGACCAAAGGATTATGAGTCCTCTGCTCTAACCAACTGAGCTATAGGCCCTTAAACAAAGCGGGCGCCATTATACCCATGGGGGTTGGCGCCCGCTACTGTGTTTGTTGCTTTTAGCTGTTGCCCTGGTCGTCAATAAAGCCGCGCAGGTGATCGGAGCGGGAAGGGTGGCGCAGTTTGCGCAGTGCCTTGGCTTCGATCTGCCGGATACGCTCACGGGTAACATCGAACTGCTTGCCGACTTCCTCGAGGGTATGATCGGTGTTCATTTCAATGCCGAAGCGCATGCGCAGTACTTTCGATTCGCGAGCGGTCAGGCCGGCGAGCACGGAGCGGGTCGCTTCGCGCAGGCCTTCGGCAGTGGCAGAGTCCACCGGCGACAGGGCCTGGATATCTTCGATAAAGTCGCCCAGATGGCTGTCTTCGTCGTCACCGATCGGTGTTTCCATGGAGATCGGCTCTTTGGCGATCTTCAGTACCTTGCGGATCTTGTCTTCCGGCATTTCCATGCGCTCGCCAAGCTCTTCGGGCGTGGGCTCGCGGCCCATTTCCTGCAGCATCTGACGGGAGATGCGATTGAGCTTGTTGATGGTCTCAATCATGTGCACCGGAATCCGGATGGTCCGGGCCTGGTCCGCGATGGAGCGGGTGATGGCCTGACGAATCCACCAGGTGGCGTAGGTAGAGAATTTGTAGCCGCGACGGTATTCAAACTTGTCCACCGCTTTCATCAGGCCGATGTTGCCTTCCTGAATCAGGTCGAGGAATTGCAGACCGCGGTTGGTGTATTTCTTGGCGATGGAGATAACCAGTCGCAGGTTGGCCTCGACCATTTCTTTCTTGGCACGGCGGGCCTTGGCTTCGCCAATAGACACACGACGGTTGATCTCTTTGATATCAACCACGTCCAGATCCACTTCGGTCTGTACGTTATGGATGCGCTTTTGCAGACGGATGATTTCGTCGAGGCGCTCGCCAATAGCAGCGCCGTAAGCCTTTTTGCTTTTAGCAATCTGCGGTGCCCAGTCCAGGTCAACTTCGTTGCCCGGGAACACCTTGATGAAATCCTTACGGGGCATTTTGCAGTCGCGAATACAGATCTGCATGATGGCCCGTTCGTTTTCACGTACCAGGTCGTTGGTGGAGCGAACGACTCTGACCAGCTCATCAAAGGCCTTGTTGCCGAGCTTGAAGGGCGCGAATACCTGGCCCAGTTCGTTCAGTGCTTCCTGGGTTTTCTTGTGGCTGCGACCATGTTTGGCCAGCGCTGCGTTGGCGGCTTCCAGCTTTTCTTTCAGCAGCTCGAAGCGCAGGCGAGTCTCTTCGGGATCCGGACCGCTCTCTTTCTCTTCTTCGTCAGCGTCGTCATCGTCGTCGACATCGTTGTTGTCGCTGTCATCAGCGGAGGTATCTTCACTGGTGTCTTCGCCCATGAACGGTTCAGCGTCGTCCGGATCGAGGAAACCGGTCACGATGTCGCTGATGCGGCCTTCGTTCTCGATGATGCGGTCGTAAGCCTGGATAACGGTGCCAGCAGTACCCGGAAAGTGCGCAACCGCCGCCATAACATCGCGGATACCTTCTTCGATCCGCTTGGCAATAACGATTTCGCCTTCACGGGTCAGCAGCTCAACCGTGCCCATTTCACGCATGTACATGCGTACGGGATCGGTGGTGCGTCCGGCGTCGGTTTCAACCGCGGCGAGGGCTGCAGCAGCTTCAGCGGCGGCAGCTTCGTCAGCGGTGGAATCACCTTCGGTCATCAGCAGGGTATCGGCGTCCGGTGTTTCTTCGCACACCTGGATGCCCATGTCGTTAATCATCCGGATGATGTCTTCAACCTGATCCGGATCTGCGATATCTTCTGGCAGGTGGTCATTGACCTCAGCGTAAGTCAGGTAACCTTGTTCCTTGCCTCGTGCGATGAGGTCTTTTAAACGTGATTTCTGCGAATTGCCTGACATAGACACCCTGTGAACTCGCTTTTGAAGAGGAAAAAGTTAAACAGCCATTATAGCTGTCGCATATCTGGTCTGCCACCGATGGTTAGATGGTGATCAATTGCTATAGTTTCAAGTGCTCAGTCGTCAGCATTCGGATTTAACGTGCCGGCACTGAGGGTTCTCAGCTCATCCCGTTGTTCCGGGGTGAGCGTTGCCAGGTTCCGGAGCAGGGTGGCCAGTCTTTGCTGGCGCGCGGCTTCTTCGTTCGGGCTCAATAGCTCTCTGGCGGCTGCCAGTGTACTGTCCCGTGCCGGTATGTGCTCCAGTCCGTCGAACAGGTTGTAAAACCTGTCTCGGGCCTGTTTGTCGGTCGCCAGTCCCGCCACTAATGCCTTGCGGGTCCGGATGTCCTGTTCCAGTAGCCAGCGGGCAAATCGCCCCGCTTGCTCCAGTTGTCTCGTGCTGTCGGCCAGTGCTTTGACTTCGGTAGCCAGCTCTGGCGTTTCCAGCAAAGCCAGACACAGCGTGCTGTCTTTGCTCAGCTTTACGTCAATTCGCTCTTCCGTTGGCCGGTTCTGGCGTTCGCCTCGCCAGCCTCTGGCTTTGTATTTCTGGTCGCCCTGCTGGCGGTTCTGCCACTGATTTCGGCTCCCGCACAAACGCAGCATTTCCTGCCACATGGCGTCCCGCAGTGTGCTGCGGGGCATTTTGTTCAGCAGGGGCTCGGCTCTGGCTCTCAGTTCGCCCCGATGTTCCGGTTGCTGAAGGTCAAGGCCCTCACTCTGGCGATCAAAAAGATACCGCGAGAGGGGGGTGGCGCCTTCAATGCGCTTCTGGAAAGCGCTGGCGCCCTCCTTGCGGACCAGTGTGTCTGGGTCCTCACCCTGCGGCAGCATCAAAAATTGAAGATGCAGGCCGTCTGCCATCAGTTCCAGGGCGTTTTCCATGGCGCGGTCTGCTGCCCGGAAGCCGGCCTGGTCGCCGTCAAAGCAAAATACAATGTGCCTAACCTGCCTGAGTAAGGCGGTCAGGTTGTCCTGATTGGTCGCTGTGCCCAGGGTCGCAACGGCGTAATGTATGCCGTGCTGGGCCAGTGCGATCACGTCCATGTAGCCTTCTACCACCAGCAACTTGTCGAGCTGGCGAATGGCTTGCCGGGCTTCGTGCAGGCCATAGATCTCGCGGCTTTTATGGAATACGTCTGATTCCGGCGAGTTGATGTACTTGGCCTTGTCGTCGCCCAGTGTGCGTCCACCGAAGGCGACGGTTTTGCCACGGCTGTTCCGGATCGGGAACATTACCCGGTTGCGAAACAGGTCTCTTGGCCTGCCGTACTGATCGGAAACCGTCTTGGTTTCCAGCAGCGGCGCTTTCAAATCCTTGGGCGCGGCGTCAAACAGGGCCGTGCCGGTGCCGGGTGCAAAGCCAACCTGGTACTGCTCGATAATGGCGTCGTCCAGGCCGCGCTGCTTCAGATAATCTCTTGCGTAAGCGCCTTGCTGGCTGGCCAGGGCAGAATGGTAGAACCTGCCGGCGAAATCCAGAGCATCGGTCAGTGTCCGGGCCTGCTGCATTTCCTGTTTGGCGGCCTGGTCATAAGGCACTTCCATGCCGGCACGTTTGGCCAGTTCCTCCACGGCTTCCGTAAAGCCAAGCCCCTCAAATTCACGGATGAAGCTGATGGCATCGCCGTGAGCGCCGCAGCCAAAACAGTGATAAAAGCCTTTATCTGGCCGAACATTGAATGAGGGTGTCTTCTCATCATGAAACGGGCAGCAGGCTTTATAGTTGGCACCGGCTTTCTTGAGAGTAATGCGGGATCCGATCAGCTCCCCCAGATCAATACGATCCAGCAGGTCTTCAACAAATCGTTGAGGGATCAGTCCGCTCATGGTGGCTCCACTTCATCCGGAATGCCGGATACAAACGTTATTCACCATAGCCAAAAATGCCGCCGAAGCCAGGCCTCGGCGGCATTTTCAGTTTGCCGGATAAGGCGAAACGCCGTTCCGGCAATCAGTCGTGCTGTCGATACGATCTGAACTCAGTACAGACGCTCGAACTTGCGCTGCTCACGCTGAAGCTTCTTGAGATGACGCTTAACGGCTGCAGCTGCTTTGCGCTTACGTACGGAAGTTGGCTTCTCGTAGTGCTCACGACGACGTACTTCAGACAGTACACCGGCCTTCTCGCAGGAACGCTTGAAGCGACGCAGTGCTACATCAAACGGCTCATTCTCTTTCACTTTAACAGCTGGCATTCGAAAATCACCTACCTGATAGATTCGGTTTCAATTTATTCGGCCGGAAAGTTGCGTCCGGTCGGCTCGATCCCTGGTCAGATTGGCTAAAACTCGACCAGTGCATAATTTAGGGCGGCAATGATAGCCCCTGGATATGTTCAGGTCAATGACTGTTCAACGAATCTGCCTGAGCCTTTCGGGTTTCTGCTAAAATGCCGTCAGTTTTCAACGACCCTTTTCGGACGCGACCCTGATTATGCTGATTCTTGGTATCGAAACCTCCTGCGATGAAACCGGCGTAGCCCTGTTTGACGATGAACAGGGCCTGCTGGCCCATGTGTTGTTCAGTCAGATCGATATGCATGCGGATTACGGTGGTGTGGTGCCAGAACTGGCATCCCGCGACCACGTTCGTAAACTGTTGCCGCTGTGTGAGCAGGTGCTGGCCAGTGCCGGCAAAACCCGCGCAGACCTTGAGGGCATCGCCTACACCGCAGGACCGGGTTTGGTGGGTGCGCTGATGGTGGGCGGATCGGTTGCCCACGCGCTCGGGTTCGCCCTGGGTATTCCTGTGCTGGGGGTGCACCATATGGAAGGTCATCTGCTGGCGCCGATGCTGGAGGACAATCCGCCGGCATTCCCATTTGTAGCTCTATTGGTGTCGGGCGGTCACACCCAACTGGTCAGGGTGGACGGTATAGGTGAATACCAGATGCTGGGTGAGTCGGTGGATGATGCCGCTGGTGAGGCGTTCGACAAGACTGCCAAAATGCTGGGTCTGGACTATCCCGGAGGGCCCAGGGTCGCTGCGCTGGCCGAGAAGGGCCGGGAGGGGCAATATCGATTCCCGCGCCCGATGACAGATCGGCCTGGGCTGGATTTCAGTTTCAGTGGTCTGAAAACCTTCACTCTGAACACGGTGAATGCCGCCCGTGATAATGGCCAGCTGGATGATCAGGTTCGGGCGGATATTGCACTGGCCTTTGAGTCAGCCGTGGTAGACACGCTGACCATTAAATGCCGTCGGGCGCTGGAACAGACTGGCTGCAAACGCCTGGTCATTGCCGGCGGTGTAAGCGCAAACAAACGCCTGCGGGCGGGGTTAGAGAAAATGACCGCGAAAGTCGGTGGCTCGGTGTTTTACGCACGCCCGGAGTTTTGTACCGATAACGGTGCGATGATTGCCTATGCCGGTGCCCAGCGCCTGAGAGCCGGGCAGCAGGATGGCGAGAGGATCGTGTCTGTGCCGCGCTGGCCGATGAACACCTTGCCGCCGGTGCATGAGCCCCGAGCGAATGGCCTGGTGGACGGACCGGGTTACAAGCCGGTTTCCCGCCCCTGAGCCAGGCGGATCAGGTTGTTGCGGTGACGCACCACAATGAGCAGAGTCAGCAGACCAAACAGCGGCAAGGTGTCGGGTTCAATAAAGGCGCTGATGATCGGGCCGCTGATGATGGCTACCAGGGAAGCCACGGCCGAAATGCGCCAGCGCCACATAACCAGTAACCAGAGTGTCGCCATGATAAAGGTGGTGGCGGGCGCCAATGCCAGTCCGGCGCCGAGGGCGGTTGCGACGCCTTTGCCTCCTTTGAAACGGTAGAACAGCGGGATCATGTGGCCGGTGACGGCGCACAGGGCGACCATTGCCTGCACCAGGATCGACATGCCAGCCAGGTGCGCCAGCCACACCGGCAACCATCCCTTGAAGGCATCCAGTGCCAAGGTGATCAGCGCTGGCTGCCAGCCGCCCGCCCGATACACGTTGGTGGCTCCCGGGTTGCCGGAGCCCTGGGCCCGCGGATCTGGCAGATGCCACAGACGGCAAACCGGCAACGCGAACAACACCGAACCGGCCAGGTAGGCGCCGAAGCAGAGTATGACGATTAGGATCGGGTTGCTGGTCAGGTCCATGGTTGCATCGCAGGCGCGCAGACGTCGCCGGGTATTCTGTGAGAAAATGCCCGTTTGGTCGTTCAACAAGCAGGTAAGTGATTACAGTATCGGTTGCCTGCACATTATTCAATCAGCCTTGAGTGCAACACACTGGGAGTCCGGTTTGGCAGAGCGTAGCGTAGACACGGTGCTCATTGAGGGCCTGGCGGTCGAAACCGTCGTGGGTGTTTATGATTGGGAACGGGAGGTTACCCAGCGGCTGCTGGTTGATCTGGAGATGGCCTGGGACATCCGTATACCCGGTGCCAGTGACGATGTCGCCGACGCATTGGATTACGCGGCAGTCAGCGAGCGGGTTAGCCAGTGCCTGCAGATCATGAAGCCTCAGCTGATCGAACGCGCGGCAGAGGAACTTGCCGCGATGCTGCAATCCGAGTTTGGCGTGCCGTGGCTGAGGCTGGCCTTACACAAACCGGGCGCTGTGCCGGCTGCGCGTTCGGTGGGCGTGCGGATTGAACGTGGAGTGCGCTAATGAGTCGGGTCTATATCAGCATTGGCAGTAATATCGAGCGTTACCGGCACGTAACGGCCGCACTGGATGCGCTACACGCATGGTTTGGCGAGCTGATCATCTCGCCCGTGTATGAGAGCGAATCGGTGGGCTTTGAAGGCTCCGACTTTCTGAACCTGGTGGTAGCTATCGAAACCGAGCTGACGGTCGGTGAATTATCGCGGCGCTTTAAACAACTGGAGGCGGAGAATGGCCGAACCCGATCTGCGCCAAAATTCAGCCCCCGAACGCTGGATCTGGATATCCTGACCTACGATGATGCCAAGGGCGTGGTCGACAGCGTTGAACTGCCACGGGCAGAAATTCTGAAGAATGCCTTTGTGTTGCGGCCGATGGCGGATATCGCCGGCGATGAGCTGCACCCGGTATGCGGGCAGTCATATGGTCAGCTATGGCAGGACTATCAGCGTGACCAGAAACTCTGGCCAGTTGATTTCAGCTGGCAGGGCCGGTGGGTGTCACGGGCGCTTGTGGGCTGATCGGAATCGCCGAATCAGGTTGTCGGTGGCACTGTCACCGGCGCTGCCTGCTTGTTCCGTCGTTCAGCAGTCGGGGCAGTATCTCGTTGCCAATCTGCTTGCCGAGTTCAACTCCCCACTGATCAAAGCAGTCCAGATTCCAGATCACGCTCTGTACAAAGGTGCGATGCTCATACAGCGCAATCAATGCGCCCAGAGTCTCCGGTGTGAGCTTATCCATCATCAGGATATTGCTGGGCTGGTTGCCGGGGATCGCTTTGTGGGGCGCCAGGTTTTCTGCCGTGGCGGCATCCACGCCGTCTTCGATCAGCTCCTGCTCGGCTTCTGCCCGGGTTTTACCCGCCATCATGGCTCTGGCCTGGCTAAGGCAGTTGGCAAACAGGGTGGCGTGGTGATGTGCCACCGGGTTGTGGGATAGCAGCGGAATAATGAAATCAGCCGGGATCAGCCGGGTACCCTGATGAATAAGCTGGTGATAAGCGTGCTGGCCATTGGCTCCAACCCCGCCCCAGAGAACCGGCCCGGTTTGATAATCCACTGCCCGACCATTCTGGGTGACGCGTTTGCCGTTGCTCTCCATATCGAGCTGCTGCAGGTGTTCCGGCAGATGCTTGAGGTATTCGTCGTAAGGCAACACCGCATGGCTTTCGGCGCCCCAGAAGTTGTTGTACCAAACGCTCAGCATGGCCATGACGATCGGTAGATTGCGGTCGCCGGGTTGATCCCGGAAGTGGCAGTCCATGGCATGGGCACCGTTCAACAACGCCCGGAAGTGATCCATGCCCAGGGTCAGGGCGATCGGTAGCCCGATCGCTGACCACAGCGAGTAACGACCGCCAACCCAGTCCCACATCGGGAAGATGTTGTCACGATTAATTCCGAAGCGTGTAGCCTCGGCAACGTTGGCCGTTACCGCCAAAAAGTGCGCGCTGACGGCGGCGTCTGTTGCGCCGTTATCAACAAACCACTGTCTGGCAACCTGACTGTTTTCAAGGGTTTCCTGAGTGCGAAAGGATTTCGACTGAACCAGGAAGACCGTTGTCTCAGGATCGAGCTCAGACAGGGTCTCGGTGATGTTGGTGCCGTCAATATTGGCCACGAAATGGCATCGAATGTTGCCCTGCCAATAGGGCTTGAGGGCCTCAACCACCAACTTGGGGCCAAGGAAGGAGCCGCCGATGCCAATGCTGACCAGATCGGTAAACGCTTTGCCGGTATAGCCTGAGTGACTGCCCGAGTGCACGGCAGAGACCAGCCGGTCCATACGCTCCAGGGTCTGATGAATTTCCGGAATGATGTTTTTGCCGTCAACCCGGACGTCCTGGTCGGCGGGCTGCCGCAAGGCGGTGTGCAAAGCAGGGCGGTTTTCGGTGGGATTGACGATCTCACCCGCGAACAGGGCGGTCCGACGCTGGTCAAGGCCGCAGGCATCGGAAAGCGCCATCAGGGCGTCGAGAATCTCATCGGTCAGGCGGTTGCGCGAGAAATCGAGAGCCAGTCCGGCAGCTTCGATCAGGTAGCGGCTGGCCCGTTCCGAATCCTGCGCAAACAGGTCCCGCATGGACGTTGCCGCCAGTTGATTCCGGAGTTGGGTCAGCGCTTGCCACTGCGCAAGGTCGGTGGGTGTTGCAGGTTGCTCAGCCATCAGAGATTCCTTTCTGTGTGCCGCGCCCGCGGCGGACGCGGCGGTTCCGGACGCTATCGGGTAACGCAGAGGTTATCAATCAGCCGTGTTGTGCCCAAAAAGGCCGCGACCAGCAGCGTGATCTCCTGATCAGCCGGCGATGCCGGCTTCAGGGTATGGCTGTTTACGATGTTGAAATAATCCGGTCGCAATCCGGCCTGAGTCAGGGCTTGCCGTGCCTCCCGCTCCAGCTCGTTGTGATCGGTGCGGCCCTGTTGCAGCTGTTCGGCAACGTTGGTCAGGGTTTGGTACACCACCGGCGCCACGGCTCTTTCCTGCTTTGACAAATAGCCATTGCGGGAGCTCTTGGCCAGGCCATCGTCTTCACGCACGGTGGGCGCGCCAACGATTTCGGTCGGTATCAGCAGGTCGCGAGTAAGTTTGCGAATCACCGCCAGCTGCTGGAAATCTTTCTCCCCGAACACGGCAATATCCGGCTGGACCATGTTGAGCAGCATGGTGACGACGGTAGCCACGCCTTCAAAGTGCCCCGGTCGGCTGGCGCCGCAATGGCCTTCGCTGACTTCCGGCACGATGACTTTGGTTTGTCGGGCCAGCCCCTCCGGGTAGATTTCGTCTGCCGAGGGCGCAAACACCAGAGTGTTACCGGCTTCGGCCAGCAAGTCCTGATCTTCTGCCAGGGTGCGTGGGTATGTGTCCAGGTCTTCACCGGCACCGAACTGCATCGGATTGACAAAGATGCTGGTGACCACAACGTCGGCTGCTTCCGCTGCTTTGCGTACCAGTGAAATGTGGCCCTCATGCAGATTGCCCATGGTGGGGACCAGGCCGATGGTTTTGCCCTGCTGCCGCAAGCTACGCAGAATGGACCTTAGTTCTTTGAGTGAATGTACAGTTCTCATGCCTTGAACGTATGCTCCGCGGCCGGGAATGAGCGTTGTTTCACTGCCGTGGCGTAGGCGGCAATCGCTTCAGGAATCGAGTTGGTCTCAGCCAGAAAGTTTTTCACGAAGCGCGGTTTGCGACCGGTGGTGATGCCCAGCATGTCGTGCAGTACCAGTACTTGGCCATCGGTATCGCAGCCGGCACCAATGCCGATAACCGGGGCCCGAACGGCCTGGGTAATGCGCGCTGCCAGGGGCGCCGGAACGCATTCAAGCAGAATCACATCGGCACCTGCCGCTTCGAGCTCACAGGCGTGTTCGATCATCGCTTCGGCGGCTTTCTCATCGCGGCCCTGAACCTTGTAACCACCAAATTTATTGACGAACTGGGGTGTGAGTCCCAGGTGTGCGCACACCGGCACACCCCGTTCGCTCAGCGCCTCAATGGTGTCTCTCATCCAGTCAGTGCCTTCCAGCTTCACCATATGCGCCCCGGCCCGCATCAGCTCGGCGGCGTTGTCGAGGGCATCGGTGACGGTGCCGTATGACATGAACGGCATGTCGGCCATGATCAGTGAGCCGGTGTTACCTTTGGCAACGCAGCTGGTGTGATAGATCATCTGCTCCATGGTGACCGGCAAGGTGCTGTCATGGCCCTGAAGAACCATGCCCAGGGAGTCACCAATCAGGATAACGTCTACGCCTGCTTCGCTCACCACGTGTGCGAAGATTGCATCGTAGGAAGTCAGGGCAGAAAAGGCTTCGCCCTTTTGCTTGTATTCCCGCAGGGTATTGATGGTAACTGCCATAAGATCCTTGCCTTTTGGGTAGATGGACCAGCTCTGCCTCGGGGTCTGCCGAGCTCAAAGCGTTAGATTAATGCCGGGTTATATAAGACACAAGAGTAGCACGGAGAGTCGGGCGGGTATTCAGTGGCTTGCGGGCTGGGCTGGTAACCGTCGCAACTGGTTGTCCGGACACTGACGCCGCAAGGATTGAATGCGCTGGCCATCCGGTAAGGTCAGCCCTGGATTCAGATCGAGCAACGGTTGCAGCACAAAATCCCGGCCGGGAAGTTCGGCGTGGGGCACTGTGAGGCGCTCGTCATGAATGGTTTCATTGCCGTACATCAGCAGGTCGAGATCCAGCGTGCGCGGGCCCCAGTGCTGCTTGCGTTCCCGGCCATGGGCCTGCTCAATGGATTGCAGGTGGTCCAGTAGCTGGTGGGCCGTCAATGTGGTGGCCAGTTCAACCGCTCCGTTCACAAAGTCTGGTTGGTCCTGGGGGCCAACGGGCCGACTGGCGTAAAACGGTGACTGCGCCTGCAGCGTTGTGCCGGGCAGGCCGGCCAGCTCAGCGACCGCCCGGGCCAGTTGTGCCGCCGGGTTCTCCAGGTTGCTGCCCAGCCCGATGTAGGCCAGTACGGTCATGCCTGCGGCGGCCTCGTTACTGGACTGCGCTTGCGGCGACGCTTGCGGGGGGCCGTCGCAGAGCCCAGCTCTGACAGCATTTTCTCCTGCGCCCGTTCGTCAACACGCTGGAAGTCGGTCCACCATTTCCCGAGCCCCGGCTCGATTTCGCCCGCTGATTCCCGCACCAGCAGGAAGTCGTAGGCGGCCCGAAAACGTGGGTGTGTCAGCGTTGCAAAGGCGCGTTTGCCCTGGCGGCGGGGCAAGCGTATCTGCAGTTCCCAGATTTCTTTCATGGGGCCCGAGAAGCGCTTGGGAATAGCTGTTGCCTGCACCTGGCGGCCGATGACTTTGCCTATGGCGCCATGCAACGCAGGTTGTACCGGATCGCCATTGTCTTGTCGGTGGTGCCATTCTGCCTGCAATGCCGGCCACAGCATGGCGGCAAACAGGAAGTAGGGAGTAACGGATTTGCCCTGGGCAATCCGGGCATCGGTGTTGCGCAGCGCCTGGCGAATAAGTTCGTCGGATTCGCCTGCCTCGATGGCTCGGGCGGTTTCAGGAAACAACGGTTCCAGCAAACCGTAGTCGAGCAGTAAATTGTAAGTGGCTTCGCCATGGCCGGCGGAAAACAGTTTGAGCACTTCGTCAAACAGCCTGGCTGATGGAATGTGAGTCAGCAATGGCGCGAGTTTGCGAATCGGCGCCTCGGTTTCCCGCTCAATATCAAAACCGAGCTTGGCGGCAAACCGTATGGCCCTGAGCATGCGCACAGGGTCTTCCCGATAACGGGTTTCGGGGTCGCCGATCAGTCGGATTTGCCGGTTGTTCAGGTCCTGAACCCCGTTGGCATAGTCAATGATGGTGAAGTTGCGAATGCAGTAATACAGGGCGTTGATCGTGAAGTCCCGGCGCAGGGCGTCGTCCTCCATGTTGCCATAGACGTTATCGCGCAACAGCAGCCCGTGTTCGCTGGTTCTGTGCTCGTCGTCGGCGACTTCCTCTTCAGCGTCCCGGGCATTGCCGCGGAAGGTGGTGACCTCGATCACTTCGCGCCCGAACACCACGTGCACAATCCGGAAGCGCCGGCCGATCAGCCGTGAGTTCCGGAACAGGTCGTGCACTTCTTCCGGCGTTGCGTCGGTGGCGATATCGAAGTCTTTGGGCTGGCCGCCGAGCAGAATGTCTCTTACGCCGCCGCCGACAAGGTAGGCTTCGTAGCCCGACTTGTTCAGCCGGTGCAGTACTTTTCTGGCCTGCTCGCTGATCATGGAGCGCGAGACAGTGTGCTGATCTCGCGGGATCTCCTGTCGCTGGTAGCGTCGGACTTTCTTTTTCCCGTTGCCGGGCATGAAGGAGCGTAGTTTGTCTACAAGTCTATTAGGCATGGAATTCCGTGTTTGCGGTGCGCAAAAACAGGGATTTTAACGGTTTGAGCAGGAATTGCACACGTTTAGGCAGTTTTCGTGCCCAGAAAGATAATACAGAGAGGGTGTTTTTTCGGCTGCGGCCCTTTTCAGGAGCCAAATAATCAAAAGGCGGATCCGTTTTCACGAATCCGCCCTCAAAGCGTTGACGATCTGCATTGTTTTTGTTGTTGTCGGGATTCTTTTTGATTTTTTACCCCACCGTGTGTCCTAAAGATAAGGACAATAAGCAACGCAAACGGAAAGCTTTGAATACATAGAGCAGTCAGGAGCATGGTGCGGGTGATTGGAGTAGCTGCAGTGCCGTTTCTGGAACGATTCTTCTCTACATCTACAACTCGCACATGCCTGGGGACCACTAAAAAGCAAAGTACCCAAAACACTCAGTTCGCTTGCGTCCAGTTTTTGTTTTTGTTGGTGGACGCTCGTGTAGCTTTTTGTTTTTGTTTTATCGCTACGTTGTCACTTTTGTTTTTGTTGTTGTGCGCCATATAGAGTGCAGAGCTCGTGCCAGTTTTTAAAAACTCTATATTAACAGCGGGTTAAGTGTTTTACAGAAATAAGTGTTACCCCGTATTCGGCTTAAGTGTTACCTGTCAGGCCTTGGGATTTCGGGAAGTGTTACCGTGAGGAACGTTCGGTAACAAATGATTCCTCGTTCATTTTTTAGCTTTTCTTGCGCGGGATGCCCAGGCGTTGCCGTCGCTCCCAAAGTGATTTTCGGCTGATGCCCAGTTTTTGGGCCAGTTCGGTTTCACTCATCCGGTCCTGATTTTCCAGCACAAAATGCTGGAAGTAATCCTCCAGTGACAAGTCGTTGGCAGAATCGGTCTCACGGGTACGGGTCTGTTCATTGTTGCCCTCTACCAGGGTTTCCGGGATGTAGTCATCGCCGAAATCGTTGTCCAGATCGAGCACGCCCGGTGTGATCACGTCGCCGTCGGTCAGAATGGATGCTCGCTCAATGGCGTTTTCAAGTTCCCGGACGTTGCCAGGCCAGCGGCAACGTTCAAGAGCCTGCATGGCCTCCGGGCTGAGGCTGAGCTCGGGCCTGCCCAGTCTTTCCGCCTGCCGCTTCAGGAAGCGACGGGCCAGGCCCAGAATGTCGGACCGACGCTCCCGCAAGGGTGGAATCCGGATTTGCATCACGTTCAGGCGGTAATACAGATCCTCCCGAAACTCACCAGTGCGGGTCATGGCTTTCAGGTTTCGGTGGGTGGCGGCAATCATTCGTACGTCTACGGTGCGGCTCTGGGTGGAGCCTACTTTGCGTATTTCGCTTTCCTGCAACACCCGCAGCAGCCGCGCCTGGGCTTCGGCCGGCAATTCACCAATTTCGTCCAGAAACAGGCTGCCGCCATCAGCGGCTTCGATCAAACCCGTCCGGGCAGACACAGCCCCGGTAAAGGCGCCCTTTTCGTGGCCGAACAGTTCAGACTCAATCAGGCTTTCGGGGATGGCTGCGCAGTTGACTGAAATCATCGGTTTGGTGGCACGTGGGCTAAGCAGATGCAGCGCTCTGGCGGCCAGTTCCTTACCGGTGCCGGATTCACCCTGGATCAGCACCGTCGTTTCTGTGGGCGCGACTTTGCGAATCAGTGTGAAGACTTTCTGCATGGGCTCACACTGGCCGAACATGATGGCCGAGGGGTCGGATGCCTCCGCACTGTGCTCCCCGGAAGAATCATCACTGGCCAGATTGCCCATGTCGGTGTTTTTGCGGGCCAGAATGTTTTCGACCGCCGCCAGCATCTCGTCGTGATCAAAAGGTTTGGCAATGTAGTCGACGGCGCCCATTTTCATGGAGTCGACGGCAGAGCGCAGGCTGGCGTAACTGGTCATGATCAACACCGGGGTGTTCGGGGCGCGATTGATCATCTCGGTACCGGCAGCACCGGGCAGCCGAAGATCGGTGATCACCAGGTCGAAGCTGTCTGGCTCAAGCAGGTCTGCTTCTTCGACGGAGACGGCATCAGCTACCTCGTAGCCGGCATGCTGAAGCAGTTTTCGCACTGCAGATCGAATAATGTCTTCATCTTCAACAATCAGAATGCGGGGCATATCGCGTTCACGACCTTTGGTTCGGGGAGCTGTTGCCGGTATCGGTTTCTGGCTCGTAGGCGGGCAAGCGCAGTCTCATGCAGGTTCCGCGACCGGTTTCATTGCTGGCCGGGCTTTCCACTTGCACGTTGCCATAGTGTTCTTCAACGATGCTGTACACCAGTGACAGACCAAGGCCAGTGCCTTTGTTCGGAGCCTTGGTGGTGTAAAACGGCTCAAAAATATGATCCAGCTGGTCGGCCGGAATGCCGGAGCCTTCATCGACCACTTCGATGATAGCGGAGTAGCCGTCGCGGTTTCCACTGACCCGCACCACGCCGCCGTCGGGGGAGGCGTCGCGGGCGTTAGCCAGCAAGTTCACAAACACCTGGACCAGGCGCTGCTCGTCGCCCAGTACTTGCAGGTCTTGCGGGCAATCGTTCAGGTAGCGAATGCCCATGTCTCTGTCACTCAGCGACAGCAGGTTAATGGATTCTTCGACGCAGCGATAAATACTGACCGGCTCATAGCGGTTGGCGTGGGCGTGATTGCCGGTGCGGGCAAAGTTCATCAATGACTGCAGGATGTTGGAAATCCGTCGGGTTTGTTGCTGAATCTGTTCGGCGGTTTCCAGAATGGCAGGGTTGTCGGTTTCCAGTTTCAGATTTTGTGCCAGTGATGAAATGCCGGTCACCGGGTTGCCAATTTCATGGGCCACGCCCGCAGCCAGCCGGCCCACCGAGGCCAGCCGTTCGCTGTGCATCAATTCGTCTTCCAGCAAGCGGGTTTCGGTTTGGTCCTCGACCAGAATAATGGAGCCACCCTCGGCGTGATCGGGACCACTGAGGGCTGCTTTATGCAGGTTCAGCCAGTGTGGTTTGCCACGGAGATCCAGCCGATGCTTGTATCGGTGCAGGTCGTCACCGCCGTTGAAATCCTCCAGCAACGCATGCCAGCGATCGGGTAAGGCGAGCAGCTTGGCGCCGACCACTTCGTCAGCAGAAATGCCGGTTAGTGATTCCATGGCGTGGTTCCACATCAGGATCTCGCCGTCCTCGCCTACTGAGCAGGCGGGTATCGGAAGGTTTTGCAGCGTCTGGCGATAGTGTCGGCGCAAGTTGTCCAGCTCACCGGCCAGTCCGGTCAGCTGATTCTGGTAGTCGCCCAGAGCCCGCTCCACATAACGGATGTCCTGACCGGTGCCACCGTGGGTGAGTGGCTTGAAACCCAGGTGACGTTTGACGATATCCCGGGCCACCGATGGCCCGAGCAAACCCGACAGGTTCACTTCGACCTGGTCGCGCAACCGGCGCAGTTGATAGGGACGGAATTCCACATTGGGTAGTTTGAGCTGCTCCAGACCCCGGTCCACTTCCCGGCGGGCAACGCTCATGCCGAGCGGGTCGGCCAGTTGCTGAATGAAATCGTTTGAGGAGGCGGCCAGTAGCTCCCGGCGCTGGGGTCGGGACAGCGCCCCGACCGAACAGGCCTGGGCGGCACTGTTCTCCTCCGCTGAGGCCGGGCTCAGAATAGACACCAGCGCGAACATGCAAATGTTGGCAGTCAGGCTGACGAAGGTGAACAGGTGCCAGTTGTCGTAACCCGGCGTAACCGGAAGGTTCATCCAGCTCAACAGATCGGTGGTGTGGGAGAACGGCAGCACAAGCGTGACCAGCCAGATCAACAGCCCGGTCATCAAACCTGCAATCAGCCCGCGCCGATTGCCCTCCGGCCAGTAGATAACGCCCAGGGCCCCAGGCAAAAGCTGCAGCGTGCCCGACAGCGAGATAGCCCCCAGAATGGAGAGGTCCAGATGCTGGCCAATGGTTTCATGAAACAGCAAGGCCAGGAACAGAATCACAGCGATCAGCAGGCGCTTGACCCATTGCAACCAGCGATAGATGTCGCCCTGATCCTTCGGTGTTTTCAGCGGTAGCACCACGTGGTTCAGCACCATGCCGGCCAGCGACAGGGTGCTTACGATCATGAGTCCGCTGGCCGCTGACAGGCCGGCAATGTACATCATTAGCGTCAGTGCCGGGCTGCCCAGCGCCTGTGCCACGCCAATGCTGAAAAAGGCCGCCGGCACACCAACGTCCAGCGCCTGGCCGGCCCAGACAATCAAGGGCACCGGCAGGCCGAGCAGCAACAGGTACAGCGGCAGGCCCCAGCTGGCTTTTGCCAGTGCCCGGGGCGAGGGGTTCTCACTGAAGGTCATGTGGTACATATGCGGCAGTACCAGTGCAGCGGCAAATGACATGAGCAGTAACGCCCGCCAGCTTCCGTCATCAATCGCCGCAGCCATGGTGACTTCCGGGTGGGAGGCCTGGGCCAGCCATTGCTCCAGGCCGTTGGTGCCGCCGAAGACGCCAAACAGGATCACCCCGCCAAGCACCAGCAGAGCCACCACTTTGACCAGAGAATCAAAAGCAATGGCCAGTACCAGGCCCTGATGATTGCCGGTGTTCTGATGGTGGCGGGCGCCAAACAGCACGGTGAACAACACAACAATCAGGCTGAACATCACGCTGATGGCTTTGGGTGAGGTGTCGGGCGCCAGCAAGCTGGCGGATACCGCGACCGCCTGAATCTGCATGCTCAGCAGGGCAAGTATGGCGGCAGCGGAACACAAGGTGACCAGAGTGCCGGCCCACTGGCTGCGATAGCGGTAGGCAAAAAGATCCGCCAGGGATGTCAGTTGATAGGCCCGGCCAATACGAAGAATCGGGTTGAGCAAGACGGGGGCCAGCAGGAACGCCCCGGAGATGCCCAGGTAGTAAGCCAGAAAGCCATAGCCGGACTCGGCCGCCATGCCGATAGCGCCGTAGACTGCCCAGATGCCGGCATAGACCCCCAGGCTGAGGGTGTAAACAAGCGGATGGCGAACCCAGCGGCGCAACACTGTGCCGCGCTCGGTTCCCCAGGCGATACCGAACAGTAGAATCAGATACAGCAGGCTGGCCAGTAGCAGGCCGGTTGCGCTAAAACTCATTGGGATCTCGCCGCCATTCCAGCCAGAAACCAATGGCAATCAGGCCGCCCCAGATCACATAGGGGCTGTACCAGGCATTTTCTGGTGAGGTCCACCAATCCAGTATGTTCGGGGAGAAAATGTAAATGGCCAGTACCAGCAAAAAGACCAGGCGGTAGATATACATGGGCTTAATGGTCCGGAGGCAAGTGTGTGACTGGGTTTATACCATGTGCCTGCCGGGATGTCAGGGCAATGGCTTGCCGGCGCCAGTTGCAGCGGCCCCAGGCCAGTACATCCTCCACGCAGGCCGTTTGCAGTGTCGGGGGCGGCTTATGGCCCAGTGCCTCAAGGGCCATGAACAGATTGCCGGCGGGCTGGCGGTCATTGAGCGCGGGTGCATGGGTCTGTTTGCTCAGCTTCTGGCCCTGCTCGTTAACAATCACCGGGATGTGCAACCACGCCGGCGGCCGAGCGCCAAGGGCTCTGAAAATCTGTTGTTGCTGGGCGGTCATGTCGAGCAGGTCTGAACCACGGACAACGTGAGTAATACCCTGATCAATGTCATCGACCACCACGGCCAGTTGGTAGGCGTAGAAGCCTTCTTTGCGCAGAATGACCGGGTCGTCCAGTTCTGCCCGCACCTGTTGCTGTTGAGGGCCGAGCAGGAGATCGTGCCAGTGTCCGGCTTCGTCGTTCAAGGCAAAGCGGATGGCATAGGGCGTGTCACCGGCCGCTGGCTCGCCGTTCCGGCAGTGCGCCGGGTGATAGCCGCCGTGTTGCTGAAGCTGTTTTCGGGAACATCGGCAGCGATAAGCACTACCTCGCGACAATAACTGCTCGATGGCCGCCTGATAGGCTTCATGACGTTTGGACTGGAAGCGCACAGGCTCATCGGGGAACAGGCCATGGCAGTCAAGGGAATGAAGTATCTGGCCTGTGGCCTCAGGGGGTTCTCGCAGGGGGTCGAGATCTTCGATCCGCACCAGCCAGTCGCCACCAGCGCAGCGGGCCTCCAGCCAACTGGCCAGGGCGGTCACGAGCGAGCCAAAATGCAGTGGTCCAGTGGGGGAGGGGGCAAAGCGCCCGCGGTACCGAGGTTGCTCCATAAAGGCTCTTCAAGCCGGCGACAGGGGCCGCCGGCTATCGATGGGGTTCAGATGCCGGTCTGGCGCTCGCGGATCTCTGCCAGGGTCTTGCAGTCGATGCAAAGAGTCGCGGTTGGGCGGGCTTCCAGTCGGCGAGTGCCGATTTCCACGCCACACTGATCGCAAAAACCGTAGTCGTCTTTGTCGATGCGGTCGATGGTCTGGTCAATCTTTTTGATCAGCTTGCGCTCTCGGTCCCGGGTACGCAGTTCCAGGCTGAACTCTTCTTCCTGGGTTGCGCGGTCACTGGGATCCGCGTAATTTGCGGCGTCTTCCTGCATGTGGTGCATGGTGCGGTCCACTTCTTCCATCAGTTCCTGCTTCCATCTCAGAAGCAGTTCCTTGAAGTGCTGCAACATCTCTGCACTCATGTATTCTTCACCCTTCTTCATTTCATAAGGGGTGAAGTTAGTAAAACGTTCGCGTGGTTGGTCTGCAGTCTTTGCCATTGAACCGGCCTCTTGTTTGTACTTCACAAGAACGCTTTGCTTCCGCCGCGCCAGCATGACCGCGCGGTTTAGCCCTGGATAAAGCATTCGTCCTGAAATAGGAATTTGCGGAAAATAGCAGATAAGTCACGGGGTGGCCAGCCTTGTGACAACGACTTTTTGCGGAGATCACATGAAGTTTGATGAACCCTTGCTCGAAGGACGTCTGATTCGTCGTTATAAGCGCTTCCTGGCGGATGTGCGCCTGCCAGACGGAGAGGAGGTGGTTGCCCATTGCCCGAACACCGGCTCCATGCTGGGGTGTCAGCCCGAGAATGCCCGGGTCTGGCTAAGCCGGAGCAACAATCCGAAACGCAAATTACGCTACACCTGGGAGCTGGTGGAAACCGCGCCCGGTGTACTGGCCTGTGTGAATACGGCTCGCCCGAACGCCCAGGCCCGGCATGGAATCGAGGCCGGCAGAGTGTCTGAGTTGCTCGGTTACACAAAGGTTCGCAGTGAAGTGCGGTACGGTGAGGAGAAAAGCCGCATTGACTTGCTATTGAGCGGCCACCCTGAGCGTCCGGATGCCTGGGTTGAGGTGAAAAACGTAACCCTGGCAGCGGGCGATCAGGGCTATTTCCCGGATGCGGTTACCGAGCGTGGCCAGAAACACCTGCGGGAGCTGATGGCTCAGGTTGCCAACGGCGACCGGGCCGTGCTGTTTTTCGTGGTGAACCACACCGGTATTGACGAGGTGCGCCCTGCCGATCACATTGACGCCCGCTATGGACAGCTGCTACGGCAAGCCCATGACGCCGGGGTTGAGGTGCTGGCGTATCGTGCCGCTCTGGCCGGACCGGACGGCAACCCGACGGGCCAGCTCGAGCTGACGGATCCGGTGCCGGTCAACGTTCAAGCTTGACCTCTATCTGGTCACCCTGGCGGCGCACATTCAGCGCCGTCAGGGCGTCGCCCTGGCAGGGCCCGGCAATGCATTCGCCGGTGCCGGGCTTGAACAGTGCGCCGTGGGTGGCGCACTGGATGAACAGATTGTCGGCATCCATGAATCGCCCGGGCATCCAGTTCAGTTCAACACCCAGATGCGGGCAGAGGTTCAAATAGGCTTTCGGCGTGCTGCCGTCAAGGAATACGAAGCCGGTCAGGGGCATGCCTTCCGGCTCAACCGCTTTCTCCTTCAGGCGAAACTCGACAAAAGCCCCCGGCACCAGATCTTCGGCCTGGCAGACCGCCTGCCACGACGGCTGGCCCCCACTCATTTCGGCAGCAGGGCGTAGCGCATGCGGGTGCCGTGGTTCAGGGACATCACAATTTCATCGGCTTCGAGGCGATGCGGAAAGTAACACCCGGAAATTTTGGCGCTGGCAATGCTGGCGCCTTCCACTCTGGATTTCGAAAAGTCGATGCCGCGCAGGTCGGTCCCCCGGAAATAGGCATGGCGGAAGTCCAGGCCCTTGGCATCCAGTCCACGCAGATCCAGACCCCGGAAGTCGCCATGAGCAAAGCTCGGCAGCTCGTTCTGCTCACTCAGCTTTGCCTTCTCGGCGTTGAACGCCTTGATGTCTTCACTCCGCAGTATTTCATACAGCGGGTGGTCAATATGATGCAGTTCGTGATCCTGAAATTCGTCCATCTCGCACCTCGAAGAGCCAACAGCCAAACGTTGAGTGATTAGTTTAGTCGCCCTGGCGGGGAGTCATGCCAAAATGCTGCCGAATCCGGTCAGCCACCGCCTCTGCCACGTGTTCTTCTTCGGTGTGCAGGTGAACGGTGTGGGTTTTCTCGGCCACCGTCAACGGCTCGAACCAGCTTTGCTGGGCATCCAGAAGCTCCTCGGTGGCCTCGGAGGCATCCCCTTTGCGCTTGCGTACCCAGTCCCTGCGCATCTGTTCCGGTGCTTCGCAGTGTAGCAGTGCAAAAGGCGCGCCTCGGTTTTCTGCGACTTCCGCAAACAGGGTGCGCTCGCTTTCTTTCAGACAAGCGGCATCTATGATGACCGACAGCCCGGAGGCCAGAAGGTCTCCGGCCAGATTGGCAAGACGCTGGTAGGTCTGCTCGGTTGCTTCGAGGCTGTAAAGATCGGTGCCAATGCCGGATTTGCTGTCGTCCAGAGGCCCGAGCCCGTGTAAGCGTTTGCGCTCAACATCAGAGCGCAGGCGAATCAGGTCGAGCTCGCCGGCCATGGCAGCGCTGACACAGGTCTTGCCACTGGCAGACAGCCCGGTGGTCGCCAGTAAGAAACAGTTCGGTATGGCGCTGTAATCTTCCGCTAGTTGCGCGTAATCCCGGTACTTTTGCATCAGGCCGGCGCGCTCGGCATCGGTCAGGCTGGGATTGCCCATGGTAAACAGCGCAATTTTGGCGCGGACCATGGCGCGGTAAGCCTTGTAAAGGGGTAGCAGGGCCAGTGCCTCGAAATCACCCCGGTATTCCAGGTAGGTGTTCAGAACCCGGTTGGCCAACACCGGTTCACGACGGGACTCCAGATCCATCAGCAGGAACGCCAGATCGTTGATAACGTCGATCCAGCGGAACGGCTCATTGAACTCGATGCAATCGAACACCGTCACCTGGTCATTGAACACCGTGATGTTGGCCAGGTGCAGATCACCATGGCATTCCCGAACCAGTCCACCGTCGCGGCGGGCGGCAATCAGCTCCCGATGCCGATCGAAGGTGGTTTTGGTCCAGGCTTCCTGAGCATCGAGCTGGGCCAGCAATGCCTTGTCGTCCAGAAGCGGACGAATCTGGTCAAAGTTTTCCTGCATGGCGGCAAATACCGCCTCGGGCGTGCCCAGCGGCTTGTCATCGGCAACCGGTGGCAGGCTGTCGTGGAACAGGGCAACCTGGCGTGCCAGGTTGGTGAGCATGTCGGCAGGTAGGTTGCCTTGCTCCTGGCGCTTGTCAAACAGCTCGGTCTGGTCGAACTGGCGCATGCGAATGGCGTATTCGAAGGCTTCGCCGTCGCCCCCAAGCCTGGGCTGCTCAGGTGTGCCGGTGATGGGTACAACGTCCAGATACAGGTCGGCCGCCAGCCGGCTGTTCAGCCGGAGCTCTTCCTCACAAAAACGCTTGCGGCGCTCCAGCGTGGAGAAGTCGAGAAACCCGAAGTCCATGGGCTTTTTGATTTTGTAGGCGTAATCGCCGGTCAGGATAACCTGTGAGATATGAGTCTCGATAACCTGAAAGCTCTGCACGGGGTGGTCGTACAACTCCGGGTTTTGCAGTGCTTTGATCAGTGTGTCCGGTGTATTCGCGCTCACAGTGTGCTCCTGGGTTCTCTGAACTCGTTGATTTTTATCGGTCTGGATTCTGTTGGCCTACTATAGCGGGCAGATTACAGAAATAACACACAACAGGCCTGCCGAAGGCCACGTCGGCTTCGTTATACTCCCGCCATGAGTAAATCCCGTAATCCCCGTAAAAAAAATTCGAAACCTCAGCCTGGTCGCAAACGCACTGGCGCATGGCGGTTTTTATTTCGTGTTGGTGCCGTCGGCCTGGTGCTGCTGGCTGGTTGGATGGTGTATCTCGATGCCGTTGTTACCTCCCGTTTTGAAGGCCGGCGCTTCGAGGTGCCGTCACGGGTCTATGCCCGGCCGCTGGAACTATACGACGGCGCCAGCGTGAGCGCGTCCGGCCTGGCCCGTGAGCTGGAACTGGCGGGTTACCGTGCCGGGGATGGTGTCAGGGTGGGCAGCTACCAGCGATCCGGTGGCCGATTTGTGATCAGCGCACGGGGCTTCCGGTTCCCGGATGGTGAAGAACCGAGGCGCCGGCTCTCGCTGGTCGTTTCCGGGGACCGGGTGCAGTCGTTTTCGGTTCTGGCGGGCCCGGACTCGCCGATTGTCCGGCTGGAGCCGGCCCAGATTGGCGGAATCTACCCGTCACATCGCGAAGACCGTGTACTGGTCAGGCTTGAGGAAGTGCCGGAGCTGCTGCCCAAAGGTCTGATGGTGATTGAGGATCGTCAGTTCTATGAGCACTTCGGTGTTGCACCGCAGTCGATCGTCCGGGCAATGCTGGCCAACATCAAGGCTGGTCATATTGTCCAGGGTGGCAGCACGCTGACCCAGCAGCTGGTTAAAAACTTTTTCCTGACCCGCGAGCAGACTCTGGTTCGCAAGGGCAACGAGGCTCTGATGTCGGTGTTGCTGGAATGGCACTATGAGAAAGACGACATTCTTGAAACCTATCTCAATGAAGTTTACCTGGGTCAGGCCGGTACTCGCAGTATCAATGGCTTTGGCCTGGCCAGTCAGTTTTTCTTCGGTGAGCCACTGAAAGACCTGGATGTTCATCAGCTGGCTTTGCTGATCGGTATGGTTAAAGGCCCCAGCTATTACAACCCCCGCCGCCAGCCGGAACGGGCGAAAGCGCGGCGCGATCTGGTGTTGTCGGAAATGGCCGAGGCAGGTCTGATCACCGTCGATGAGTCTGCCCGGGCGATTGCCCGGCCGCTTGGTGTGAGTTCGCGGCCGTCATACACGGACAACCGCTACCCCGCGTACATCGATCTGGTGCGCCGGCATCTGGCGCGGGACTATCGACAGGAGGATCTGCAAAACGACGGCCTGCGCATTTTTACCACGCTTGATCCGGCCGTGCAGAATGCCTCAGAGGTGGCGATTCGTGACACTTTGCCCAGGCTTGCCCGCGGAGAGACCGAGGATGCGTTGGAAGCGGCTCTGGTGGTGACGGCGAAAGATACCGGCGAAGTGCTGGCGTTGGTGGGCGGTAAAGATCCGGAGTTTGCCGGCTTTAACCGTGCCGTGGATGCTCGCCGGCCCATTGGCTCATTGATCAAACCGTTTACTTATCTGGCGGCGCTGGAGCAGGCCGACCGGTACACATTGATCACTCCGGTAGCGGACCGGTCGTTCACCCTTGAATTCGACGATGGTCGGTTATGGCAACCCGGGAACTTTGACGGTGAAGAGCGAGGCGAGGTGCCTTTGCATCTGGCGCTGTCACGATCGTACAACCTGCCTGCCGTAAGGATTGGTCTGGATGTAGGAATCCCCAGGGTGCAGCAGGTGTTGCGGGCCTTTGGTGTGACCACGCCGATTTCCGATTACCCATCCATGCTGCTGGGTGCGTTGTCATTGACGCCGGCCGATGTTGCTCAACTCTACCAGGGCCTGGCGACATCCGGTTTCAATACGCCGTTGCGGACCATTCGGGAAGTCACCGATGCCGACAACGAGCCGCTGTCCCGCTACAACCTCAAGGTTGACCGGGTGGCAGATCCGGCTGCCGTGCACCTGGTGCAATACGCGATGCAGGAAACCATGCAGGAGGGGACCGGTCGCTCTGCTTATAATGTGCTGCCACAGCGATTGAGCCTGGCAGGTAAAACCGGGACCACGGACCAGGGTCGGGATTCCTGGTTTGCCGGTTTCAGCGGGGATCTGCTGGCCGTCGCCTGGGTCGGCCGGGACGACAATGGCCCGACGGCGTTGACCGGGGCCTCTGGCGCACTGCCGGTCTGGTCTGCGATGATGTCGCAGCTTCCGCAGCACGGGTTTTCTCCGGTCATGCCCGACGGTGTGCAGTATCATTGGGTGAACGCAGGGGAGCAGGCACTGACGGAGGAGGGCTGTCCGAATGCTCGCCTGGTGCCGTTTGTGGCTGGCAGCGAGCCCCTGCAGCGCATCGATTGTGAAGGGCAGTTTGGCCGGCAAATACGCAGTTGGTTTGAAGGATTGTTTCGATGAATAACGCAGTAATGACTCGCGCCAGCTGCCTGGCATTGATGTTGGCCCTGGCAGGTTGCGCCACCGGCCCCGGCGGCGGATCTATCTATGTACCGGTAGGCGGTGAAGACCGCTCCGAAGCGCCAGAGCCGCCAAGAGCCTCAGGCTCCGAGCAAGATGCCGAGCCGCGGGTGTGGCGCAAGAGCGAGCAACCCGAAGTGCGTGAGCCAGAACCGCCCGCTACCCGTTCACCCAGTTACCGCGAAACGGGTGACGAACTGCCAGCCGCGGCCGTCAGCCTGATCCGTGACGCAGATCAGCGCCTGAAACAGGGGGATTCCAATGGCGCCATTGCCCGTCTGGAGCGGGCACAGCGGATTGCGCCCCGTTCGGCGGAGGTCTATTTCAAGTTGGCCGAAGCCTATGTGGCCGGCGACAACTTGGGCGCAGCGGAGCAGTTCACGCTGAAGGGCTTGTCGCTGGCGGGTAACGATACCCGGATGCAGCGATCGGGCTGGCTGTTGCTGGCGGACATTCGCAGAGCCCGTGGCAACGTGGCCGGGGCGGATCAGGCTGAGACCAGAGCTCAGGCCTTATAAGCAGTGAAGGCCATCCCTGGCCTCCACTCAACAGCGACACTCAATACGATGTGCTATCAGGGCTGCAGAGGGATGGGGTCGGCCACAGAGGTTTCGCCGGCAACAACGGTAATGTTCTGAGTGCCGTCAAACTGGATGTCGTCATCAACTTGGTTGTCGTCCAGCTGACAGCTGTAGCTGACGGTGTAGGTGCCTTCGGTGAGGAAGGCGGCGGTCCACTCATACAGACTGCCAGCTCCCTGCTCGATGACCGGAACGACCATCAGAGGGTTCAGGCCATCGCGTTCAACGTTCAGGTCAACCGGTTCTACGCCGGCGCCCTCGAAGACATAAACCGCACCGAAATAGCCAGTGCTGCAAGTGTCC
This sequence comes from Marinobacter sp., assembly GCA_018402255.1. GTDB lineage: Bacteria > Pseudomonadota > Gammaproteobacteria > Pseudomonadales > Oleiphilaceae > Marinobacter. The sequence continues at coordinate 195,474 of JAGYIS010000004.1, forward strand.
TGCGCGTCGTTGTTTAGCCGGGTTGATTGAATCTGCGCATAATCCACCTCACCCTCGATCTGACCCACCTCAAGGTTGTTCACCAGCCTCAGTACTGGCTTGAGCATGTAATCGCCCAGCGCCCGACCTTGTGGGTTGACGATGGATTTGCGGACATCAAAGTCTATGGTGAAGCTTTGACTGGTATCGGCCGCAACCGTGAAGGTACCCTTGAGCTTCAGGCCGCTCTGTTCACCAGAGGGTACGCCAAGCGTGTAGCGGGCATCGCCCTGAGTCTCTCTGGTAACCCAGGATTCGGCGGTATTCACAATCAACCGAATTTCGCTGTAGTTACCGGCGGGTACCTCCTCACTGGCGATCAGTGGTTCGGTTACGCCGCCCTGCAAAGTCAACAGGTCAATAACGCCGGTTTCTTCCAGCGTGAATTCCAGCCAGTCGCCATCAGCTGGCTTCAGGCGAATGGCATTGAAGGCAACGTTAACGCTGCTCAGATCCATGGCCGGTGCATCGGTCAGACCGATCGACACGGTGCCGGTTGAGCCCGAGGAACTGCCATCTCCGCCACAGGCAGCGAGGGCCGCGGCGAGCGCCGTAATTGTGAAAACCTTGATTGAACGCTTCATAAAACCTCCTGGTTCTATTTTCCAGAGTAAATCCGGCGTTATGGCCGCCAGTTACACTCTCACGTTCCAGGATTGCCAAGAGTTCCCATGGCTGGATTAATTTTGACTCATGTTGGCGGGCCAGCGGCTGCGGCGAGCAGGTGCATGGCAACGACGGCTGATATAGACTGCGAGCTTCAGAAACCTGCAATCGGGTCGTGTTTTTTTGCCAATCCTTCCGTTTCGTTCATCCGCGCAAAAGCGTTTTCAGCGCCTGGTGCAGCCGCACCTGCAAGCGCTGTATGGCTTTGCTTACCGTCTTACCGGAAGCAGTCAGGATGCCGAGGACTTGGTGCAAGACGTGGTGCTCAAGCTCTATCCCAAGCTCGAGGAGCTGGAATCCGTTGCCCAGTTGCGCCCCTGGCTAAACCGGGTTTTGTATCGACAGTTTATTGATTCGGTGAGAAAAAAAGGGCGCCAGGCGGATCGCCCCGCCAGCGACATGATGGACTCGGATGACCAGTCTGATTGGCTGGATTCGCTGGCGTCAGAAGACCAGTCACCAGAATGGGTGTTGAGTCGGGATCGCCTGGGGCCGCAGTTGGATAAGGCGCTTGATCAGCTTTCACCGGATCAGCGCACGCTGATTTTGCTGCATGATGTTGATGGCTGGCGGCAAGAGGACGTGGCGGAGGTGCTGTCTGTGCCGGTTGGCACCGTCAAATCCCGCCTGCACCGGAGCCGGGCGGCCTTGCGCAAGTATCTCCAGCAAAACATGGAACCGGAACTGATCGCCGGGCGTCTGGAACAATGAGGTGATGATTATGTCGTGTCGGCAAATCCGAACGCAATTACCTGACTACGTCAGGCAGCAGCTGCCCTCTGCCCAGTCGCAGATTGTCTACGTGCACCTGAAACAATGCTCTTCGTGCCGAAACCGCGAGGAGTTCGAGCGTTTGTTGATGATGGAGATGGTCGCCCGTTACGCGGTGCCTGCTCCGTCATTGGATTTTGAAAGCCGGGTTCTGGGCAAGGCGACGTCTGCAGCCTCCTCCAGGAAGGTTCACGCCGTTTGGGGTGGGGCGGTTGCCGCTGCCCTGGTGGTCGGGCTGGTCATCGGACAGGGTATGACGGGAATAGGCTCCGAGCCTGAACAGGCTGAGATTCATGCACCGGCGCAAGGTGTATCCGGGCCGGTCATTCAGCCCGTTGATCGCACAGTCAGGCTGGCCTTTACCGCTGGCGAGCCTCTGGATAACGTGACCCTGACCCTCGATCTGCCTCCTCATGTGGAACTCTCTGGCCTGCCGGGTCAGCACAAGGTGAGCTGGCAGGTGAGTTTGCAGCAAGGGGACAATGTGTTGGCGCTGCCTCTTACTATTTTGTTCCCGGGCGCGGGTGAGCTGATTGCTGAGCTGGACGCGAATGGGCGGCAGAAGGTGTTCCGTGCCGTGGTGCCACCGCATCCGGGCGCCGAGGGTTCAATTGAGCGTACTGGCGGCACTGATGATAAGGAGCCTGCAACATGAACAGGTCGGAAGTGTTGAGCCGCAATGCCTCCAGCAGGCTGTTGGCGTCGCTGTTGTTGTTGGTTTTGGCGACCCCGATCTTGGCCAGTGACCTGGATGTGACTATGCGAATGGTCGAGGACACCGACGATCTGACCGGATCCGTAGCACAAGAAATTCGACTGCCCGATTTGCCCTCGCTGACCTCGGACGGAAAGTCAGGCGAATCCGTCAATGCGGTTGGCCGAGAACGTGCCAGGGACGCCCGGGAGCGTGGGCGTGATTTTGGTCAGTCGGCTTCTGAGCGCGCTCGAGACGCTCGCAGCGAAAGGCCCGGGTTTGGTCCAGATGCTTTGCCGGCGGCGGCCAGGGATGCCAGGAGTGGTAAGCCTGAATTGCCGGGACAATCGTCTCGGCCGTAATCACTCGTCTATGTTAACCTCGGTGACTTGTGTGCGGGTTCTGCCCGGCTGAGTCGGATGTTATTCACCCCGAGGTGCTCCGTTGTTCCGAACGCTCCTTTCTTCTGGGCCTGCTTCAGGCCTGTTCCGGACCCTGATTGTGCTGATGTTGCTGGCGATGGCCGGCGCCTTGGCAGCCGATCCGGCACAGACTGGTCGGCAAGCCATGTCGGAGGGCATAGAGCAGTTCCGGCTGGGTAATTATCATGCGGCCCGAGAGCAGTTTGAAGCGGCCCTGGCGCAGGGCGTCGACAGCCCCGCGTTGCACTATAATCTGGCCGTTGCCTGCTTTAAAACCGGTGATTATCGCGCCGCAGAAGCCAGCTTCTCCAAACTCCTGGGTGGCCCGGATGCTGCCCTGGCCAACTACAATCTGGGCCTGGTAGCGCTGGCGGATGGCCGTGCAGATTTGGCAGAACAGCGGTTTGTGCAAGCGTCTGGCGCGGATGCCTCGGAGGCAATTCGTGAACTGGCTCGTCGGCAGCTTTCGGAGCTGGCATCTCGAAGGGCACCGGCGTACCAGAGCCCCGCTTTGGTCGCTCAGGGTTACCTCTCAACAGGCATCGGTTACGACAGCAATATAGAGGGGGTGCCAGAAGATTCCTCGTCCAACAGGAGCAGCCTCTATGCTGAGCTGATTGCCGCCGGCGCGTTGAGACAGGTCATCACTCCGGATTGGCGATTGGTTTGGGACGGAGTTGCGTACAGCCAGGACTATGTTCAAGGCAGCCGGTTTGATGCCACGGTGGTGCAGGGCAAGTTGGCCGGCATTCGCAGTTACAAGGGCGTGGACGTTGGCGTGCGTGCCGGCCTTACCCGAGCCTGGCTGGAAGATGATGTGCTGGAAACCCGGTTTGGCGCGACCCTGTTTGCCCAGACGGATGAGTGTCTGGTGGGCCCCTTGCACGCCTGTTCCCTGGCGCTGACCGCGGAACAGGTTGATGGTGGTCGGGATTATTTGGCCTACAGTGGCCAACAGTATCAGTTTGAAGCGCGCGCAGAGCAGAGGCACGGTAGCCTGATGCTGGATACCTTTTACCGCTGGAGTATCAATGATCGTAAGGATTTCAGCGATGGCGATTTTTTTGTCAGTGTGTCGCCAACGAGTCATCAACTGGGTGCGGAAGTGCTTTACCCACTGAGATCCGATCTGGCAATCGGGGCGGACATGGCACTGAGGCATGCTCGTTATGACAGGCCCCACCAATGGATTGACGAAGGGGTATTGACGTCGCGGCGGCGAAAAGACGTGCGTCTTGAATTAGGTCTGATGGCCGAGATTTACCTGAATAGCCGCTGGCTGGTCCGGAATCAATGGCTGTTCCGGGATCAGAACAGCCGTCTTTCGCGCTACGACTATCAGCGCCACACCTACCTGGTATCGCTGGAAGGCGTCTTCTAACGGTCTGCGTTAAAGCTCTGGGGGAGCGACCGGCCCACGGGGATTAGGGGCCGGTCTAGCTTTGCTTTCGTTCTGGGGTTACAGCGTGGCCATGACTTTTCTGGCCGCGGCAATGGTTGCCTCGATGTCGTCATCGGACAGGGCGGCGGTGGTAAAGCCAGCCTCAAAGGCGGAGGGCGCCAGATATACGCCCTCTTTCAGCATGCCCTGGAAGAACTTCTTGAAGCGCTCAACATCGCATTCCATTACCTGATCAAAGCGTGTCACAGCGGGTTCGCTGGTGAAGAAAAAACCGAACATGGCGCCTGCGGACTGAACCGCCAATGGGATACCGGCTTCATCTGCAGCCGCTTTCAAGCCGTCACGCACCTTGATGGTTTTCTCGGTCAGTCGGTCATGGAAACCGGGCTCCGAGATGGCGTTCAGGGTGGTCAGGCCGGCGGTCATGGCCAGCGGGTTACCGCTCAGGGTGCCCGCCTGGTAGACCGGCCCGAGTGGCGAGATGTGCTCCATGATTTCCCGCTTGCCACCGAATGCTCCGACCGGCAGACCACCGCCAATGACTTTGCCCAGGGCCGTCAGGTCCGGGGTTACCCCAAACAGACCTTGGGCCCCGCCCAAAGACACCCGGAAACCGGTCATCACTTCATCAAAAATCAGTACCGTGCCGTGCTCATCACACACTTCCCGCAGAGCCTCGAGGAAACCAGGGACCGGCGGAATGCAGTTCATGTTGCCGGCCACCGGCTCAACAATGATGGCGGCAACCTGATCGCCAATGTCTTTGAAGGTTTCCCGAACGTTGTCGATGTCGTTGTAGGTCAGGGTGATGGTGTGTTCCGCCAGGCTGGCAGGTATTCCCGGAGAATTCGGGACGCCCAGCGTCAGTGCGCCTGAGCCGGCTTTCACCAACAGGGAATCGACGTGGCCGTGGTAGCAGCCCTCAAACTTTACAATCTTGTCGCGTCCGGTGTAGCCACGGGCCAGGCGGATGGCACTCATGGTGGCCTCAGTGCCCGAGTTGACCATACGCACCAGTTCGATGGACGGCACCAGTTCGCACACCTTTTTTGCCATCTCGGTTTCGATCGCGGTGGGCGCGCCGTAACCGACGCCCAAATCCACCTGGGCGTGCAGAGCGGCTTTGATGCGGGGGTCAGAGTGCCCCAGGATCATGGGCCCCCAAGACCCGATGTAGTCGATGTAACGGCGGCCGTCTTCGTCATACAGATAGGCGCCTTCGGCATGCTTGAAAAAGATCGGAGTACCGCCAACGCCGCGGAACGCCCGCACCGGCGAGTTGACGCCGCCGGGGATGTATTTCTGGGCCTCTTCAAATAGCGTTTCAGAGTGAGTCACGGTTAGCTCCTGTCGGTTGAAAAATGTGAAAGCGGATGATGGCTGGCAAACAGTCGGGTAAACCGTCTGGCGTTGTGCTCGATCTGCTCGGGTGTGCCTCCGAACAGTCCGCCAACAACGGCAACCAGATCGGCACCTGCGCGGATCAATGGTTCGGCATTGTCGGCGGTGATGCCACCGATGGCCGTGACCGGCAAGGCCAGCGATCTTGCCTCGGTCAAAACGCTGACATCTGCCGACGGCGCACCGGGTTTGGTGGTCGATGTGTAGAAACGGCCAAAGGCCAGATAGTTGGCGCCGCCGGCCTTGGCGGTTTCGGCCAGGTCCAGGCGATGGTGGCAGGTAATGCCGATAACCGCGTCGGGCCCCAGCAGATCTCTGGCGCTTTCCAGCGCGACATCGTCCTGGCCAAGGTGCACACCGGCAGCACCGACGCGCTTCGCCAGTTCCGGGTCGTCGTTGATCAGCAGGGGCACCCCGGCATCCCGGCAAAGATAAGTTAAATCAGTGGCCTGGCGCAAACGTTCAATGGCTGTTGAGGTTTTATCCCGGTACTGCACCAGCACGGCGCCACCCTGCAAAGCGGCCTCGACCGAAGTGATCAGCCGGTCAGGTGGCGTCAATCGGTTATCGGTGATGGCGTACAGCCCGGATCGAAGTGCGCGATCTATCGTTCCCACACAATGCCCCGATCCGGTACCCGTTGACCTTTACCCACGGTCAGCGCATGCAACAGTGTTCGATGCACATAGTTCTGGGCCTGGGAGATCGCGGCTCTGGGCGAAAGGCCGCTGGCACGACCTGCAGCGATGGCGGCTGCCAGTGTGCAGCCGGTGCCATGGTATTCATTGAGGCCTACGCGCTCCACCTCCCAGTGCATGTGCTCGGGAGTATGGTTGTACAGGGTGTTGATGATGTGTATGCCGGTGCCATGTCCACCGGTGGCGAGTACCGACCCACATCCACTGTCCAGTAAGTGTTGCGCGGCTTGCTCGGGGTCTTCGCTGCCGCCGAGCTGCGTCAGCTCAATGCCGTTCGGGGTGATCATTTCGGCTCGCGGAAACAGTTTCTGTTTCATTGCCTGCACCAGAGCGTCATCCGCCAGGTCGCCGCCGCCAGCGGCCTTGATGACCGGATCAACAATCAAAGGCAGATCTGGTTGGCTGTCGAGGAAATCAATCAGCACATCCACCACCGCCGCGTTGCCCAAAGCCCCGGTTTTAATCGCGTGTATAGGAACATCGTTGGCAAGACACTGCAATTGTTGCCGGATCAGATCCGGGTTAACAGGCTCAGCTCCGAACACATTACAGGTGTCTTGCACGGTCAGGCAGGTGAGCAGGGGCAGCGGGTGCCCGCCCAGTGAAGTGATGGCCTGAATGTCAGCCTGAATGCCGGCGCCGCCGGAGGGGTCAAGGCCGGACAGAACCAGAACTTGGGGACGGGTATAGCGCTTGATGGTGCGTCTCCTCAGAAGGGTTTTACAACAGCCAGAATCACAACGGCCAACAAGATCAGAACGGGCACTTCGTTAAACCAGCGGTAAAATACGTGGCTTCGGGTGTTCTGGTCATCCCGGAATACCTTCACCAGATGGCCACAATAAAAGTGGTAAACAATCAGCAGTGCCACCAGCACCAGTTTGGCGTGCATCCAGCCCATATTGAAGTAACCGGACGCATTATAACTGATCAACCAGACGCCAAAGATCACGGTGGCAATCATCGACGGTGTTGTGATGCCCCGGTAGAGTTTTCGCTCCATGATCTTGAAGCGCTCCCGCCCGGGCTGATCCTCGCAGGCGGCATGGTACACAAACAATCGCGGCAGGTAGAAGATGCCGGCAAACCAGCACACCAGTGAAATGATATGAAAGGCCTTGACCCAAAGCATGCGTCAGCTCCGTCGGTATTGGTAATAGCTTTCGATGTCCGATTGAAGTACCACACCATAGACCCGCTGGATCATCGGAGCCACATGACGTTGTACGTATAAAGCCTCGGCCTGGGACTTATCGAATGCGTTCAGCGCTTCCTCGAGCGTGGCCTGATACTGCACAGGCGCGACGTCTCGCCGGTTGGCGGGAATGTCCATCAGGTCAAAGCTTTCCGGTGGTTCTATGCCCTCTTCGGCCACCAGCTTGTCGGTGTCCTCAAGGTATCGTGCCAGGTCTACCGCCGGTAACAGCGCCGTCGGGCCGTTGCTGCCCTCGACCAGCAGCCATTTGGGTTCGGACTTGAGCGCTTTGCGAGCCTCCTCTGGCGTCAGCTCGCGCTCGATACGCAAGATGCTCCGATCCATAATGGCGCCCACGGACACTCGGCGCAGCGCCTGAATAACCGGTGAGTTCTGATAACTCAGGCCCTGGTTCTTGAGCACCGTCAGGAACAGCGACTTCTTGCCGAAGGCTTCGCTGGTGACCAGGCTGGCGGTCGTGATAATCAGCATGCCCGGGAGGATGATGTTCGGATTACCGGTCAGCTCCATCAAGGCCATCAGTGCCGCCAGCGGCGCCTGCAATACCGCGCCCATCATGGCACCCATGCCGAGCATGGCATAGAAGCCGACGGAGGAGGCGTAGTCCGGGAATAGCTGGGCGCCAACCAGACCCATGGCGCCGCCGAGGGTAGCCCCCATGAAAATGGTTGGGCCAATCACACCGCTGGGCATGCCCAGCCCGATGGATAGCCCGGTAATCAACAGCTTGGCAATACCGACACCTAACAAAAGCCAAAAGCCAAGCTCGCCATTAATGGCCTCGCTGACGGTGTCGTAGCCAATGCCCATGGTTTCCGGCACCACGATGGCGAACGCGGCCATCAGTAAGCCGACAAACGTTAACCGCAAAAGCACCGGGCGATGATGGTGCCGCCCCATGTTGTCGACCAGGTGGATAAACGCGGCGGCGGCAATGCCAATGATGACGGCAATGGCCAGGATCCACGGAATCTCTGCCAGTGAGTTCATGGTCAGCGCCGGCACACTGAAGGCGGGCTCTGAACCGTACATCAACTGGGTAACGATGGCGGCACTGACGGCCGCCAGAATAATAGGAGTAAAACCGGCTATGGTGTATTCCATCATGACCACTTCCATGGCAAAGATGACGCCGGCAATGGGGGTGTTGAACGAGGCCGAAATGGCCGCAGCACAACCACAGGCCACCAGGGTTCTTATGCTGTTGTTGGGCAGGCGCATCCATTGCCCCATCAGGCTCGAAAACGCGGCGCCAAGATGCACTGCAGGGCCTTCGCGGCCTGCTGATTGGCCCGACACAACGGTTGTTACGCCTGCCACAAATTGCACCATGGCGCTTTTGAACGAGATGTAGCCCTGATGGTAGTTCAGGCGTTCCATGATGTGGACGATGCCCACTTTTCGGTCGTGGGTGGCCAGTTTGTGCAGCATAAGGCCAAGTCCCAGTGCGCCTGCCAGTGGCAGAAGACCACGGGTGATAATGTCCAGTTGCTCGAAGTTCTCTGAGCCCTCCCCGGGCAGGAACTGTTCGAGTGGCCACTCGATGGCGAAACGGAACAGCAGGATCACCCCGCCGGTCACCACACCGGACAGCAGGCCCAGAACAGCCAGCTGCGGCAAGGCATCCACGCCGGAGAGTCGTTTCCGGAAAACGGAGGTGAGTTGCTCGGTGATCTGTCGCCTGATATTACGCATTGGCGCAAGGTTCCGCTTCGGGTGACTGGTCCTTCAGAAGGTTTCTGACAGCATTGTAACCGTGCACCTGACGGCTGCAATAAGTCCTTGGTTTATCATGGTAGACTAGCGCGAAATTCTGACCAGACCACGTTGGAGAAAAGAGTGATCAAGATAGGCATCGTTGGTGGCACCGGATACACGGGCGTTGAGCTGCTGAGAATCCTGGCGGTTCACCCGGAAGTCGAGGTGAAGTGCATTACCTCCCGTTCTGAAGCTGGTATGTCGGTAGCCGATATGTACCCCAATCTGCGGGGGCACTTTGACCTGGCATTCTCTGAGCCGGACCCGGTCGTGTTGTCGCAATGTGATCTGGTGTTTTTTGCCACGCCCCATGGCGTGGCGATGCGCATGATGCCGGAGCTGATGAATGCCGGTGTTCGAGTGGTTGATCTGTCTGCCGATTTCCGGATCAAAGATCTGGATGTCTGGAGCCGGTGGTATGGGATGCCCCACGAATCTTCGGAGTGGGCTGCGAAGGCGGTTTATGGTTTGCCCGAGGTGGCTCGCGATGAGATCCGACAGGCTCAACTGGTCGCTAACCCGGGATGTTACCCCACAGCCGTGCAACTTGGCTTTTTGCCGTTGTTGGAGCAGGGGCTGGTGGACCCTGCGCGACTGATTGCGGACGCAAAATCCGGTGCCAGTGGCGCCGGTCGCCAGGGCAATATCGGCATGTTGCACGGTGAAGTGGGGGAGAGCTTCAAGGCTTACGGCGCCTCTGGTCACCGGCATCTGCCTGAAATCCGCCAGGGTCTGAGCCAGGCGGCTGGCAAAAGCGTAGGTGTAACTTTCGTGCCCCATTTGGTGCCCATGATTCGCGGAATTGAAGCCACCCTGTACGCGGAGTTGTCTGATCCTGCGGATTTTGATCGCTTGCAGGCGCTGTATGAAGAACGTTACCGCAACGAGCCGTTTGTGGATGTGATGCCCTTCGGTAGCCATCCCGAAACTCGTAGTGTCCGCGGTGCCAATCAGTGCCGAATGGCGCTGCATCGGCAGGAGCAGAGCAATATTGTGATCGTGTCATCGGTGATTGATAACCTTGTAAAGGGCGCCGCTGGTCAGGCTGTTCAGAACATGAACATTATGTTCGGGCTTGATGAAACCTTGGGCCTGAACGCTCCCGCCCTGCTTCCTTGAGGATAGACCGTGAGTGACACACGCAAGCCAGCGGACGAATATGTGGTCATCCGCCATCGGCCCGGCTACCGCCTGCGCCGAACGCTGATTCTGCTGGCCTTTACCGTCATTGCGGCGGTAGTTGGCTACGCAACGGGGCTGGCTCAGGGCGGGTTTCGTTTTTCGTCCGCAGAGGCGACCAACGAGGTGTTGGCTCAGGATGTGGATACATTGCAGGAGCGGTTTCGCAAAGCGAGGCAGAATCTGGTCAATCTGGAGCGTGGGCGAGCCATTGATCAGCAGGCCATGCGGGAAGCACGCAACACCATTGCAGGGCTTGAAACCCGGATCTCTGAACTGGAAGCAGACCTGACGTTCTATCGGAATATCATGGCGCCCTCCGAGGCCAGCAAGGGGCTCCAGGTGGACAACTTCACTCTGGCGCCGGCGCGGGGGGATAACCGCTACCGTTTTAAGATGGTGCTGACCCAGGTCGGTAACAACAACAGCTTCATTGCAGGCCAGGTGGCGGTCAATCTGATCGGAACCCGGGACGACGAGAAGGAAGTGATTGCGCTGCGCGATGTGTCAGAAGACATTGAAGATCTGGGCGTCAGGTTTCGGTTTAGGTATTTCCAGGATGTAGAGGGCACCTTGGCCCTTCCGGATGATTTCGAGCCACTTGAAATTCAGGTTGTCGCACAGGCTCAGGGGAGCAATGCCTCAAAAGCAGAACGCACCTTTGAATGGACAAAATTAACGGAGAACTGAGACATGCTGGGTAAGAAAAAACAGAAACCGCGCCGCGCGACAGGGAATTTCGACACCCTGATTTCTTCGCGTACCACCATCGAGGGCGATGTGCGATTCTCGGGCGGCTTGCACGTGGATGGCAAAATCAAGGGTCGTGTGATGGCGGAGGAGGGCAGCGACGCGGTGATTCGCCTTTCTGAAGTGGGCGAGGTGACCGGCGACATTACGGCCCCCCATGTCATTATCAATGGCAGGGTTAACGGTGATGTTCGCGCCTCCAGCCATCTTGAGCTGGCGGAAAAAGCGGCAATCAATGGCAGTGTTTACTATCGCTTGATTGAGATGGCCATGGGTGCTTCGGTCAACGGTAATCTGGTACGCCAGGATGAGACCAGCGGTTTGTTAACTCACGATAACGCCACGGGTGGGGCAGATGCAGCCGCGCCTGAGGATGCGGACAAGTCCGAATAGTTGACTGAATTAGTCAGGAATACCATAATCGCTCAGAGCGTTTCATTTTCCGGAGGCATATCTTGAGTGTAGTCCAGCAACAAATGGCCGTACCGCTGTTCTTTAGTGACAGTGCAGTTGCCAAAGTACGCGAATTGATCGAGGAAGAAGAGAATCCTGATCTTCGTCTGCGCGTCTTTGTGACCGGCGGTGGTTGCTCCGGATTCCAGTACGGTTTCTCATTTGACGACAGTCAGGAAGACGACGATACCGTTGTTGAGCGGGATGGTGTGAAGCTTCTGGTTGACCCAATGAGTTACCAGTATCTTGTGGGCGCTACCATTGATTATCAGGAAGGTCTGCAGGGTTCTCAGTTTGTGGTTCAAAACCCGAACGCCAGCTCTACTTGCGGTTGCGGCAGCTCGTTTTCAATCTAAGTCAGGCCGGGTAAATCGCGCCCAGGACTCTTTTACCCCTGGCGCCGGTCACCTCAGGCAGGTTTCCGGCCAGGCCCTCAATCGTCTGCTTTGCCAGCCAGGCGAAGGCAACGGGTTCTACCCACTGCGGGTCCAGTCCCAGATCAGCGGTCGTGGTCAATGCGACCGATCCTAGCCCCACTCTGAGCTCGTTCATCAGCAATGAATTAAACGTTCCTCCGCCGCAGGCATAAACTTTCATGCCGGCGGACTCTTGAGGCATTTGTCTCAAAATGGTGATGACGGTCAGTTGGAGTAAGGTTCTCTGAACATCGGCTGGTGCCAGTTCGGGGAAGCGTTGCAGGTGCGTGTGTATCCAGTCCAGATTGAACCGTTCCTTCCCGGTACTTTTGGGCGGTGGCTTGCTGAAATAAGCGTCTGAGACCATGCTGGCAAGCAGCTCTGTGTGGATGACGCCCTCACTGGCCAAATGGCCGTTCTCGTCAAAATGGCGTCCGCTCTGATCAAGACACCAGGCGTCCATAAGTGCGTTTGCCGGCCCGGTATCAAAGCCAGCAACGGATTTGCGACCTGCGGCCGGTAACCAGGTTATGTTGGCAATACCACCGAGATTGAGGATGCAGCGATCTTGCTGGTCTGATCCGAATAACCATTGGTGAAAGGCTGGGACCAACGGCGCGCCCTGACCCCCGGCCGCCAGATCCCGGCTTCGAAAGTCGGCGACGGTGGTCAGCCCGGTTATTTCAGAAATGCAGGCAGCATTGCCAATTTGCATGGAAAAGGGCGCGGGCCCACCGGGTTGGTGCCGAATGGTTTGTCCGTGGCTGCCAATAGCCGCAATTTGGTCTCTCGATATCCCGGAGCGACTGATGAGTTCCATCGCCGTTTTTCCGAAATGTTGACCCGTCAGGGTGTCGAGTTCCCCGAGTTGATCCGCGTCCGCCTGATTGCGTGTGGCTAAGAGCAATCGCTGCCGGAGCTGTTCCGGGTAGGGTAGAGACAGTGTCTCTTTGATGGTTAGGTCATGCTCGCTGAAAGACACCAGTGCAGCATCTACTGCGTCCATGCTGGTGCCTGACATCAAGCCGAGCCAGTAATGCATGATCAGTTATCCGAAGCCATTGCCAGTTGGCGATCGCCTTCCCGGAAGACATTGAATTGTGCGAGCCTCTGGTCGGTCAGTTGGCGAAATCTCGCCAGTTCTGTGCTGGGCACAGGTTTGGCATCGGGAAGCTTCACCGTACGAGAATTCTTGGCAACGCCATTAACCCGGAACTCATAGTGGAGATGGGGGCCGGTGACCATGCCAGACGATCCGACATAGCCGATGGTGTCACCTTGTTTGACTCGTGAGCCATTCTTGATGCCTTTGCCCAGTCGGCTCATATGGGCATAGAGGGTTGTGATGTTGTCACCGTGTTGAAGGACAACGGTGCGGCCATAGCCGCCTTTCCAACCGGCAAACTGAACGCGACCACTACCGGCAGCCTTGATGGGTGTGCCCGGCGGTGCGGCGTAGTCGGTCCCTTCGTGGGGGCGCACAACATCAAGCACCGGGTGCCGACGCTGTAAATTAAAGGGTGACGATAACCTGGCGTTTATGGGGACCCTCAGGAAGGCCTTGCGCATGCTTTTGCCATCTGGGGTGTAGTAGTCGCTGTCTCCATTGCTGTCGGTGTAGAGCAGAGCGACGTTCTCGGTACCTCGATTAATGAACCGGGCGGACAGAATGCGGCCCGTCTCGAATTTTTCACCATCCAGATAAAGTTCTTCGTAAACCACCTCAAAGCGGTCGCCTTTTCGGACGTCGTACACAAAGTCGATGTCCCAGCCAAAGATGCCGGCCAGCTCCATTGTAAGGCGATCGTTCAGTCCCGCGTCTCTTGCTGCCAGGTACAGAGAGCCATCGATGACCCCTGTTGCGAAAGCAGGGCGTGGCTCTGGCTCGCGAATCTCGGTTTTGCCGACAAAGCCGTCCTCTGTCCTGGTAATTTTGAGAGACTCAAGCCGGCTGCGTTGAAGTTCCACGGCAACCAGTTGGCCCTCATCATCCAGACCAAAACGAATGTCTTCACCAGCGTAAAGGCGCTGCAGTTTGGTCGCCTCATCGGCCCCGTGAATGACCGATAACATGACGCCATCATTAAAGCCCGCTTTGCGGAACAGTGAAGAGAGCGTATCGCCGGATTTGATATTGAATTCGTGCCAATCAATCTCTGGAGCTGCCGGGGCAGTTTCTGCCTGAGCCACAGGCTCTGCTGGCCCGTGATCTTCCGCTTCGGGGCTGTGTTGCTCATTCATGGAGTGCTTGCGCTCAGAAGCTGCGCCAGACACCATTCCCTGTTCAAGGTCAATGGTGTAAGACATGCGCTTGGCTTCTACATCGGCACTTGGGCTCATAAGCACAGCGGCGCTGACAACGATTGTGGCTGCAGCCGCCAACGTGATGTGCGTTTTTGGAAAAGTTTTAAACACGGGGCTCACCCATTTTAATCGGTATTCCGGCAATTTGTACGGGCTAATTAAAGCAGCTCGTCAAGTATAGACCAACAGATTACCGTATATGACATTATCAGGACAGTAGCGAACATTACCGTTCACAAGGCCTGAGCTCGTACAAAACGACATGCCGCTGATATAATGCCGATCCTTTTATGCTCTGATTGATCGAAAACTGAGCAAATACACTTTACCAAGGGTGACGGTTAATCACAGATTTGTTTTGTAGAAGTCTGTAACTGTTTATCTCGGACACCAAATCAAAATTGGGGAACAGAGGTCCATGGCATCAATTGACGAAGCGTTAGCCGTTATCAAGCGCGGTATTGACGAACTGATTCCTGAAGAGGATTTGATCGCAAAGCTTAAAGAAGGCCGGCCGCTTCGTATCAAGGCGGGTTTCGATCCGACAGCTCCGGATCTTCATTTGGGTCATACTGTGCTCATTAACAAACTGCGGCAATTCCAGGATCTCGGACACGAGGTGATCTTCCTTATAGGTGACTTCACCGGAATGATTGGAGATCCGACCGGTAAGAGCGCTACGCGTCCGCCGCTGACCGAAGATCAGGTGCGTAAAAACGCAATTACCTATAAAGAGCAGGTATTCAAGATTCTGGATCCCGACAAAACCCGCGTGGTCTTCAACTCGGAGTGGATGGGTAAGTTGGGCGCTGCCGACATGATTCAGCTCGCTGGCCAGTATACGGTTGCCCGAATGTTGGAGCGGGATGACTTCACCAAGCGCTACCGGGCGGAGCAGCCGATTGCCATTCACGAATTCCTCTACCCGCTGATACAGGGTTATGACTCGGTAGCACTTGAGGCCGATGTGGAGCTTGGCGGAACCGATCAGAAGTTTAATCTCCTGATGGGACGTATTTTGCAAAAGCATTACGGTCAATCTCCCCAGGCCATCATCACAGTGCCGATCCTTGAGGGGCTTGATGGTGTCCAGAAGATGTCGAAGTCGTTGGGCAACTATGTCGGTGTCAGCGACTCGCCAGGTGAGATGTACACCAAGTTACTGTCCATGCCTGACCAGTTGTTGTGGCGTTACTTCGAGTTGCTCAGCTTCCGACCGATGGCGGAAGTGGAGTCATTCAAGGATGAAGTCGACGGTGGTGCGAATCCTCAGGATTTCAAAAAACTGTTGGCGGAAGAGTTGATCACCCGTTTTCATGACGAGGCGGCGGCCAAGACCGCCCATAAATCGGCGGGCAATCGCGTTGCTCTGGGGGATATTCCTGAAAACGTGCCCATGGTGGAAGTGTCACTGGAGGGTCAGGCTGATATCCCGATGGCCGCCGTGCTCCGTTTGGCTGGCCTGGTAAAGAACGGTGCTGCCGCCAGAGATGTGCTTGGTCGTGGTGCTGTCTATATAGATGGAAAGCAGCTTGAAGGTGAGCGTAAGTTTGTGAAGGGTGACGACTGCGTGATTCAGGCGGGTAAAAAGAAGATCGCCAGAGTGGTTATCGTCGCCTGAGTGCTGTCGTTACCGGTCGGTTTGAAGTTTTTTCAGATTGGCCGTTGACACCTCGGCTGAGGTCTGTAGAATGCGCATCTCGCTTGAGGGGCAAGCCGCTGAAACGGCTCAGAACTTAAGCGATAACTGCTTGAAAGATTTGAAGAAAACGTTTTAAAAATTCTTCGAGAAAGCAGTTGACAAGGTAGCGGTTCAGTGTAGAATGCGCACCTCGATTTAGCAGTACGCCGGTGAGTTTTTCGGCGGTTTCCGGAGTCGGAAACAGCGAAAAACAAACGGTTGACAAGGTAGCGGAACGATGTAGAATACGCCACCTTGATTGAGCCACGGCTCAAACGCTCTTTAAAAAGTTGACCAAGTAATTCGTGTGGGCGCTGGCCGAGGTATTTCGGACATGAAATATCTCGAGACAGTGACTCGTCGAACATTGAGTTTTGTCTTGAGCAAGAATTAAGAATCTTTGGATTCTTGTATGATTTAAACTGAAGAGTTTGATCATGGCTCAGATTGAACGCTGGCGGCAGGCTTAACACATGCAAGTCGAGCGGTAACAGGGGTAGCTTGCTACCCGCTGACGAGCGGCGGACGGGTGAGTAATGCTTAGGAATCTGCCCAGTAGTGGGGGACAACAATCGGAAACGGTTGCTAATACCGCATACGCCCTACGGGGGAAAGCAGGGGATCTTCGGACCTTGCGCTATTGGATGAGCCTAAGTCGGATTAGCTAGTTGGTAGGGTAAAGGCCTACCAAGGCGACGATCCGTAGCTGGTCTGAGAGGATGATCAGCCACATCGGGACTGAGACACGGCCCGAACTCCTACGGGAGGCAGCAGTGGGGAATATTGGACAATGGGGGCAACCCTGATCCAGCCATGCCGCGTGTGTGAAGAAGGCTTTCGGGTTGTAAAGCACTTTCAGCGAGGAGGAAGGCTCTAAAGCTAATACCTTTAGGGATTGACGTTACTCGCAGAAGAAGCACCGGCTAACTCCGTGCCAGCAGCCGCGGTAATACGGAGGGTGCAAGCGTTAATCGGAATTACTGGGCGTAAAGCGCGCGTAGGTGGTTAGGTAAGCGAGATGTGAAAGCCCCGGGCTTAACCTGGGAACGGCATTTCGAACTGTCTGACTAGAGTGTGGTAGAGGGTAGTGGAATTTCCTGTGTAGCGGTGAAATGCGTAGATATAGGAAGGAACACCAGTGGCGAAGGCGGCTACCTGGACCAACACTGACACTGAGGTGCGAAAGCGTGGGGAGCAAACAGGATTAGATACCCTGGTAGTCCACGCCGTAAACGATGTCTACTAGCCGTTGGGACTCTTGAAGTCTTAGTGGCGCAGCTAACGCACTAAGTAGACCGCCTGGGGAGTACGGCCGCAAGGTTAAAACTCAAATGAATTGACGGGGGCCCGCACAAGCGGTGGAGCATGTGGTTTAATTCGACGCAACGCGAAGAACCTTACCTGGCCTTGACATCCAGAGAACTTTCCAGAGATGGATTGGTGCCTTCGGGAACTCTGAGACAGGTGCTGCATGGCCGTCGTCAGCTCGTGTCGTGAGATGTTGGGTTAAGTCCCGTAACGAGCGCAACCCCTATCCCTGGTTGCTAACAGGTAATGCTGAGAACTCCAGGGAGACTGCCGGTGACAAACCGGAGGAAGGTGGGGATGACGTCAGGTCATCATGGCCCTTACGGCCAGGGCTACACACGTGCTACAATGGCGCGTACAGAGGGCTGCCAACTCGCGAGAGTGAGCCAATCCCTTAAAACGCGTCGTAGTCCGGATCGCAGTCTGCAACTCGACTGCGTGAAGTCGGAATCGCTAGTAATCGCGAATCAGAATGTCGCGGTGAATACGTTCCCGGGCCTTGTACACACCGCCCGTCACACCATGGGAGTGGATTGCACCAGAAGTAGTTAGTCTAACCTTCGGGAGGACGATTACCACGGTGTGGTTCATGACTGGGGTGAAGTCGTAACAAGGTAGCCGTAGGGGAACCTGCGGCTGGATCACCTCCTTAAACGAAGCCGAATGCTTCGGTCAGAGTCCACACGAATTACTTGGTTAGCTTAATAAAGAGAGCAAAAGGGTCTATGCAGGCCCGATATCGGTTTGACCAGACCTTAGGGTTTGGCGCCGGATTCGGATCAGCTGGCAAGGCGCAGATGGAGTGAAGGAAGGAGCGTACATTGGTACGTGACTGACTGAGCGAGAGCTGCAACGCAGTCCAGGTGAGTCGAAGACAAGCGAAACCGGGTCTGTAGCTCAGGTGGTTAGAGCGCACCCCTGATAAGGGTGAGGTCGGTGGTTCAAGTCCACCCAGACCCACCAAAATCGCCCAGCTCGGCGTTATCGAATGACTTGCATAGCAGGCTATGCGGCGCCATTCGATGCCTTGATCTGAACGATTTTAGACATAGCTTACTGGGGCTATAGCTCAGCTGGGAGAGCGCCTGCCTTGCACGCAGGAGGTCGGCAGTTCGATCCTGCCTAGCTCCACCAAAAATTACTGACTAACCGAAGGCTGGTTAGCAGTGTACAGAAACGAATGTTTCATATCGATGAAGCCTTCCTTTCTGATCACTGGGTCAGATTTGCTCTTTAACAAATTGGACGAGATAGAACACGAATATTTTCTCTCATTATCTCCGAGAGGAAATGTTCAAAGTGATAACGATTTCAAGCGTTATCCGGTGTTGTCGTTGAAGTGGTTGTATATGACTTCGAGCGGCTGTCTCTGAACGTTATCCTGAACAGGATGCCTTGATTCACTTCGGTGAGCCTGGGTGTTGTGATGGGTGATGACGCACAGATCAGTTGTCTTGGGGTTATATAGTCAAGCAACTAAGCGCATACGGTGGATGCCTTGGCAGTCAGAGGCGATGAAAGACGTGGAAGCCTGCGATAAGGTTCGGGGAGCTGGCAAACAAGCTGTGATCCGGGCATTTCTGAATGGGGAAACCCACCCGATTTCGGTCGGGTATCTTGCACTGAATACATAGGTGTAAGAGGCGAACCGGGGGAACTGAAACATCTAAGTACCCCGAGGAAAAGAAATCAACCGAGATTCCCTAAGTAGCGGCGAGCGAACGGGGACTAGCCCTTAAGCTAGACAACTGGTAGGAGAAGGCTCTGGAAAGTGCCGCCATAGTGGGTGATAGCCCCGTATCCGAAACCTGAGTCTAGTGAAATCGAGTAGGTCGGCGCACGAGAAACGTTGACTGAACATGGGGGGACCATCCTCCAAGGCTAAATACTCCTGACTGACCGATAGTGAACCAGTACCGTGAGGGAAAGGCGAAAAGAACCCCTGTGAGGGGAGTGAAATAGATCCTGAAACCGTATGCGTACAAGCAGTCGGAGCAGACTTGTTCTGTGACGGCGTACCTTTTGTATAATGGGTCAGCGACTTATGTTCAGTGGCGAGGTTAACCGTTTAGGGGAGCCGTAGGGAAACCGAGTCTGAATAGGGCGAATTAGTCGCTGGGCATAGACCCGAAACCGGGCGATCTATCCATGAGCAGGTTGAAGGTTGAGTAACATCAACTGGAGGACCGAACCCACTGTCGTTGAAAAGCCAGGGGATGACTTGTGGATCGGAGTGAAAGGCTAATCAAGCCCGGAGATAGCTGGTTCTCCCCGAAAGCTATTTAGGTAGCGCCTCGGACGAATACCACAGGGGGTAGAGCACTGTTTCGGCTAGGGGTCATCTCGACTTACCAACCCGATGCAAACTCCGAATACCTGTGAGTACTATCCGGGAGACACACGGCGGGTGCTAACGTCCGTCGTGAAGAGGGAAACAACCCAGACCGCCAGCTAAGGTCCCAAAGTACCAGTTAAGTGGGAAACGATGTGGGAAGGCTCAGACAGCTAGGAGGTTGGCTTAGAAGCAGCCATCCTTTAAAGAAAGCGTAATAGCTCACTAGTCGAGTCGGCCTGCGCGGAAGATGTAACGGGGCTCAAACTGGTCACCGAAGCTGCGGCTGCATACTTTGTATGCGGGGTAGGGGAGCGTTCTGTAAGCCTGCGAAGGTGTGTTGAGAAGCATGCTGGAGGTATCAGAAGTGCGAATGCTGACATGAGTAACGACAATGGGAGTGAAAAACTCCCACGCCGGAAGACCAAGGTTTCCTGCGCAACGCTAATCGGCGCAGGGTGAGTCGGCCCCTAAGGCGAGACCGAAAGGTGTAGTCGATGGGAAACGGGTTAATATTCCCGTACCTTGGATAGCTGCGATGGAGAGACGGAGAAGGCTAGGTGAGCCGGGCGACGGTTGTCCCGGTTTAAGCGAGTAGGGAGTGGACTTAGGCAAATCCGGGTCCACAATTCTGAGACGCGACGACGAGTGCCCAAGGGCGCGAAGTCATTGATGCCCTGCTTCCAGGAAAATCTTCTAAGCTTCAGGCTATTCGAGACCGTACCCCAAACCGACACAGGTGGTCAGGTAGAGAATACCAAGGCGCTTGAGAGAACTCGGGTAAAGGAACTAGGCAAAATGGTGCCGTAACTTCGGGAGAAGGCACGCTGGTGGTAGGTGAAACCCCTTGCGGGTGGAGCTGAAACCAGTCGAAGATACCAGGCCCCTGCGACTGTTTATTAAAAACACAGCACTGTGCAAACACGAAAGTGGACGTATACGGTGTGACGCCTGCCCGGTGCCGGAAGGTTAATTGATGGGGTTAGCATTCGTGCGAAGCTCTTGATCGAAGCCCCGGTAAACGGCGGCCGTAACTATAACGGTCCTAAGGTAGCGAAATTCCTTGTCGGGTAAGTTCCGACCTGCACGAATGGCGTAACGATGGGGGCGCTGTCTCTACCCGAGACTCAGTGAAATTGAAATCGCCGTGAAGATGCGGTGTATCCGCGGCTAGACGGAAAGACCCCGTGAACCTTTACTATAGCTTCACAGTGAACTTTGAACATGCTTGTGTAGGATAGCTGGGAGGCTTTGAAACCAGGACGCCAGTTCTGGTGGAGCCAACCTTGAAATACCAGCCTGGCATGTTTGAGGTTCTAACTTGGTCCCCTTATCGGGGATGAGGACACTGTGTGGTGGGTAGTTTGACTGGGGCGGTCTCCTCCCAAAGCGTAACGGAGGAGCACAAAGGTGGGCTAAGCATGGTCGGACATCATGCGGTTAGTGTAATGGCACAAGCCCGCTTGACTGCGAGACAGACACGTCGAGCAGGTGCGAAAGCAGGTCATAGTGATCCGGTGGTTCTGTATGGAAGGGCCATCGCTCAACGGATAAAAGGTACTCCGGGGATAACAGGCTGATACCGCCCAAGAGTTCACATCGACGGCGGTGTTTGGCACCTCGATGTCGGCTCATCACATCCTGGGGCTGAAGCCGGTCCCAAGGGTATGGCTGTTCGCCATTTAAAGTGGTACGCGAGCTGGGTTTAGAACGTCGTGAGACAGTTCGGTCCCTATCTGCCGTGGACGTTGGAGATTTGAGGAAAGCTGCTCCTAGTACGAGAGGACCGGAGTGGACGAACCTCTGGTGTTCGGGTTGTCACGCCAGTGGCATTGCCCGGTAGCTATGTTCGGACAGGATAACCGCTGAAAGCATCTAAGCGGGAAGCCCCTTCCAAGATGAGATCTCCCTGAGGCCTTGAGCCTCCTGAAGAGCCGTTCAAGACCAGGACGTTGATAGGCTGGGTGTGTAAGCGCTGCGAGGCGTTGAGCTAACCAGTACTAATTGCTCGTGCGGCTTGACTATATAACACCCAAGACAATTGCGGATAACGCAGAGCGACAGCTCAATACGAAATCAATATCACGTTCTATCTCGTCCCCCAGTGATCAATCTTTTTTGCCTGACGACCATAGCGGTCTGGAACCACCTGATCCCATCCCGAACTCAGCAGTGAAACAGACCAGCGCCGATGGTAGTGTGGTTCGCCCATGTGAGAGTAGGTCATCGTCAGGCTCTTAATACCCTAACCCCCGACAGCGTCGCTGCCGGGGGTTTTTTATTGGGCGTTATTTAAGTGCCTTGAAGTCAGGGCCGTTCAAAACATGATCAAGCGCACAGCTACACATCGAAAACAAAGTTAACATTCTGTAAAGACTGGCGCCAAACTATAAGAAAGCCAGCTTCAGAGACACTCATCAGTCACTCGGTTCATGCCGCCAATAACAAGATGCGGCGCAAGGGTATGACTATGAGTAGAACAAACAAAGCGTTGCTGCCGCTCTTCGCAGCTTTGCCGCTATCCGCTGTTGCAGGCTTGCAGCCCATTTCTGATGAGCAAATGTCAGAGGTGACCGGTCAGGCCTTCGTCTCTATTGATCGCCAGTATCACCCCGATCCCAATGAAAATACCTCGTATACTCGGGTTAATCTGGGAATGGATATTGAAATCCAGACCAACATTGATGTTCTGGAACTTGGCCGTTACGAACGAGATGGTGAAAAGGCGGGTACCTCCGATGTACTGATCAACGACTTTGCCCTCGGTTACATCAACAATCAGGCCTATTACCAACGCAATAGCAAGGCCGCACGCCAGTACCGACCAGACGGAACCGCCTACGCAGAGAATGAGATCGTTCCGTTCATGATCGAGAATCCTTTTTTTGAGTTTGCCTTTGATGAATCCAGTAATGAAGTGGTGGGTGTCCGTCTGGGGTTCGGGAACGCCATGGGCGTTCTTTCCGGAAAAATTGAGACCCTAACTGGCAACGTCAACATTGATATCATCGATCGCGGAGAGGGACTTTCCCAGGCAAGTTCCAGTGGAAACTTCTTTGATCAAGTGATCGTTCTGCTTACCCCTCTTCTGGCCGGCGGCAGCCCTTTGGCAACACAGGCCCAGCTTGTCTACGGCCCTGACGACGCTCGTCGTGGGGAGTTGGATCCTATCAGGGCAGAATATATTGGTGTGCCTAATGGCGAGCGTTTTGTTCTGGAAGATGCAAACAGCTTTACTCGCTGGGCGCTAAAGAACCTGATTGGCTGGGGATCAAGCTCAGAAATTGAGGTTCCGAACTGTTCCTTCTTTAGTTGTGGCGGGGGCGATATTTACGTCTATGCCGAGGGCTGCAGTGTCCTGGGTATTGACGCTTGTTTTGACCTTGATATGTATAACAGCTTCCCGATTGGGCAAGTGCAGGAGGTGAACGGGGAGCGACGTCTCACCGGGCCTGCAGACGGTGCCTTCATGTCGTTTCAGACCAAAGACCTGGATTGGCTGAAGGATGTGAAAAAAGGGGACCTGACCGTCGATGATTTCGTTCGTGCGACATCCGGTGCATTTTTCAATATTCCGAACGGAGCTACCGAGGTAAATCTGAATGAGGCGCTGAACGGTACCGATCGCTATCGAACGGAATATATTGACCGTGGTAGAGGTCTATTCTGATGAGACGCTGTCATGTCAGTCGGTGTCGTTACGGTCGCCTTTTGGATGGGTCGTGGCGATGATTTGTGCTTCGGCAGCGCCCACCCATTCAGTCGCTGAGTTACAACAACTGGGTGAAGCGGAAATGTCCGAGATTGACGG
Organism: Marinobacter sp.; assembly: GCA_018402255.1. Taxonomy (GTDB): domain Bacteria; phylum Pseudomonadota; class Gammaproteobacteria; order Pseudomonadales; family Oleiphilaceae; genus Marinobacter. The sequence goes on from JAGYIS010000004.1 coordinate 218,775, forward strand.
TGCCGGCATTGGCCTGGTGCTGGATAACTTTACCTTTTCTCACGGTACTGACCGCCCGGATTCGGCGGGCAATCAGTCCAGAATCTTCAAGATCTCCGGTATTAAAAGTACCGATGGGCGGGACGTCGACATCACCGTCAATCATCTCTACATCGCGGGCGCAAATACGAATTACGGTGAAAACCTGACGCCCGTGAATCTTGGCCGGCTGCTGAACCCCTGGCGAATCGATATCGTGGATGGCAACAAGATTGGTGTTGCGGATAAAGCCGTTCTTGAATTTGCCGCGCCCTCCAAAATCGCTCCAACCGAAGGGTTTGACTGCATGGGTGCCTCCGCCTCTGCTGGCAGCGGCAGCTGCTCAAGCAGGCCCGCGTCCGGCGACTGGATTGGCGAGCGGGCAGACATGGGTATGCAAATGAACGTTGCCGTCGGCGATGACCGCTCCGCAAACCTGAACATTCATGCCAGGAGTGCTGTGTTAGATGGGAGCTACATACGGCTCTGGGGTGATGATCAGCGGCGGCAGATGGCTGGCCAGTTCAAGCTAAATTTTTACTCACCGGAGTTGTCGATCAACGCCTGTGCGCAAGATGGCCTGGCTTGTGGTTCCCGGATCACCATGTCGGACTTTGCACTGGAGCTGGCTATTGGTAACAGTCTGCAACCGGTCTTCTTCGACGTTGACGGAACGGGGAACTTTGTTCTTGAGGTTGATGCGATACGCCCCCCTCGTCCCGGGCAGATTGCAGCCAATGGCCTGCGCGCTGGCAGCAATGGACAGACCTGGGATTTCTACGCGAACTATTACGGTGATCCGGAATTTCGCAGCAATCTGACGATTGGCAACTTTAGTGTCGGTGACCGGGATTTTGGCGCCGCCCGTGTTCAAGGCATGCTGATACAGCACCTCAAAATCCAAACCAAGGATCTGGCGCCATGACCGTTTGCGGATACGACCTCAGAGTGTTGCTGATGATTTCCGCGTTATGGCTATCCGCTGTTCAGGTATCCGCGGAAATGGCACCACTTGGTGACGAAGCGCTGGCCAGCGTATCCGGCCAGGGTGGCATCTACCTGTCGGGCGACATCAGCATTAACGAGCTGGGTGGTCCGGTTCAGAACAGCTATTTCGGCCGATGCGACGAGGCCGATAAAAAGTGCGGCGCTCGATTTGCCTACCGTCTGAAAGAAGGTGGTGGCTGGATGGTGTTGGACGAGATAAAGGGGCTGTTTGCCTTTGAAGGGCTGACTTTACGGGTAAAAACGGTCGATTCCGGCTTCGGTGGCGACGGAGAATTGTTCAATCGGGACGTTATTGAAATTGGTTTGCCCGACAGTGTTCGGTTTACCGACGTTCAATTCAAGATTGCTGCGAGTAGCACGGCACGGCCAACGGACCCGGGCTTTATGCAAACCGACATCTTGTCGGTTGAAATGCAGGGGGATGTCATCATGCAGGGCAACCTGTTGGTTTTTCCTGATGGTAATCCATAGGCGGAGACAGATATATGCGCTGCAATAAGGATCTCTCTTGCTCTGACCTTCTTTTCGGGTTGGTGGTGGCCTCGTTGGTTATGGCCCAATTCGCCCACGCAGATATGGTGCAGCTCGATGACGCCGCTTTGTCAGAGGTGCAGGCGCGAAGTGGCATCACGCTTGAGATGGAGTTGAATATGACCGCCGACCGATTGTCCTACTATGACGACGGGCAGGGCGTTCATGTTGAGGGGCTGCGGGTCGGCTCCGCCTCTGGCCAGGATAATGGCGCATTCCATCGGATAAAAGCCGATGTGGGTGCAGATGCCTCACTCAATCTGGAATATCTGATAGCAGACCGCCGGATAGAGTTCTCTGACATACGCCTTGCCGGCGCCCCTGGTGTCAGTATGGGCGGCTTCTTTTTTGATCACTCTCTGGATGGGGTGCTGACCATTCGTCAGGACGGCGGTGTCGGGGGCAATGGCTACACCTTTGATTCCGCTTATACCATGACGGGCGGAAGACTCGGTTACCGAACCAATGGCAATTCGGTGTTCCTGGACGACATTACCATGAATGTAGAGGCGCTGGGCGTCACTCTGGATCTGGTCGGTAACACGTTGGAAGTGAATTCGCCCCGGGTCACTGGCAACTGGCGTATCGGCGCTATCCGTTACAGTGACGACCCCTCCGTCTACGGTCAGGCATTACCGAGTTTTGGTAGCTTTCAGGGGAGCTATGAGTTGTCATCCTGGACTGGAATTAGCCCCGGTGGGCGTTCGGGGGAGGGATTAAGGCTGGATCACGAGACGACGATCCATACGGCGTCTTTCCTCTATAACGATGATGGTAACGCGCTGTCGCTCCGGGACATCACCGGCGACTATCAGATACAGGACTTGCGAGTGGATGTTGATCAGGATTGGAGTGGCCGGCCGGCGGTTGCCCTGACCCTTGGAAAACTTCAGGGCAACCTGAATGTCGGTGCTGTGGAACTTGGCGGTGCGAGTTTCGGTTCTGTTAACCTGAGCTTTCTGCTGGAAGATCAGCTCTTCAATGGCCGAACCTATAGTAATGCAGTTTACCTTCAGGGTGGTGGGCACCGGGACGCCGGGCCCCAGGGCATGAGGCTGGCAACGGAGTGGAGTTTACGGTTGGCTGACCTGAGTTACACCGAAGATGGTCACCGGGTCATTTTCAGCGGCCTGCAGTCCTGGGGGCGAGGGGACCTGACGGTCAACGTCACAAAAGATGAAGTGCGTAACGGAACCCGCTTTTACAACGGCCTGCGCATCGGATTTGAAGGGCTGGACGCGGGCTACCGAATTAACGGTTTACGCGTCGGCAGTGACGATGCCCAGCTGCAAGGCGGCACCGAGTTGTTGTTGGCGCTGGGTTTCTATCCGGCCTACGAATTTGAGCTTGATGGTCATGTCACCTTGGGTGCCGGTGGTGCTGCCGGCGAAGGACTCACCGTCAATTCGGATATTCAAATCCGCAATGGCAAGGCGGCAGTCATCGCGACACCCTATGACGAGGGCGCGGGCGAAGTCCCCCAGAAAGGCCTCTGGCTGACGGAGATGAGTTATGACGGCCAGATCCGTGATATGACGCTGGATGTAACGGAAGAGGGGCTGGTCTTAGCAACGGGCGAAGCCTGGAGTTCTATGGATATCGGTAACGTTCGGGTTGGATCAAAAGATGACGGTGCGAGTTTTGGCCGTTTGCAGATCCAGAAATACGAAGTGGGCAGCACCACATTGGTCAAGCCTGGCGGCGCGGGCGATGTGTGTGTGGGCGGAACGGGTGGTGCTGAGGCCACCTGTGGTGCCTCAGGTGGCCAGTGGGAGGCTCGCGGTAATGAGGGCGTGACTATCGCCATGAACAAGATCCTTGCGCGGGCCCAGGGTGACGACAAAAAGAACGCATTGCTTTGGGAGAGTAATCGCGCGGTAGACGGCCAGGGAAAGCCCATCAACAATACTGGAATGCGCCTGCTGGTGAACGATATCCATACCAGTGATGGCGGTGATTTCAATGGCGATGGGGTTGATGACAATACCTACGGTATACGGACCGACTTGTCTGTAGACGTCTACCAGACCAAAGTGACCAAGAAAACGGACGGTCCTGATTCTCTTGGCATTGTTGGTAACCAGGGCGATGAAAAAATCATGGTGCCCGGCTCCACGGGAGGCTATCGCTATGTTGCAGAGCCTGGCCCGGGGGACAGAGCCAACAGGCCGCTTGGTTTTGCAGTCAAGGCGGAAACCCGGTTTAAGGAATTGTCGGTCAGCAATATCGATCTTGTTCATCCTGTGGGCGGGCACCAAACGGTTATCTATGGCGCAAAGCTTCAGAATGTCGATATTCGGGCAAATCTGACGGCAACACCCATACCCTGAAATGCATGCTGGCTGAAAATAAAAGGGTCGTCGAGAGACGGCCCTTTTGTGTTTTAGGGCATCCTGTTGTTTAATCCGGGCTGTTTCATTCTGTCGCCGGAAACCCTTGTATGAAATCCGCCACGTTACTGTCATTACTTCAGGATCGCCGTGTCCATTCCGGTGAAGCTTTGGCCCGGGCTCTTGGAGTGTCCCGCACGGCGATCTGGAAGCAAATACGCCGGGCGCAGGCCGAGGGTGTTGAGATACGAACCATTCGTGGGCAGGGCTATCAACTGGTGTCGACGTTAGACCTGCTGGTGGCCGATGACATTCTGGCATCACTGGCACCGGAGCTGCGTAACCGAATTGATCTGACGGTTCTGAGTGATGTTGATTCAACCAATGCGGAAGCGGCCAGGCAGTTGAAGGCAGGGCAAAGTTCGTTGCCGGTCGTGATTGCAGATGGTCAGACCGAAGGCCGTGGCCGTCGTGGGCGAAATTGGGCCAGTCCGCGAGGAGAGAATCTTTATTTGAGCCTTGGTTTGACGGTTCAAGGCGGTTTTTCAGCTCTTGAGGGGCTGAGCCTTCTGCTTGGCGTGGCGGTATCGCGTGCCCTGGCAACGCTCGGTGCGACCGGGATCGGTTTGAAGTGGCCCAATGACCTGTTTGCGGACAACAAGAAGTTTGGCGGCATACTTGTCGAAATACAGGGCGAACTTCAAGAAGGTGACGTCCAGGTTATTGCTGGGATCGGAATCAATGTGCACATGACCCAAGTGAGTGGAGTTGATCAGCCTTGGGTTGGTTTGGCAGGCCAATGGCCGGACATCCAGTGGTCGAGGAATGAACTCGCCGCCGCCATCGTGACCCAGGTACTGGGCGTTGTGCCGGAATTCGAAGATCAGGGGTTTCAGGCCTTCTGCGACGAGTGGCAAGCCCAGGACATCTTCTTCGGTAAAGACCTCATGGCCAGAGGCGGTGACCTGCAGGGCCAGGGATGTGGCATTGATGCCTCCGGCAATTACCAGGTGATGACCGCTCAGGGGCTGGTCCCGGTTCGGGCTGGGGATATCAGTTTGCGGGTGCAGTCATGATTCTTCTGGTGGATTCCGGGAACACTCGAGTCAAATGGCGGCTCGCGGACTTGTCGGGTTGTGTGCTGGAGCAGGCGACAACACTTACCGCCGCGGATCCGTTCCATGCTTTAAGGCCCTATGCTGAATCGATAGAGCGAATTCTGGTATCCACCGTCGGGTCAGAGCACAGTCGCTTGCAGCTGGAGGCGACCCTTAGGCTGCTCACGCCCGTCGCAGTTCAGTTCTATTGGGCGGAAGTGGCTCGAGATGGTCTGTATAACTCCTACCGGGATGTGACCAAAATGGGTGCAGATCGTTGGCACGCCATGTTGGCCGGCTGGAATGAGCATCGCCAGAGTTTCGCCGTGGTTGATGCTGGTAGTGCTGTGACTGTTGACTACGTGAGCGATGAAGGGCAGCACCTTGGTGGCTACATCTTGCCCGGGTTGCAGATGATGCGGCGCAGCTTGCGGTTGGACGCCGCCCGGATCGGATTTGAGTTCGATGAACAAATCGATGCCACCCCGGGACGATCGACCGGGGAGTGCGCCAATCACGGTCTTGCCTGGCTCACAGAAGGGGTGATCGCCAGATTGCACGCGGATGTTGGTCGGTTGGGGCTATCACGAACTCTGCTCACCGGTGGCGATGCCGACCGATTTCTTGCCCTCGGACTGAACGCTGACATCCGCCCCGGATTGGTACTGAGTGGTCTGGCACGTATTGACGCGATGGAGCAGCAAGGATGAAATGGGCCGTCATTGTGCTCATGCTGCTTAATGGTGTTGTGTGGCTCGCCCCTGATTGGTTGTCGCCAGCGGCAGTCCAGTCGTCTGCATCGGGCGTGCTGCCCAGGGTCAGTAGTCTGAAAGTGGAGGGTGTGAGCGCGGCACCGCCTGCAACGGCAATGATGTGTCTCCGGGTTGGCTGGTTCGATAGCCGTGAGGATGCCCTAATCCTGGCGGAGCAGTTCAATCAGGAGTTTGCCGTTCAGGAAGTCGATCGGGAGCTGCCATCACTGAATTGGGTGATGATACCCCCGCAGCCGCGAGATGTGGCGTTGGCACAGTTCAGGGATCTTTATACGCGGGGCGTAGAGTCTTACGTGGTCTCGGAGGGAGAGTACCGTAATGCTATTTCCCTGGGGTTGTTTGAATCCAGGGCCGCCGCCGAGTCTGTGCTTGAAGAAAAAATGCGTCAGAATCTCAACGTAGTGCTGGTCAACTTCCCCCGTAATCGGATAGGATACGCGCTCGTTTTAGGTGTTGAACCGCACCGGGAAACCGAAATGGTTCAAGCGGTTGAGGCGGAAAGTCACGGCAGATTCGATTTCGTAGAAATCAGCGCTTGTGAAGGTGTTGCATCACCAGAAAAAAATCCGTAGTATACCGCCCTCGCTGAACAGGCGAATGTGAGCTGGCGTAGCTCAGTTGGTAGAGCAGCTGACTTGTAATCAGCAGGTCGGGGGTTCGATTCCGTCCGCCAGCTCCACTTTAAGTTTTGAGCAGATTCGCGTAAGCGGATTTGTACGGGAGGGGTTCCCGAGTGGCCAAAGGGATCAGACTGTAAATCTGACGCGAAAGCTTCGCAGGTTCGAATCCTGCCCCCTCCACCACTTATTGCTCGCGGGCATCGTATAGTGGCTATTACCTCAGCCTTCCAAGCTGATGACGCGGGTTCGATTCCCGCTGCCCGCTCCAATTTGGTTTAATGCTCATGTAGCTCAGTCGGTAGAGCACATCCTTGGTAAGGATGAGGTCACCGGTTCAATTCCGGTCATGAGCTCCACTTTTTTGTCCGGTCAACGTAGCGATTCTGGTTGATTAGGGGGATTGGTCGAATGTCTAAAGCAAAATTTGAACGTAGTAAGCCGCACTTGAACGTGGGCACCATCGGTCACGTTGACCATGGCAAAACCACTCTGACCGCTGCTCTTACCCGTGTATGTCACGAAGTTTGGGGTACAGGTGAGCTGCGTGCGTTCGACCAGATCGATAACGCACCGGAAGAGCGTGCGCGTGGTATCACCATCGCCACTTCTCACGTTGAGTACGATTCACCGACTCGTCACTATGCCCACGTAGACTGCCCGGGCCACGCCGATTATGTTAAGAACATGATCACTGGTGCGGCTCAGATGGACGGCGCTATTCTGGTCTGTTCCGCAGCTGACGGCCCCATGCCGCAGACTCGCGAGCACATCCTGCTGTCCCGTCAGGTAGGCGTTCCTTTCATCGTTGTGTTCCTGAACAAAGCGGACATGGTTGATGATGAAGAGCTGCTTGAGCTGGTAGAGATGGAAGTTCGTGATCTGCTGAGCATGTACGACTTCCCGGGTGACGACACTCCGATCATCATCGGTTCTGCGCTGATGGCGCTGGAAGGCAAAGACGATAACGAAATGGGTACTACCGCTGTCAAGAAGCTGGTAGAAGCCCTGGATGCGTATATCCCTGAGCCAGAGCGTGCCATCGACCAGCCGTTCCTGATGCCGATCGAAGACGTATTCTCTATCTCCGGCCGTGGTACTGTTGTGACCGGTCGTGTAGAGCGTGGCATCATCAAGGTTGGTGAAGAAGTGGAAATCGTTGGTATCAAAGATACCGTGAAGACCACCTGTACTGGCGTTGAAATGTTCCGCAAGCTGCTGGACGAAGGTCGCGCTGGTGAGAACGTTGGTGTTCTGCTGCGCGGTACCAAGCGTGACGACGTTGAACGTGGTCAGGTTCTGTGTAAGCCAGGTACCATCAAGCCGCACACCAAGTTTGAATGTGAAGTGTACGTGCTGAGCAAAGAAGAAGGTGGTCGTCATACGCCTTTCTTCAAGGGCTACCGTCCACAGTTCTACTTCCGTACCACCGACGTAACCGGTTCTTGCGAACTGCCGGAAGGTGTGGAAATGGTAATGCCGGGTGATAACGTCAAAATGAGTGTTACCCTGATCAACCCGATCGCCATGGAAGATGGCCTGCGCTTCGCGATTCGTGAAGGTGGCCGTACCGTTGGTGCCGGTGTTGTTTCCAAGATCATCGAGTAACCCGTAAGGGTTGCTCTTTGTTGTTGCACTGAGTTGTTTCGGTGCAGGCCAGTAGCTCAATTGGCAGAGCAGCGGTCTCCAAAACCGCAGGTTGGGGGTTCGATTCCCTCCTGGCCTGCCATTTTTCAACATCCTGATACATAAGTTGATTCCTATGGAGTCAAAAGCTGTTCAGTCGACCAACCGTTTCGATACCGTGAAGTGGTTGGTTGTTTTTGTTCTGATTGCCATCGGTGTCGTTGGTAATCAATATTTTAGCGCCGAATCTGTGCTTTATCGGGTTCTTGCCCTTGTTGCGCTGGGTCTGGTTGCCACCCTGGTGGCGTTGCAGACTGATCGCGGTCGTCGCTTTGCTGCACTTCTGAAAGAGGCGCGGGTCGAGATTCGGAAGGTCGTTTGGCCGACCAGGCCTGAGTTGATTCAGACCACCATTATTGTTGTGGTGTTCGTGTTGGTTGTGGCGATTATTTTGTGGGGTATGGATTCGTTGATCAGTATGCTGGTCGCCGGGTTTATCGGTTAACGGGAGTGGGCAATGGCTAAGCGCTGGTACGTCGTTCATGCGTATTCTGGCTTTGAAAAGCACGTGATGCGCACTCTTAACGAGCGCATTGCGCTTGAAGAGATGGAAGACAAGTTCGGCGAGATCCTGGTTCCGACCGAGGAAGTTGTCGAGATGCGTGACGGGAAAAAGCGCAAGAGTGAGCGCAAGTTCTATCCCGGATACGTACTCGTCCAGATGGAAATGGACGATGCATCGTGGCATCTTGTCAAGAATACTCCCCGAGTGCTCGGCTTCATTGGTGGCACCAAGGACAAGCCGGCCCCGATCACCGAGCGCGAAGCGGAAGCTATTCTCCGTCGCGTCGAAAGCGGTGCGGATAAGCCGAAGCCGAAAACCTTGTTTGAGCCAGGTGAAGTTGTTCGCGTTGTTGAAGGTCCGTTTGCTGACTTCAATGGTGTGGTGGAAGAAGTTGACTACGACAAGAGTCGGGTCAAGGTTGCCGTATTGATCTTCGGCCGCTCAACTCCGGTTGAGCTCGAGTTCGGGCAGGTCGAGAAAGACTGACGGTGATCTAACAAACTGAAAGCTCGCGCGCCAAGGCGACGCGGGCTTTTTGTGTCTGCTTTTTGCAGTTTGTAACTTACCGGGGAGCCGAAAGGCGCTAGAACCCACAGGAGAGCTATCATGGCAAAGAAGATCGACGCCTACATCAAGCTTCAGGTTGCTGCCGGTCAGGCCAACCCGAGCCCCCCCGTTGGTCCCGCACTGGGCCAGCGTGGCGTAAATATCATGGAATTCTGCAAGGCGTTCAACGCCAAGACTCAGGGCATGGAACCTGGTCTGCCGATTCCTACGGTTATCACTGTCTACAGTGATCGCAGCTTTACGTTCGTCACCAAGACGCCGCCGGCGCCGGTTCTGCTGAAAAAAGCAGCGGGCATCAAGAGCGGTTCTGGTCGTCCGAACACTGATAAAGTGGGTACCGTTACCCGCGCTCAGCTGGAAGAAATTGCCAAGACCAAAGAGCCGGACATGACTGCTGCCGATATGGAAGCAGCGGTTCGTACCATTGCCGGAACTGCCCGTAGCATGGGCCTGAACGTGGAGGGTCTGTAACATGGCTAAGCTGAGCAAGCGTCAAAAGCTGATTCGTGAAAAAGTTGAGTCTGCACGCGCCTATTCCGTAGATGAGGCCGTTGCACTGTTGGCTGAACTCGGTCAGACCGTAAAGTTCAAAGAGTCTCTTGATGTTGCTGTTAACCTGGGTGTGGATGCGCGTAAATCCGACCAGGTTGTTCGTAGCAGCACAGTTCTGCCTCACGGTACCGGCAAGACCGTACGTGTCGCAGTATTTACCCAGGGTGCCAACGCCGAGAAAGCGACTGCTGCAGGCGCAGACATCGTAGGCATGGATGACTTGGCTGACGAAGTTAAGAAGGGCAACATGGATTTTGACGTGGTTATTGCCACGCCAGACGCGATGCGTGTTGTTGGTCAGTTGGGCCAGATTCTGGGTCCCCGCGGCCTGATGCCGAACCCGAAGGTTGGCACGGTAACCGCTGACGTAGAGACTGCGGTCAAGAACGCCAAGGCTGGTCAGGTTCGCTACCGTACCGACAAGAATGGCATTATCCACGCTCCGCTGGGTAATGTTGAATTTACTGCACAGACCATCAAGGAAAACCTTGAAGCTCTGGTTGCAGATCTGAAAAAGGCCAAGCCCGCATCGTCCAAGGGTGTGTATCTGAAAAAGATCACAATCTCTTCGACGATGGGTCCTGGCCTGACTATCGATCAGGGTTCTCTGAACGTCTGATGCTCTGGTCGGTAGTTACTTTGTAGTCTAGGCGGAAGCCAAGGCTGTCAAAGACCGCAGGCCCCCGAGGCTCCTGGTAACAGGAGTCACAAGGGTTAAAGCAACGCCTGCGCAGACGGTGTGACGACGTTCTCTCTGAACCCAAACACCGTTAGGCGCCCTGTTTCAGGGCAATGATGGGTTTGCCGGGATTAACCTGGCGAAATCGAGGAGAAATCCAGTGGCAATTAGACTCGAAGACAAGAAAGCGATCGTCGCTGAAGTCAACGAGACTGCTGGAGCTGCTCTGTCTGTGGTTTTGGCTGACTATCGTGGTGTCACCTCCGGTGACATGACTGCGCTTCGTGCCAAAGCTCGTGCCGAGAATGTTCGCCTGAAGGTTGTTCGTAACAACCTGGCGAAGATTGCTATTAAAGGTACCGAGTTTGAGTGCATCGATCCGGCGCTGGTTGGTCCGACCATTTTGGCTTTCTCAATGGAAGATCCGGGTGCCGCTGCGCGCCTGTTGAAGGATTTTGCCAAAGAGAAAGAGGCGTTCGAGATCAAAGGTCTGGCCATCGGCGGTGAGCTGATGGGCGCAGAACAGATCGATCGCCTGGCTACCTTGCCAACGCTGCACGAAGCGTTGACCAAGCTGGCTATCGTTACACAGGCACCAGTTACCAAGCTTGTACGTACCCTGAACGATATACCGGGCAGGATCACACGTGTAGTAGCTGCAGTCCGCGACCAGAAGCAAGACGCTGCTTGATTCTGTTGAACACCATTTTTTACATTTTCGGAGAAAGTCATGGCTCTGTCTAAAGACGATATTTTGAATGCAATTGCTGAAATGAGCGTAATGGAAGTTGTTGAGCTCGTAGAAGCTATGGAAGAGAAGTTTAACGTTTCTGCCGCTGCTGCCGTTGCTGCTGCTCCTGCTGCTGCTGCCGGTGGCGAAGCCGCTGAAGAGCAGACCGAGTTCGACGTAGTTCTGACCGGTCCTGGCGAAAAGAAAGTTAACGTCATCAAAGCCGTTCGCGAACTGACAGGCCTGGGCCTGAAAGAAGCGAAGGAAATGGTTGACGGTGCTCCTTCTACTGTTAAGGAAGGCGCAAGCAAGGCCGAGGCTGAAGAAGCCAAGAAGAAGCTTGAGGAAGCAGGCGCTTCTGTTGAGCTTAAGTAATCGTCGGTTATTGATCGACACCGTGCGTTAAGCATGGACAGGCTGGTGGCTGTGTGCCACCGGCCTTTTTCTGTTGTATATGCTATAGAGTCTGGTTTGCTTTAACGGGTTAATGTCAGATCTATAACCTACAGCCAGAGTCTTGTTCAAGACGGCGCGATAAGCCGAGCAATTCGGCCCCGAAGCAGAACATTTGATTGCTTCTTGATACCAGGTATCAGGTCTAAAGCTGGGGAATGCAGATGACTTACTCCTACACCGAAAAAAAGCGGATTCGCAAAGACTTTAGTAAATTGCCTTCCGTGATGGAAGTCCCCTATTTGCTGTCTATTCAGCTGGATTCGTTCCGGGACTACCTCCAAATGGAAACTGCGCCAGAAGATCGCCGGGAAACCGGTCTTCACGCAGCGTTCAAATCCGTATTCCCGATTGTCAGCTATTCTGGCAACGCCGCGCTCGAGTATGTGAGCTATCGAATCGGCGAGCCTGTATTTGACGTCAAGGAATGTCAGCTTAGGGGCGTTACCTACGCCGCGCCGCTGCGAGTGAAAGTCCGCTTGATCATTTATGACAAGGAATCGTCCAACAAGGCGATTAAGGACATTAAAGAACAGGAAGTCTACATGGGCGAAATGCCCCTGATGACTGAAAACGGTACGTTCGTGGTCAACGGCACCGAGCGGGTTATTGTTTCCCAGCTCCACCGTTCGCCTGGTGTGTTTTTTGATCACGACAAGGGTAAGACCCATTCGTCCGGTAAGCTGTTGTACTCAGCTCGGGTGATTCCTTACCGTGGTTCATGGCTCGATTTTGAATTCGATCCCAAAGATGCCGTCTTCGTGCGGATCGATCGTCGTCGTAAATTGCCGGCGTCCATCCTGTTGCGTGGCCTGGGTTACACCTCCGAGCAGATGCTGGAGATGTTCTTTGAGACCAGTAAGTTCTCGGTGGGCGCAGAAGTGTGCAAACTCGAGCTGGTACCAAGCCGTCTGCGTGGCGATATTGCCACCTTCGACATCAAGGACCAGGAAGGCACGGTTATTGTTGAAGAAGGCCGTCGAATCACTGCTCGTCACATCAAGCAGCTTGAGAAGGCTGGCATCAGCGAGCTGGAAGTTCCGACCGAATATCTGTACGGTCGCGTTCTGGCCAAAGACATGATCGATCAGGCCACCGGGGAAGTACTGGTGGAATGTAACACCGAGTTGAGTGAAGAGGTTGTTGCCAAGATCCTCGATGCCGGTGTTAAAGACATTGAGACGCTGTACACCAACGATCTGGATTGTGGGCCATTCATGTCCGATACCTTGCGTATCGATCCGACCCGCACCCCTTTGGAAGCGTTGGTTGAAATCTATCGCATGATGCGCCCGGGCGAGCCGCCCACCAAGGATTCAGCGGAGAACCTGTTTAACAACCTGTTCTTCTCTGAGGAGCGGTACGATTTGTCGGGCGTTGGCCGGATGAAGTTGAACCGTCGCCTTGGCCGTGAAGAAAGCACCGGCGAAGGCACCTTGACCCATGACGACATCATTGATGTTCTCAAAACGCTGATTGCCATCCGTAACGGCCAGGGCCAGGTCGATGACATCGACAACCTGGGCAACCGTCGTGTTCGCTGTGTTGGTGAAATGGCTGAAAACCAGTTCCGCGTTGGCCTGGTCCGGGTTGAGCGGGCTGTGCGTGAGCGTTTGAGCCTGGCTGAAAGTGAAGGCCTGATGCCTCAGGACCTGATCAATGCCAAGCCGGTTGCGGCAGCGGTCAAAGAGTTCTTTGGCTCCAGCCAGTTGTCGCAGTTCATGGATCAGAACAACCCGTTGTCTGAAGTCACGCACAAGCGTCGTATTTCAGCCCTGGGGCCAGGTGGCCTGACCCGTGAGCGTGCAGGCTTTGAGGTTCGTGACGTTCATCCGACGCACTACGGTCGTGTGTGCCCGATCGAGACCCCGGAAGGCCCGAACATCGGTTTGATCAACTCGCTGGCAACCTATGCCCGAGCCAACTCCTATGGCTTCCTCGAGAGCCCCTACCGTCGCGTCGTCGAAGGTGTGGTCACGGACGAGCTGGTATATCTGTCGGCGATTGAAGAAAGCAATTACATCATCGCTCAGGCCAGTGCCGCTACCGATGAAGGCAAGCGACTGACTGACGAGCTGGTTACCGTGCGTCATCAGAATGAATTTACCGTTGCGCCACCGGAAGCGGTTAACTTCATGGACGTCTCTCCGCGCCAGGTTGTCTCTGTTGCTGCGTCGTTGATTCCGTTCCTTGAGCACGACGATGCTAACCGGGCCCTGATGGGTGCCAACATGCAGCGTCAGGCGGTGCCAACCCTGAAATCCGAAGTGCCACTGGTTGGCACGGGTGTTGAGCGCACAGTTGCTCAGGATTCCGGTGTTTGTGTGTCAGCCCGTCGGGGTGGTGTCATCGAAAGCGTTGATGCGGCCCGCATCGTGGTTCGTGTGAATAACGAAGAAACCGAAGCCGGTGATGCTGGTGTGGATATTTACAACCTCACCAAGTACACCCGTTCAAACCAGAACACCTGCATCAACCAGCGCTCGATCGTGCGTCAGGGTGATGTCATTGCCCGCGGTGACGTCCTCGCAGACGGACCGTCGGTCGATTTGGGTGAGCTGGCTCTGGGTCAGAACATGCGCATCGCGTTCATGCCCTGGAACGGTTACAACTTCGAGGATTCCATCCTGATCTCCGAGAAGGTTGTTCAGGAAGACCGTCTGACGACGATCCACATTCAGGAACTGACCTGTGTGGCTCGTGACACCAAGCTGGGCAGTGAAGAGATTACCGCTGATATCCCGAACGTGGGTGAAAGCGCGCTGTCCAAGCTGGATGAGTCCGGCATTGTTTACATCGGTGCCGAAGTGGGTCCTGGCGATATCCTGGTGGGCAAGGTAACACCGAAAGGTGAAACCCAGCTGACCCCGGAGGAGAAACTGCTGCGTGCCATCTTCGGTGAGAAGGCGTCTGATGTTAAGGACACCTCTCAGCGTGTGCCCACCGGCACCCGCGGTACCGTTATTGACGTGCAGGTGTTCACTCGTGACGGTATCGAAAAAGATACCCGTGCTCTGTCTATCGAGAAAGAGCAGTTGAGTCAGTACCGCAAAGACCTTAAAGATGAGTACCGGATTGTTGAAGGTGCCACCTTTGAACGTCTGACGGCAGCGCTGGTCGGCCAGGAAGTGATCAGTGGGCCGGGCCTCAAGAAAGGCGCCAAGCTTGACCAGGCGTACCTTGCTGACTTGCCGCGTCCGGATTGGTTCAAGCTGCGAATGAAAGACGAAGCTCTGAATGAGCTGCTCGAGAAGTCCGAGCAAGGCCTTGAAGAGCGTAAGTCAGAGCACGAAGCTCGCTTTGATGACAAGAAGGGTAAGCTCCAGCAAGGCGACGATCTGGCGCCGGGCGTACTCAAGATCGTCAAGGTCTACCTTGCCATCAAGCGTCGCATCCAGCCGGGTGACAAGATGGCCGGTCGTCATGGTAACAAGGGTGTTATCTCTGCGGTTATGCCGATCGAAGATATGCCTTATGACGAGCATGGCACCACCGTCGACATCGTTCTGAACCCGTTGGGTGTTCCCTCGCGGATGAACGTGGGCCAGGTACTTGAAACTCACCTGGGTGCTGCGGCTAAAGGGTTGGGTGAAAAGATCAGCCGTATGCTGGAAGAGCAGCGTAAGGTCATCGAGCTGCGCAAGCTGCTGGACGAGATCTACAACCACTCGGACGAAGTGACCAAGGTCGATCTGGACAGCTTGACTGACCAGGAGATCGTAGACCTTTGTGGCAACCTGCGCGCCGGTGTTCCGATGGCTACGCCTGTGTTCGATGGTGCCAAAGAAGCCGAGGTCAAGCGTATGCTTGAGTTGGCCGATATGGATACCAGTGGTCAGGTAATGCTGTACGACGGTCGTACCGGCGATATGTTTGACCGCCCGGTGACCGTAGGCTACATGTACATGCTCAAGCTGAACCACTTGATCGATGACAAGATGCACGCTCGTTCCACTGGCTCCTACAGCCTGGTTACCCAGCAGCCGCTGGGTGGTAAGGCGCAGTTTGGTGGTCAGCGCTTCGGTGAGATGGAAGTGTGGGCTCTTGAGGCTTACGGTGCAGCATATACGTTGCAGGAAATGCTTACCGTCAAGTCTGATGACGTCAACGGTCGGACCAAAATGTACAAGAACATTGTCGATGGTGATCATCGTATGGAGCCGGGCATGCCCGAATCCTTCAACGTTCTAGTCAAGGAAATCCGCTCGTTGGGTATCGACATCGAGCTGGAATCCGAGTGAGCCGAATTGTTTTTGGCAGCGTGAGCGGGCACGACCTGTGCCCGCCCGAGATTAACGCCATCCGGAGCTTTAACTGATGAAAGATTTGCTGAATCTTCTCAAGAGCCAGAATCAAAGCAAGGAATTCGATGCCATCCGTATTGGACTGGCCTCGCCTGACATGATTCGTTCCTGGTCTTTTGGCGAAGTAAAAAAGCCTGAGACCATTAACTACCGTACCTTCAAGCCGGAGCGTGACGGTCTTTTCTGTGCCAAAATCTTTGGCCCGATCAAAGACTACGAGTGCTTGTGCGGCAAATACAAACGCCTCAAGCACCGCGGCGTTATCTGCGAAAAGTGCGGCGTTGAAGTTGCACTGGCGAGCGTTCGTCGTGAGCGGATGGGGCATATTGAGCTGGCCAGCCCGGTTGCTCATATCTGGTTCCTGAAATCACTGCCGTCCCGTATCGGCCTGATGCTGGACATGACTCTGCGTGACATCGAGCGGGTTCTGTACTTCGAATCCTTCATCGTGATTGACCCGGGTATGACTACCCTGGAGCAGGGTCAACTGCTTAACGATGAGCAGTATTACGAAGCCCTGGAAGAGTTTGGTGATGAATTCGATGCCCGCATGGGTGCCGAGGCCATCAAGGAGCTGCTGGAAGGTATCGATCTTCAGGCGGCCGTGGATAATCTGCGGGAAGAGATTCCCCAGACCAATTCAGAAACCAAAATCAAGAAATTCAGCAAGCGCCTGAAGATTCTTGAAGCATTTCTGTATTCCGGTAACAAACCAGGCGACATGGTACTGACCGTGTTGCCGGTTCTGCCGCCGGATCTGCGTCCTTTGGTTCCGCTTGACGGTGGTCGTTTTGCGACCTCGGATCTGAACGATCTGTACCGTCGGGTGATTAACCGGAACAACCGTCTCAAGCGCCTGCTGGAGCTGAATGCTCCGGATATCATCGTGCGCAACGAGAAGCGTATGTTGCAGGAAGCGGTCGATGCACTGTTGGATAAC
This sequence comes from Marinobacter sp., assembly GCA_018402255.1. Taxonomy (GTDB): domain Bacteria; phylum Pseudomonadota; class Gammaproteobacteria; order Pseudomonadales; family Oleiphilaceae; genus Marinobacter. The sequence goes on from JAGYIS010000004.1 coordinate 235,565, forward strand.
GGCCGTCGAGGCCGCGCCATCACTGGCACCAACAAGCGTCCGCTGAAGTCTCTGGCTGACATGATCAAGGGTAAGCAGGGTCGTTTCCGTCAGAACCTGCTCGGTAAACGGGTAGACTACTCTGGCCGTTCGGTCATCGTGGTAGGCCCGTACCTGCGTCTGCATCAGTGCGGTCTGCCCAAGAAGATGGCTCTGGAGCTGTTCAAGCCGTTTATCTTCTCGAAACTTGAGCATCGCGGCCTGGCGACCACCATCAAGGCCGCCAAGAAGATGGTTGAGCGCGAAGAAGGTGTGGTCTGGGATATTCTGGATGAAGTCATCCGTGAGCATCCGATCATGCTGAACCGGGCACCGACTCTGCACCGTCTGGGTATCCAGGCGTTTGAGCCGGTATTGATCGAAGGTAAGGCCATTCAGCTGCACCCGCTGGTATGTGCAGCCTACAACGCCGACTTCGACGGTGACCAGATGGCGGTACACGTACCGCTGACCCTGGAAGCCCAGCTTGAAGCCCGTGCGTTGATGATGTCTACCAACAACGTGCTGTCGCCCGCCAACGGCGAGCCGATTATCGTGCCGTCCCAGGACGTGGTACTTGGCCTTTACTACATGACCCGTGAGCGTCATGCGGCGAAAGGTGAAGGCATGGTCTTTGCCGATGTCAAAGAAGCCCACCGCGCCTACGGTGCCGGTCAGGTTGATCTGCAGGCCAAGGTCAAGGTTCGGGTTCGCGAAGTCGCGATCAGTGAAGAGGGCGTCAAGTCTGAGACGTTCCGGATCGTTGATACCACCGTCGGTCGTGCACTGCTGTTTGATATCGTTCCGGACAACCTGTCGTTCGATATCATCAACCGCCCGATGGTGAAAAAGGCGATTTCTAACCTGATCAACACCTGTTACCGCGACGCCGGTCTGAAAGATACGGTTATCTTTGCGGACCAGCTGATGTACATGGGTTATCAGTACGCCACTCGCTCCGGTATCTCCATCGGCTTTAACGATTTTGAGATCCCGCCGGAGAAGTATGAGCTGGTTGATGCCGCCTCTGACGAAGTAAAAGACATTGAAAACCAGTACGCATCCGGTCTGCTGACCCAGGGTGAAAAGTACAACAAGGTTATCGATATCTGGTCCCGCGCCAACGACAAAGTGTCCAAGGCGATGATGGAGCGTCTGTCCAAGGAGCAGGTTATTGGTCCCGACGGCAAGCCTGTTAAGGGTGAAGACGGCGAAGACCTGATGCAGGAGTCGTTCAACTCGGTCTACATGATGGCAGACTCGGGTGCACGGGGTTCTGCCGCTCAGATTCGTCAGTTGTCCGGTATGCGAGGCCTGATGGCCAAGCCGGATGGCTCGATCATCGAGACGCCGATTACTGCGAACTTCCGTGAAGGTCTGAACGTACTTCAGTACTTTATCTCGACGCACGGTGCTCGTAAGGGTCTGGCCGATACCGCTCTGAAAACGGCGAACTCCGGTTACCTGACCCGTCGTCTGGTTGACGTGTCACAGGATCTGGTGGTCACTGAAGAAGATTGCGGAACCAGTGAAGGTCTGCTGATGACGCCGCACATCGAAGGTGGCGACGTTGTGGTACCTCTGGGTGATCGTGTACTGGGCCGTGTTACCGCCCGTGACGTGTTCACTCCGACCGATAAGGATAACGCCGTTGTTGAGGCCGGAACCCTGTTGGACGAGAAGACCGTAGAGATGGTTGAGCGTGCCGGTGTGGATGAGATCTGGGTTCGCTCTGCGATCACCTGTGACACCCGCCATGGTATCTGTTCCAAGTGTTACGGCCGTGATCTGGCGCGTGGTCATCGGGTTAACGTTGGTGAGGCCGTGGGCGTTATCGCTGCACAGTCGATCGGTGAGCCCGGCACCCAGCTGACCATGCGTACCTTCCACATTGGTGGTGCGGCAAGTCGGGCGTCTGCAGTGGACAATATCCAGGTCAAGCACGGCGGCACCGTCCGTCTGCATAACCTGAAGTCCATTGAAAAGACCGACGGTTCTCTGGTGGTTGTGTCTCGTTCTTCCGCGTTGGCCGTTGCTGATGAGCAGGGTCGTGAGCGTGAGTGGTACAAGCTGCCATACGGCGCCGTGCTGTCTGTCAAGAACGGTGACGTGGTTGAGGCGGGTGTTGCGGTAGCCAAGTGGGATCCGCACACTCACCCGATCATTGCGGAAGCAAAAGGTACGGCCAAGTTCGTCAACATGGAAGAGGGCATCACTGTCCGCACCCAGGCCGACGAACTGACCGGTCTGTCGACCATGGAAGTTATCGATTCGAAGGAACGTCCGGCGGCAGGTAAAGATATCCGTCCGGCGATCCAGCTGATCGATGATGCGGGTGAAGAAGTGGAACTGCCAGGCGGCGGTACCGCGATCTTCTTCCTGCCGGCGAACGCGCTGGTAACCATGGCCAACGGTGCCAGGATCGAGCTGGGTGACGTAGTCGCCCGTATTCCGCAGGAAAGCTCGAAGACCCGGGATATTACCGGTGGTCTGCCGCGGGTTGCCGACCTGTTCGAGGCTCGTCGCCCGAAAGAGTCTGCGATCCTGGCCGAGATCAGTGGTGTGGTGTCGTTCGGTAAAGAGACCAAAGGCAAGAAGCGCCTAGTGATCACACCGAAAGATGACGATGCCTACGAAGTGCTGATTCCCAAGCATCGTCAAATGAACGTGTTTGAAGGTGAAACGGTCGAGAAGGGTGAAGTGATCTCTGACGGCCCGTCCAACCCCCACGACATTTTGCGTCTGCTGGGTGTGGTCGAGCTCGCCAAGTACATCACCAACGAGATCCAGGACGTTTACCGTCTGCAGGGTGTTGTCATCAACGATAAACACATTGAGGTTATCGTTCGACAAATGCTGCGCAAGGTTGAAATCACCGATCCCGGCGAGACAACTTTGTTGTCTGGTGATCAGGTTGAAATCAACCACGTGCTGGAAGCCAACGAGCAAGCGAATGCGGCTGACAAAGAGCCGGCACGGTTCGATCGACTGCTGCTTGGTATTACCAAGGCATCGCTGGCAACCGAGTCGTTTATTTCGGCGGCTTCGTTCCAGGAGACCACTCGGGTACTCACCGAAGGTGCAGTCACCGGCAAGCGCGACTACCTGCGTGGCCTGAAAGAAAACGTTGTGGTTGGTCGACTGATACCGGCAGGTACTGGTCTGGCTTATCACAGTGAGCGTCGTCGTCGTCGTGAACTGGAAGGCCAGAGCGTGACAGCGGCTGATGTTGAAGAAGCTCTGAGCGCAGAGCTCAATCGCGAAAGCTGATTGGGTGCGGGCCATCCTCGGGGTAGATACTTATTCCGGGGGTGGTTAAAAAGAGTACAGTCATCTTGACTGAGTCGGGGCGCAGGCTTAAACTTGCGTCCCTTAAATTTTACCCCCTGCATTGGGGGTAAGTTTCATTGGTATGGTTTTTGGAGTTTGCTTACATGGCAACGATTAATCAGTTGGTGCGTAAGCCTCGTAAGCGCAAGGTAGCCAAGAGCGATGTTCCTGCTCTTCAGGCCTGTCCTCAGCGCCGTGGTGTGTGCACTCGTGTTTACACCACAACGCCGAAGAAGCCGAACTCAGCACTGCGTAAAGTGTGCCGTGTTCGTCTGACCAACGGCTTCGAGGTTTCGTCATACATTGGTGGTGAAGGTCACAACCTTCAGGAGCACAGTGTTGTGCTTATCCGTGGCGGTCGAGTAAAAGACCTTCCCGGTGTGCGCTATCACACTGTTCGCGGTACGTTGGACACCCAGGGTGTTCAAAGCCGTAAGCAGGGTCGCTCCAAGTACGGTACAAAACGACCCAAGTCTTGATGTCCTGACCGGATGTCTTTTATCGTTGCTTGTTAGAACGATGAGAGTAAGGCTGAGTAGCATTTGCTATCTCAGGGGTTCCTGAAGACCTTTTAGAATATAAGGGCTTATCGATGCCTAGAAGAAGAGTTGCAGCAAAACGGGAAATCATTCCCGATCCGAAATTCGGCAGTGCACGTCTTGCCAAGTTCATCAACCACGTGATGGAAAATGGTAAGAAGTCGACTGCAGAGCGCATTGTTTATGGCGCTCTTGACATTGTCGCCGAAAAATCCAAAGAAGAGCCGATCGAAATGTTCGAGAAGGCCCTGGAGAACATCCAGCCGATGGTCGAGGTTAAGTCCCGTCGTGTGGGTGGTGCTACTTACCAGGTGCCTGTAGAAGTACGGCCTTCCCGTCAAAACGCGCTGGCTATGCGCTGGCTCGTTGAATACTCACGGAAGCGTGGTGAGAAGTCCATGGCTCAGCGTCTGGCTGGCGAAATTCTTGATGCGGCGGACAGCAAAGGTTCGGCAGTGAAGAAGCGCGAAGACGTACATCGCATGGCAGAAGCCAACAAAGCGTTCTCTCACTTCCGTTTCTAACAAGCCGAGGTTTATATCGTGGCACGCAAAACTCCTATCAAACGTTACAGAAACATTGGTATCTGTGCGCACGTGGATGCGGGCAAGACCACTACAACCGAGCGTATTCTCTACTACACCGGTCGTAGTCACAAAATGGGCGAGACCCATGATGGTGCCTCCACAACAGACTGGATGGAGCAGGAGCAGGAGCGTGGTATCACTATCACATCCGCTGCTGTAACAACCTTCTGGCAGGGTATGGACAAACAGTATCCGGAACACCGTATCAACATCATCGATACCCCGGGGCACGTTGACTTCACCATCGAGGTAGAGCGTTCTCTGCGTGTACTCGATGGCGCCGTTGTTGTGTTCTGTGCGTCTTCCGGTGTTGAACCGCAGTCCGAGACTGTTTGGCGTCAGGCCAACAAGTATGAAGTCCCCCGCATGGTGTTCGTCAACAAGATGGACCGTGCTGGTGCTAACTTCATGCGCGTTGTTGAGCAGATTCGCAAGCGTCTGGGTGCGACTGCCGTGCCTATTCAGCTGCCGATCGGTGCTGAAGACGAGTTTGAAGGCATTGTCGATCTGCTTCGCATGAAGGCAATCTACTGGAATGAAGCCGACCAGGGTATGACTTACGAGATGAGAGACATCCCGGAGTCCCTGTTGGAAGAAGCCAAGAAAGCTCGGGAATACATGGCTGAAGCGGCTGCCGAAGCCAACGAAGAGTTCATGGAAAAGTACCTGGAAGGCGAAGAGCTGACGCTTGAGGAAATCAAGCAGGGGCTGCGCGCGCGTACCATCTCCAACGAAATCGTTCTGGCGACCTGTGGTTCTGCGTTCAAGAACAAGGGTGTTCAGGCGGTTCTGGATGACGTTATCGAATTCTTGCCGGCGCCGGACGAAGTCAAGGCGATCCGTGGTGAAGTCGATGACGAAGGTACCGAAGAAACCCGTCCAGTTGATGACGAGGCTCCGTTCGCCGCTCTGGCGTTCAAAATTGCCACTGACCCGTTCGTGGGTACGCTGACCTTCTTCCGTGTCTACTCCGGTAGGCTGGAGTCTGGTAATGCGGTCTTTAACTCTGTGAAGGGTAAAAAAGAACGTGTTGGCCGGATGGTACAGATGCACGCCAACGACCGTGAAGAGATTAAAGAAGTGCTCGCGGGCGACATCGCCGCAGCGATCGGTCTGAAGAACGTCACCACGGGTGATACCTTGTGTGATGAGAACCACAAGATCGTTCTCGAGCGCATGGAATTCCCGGAGCCGGTTATCTCCGTTGCCGTTGAGCCAAAGTCGAAGGCGGACCAGGAAAAGATGGGTGTTGCACTGGGCAAGCTTGCTCAGGAAGATCCTTCGTTCCGCGTACGTACCGATGAAGAGTCTGGTCAAACGATCATCTCTGGTATGGGTGAGCTTCACCTGGATATTCTTGTTGACCGTATGCGTCGCGAGTTCAAGGTTGAGGCGAACATTGGTAAGCCGCAGGTTGCTTACCGTGAGTGCATCCGCAAGCCAGTCGATGTTGAAGGCAAGTTTGTTCGTCAGTCTGGTGGTCGTGGTCAGTATGGTCACGTTAAGGTCAAGCTTGAGCCGCTGCCGCTGGATGATGAAGATGGCGAAAACTTCATCTTCGTGAACGAGATCGTTGGCGGTACTGTTCCCAAGGAATACATTCCTGCGGTACAGCAGGGTATTGCTGAGCAGATGCAGAACGGCTGTATTGCCGGGTATCCGCTGCTGCGCATCAAGGCAACCCTGTACGATGGTTCTTACCATGACGTTGACTCCAACGAAATGGCGTTCAAAATCGCCGGTTCCATGGCGATGAAGAAAGGCGCGCTTGAGGCGAATCCTGCCCTCCTCGAACCGATGATGAAGGTTGAGGTTGTTACCCCTGAAGACTACATGGGTGACGTGGTAGGCGACTTGAACCGTCGTCGCGGCCTGGTGCAGGGTATGGAAGATGTGCCTGCAGGCAAGACCATCCGTGCAGAAGTGCCGTTGTCAGAGATGTTCGGTTATGCCACCGACCTGCGCTCTGCAACACAGGGTCGGGCGTCTTATGCGATGGAGTTCTCCCGCTATATGGAAGCTCCCTCGAACATTGCCGAAGCGATCATTAAAAAGGGTTGATCCCCAGGACTTAAGAAACAGGAAGAGGTATAACCGTGTCTAAAGCAAAATTTGAGCGTAGTAAGCCGCACTTGAACGTGGGCACCATCGGTCACGTTGACCATGGTAAGACCACTCTGACCGCTGCTCTGACTCGTGTATGTCACGAAGTTTGGGGTACAGGTGAGCTGCGTGCGTTCGACCAGATCGATAACGCACCGGAAGAGCGTGCGCGTGGTATCACCATCGCCACTTCTCACGTTGAGTACGATTCACCGACTCGTCACTATGCCCACGTAGACTGCCCGGGCCACGCCGATTATGTTAAGAACATGATCACTGGTGCGGCTCAGATGGACGGCGCTATTCTGGTTTGTTCCGCAGCTGACGGCCCCATGCCGCAGACTCGCGAGCACATCCTGCTGTCCCGTCAGGTAGGCGTTCCTTTCATCGTTGTGTTCCTGAACAAAGCGGACATGGTTGATGATGAAGAGCTGCTTGAGCTGGTAGAGATGGAAGTTCGTGATCTGCTGAGCATGTACGACTTCCCGGGTGACGACACTCCGATCATCATCGGTTCTGCGCTGATGGCGCTGGAAGGCAAAGACGATAACGAAATGGGTACTACCGCTGTCAAGAAGCTGGTAGAAGCCCTGGATGCGTATATCCCTGAGCCAGAGCGTGCCATCGACCAGCCGTTCCTGATGCCGATCGAAGACGTATTCTCTATCTCCGGCCGTGGTACTGTTGTGACCGGTCGTGTAGAGCGTGGCATCATCAAGGTTGGTGAAGAAGTGGAAATCGTTGGTATCAAAGATACCGTGAAGACTACCTGTACCGGCGTTGAAATGTTCCGCAAGCTGCTGGACGAAGGTCGCGCCGGTGAGAACGTTGGTGTTCTGCTGCGCGGTACCAAGCGTGACGACGTTGAACGTGGTCAGGTTCTGTGTAAGCCAGGTACCATCAAGCCGCACACCGTGTTCGAGTGCGAAGTGTATGTACTGAGCAAAGAAGAAGGTGGTCGTCATACGCCTTTCTTCAAGGGCTACCGTCCGCAGTTCTACTTCCGTACCACCGACGTAACCGGTTCTTGCGAACTGCCGGAAGGTGTGGAAATGGTAATGCCGGGTGACAACGTCAAAATGACTGTTACCCTGATCAACCCGATCGCCATGGAAGATGGCCTGCGCTTCGCGATTCGTGAAGGTGGCCGTACCGTTGGTGCCGGCGTGGTTGCCAAGATCCTCGAGTAATTTGCTCGATTGATCAGGAAAAAGGGGCTGATGCGTTCAGCCCCTTTTTCTGTTTTGGCCGCAAAGTGAACCCAACCCTGTCAGCGTCATGGATGTTGACAGGGTTGGGTATTATGCATACAATGCGGCTCCTTTTTTTGAAGGTCGGCTAACTATTAGTCGCTACGAGTGGAGTTTGGTGCATCATGCAAAGCCAAAAGATTCGGATCCGGTTGAAGGCGTTTGATTATCGCCTGATCGACCAGTCCACGCAGGAGATTGTCGATACCGCTAAGCGGACCGGCGCTCAGGTGCGTGGGCCTATTCCTTTGCCGACGCGCAAAGAAAAGTTCACCATTCTGGTTTCTCCGCACGTCAACAAAGACGCGCGCGACCAGTATGAAATTCGTACCCACAAGCGTTTGCTCGACATCGTTGAGCCAACGGAAAAGACAGTGGATGCTCTGATGAAGCTGGACCTGGCAGCAGGTGTAGACGTTCAGATTAGCCTCGGCTGATACCTGCCCGGTATTAGTCTGTGTAACTGTCATAAGGCCATAGAGGGTGCAAGCCCCGTACACTTAAGAGGTGAAACATGGCAATTGGTGTTGTCGGTCGTAAGGCCGGTATGACCCGTATTTTTACGGAAGATGGGCAGGCTCTGCCCGTAACGGTAATTGAGGTTGAACCCAACCGCATTACCCAACTTAAAACCCTCGAAAGCGACGGCTACCGTGCAGTGCAGGTAACTGTTGGTTCTCGTCGTGCCTCCCGTGTGAGCAAGGCCGCAGCCGGTCACTATGCGAAAGCTGGTGTCGAGGCGGGTCGTGGCATTTGGGAATTCCGTCTTGCCGACGGCGAAGGCGATGACTTGGCCGCTGGTGGCGAGCTGACTGTCTCTGTGTTTGAAGACGGTCAGGTGGTTGATGCCACTGGTCAGTCCAAAGGTAAGGGATTCCAGGGTGGTGTTAAGCGTTGGAACTTCTCCATGCAAGACGCAACTCATGGTAACTCCCTGTCTCATCGTGCTCCGGGTTCTATTGGTCAGAACCAGACTCCGGGTAAGGTGTTCAAGGGCAAAAAGATGGCCGGTCAGATGGGTAATGCTCAGGTAACTGTGCAGAACCTGCAGATTGTCCGTGTCGATGCCGAGCGCAACCTGCTGCTGGTAAGTGGTGCCGTACCTGGCGCAACTGGCGGCGATGTTGTCATCAAGCCTGCAGTCAAAGCCTGAGGAGCGGTGCGATGGAATTGACAATTACTGGTAGCGGCAAGGGGATTTCTGTTTCCGACGCTGCATTCGCCAAAGATTTTAACGAAGCTCTGGTTCACCAGGTGGTGACTGCCTATATGGCAGCTGGCCGTCAGGGTACCAAGGCTCAAAAAACACGTTCTGAAGTTAGCGGTGGTGGTAAAAAGCCATGGCGTCAGAAGGGCACTGGTCGCGCTCGTGCAGGCACCATTCGTAGCCCGATCTGGCGTTCAGGTGGCGTGACATTTGCTGCCAAGCCCCGTGATTTCGAACAGAAAGTAAACCGCAAGATGTACCGTGCGGCCATGTGTTCCATTCTTTCCGAGCTGGTTCGTCAAGAGCGCTTGGTCGTTGTCGACGAGATCAGCGTTGACAGCCCCAAGACCAAGGCGTTCACCGCGAAGCTGAAGGATCTGGGTGTGTCCAATGCGCTGATTCTGGCCGACAACGTCGAGCAGAACCTGCACCTTGCTTCTCGCAACATTCCACACGTGGATGTGCGCGACGTTGCAGGTCTGGACCCATACAGCCTGGTTGCCTACGAGAATGTCGTGGTAACGGTTCCCGCTCTGAAGAAGATCGAGGAGATGCTGGGATGAATCAGGAACGTATTTACAAGGTCCTGCTTGGGCCGCACGTGTCAGAGAAAACATCTCTCGCAGCGGAGCGTGGTCAGGTGGTGTTCCGTGTAGCACCCGATGCCACCAAGCCAGAGATCAAGAAAGCCGTTGAGCAGCTGTTCAACGTCACCGTCGAAGGTGTTCAGGTTTCGAACCGTAAGGGTAAGCTCAAGCGTACCGTCCGCGGGTTCGGCAAGCGTAATGACATTCGCAAGGCTTATGTAAAGCTGGCAGAAGGTCAGGACATCGATTTTCTGGATGTGGAATAAGGTAAAGGGGTCGTAATATGCCGATCGTCAAAACCAAGCCAACATCTGCCGGACGCCGTCACGTTGTAAAACTTTACAACCCGGACCTTCATAAAGGGCGCCCTTACGAGCCGTTGGTGGAAACAAAGAGCAAGTCTGGTGGCCGTAACAATGTTGGCCGCATTACTACTCGTCACATTGGTGGTGGCCATAAGCAGCACTACCGTGTCATCGATTTCAAGCGGACCAAAGATGGTATTCCGGCGGTAATTGAGCGCCTGGAATATGATCCTAACCGCTCTGCGCACATCGCGCTGGTGAAGTATGCCGATGGCGAGCGTCGCTACATTATCGCTCCCAAAGGTATGACTGCCGGTGATCCCGTGCGCTCCGGCGTCGACGCGCCGATTAAAGTGGGTTCCACTCTGCCACTCCGGAACATTCCGGTTGGTTCTGTGATCCATTGCGTCGAACTCAAGCCTGGCAAAGGTGCCCAGCTGGCTCGCTCCGCGGGCGCATCCGTACAGCTGGTAGCTCGGGAAGGGGCTTATGCCACTATCCGCCTGCGCTCAGGTGAAATGCGTAAGGTGCTTGTAGATTGCCGCGCAACGTTGGGCGAAGTGTCCAACAGCGAGCACAGTCTCAAGCAGCTTGGTAAAGCGGGTGCATCACGTTGGCGCGGTAAACGTCCAACAGTACGTGGTGTTGCTATGAACCCAGTTGACCACCCGCATGGTGGTGGTGAAGGGCGTACCTCTGGCGGGCGTCACCCGGTTACTCCGTGGGGTGTTCCGACCAAAGGGCATAAGACTCGTAAGAACAAACGTACTGACAAGATGATAGTACGTCGTCGTTCGGCCAAGTAAACGACTACATAGAGGTAATTGCTGTGCCACGTTCTTTAAAGAAAGGTCCTTTTATAGACCTGCATCTGTTGAAGAAGGTCGAAACAGCTATCGAAGGAAATGACAAGCGGCCCATTAAAACCTGGTCCCGCCGGTCAACAATCTTTCCTGAGATGGTTGGTCTGACCATTGCAGTCCACAACGGCAAGCAGCACGTGCCGGTTTATGTCACCGAAGATATGGTCGGTCATAAGCTGGGTGAGTTCGCGGCAACGCGTACTTATCGTGGTCATGCGGCCGACAAGAAAGCTAAACGCTGATTGTGAGGTATTAGAAATGGAAGTAGCAGCCAAGTATAAGGGCGCTCGCCTCTCAGCTCAGAAAGCACGTCTTGTTGCCGACCAAGTACGAGGCAAGGCTGTTGAGGACGCCCTGAACATTCTGACTTTCAGCCCGAAGAAGGCGGCGGTCGTGATCAAGAAAGCTCTTGAATCCGCCATCGCTAACGCTGAGCACAACGAAGGTCTGGACGTAGATGATCTGAGGGTTTCCACCGTTATGGTGGATGAGGGCCCAACGCTCAAGCGAATCAAAGCTCGAGCCAAGGGGCGCGCTGACCGTATTATGAAGCGCACCTGTCATATCACCGTCAAGGTCGCCGACAAGTAGGAGATGCTCAGATGGGTCATAAAGTAAATCCAACCGGCATGCGCCTGGGTGTGATCAAAGAGCACAACTCAGTGTGGTACGCCGATAAAAAGGAATACGCCAAAAACCTGTTGAATGATATTCAGGTTCGCGAATTCCTCGACAAGCGTCTGGTAAAGGCGTCTGTCAGCAAGATCGTGATCGAGCGCCCTGCTCAGAACGCCCGGATCACGATCCATACCGCCCGTCCCGGTATTGTTATCGGTAAGAAGGGTGAAGATGTTGATCGTCTGCGTCGTGAAGTCGGCGAGATGATGGGTGTGCCCGTGCACATCAACATCGAAGAAGTCCGCAAGCCGGACCTGGATGCCCGCCTGGTAGCGCAAAACGTTGCCGGCCAGCTGGAGCGTCGTGTGATGTTCCGTCGCGCTATGAAGCGTGCGGTTCAGAACGCCATGCGCCAAGGTGCCAAGGGTATCAAGATTCAGGTTGGCGGTCGTCTTGGGGGTGCTGAAATCGCACGTTCCGAGTGGTATCGCGAAGGTCGTGTACCTCTGCACACACTGCGTGCAGATATTGATTACGCAACCTACGAAGCGCATACCACTTACGGCGTAATCGGCGTCAAGGTATGGATCTTCAAAGGTGAGATTCTTGGTGGTATGGAACAGGTCCGTGCTGACAAGAAAGCCTCTGGGAAGAAAGGCAAGTAAAGGGGCACTCTTATGCTGCAACCAAAACGCACCAAATTTCGCAAGGTAATGAAAGGCCGTAACACCGGGCTTGCTCACCGCGCTAACAAGGTGAGCTTCGGTGAATACGGATTGAAAGCGACCAGCCGTGGGCGTATAACTGCGCGCCAGATCGAGGCTGCGCGTCGTACCATGACACGTCGTATCAAGCGGGGCGGAAAGATCTGGATTCGGGTTTTCCCGGATAAGCCGATCACCGGTAAGCCGCTTGAAGTACGAATGGGTAAAGGTAAAGGTTCTGTCGAGTATTGGGTGGCTGAAATTCAGCCAGGCCGTATGCTTTATGAGATGGAAGGCGTATCCGAGGAAATCGCTCGCGAAGCCTTCACTCTGGCAGCGGCCAAACTGCCGGTACAGACCACCTTTGTAACGAGGACGGTGATGTGATGAAAGCAACAGAGCTGCGTGACAAGTCAGTCGAGGAGCTGAACAAAGAGCTGATCGACCTCCTGAAGGAGCAGTTCAACCTGCGCATGCGTAAGGCGACAGGTCAGCTGAATCAGTCTCACCTCCTCGGCAAGGTGAAACGTGACATTGCGCGCGTTAAAACGGTAATGAATGAAAAGGCAGGACAGTGACATGACCGAAGCTACCCAAACTGCCAGAACTCTGAGCGGCAAGGTCGTGAGCAACAAGATGGAGAAGTCCATCGTGGTCCTGGTAGAGCGTCAGGTGAAACATCCGCTGTACGGTAAGTACATGAAGCGCTCCACCAAGATCCATGCGCACGATGAAAGCAATCAGTGCAACATCGGCGACATCGTAACCATCCAGGAAACCCGCCCGGTCTCCAAGACCAAAAGCTGGGCCCTGGTGGAAGTCACCGAACGCGCGTCCAAGGTGTAATTCGCCCGGAGAACAACCATGATTCAGACTCAAACAATGCTTGAAGTCGCGGATAACAGTGGTGCACGGCAAGTTATGTGCATCAAGGTCCTGGGCGGATCTCACCGGCGTTACGCGAGCGTTGGGGATATTATCAAGGTGACCGTTAAGGAAGCCATCCCCCGCGGTAAGGTGAAGAAAGGCCAGGTCCTCAAGGCTGTTGTAGTACGTACCCGTAAGGGTGTGCGTCGTCCAGACGGATCTTTGATTCGTTTTGACGGTAACGCGGCGGTACTTCTGAACAATCAGGACGCGCCCATTGGTACCCGTATCTTCGGACCGGTTACCCGTGAGCTGCGTAATGAAAAGTTCATGAAGATTATCTCACTGGCACCCGAAGTACTTTAAAGGACCAGAGGCCGGTTATGAAAAAGATCAAACGAGATGACGAAGTAATCGTCACTACGGGGAAAGACAAAGGCAAACGTGGTAAAGTCCTGAAGGTTCAGGACGATGGCCGAGTGATTGTTTCTGGCATCAACATGATGAAGAAACACACTAAGCCGAACCCGATGCTGGGCACCCCAGGTGGCATCGTCGAAAAAGAAGCGCCTATCCAGGCTTCCAACGTGGCTATTTTTAATCCGCAGACCGGCAAAGCCGATCGTGTTGGCATCCAGATCAAGGATGACGGCACCAAGTCGCGGATCTTCAAGTCCACGAAAGAAGCTGTCGATAACCAGTAAGCGGTGGTGGTTACGATGCTTAATATGAAAGAGCAGTATTCGAAGGAAGTGGTACCCGCCCTGCAGCAAGAGTTCGGCTACAAGAACGTGATGCAGGTACCGCGTATCGAGAAAATCACCCTGAACATGGGTGTTGGTGAAGCAGTTGGTGACAAAAAGCTGATTGAAAATGCCGTCGCTGATCTTGAGCGTCTAGCAGGTCAAAAAGCCGTTGTCACCAAGGCTAAGAAATCGGTAGCGGGCTTTAAAATCCGTGAAGGTTGGCCAATTGGTTGTAAAGTGACCCTGCGCGGTGAGCGTATGTGGGATTTCTTTGATCGTCTGGTGCACATTGCGGTTCCCCGTATTCGTGACTTCCGCGGTCTGAACCCGAAATCCTTCGACGGTCGCGGTAACTACAGCATGGGTGTTCGTGAGCAGATCATCTTCCCTGAGATCGAGTACGACAAAGTCGACAAGATCCGCGGGCTGGATATCACCATCACCACCACTGCCGGTACCGACGACGAAGGTCGCGAACTGTTGAAAGCCTTTGGCTTTCCGTTCAAGAAATAAGGAACGAGTGACATGGCGAAGGTTTCCATGAAGAACCGTGAGCTTAAGCGCGAAAAGACCGTAGCAAAATTTGCGGCCAAGCGTGCTGAGCTCAAGGCGATTATTAAAAACACGAATACCAGCGAAGAAGATCGTTGGAACGCACAGATGAAGCTTCAACAGCTTCCTCGTGATGCGAGTCCTTCACGTCTTCGGAATCGTTGCCAGGTGACTGGTCGGCCCCACGGTGTTCTGCGCAAGTTCGAGCTTTCACGGATTAAACTCCGTGAATACGGCATGCGCGGTGACGTCCCTGGCCTGACCAAAGCTAGCTGGTAAGATAGGTCGCCTGACTTCGGTCAGGGGCCTGTTGGTAAGCGGTGCGGCGCGCCGCTGCACAACTAAAAAGATCAGGAGCCTCATACCAATGAGTATGCAAGATACGCTTGCGGATATGTTTACTCGTATCCGTAATGCACAGATGGCACAGAAGGCCGATGTGGCCATGCCATCTTCCAAGATGAAGATCTCCGTAGCCCAGGTCCTGAAGGACGAAGGTTACGTAGCAGATTTTTCTGTTTCAGCTGACGCGAAACCAGAACTGACCATCACCTTGAAGTATTTTGGTGGTAAGCCGGTTATCGAACAGATCAAACGGGTTAGTCGTCCGAGTCTGCGCCAGTACAAAGGCGCTGGGGAGCTGCCGAAAGTTTCCGGTGGTCTGGGAGTCGCGATTGTCTCAACGTCCAAGGGCGTTATGACAGACCGTGCCGCACGTGCTGCAGGCGTGGGTGGCGAAGTCATCTGCACCGTATTCTAGGAGAATCACATGTCCAGGGTTGCCAATAATCCTGTCGTGCTGCCTTCCGGTGTTGAGGTTAAGCTGAACGGACAGGAAATTAATGTGAAGGGCTCCAAGGGAGCGCTTCAATTCACCATTCACCAAGCGGTTGAAGTAAAGCAGGAAGAGGGTACTCTTCGCTTTGCAGCCCGTGACGGTGCGAAACAGTCCCGTGCTCTTGCTGGTACTACTCGTGCGCTGATTAACAACATGGTTTCCGGCGTAACCACAGGCTGGGAGCGTAAGCTTCAGCTGACGGGCGTAGGCTATCGTGCACAAGCGCAAGGTAAAAAGCTCAATTTGACGCTGGGTTTTTCTCACCCGGTTGAATATGAGCTGCCCGAGGGTGTTACCGCTGAAACTCCGTCCAATACGGAAGTTGTGATTCGCGGTATCGACAAGCAACAGGTTGGCCAGGTCGCTGCTGAAATCCGCGCGTTCCGTCCGCCCGAGCCTTATAAAGGCAAAGGTGTTCGTTATGCGGATGAGCAGGTAAGACGCAAAGAAGCCAAGAAGAAATAAGGCGGGACTATGAGCGCGAATAACGAAAGATTGCGTCGCGCACGCAAAGTGCGCATGAAGATCCGTGAGCTGGGTACCGACCGTCTGTGTGTTCACCGCACACCGCGTCACATGTATGCCCAGGTCACGTCTGCAGACGGCAGCAAAGTGCTGGCATCTGCTTCCACGTTGGATAAGGAATTGCGCCAGGGTGCAACCGGTAACGTGGACGCTGCTAAAAAAGTGGGTCAGCTGATTGCTGAGCGCGCTAAAGCAGCAGGCATTGAGAAGGTCGCTTTTGACCGCTCAGGTTACCGTTATCACGGTCGCGTTCAAGCTTTGGCTGACGCAGCTCGTGAAGCTGGCTTGCAATTCTAAGAGGTGGAGAAGATGAGCGTTAACGATCAGAAGGCGCCTGAGCTCCAGGAAAAGCTGGTTCAGGTCAATCGCGTCGCCAAAGTAGTAAAAGGCGGCCGTATTTTTGCCTTCACCGCACTGACTGTAGTGGGTGATGGCAAAGGACGTGTTGGTTTCGGTCGCGGTAAGGCCCGGGAAGTCCCGGTAGCCATCCAGAAGGCGATGGAAGCAGCTCGCAAAAACATGGTAGACGTGGCTCTGGACGGTACGACTCTCCAGTATGCAGTCAGAGCTCAGCATGGCGGCTCCAAGGTTTACATGCAGCCTGCATCCGACGGTACCGGGATCATTGCCGGTGGCGCGATGCGTGCAGTTCTGGAAGTGGCTGGCGTGCACAACGTGCTGTCCAAGTGCTACGGCTCTACCAACCCGGTAAACGTGGTACGTTCTACCATCAAGGGTCTGCAGGCAATGAAAGCGCCTGAAGATATTGCAGCCAAGCGCGGCAAATCCGTCGACGATATTCTGGGTTGAAGTCATGGCGAACGCAAAAACGATCAAAGTAACTCTGACCCGCAGCCCCATCGGCTGTCAGCCCAAGCACAAGTTGTGTGTAAAGGGTTTGGGTCTTCGTAAAATCGGTCATACCGTTGAAGTGGAAGATACACCTTCTATTCGCGGCATGATCAACCGGGTTAACTACCTGGTACAGGTTGAGGAGAACTAAGATGCGTCTGAACGAACTTGCTCCAGAACCTGGTTCACGTCCTGTCGCACGTCGTGTGGGTCGTGGTATCGGTAGCGGTCTTGGTAAGACTGGTGGCCGCGGTCATAAAGGTCTGAAAGCCCGTTCCGGTGGCTCCGTAGCCCCTGGTTTCGAGGGTGGTCAGCAGCCTTTGGCCCGTCGTCTGCCTAAGTTTGGTTTTACCTCCCGCCAGCAGCGCTATGTTGCCGAAATTCGCCTGAATGAATTGGCGAAAGTAGATGGCGATGTGGTCGACCTGGCTGCACTGAAAAAGGCTGACATCATTCGTGAGGAAATTCGCGAAGCCAAGGTTATGCTGTCCGGTGAATTGGACCGTGCGGTAACCGTGAAAGGGCTACGTGTCACCAAAGGCGCACGCGAGGCAATTATTGCCGCGGGTGGGAAAGTCGAAGACTAAGACGAGTCGAGGACTAAATGGCCAAGACAGCATCAATGCCTACGGGCGCCGGAAAAGGATTTGCAGAGCTGCGTTCGCGGCTCTGGTTCGTGTTTCTGGCGTTGCTGGTGTACCGAATCGGTGCCCACATTCCCGTGCCCGGCATCAACCCGGACCGTTTGGCGGCATTGTTTGATCAGAACCAGGGCACGATCCTGAGTCTGTTCAACATGTTTTCCGGTGGTGCGCTTGAGCGCATGAGTATCTTCGCACTCGGTATCATGCCGTATATTTCGGCTTCTATTATCATGCAGCTCATGACCGCGGTTAACCCGCATCTTGAGCAGCTGAAGAAAGAAGGCGAAGCTGGCCGTCGCAAGATTAGCCAGTACACACGGTATGGTACGGTTGTCCTGGCCCTGGTTCAGGGCTTTGGTATTTCTGTGGGTCTGGCCTCACAGGGCGTCACCTTCAACGACAGTTTCAGCTTCCACTTTGTGGCCGTTGTATCCTTTGTTTGTGGTGCCGTCTTTATGATGTGGCTTGGTGAGCAGATCACTGAGCGTGGCGTAGGTAATGGCATATCCCTGCTGATCTTTGCGGGTATTGTGGCCGGTTTGCCTGGTGCCATTGGCCAGACCCTGGAGCAGGCTCGTAACGGCGAGATGAGTCTGTTGGTAGTGCTCGGTATTGGTGTGTTGGCGATCGCGGTCGTAGGTTTCGTGGTATTCATGGAGCGTGGTCAGCGTCGTTTGACCATCAACTATGCCAAGCGTCAGCAAGGTCGTCAGGTGTTTGCTCAGCAATCCAGCCATTTGCCTCTCAAGGTCAACATGGCCGGTGTTATTCCGCCGATCTTTGCATCCTCCATTCTGCTGTTCCCGGCATCGCTGGGTCAGTGGTTTGGTCAGGGCGAAGGAATGGAGTGGTTGAGTGACATCTCCCAGGCATTGGCTCCGAGCCAGCCGTTGTATATCATTCTGTTCGCAGCTGCAGTGGTCTTCTTCTGCTTCTTCTATACAGCATTGATGTACAACCCGAAAGAAGTTGCGGATAACCTCAAGCGTTCCGGCGCGTTTATCCCGGGCATTCGCCCAGGAGAACAGACATCCAAGTACATCGATGGTGTGCTTACCCGTCTGACGTTGTTCGGGGCTATGTATATTGCAGCGGTGTCCCTGTTCCCTCAGTTTCTGATGGTGGCGGGTAATGTACCTTTCTATCTTGGTGGTACATCACTGCTGATTGTTGTAGTCGTCGTGATGGATTTCATGGCTCAGGTTCAGTCGCACCTGATGTCTCATCAGTACGAATCGCTGATGAAGAAGTCCAATCTCAAGGGCTATGGACGGAACGGCTGATACAGCCGTTCCCCTTGAAAACTGGAGTCGACAATGAAAGTACGCGCTTCGGTAAAGAAAATTTGCCGTAACTGCAAAGTAATTCGTCGCAATGGCGCAGTAAGGGTCATTTGCACGGAGCCTCGTCACAAACAGCGTCAGGGCTGATATCCGACAGGATTCATAACTGACATTGTAGAGGGTACCAATAATAGCGCTTGACCTCGGTTGGGGTCAGGCGCTATTATTTCGCGCCCTTTTATAGTGGCGGAAAATTCACACAGCAAAGCTTTGAACGCGGAGTAATTTGGATGGCACGTATAGCCGGTGTCAATATACCCGATCACAAACATGCTGTTATCTCGCTCACCTACATTTTTGGTGTTGGCAAGACGACAGCTCAGAAGCTTTGCGATGCAACCGGCGTTAAGCCGGACGTCAAGGTCAAAGACCTTAGCGACGAGCAGCTTGAAGCACTTCGTTCTGAAGTGGGCAAGTTTACCGTCGAAGGCGATCTGCGTCGTGAAGTACAGATGAACATCAAGCGTTTGAAGGATCTCGGTTGCTTCCGTGGTCTGCGCCATCGTCATGGGCTTCCAGTCCGCGGCCAGCGCACCAAGACCAACGCTCGCACCCGTAAAGGTCCACGCAAACCTATTCGTAAGTAACAGGTAGGCAAACATGGCAAAGCCAGGTACACGTACCCGTAAAAAGGTGAAAAAGACGGTTGTTGATGGCGTCGCGCACATTCACGCGTCCTTCAACAACACCATCGTGACCATTTCGGACCGTCAGGGCAACGTCCTGTCCTGGGCCACCTCTGGTGGTTCTGGTTTCCGCGGCTCACGTAAGAGTACACCTTTTGCTGCGCAGGTAGCAGCTGAAAGAGCCGGTAATGCGGCTGCTGAATACGGCCTTAAAAACCTGGACGTAGAGGTTAAGGGTCCTGGGCCCGGACGTGAATCTGCAGTTCGCGCGTTGAATTCGTGCGGCTACAAGATCACCAACATCACTGATGTGACGCCGATTCCCCATAACGGCTGTCGTCCGCCCAAGAAGCGCCGCGTCTAACACAGGAGACAGTGAAATATGGCTCGTTATATAGGCCCGAAGTGCAAGCTGTCTCGTCGTGAAGGGACAGATCTTTTTCTGAAGAGCGGCGTTCGCGCGCTCGATACTAAGTGCAACATCGAGACACCGCCGGGTATGCACGGCGCGCGTCGCGGTCGTCTGTCCGAGTACGGCGTTCAGCTTCGTGAAAAACAGAAAGTTCGTCGTATCTACGGCGTACTCGAGAAGCAATTCCGCAGCTATTACAAAGAGGCTGCCCGCCTGAAGGGTGCAACCGGTGAAAACCTGCTGCAACTTCTGGAAGGTCGCCTTGATAACGTTGTGTATCGCATGGGCTTTGGTTCAACCCGTGCAGAGTCCCGTCAGCTCGTTTCTCACAAGGCGATTCTGGTTAACGACAAGCCGGTGAACATCCCGTCTTACCAGGTTAAGCCGGGTGACGTTGTGAGCGTGCGTGAGAAAGCCAAAAACCAGTTGCGCGTTAAAGGCGCTCTGGATCTTGCTGGCAGTCGCGCACCGGTAAGCTGGGTAGAGGTTGACGCCAACAAGATGGCCGGCGTTTACAAGTCAGTACCAGAGCGTATTGAACTGCCTGCCGACATCAACGAGAACCTCATCGTCGAGCTTTACTCTAAGTAAAGCCCAGTTAGCAACGATAGTAGATAGGGGCGTCTATGCAGCGTTCAGTACATGAGTTATTGACACCTCGTACCATTGACGTAAAAGAAGTCGGTGCTACGCGCGCCAAGGTCACGCTGGAGCCGCTTGAACGCGGTTTTGGCCACACCCTGGGCAGCGCACTGCGTCGTATTCTTTTGTCTTCGATGCCGGGCTGCGCCGTTACTGAAGCACAGATCGACGGTGTCCTGCACGAGTACAGCGCCATTGAGGGTGTCCAGGAGGACGTCATCGAGATTCTGCTGAATCTCAAGGGCGTCGCTGTGAAGATGAACAGCCGTGACGATGCTGAGTTAACACTCAGCAAGAAAGGCCCGGGTGTGGTGACTGCCGGCGATATCAAGCTGGACCACGATGTGGAAATCGCCAACCCCGAGCACGTTATCTGTCACCTGAGCGAAAATGGCGAAGTGAACATGCGTCTGCGTGTTGCGCGTGGTCGCGGCTATGAGCCGGCAGATCAGCGTGGCCTGGACGAGGACGAAACTCGTGCCATCGGACGTTTGCAGCTTGATGCTACGTTCAGCCCGGTTCGTCGAGTGGCTTATGCCGTCGAAAGCGCGCGGGTTGAGCAGCGTACAGATCTGGACAAGCTGGTTATTGATCTGGAGACCAATGGAACCATCGATCCGGAAGAAGCGATTCGCCGGGCCGCGACCATTCTCCAGCAGCAATTGGCGGTGTTTGTCGACTTTGATCATGAAAAAGAGCCTGAGCGAGTAGAAGAAGAGGAAGAAATTGATCCGATTCTGCTGCGCCCGGTTGATGATCTTGAGTTGACTGTACGTTCAGCTAACTGCTTGAAGGCAGAAAACATTTACTATATCGGCGATCTTATTCAGCGCACGGAAGTGGAGCTGCTGAAGACGCCTAACCTTGGCAAAAAGTCGCTGACTGAGATCAAGGACGTTCTCGCGTCCCGTGGTTTGTCTCTGGGAATGCGTCTTGATAACTGGCCGCCGGCAAGCCTTCGTGGTGATGACCGGGTTCTGGGCGGTTAATCGCCGATTAGTTTAAGGTAAGGAATCAGAGCAATGCGTCATCGTAAGAGTGGTCGTAAGTTCAACAGGACCAGTGCGCATCGCAAGGCCATGTTCCGTAACATGGCGGCGTCACTGGTTGAGCACGAGCTGATCAAAACGACGCTCCCGAAAGCGAAAGAACTGCGTCGGGTAGCTGAGCCGTTGATCACGCTCGCAAAGAATGATTCGGTTGCAAATCGTCGTCTGGCGTTTTCACGTCTGCGCAACGATGCTGTGGTTGCCAAGCTCTTTAATGAGATTGGCCCCCGCTACAGCGAGCGTCCGGGTGGATACCTTCGGGTTCTGAAGTGCGGTTTCCGTGCAGGCGACAATGCTCCTATGGCATTTGTTGAGCTGGTCGGTCGTCCTCTGGACATCGAAGCTGAAGAAGTGGACGAAAACGAAGAGTAAAATCTTCGGAGTTGTCTAAAAAAACCGGGATCCGAAAGGCTCCCGGTTTTTTTGTGTCTTGAATTTGAGCCGTCCACAGACCTTCAAGAGTAAAGGTCTGTGGTCAGGGCTGTTTGCCCCTTTGGTTATCCCCCGGCTTTATTCAACATTGGCTTCAGGTAGTGTCCGGTGTGCGATGCAGTGACTTCTGCGATGGCTTCCGGCGTGCCTTCAGCGATGATCTGGCCGCCGCCCGAACCACCTTCCGGGCCGAGGTCGACTATCCAGTCGGCGGTTTTAATAACATCGAGGTTGTGTTCGATGACCACGATGGTGTTGCCATGGTCCCGTAGCCTTTGAAGTACGTTTAGAAGCTGTTGAATGTCATAGAAGTGCAGGCCTGTAGTTGGCTCGTCCAGGATGTAGAGGGTTTTCCCTGTATCGCGCTTGGAGAGCTCTTTGGCAAGTTTGACCCGCTGTGCCTCACCACCGGAGAGGGTGACAGCGCTCTGGCCCAGGCGGATGTACGAGAGGCCAACATCGATCAAGGTCTGTAGCTTTCTTGCCAGGAAAGGAACCGCATCAAAAAATTCGCGGCCCTCTTCCACTGTCATGTCGAGCACTTCGTGGATGTTTTTGCCCTTGTAGCGGACTTCCAGGGTTTCCCTGTTGTAGCGTTTGCCTTTGCAGATGTCGCAGGGAACGTACACGTCTGGCAAGAAGTGCATTTCTACTTTGATTACGCCGTCGCCCTGGCAGGCCTCGCAGCGCCCTCCTTTGACGTTAAACGAAAAGCGCCCTGGCTTGTAGCCTCGGGAGCGCGCTTCCTGGGTGCCAGCAAACAGCTCGCGGATGGGCGTGAACAAGCCGGTGTAAGTCGCTGGATTTGATCTCGGGGTACGACCGATGGGGCTTTGGTCGATGTCGATGACTTTGTCCAGTTGGTCCAGGCCCTTGAGGCTCTTGTACGGGCCGTGGCTAAGCGTCGTGGCTTTATTCAGTTTGGTGGCGGCAACCGGGTACAGGGTGCTGTTGATCAGGGTTGATTTACCCGATCCCGATACGCCGGTCACGCAGGTCATCACGCCGAGCGGTAGAGTCAGTGTCACGTCCTGTAGATTGTTGCCAGTCGCACCGGTCAGCACCAGTGACTTGCCGTTACCCTTATTGCGTATGGTCGGGATGGCGATTTCTTTGTCGCCGCACAAATACTGGCCGGTCAGCGAGTCCTTGTTGGCGATGATGTCGGCCGGGGTGCCCTTGGCGACCACATGGCCACCGTGCACGCCGGCGCCAGGGCCAATATCGATTACGTAATCGGCGGCGCGAATGGCGTCTTCGTCGTGTTCGACCACAATAACAGTGTTGCCAAGGTCCCGCAGGTGGGTGAGGGTGGTTAACAGGCGATCGTTATCGCGCTGGTGCAGGCCAATGGAGGGCTCGTCCAGAATGTACATAACCCCGACCAGGCCGGCGCCGATCTGGCTGGCCAGGCGAATACGCTGGGCTTCACCACCGGACAGGGTGTCGGCGCTGCGCTCCAGGGTGAGGTATTCCAGGCCGACGTTGACCAGAAATTGAAGGCGCTCACGTACTTCTTTTAGAATCTTCTCGGCAATCTCGCCTTTGCGACCGGGCAGGGCCAGTTCGCTGAAGTAACGATGGGCATCGCCCACGGGCAGGTGAGTGATGCTGGAGATGTTGCGTTCTTCGATGAACACGTTACGTGCGCTCTGGCGCAGCCTTGAGCCACTGCAGTCTTTGCAGGGCTGGGTGCTCAGGTTGCGGGCCAGTTCTTCACGCATGCTTTGGGAATCGGTTTCCCGATAACGTCGTTCCAGATTGGGCAGGATGCCTTCGAATGGATGCGCTTTCTCCATGATCTGGCCGCGGGAATTGACGTAACGAAAGGGGATGTCTTCGCCATCCGAGCCGTTCAACAGCACGGATTGAAAATTCTCGGGTAGATCCTGCCAGGGGATTTCAAGGTCGATGCCGTAATGCTCGGCAACACTCGACAACATCTGGAAGTAGTATACGGCCCGTCGGTCCCAGCCTTTGATGGCGCCGGAGGCGAGGGTCGCTTCCGGATTCTGGATCATCTTTTCGGGATCAAAGAACTGTTTCACCCCCAGTCCGTCGCAGGTCGGGCAGGCGCCAGCCGGGTTGTTGAATGAGAACAGTTTGGGCTCTAGTTCGCTCAGGGCGTATCCGCATTGGGTACAGGCGTAGCGGGCGGAAAAGGTGTGCTGCTCGCCCGGTCCGGACATGGGTGCTACCAGAGCGATACCGTCGGCCAGTTCAAGGGCGGTCTCAAAGCTTTCAGCCAGGCGTTGTTCAAGGCCGGGCTTGACCTTGAAGCGGTCAACGACGACGTCAATCTGGTGTTTGCGCTTTTTGTCCAGGTCTGGCACATCGTCGATGTCGTACACGGTGCCATCCACTCTCAGTCGGATAAAACCCTGGCTGCGCATGGTATCGATAACCTGCAGGTGCTCACCCTTCCGATCCCGGATAATCGGCGCCAGTATCATCAGTTTGCTGTCTTCCGGCATTGCCAGCACCAGGTCCACCATCTGGCTGACCGTCTGGGCTTCCAGTGGCTGGCCGTGCTCCGGGCACCTGGGCTCGCCAGCGCGGGCGAATAGCAGACGCAGATAATCGTAGATTTCGGTAATGGTTCCGACTGTGGAACGCGGGTTGTGCGAGGTCGATTTTTGCTCAATGGAGATGGCCGGCGACAAGCCTTCGATATGATCGATGTCGGGCTTTTCCATCATCGACAAAAACTGTCGGGCGTAGGTGGACAGAGATTCCACATAACGCCTCTGGCCCTCGGCATAGAGGGTGTCGAACGCCAGAGAGGATTTGCCAGAGCCAGACAGACCGGTAATGACAATCAGTTTGTCTCTTGGGATATCCAGGTCGATGTTCTTCAGGTTGTGAGTACGCGCGCCTTTGATCTGGATATGGTCCATAACACCTCGCTTGGTAAAACCGCCAGTATATCGTGTTCTGTCCCCCCCGGGGAAACCGTGGGTTCCTGTCGTGGGGTATGCTGTTCTGGGTAGTCCCTCAGCACCAGTGCTTCTGGTACAATGCGGCGCCTGCGGCCTCGCCGCTCGTCACATTTCCCTGAATCGGCACTGGAACGCATGAACGCGCTTGAAAAACGCTCAGTAATGGCTCTGGCTTCGGTATACGCCATGCGTATGCTGGGCCTGTTTATGGTCATGCCGGTGTTCGTGTTGCTCGGTAGCGACTTGCAGGGTGCAACGCCTGCGTTGATCGGGTTTGCCATCGGCGCCTACGGCCTGAGCCAGGCGTTGTTACAGGTCCCCTTTGGTCTGTTGTCTGACCGGGTTGGCCGCAAGCGCATGATCTACATCGGCCTGGTGTTGTTTGCTGCCGGCAGCTTGCTGGCCGCTGCCACGGATTCCATATACGTTGTAATCGCTGGACGGATTCTTCAGGGTGCCGGTGCCATTGCCAGTGTGCTTATGGCTTTACTGAGTGATCTCACCCGAGAGGAAGAACGCACCAAGGCGATGGCCATGGTGGGTATCACCATTGGGTTGTCCTTCTCGGTATCGCTGGTGGCTGGCCCCCTTCTGGGCGCGGTGTGGGGTCTTTCCGGCATATTCTACGCGACCGCCGTGTTGGCCCTGGTGGCCTTGGTCATCGTCGCGAAGGTGGTGCCGACGCCCCATGGTCACAAGTTCAGTGTCGAAACTCATCCAACTCGAGAAATGGTCGGCCGGGTGTTGAATGATGGCCGACTGTTGAGGCTGGATTTCGGGATTTTCGCCCTGCATTTTGCCTTAACGGCCTTGTTTCTGGTGTTCCCCACCATGCTGCAGGAAGAGCTCGGCTTGGCTGGGGGTTCCCACTGGTGGTTTTACCTCACGGTAATGGTGACCTCTTTCTTTGCCATGGTTCCCTTTATAATCATTGGTGAGAAACGGCGGAAAATGAAACCGGTATTGTGTGGTGCCATTGCATTGCTGACACTGGCAACCGCAGCGCTGACAGCGATCGGTCAGAGTTTGTGGGTAGCCTGGGCGGTGCTGTTCTTCTTTTTTATGGCGTTCAATCTGCTTGAGGCAAGCCTGCCTTCGCTAATCAGCAAAGAGGCTCCGGCGGCCAGCAAGGGCACGGCCATGGGTGTCTATTCGACCTCTCAGTTTTTCGGGGCATTCCTGGGCGGTGCCCTGGGTGGCTATTTGCTGCAGTCGGTCGGTGTGGCGGGCGTGCTCTGGTTGATGGCAGCGTTTCTTGCGCTCTGGTTATTGCTGGCCTTGACCATGCCCACGCCAACCTATACGTCGAGTTTTGTTGTTCAGTTAAAAGACGTGATGGCCCCGGACTTTGATGAAATTGATCATCGCCTGCGGCATATGCCGGGCGTTCAGGACGTGGTGATTGTAAAGGAAGCCTGTGCTGCTTATTTGAAAGTCGACAAGCAGCATTTTCATGAAGATCAGCTTGCGCACTTTGAGTTTGTGCGGCAGGGTAATGGTTCTTAAACACAGGATGCGTGCAAGGAAGGCACGTGTTGGGCAAAAACGATCAGGAGCAGACGATGGCACGAGGCATAAACAAGGTAATTCTCATCGGCAATCTGGGTCAGGATCCGGATACCCGTTACACCCCGAACGGCAACGCGGTTGTTAACCTCAACCTGGCTACCGATGAAAGTTACAAGGATCGTCAGACCGGGCAGATGGTGCCAAGAACGGAATGGCATCGGATTGTGCTGTTTGGCAAAGTGGCCGAAGTGGCCGGTCAATACCTGCGCAAAGGCTCCAAGGTGTATATCGAAGGTCGCCTGCAAACCCGCAAATGGCAGAACAAAGAAGGGCAGGACGTATACACCACCGAGATTGTGGTCGACATTAATGGGCAGATGCAGATGCTGGATAGCCGCGGTGGCGAAGGCGGCATGAATCAGGGTGCCCCCCAAGGCCGTCCGCAGCAGCAATCACAGCCTCAGGGCCAGTACAACGCGCCGGCCCAGAATCAGGGTGGCCAGCCGGCTCAGTCGGGCGGCTACAGTCAACAGGGTCAGCCCCAGGGTGGCGGTATGCCGGAACCGATTGACGATTTTGATGACGACATTCCGTTCTGACATTCGCCCGGAATGCCTGTACGCTGAAAGCCTGCGATGATCGCAGGCTTTTTTGTTACAGACTTGCAAAATCTCCGTGAAATCAACAAAAAGAACCTAGAGTTACGTTCACTTTCTCATCTATCATGTAAGACTGTGTAAAAGTCGCTGATAATTTGAACACCTCGCACTCTTCGGTTGACACTTCAACTGAATAACAGAGTCTTGGTATTGCCAGGGAACTGATCATCCTGAACTCCGTCGTTGCTACCTTTAAAAAACTGATCGGGCGTGGGTCTGCCGGAAGTCCGGTATGCCTTGAGGTTCGCCCTGACGGCATTGCCTGGGCGAAGAATTCGGGCGCGGCAGGTCAGGCGATGGGTTTTGTTGAGTGCTTGCCCGCCAGGCGACAGGAAACCCTGAATCAACTGGTTGCGGACAATGGCTGGGGCGATGCTCCTGCGACGCTTGTGTTACCGATTGATCAATACCAGGTATTCCAGGTTGAGCGCCCGGAGGGCGTTGACGACAGTGAGTTGGCCGACGCGCTGAAGTGGAAGCTGAAAGATTTCCTCGATTTCAGTCCGTCTGATGCGGTTTCGGATGTGTTTATGTTTCCGAAAGAGGCTGCTCGTGGTCGGGGGCCGTTGGTCAATGTGGTCGCCGCTCGCAAGTCGTTGGTGCAGGAGCTGATCGATCTGGTGTTGGAGTCCGGACTGGCGCTGGACAAGATAGACATCGCCGAGCTGGCACTGAGAAATCTGGCGGCGCGGCTTGATACGGCTAGTCGCGGGGTGGCACTGGTGCATCTGCGCGATCGTTATGGGCAGATGGTGATCTGCCAGGGCGACACCTTGTATCTGTCACGGAAGCTGGAATTGTCTTACGACGACCTTCGGGATGCGTCCAGTCAGGAAAATGCCGTGCAGTCCCTGGCGCTGGAAATTCAGCGATCCATGGATTATTTCGAAAGCCAGCTTGGCCAGGTGCCACCGTCAACGATTCGGCTGGTGGCCCGGGATACTGTATTACCGCTCAACTCGATGCTGTCCTCTTACATGGCAGCCGGGATTGACGTGCCAGACTGGAACGAATTTGGCTTAACGGAAGAGCTCGACAGCCGTTGCCTGCCCGCGTGGAGTGCTGCGCTTGGCCAGGGGAGTGCGGCCTGATGAAGCAACAGGTTAACCTTTACACCGCTGAGATGCGGCCGAGAAAGCTGCGCCTGAGTGCCGGAGCGGCATTGGCGTTGGTGGTTCTGGTGGCGGTGACTCTGGTGGGCGTGATGGCCTTCGGGCATTGGCAAAATCAGCAGCTGGAGCAGCAGGTGCAGAGGCTTCAGCAGCAAAATCAGAGCCTTGAACAGGCAGTTGCAAGCATGACGGCCCAGGTACAGGCCCGACTGCCAGATCCCGAGCTGGAGGCGGCGCTGGAACGAGTCAGCGAAACCATCGCTCGTCGGCAGCGGCTGCTGGATCGGGTTGAGGGTTTGACCGGCAATAACCATAACGGGTTTTCGGGGCGAATGTCGGCACTGGCCCGGCAGATTCCGGGAGATCTGTGGCTGACTTCGGTGCGCTTGCAGTCGGTTCCGGCCACGATGAGTCTGGAGGGGCGAACCCGTTCGGCGGATCTGGTGCCCTATTACCTGGAAAGACTGGGTGATGAGCCTGCGTTTATCGGTGAGACATTTAGCGGCTTCCGTCTGGGGCGCGCTGATGAAGAGTCCTCCCGCCAATGGGTGGAATTTCGGGTGGCGACAGAAGCGCAGGCAGGGGGTGGTTGATGAGTAAAATGACCGAAACCCTCAGCACAGCCGGCCAGTGGTACAACGATCGCCCCATTCGCGAGCGGGCTCTGATGATTGTGACCGCCTGTGTCCTGGTGTTTGTGTTGGGCTGGGAACTTGTTGTGGCGCCAGTGGAAGCCAGGCAGCAACAGCTCGACAACCGATTGCAATCGCTGTCTGCTGAGCGTGATGCACTGCTCAGTCAGCAGCAAACCCTGAACGGCCAGCTCACCAGCGATCCGTCTGAGGAATTGCGCCAGCGCCTGACAGCTCGGCAAGGTCGCCTGGACCGGCTGGATCAACAAATTACTGAAACCGCCGGTCAATTAATCGCACCCAGGGATATGGTGGCACTGCTACGGACCATGTTGTCGGCCCAGCAACAGCTGGAGCTGGAGTCTATGGTGCTAATGGCCCCGGTGCCGGTGTTCGATGGTGGACAAGTGAGCAATGAAGAGGCCGAGCCCGAGCCACTGCTGTATGCCCATGACGTAGAGCTGAAAATACAGGGCAGTTATCTCGATGTGCTGGCTTATTTGCAGAGGCTTGAGGCCATGGATGAGCGTCTGGGGTGGATGCAACTGGAATATCAGGCCGGCACCTGGCCCAAGGGTGAGGCCAGCATTCGCGTGCGAACGTTAAGTCTTGAAGCCGCCTGGCTGGGAGTGTGAGATGACAATCCAACGGCTCTGGCAACAATTGCTGGTATTGGTGTTACTGGTTAGCCCGGCCGCCCATGCCCTGCAGGACCCGACCCGGCCGCCCGGCAGCGCTGCCCATTCGGCCACGGTTGAGCCAGCGCGGGATTTGCAACTGGGCTCCATTCTGTTGAGCGCCCAGCGGCGGGTTGCGGTGATCGGTGGTGTCGCCCTGCAAGAGGGTGACAGCCACGACGGCGTGCGGGTTCGCCATATCTATAGCGATCGGGTTGAAGTAACAGACCGCGGCCAGCCAAGAGTGCTGTATCCGGAACCGTTGCCCCAGGTGCGGAAAATTCCATGACAGACATACGGACGACGATGACAACAATCAGACCTTTTGCCGCTGCGTTGCTTTCACTGGCGCTGGCGGCCTGTGCCAATAACCCGCTGATGCGCACCGCAACCGCTACCTCTTCAGACGTTGCCGATCAGATCGACCAGGCACTGGAAGAGGCGGAGCAACAATCCGCGGCCCGCGCGTCAGAGTCTGCCGGTCAACGCCAGCCGACCGCGGCGGATATCAGCAGCCAACTGCTACCGCCACTTGCCAGCGCCCGGGAGCAAGACGACCGGTTTGACGTGAACGCCCGAGGCATCCCTGCTGCCAGTTTCTTTGAGGCACTGGTTGAAGGCACACGTTTTAATGTTGTGGTCCACCCAGGTGTTGCCACCACCGTCGATCTGCGTTTGAACGACGTCACCGTGCCAGAAGTAATGGACATCGCAGCCGATCTTTATGGTCTCGACATACAGCGCAATGGTCGTTTGTTCCGGGTGGCGGCCGACAGCGTGCAAACCCAGTTGTTCCCGATCGATTACCTGCATTTCAAGCGTCGCGGTGGCTCTGAAACGCGAGTCAGTTCTGGTCAGGTCAGCAGCGCTCGCGGCAGCAACAGCGGAACCGGAACCAGAGCCAGTGATAACAACACGGGCAGTGAAACAAGAAACCTGGTCGGCACCACCATCTCCACCGAGACGGAATCTGATTTCTGGGAGGATATCCGCCAAGCTCTGACCATGGTGGTTGGCGACGATGGCCAGATAGTGGTCAATCCGGGCGCTGGGCTGGTTATGGTCCGAGCGGGCTCAGATGATTTACGCCTGGTTGAGGATTATCTGCGTCAGACCGAGCTGATCATGCAGCGTCAGGTCGTGCTGGAAGCGCGGATTCTGGAAGTAACCCTGAACGATGGTTATCAGCAAGGCATCAACTGGGCTGACGTACAGAGTTCTGCGGGCCGGGCGAATTACTTCACGGCGCAGTCGTTGGCTGGCCAGCCCATTCGCACGCCGGATATCGGCGGCCTGTTTTCGGCAGCCGTCAGTGCCGGCGATTTCACCGGTGTGATCCAGTTGCTGGGAGAGCAGGGCAATGTGCAGATTCTGTCCAGCCCAAGAATTTCCACCATCAACAATCAGAAGGCCGTAATCAAAGTCGGAACCGACGAGTTCTTTGTGACCGATATCGATTTCGATGACAACAACTCTGCGGTTACCGCCACCGACCGCACCTCTACCTCGGTAGAGTTGACGCCGTTTTTCTCGGGTATCTCGCTGGATGTAACGCCACAGATCTCTGAGAGTGGCGCGATTACCTTGCATGTGCACCCCTCCGTCAGTGAAGTGAATGATCAGGAGAAGGTCATTACCATTGGTGAGCGAGATGTCACCTTGCCGCTGGCCCGGAGCACAGTTCGGGAAACCGACAGCGTGATCCGCGCCGAGAGCGGTCAGATCGTGGTGATTGGTGGCCTGATCCAGAACACCAGTGAAGACGTCAGTTCTGCGGTTCCTTTCCTGAGTGATATCCCGCTGGTGGGTGAGCTGTTCAAGCAGCGCCGGTTTGAAGCCCGTAAAAGTGAGCTGGTTATCCTGCTGCGCCCGGTGGTGGCGGAAGCTGGCCTGATGCAGGCGGATATCAGCGCCAGTCGGGAGCGCATGAATGTGCTCAGAGATTTGCTGAACTCTGCCGACTCCGTTAAACCTCAGGCTGAGACTGCTCCCCGCTGATGTACGAAAGCCATTTTGGACTGCAGGAAGCACCGTTCGCACTGACGCCCAACACCCGGTACTTTCTCCGGGCGCCCAGTCATGCTGATGCGCTGGAGTTACTGCTGGTGGCTTTGCAACAGCGGGAAGGGTTTATCAAAGTGACCGGCGAGGTCGGTACCGGCAAGACCCTTTTGTGCCGGTTGTTGCTCAATGAACTCGACAAAAGTGCTTGCACTGCATATATCCCCAATCCGCATTTACCACCAGACACGCTTTACGAGGCGGTCGCCGAAGAGTTGGGCGTCGATGTTACCCGGTGCGACAACGTGCACCAGATTCTCAAGGCTCTGAATCAGCGCCTGATTGCCCTGGCACTGGAACACACCCCGGCGGTATTGGTGATTGATGAAGCCCAGGCCATGCCGGAAGAAACCATCGAAGCACTGCGCCTGTTGACCAATCTTGAAACCGAAAGCACCCGACTGCTTCAGATCGTGTTGTTTGGTCAGCCGGAGCTGGATGCGGTGCTTGCCAAAGAGAGCCTGCGCCAGCTGCGCCAGCGCATTACTTTCCAGACCCGGCTGCAGCCGTTGGGTTACGACTCGGTGGGGCAGTATCTGCGGCATAGACTGGCTCAGGCCGGCTATAACGGCGCTGACATCTTCGCGCCAGCGGCATTAAAAGTGATCTGGCGGTCGTCGGGCGGTATTCCGCGGCTGGTCAACATACTGGCCCATAAGTCCATGCTCGCGGCCTGGGGCCGGGGGGAGCGTCTGGTTGTCCGGAAACACGCCCTGCAGGCGGTAAAAGATACTGAAAGTGCTCAACCAGTTTCCTGGTTAAGGAGGTGGGTGTGAGCTTGCTGAACGATGCCCTGCGGGACGCTGAGCAGCGCCAAACCCGGCCCCAGGTGACGGGAACTTACACCGGTCAGCCTGCTGTCCAGCCGGCTGACACTTCGAAAACGCCATTGATCATTGGGCTGTTGGCCATCCTGGTGCTGATCGGTGGTGCTGGCACCTGGTGGCTGTTGTCTGATGATGTGGTACTCCCTGTCGCAGAAACAGCGGGTAGCAGCGCCTTGGTGGCGCCCGAACCCGCAGCGCCAGCCGCCAGTCCGGAACCAACCCCCTTGAACCCGTTCCCGAACAGCCGGCGGCAGCGCCGAACCAGCCTGAAATGCCGGTGGCAAAAGCTGAATCTGAACCTGAATCCGAGGTGCCAGCTGTCGCAGTGACCGCAAGCTCCGAGGCCGAGCCCACGGAGCCGGCCGCGCCACAACGAACCGTTTTTGCGGAGCCAAAAGAACCGGCGCCCACTGCCGCTCCTGAGCAAGCGTCCAACGCGAACCAGGCATCGGCAGAACCGGTAAAGCAGCAACGGGAAACCCCGGAAGCCGTTGACCTGCGCACCAGTCGTGAATTGTCTCGTTTGTTGGTCGCCGGCCAGAACACTGACGCGGAGCGACTATTGACAGCGTTGACCGATCGCCAGGCCGCTCCTCGCAGCCGGGAAGTCTTTGCCCGTGAAATGCTGGTGCAGGGTATGGCGGCCCGGGCGCTGGAGTGGTTGCCGGATGTGTTGACCAACGAACACGTCAACCTGCGATTGCTCAAGGCCCGGGCGTTGTTGGATCAGGGTGAACTGGACGTCGCGATATCAACGCTGTCTGCCAGCGTGCCAGCGGTCGCCGACCAGGTGGAGTATCACATCACTCTGGCCACATTGTTGCAGCAGGCGGGTGACGCTGACGAAGCCGCCGGCCATTGGTCTGAACTGATCGCCTTTGACGACAGCAAGGCCGCCTGGTGGTTGGGGCTTGCGATTGCCCTGGAAACCGGCGGTCGCTACCGCAGTGCAGTCCAGGCTTATGCCCAGGCCATGACGATGCCGGGCTTGTCTGCCTCGCTGGCGGATTACGCCCGGGAACGTTTAAACGCATTGCAGGCGGGATCATGACGACGGAACCGAAAAAGAAAGTCCGGCTAGGCGACCTGTTGGTTCAGAATGAGGTCATCACTGAGCAGCAGCTGATGACCGCCTTGCGTGAGCAAAAAAACACCGGTCGCAAACTGGGGCGAACCCTGATTGATCTGGGTTACGTCGATGAAGACAACCTGCTCAATATCCTGTCACGGCAGTTGCAGGTGCCGTTCGTGCAGCTTCGTCATTACCAGTTCAATAACGAGCTGATAAAAAAGCTGCCAGAAGCCATGGCCCGCCGGTTCCGTGCCATCGTGCTTGCTGAAAAGGGCGGTGAATTGCTGGTCGGCATGGCCGACCCGCTGGATATCTTCGCCTACGACGAACTGGTGCGGGTTCTCAAACAGCCGATCAAGCAGGCAGTAGTGCGGGAAAGTGAACTGCTGAATACGCTGGACCTGGTGTATCGACGCACCGATGAAATCGCGTCGCTGGCGGAAGAACTGGAAGACGAGCTGGGTGATGACGCCTTCGACCTGGCCGATCTCTCTGCCGAATCCGAAAGCGCCGATGCGCCGGTGGTCAAGCTGTTGCAAACCCTGTTCGAGGATGCGGTGCAGGCGAGAAGTTCTGATATCCATATCGAGCCGGATGAATCTGTGGTGCGCATTCGCCAGCGAGTGGACGGCGTACTGCAAGAACAGGTGATGAAAGAAAAACGAGTGAACGCCGCGCTGGTGCTTCGATTGAAGCTGATGGCCGGGCTCAACATTTCCGAAAAGCGTCTGCCGCAGGATGGTCGTTTCAATGTGCGGGTAAAAGGTCGCAGCATTGATGTGCGGGTGTCGACCATGCCGGTTCAGTATGGTGAATCGGTGGTCATGCGATTGCTGGATCAAAGCCAGGGCACGCTCGATCTCGAAGGCACCGGGATGCCGCCGCATCTGCTGGAACGCTTCCGCAAGCTGATCAAAAAGCCTCATGGCATGATCCTGGTCACCGGCCCCACCGGTAGTGGTAAAACCACCACCCTATATGGTGCGTTGACCGAACTGAATCAGCCGGAAGTGAAAATTATCACCGCTGAGGATCCGGTGGAATACCGCTTGCCGCGCATCACTCAGGTGCAGGTAAACCCGAAAATAGGCCTGGAGTTCGCGACCGTTCTCCGGTCGGCTCTGCGACAGGACCCGGACATTATTCTGGTGGGTGAGATGCGCGACCACCTGACCGCGGAAATCGGCTTGCGAGCAGCGATGACCGGTCACCTGGTGCTGTCTACACTGCACACCAACGATTCCATCAGCAGTGCCATGCGCCTTATCGACATGGGCGCCGAGCCGTTCCTGGTGGCCAGTTCGTTGCTGGGCGTCGTTGCCCAGCGCCTGGTGCGCCGGGTTTGTGATAACTGCAAGGAAGCCTATCAGCCTACCGAGCAGGAACTGGTCTGGTTGAAATCGTTTGATCTGGAACCGCTCGATATTGAAGCCGGCTTTGTCCACGGCCGTGGCTGCTATCAGTGCAGCAACACCGGTTATAAGGGCCGGGTGGGCGTGTACGAATTGCTGGAAATGAACGAAGACATGCTGGACGCCCTGCGACGCAAGGATGTCTCTGACTTTACTCGTTCGGCTCGCCGAAGCCCGCTGTTCCGACCCCTGGGCCAGTGTGCGATGGATCTTGCTCTGCAAGGTGTCACCTCTCTTCAGGAAGTGTCGCGGGTTGCCGCCACCTCCGATACCGACGTCTCTCTGGACGACGACCTGGCTGGTGACAGCGCTATAGGGGTAGATGACTGATGCAGTTCAGTTACCGGGGTAAAGACAACCGAGGCATCGCCCAGCAGGGCTCACTGAATGCGGCCAATGCAGACGCCGCCGCCAGTGAGTTGGTGCGCCGCGGCATTACCCCGCTGACCATCGAAGAGCGTGAACAAAAGCCATCCGGCCTGGATAAGCTCAACAATCTGGCTATTTTCCGAAAAAAAGTCTCCGTGGACGAGCTGATCGTCTTCTGCCGCCAGATGTATGCTTTGACCAAAGCGGGCATTCCGCTGATCCGAACCATGCGCGGCCTGGCGGAAACCTCCCGGTCGCCGGTATTGGCGGAAGTACTGGAAGACATCACTAATCGGCTGGAAGGCGGCAATACCATGGCAACGGCCATGCAGGCGCACCCGAAGGTGTTCTCCGAGCTGTTCATTGCCATGATTCACGTGGGCGAGAACACCGGCATGTTGGATGTTTCCTTCAAGCGCCTGTCCGAAATTCTGGAGCTGGAAAGAGACACCAAGCGCCGGGTAAAACAGGCCCTGCGCTACCCGACGTTTGTGGTCATCGCGCTGCTGGCGGCCTTGATGGTGGTGAACTTTCTGGTGATCCCCCGGTTTGCCTCGGTGTTCAGTCGCATGGGGGC
The DNA here is from genome assembly GCA_018402255.1 of Marinobacter sp. Taxonomy (GTDB): domain Bacteria; phylum Pseudomonadota; class Gammaproteobacteria; order Pseudomonadales; family Oleiphilaceae; genus Marinobacter. Next base: position 271,050 of record JAGYIS010000004.1, read on the forward strand.
TGACCTGCCGTTTCTGACTCAGGTATTGGTAGGCACCTCCAACTTCTTGCTGGGGTACTGGTACATCGTGTTGTTTGTCGTCGCGGCTATTGGACTGGTGTTGCGGCAGTGGAAAAAGACCGAAAACGGTCGGGAGATCTGGGATCGTTACAAGCTGAAAACGCCCATCATCGGCCCGTTGCTGGAGCTGATCATGCTGAGCCGGTTTGCCCGTAACTTTGCCACCATGCTGACGGCCGGTATGCCGGTAACGCATGCGCTGACGGTCGTGGCAGACGCCACCGACAACGCCTGGATTGCCCGCCACATCAAGGACATGCGCTACGGCATAGAGCGCGGCGAAAGCCTGCTGCGTACTGCCCGGAACAGCAAGATGTTCACCCCGCTGATCCTGCAGATGATTGCCGTGGGGGAAGAAACCGGCTCGGTCGACGACATGCTTAATAATGTTGCCGATTTTTACGATGAAGACGTGGATTACGGCCTGAAGCGACTGGCGGAATCCATCGAGCCAATATTGATTGTGGCCATGGGCGTTCTGGTGCTGATACTGGCACTCGGCGTGTTCCTGCCAATATGGGATCTCGGCGCAGCGGCCATGGGACGGGGTTAGTGCGGGAGCGGGCCTGGTCTTCGGCGAAAGGCCTGTTAAACGGCAGACGAGTGCGTTTGTTCATCGCCCTTGCCGTGCTTTTTACCCTTTGGTGGGTGTTGATGGGAAAGCTGGAAACCGAGCTCCAGCGCGCGGAACAGCAAAGCGTCAATATGGTGCTGAGCCAACTCAGGTCGGCCCTGGTGGTAAAAGGCGCTGAATCCATGTTGAGCCGGGAACAAAGCCTGGAACAGCTGGTCGGAGACAACCCGTTTGAGTGGCTGGACCACCAATGGCCGATGTATCGGGGCCAGTGCGACCAAGGCAACCCAAAACGCGGGCACTGGTGCTTTGCACGCAGGCTACAAAAAGAAACAGGCGAAGACGGTAAAGGTTGGTTAATTTATAACCCAAAGCAGCCGATAACCATTAATGGCAAGCTTGCAGAACCCGATCAGCCGTTAGCCTGGGCAGTGATAACCGAATTTGCAGACCGCAACAGGAACAACCTGCGGGAGCATGATGAACGGCTAACCGGCCTGAAACTGGCACCGGTTCCGTTAGCAGACACCACCGTGAACCGGCAGGAGGCCGGGCGCTGAGTGGCTAACACGATCTTCAACCGGCAAGAGGCTGACGAATGATGCAGTACAACAGTAAGCAAAAACAAAAGGGGTTCACCCTGATTGAGCTGGTGGTGGTGATTGCCATCCTGGCTATTCTGGCCGCCTTCGCACTGCCGCGGTTTGCGCAGCTTTCGGAGCAGGCGCATGAATCCAGTATCAAGGGCACTTCGGGTGCTTTGAGTGCAGGTGTGGCTTTGGTTAAGGCTCAGTGGACTGTGAACGGCCTGACCTCGGCCGTCGCTGTAGTTGAAGGTTTTGGCAACGATGATGTTGCGGCTACGGATGATGGTTGGCCAGATCCAGATGCAAGCGGTGGCTGTGCAGCGCTTTGGACCCGATTGCTTCAATCCAACGCCCCACGTATAGCCGCTGCCGGCGCTGCCGATGACACAACTGAATATCAGGCGACAGCGCCGTCAGCGGGTGTTTGCAATTACGAGTATTTGCCAGACGGTGAGGGCAGTTTCATTGAGTACGATTCCGATACCGGTGAAGTAGTCACTGTAATTAACTAAGACTGAATCTTTATTCCAGGAGAAGTAGCTATGACGATGCAAAATTTTACACCGAAGCGTGAAAAAGGTTTCACCCTGATCGAACTGGTTATGGTGATTGTGATTCTGGGTATTCTGGCGGCGTTCGCGTTGCCGCGGTTTGCGGATTTAAGTGGAGATGCTGAACTAGCATCAATCGAGGGCGCTCGCGGTAGCGTGCAGTCGGCTATGGGCATCGTTCGCTCCACTGCGCTGGCAAGAAGTGAAACAGGGCCTACTGGATCAATAACGCTCGAAGGACAACCGATTGCTTTAGTGAATGGCTATCTCGCCGCTAGCTCATTGGAAACGGCCGCTCAATTGGGCGATTTCGAAATTGGTACAGGCGGGGCTTTTGTTGCTACAGAAGGAACGGAAGGCAAGCCATGCTTTAACTTTACTGAATCTACTGGAGAGAACGTTCCTTCAGCTGTGAGTGCGATTGGTGAACTTAATGCCGCTGCTGACGCCTGTACCGTAACGCCTTAAAAGTCTTAAAGTCAGGTTCTGGCAGCATTAGGGCGTTAAATTTAGAGCGAGCTCGCTTCTACGATTGATAGTTAGGGGTGGATATGGCCAAACAATTTGCCGCAAAAGCCTCTGGGTTTACTTTGGTCGAGTTGGTTATGGTCATCATCCTGATAGGTGTGCTTTCTGCCTTAGGAGTTGGCCTGTTCGCCAGAAGTTCCGCCTTCTCCCCCTTACTTGTCACCCAACAACTAGCCTCCGCCACGCTGCTTGCTCAACAAGCAGCGCTGGCGGGCAACCCTTCCAATTCTGTTGTCATCCGCCAAACCCCGAACGCCTTTGAGTTCGAGGCGGCAGATTCCCTATTCTCAATCCGCCGAGAGGGCGCCAACATGGCGTATCAGGTAGCCGGTCAATCCGGGCTTACTGCGATTTCCAGCGGTGGATTACCGATTAATTTTGATCCCATGGGCCGCTTGGCGGCGCCATTCAATGGTCAGAATCTCCAATTCCAGATCTCCGGCGACAGCGACTTTACCCTGTGCCTGAGCTCCCTCGGCGCGGTCTATCAGGGACCGTGCGCATGAGGTTTTGCCGGCGGGTCAGGGGTAACCAGAAGGGCGCTACCCTGGTGGAGTTGGTCATGACCATTGTCATCATCAGCATTGCCATTGCAGGCGTAGTCGGCGCATTCGCACTGATCGCCGGCCGCAGTGCCGACCCCTCAATCAGACCCGTGCGGTGGCGCTGGCGCAGCTCTATATGGATGAAATCCTGGCCAAATCCTTCGCCGAGCGCTCGCCGGTGGGTGGCGGCCCGGTTTCGGCTGCCGATGCCGACTGCAGCAGTCTTGGCCCCAATGGCGAAACCCGGCGCACGTTTAACGATGTGGATGATTACCACAACCTCGCTGATACCGCGCCTGAAAACAGTGAGGAGGAGCCGCTGCCGGGTTACAACAGCTTCCGGGTCGCCATCTCGGTGACCTGTGCCGGCACCGATGTCGGGCTGGCCAGCCACGAGGCCAAACGCATCGATATCACCATCACGGACCCATCCAGTAACGCCTACCTGTTCAGTGCCTACCGGGGGAATTTCTGATGCCCAGGCAGTCAGGTTTTACGTTGGTAGAGCTGGTGATGGTCATTGTGCTTTTGGGCATCGTTGCCACCATCTCGGTTCAGTTCGTAGCGTTGTCTACGGTCGGCGCGCTGGACGTCAGTAGTCGTCAGCAAAGAGCGCTGCAAAGCGTGGTGATCAGTGAGCAGATTACGCGGGAGGTCAGGGAGGCGTTCCCCTTGTCGGTCCGCGCCAACGGCCAATGTCTGGAATGGCTGCCGATAATCGCGGCCACCAGTTACGATACCCTTACCATGGGCCCGGACTTTGACGGCGTTGCCATCGTACCTTTCGGTCGCGTCGTACCTGCTGGTGCCAGGCTGATTGTCTTTGGCTACGGCTCCGCCCAGTCGGATTTGTATGGCAGCGAAAATCCAGGCCCGGTCTCACCGGCAGTATCAGCTGATGTTTCAGCAAGTTCTGAAACCGTGAATCTCTCCCAAAACCATCGATTTCGTGAACGCTCGCCTGAGAAAAGGATCTACGCAGTAGCTAATCCGGTCAGCGTCTGTCAGATCAATAATTTTCTGTATCGTTTTAGTGGTTACACCCGGGCCGAGCTCCAGCCCACGGCTAGCGGGCTGAACGGCAGCGTCGGTCGAACCCGCGAAGTAATCAGTGCCAATCTGGTGAGCAATTCTTTCAATTTAAAAGTTATACCGCCTTCACTACGCCGCGCGGCGGTTGTCAATTTTGAGTTTGAACTAGTGAGTGATGATGGCAACGAGACTACCAACGTCAGCCAAGAGGTACAGATTCGCAATGTGCCCTGAACGCCCTCAACGTCTGCAAGCTGGGGCAGGGCTACCCGTGGCGTTGTTTGTCATTACGGTGTTGGCTCTGTTGGTTATTGGCCTGGCCCAGCTCCAGGAGAGTTCCAGCAAGAGCGTGAGTTTACAGATACAGTCCCAACGAGCTTTTTTTGCAGCTGAAAGTGGAGCTCAGGTGTTAGTTGCTGACCTTCTGGCTGAAGCAGGCGAGGATCCGTTAAATGGCCCATCCATGTCTCAGCAGATAATTTTCAGCGGTGCTTCTGGATTGGTGGGATGCACTGCAAATGTCGAGTACAGCGTTGGGAGTGGGGGTGCCACGGTCACGAGTTACGGAATTTGTGGGGACGGCACTCCCGAGGAAGCGCGCAGAATAGTTGAGGTCAGGTTGCGATGAAAAGTAGGAATGTCACTCGCTGGATACTGATGGTGATCATTGCCCCTGTTGTCTTCGGCTTTTCGGCTACTCTGAAAGCGGCGGAATGCACGGATGTTTTTCAGTCGAATACCGGAGTGACAGAGGGACCGAGGGACGGTCCACGTTTGTCGTTTGATTCAGACGAATGGCCTGACCCCGTTGCATGGCCGCCCTCTGGCACGGTTCTCCCGACCGGTGATTACTATTTCGAGGATGACGATATTGAAAATAATTACGTACTGACAATTGCTGCAGGAGCAACAGTCAGAATCTTCGTCGACGGCAACATTGAGATTGGTAACAATGCCCTGATTAATGCGTCGGGCACTGCCAGTCAGCTGTTGCTCTTGGTGGACGGTGACGTTGATCTTCGGAATGGTGCTGTATTCAAGGGGCTACTATACGCCACAGATGAAGTTGAGCTCAGGAACAGCAGCCTTGTTGACGGGATTGTTGCAAGCGAAGACGAAGTGGATCAGGCGAATAATGCGAACGTGGCGTATAAACCAGAGGCTGTGAACCCGACGTTGCTCAGTGGTCTGTGCGAGAGCGCTATTACCGGTAGTCTTCCAGTCTTCGATAATTTCGAATCCTACCCGCCGGGCTCGATTGCCGGCAACAACGGCGGCTCCAACTGGGGTGATGCCTGGAGTGGCACTGCAGGACAGAGCCTCGTCGATACCTCTGCCGATCGCCTCGAATTTCTGGCCTCTAACGGGTTGAGCATCCGCTCTGATACCACCCTCGATGTGTTTGGCAACAACAGTCGTGTGGCCACACGTTCGCTTAACGGGACCTATGATGGCGAAACCATCTACCTGAGTATGTTGGTTCGGTTTCAGGGCACGCCCGGTGATAACGATTTTCTCGGGTTCTGGTTGCAGAACCCGAGTTTTGGCGACTCCCCCCAATTTGGTATCAAGGTGAATGAGGGTGGCGGAGGCCAGAGGGACTTCTTCGTTCGATTGGATACCCAGGCGGCGTACTCCACCGATTTTCAGTCTGGCCAGACGTATTTACTGGTGGCACGATTCTCCAAGAATGGTCGCAACTTTTACGAGCAAGGCGAGCTCTGGGTGGACCCGCAGTGTACGGATCTTCCTCCGCCAACAGCCTCAGCCTCTATTGTCTCCTCACCTGCTACGCGGGTGACAGAGGTTTCGGAAATAGGTTTCCGGTCCGAAAATATATCCGGAGATGCCCGTGTCCAGGTGGGGCAGGTTGCCGCCGGTGAGCAGTGGTCGGATGTTGTTGCCTGTGAGTGTTATCAGAACGGGCTCGAGGCTACCTACTACAATAACTACAACCGGAACGATCCATTCCCGGAAACACCAGACCTGACTCGGCTGGATGCACAGATTGATTTTAATTGGGGCAGTGGATCGCCCGATCCGGTCATCAGTAACGATCAGTTCGCGGTTCAGTGGCAAGGATCTATTGAGGTACCGGCGACGGGAGAATACCAGTTCATTGCCCGAACCGACGATGGCGTTCGGCTTTGGGTGGATGATCTCGACACCCCCCTCATCAATGACTGGGTGAATCGATCGGCAGCTAATTCCACAGCGTCGATCACCCTGCAAGCGGGTCAGCGCTACGCCATTCGTATGCAATACTATGAAAATGGCGGTGTGGCAGAGGCACGCCTGCGATGGCAGCGCCCGGATGGCACAAACGAGGTTATTCCAGAGCAGTTCTTGTTTGGTTGCTTACCCGTTGCTGCGCCAAGGTTAGAGTCTGCGGCGGCGGTCTGTGGCAGTTCAGACCTGGTCGAGTTGACGTTCCTTGAAAGTCAACGATCCAGACCGCTTCTGGAATCGTCTCTGGCGAACACTGACTTCTATCAGGTTGAACGGGTCAGTAACGGTCAGCGAGTGTCTGTGTTGGCTGCCACGCCCGGCCCGGACGGATACAGTGTCATGCTGGAGCTGGAAGATGAGCTCTCGTTGGATGACTCTTACCGTGTGGTTGTGACCGACGTTCAGGACGTTGGCGGTGTGATCATCGCGCCTAACCCGTCAGAACTCGAGTTCACCGCCGCCGCCAGCGGTCTTGCGACGCAATACTGGAATAATCGCAACCTCGAGGGGCCGCCCGTTGTGTCTGATATCACCACTCAGATTAACAACGATTGGGGCGCCGGCAGCCCTGTGCCCGGGGTTATCAATAACGATCGTTTTTCCGTCAGATGGACGGGATTCATCGTGCCTCCGGAGACTGGTACTTATCGCTTCCGTACTCGCACCGACGACGGTGTGCGACTGTATGTGGATAATCTTGCCGCGCCAATTATCGATGAATGGCGTGATTTTTCGCCGACCAACCACGATTCCGGCGACATCGTTTTGGAGAGGGGCCGCAGTTACTCCATCCGAATGGAAATGTATGAAAATACAGGCGGAGCGGTTGCTCAACTGAACTGGCGCCGCCCAGGACAGAGCCAGTTTGAACTCATTCCTCCGGGTGCGTTCTTTCAGTGTCCAGACACAGGTGGTGCGGTTGATCATTTTCGAATACTCCACGGAGGCACAGGCGTCACCTGTCAGCCAACGCCGATCACTTTTGAAGCCAGGAATGCCTTGGGTGATATCGTGACGGACTACGCGGGTGAGGTGTTTGTATCGACCTCCACCGGTAACGGATTCTGGCAGGCTTTGGGTGCATCGTCCGGTAATTTGACGCTGGTTGCGGGTGACAGTGGTGAGGCTTCATATCAGTTCGACCCGGCGGATGGTGGTGTGGTTACGCTCGGGCTCCAGCACACGCAGGCAGCTACGGTAAATCTGGATATTACGGATGGCGACGTGCGGGAGCTGCCTGGAGCAGACCCGGACCTGGTGGTGCAACGCACTGGCTTCGTATTTCATCAAGGCAACGATTTTTCTGTGCCGATAGGCAGCCAGATCAGTGGCAAGTCATCCAATGTTGTGCCTAATGCCCAGAACCTGAGACTGACGGCGGTGCGGGAAAGCGATGTCACGGGCGCTTGTGAAGCCTTTTTGACGGGCCCGCAAACGGTGAACATCGGCCAAACCTGTGAGAGCCCCGGTACCTGTTCGGCTTCCGGGTCTATGGCAGTGAATGGAACTGGTGTGAGCGACAACCCAGCCGGGACCGCCGCGAATACGACGCCAGTCAGTTTCAATTTCGGTGATACCTCAACGAGTAGTGCATCGCTTAACCTGACGTACAACGATGCCGGACTGGTAAGCCTGTTTGCCCAAACGCCGTTACTTGACGACGAAGGCTCCCCCACCGGAGAGGTCATTGCAGGCAGCAGTGGGCCATTTGCAGTGATCCCTGCGGGATTCTGCATTGAAGCCATAGATCCAGCCCTGGCATGTACCTCGGTGGATGCAGACTGCTCGGTAGGCGCGGTGGCGGGCGAGATTTTCAGCCTCCGGGTTTCAGCTGTTGCGTGGGAAAGTGCGGGAGAGAGTGGCCCTGAGTTTTGTGATAATCCGATAACACCAAACTTCGAATACGCTGAGTTAGATATAGAGCATCGTTTGCTGGCACCGGCAGCCGGGCAGCCGGGAGTTGTCTTGAGTCAATCGGTGGGGATGCTCCCTGCCAGTGAAGGAAGCCGGGATGTCAGTCAGGCGGTATCCGAAGTCGGTGTTTTTGAATTTTCGGTGCCCGCGGGCCAGCCATACCTTGGTCAAACTCTCCCCGGCGGAGCTAGCGCTCCTGTTGGGCGTTTTACGCCGGCCGGGTTCACGGTGACGGTAACTGACACCGGAACGCTGGGGTCGGCTTGTACGGTGTCGCCTGCGTTCACCTACACCGGGCAAACTTTTGGCTGGTCTATGTCGCCGGAACTAACCATTGCACCCCGAGCCCTGGATGGAACATCGATAACGACGAATTACCTGGTTGGTGACTTTATGAAGCTTGTCCCCTCCAGTATCGACAGAACAGATCCTGATGCAGATCGTTCGACGCGATTGGCGGACGACAGTGACTTTGTGCCGATCGATTACACGGCTGGTCAGGGCGTGGTATTGCGGAATACAGACGAACAAGTTGTTCTGTATTACTACGACAGCGACGATACCTTTTTGTTGTCTAAAACGCCCAATACCAAGATCGATCCATTCGCGCCGACCCTTGAGTTTATTGTTAACGCGATTGTGGATCAGGACGGTGTGACGACGCTTGCGTCACAGCCGCTGCCACTGGATTTCGAGCCTTCGGCTGATGGTGACATACGTTATGGCCGGTTGGAGATGACCAACGTTTATGGCCCGGAAAACACTCAACAGGCTCTCGAATTGAACTCGCAAGTTTCCTATTGGAATGGCTCACGGTTTGTCCTGAATACGGCAGACTCATGCACCACCTGGGACACGTCAATCCCGGACCCTTTGCGTAACGACGAGCAGTTTCACGAATTGCAGAACGAGTCCGAAACCGGGAGTGTGGTCAACGGACAGTTACAGGCACTCAGACTTCAGCCTAAAGGGCAGCGGGGCGAGGAGCGTATACGCTGGCAGATGCCGGTGTGGCTGCAGGACTACTGGGGAAGATCGCCGGTGAATTCAGGCGACCCTGCTGTCGATGAACTGCAAGACCCTGAGGCGGTAGCCACCTTTGGCGTCCACCGCGGCAACGACCGCATCATCTACTGGCGAGAAGTTCCCGCCAACTGATCCGCTTTGGACGGGGTGAGGTCAGTCCTCATCCCCCTCCGGGTGATCCAGTCCCAGCTCGTTGATCTTGCGGGTTAGGGTATTGCGTCCCCAGCCCAACAGAACAGAGGCATCCCGCCGGCGGCCGCCGGTGTGTTTCAGGGACGTTTCGATCATGATTTTCTCGAACTCCGGAATGGCGGTGTCGAGAATGCTTTTCTTGCCCCGCTTCAGCTCTTGCTCTGCCCAGTTTTTAAGGCCTTCCTGCCAGGTGTGGCCGGTGCTGGTGTTTTCGGCTTCGGCCTGGTGCAGCAACTCGGGTGGCAAGTCGTCCACGTGGATTTCACGGCCGCTGGCCATGACGGTCAGCCAGCGGCAGGTGTTCTCAAGCTGGCGGACGTTGCCGGGCCAGGGCAGGGTGGTCAGGTATTCTTCCGCATCCGGGCGCAACAGTTTGGGCTCAACCGTGAGTTCTTTCGCGGCCCGTTTCAGGAAGTGCTGCATAAGCCGGGGGATGTCTTCCCGGCGTTCGGCCAGCTTGGGCAGATGCACCCGGATGACGTTCAGGCGGTGGAACAGATCTTCCCGAAAACTGCCGGCCTGCACCAGTTTTTCCAGATCCTGGTGCGTGGCGGCGATGATGCGTACGTCCACTTTGATGGGAGTTGTGCCGCCAACCCGGTAAAATTCGCCGTCTGCTAATACTCGCAGCAATCGGGTTTGGGTGTCTGCCGGCATGTCGCCGATTTCGTCCAGAAACAGTGTGCCGCCGTTGGCCTGCTCAAAGCGGCCCTGGCGGGCGGCACCGGCGCCGGTGAAAGAGCCTTTCTCATGCCCGAACAGCTCGGATTCAATCAGATCTTTCGGGATCGCGGCCATGTTCAAGGCAATGAAGGGATTGCGTGCCCGGGGGCTGTGGTTGTGCAACGCCTGGGCGACCAGCTCTTTGCCGGTGCCGCTTTCGCCATTGATCAACACCGTGATGTTGGAATGGGATAACCGGCCAATGGCCCGAAATACTTCCTGCATGGCCGGTGCTTCACCGATGATTTCGGTGTTGCGCTGGGTGCTGTCGGGCAGCGGCTCGCTGGCGGCCCGTTTTTCGTGGCTGTGGGCGACGGCGCGTTTGACCAGAGCCACGGCGTCGTCCACATCGAACGGCTTGGGCAGGTATTCAAAGGCGCCGGTCTGATAACTGGTGACGGCGCTCTCGAGATCCGAGTGGGCGGTCATGATGATCACCGGTACGTCCTGGTGCTTCTCGACAATCTGGGCGAGCAGCGTGATGCCGTCCACGCCTGGCATGCGAATATCGCTGACGATGGCATCCGGCTGCTCGTGTTCCAGTCGCATCATGATGCTTTCGCCGCTCTCGAACACTCGCGGTTCCATGCCCGCCTGGTTCAAGGCGCGCTCCAGCACCCAGCGAATGCTTTTATCGTCGTCAATTATCCAGACGTTTGCCGGTTGGGTCATTTGCTGTCCTCCAGAGGCAGGAAGATGATGAAATCGGTTCTTCCTGGCTCGCTCTCACATTCAACCAGCCCGCGGTGCTGGCCGATGATGCTTTGGGTAATGGAAAGGCCAAGGCCGGTGCCAGAGGCACGGCCACTGATCATGGGGTAAAAAATGTTCTGCAAGAGGTCGGCGGGAATGCCTGGGCCGTTGTCGATGATGTCGGCTCTGCAAACCAGCCGGTGGCGACGGTGACCAATGGTGAACTGGCGCAGTGCCCGGGTGCGAAACGTAATGGTCGGTGGTACCTCGGCGCTTTGGGCGCCTTCGTTCTCGAAGGCGGCTTCCATGGCATTGCGGGCAATGTTCAAAAACGCCTGAATCAGCTGTTCTTTGTCGCCGGGGAATTCTGGAATGCTGGGGTCATAGTCTCTGCGCAGTCGCACCCGGCCTTTACTTTCCGCCTCAACCAATGTGCGCACCCGCTCCAGTATTTCGTGAATGTTGGTGCTGGCAATTTTCAGGGCTTTGTTGGGCCCAAGCATGCGGTCGACCAGGCTGCGCAGTCGGTCAGCCTCGTCAATGATCACTCGTGTGTATTCGCGTTGATCTTCGGTATTCAGCTCCCGGTCCAGCAGCTGGGCTGCGCCGCGAATGCCCCCGAGCGGATTTTTGATTTCATGGGCCATGCCGCGCACCAGGATGCGGGTGGTCTCCTGTTGGGAGATGATGTCTTCTTCACGACTGATGCGAATAAGCCGATCCCTGGGCTGGATTTCGATGAGCAGCTCGGTGGGCTCCATGCTGATGGGTGTCACCGAATAATCGACGGTCAGCCGGGACCCGCTTAACAGTCCGAATTCAGCTTCTCGACGGGTGTAAGACTGACCGTTACCGGCGGCAGCGTGGAGGGTCTTCAGAGCGTCCTCAGAGTCGATCAGCACGTCGTTCAATGGCATGCCCTGGCTGCGGGTCATGCTGGTTTCAAACAGGCTCTCCGCCGCCGGATTCAGGTAGCGGATTGTCAGGTCATCCCCCAGCACCAGGACGGCCGTGGTGAGGCTGTCCAGAATGCTTTTATAACCGCTTCCCAAAGTGGTGGATGGTTGAAACGACATGCTTGGCTTCCGTTTTGAGCTCATGATGGTTACCCCGGTTTTGCAAAAAGCGAACCAGTTTTGTTGTTGAACACGAAACGATGGGCAAAGTGCGGGCACAGTGCGCCCCGCGGGGCGATCCGGTGCTGTAGGTTGGTGCAGGAGTGGGGTGTAAGGCTACAGGCAGCCGGGGAGTTGCCCCTTTGCTGCCCAGAGTATGGCTTTATCCTGGTGCGTGCGCACTAAAATAGTGCAAATTGGTGATCAGTTGAGGCGTGAAGGGCGATGAATGGTAAAGCTCACGGGCTGGCCGCTTTTCACCTGTATGCCGTTTTCATCAACGATGTGAACGCCCGCGCTATGGGTGCCGCGGTCAATGTTATTAACGGTGATTGAGCCTGAGGAGCTCTGGCCAACCGGCTGCCCATCCAGGGTCACTTCGTATCGATGGCCTCGACGCAATTCCGGGGTGCTGCGCACCTCAAAGGTGACGTCGCCGTTGCCACTGTGAAAAGCCTGATCGTTCTCCGGGTGGGCGAGAGTGAGGCTTTCATAGGCGGCGCCCTGGCGCTCAACATCTTCCAGAAGCTGGTCGGTTTGGCTGACTGCCTCAGGTTTCGGCAGCGTGATGGTTGTCACTGGTTTGACCTGGATGGTTTCACCGCCTTGCATTGGCTCATCAGAGAAGGTCACGTTGCCCTGGGCATCGACATGGCGATACACCTCCCCATGGGCGGTGGCAGACGCCAGCAGTAACATTCCGATTGCAAGAGTATGCGAAGCTTTCATGGCAATAACCTGAGGTAATGGACTGTTTCGATTATCGGCGGCAGGCCCGGGCATTTCAACGGCACCGAGCGATCTGTTGGTTACATATCGTTAAGGGCGCGGGGTGATGACCTTGATTTGCGAATTTGCCCACAAAAAAGCCCCGCACACGGCGGGGCTTTTCACTTGCAGCGCTACGCACCTTAATGGTGCGCGGCGTCGTCAGGACGAATTAGCAAGAGTAGTACAGCTGGAATTCAATCGGGTGTGTGGTCATGTTCAGTTTCTCAACCTCACCACGCTTAAGATCGATGTAGCCAGCGATCATGTCTTCGGTGAAGACGCCACCACGGGTCAGGAACTCGTGATCTTCCTGCAGGCAATCCAGAGCTTCAGACAGGGTTGTTGCAACCTGTGGGATCTGCATGGCCTCTTCTTTCGGCAGGTCGTACAGGTCTTTGTCCATGGCATCGCCAGGGTGGATCTTGTTCTGGATACCGTCCAGGCCGGCCATCATCAGGGCTGAGAAGGCCAGGTACGGGTTGGCTGCCGGGTCAGGGAAGCGTGCTTCGATACGACGCGCCTTCGGGCTGTTCACGTAGGGAATACGGATAGAAGCGGAGCGGTTACGAGCAGAGTAAGCCAGCATAACCGGTGCTTCATAGCCTGGCACCAGACGCTTATAGCTGTTGGTGGCCGGGTTGGTGAAGGCGTTGATGGCCTTGGCGTGCTTGATGATGCCACCGATGTAGTAAATCGCTTCTTCGCTCAGGCCGGCATAGCTATCGCCTGCGAACAGGTTTTTGCCGTCTTTGCTCAAAGACATGTGTACGTGCATGCCGGAGCCGTTGTCACCAACCACTGGCTTGGGCATAAAGGTAGCCGTTTTACCGTAGGCATGGGCAACGTTGTGTACACAGTATTTCAGGATCTGTACTTCGTCAGCCTTGCGGGTCAGGGTGTTGGCGCCAACGCCGATTTCACACTGGCCAGCGGTGCCCACTTCGTGGTGGTGAACTTCGATTTCCAGGCCCATGGATTCCATGGCAGCACACATGGCGCCACGCAGGTCGTGCAGGCTGTCTACCGGTGGAACCGGGAAGTAGCCGCCTTTAACGCCCGGACGGTGACCAATGTTGTTGCGATCGAAATCTTCGCCAGATACCCAGGCGGCTTCTTCAGAGTGAATGTGGTAAGACGCGCCCTGCATGTCGACATTCCATTTAACGGAGTCGAACACGAAGAACTCAGGCTCAGGGCCGAACAGTGCGCCGTCAGCGATGCCGGTAGACTTCAGATACTCTTCAGCGCGACGGGCAACGGAGCGCGGATCACGCTCATAACCCTGCATGGTAGAAGGCTCTACGATGTTGCAGGTAATGTTAACAGTGGTTTCTTCAGTGAACGGATCCAGTACCGCAGTTTCGTCAGCCGGCATCAGAATCATGTCGGATTCGTTGATGCCTTTCCAGCCTGCAATAGATGAGCCGTCAAACATCTTGCCATCAACAAAGAAGTCTTCGTCTACTTCGGTGGCGGGCAGGGTTACGTGCTGCTCTTTACCGCGGCTGTCGGTGAAGCGCAGGTCAATCCACTTCACTTCGTGTTCTTTGATCAAATCAACTGTCTTGGACATTGTGCATGCTCCGTAGTGATTACATGTGCGTTATGCCGGATCGTTCAATCTTCTTGCGCCCGATCTTTTTTGCAGGTCAGGGCAGCTTAACAGAAGCTGTTGAACCTTACCTTTCAATTACGGCTGCTTACAGCTAAGCAATCGGCTTGCCAGTTTTTTGATTTTGCGCCAGAACAGCGCAGTGATGCGCCTTTCGGGCAATTCTGGCGCACGGTGATGGCGTTGCAACCGCGATGCTGCACTTTTTTGATGCACCATGATGGTGCGATGCCTGGCTTTGGTGCTTTATGGTGGTGCAATGTGCGATTGGTTACATATTAGGCACTATTCTTCATATTAACGTCATGGACTTTTCGATATACTGCGCGCCGCTAAATTCTGCAGGATACCCGTTGTGATTGATAAGCTTAGAAACGTTGCCATTATTGCCCACGTAGACCACGGTAAGACCACCCTGGTTGACCAGTTGCTGCGCCAGTCCGGTACCTTGGACCGTAAAGAGCTCGAGAGCGAGCGCGTTATGGATTCCAACGACCAGGAAAAAGAGCGCGGCATCACCATTCTGGCGAAGAACACCGCGCTGAAATGGAAGGACTACGACATCAACATCGTGGACACCCCGGGGCACGCGGATTTTGGTGGCGAAGTTGAGCGAGTCATGAGCATGGTAGACAGCGTGCTGCTGGTGGTTGATTCCATCGACGGCCCGATGCCGCAAACCCGCTTTGTTACCCAGAAAGCCTTTGCAGCCGGCCTGCGCCCGATCGTTGTGGTCAACAAAATTGATCGCCCGGGTGCTCGCCCGGATTGGGTTGTGGATCAGGTGTTCGACCTGTTTGACAACCTGGGTGCCACTGACGAACAGCTGGACTTCCCGATCGTGTTCGCCAGTGCCCTGAACGGCATCGCCGGCATGGATCACGAAGATCTGCAAGATAATATGGATGCCGTGTTCCAGGCCATCGTTGATCACGTGCCCGCGCCAGACGTGGATCCGGATGGCCCGTTCCAGATGCAGATTTCCCAGCTGGACTACAACAGCTTTCTGGGCGTTATCGGTATCGGCCGTATCGCTCGCGGCAAAGTAAAAACCAATACCCCGGTTGCCGCCATCGGTGCTGACGGTAAAAAGCGCAACGGTCGTATCCTCAAGATCATGGGCCACTCCGGCCTGCAGCGTGTTGAAGTTGAGCAGGCCCAGGCTGGCGACATCGTGTGCATCAGTGGTCTGGACCAGCTTTTTATCTCCGACACGCTGTGTGATCCGAGCAACGTAGAAGCGCTGCCGCCACTGACCGTGGATGAGCCGACCGTTTCCATGACCTTCCAGGTCAACGATTCGCCGTTCGCCGGTAAAGAAGGCAAGTACGTCACCAGCCGCAACATCAAAGAGCGCCTGGAAAAAGAGCTTCTGCACAACGTGGCGCTGCGCGTTGAAGAAGGCGAATCTGCGGACAAGTTCAAAGTCTCTGGTCGTGGCGAGCTGCACCTGTCGGTGTTGATCGAAAACATGCGTCGTGAGAACTTCGAGCTGGCCGTGGGCCGCCCGGTTGTGGTGATCAAGGAAGTCGACGGTGTTAAGCAAGAGCCGTACGAAAACGTGATCGTCGACATCGAAGAGCAGCATCAGGGCCCGATCATGGAGCAGATGGGCCTGCGTCGCGGCGATATGACCAACATGATCCCTGATGGCAAAGGTCGCATGCGCCTGGAATACACCATTCCTGCCCGTGGTCTGATCGGCTTCCGGAATACCTTCCTGACCATGACCTCGGGCACCGGTATTCTGACCTCCACCTTCAGCCACTACGGCCCGATCAAACTGGGTGATGTCACCAGTCGCCAGAATGGCGTGATCGTGTCTATGGCGACCGGCACAGCATTGACCTACTCGCTGGAAACCCTGCAGAGTCGTGGCAAGCTGTTCCTGGATCCTGGCCAGGACATTTATGAAGGCCAGTTGTGTGGTATCCACAGTCGCGATAACGATCTGGTGGTTAACCCGACCAAGGGCAAGAAACTGGACAACATGCGTGCCTCCGGCAAGGACGAAGTGATCGCCCTGGTACCGCCCATCAAGTTCACGCTTGAGCAGGCGCTGGAGTTTATTGACGACGACGAGCTGGTAGAAGTGACGCCCAAGTCGATCCGTCTGCGCAAGAAACTGCTGACCGAGAACGAGCGTAAGCGCGCCGGTAAGAAGTAAAAACTGTTTGGTCCCGTACAACACGGCCTCGTGTTGTACGGACCGGCATCGGTCATTGCTCTGATTTTGCGATAATCCTCAAACCCTTCCGTGATTCTCTCCGTTAATCTCAGCTAGACTACCGTTACCCCTGAAACGGAGTTCGCCATGCTGACGCTCTATCCTGATATCCAGCCTTACGCCCGTCACCACCTTGCCGTGGATGAGCCCCATGAGCTGTACCTGGAAGAATCCGGCAACTCGGAGGGTATTCCGGTACTGGTGGTGCATGGCGGCCCTGGGGGCGGCTGTGAGGACTACCATCGTCGTTTTTTTGATGCCGAGCGTTTCCGGATCATTCTCATGGACCAGCGCGGCGCTGGGCGTTCAACGCCGTTAGCGGAGTTGATGGGTAACAGTACCGATAAGCTGGTTCAGGATATGGAAACGGTCCGTCAGTTTCTCGGTATTGACCGTTGGCTGCTGTTTGGCGGCAGCTGGGGCTCCACGCTCAGTCTGGTCTATGCCCAGTGCCATCCGGACCAGGTTTTGGGATTGGTGTTACGGGGTATCTTTCTGTGCCGACCCAGAGATATTCAGTGGTTCTATCAGGAAGGTGCCAGCCGGGTATTTCCGGATTACTGGCAGGACTTTCTGTCGCCGATACCGGAGGCCGAGCGTGGCGATATGGTATCGGCCTATTACCGCCGGCTGACCAGCGCCAACGAGCTGGAACAGATTCAGGCAGCGAAGGCCTGGTCAATCTGGGAAGGCCGTTGTGCCACCTTGCACCCCAACCCCAAGGTGGTTGAGCATTTTGGCCACCCGCACGTGGCTATTGCTCTGGCCCGTATTGAATGCCATTACTTTATGAATCAGGCTTTTCTCGAACCGGATCAGATCATCCGTGATGCCAAAGCGCTCGCCGCCATTCCAGGCATTATCGTTCACGGCCGGTACGACATGGTGTGCCCGCTCGACAACGCTCTGGCGTTGAGTCATGCCTGGCCAGAAGCGGACCTTCGAATTATTCGAGAGGCTGGGCATTCGGCCTCTGAACCCGCTATTGTTGATGCCCTCATGCACGCCGTTGAAGAAGTCATTTCCAACGCGAATCCCACGGCTGGGTGATTAAGTGCCAGTTTCTTGATGTGAGGGGTTGCGGCCCGTGATGGGCGCCGATACACTCTCGCTCGATATTTAATAATAACCCTCGAAGATGTTTATCAAGGGACTGAATGAAAGGACTTATCCAGCGCGTCTCGGAAGCCAGCGTGACGGTCAATAGCCGGCAAATTGCCAGCATTGGCCCAGGGCTTCTGTTGTTGCTTGGTGTTGAAAAGGACGACTCTGTTGATGAGGCAAGGGAACTGTGCCGAAAAATTCTCTCCTACCGGGTATTCCCCGACGAGCAAGGCCGGATGAACGTAAACGTTCAGGACTCCGGTGGCTCGATGCTCATTGTTCCACAGTTCACTCTTGCTGCAGACACCCGTTCTGGTACTCGCCCTGGATTCTCCCTGGCGGCTGCGCCGGAGCGGGCGAATGCGCTGTATCGTGAGTTTGTCTCAGAGGCCGGTAGCTCGTTTGGGTGTCGGGCGCGTGGGTGAGGGGGAGTTTGGTGCTGACATGAAAGTGGCACTGGTTAATGACGGTCCGGTCACTTTTTTGTTGGAGGCGCGCAAGAAATGCGCAGAAAACATTAACGCACCGAAATGATGCTTGCGGCGATAGGCTGCGCTGTCGTGGTGCTTTATTGGTGCGCTTCGATTTGGACGAAAGTTGGGTGGTTCAGGCTTTGGTTTTTCAAGATGCTGTTTTTTAAGGAAATTGCTCTTATTGGTCTTGAATTTGATTGACCCGGTTCTGAGTCTCGTGAAGTATTTGAGGTATAAGTGCTTGCCTTTCAGGTGCAAAAAAGGCTAAAAAACGCACATTAAGTATTTGCAAAAACTGATTCAGTGTATTAAAAAAGGACCATTACTTAGCGCTTTAAGAAAGTCGCGTAAGTGATTGAGATTGAAGGTTCGGCAACTTTGTTGAGCCAAACAAAAAGAAAAAAAGTCGTTACCCGCAAGAAATGAAAGGGAAGCGATCAGGAGTCCGGCAAAAGCAGCCAAAGCTGTTTTGTCAGCAAAAAATCGGGATTTAGAACCCGTCGCAAAACCTGAGTTAACTCAAAAAGGAAGACGCAACATGAAAAAAACTATCCTTGCTTCTGCTATCGCAGCCGCAACCTTCTCTGGCGCTGTCATGGCTCAGGAAAGCAACCTGCCGACCGTTTACGGTAACATCCAGTATGCGATCGCACACGACAACATCGATGGTGGTCCATCTTCCATTGAACATTTCGATAACGGCTCAACTCTGGGTGTAACGCACGAACACCAGATTGCCCCTGGCATTACCGGCTTCTTCAAGATTGAGCTGGAAGGCATCAATGCAGACGACAAGAGCGCGAGCAATGGTATTGATGGCCTCGACGAGGCTTACATTGGTATCAAAGGCGACAGCTTCGGTCAGCTGTGGGTTGGTTCCGACGACTCTACATACGAGCGCGCTGTTGAAGAAATTGCACAGTTCTATGAAGTGGCCACTCTGAGCCGTGGCGTTGACTACACCACCGGCGAAGGCGACCTGGTTCAGTACATGTCTCCTTCTTTCGGCGGTCTGACCGTTTGGGGTGCTGTTCAGATTAATGGCGACAACGATACCAAGGGCGGCAGCGACAAGTCTTATCCTTACCAGTTGGCGGCAGTATACGCGGTTGATGCCTTGGAGCTGGCAGTGGCCATGGACTCTAACGACACCAGCGACGGCGACAACGAAAACACTTACGGTCTTCGTGCCAGCTACAACCTGGACAGCTTGCGTCTGACGGGTGAATTCCATACTCGTAAAGACTCCGAAGATACTTTCGGCCTCATGGGTGTTTACACTCTGGGTAAAAACCAGTTTGCACTGTCTTACGAGCTGACTGATTTCGACAATGGTGACAAAGCTGACACCATTACTCTGCAAGCTCTGCACAACTTGTCTGATCACATGTACGTTTACTTCGAAGGCTACCTTGGTGGCGGTGATGACGTATACGAGTACACAGACTCACTCGGCAATCAGGCCGTCAGTGATGAGCGTTCCATTGCTTCTGTTGGTGCAGTCTACTACTTCTGATCAGCCCACAAGCTAATCAGCTAGTACGGTAGTATCAAAAGCCGGTGACTCAGGTCACCGGCTTTTGTATGTTAGGGCTCCTGATATTCTCCGGAGCATGACATGGCCACAGAGCTTGAAATAAAACTGACCCTCTCTCCAGAAGCCCAGGCCAGGGCTGTCGATTGGTTGCTGGCACAACCTCAGGCCACTCAAGGCCCTCGAAAAGAACTCGTCAACCGCTACTACGACACCGCCGATGCCGCCCTGAACCGGGCTCGGGCCGCCCTTCGTGTGCGCCAGGCCAGTGATCGCTACATCCAGACTCTGAAAACCCAGGGTGAATTCGTCGAAGGTGCCCACCGCCGGCAGGAATGGGAATGGCCATTGTCTGGCCCTGAACTGGACTTGTCATTGCTTGATCAAACCCCACTCAGTGATCATCTTGACCTGACCCAGCTGCAACTGGCGTTTGAAACCAACTTCACCCGTCAGGTCATCATGCTGCACACCACCGAGGCGGTGATTGAAGTTGCGGTGGATTCCGGTGAGGTTGTCGGTGGTGGCCAGGTCAGGCCATTACACGAAGTGGAGTTCGAGCTTAAAGAGGGTCAATCGGAAGCATTGATGGTCTGGTCCAGGGCTCTGGCCCGGGAGGTTCCGGTATTTCTCAATCTGGTCAGCAAAGCCGAGCAGGGGTATCACCTTGCAGGCATTTATCAGCCTGAATGTTTTGACGGTGATGAGGCGTTGTCTGTTACCGGATTTCTGCACCAACTGAGTCTTGCCTGGCTTCTGCAGGAACCCGTGACCTTCGCCGATAGGGCATTGGTGCAAGTCGGCCAGGCTGCCACGCAAGGCGGCACGCAGGCGATCTGGGAGAAACTGCAGTCAGCCTTTGCCGATGGGCTGACTGTGCCGGACCTGGTTCAGCGTGTTCCGCGCCTGGGCGAGTTACAGCTGGCGCTGGCCTCAACTAAAGGCTGAAAAAGACCGCATCCAGACGCGGTATCAGTCAGTCTGCTCCTGGGTATCCGTTGTGCCGTTTTTTGCTTTGCTGTGATCTTGAAGCTCGCGCCATTGCTTGAGAAATGCGCGATAACGTTCCAGAGCCTCTTCAACAACCGAGACCTCCGGGGTATCGGTTGAGCGTACCAGTACAATCAGCCCCTTACCTTCCACTTCTTTGTTGGTGTCCGGGTGGCAGATGACTTCGTTGTCATGATCGATATAGGCCAGCGCAGTGCCAATGCCGTGGCGTACCAGGGCGCTTACTATGTCAGCCCAGATCAGGTCGTCCAGTTCCAGGTCGTAGCGGTGAGGATGATCGCGCTCGTAGTTGAACATATCTTCCAGCACTTTCTCGGAGCCAGGGGCGACCACGGCGCGCACCATGATTTCAGGATAGGTGCGCACCGGGCGAATGATGGTGCGCACGCCCAGTGCCTTGAATCGATCCCGGTTGTGGTCGCTGACACACTCGACGGTGGTGCGGCCGGCCAGGTTGGATTCGGTCAGCCGGTGGGCAATGTCGAAGGTCAGGCTGTCCGAGAACGGGTCCGTCTCGTCCGCCGCCAGTACGATGATGTGCCTGGCGCTGCCGGCGTGCACCGCTTTGAGTGCTTCCGGGTCGTTGCCGGTGCCATGGAAGTGCACCACACCGCTGTCAGCCAGTTCCACCGGCAAACCGCCGGGAAACTGCCGGGTCAGTATGATGATGGGTACCGTGTGGTACTCCGGCACCGAGCGGATTTGGGAGGCAAAGCGCATGAAATACTGCTCTCCTCCGCTGCGAGGGGTGTTGATGATCACGATGTGCTCGTTCATTTTGTAGATCCAGCGTCCGGTCAGGATTCGTTCACGGCGGTAAAAACGGAACTCGATGTAGTCGCTGACGATCAGCGTCAGCAGGGTAATAGCGGTCACAAACATCAGCGCGATGGTGCTGAGGCGACCGATCACCGTTTCGGGGGCGTAATCACCGTAGCCAACGGTGACCAGGGTCGTCATGGTTAGCCAGATGGCTTCAAGCAGTGATAGCGGCTCGACCGCCCAGATGATGAGCACCTGGGTGACCAGCAAGCAGGCAAGGATGGTGAACAGGCGCCGAATCCGGCTGCGAATGAGGCCCCCCATAGGGAGATGTGACTGGGCATGCTCAGGATTGAGCGGGCGGCGGTTGCGCATCATAGAGTGGGGTTGCCTGTTCAGTCCTTGGCGAGTTCGTTATACAGTAACCGAAATATATCAGAGAGACAGGGGTTTGCGTTATGTCTGAGCCATGGGATTCACTGCCGGCAGAATTAGCGAATGACGTGTCGGCGTGCTGGGCATCGGTTTTTCCGGAAGGTGTGCCCGATTGGCTGACCACAACCGCTGATCTGTCAGCTCAGGATCTGGCCGAAGCCCTGAGCCGAAGTCTGTTTTTACGCCAGACCCTGGAGCGCCATGGGGATCAGATTCAGGCCTCGCTGTCAGCGCGGCCGTTGCGCGAGCCAACGACAGAATCTTGGCTGGCGGAGCGCTGGGCCTGGTTTTTGGAGAGCGTTGATTCAGAGCCGGCATTGCATGCGGCTTTGCGGCAGTTCCGACGAGAAGCTCAGTTCCGCATCATCTGGCGGGATCTGATGAAGTGGGCGGATCTTCAGGAAACCATTTCGGCCACCAGTGCGTTCGCGGACATCTGCATTGATGGTGCTCTGGACTGGCTGTATCGCGACTCCTGCGAAGAATTCGGCACGCCCTGGGGCAAAGATCCCGTCACCGGAGAAGACGCACCCCAAAAAATGGTCGTTCTGGGTATGGGTAAGCTCGGGGGCGGGAGCTGAACGTGTCTTCGGATATCGACCTGATTTTTGCCTTCCCGGGCAAGGGGGAAACTCGTGGCGGGCGGCGTGCTCTGGATAATCAGCAGTTCTTCATTCGTCTGGGCCAGAAGCTCATTCAGGCGCTGGACCAGATTACCGCCGATGGCTTTGTGTTCCGGGTCGACATGCGGCTGCGGCCCTATGGTCAAAGCGGCGCGCTGGCGCTGAGCTTCGCCGCGTTGGAAACCTATTATCAGGATCAGGGCCGGGACTGGGAGCGCTACGCCATGGTGAAAGCCCGGGTGGTGGCCGGCGACCAGCGAGCAGGGCAGGTGTTGATGGACACCTTGCGCCCCTTTGTATACCGAAAATACGTCGATTTCAGTGCCTTTGAATCCCTGCGCAGCATGAAGGCGATGATCAGCCGTGAAGTGCGGCGCAAAGGTCTGGAGAACAATATCAAACTCGGCAGCGGCGGCATTCGTGAAATCGAGTTTGTGGTGCAGGCATTTCAGCTGATTCGGGGCGGCCGGGACCGGGAGCTTCAGCAGCGAGAGTTGCAGATCATCCTGAAAGAGCTGGAAGCGTTGGAGTTGCTACCGTCGCCGGTGGTGGGGGAGCTGCGTGACGCCTATGTGTTTCTCAGGAATCTTGAGCACGCGTTGCAAGGCCTGGAGGACAAGCAAACCCAGGTGCTGCCAGAAGATGCCCTGTCGCAGGCCCGTGTCGCCCGGATTATGGGTTATGACGATTGGTCTGCCTGCCAGCAGGCTCTGAGTGATCATCGCCAGCGGGTGGCAACGCATTTTTCCAACATCATTGCCACAGAAGACAGTGAGCAGGACAGTGCTTCAGGCGTGGAAGACGGTTGGTATGAGCTGTGGCTGGCTGAAATGGATGAGCCGACGGCGCTGTCCTGGTTGGCCGAGCAGGGCTTTGAGAACCCCGAGACGAGTTTTAAAAAACTGACAGACCTTCGCACTAGCCGAACCGTGCAAACGTTGCAGACTCAGGGTCGTCGGCGCTTGAACCAGTTCATGCCTTTATTGCTGAGTGCTCTGACCGAGGTCGATAACGCCTCTGAAACCCTCGATCGGACATTGCAGTTGGTGGAGGCCATCCTGCGCCGGACCGCCTATATGGTGTTGTTGCTGGAGAACCCGGGCGCGCTGACTCAGTTGGTGCGTTTGTGCAGTGATAGCCCCTGGATTGCCAGCTTGCTGGCAGAGTCGCCCCTGCTGCTTGATGAATTGCTCAATGCCGAGAGCCTGTACACGCCGCCGGCCAAAGCGGAGCTGCAAGACGATCTGCGCCAGCAAATGCTGAGGATTCCGTTTGAGGATCTGGAAGAGCAGATGGAGTCGTTGCGCTATTTCAAAAAGGCCCACGTATTGCGGGTGGCCGCGTCTGAAATAAAAGGCACCCTGCCGCTGATGAAAGTGAGTGATTACCTCACCTGGATCGCAGAGGTGGTGCTGGATCACGTGGTGGATGTGGCGTTTGCCAACCTGGTGAGCCGCCATGGATACCCCCGACGGGCAGACGGCTCCGCCTGCGATACCGACTTTGCCATTATCGGTTATGGCAAGCTCGGCGGTATTGAGCTGGGTTACACCTCGGATCTTGACCTGGTGTTTGTGCATCAGGCCGATCCGCAGCTGGCCACGGACGGCGACAAACCGATTGATAATGCGGTGTTCTATACCCGCCTGGGCCAGCGAATTGTCCATATCCTGAGCACGCAAACGCCGTCTGGCCAGCTATACGAAGTGGATATGCGGCTGCGCCCATCTGGTAATTCCGGTTTGCTGGTCAGCACCCGGCAGTCTTTCGAGAAATATCAGCTCAACGATGCCTGGACCTGGGAGCACCAGGCGCTTGCCAGGGCCCGTGGCGTTGCCGGTTGCCCGGACACGCTTGGCCGGATTCGAGGCGCTTCGCCACGAGCTGTTGTGCAAGGCCAGAGACAAGACCGCGTTGCGCCAGGAGGTGGTCGATATGCGTGAGAAAATGCGCGCCAATCTGGGTACTCCGGAGACCAAACAATCGGAGGTGTTCCACATCAAGCACGACCGTGGTGGCATTGTGGATATCGAGTTTCTGGTGCAATACCTGATGCTGGCGTGGAGCGGTGAACACCCTGAGCTGACTCAGTGGAGCGATAACATTCGCCAGTTGGAAGAGTTGGGGCGCGCCGGTGTGCTCGAGGTCGAGGATACTGAAAAGCTGACCGAAGCCTACATTACGCTGCGATCCACCATTCACCGGAGGGCTTTGCAGAACTTGAACAGCCAGGTTGAGGCCGGCGCATTTTCGGATGAGCGCTGTTACATCAAGGCCATGTGGCAAAAAGTGATGATTGGCGCGTAAGCGAAATTCAATTCCGGCAGAATTTCCTGCTAGAATGCCGGTTCCCTGAAAACCGCTTTGTTAGGAGCAGAACAGAATGTCGATGGCAGACCGCGATGGCGTTATCTGGATGGACGGCGAAATGGTGCCCTGGCGGGATGCCAAAACTCACGTTCTTACCCACACTCTGCATTACGGTCTCGGCTGTTTTGAAGGTGTGCGAGCCTATAACACTGCCAGCGGCCCGGCGATTTTCCGCCTGAAAGAGCACACCGACCGGCTGTTCCGCTCTGCTCACATCCTGAACATGAAAATGCCGTTCAGCAAAGAAGAGATTAACGAAGCCCAGCTTGCGGCCGTTCGCGAAAATAATCTCGACGAAGCCTACCTGCGCCCAATGGCGTTTTTGGGCTCTGAGGGCATGGGTCTGCGTGCCGACAACCTCAAGGTGCATGTGATGGTTGCGGCCTGGAGCTGGCCGTCTTACATGTCGCCAGAGGCGAAAGAGCTGGGTATCAAGGTGCGCACCTCTTCCTACACTCGCCACCATGTCAACATCACCATGTGTAAGGCGAAGGCCAACGGCAACTACATCAACTCCATGCTGGCCCTGAACGAAGCCATCTCTGGGGGTGCCGAAGAAGCCCTGCTGCTGGATAACGAAGGCTACGTAGCGGAAGGTTCTGGCGAGAACATCTTCATCGTGCGTGACGGCGTTCTGCATACGCCGGAGCTGACCTCCTGTCTCGAGGGTATCACCCGCGCCACCATCATCGACTTCGCCAAAGACCTTGGGCTGCAGGTGAAAGAACGTCGCATCACCCGTGACGAAGTCTATGTGGCTGAAGAAGCCTTCTTCACCGGCACCGCCGCTGAAGTACTGCCCATTCGCGAGCTGGATGGCCGTGCCATTGGCGCCGGTAAGCGCGGGCCGATTACCGAGAAACTGCAGAGCATGTATTTTGATGCAGTTAAGGGAAAGATGGACAAGCATTCAGAGTGGTTGAGCCACGTTAAAGGCTGAGACCAGCCGGTTATGTAACGATAGCCGCCGGCGCTGAACAGCCCCGGCGGTTTGTTTTTATTGAGTTCACGGAAAAACAGGACGAGACAATGGCAGACGTAATCAAAGTACCGGTTTCTTTCGGTGAAGTGCTGGACAAGATCACCATCCTGGAAATCAAATCCGAGCGCATTAAAGATGAGGTCAAGGTAAAGAACGTTCGGCTGGAACTGGATGAGCTGAGTGCCACCTGGGACGAGGCGGTGAAAGACAAAGCCGCTGAAATCGCGGATCTTCGCAAGCAGCTAAAGGCCGTGAACGAAGAGCTGTGGGTGATTGAAGATGACATCCGTGATCAGGAAGCCGATCAGGATTTCGGCCTGCGATTTATCGAGCTGGCTCGTGCCGTGTACGTAACCAATGACAAGCGCGCGGCGATCAAGAAAGCCATTAACCTGGCGCTGGGTTCACGGTTTGTGGAAGAGAAGTCTTATCAGGATTATACCGCCCGTAAATAAGGCTTTTGGCCACAGAAACCACTGAAGCACACGGAAGCCAGCTCATCATTCCTCTTCCGTGAGTTTCAGTGGCTGAAGTTAACCCTTGTCTGTTATCCAGCGGTCCAGCATGTCCGTGGCGTCTGCTACAGAAACCAGTTCCATTGCTCCCTCGAACTCCGCCTTTGCACCCCAGCGCGCTTCATCCACGGTTTTACCAGTGAATTTTGCCAGCGCTTCCGGGTAGCGGTTGACGCACCATTTTAAAGAGTTGTAGGGGCCTGAGCGGTTAGGGTTACTGGCGGCAAAAATGCCGAGCACATCCGTGCCCACGGCACTGGCGATATGGGCAGGGCCGGTGTCTGGTGCAACCACCAGATCGGCATGGGTCATGAGTGCGGTCAGTTGCTTGAGTGTGTCTTTGCCACAGATGTTGTGGGCTTCGTGCTTCATGGCGCTTTCGATATCGGCGCAGTAGTCGGCTTCGAAGGGCGCCGGGCTGCCCACCAGAATCACATTCATGCCATGAGTTTCCATGGCATGGTCAGCCAGCTGCGCATAACGCTCCGCCGGCCAGTTACGCAAGGTATGGCTGGCACAGGGACTGATGACCAGGTTTCTGCGGTCAGGAGCCAAGTGACTGCGGGCAAATGCGTGGTCTGACTCGGAAAGCGGAATTTCCCAACGCGGTGGTGCTGCCCTGAGCCCCAGCGGTTCCAGAAAACTCGCCAGGCAATCCCGGACATGCTGTTGTGCGACCGGTGTTATCCTCCGGTTGATAAATAAGCCGTGCAAGTCTTTGCTGCGGGCTTTGTCGTAGCCGATTTTGATCCTGGCCGGTATCAGTGCAGCCGCAAGATTCGCCCTCAAGGCAACCTGCATGTGCAGGAGTGCATCGAACTGTCGGCTTTTCATTTGCTGACGCAAGTCTGCATAGCCTTGCCGCCCGGTTTTCTTGTCGAAAATGATGAACTCAACGCCCGGCAGGTCGCCGATAAGTTTGGCTTCGATTTTTCCAATCACCCAGGTGATTTTCACGCCCGGCAGCTGTTCCTGAAGGCTTAGGATAACCGGGATCACGTGGGTGACATCGCCGATGGCGGACAGGCGGAGTATGCAAATGGAGTTGATCAAGTTACGGTCCGTTTCCAATCTTTAACTGCTGGATGTGGAGCCGGGCGGGGCTCATTGGTAAACTGTGGCACATTCTAGCCTAGTGGGCTTTTAACGTCTTTATCTGTAAGCACACGGTTGTGGGCCCGAGGTGACTATTCTTTGACCTTATCAAAAGGCAGCTGTTCCGGCTCTGGCAAGTCATTGCTCTTGGCTTCTTCGGACTATGGTGATGTGACCGAGTCCTGGTTTTCTCCTGAGTTTTGGGGAAAGCGGGCGAAACCGGTGACTACTGGCGGTCGGGGCGGAGCGTGGTTTATTGATTCGGAAACGAGCGGAATGGTGCTCCGCCATTACAAGAGAGGTGGGCAGATGGCCCACCTCTCTGAGAAGTCGTACTTATTCACCGGGTTTGAAACAACCAGGTCTGTTGCAGAGTTCAGGCTCCTCAGTCATCTCCATAACTTGGGCTTGCCTGTGCCCGATGCCGTTGCCGCAATTGCTTGGAGGTACCGACTGCTATGGTATCGGGCAGCTATAATAGTCAAAAGAGTGCCTGGTGCTGTCACGTTTCCGGATAGTGAGCGGGCAAGTGATGCGTCGCTGTGGGAGGCGCTTGGGCGAGTTATCCGCCGTTTTCACGATGTCGGGCTGGATCACGTTGATCTCAATTGCGACAACATTCTGGTTACAGAAGGCCAGCTCTATCTGATTGACTTTGATCGATGTCGCTTGTTGTCTGGGGCAAATAATAAGGATGACTCGGCATGGAAGCGGAAGAATCTGGAGCGCTTGAAGAGATCAGTCACGAAGAGGTTCAGCTCACTCAATCCTGCAGAGTTTCAGGCGTATTGGAACAGCTTGCTTGCAGGTTATAGGTCGCCCTGGGGCAGCCATATTTAATTTAAATCGATGTTCGTACTCATGCCATCTATTGAATTGCTTGAAGAGTTACACGCAAACACAAGGCGGACTCGAGTCACCTATAGGGCCCGGGTTGAAGGGCAAAGTGTAGCTCTGAAATGTTATCGAACACCTTTGTGGGGTGTCATTCATTGGGTGCGTGCTCACCGGCGAGGTCGAAGAATCCGAAATGCTGGTGCGCCTTTCCCAAAGGTCGCATTTTCCGGTTGGGTGCCTTCTGCCAAGTGCTTTGGTTTTGGAACGGAGTTTCTTCTAAATAGTGAGTCGCTCAGGGTTGTGTTGAAAAACGCCTCAGACGACGCATATCGATTGAAAGTGCTTCATTGTCTGGGAACAACGATATCCGAAATGCACAACCGAGGTGTGATTCAGCCTGACGGAAACCTGACCAACTTCCTGCTGAGTTCAGAGGGAAAGTTATGGGTTATCGATGAAGACGATGTCGAGGTTTATCCGGGGTCGGTTTCCTCCAAAGTGGCGGTCAGTAACCTCGCCAACATTGTTTCTAGAATTTCAAGCCAACCGCTTCGTGACGCCCTGGTTGAAGCCTATATGCGGGGTGCTGCTACTCATATTGTTGAGGGTTGGGATGATGAAGAGTTTTGGCGGACAGTTGACGAAGTGCGGTCGCAGACAGAAATGAAGTGGCGCAAACGAAATATCTCGACTGATCGTGAATTTGACTAGAAGTCACCTCACCTTTCTATCAACAGAGTCTCAAGCAAAGGGTCAGTTTTCTTTGAAACAGCAGGTACCAATCTATCTCGTCTCTCTGGACTCAGACGGTCAACGACGTAAGGAATTGTCCAGCCGTTTCCCCGGCTCGTATCCTTCGATGGAGTGGATCAGAGCGACGGATGGCAGAAAGCTTCACGCAGCCACCTACTTTAAGTTGGTCTTTCCCGCCGTGTCGGCGGGTTTCAGGATGCTTTCACCGGCAGAGGTTGGCTGTTCGCTAAGTCATATCGAAGTGCTTAAGCGTTTTCTGGATTCTGCACACGAGCGTTGTCTGGTCATCGAGGATGACGTTTTAGGAAAGGATGAGGGGGTTAATGTCGCAATCGAGCAAATGCTTGAAGTTCCTGGCAATGCGGTTGTGATTTTTGGTGGACAAGAGGGGATGCCCTCGAGAAAGTATATTCTGGGGAAGGCGGCCGGATTCGGGCGGGTCTATCGGTTGCCGAAATACTCCAATAATTATGTGTTACGGACTTGCTGTTATGGTGTCACTCGCGAGAGCGCCAAAGCCATTCTCGATTCTCACGATCAATGCCTCAAGTTAGCAGATGCCTGGGGGGAGTTTTTCAAGTGCGCGCCGATAGATATCTACTTCTCGGAAGTGTTTTCCCATCCGGAAGATCGAAGTGCAAGCCATATTGAGCAAAGCCGGATCGCTATTGGCAAAAGCTCGAAAGGCTCAGTCGTGCTGTTCTTGAAAAAAAGATGGGCGCGTCTTAAGAGAAAGTTGGGCGCGCTGGCATGCCTGCTTATGGGTTATCGTCGGGTCAGCTAATCCTCCCAATACCTTCGCGTCGGCAGTAAGCAAAAAGTCAGAATATAAAAGGTGAAAATAACGGGTGGGTGGTTCAGCGGCACGTCGGTAAGGCTTGCAGCAGCAGTCATGAACACTATCAATGCGATGGCCCGCACCCTCCACGAGCTGGCGGAAGCGCTTCTCAGTGACATTACAACGGGAATTGCCAGTGTTGCGAGCAGGAGCAGGAGCCCCGGAACGCCCCTTTTGACAAGGTTGTCGAGAAATTGGTTGTGGTAATGGTATGGAGCGTAGTCCAGGGCTTGTCGATCCACGACGTCGTGTTCTTTAAGGTCCTGGAATTCTTCAAAGTGACGGTTTCCGATGCCAAGAAATGGGCTCTCAGAAGCCATTACCGCTGCGCCTTTCCAGAACTGAAATCGTAACCCAATTGAACCTCCGAGATCCCCGGCTTGCATCCTCTCCAAATCATCGACAGTCTGCCCGATTCGGTCGTATGCTACAGATAAAGTTCCGGCAAGAAGTGTCAAGAGTACCAAAGAGGTTGCTGCTGCTTTGCCTTTACGAGACAGGTTAGTGTTTTTAACGCCCCAGTAAAGGGCGCAAAGCACGACTAGAATACTGGGTGCGAGGATCCCCCTTGTTCCTGTCGTTGCTATGGCTGCAAGAGAGAGGGTGGCGACACCGAGGTCGAGGATCTTGATTCGGCCGGATTCACGGAAAGCCAGTGCGCAACTTGCGATCATCATAAATGCAAGCCCCGTTGCAAACGGGATCGGGTTGTAGTGCAGTGATGTTCTGCTGATGTCGAGTGCAAAGAATTGGTATAAGCAAACACACGACAGGACAATACAGGATCCGGAGATGCAAGCTCTCCACACGATAAGTGGCAGCTCGAAACGATAAATTAGAAGAAGATAGACAGAAATCGAGACCAATGTCCTGAGTTCAGATATGTTGCCATCGTTTATTTTGTATGTGAGGGCGAGCCAAAACGTCGAGACGAGTATCAGGATCAGGTAGGGTTTTCGTGGGTTCTGGTTGGTTCTGGGTAGCAGGGTCCAGCCCTTGAGAGAGACGAATGCCAGTAAACCGAAGATTATGGAGGCGGGGGCGTACTTGTACCCCTCTGGGATAAGCCACATTACAGTGAGTACGTAAATGGCGGGGCTGAGCACTGCTGTATAAAGGATTTTCTCCCGGAAGCTCAGTGCTGGCATTTGTAAGTCTCTGAAAAATAAGTGTAAAGATGGATTTCTATTATACGGTTTTCTTCTGGTGTGCGATAGTGGCCAAGTATTTTCGTTTCTGGAATTCACGCGAGAGCAAAAATGTTGCCTCCTAAAGTGGTTTGAGCTGAGTTGTTGTTAGGCCGCAAGTCAATGTTTGGATATGTTTATGATTACTGAAAAAGGGCAGCTTTCGCAGGCGAGGCGCAACTGGACAAGTCGCTTCAGAGGCCTGAAGATCGATAGCGACAACCGAAGGAAATACGGGGTGAATGCTCCACAATATGCGGAACTGCTCTGGGTGGGCACGAAAGACGTTGAGTGTGGGTTGAAAAAGTGGACTTCCAAGCAAAGCGCTCAGGTTGTAGATGATTGGCCGGTTGACCTGGACCGCCCTCTTCAGGAGTGGAAAGCCATCGGGTGTTGTCTGCAACATTGGCAGGCCCAAGCGAGTTGGGAAGAAACCGGCTTAGTTGATCAAATGATGTCGTGGATCCGCGAGAAAGGAAAAGTGGATCGGCTTTCCTCTCACGAGGAGGTTTTGCAGCGATACCAGCAGCTGGACCACCTGTATGAAACTGTGGTGGCAGAGCGGAGGCTCCGAACCCGGAAAGAGCTGGTTGCAGGCAACTTCCGAGAAGAGGGGGGCATTCTTGTTCATCTTGGCCCAGACGGCAGGCCTTATTTCGGTGGCAAAGGCAATCATCGGCTGGCAATCGCCATTGCTGCCGGTCTGGAGTATTTTCCTGCTCAGCTCGGAGTAGTTCATGTCTCGGCTTTGAACTCGCTATCGCGCTATCGAAATGGCCCTGTACTTCCATCCATTCCTATCGACGGTAAGTAGTTCGAATATGCCCAGATTGTCCTTTGTCATACCAACGCACAACCGGCGTGAAATGCTGCTGGCTGCCGTTGATTCTGTTCACTCGCAGACACTTGATGACTGGGAGCTGATCATCGTTGATGATGGGAGTGCTGAGCCGGTTCGTAATTATGTGAACGCACGGGATCAGCGCGTCACCGTTCATCGAAATGACAGCCCTTTAGGGGCTGCTGCTTCCCGAAATATTGGAGCAGGACTCGCAAAATCGGACTTTGTCGCATTTCTCGACGATGACGATTCTCTCGATCAGAATTATGCTACGCGGATGCTTGAGCTCTTTGCGACGCATGGTGAGCAGGTTGGATTCGCCTGGCCAACATTGAGGGTGATCGACAAGGTCAAGAACAAAGAGTACCTGGCCCAGGAACGCCCCTGTCTGATTTCAGGTGCGATTGGCACCGAAGATTCATACGTTGCCAGTGCCTATGCCCGCACGACGGGTATGATATTTCGCACAGCCATTTTCCGCGCTAAGGGCGGGTTTGATGAAGGTCTTGCGGTTTCTGAAGACAGAGAGTTTGTGTTCAGGTTGATCTCCGACAACGTAGGCTGCAGTTCGCTTCAGAGTGAACTTGTGAATTTCTACATCCATGCCGGGCCCCGGTTGAGCACCGATGCGAATCTTCTGAGGCAGGCGGACTGCGACACAAGGGTTCTTGAGCGTCACAGAATGTTTATTCTCAGTCACCCCAAGCTTGCTTCCCGTTATTTGAACCTTGTGGCAAAACGTCAAAAAATGGCAGGTTTGCGTAGCGCCTATGAGTCGACTCTCAGGCTCTTGTTGCAGGTTCGTCCGTTCGATCTGAGAGCAAGGCGCAGGCTCCTGCTATCGATTCTGCGTCGTCGATGACGCTGGCCTTCAGGGGCCAGTTTTCCCGACGGCGTCCTTTCGGCCGGGAGATAGGTTTCGGGCCAGGAAAGCTTTGGATTGTATTGCTGATAACTTCAGGCGTTTGTTGATCTCGTGCCAGTTTATTGGTGCGGTTAGCAGGGCCTCTGACAATTCGTCGCGCGACGTTATCAATCGCGCCTCAAGCCCCAGCAGGCCGAGTAGAGATTGGAAGCGCGACAGGCCACGTCCTGGGTTGCCTATAGCGACAAAAGGCTTATTAAACAAAATGGCAAACGCAGTGCCATGAAAAGAGTCCGTGACAACGAATTCTGAATCTCTGAACCCCTGAAGCCAAGCTTCAACGGTGGGGTATCGACACATGTCAATGTCGCTCACTTTCGTGTGTTGTAGCGATTTCTCGGGCTTCACGGTAAATGTCTGTTTTCCCAAGGCCGTTCCGATGGCGGCGGTGATGGAGCGTTTCTCTGTGCTCTCATCCAAGACATAGCAAAGTATTCCGGAATTGGTTGGTTGTGTCGGTGCCGTGTTAATCAAGGCTTCGTAGTGAGCCGGCGATAACAGTAAGGTGGGGTCGATTACCCACTCAGCCTCTACGCCCAGATGATCCTGGCAAAGCGCTATAGCGGATTCCTCCCGAACGGCTATGGCGTCAAACTCCTGGGCAAGTTTCCTTCCTTGAGATGTCTGTTCGTCTGAATATTCCCATTGGTCCACGCCAAAGGAAGCTGCATAACTTATTTTGATGGCATTCGCAAAAGCGTTGTCGGATGTAAAGTCCAGGAAGAAGTTGGAGAGGCATGGGGAGTATTTTGGTCGCCATACCTGATCGCTTCCAACCAGGTATCCGTCAAAGCTCTCGCCCTTGCAATATCTGGACAGCTCGTCCGATGAAAGCAATGGTGGTGACATCTTCAGGTGTTTTGATACAAATGTTGCCAGATTGCGATGAACGAGAGACTTTCTAGTCTCTGTTGGTATCGTTTTTACTCGTCCACGCATTTTCTTTATGCAGAATTTAACATAATCGCGATACGCTTTTGCTTTACTGACAGGTTTGCGTCTGTCCAGTGTTACTGCGTCGATACCCATCTCACGTAACACTACTTGCAAAGCATACGCCTGTAGAAGCCCTCCGTAATTGTGGCCCAGAGGTTGAGTAAGGATTGCAATTTTCATGGATTGCCTGCCAGTTTTTGCTTCAGTTTTCGTAACTTCATGATGAATTTCGTGATGAGCCCCGGTCGAATTTTTTTGTATTCGCTGTAAGCCCTACCGAAGGTGTCAAGGTAAAGAGAGAGATCGCCTGCGTTCTTGGCCTCTAGAAACGAGCTGTGTGAGATCTCTCGCATCTTGATGCGCATGCGTTGGCGTCGTCGTTCGTGGCGGGGTATTTGCCGTGATGCGGCAGATACGCGCTTCGGTGGTGTCCAGCGCCCTGCGCGCGCCTCGAGATGAAGCCGATAACTCAGTCCTTTTCGTCTGTGTCTGAGTCCCGCATCTTGAGAGATAAGGGTCTCTTCCACGCTCAGTGGACTTATATCTATTCGACCCTCTTTGGCAGCTAAGTGCAGAAGTTTTTCCAGATGCTGATTTCTGACCACAAGGAGGTTGGTGCCGCGGGGGTCGTGGACGTATTTAGGCAGCCATGCGTCCCCCAAGACCAGGTCGGCGGTCTCCGCGAAAACGTCATCACAGAAATCGCAAGCCTTGTATTTAAAAGTACCAGCTCCCCAGTCAGTCCCTTTCAATTCTTTGGTTGGAATGATCTTTTCTTCGCTGGCACTGGCGGCCAATGTGTAATACTTGTCAGCCCTTTCGGTATTGTCTTTGACCCTAAAGTCGATCCGTTTGAGACGATCCGGTGCGATTCCGGTTTGCCAGGCAAGACTTTCCGCATAACCGGAACTTTTCAGGTGGCCACACACCAAGCCTATGCAGAACTTAATCCGTTCTTTTAAGACTGGATCTTCCTGCTGCAATAATCTGACGCTTTTAATGAAACAGGGTAGACCGATGATTGCGTAGCGACCGGGCGTCTCCCTAACCTGTTTCAGGGCTCCTGAGAGTTCTACAGGGTAATATCTGGATTTACCTCCCAAGGCGACTTTTTGGGGAGAGTCAGAGAGCTGATAGCTGAATAGAAGGTTTTCACTGTTCGGCGATGTTGTTGGTCGCACATGAATGACATGATCGACGACACCGGATTCGAGTAGCTCGTTCAGAATCCATGAGCCGAACCCGCCCGAGCTTCCTCTCTCCCGAAAGCCTTCTTGGGTGACATGTCCTCCGTAAAGTGACTGAAAATATCCGAGGCCATCGACCTTTTGATTGCATGTCTCTGAAAAAAGCCCGAGACCAATCACATCCTCATTCGGACCCTCTCCAGAAAATGGACAAACTTTACTTGCAGAGTCAGATGCGAGAACCGACGCCCCATCGGCCTGCTTGACGGCGTGCGCCTCATATTGGCCGTACGCGTTCATGGTCATGGAAAATGGCGCATCTTTGATTGCCGCGCAAGCGCCACACCCAATGCAGAGACCGTTGGAGATAACGGTCTGGTTGAGGTCTGTGGTGATTGCGTCGGTGTAAGGCCCCATAGCGGTGTCCCTGTGGTCATGCAAGTGCTGAAGAAATTGAATTGCCAAGAGCTTTTGTCTCTGATGAGCATGCTCAACTTCTCGAAAATGGTATCATTTATGGGCGTACATCGTCGGGTTGTCTGAGGGTGTCATGAGAACTTGTTTTTTGGGCGGGCTCCGGAAAGGAGCTGGACCGTCTTACATTTTTCGAAAATAGTGAGCCCCAGTTTGAATAATAATCAACCCCGCCTGGTTATTCTGGGTGCTGGAAAACCATTCAAAGGAGAGCAGCATAGCGTTTTACGCGGCGCTACAGGTCGTCGGAGAGTGCTTGACTGGTTACTCCATGCGATGCGGTCAGTTGGCCCCGAGGTCTATTTTGTCGGTGGCTATCAGATTGATGCGGTAGCTGAAAGCTATCCGCAGCTCCACTACTGCGTCAATCCCAATTGGGAGAACACCGGGGCTGCGGCGTCACTGCTCGAGGCTCCATTGACAGATCGTGTGGTTCATTATGTCTCCTACGCCGATGTCCTCTTCCGTGATTCTGCTGTGCGCTCCCTGGCTTCCAGCGAGGCCGATATTGCCGTTCTGGTAGATACCAGTTGGCGCCATCGGTTTGAGGGGCGCTCCGAGGAAGACCTCGCTCGGTGCGAAAAAGTAAATCTCCATAACGGCATGGTTACTCGTTTGGGGCGAGACATCTTACCGGAGCTGGCGGATGCTGAATTTGTTGGCCTTGTTCGCCTTCAACCAGCGGTTGCGGGGTACCTGGCAGAACTGGAGGAAGTGCCCGACTCGATCCGAAAAGGCAGTCTGGCCCAGCTTCTAGAATTTTTACGTGTGCGCGGATTCACGGTGAAAGCTGTGGATGTTGCTGGCGGGTGGGCGGAGCTCAACGAACCCAATGATTTGAGTCGGTTTATCCTTGGCACCAAGGCGCAGACCCTGCATCGGCTTCAGGGGGTTGTGAGTCGCAGTCGTATTGAGGATCAGGTCAGTTTCACCGTCGCCGAATGGCAGGACGGTGACGATCATGTGCTCAGCGGCATAGCAGAGCGCCTTGCCGGAGCCGATAAACTGGTTGTTCGTAGTAGTGCGCTGTCAGAAGACGGATTTGGCGTCTCCAATGCAGGTGCTTATACAAGCGTTCTGAATGTAAATGGTCAGATCGAGAGTGAGATTCGGGAAGCCATTGGCAGGGTTATCGCCTCCTACCCGGACGGCCACCCCGATAACCAGGTGCTGGTGCAGCCGATGCTGGAGGACGTGATTGCCAGCGGCGTGGCATTCACCAAAACCCTGTCGTCGGGGGCGCCTTATTACGTGGTGAATTACGACGACACCACCAGCAGCACCGAATCCATCACCAGTGGTGCCAGCCGTGAGCACAAAACACTGTTTGTTCATCGTGATGCGCCGGAGCATTTAATACAAACTCCGGAAAACCTGAAAGGGCTCATGCCGGCGCTGCGAGAAATTGAAGACCTGCTCGACTTTGATTCCCTGGATATGGAATTTGCCATCACTCGGGGCGGTCTGATCCACATTCTTCAGGTTCGACCGATTGCGGTTCAGCATGAGCTGACCCAAAGTGATGCCGCTCACGGCTTGCTGGCGAATGCTGCGGATCGATTCCGGCAATTGCAGGTGCCATCGCCGTATATTGTTGGTGAGCACGCCTATTTCGGTGTTATGCCGGACTGGAACCCGGCGGAAATTATCGGTACCCGGCCGGGAAGGCTGGCGTCCGGCCTGTATCGCTACCTGATCTTGGACGACGTCTGGGCCACCCAGCGTGCGGAATATGGTTATCGGGATGTTCGCCCTCAGCCGTTGCTAAGGATGTTTGCTGGTCATCCGTTTGTGGACATTCGTGCCAGTTTTAACTCCTTCGTACCCCGGTCGCTGGATAAACGCTTGGCCGGCCGGCTTGTGGATTTCTACATGAACTGGTTGCGCCGGCATCCGCACTTGCACGACAAGGTGGAGTTTGACGTGGTGCCCACGTGCTATGCGCTCGATTTTGAGCGGTGGCGTTTCCGATTAACCAGCGAGTCAGATTTCACTGCAAACGAGATTGACCAGCTCGAGGCGGGTCTGAAAGCCATCACCGCCGGCGCTGTCGCAAGAACAGATGCAGATCTGAAGGCAGTTGATGATTTTGAACAGCGGTTTACAGCGTTCCGAAGCACCAACAGGCCAAGGTTGGAGCAGGCTTTGTCATTGCTTGAAGAGTGCCGCCGGTATGGCACCCTGACGTTTGCTCATCTGGCCCGAAGCGCCTTCGTGGCGGTTACCCTGTTGCGGTCAGCGGTGGAGAAAGGCGTTATTTCGCAGATGGCAATGGATGCCTTCCTGAACTCGATTCGTACGGTGTCCCATCAGTTTACCGAGGATGCCGCGAAGGTGGCCCGCGATGAACTCTCCATGGAGGCATTCACCCATCAATACGGCCACCTGAGGCCGGGAACTTACGACATTACCTCGCCGTGCTACGGCGATGATCCTGAGCATTTTCTGGCGCCTGTGGTCAGGCGAGCGGCCTCTGAGGGCCATAGCGGATCAGAGCCTATATCGTCCCCGGGTGCCTGGGCAACAGAGCGAAACGCCTTCGGCGATGCCGTTGCGGCGGCTGGCCTGCCCGGCGATATCGACAAACTCGAACAGTTCATGCGTAATGCGATTGAGGGCCGGGAATACGCGAAGTTCGTCTTCACCCGGCATCTGTCCCGGGCGCTGGACGGTCTGGCGGCCTACGCAGAAGAGCATGGGCTGACGCGGGAGCAAATGGCGGACATCCCGCTGGAGGCGTTGTCTGCCCTGCGCGCTGGTACGGTTGCGGTTGCTGACGAGGCGTCCTGGCTTGCCGCTCAGGCCGCCGAGGGGCATGAGGCAGGCCGGGCGGTGGCGATGGTCGAGTTGCCACCACTGCTGCTGTCCGACCGCGACTTTTACGCGTTTCTGTACACAGACAGCCACGCGAATTTCGTGGGTGCGGGAAAAATTTCTGCCGAGTGCGTTGATTTGCTAGCACAGGCAGCCGGCGAGCGAAACGAGCTTGCCGGCAAGATTGCCATGATTCCCCAGGCCGATCCGGGTTACGACTGGTTGTTCGGACATGGGATTGCCGGGCTGATTACCACTTATGGCGGCGCCAACTCCCACATGGCCATTCGCGCTGCGGAATTTGGTCTGCCGGCCGCGATTGGTGTGGGCGAAGCGAAGTACGAGGTGCTGGCCCGCGCCTCGGTGTTGGAGCTGGACCCGGTAAACAAACGAATCGAGGTGATCCGTTAAGATGCGCATTGGCATCACTCAGCGTGTTGAAGTGGTCCCGTCTTATGGCGAACGCAGGGACTGCCTGGATCAGCAGTGGTTCCAGTTGCTCGAATCGCTGGGTTTTGTGCCGATACCGGTTCCCAATTCGCTCGCGGATGTTGAGGGGTGGCTCGACGCTCTGGGCATCGAGGGGCTGATTCTTTCCGGTGGCAACGACCTTTGCCAGTTGCCGGATGCCAGCAATGCTTCTACGGAAAGGGATAGAACGGAAAACGCCTTGCTTGCCGTCGCTCAACAAAGGCAATGGCCGGTTCTGGGTGTGTGCCGTGGTCTGCAGATGATTAATGTCTGGCTAGGCGGGCAGCTAGCCGCAGTTTCCGGGCATACGGCTGTCCGACATGGGGTCAGCTCCACTCAGGATGCCGACGCCTGCTTTCGCCCCTATCGCGAGGTCAACAGCTTTCACAACTGGGGCATAGCGCCGAATGGGCTGGCGGCGAATCTGATCCCCCAGTTACTGAGCCCAGAGTGTGACATCGAAGCTTATCTGCATATTGATCTGCCTTGGGCTGGCATCATGTGGCACCCAGAGCGGGAAGCGCCCTTCAACGAACACGACAAACAACTTTTCAATCGCATTTTCAGAGGTACCCCATGCAAACACTGATTCTGGCCGCAGGGCAGGGCACCCGGCTGCGCCCCTACACCAACGATCGCCCCAAATGCATGGTGGCTCTGGCAGGCAAGCCCTTATTGCATCGTCAGATGGCGGCGATGGCCGCCTGCGGCGTGAAAGACGGTATTACCGTGATCGGTGGCTACCGTTCCGGCGATCTGGATACTCTGGGCGGTAACCTGGTGCTTAACCCCGAATACGCCACCACGAATATGGTCCGGACCCTGTTCTGTGCACGGGATCAGATGAAGCCCGGGGAAGATCTGTTGATCAGCTACGGTGATATCGTGTACGAGCCTTCGGTTCTGCAGGCCTTGCTGGACTGCGATGCACCGGTTTGCCTGGCGGCAGATCGCGAGTGGAAGCGGCTGTGGCAGCTCAGAATGGACGAGCCGCTGGACGATGCGGAAACCTTTATCATGGACGAGGCCGGATATGTCACAGAGCTGGGCAAGAAACCCCAGGACTACAGCCAGGTTCAGGCCCAGTACATGGGGTTGATCAAGATCCGGGGCGATCAGGTGCAGGCGTTTGTCGATGTGTTCGACAGCCTGGACCGCGACGCCACCTACGACGGCAAGGATTTCGACAACATGTACATGACCAGCTTTATCCAGCACCTGATTGACACCGGCTGGCCGGTGAAGGCCTGCCTGGTGAACAATGGCTGGCTGGAAGTGGACACTGCTGATGAGCTGGAAGCTTATTCCGCCATGGCGGAAAAGGGCGAGCTGGCATCCTATTGCGCGTTATCGAACTGAGCTCGCAGTTCGTAGAGGCGATCAACCAGAGGTTCGTAACCCTTGAGCATGGCCCGGATCTCGTCGGTGTCGCCTATACCGATGTTGCGAATGGAATAGGACGGATCGAAAGGCGCAGATGGTATCTGGGCTTCCGGGAATTCAAGAAAGTCGCAGATCCGTTCGGCTTCGCCCTTATGGGATTTGACGAAGGTTTCGAAACTGACCGTCAGCATGTGGCTTTCGGTTAATAGCGCCTGCAACGCCATCAGGCTGGCCATTTTTGCCGCAATGCCTTTGAGTACATAGGCAATGTCGTCTTTCTCGCTGTCATCGAAGGCCGGGTCGGACTTGCGCTTGCCAATTTTGCCCTGCCGCACCACTTCCGCAAACTGGTCGATGGGGTCCCGGTGGACCACGAGCAGCTTGAAGGGTTCAAAGACTGCCGGCCAGGTATGTTCATGCTTGCCGATCCAGACCGGCTGGTTCCAGACAATGGCCGCTTTTTCCCCGGCATAGGCCTTGCCGACCGCCTGCAACCACTCGTTCCAGATGGAGCTGTCGGATGGCGCTCCGCCATTGTTCAGGTGTTTGCGGTAACGGCTCAGGTACTCGAGCTTCAACTGGTTATGCTTTACCTGTTCTTTCAGGGGAAGCTTTGCCGGGGCTTCGCCTTTGGCCTGCTTGAGCCGGGCGGCGGGCAATTTCCCAAGTGCGGTTTCAAGCCACATGGCCCTGGCAAGCCATTTGGCTTTGGAGACGGAGCTGGCTTCAAGAATGCTGCCAATCCGTCCGCTGCGTTTGAAGTCGGTAAATTCTCCACGGGGCACGAAACAATGCGGATGGCCCTTGAGGTAGTCCACGACAGCGCCAGAACCAGACCAGTAGATGCCGGCCACGAGAATGTTGAGGGGAGGTTGCTGATCCGTCATTGCCCGCCTGCTTCTGTGGGTTGTTCAATAAAGGCAGAGACCACCACATCACTCCGAAACGGCGCCAGCCACTCCGGTTTCACGGTCACTGGCAGCTGGGCTACAACTGATGACAAGCCCTCCGCCAGGCCATTCACCGTGCGCGGTGTCAGGAAGGTCTCGAGCTCGCCCTGAAACACATCCTTCACACCACCGCGGCTTTCGACTGCCATGATCGGCGTGCCGCAGGCCATGGCTTCAGTCAGCACTATGCCAAGGCCTTCGTATTCTGATGCCAGCACAAACAGGTCCGCCTGTGTCATCCAGGGGTAAGGATTTTTGCGTTTGCCGGCAAAATACACGCGGTCGGCGATGCCCAGGGATCTGGCTTTCTCTTCCAGTTTGCTTTTCAGCGGGCCCTCGCCAACGATCACGAGCTTATGGCGGATTCCGGATTTTTCGTATGCCTCCAGAAGCAGCTCATGGCCCTTTGCGGCACGAGCCGGGCCACATTCAGAATGTAAGGTTC
The DNA here is from genome assembly GCA_018402255.1 of Marinobacter sp. Lineage (GTDB taxonomy): Bacteria > Pseudomonadota > Gammaproteobacteria > Pseudomonadales > Oleiphilaceae > Marinobacter. The sequence goes on from JAGYIS010000004.1 coordinate 312,374, forward strand.
AGCGGGGATATCGGCATCAGGTTCTTTCGCTAACGCATCGATCTGCTCGACCGGGCAGGGGTTGGTAATCACTCGCAGACTCGTCGGCTCGATATCCCCTTTGGCGAAGGCTTCCTGGGCAGACTCCATAACCCCGGACGAAACACAGGCCAGATGGCGGTTCTGGAACACCAGTTTCCACTCCCACTTTTTCTGCCACAGCGGACGGTCGTAATGGATGACGTTTTCAAGTACGTAGACTGCGCGGTCGTCCCTGAATGACCAGAAATATTTGAAGGTCCCCAAGCCCCGGAACACAACGCGATCAAAGCGGCCGAACTGTTTTTCCAGTTGAGCAATATGCTGTTTGAGGAGCCAGCCAGTGAGCCATCCGACCCAGATGAAATGGGATTTTGGCAGCAGTACACCCAGCAACAGCCGAGAGAGCAGGAAGACCGGAATGCCAATGACCGATTTCATCAGCGCCTGGAACTGGTCAAAATAGTGAAGATGCACCGCTCGATTGGCTGGGCTGAGATCGTTGGGTTGGTTACGGCACGCGAGTAGATGGCTCTCGTGGCCTTCTTCCGCAAAGGCATCGGCCAGATTAACCGCCACCCGCTCCATGCCACCCATTTTGAGGCTGTGTATGACAACGAGAGTTCTCATGCAGGTTGTTTCTTCTCAATTCCGTTGGCAGCCCAAAAGGTTTTGTTGTCTTTCACGGCTTTGCGAATAGCGCGATTTTTCGCCCAGATTTCCGGCTTGGCGTAACCCCTGGCGTGGTCAAGGTGCAGGCAAACGGTGCTGTAACGAATCTGCCTTGATTTGTGACCATAGTTCCAAAGGCGCTCGCCCAGTTCACGGTCTAGCCCGCCATACTGCATGTCTTCATTGAACCCGTTGACTGCAATCAGGTCTTTGGTCCAGGTTGAGCTGTTCATGCCGTTCCAGCTAGCAGCAGCCGGCGTTATGCGGTTCATGAAGTTTCGGAACGATGAGGAGGGTGAGAGCTTCCAGAGCTTGTGGTTTTTCGGTTGCCCGTTTGCCACCAACCACGCTGTCTGGAAGATTTTCCCTGACCGGACATCATCGTCGGTGATTGCTTCAGAAACAGGCATGGTCAGCTTGATGTAACCACCAGACAGAAAATACCCCGGCTGGGCCAGATCGTGATGGGTTTTAATGAAGCCGGGTTCCGGGATGCAGTCGCCATCCGTAAATATCAGGTAGTCGCAGTTGGTTTCGCGAATGGCCTTGTTCAGAATCTGACACTTTCGGAATCCGTCATCTTCATGCCACACGTGGTCAATATTCAGGATGCCGCGGGCTTTGTACCGGTCTATCAGGTCTTTGGTTTCCTCGGTGGAGCCATCATCGGCAATAATTACCCGGAATGACTTGAAGGTCTGGCATTCATAGCCCGTCAAGACCTTGCTCAACCAAAGGGGGAGTTGTAAGTGGTAATCACCACACCGATCGATTTTGGAGACATAAGTTACCAGTGCCCGAAGCGTCAGTATTGAAAATGGGCACCAGTATACACTTGCGCAGGCACAGATGCCTGTCAGGGGTTGTTCAGATCTGCCCGGACAATCGCAGGTAACGATCGATGACAAGCAGCGATATCAGTCGCTCATGGGCATGATTGCTAAACCTGGCAGAATAGCGCTGTGCGTTTTTAATGATGGTTTTAGCCTCTTCGGGATTGTTCCGATAGTAGGTGATTTTGTCTTCAAGGTCGGAAAAGTCGTCGTTCAGCTCAACATAGTGAATGCCGGCCTGAAGGGAACCCTCCATAAACCAGGTTTCGTACCGGGGTCGCCGCATCATGCACAGCGAGTTGGAGGCCATAATCCATTTGAGATTGGTGGCCACGTCAATGCCTTCAACGCTCACGATAAACTGATGATTCAGTTGCTCCGGAATTGACATGAATGGCTTCAGGTAGGGCTGCCCGCCGGTTTCTTTGTGACGGACACACCCGACGTCACACAGGGAGCTGGAGCCCCACTTTCTGGCAAAGGCGATTCGCTCAGGGTGGTTCGACTTTCCGCGCCAGACGGCGAGGGGCCGTTTTTCCTCGAAAGCCAGATTGTCTTCAACCTTGAGGTAATGGCGCACGGTATTGAGTTTCAGCAGCACCGAGTGAGCGTTGTCGTCGTAGTCAGAAATCGGGCGGCTTTTGACGAAGCATGGGTGCTCGGGAACGGTGGTGACGTCGCCAAGCTGGTAGGCAACTCTGGCGTGGCGGGGAAAATAGCGGATCACATTCCGCAAGTCGAAGTAATACGCGCTGCTCTTGTTGCGTGGTGAAAAAGCGCGTATCGGTTCTGACTCTGGAGCCGGGTCGAATGCCTGGTGCAACCGGTTGTAATACCTTACCCGCTCCATAATGGTTTCACGGGTCTCTGGAGACAGGCTTTGCAGTTCCGACAGTATGCGGTCCCGCCTTTGTGACCACCATGTCCAGGGGATGATGCCGGTAACGGTGTTGGCGGCGTAGAACGCGGATTTGTGGAATCGGTTAAGGCGAATATTCTGTTTTGCCATGGTGCATCCCGAAAGAAGGCTATGGAGTCTTGGCAAACAGAATTAACCCGGAAAGATGACCTCCCGGTTACGGGTGCGTGGCAATTGGATGACGAGTGCTGGAGCTATCGGCAAATCTTGTTTGGATAATAAGGATTCGGATTGCCCGGCGGCCGATGTCTCAACCGCTTGTACTCCCATTGATACTGCTCCGGTGCCATTCGCACAACCTTTTCCACCGATTGGTTCAGTGCGGTTGCTCCCGCGATGATGTCGGCATCGCCGTTGCCGGGCTCGGCCTCGGTCACCACCATCCTGAACCCGTTGCCTTCAGGCAAACGCTCAGCGTAGGTCACCAGAACGTTGGCTCCGGTTTTTTGCAGGAGCTTGTTAACCAGCGTCATGGTGCGGACTTCCATGCCGAAAAAGGGTGCAAAGGCGTTGGTTTTGCCTCTGGGTGATTGGTCCGGGAGAATGCCGGCGACCCCACCTTCCCTGAGAATGGTCATGAGCCTCAGCAGGCCTTTGCGGTCGCCCCGGACCAGTTCGGAGCCGAGTCGACCGCGCACACGGATCATGTACTCTTCGAATTCTTTGATATGAGGAGGGCTGTAAAGCGCGGCCATTTTATAGCGTGATGAAAAAAACAGCCCGACCAGTTCCCAGTTGCCGAGGTGCGGTGCCAGCAGGATCAGCCCTCTGCCCGATGCGAGTGCCTCATCAACCAGTTCCAGGCCTTGTGTTTCCTTGATCAAGCCGAGGCATTTCTCAACCGGCCACTCCCACATCAATGGGATCTCCGCTGCTGTCATGCCTGTGTGAGCCATGGAATTTCTGGACAGCTGACGTTGCTGCTCTGATGACATTTCAGGAAAGCAAATGCTGATATTGGTGTCTGTGGTCTTGCGCGCTCGCCCGCCCAATTGCCAGGCCAGCAGGCCCAGCCATTTGCCGATGAGTTGCGCTACGCCCAGCGGTAGCAGACTGACGAGTCGGAGTGTGCCGGCAATAACAAAATACTTGAGCTTGCTCATGACCTGCCGTACCGATCCTCGTAACGTACGATGTCGTCTTCGCCCAGATAAGAGCCGGATTGTACTTCAATCAATTCAAGATCGATCACGCCAGGGTTTTCCAGAGAGTGAATCTGGCCAATGGGAATGAAGGTGGACTGGTTTTCAGTGACCAGGTACGTCTTCTCGCCATTGGTGACTTTGGCGGTGCCGCTCACCACAATCCAGTGCTCCGCGCGATGGTGGTGCATTTGCACTGAGAGCTTGGCGCCGGGTTTCACGGTAATGCGTTTTACCTGGTAGCGGGTGCCGTTGTCGATGGAGTCGTACACGCCCCAGGGGCGGTAAACCTCACGGTGGTTCATGTGCTCGTGGCGGCCATCGTTCTTGATGCTTTCGACCACTTTTTTGACGTCTTGCACCTTGTCTTTGTGGGCAACCAGTAACGCATCTTTGGTTTCGATGATCACCAGGTTTTGAACGCCGACGGTTGCGACCAGTCGGCTTTCGGCCCGCACAAGTGTGCTTTCGGTGTCGTGGGCGATAACATCACCGCTGAAGCTGTTGCCGTTTTCATCTTTTTCGGACACTTCCCACAGGGCAGACCAGGAGCCAATGTCGCTCCATCCAGCATCCAGAGCCACAACGGCGGCGTTGCTGGTTTTTTCCATAACCGCGTAGTCGATGGAGTCTTCCGGGCACTCGGAAAAGATGCTTTCGTTGATACGAGTGAAGTGCAGGTCTTCACTGGCATCGTCCACCGCGGCCTGGCAAATGGCCAGAATGTCCGGGCGATGCTTTTGCAGCTCGGCAAGGTACCGGCGAGCCCCGAACATGAACATGCCGCTGTTCCAGAGGTAGTCACCGGAGGCGAGGTACTGTTCAGCGGTTTTCTGGTCTGGCTTCTCGACAAAGCGGTCAACCCCGTAGCTGTCTTCCGCCAATTCCGGGCCTTGCTGAATGTAGCCATAACCGGTCTCGGCGTGCGCGGGAACAATCCCGAAGGTGACCAGTTTGCCCTGCTGGGCCAGTGGCGTCGCTTTGCGGATGCCGTTCTGGAAGGCAGCAACATCCTGGATCAGATGGTCTGCGGCGAGCACCAGCATCAACGGATCATCGTCGTTAGCACCCGCGGTCTTCGCCAGTTGCAGTGCCGCCAGGGCAATGGCAGGGGCGGTATTGCGGCCACAGGGTTCGAGGATGATCCGCGCGTCTTTATAACCGGCCTGGCGCATTTGCTCAGCAGCCAGAAAGCGATGCTCTTCGTTGCAGATTAACAGCGGATCCGCCGATTCCATGCCTTCGAGCCTGGCGACGGTCAGTTGCAGCATGGACAGATGCTCATCCGTCAGTTTCAGGAACTGTTTGGGGTTCAGTTGCCTGGACAGGGGCCAAAGGCGAGAGCCTGTGCCTCCGGCCATAATGACGGGATGAATCATGGGTGCGCTCCGGACTGTTTCAGGGTTACCAGTTTAGCTAAGGTTTATTGGACGAATATGTTAACACGCAGAACTTGCTGGGTTTATCTTAAGCGTTGGAAATCTTCCCAGGACAGACCCTCGTTGTTCTGCTCCCACGCCAGGCGTTTGCGGAAGCGGGCGATCTTTCGTTCAATGTAATGGGTGCTCCAGCCTGGCACCGAAGCCAGTGCTTGAGGAATAGTGGGCGCGCCCAGACCATCGATCAGAAACAACTGAGGTTGGCCCGATCGGTCAGAAACCACCAGGTTATGGGGCAGCAAGTTTCTGGTAAGGATTCGCGTTTGTCTTAACCATGCCAAAAACTCATCGACCGCTTTTGTCAGCTCGGGGCTCAGGTTCTGGTGCTCGGATCAAAGCCTCGAGCGTTGGCGCAACGTGGCCGTCAGCACAGCGAATCAATTCACTTTCATTGGCCTGGCCGAGGGACGTCTCGACAGAGCCATAGAATTGCGGAAGGTGGCTCCCCTGTGTGTCGGCGTCCAGCTGCATCAGGGCGGGCTGCTGGTGTGCTTTGAGTTCCTGGATATTGTCGTTCAGTCGTTGCTTGCCCAGCAGGTTCTTCAGTTTGGACTGACGCTTGAATCGGGCCTCGATATTTTCAGGCCGGATAACTTTCAGGCACCTATCTGAATCATCCGGGTGCTGAAAACAGAGTCGGTTTGAGCCTTGAGCGAAGGGCTGCAGGCCGGTCAGGTCGAGCGGATCAAACCGGCTTTCAGGCACCACGACTAATCACCTCCCGGTAGATCGTCAGTGTGCGCTCGGTCATGGTGGCAGGGGAGAGCAGCTTTGCGGCTTGTTGCCTGGCATCTGATTGCTCTGTTGATAGCCTGGACAAGATCCTGGTTTAGACAGTCGGCGAACGCTTCTGGTGTGTCCGTACTCGCTATGTGGTGTTCAGGTAAAAATTCGTTAGCGATCGGCACATTCGTGGAAATTATTGGTTTGCCGAGCAAAAGTGCTTCGCCACACACGTAGGAAAAGCCTTCTCGCTCTGAGCTGATCACCACGCCATCGGCTGCCGCCATCAGGGCGGGCACGTCTTTGCGGAAGCCAAGCAGCTTGACTGTGTTCGATTGACCGGTTGAACTGACCAGATCGTCAAGTCGTTGTTGCTCAGGCCCATCACCGGCAATGAGCAGTGTTCCCGGACAAGCCTGAAAGGCACGGATCAGAAAATCGAAACCTTTTACCGGGACCAACCTGCCAACGGCCAGCCACACCGGTCTTTTTGTTCCAGCGGGCAGCAGGGCGGGCGCCTGAGGTGTTGCCGACACGCCGTTGTAGATGACGGTGACGCCGGGTTGCTTCATGTCGTTTGCAAGCGCCTGACTAACGGCGATCAACTGGTGAAAGGCGCTTGCCCTGGGGTAACGCGATTTGAAACCATGAATCGTGGCTATGCGGAACTGGCGTCGCGTAAAAGATGCAAGTCTTTGAAGTACAAAGGCCGCTTTGGTGCCTTGAGCATGCAGAATGTCATAGTTGCCGGTCCGGATAAGGTGCAGGATAGCTAGCAGCAGGGCTGGAGAGTTGCGGGAGCGGTGGGTATTCAACGGGTAGCTGGTGATGCCCTCAAGGTCTTTAAGATGCTGTGCCGCTGCGGCTATCTCCACTTGCTGGCCCTGGGCGCCCATGGCGGTGGCCAGCTCCCGTGTGTGCTTCTCCATTCCTCCGATTCCGGGGTTATCGGACAGCATCAGCATCAGAACCTTCATCCCGGTTGGCGACCTTTTTGGCAAAGAACCTTGTCATAAACCGCCAACGTCCCCTCCGTCTGGGCTTTCAACAAAAATCGGTCGGGTAATGCAATATCCGGTCGCGGCTTGTTCAGCATGGCTAGCACCGTGCTGGCAAAGGCTCCGGAGTCATCCGGCGTAACCAGTCCATCCCGGAAACAGGCTTGCAGGGTTTCCGCCGCTCCGCCCCGATTGTAGGCCACTACCGGGGTGCCAGAGGCCAATGCTTCCGTGACCGTGCGCCCGAACGGCTCCGGTTTGGTGGACATGTGGCACACCACATCGGCAAACAGGTACAGGTTGGTCATGTCGTTGCGCTGGCCCAGGAAGGTGATTTTGTCGGTCAGGCCCTGCCGGTTGCGTTCACGTTCCAGTTCCTGCAAAAAATGCTCTTTGCCAGGCTCGGCACCGCCCACGATGATGCCGTGGCAATCCGGGCGCTGGCGGACGATGCGTGCCATGGCTTCCAAAAAGTCCAGCTGGCCTTTCCAGCGGGAAATGCGGCCAGGCATCATGATAACTTTCTTGCCGGCCAGTTGCGGAAAGCGGGACAGCAGAATATCCAGCCACTGGTCATTGATGGTCCGGTGTCTGAAAGCGTCAATGTCTACGCCACGCTGAATGACAGTCAGTCGGTCCTCCGGCACTTTGAAGTGTTCCAGCACGTAGTCCCGCACGCAGTTAGATACGGCAATCACATGGTTGGCTCTGGCCATGATGGCACTGTAGGGATTGACGGAATACATGCCGTGGAACGTCGATACAACGGCAGGGCGTTGATCTGCGGGCAGGGTTTTCAGAGCCAGGTTGATAATCCACGCCGGCATGCGTGAGCGCACATGAACGATGTCTGGTTTGAGTTCCTGGAGCAGTCTGCGCATCGGCAGAATCTGACCGAAAGAGGCCGGTGTTTTGCGGTGGATGGGCATATGGATATGAGTAGAGCCCTGGCCGCGCACCTGCTCTGCCATGGGCCCACCGTTGGAGACCACAAAAGAGTCATGGCCACGTTTGACCAGCTCGGCGGCAAATTCCACCGTGCCCCTTTCCACGCCACCGCTGTAAAGAGCCGGTAATGCCTGAAGGATTCTCAACGCTGAGGCTCCCTTTTGCTGTTCTGGAATGGACCGAGCCATTGTCCGGCAACCCAGCGGGCCGCCCGGTCAGCCTCCCATAGGCGTTCGTGGCGATCGCTTTGTTCGGTCATGACGGTGGCGTGGTCACTCCAGTGGGCAATCAGGCCGCGCTCCGCCAGGCGCTGTATTCCGTTCGCCACTCGGCTACCCGCGCGGGCGGGCAGGTTTAGCAAACCCGTGGGTACGCCGGACGTTGCGGCTTCACAGACCATCGACAGGCTGTCTGGAGTCACCCAGACGGCGCGGGAGGCAGACAGCTGGTGGCTTAGCCAGTCCTCGTGGGTTCGGGTGTGATGTACCACCGAGATCTTGAGGCCTTGAAGCTCGGCCAGGCGAGTGCAGGTTTTCGATGGTGTGCGCCGGGAGTCACTGATGGTCCAGCGCCATTCGGGATAGCGAGCGATCAGGTCGGTGATCTGGGTGAGGATGGCGTCGTCATCCCAATCGAAGTGCCCGGATGGGCCACCCACGAGAATCAGGGCTTCTGGTTTGGTGGTCAGTCTTGCCAGCGGTGTGATTGCGTTAATGGCTCCTTCGGTCAGCAGCGTGTTGCGGCCGGGTTTAACGCCATCGTGGGCGGGAATGATGGCTCCATCTACCCAGCCAAGGGGAAAAGCGGGTTTCATCAGCACCAGGGTTTTGACTTTGCCCAGTCGTCTGAGTGCCAACAACAGACGGTGGGTGCCGGTGCCGGCGGCGATAATCAGATCTGGCCGGGGAAGGGCGGCGTCCATGGCTGGAGCCATTCCCAGCAGCGCTCGCCACATGGGTACGGAATATTCGGACGCATTGACCCAGTACTGACTGGCTCCGGTAAGAACCCGCAGGCGGTTACTCAACCCCTGAGCTGATTTTTGTGGCCTGGCTTATTATCGGTGATCAGCCAGATGACCGGTGCCCGCGAGTCTGTAGCCAAAGCTCAGTCCTTGTGTTTGTTCTTGCGACCATAGAATCCGGGGTCATCCCGATCCGGCCGGGTTTTGAAGCGTCGGTGCATCCACAGGTACTGATCCGGCGCCTTGCGGATGGCCTGCTCGATGGTGGCGTTGGTGCGTGTGGCATCTTCCAGGTCGTCACCACTGGGGAAGTTTTCCAGCGCCGGCTCAAAGTAGATGTCGTAGCCGGGCTTGTCGTCGCGACGGAAGTGGCTGAATGGCAATACTTTACAGCCGCTGCGTTCGGCAATTCGAGAGGTCGCGGTGATGGTGCCGGTCGGAATGCCGAAAAACGGCGCAAAAACGATGTCTTTGCGGCCGTAATCCTGATCTGTGGCGTACCAGACCATGCGGTTTTGTTTCAGGCTCCGAAGCAGGCCGCGCAGGTCTTTTGAACCCAGCACATTGCCGTAGCGTCGGCTGCGGGCCCGGGTCATCATTGCGTTCATCAGCGGGTTGTTATGGTCCCGTTGCATCACATCCGAGTCGACGTACTCGGTGGCCAGGGCGCCGCCCAGGTCCAGCGTACTGTAATGACCGCCAAGCAATAACACCCCTTGGCCCGCTTCCAGTGCCTTATGGTAGTGCTCGAGGCCATATACCCGGGTGATGCTTTTCAGTCTGGCCGGGTTCCGGAACCAGGCGATACCGATTTCCATCAGGCCTATGCCGTTGGCAATAAAAGAATTTCGTACCAGGGCCGCCTGCTGTTGCTGGTTCAACTCCGGGAAGCACAGGCGAATGTTGACTTCGGTAATGTGTCGCCGGCTTTTGGCCAGTCGCCAGGCCAGCAGCCCGATCATCTTGCCCAGCCACCACTGCACCCGAATGGGCAATTGGGCCGTCAGCCACATCAGGGCAAGGCCCAGCCAGGTTGGCCACCAGCGGGGATGGCGGTAAGCTGAGAAGTCGGTGTTTCTTGGAAGCTTGCGGTACTTCTTTTTCAAAATCGTGAATCCTGCATCGACAAACGTTTAACCCGGGGGCAAGATGCAACCCCTCGATAATTTTCACCCTATGATAACGCACTGTTTTGCCGGGAGTCCTGTGTGTTCCAGTTTATCTATTCCCTGCTCATTCGCCTGGCGCTGCCGTTTATCTTGATCCGGCTCTGGTGGCAGGGCCGCAAGGCACCCGCTTTGCGGCAGGACTGGCCGCACCGCCTGGGATTTGTACCGGAGATCTCGGGCCCGGTGATCTGGGTTCATGCCGTCTCGGTGGGCGAAACCATCGCCGCAGGCCCCATGGTGCGCCGATTGTTGGCGCGTGATCTCGGCGCCACGATCCTGATGACGGCGATGACGGACACGGGCTTGGCCCAGGCCCGAAAAATGTTTGGTGACAGGGTAACCTATGCCTACGCCCCGTACGATACACCGGGGGGCATCCGCCGTTTTCTTGACCGCATCAATCCCCGAATTCTGGTTATTCTGGAAACCGAAATCTGGCCCAATATGATCCGCCAGTGCCGCCGAAGGAAAGTCCCGGTATTTCTGATCAATGCGCGTTTGTCCGAGCGTTCAGCTCGGGGTTACGAAAGGGTGCGGGGCTTGGCCGGCCCGGTGATGAAGAGTCTCAGCTGGGTGGCTGCCCAGGCTGAACGGGATGCCGAGCGATTCCGTCGCATCGGTGTGGCCGCGAGCCATGTTGAGGTTACCGGCAGTGTGAAGTTTGATGTCGACATCCCGGAAGATGTTCGGGCCGCCTCGGAGACCTTCCGCCGGTCGCTTGGCCCTCGTCCGGTCTGGATTGCGGGAAGCACCCATGCAGGGGAGGATGAGCAGTTGCTGGTCGCTCATCAGGGCATTCTCAAACGGCATCCCGCCGCCTTGCTGATTGTTGTGCCCCGTCACCCGGATCGTTTTGACGCGGTTGCCTCGATCGCGGAGGCGCAGGGCTTTTCGGTGGCCCGCCGTTCACAGGGGCAGGATCCCGCCGCGGCGCAGGTCTATCTGGCGGATACCATGGGTGAGCTGATGATGCTCTACGGTGCCAGCGATCTGGCTTTTGTCGGTGGCTCCTTGATCGAGCGCGGTGGGCATAATCCGTTGGAGCCTGCGGCCTGGGGCATACCGGTGTTCTCCGGTCCTCATGTTTTCAATTTTGAAACGATCTTTGAGCGCTTGCTGGCGGATCAAGGTGTTCAGCTGGTTGATGGCTCTGAGGCTCTTGCCCGGGATGTGAGCCGACTGTTTTCAGACGAGAATGAGTGCAACGCCTATGGCGAACGCGCGTTGGCGGTGGTCAACAAAAATCGTGGTGCGCTGGATAAGGTTGTTGAAGGGATTATTGAAAGGTTGTGATTCCGGGTGCCGTCTGGCACCCGGAACACCGGGCTCTACCTGACTTATTGTGTCGGGTCGTCCAGCGTGCGCTCCTCTTCGGCCAGCGCTTCAATGCCACGGGCGTTGGCGCTGAGCCAGTTGTTCAGGTCGATCAGATCTTGCGGGCTCAAGGTGCCTGCGGCCTGTTTCAACTCAAGGGTGTTGATGACGTAGTCATAACGGGCGTTGGCGTAATCCCTGAGCGCGACGTAGTAGGCCCGTTCAGCGTCCAGTACCTCCACGATGTTTCGTGTACCGACATCATAACCGGCGCGGGTCGCGTCGAGCGCGCTGCGGCGGGAAATGATGGTCTGTTCAAGTGCGGATGCGGTTTCGACGTTGTTGTTGACGGTCAGGAACAGGCTGCGGGTGTTAACTCTCACGTCCCGGCGAGTGGTGTTCAGGTCTTCCTGGGCCACGGTGACCAGTGATCGTTGCTGACGCACGCCTGCCTGTGTACCGCCACCCATGTACAGAGGAACGTTCAGCTCGAGGCCGATCACACCTTGCGTACCTTCCCGCTGTTGGGGTGAGCCCCCGCCATCGAGTTCAGATTTTCCGTAAGACGCAACCAGATCAAGCGTTGGCAGGTGTCCGGATTTTGCGACCTTCAGGTTAGCCTCGCTGGCATTCAACTGATAGAGCGCGGATTGAATGACCCAATTTTGCTCGAGCGCGGTGTTTTCCCAGGCTGACGGATCCATCGGCTCAGGGCGGCCCAGCGGAAAGTTCTCACGCAGGTTTTCCAGGTCTTCTGCGTACTCTCCGGTCAGTCGTGCCAGCTGTTCACGGGCCACATTCAACTGGTTCTCGGCGGCGATGCGCTGGCTTTTGCTGTCGTCATAGCTGGCACGGGCTTCATACACTTCGGTAATGGCAATCAGGCCGACGTCAAAACGTTCCTGGGCTTGCTCATACTGGCGCTGTATCGCGGCTTCGGTGGCCCGGGCAGTCGTGACCGTATCCTGAGCCCTCAGCACGTTGAAGTAGGCGGTGGCCACGTCCAGGATCAGCTGCTGCTGTGCCAGGTTGTACTGGGCCTGAGCGGCTTCGGTCTGAAACTGGCTGGCATCGTAACGAAACCAGGTATCGGCACGGAAAACGGGTTGTGTGAGCTGTACGCCATAATTCAGGGACTTGTAGTGATCTCCCGGACCATTCTTGGCGTCGAAATCTGTGTGGTTGGCTTCAGCAAACGCGCCGACCTGCGGTAGCAGCGAGCTTCTACTCACATCGCTGGCGGCTTGCTGAGCCTGGAACTGAGCCATGGCGGAAGCGATGCCAGAGTCGTAAGACAGCGCCTTCTCATAGGTTTCCATCAGGTCCAGAGAAAATGCGGGCTGTGCTGCGAACAGGGCAATCAACCCCGGAAGTAAACGTTTTTTCATTGTTGCTCCTGACAAGCTATCTCCGGGCATCCAGGGTCTGGATACGGGAATCGAAAAGCCAGCGTGCAGCGTAACGCGCGCTTCGGCCGTGACCAAAAGGTAGAGGCTGGACATTATGGACAATAATTGCCCCCACCTCTACACTTGCAAATGTCTCTCATTTTATGAGCAAGACAAGACAGTTTCGCGTCTTGACGGGGTGCTGATACGCCAGAACACGGCTATCGGCTGAGATTGCATCGCAGAACCCGCGACCTGATCCGGATAATACCGGCGTAGGGATTAAGACCACAACGCAGTGCCAGACAGCCCGCCCTGGGTTAATCTGGCTCCGCTCCGTCATACGCGACCCGACAAGATCAGACCTCACCGGGAGCAGAACATGACGGACTTGCCAGCATACCTCAGCGACTCCGCGAAAGTGGATTCAGCAGCAATCAAACCATTACCAAGCTCACGAAAAATATACGTGCAGGGTAGCCGAGCCGATCTGCGGGTGCCAATGCGGGAAATTACTGTGAGTGATACGCCAACCGAACTGGGCGGCGAGAAAAATGCGCCCGTTGTAGTGTATGACACCTCCGGCCCCTATACAGATCCCGACGCGACCATCGACCTGCGCAAGGGTTTAAAGCCCATTCGGGCCAGTTGGATTGTTGAGCGCGGTGACGTTGAGCAACTGGACGGCTACACCTCTGAATTCACCCGCCGCCGAATGAAAGACCCGCAGCTGGACCCGCTCCGCTTTATGGACGAGCGCAAGCCCCTCAGGGCCAAGCCTGGCAAGAATGTCAGCCAGATGCATTATGCCCGGCAGGGCATCATCACACCGGAAATGGAATACATTGCCATCCGGGAAAATATGAAGCTGCGCGAGGCCCGCGATCAGGGCCTTGTGGACGATCAGCACCCTGGCCAATCTTTCGGTGCCAACTTGCCGAAAGAAATCACCCCGGAGTTTGTCCGGGACGAAGTGGCCCGCGGCCGTGCCATCATCCCCGCCAACATCAACCATCCGGAAACTGAGCCGATGATCATCGGCCGTAACTTTCTGGTGAAGATCAACGGCAACATCGGCAACTCCGCGGTCACCTCGTCCATCGAAGAGGAAGTCGAGAAAGCTGACCTGGGGCATCCGTTGGGGCTCCGACACCGTGATGGACCTGTCCACCGGCAAGAACATCCATGAAACCCGCGAGTGGATCATCCGCAACTCGCCGGTACCCATCGGCACCGTGCCCATCTACCAGGCCCTGGAGAAAGTCGGCGGCGTGGCCGAAGACCTGACCTGGGAAATCTTCCGGGACACTTTGATTGAGCAGGCCGAGCAGGGCGTGGACTACTTCACCATTCACGCCGGTGTGCGTTTGCACCATGTGCCGATGACCGCCAAGCGCACCACGGGCATCGTCTCTCGGGGCGGTTCGATTATGGCCAAATGGTGCCTGGCGCATCACAAAGAGAGTTTTCTGTACGAGCATTTCGAAGACATCTGCGAAATCATGAAGGCTTACGATGTCTCCTTCAGTCTCGGCGATGGCCTGCGCCCGGGCTCGATTGCCGATGCCAACGATGCCGCCCAGTTCGGCGAACTGGAAACCCTGGGCGAGCTCACCAAAATCGCCTGGAAGCATGATGTCCAGTGCATGATCGAAGGCCCCGGTCATGTGCCCATGCATCTGATCAAGGAGAACATGGACAAGCAGCTGGAATGTTGTGACGAAGCGCCGTTCTACACCCTGGGGCCGCTGACCACCGACATCGCCCCTGGCTACGATCACATTACATCTGGCATTGGTGCGGCGATGATCGGCTGGTTTGGCTGCGCCATGCTCTGTTATGTCACGCCAAAAGAGCATCTGGGCCTGCCCAACAAGGACGACGTCAAAACCGGCATCATCACTTACAAAATCGCTGCCCATGCTGCCGATCTCGCAAAGGGTCACCCCGGCGCCCAGATTCGCGACAATGCCTTGTCCAAGGCCCGTTTCGAGTTCCGCTGGGAAGACCAGTTCAACCTGAGTCTGGATCCGGACACCGCCCGTGCCTACCACGACGAAACCTTGCCCAAGGATTCCGCCAAGGTAGCGCACTTCTGCTCCATGTGCGGCCCCAAGTTCTGCTCTATGAAGATCTCACAGGAAGTGCGGGATTACGCAGCGGAGCACGGCATCGACGAGGTGTCGGCGATTGATGCCGGCATGCAGGCCAAATCGCGGGAGTTCGTGACGTCGGGCTCGAAGCTTTACGACAAGGTTTGAGTTTGGAGTTTTTGGTCTCCTAGCCTGCGTGTCGGGAGCCTAGAGCCGGGGTGGTGGTGCCGTTCAGGAGACGCCTCAAGACGTCCCTGTGCGGCTCGGGCTCCGCCATCCATGGCTCCGCACGTTTCTGAACAAGGCCACCACCCCAGCTCTTTCTGGCATTCGTAGAACTCGCCTTACTGATATCTCTTGTCTTTTCTTTGCGTTCTGCAATGCGCCAAGCCAAGCAGGCTGGGGCCAGAACCAAACCATTACACCAGCCGTAAGACACTTGCACCCAAGCAACCCCTGGGGCTATCGTTCAAAACCGAATACCAAACCGGAAAACCGAATGCCGAAACCGTTTCAGTTCAACGCCAGCAACGTCACCATCGAAAAACGCGAAACCGTGTTCCAGGGCTTCTTCCGCATGGACAAGCTCTGGCTGACCCATCCGCGCTTCGATGGCCGCGACATGCCCACCTTTACCCGCGAACTCTTTATCCGCGGCGATGCCACCTGCGTGCTGCCCTATGATCCCGAGCGCGATGAAGTGGTCCTGCTGGAACAATTCCGCCTCGGCGCATTGGGCCGTGGCCAGTCGCCCTGGCTGCTCGAACTCGTGGCCGGCATGAACGAAGACGGCGAGAGCCCGGAAGACGTTGCCCAGCGCGAAGGCCAGGAAGAGGCGGGCCTCAGTTTCAGCCGACTCGATAAAATCTGTGATTACCTGGTGTCCCCCGGTGGCACCACCGAGATGATTCATCTTTACTGCGGCCAGATCAGCACTGCGCACGCCGGTGGCGTGTTCGGAGTGGAGCACGAGCACGAAGACATCCTTTCTCACGTTGTCAGCGCTGAAGAGTGCATCGCTATGATTGCCGATGGCCGCATCAATAACGCCGCCGCGATCATCGCTATCCAGTGGCTCCAGCTCAATCGTGAGCGGTTGCGTCGGGAGTGGCTGGCATGACCGAGTGGGTGAAGCGGCCGAAACCCTACGTGCCGGATTTGCGCCAGTTGGGTGCGCTGTGTGACGGCAACTATCAGCGCCTGCGCAAATTGCGCCAGCTGGAGGCCGATGGCAAGCCCGTGTGTGAGTTCGAGTTGCACCGGGAGCACCAGTATCTGGGCCGGGTTCGGATTGAGCTGTTGCAGACCGCCAAGTTTACGGAAACCCTGTTGCTGGAGCAGGTTCATAACAGTGGCCGGTGGCTGAACAATCCGCAAATGACGGTGCGGGTCTACCATGATGCGATGATGGCCGAGGTCATCAGCTGCTACCGGCAGCGGCAGATTGCGCCGGTCAACGATTATCCGAACCGGTTTATGCATCACCCGGATGAGAAGGTCCAGGTAAACGGCTTTCTGGCCGACTGGCTGGATTATTGCTTGCGTTTTGGCCACCTCCCGATGGAACATGCGGTCTGGTCGGCCGGAGAGGGCTCAGAATAGATCGCCAGTTGTGCCCCTGTGCTTGCTCAGCTTGCGCCGAAAGTCTGGCTTGTTGCCTGTCCAACCTGTGCCATAGTTGTCAAATACTGCAAAATCTTTGTGGTCGCAGGCCAGAATGTGACCCACCTTCCACTTAAAGCTGATAAAACTGAACTTAGCCATCGTACACTTGTCTGGAATATCAACCGGTTGCACTGAACATAACAGGCCCTGAATGACCCTAAAGCAATCTGCTCGTCCTCTGAAGGTACTGCAGCTGACCGACCCACACCTTATGGCATCGGGCGATGGCGCGTTGCTCGGCGTTAATACCCGGGACAGCCTGGCGGCGGTGATTGATGAGGTGCTGCAGAGCCATGGTCAACCAGACCTGATCCTGGCCACTGGCGATCTTACCCAGGACGCGTCCCGTGAGGCCTATCGGTATTTGGGGGAGCAGCTTGAGGTGTTTTCCTGTCCGTCACTCTGGATCGCGGGAAATCACGATGACTCTAGCTTGCTGGCGTCAGTGGCGGCCCAATATCAAGCTGACCAGAAGCAGATGGTGCAGGGCGGTTGGCACTTCGTGATGCTGGATTCTTCAGTGCATGGCAAAGTCTATGGAGAGCTGGCGGAGGACGAGTTAGCGTTCCTGGATAGTGCCCTTGCACAGTACCCGGCGCTGCCGACCATGGTGTGCCTGCACCACCACCCGGTAGACATTGGCTCCGACTGGATGGAAAAGATCGGCCTGAAAAACCGCGAGGCCTTCTGGCAGGTCATCGACAAATACCCGCAAGTCAAAATCGTGCTCTGGGGTCATATTCATCAGGACCTCCAGCAGCAACGCAATGGTGTGCAACTGCTTGCCACACCCTCCACCTGTATCCAGTTTGCCACCGGATCGAGCGACTTCGCCGTAGAGCCTTTAGCTCCCGGTTATCGCTGGTTCGAGCTGGACGCTTCCGGCGATTTCACCACAGAAGTCTGCAGGGCGAGCCGGTTCGAGTTTGACCTGGATGAGAACAGCACAGGTTACTGATTGTTCTGTCTGCCCCTGTAGGCTTCGACCGTTGCGTGTATCCGCTGGTTTTGGGCCTACAGGGGTAAACGTCTTATCGGCTCAGCCCCGCAGTGCCTGAGCCGCAGCCACCATGGTTTGCAGTGCGGGTGTCACTTCCTCCCACTTCCGCGTTTTCAGGCCGCAGTCCGGGTTTACCCACAGGCGTTCCGGCGGGATGCGCTCTGCAGCCAGTTTCATCAGGTTGATGATGTGACCCTGATCGGGAATGTTTGGGGAATGGATATCGTACACCCCCGGCCCGATGTCGTTCGGGTACTCGAAGTTCTTGAAGGCATCCAGCAGCTCCATGTCTGAGCGCGAGGTTTCAATGGTGATCACATCGGCATCCATGCGGGCAATGGCTTCGATGATGTCGTTGAACTCCGAATAGCACATATGGGTATGTATCTGCGTGCTGTCCGCCACGCCATTGGCGGCGACCCGGAAGCTGTTGATGGCCCAGTCCAGATAGGTTTCCCAGTCGGACTGGCGCAGGGGCAAACCTTCGCGCAAGGCGGCCTCGTCTATCTGGATGATGTTTACGCCGGCTTTCTCCAGGTCCTGCACTTCGTCGCGAATGGCCAGGGCCAGTTGCAGACAGGAATCCTTGCGGGGCTGGTCATCGCGCACGAAAGACCAGTTCAGAATCGTGACCGGCCCGGTCAGCATGCCTTTGACAGGCTTATCGGTCAGAGATTGAGCGTAAGTCGTCCAGTCTACCGTCATGGCCTTTGGTCGATGAATGTCGCCAAACAGAATCGGCGGCTTCACGCATCGGGAGCCGTAGGACTGGACCCAGCCGAAGCGGGTAAACGCGTAGCCGTCCAGCTGCTCACCGAAATATTCCACCATGTCGTTGCGTTCCGGTTCACCGTGCACCAGTACGTCCAGCCCGAGTTTTTCCTGCTCGCGAATACAGTGGGCGATTTCGGCCTGCATCTTCTGTGTATAGGCCGGTCCCGTGAGTTCACCCTTGCGATACTGCAGTCGGGCCTGGCGGATTTCCGGCGTTTGCGGAAACGAGCCGATGGTCGTGGTCGGGAATGCCGGTAATTTCAGTGACCGTTGCTGCAGGGCGATGCGTTGGGGGTAGGGGCTTTGGCGCTTGCCTTGTTCTGCAGTGATGCCTGCGACCGCGGCACGAACCACCGGATTGACTACCCGGGTCGAGCGCTGCCGGCTTTCGATGGACTGCTTGTTGGCCGCCAATGGACCTTGCACTGCTTGACGACCCTCGTTGAGGGCGCGGGCCAGCACCTGCAGCTCATCCAGTTTTTGCACCGCGAACGCCAGCCACTCACGGATCTCCCCGTCCAGGTCTTTTTCTGGCGTCAGATCAACCGGCACATGCAGCAGCGAGCATGACGGTGCCAGCCACAGGCGCTCTCCGAGTTTCTCATGAACCGGCTCAAGCCAATCCAGAGTCTTGGCCAGATCGGCTTTCCAGATATTGCGCCCATTGATCACGCCCAGGGACAGCACCTTGTGGCTGGGCAGCCAGTCGACGATGCGGTTGACCTCATCTGGCGCACTGAGGGCATCCAGGTGAACCCCGGCGACCGGCAGTTCGCAAGCCAGTTGCAGGTTACCCCGAAGCTCGCCGAAGTAAGTGGCCAGCAGCAATTTCGGCCGATTGGTCTTGAGCTGGTGATAGGCAAGGTTGAAGGCGTAGCGCCAGTTGGCATCCAGATCGGTGACCAGGGCAGGTTCATCAACCTGCACCCACTCGACACCGGCATCCGCCAGGGCTTCCAGCAGTTGCGCGTACACTGGCAGTAGCCGCTCCAGAAGATCCAGGCGGTTGCTGCCGTCGGAGCTCTTGCCCAGCCACAGGTACGTGACCGGGCCGATGATCACCGGCTTGGCCGACACGCCCTGTTCCCGGGCTTCGGCCAGCTGACTTAAAAGGCGTTCCGGATTGAGCTCAAAACGGGTATCGGCGGTAAATTCGGGCACGATGTAGTGGTAGTTGGTATCAAACCATTTGGTCATCTCGCCGGCGGCGGTGGCGCAGCAGGGGTTGTCGTTGGCACCGCGGCCCCGGGCCGCACGGAAGTAGTCGTCCAGGACCGAGCCTTCTTTGTTAGCGACCCGCGCGGGCAGGTTGCCGACCGTGACCGACATATCCAGCACCTGGTCGTACAGGGAAAACTCGCCCACCGGCACCAAATCCAGTCTGGCTTGCTGCTGCCAGTGGCGGCGGCGCAGGTCGGCGGCCGTGATGGCCAGGTCATGCCCGGTTTGTCGGCCGGCCCAGTAATCTTCCAGTGCAAATTTCAGCTCCCGTTGACCGCCAATGCGGGGGAAGCCCAGGTTGTGTGTGGTCACCATGAGTCTGTCCTTCGGTGTTGTCAGTGTGAATCGTCGGACAAGGTTAGGCGGGTGATCGAATGAATAAAAATGGTATTATCTCAACAAGCCATGAATAATTTTCACGAGTCAGCCATGATTGAACGAAGTCATCTTGAGATCTTCCGGGCGGTCGAGCGCCAGGGTTCCTTAACCGCAGCGGCAGAGCAGCTGCACCTCACCCAATCTGCACTGAGCCACGCCATTCGAAAGCTGGAGCAGCAGCTGGGTACGCCGGTGTGGCTCAGGGAAGGGAGGCAGTTGCGATTTACCCAGGCGGGTGAGCAGTTGCTCAATCTGGCCAATCGCTTGTTGCCACAATTCGAGCATGCGGAAATGCTGGTCGGTCAGGTGGCCAGGGGCCAGCGCGGCAGGCTGCGGGTGGGGATGGAGTGCCATCCTTGCTATCAGTGGTTGCTGAAAGTGGTGGGCCCCTACTTGCAGCAGTGGCCGGATGTCGACGTAGACGTCAAACAGGAGTTCCAGTTTGGCGGCATGGGAGCGCTGTTTGGTCATGACATCGATTTGTTGGTTACGCCAGACCCGCTGCACCGCCCCGGGGTGCGTTTTGAGCCGGTGTTTGATTATGAGCAGGTGTTGGTGGTGGCAGCGGGCCATCCGCTGGCGGGTGAACCCTGGGTGGAGCCCGGACAGTTGGAAAAAGAAACTCTGATTACCTATCCGGTGACGCCGGAGCGACTGGACATTTTCACGCGTTTCTTCTTACCCGCGCATTCGGCTCCGGCGCGTCACAAGACCATTGAGACCACAGACATCATGTTGCAGATGGTGGCTGCGGGGCGCGGCGTGTCGGCGTTGCCGCGCTGGCTGGTGGATGAGTATGCGCAAAAAATGCCGATCAAAGCGCTGCAACTGGGCCGTGAGGGCATGCCCAAGCAGATTTTTCTGGGCTTTCGGGAGCGCGATGCCGAGGTGGATTATCTGAGCGCGTTCATGACACTGGCTCGTAGCATTCGCTGGAATTAGTCGGTTCGGTTAAACTGCGCAAAAGTATCAACAGGACACACAGAACATGAGCAATATTCCTGCAGATTTGAAGTATCTCGAGACCCACCAGTGGGTGCGGGTAGATGCCGATGGCACGGCCACGGTGGGGATTACGGATTTTGCCCAGGAGCAGTTGGGCGATGTGGTTTACATCGGTGTGCCGGAGGTGGGCGCCACGGTGAATGGCGGCGAGGAGGCCGGTGTGGCTGAGTCGGTCAAGTCGGCGTCGGATGTGTTCAGTCCGGTGACCGGTGAGGTTCTCGAGGTGAATGAGAAGCTGGAGGATGAGCCGGAGGTTGTGAACGAAGATCCTTATGGTGATGGCTGGATGTTCAAGGTTAAGCTGGCGGACCTTGGTGAGCTGGATGGCCTGATGGATGCCGCGGCTTACGGTGAGCACGTCGCTGCTGCAGAGTGATTTTTGTAGTGGTGCAAGTCGCGGTTCCGGGGGCACTTCCCGAAACACGCTGTGAATACGTCCGTGTACGCTCTGCTTCGCCATCCATGGCTTCGCAAGGTTTCGGGAAGTGCCCCCGGAACCGCGCCCCCAACGCTGTGCAAATGGCCCTACCGACAATATTCAGGTGATTATTTGATGGATTTTCCGATTCTCTATCTGCGCAAGGGCGCAGAACGCCGTCTTCGTGCTGGCCATTTGTGGGTCTACAGCAATGAGGTGGATACCCATCGTAGCCCGCTGCCAGGATTTGAACCCGGCGCGCAGGTGCAGGTGAGGGCATCGAACGACAAACCGATGGGGGTGGCGTTTGTGAATCCGCATGCGCTGATCTGCGGGCGTCTGATCAGCCGTGATGCTGATCATGGCATGACGCCGAAGCGGTTGACGGATCGGATGGAAGCGGCGCTGAGTCTTCGGGAGCGGTTGTTTGCCAAGCCGTTTTATCGCTGGGTGTTTGGCGACAGCGATGGGCTGTCTGGTCTGGTGGTGGATCGGTTTGATGATGTGGTGGTGGTGCAGATTTCTTCTGCCGGTATGGAGCAGATGAAAGACGCCATTGTGCGGGCGGTGCAGCGGTTGGCTCATGCTCGCATTATTGTGCTCAAGAACGACGGCAAGATGCGCAAGGTCGAGGGGCTGGATTCCTATGTGGAGTTTGCCCATGGGCCGGAAGCAGACACGGTGCTGGTAGAAGAAAATGGCGCGCGGTTTGAAGTGCCCCTGGCGGGTGGGCAGAAGACAGGTTGGTTTTACGATCATCGGATGAATCGCCAGCGTTTGCAGGCGTATGCGCCGGGCAAGCGGGTGTTGGATGTGTTCAGTTATGTGGGCGGCTGGGGTATTCAGGCGGCCTGCGCGGGGGCGTCTCACGTTACCTGTGTGGATACGTCTTCGTCGGCGGTGGATGCGGTGCATCACAATGCCGGGCTGAACGGGCTGGATAACGTGGACACCATCGAAGGCGATGCCTTTGATGCGCTGAAGGCGCTGGCGGATGAGAAGGAGAAGTTCGATATTGTGGTGCTGGACCCACCGGCATTGATTCCGCGTCGGCGCGATCAGAAGGCTGGGGAGCAGGCTTATGCCCGGCTGAACCAGTTGGGTTTGAGACTGCTTGAGCGTGACGGATTGCTGGTGTCGGCGTCTTGCTCCATGCACTTGTCCCAGGAAAAGCTGATCGACATCATTCGCGGCAGCGGCCGCAAGATTGACCGCTTTGTGCAATTGCTGGAGCAGGGCCACCAGGCGCCGGATCACCCGATTGTGCCGGGGATTCCGGAGACGGATTACATAAAATCCTGCTTTGTGCGGTCGCTGACCGGGTTTTTATAGGGTCTGTCCCCGAACGGGGACTGACCCACTTTTGCCCGCCTAGGTCAGACCCCTTTGAATCCGTCTGGCCGGGCTTGTAAGGCCTTGCAGGCTACAAAGGGGTCTGACCCCGCATGGGGTCCGACCCCACCCTTCTGCCGGGCTGGGCTCCAGGGTTAGGAGGTAGGCGCGGCAAAAAAGGGTCAGTCCCCATGCGGGGACAGACCCCTCGGTCAGACCCTTAGTGACATCACCTTCCAGCCATTTTCAACCGCCAGCTTTTCGAGCGTCGGGTCCGGGTCTACGGCTACCGGATTGGCCACTTGTTTTAACAGTGGCACATCGTTATGGGAGTCGCTATAGAACCAGGCGCCGTCCAGGCTTTCGCTGTGGGCGGCAAGCCAGTCGTTAAGCCTCTCAACCTTGCCTCCCTGGAAGCTCGGCGTGCCGGCTACTTCGCCGGTAAACTTGCCATTCACCATCTCGGGTTCGGTGGCAATCAGGTGGTCGACGCCCAGTAATTCAGCGATGGGTTCGGTAATAAACCGGTTGGTCGCGGTGATGATCATCAGGGTGTGGCCTTGATCGCGGTGATCCGCCAGCAGCCTTGCGGCTTTGTCCAGCATCATGGGTTGTACTTTCTTGGCCATGAAGGCCTCTCGCCAGGCCTCCAGTTCTTCCATGTTGTGACGGGTCAGGGGGTTCAGCACAAACCGCTGGTAATGAAAGATGTCCAGCTCGCCGTTCAGGTATTCCTCGTAAAAACGGTCGTTGGCGCGACGATACTCATCTGCATCGACCATGCCTTCTTCCACCAGAAATTCGCCCCAGGCGTGGTCGCTGTCGCCAGCCAGAAGCGTGTTATCCAGATCAAAAATTGCGAGCGTCAAGCCGCGTCCTCCCATTGTCAAAGGCGATAAAGCAAGGCGGACAGTCTATCACGGGTCTGTTGTGGTATGCCGCTTACAGCTGCGTTTGCCGAAGCCTTGGGATTCTGTAAGAATGAGAGCAACTTGGACAAATCTCGCCGGTTAAATAATAACCGGCAACCGACTTTTATAAGGACTGTGCCGTGATCGACTCAGACGGTTTCAGACCCAACGTCGGAATCATTCTGGCCAACCACAGAGGAGAGGTTCTCTGGGCAAGGCGCATTGGGCAGGACTCCTGGCAGTTTCCACAGGGCGGTATCAAACACACCGAATCACCTGAAGACGCACTGTACCGGGAGCTTGGAGAGGAAGTCGGGCTGAGTGCGGCGGATGTGGAAATCATCAGTTGTACCCGGGGCTGGCTGCGGTACCGTCTTCCGAGAAGGATGGTTCGCCATAACTCGCAACCCGTTTGTGTGGGGCAAAAACAGAAATGGTTCCTGCTGAGGATGTTGTCGCCAGACGCCCACGTTAGGGTGGATGGTACAGATTCACCGGAATTTGATGGCTGGCAGTGGGTGAGCTACTGGTACCCGTTGGGGCAAGTGGTCTCGTTCAAGAGAGAAGTATACAGACGTGCGCTGCGAGAATTGGCGCCCAGACTGTTTCACAATATGGAGCAGTGGCAAAAGGGCGACCATCACCGGCGTTGAAGGAACACAAGAAATGACGGACTGACTCCATGCTGAGTATCCTGCGAAGCCTAGTACAAGAGGTGAACAGTGCCCGCGACTTGAAAGAGGCGCTGGAGATCATTGTATCGCGGGTGCAAAAGGCCATGACCACGGAAGTCTGTTCGGTTTACCTGCTTGATCCTGCCTCAAATCGCTACATCCTGATGGCCACCGAGGGTCTTTACAAAGACTCGGTCGGCAAGGTCAGTCTGGCTTATTCCGAGGGCCTGGTTGGCCTTGTGGGCTCTCGTGAAGAGCCCATCAACCTCGAAGATGCCCCGTCTCATCCCCGTTATCGCTACTTTCCGGAAACTGGTGAAGAACGGTTCCGTTCGTTTCTGGGCGTACCCATCATTCACCATCGCCGTGTGCTTGGTGTGCTGGTTGTGCAGCAGCGGGAAAGTTCCCGGTGTTTTGATGAGGGCGAAGAAGCGTTTCTGGTGACCGTATCGGCCCAGCTGGCGGGCGTCATCGCCCACAGTGAGGCCACCGGCGCGATCAGCGGATTGTCGCTGACGGGTGAGGAAACCAAGGACATCAGTTTTAACGGTGTACCTGGTGCGCCCGGTGTCGCCATTGGTACCGGCATGGTGGTCTATCCCTCCGCCGATCTGGACGTGGTGCCGGAGAAGCCGACAGACAACATCGAAGGCGAGCTGGAGCTGTTCCAGTCTGCGGTGCAGGCGGTTCGGGAAGATATTGAGCGGGTGGCCAATCGGTTGGCCTCCCAGTTGCGCCCGGAAGAACAGGCGCTGTTTGATGTCTACCTGCGCATGCTGGATGACGAAGCACTTCCGGGTGAAGTGGCGATTAAAATTCGCGAAGGGATCTGGGCGCAAGGTGCGCTGAAGCAGGTGGTTCAGCAGTACATTCGCCATTTTGAAATGATGGATGACCATTATCTGCAGGAGCGGGTGGTGGATATTCGCGATTTGGGTCGGCGCCTGCTGTCGCACATGCAGGAAGGCGAGCAGAAATTCCAGGAATACCCGGAACGTACGGTGCTGGTCAGCGAGGAATTGACCCCGGCCATGCTGGGTGAGGTGCCCAAGGGGCAACTGGTCGGCCTGGTATCGGTCAAAGGTTCCAGTAACTCCCACGTGGCCATTCTGGCCCGGGCCATGGGCGTGCCAACGGTGATGGGCCTGGTCGACATTCCGGTCAACCAGCTGGACGGCAGGGAGCTTGTGGTGGATGGCTTTGAGGGGCAGATATTTGCATCCCCCTCGGCCGACCTTCGGGCTTTCTATCAGGCGATTTGCGAAGAAGAGGCTGAGCTGTTCCGTGGCCTTGAGGTGCTCAAGGACAAGCCGTGTGAAACCACCGATGGTCATCGGGTGTCCTTGCTGGTGAACACCGGTTTGATGACCGATGTGGTGCGCTCGCTGTCTCACGGCGCGGAAGGTATTGGTCTGTATCGGACTGAAGTGCCGTTCATGATCAAGGATCGTTTTCCGTCCGAGCAGGAACAGCGAGAGTACTATCGTGAGCAGCTGGAAGCCTTCGCGCCCAATCCTGTGACCATGCGCACCCTGGATATCGGTGGCGACAAATCGCTGACCTATTTCCCGATCGAGGAAGAGAACCCGTTCCTGGGCTGGCGCGGTATCCGGGTGACACTGGATCATCCCGAGATTTTTCTGGTTCAGGTTCGCGCTATGCTGAAGGCCAGCGAGGGCCTGAACAATCTCCAGATCATGCTGCCCATGATCAGCAATATTTCCGAGGTGGAGGAGTCCCTTCATCTGATCTACCGCGTGTACCACGAAGTGCGCGAAGAAGGGTATGACATCCACATGCCGAAGGTGGGAGTCATGGTTGAGGTGCCCGCGGCCGTCTATCAGATTCGTGAACTGGCCGAGCGTGTGGATTTCCTGTCGGTAGGCTCTAACGACCTCACTCAGTACTTGCTGGCGGTAGACCGAAATAACCCCCGTGTAGCCCAGCTTTATCACTCCTATCACCCGGCCGTGTTACAGGCGCTGGTGCGTATTGCCCAGGATGCCCGGTCGGTGGGTAAGCCAGTCGGTATCTGTGGTGAACTGGCGGGTGATCCCGGCGGTGCGGTCCTGTTGATGGCCATGGGTTACGATTCGTTGTCGATGAACGCCGCCAGTCTGCCGAAAGTAAAATCGGTCATTCGCAGTATCGACCGGGAATGGGCGATTCAGTTGCTGGAAGATGTTCTGCTGCTGGATTCGCCCCATGTGATCAAGAGCTGTGTCGATCTGGCGCTCCGGAATGCGGGCTTCGGTCGGTATCTGCGGCCGGGCAGAACTTCCGGTGCCGCAATGGCAGAGCAGGCGGTTTCCTGACGGTTTGTGATGTTAATAGTGTGCTTACTCTAAAATCTGTTGTTAGGTTGGTAACGTAAATTTGCAGTAGTACCTACGAAGGACAGACTATGACAAAAGCGACCGAGCTCAAGCCGGCACCGCGCATTGGCCTCGCCCTGGGTGGTGGGGGTCCGTTGGGTGGCATTTACGAGATCGGCGCACTCAGGGCGCTGGATGAGGCCCTGGACGGTCTGGATTTCAACAATATCGACGTTTACGTTGGCGTGAATGGCGGCTCTTTCGTGGCGGCTAATCTGGCCAACCAGATGACCACGGCCCAGTTGTGCCGCATCTTTGTTCGCAACGAGGCCGAGGTCCATCCGTTTCATCCGGAAGTGTTCTATCGCCCGGCGTTCAAAGAAATCGGCAGCCGTTTGCTGTCGGTGCCGGGCTTGCTGTCCACAGCGGTCAGCCGCTTCGTTAACAACCCTTATGACCAGAGCCTGCTGGAAGCCATGACCATTCTGGCTCAAGCCGCCCCGGCGGGTTTGTTCGATAACGAAGGTTTGCACGATTATCTGCGCCACGCGTTTACCATGCTTGGCCGCACCAATGACTTCCGGCAACTTAAACGCAGCCTTTATGTGGTCGCTGCGGATGTAGAAAGTACCGAGGCGGTCTGTTTTGGTGCTCCCGGTTTTGACCATGTGCCCATCTCCAAGGCCGTTCAGGCCAGCACGGCTTCTCCCGGCCTTTACGTTCCGGTTGATATCGACGGCCGCTACTATGTCGACGGCACCCTTCGTAAAGGCCTTCATGCCTCTGTGGCGTTTGAAGATGGTGCCGATCTGGTGTTGGCGGTTAATCCCCAAGTACCGATCGACGCCAGTGCTGCGGTCCGTGCCGGTACCATGAAACCGGGCGAGCTGACCCGCTCTGGCATGCCCAATCTGTTGTCCCAGATGTTCCGCACTATGGTCTATTCCCGGATGCAGTCGGGTATTGCTCAGTACGGCCGTGACTATCCGGATAAAGATATTTTGCTGTTTGAGCCAACCCGGGACGACGCCAAGCTGTTCTTCTCGAACGTGTTCAGTTTCCAGAGCCGGCGAATGGTGTGTGAGCATGCCTACCAGATGACGCGTCGCGACCTGCTGGAGCGGGCGGATGAGCTGGAGCCTAAACTGCGCAAATACGGTATCACTCTCCGACGGGACCGATTGGAAGACGAGCAGCGCACGATCAGCACCAGTCTTTACGGGGAAATGTTGCCACTCTACGTTGCCAGGGGGCGAAAAAAACTGGCCGACAAGGGCAAGCTGGCGGCGGGCATCAGCAACGTCACGCAGTTGTTCTCTAAAGCCCAGTAAACCGCGTAAGCAAGCATAAAAAAGCCGGATTGCGTTGTTGTGCGCATCCGGCTTTTTTCGTAACGCTGATTTGTTACAGGATATACCGGCTCAGATCTTCATCTTCTGCCAGTTCGCCCAGCTTCTCGTCGACGTACTCTGCCGTCACCTCAAAGCTGTCGGTCACTTTATCACCGGCATCAAACGACAGGGTCTCCAGCAGCCGCTCCAGTACCGTATGCAAACGGCGGGCGCCGATGTTTTCGGTGGTCTCGTTCACTTTAAAGGCCACCTCGGCAATGCGGGTAATGGCGTCCTCATTAAAAGTAAGCTTGAGGCCTTCGGTGCCCATCAAGGCTTCATACTGTTGCACCAGAGAAGCATCCGGCTCGGTCAGAATGCGTTTGAAGTCGTCCGGCGTCAGTGCCTGCAGTTCAACCCGAATTGGCAGGCGACCCTGCAGTTCAGGAATCAGGTCCGAAGGCTTGGACAGGTGGAACGCGCCTGAGGCAATAAACAGAATATGGTCTGTGCGCACAGCACCGTATTTAGTACTGACGGTACTGCCCTCGATCAATGGCAGAAGGTCTCTCTGAACACCCTCACGGGACACGTCGGAGGAGGTGTTCTCGGAGCGCTTCGCTACCTTGTCGATCTCATCGATAAACACAATGCCATTTTGCTCAACGGCCTCAATGGCCTTCTGTTTGATTTCTTCCTCGTTGACCAGTTTGGCGGCTTCTTCGTCTTTCACCTGTTTCATGGCGTCAGACACTTTCATCTTGCGGGTCTTACGCTTGTCGGATGACAGGTTTGAGAACATGCTCTGCAGCTGATTGGTCATCTCTTCCATGCCGGGAGGCGCCATAATTTCAACGCCAGCCCCGCCGCTGCGCAGGTCAATTTCGATTTCTTTGTCATCCAGCTCGCCTTCCCGAAGCTTTTTACGGAACATCTGGCGTGTGCTGGAATCGTTGTTGCGCTGATTATCTTCGTTGTAATCCCGGGCTGGCGGCAACAGGGCATCCAGAATACGGTCTTCAGCGGCATCCAGAGCCCGGTTTTCGTGGCGCTTCATCTCTTTTTCACGGAGCATTTTCACGGCCATATCCGACAGATCGCGAATAATCGATTCCACATCCCGACCGACATAGCCCACTTCGGTAAACTTCGTGGCCTCCACCTTGAGGAAAGGGGCGTCGGCCAGCTTTGCCAGGCGGCGTGCAATCTCGGTTTTACCAACGCCGGTGGGGCCGATCATCAGAATGTTCTTTGGGGTAACTTCGTCACGCAGACTGCTGTCCAGCTGCATGCGGCGCCAGCGATTACGCAGGGCAATAGCGACGGCGCGTTTGGCTTCTTGCTGGCCCACGATGTGCTTGTTGAGCTCGTGGACGATCTCACGGGGAGTCATTGCAGACATGGTCGCTCCGGTCAGTCTTTGAAGGACAGCACTTCCATAGTGCGGTTCTGATTGGTATAGATGCAGATGTCACCGGCGATTTCGAGGGCCTTCTCGGCGATCTCGTGGGCGCTCAGGTCGGTGTTTTCAAGCAGTGCGCGAGCTGAGGCCTGTGCAAACGGGCCGCCGGAGCCGATGGCAATCAGGCCCTGTTCTGGCTCTATAACATCGCCGTTGCCGGTGATAATCAGCGAGGCGGTTTTATCGGCGACAGCGAGCAGGGCTTCGAGCTTTCTCAGCGCGCGGTCGGTGCGCCAGTCTTTGGCCAGCTCTACAGCGGCGCGGGTGAGGTTGCCCTGGTGTTTTTCCAACTGGGCTTCGAAGCGCTCGAACAGGGTGAAGGCGTCGGCGGTGCCGCCAGCAAACCCGGCAATTACCTGGCCGTTATACAGGCGGCGTACTTTGCGGGCGTTGCCTTTCATGACGGTGTTACCCAGAGAAACCTGGCCATCACCTCCCATAGCGACTTCGTCGTCACGACGGACGGAAACAATCGTAGTCATTTTGGCTCCAGTTGCCTGATTGAAAATCGTATTTTGCAGTTATGGAGGCTTATGGTGGGAATTCAAGAGGTCAGGCCAGGGGAAGGACCAGGTTTGTGGGAGTGCTTTTCAAAACACGCTGTGAATACATCCCTGTACGCTCTGCTCCGCCATCCATGGCTCCGCAAGGTTTTGAAAAGCACTCCCACAAACCTGGCCCCAGGCTCCTGCGGTGCGATCGTGCCAGAGACTTCCTGCAGCTTGCGCCGAACGTCAGCCCTCGCGAGGAATTTTGCGGACCAAGGGTTGAATATTAATAGTGACCAGCTTGTCCACAGCGGCATTCATCTGACTGCGGGACTCAAAGGGGCCCACGTTCACGCGGTACCACACGCTGCCGCTTTCCAGGTCAATACGCTGAACACTCGCGCGCAAGCCCTGAAAGGCAATCTGCGCCCGCTGCCGCTCGGCATCTTCCTGGCTGCGGAAAGAGCCGGACTGAACAACGTAACTGAAATCCTGAATGTTCGGGCTCGGAGAATATTCCTGTACTGGTGGCGGAACCACCTCAGACTCCGGCAGCATGTCATAGAAGCGGAAATTTCGCTCTTTGCTTTCGGTGCCTGAGCTGTCCTGTTTCGCCAGTGCTCACCGCTGGGTGTTGAGGCTGAGAGGTCTGCTTTGGGGTTGTGACCGGGGCGCGAGTCTGCCCATCGGGGAGTGTGTTCAGATACACGATGAAGCCGATGAAGCCACCGACAGCGGCCAGAGACAGAATCCACTTTAAAGACAGCGCACCCTGTTGGGAGTGCGAGGGAGCAGGTGCAGCCCGCTTCGGCTTGTTGGCTTTGCTGGGTCTTGCCGTCGATCTGTTTGGAGCGGCGGCACCTCTACCGGCGGGCCGGTCTTTTTTGGCGTAGTCTCTTGCCATGGTCGGTTTACATCTCCTCCGGCGCGCTGACGGCCAGCAGCCCCAGGCCGTTGGTGATCACCTGGCGCACGGCCAGGTACAGGCTTACACGGGCGTCCCGCAGAGCGGTGTCTTCGATCAACACCTTGTGGGCGTTGTAATAGGTGTGGAACAAGCCCGCCAGTTCGCGCAGGTAGTGGGCGAGCTGGTGCGGTTCCCGTTGCACGGCAGAGTTGGCTATCAGCTCTGGATACTTTGCCAGTTGGTTGGCCAGTTCTTTCTCTTCGTCCAGTACCAGCAGGCTCAAGTCACCGACGCATTCATTCAAGCCCCTTTGAACGCCTTCTTCTGCCAGTTTACGCAGCACGCTGCAAATGCGGGCGTGGGCATACTGAATGTAGTAGACCGGGTTTTCATTGGTCTGGGAGCGGGCCAGATCGATATCGAAGGTCAATTGGGAATCAACGCGACGTGCCGCCAGGAAGAACCGGGTAGCATCCCGTCCCACCTCGTCGATCAGGTCTCGAATGGTCACATAGCTGCCGGCCCGTTTGGAGATTTTCACTTCCTGACCGGAACGGGTCACCATCACCATCTGATGCAGAACGTAGTCTGGCCAGCCCTGAGGTATGCCAGCGTTTAGTGCTTGCAGGCCAGCGCGCACCCGGGTAACGGTGGAGTGGTGGTCGGCGCCTTGCTCGTTAATCACGGTGGTGTAACCGCGCTGCCACTTGTCCAGATGGTAGGCCACGTCTGGCAGGAAATAGGTGTAGCCGCCGTCCTGCTTGCGCATAACCCGATCTTTGTCGTCGCCGAACTCTGTGGTTTTCAGCCACATGGCGCCATCTTGCTCGTAGGTGTAGCCATTCGATTTCAGGCGCTCGACGGTGGCTTCCACCTTGCCATCCTGATACAGCGAGGATTCGAGAAAGTAGACGTCGAACTGAACACCAAAGGCCTTCAGGTCCAGGTCCTGTTCCCGGCGCAGGTAAGCCACGGCAAAGTCGCGAATGGCGTCCTGGTCTTCCGGGTCGGCTTTGGCGGTCACCGCCCGGTCGTCCGCGGTGACGGTTTCTCCGGCCAGGTAGGCGTTGGCCACATCAGTAATGTAGTCGCCGCGGTAGCCGTCTTCCGGCCAGCTTTCGTGTTCTGGTGTCAGGCCTTTGACCCGAGACTGAACCGACAGAGCCAGATTATTGATCTGGGCGCCGGCATCGTTGTAGTAAAACTCACGGGTCACATCGTAGCCGTTGGCTTCGAGCAACCGGCACAGGCAATCGCCGATGGCCGCGCCACGTCCATGGCCCACATGCAGGGGGCCGGTCGGGTTAGCAGACACAAACTCCACCTGCACCTTTTTACCCTCACCCGAGTTGTTGCGGCCAAACTGCTCCGCCTCGTCCAGAATGGTGTTCACCACGCCAAAGGCACTGGCGGTGCTCATGAAAAAGTTGATGAACCCTGGCCCGGCAATCTCCACCTTCGCCACTGCAGAACTCTCTGGCAGCGCAGCCACCAAAGCCTCCGCCAGTTTTCGCGGCGGGCACCCGGCTGCCTTGGCTGCCATCAGGGCGATATTACAGGCATAGTCCCCGTGGGATTTGTCTTTGGTGTTGCCAATCTGTGGCGTAAATGCCTGATCTGCCGGCAGAGTGCCTTCGGATTGCAGTGCCGCCAGTGCAGACTGAAGAAGCTCGGATACGGTCTCTTTCATGCGTCAGATGACTCGGTTTTCAGGAGAGTGGATGCGGGGCAGGGTGCCCGTTGAAATTAGAAGAGGCGTATTATCGCGGAAAGTTGGGGATCAAGCAAAAGCAGCTTAAATAGTTGGGGCGTACAGAAATTCTTGGGTCGCCATTTGGAGAGGGTGCCGAAGTGCGGCACCCTCTCAAAGGGATCAATCCGGATCGGCGCAGTCCGCAGATATGCCGTAGGGGCTTGAAGTTCCCGGAGCAGGGGATTGCGGGTTCTGCTGGGCATAGAGAAGGTCGGGCGCTGCACAGCTTAACCGAAAGTTTTGTTTGGTGACTGACTCTGTTCCACTTACCGTCGTCACTGCACGCAGTTCCACTTCTACCCAAGAGCACTGACTTTTGAGGTATGTCAGATTAAAGTCCGCGATGCCGTTAGAGTCTGTTTGTACTTCCAGTGGTGTGGAAGCGCTTGCGTCGGGCTCCAGTGAGCCGTTGTTGTTAGCATCTTCGCCCGGATCCAAGCTGCCATTCCGGTTTACATCTTCGGAGGCGCAAGCGACAGCGGGCTCATACTGCCACTGTGATTCGGGTTCACCGGCGGCAACGTCAGGAGCATCGTAGATGCCCTTCACATATTTGGTTGGCGTAACGCTTAATTGAACTGTTTTGTTGTTTTGAGCGTTGCCGCTGGAGTCAGTGACAATAACACTCCAGGGCTGCTGATAGGTTGTGGGTGATACGTCGAAGAGCTCGTTGCCTGTACCAATGCTTAACCTAAGTGCTTGGCCGCCAATTGTAAGTGTCTCTGTGACCTCAATGCCAGAAACACTAGCGGTAATCAGAACGCCATCGGTATTGCTTGAAGATCCTCCGGCGGTATAAGTGATTCTTGCCTGTCCTTGACTATTTGTCGTTGCAGTGGTGTCTGACAGGCCGCCATTAGTGCTGTCGGCCAAGTTAAATGTCACGTTGGCATTCTTGACAAGGTTATCGTTCGCATCCTGAACGGTAGCTGTGATGGTGGTGGATTCGCTGGGGGCGAGTTGAGTGCGGTCAGCCTGAAGTCTGACTTTGGCCGGGGTTGCCGCAACAAACTCAATGTTGCGCTTCACTGTAGGCCCACCGGTGGATGGTGTGGCTTCTATTAAAGAGGGGCCGGCAGTGTCCGAGCTGATGGAGATGCTAGCTTCGCCTCCGGCGGTATTTACTAAGCCGTTTGCCGGAACTAGGTCGCCGCGGGTTGTCGAGAATTGGATTGGCGTGCCGTCAGCAATGGGGGTGCCGTTCTGCTCCCAGCGAATAGTTAAAGTTTCTGTTGCTGGAGCAAGTTGCAATTCTGCTCCTTTGGCGGGAGCTGTAAAGACAAATGTATCCGGAGAAATGGTGATGGTTTGTAGTGCTGAAATTGAACTTTCTCCCGAAAAGCTGCGAACAGTAAGCGTATCGGTGCCACTGCTAGCGGCAGTGTAGTCAAACGTCACTTCACCTGAGGGATTTGTAGTGGCGCTTTCAGGCGATACAGAGTTATTGGCTGAGCTTTCTATACTGACTAACTCTCCGGCAATGGCGCCTCCGTCAGAGTCTCTCAGTGCTGCGGTGAAAGTGGTAGTGTCATTCAGTGGTATTGCTGATGGGCCGGATATTGAAAGAGTGGTTCCGGTTACTGCGATATTAGTGGTGCTGGAAATGTTTTCGGCTTCCGCGGTTACCGTGATAACTCGGTTGGTCCTGCCTGTCTGCGAGGACACCGTTGCGGTCGCGATGCCAGATTCGTTCGTTGTGCCTTGAGTGACGGTCAGTGTGCCGTTGTTGTTTGCAGAGAACGTCACTTCAATGCCTTCGAGTGTAACACCACCGCTGTCGCGTAAAAGTGCGGAAATCTCGGCTTCGTTGAGCCCGGATGTGCCAATTTGGGGTGAGCTTGTCAAAACAGCTATTGATGCAACAGCCGGTGCTCCCGTTTCGCCACCAGTGTTGTCGGAGCCAGTTCCACCTCCGCCACTCACGTTTTCGCCGCCGGGGGTTCCAGCAAGAGGCGTAGATCCATCATCCCCACCACAAGCTGCTAGTATTAAAGCGAACGATAACGCCGACGCACGCGCAAGAAATTTCCCTGACATTTTTATATCTCCAGTTTTCGTTACAGCAAAAGCCTTTTTGCTGCGTGTTCCCTGCGTGAGAACCGCAACCTCAGGTGTTGTTACAGATTTGTTCGTTAGTTTGCTGAAAATCATAGCACAGTCGGTGCAAACACAACGTTTTCCGGTGCGGATTTATGCAAAAGATTGTAACGGATTGCAGGTTATGCGCTGTGTCACACTTCAAAGTGATTAATAATTATTTAACCAGTTTCCTGCGGATCAACATCCACCATCCATTTGGTGCTTCCGGGCAATTTGGTCTGGTCCAGATGTTGGCACAGATGGGTCAACAAGCGATTGAGTTGTTTCCGGTGTTCGGTGATCAAGACCAGTTGCGCGCGGTGACGATCGGCCTTGCGGGCGATGACGGCGGGTAAGGGGCCCCAGATTTCGATGCCTGGCACCCGGGCCATGGGCTTCAGGCTGTCGAGCAGTTGCAGGCTGTTTTGCATGGTGTCTGCCTCTGCCCTCAGTATGGCCATAGCCCGGAATGGGGGCAGTTGGCCGCTTTCCCGCTCAGCCAGCAGTTGATCGGCGATGGTGGCGTATTGGCCATGGCTCAGGGCGTTCAACAATGGATGATCACTATGGCAGGTCTGGATCAGAACTGTGCCGGGCTTTTCGCCGCGGCCGGCGCGGCCGCTGACCTGTAATAACGTCTGGATCATCTGCTCCGGGGCGCGGAAGTCTACGCTGAACAGGCCGCCGTCGGCGTTTACCACGGTAACCAGGGTGACGTTGGGAAAGTCGTGGCCTTTGGCAAGCATTTGGGTGCCGACCAGGATGCAGGGTTCACCGCTGTTCACTTTTTTCAATATGGCCTGAATGCTGCCTTTGCGCTGGGTACTGTCCCGGTCTACCCGGACCACGGGTACGTCCGGGAATTGCTCGGCTAGGCTATCTTCGGTGCGCTCGGTACCCTGGCCCACCGGTTTGTAGTTCTCGCTCTGACATTTCGGACAGGTGGGTCTGGCCGCCATCTGGAAGTCGCAGTGGTGGCAGCGCATGGCCCGGTCGCGCCGGTGGAAGGTCAGTCGGGTATCGCAGCGTGGGCATTCCTCCATGTGGCCGCAATCAAAGCACATCACCACCGGGGCGAAGCCTCGCCGGTTCACAAATACCAGCGCCTGCTCGCCTCTGGCCAGGGTTTCTCTGATGGCGTTCAGCGCAGGGCGAGACAAGCCGTCCTCCAGCGGGCGGCTGCGGATATCCAGCAGTGCTAGTTGAGGCGGTTTTGCGTTGCCGGCTCTTTCTTCCAGGCGGATCAGTTTGTACTTGCCCTGGCGGGCGTTGTGCCAGGACTCCAAAGAGGGTGTTGCAGAGCCCAGAATCACCGGACAGTTATTCAGGTGGGCCCGGTACACGGCTACGTCACGTCCTGAGTAACGAAAACCCTCGCCCTGTTTGTATGAACTGTCGTGCTCTTCGTCAACGATAATCGTGCGCAGGTGGCTGAAAGGCAGCAGCACCGCTGAGCGTGTGCCGATCAGGATGACGGGCTCGCCGTTACGAATTTTTAGCCAGGTGCTCAGGCGTTCGCCATCGTTGAGGGCGGAGTGCCATACCTGGATGCGATTGCCAAAATAACGGCGAAAGCGGGCGAGTGTTTGAGGTGTCAGGTTGATTTCCGGCACCAGTACCAGGGCCTGCTCATCCGTTTTCAGGTAAGTTTTAAGGTAATGAAGGTAGAGCTCGGTTTTCCCGCTTCCGGTGATGCCGTACAGCAAAGTAGCCGAGAACGCCTTGGTGTCGGATGGGAAATCCGCTGCTGCTATGGTCTGGGCCTCGGACAGTAATGGGGCTGGTAGTTCGGCTTCCGGTGCCAGCGGCTGTGCCGTTGGTTCGGGAGACTCTGCAATCAGTTCTTTCTGTTGCAGGCCGCGTAGTTGCGCTCGGGTAAAGCCGGCCTGGATCAATGCGCTTGAGGTGATTCCGGGGGCTTGTTTGATGGTTCTAAACAGGGCCAGCTGCCGATGAGCGTTGGCGGGAAGCGCGGCGTCTGTAACAAGAACCTGCCAGTGCTCATCAGGTTTTTCTTTTGCCGCTCGGCCTCGCCTCAATGCCGGGGGCAGGGCGGTGAACAGGCATTCTCCCAGCGGATGCTGGTAGTAGTCGCTGGCCCAGGTGAGCAAGCGGAAGGTGCTGTCAGGCAGCGCCGGCCAGGTTTCCAGCAGGTTGCGAACGGGCTTGAGTGCGATGCCTTCGGGCGGATTCACACCAGTTTCGACCACCAGACCGGTCAATGTCTGGTGCCCGAACGGTACCTCTACCCGCTGCCCGGGGCTGAGCTCCAGGTGGTCAGGGATCAGATAATCAAACAGCCGCCGTAGCGGGCGGTTGAGGGCGATTCGGGCTGTGGCTGGCCGTGTCACGGTATCTGCTTATCCTGAATGCGAGCCGCGGCGGCGGCGGGTGTTGTGTTCCGGGGTGTAACGAGGGAGCAAGATACTTGCCTGTGGCCGGGTTTGTCAGTAAGATTCGCGGTCTGTTTCAGGCCGGGCTTGATTGTGCACGGTCTTCCCAATTGATTCAAACATGCGGTGCCTGGCATGAAGGCCGATATTCGGCGGTTGATCAGGTAGCGGCATGACCGATAGAGGTTCGCCATGAAAGAAGGTATTCATCCCAAGTACGAAGAGATCACCGCTACCTGTTCTTGCGGTAACGTGATCAAGACCCGCTCCACCGTGGGTAACGACCTGCAACTGGACGTTTGTTCCCAGTGCCACCCGTTTTACACCGGCAAGCAGAAGGTTATGGACACGGGCGGTCGTATCGACAAGTTCAACAAGCGTTTTGGTGGTCGTATCGGCGGCAAGAAAGACTGATCCGCACCGGAATGTGAAAAAAGCGCCTGAGGGCGCTTTTTTTTGTGTCTGGAATTGGGCTCATCGGTTATGTATACGCAAAATGCACTATTGACTGATCATGAAATGTTCTGTTTCGGCTTGTCGTTTTGAAATGAGCGCGCCATAATGTCGCGCTCCGCTGGGCAAGCGCCCGGTGGCCTTTACCTTTAAACGTGACAAACGGAACAGTGGCAATGTCTCAAGATCTGAAAGAAGCAGCCCTTGAATATCACGCCAAACCGCGGCCGGGTAAGCTGAGTGTTGAAATCACCAAGCCGACCCAAACCTCCCGCGACCTATCCCTGGCGTACAGCCCCGGGGTTGCCGAGCCGGTCCGCGAGATCGCAAAGGACCCCGAGAACGCTTACAAGTACACGGGCAAGGGTAACCTGGTAGCCGTTATTTCTGACGGTACTGCTATCCTGGGTCTGGGTAACCTTGGCCCGCTGGCGAGCAAGCCGGTGATGGAAGGCAAAGGCGTACTGTTCAAGCGCTTTGCCGGCATTGACGTGTTCGATATCGAAGTTAATTCGGAAAGCCCACAGGCGTTCATCGAAACGGTTGAGCGGATTGCGGATACCTTCGGTGGCATCAACCTGGAAGATATCAAGGCGCCCGAGTG
This sequence comes from Marinobacter sp., assembly GCA_018402255.1. Taxonomy (GTDB): domain Bacteria; phylum Pseudomonadota; class Gammaproteobacteria; order Pseudomonadales; family Oleiphilaceae; genus Marinobacter. The sequence continues at coordinate 350,157 of JAGYIS010000004.1, forward strand.
CTTTGAAATCGAGCGCGCGCTGATCGAAAAGTGCAGCGTTCCGATTTTCCACGATGACCAGCATGGTACTGCAATCGTTACCGCAGCCGGCATGATCAATGCGCTTGAGCTGCAGGGTAAGAAAATTGAAGATGCCACAGTGGTGTGCCTGGGTGCCGGTGCTGCTGCTATCGCTTGCATGAAGCTGCTGATCAGCTGCGGTATGCGCTCTGAAAACATCTTCATGCTCGACCGTAAGGGTGTGATCCACTCTGGTCGTGACGATCTGAATCAGTACAAAGCAATGTTTGCGAACCAGACAGACAAGCGCACGCTGGACGATGCCATTGACGGCGCTGACGTGTTTGTTGGCTTGTCCGGTCCTGACCTGCTGACGGCTGAGCAGCTGAAGAAGATGGCTCCGAATCCGGTCGTGTTCGCTTGCTCGAACCCGGATCCGGAAATCAGCCCGGAACTGGCGCTGGCTACCCGTGATGACTTGATCATGGCGACCGGTCGCTCTGATTATCCTAACCAGGTGAACAACGTACTGGGCTTCCCGTTCATCTTCCGTGGCGCACTGGATGTTCGTGCAACCGCTATTAATGAAGAAATGAAGGTGGCGGCCGTTCATGCGATTCGTGAACTGGCGAAAGAGCCGGTGCCTCAGGAGATTTGCGCGGCCTATAGCGTTGATAAGCTTGAGTTCGGCAAGGAATACATCATTCCGAAGCCAATGGATATCCGCTTGCTGGAAGTGGTTCCTGCTGCAGTCGCTCGTGCTGCGGTGGATTCCGGTGTGGCGCGCAACCCATACCCTGCGCACTACCCGCTGAAGTCCATGGACGACATCATCTGATACCGATGTAGTTCAGCTTCACAAAAAAAACCGGCGGAAGATCCCGCCGGTTTTTTTGTGTTGATTGATTTGCCGCTCAGGTCAGAAAATGTTGCCAGGCAGTTGGCTGTTATCGCCATTGCTGCCGTTTTCGTTGCTGTCCTGTGGCAGTGGTGCAGGGGCTTCCTCTTCTTTAAACAGCTCAAAGCTCCCGTCCTCGCCTGGCCTGGCTCGCTCTCCGGTTCTTGGATTGATGCGAATGTTGGCGATACCATTTGGGCGTGGCATGTTGAGCTGAGGGTGCGTCCTTCATGGCGACCTGCATGTAATCAACCCAGATCGGCAGTGCGGTGCTGGCTCCGAACTCTCCCCGACCAAGCGGTGCTGGTTGGTCAAACCCAACCCAGACCGTTGTTGCGATGTTGTGGTTGAATCCCGCGAACCAGGTGTCGATCTGGTCGTTGGTGGTGCCGGTCTTGCCCGCCAGGTCGTTGCGGTTCAGGGCCAGTGCCCGGCGGCCGGTGCCCCGGCGTACGACGTCTTGCATGATGGAGTGCAGGATGTAAACAGAGCGTTCGTCTGCCAAGCCGTTCCATCACTCGGCGTTCCGGTGTGGTTTCGGCAGACGCCAGCAGTTTCATACCTTCTGTTTCCGGCGTGTCAGGTTGATCTGTTGTAATCGAGCCTTCGGTGCCGTCTTTTTCCAGTTCTTCGTCGCAGTTGCTTTCGCATAACACCGTTTCTGGCGCTTCATAAACAACGGTGCCGTCCGGTTCCTGGATGCGCTGAATGAGGTAGGGCTCAATGTCGTAGCCGCCGTTGGCGACGACCGCGAAGCCTCGCGCCAGGTCCATCGGGTGTCAATTGGCCGGATCCCAGGGACAGCGATAGGTTATCCGGCATTCTGGCTGTAGGTATCTTCAGTTGGTCCAGGTAATTCAGTGTCTGGCGGATTCCGATGTCCCTGAGCAGGCGGATGGAAACCAGGTTGCGGGATCGGTAGAGGCCTTCTCTCAGGGTGGTGGGGCCATAAAATTGGCCGGATGAGTTCTGTGGGCGCCAGGCGCCTTCCAGCTCTGAATCTTCGAACACGATGGGCGCATCGTTGTACATGGTGGCGGGTGTTCTTCCGCTTTCCAGTGCGGCCAGGTAGAGAAACGGTTTAAAGGTAGACCCTGGCTGGCGATTCGCTTGAGTTGCCCGATTATATTTGCTCTGGCTGAAGCTGTAGCCGCCAGAGAGCGCCTCTATTGCGCCGCTCTGGGCATTGATCGAAATGACGGCGCCTTCGACTCTGGGTGCTTGGGACAAGGCGACCTGAAGCTCCTGCTTGAGGATGTCGCCGGCGTTTTCGCTGGTCGCCATTCTGTTCGCGGATTTGTGGGAGTTGCAGGGCCTTTACGTAAACCACATCGCCGACAGAAACAACATCAGACACTTTGCTCGGGGCGGGGCCGGTCAGACTTTCTGTACGATAGCGCTTCGCCCAGCTCATGCTGTCAAAGCTCATTTTACCCGGACCCAGGTGCCGGGTATGAACCCGGGCCTCGCCCTGCTCGTCGTTGATCTCGGTAACGACCGCCGGAATCAGGCTTTCAACCCTGGGGTAATTGAGCATCTGATCGGATAGTTGGATGGCAGACATTCCAGCTACGTCAAATTGGCCGATGGCGCCCCGAAAGCCATGGCGACGATCGTAGTCTTCGAGTCCGGCCCGCAGGGATTCAGTGGCGGATTTCTGTTTCTCGCTGTCCACCGTCAGGGTGACGCTGTAGCCGTCTGTGTAGGCGGCTTCGCCAAATCGGCGAACCATTTCTGTTCGAGCCATTTCGGCAACGTAATCGGCATCTACTTCGGTTTCACGGATATTGTAGCTGGCGGTCAAGGGAGCCTCGACGGCCAGTGACCAGGCATCGTCCGTTATATAACCCAGATCTCGCATCCGGCCGAGAATCCAGTTGCGGCGAATCATCGCCCGCTCCGGGTTCGCCAGTGGGTTAAATGCAGAGGGTGCCTTCGGCAGTCCTGCGAGCATGGCCATCTGGGCAAGGCTTAGTTCATTAACCGGTTTGTCGTAATAGACCTGAGCGGCGGCCGCGATTCCGTACGCCCGATTGCCGAGGTAGATCTTGTTCAGGTAGAGCTCGAGAATATTGTCTTTGTCGAGTTCACGTTCTATCTGAAGAGCAAGAAGTATCTCGTTGAACTTGCGAATAAAGGTCCTGTCGCGTGACAAAAAGTAATTTTTTGCAACCTGCATGGTGATGGTACTGCCCCCGGACTGGATGCTTCCGGTGGATACCAGTTCGACGGCAGCCCGCGTCAAGCCTCTGAAGTCGACACCAAAGTGGTCATAGAAACGTGAGTCTTCCGCTGCCAGGAAGGCTTGTAACTGAATTGTAGGGATCTGTTCGATTGTGATCGGTGCCCTTCTCTTTTCGCCGAATTCTGCTATTAATCTGTTGTCTTGGCTATATACCCGAAGTGGCGTCTGAAGTTTTACGTCCAGCAACTGTTGGACGGGCGGCAAGGTGGGGCGGAGATAAAGATAAAAGGCTGAGGCGATAATAATAGAGGCGCTCAGGCCGGTGAGCAGGAACCAGGCGAAAACACGAGATGTACGCAGCAAATGAGACATTTTTTTCTGACAACAGTTGGATATAGGTCTATTATTTGAGAAATTGCTTTAGGAAGGATTAGTTGCTTCGCTGAATGCAATAACTCTTGAACAACAAAGAGCCTGCATTGTAGACGGAAAGTACAAAGAATTCTCTTACATAAAAAACACATAGAGTGTCTCTAAAGTTAATCCTTGTCAGGGGTTGGTTTGGAGTCTCTTAAGCCGGGTGCATTAAACCAGGTATAGGGTGAGCGCGTGTTCGGATTGCTAGGAAAAAAATCCAGTGCGGTGCTGGGCTTGGATGTCAGCTCCAGCTCGGTGAAACTTCTGGAACTGTCGAGGCAGGGCGACCGCTATAAAGTGGAAAGCTATGCCGTTGAGCCTTTGCCGGCCAACGCAGTGGTCGAGAAGAATATTACGGACGTCGAGGCGGTGGGAGAGGTGCTCAAGCGAGTAGCTTCCAAGTCCCGCACTGGCGTGAAACATGTGGCGGTTGCGGTCTCCGGTTCTGCGGTAATCACCAAAGTGATTCAGATGGACGGTGGTCTCAACGAGTTCGAGATGGAAGACCAGATCGCGCTAGAGGCGGATCAGTACATTCCTTATCCGTTGGATGAGGTTGCCATCGACTTTGAGGTTCAGGGACCGTCTGAATCAAATCCGGATCAGGTTGATGTCTTGCTGGCTGCGTGCCGGAAAGAAAACGTCGATATCCGGGAAGATGCTCTCGAAATTGCAGGCCTCACCACGAAGATTGTGGACGTTGAAGCCTACGCGCTTGAACGTGCCTACGAGCTGATCGAGTCACAGCTCGATTCTCAGGGTGAAGAACTGGTGGTGGCGATTGTTGATATCGGCGCGACCATGACCACTCTGAGCGTGTTGGCTGAAGGTAAAACAGTCTATACCCGCGAGCAGATCTTCGGTGGCAGACAGCTCACTGAGGAAATTCAGCGTCGGTATGGTCTGTCGCTTGAAGAAGCTGGTCTTGCCAAGAAGCAGGGCGGCCTGCCCGATGACTACGACCCTGAAGTACTCACTCCATTCCGCGAAGCTGTTGTTCAGCAAGTTGCGCGAGCTCTCCAGTTCTTCTTTGGCGCCAGTCAATACAACGCGGTTGATTACGTAGTTCTGGCCGGCGGCACGGCGTCTATTCAGGGCCTGACCGAAATGGTCGAAGAGAAGACCGGTACACCGACCCTGGTGGCCAATCCTTTTGCAGACATGGCGATTGGTTCCAGAGTAAATGCATCAGCCCTGAGCAATGATGCTCCATCGTTGATGATTGCCTGCGGCCTGGCGATGAGGAGTTTCGACTGATGGCTAAAATTAACCTCAGACCATGGCGCGAGGAACTGCGAGCTGAGAAGCAGAAGCAGTTTGTGGTCATGATTCTTGGTGCCGTGGTCATTGCCGGTGGCCTGACCTTTCTCTGGAAATCCGATGTGGACAGTCGGGTTGCTTATCAGCAATCACGCAATGCCTACATTGAAACTGCAACCAGGCAGCTTGATCAACAGATCACCGAAATTGAAAACCTCAAGCGGCAGCGCGATGAGTTGTTGGCGCGAATGCAGGTTATTCAGGATCTTCAGGGCACGCGCCCGGTTATCGTTCGGGTGTTTGATGAGTTGGTAAGAACTTTGCCGGACGGGCTCTTTTATACGGATCTGAAGAGAACCGGTGAGCGCATTGATATCGTGGGAATGGCGGAGTCCAACAGTCGGATATCCAACCTGATGCGTCAGTTTGAAGATTCTGACTGGTTTGCAAATCCCAATCTTTCAAATGTGGCTGCTGCCGATGCCCGTCGGGCCGGATACAGTCAATTCAACCTTGCTGTCCAGCAGCAGACACCCGAGCCCGAAGGGGAGGATAATTAATGAGCCTCGCGGACTCACTCAAGAGCTTGAACGAATTCGATATCAACGACCTGGATATCAACAACGCAGGTATCTGGCCGGCACCGGTCAAGGCCATTGTGGCTTTGATTGTTTTTGGCCTGATTCTGGGCGGCGGGTATTGGTTCTTTATTAAAGACCAGTACGGCCAGTTGGAGCGGGTTGAACGAACCGAACAGGAACTGAAGCAGCGCTACGAGCAGAAAGCCTATCAGGTTGCCAATCTGGACGTGTTCAAGGCTCAGATGGCGGAAATGGAAGAGACGTTCGGCGCTTTGGTCAGGCAGCTACCTTCCGAAACTGAGGTTCCCGGGCTTCTCGAAGACATTACCAATACCGCTATAGGTAATGGCTTGGCGCTTCAGCAGGTAGCACTGCAGCCGGAACAACGGCGTGACTTCTACTCGGAATTGCCGATCAATATCCGAGTGTCAGGCGCGTACCACGAGTTGGCATCATTTGTCAGCAGTGTGGCCAGTCTGCCACGGATTGTGACGTTGCACGATCTAACTATCAAACCAATTGGCGGGGATGGCGAACAGCTGGATATGCAAGTTGTTGCCCGTACCTACCGCTACCGGGCTGGAGAATGAGCATGACAGTAAAGCATGCGGGAAAAGCCTGGCTGGGTGTGTGTCTGGCCTCTTTGCTGACGGCGTGTTCTCAGAGCGATGGCTTTTCTGATCTGGATAAGTTTATGGCGGATACCCGGGCAAAGCCTCGAGGACACGTTGAGCCTTTGCCAGAGTTCAAAGCTTATGAGGCGTTCAGCTATTCGGCAGCGGACCGTAGAGCACCGTTTGAGGCACCGATCGATGTTCAGTTGACGATGGTTGATGAGGAGCCGGTTAGCGACGTCGAACCAGACCTGGATCGTCCGAGAGAGGTTCTGGAGAACTTTGAGCTGAAATCACTGGTGATGGTCGGCACGTTGCAGGGTGTTGAGGGTAATTTGTTTGCCCTCATACGAGATGGTAGCGGTGGCATTCACCGAGTAAGAGCGGGTAATTATATGGGGCAGAGCTACGGCCGGATTGTTGGCGTGAGCGAAACCCGAATCGAATTGATTGAAATCGTTCCAAATGGCCGGGGTGGATGGGTTGAACGCCCACGCTCACTGTCTTTGGATGAAGGATAAGGCCAGGAGCGATGAGAATGACTGAAACAAACATGCACGAAAAAAATGGTTCAAGGTCGAGGCTAGCGATGTTCAAAAAACTCAATGTCTGCGTAGGCGTTATCGCCATCGGGTTATGGAGCAGCCTGGCCAGCGCGGTCATGCTGGAAGACGTGTCGTTTTCGTCGTTACCCGGTGAGCGACTGGAAGTGACCATGAGGTTTGATGGGCCTCCGCCTGAGCCAACGGGCTACACGATTGAGCGCCCCGCCAGGATCGCTGTGGATCTGCAGGATACCACCAGTGGTTTGAATCAACGCAGCATTCCACTTGGTTCCGGCAACGCTCAGAGCGTCACCGTGGTGGAAACGAAAGACCGCACTCGATTGATCTTTAATCTGGTTGAACTGGTGCCCCATGAAACCGTGCGGCAGGATAATTCGCTGGTGATGACGATTGGCGGCGCCAGTGATGCCGCGGCAGCAACCGCCCGGTCCCAGGGCAGCCAGCAGGCGTCATCGGCTCGGTCAGACCAGAATGCGCTGGCCGGCGTTGATTTCCGGCGCAGTAAAGATGGTGAGGGTCGGGTAATTGTTGACTTGGGCAGCAGCACAAGTGCTGTCAATCTTAGCGAGCAAGGTGGCAGAATTCGCCTAACCATGCCAGGACTGCAAGTGCCAGCTGACCTGCGTCGTCGCCTTGACGTTACTGATTTCGCAACGCCGGTGACCCGAATCGATACATTCGTCGAAGACGGCAATGCAATCATTGAAATTCGTCCAGAAGGCGACTACGACTACATCGCATACCAGTCGGGTCGGGAGTTTACGGTCAGTGTAGAAAGACTGACGGAGCAAGAGGTAGAGTCTTTGCGGGAAGAGCGCTTCCCGTACACGGGTGAGAAGCTGTCTCTTAACTTTCAGGATATCGAAGTTCGCTCTGTACTCCAGCTGATTGCAGACTTTACCGGTTTGAACCTGGTGGCCAGCGATACAGTGGGTGGCAGCATTACCTTGCGTTTGCAGAACGTGCCCTGGGACCAGGCGCTTGACCTGATTCTGAAGACTAAAGGGTTAGATCAGCGCCAGATTGGTAATGTCCTTCTGGTGGCGCCGGCCGACGAGATCGCCGCCCGTGAGAAACTGGAACTTGAAACCAGCAAGCAGATCGCAGAACTGGCACCTGTTCGCCTGGATATTGTTCAGGTCAACTACGCCAAAGCGGCAGATATCGTAGCTCTTATTCAGGCGGATGAAGAGCTGATCTCCTCGCGAGGGTTTGTGTCATCTGACGTGCGTACCAACACCATCAGTGTTCGGGAAACAGCGCAGAAGTTGGAAGAGATCCGTCGGCTTGTCGGTACATGGGATGTGCCTGTGCGTCAGGTCTCCATTGAGGCGCGGATTGTGCGTGCGCAAACCAACGTTGCCGAGAACCTCGGTGTGCGCTGGGGCGGTGCCGCTTATGACGTCAATGGTAATGATGTAATCAGTATTGGCGGCTCTTTAGGTACTCTTGAAGAAGCTAGAGATGCTGCTGCTGGAGGTACTGGTTCCATCAGCTTCCCGGGCGCCTTGGGTGTTGACTTGGGTGTGTCCGGTGAGGGTGCCTCATCCTTCGCAATTGGGTGGGGCAGCGATGACTTCCTGATTGATCTGGAGCTTTCGGCTTTGGAGACGGACGGCAGGGCCGAAGTGGTTTCGCAGCCAAGAGTTGTAACGGCGGATCGTCAGAGTGCATCCATCAAGTCTGGTGAAGAAATTCCGTATCAGGAGGCATCGTCCAGCGGTGCCACATCTGTGTCCTTTAAAGAGGCTGCGCTATCGTTAGAAGTGACCCCACAAATCACGCCTGACGACAAGATCATTATGGATCTGGTGGTGAATCAGGATTCTCGCGGCGAAGTGACGGCGGGTATTCCATCCATCAACACCAACTCCGTAACAACGCAGGTATTGGTCGCTAATGGCGAAACCGTGGTTTTGGGTGGTATCTTCCAGTCAGAAGTCGCGACTCAAACGACGAAAACACCGTTCCTGGGCGATATTCCATACCTGGGACGGCTGTTCAAGCGGACCGAAAACATTGATGAGCGCAGCGAGCTGCTGATTTTCATCACTCCGAAGATCATCAAAAATGACCTGATCCAGTAATTGATCCAGTCGTGAAAAAGCCGCCGCTAACACCGGCGGCTTTTTTGTTGGGATCTCGGGCTCCGACTTATGGAATGGCTTGCCCTGTGCTATTCTCACCCGCCTGAACCCAGTTGAGCGGAAATTATGTCTTTGCCCGAACGCGTTGTCCTGGTTGGCCCGATGGGGGCTGGTAAAAGTACGATTGGCCGTATGCTTGCCAAGGAGCTGGGCTATCGCTTTGTGGATTCTGACCGGATCATCGAAGAGCGGTGCGGGGCAAACATTCCGTGGATTTTTGATGTTGAAGGCGAGGGTGGGTTTCGGCAGAGAGAAACTGCCATGCTGGATGAACTTTCTGGAGAGGCAGGGACAGTGCTGGCCACCGGTGGCGGTGCTGTGATGCGTCCAGAAAACCATCCACTACTAAAGAAGCGTGCTGTTGTTGTGTACCTGAAAACGTCGATAGAACAGCAGGTGGAACGCACCCGAAAAGACCGTAACCGCCCGTTGTTGCAGAATGAAGATCCGGAAGGTGTATTGCGAAGCCTGTTCGCCATTCGGGACCCTCTCTACACCAAGCTTGCAGATATCATCATGTTTACTGATCGCAAGAGCCCACGGTTGGTTGTGCGGCAGTTGGTGAATCGTATCAATCCAAAAACCCCCAGACACAAACGGCAAAGACGCAAAGAAGGTCGTGAACATGTACAAGGTCCTCAAAGAGCTTAAAGTTGAATTGGGTGAGCGAAGCTATCCGATCGTGATCGGTCAGGGATTGCTTGGTACCTATGACTTGACGCCCTGGGTCGCGGGGAACCAGGTCATGATTGTGACCAATGACACGGTTGGCCCGTTGTACCTGGAGCAAGCCGTTGCCTGTTTTCGCGGCAAGCAAGTGGATGTGGTTACCTTGCCGGATGGCGAAAAGTATAAGGATTGGCAAACCCTCAATCTGATCTTTGACGGATTGCTTGAACAGCGGCACTCAAGGAAGACCACGCTGGCCGCTTTGGGCGGCGGCGTCATCGGCGATATGGCGGGGTTTGCTGCTGCTTGTTATCAGCGGGGCGTACCCTTCATTCAGATTCCCACCACATTGTTGTCTCAGGTCGATTCCTCCGTTGGTGGAAAGACCGGGGTGAATCATCCGTTGGGTAAAAATATGGTTGGCGCTTTTCACCAACCAAACATGGTGTTGATTGATACCGATTCGCTGTCCACCTTGCCGGCCCGTGAAGTGTCTGCCGGCCTGGCGGAGGTCATTAAATATGGCCTGATCCGTGATGAGTCGTTTTTGATCTGGCTTGAGAACAACATAGACGCGTTGATGAATGCAGAACCGGAGGCGCTGGCGGAGGCCATCTTTCGTTCGTGCCAGTGTAAAGCGGAGGTCGTCGCCGTTGATGAGCGTGAGGGTGGGCTTCGAGCAATTCTGAATCTTGGGCACACCTTTGGTCATGCCATTGAAACCTACGCCGGCTACGGCAATTGGTTGCATGGAGAAGCGGTCGGTACCGGTATGCTGATGGCCTCGGACCTGTCCTTGAGAGAGGGCATGATCAGCCAGGCTGATCACGAGCGGGCGACCTCTCTGATTCGGCGGGCCGGGCTGCCAGTGTATGCGCCAGAGGGCATGAGCCCTGAAGACTTTATGTCTCGGATGGCTGTCGATAAAAAGAACATAGACGGAACGTTACGATTGGTTTTGATGCGGGCCTTGGGTGATGCCTTTGTCACAGGCGATGCGTCGGAGCAGAACCTCCGGAACACTTTGCTGGAATTCACCCGTTAAACACGGGGGCTTCAGGAAAACGGACAGCAGGCAGGGATGAATTGTGATCGAGGATAACCTGAACACGATAGAGGATGGCGGGCTATTTCCGCGGCTTCAGCAGCGTTATGGTTTGCGGGAAAATCCACTCGACCTGGAAACCCCGTTCTATCCAGATGCAATGCGTCACCATGCTCTGGAGTCGCTCCGTCATCTCTGTGGTTTTGGTGACATGGCGCTGTTGCTTACCGGCGTTCCCGGTGCGGGCAAAACCCGTATTCTCGCTGAACTCGTTCGCAGCGAATCATCCCGTCTGGATTTCCACCGTATCCCCTCGGCAGCATTAACCGGCAGTCAGGCCCTGGTTCGGGATTTGAGAAAAATCGCCAGATCAGGTTTGCCAGCCGATGCAGAGCCAAGAGAGTTGGTTTATCGGTTTTTCCGTTGGTCTGAGAGTCGCGCTCAACGTGGACAACGCCTGGTGTTGATACTGGACGATGCCGAGCGTGTGGCGCCCGAGATCTTGAATCTGTTGTTGTCGGGATTCCTTGCGGCTGACCGCTCGCTCGCGGCGGCACTGGTGTTTGCCGGCGCCCATGGTCTGCAAAGTGAGTTTCGCCAGGAAGATTTTGCAGCTTACGTCCATCACATCAGCCTTCCATCGCTGAGTCGTGAAGATATTGCCGCGTATCTTGAGCCACGCATTCACCGCGCGGGCGGTCAGAAAGAAGAGCTTTTGTCGCCGACCCGGCTAAAGCAGCTTCATGCGCTGAGCCAGGGTAGCTTTGGGCGCTTGAAGCGGGTCGCTCCTGGTATATGGCTGGATATGGTATCGGGCAGCCGCTCGGCACCGGCCCGGAACTGGCCGCCACTGATGACGTTTCGTTGGCCGGCGCTCGCCCTGGTGCTGTTGGGTGCGTCCTGGTGGTTTGTGTCCAGTCAATATGACGAGTCGGTGGCGGATGCGGGTAGCGTGGATGTACCGGAGGAGCCTGTCCGCAGAAGCATTACGATTGGTCCTGAGCTTATCGACAGTGAGCCTCAATCCGGTCAATCAGACTTGACGGAGGCCTCCGGACCCATCGATGCTCGCCCAGAGCCAGAGCCAGAGCCAGAGCCAGAGCCAGAGCCAGAGCCAGAGCCAGAGCCAGAGCCAGAGCCAGAGCCAGAGCCAGAGCCAGAGCCAGAGCCAGAGCCAGAGCCAGAGCCAGAGCCAGAGCCAGAGCCAGAGCCAGAGCCAGAGCCAGAGCCAGAGCCAGAGCCAGAGCCAGAGCCAGAGCCAGAGCCAGAGCCAGAGCCAGAGCCAGAGCCAGAGCCAGGCTTCGTGCCGGAGCAACCCGCGAATTTTGTCTCCCTGGATGAAATCCGATCACGTGAGGGCTGGACCCTGCAGTTGGTTGCGGGCAACAGAGAGCGTACGGTACTCAATGTACTTGAGCGGGCGTCGGACGATGCTAGGCTCAGCTACACGCTCGGAGAGCGTCAGGGGAGCCCTGGTTCATGCTGATATTCGGTGAATACCCAAGCCGTGAAGCTGCCCGTGAGGGGGTGGAGGAGCTTCCCTCGGTGCTTGGGGTTGCAGAGCCTTGGGTTCGATCATTCGATAGCTATTAGGCGCACCATTTCAGTGCAAGTTATCGCTGGTTTGGGTCTGAAACAGCGAAAAAAATTGAATACGTAGTTTCACGTGTGTAAAATCGCTCCCCCCTTTTTTTGGTGTCAAACCGTTTTGCGCACTTAATTGGTGCAAAATTGTCTGGCAAGAAAGCATTTACACGCGAGAGAACGCTTATGACAACAGGCTTGTATCATCCCGATGAGTTCAGGGACAACTGTGGTTTTGGCCTGATTGCCCACATGAAGGGCGAGTCCAGCCATAAGTTGTTACAAACGGCTATTGAGTCTCTGACGTGCATGACCCACCGGGGCGGCATTGCCGCTGACGGCAAAACCGGTGATGGCTGTGGCCTGTTATTGCAGAGTCCCAGAGCCTTCCTTTACAAGGCTGCGGAAGCAGCGTTTGGCAAAAAACCTGGCGAACTGTTTGCAGTCGGCCAGGTTTTTTTAGCTCAGGACGAGAGCAAGGCTGCTGCCGGGCGAGCCACTGTTGAAAAACGACTGGTCGAACAGGGCCTGGAGATCATGGGCTGGCGAGAAGTGCCGGTCGATAACCGCTGCCTGGGGCCAATGGCTCTGGATTGCCTGCCGCGCATCGAGCAGGTTTTTGTGGAGCCGGCTGGTAAGTCTGAAAAAGAATTTGCTATCGGTCTGTTTGTGGGGCGTCGTCACGCCGAGCGCGACATGGCCGAGGCCGAAGACTCCGAGTTTTACATCTGCAGTCTTTCACACCGCACTCTGGCCTACAAAGGCCTGATGATGCCGGCCGATCTGGCCAACTTCTACAAGGATCTGGGTGACCCGGATCTGCAGACGGCCATTTGCGTATTCCATCAGCGCTTTTCCACCAACACTATGCCCAAGTGGCCGTTGGCACAACCATTCCGGTTCCTGGCTCACAACGGCGAAATCAACACCGTTGATGGCAACCGTAACTGGGCGATTGCCCGGGCAGCCAAGTTCAGTTCGCCCGATTTACCAGACCTGCAAACCTTGCAGCCCCTGGTTAACCTGACCGGCTCTGACTCGTCCAGTATGGATAACATGCTGGAAGTATTGCTGGCCGGTGGTGTGGATCTGTTCCGGGCAGTGCGCATGATGATCCCGCCTGCCTGGCAGAACGTGGACACCATGGATTCCGAGCTGCGAGCGTTTTATGAGTACAACTCCATGCATATGGAGCCTTGGGACGGACCAGCCGGCCTGGTTATGTCGGATGGCCGTTACGCTCTATGTATGCTGGACCGCAACGGCCTGCGGCCGGCCCGCTGGGTTGTCACCAAAGACGACTTCATCACCCTGGCATCGGAAGTGGGGACGCACGGTTATAAGCCCGAAGATGTGGTTGCCAAGGGCCGGGTTGGGCCGGGTCAGATGCTCGCAGTTGACACCGAAACCGGTGAAGTTCTGCATACCCGGGATATTGACCAGCGCCTGAAAACGGCACAGCCCTACAAGCGTTGGCTGAAAGAGAACTCGTTGCGGGTTGAAACCACACTCAACCAGGCCACTCCGGAATTCAAGTTGATGGAGCCGGACGAGCTGCTGGTTCATCAGAAGATGTTCAGCATCTCATTTGAGGAGCGTGATCAGGTGTTGCGCCCTCTGGCAGAAAGTGCTCAGGAGGCCGTTGGCTCTATGGGTGATGACACCCCGATGGCCGTGCTCTCCAGCAAAGTTCGGCATGTGTCGGATTATTTCCGTCAGAAGTTTGCGCAAGTTACTAACCCGGCGATCGATCCGTTGCGTGAAACCATCGTGATGTCTTTGGAGACCTGTCTCGGTGTTGAGCAAAACGTGTTCGAGGAAACTCCGGGCCACGCAAACCGAATCATTCTGACCACGCCAGTGTTGTCACCGGCGAAGTTCCTGAAACTCAGCAATAACGATCGGCCTGGCTTTGAAGTGGCCAAGATCGCCATGAGTTACCGCCCGGAGGAAGGCCTCGAGCAGGCTGTTCGCCGGATGTGTGACGAGGCTGAAAAAGCCGTCCGCAGTGGCAAGGTATTGTTGATCCTGAGCGATAAGGATCTGGTCGAGGGCGAGCTCCCGGTCAACGCCATGATGGTGACGGGCGCTCTGCACCATCACCTGGTCGATAAAGGTCTGCGTTGCGATTCCAACATCATCGTAGAAACCGGCTGGGCCCGAGACCCACACCAGTTTGCCGTGCTGTTTGGTTTCGGCGCGACAGCCGTGTATCCATACCTTGCCTATCAGGTGCTCAACGACCTGATTCGCACCGGTGAATTGCTGATGGATCCGATCGAGGCCAAGAACAATTACCGTAAAGGCATCAACAAGGGCCTGCTGAAGATTCTGTCGAAGATGGGTATCTCTACCATCACGTCTTACCGCGGTGCGCAGCTGTTCGAAGCCATTGGTCTGGCAGACAACGTGGTTGATCTTTGCTTCAAAGGCGTACCCAGCCGTATCCAGGGTGCAGACTTCTACGATTTTCAGCAGGACCAGGAGCAGCTGGCAACGATTGCCTGGAAGCCGCGCAAGCCGCTGTCTCAGGGCGGTTTGCTGAAGTATGTTCACGGTCAGGAATACCATGCCTTCAACCCGGACGTGGTCGCCAAGCTGCAGGATGCTGTGATCAGCGGTGATTACGGCCATTATCAGGAATACGCCGGTCTGGTGAACGAGCGCCCTGTGGCAACCTTGCGGGACCTGCTGGTGTTCAAGAAGGACATCAAGCCGATAGATCTTTCGGAAGTAGAGCCGGTGGATAACATCTTCCCGCGCTTTGACTCTGCGGCTATGTCTCTGGGTGCATTGTCTCCGGAAGCCCACGAGGCTCTGGCTGTGGCGATGAACACTCTGGGGGGGCGCTCCAACTCTGGCGAAGGCGGTGAAGATCCGGCTCGCCACGGCACCAACCGGCGCTCCAAGATCAAGCAGGTGGCTTCTGGCCGCTTTGGCGTCACCGCCGAATACCTGCGCAGTGCCGATGTTATGCAGATCAAGGTAGCCCAGGGCGCCAAGCCCGGTGAAGGCGGCCAGCTGCCAGGTGGCAAGGTCAATGACCTGATCGCCCGCCTGCGCTATTCGGTGCCGGGGGTAACCCTGATTTCGCCGCCGCCGCACCACGACATCTATTCGATTGAAGATCTGGCCCAGCTGATTTTTGATCTTAAACAGGTCAACCCCAAGGCTCTGGTGTCGGTGAAACTGGTATCTGAACCTGGCGTTGGCACGATCGCGGCTGGCGTTGCCAAGGCGTACGCCGACCTGATCACCGTGTCGGGTTACGACGGTGGTACTGCCGCCAGTCCGTTGACCTCGATCCGTTACGCCGGTTCTCCCTGGGAGCTTGGCTTGACGGAAACCCAGCAGGCGCTGCGCGCCAACGATCTGCGCGGCAAAATTCGCCTACAGACCGACGGCGGTATCAAGACCGGCCTGGATGTCGTCAAAGGTGCAATCCTGGGTGCTGAAAGCTTTGGCTTTGGTACCACGCCGATGGTCGCGCTGGGTTGTAAATACCTGCGGATTTGCCATCTGAATAACTGTGCAACCGGCGTGGCCACGCAAAACGATTATCTGCGTGAAGAGCACTTCAAGGGCACGGTCGAGATGGCCATGAACTTCTTCCGCTTTGTGGCGGAAGAAACCCGGGAGTGGATGGCGAAGCTGGGTGTGCGCACCCTGGAGGAGCTGGTGGGTCGCGTCGATCTGCTGGAGCGCTTGCCGGGCGATACAGAGCGCCAGAAGAAGTTGGATCTGTCGCGCCTGCTGGAGAATGAGCATATTCCGGCCGACAAGCCGCAGACTTGCCAGGTTGAGCGTAACCAGCCGTTCGATCAGGGCCAGCTGGCCGAGCAGATGGTGCAAGACACCCTGACCGCCATCACCGAGAAAACTGGTGGTGCCTGGAGTTACAAGGTCACCAACTGCGATCGTTCGATCGGCGCGCGTCTTTCTGGTGAAATTGCCGCATTGCATGGCAATCAGGGCATGGCGGACGCATCGATCACTCTGGATCTTACCGGCACCGCTGGTCAGAGTTTTGGTGTCTGGAACGTCGGTGGCCTCAACCTGATCCTTGAAGGCGACGCCAACGATTACGTGGGTAAAGGCATGACCGGTGGTAAGCTGGTCGTCAAGCCACCCCGTTGCAGCGAGTTCAAGACCCAGGAGACTTCCATCGTCGGCAATACCTGCCTGTATGGCGCAACCGGTGGCAAACTGTTTGCGGCCGGCACAGCTGGCGAGCGTTTTGCCGTCCGTAACTCCGGCGCTCACGCGGTTATTGAAGGTACCGGCGATCATTGCTGCGAGTACATGACCGGTGGTCTGGTGACGGTTCTGGGAGCAACTGGATCAAACTTCGGCGCGGGTATGACCGGTGGTTTTGCCTACGTGCTTGATCTGGACAATACCTTCGTGGACAAGTACAACCATGAGTTGGTTGAGATTCAGCGCATTTCACGGGAAGACATGGAAGCCTACCGAAACCACCTGCGCGGTGTGATTCGGGAGCACATCTCAGAAACCGGTAGTGCCTGGGCTGAGCACCTTCTTGAAGATTTCGACGACTACATTGGTCGGTTCTGGCTGGTCAAGCCAAAGGCTGCCAATTTGCGTAGCCTGCTGGCAAGCACCCGTGCCCGCCCGGAATAACGTACGGGTTGAACGTGATTGATGGGCTGCATCCATTGGGTGCAGCCCCCGTCGAAATCGAGCTGATGAGAGTAGCAACATGAAAGAACGTCTCAATAATGACTTTCAGTTTGTGGAAGTCGGGCGGGTTGATCCCAAAAAGTGCCTGCCAAGAAACGTAAGAAAGAGTTTGGGGAAATCTACCATCCGTTCACCGAGACCCACGCGGCCTCCCAGTCCCATCGGTGCCTGGAATGCGGTAATCCGTACTGTGAGTGGAAGTGCCCGGTGCATAACTACATTCCAAACTGGCTGAAGCTGGTGTCGGAAGGCAACATCATGAAGGCTGTGGAGCTGTGTCATCAAACCAACTCCCTGCCCGAGGTTTGTGGTCGTGTTTGTCCGCAGGACCGCTTGTGTGAAGGGGCCTGTACCCTGAATGACGGTTACGGCGCAGTCACCATCGGTTCGGTTGAGAAGTACATTACCGACACTGCCTTTGCGTTGGGCTGGAAGCCTGACATGTCGAACGTGAAATGGACCGACAAGAAGGTTGCGGTCATCGGCGCGGGGCCGGCTGGCCTCGGCTGTGCCGACGTTCTGGTTCGCAACGGCGTGAAGCCGGTGGTCTTCGACATTTACCCTGAGATTGGCGGTTTGCTGACCTTTGGCATTCCTGAATTCAAACTGGAAAAGTCGGTTATGTCCCGTCGCCGCAAGGTGTTCGAGGAGATGGGCGTTGAGTTCCGTCTGAGCACCGAGGTGGGTAAAGACGTCCAGCTGAAGAGCATTCTTGAAGAATTCGATGCCGTGTTCATGGGCATGGGCACCTACACCTACATGAAAGGTGGGTTCCCGGGTGAGGAGCTGCCAGGTGTTCACGATGCCTTGCCGTTCCTGATCTCCAATGTAAATCGCCGTCTTGGATTCGAGAAGAAGGCTTCCGACTTCATCGATATGAAGGGCAAGCGGGTAGTGGTTCTGGGCGGTGGCGATACCGCTATGGACTGCAACCGCACCTCAATTCGCCAACAGGCGGAAAGCGTAACCTGTGCCTATCGCCGGGATGAGGCGAACATGCCCGGCTCCCGCCGCGAAGTGTCCAACGCCAAGGAAGAGGGTGTGAAGTTCCTGTTCAACCGTCAGCCGATCGCAATCATCGGTGAAGACCGCGTAGAAGGGGTCAAGGTTGTCTCCACCCAACTGGGCGAGCCGGACGAAAACGGTCGCCGTCGCCCGGAAGTGGTCGCCGGCAGTGAGGAAGTGATCCCTGCCGATGCGGTCCTGGTGGCTTTTGGCTTCCGCCCGAGCCCGGCCGACTGGTTTGATGAGTTCGAGGTGAATACCGATGACTCTGGCCGGGTGGCTGCTCCGGAGCAGACCGAGTTCCCGTTCCAGACCAGTAACCCCAAGATCTTTGCCGGTGGTGATATGGTGCGCGGTTCTGACCTGGTGGTAACGGCTATCTGGGAAGGTCGACAAGCCGCTGAGGGCATTCTGGACTACCTGGACGTATAACCCTGAGTTGATCAGGGTCAGAAGGGCGGCTTGCTAAGGGTAAGCCGCCCTTTTTTATTCGTACAAACGGGGTATCATTGCTCCCCATTATCTCTGACCATTTACCGACGAGAACGGGATTGCTTATGACTGAGTTGAAGAATGATCGCTTCTTGCGCGCTTTGATGCGCCAGCCTGTGGATCGCACCCCGGTGTGGATGATGCGCCAGGCCGGCCGTTATCTCCCGGAATATCGTGCAACCCGGGCTCAGGCCGGCGATTTTCTCAGTCTGTGCAAGAACACGCCGCTGGCTTGTGAGGTAACGCTGCAGCCGCTGGAACGTTATCCGCTGGACGCGGCCATTCTGTTTTCCGACATCCTCACCATTCCGGACGCGTTGGGTCTGGGCCTGTATTTCGAAACTGGTGAAGGCCCGAAATTCCGCAAAGTGATCCGTTCCGAGGCGGACGTAGACGCTCTGCCGAAAATGAACGCCGAGTCGGATCTGGACTACGTGATGAACGCGGTCTCCACCATTCGCCGTGAGCTGAACGGTCGCGTGCCGCTGATCGGTTTCTCCGGCAGCCCGTGGACTTTGGCCACGTACATGATCGAGGGTGGCTCTTCAAAGACCTTCTCGGAAGCCAAAAAGCTGATGTACGGCCAGCCGGAGGTGATGCACCGGTTGCTGGATCATCTGGCGGATGCAGTGATCGACTATTTGAACGGCCAGATCAAGGCCGGTGCTCAGGCGGTGCAGATTTTCGATACCTGGGGCGGTGTGTTGACTGGTTGGGCCTATGAGGAATTTTCCCTGCGCTACATGAAGAAGATCGTGGCGGGACTGATTCGTGAAGCCGAAGGCCGGCGGGTGCCGGTGGTTCTGTTCACCAAGAACGGTGGTCAGTGGCTCGAGTCCATTGCCGATTCCGGCTGTGATGCGGTCGGCCTGGACTGGACCACGGATATCGGCAATGCCCGCGCCCGTGTGGGCGATAGGGTAGCGTTGCAGGGCAACATGGACCCGGCGATGCTGTATGCGCCGAAGGCGCGGATTCGTGAGGAAGTGGCGGACATTCTGAAGCGCTACGGTTCTGGCCCTGGGCACATTTTCAACCTCGGCCATGGCATTACACCGGATGTGGACCCGGAGCATGCTGGGGCGTTCATTGAGGCGGTCGTTGAGCTTAGCGGGCAGTATCACCAGTAAGCTCGAATTTGTACCTCGTTTACTCCTAGCCTGCTGATTGGGAGTGAGCGGGGCGGCAGCAGGGCCTCCAAAAAAACGCTACGAGCACATCCATGTGCGCTTCGCTCCGGCCATCCATGGCCTCCGAGATTTTTTGGAGGCCCTGCTGCCGCCCCGCTTTTGAACGTCTCTGAAATATCTTGATTAACTGCGGTGCTCCCTCGGGTTTTCCCGCTGTACTCCCTTTTATGTCCGGTCTATAGTCATAGAGAGTGATGACTAACAACCCGGAGCTGTCCCTTGGCCACCAAGACATCTGAAAAACGCCGTTTCCACCGAATCAGTTTTGACGCGCCGTGTGAGCTGCATTGTCAGGATCAGGTGTGGTCAACTGAGGTGTTGGATATTTCTCTGAAAGGCGTTCTGGTTCAGCGACCGGACGGCTGGGCTGTTCCGTTAAACAAGCCTTGCGAGCTGGTGGTGCACCTGAACGAGCGTGAAGCTGCGATTGTTATGGCGGTGGAGCTAAAGCACGTCGAGGATCAGCGTCTGGGGTTTCGGTGTCAGTACATTGATCTTGAAAGCGCCACGCATCTGAAGCGTTTGGTGGAGTTGAATTTAGGCGATCAGGCTTTGTTGGAACGAGAATTTGCTCATTTGATTGATTAAAGCTCCTCCAAAGCCGAAAGCGCATCCGAAAGCTTGGTCACGGGAATCACTTTCATGCCTTCGACAGGCTTACGCGGAACGTTGGCCTTGGGCACCAAGGCGCGTGTGAATCCGTGTTTCGAGGCTTCGTAAATGCGTTCCTGGCCACTGGGCACGGGACGGATTTCGCCGGACAGGCCGACTTCTCCGAAAATCACCAGGTCTTGGGGCAGGGCGCGGTTGCGGAAGGAGGAGACGACCGCTGCCAGCAGGGCCAGGTCGGCGCTGGTTTCGTTGACTTTAACGCCACCCACCACGTTCACAAACACGTCCTGATCGGCCACGTGCATGCCGCCATGGCGGTGCAGTACCGCCAAAAGCATGGCCAGACGGTTCTGGTCCAGCCCGACGGCGACCCGCCTCGGATAACTACCCTGGGCCATATCCACCAGGGCCTGGATCTCCACCAGCATTGGTCTTGTGCCTTCCCACACCACCATCACCACACTGCCCGGCGCGGCTTCTTCGCCGCGGTTCAGGAAAATGGCGCTGGGGTTCTTCACTTCCTTCAGGCCCTGTTCCAGCATCGCGAACACGCCCAGCTCGTTGACGGCACCAAAGCGGTTCTTGATGCCGCGCAGGGTGCGGTAGCGGCTGTCGCTGGAGCCTTCGAGCAGGATCGAGCAGTCGATCATGTGCTCAAGAACCTTCGGGCCGGCCAGACTGCCGTCTTTGGTGACGTGGCCGACCAGGAACAGAATGGTGCCGGTTTGCTTGGCGAAGCGGGTCAGGTAGGCGGCGCTTTCGCGCACTTGCGAGACCGAGCCCGGTGCAGATTCAATCTCGGCCACGTGCATCACCTGAATACTGTCCACCACCAGAATCCGGGGTTTCTCGGCTTCGGCCACCTGCATGACACGTTCCACGCTGGTTTCCGACAGCATTTTCAGATCTTTGGTGGGCAAACCCAGGCGTTTGGCGCGCATCGCCACCTGCTGCAGGGATTCCTCGCCGGTCACGTACAGGGCAGGGTGTTGCGCCGCCAGCTGGCACACAGCTTGAAGCAGCAGTGTGCTCTTGCCGGCGCCGGGATGACCGCCCATCAAAACCGCCGAGCCTTCGATCAGGCCGCCACCCAGCACCCGGTCGAACTCCTGCATACCGGTGCTGATGCGGGACTGCTCAGCCAGGCTGACTTCGTCCAGGCTTTTGACTTCCGACAGGCTGCCGGCGTAACCCTCAAAGCGGATGCCGCGCACGCCTTTGGTGCTGTTGCCGCCGGAGACCCCTCGCACTTCGCTGACGGTATTCCAGGCCTGGCAGGCCGTGCACTGGCCCTGCCATTTGGAATAGTCAGCGCCGCACTCGGTGCAGACGAAGGCGGTTTTGGCTTTTGCCATTACGCCAGCTTCTTGTATTTCATGCGCTTGGGCTGCATCGCTGATTCCCCTTTGCGCTTCTTGAAGTCGGCGTCGTAGTCGGTGAAGTTGCCTTCGAAATAGACCACCTCACCGTCATCCTCGAACGCCAGAATGTGGCTGGCGACACGGTCCAGGAACCAGCGGTCGTGCGAGATTACCAGGGCGGATCCGGGGAAATTCAGGATGGCTTCCTCCAGTGCGCGCAGGGTTTCCACATCCAGGTCGTTGGTCGGTTCGTCCAGCAGCAACACGTTGCCGCCTTGCTTCAACAGCTTGGCCAGGTGCAGGCGGTTACGCTCACCACCGGACAAGTCACCTACCCGCTTTTGCTGGTCGGTGCCCTTGAAGTTAAAGCGGCCCACATAAGCGCGGGATGGGGTTTCGTAATTGCCGACCTTGATGATGTCGTTGCCGTCAGACAGCTCTTCCCATACGGTCTTGCTGCCGTCCAGGTCGCGCATCTGATCGACGTAGGCTAGTTCCACGGTTTCGCCCACGGTGATGGTGCCCGAGTTTGGTTGGTCCATGCCGGCAATCATCTTGAACAGCGTGGATTTACCGGCACCGTTACCACCGATAATGCCTACAATGGCACCCGGTGGCACACTGAACGATACATTTTCATAGAGCAGGCGATCACCGAAGGCTTTGCTGATGCCTTCTACTTCGATCACTTTGCCGCCCAGGCGTGGTCCTGGCGGGATGTACAGTTCGTTGGTTTCGTTACGTTTCTGGAATTCCTGAGAGCTCATTTCCTCAAAGCGGGCCAGACGGGCCTTGCTCTTGGACTGACGGCCCTTGGCGTTGGAACGCACCCACTCAAGCTCCTGCTTGATGGCTTTCTGGTGCGAGGCTTCCTGTTTGGATTCCATCTCCAGGCGCTTCTCTTTGTTCTCCAGCCACTGGCTGTAGTTGCCTTCGAACGGGATGCCGTGGCCACGGTCCAGTTCCAGAATCCAGCCGGCCACGTTGTCGAGGAAGTATCGGTCGTGGGTAATGGCGACCACAGTGCCGTCGTAGTCGTGCAGGAAGCGCTCCAGCCAGGCTACGGATTCGGCGTCCAGGTGGTTGGTAGGCTCGTCCAGCAGCAGCATGTCCGGGCCAGACAGCAACAGGCGACACAGAGCGACACGGCGGCGTTCACCGCCAGACAGCACGCTGACTTTCTGGTCCCAGGCTGGCAGACGAAGGGCGTCGGCGGCCACTTCCATCTTGCGCTCAATATCGTGGCCGTCGGTGGCCTGAATGATGGCTTCCAGCTCACCCTGCTTCTTGGCGAGGGCATCGAAATCGGCGTCCGGCTCTGCGTAAGCGGCGTAAACCTGGTCAAGTTCAGCCAGCGCGTTGTGTACGTGGGCAACGGATTCGTCGACGATTTCCTTGACGGTCTTTGATTCGTCCAGCTCCGGCTCCTGGGGCAGATAGCCCACATGGATGCCGGGCTGAGGTCGGGCTTCACCGATGTAATCCTGATCTACGCCCGCCATAATACGAAGCAGGGTGGATTTACCGGACCCGTTCAGGCCCAGAACGCCGATCTTGGCGCCGGGGAAGAAGCTCAGGGAAATGTCTTTCAGGATCTCCCGCTTGGGGGTACTACCTTGCCCACGCGGTTCATGGTGTAGACGTATTGGGCCATGTTGGCTTAAACCTCGTTGAGAACAGGTTTGTGAATTCTGACGCGGGTGGCGCGGGCGGCGGGGCAGGCCTTCAGGGATACGCTGTGAATACGTCCATGTACGCTCGGCAAAATCATCCCTGATTTTGACGATCCCTGAAGGCCTGCCCCGCCGCCCTCGATCTGACTGCGTACTTTTGATCCGGTAAGGTATCTAAACCGGTCAGGGATAGCAATTGAGCGAAATTTCGTACTACCGGGGTGTCGGTATGTGCGGACGGCATAAAGGATGATTTTTGACCCGCTTTCGCGATAGAATAGCGACCCAAATTTTCAGGGGTTCCGGCACGCACAGCGCGTGGCCGGGCCAGCCATTCAGACAGGGGCAGCACATCCATGTTTAACCGTGATATGAAGATCGCCGGATTCGATGACGAACTGTGGAGCGCCATGCAGGCGG
This sequence comes from Marinobacter sp., assembly GCA_018402255.1. Taxonomy (GTDB): domain Bacteria; phylum Pseudomonadota; class Gammaproteobacteria; order Pseudomonadales; family Oleiphilaceae; genus Marinobacter. The sequence goes on from JAGYIS010000004.1 coordinate 373,577, forward strand.
AAGAAAAACGCCAGGAAGCGCACATAGAGCTGATCGCGTCTGAAAACTACACCAGCCCTCGGGTGATGGAAGCCCAGGGCAGTGTGCTGACCAACAAGTACGCGGAAGGCTACCCCGGCAAGCGCTACTACGGTGGCTGTGAGTTTGTCGATATTGCTGAAGACCTGGCCATCGATCGCGCCAAGGAGCTGTTCGGTGCCGCTTATGCCAACGTGCAGCCGCACTCCGGTTCTCAGGCCAACTCTGCGGTCTTCATGGCACTGCTCAAGCCCGGTGATACGGTTCTGGGCATGAGCCTGGCCCACGGTGGTCACTTGACCCACGGTGCCAGTGTCAACTTCTCCGGCAAGATCTACAGCGCCGTCCAATATGGTCTGAACCCGGAAACCGGTTTGATTGATTACGACGAAATCGAAGCCCTGGCGATTGAGCACAAGCCCAAGATGATCATTGCCGGCTTCTCTGCCTATTCTCAGGAGTTGGACTTTGCCCGCTTCCGCGCTATCGCCGATAAGGTGGATGCGTACCTGTTCGTTGATATGGCCCACGTGGCAGGCCTGGTAGCTGCGGGTGTCTATCCGGATCCGGTCCCTCATGCTCATGTAGTGGCAACCACCACACACAAAACCTTGCGCGGCCCGCGTGGCGGCCTGATTCTGGCCTGCGACGACGAAGCGCTGCACAAGAAGCTGAATTCCGCGGTATTCCCGGGTGGTCAGGGCGGTCCGTTGATGCACGTGATTGCCGCCAAGGCGATCTGCTTCAAAGAAGCCATGAGCGACGAGTTCAAGGCTTACCAGAAGCAAGTGGTCAAGAACGCAGCCGCCATGGCCGAGATCTTCATCGAGCGCGGCTTTGACGTGGTTTCCGGTGGCACCAAGAACCACCTGTTCCTGGTTAGCCTGATCAAGCAGGACATTACCGGTAAAGACGCCGATGCTGCTCTGGGCAAAGCGCACATCACCGTGAACAAGAACGCGGTTCCAAACGACCCACGTTCGCCCTTCGTCACCTCTGGCCTGCGGATTGGCACCCCGGCGGTGACTACGCGCGGGTTTGGTGAGGCTGAGTGTCGCGATCTGGCGGGTTGGATGTGCGACATTCTCGACAACCTTGAAGACGAAGCGGTTATCAGCCGCGTACGCGAGCAGGTAGAGGCGGTGTGCAGCCGCTTCCCGGTCTACGGCTGAGCTGGTTATCTCTGAGCCTGCCCGGGCGCTCTGAAAGGAGCGTCCGGGTTCTTTCTTTCCGGAGCATCTGAACTATGCATTGTCCTTTCTGTGGTGAAGCGGATACCAAAGTGATTGATTCGCGTCTGGTGGCCGAGGGTGACCAGGTTCGTCGCCGCAGGGAGTGCCTGTCTTGCCGTGAGCGCTTTACTACTTTCGAAACAGCCGAGCTGGTGATGCCGCGGGTGGTCAAGCAAGACGGTACCCGTCAGCCGTTTGACGAGGAGAAACTCCGGGCCGGACTCATGAAGGCCCTGGAAAAGCGGCCAGTGAGCATTGAAGAGATCGATGCGGCGCTTAACCGGATCCGATATCGGTTGCGCGCGACAGGCGAGCGAGAGGTCAAATCAATGCAATTGGGCGAAGAGGTCATGACCGAGCTACGCCAGTTAGACAAAGTGGCCTACGTGCGGTTCGCCTCCGTTTACCGCAGCTTTCAGGATATTAACGAGTTCAAGGAAGAGATTGAAAAGTTGTCTCAGGGTAATGGCGACACGGCTGTTGATGTGGCCCGAGCCCTGGCTGACAGCCAGTCAGGTAAAGGCAAGGCATGATTTCAGACCGTGACCGGGCGATGATGGCGCGGGCCGTGCAGCTGGCTTGGCGCGGTCGTTACTCTACTCATCCTAACCCGCGTGTCGGCTGCGTGATCGCAAAAGGTAATCGCATCGTGGGCGAAGGCTGGCACGAACGCGCGGGTGAGGCTCACGCAGAAGTGCGGGCATTGAGTGAGGCGGGCCAGGAGGCTCGGGGTGCCACGGCTTACGTCACTCTGGAGCCTTGCAGTCACTACGGTCGGACACCACCGTGTGCGCGAGCGCTGATTGATGCGGGTGTGGCCCAGGTATTTGCCGCGACCAAAGATCCCAATCCGTCGGTCTCTGGCCGAGGTCTGGATATGCTTCGGGAAGCGGGCATCAAAGTGACCGAAGGTCTGATGGCGGAGGAATCCGCCCGCCTGAATCCCGGGTTTATGAAGCGCATGAACACCGGGCGCCCATGGGTAAGGCTGAAAATGGCCGCGAGCCTGGACGGACGAACGGCCATGGCTTCCGGAGAGAGTCAGTGGATTACGGGCCCGGAAGCGCGGCGTGATGTGCAACGGTTGCGCGCCATCAGTGATGCTATTCTGACGGGAGTAGGTACCGTGCTGGCGGACGATCCGTCGTTGACGGTGCGTCGGGATGACATGGGTGATATTGGTGACGCCACCGATCCCTCGCGCCAGCCGTTGCGGGTGATTGCCGATCGGGATGCCCGTACGCCGCCGACCGCGCGTATTCTTCAGGGCGGCAATGTACAGGTGTTTTGTGCCAGCTCGGCCCTGGCGTCAGCTCCGGCGCAGGATCTCGCCGCACTGGGTGTAAGCCTGACGGGCGTTGCCTGGAAGGACAACGGTGTGGATGTGTCCGAATTGCTGGACGCCCTCGGCGAGCTGGGGATCAACGAATTATTGGTGGAAGCCGGGCCAACTCTGGCAGGAACCTTCATTCGCGAAAATCTGGTGGATGAGCTCTGGTTATATCAGGCTCCCGTATTTCTTGGCAGTACTGGCCGCCCGACCGCCCATCTGCCGCTTGAAAGTATGGCTGATAAAGTGCAATGGAGCGTGCTAGATCGGCGTCAGGTGGGTGAGGATCAGCGGTTGATCCTTGGCCGCCGCTAATTAATCAATTCATTCCCCTCAGCCCGTTATAGAGCCGGTGAGGGTGACAGGACGCAGAATCCTATGGCACTGAACAGCATTGAAGAGATGATCGAAGATATTCGTCAGGGCAAGATGGTGATCCTGATGGATGATGAAGACCGCGAGAATGAGGGCGACCTGGTAATGGCGGCGGAGCACTGCACGCCAGAGGCCATTAACTTCATGGCTCGCTTTGGTCGTGGCCTCATTTGTATGCCGATGACCCGTGATCGCTGTGAACAGCTCGGGTTGCCGCTGATGGTGCATCAGAATGCCTCTGGCTTCGGTACCAAGTTCACGCTCTCGATTGAGGCCCGTGAAGGCGTCACCACGGGCATTTCGGCCGCCGACCGCGCACGCACGGTGCAGGCGGCTGTCGCCAGAAATGCCAAAGCGTCTGACCTGGTCCAGCCTGGTCATATATTCCCGCTGATGTCTGACCCCGGCGGTGTGTTAAGCCGCGCTGGCCATACTGAGGCATCCTGTGACCTGGCGGCCCTGGCGGGTTGTGAGCCAGCAGGCGTGATCTGCGAAGTCATGAACGACGACGGCTCGATGGCGCGCCGTGAGGATCTGGAAAAATTCGCCCAGGAGCATGACCTGAAGATCGGCACCATTGCTGACCTGATCCACTACCGCACCATGAATGAGCGCACCGTTGAGTGTGTGGAAGAGCACGAATTGGACACCGAATACGGCGTGTTCAAGCTGCATACCTACCGGGATAACATTCAGGGCGCGACCCACCTGGCTATGGTGATGGGTGATATTACACCCGATGAGCCAGTGGTGGTGCGTGTGCACATAACCGATACCTTGCGTGACCTGCTAGGTGCCCGTCGCAAAGATTCGCGCAGCTGGCCTCTGCATCACGCCCTCGAAAAAGTGGCCAGTGAAGGCCGTGGTGTAGTGGTGCTGCTGAACAGCGCCGAAGACAGCTACAACCTGGAAGAGCGCATCCAGGAGTTTTATGACCAGGGGGCTGCAGCCGCAGGCAAAGGCAGTTCCGGTGTCTACTTTACCGTTGGCACCGGCTCTCAGATTTTGCGCGACCTTGGTGTTGGCAAAATGCGTTTGCTGAGCCCTCCGGTGAAGTTCTCCGCCATCTCTGGATTTGATCTGGAAGTGGTTGAATACGTCCCCTACACCCCCGAATGAACAACTTGGTTGCGGCGAGAACTGCCGCAGCCCGAACAGGAGCCCGAGATGGCAGATATCAAAGTAATTGAAGGTGATTTCACCCAGTGCAGCGGACGTTACGCCCTGGTGGTTGGCCGCTTTAACGGATTTGTGGTGGAGAGCCTGGTGGATGGCGCGGTGGATACCTTACTGCGTCATGGTATTGCAAAAGACGACATCACCATTATTCGGGTGCCCGGCGCCTACGAAATGCCTTTGGCGGTCAAACGCGTAGCAGAAACCACAGAGTACGATGCCATCATTGCACTGGGTGCGGTGATTCGTGGCGGCACGCCCCACTTTGAGTACGTGGCGGGTGAAGCCGCCAGTGGGCTCGGTGCGGTCAGCCTGGACTCTGATGTGCCGGTATCATTCGGTGTGCTGACGGTGGATTCTATTGAGCAGGCCATTGAGCGCTCTGGCACCAAGGCTGGCAACAAAGGCGCGGAAGCCGCAGTGACCGCCCTGGAAATGGTCAGTCTGTTCAAAAAGTTGGGTGAGTAATGAGCGAAGCGGGTGATACTTCTCCCCAGCCGGGGAATCCCAGCAAACCCAAGGCCGGCGACCGTCGCCGTGCCCGGGGGCTTGCCATGCAGGGCCTGTACCAGCGGCATTTCAGCAAATCGCCGATCTCGGATATTGAAGCCGAGTTCATGATCGATAACGACATGAGCAAGGTTGACCTGATGTACTTCCGCGATATTCTGCGTGGTGTTCATCGCGAGCAATCCGAGCTCGACAAATTGATCGAGCCTTACCTTGACCGGCCACTCAAAGAAGTGGACCCGGTGGAACTGGCGATTGTCCGGTTGGGGGCCTACGAGCTGAAACATCGCATTGATGTCCCCTACAAGGTGGTGATCAACGAGGGTATCGAAATGGCCAAGCGCTTCGGCGGTACGGAAGGCCACAAGTTTGTGAACAGCGTTTTGGACAAGCTCAGCCAGCGCTTGCGTCTCGCCGAGACACGCTCGCGCTGATTTATGGGCGAATTCGACCTGATCAGGCAGTATTTTCAGCCCCTGGCCGGCAGTGCCATGACCGATCAGCTCGTACTTGGCCCCGGGGATGACTGTGCTATCCAGCGCATTCCGGCGGGCCGGGATCTTGTTTTTTCAGTGGATACCCTGGTGGAGGGTGTCCACTTTCCTCTGAACTATTCCTCGCGTTACCTGGGCTGGCGAGCGCTGGCGGTTGCGGCCAGCGATCTTGCTGCCATGGGGGCAAAGCCTGTCTGTTTTACCCTGGCGTTGACCCTGCCTGAGGCGAACCCGGATTGGTTGTCGGGTTTTGCAGAGAGTCTGTCGAAAGCCAGCAGCGCGTTTGGCATGGCTCTGGCGGGTGGAGACACCACTCGCGGAGCACTGACGATCAGCATTCAGGTCCACGGAACCGTGGCTGAGGGCGCCGCAATTCAACGTTCCGGCGCCAGACCCGGGGATCTGATCTGCGTGACTGGCCCCCTGGGTGCTGCCGGAGCTGCACTCGCCTTCCTGGAGGATCCGAAACCGGGTCCTTTGGCCCGAGCGATGCTGGTGCGTTATCACTCTCCGGAGCCGCGCCTGGAGCTTGGGCAGCAACTGGTTGGCAAGGCCTCGGCCGCGATTGATATCTCGGACGGCTTGCTGGCGGACCTTCAGCATATTTTGGAAGCCTCTTCGGTGGGGGCAGAGCTTCAGGCTGGAACAATACCGATGATGCCGGAATTGGTGCAGTTGCATGGCGATCAGTCTTTGAACCTGGCCCTGACGGCGGGCGATGACTATGAACTGTGTGTCACCATAGCCCCCGAGGTGTTGAAGCGGCTGGCACCTGACATACAGGCGCAGCTGGCCGTGGTTGGTCAGGTCGTTAAGACACCCGGCCTGAGCCTGATCGGGGCCGACCTAACTGACATGCCGCCTGGATTCGACCATTTTGGGAGATTGGTTTGAGTAGTGACAATTTAGCACCCGACCCAGACGCGCCCAAGGCTTTGCTGCCGCCGGGTTTTCTCCGTAATCCCGTGCATTTTCTGGCGTTTGGCTTCGGCAGCGGCGCCATGCCGAAAGCGCCAGGTACCTGGGGAAGCCTGGCAGCGATTCCGGTTTGGTATGCCTTTGCGTGGTTACCGCCAGTTGCATACTGGCTGGTTGTTCTGGTGGCGTTTCTGGTCGGTATCTGGTTGTGTGGGAAAACGGCAGATGATCTGAAGGTCCACGATCACGGTGGTATTGTCTGGGACGAGTTCGTCGGAATGTGGATAGCTCTGGGCCTGTTTCCGGATCAGATCTATGGCGTGCTGATGGCCTTCATGCTTTTCAGGTTGTTTGACGTTGTCAAACCTTGGCCGATCAGTTGGCTGGATGCACGCATGCCCGGGGGGCTGGGTATTATGGTGGACGATGTGGTGGCGGGTATCATGGCCTTGGTTTGCCTCTGGGCCATCGATGTGTGGGTTATGCCCTTTATCGTTTAATCGGCAATGCCCCTATGACGGGGCATTGCCGTGGCTTGTCTCGCCTGTGTGGTCAGTGAATCTGTGGCTCTTCCGGCAACAATTGAACCACGTGCAAAAAGCGTTTTAGACCGATTTCTGCTCGCTCTCGAGAGGCGAAGGGCCCGCTGTCAAAGCCTTCTCGAGTCGTGAAATACCATTTGCTGCCGACACAAAAAAAACGGCTGCTGCGAAACGGGGCCGGGCCTTGTTCGCCGGTTCTGCGATGAATATCCATGCTGACGCTCCTGGGCCCGCTTGTTTTTTTCTTCTCGGGCGACACGTAATGTTTGCCGACCTGATTAAAATTAATCCAATTGCCGCCAAATTCAACATTTTTTTACATTCTCGATGCGAAACTTGCCCCGGCAGGCTCGTGTGGTCAGAATGCGGAAGGCTTTAAACAGTGTCCCAGGCCGGATCTGGCCCCTTCGAGGAAGAGGAATTGAAATGAACAAGTGTCATGTTTCCAGGGTTTCCAAATTGCTTGCCCTGGTGCTTAGTTTTACTCTGGCTGGGTGTGCATCATCGCTCACTCGTATTGATACCTGGCAGGGAACTCCGGCGGAAGCCCAGAATCCCGCGGTTCTGAAGGCGCCCGGTGAAATCAAGGTGGTCTCGGTAAACGGCAGAAGTATGACCAACTTCCTGATGGACGACCTGGCTCTGGATTACGGATTGTTGCCCGGGGAGAACGACGTCGTGTTCACCTATAAAACAATCTGGGCCAAGGCTGGCGTGGTGCGGAATGGCGAGTCCAAAGTGCACACCGTCGTGAGTGAACGTCAGCGGGTAAGCTTTGAGGCGCAGCCGGGTGTCGTTTATCAGTTCGACTTCGACAAGCCGTCTTCCAGGCAACAGGCCGAAGCTATGATGGCCGATTTTTCTGCGACCATTGTCAGCGACACCGGAGAGATAGCGGGGCGTTCAGAGCTTTGGGATGGCAATGCCATGGCCGAAGCCGCACGCACACCGTTGCCCTCATCGGTGGGCGCTAATGGTACAGAGGTCGAGGGCGCCGCGCTGGACCGCCTGAAGGCTCTGTGGTCTGAAGCGTCAGAGGAAGAGAAGCGGACATTCTTGCGCTGGGCGTTCGAGTAGCGGGGTTTCTGGTCGGGCGAGTACCCGCCCGACCATGCCATCTCAGCGCCGGAATCTTCCTATACTGCCCTTAAGCAGGTTTTCCAGAAACGTCAGCGCCTCATCCGTCAGATTGGGCCGGGCCTGATCACAAGCTGCCAGGCCGTGATCAGGCTCCAGAGTCGCTGTGCACTCTTCGATCTTCTCCAGACTCTCTGTTACCAACCCTTGCAAAGATTCTCCGTCTGGTACCACGTCCGGGCATAAAGTGAAGTTTAGCGTCAACTGGCCCTGATAACTGACGGCCACGATGACCAGTCCAAGACTGTCAAACAGGGGTGCAGAATTGTATTGCCTGACCAGCCGTGCGCCCTGCAGGAACAGCGGCACCTGCGGACCGGGCACATTGGTGATCGGCAGGTTGAACAGAGGGTGATAGCGCTGGGCGACCTGTAATTCCGAGTACAGCCGGGCGGAAAGTGCCAGCAGGGTGGATGGCAGAAGCTCGGTTAGCCGGTCTGCGGAGATGGCTTCCCGGTAAGGTTCTGACTCGACCGCGTTTCGGTGGATATGGCGAATCCGGGCTGCCGGATTGGGTTCGCAGGTGGCAAGATCCAGCAGCATGGCTGACATCTGGTTACCGGTAGCTCGTCGCAGACTGCTGGAGCGCACCGAAATCGGTGTCATGGCCACCAGGGATTTGTCGGTATCGCTGCCTTGCTGTTCAAGATAGCGCCGCAGAGTTTCAGCGCACAGCCCCAGTACTACGTCATTCAACGTAACATCGCCCAGACTTGCCTTGATCGCTTTTAGTCTTGAGAGCTCAATGCTGGCAGAGACGATTCGTCGGTTGGCGGTGATCTGCCGGTTAAAAGGACTGTGCGGGGCGGTAAACAGCGGCAAGGGTAACGGCAGTTTCTGAAGTTGTTTCTTGATCAAACCCCTGGCTGTTGCTTCTGCCGCATTGTAAGCGAGGGAAGCGAATTGCATGGGGGTTTTCAGAATGTTGGCGCCGGCTTGCAGAAAGACCCGCTCTTCTGATGGCTCCGGACGAGCAAGCCATGCCCGTGGCGTTGCAATGGGGTGAGGCTCCGGTGTGTATTCCAACAGCTTTCCCATGATCTCTTCGCCGCTGAAAGCATCGATGGCGGCATGGTGGAGCTTCACGATCAGGGCAAACCCTTCCTTTCCACCTTCCGGGCTATCGATCTTGAATCCGTCCACAAAGGTGATGTGCCAAAGCGGGCGGTCCCGCTTGAGGGGCTCTTCCAGAATTTTCGGCGCCAGGGACATCAGGCTGGCTTGCTTGCCGTGCTCGCCAAGATTCACATAGGCCAGGTGGCGCTCAATGCTGAAGTTAGGGTCGTCTATCCAGTATGGTCGGCCCAGGCGTAGGGGATCTCCTTGAGTTTCTGCCGGAACAGCGGCACTACATGCAGGCGGCTGCGCAGGTAGGCGACAAAGGTGCTGAAAGCCAGAGGCTTATCCAGAGTGCTGGCGTCGAACAGGTACACGCCACCTATGTGCATAGGCGTGGTTTCCGACTCGAGGTATAAAAACGAGGCGTCCAGTTCCGACAGTTGGCGCATTGAGCACGCTCCCTTGTATGTCACGTTGAATTCGACAGGTTTTGCAGTATATCCCAATGCGCTCGGGTGTCGGTTGGCCTGAGTGCCTCAGGCGCGTTCCGGCTGAAGCCAGTCCCGGATGCTCTGGTCTTGACTCAGGCGGTTCCAGAACCACATCAAGGCTTTACCTTGGTCTTCGCTATGACGCGCCAGGTGGATGCTGATGGGGGATCTTGGCTCATGCACTTCTTTGGCGATCAGCGTGCCACGTTTCAATTGTTCCTGGATTCTGGGTCGCGGTAGCCAGCCTACCCCGAGACCGGCCTCTTGCGCTGCTATTTTCTGATCAATATTGCTAACGGTCAGGGTTCGTTGCTGCCGAAAAATACCAGCGTGTCCGGGGGGCAGAGAGCGGGAAGTGTCGGCGGCAACCGCGGCCGGGAATTGTGCGATATCGGCTTCGGTCAGGGGGCTGGGGGTATTGGCCAGAGCATGATCGGCAGCGACGGCAAACACAAAAGACACGTCGCCGAGCGCCAAAGTGGCAAAAGAGCCGGCCGGCTTGCTGAGCTGGTCGGCGCCGACGATCATATCCACCCGTCGGCTCTGCAGCGCGTCCCAGGCGCCGGCGAAGACTTCTTCGACAATTTGCACGTCGACGGGTACGCCTAATTGCTGAAACTCTTCAATGGCGCTGAACAGGCAGTCCGCCGGCAACAGTGAGTTGAAGCCAATGCGGAGTCGGGTTTCCCAGCCCTGAGCTACTTGTCGGGTGGTGTGGGCCAGATTCTCTGCCGCCTCAAGAAGGGATCGCCCTTCCTCGAGCAAATAGCGGCCGGCCGGCGTTAACACCGCTTTGTGGCCGGTACGGTCAAAGATACTGACGTTCAGGTCTTCTTCGAGCTTTTGAACCGTGTAGCTGATGGCCGAGGGAACCCGGAACAGCTCGCCAGCCGCGCCGGCAAAACTGCCCTTGCGGTCAATGGCGTCCAGTACTTTGAGTGCGTCTATCGTAATCGCTGTATGCATGTTCGAATAATCTGAAAGTGTCTGCCAGAAATGCTTGCTATCAGCCTAGCAGCCAACCCGCTAGCCTGTCTCTAAATTAAACGGGGTCAGACCCAAGTGCATTTGGCGGGGCGAAATGCACTTGGGTCTGACCCCGATGCAGTTGACGAGTTTAAATGTATTTGGGTCTGACCCCCAAGGGAGGGTGTTATGGGATTGTTGGTTGATGGTAAGTGGCATGATCAGTGGTACGACACCGATAAGACCGGTGGCAAGTTTGAGCGCGAGGCGGCCCGGTTCCGTAACTGGGTGACGGCGGATGGCTCGCCGGGGCCGGTGGGTGAGGGTGGTTTCGCGGCTGAGAGTGGGCGCTATCATCTTTACGTGTCTATGGCCTGCCCGTGGGCGCATCGGACCTTGATCTTCCGGGCGCTAAAAGGACTGGAGTCGCACATTTCGGTGTCTGTGGTGCATCCGGACATGGTCGAGAACGGCTGGGAGTTCCGGTCGGGCGATGGGCAGCATCAGGATCACCTCTTCGGCTCAGCGTTCATGCACCAGATTTACACCCGCGCCGCGGCGGATTATTCCGGGCGCGTGACAGTGCCAGTGCTCTGGGACAAGCAGCAAGCGACGATTGTCAGTAACGAGTCAGCAGATATCATTCGAATGTTCAATTCGGCATTCAACGATCTGGACGGGGTGGACTCTGGACTGGATCTCTATCCGGAAAGCCTGCGCAGTGAGATCGATGCGGTGAACGAGCGGGTTTACGATACCGTCAACAATGGTGTCTACAAGTCCGGTTTTGCCACCGCACAGACAGTCTATGAAGAGGCTTACACGGCGTTGTTTGATTCGCTGGATTGGCTGGAAGATAAGTTGTCTCGGCAGCGTTATCTCGCCGGGCCGGAGCTGACCGAAGCTGATTGGCGTCTGTTCACCACACTGATTCGGTTTGATGCGGTGTATTACAGCCACTTCAAGTGCAATCGGCAGCAAATCAGGGACTATCCGAACCTGTCGGGTTACTTGCGGGAGCTTTACCAGGTGCCGGGTGTGGCAGAAACCGTCGATATCCGGCAGATCAAGCAGCACTATTATGTGAGTCAGCGCACCATCAATCCGACGCAGATCGTGCCGGTTGGTCCGCTCCTGGATTTCGATGCGCCCCATGGGCGGGAGCGTATTGGTCTGTAAAGAAGGTGGGGCAGAATGCAGTAGACATTCACCCCCTCTTTGATCAGCTGACGCGGGCGACGGCGACCTCGGTCAGCAACTCAAGGGCATCGCGGTGCGCGGATGCAGGTAAGCATGACAGTAGCTCGCATGCCGCAGATGCCTGTTCCCGCGCTTTGGCCATGGTGTATTCAATCGCGCCGGATGCCTTCACAATCGCCAGTACTTTGGGCAGGTCGTCGAGCCCGCCTTTACGAATGGCCTGGCGTATCAGTTGGCGTTCTTCCTCGCTGCCATTAGCCATGGCGTGGATCAGGGGCAGAGTGGTTTTGCCCTCGGCCAGATCATCGCCGACATTCTTGCCCATGGTTTCGGCATCGCCCTGGTAATCGAGTACATCGTCCACCAGCTGGAAGGCCAGCCCCAGGTGCTTTCCGTAGTTTTTAAGCGCGCTCTCCTGCGCCGGATTAGCGCCGGCCAACAGTGCGCCGGTGTGGGATGAAGCTTCAAACAGCATGGCGGTCTTGTTATGGATCACAACCATGTACTGATCTTCAGTCAAGTCCGGGTTCTTCACGTTCATCAACTGCATCACCTCACCCTCAGCGATGACAGCGGTGGCGCGAGACAGCACGTTCATGATGGGTAGGCTTTCCAGTTCCACCATCATTTCGAACGCACGGGCGTAGAGGAAGTCGCCGACCAGCACGCTCGGAGCGTTGCCCCACTTGGCATTGGCGGTGCTGCGGCCGCGGCGCATATCGGAGGTATCGACGACATCGTCGTGCAGTAGGGTGGCGGTGTGCAGGAATTCAATCACGGCGGCCAACTTCAGGTGATCGTCTTTGGCATAGCCGGCCGCCTGGCTCGCCAACAAAACCAGCAAAGGCCGCAGGCGTTTGCCGCCGCTTTCTATAATATACTGGGCGATTTTCTCGACCATCGGGACATCCGAGGCAAGCCGCTGGATAATCAGATCATTAACGCGGCTGAAGTCTTCCGCCACGGTGTCGTGTATACGCTGGGCTGTCATCGGGCTGAAAAGTCCCTTGCTGGTGTTTTCGTTGAGTTTTCGGGCAGGTCGCGGCAATGCTAGGTATTGCTGCTTACAGTGTCAACTTGAGTCGTAATCTCCCTTGTATTGGCTCGCGGCTTTTCGTACAATCACGCGCCCAACTCATCCCAACCTGCGCTCCCTGCTATAGGGTTGCCGAAGCGCTTCCCTTAGAACCAGGTGGATAAGAGCAGGGATGGGTCAATCGCGGAGATTACAAATGTACGCAGTTATTGTTAGCGGTGGAAAACAGCACCGTGTGAAAGAAGGCGAAACTCTGAAGCTGGAAAAGCTCGAAGTTGAAACCGGTGGCTCCTTTGAGTTTGATCGCGTTCTGCTGGTAGTTAATGGCGACGACGTAAAAGTTGGCGCTCCGGTAGTTGATGGTGCCAAGGTGACTGCTGAAGTGGTTAGCCATGGTCGTCACGACAAGATCAATATCATCAAGTTCCGTCGTCGTAAGCATTCCATGAAGCGTCAGGGCCACCGTCAGTGGTTTACTGAAGTCAAGATCACGGGTATTCAGGGCTAAGCTCTGACATTAACCCCTAATTAAGGAGGCCGGTCATGGCTCACAAAAAAGCAGCAGGTAGTACCCGTAACGGTCGCGATTCCGAGTCGAAACGACTTGGCGTCAAGCGCTACGGCGGCGAGACTGTTTCTGCAGGTAGCATCATCGTTCGTCAGCGTGGCACTCGTTTCCACCCTGGCAACAACGTTGGCCTGGGCAAGGACCACACCCTTTTGCAAAAGCAGAAGGTCAGGTGAAGTTCGAAGTCAAAGGCCCGCAGAACCGTAAGTTCGTGAGCATCGTTCCAGCTGCGTAAGCAGCGGCGATCCGGTTCTGTCGAACCTTGGGTTTGCCTGATATGCTGATCTGATCAGCCCTCAGGTAAATCCGGAGCCCCGCAAAGCTTCCTTGAGGCTGCGGGGCTTTTTAGTTTATGCAAAGGCGTCAGGCGTATGAAATTTGTAGACGAAGCCACCATCATTGTTGAAGCGGGAAAAGGCGGTCACGGCTGTCTGAGTTTTCGGCGGGAAAAATATATACCCAAGGGTGGTCCCGATGGCGGTGACGGCGGGGATGGCGGTTCCGTCTACCTGGAAGCGGACAGTGGTCTGAATACGCTGGTTGACTACCGCTTTCAGCGCAAACACAAAGCACCGAATGGTGAGCCTGGGTCTGGCCGTAACTGCACTGGCATCAAGGGCGATGATCTGATTTTGCCAGTGCCGGTTGGAACGACCGTGGTGGATATGGATACCCACGAAGTGCTGGGTGATCTGACCAAAGAAGGGCAGCGTCTGAAGGTGGCTCAGGGTGGATTTCACGGCCTGGGCAATACTCGCTTCAAGTCTTCTGTCAATCGTGCACCGCGCCAGACCAGCAAAGGCTCCGAGGGCGAAGCCCGCAACCTGCGCCTTGAGTTGAAGGTGTTGGCGGATGTGGGCTTGCTGGGCATGCCCAATGCCGGTAAATCGACCTTTATTCGGTCGGTATCTGCCGCCCAACCAAAAGTCGCTGACTATCCGTTTACCACGCTGGTACCGAACCTCGGGGTGGTGAGCGTGCAGGCGCATCAAAGCTTTGTGATCGCCGACATTCCAGGATTGATAGAGGGTGCCGCTGAAGGCGCCGGCCTGGGCATTCGTTTTCTCAAGCATCTTGTTCGTACCCGTTTGCTGTTGCATCTGGTGGATGTGGCGCCCTACGACGGCTCATCTCCGGTGGCGGCGGTAAAGGCCATTGCCTATGAGCTGGAAAAGTTCAGCGAAACGCTGGCGAGTCGCCCGCGCTGGCTGGTGTTGAACAAGGTGGATATGGTTCCTGAGGAAGACCGGGATAGCCACTGCCAGGCCATCGTTGACGAGCTTGGCTGGGAAGGTCCGGTGTTCCGTATTTCCGCGTTAACGGGCGAGGGTACCAAGCCTCTGACCCAGGCCGTCATGCGCTGGATTGAAGAGCAGGCGGAAGAAGAGGCGGAAAATCCCGATGTGGCCGAGCAGGAAGCCGCTCGCCGTCGCCGTATGGATGAAGAGGCCAGGGCGAAAATCGAGGCCGACCGCCAGGCGCGCAGAGCCGCCCGCGAAGAAGACGATGACGACGACTTCGATGACGACGATTACGACGTTGAAGTGGTCTACGCGCCCGAATAATCCCAACCTGAAGAGACTGTGCAGCTACCATGAGTGAACGCCTCCAGCTCCGCAAGGCTCGCCGTCTGGTCATCAAGATTGGCAGCGCCTTGCTCACCAACGACGGCAAAGGGCTTGATGTATCGGCCCTTGGGCTGTGGGTTGATCAGATTGCTGAGCTGATCAGTGACGGCGTTGAAGTGGTGGTGGTGTCTTCCGGTTCGGTGGCGGAAGGCATGAGTCGGCTTGGCTGGAATACTCGTCCCCAGCATCTCCACGAATTACAGGCGGCCGCGGCCGTTGGCCAGATGGGCCTGGTGCAAACCTGGGAGGCCCAGTTCAAGCGCCATGACATCCATACTGCTCAGATCTTGCTGACACACGATGATCTTTCGGATCGCAAGCGCTATCTGAACGGGCGCAGCACGCTGCGAACGCTTCTGGATTACGGCGTAGTGCCGATCGTGAACGAAAACGACACCGTGGTCACCGACGAAATCCGTTTCGGCGATAACGACACTCTGGGTGCGCTGGTTGCTAACCTGATTGAGGCCGATGGCCTGATTATTCTCACGGACCAGTTGGGGTTGTTCAACAAGGACCCCCGCAAACATGTGGATGCCCAGTTGGTAACTGAGCGTAAGGCCGAAGATCGTGACCTGGACGCCATGGCCGGTGGTGGTGCCGGTGCGCTTGGTCGTGGCGGCATGTTGACGAAGCTGCGGGCGGCCAGGCTGGCGGCTCGCTCCGGAGCCTTTACGGTGATTGTGGGTGGCCGCATAGAGCATGCGATTGCCCGGTTGCGCCAGGGTGACGTGATTGGCACTTTGCTGCTGCCAGAGCAGGGCCGAATGGCGGCTCGCAAGCAATGGATTGCCAGCCACCTGCAAACGCGAGGCACTCTTAGCCTGGATGAGGGTGCAGTCAAAGTCCTTCGTCAGGGCGGCAGAAGCTTGTTGCCGGTAGGTGTGAAGTCGATTGCCGGTCAGTTCCGGCGGGGCGAGATGGTCTCTTGCGTCGATCCTGATGGCAAAGAGATTGCCCGTGGGTTGGTCAATTATGATGCCGACGAAGCCAGGGCGATTGCGGGCCGTTCAAGCGACCGTATTGCCGATGTACTGGGTTATGTCTCCGATGAGGAAATGATTCATCGGGATAATCTGGTCGTTGTTTAGCCGATCAAGCCTCTATTCTGGTTGAAAGTTAGCCAAAGAGATCATTAGTTAGCCATTTGACATCCTTTTGCAAAAGTTTCTTTGCATTACATATATGTAATTGTGAAGATCTTCGCATCTCGAAAAAGAGGTGTGTGAGCTGCTCCTTCCGGAGCCGCCTGTGACCGGCAGCGCTCGTTGCCAGGAATAGGGATGTTGGATGTTCTTTTCTGTTAAATCTGATTCTGACCAGAACCCTCCTTTCAGAAAGAAGGTCGTCGCTTTTCTGGCCGCGGTTTCTTTGCCGGTTATTGCGCTTGGCACCTTCTCAGAAGCCGTGATGCTGGTAGAGCAGGCTTCTGATCGCGTGGTCTCCTCGTTCACACACTTTCCCGAATATAAAGATCTATCCTTGATGCGTGTTGGCATTAGCCGTGACTACGCAGGCAAGGTTTTCGGTGTGCCTCAGGTGCATCGCGAGCTGGGGTCGGGCTTGAGCGCAGAGTACTACTTCAACAGCAAGTACCTGCTAACGATGCTGATCAGGGGTAACGAAGTTGCCGGCTACACGGTGACTAGTCTTAGAGATGGATTCGCTCCACCCGTGTTTGATCATGAAGCAAGAGGATTGGGGGAATTTCCCTTGGCGGACGTGCCAGGTGAGCCCGGAGGCTTTCTTGTGGACTGGACGAAAACGTCAGCGGTTTATCTTGAGGAAGTGAATCTGGGAGGGAGCTCCCTCAACCAGTCTGCCTTGCTGGGGTGGCTCAACTATGGCGCAAGTGCTGTTAATGAGGGACTTGCCGAGCTCTATCGAAGTGCGTTGACGGGCGAGGGTAGTACTGAGCGGCGCCAGACTGTTCGTGCATTAACGCACGCAAATCTATACGGCTGGGGGCGGGTAACCCTCACAGAGGTACAGGCTTCTCTGTTAAGTCCTGCCGAGCTCGGCCATTACCTCTCTGCCTATCACAATTAATTAAAATTCAGGAGTATTCGCATGTTCAGGTCTTCTATCAAACAGGTTGCAACGGTTGCTGTTACGGCCCTGGTTGTTGGTTGCGCAGCCAACTCGCCGAGCGAAGAGAAAAGTTCATCCAGCGGTCTGCCGGCCTGGGTAATAGCACCTTCTGGCCTGGTGGGCGAAGGTGCCCTGGTGGCGACCGAGTGTGTGCCAGATAACGCAGGCATGAGCATTCTCAAGTCAAAATCAACAGCTCTGGCCCGTGCTGCGATTGCCCAGCAGATTCAGGTGAATGTGCAGGTGATGGATAAGACCTACCAGGATCTGACCGAAAACGGTGAGGAGAGTGCGTCGGGTTCAACATTCTCCAGTGTGTCCAAGCAGGTGACTGACCAGATGCTTCAGGGCGCCATTCCGCAGCGGATGGACTACATCGAAGGGCGCG
Organism: Marinobacter sp.; assembly: GCA_018402255.1. GTDB lineage: Bacteria > Pseudomonadota > Gammaproteobacteria > Pseudomonadales > Oleiphilaceae > Marinobacter. Next base: position 390,736 of record JAGYIS010000004.1, read on the forward strand.
GAGAAGATTTGTTCTGCTCCATGGTGGTTCTGGCGCCAGAGCAAAACCGCAAAGTCTTCGAGGCCATCATCCAGAAATCCAACCGTCAGATGAGTCCGAACAACGAAGCCCTGCTGTATCAGGAGTTCCGTGCCAAGCGTGCAGCAGAAGAGCTGGATAAGGCTGTGGGGAATTGATGATGGCGGCGTTCCGCAAAGTTGTCATCGGCCTTGGGTTAATGAGCCTCGCATCGTTCAGTGTTCAGGTCAGTGCGGACCCGTTTGCTGAGTTGGAAGAGGCTACCCGTGGTCAGGCGTCCAGCAATGCCGGGATGGCGACAGACTTTGAGGAATACCGACAGGCACATTTGCAGGCGTTTGAGTCATACAAGGAAATGGTCCGACGGGAGTACGAGGAGTTTCTCGACCTGCATCAGGAGGTGTCGTCCGCCTACCTTGAGCGAATTGCTGAAGTCTGGAGTATTCCGGAGGAATCCTCTCGTACCCGTTGGGTCCAGTATGACAACGACTATCAGGAGCGCCGGGTAGTGGACTTTGAGCGGGGCGTTATCACCATTTCAGCTCCGGCCAGCGAGCGCGAACTGAGTGAGGAGAAAGCCAGGGCAGCGGCGGAAGAGCTGCTGGTCATGACTAGAAAGAAGGCGTTCGAGAAAGACGAAGTGGCCGCTGCGGTCGAAAAAGAAAGCCGCGAACGCTTCAAGTCGCTGGAAGTCGCCAGCCTGGATGATCAGCCGGTACTGATGAGCTTCTTGCTGGGCGAGAAAGCGGGCGAGCTGGAAGAGCAAGAGCGTATTAAAAAGGCAGTGCTTTCGGCGCCCGACCGCAAGGCTGGGTCTGAAAAGGGGCAGAAGGTTGTCAGTTGGTCCTTCCCCATGGAGGCATCGACTGAGAGCCAGAACTCCGGGATGGTCGAGCCTCAGGATGTAGAGAGCGAGCCGCAGTTCGCTTCCGCAATGAGCCCCCGGAGCATCGCTCCCGGGCAAATAGAGCGCCTTCCGGCAAGGGCAAGACCGTTTGTGGATGCCATAAACCGTGAGAACCAGGCGTTCGAGCTCTCCACGCCCTTACTGCTTGCGATTATGGAAACCGAGTCTGCCTTCAATCCGATGGCCCGCTCTCCCATTCCCGCCTTTGGTCTGATGCAGATTGTACCCTCCAGCGCGGGTCAGGATGCGACCGAGAAGCTCTTTGGGGAGGCAAGGCTGCTTGCGCCATCCTTCCTTTACAACCCGGAAAACAACATTCAGGTGGGCGCTGCCTACTTCAATATTCTTTTCTATCGCTACTTCAAGGGTATTGAAGACCCTATGGTGCGCCTTTACTGCGCAATAGCGGCTTACAACACTGGGCCAGGCAATGTTTCCCGTGCCCTTACGGGCAGCTCTATGGCCCTCAGGCCCGCCATACGCATCGCCAACACCATGAGCCCGGAGCAGGTTTACCAGCATTTGCTCGCCAACTTGCCCTACGAGGAAACAGTTAACTACCTGAAAAAGGTAACCGCAAGAATGGCAAGGTTTGAGGAGGTGGTGTCTGGTGGTTAAGTCTGTTTTTTACGCGTTAGGTCTGTGTTTTCTGGCGGGAGTCCTTGTTGGCTGTGCTGGCAAAGGTGGCTCTCAAAGCCTTCCTGAGTGGGTGGTTTTGCCTCCAGACGATACTGTGGAAGCCATTTACGGTGTAGGCGAAGGAACGTCATTGAGGGAGGCCAGGGACGACGCGTTGGCCGATATTGCGGGCAAGCTCGAAACCCGGGTAAGTGCCGATGTTGAGATGGAAACCGTTCTGGCAAATGGTGAAGAGCGTTCGCGAACCAGAAACCGGATTCGTACGACAACTGAGGCGCTGAGGCTGACGGAGTTTCGAACACAAAAAAGCGCAGAGTCGGCTACAGGTCTTTTTGTGCTGGTGTCTATCGACAGGGCCAGCCTGGTCTCTTCCATGGAGGCTGAACTGGCAACGCTTGATAGTGAAATTTCCGGTCGACTCTCAGACTCCGAGGGAGACTCCGTCAAGCGTATGTTTCGCCTGACCATGTCGTTGCCGTTGATACATCAGGGCATCAGCAAAGCCATGCTTCTGCAGTCCCTGGCCCAGAATCCAGTCAGATACCAGTCTCGGCTGACGGGATATCAGAGCCTGCTCAATGAGCGTGAATCACTCCAGCAGTCGGTTCGGATCGGGGTTCGCTGGGACAAAAACACGGCGGGAGTAGGTGAGGCTGTTCTGGCGTCCTTGCTGCGCCACGGAGTCCACTCGGAACCTGCTAATGCGGGTGGTAACTATGATGGCTTCATCGAAATTGCCAGCCAGCGGGTGGATTCCGAGATATTCAATGAGTTCCATGTTCAGTTGAATGCCAATGCGGACTTGCTGGGCGCTGACGGCGCTATTGTGTCATCTGCAAGGTACCAGGCGGCGGCAAGCTCACTTGCCAGCTATGAGGCTGCCACCGTTTCCGTGAATCGCGTTATTGCGCGGCAAGTACGAGAGCAAGGTGTGTGGCGCGCTCTCAACATGCAAGCTGTGCCAAAAGGCCCAGCAGATCGTCGATAGATCCAACCTCCAAAATCATAAATCAGTCAGGAGAAAATGAGGTGATAAACAAGTCCCTAGTGCTCTGTAGTGTTATCGCGGGTTTGGCGGTATCTGGTTGCAGCTCCGTATCACAAGTGAAGCCTTCCGATTTGCGTGATGAGCTGACAATGCCGCTGTCTGCATCCAACCCATCGCCATCTGGCTCCGTGTCCAGCAAGGTGGTGATTTTTGATGTGAATGCGTCTGAGTCGCCCGCGGCTGACCAGGCTGGGGCTACTGGCCCAATCCGGTTCGCACTGGATGGATATATTACCGAGGCCGGCGCAACGTCGGTTGATCGCGCACTGGCTGAGCAGTTGAAAGACGAAGTCGCGCGCGCCGAGATGGGTGGTGCCGGTGCCTATCAGGGGGCGCCGGTTGCTGACTTCGCAATTCGTACCAACGTGACTCAGGCCAGTTTTGGTTCAAGCTTTCAGGAATCGTCCACCAGCCGGGATGACAAAGGTCGCCTCTATACCAATCCAGCCAAGTGCAACTTCAGCGGCCGGGTGGCTATTACGGTTGACGTGTACGCGGTTCCAGCCCTTGAGCGCGTGAGTAGTTTCCGGGGCGAGGGTACTGCTACCGGATCTGAGGATGCAAGAAGCAGCAACTGTGCGGCAGACGGTACCAACTTCCTGCGCAGAGCCGGGGAAGATGCGGTTTATGATATTCAGGAAGAGCTGAAAGCCTTCTTCGCTCCGACCGGGTATGTGCTGAATGGGTACGCGCTGGGTAGCGACAAGGTAATTCTGAAAACGTCATTGACTGAAATGCTGGGAGCGAAGCCTGGGCAGTCTGTAAAGCTGATCAACGTGACGGCTGAAGGTGATCGCTATGAGGTTGCTGAAGGAAAAATAGCTGACCCCGTTGTGAGAAGCGGTGCTTTTGTTGTCGTCAGTGAGGAAGATGCCGCGAGCATCAGCATTGGCGATGAGGTTCGCATTGACCACTCCTGTTCTTTCGTGGGATGCGATATGGACGGTAGTCTCGGTAAGATGGGCCTGAGCTTCAAATGATTTGCCTTGCCCGGCGGGGTCTCTCCTGACGGGCAATTCGTTAAGGCACAAAAAAACCGGCTCGCGAGCCGGTTTTTTTATGAGCGCAAAGTATCAGGCGGCTTTCAGGGCCTTGACCTTGGCGTTCAGGCGGCTCTTGTGACGAGCAACCTTGCTTTTGGCAAAAATGCCTTTGTTGACCATGCTGTCCAGAATCGGCTGAGCTTCCTTGAGGGCGGACTGAGCTTCTTCATAGTTGCCAGCTGCGATCTTGGCCTGAACTTTCTTCATGTAAGTACGTGCCATAGAACGAAGGCTTGCGTTGTGCTTGCGGTTCTTCTCGTTCTGACGAGCGCGCTTTTTGGCTTGCGGGGAATTTGCCACCGTAAAACTCCTGAAATTCGTTGCTATAAAGACGGAATATGTTTACATCGCGTGCGCGCCAAAACCAGCGCGTCGGAATAAATGACGCGGAACTATGCCGCCGAATGCTGGAAATGTCAAGGCCGGAGCCGTACTAATCCCCGAGTTGCCGGGCCCTGTGATACACTCCGGCATCGCGCCACCGGGCCTGTTGCGCTGCGCCGGATTGCCCTGTGGATTACCGAAATGCCGTACCGGCCTGCACCCTGAATTCTGGATTCTTGAAACATGTCTTCGGAACCACAAGTTACCGGGCAACCGTCCACCCCGAAAGAGCCTCCCAAGGCGCCGGGACTTTTACGCTCATCTGGTCTGGTCGGCATTATGACCATGCTGTCCCGGGTGCTGGGACTGGTTCGGGATATGGTGATTGCCCGCTATTTTGGAGCCGGTACGGCAGCGGATGCCTTTTTCGTGGCCTTCAAGATTCCCAATTTCCTGCGCCGGTTGTTTGCCGAGGGCGCGTTCTCTCAAGCATTCGTGCCGGTGCTGTCGTCCTATCGTGCAAATCACGACATTTCTGAGGTTAAGCGTCTCGTCGATGCCGTGGCTGGATCGCTGGGGCTGGTATTGTTGGCGGTAACGCTTGTGGCCATGCTGGGTGCGCCGGTGCTGACCACCATCTTCGCGCCCGGTTTTTTGGGCGACGACGTGAAGTTCGCTCTGGCCAGCGATATGCTGAGAATAACCTTTCCCTACCTGCTGTTGATCTCTCTTACTGCCTTTGCCGGCGGTATTCTGAATAGCTACGATCGCTTCGCAGTGCCCGCATTTACACCGGTGCTCTTGAATCTGTCCATGATTGCTGCCGCGATCTTCCTTGCGCCCCTGATGGAAGAGCCCGTGATGGCGCTGGCCTGGGGGGTGTTTATCGCCGGTGCCCTGCAGCTGTTCTTCCAGTTGCCGTTCCTCATGCGCCTTGGTCTTTTGCCGCGGCCACGAGTCGATTACCGGCACGAAGGTGTCAGCCGAATACTGAAACTGATGGCACCGGCTCTGTTCGGGGTGTCGGTGAGTCAGATCAATCTGTTGCTGGACACCGTGCTGGCATCGTTTCTGCAGACTGGCAGTGTGTCCTGGCTGTATTACTCGGATCGCCTGGCGGAACTGCCTTTGGGCGTATTCGGTATCGCTATCGCCACGGTGATTTTGCCCAGTCTGTCCAGAAAACATGCGGCGTCCTCGCCCGATCAGTTTGCTGCCACGCTGGACTGGGCGGTGAGGGCTGTCTTGCTGATCGGTTTGCCAGCAGCGGTGGCGTTGGCTCTGCTTGCCGAGCCGCTGATTGCCACGTTGTTCCATTACGGCGAGGTGACCGATCGTGACGTGGTCATGTCGGCCCAGAGTCTGCGTGCCTACTCCGCCGGCCTGCTGGCGTTCATGTTGATCAAGGTGCTGGCGCCGGGATTCTTTGCCCGTGAGGACACCAAAACACCGGTGAAAATCGGCATCATCGCGATGATTGCCAATATGGCGTTTAATCTTGCGCTGATTGTACCCCTGGCTCACGCGGGCCTGGCGCTGGCCACCTCTATCTCGGCCTGGCTGAACGGTTACCTGCTCTGGCGCGGTCTGAGAAAGGATGGTGTATGGAAGAGCCAGTCCGGCTGGCCGAAATTCCTGGTGCAATTGGCTGTCGCTAATGCTGCTCTTGCTGGGGTCATCCTCTGGCTGAATGCGCCGGTGGCTGACTGGCTGATGGCAGGAGGCCTCCAGCGAGCCACCGACATGGCGGTTCTTGTCGTAGCCGGCGTAAGTGCCTACTTTGCAGCACTGGTGCTGACCGGGGTGCGTTTGCGGCAGTTCCGCCAAAAGTAAGCGGGCCCATGATTTCTACCGCACCCCGTCCTGGGGTATAATCGCGCGTTTTCTCACCAGCGCATTGCCTTTGGCACGTGCGCGCAAAGCCAACTGGCAAGTTAAGGTTCGCAGTAGATGCGTCTGATTCGAGGCCTGACCAATCTTAAACGCCTGTCCGGACAAGCGGGTTCGCCGCTGGCGGATGGTTGTGTGGCCACCATCGGCAACTTTGATGGTGTTCATCTTGGTCATAAAACCATCATTGAACAGGTCAAAGAAAAGTCTTTGGCGCTGGGTGTGCCCTCAGTGGTGATGATCTTCGAGCCTCAGCCCCGTGAGTTTTTTCAGGGTAAAGAAGCGCCACCGAGGCTGATGCCGTTCCGCCAAAAATTCGAAGCGTTGCTGGCGGAAGGCATCGATATCGTGCTGTGCATCCGCTTTGACGATACTTTTCGCAGTTATTCCGCCATGGGCTTTGTCGACGATGTGTTGATCGGCGGGCTTGCCGTCCGCCACCTGGTGGTGGGTGACGACTTCCGGTTTGGCTGCGATCGTGCGGGCGATTTCCGGCTATTGGAGCAGGTTGGGCAGGAGCACGACTTTACCGTTGAGAACACCCGGACAGTGACGGTCGATGGCGAGCGCGTCAGCAGCACCCGGGTTCGAAATGCGCTGAATGTGAACGGCCTTGAGGAAGCTGAGCGGCTGCTGGGTCATCCTTACCGCATTCACGGTCGAGTTGTATACGGTCGCCAGTTGGGGCGGCAGATTGGCGCGCCCACCGCCAATATCCTGCTGGACCAGATGCCTGCCCTGCGTGGAGTTTATGTGGTGAGGGCTCGGCCTGAGAACGGTGACTGGCTGAATGGCGTTGCCAACATCGGCTTGCGGCCTACCGTCGATGGCAAGCGCCTGTCGCTGGAAGTGCACCTGTTTGACTTTGCTGGCACACTTTACGGTCAGCACCTGGACGTCGTGTTCCGCCACGGCCTGCGGGACGAAGTGAAATTCGACTCTGTTGACGAGTTACGGCAACAGATCGCCCGGGATTTTGACCATGCCCGGGCCTGGCTGGCGGACAACCCCGCCGCGCCAATCCACTGATTTAACTGACCAACCAAAGAGTACGCACACACAAATGAGCGACTACAAGCATACCCTGAATCTGCCGGACACTGCCTTCGCCATGCGCGGCAACCTGGCCAAGCGTGAGCCGGACATGCTCAAGCATTGGCAGGATCTCGACGTCTACGGCAACCTGCGCAAGCAGCGCGAAGGCCGGGAAAAGTTCATCCTGCACGATGGCCCTCCCTACGCCAACGGCAGCATTCACATCGGGCATGCGGTCAACAAGATTCTGAAAGACATGATCGTTAAATCCCGTGGCTTCATGGGCTACGACGCACCCTATGTCCCGGGTTGGGACTGTCATGGCCTGCCCATCGAGCACAAGGTCGAGCAGGAAATTGGCAAAGCCGGCGTGAAGGTGGATTACAAAACCTTCCGCCAGGCCTGCCGTGATTACGCCACCAAGCAGATCGAAGGGCAGAAAGCCGATTTCATCCGCCTGGGCGTGATGGGACAGTGGGACAAGCCCTATCTGACGATGGACCCGAAAGTCGAAGCGGGCATTGTGCGTGCGCTCGGTAAAATCGTGGCCAAAGGGCATCTGGTGCGTGGATATAAGCCGGTTTACTGGAGTGTGGTTGGTCAGTCCGCACTGGCAGAAGCCGAGGTGGAATACCAGGACAAAACCTCGACCCAGATTGACGTGCGCTTTACCGCCGTGGATCAGGGCGCCGTGCTGAAAGCCTTTGGCACAAGCGATGGTGAGGGCGATGTGTCTGTGGTGATCTGGACCACCACCCCCTGGACCATCCCCGCCAACCAGGCGGTGTCCATCGGTGCCGATCTCGAATACTCGCTGGTGCAGCTGGATGCCGGCAACGGACCTGAGCGTATGATCCTGGCCACCGACATGGTGCAGGGCATCATGGCCCGCTGGGGAGTGGAAGGCTACCAGGTGCTGGCCAATGTGGCCGGCGCAGCGCTCGAAAACCAGCTGCTGCACCATCCGGTGTACGACAAACAGGTGCCAGTGTTGCTCGGCGATCACGTATCTCTGGATGCCGGTACCGGCGCTGTACACACTGCGCCCGACCACGGCATGGAAGACTTTGAAGTAGGCAAAGCCTACGGCATCGGCACCATCAACCTGGTAAAAGCCGATGGCACCTACACCGAAGCCGCTGGCGAGTTTGCCGGCGTACACGTCTACAAGGCCGACGAGCCGGTATGCTCAGCGCTGGAGCGTGAAGGTAGGCTGGTCAAAGCAGAAAAATTTCGCCACAGCTATCCGCATTGCTGGCGCACCAAAACACCGCTGATCTACCGGGCTACTCCGCAGTGGTTCATCAGCATGGACAAGCTCAATCTGCGTGCTGATGCCCTTGAGGCCATCAAAGGCGTCCGTTGGGTGCCGAGCTGGGGTCAGAATCGCATCGAAGCCATGTTCCAGCAAAGCCCGGACTGGTGTATCTCCCGTCAACGTACCTGGGGCGTGCCGATCACCCTGTTTATCCACAAGGAAACCCAGGATCTGCACCCGAACACTCAGGCGCTGATTGAGAAGGTAGCTCAGGCCGTCGAAACCGGCGGCATTGACGCCTGGTACGACATCGACCAGAACGAACTGCTGGGCGCAGACGCTGATCACTATGAGAAGGTGCTCGACACCCTGGACGTCTGGTTTGATTCTGGCGTAACCCACGATTCCGTACTGCGCCCGCGTGCGGAGCTGGGCCAGTTCCCGGCCGATCTTTACCTGGAAGGTTCGGATCAGCATCGCGGTTGGTTCCAGTCGTCTCTGAAAACCTCGATTGCCATGAATGGTGTCGCGCCTTACAAGCAGGTGCTTACTCACGGTTTCACCGTGGACGGCAAGGGCCACAAGATGTCCAAGTCCATGGGCAACGTCATCGCGCCTCAGGAAGTGATGAACGAGCTGGGCGCCGACATTCTGCGCTTGTGGGTCTCCGCCACCGATTACAGCGGTGAGATGACCGTTTCCAAGGATATCTTGCGGCAAACTGCAGATGGCTACCGCCGCATCCGCAACACCGCGCGCTTCCTGCTCAGCAACCTGACCGGTTTTGAGCCGGAGCAGCACATGGTGGCGCCGGAAGACATGATCGCCCTGGACCGCTGGATGGTTGACCGTGCCCTGCAGTTGCAGGAAGAGCTTCACGAGGATTATCAGAATTATGCATTCCTGCGCATCTACCAGAAGGTGTACAGCTTCTGTGAGGCCACCCTCGGTGGCTTCTATCTGGACATCATTAAAGATCGCCAGTACACCACCCAGGCCGATAGCCTGGCGCGTCGATCCTGCCAGACCGCGCTCTATCACGTAGCGGAAGCCCTGGTGCGCTGGATTGCGCCGATCCTCAGTTTCACTGCCGACGAAATCTGGCAGCACCTGCCGGGCAAGCGAGGCGACACCGTGTTTTACGAAACCTGGTACGACGGCCTGACCGCCTTGCCAGAAGAGTTCGAGCTGGGCCGCGACTACTGGCGTGAAATCTACGCGGTGAAAGAAGCCGTTAACAAGTGCCTGGAAGAAGCCCGTGCGCGAGGCGAAATCAAAGGCTCCCTGAGTGCAGAAGTTACGCTGTACTGTGAAGGTGGCCTGGCCGAGCGCTTGCAGCAGCTGGGCGAAGAGCTGCGCTTTGTGCTGATCACCTCCGAGGCCACGGTAAAGCCGGTGAGCGAAGCCGTGGGCATGGAGCAGACCAACGTAGAAGGCCTGCTGGTGAAAGTCGTCCCGGCCAGCCACGGAAAGTGCGAGCGCTGCTGGCACCACCGCGAAGACGTCGGGCAGCATGACGGCCATAGCGACCTGTGCGGTCGCTGCGTAACCAACGTGGATGGTGCGGGCGAATCCCGCGCCTACGCCTGATGGACGCTGTTATGACGCAGGGTAGTGAAGGCAGCAAGATGAAGTGGTTGTGGCTGGCGGTACTGGTGATCGTACTGGATCTTGGTACCAAGGCCATCGCCACCGCCATCCTGACCTACGGCAACCCTGTACCGGTTATGCCCAGCTTCAATTTCACGCTGCTGCACAATACCGGTGCGGCGTTCAGCTTTCTGGCGGACGCTGCCGGCTGGCAGCGCTGGTTCTTCGTCACCCTGGCACTGGTGGTCAGTGTCGTGTTGATCGGCTGGTTGAGAAAACTCAAGGCCCATGAAACCTGGATCGCCATTGCCATCGTACTCATCCTCGGCGGTGCTATTGGCAACGTATACGACCGGGTGGTGCATGGCTACGTGGTGGATTTCCTGCATTTCTACTGGCAGGACTGGCACTTTCCAGCCTTCAATCTGGCCGACACTGCCATCACTATCGGCGCTGCCATGATGATCATCGACGCATTTCGCAAACCCGCTGATGACAGCGGGGATGCCAACCGGAGCAACTGATTGCTATGAAAGAACTGCCAATCGACAAGGGCACCCGGGTAAAACTCCACTTTTCCCTGAAGTTTGAAGACGGGGAGACCGTGGATTCCACTTTCGATAAAGAACCGGCGAGCCTGGAAATCGGTGATGAAAATTTGCCGGAAAACTTCGAGGCCTATCTGATCGGCCTGAAGGCCGGTGATCACCAGTCCTTTGAAGTACCTCCCGAAAAAGCCTTCGGCCAGCGTAACCCCAACAACCTCCAGACCTTCAAGCGTCATGAATTCAGTGCGGATATGGTGCTGGAAAAAGGGGTTGTCATCTCTTTCGCTGATGCGCGCCAACAGGAACTGCCCGGAGTAATCAGTCGGGTTGAAGGCGACGAGGTAGAGGTGGACTTCAACCATCCGCTGGCAGGGCGTACACTGACCTTTGAAGTGCAGATTATTGATGTGGAGCCGGCTGGCCCCACGCATTGATCGGCATGCAAACAGCTCTGAACCGCTGACGCAGAATTAGCGAGGTGTGGGGTAGAACTTTCAGGGACTGTCTGCAGCAGGGATGCTGCAGTCAAGCGTACAGGGATGTATTCACAGCGTGTCCCTGAAAGTTCTACCCCGCAGCACGCGGGCGATAAACTCCACCAGGCGACTTTCTCAAAGGCAAAGTTATGCAAATCCGACTCGCTAATCCTCGTGGCTTCTGTGCCGGTGTAGACCGCGCCATAGAAATCGTAAACCGTGCGCTGGACGTCTTCGGCGCACCTATCTACGTGCGCCATGAGGTTGTCCATAATAAATTTGTTGTGGACAACCTGCGTAATCGGGGCGCGATCTTTGTTGATGAGCTGGACGAAGTGCCCGACGACACGCTGGTTATCTTCAGCGCCCACGGTGTCTCCCAGGCCGTTCAGAGCGAGGCCGCCCGCCGTGGTTTGAAAGTGTTCGACGCCACCTGTCCATTGGTTACCAAAGTGCACATGGAAGTTATGCGCTACAGCCGCGATGGTCGCGAATGCATTCTCATTGGCCACCATGGTCACCCCGAGGTTGAGGGCACCATGGGCCAGTATGACCACAGCAACGGTGGCGATATCTACCTGGTGGAGGACGAAGCCGACGTACAAAAGCTGGAAGTGAAAGACCCAAGCCAGTTGGCCTACGTCACCCAGACGACCCTCTCCATGGACGACACCGCCCGGGTGATTGACGCCCTGCGCGCCAAATTCCCGCAAATCGAAGGCCCGCGCAAAGACGACATCTGTTACGCCACCCAGAACCGGCAGGATGCCGTCAAACAGCTGGCCGGCGACTGTGACCTGATGCTGGTAGTAGGCTCGCCCAACAGCTCCAACTCCAATCGCCTACGGGAATTGGCCGAACGCATGGGCACCCCCGCCTATCTGATCGACGAAGCCGCCCAGATTGATCCGCAATGGCTGGATGGCAAGAAGGCCATCGGTGTCACCGCCGGAGCCTCCGCGCCTGAAGTTCTGGTGGCCGATGTGATCAGCCGCTTGAAAGCGCTGGGTGGTGAGGAACCGCAGGAAGTGTCCGGTCGGGAGGAGAATATTGTGTTTTCAATGCCCAAAGAATTGCGGATTGATGCCGTTAATGTGTGACAGATAACATCTGAATCGCCTCTCCGTTACCTCCCCCACCAAAGCCCTTGGCTTTGTGATCCACTCCTCGTTTTTTCGACTCGGTAACCGTTCATCTCCGATGGGTTGCCGCTTGTCTGTTCTTGGGTGTGTGCAGATCCGATTAAAATTATTTTATATAAGTGAACAACGATAAGGACGAGTAGCGTGAAGTACTACAGTCATGGTTTCACTCTGATTGAACTGGTAATCACAATGGCGGTGCTGGGCATAGTGCTGGCCTTTGGCATCCCGGCGTTCAATGGAGTTATTGAGAATAATCGTGTAACAACGCAGGCGAACTCGCTGCTTGGCGCAGTGAATTATGCGCGTAGTGAGGCCGTGAAGAGGGGCGAGATAGTCTCATTGCAAAGCGAAGTAGGCGGCTTCGGCAATGGTTGGTGTGTCATTCTCGGGCCTCTCGATGGCTGCCAGAACGCTCGGGACAATGATCTCCTGGTGCGGGAGTTCGGGGCAACACGTGCGATAACTGTTAATGCCGGCGGCACGAACGGCGTCAGCTTTGATAATCGGGGCTACCGTTTAGCGCCCGCCGGCAACGTTGTCATCGGCATGCAGTCAGATAACTGCCAGGCGAATGCGGATGGCCGAAGAGAATTAACGGTATCAACGGCTGGCCGGGCCTCGTTGACTCGTGAGGAGTGTGAGTGATGCCCCATCAAATAAACAGCTGCAAGAAATTTGGCAAAGCCCACGTCAACATGTTTGCCCGGTCATCGGGAATCGCGCTGATTGAAGTCCTGGTGGCAGTGTTGATTCTTGCGGTCGGACTGCTTGGAATGGCAGCCATGCAAGGCGTGTCTACGCAAATGACGAACGGTGCGGAACAGCGTACCCAGGCGATTTTACTGTCTGCAGACATGATGGATCGCATTCGTGCAAACCGATCAAACAGAATGGCATATAACAACATTACGGTAGACCCAGCTGTCACCAGTTGTGCAACTGACTTTACTCCGAACAATGCCTCGACAGTCAGCCAGAATGATATTGCTGAATGGAGTAACTTGGTGGTCTGCCTCTTGCCAGAGGGCAATGCAAGCGTAGTGGTTAACAATGCTTCCGGAGTCGTTACGGTTTTTATTGACTGGGTTCGCAGCGATCCAGACGGCACCCCTGTGATCCTCAGGACGGTAATCTGATGACTAACTTAAATGAATCCAAACGACTGGTATTGCCTGCCAGCACACCGAGCCGTGTGAGTGGGCTTTCATTGATCGAGTTGATGATTGCCACTGTGCTGGGGTTGATCCTCACTCTTGGTGTTGTTCAGGTCTACATTGGCAGCAGTCAGACCCACCGGTTAACTGATGCGATTGCTCACGCGCAGGAAAATTTACGATTCGTTACCACCATTATTGAGCGGGATGTGCGTGGTGCGGGCGGTCTGGCCTGTCTTCAGTCATTCGAAGACGTAGATGTAAAAATGAATGGTGACCGTCCGGTTCCAATCGGCGCGGGGGTGCTCGGTTGGGAGTTTGCGGGAACGGGAATCGGTGATGAGCACACCCCAGAATCGGAGCTTGGCACAGGATCGAACGGCTGGAGCGAGGGCTCGGGAGACGGTGTTTTTCCCGCAGATCTTGCAGGTTCGGTGGTGGCAGGGTCAGACGTGTTGATGGTGAACGCCCTGAGCACCATACCGGTCACGGTGGATAGTAATCCACCTCCCCCGCCCACCGGTAGTATCGGCCTGAATGCGGCATCGGGCATTCCTCAGGGGCGAATAGTCCTGGCGGTCGATGATAACTGCAGCGGTGGTGAAATGTTCCAGAAGGCCAACCAAGACACCGCGGACTCAGTGACAATCGCGGGTGTCGGCGCCGACCCCGGAAATAGGCCCGCGAGCAGGTTTGAATTATCGTATGGGGAGAATGCTCGCATTGCTACTCATGACACCTTTGCGTATTACGTCGGAATAGGCACCAGTGGTGAGCCATCCTTGATGCGCCAGCGCCTCGATGCCGAACCAGAACCCGCAGAGGAACTGGTGGAAGGTGTCGAGACCATGCAGGTTCTCTATGGCATTTCGACCGGTGTGCAGAAGCGAGCCGACACATACGTAACCGCAGCCGATGTCACTGACTGGGGCGAAGTCATGAGTGTGCGGTTGTCGTTCCTCGTTCGGAGCCCGGAAGACGCTAATAACGAGAATCAGATCCGCCGTTTCAATATGTTGGGTACCGAGTTGGTGACAGAAAATGATCGCCGCGCCCGGCTGATATCCACCATTACTGTCGGTATTCGCAACCGTCTGGAGTGATGACGATGATGTTCCAGTTTTCAGGTTTAAAAACAGATCAAGGCAGCGCTCTGATCATATCGCTGATCATGCTGCTGCTGTTGTCTTTGATCACTCTGGGTGGCATGCAGTCAACCATTCTGCAAGAGCGTATGGCGTCTAATCTTCACGACCGAAATATTGCGTTTCAGGCCAGCGAGCGGGCGTTGAGGGAAGGCGAGAACTGGCTGGCGGATAACGCCGGCTTGGCACTCACCAATGACCGCCTGATAGGTCCGCAAACCTGGGATGGCAGCGGTAACGATGTGGTTACGGTGAATACCAATGATCCACAGCTTTCAGGCGAACCAGTCTATCACGCGGGCTGGGTTGCAGATTTTTGTCCGGGGCTGCAGGCGGGTGGTCCCTGTTTCGAGCGTTTTGCGGTGACATCCCGCGCTCAGGGCGGCACAGGACAGTCGATTGTGATTCTGCAATCCATGTTCATGCCACAACCTCTGTAACAGATTACTTCCGATATCATCGGACACAGGTAGGTTTCCATGCTCAAGCTAAAAGCAATAAATTCAAATTTTTCAAAAGTCAGGGTGGCAGCGCTGTCCTGTTTGTTCAGTGTGTTCACGGTTCAGTCGGCGATAGCGGGACCGGTCGACATTTCTGAGGTGCCTGCGTTCCTGGGTGGAACGGTTGCTCCGAACATCATGTTTATCATTGATGACTCGGGTTCGATGCAGTTCGAGTTGCCAGAGAGTCAATTTACTTCCGTTGTCCGCTATTTGTTTCCTCCTGTAGCGACCATGTATGGCGGTGGTATTTACGATCAGCGAATATTCGATTTTGATGATGATAATCCAAGAAATCGCTTGTTTCGCTCTCCTCAAGGAAATGCTTTTTTTTACAATCCTGCAAAAACATACGAACCTTGGTTCAGAGGCGACAGGAGTCAATGGGACGATGCTAGCCCGACTGCCGCTCCCCGCGTTCCGGGAAGATCAGAGTCGGGGACGGTGAATCTGACGGTCAGCCAACAGCACAATCAGTGGATCAGGTCGGCTAACAATAGTCTGTTCCAGAGCACGGCAAATCTAACATATTGGCCTATTACTTTTTACATGAAAAAGGAGGGGGCTGAACAATTTGCTAAGGGCAGTTACGTAAAGTATCAGGTGCGGAATGGTCGCGGTTATCGAACCGACTTACAGACCGGAAACGAAGTTGAAATTTCGACGTTTGAGTTTGGCGAAGTTTCGCGCTCCGTCACAGAAGAGGTGCAGAATTTCGCTAACTGGTTCTCCTACTACCGCTCAAGGACCTTGGCCGCGAGATCGGGGATCGGCAACGCATTTTCTCAGCAGGGTGAAGGGTTGAGAGTTGGTTACGGCCGATTGAATAAAGGTTCCTCAAGCATCGACGGTGTCAGCACGAGCGTCATTTCTAAAGGAGTCAGGGCTTTTGCTGGTGACGACCGAGAAGATTTTTTCGAGCGGCTGTATACGGATGGCGTTCCTGCTTCGGGAACACCCTTACGACTGGCCCTGAAGCGCGCAGGTGAATATTATGAGCGAAGCGATAACAGGGGGCCATGGGGTGCCGATCCGGGGAACAATGACTCAGACAGTCATCTGGAATGTCGCCAGTCATTTACGATCCTGATGACAGATGGATACTGGAGTGGAGGTTCTCCAGGTGTAGGTGATGTGGATGGCAAAAATGGACCAGCGATTGATAGTTATGCAGGCTACCGCCCTGAATCCCCTTTTGAAGATGATCGCAGTGACACTCTTGCCGATGTGGCGATGTATTTCTGGAACCGAGACCTTCGTCCTGATCTACCGAATGATGTGCCCACCACAGGTATCAATCCTGCTTTCTGGCAACATATGGTTACATTTGGAGTTGGTCTTGGCGTTACTGGGATTATCGAAGACCCCAAAACCGTTTTCGACGCAATTGGTGATGAGGACGTGGACATTGAGTGGGCTGACCCTTTCTCAAGTGAAGCTGCAAAGGTCGACGATCTCCTTCACGCCGCTGTGAACAGTCGTGGTGGTTTCTTTAATGCTGCAGACCCGGATACATTTGCGACAGAGTTATCGGGTGTATTGACCACTATCGTTAGCCGGGTTGAAAACTCCGCTACAGCTGCTGCAGCAAGTTCTGCCGTTTTACGGCAAGATTCTTTGGCATTCTCGGCGGGCTTCAGAAGCACTGATTGGAGTGGTGCTCTTCAGGCTACCGAAATTCTAAAGGGCGGTGCCAGAGGGCAACTTATCTGGGACGCAGAGTTTGAGTTAGAAGCGAAAGGTGCCAATTCACGTGGTCTGTTTACCATGGCTGACGGCCAAGCGGTTGAGTTGAAACTGTTAAACAACCTCAGTGAAGCGCAGAAAGATGCTCTCAACACGGCGCCAGCTGGAACTGTTGATAACCTGGGGCAGAGCCGAATTGATTGGTTGCGCGGCGCGTCGCCTGGGGTCGGTAATTTCAGAAACAGGATTTTTCAGCCGGAGGGCGGTGGCCCATCAAGGCTTAGGTTGTTGGGTGACATTATTGGCTCTAATCCCCAATACGCGGGCCCTGTGAATTATGGGTATCGCAGACTTCCAGGTACCGAGGGTTCATCCTATGGTAACTACCGTTCAAGTTCCGACTATTTGGCGCGGCCGAATGTTGTATACGTTGGGGCGAACGATGGATTTCTGCATGCATTTGACGCTCTTACCGGCGAAGAGCTCTTTGGCTACATGCCAGGGGAATTGCTTGAGCCTGGTGATAATGACAGCGCTAGAATCAACGACGTGATGGAGCGCGATTACTCCCATAGATTCTACATGAATGGCACGCCTACAATCAGCGACGCATACATCAATGGAAGCTGGAGAACCATCCTCGTTGGTGCTATGGGTGTTGGAGGTAGAACCGTCTTTGCACTGGATATCTCGGATCCTGAAAATTTCTCAGCCAGTGATGTGCTTTGGGAGTTCACAGACCCAGATCTGGGCCGAGGTGTCGATTCACCCCAAGTGGTTCGCTTGCCGTCTGGTGAATGGGCTGCGGTGTTTGGCAATGGTTATAACTCTGATTCCAACGAGTCTGGAGTCTTCGTGGTCGATCTTGAAGATGGCAGTTTGATTGACAAGGTCATGACGGGCACTGGCAGCGCTGCAAACCCTAACGGCATGGCAACGCCTGTGGTGTTGTTGGACCAGGCAACTGGTATTGCAACCCGAGCATATGCTGGCGACCTGAGAGGCAATCTGTGGCGGGTTGATCTGAACAACTTCAATGATACAACGTTGTTCACAGCAACCAGCCCGAACGGCAGTCCACAACCGATCACGGTGGCGCCGCAGATTGCGGAAAAGCCAAATGGTGATATTGGGGAGCTCGTGGTTGTGTTTGGAACCGGTTCGTACTTTCGAGTGCCCGATAGCATAGATAATCAGGTGCAGTCGCTTTACGGTATTTACGATGATGGTTCTAATGCAAATCTGGCACGACGGGATTTGCTGGAGCAGGAAATCACCAGTCAGCGTTCCTCAAATTTTGACGTGGAGTCAGAGGGGGTTACCACAACGGAGGCACTGGATATCCGGGTGGTCAGCGATAACGTACCGGGAGCGGGAGATGATGGCTGGTTGCTCGATCTTGATACCAGTGGTGGTGAAAGAGTGATTAGTCGGGCGGCCTTCCCATCCGGCTTCCCGGTCAAGCGGGTCCGGTTCAGTACGCTGATCCCTGACAACAACGTTTGCGGCGGCGGTCGTGAGGGCTACCTGATGGACATTGATCTATTGAGCGGTGGCCAGACTGACGATGCCGTGTTTGACCTTAACCGGGACGGTAAATTTGATACCGGCGATTCGGCAGGATCTGATATCGTCAATGGTATTCGTGGTGTCGTGAGTGGTGAGCAAATTCAGGTTGTTCTCGACAATACCACTGATTTGTTCATCGATTCGGTAATCGTTGATCTTCCGCCGGATTATACTGGGCCCAGACAGCCTGATCAGCCTGGCCAGGGCGATGATGATTCTGATGGCGGTACCGGGGATCTGGATGAGCCCCCATGCACCGGTCCTCTGTGCGGCGCTGCCGAAGGCTACAACTTTGGCAGACAGAACTGGGAAGAGCTGCGTTAAGTCTGAGCGATGTCAATGGTTACCGGTATACTGTGCCGGTAACCATTGCACATAGTGAACTGTAACCAGAAAGAAGGAATGCCTCGTGGCAAGAAGCGAGAAAGGTTTTACGCTGATTGAGTTGATGATCGTGGTCATCATTATCGGGATCATTGCTGCAGTCGCGATACCCAGCTATCAAAGAAACGTTGAGTCAACGCGTCGCACCACGGCTCAGGGCGACCTGTTAGAGCTGGCTCAGTTTATGGAGCGCAGATACACCAACGGTTACGACTATCGTGATGCCGGTGGAAACGCTCCGACGTTGCCGTTCACCACTATGCCTCGTCAGGGGACTGGTACCTTTAACGCCTATTGTCGAACGGAGTTCGTCAGTGGCAACAGGATGGCACCAATTGGGTGGAGTGGAACAACTAAATACGCGTTTATATAAGTAACGCCTATGGGCAGACTAGGTCTCGCCCTTGGGCGTCTTCTGCTACACCGCTTCCGTCGGTATCTTTCGCCAATATTGGCCGGCCGCCCATATTAATCCTAATCTGAAAGGCATTGCCTTCGTTCCCATCATCCGGACACCACAGAAGGTGGCCTATGCTCGACCTCGCCATTCCAGTTGGTCTGAACCCGAAGTGATTTCTTATTCCTGTTCGGCCGTACAAAAGGCCCTGTCCTGGTGCTTCAAGAACTCTCAGAATATCGGATGGGTCTGATAGTGCCCGTTTCCTGTCTGGGTCAGCAAAAATTGTAATCGGTTTGTTCCAGTCACGCGAGCAGCGATTGGTGGCGTCGAGTGGACAGAGTGTCACATTGGTAGAACGCGTTATGGCCTGTGTTCTTGCGAAGCTGATGCCAGTAAGTAGATCGTTCAGTATGGTTTTTCGTTCTGTCAATTCAATCAGCTTACCGAATGAAGGCGCACCGATACCCAGTGCAATAGAAAGAATGGTGATTGCGAGCAAAAGCTCAACCAGGGTCAGGCCCCGTTGTGGATGGGCAGTCATGGCTACGTCCTTGTGAATGATTATTAGGCCTTCGTCCTGAAGGCCACAAACAATTATCTACTCCATTCCCAACTTCTTCAACCGATACCGCAACGCCCGGAAGCTGATGCCTAGCCGTTTGGCCGCGGCCGTCTTGTTCCACCGGGTTGCCTCAAGTGCCTTCTCAATGGCTTGTCGTTCGATGCTCTCAAGATAGCCCTCAAGATCTATCTCTCCCTCGGGTACCCTGGTTTCTTGCGCATCATCGTTGTTCAGCATTGTGGGCGAAGAACTGCCAGGCACTGCGCCGCCACCCAGGTGCAAGTCGTGGGCATCAATCAGGTCCTCATCACAGAGCGTAAACGCTCGCTCCAGAATATTCTCCAGCTCTCGCACGTTGCCGGGAAAGTCATAATCCTGAAGGCGCGTGATGGCGGCTTCGGTTAGCCTGGCTGGGTCGCATTCATATTCCTGTGCGATTCTTCGAAGGATGTGGTCGGCTAATAACGGAATGTCACCCGCCCGTTCCCGCAGTGGCGGAACTGCCAGTTCAATGACATTAATCCGATAGAACAAATCCTGGCGGAAGCTGCCGTCTTGCACCAATTCCGGTAGATTTTTATGGGTAGCGCTGAGCACCCGGATGTCGACCGGGATTTCTTTGGTATCGCCCACCGGACGAACAGCTTTCTCCTGAATTGCTCTCAGCAGTTTTACCTGCATGGCCAGGGGCAGGTCGGCCACTTCGTCCAGGAACAGCGTGCCACCGTCGGCACTGCGGAACAGGCCGTCCTTGTTCTCCACGGCGCCGGTAAAGCTGCCTTTTTTGTGGCCGAAGAACTCGCTCTCCATCAATTCTGAGGGTATGGCGCCACAGTTAACCGCAACAAAAGAGCCCTCAGCTCGAGGACCTTGCAGGTGGATCATTCGGGCGACGAGTTCTTTACCACTACCCGATTCACCACTGATAAAAACAGGCGCCTGGCTGCGGGCCAGTTTGCGGGTTTGGTTGCGGAGCTTGCGGAGTTCCGGGGATTCACCCAGCAGCAGGCCCGGTTCGTCGGTTTCAACAGCGCTCTGACTGTCGGATTTTGATAATTTCAGGGCGCTGTTCACCAGCTCCCGTAGTCGGGGCAGTTCTACCGGTTTGGAGACGAAATCAAAGGCACCTGCCTTGAGTGACTCGATGGCGGTATCCATGCTGCCATACGCGGTGATGACCGCGACCGGTGTGCAAGGCGTGTTTTGTTGAATCCAGTGCACCAGTTCGATGCCGTTGCCATCGGGCAGGTTCATGTCGGTCAGACACAGCTGCGGTTTGTGCTGTTCCAGTAGTGCCCTGGCCGTGGTCAGATCAGGTGCTGTATAGGTGGTGATACCCATGCGGGTCAGAGTGATTTCCAGCAAATCCCGGATATCCGGCTCGTCATCAACAATCAGCGCTGTTTGAGTAGTCATTATCAGTCTTCGGTTCCCTGTTGAATTGCAAACGCCCGATGGCCCGTATTGTGTCTATATCATTCGCCCCGGGTGGGCGAAGGTAATGCGAAAGCGACAGCCCGGTTGCTCGTCTTCAACCAACGACAGGTGCGCCTGGTTGGCTTCGCACAGCTCCCGGGCCAGATACAGACCCAGCCCGGTACCGCTTTTATCGGTGGTGAAAAACGGCTCGAACACCGAGTTGCGATTTTCCGGTGTGATGCCCGGGCCAAAATCCCGCACATCCACGTAGGCTCGTTCGCCATCTGCGGTGGCGCCTACCATTAATTGTATCCTGTTTTGCCCGGTCTGCTGTTTGCTGTAGCGCAAACCATTGTCACACAGGTTAACCATGACCTGTTCGATCTGGCTTTTGTCGAAGCGGGCAGGGGGGATATCCTTGTCGGCCACCAGTTCGATGACTGCTTCCGTGCCATCATCCTGAGTTTGCTGGAATTCGCTCTGGAATTCTGCCAGCCAGTCTTTCACATCGACCTGCTCGGAATTGGCCGCCCTGCGCCGGGACAGCTCAAGCACGTTTTCGATAATGCCGTTTACCCGTTTTGAATGCCGGCGAATGATGTCGAGCATCTTCCGGTCACCCTGATCCAGATTGGGGGATTCTTCCATCAGCTGGGCCGCGTGGCTGATCGCCCCCAGCGGATTGCGAATTTCGTGGGCAATGCCGGCGGTCAGTCGGCCCAGGGAGGCCAGCTTCATTTGCTGGGCCTGCTGAGTCACTTTGCTCATGTCTTCGATGAACACCAGTATCTGATCGCCCCGTTCCTGATCCAGTTGGGTGAAGTTGGCCTGCAGTAAAGGCGATGTCGAGGACGCCTGAAATGGCTCGATGCGCATGCCGGGGTTTTTTAACCAGGATTCGAGGCCATTTTTGAGAGGCCTTGGCAGAATTCGAGACTGGTAAGCTGGCGCTGCGTCATCAACGGCCGTCCCAAACAGCAGTTCTTCTGCGGCGGCATTGGCCAGCCGGACCTGGCCAAACCGGTCCAGCACCAGGATGCCGGTGCGCATGCGCTGGATAATTTGCTGGTTGATCTGTTCCAGTTCAACGATGCTTTTGGCTCGGCTGGATGCCAGCGCCTCGCTGCGAATCATCCGGCGGGAAATGCCTTGCAGGATAAACGCCGCGGCAAAGTAGAGAATGCCCAAAGAACCGGCGCGTACGATGTCATCCGCCGATTCACTGATGGCGAGGGCTGCCCAGCCGGAAATTCCCAGGGAGCATATGGCCGCCAGGGCCGCATAAAAGGTGCCCATGCGGCTGGGGGTGAGAATGTTGCCAGCAGCAACGGACACGATGACCAGATTGGCTAAGCCATTGGTGATGCCGGTGCTGGCCAGCAACAACCCATGCATGATCAATATGTCTAGCAAGATGGACAGCGTGATATGCCGCTGTTTGGGCTGAAAGCCAGCCAGCATGACCAGGGCAATAAACCCATTGATCGCAAGATAAGAACCAACGCCGGCCTGATAGTAATCCAGCCACCGAAACTTGGCATCTGCAGTGATGGGGTCAACAAACAGCAGGCCCACTAACATCAGGCTGATGACCAGACGGTAGTGATTGTAGATGCGGAACAAGCGGGCCTGTTGACGCTGGGCTGGCTGGTCCAGCCCGGCGTATGGAGAGGGTGCTGTTGGTGAGTCTGCTGCCATGAGTCTGCTTATCTGCTGTGTGTCAGGAGAAATCCCGGTGCTTGCGGGGTTATAATAGCCTTTTAACGGCAACAAGTTACAGGAGCCTTGCGCATGACGGTACCGGGTACAACCTCCGCAGAATCAGCCTCCGCCCGCAAACTGCGGGTGGTTATGGCCCAACTGGATTTTCTGGTGGGGGATATTCCGGGCAATACCGAGTTGATCATTGAGGCAACCCGTAAAGCCGAAAAGCAGCACCAGGCAGACCTGGTCGTGTTTCCGGAGCTGTGCCTGACCGGCTACCCCCCGGAGGACCTGTTGCTTCGGCCAAGCCTTGATCTGCGTGTAGACGAGGCGCTGCAGCGCCTGCGACAAGCGGACTTGTCCCCGACCATCGTAATTGGTGCTCCGCTCCGCTCTGAGGGTTTGCTTTATAACGCGGCCGTAGTGATTGAGGACGGGCAAACTCTGGGGGTGTACTTCAAACGTTGCCCACCCAACTACCAGGTATTCGATGAACGACGGTATTTTGCCGAAGGCCGCGACAGTCTGGTTCTGGAGATCAAGGGTGTACCCGTGGGTATCACGGTGTGTGAGGATCTCTGGAAAGACGGCCCGCTGGAGGATGCGGCGGCCGCTGGCGCGCAGCTTATTCTCAACCTCAACGCATCGCCTTACGACATCGACAAGCAGGCTCGCCGCAAGGCCCTGCTGGAGCGCAAGTCATCGGAAAACCGGGTCAGTGTAGTGTATGTGAATCTGGTCGGCGGTCAGGATGAGCTGGTGTTCGACGGCGGGTCCATGGTGTATGACCACTCCGGCACTTTGGCGGTGGAGATACCCCAGTTTATCGATGGTCTGTTCCCGGTGGATTTCCTGTGCGAGCATCACTGCCAGCCGGTGTCTGCGCCCCTGCCAGAAGAGCCTTCGCTAGAGGCCAATGTCTACAATGCCCTGGTGACGGGTGTGCGGGACTATGTCAACAAGAATGGCTTCAAATCGGTGGTGCTGGGTTTGTCTGGCGGTATCGATTCGGCCGTCACCCTGGCGGTTGCGGTAGATGCACTGGGGAAAGAGCGGGTCCGGGCGGTGATGATGCCGTTTCGCTACACCTCCAGTGCCAGCCTCGAAGACGCGCAAGCCCAGGCCTCAGCGCTTGATGTCCACTACGACGTGTTCTCTATCGAGCCCATGTACGACACCTACATGGCCACGCTTGCGAAGCCTTTTGAGGGCACTCAGCCCGACACCACCGAAGAGAACCTGCAGGCGCGCCTCCGCGGTGTATTGTTGATGGCGCTGTCCAACAAGTTTGGGTCTCTGGTGTTGACCACGGGCAACAAGAGCGAGATGGCGGTTGGTTATTCCACGTTGTACGGTGATATGGCGGGTGGTTTCGATGTGCTCAAAGACGTGCCGAAAACACTGGTGTTCCGTTTGGCATGGCATCGCAACTCGCTCTCGCCGGTGATTCCTGAGCGAGTGATCACCCGACCGCCATCGGCGGAGCTGGCGCCGGACCAGAAAGACGAAGACAGTCTGCCAGGCTACGACATCCTTGATCAGATCCTGCATTTGTATGTGGAACGGGATTACAGTGCTGAAGCAATCGTTGCTGAAGGTTTTGACCGGGCCGATGTGGAGCGGGTTACCCGGTTGGTCGATATTAATGAATACAAGCGCCGGCAGGCGCCTATAGGCGTCAGGATTACCGAGAGAGGCTTTGGCAAGGATCGTCGTTATCCGATCACCAACGGCTGGAAAATCGGCTACTGAAGGGCCTGTCTGAACATAAAAAAAAGGCCGGATGATTAACTCATCCGGCCTTTTGTATGTCAGCCGTTTACTCGTCGCCGATCAGACCAAAAGTCACTACATTGGTCAGTGATCGGTTCTGACGCTGCAGCCGGTCAGACTGGAACTCGCCATTCTCGTCAAACGCCGCGCTGTTCGGGAAGTTATGGCGCAGGGTGGCAATGGCGTCGCTGGAACCTTTTTTGATGTCCATAAAGCGGAAGGTATCGGCCAGTAAAATCAGGGCTTCTTCGACGGCGGGTGAGGACGGGTAGTTCTCGACGACATAGCGAGCCCGGTTATTGGCCGCAATGTAGGCCTCCCGTTTGATGTAGTAGCGTGCTGCATGCAGTTCCAGCTCGGCCATCCGGTTGCGCACGGCGATCATGCGCTGGCGGGCATCCGGCGCATACTCGCTGTCTGGAAAGCGGTTCAGTAGCTGAGAGAAATCCCGGAATGCCTGCAACTGCTCACCCGGGTTGCGAGAGGCGACATCAATGGCGAAATACCGAGCAGCGAGGCCAATGTCGAGGTTGTAGGAAGCCAGACCACGCATATAAAGCGCGTAGTCCAGATTTTCACTCTGTGGATTCAAGCGCATGAATCGGTCGGCGGCCGCTCGGGAGCCTTCAAGGTCAAGATTCTGATAACGGGCATAGATCAGATCGAGCTGAGCTTGCTCGGCGTAGCGTCCGAAAGGGTAATAGGTTTCCAGAGCATCCAGATTCTGTTCGGCTTCATTGAAGTTGCCGGAGTTCATGGCCTGGCGGGCATTCTCATAATAGGTTTCTTCCGGCAGCACTTCCGCTTCTTTCTGGGAGGCGCAGCCAGCAGCGAGCGCAATAATTGTGGAAAGTAGCAGTAATCGGACAACTGATCTCATGCCGGAATCCCGTATAATGGTCAAACTTTGAATCGATTGGCCATTGTAAAGGGTAAGGCTGCCTATGTGCAGTGTTTACCGGATGATCGTGGCACAATCTGACTGAAACGTAACATCGCCACCCCTGTGGTGGCATGGATCGCTCTCATGAAACTGGCGAAACGAGGCTGAATGTCTTCCGATAACCGAATAACTGGCCGTTACAAGATTCCTCCCGAACTCAGCGACAAGCGCCTGGACCAGGCTGCTGCGGAGCTGATTCCTGAGCATTCCCGCTCACGGCTGCAGTCCTGGATCAAGAACGGCGCTCTGACGGTTAACGGAGTAACCCGCAAACCCAGAGACAAGGTCATCCTGGATGACGTGCTGGATCTGGATGCAGAGCCGGAAGTACAGGTGACCTGGCAGGCCGAACCCATCACGCTGGACATCGTTTACCAGGACGAGCACTTGCTGGTTATCAACAAGCCCGCGGGCCTGGTGGTGCACCCCGCTGCAGGGCATGCCGATGGTACCTTGGTAAACGCGTTGCTTAACGTCGCCCCGGAAGTGGAGAACCTGCCACGGGCGGGCATTGTTCACCGGCTGGATAAAGACACCTCCGGCATTATGGTTGTCGCGCGTAGCCTGATTGCCCACACCTCCCTGGTGGACCAGTTGCAAACACGCACCATGGGCCGGGAGTATGAAGCGGTGGTGGTCGGCTCCCTAACCGGTGGAGCTACGGTCGAGGCACCCATTGGCAGGCATCCACAAGACCGCAAGCGCATGGCGGTGGTGTCCTCTGGCAAGCCGGCGGTTACCCACTATCGACTGATTGAACGGTTTGCGGCCCATACTCATATTCATTGCAAGCTCGAGAGTGGCCGAACCCATCAGATCCGCGTTCACATGACCCACGTACGCCACCCGTTGGTGGGCGATCCGGTCTACGGTGGCCGCCTGCGCCTGCCGAAAGGCACCACTGAGGAGCTCCGCCAGGCATTGGCGGCTTTTCATCGCCAGGCGCTGCACGCACGAAAACTCACTTTACAGCACCCGGAAACCGGAGAAACCCTGAGCTGGGAAGTGCCATTACCAGAAGACATGGTCCAGCTCATCGACGCCTTGAGAAAGCACGTCAAAGATCTGGAAGACAATGATTTCTGAGCAGGACGTTCTCAGACCTGTCTGGCAAGCGCCCAGCCACATCAAGGCGTTATGCAGCACCCGCAAAGGCGGTTCAAGCCAGTCACCCTGGCAAAGCCTGAACCTCGGGAATCATGTGGGCGACAACCCCGAACAGGTCACTGAAAACCGTCAGCGACTGGCCAATATCGCCAGCTTGTCCGTCGCCAGCATCGGCTGGCTGAACCAGATCCACGGTACGGATGTGGTGGAATTGACCCCAGCCAACGTCAGCGCCGTAACTACCGGCGATGCCAGTTACACCCGCCATCCAGGCATCGCCTGCGCCATCCTCACCGCCGACTGTCTGCCCGTCATCCTCACCGATGCCGAAGGTTCCGTGGTTGGCGCAGCCCACGCCGGCTGGCGCAGCCTGTGTGGCGGCGTGCTCGAAAACCTGATCACCGCCATGGCCGTGCCTCCGTCCAATCTACGAGCCTGGCTGGGCCCCGCCATCGGCCCCGACAACTTCGAAGTAGGCCCGGAAGTCCGGGGGCTTTTGTGGAACAAAATCCGGAAGCGATCAAAGCGTTCACCCAAGCCGGCGCCCGTCCTGGCCATTTCATGGCGCACATCGACCAGTTGGCGACTCAGCGCCTGAACAAAGCCGGAGTCCTGTCGGTTTCTGGTGGCGGCCTCTGCACAGTTACCGACAAAGACAGGTTCTATTCCTACCGAAGGGATGGCCAGACTGGGCGTATGGCAACGCTGGTTTGGATGGCACCTCGATAACTGATTCCCCCGATTAGAGCGAATACGACTCCAGCTCAAACTCAAACTGATCGGGGCCGAGGCGAGAAACGCTGTCCAGAACTGTCTGCAGCAGGGATGCTGCAGTCAAGCCTACATGGACGTATTTACGGCGTGTTCTGGACAGCGTTTCTCGCCTCGGACCTCTCCCCAGTGTCCACGTCCACAACTGACGCCCGTCAAATTTCTGACGATTTCACCGTTGGCCAGCTTGAAGTCCCTCAAGATGCCCCTACATTGAATAACAACGTAATCAGAATACCCGCGCCACCGAGGCAAGCCCGGTATTCGAAGAAATTCGGGGAACAGAAGACATGAGAATCGACAAACTTACCAGCAAGCTGCAAAGCGCACTGGCCGATGCGCAATCCATTGCGGTCGGCAAAGACCATAACTTCATCGAGCCCGTCCACCTGATGCAGGCCCTGCTCGACCAGCAAGGCGGCTCCATCAAACCGCTGCTCAAACAGGTGGGCGTAGAGCCCGGCCGCGTGCGCCAGGCCATCGCCAAAGAAATCGAAAACCTGCCTGAAGTTCAGGGCAATGCCGGCGACGTTTCCATGTCCAACGACATGGGGCGCCTGTTTAACATCTCTGACAAGTTGGCCCAAAAGCGTGGCGACCAGTTTATCTCCAGCGAACTTATCCTGCTGGCTGCCGTTGAAGACCGCGGCTCCCTTGGCCGAGTACTCAGAGAGCAGGGTGTCGACAAGGCAGCACTGGAAAAATCCATTGATGAGGTGCGCGGCGGTGAAAGCGTTAACGACGCCGGCGCCGAGGAAAATCGCCAGGCGTTGTCGAAATACACCGTCGATCTCACCGAAAGAGCCGCCGCCGGCAAGCTTGATCCGGTCATTGGTCGTGACGATGAAATCCGCCGCACCATCCAGGTGCTCCAGCGTCGCCGCAAGAACAACCCGGTGTTGATCGGTGAGCCTGGCGTTGGCAAAACCGCCATTGTCGAAGGCCTCGCCCAGCGCATCGTGAATGGCGAAGTGCCGGACAGCCTGAAAGATAAAAAAGTGCTTTCGCTGGACATGGGTTCTCTGATTGCTGGAGCCAAATTCCGCGGCGAATTTGAAGAGCGCCTGAAAGCGGTGCTCAACGAGTTGTCCAAACAGGAAGGCCAGATCATCCTGTTCATTGACGAAATTCACACCATGGTGGGTGCCGGCAAGGCCGAGGGCTCCATGGACGCAGGCAACATGCTCAAGCCGGCCCTCGCCCGCGGTGAACTGCACTGCGTTGGCGCTACCACGCTGAACGAGTACCGCGAAAATATCGAGAAAGACGCAGCTCTGGAGCGACGCTTCCAGAAAGTACTGGTGTCCGAGCCTAACGAGGAAGACACCATTGCCATTCTTCGCGGTCTCAAAGAGCGCTACGAAGTGCACCACGGCGTTGAGGTGACTGATGGTGCCATCATCGCCGCCGCCAAATTGTCACATCGTTACATCACCGATCGGCAGCTGCCGGACAAGGCCATTGATCTGGTAGACGAAGCGGCCAGCCAGATCCGTATGGAAATGGACTCCAAGCCAGAAGCGCTGGATCGTCTGGAGCGCCGGTTGATCCAGCTGAAAATCGAGCGGGAAGCGCTGAAAAAAGAAACGGACCCGGCCTCGAAAAAGCGCCTGGAAGAGCTCTCGGCAGTGATTGGCAACGTCGAGCATGAGTACGCCGATCTTGAAGAGATCTGGAATACTGAGAAAGCGGCGTTGCACGGTTCCCAGAAGATCAAAAGCAAGCTGGAGCAGGCGCGCATTGATCTGGAGAATGCCCGCCGTGCCGGCGATCTGGGGCGGATGTCGGAGCTCCAGTACGGTACGATTCCGGAATTGGAGCGCCAGCTGGATATGGCCAGCCAGGCCGAAATGATGGAAATGAAGCTGCTGCGTAACCGGGTTACCGATGAGGAAATCGCCGAGATCGTATCCAAGTGGACCGGCATTCCTGTGTCGAAAATGCTCGAGGGAGAGCGCGACAAGTTGATGCGGATGGAAGAAGCCCTGCACGGCCGTGTCATTGGTCAGCATGAGGCGGTTGAAGCCGTATCCAACGCGGTCCGCCGCTCCCGTGCCGGGCTGTCGGATCCCAACCGCCCGAATGGTTCATTCCTGTTTCTGGGCCCCACGGGGGTGGGTAAAACCGAGTTGTGTAAGGCGCTGGCATCATTTCTCTTCGATACCGAGGAGGCCATGGTTCGCATCGACATGTCCGAGTTCATGGAGAAGCACTCCGTGGCTCGCCTGATTGGTGCGCCCCCGGGTTATGTGGGATACGAAGAGGGCGGTTACCTGACGGAAGCGGTGCGTCGCCGGCCGTATTCGGTGCTGCTGCTGGATGAAGTTGAAAAAGCCCATCCGGATGTGTTCAACATTTTGCTGCAGGTGCTGGATGACGGTCGCCTTACGGACGGGCAGGGTCGCACTGTAGACTTCCGCAACACCGTGATCGTAATGACCTCCAATCTGGGCTCTCACATCATTCAGGAGAAAGCCGGGGAAGAGAATTATGAAGATATGAAGTCCGCGGTGCTGGAGGTCGTCGGTACCCACTTCCGGCCGGAGTTCATCAACCGCGTGGATGAGGTAGTGGTGTTCCATCCGCTGGCGCAGGACCAGATCCAGGGCATTGCCCGCATTCAGATAGAGAACCTGGCGCGGCGTCTGAAAGATCAGGATATGAAGCTGGAACTGGACGATGAGGTCATGCAGTTGCTGGCGGAAGTGGGTTACGATCCAGTCTACGGCGCGCGCCCGCTCAAACGAGCGATTCAGCGGATGATCGAGAACCCGCTGGCGCAGAAACTGTTGCAGGGTGAGTTTGTGCCGGGGGACACCATCTTGGCCACGGAGCAGGGCGGCCGGTTGGCGTTCGCCAAGGCTTGAACCGGGGCAGGTAGCCAATAAAAAGGGCCAGATAGCTGCTGTTATCTGGCCCTTCTATCGTTCTGGATGTTAATGCTCAGCGCTGTTCCGGAACCGCCGTGTCGGGTCCGCAATTTTCGTCTGCAATTTCTTCGAATCGGCGACGTTGCTCGTCAATTTCTTCAGGGCTCAGATAGCGCTGCTCGCCATTGTCCTCAACGCGGATTCTTGCGTTGCTGCTGATTGTTCGCAGGTTGGATTGTGCAGTGGTGCAGTTGGCTTCACGTTGCTTTCGGCGCGCTTCTTCAGCGGCGCTTTCCTCACGACGCTGTTGCTGTGCCTGTTGCTGCTCTTCCAGCTCGTTAAGCTGCTCTTGCGGACTTTGCCGTTGGTTGTCCGAATTGCGGCTGGTGCCTGAACGCACATTGACCTGCTCGGAATTCTTGCCCGTCGGCTGGCGGTCACCAAAGTGAGTGACGCCATTCTCATCAGTCCATTTATAGACAGAGGCGGCATCTGCCAAGCCAGGCGCCGCTGCCATCAACATTGTCAGCATCAGGATTCTTCGATTCATGTTTCTACCCGCTTTTGTCTACTACTTGAAGATATCATGCCACCGGAACGGCCGATTTTCTCCTGCCTGGTTCAAATCTCTCACACCTTTATTTGGCCAGTATGGCAGAGTGTTGGAGAAATTGGTCGTAATTAAGCCGCAGCGCCTATTGACAGTGAGTTTCCCGCTGTCAGAATTACCGATTGCCTGAAGACTGGGGTCAATACGGCAGGCAATCCCGAGCGAGTATCCCCCGTTAATCACCACACTGAGTTCGCCACACGCTGGCGGGCGATGGTTGTTGCTTACGTGCAACCCGTTGATTGGTCGTTCTCCGCAACCCTCAGGAGGGCGGCTGGCCAGGAGACAACCTCTTATAAATAGTGTGGAGGAGTACGCCGGTTCCGCTTCCATAAGAAGCAGAGTAACCGTGAATCCAGGCAACCGGGGCGTAACCCGGCTCATTCACTCGTAGAAGAGGGTAGAAAATCGTGGAGTTATTGTCTGGCGCCGAAATGCTGATCCGCTCCCTTAAGGATGAAGGGATCGAATACATATACGGCTATCCGGGTGGTGCAGCCCTTCATATTTATGATGCGCTGTTCAGGCAGGATGATGTCAAGCATATTCTGGTGCGGCACGAGCAGGCGGCGGTCCACATGGCCGACGGCTATGCCCGGGCAACCGGAAAACCAGGTACTGTTCTGGTGACCTCTGGCCCTGGTGCCACCAACACCATTACCGGCATTGCTACCGCCTTTATGGACTCCATTCCTATGGTGGTTCTGTGCGGTCAGGTCGCTTCCACCTTGATTGGTGAAGATGCCTTCCAGGAAACCGACATGCTGGGCGTTTCCCGGCCGGTGGTGAAGCACAACCTGAGCGTGCGTCATCCGGAAGAAATTCCTGAGGTGATTCGCAAGGCCTACTACATCGCAGCGACTGGCCGTCCTGGCCCGGTTGTGGTCGATATCCCCAAGGATATGACCGCGCCGAACGAGCGCTTTGAGTATTCCTATCCGAAGAAAGTCAAGTTGCGCTCCTATAACCCGGCTGTTCGCGGTCACGCTGGCCAGATCAAGAAAGCCGTCGATATGCTGATGGCGGCCAAGCGTCCGGTTATTTATGCCGGCGGTGGGGTCATTCTTGGCAAGGCGTCCAGTCAGTTGACTGAGCTGACCCGTGCGCTGGGTTTTCCGATCACCAACACGCTGATGGGTATTGGATGTTATCCCGCGACCGACAAGCAGCACATCGGTTGGCTGGGTATGCACGGCACCTATGAAGCGAACATGGTCATGCACCATTCAGACCTGATTCTCTGTGTGGGTGCGCGCTTTGACGACCGGGTAACCAACGCCACCGAGAAGTTCTGCCCGGGCGCGCGGATCATCCATATCGACATTGATCCAGCGTCGATTTCCAAGACCATTGACGCAGATGTGCCCATTGTTGGGCCGGTCGATGCCGTTCTGAAAGAAATGATCTCGCTGGTCAAGGAAAGCAAAGAAAAGCCGGATGCAGATGCACTGGCGTCCTGGTGGAAGCAGATTGAAGAGTGGCGCGCGTTCCACGGGATGCGCTACGAGACCAGCCCGGATGTGATCAAGCCGCAGGAAGTGGTCGAAATGCTCTGGCGTCTCACCAACGGCGATGCGTTTGTCACCACCGATGTGGGCCAGCACCAGATGTTCACGGCGCAGTATTACAAATTCGACAAGCCCAATCGCTGGATCAACTCCGGTGGCCTGGGCACCATGGGCTTTGGCCTACCGGCCGCCATGGGCGTCAAACTGACCCATCCGGATCACGAAGTCTTGTGCTTCACCGGTGAAGGCAGTATCCAGATGAATATTCAGGAGTTGTCCACCTGTAAGCAATACGATCTGCCGGTGAAGATCATCAACCTGAACAACCAGGCGCTGGGCATGGTCAAGCAGTGGCAGGACATGAACTATGAGTCCCGTCACGCTGAATCCTATATGGAATCCTTGCCGGACTTCATCAAGCTGGCAGAAGCCTATGGCCACGTTGGCGTGCGCATTGATCGCAAAGAAGACCTGGAGCCCAAGCTCAAGGAAGTTCTGGCGATGAAAGACAAACTGGTGTTTGTGGATATCTATGTTGACCGCTTTGAGCATGTGTATCCGATGCAGGTTGCCCGTGGTTCCATGAAAGATATGTGGCTCAGCAAAACGGAGAGGGTGTGATCATGCGTCGAATCATTTCTGTTTTGCTGGAAAACGAGCCGGGCGCCCTGTCTCGGGTGGTTGGGCTGTTCTCTCAGCGCAATTACAATATCGAGACGCTGACGGTTGCGCCGACCGAGGACGAAACATTGTCGCGCTTGACCGTGACCACGACCGGTTCAGACAAGGTTATTGAGCAGATTACCAAGCAGCTGAACAAGCTGATTGAGGTGGTCAAGCTGGTAGATCTGACTGAAGGTGCTCACATCGAGCGTGAGCTGATGCTGGTCAAGCTCAAGGCCACCGGTTCTCAGCGTGCGGAGATCAAGCGCACCGTGGATATTTTCCGAGGCCAGATTGTGGATGTGACCAGTTCCGTCTACACCGTGCAGTTGGCCGGGAACAGTGAAAAGCTCGATGGCTTTATACAGGCGGTGGGTACCTCTGGAATTCTGGAGGTGGTGCGCACCGGTGTATCGGGCATCGCGCGAGGCGAAAAGGTGCTCAGCCTCTGACGGCTGTCATAAAAAATTTGAACATCATGGCCTTGTCAGGTCATTAATTAATAGTAGAGGTTTCTCATGCAGGTTTATTACGATAAGGATTGTGATCTTTCCATCATCCAGGGCAAGAAAGTCGCCATTCTCGGTTTTGGTTCACAGGGCCACGCCCACGCGTGCAACCTGAAAGATTCCGGTGTTGATGTGGTTGTGGGTCTGCGCCCGGGCTCTTCTTCCATTGCCAAGGCCGAAGCCTATGGCCTGAAGACCAGTGATGTAGCGTCTGCTGTCGCTGGCGCTGACGTTGTCATGGTGCTGACTCCGGACGAGTTCCAGGCTCAGCTGTACCGTGACGAAATCGAACCGAGCCTGAAGCAGGGTGCCACTCTGGCCTTTGCTCACGGTTTTGCGATTCACTACAACCAGATCGTGCCGCGTAAAGATCTCGACGTCATCATGATTGCGCCGAAGGCTCCAGGCCACACCGTGCGTACCGAGTTCACCAAGGGTGGCGGTATTCCTGATCTGATCGCGATCTTCCAGGACGCCTCTGGCAACGCCAAGAACCTGGCCCTGTCTTACGCCAGCGGTGTGGGTGGTGGTCGTACCGGTATCATTGAAACTACCTTTAAAGACGAAACCGAAACCGACCTGTTCGGCGAGCAGGCCGTTCTGTGTGGCGGTGCGGTTGAGCTGGTGAAAGCCGGTTTTGAAACTCTGGTTGAAGGTGGTTACGCGCCGGAAATGGCCTACTTCGAATGTCTGCACGAGCTCAAGTTGATCGTTGACCTGATGTACGAAGGCGGCATCGCCAACATGAACTACTCGATCTCGAACAACGCCGAGTATGGTGAGTACGTAACTGGCCCTGAAGTCATCAACGAGCAGTCCCGTGAAGCCATGCGTAACGCACTGAAGCGCATCCAGAGCGGTGAATATGCCAAGATGTTCATCTCGGAAGGCGCGCTGAACTACCCGTCGATGACCGCCCGTCGTCGTCAGAACGCGTCTCACGAAATCGAAGTTGTGGGCGAGAAGCTGCGTTCCATGATGCCGTGGATCTCCGCGAACAAGATCGTGGATAAAGATAAGAACTGATCCGGAATTCCCGTTAGGTTTGGAAGCGCGGCCCTTGTGGCCGCGTTTTTCGTATATACTCCGCTCAAACGCTTTCCGGAGTTTGTGGAATGACTGAAGAGAAAAAAACAGACGCAAAGCCTGAATCAAAGAATTCACCGGAGCTGGACATTGCGGCCGGTGAGGTGGTTGAGGAGGAGCTGGTCGAGGGTGCCAAGGTGCGCCGCAAAGGCATCTATTTATTGCCTAACGCACTGACAACGGCCTCTTTGTTTTCCGGGTTCTATGCCATCGTCTCGGCGGCGAATGGTGTTTTTGATAACGCCGCGATCGCAATATTTGTGTCCATGATTCTTGACGGGCTGGACGGTCGCGTCGCCCGGATGACCAACACTCAAAGCAAGTTTGGTGAAGAGTATGACAGCCTGGCAGACATGGTTGCCTTTGGCGTTGCACCGGGGATGGTTGCATTTTTCTGGGCATTGAACGGGCTCGACAAAGTTGGCTGGGCGATCACGTTTATCTACGTGGCCGGAGCGGCCCTGCGCCTTGCTCGCTTCAATACTCAGATCGGCTCGGTCGACAAAAAGGTCTTTGTGGGGCTGCCAAGTCCGGCTGCTGCTGCGTGTGTGGCGGGTTTGGTCTGGTGTTTCCATCTTTATGAGCCGGCTACCTGGCTCACCCTGCTGTCGATCATCGTTGTGGGTGGTTCCGGGGTGCTGATGGTCAGCAACGTTCTGTATCGCAGCTTCAAAGATCTCGACATGCGCGGTCGGGTGCCGTTTGCAGCTATCCTGTTGGTGGTGCTGATCCTTGTGGTGATCGCCTTGGATCCTGCTACCGTATTGTTTACAGCGTTCCTGATTTACGCCTTGTCCGGACCAGTGCGAGCTTTGTTCAGGTACAAGACAAAGCGCATCTGACAGGTCAATGATTCCCGACCGAATTTTTCGGGCGGGAATTTCTCCAGGAATTGCCGGTCAACCAACTAACCGCGTCCTCTGGAGTTGTCCCATGCTCATCAAACAGCGCCCGTCCTGGGTCCTGCCTGAATCTGAAGTTACCCCAAAATCCATTTATTTAAACCGTCGAAAGTTTATGACCGGCGCGATTGGTGCTGCTGCGTCGCTGACGGTGCCGGGCTTGCTGCACGCAAACGACGCGTCATCTGGGCTCAAGGCGTTGGACTATCGTTCTGCGACGGAGTATTCAACGGACGAGAAGAAAACACCGCTGGATGACGTGACCGCTTACAACAACTTCTACGAATTTGGGACCGGCAAAGGCGATCCCGCGAAGTACGCCGGAGAAATGTCGGTTGACCCCTGGTCAGTTGAAGTTGAGGGTGAGTGTGAGCGCCCGGGCCGGTATGCGCTGGAAGACCTGTTGAAGCCCCATGACTATGAAGAGCGTATCTATCGACTCCGTTGCGTGGAGGCCTGGTCGATGGTGATTCCTTGGGTGGGTGTCCCGTTGGCAGACGTAATCAAGCAGTTGCAACCGAACTCGCGGGCCAAATACGTCTACTTCGAAACCCTGCACGATCCCAAGCAAATGCGCGGTCAGCGCTCACTGTTCAGCACGGTTGAGTGGCCATATCGAGAGGGCTTGCGGATGGATGAGGCCATGAACGAGCTAGCCTTCCTTGCCGTCGGCCTGTACGGAGAGACGTTGCCGAATCAGAATGGCGCGCCAATACGCTTGGTCGTCCCCTGGAAGTACGGCTTTAAAAGCATCAAGTCCATTGTGCGCATCCGTTTTGCTGAGGAGCAACCAAAGACCAGTTGGGAAATGCTCGCTCCGAATGAATATGGCTTCTATGCCAATGTGAACCCGGAAGTGGATCATCCGCGGTGGAGTCAGAAACAGGAGCGGCGCTTGCCGTCCGGCATTCTGCGGCCAAACTGGATCGAGACGACCAAGTTTAACGGCTACGAGGAGCAAGTCGCTCACCTGTACAAGGGTATGGATCTGGCCAAGTACTACTGATGGCAGCGATAACAAAGCGGGTGATGGCAGGGGTTGCGGCCAAGGTGATGGTGTTTTGTCTTGCTCTGGTCCCCCTGGCTTTGCTGATAAGCGACATCTTAACCGGAAGCGTTGGCCCGGATCCTGGTCAGGCGATCACTGAGCGGCTGGGACTGACGGCATTCCAGATACTGTTGCTGACGTTGCTGATTACGCCATTAAAGAAGCTCACCGGTTGGAGTGGTTGGTTGCGTTATCGTCGGATGCTGGGTTTGTTCGTGTTCTTTTACGCGAGTCTTCACATTCTGGCATTCCTGCAGTTGCTCCTGGGTTGGGGGGATTTGTGGGCTACTTTCACCAAGCGCCCCTACTTAGTGATGGGCGCGGCGGCTTTTGTGCTGATGCTGCCATTGGCGCTGACCTCCACAAAAGGAATGATGCGGCGGCTTGGTCGTGGGTGGAAGCCCTTGCATCGTCTTATATACCCGGCGGCGGGCCTGGTTTGGGTGCACTTCCTTTGGCAGGCACGAAGTGACATCACCGAAATGGTCGTTTACGGAGTTGTTTTGTTTGTTTTGCTTGGATTGAGGGTTTACTGGTCGGGTCTTTCATCCCTGATTCCGCTTCGTCGAGGCTAAAATAGAGCAAGGTTTATCCGTTTTGGTGAATGATTGATCGGACAACTAGGTGGAAACCGATAGGTCATGACTTTTTTTGGAAAAGAGCGTTGACACTTTTCCTGACGCCTGTAGAATGCGCTCCACTTCTGAGGGATAAGACGCTTACGGCGACTTCCCGGAGGAAAGCAACTGTTTGAAAGTATTCGAGAATTTAGAGTTTAAAATCTTCGAAATAAACGGTTGACAGGGCGGCGGAACGATGTAGAATACGCCACCTTGATTGAGCCACGGCTCAAACGCTCTTTAAAAAGTTGACCAAGTAATTCGTGTGGGCGCTGGCCGAGGTATTTCGGACATGAAATATCTCGAGACAGTGACTCGTCGAACATTGAGTTTTGTCTTGAGCAAGAATTAAGAATCTTCGGATTCTTGTATGATTTAAACTGAAGAGTTTGATCATGGCTCAGATTGAACGCTGGCGGCAGGCTTAACACATGCAAGTCGAGCGGTAACAGGGGTAGCTTGCTACCCGCTGACGAGCGGCGGACGGGTGAGTAATGCTTAGGAATCTGCCCAGTAGTGGGGGACAACAATCGGAAACGGTTGCTAATACCGCATACGCCCTACGGGGGAAAGCAGGGGATCTTCGGACCTTGCGCTATTGGATGAGCCTAAGTCGGATTAGCTAGTTGGTAGGGTAAAGGCCTACCAAGGCGACGATCCGTAGCTGGTCTGAGAGGATGATCAGCCACATCGGGACTGAGACACGGCCCGAACTCCTACGGGAGGCAGCAGTGGGGAATATTGGACAATGGGGGCAACCCTGATCCAGCCATGCCGCGTGTGTGAAGAAGGCTTTCGGGTTGTAAAGCACTTTCAGCGAGGAGGAAGGCTCTAAAGCTAATACCTTTAGGGATTGACGTTACTCGCAGAAGAAGCACCGGCTAACTCCGTGCCAGCAGCCGCGGTAATACGGAGGGTGCAAGCGTTAATCGGAATTACTGGGCGTAAAGCGCGCGTAGGTGGTTAGGTAAGCGAGATGTGAAAGCCCCGGGCTTAACCTGGGAACGGCATTTCGAACTGTCTGACTAGAGTGTGGTAGAGGGTAGTGGAATTTCCTGTGTAGCGGTGAAATGCGTAGATATAGGAAGGAACACCAGTGGCGAAGGCGGCTACCTGGACCAACACTGACACTGAGGTGCGAAAGCGTGGGGAGCAAACAGGATTAGATACCCTGGTAGTCCACGCCGTAAACGATGTCTACTAGCCGTTGGGACTCTTGAAGTCTTAGTGGCGCAGCTAACGCACTAAGTAGACCGCCTGGGGAGTACGGCCGCAAGGTTAAAACTCAAATGAATTGACGGGGGCCCGCACAAGCGGTGGAGCATGTGGTTTAATTCGACGCAACGCGAAGAACCTTACCTGGCCTTGACATCCAGAGAACTTTCCAGAGATGGATTGGTGCCTTCGGGAACTCTGAGACAGGTGCTGCATGGCCGTCGTCAGCTCGTGTCGTGAGATGTTGGGTTAAGTCCCGTAACGAGCGCAACCCCTATCCCTGGTTGCTAACAGGTAATGCTGAGAACTCCAGGGAGACTGCCGGTGACAAACCGGAGGAAGGTGGGGATGACGTCAGGTCATCATGGCCCTTACGGCCAGGGCTACACACGTGCTACAATGGCGCGTACAGAGGGCTGCCAACTCGCGAGAGTGAGCCAATCCCTTAAAACGCGTCGTAGTCCGGATCGCAGTCTGCAACTCGACTGCGTGAAGTCGGAATCGCTAGTAATCGCGAATCAGAATGTCGCGGTGAATACGTTCCCGGGCCTTGTACACACCGCCCGTCACACCATGGGAGTGGATTGCACCAGAAGTAGTTAGTCTAACCTTCGGGAGGACGATTACCACGGTGTGGTTCATGACTGGGGTGAAGTCGTAACAAGGTAGCCGTAGGGGAACCTGCGGCTGGATCACCTCCTTAAACGAAGCCGAATGCTTCGGTCAGAGTCCACACGAATTACTTGGTTAGCTTAATAAAGAGAGCAAAAGGGTCTTTCAGACCCGACTTGGCTTGTTGTATGACAAGCAAAACCGGGTCTGTAGCTCAGGTGGTTAGAGCGCACCCCTGATAAGGGTGAGGTCGGTGGTTCAAGTCCACCCAGACCCACCAGAATTGTCCAGCTCGTCGTTGTGTCCGGACTTGCATAGCAGGCTATGCGGCGCCCGAACACGCCTAGATCTGAACAATTCTTGTAAATAGCTTCATGGGGCTATAGCTCAGCTGGGAGAGCGCCTGCCTTGCACGCAGGAGGTCGGCAGTTCGATCCTGCCTAGCTCCACCAAAATTTACTGACTAACCGAAGGCTGGTTAGCAGTGTACAGAAACGAATGTTTCACATCGATGAAGCCTTCCTTTCTGATCACTGGGTCAGATTTGCTCTTTAACAAATTGGACGAGATAGAACACGAATATTTTCTCTCATTATCTCCGAGAGGAAATGTTCAAAGTGATAACGATTTCAAGCGTTATCCGGTGTTGTCGTTGAAGTGGTTGTATATGACTTCGAGCGGCTGTCTCTGAACGTTATCCTGAACAGGATGCCTTGATTCACTTCGGTGAGCCTGGGTGTTGTGATGGGTGATGACGCACAGATCAGTTGTCTTGGGGTTATATAGTCAAGCAACTAAGCGCATACGGTGGATGCCTTGGCAGTCAGAGGCGATGAAAGACGTGGAAGCCTGCGATAAGGTTCGGGGAGCTGGCAAACAAGCTGTGATCCGGGCATTTCTGAATGGGGAAACCCACCCGATTTCGGTCGGGTATCTTGCACTGAATACATAGGTGTAAGAGGCGAACCGGGGGAACTGAAACATCTAAGTACCCCGAGGAAAAGAAATCAACCGAGATTCCCTAAGTAGCGGCGAGCGAACGGGGACTAGCCCTTAAGCTAGACAACTGGTAGGAGAAGGCTCTGGAAAGTGCCGCCATAGTGGGTGATAGCCCCGTATCCGAAACCTGAGTCTAGTGAAATCGAGTAGGTCGGCGCACGAGAAACGTTGACTGAACATGGGGGGACCATCCTCCAAGGCTAAATACTCCTGACTGACCGATAGTGAACCAGTACCGTGAGGGAAAGGCGAAAAGAACCCCTGTGAGGGGAGTGAAATAGATCCTGAAACCGTATGCGTACAAGCAGTCGGAGCAGACTTGTTCTGTGACGGCGTACCTTTTGTATAATGGGTCAGCGACTTATGTTCAGTGGCGAGGTTAACCGTTTAGGGGAGCCGTAGGGAAACCGAGTCTGAATAGGGCGAATTAGTCGCTGGGCATAGACCCGAAACCGGGCGATCTATCCATGAGCAGGTTGAAGGTTGAGTAACATCAACTGGAGGACCGAACCCACTGTCGTTGAAAAGCCAGGGGATGACTTGTGGATCGGAGTGAAAGGCTAATCAAGCCCGGAGATAGCTGGTTCTCCCCGAAAGCTATTTAGGTAGCGCCTCGGACGAATACCACAGGGGGTAGAGCACTGTTTCGGCTAGGGGGTCATCTCGACTTACCAACCCGATGCAAACTCCGAATACCTGTGAGTACTATCCGGGAGACACACGGCGGGTGCTAACGT
The DNA here is from genome assembly GCA_018402255.1 of Marinobacter sp. Lineage (GTDB taxonomy): Bacteria > Pseudomonadota > Gammaproteobacteria > Pseudomonadales > Oleiphilaceae > Marinobacter. The sequence goes on from JAGYIS010000004.1 coordinate 431,153, forward strand.
CCGTCGTGAAGAGGGAAACAACCCAGACCGCCAGCTAAGGTCCCAAAGTACCAGTTAAGTGGGAAACGATGTGGGAAGGCTCAGACAGCTAGGAGGTTGGCTTAGAAGCAGCCATCCTTTAAAGAAAGCGTAATAGCTCACTAGTCGAGTCGGCCTGCGCGGAAGATGTAACGGGGCTCAAACTGGTCACCGAAGCTGCGGCTGCATACTTTGTATGCGGGGTAGGGGAGCGTTCTGTAAGCCTGCGAAGGTGTGTTGAGAAGCATGCTGGAGGTATCAGAAGTGCGAATGCTGACATGAGTAACGACAATGGGAGTGAAAAACTCCCACGCCGGAAGACCAAGGTTTCCTGCGCAACGCTAATCGGCGCAGGGTGAGTCGGCCCCTAAGGCGAGACCGAAAGGTGTAGTCGATGGGAAACGGGTTAATATTCCCGTACCTTGGATAGCTGCGATGGAGAGACGGAGAAGGCTAGGTGAGCCGGGCGACGGTTGTCCCGGTTTAAGCGAGTAGGGAGTGGACTTAGGCAAATCCGGGTCCACAATTCTGAGACGCGACGACGAGTGCCCAAGGGCGCGAAGTCATTGATGCCCTGCTTCCAGGAAAATCTTCTAAGCTTCAGGCTATTCGAGACCGTACCCCAAACCGACACAGGTGGTCAGGTAGAGAATACCAAGGCGCTTGAGAGAACTCGGGTAAAGGAACTAGGCAAAATGGTGCCGTAACTTCGGGAGAAGGCACGCTGGTGGTAGGTGAAACCCCTTGCGGGTGGAGCTGAAACCAGTCGAAGATACCAGGCCCCTGCGACTGTTTATTAAAAACACAGCACTGTGCAAACACGAAAGTGGACGTATACGGTGTGACGCCTGCCCGGTGCCGGAAGGTTAATTGATGGGGTTAGCATTCGTGCGAAGCTCTTGATCGAAGCCCCGGTAAACGGCGGCCGTAACTATAACGGTCCTAAGGTAGCGAAATTCCTTGTCGGGTAAGTTCCGACCTGCACGAATGGCGTAACGATGGGGGCGCTGTCTCTACCCGAGACTCAGTGAAATTGAAATCGCCGTGAAGATGCGGTGTATCCGCGGCTAGACGGAAAGACCCCGTGAACCTTTACTATAGCTTCACAGTGAACTTTGAACATGCTTGTGTAGGATAGCTGGGAGGCTTTGAAACCAGGACGCCAGTTCTGGTGGAGCCAACCTTGAAATACCAGCCTGGCATGTTTGAGGTTCTAACTTGGTCCCCTTATCGGGGATGAGGACACTGTGTGGTGGGTAGTTTGACTGGGGCGGTCTCCTCCCAAAGCGTAACGGAGGAGCACAAAGGTGGGCTAAGCATGGTCGGACATCATGCGGTTAGTGTAATGGCACAAGCCCGCTTGACTGCGAGACAGACACGTCGAGCAGGTGCGAAAGCAGGTCATAGTGATCCGGTGGTTCTGTATGGAAGGGCCATCGCTCAACGGATAAAAGGTACTCCGGGGATAACAGGCTGATACCGCCCAAGAGTTCACATCGACGGCGGTGTTTGGCACCTCGATGTCGGCTCATCACATCCTGGGGCTGAAGCCGGTCCCAAGGGTATGGCTGTTCGCCATTTAAAGTGGTACGCGAGCTGGGTTTAGAACGTCGTGAGACAGTTCGGTCCCTATCTGCCGTGGACGTTGGAGATTTGAGGAAAGCTGCTCCTAGTACGAGAGGACCGGAGTGGACGAACCTCTGGTGTTCGGGTTGTCACGCCAGTGGCATTGCCCGGTAGCTATGTTCGGACAGGATAACCGCTGAAAGCATCTAAGCGGGAAGCCCCTTCCAAGATGAGATCTCCCTGAGGCCTTGAGCCTCCTGAAGAGCCGTTCAAGACCAGGACGTTGATAGGCTGGGTGTGTAAGCGCTGCGAGGCGTTGAGCTAACCAGTACTAATTGCTCGTGCGGCTTGACTATATAACACCCAAGACAATTGCGGATAACGCAGAGCGACAGCTCAATACGAAATCAATATCACGTTCTATCTCGTCCCCCAGTGATCAATCTTTTTTGCCTGACGACCATAGCGGTCTGGAACCACCTGATCCCATCCCGAACTCAGCAGTGAAACAGACCAGCGCCGATGGTAGTGTGGTTCGCCCATGTGAGAGTAGGTCATCGTCAGGCTCTTAATACCCTAACCCCCGACAGCGTCGCTGCCGGGGGTTTTTTATTTGCGGTTATGGAGAAGTGATATACTCCCCGCATTAAACAACACACGTTGCGATGGGAGCCCTGCAATGGCCACTACCGATCATCTGGTCATTTTTGACACCACGCTCCGGGACGGCGAACAAAGCCCCGGCGCAACCATGAACAAAAATGAAAAGCTCCGTATTGCCAAGGTGCTCGAAAAGTTGCGTGTTGACGTGATCGAGGCCGGGTTCGCCATTGCCAGCCAAGGCGATTTTGAAGCGGTCAAAGCCATCGCTGAAAATATCAAGGACTCGACCGTTTGTAGTCTGGCCCGGGCGCTGGACAAAGATATCGATCGCGCGGCTGAGGCTATTCGACCAGCGGCCAGCGGGCGAATTCACACATTCATAGCAACATCGCCCATCCATATGAAACACAAGCTCCAGATGGAGCCTGATCAGGTGGTGGAACAGGCTGTGCGGGCGGTAAAGCGCGCCAGAAGCCATGTTGACGACGTTGAATTTTCCTGTGAAGACGCAGGTCGTTCAGAGCTGGATTTCCTGTGCCGTATTATTGAAGCCGCCATCGATGCCGGTGCACGCACTATCAATATTCCCGACACCGTGGGTTACGCGATTCCCGAACAGTTCGGTGAAACCATCAGGCAGTTGCTGAACCGTATCCCGAACGCCGATAAAGCCATCTTCTCGGTGCATTGTCATAACGACCTGGGTCTTGCGGTCGCCAACTCTCTGGCCGCCGTCAGTAATGGTGCACGGCAGGTGGAGTGTACGATTAACGGTTTGGGAGAGCGCGCCGGTAATGCCTCCCTGGAAGAGATCGTTATGGCGGTTCGTACCCGCCAGGATCTGTTCACTATTGATACCCGAATTGATAGCCAGCATATCGTGCCAGCTTCCCGGCTGGTTTCTACTATCACCGGCTTCCCGGTACAGCCAAACAAAGCCATTGTGGGTGCCAACGCGTTTGCCCATGAGTCCGGCATTCACCAGGACGGCGTGCTGAAGCATCGTGAAACTTACGAGATCATGCGTGCACAGGATGTTGGCTGGCACACCAACAGTCTGGTTCTCGGAAAGCACTCTGGTCGAAATGCTTTCCGCACACGGTTGCTCGAACTCGGGATTCAGTTTGAGACTGAAACAGAGTTAAACGAAGCGTTTACACGCTTCAAGGCGTTGGCCGATCTGAAGCACGAAATTTTCGATGAAGATCTGCAGGCCATCGCCAGCGATACCCGACAGAAAGAAGAAGACGGGCGCTACGGTCTTGTCTGTATGCAGGTCTGCTCAGAAACCGGTGTTGTTCCGAAAGCCCATCTCACCATGCTGGTTGATGGCAAGGAGCACACCGTTGAGGCAGAAGGCAGCGGGCCGGTAGATGCTACCTTCAAGGCGATTGAGTCGTTGGTTGATTCCGGCTGTAACCTGCAGTTGTATTCGGTCAACAACATCACCAGTGGTACCGATGCTCAGGGTGAGGTGACGGTTCGCCTGGAACGTGGAGGCCGGATTGTGAACGGCGTCGGGTCGGATACGGATATTATTATGGCCTCGGCAAAAGCGTATATCGAGGCGTTGAATCTTATCGCTCGTGGTGGCATCCGCCAACACCCACAAGTTGCGGATGTCTGAAATCACTGGACGCCGGGAGGCTGAGACATGCCGCAAGAGATGATTCGATCGGAAGCCGAGCGTCAGTTCTATCTGGGCATGGCTGGTATCCGTCTGTGGTACGCCCGGGATCCTCTGCCGGGTGCGGCGCCAAGCCCAGAGTTTGATTTTGGTACGCCGGCTGCAGAGGCTGAGCCTCTGGTCGCCTCTGCCATTCCTGCTGCTGGTGCCCGCACCCAAGCGCGGTTGCCCACAGATGAAGGCAAGAAGGACAAGTTGGCGCGGCTCAAGACTCTGATGGAAGCCGTGCCTGAGAAGTTGCCGGTGCAGCGGGCTCCGCAAGAGGAGCCTGGCGAGCGAGCGATTGTTAAGAGCGAGCCAGAGGGTCCGGGTGAGATGTCCGCTGACGAGGGTGCCGGACTCTCCGTCGTTAGTGGCGAATCGGTAAGCCAGATACCAAAGCTTTACCTGCAAGCATGGTCGGGCCAGCGGGCTCTCCTGTTGGCTAATTTGTCGGAGGAGGCGAGCCTGTCGTTACAGGAAACCCTGGCGCTGAACATCATGCGCAGCCTAGGCGAGTTGAATCCGGGTAAACTGGGAGCCATTCAGTGGCCTTTGTTCAACAACCTGAAGATTTCCCTGAACAGCGAGGCGGATCTTGCGGGGCTGACTCGGGACTATCTGCCGGACGTAACGGAAAAGGCGGTTATCGTTCTTGGGCTTGCGCCGGAAATTTCGTCGTTTTCGAGCGTGTTGGCTGAGGTCATCAACAAGTCCCCGGAGGTTTCTTTCGAGCATTCTCTGGCGGCGCTGGCTTCCGATCCGGAGCTCAAGAAGCAGTTGTGGCAATTGATCAGGCCCTTGGTTGTACCGCGCCTATGAGTTCGTCGATATTGCGTGAGATTCAGTTATCCGGACTTGATGTCCGTGCGCTGGTGGAGGGCGACCTGCCAAAGGTGCTGGAACTCGAGCGACTGGGCTACTCGCACCCCTGGACGGAAGCGGTGTTTCGGGATTGCTTCAAAGACACGTATCGGCTTTGGGCTTTGGTTCAGGAGGGCGATCTTCGGGGTTATGCGGTCGTGAATTATATGGTCGATGAGGCGCATCTGTTAAACCTCTGTATCCACCCTGGACTGCGCGGGCAAGGTGCAGGACGGCAGTTGTTGCGCCGTGCGCTTGCTGAATCAATCAAGGACGGCATGGCGCAAATGATACTCGAGGTCAGGCAGAGTAACGCCGCCGCCGCGACGCTCTATCGGAGAGAAGGCTTTGAAGAAATAGGCCGTCGGCCCGGGTATTATCCGGATGCAGTCGGACGCGAAGATGCTCTTGTCCTGGTATATCGGTTCACGTGATACCCTCCTACCCCGTATAATAGAACGCTTTTCATCCAATCCATTCAGGTTTTTGTTGTCTATGTCTAACCTATCTCAGGAAGTGGCCAAGCGCCGCACCTTTGCGATTATCTCGCACCCGGATGCCGGTAAAACCACCATTACCGAAAAAGTGCTGTTGTTCGGGCAGGCAATCCAGAAGGCGGGAACGGTAAAGGGAAAAAAGTCTGGCCAGCACGCGAAATCGGACTGGATGGAAATGGAAAAGGAGCGGGGCATCTCTGTCACCACGTCCGTGATGCAGTTCCCTTACGGTGGAAAACTGGTCAATCTGCTGGATACGCCGGGGCACGAGGACTTCTCGGAAGACACTTACCGCACCCTTACGGCGGTTGACTCGTGTTTGATGGTGATTGACAGTGCGAAGGGTGTTGAGGAAAGAACCATCAAGCTGATGGAGGTTACTCGATTACGCGATACCCCGATCCTGACCTTTATGAACAAGCTCGACCGGGATACCCGGGACCCCATCGAATTGATGGATGAGGTTGAAGATGTCCTGAAAATCGCCTGTGCACCGATTACCTGGCCCATCGGTATGGGTAAAAGCTTTAAGGGTGTTTACCACTTGTACCGGGATGAAGTGGTGCTCTATCAAACAGGCCAGGGCCATACCATTCAGGACAAGCGCGTGATCAAGGGGCTGGACAATCCGGAGCTGGAGCAGGCTCTTGGTGGTTACGCTGCTGAACTGCGTGATGAAATTGAACTGGTGAAAGGGGCGTCTCATGAGTTCGATCATGAGGCATTTCTGGCCGGCCAATTGACTCCGGTGTTTTTTGGTACCGCACTGGGGAACTTTGGTGTCGACCACATGCTGGACGGTCTGGTCGAATGGGCGCCGGCGCCATTGGCGAGGGAAACCGACAGCCGGATCGTGGAGCCGACGGATGAAGGTTTCGCGGGTTTTGTGTTCAAGATCCAGGCGAATATGGATCCCCAACACCGGGATCGCGTTGCGTTTATGCGCATTGTTTCCGGTAAATACAGCCAGGGCATGAAAGCTCGCCATGTGCGGATTGCCAAGGATGTTCGGTTTTCCGATGCGCTGACCTTTATGGCAGGTGATCGGGAGCATGCGGAGGAAGCCTTCGCAGGCGACATTATCGGTCTGCACAACCACGGTACCATTCAGCTGGGTGATACCTTTACTGCCGGTGAAAACATGAAGTTTACCGGTATTCCGAACTTCGCACCGGAAATGTTCCGGCGCATTCGGCTGAAAGATCCGCTCAAGGCAAAGCAGTTGCAGAAGGGGTTGATCCAGCTGTCTGAAGAGGGTGCGGTTCAGGTCTTCCGGCCAATGAAGAATAACGACCTGATTGTTGGCGCTGTCGGCGTCCTGCAGTTTGATGTGGTGGTCAGTCGTTTGAAGAGTGAGTACAAGGTTGAGGCGATTTATGAGCCGATAAACGTGGCTACTGCCCGTTGGGTGACTTGCGATGATGAGCGCAAGCTCGACGAGTTTCAGCGCAAGAACCAGGAAAACCTGGCCCTGGATGGCGGCGATCGGCTGGCGTACATTGCGCCAACCATGGTGAATCTGAACCTGGCCCAGGAGCGCTACCCGGACATGGAGTTCCACAAAACCCGGGAGCATTAAGCGCCAGGGCGGAGGTGTGCATGCAACTGATTGACGCCCACTGTCATTTTGACTTTCCGCGCTTCGACGGTATCCGTGAAGAAGAATACGCGCTTGCTCGGCGGGAGGGCGTGAGCGCGCTGGTCATCCCCGGCGTGCGCAGCGCCAACTGGGGTCGGGTTCAGGCGCTGGCGTCGCCCGACCAGGGTATCTGGTACTGCCTGGGGGTTCATCCCTGGTTTGTCGAGGAGCATTGCGACAAGGATCTGGAGTCGCTGGAGTCGATCTTGCGCTCGTCTCCCGAGGGCTGTGTCGGGCTTGGTGAGTGCGGGCTGGACGCGCTTCGGGGTGACCTGGTGTTGCAGCAGGACTGGTTTCGGGCGCAGGTAACTATCGCATCCAGGGTCGGATGTCCGCTGGTCATACATTCTGTCAAAACCCACGACCAGGTGCATGCCGCCCTTCGATCATTACACTGGTCCGGGCGGGCCCTGGTGCATGGCTTTTCCGGGAGTTATCAGCAGGCGAGCAAATTGTTGGATCTGGGCTGCTATATTGGAGTGGGTGGGGTAATTACCCATGTCCGCGCCAGAAAGACCCGGGATACGATTGCCCGGCTGCCGCTGGACCGGCTGGTGCTTGAGACGGACGCGCCTGATATGGCTCCTGCGGGAGTGGCTAAAGGCATGAACTCTCCGGGCTGTTTGCCGTTGATATTGCAGGCCTTGGCGGATCTTCGGGGTGAGTTGCCCGAGCGACTGGCGCCCGTCCTGCACCAGAATGCCTGCGCGTTATATGGTTGGCCCACGGCGGGAAGAGTGCAAGAATAAGTAGGTGACGCAACGCCATGAGGTGGGGTTGGTTTTCCTGAATGGTTCGAGTATACTTCGCGCCCTGGCTTTTCAAGGTGATGTCACTATCTCAGCCCCGAATGGTGTCATCGCAACAGTAATACAGGTGTGAACCTCCCCCGGATGCCTTGTATGTACCGGTGGTGGTTTCTAACGTTTCTTTTATAGCGTTCAAGGCGGAATCAATGAAGACTCTGAGTGCGAAACCAGAAACCGTAAAACGTGACTGGTACGTTGTAGACGCAGCCGGCAAGACGCTGGGTCGTCTGTCAACCGAAATCGCCCTTCGTCTGCGGGGCAAGCATAAGCCTGAGTATACCCCTCACGTGGACACTGGCGACTACATCGTCGTAATTAATGCCAGCCAGGTGAAGGTTACCGGCAAAAAGGCATCGGATAAAATGTATTACAGCCACACCGGCTTTCCAGGTGGAATCAAATCCATCAGTTTCGAGAAGCTGGTAGACAAGGCTCCCGAGCAAATCATTCAGAAAGCTGTCAAAGGCATGCTTCCGAAGGGTCCGCTTGGTCGTGCCATGTTCAAGAAGCTTAAAGTCTATGCCGGCGCTGAGCATGCTCATGCAGCCCAGCAGCCCAAAGAACTCGACATCTAACGGAAGGCGGATATGTCTGTAGCACAAAATTACGGTACGGGTCGCCGCAAGTCATCCACGGCTCGGGTTTTTATCAGGCCGGGAAGCGGTAACATTTCCATCAACGGTCGCACCATCGAAGATTTCTTCGGTCGTGAGACACTTCGCATGATCGTTCGTCAGCCCCTGGTGGTTGCCGAGTCCACTGATCGTTTCGATATCATGGTCACCGTCAAAGGTGGTGGTATCAGCGGCCAGGCCGGAGCGATTCGCCACGGTCTGACCCGTGCGCTGATGGATTACGATGAAACTTTGCGCCCTGCGCTGCGTAAAGCGGGTTATGTTACCCGCGATGCTCGTAAGGTTGAGCGTAAAAAGGTTGGTTTGCGTAAGGCGCGTAAGCGTCCACAGTACTCCAAGCGTTAATCGACGCTCTGTGTCGATGGGAAAACCCGGCCTATGGTCGGGTTTTTTTGTATCTGGAGTCTGCTCCTATTTTTGATCTGGGGCACGGTTAAGCGCAGGGATGAGCCTTTCCGGCTTGTAAGCTGGGGGTAATTTCATTACCATTTCAGCGCTTATAATTTTGGGTTGTGAAGTCCTTTTCGAAGCGCAGTGCCGGTTTTCCGCGTCTGTGCCTCGCCTGATGGGAGAAAACCATAATGAGTAATGGCGACGTGAACCAAGGTCGACGCCGATTTTTGATCGGTGCTACGTCCGTGGTAGGTGGTGTCGGCGTCGTCGGTGCAGCGGTACCTTTCGTGGCGTCCTGGAACCCCAGTGCGAAAGCGGAAGCGGCCGGTGCTCCGGTAACTGTAAGTGTCGACAAAATCGAACCGGGTCAACAGATTACCGTCGAATGGCGGGGGAAGCCGGTGTGGATCATCCGGCGCACGGAGGAGATGCTCGAGAATATCGAAAAGCTGTCTTCGCGCATGAAAGATCCTGAGTCTGAAGACCCGCAGCAACCGGCTTATATTACCGGTGCTCAGCGCTCTCTCAAGCCTGAGTTTATTGTGTTGGTGGGTATTTGTACGCACCTTGGCTGTGTGCCGAGCTATCGTCCTGAAGTGGCTCCTGCTGATTTGGGTGGCGAGTGGCTGGGTGGTCTGTTCTGTCCTTGCCATGGTTCCCGATTCGACTTGTCCGGCCGCGTTTATTCGGGCCAGCCTGCGCCGCTGAACCTCGAGGTTCCGCCGTACCGGTTTGACGATGACGCGACCATGACCGTTGGTCTTGATCCGGAGGCAGCGTAATGAACAAGCTGGTGAATTGGGTAGACGAGCGTCTGCCAATCGTTGACGCCTGGAATAAGCATCTGGCGAAGTATTACGCGCCCAAGAACTTCAATTTCTGGTACTTCTTCGGCTCCCTGGCCATGCTGGTTCTGGTCAACCAGTTGGTGACGGGTATCTGGTTGACCATGAGCTACAACCCCTCAGCAGAGGGTGCCTTTGCCTCTGTTGAATACATCATGCGTGATGTTGAGTGGGGCTGGCTGTTGCGCTACCTGCACTCTACCGGCGCTTCCGCATTCTTCGTGGTGGTCTACCTCCACATGTTCCGCGGTCTGATGTACGGTTCCTATCAGAAGCCCCGTGAGCTGATCTGGATTTTCGGCATGCTGATCTACCTGGTGCTGATGGCTGAAGCCTTCATGGGCTACCTGCTGCCTTGGGGCCAGATGTCTTACTGGGGTGCCCAGGTTATCGTTAACCTGTTTGGTGCGATCCCGGTAATCGGTGAGGATCTCTCCCTCTGGATTCGTGGTGACTACCTGATTTCCGGTATTACCCTGAACCGGTTCTTCGCCCTGCACGTCGTTGCACTGCCAATTGTGTTGTTGGGTCTGGTTGTCCTGCACATTCTTGCTTTGCACGAAGTGGGTTCGAACAACCCTGACGGTATCGATATCAAGAAGAACAAGGACGAAAACGGTATCCCGAAAGACGGTATCCCGTTCCATCCTTATTACAGCGTGCATGACCTGATGGGTGTGGGCGTGTTCTTCTTTATCTTCTTTATTGTGGTGTTTTACTTCCCCGAGATGGGTGGCTTGTTCCTTGAGAAGCCAAACTTCGAGCCGGCGAATAACCTGAAGACGCCTGAGCACATTGCACCGGTCTGGTACTTCACGCCCTTCTACGCCATGCTGCGTGCGGTGACGGTGGACCTGTTTGGTCTGGATGCGAAGTTCTGGGGTGTGGTTGTGATGGGCGCGGCGATTGCGATTCTGTTCGTGCTGCCCTGGCTCGACAAGAGCCCGGTCCGCTCTATCCGCTATAAGGGTTGGTTGAGCAAGATCGCACTGGCAATCTTTGTAGTGAGCTTCGTGGTGCTCGGCTATCTGGGCATTGTGCCCGCCACAGAAGGTCGTACCATTGCTGCCCAGATTCTGACGGTGCTGTACTTCCTCTACTTTATCCTCATGCCGTTCTACACGCGCATGGAAAAAACCAAGCCAGTGCCAGAGAGGGTGACAGGATAATGAGAACGCTGATTTTTGGTCTTTTCATCGCGATCCTGCCGGCCCTCGGGCTGGCAGCTGCTCCCGGCGGTCCTCTGGATACCATGAAGCCGGATCACACCAACAAGGAATCTCTGCAGAGTGGTGCTGCTCTGTTCACCAACTATTGCATGGGGTGTCACTCCATGGAGTACGCTCGCTACAAGCGGGTGTCGGATGACCTGGAGATTCCGGTTGAGCTGTTCGAGGAAAACCTGATTTTCACCGGCGCCAAGATTGGTGAGCTGATGAAGATCTCCATGAGCAAAGACATGGCCGCCGGCTGGTTCGGCGCTCCGCCACCCGACTTGACTCTGGTCACGCGTGTGCGTGGTGAATCCTGGGTGTACTCGTACCTGCGAGGTTTCTACAAGGATGACTCGCGCCCACTGGGTGTGAACAACGTGGTATTCGACAACGTTGGTATGCCGCACGTGATGGTAGAGATGCAGGGCCTCTGTGCCGTGGAGCCAAAGATCGGTGTTGGCGCCTCTGTTGAGCCGCTCAGTGGTAACATCAATAATTCTGATGTGTGCCCTGAGTACGCCATTGAGGGGAGCATGTCTTCTGCAGACTTTGATCGTGCGATGTGGGACCTGACTAACTTCATGTCCTACATGGGAGATCCAGTGAAGGTTGAGCGTGAGCGTCTTGGTATCTTCGTGCTGATCTTTGTGGCGATCTTCTTTATCTTTGCGTACCTGCTTAACCGCGAGTACTGGAAAGACGTACATTAAGATTTAGGGTATAATCCTCAATCCTGAATTCCAGCGGGCCGGTAAGGTTCGCTGGAATTTTGCGTTTGTGTATTGTTTCGATTTTCAGAATCGTGAGGTAGTTATATGGGCGTTGTGACCAAGCGGTCATCAATGACGTTTTTCTCGGATCCGGCCAGTCATTACAGCCACCGTGTGCGCATTGTGCTGGCAGAGAAGGGTGTTACCGTTGATATTGTGGATGTGGATCCAGATAACCCGCCGGGAGAACTGGCTGACCTGAATCCGTACAACGCCCTGCCAACGCTGGTGGATCGGGATCTCGTATTGTACGAGCCCAACATCATGATGGAATACCTGGATGAGCGTTTTCCGCACCCGCCATTGTTGCCGGTTTATCCGGTTGCCAGGGCAAACAGCCGCTTGATGATTCACCGCATTCAGAAAGACTGGTGCCGACTGGTTGATCAGATCCTGGCACAGCCAACGGGTAAAGCGTCGGATGCGGCTCGCAAAGAGTTGAAAGAGAGCCTGCTGGCAGCTGGCCCATTGTTTGCCGAGATGCCGTTCTTCCTCTCGGAAGAGTTCACCATCGTCGACTGTTGCATTGCCCCGCTGCTCTGGCGCTTGCCTGCTCTGGGTATCGACATGAGTGATAAGCAGGCCAAGCCCCTGCAAAAGTACATGGACAGTATCTTTGCTCGCGAAGGGTTCAAGGCGAGCCTTTCGGACCTGGAAGAAGATATTCGCAGCTGATTGGCAAAGCCCGGATGCCGGGGCAGGAGTGGTTGCAGTGCCTGATAAGACTATCACCATGACGTCCAGTCGGCCCTATCTTGTACGGTCGTTGAACGAGTGGATTCTGGATAATGACTGCACCCCCTACATTGTGGTGGATGCAGGGGTTCAGGGTGTTCAGGTGCCCACAGAGCACGTGGCTAACGGGCAGATCGTGCTGAATATCAGCCCAGGTGCCGTTCGTAGCTTGGTGATTGGTAACGGTGCGCTTGAATTCAGTGCTCGCTTTGGTGGCGTGCCTATGCAGGTGTTTATTCCGTTGCAGGCCGTCATGGCAATTTACGCCAAAGAAAACGGTGAGGGTATGGTGTTTGGCAGCGAGCCAGGCTCACCAGACCCGGAAGGCGGGTCGGACTCTGAGTCTGCCGGTCGCCGATCGGATGAGCGTCCCAGTGGACGACCAACCCTGAAAGTAGTGAAATAAAAAAGCCGGCGTCAGCCGGCTTTTTTGTTACCCGCCAAATAACTTGTGGTCAACCAGATCGCACAGTGTATTGATGATCAGCAGCATCAGTGGCGTTGCTTCGTGTGGAGACAGATCGTTGAGTGCTATTTCATGATCCTCTGGGTGCATGAGCGACGTGATGTCCGACTTTTCGCGGGCACTTAATACGACCACTCGCATTTCCCGGTCATGCGCAGCCTGGATAGCCTGAATCAGGTTGGCTTTGTGGCCATCATCAACCACAACGAAGAGCAGGTCGCCGGGCTTGCCAATAGCTCGAACCTGGCGAGAGAAGGTGTCGTTGAAGCGGTTGTCCCGACATATTGCCGAGTAAGTGGTGGCGTCCGCGCCGAGGTTGATCGCCGGTAACGCAGGGCGGTCCTGCTCGAAGCGATTCAGCAGCGCGGTGCAAAAATACTGGGCGAGGATGTTCGCATTGCCGTTGGCGCAAGCGATGATCTTGCCGTCCTGCAGAAGGGTGGCGACAAAGGCATCAGACACATCTTCGATGTCCGGACCTGTGGTGCTCGCCGCTTGAGCTGTTTGTTCCATGTGGTTGGCAAACCACTGATTAATTTTCTGTGCGGTGTCGGTCATTGTTTCGATTAATCTGCCTGGATTGCGTTTCTGATCCATTGTACCCGGTATTTCCGGGTGGTACCCGGCATGATCGCCACAACGTCGATCCGGGAGGGCATGTTCCAGAGTTGGTGCCGGTGCAGGTAATAGGAGGCGGCCCGCACCAGTCGGCGTTGTTTGCCCGGTGTAATCGAACTGGCCGGATCGACCAGGCTGCCAGGCCCGCGATAGCGCACTTCGAAAAAAACCAAGGCGTCGCCATCGCGGCCGATCAGATCGATCTCCCCGCCCCGGTTGTAGACGTTCCGGTCCAGAATGACGACGCCATGGCTGGCGAGATAGCGTGCAGCGACGCCTTCATAATGTGTGCCGATTTCACGGCTGCCTTCCATGGCCTGGGTCTCCTAGAGGTTGAGCGCAGGTTCCTCATTGTCTGTGGATTCGTCCGTAGACTCTCGCTGATTGAGCTCCGGTGCCAGGGCTGGTCTTCCGCTCCGGAACTGGGCCCACAATTGTTTTCTGTGAATAACGCCGTCGGGCGTCATGCTGAGCACGCCGGTCTGGCCTTCGATGGCGGCATCTTCAATCTGTCGAAGTAACGGGAGTCGTTTGCTCAACTGCCAGGCATCTGCCCCCATTGCGAACAGTCTGCCTAATTGGCCGCGCGTTCCGCTCAGGTTTTGTTCGGCCTGAGCGCGCAGGGGATTGTCCTCCGCCAGTACCCAGGGGATGTCGGTGAAGGTTACGCGGTTGAGATCGCGATCACGGCTGGGGTCAGGCGTGCCTTCGTAGACGATGGACGGTGAATAGACCGGAAGGTCACCGGCGAAATAAAAGGCAAACAGCGGATTGAACTGGCGGGCTACGGTCGGTTCGGCGACCAACACGATTGCCTCTGCATCCTGGCGCCGCCGAGGTTCAAACTCAACGTTCATGCCGATGGTGCGCTCAACCTGAATGGCTCGCTGTCTTGAGGTGGTTACGCCTAACAAATCTGCACTGACTGAGCGGAAGTTGTCTTCAGGGAAGAAACGCTCTATCTCCAGAACCTTGCCGCTGTTGTCTGCCATTCGTTGTAGCAGGGCCTGCTCCACCCGGTCACCCCATTCTCCTTGTGGGATAAGCACCAGTATCTGTCGAAGTCCTCGAGCGGTGAGTTGATCGGCAATCTGGCGAGCTTCGTCCTCGGCAGAGAGGCCGTATTGGTACAATCCGTCAGGAATCCGGTTACCGGATGGCAGGTAGTTCAGCCCGAGCACCGGTACCGCCAGAGTGTTCATGTTGCTCAAGTCTGCCAACGCGTCTTTTTCGAGTGGCCCGACAATCAGGTCAATCTCTTGCTGCGCCAGCTCGCCGTAGAGTTCGGCAAACGCTTTGGTGGACGTATCCAGTATCCGGATGTCGGTCTGCTCGCGGTCGACGCTGTCATCGCTGTAGTAAGCTGCCAGAAAGCCGTCCCGGATCGCTCGGCCCGCGCTGGCCAGCGAGCCTTGGAGGGGCAGGGCCAGAACGATTCGCTCGGGCCGGCTGGTGGCCAGGTCTGCCAGCAGGCTGAGCTCCGTGGGCAGAATCTGGGCGGCCGGGTGGCCTGGCCAGTTGTTCTGCCAGCTCCGGATCAGGCGCCCTTGTTCATCCAGTCCGACGCCCCTGGCCCGGAGGGTTGAGGCCAGTTCCAGCCAGCCTTGCTCTTCGAAGCCGATGGCATTGGCGGAGGCCTCGGTAAGCTTCTCGCCTGGTATGCTTTTGAGGTACTGCCAGATCTGGCTGTGGACTTCCTGAGGATCGCTCTGGCTATCAGTTTGGCTGAGCAGCATCAGGGATAGCGCCGCTGACAAATGGTCCCCGATCAATGCAAAGGTGCGCGCCTGCAGATCCGCAGCGCGCCCGATCACGTCGCTGGGATAACTCAGGAACTGATCTGGCGACATGTCGGCGGTCAACTCCCGGGCCCATTCACTGTCCTGAAGCTCAACCGCGCCGGCCATGGCCAGCAGTCGTTTCTGGTCGGCAATACCTTCGCCTGTCTCGCTCAAAAGATCGCTGCGCAGAATTTGCCGTGCCGCCGTGTGGTTGTCCCGATCCTGGAAGTCGCTGGCAATCCGGAGCAGGTAGCGTTGGGCCGTCACCGGGTCGCGCTCGCTGCCGGCCAGCTCGAGGGCTTTTTCCGGGGTGTCTGCGACATGACTGTCAAGGTTAACGGTGGCGCAACCTGCTGTAAGGAGCAAGAACAGTGCGATCAGGGTAAAAGTTATTCGATGGCTGCGGTATTTTGTCATAGCAGGCTCGGTTGTCTCCGGATCATTAGGCTTGTGGTGCCGCTCTTTCGGTGGCAAGTTTACCAGCTCCGGGCTTAATTCACATGACATGCTCGTCATGGGCCCGGTCGGGTTGTTTCGGGAGTGATGATGCTCCTGTTTTTTATCAACGGGAGTGGGTGCATGTCAGTTTCGGGTCGCGTCAGGCAGGAAGAGGAAGGCGTTCTCTATGTGGTGGCAACGCCTATAGGTAATCTGGATGACCTGTCTGAGAGGGCGCTGCAGATTCTGACCAAGGTTGATCTGATCGCCGCCGAGGATACCCGGCATACGGGCAGGCTGCTGCAGCATCTTGGGCTAAGCAAGCAGATGATGGCGCTTCATGATCACAATGAACGAGGGCGGGTTGAGAAGTTACTGACGCTGCTGGCGGAGGGGCGTCAGGTGGCGCTGGTGTCAGATGCGGGCACGCCGCTGATCTCAGACCCGGGTTATATCGTGGTGAGAGAGGTTCGGGCGGCCGGATTTCAGGTGTCTCCGATACCTGGAGCTTGCGCCCTGGTGGCGGCTTTATCTGTGGCAGGTTTGCCAACGGACCGGTTTCTGTTTGCTGGATTTTTGCCCGCAAAGCGCTCGGGTCGCCGGTCAGCGCTGGCGGATCTTGAGCGAGAGTCGGCAACTCTGGTGTTTTATGAGTCGCCCCATCGGATCATCGATTTGATGGAGGATCTGGTGGCGGTGTTCGGTTCGAGATCGCGAGTGTGTGCTTGGGCGTGAACTCACCAAAACCTTTGAGACTTTCTACAGTGGTGGTGCTGCGTCGGTGCTTGCCGATTTGCAGGAAGACCCCAACGGTGCCCGTGGTGAATTTGTGGTGATGGTCCGCGGCGCAGCTCCTGAGCCAGCTGGTGCTGGCGTGTCGTTGGATACGGATAAGTTGCTGGGGCTTTTGATTAAAGAATTACCCGTGAAGAAAGCGGCCCGGATTGCGGCGGAGGTCAGCGGTCTTGGCAAAAATGAACTGTATCAGCGAGCGCTTGAGCTGAAAGGTGATTAATGCCTTGCATGGCGGCTTTCGCAGAGGTATTGTCGGCCCCGAGCTCGCCAGACAGTCGCCGCCGGTTTTACCGGGGGAGGAAAGTCCGGGCTCCGCAGGGCAAGGTGCCAGGTAACGCCTGGGCGGCGCGAGCCGACGGAAAGTGCAACAGAAAGTAAACCGCCTAAGCGCCTTCGGGTGCCGGTAAGGGTGAAATGGTGCGGTAAGAGCGCACCGCGTGGCTGGCAACAGTCCACGGCGATGGTAAACCCCACCTGGAGCAAGACCAAATAGGAATCCTATGGCGTGGCCCGCGCTGGATTCGGGTAGGTTGCTTGAGGCCTGTGGTGACGCAGGCCCTAGATGAATGACTGTCCAAGACAGAACCCGGCTTATCGGCGAGCTCGCCATTTTCTTCTTTCGTGATTTGTACCCTTCTCACAACGCAGCCGTTATACCCAAAAAATCTTAAACCTTAGGTTGCCTCTTCAGAGTTCTCTGCAGGTACTTGTTTTTTCTCCTTTTCTTTACGTCTTTTTAACCCTTTCTTAAGTTTGCCGTTTGTAACCTCTTGTCATTAAAGGAACTTTTGCATGTGTGGCGTCGATTGCGGCGCTTGCATTGTCTATTGCGTGTTTCTATAGTGTGCGGAAGTGGGAAAAAGTGGTTTCTAGTGGTTTTTTGTGGAAAAGACACCCTTGGATACGGCATAAATGAGTAATTTTCTTGGCAGTCATGCCATCAATATGGACGCGAAGGGTCGCCTGGCGATCCCGACGAAGGTGCGCGAAGAGCTCGCGCAGCTTTGTGGTGGCCGTATTGTTCTGACTGCCAACGCCGATGAGGAGCATTGTCTTCTGCTTTACCCGGAACCGGCCTGGGAAACGCTTCGGCCACAGATCGAAGCGCTGCCGAACATGAATAAAGCGGCTCGGCGACTGCAGCGGCTGATTCTGGGTAATGCCGCGCCCATGGAGCTGGATTCCGCAGGGCGTATTCTGGTACCACCCACGTTGCGACACTACGCCCATCTGGAGAAGAAGCTGATGTTGATCGGCCAGGGTAAAAAATTGGAGCTCTGGAGCGAAGAACGTTGGTTTGCCTGGTTGGATGAAGCCTCAGGTGATGATGATATGCCGCCAGAAATGGAGGCGTTGTCGCTATGAAAAAGGTCGAGCAGGTATCTGCTCCCGGGTTCAGGCATCGCTCTGTTCTGTTGGATGAGGCTGTGGATCATCTGGTTAGCGACCCGTCCGGGCGTTATGTCGACGCTACCTTCGGGCGCGGAGGTCACAGTCGCCTGATTCTCAGTCAACTAAGTGAGCAGGGCGAGTTGCTGGGTATTGATAAAGACCCGGAGGCGATTGTCGCGGCTGGCGCTTTGGCAACTGACGATGCCCGGTTCTGCTGGTACCACGGGTCGTTCTCCGAGTTGTCACAAGCGCTGGACAGTCAGCAGTGGCCCACCGTCAATGGTGTGCTGATGGATCTGGGCGTGTCGTCACCTCAGTTGGATGACGCCGCTCGCGGTTTTTCGTTCATGCGTAACGGCCCGCTGGACATGCGGATGAATCCGCAGCAGGCGCCGAGCGCGGCGCAATGGTTGGCGGTTGCCGATGAGCGGGAAATTGCCGATGTGATCTGGCGCTACGGCGAAGAGCGTTTTTCTCGTCGTATAGCCCGGCTGATTGTCGCCAAGCGGCAGGAAGAGGCCATTGAGACGACTCGTCAGTTGGCTGAATTGGTCGCCGAGGCGGTTCCAAAGAAAGAAAAACACAAGCACCCGGCCACCCGGACATTTCAGGCGATCCGGATATTTATCAATCGGGAGCTGGACGACCTTGAAGTCGGCCTAAAGTCTGCGGTGGGTCGGTTGGCACCGGGCGGGCGCCTGGTGGTGATCAGTTTTCACTCGCTTGAAGACCGCCTGGTGAAACGTTTCATGCGGGACCTGGCCCGCGGGCCGCAGATTCCGAAAGGTGTGCCGGTGACGGCGGATCAGGAAAGGTCAGATTATGTGCTGGTGGGTAAGGCCAGCAAGGCCAATGAGCAGGAAATTACCGAGAACGTTCGGGCCCGCAGCGCAGTGATGCGGGTTCTGGAACGACGGATCAATTAATTGAAATCGCAGGGGAGCGCGACGCTATGGGCGCGGTAGCCATCGAACAACCGACAAAATCCACCGGAATCAGCAAGCAGCGGGTTCGGGAAGGCGTGGCCACGGCTGTACGTTTGTCACGGCAGGTATTTGATACCACACGCGAAACCCGGGTGCTGATTACGTTGGGCCTGGTGGCGGTGCTGATGCTGTCGGCCATCGGAGTGGTTGTCAGTGCCCATGAAAACCGGGAGCTGTTCAACACGCTATCCGGTCTGCAGCAGGCTCGTGACGGATACCAGCGGGAATGGAGTCAATTGCTGCTTGAGCAAAGTGCGCTGAGCGCCCACGGGCGTGTCGAGCACCTTGCCGCAGAACGTTTCAATATGGTGGTGCCAGGACGTGAGGATATTGTTCTGGTGCCTCTGATGTCGCCGGTTGCGGCGAGATAACGACTATAACAAGTACATCAGGGTGATCGATTTGTCTGGTCAGGGAAAGCAGGCAGCAAACTGGCAGCAGCGCGTGTTCGCGGGGTTAAAAGCCTGGCGTTTCGGCTCTGTGCTGGGCGTGTTCCTGTTGGTCATGCTGGGTATTGGCTGGCGTCTGGTGGATTTGCATGTGGTGGATAACGAGTTTCTGCGCCAGCAGGGAGACGTCCGGACTATCCGGGTTGAGTCGATTGATGCCCATCGGGGCGTGGTAACCGATCGCCACGGTGAGCCGCTGGCGGTGAGTACCCCGGTACAGACGCTCTGGGCAAACCCCTCAGAAACCGATCCCGATGACCCAAGGCTGGCCGGGCTGGCTCGTGTGCTGGGAATGACAGAAGGCGCTCTGAGGGAGCGCCTTCGAACGTTTGCTGGCCGTGAGTTTATTTACCTGCGCCGGAAAGTGCAGCCGAGTCTGGCCCGCGAGGCTCTGGAACTTGGCATCGGCGGCATATACGCCCGTCAGGAGTATCGCCGTTACTACCCGGCTGGAGAAGTGACAGCGCACGTGGTTGGCTTTACCAATATTGACGAGCTGGGCCAGGAAGGCATTGAGCTGGCGTATAACGACTGGCTCACAGGTAAGCCTGGTGCGAAACGTGTCCTGAAGGATAACCGCGGGCGTGTGATCAAGGATCTGATGTTGATTCGCGATGCCCGGGCCGGTCGTGACCTTGAGCTGAGTATTGATTTGCGACTGCAATACCTGGCCTACCGCGAGCTCAAAGCTGTGGTTTCTGCCCACAACGCTCGTGGCGGCACTCTAGTGATGCTGGATGTGGATACCGGCGAAGTCTTGGCCATGGTTAATCAAGGTTCATACAACCCCAATGACAGGGCGCAGTTGTCCGCGGACACTATGCGCAACAAGGCGATTACCGATCTGTTCGAGCCCGGCTCGACGATCAAGCCCATCACCATCGCAGCGGCTCTTGAGACCGGCAAGTATCAGGCGGACAGTACCATCGATACATCACCCGGCTTTCGCCGGTTTGGCCGTTTTACGATCCGGGACGCGCGCAATTACGGAGCCATGGATTTGACCGAAATGGTGGTCAAATCAAGCAATGTGGGTGTCAGCCTCATTGCCACTGAGCTGGGCGGTGATGTGTTGAGGAATCTGTTCGCTCGCGTCGGCCTGGGGCAGGCCACCGGAATCGGCTTCCCCGGCGAAGCTGTTGGCGTTTTGCCTGCACCGCCCAAGTGGCGGCCCGTGGAAGAGTCCACTCTGTCATACGGTTATGGCATGAGCGTGAATGCGCTGCAATTGGCCCAAGCTTATATGGTCATTGCCAATGGCGGAACACGGTATCCCCTGAGCCTGATGAAGCAGAGCGTGCCGCCTCCGGGCCAGCGGGTGTTGAGTGAAGATGTGACTCTGGCTGTGCGTGGCATGCTGAAAGAGGCGGTGTCGCGTGGCACTGGCGGTCGTGGTCAGCCGGGGCTTTACGCGGCTGGTGGCAAAACAGGCACGGTGCACCTGGTCGGTGCCCAGGGCTACGAAAAGAGTCAGTACAAGGCGATCTTTGCCGGCATGGCTCCGATTGACGATCCGCGAATTGTAACGGTTGTGGCCGTTGATGCGCCCCAGTCCGGGGAATACTACGGCGGCGAAGTGGCTGCCCCGGTATTTGCTCGGGTGATGGGTGACGCACTGCGACTGCTGAATGTGAAGCCTGAACTGGAAGTTGGCGGGGCGAAGCCGCCCAAGACTGCTTCCGGAGAGAGAGGTTAGCGCCATGTGCATCACATCCATCAGTAATTTATTGCAAGGTATTGTCGATGTGCCATCGGTGTTCGATGTCACGATTCACGGGTTGCAGACTGACAGTCGATTGGTTGCCCCCGGCGATGCGTTTATCGCGTTGGCGGGTTCGAAAACCGGGCCTGACCATTACGTTGAACAGGCCATTGCCGCCGGTGCCACGGCTATTCTTCTGGAAGCTTTTGAACCGAGAGAATGCCATGAGCGCCACGGAGCACTGATAGTGCCGGTGGTTGGTCTTCGCTCGCAGCTGGGTCGAATTGCCGATCGCTTTTTTGAGCATCCGTCACGCCATCTGCGTCTGATCGGGGTGACAGGCACCAATGGCAAAACCTCGGTCACTCAGTACATCGCCCAACTGTTGCGCGACACGGGCACGCCTTGCGGTGTGCTGGGCACTCTGGGCTATGGCATGCCGGGCAAGCTTCAGCCCGCCAGCCACACCACGCCGGATGTGGTCCAGGCCAACCGGGTCATTAACCGCATTCGTAACGAGGGTGGCCGGGCTGCTGTCATGGAAGTGTCGTCCCATGCGCTCGATCAGGGGCGCATTGACAAGTTGACCATGACTGGCGCGGTGTTCACTAATCTGACCCGGGATCATCTGGACTATCACGGCACGATGGATGCCTATGGTGAAGCCAAGGCCAGGTTGTTCCGACGTGAAGAACTGCACTTTTCCGTGATCAATTTTGACGATCCTTTTGGCCGCCAACTGTTCGAACAGCTCGACGGGCAGTGCGACCGGGTTCGTTACAGCCTCCATGAGGCCCAGACCGAGCTGTGGCTGAAAGATTTCGCACCGGTCGCGACCGGTTTTCGTGCGCGGGTTGATGGTCAGTGGGGCGAGTTTGATCTGCAGGTGCCCCTCCTGGGCAGCTTCAATGCCAGTAATGTGCTGGCGGCACTGGCGACCGTACTGACTCTTGGCGTGCCGGTTGACCGTGCGGTGGCAGCAACGGCCAACCTGGCACCGCCGCCCGGTCGGCTTGAGCGTTTCACCGGCGCAGGCGGCAAACAGGTGGTTGTGGATTATGCCCACACGCCGGATGCTTTGGCGAATGCCCTGGCAGCATTGCGGCCGCACGTTGAAGGAAAGCTTATTTGTGTTTTCGGATGCGGTGGTGACCGGGACCCCGGCAAGCGTCCGGACATGGCTCGCGAAGCCGAGCACAGAGCCGATGTAGTCATCGTTACTGATGACAATCCGCGCTCCGAAGACCCGGCACGGATTGTCAGCGACATTGCGGTCGGCTTTTCCAATGCGGCCGGCTATCAGATTATTCATGACCGGGCCGAGGCTATAGCGGCCGCCGTCGCCATGGCAGGCCCGGATGATTTGGTACTGATCGCGGGCAAAGGCCATGAGACCTGGCAGGAAATCGGCGGACAAAAGCTTCCTTTCAGTGATGCCGAGCAGGTGCGCCACCTCCTGAAGCTAAATGGAGGTGTGGCATGATGCGCGCCTTTTCGCTGGCCGAGGCCCACGAATGGCTGCAGGCCGCTGTTGCCGGTGCCAGGGCGGATGTTGAGTCGACGACGTTTAGCGGTGTGTCGACAGACAGCCGCAGTGTCGGTGCAGGCCAGCTGTTTGTCGCCTTGCGAGGCGAGCGTTTTGATGGCCATGAATTTCTTGCCCGGGCACAGGCGCAGGGCGCGGTCGCGGCAGTGGTGGATACCGCTAATAGCGCGGTCGGCATGCCGCAACTGGTTGTGCCAGACACGGTAAACGCCCTGGCACAACTGGCCGCGGCAAACCGTAATGAGAGTCGTGCACAGTTTGTCGCCATTACCGGGAGCAGCGGAAAGACCACCGTTCGGCAAATGACTTCGGCGATTCTGGCAGGCATGGGTTCTACCCTGGCTACCGAGGGCAATCTGAACAACCACATCGGCGTGCCGTTGACCTTGTTCCGGTTGGCTCCTGAACATCGTTACGGTGCCATTGAGCTTGGCGCCAGTGGTTTGGGCGAGATTGCCCACACTGTTGCCCTGGTCCGTCCGGACGTGGCGATTTTGACCAACGCTGGCCAGGCCCATCTCGAGGGCTTCGGCAGTTACCAGAACATTGTGATCGCCAAGGGCGAAATCATCGATGGCGTGTCAAGCGATGGGGTGGTGGTGTTGAACCACGATGACCCGGCCTTTGGCGAATGGGTTGAGCGGGCCGGTCAGCGGCAAGTGATTGGTGTGTCCGGTGCCGGACACCCTGGCGCAGACTACCGTGCTGTGGCCAGTAAACCGGCAGAAGAAGGTTATGACGTGCAGGTGCATGGGCCGGATGGCTGGCAATGCCAGGTGCATATTCCACTTGCGGGTGAGCACAACATTGCCAATGGGCTGATGGCTCTGGCCGCCTGCCGTGCCCTGGGCGCGACCGATCAGCAGGTCATTGATGGCTTGCGTAGTGTCCAGGCGGTGAAGGGCCGGCTGCAGGTTCTCACGCCAGCGGCCGGATTTACCCTGATTGATGACAGTTATAACGCTAATCCCTCGTCCATGAAGGTGGCCGTGGATGTGCTGGCCGGCTATTCGGGGGTTCGGATTGCGATTTTCGGCGCCATGGCCGAGCTTAGGCCCGGACACCGACGCCTTACATCGGGACGTTGGTGCTTACGCCAAGGCCCGGGGCATTGACCGGTTGATGGTTGTCGGCGCCGGCAGTGAGGTTTACGCAGCGGGTTTTGGTGACGGTGCAGAGATATTTCAGAGCCATGATCAGGCCGTAGATGCCGTCGTGAGTGGCAGCCAGGGACCAGTAACCGTGCTGGTGAAAGGTTCTCGCAGTTCTGCCATGGATCGCGTGGTGGAGGGAATTCAGACAAAGGTGAACAAAACATGCTGTTCTGGCTGACAGAGCTTTTATCGCAGTACTTTTCCGCCCTGACGGTATTTCAGTACCTGACGGTGCGCGCGATTATGGGGGTTTTGACCGCCCTGATGATTTCGTTGCTGATCGGCCCGGTAATGATTCGCAAGTTGAGCCAATACCAGATCGGCCAGGCGGTGCGGGATGACGGCCCGCAAACCCATCTCAGTAAAGCCGGCACGCCGACCATGGGTGGTGCGCTGATTCTGGTGGCGATCGCCATTTCAACACTGTTATGGGCAGATCTGAGCAACCGTTACGTGTGGGTTGTGTTGCTGGTTACCCTGCTGTTTGGCGCGATTGGCTGGGTGGATGATTATCGCAAGGTGGTCGAGCGCAATCCTCGTGGCCTGCCTGGGCGCTGGAAGTATTTCTGGCAGTCACTGATTGGCGCCGCCGCTGCCGTAGTGCTCTACACCACCGCCACCTTGCCTCAGGAAACCTCGCTTTACCTGCCGTTCCTGAAAGATGTCTCGCTGACGCTCGGGCCGGTCATGTTCATTTTGCTGACCTACTTCGTGATTGTCGGCAGCAGCAATGCGGTCAACCTGACGGACGGGCTGGATGGCCTCGCTATCATGCCAACGGTGATGGTCGCCGGGGCCCTGGCTATCTTCGCTTATGTGTCTGGCCATGCGCAGTTCGCTAATTATCTGTTGATTCCGCATTTACCGGGTGCGGGTGAATTGATCATCTTCTGTTGCGCACTGGTTGGCGCCGGGCTGGGCTTTCTCTGGTTCAACACCTATCCGGCCCAGGTCTTCATGGGTGATGTGGGTGCGCTGGCGCTTGGTGCTGCACTGGGCGTAGTGGCAGTCATCGTGCGCCAGGAAATCGTGCTGTTCATCATGGGCGGTGTGTTTGTGATGGAGACCATCTCGGTGATCTTGCAGGTGGCGTCGTACCGGTTGACCGGGCGCCGCATCTTCCGGATGGCGCCGCTGCACCATCACTTTGAGTTGAAAGGTTGGCCTGAGCCGCGGGTTATCGTGCGGTTCTGGGTAATTACTGTGGTTCTGGTCCTGATTGGGCTGGCCAGTCTGAAAATCCGATAGGAAATTGAAACGGTTATGAGTGTCATTGTTTCGGATCGTCGCACATTGGTGGTAGGGCTCGGTAAAACCGGGCTCTCCTGTGTGCGCTATCTGTCCGAAAAAGGCCGGGACCTTGCCGTTGCCGACAGTCGTCAGGATCCGCCGGGGTTGCAGGAGTTACGGGAGTTCTGGCCAGAGGTTCCGGTCCACTTGGGTGAGTTTGATACCGAGATGTTTGCCGGCTTCAACGAGTTGGTGGTGAGCCCCGGTATCAGCATTTCAGAGCCAGCCATTGTCGAGGCGGCGGCCAGAGGCGCCGGCATTCGCGGTGACATTGACCTGTTTGCAGAAGCCGCGGACGCTCCAATCATCGCGATCACCGGCTCGAACGGCAAAACCACGGTGACCACTCTGGTCGGTGAGATGGCGAAGGCCGCCGGACGCAACGTGCAGGTGGGCGGCAATATCGGAACGCCAGCGCTGGATCTGCTTGGAAAAGGAGCCGACCTCTACGTGCTGGAGTTGTCGAGCTTTCAGCTGGAGACCACGGATGAACTGAAGGCCGAGGTCGCAACGGTCTTGAACATCAGTGACGATCACATGGATCGCTACCCGGACAAAATGGCCTATTTCCAGGCCAAGCAGCGGATCTATCGAGGCAGCAGGAACGCCGTGGTCAATCTGGACGATGCCCTGAGCACGCCGATGGCCCGGGATAACCTTCGTTTTGTCTGCTTCGGCTTTAACCGGGTTAACCCGGAAACCTTCAGTACCCGGGACGACGATCAGGGTACCTGGATCACGTTCGGCTTCGACAATCTTTTGCTGGCCAGCGAGTTGCAGCTCCTTGGCCGGCACAATATCAGCAACGTTATGGCGGCGTTGGCTCTCGGTCAGGCGGCCGGTTTACCGATGGCGGCCATGCTGGAGGCGGCCCGGACGTTCCGTGGCCTGCCTCACCGCTGCGAGTTTGTGCGTAATCTGGACGGTGTGGATTACATCAACGATTCCAAGGGCACTAATGTTGGCGCCACTGTCGCAGCAATCGAAAGCCTGGTGCCGGAGCAGGGCAAGGTGATTCTGATTGCCGGTGGTGATGGCAAGGGTGCTGATTTCACTTCGCTGGCGGAGCCTGTCCACCGCCACTGTCGTGCCGTGGTTCTGATCGGTCGCGATGCCGATGCCATCGCGCAAACGTTACCTGAGGACGTTGCCATCGTAAGAGCTGTCTCGCTTTCCGGTGCTGTGGCACAAGCCCAAGGCCTGGCCCTGGCAGGCGATCGGGTGTTGTTGTCGCCCGCTTGCGCCAGCTTTGACATGTTCCGGGATTACAGCGATCGCGGCGATCAGTTCCGTACTCTGGTGGAGGCGCTGTGATACACACACACGCAGGTGCCTATCGTCAGCAAACCTGGACCGGTGATGTCCAGCCGCTGGCGGTGTTGGTGGTGACATCGGTTGCGCTTCTGGTGATGGGCGTGGTGATGATTTCGTCTGCCTCCATGGATATGGCCGCCGTCACCATGGGCAACAGCTATCACTATGTGATTCGCCAGATCATTTTTGCCGGACTGGGCTGCTTTGTGGCATTGATTGCCGTTAACGTGCCGGTGTCCTGGTGGGAGCGCAGCGGATGGTTGCTGCTGGGTATTGGAATGTTGGTGCTGGTGCTGGTGTTGACGCCGATGGGTCGAACCGTGAATGGGTCCACCCGCTGGATCCCGCTGGGCCTGTTTAACATTCAGGTGTCCGAGGTGGCCAAGCTGTGCCTGATTGCCTATCTGGCAGGCTATGTGGTGCGCCGCCGGGACGAGCTACTCAATACCTGGTTGGGGTTTTTCAAGCCGCTGATCGTGCTTGGCGTGGCATCCATGTTGTTAGTCATCCAGCCCGACTTTGGTGCCACCGTGGTACTGGTGACGGCGGCTGCGGGCATGATCTTTCTCAGTGGCGTCAGGCTGACGCGTTTTGCGCCCCTGGTGGGGGTTCTGGTCGTGCTCGGTACGGTGCTGGTGGCTACGCAGCCGTATCGATTAAAGCGGGTGGTGAGCTACCTGGACCCATGGAAAGACCAGTTCGACACCGGCTATCAGCTTACCCAATCGCTGATTGCTTTCGGACGCGGCGAATGGGGTGGCGTCGGTTTGGGCAATTCGATTCAAAAGCTGTTCTTTTTGCCAGAGGCGCACACGGATTTCATCTTCTCGATCATCGCAGAGGAATTCGGTCTGCTCGGATCACTGATTGTGCTGGCGCTGTTTACCGCCATGGTGGTGAGTGGATTTCTGATTGCGCGCCGTGCGGAGAAGGCGAACATGCCGTTTGGCGCCTGTTTCAGTTACGGACTGACGCTGCTGATGGGGTTGCAGGCGGGTATTAATATGGCGGTTAGCACCGGTCTGCTGCCCACCAAAGGGCTGACCTTACCGCTGGTCAGCTACGGCGGCTCAAGTTTGCTGATTACGTGTATCGGCATTGGTGTGCTGGCCCGGGTGGAACTGGAGCGCCTGGACAAAGTCCGGATGGATTCTGAAAAGGCCGGGAAAAAACCACGGGGAGGGGCGGTTTATGACTGAGCCCCTTATGACGAACCCCCGTCGTTTTCTGATGATGGCGGGTGGCACCGGTGGCCACGTGTTTCCCGCACTGGCAACCGCCAGAGCGTTGCAGGAAAAAGGCCATGAAGTGTATTGGCTAGGCGCCAAGGGCGGTATGGAAGAACGTTTGATTGGCGACACGGAGATTCCGTTGTCACTGATTCATATTTCCGGCCTGCGCGGTAAAGGCAAATTGGCGTTGCTGTTTGCCCCGTTCCGTCTGTTGAGGGCGCTGGGTGAGGCCTTCACGGTGCTGCGCCAGATCAAGCCGGACTGTGTTGTGGGCATGGGCGGATTTGTGACCGGCCCGGGCGGTGTGGCTGCCTGGCTCCGGAAAACCCCGCTGGTGATTCATGAGCAGAATGCGGTTGCGGGCATGACAAATCGTTTGCTGACCCGGTTTGCCAGCACCGTACTGGAGGCCTTTCCCGGCAGCTTTGGCGACAAAGTGGTTACCCGCTGTACCGGCAATCCGGTGCGCAAAGAGGTTGCTGGACTTGTTGCTCCGGAACAGCGTTTACAGAACCGTAATGGCCCGGTTCGTGTTCTGGTGATTGGCGGCAGCCTGGGTGCTCAAGTATTCAATCAGCAGCTGCCACAGGCGCTGGCCATGCTGCCGGAACAGCAGCGGCCGGAAATCCGGCACCAGTGCGGCGAGAAGAATCTGGACGCGGCTCGAAGCGCCTATGAAGCCGCGGGCGTGTCTGCCAGTGTTGAGCCGTTTATACGGGACATGGCCGGCGCCTATGCGTGGGCCGATCTGGTGGTTTGCCGTGCTGGAGCGCTAACGGTGTCAGAACTCTGTGTGGCGGGCGTTGGTGCCGTGCTGGTGCCATTTCCCCATGCCGTGGATGACCACCAGACGCAAAATGCCCAGCACATGGTCAAGGCGGGTGCGGCGATTTTGATCCCACAGTCAAAACTGACCCCGGACGTGCTGGCAGAAACCTTGCGGGATCTTGCTGGCAACCGGGAGCGAATTCTGAACATGGCGAAGGCGGCCAGATCGGTCGCCCGCCCTGATGCAACGGAGAGAGTCGTGAATTACTGTCTGGAGGCCGCCCATGGCTGATGCAATCAATCCGCCACTGGTATACCAGGTGCCGGAAATGCGCCGTATTCGTCAGATCCACTTTGTTGGAATTGGCGGCGCCGGCATGAGCGGCATCGCGGAAGTTCTGAAAAACCAGGGTTACGACGTATCCGGGTCAGATCTGAAAGAGAGCGCAGTCACGGATCGCCTCCGTGCCATGGGTGTCGAAGTTCAGATTGGTCACCGCGAAGAAAACACTGAGAAAGCGGATGTGGTGGTGGTGTCCTCTGCTGTTGCCGGCGATAACCCGGAAGTGGTCGCTGCCCGCAGTCGTCGGGTCCCGATTGTGCCTCGCGCCGAGATGCTGGCGGAGATTATGCGTTACCGGCATGGTATTGCCATAGCGGGCACTCATGGCAAGACCACGACCACCAGTCTGATCGCCTCGATTCTTGGGGAAGCTGGTCTTGATCCGACGTTTGTAATTGGTGGCAAGCTCAACAGTGCAGGTACCAATGCCCAACTGGGCGGTTCACGTTATCTGGTGGCCGAGGCGGACGAAAGTGATGCCTCGTTCCTGCACCTGACGCCTGTTATTTCGGTGGTCACCAATATTGAAGCCGACCACATGGACACCTATGGCGGCGACGTAGAAAAGTTGAAGCAGACGTTTGTCGACTTTCTTCACAACCTGCCGTTTTACGGCATTGCTGTGATGTGTGTTGATGACGATTACGTGCAGGAGATTCTGCCAAGAATCTCCCGGGCCATCATCACCTACGGTATCGATAACCCGGAAGCCGACTATCGGGCTGAGCAGATCGTTTCTGACGGTCTCAAAACCCGATTTGTGGTGCGTCGCCCCGGCGGACGGGCTGACCTGAACGTTGAGTTGAAGATGCCGGGCCGTCACAACGTGCTTAACGCTCTGGCGTCCATTGCCGTTGCCACTGATGAAGGCGTGGACGATCAGGCCATTTGTCGCGGCTTGGCCGGGTTTGCCGGTGTTGGCCGTCGGTTCCAGGTATACGGCGAATATTCAATACCCAAGGGATCGGTCACGCTGGTGGACGACTACGGTCATCACCCCACCGAGGTTGAGGCGGTCATTCGTGCGGCACGCGGTGCGTGGCCGGGGCGACGAATCGTCATGTTGTATCAACCCCATCGCTATACCCGTACCCGGGATCTTTACGAAGATTTTGTGCGTGTATTGGCAGAACCTGACGGCTTGCTGTTGATGGAGGTCTATTCTGCCGGTGAGCCAGCTATTCCGGGCGCGGATGGTCGAGCTTTGTGCCGCAGTATTCGCCAGCGAGGCAAGGTCGAGCCGGTGTTTGTGGAAGACAATCGCGAAATCGAGGCCCTGCTGACCAACGTGCTGCGTGATGGTGACCTTTTGATTACCCAGGGTGCCGGCGACATTGGCGGTGTTGCTGCTCGATTGGCGGCTGCGGGGGTGATGACAAGTGAGTGATCTGAGCCACAGCAACGCACAGTCCTATCAGGCTTCTCCGGAATTGGTGAAGGCTCTGGGGCGTGTCGCGGTGTTTATGGGCGGCGATTCGGCAGAGCGGGAAGTGTCCCTGAAAAGCGGCAAGGCCGTGCTGTCTGCGCTGCAGTCAGCGGGAGTCGACGCGTTTGGTGTGGATGTGCGGGGCTGTCTGCTGCGGACAGTCGACCAGCCGGACTTTGACCGTGTGTTTATCGCGCTGCATGGCCGGGGTGGTGAAGACGGCACCCTGCAGGCCATCCTCGGCCAGGCCGGCATTCCCTATACCGGCAGTGAAGTGCTGGCATCCGCGTTGGCCATGGACAAACTGCGGACCAAGTACGTGTTTCAAGGTTGCGGTCTGCCCACACCGGCTTTTCGGGCCATGACATCAGTTGCCGAAGCAGAAGAGATTTTTGCCAGCCTGGGTGCGCCACTGAGCGTCAAGCCGGCCCATGAAGGTTCGAGTATCGGCATTCGCAAGGTGTTCAATGCCGAGGAACTGGCCGAGGCCTATCAGCAGGCTGCGGCAATGGACGATCTGGTGCTGGTTGAGCACTGGGTAGAAGGCCCGGAGTTCACGGTCAGTCTGCTGCAGGACAAGGCACTGCCAGCCATCGGTCTGAGCACCGATCATGCTTTTTATGACTACGACGCCAAGTATCTGGCAGACGATACGCGATACCGGATCCCCTGTGGCTTGGCGCCCGATGATGAACTCCGTCTGCAGCAACTGGCTTTGGAGGCTTTCCGAGTGGTTGGCTGCCGGACCTGGGGGCGGGTCGACATCATGCAGGATGATGCCGGTGAATTCTGGTTGCTCGAGGTTAATACCGTGCCGGGTATGACCGACCACAGCCTGGTGCCGATGGCTGCCAAGGCTGCGGGCATCAGCTTTGAAGAGTTGGTGGTGCGAATCCTCAAAGACACTCTGACGGAGACGGGGAATGCTTGACACACTGCTGATCCGGAGCCGGGCGGTGCCGCCCGAGCAACCCCGGCGACGGGGGGCAACCTCTGTTGGGTCGGGGCAGGATCGGTTTGGTGTTTTACGAGCCGTGCTGGCGGCGGTGCCCTGGCTACAAGTGGGGTTGGGCGCAACCATTGTGCTGTTGGCCGCCATGGTGCCCTGGGCAACCGATCGGCTGCTGACCGCGATGGATCAGCAGATAGTGGCTGTTGATGTGCGCGGCGATTTTGTTGGCGACAGTCGGGTTGCGGTCGAGAGAGCGGCGGGTGCCTGGATTGGTAAAAGTTATTTCGCTACCGATCTGGCGGAGATCAAGGCGGAACTCGAACAGCGGCCCTGGGTGGCGTCCGCTGCGATCAAACGGGTTTGGCCGGGGCGACTGGAAATCGATATTCGCGAGAAAAAGCCGCTGGCGTACTGGACCGATGGTCGTCTGGTCAGTCGCTCGGGCGAGTTGTTTTTTCCGCCCAACCCAGAGGTAGCCGGTCGGCTGCCACGGCTGGCGGGACCGGACGCTCGGGTTCGGGATGTGATCGCCATGGCCCGCACCATGAGCGATCAACTGGCTGGATATGGGCTCGGCTTTGCCGGCTTGTCGGTAGAGCAACGGGGCGCCTGGACGCTGACCCTGTCGAACGGCATCGAAGTAGTGCTTGGTCGGGATCAGGTCGAGCAACGGTTCGAGCGCTTTATAACAGTTTATGAAAACCGGCTGGCTGCAAGGGTAGATGAAGTCAGTCGCATTGATGTCCGCTACTCCAACGGTGTGGCGGTGCAGTGGAAAGCGGATGCGGCAATCGCCGCTCCGAAGTCCTGATAACGAATTTTACGAACCTGGGGTTTGGTGAAACACATGTCATCGGTTGCAACGGAAAACATGATTGTCGGACTGGATATCGGAACTTCCAAAGTGGTTGCGATAGTCGGCAAGCGCAAGATGGATGGAACCATCGAGGTGGTCGGGATAGGTTCACACCCATCCCGCGGCCTCAAGCGCGGCGTGGTGGTTAACATCGAAACCACCGTGCAGGCTATCCAGCGTGCGGTGGAGGAGGCGGAGCTGATGGCGGGCTGCCGGATTCATTCGGTTTATGCCGGTATCGCCGGTAGCCACATCAAGAGCCTGAACTCCCATGGCATTGTGGCCATCCGTGATCGCGAGGTGACCCAGGCTGACATTGACCGGGTGATCGACGCAGCCCAGGCGGTGGCGATCCCGGCCGATCAGAAAATTCTTCATATTCTGCCGCAGGAGTTTGTGATCGATAACCAGGAAGGCATCAAGGAACCCATGGGCATGTCGGGTGTTCGCCTTGAAGCCAAGGTGCATCTGGTGACCTGCGCCGTGAACGCCGCACAGAACATTGAGAAGTGCGTTAAACGATGCGGTCTTGAGGTGGACGACATCATTCTCGAGCAGCTGGCGTCCAGTCACGCAATCCTGACCGAGGATGAGAAAGAACTCGGTGTCTGTGTGGTCGATATCGGCGGTGGTACCACGGATATTGCGGTGTTCACTGGCGGCGCCATCCGGCATACCGCGGTTATCCCGATTGCCGGTGATCAGGTTACCAATGACATTGCCATGGCGTTGCGTACACCCACGCAGAATGCCGAAGAAATCAAGATTAAATACGCCTGCGCGCTGACTCAGCTTGCTGGCGCTGACGAAACCATCAAAGTGCCCAGTGTTGGCGATCGGGCGCCCAGAGACCTGTCCCGGCAGGCGCTGGCCGAAGTGGTCGAACCTCGCTATGAGGAGCTGTTCACTCTGGTGCAGTCAGAGCTTCGCCGGTCCGGATTCGAAGACATGATTCCGGCTGGCATCGTGATTACAGGCGGTTCGTCCACCATGGAAGGGGTGGTGGAACTGGCTGAAGAAATCTTCCACATGCCGGTAAGGCTGGCCTGTCCGCAGGCGGTGTCCGGCATGACGGAAGTGGTCAACAACCCGATTTACGCCACTGGTGTGGGATTGTTGATTCATGGCTTTCGGCAAATGGATCTTGGCCGGGCGCCGGTGCTCAAGGGGGAGGATGCTCCTTCTCTGGTTGAGCGCATGAAAGCCTGGTTTACCGGTCATTTCTGACGGTGAGCTGGCAGGAAGTGCACGAAGGTATCTCGAAAAACACATAACGATCGAATGAAACCGGTCTGGAAAGGCCGGAAACCGCACGAAGGAGTATGGGGAAATGTTTGAACTCGTCGATAGTGTTCAGCAAAACGCAGTAATCAAGGTTGTCGGTGTTGGCGGCGGCGGCGGTAACGCTGTTCGTCACATGCTTAACAGCGACATTGAGGGTGTAGAGTTTATCTGCGCCAACACAGATGCACAGGCTCTGAAAGATCTGGACGCACGTCAGATTATCCAGCTTGGTGGCAACATCACCAAAGGCCTGGGCGCGGGTGCCAACCCGGAAGTGGGTCGTCAGTCAGCGCTGGAAGACCGGGACCGCATTGCAGAGGCCCTGAGCGGCTCTGATATGGTTTTTATCACGGCTGGCATGGGTGGTGGCACTGGTACCGGTGCGGCCCCTGTTGTCGCAGAAGTGGCGCGGGAACTGGGTATTCTCACCGTGGCGGTGGTCACCAAGCCGTTCCAGTTTGAGGGCGGCAAGCGCATGAGCGTGGCTGAGTCCGGCCTGCGTGAACTGGGTGAAAGCGTAGACTCGCTGATCACCATTCCCAACGAAAAGCTGCTGGCGGTGATGGGCAAGAAAACCAGCCTGCTGGACGCCTTTGCCTCAGCCAACGATGTCTTGCTGGGCGCGGTTCAGGGTATTGCCGATCTGATCACCCGCAACGGCATGATCAACGTCGACTTCGCCGACGTAAAAACCGTGATGTCCGAGATGGGCAACGCGATGATGGGTACTGGCCGGGCAACCGGTGAGAACCGTGCCCGCGAAGCCGCTGAAGCGGCTGTGCGCAGTCCGCTGCTGGAAGATATCAACCTGCAGGGTGCCAAGGGTATTCTGGTCAACATCACCGCGGGTATGGATCTCAACCTGGGCGAGTTCACTGAGGTTGGCGACATTGTACGGGAGTTTGCTTCAGACTCTGCCACCGTCGTGGTGGGTACCGTCATCGATCCGGAAATGACCGATGAGCTGAAGGTGACCGTCGTGGCTACGGGTCTGGGCGGCGATCGTGAAAAGCCGGCCAAGGTGGTGGACAACACCCGCACCCTCGACGGCAAGACCGACTATAACCAGCTGGATCGGCCTGCGGTATTGCGTCGTCGGGCAGTCTCACACGGCAATACGGCTCTGGATCAGAGCAAAGACAGCGAAGAGCAGGGCGTGGACTATCTCGATATTCCCGCATTCCTTCGCAGGCAGGCTGATTGATAATCTGTCTCATATGTGACGCAGGGTGGGTTTCATGGAAGAAAAATGGAACCCTGAGCCTTGGTCAAACGTGAGCTGATTAGCCATAACCAATGACTATTGCAAATGTTAAGTAAAGTCATCTTGGTTAAATGGTGCTCAGTCTTGAATTCTGATATTCTTCTGGCAGTTTTTTGCCCAGAATATCGAACTTTTGTGACGGAATAATGAACCGATGATCAGACAACGGACACTTCAGAATACCATCCGTGCGACCGGCATTGGCCTGCACTCGGGGGAAAAGGTTTACCTGACCCTCAAGCCTGCACCGGTCGATACGGGAATCATCTTTCGCCGGACCGATCTTGACCCGATGGTTGAAATTCGTGCCTGCGCGGAGAATGTAGGTGAGACCATGCTGTCCACGACGCTGGTAAAAGACGGTGTCCGTGTGGCGACGGTAGAGCATTTGCTCTCAGCCATGGCTGGTCTCGGTATCGACAACTGCTTTGTTGAACTGAGCGCGGCCGAGGTGCCGATCATGGACGGCTCTGCGGGCCCGTTCGTGTTCCTGCTGCAATCTGCAGGCATCGCGGAGCAGAATTCAGCCAAGCGCTTTATCCGTATCAAGCGTGAAGTGACGATTGATGAAGGCGACAAGAAAGCGACTTTTCTGCCGTTCGAAGGCTTCAAAGTCAGTTTTGGCATCGACTTTGACCACCCGGTGTTCAAGGGCCGCGCCCAGACCGCCACGGTGGACTTCTCCAGCACCTCCTTCGTGAAGGAAGTGTCTCGCGCCCGGACCTTCGGGTTCATGCGTGACATCGAGAAGTTGCGCGCGATGAACCTGGCGCTTGGCGGCAGTGTTGATAACGCCATTGTGGTCGACGACTACAAGATTCTTAACGAAGATGGCCTTCGTTACGAAGATGAGTTCGTCAAACACAAGGTGTTGGATGCCATTGGTGATCTGTACCTGTTGGGTAACAGCCTGATCGGTGAGTTCCGGGGCATCAAATCCGGTCACGACCTGAACAACAAGTTGTTGCGCAAGCTTAGAGCTGAAGAAGATGCATGGGAAGTTGTGACCTTCGACGACGAAGCGACGGCTCCGATCTCTTACATGAAGCCTGCGCTGGCGGCTCAGGGGTAAGGCGGGAAGCCTTAATCCTGGACGTGCGCTGCGAGTTTTTCGAGAACCTCGCGTAATGCTTTATCCTTCGTGTGCCCGGCTTCCTCTTTGAGGAGCCGGGCATTTTCTTTGCTCAGGGGTGTTACTTTGACCGCCGGCCTGGCCCGGAACCTGAGCGGAGAGACTTTGATCTTCACTTTCCAGACAAATCTGAACAGGTCGTGCTGGCGTAACGATTCCATGATCTCGTGCTGCCTGAAGCGAAGACGGGTTGCTTTGCTGGCGTTGTCGGTGGCAAGGATCAGTTCGCCATCGGTGCAGCTGACAAAACGGGTGGCGTCGGCCAGTTCTTCAGGGATTGAGGCCAGCACCAGTTGCTCGGCCTGCTGATGCAGCTCGGCTTTGGTCAACAGTGCTCTGAGCGTTGAGCCGGGCCTGGGCTGGGCTTTGCCAAAGATCATTTTTTGGTCATTTTTTTCGCGCATGGTCGGTTTTTTCTCGACGGAGCTGTTTACGATTGGTTACACTTCGGCACGTTTTGTGCGTAGCGCCAGTCATGCACTCGTTTTACATTGTCACCGACAAGTGTGTCTACCGGGCGCTGCGATTTATCAGTACGTAGTTGTTGCTAAGGATAGCAGAACCGCTCGGATTACTTTTTCCGGGGCGCAACACTACAAGGATATGGTTGCGGCTCTTAAATGAAATCGAACGACAATATGAACGTAATCTTCGTTGGCAAACGTCACGGCCGGTCAAGAGCCTTGCCGTTGAATGCCGGTGTCATTGTCAGTCTTATTTTCCTGCTGGTGGCTGCGTTGGCTGCTGCTGGCTGGGCAGGTTACCAGGCGGCGGTCAGCAAGTTCGAGGCCCAGCAGCCCTCTGAATCCGAACTGGTAGCCCACTGGCAGGACAAACTGAATCAACAGCGAAGCGATGTCGCTGAGATTCGCGAGAATGTTCAGCGCCAGATTGATGCTCTGACCATCCGGTTGGGTGACATTCAGGGCCGATTGCTGCGCCTGGACGCGCTGGGCCAGCGCTTTGTGGAGTCCGGGCTGGTTTCCAGTGGCGAATTCAACTTCGATCAACCGGCCGCTGTCGGTGGCCCGGAAGATGCCACGGGTGGCGGTGACTCCTACAGTGCCCCGGAATTGACCGATATGATCAATCAGCTGGAGCTGTTGATTGATGACAGGGAGAAACAGCTGCGTTTGCTGGATCAGGTATCGTCCCGCAGTAAGTTGGAGGATGAGTTGTACCTGCAGGGACGGCCCATTACCTGGGGCTGGCTGTCATCGCCTTATGGCTATCGAACGGACCCGTTTACCGGCAAGCGTCGCTGGCACGCCGGTGTTGACCTGGCCGGCAAGGAAGGTAGTGATATCATTACCGTGGGCGCAGGAGTGGTTACCTTTGCAGGAGACCGCTTTGGCTATGGCAATCTGGTCGAAGTGGATCATGGTGAAGGTCTGATCACTCGCTATGCGCACGCGAAAACAGTGAAAGTTGAAACCGGCGATGTGGTGCAGAAGGGGCAGGTTGTGGCCTTGATGGGTAGCACCGGCCGTTCGACCGGACCGCACGTGCATTTTGAAGTTATCCGCAATGGCAAGTCCGAAAATCCTGAGAAATATATCCAGCGCGCAAGCCGCTGATTCCATTCCCGTGATCCCCACCTTTTGTCCTGTCGCCAAATAAGGTTAGAATGCCGGCTTCCTCCGTTTAACTGAAGAAGCAGTGGTCTATGTTCACGAAGCTTGCAACGAAGATGTTCGGCAGTAAAAACGCCCGAGAAGTCAAAAGAATGCGCAAGGTCGCCTTGCGTATCAATGAGCTTGAAGAGCAGTTTGGCGGGTTGTCGGATTCCGAGTTGCAGGGCAAGACCGCTGAGTTCCGTCGCCGTCTGGAAGACGGGCAGCCCCTTGATGCAATCCTGCCGGAAGCCTTCGCTACCGTCAGGGAAGCCAGTCGTCGGGTCATGGGCATGCGCCATTACGACGTCCAGTTGATCGGTGGCATGACCCTGCATGAAGGCCACATCGCTGAGATGAAGACCGGTGAGGGCAAAACACTGGTGGCCACAGCTGCCGTTTATCTGAACGCACTCCCTGGCAAGGGTGTTCACGTGGTGACTGTGAACGATTATCTGGCCAGCCGTGATGCCGAGTGGATGGGCAAGCTATACCGCTTCCTCGGAATGCAGGTCGGTGTGGTTGTGGCAGGCCAGCCGCCAGAAGAAAAGCGCGCTGCCTACCAGGCCGACATCACCTACGGCACCAACAACGAATTCGGTTTTGATTACCTGCGTGACAACATGGCCTTCAGCATTGCTGACAAGGTTCAGCGAGGCCTGAACTACGCCATTGTCGACGAAGTCGACTCCATCCTGATTGACGAAGCCCGTACTCCGCTGATCATTTCTGGTGCTGCGGAGGACTCCTCCAAAATGTATCAGGCCATCAATACGCTGATCCCCGGTCTTGAGAAAGGCGAGGTCAGTGAAGATGACGCCGTTGAAACCACCGGCGACTTCACCATTGATGAGAAATCCCGTCAGGTGGAACTCACCGAGGCGGGCCATGAAAAGGTCGAAGAACTGTTGCTGAGTCAGGGCCTGCTGAAAGAGGGCGAAAGCCTGTACTCGGCGGCAAACCTGGGCCTGCTTCATCACGTGCACTCGGCACTGCGCGCGCACCACCTGTTCCAGAAAGATGTGGATTACATCGTGCAGGGCGGTCAGGTCGTGATTGTTGATGAGCACACTGGCCGGACCATGCCAGGCCGTCGCTGGAGCGAGGGTCTGCATCAGGCCATCGAGGCCAAAGAGGGGCTGAAGATTCAGGCCGAAAGCCAGACACTGGCTTCGACCACCTTCCAGAACTACTTCCGGTTGTACGACAAGCTTGCCGGCATGACCGGTACTGCAGACACCGAAGCTTTCGAATTCCGTCAGATCTATGGCCTGGATGTGGTGGTGATTCCGCCCAACAAGCCGATTCAGCGGATCGACTACAACGATCTGGTGTACCTCACCCAGGAAGAAAAATTTCACGCGATCATTGATGAAATCAAGGATGTTACGGCGGACGGTCGCCCGGTGCTGGTAGGTACTGCGTCCATTGAAGCCTCTGAATTGCTGTCCATGCTGCTCAAGAAAGCGCGGATCGATCACAAAATTCTGAACGCCAAGCAGCACGAATCTGAGGCGATGATCATTGCCCAGGCGGGTCGCCCGGGCGCGGTGACTATTGCGACCAACATGGCCGGTCGTGGCACGGATATCGTGCTGGGTGGTAACTGGGAGTTTGAAGTGGCTGTTATGGACAACCCCTCTGAAGAGGAGGTTGCCCGACTGAAGGCGGAGTTGACTGAATTGCATAACCAGGTGCTGGATGCCGGCGGTTTGCACATCATCGGTACCGAACGCCACGAATCCCGACGGATTGATAACCAGTTGCGTGGCCGTGCCGGTCGCCAGGGCGATCCGGGTTCTTCCCGCTTCTTCCTGTCACTGGAAGATAACCTGATGCGGATCTTCGCGCCTGAGCGGGTGAAAAACCTGATGCAGGCGATGGGCATGAAAAAAGGCGAAGCCATCGAGCACCGGATGGTGACCAATGCCATTGAGAAGTCCCAGCGCAAGGTTGAAGGCCGCAACTTCGACATGCGTAAGACTCTGCTGGAATACGATGACGTCGCCAACGACCAGCGAACGGTGATCTACGACCAGCGCAACGAGGTGATGGGCTCTAATGACATTTCCGAGATGATCGATACCATCCGTGAGGATGTCGTCGATGCCATGGTCAGCGAATACATCCCGCCCCAGAGCATGCCTGAGCAGTGGGATGTTCCGGGGCTGGAAAGTCAGTTGCAGTCGGAAATGTCCATCGATCTGCCGGTTCAGGCCTGGCTGGACGAAGACAGCAAACTGCACGAGGAAAATCTGCGTCAGAAAATTCTGGACGCCATTGTGGCCGAGTACAAAGCCAAAGAAGAGATTGCCGGCGCCGAGCCCATGCGCAATTTCGAGAAGCAGGTGTTCTTGCAGGTACTGGATACCTTGTGGAAAGAGCATTTGTCGAACATGGATCACCTGCGCCGGGGTATTCACCTGCGCGGCTACGCCCAGAAAAACCCGAAGCAGGAATACAAGCGCGAGGCGTTTAACCTGTTTGAAAATATGCTTGAAAGCATGAAGCGTGACGTTACCCGGGTGTTGAGTCACGTTCGGGTACAGAGTCGCGAAGAGATGGAAGAGATCGAACGCCGTCGCAAGGAAGAGCTGGAGCGGGAAATGGCTCGTGCCAAGTTGCGGCATGACCAGACCAGTGCCACCCAGGCTCAGGAGGAGGGTGCCGAAGGTCAGCCCCAGGCGACGCCGGAAACCTTTGTGCGCCCGGAGCGCAAGGTTGGCCGGAACGAGCCCTGCCCTTGTGGATCTGGCAAGAAATACAAGCAGTGTTGCGGTAAGATCAGCTAACGTCTTACCAGAAG
This sequence comes from Marinobacter sp., assembly GCA_018402255.1. GTDB lineage: Bacteria > Pseudomonadota > Gammaproteobacteria > Pseudomonadales > Oleiphilaceae > Marinobacter. Next base: position 471,014 of record JAGYIS010000004.1, read on the forward strand.
TACAAGGACCGAAACCCGCAACCTGCCTGGTGATTGGCTGTTTGCGGGTTTCGTCGTTTTCAGAGTCGAATCATTTCAGGAGGCAGGCATGGCGGTAGGTCCCGGAACTTTACCCGAGTTTTACCCGGTGGCGGGTGTCAAACTGGGCATCGCAAGCGCGGGTATCAAAAAGCCCGGCCGCAAGGATATTGTGGTCTTTGAGTTGGCACCGGATGCCCGCGTGGCCGGCATCTTTACCCGCAACCAGTTCTGTGCAGCTCCGGTTGTGGTCAGTCGTCGTCACCTTGGCCAGTCGGCGCCGCGCTACCTGTTGATCAACACGGGAAATGCCAACGCAGGCACCGGCGACCGCGGCATGGACGATGCTCTGAAATGTTGTCAGGCCCTTGCCGAAAAAGCCGGGATCAGGGCGGCAGAGGTACTTCCGTTCTCCACCGGGGTGATTGGTGAGCCGCTTCCGGTCGACAAAATTGTGAATGCCTTGCCTGACGCCCTGGCTGGGACCCGCGAGGATCGTTGGGCTGAGGCTGCCAGCGGCATCATGACCACTGACACTCGGCCGAAAGGTGCCTCGGTGCGGATTGACCTGGACGGCCATCCGGTGACCATCTCCGGCATTAGCAAAGGTGCCGGCATGATTCGGCCGAACATGGCGACGATGCTGGGCTTTATCGCCACCGATGCGCGCATTGCGCCCGACTTGCTGCAATCGCTGGCTTCAGAGCTGGGTGAGAAATCGTTCAATCGAATTACCATCGACGGCGACACCTCAACCAACGACGCCTGCATGCTGATGGCGAGCGGTCAATACAGCGGTCCGGAGATCACTGAAAGCAGCCCCCAGTTACCAAAGTTCAGAGAGGCGCTGCGGCAGGTGTTTATGGACTTGGCCCACGCCATTGTTCGTGACGGAGAAGGGGCAACCAAATTTGTCACGATTGACGTTCGTGGTGCATCCAGCCAGCAGGAAGCGCTTGATGTTGCCTATACCGTGGCGCACTCGCCGCTGGTCAAGACGGCGCTGTTTGCCTCCGACCCGAACTGGGGCCGGATTCTGGCAGCGGTGGGTCGGGCCGGAGTGCCGGATCTCGATTTGAGGGCTCTGGAAATCTACCTGGGCGATGTGTGTCTGGTGCGTGATGGCGGCCGGGCTGAAGACTATTCCGAGGAGCGGGGTCAGGCGGTCATGGATGGCGAAGAGATTACCATTGCCATTGATCTGAAGCGCGGCGCTGTTCATGAAACCGTCTGGACCTGCGATTTCTCCCACGATTACGTCACCATCAATGCCGACTACCGATCCTGACGTGCAGTTGTCCGGAGCGGGTGCTGTAAAAAACTGCGTGCATGTGGCGGTGGCTGTGATTGTCCGCGGGGGCAGGGTGCTGATCGCCCGCCGCCCTGATCATGTTCATCAGGGTGGGTTGCTGGAGTTTCCGGGTGGCAAAGTGGAGCTGGATGAAACCGTTCAGCAGGCCCTGGTGCGCGAAATTCTTGAGGAGATCGGTCTGCGGGTTCCGCTGGCCAGCCTGACACCGGTGATTGTCATTCGGCATAACTATGGCGACAAGCAGGTATGCCTGGACGTCTGGCAAACCACCGAGGCTGAGGGCGAGGCAGAGGGGCGAGAAGGCCAGCCGATTGACTGGCTGGCACCGGATGCGCTCAGGGACGAAGATTTTCCTGCGGCCAACCGACCAATCATCCGGGCATTGCAGTTGCCGGGCCGGCTGGCGGTTTTGGGAACTATAACGTCGCCGGTGGAAGGGATTGCCCGGCTCAGCTCGGCAGTGGCCAGCACCGGCAGTCCGTTGCTTGTGTTAAGGGCTCCGGGCCTGGGGTCGGATGGTTATCGGCAGTTGGCGGCGCAGGCCTTGGCCGTGTGTTCGGAGGTCGGCGTGAGAGTCATTCTGCACGGCCAGCCCGAGTGGCTTGAAGAGTTCCCGGATGCTGCCGGCTTGCACCTGCCCTGGCGAGAGGCTGAGCGGCTCTCAGCTCGTCCTGTGCCATGGGACCGCCGGTTAGGGGTGTCATGCCATAGTGCTGAGCAATTGCGTCATGCCGGACGCCTGGGGGCGGACTACGCCACGCTCGGGCCCGTGTTGGCAACACCGAGCCATCCCGACAAGGCAGGTATGGGCTGGGCCGAGTTTGAACGCTTGGTCGCCGACGCGACCATGCCCGTTTACGGTCTTGGCGGCATGACCCCGAACCATGAGCGGGAGTGCCGTGAACGGGGCGGTCAGGGCATTGCTGGCATCGGATACTGGTGGTGACCTTGCGGTTGGCGCCGAAGCTTCCGGACATTACGGATTTATCCACGGTCAGGTCTGTGGGATAGTGTCCGATTAACAAAATCACCAATCGGGAGAGCATCGTGAGTAAGTTGACCCATCTGGATGACAAGGGCGAAGCCCGAATGGTGGATGTAACCAGTAAGGCGGTCACTGAGCGGGAAGCGCGCGCCGAGGCGACGATCCGCATGGCGCCGGAAACATTACGGATGATCATTGATGGTGAACACCCGAAGGGAGATGTATTGGCGACCGCCCGCATCGCCGGCATTATGGCAGCCAAGAAAACCCACGACCTGATCCCGCTGTGCCACGCTTTGAACCTGACCTCGGTGAAAGTTGAGCTGACCCCGGGAGCTGATGGCGCCTCGGTGCATATTCTTACCCGTTGCAAACTGTCCGGACAAACCGGAGTCGAGATGGAAGCGTTGACCGCCGCCAGTGTCGCTGCGCTGACCCTGTACGATATGTGCAAGGCGGTCGACAAGGCTATGGTTGTGGATGGCCTGAGGTTGCTGGAGAAGAAAGGCGGTCGCTCGGGACACTGGGTTGCTCAGGCGTAATGATCCGCTTGCCGGGGCTGGCCGTAATCCTTGGGACAACAAAGTCTCCGGAGACGAAACGTGCCAACACTACGCCAGGCAAGCAGCCGCATGATAGAATGCCCGCCCAATTTGTCAGAACCACGAGGAAACCCAGTGGCTGTTCGTTACATTGAGACCTGCCGTTTGCCGACCCCTTTCGGTGTTTTTGATATGCATGGCTTTGAAGAGCCAGACACCGGGAAGGAGCACGTGGCACTGACGCTGGGCGATATCAGTAGCGATGAGCCCCTGTTAGCCCGCACCCATTCCGAGTGCCTGACCGGAGACGCGCTGTATAGCATGCGCTGTGATTGCGGCTATCAGCTGGAAGAAGCGCTTCGTAGTATTGCGCTTGAGGGTCGCGGTTTGCTGATGTATCTGCGTCAGGAAGGTCGTGGCATCGGGCTGATCAACAAAATTCGGGCTTATCGCCTTCAGGATCAAGGCGCCGATACGGTTGAAGCGAATGAGCAGCTGGGATTCGGCGCAGACCTGCGCGACTACAGCATGTGCAAAGACATGCTGGAGCATCTGGGCATCAGCAGCCTTAAGCTGATGACCAACAACCCCAGAAAGGTAAAGGCATTGGAATCCTATGGCATCCGGATTTCAGAGCGTGTGCCGTTGCATGTGGGCCGCAATCCCCATAACGAGCATTACCTGAACACCAAGCAGAGCAAACTGGGCCATTGGCTGGAAACCCATCAGGACGACGATCCGACCTGATGTTGTCTACTTAGCCAGCGGCCGACCCCATCGGTCAGCCTTGGCCAGTTTACTTGACCGCGCTCAAGGCGGCATTTCCCAGTCTTTCCAGACGACAGGCGATGGCGCTGCGGATGCCCTCGGGGTCAAGCCCGCATTCCTTTAGAAGTTCCTCATGCTTGCCATGATCGACAAACCGGTCGGGCAGGCCGAGTTGCAACACCGGTAGTGTAACCTCACGCGCATTCAGGCATTCGGTCACGGCGCTGCCGGCACCGCCGGCGATCACGTTTTCTTCCAGCGTCACCAGCAAGTCGTGCTGTTCGGCCAGTTCCAGTATCAGCGATTCATCCAGCGGTTTCACAAAACGCATATCCGCTACCGTGGCATCCAGCGCTTCGGCGGCGTTCAGTGCTGAGCCCAGGAGTGTGCCAAAATTGAGGATGGCTACCCTGGCCCCGGTACGCATCAAGCGGCCCTTGCCAATCGGCAACGCGGTCATCACTTGCTGGATGTCGGTGCCTGGGCCCGTGCCGCGGGGATAGCGCACAGCCGCTGGGCCATTAAACTGAAGGCCGGTATGCAGTAACTGCCGGGTTTCGTTTTCATCCGACGGGGTCATAACCACCATTTTGGGGATGCAGCGCAGATAACTGATGTCGAAGGCGCCAGCGTGGGTTGGTCCATCTTCACCCACCAGGCCAGCACGGTCGATAGCGAACAGCACATCCAGGTCCTGGATAGCGACGTCGTGTATCAGTTGATCGTAGCCCCGCTGCAGGAAGGTCGAGTAGATCGCCACAACGGGTTTGGCGCCATCGCAGGCCATGCCGGCGGCCAGGGTTACGGCGTGCTGCTCGGCGATGGCAACATCAAAATACCGATCCGGAAAGCGTTCAGAGAACGCGAGCAGGTCAGAGCCTTCACACATGGCCGGGGTAATCCCGACGACTCGCGCATCCTGTTCGGCGGCATCGCACAGCCATTGGCCAAAGACGTTGGCGTATTTCGGGCTGGCCGGCTTTGCCGTGACCGGTTCTGGTTTGCTGGGCGGCACCGGCTCAATCTTGTTGATGGCGTGATAGCCGATCGGGTCGGCTTCAGCCGGGGCAAAACCTTTGCCCTTGGTGGTCACGACATGCAGGAACTGGGGGCCATCGAGCTCCCGGATGTTCTCCAGAGTTTCCACCAGCAGCGGCAGGTCATGGCCATCAATGGGGCCGATGTAATTGAAGCCCAGTTCTTCGAACAGCGTGCCGGGTGCAATCATGCCCTTGAAGTGTTCTTCGGTTTTCTTCGCCAAGGCCATCAGGTGCGGTGTGCTTTTCAGCACTTTCTTGCTGCTGTCCCGGACCTGATTGTAGGTGCGGCTGGCCAGGAGTTTGGCAAAGTAATTGGACAGCCCGCCGACATTGCGTGAAATCGACATGTCGTTGTCGTTCAGGATGACCAGCATATCAGCGTACAGGTGGCCGCCATGATTGAGCGCCTCAAAGGCCATGCCCGCGGTCATGGCGCCGTCACCAATCACCGCAATGCTCTTGCGCCCGGTATTCTGCATGCGCGCGGCAATGGCCATGCCCAGCGCCGCGCTGATGGAGGTGCTGGAGTGGCCGACGCCGAAGGTGTCGTATTCACTTTCGGCCCGCTTCGGGAAGCCCGCCAGACCGTCCTTGCGACGAATGCTGGCCATCTGTTCCCGCCGGCCAGTGAGGATTTTGTGGGGATAAGCCTGATGGCCGACGTCCCAGACCAGTCGATCAACCGGTGTGTTGAACACATAGTGCAGGGCTACGGTCAGCTCGAGCACTCCCAGCCCGGCGCCAAAATGTCCACCGGTCTGGCCTACCGACCAGAGTAAAAACGAGCGCAGCTCCCTGGCCAGTTGCGGCAGATCCTCGGGCGGCAACTCGCGCAGCTGGGCTGGTATGTCGATCCGGTCGAGCATCGGCGTATTGGGCCGCTGCGACGGGATCTCCCTGAAAATATATGTGTCCTGCATCAGCTAGGGTCTTTATCGGAATATGGATTCTGTGACTGGCATTATAAGGGAACAGGCAGGCCTGTTTCATACTTCCCGGGCCAGATGTTACAAATCGGTGGCATTGATTCTGCAAGAATGCCGTTGATGGCGGCGCTTAATGGCTTCTCTCCACCACGTAATCCGCCATGGCCCTCAAGGTATCCGCTTCTTCACCAAAACCGTTGAGGGCCTGGTGGGCCTGGCTGAGTAGTTTGCTCAGGTGCTCGCGGGCCCCGGATGTGCCCAGCAGGGATGGATAGGTTGGTTTTTCCCGGGCCGCATCGGAGCCCTGGCGTTTGCCGATAACCTCGGTGTCACCCTCGATATCCAGCAGGTCATCCTGAACCTGGAATGCCAGTCCGAGCGCGCGGGCAAATCGGCTCAGTGACACCAGCTGCGGCTCGGTCACTCCGTTGGCGGTCAGTGCGCCGAGGCGGACGCTGGCTTCAATCAATGCACCGGTTTTGTGACGGTGCATGGTTTCCAGTTGGTCGATGGTCCGTTGCTGACCAACCGACTCCAGGTCAATGGCCTGGCCGCCGACCATGCCTTGATGACCGCTGGCTCGGGCCAGTGTACGAATCATCGCCATTCGTTGGCCGTCGGACAGCTCCGGTGCCTCGCAAAGCAGGGAAAATGCCAATGTTTGCAGCGCGTCGCCGGCCAATATCGCAGTCGCCTCGTCGAAGGCAATGTGCACCGTTGGTCGGCCCCGGCGCAGGTCATCATCGTCCATGGCGGGCAGGTCGTCATGCACCAGCGAATAGGCGTGTATCAGCTCCAGGGCGCAGGCCGGGGCTAGCGCACTGGCCTGGTCTGAGCCGAGTGCTTGCGCAGCGGCCAGGCAAAGGGCCGGGCGGATACGTTTGCCGCCCCCCAGAACGCTGTAACGCATGGCGTCGTCAAGCCGGGGCGAAGCAGCACCATCCTGAATTGAACACTCCAGCTGACGGTCGATGAGCTGGCGGCATTGCTCAAGAAAATCTGAAGCGAGGGCAAGGCGGTCGCTCATCAGTGGGTGTCGTCCGCTGAGAATGGTCGAGTTTCGAGGCTGCCGTCGCTGTTCTGGACCAGTTGTTCGACCCGCTGTTCGGCGGTTTTCAGGGCACTCTGGCAATCGCGGGTAAGCTTTACGCCGCGCTCAAAGGCAGCCAGAGACTGCTCCAGGGAGAGTTCTCCCTGTTCAAGGTCGCGAACCAGTTTTTCCAGCTCGTCCAGGGATTTTTCAAAGTCGGCAATGGATGTGCTGCTGCTGTTCTCGCCGGCCATGGGCGACCTCCGGTCGGATGATTCAAACATTGCGCGGATTATATCAGAGTCCCCGGGCTATCGCTGCCAGCCAAACTGCCGTTTTTCCAGCGGTTCGGCATTCGGCCCCCAGGAGTGCTCGGTCACCAGAATCTGGCCTTGATCGGAGACGGTGATGAGGGTGGTTGCGCGAGTTCCGTAGTGGTCCCCGATAATAAAGGGTGCTGATAGAAAACGCTCGGTTTCAATGCCCACCCCGGTATCCGGCAGGCTGTGATCCGGCGCCGGTGAGGCGTCTTGCAGGAGCGGGACTAATTGAGCATGCAGTGCCTTGGCATCATTACCGGCGGAGGCCACGCAGTTGCCGACCGCCGTCCGCAGTCGCAGGAGTTTCGGCCAGGGTGTTTGCAGCAGGTGGTTGCTCAAGCCATAAACGCCCCGGTAAACGGATCGGCCCGGATGGGCATCCCGATTGCTGTAGTACCAGCCACCTGCGCTCGATAATGACACCAGGTTGAAGCCGGAATAACGCCCTGGGTCAGCGTCCAGTCTTGCTTGCATGGCGGTCTTGCTCAGGCTGAGGGCGTTCAGTGGTAATTCACCGCGGCTATGGCGGCCAGCCTCGGCGCTGCCCTCCCGGACGTTGGTGACGGCTGTGACCTGGCCGTTTGAGCCGATGGCCAGCCAGGTGCCGCCGGACTCGAGATCCCGCCCGGCCAGAACCTGCTGGCCATTGTCAGTCTGCCACCAGTCCATGGCCGCCGTCGGACGCCGAAAGAATTCATCCCGATTGGCGGCCACAACCAGAGGAAATCGCGGGTTCTGACGGATGGCAAAAGCAATCAGGCACATGGTTGGTGGCGTTCCCTTGGTTTTTTCAAAGCTGCAGTGAATGACAACAATGCGTATGATACCAGCCTGATTTATTCCGGGGATAAAACGATAGCCATGACCCTGATTGGTGTAATCATTCTGTATCTGCTGCTGGGCGCGTTGGCCGGCACCATGGCGGGCCTGTTCGGTATTGGTGGCGGATTGGTGATCGTGCCGGTACTGATCTTTACCTTTTCGTTTCAGGGTTTCAGCCCGGAAATAACCGCCCACCTGGCGATTGGAACCTCACTGGCCACCATTGTGTTTACGTCCATCAGTTCAATCCGTACTCATCATGTGCATGGTGCAGTCCGTTGGGCACTGGTGCGGCCCATGACCTTGGGCATTGTTCTGGGCGCTGTTGTTGGTGCCTGGACTGCGGCTTTGCTGAGTGGCCCGATGCTGCAAACGATCATTGGTGTATTTGCCATTCTGGTTGCCGTTAAAATGCTGCTGGAGGTAAACCCCAAGCCCGGACGGGATGTGCCGGGCGTGGCGGGTCTTGGCGTGTCTGGCGGTGTAATCGGCTGGGTTTCTGCTATTTTCGGTATTGGCGGAGGCACGGTGTCGGTACCCTACCTTACCTGGTGTAATGTGCGCATGCAGCAGGCCGTGGGAACCTCGGCTGCTCTGGGCTTGCCCATTGCCCTCGCGGGCGCTGCAGCCAACATCTGGACCGGTTGGCAGCATCCTGAGCTGCCGGATCTTAGCGTCGGTTTTATCTACCTGCCAGCGCTGGTGGGTGTTGTCGCTACCAGCGTGTTCTTTGCCCGTATCGGCGCAAAACTGGCGCACCGACTTGACGGGCGACTGCTGAAACGTATTTTCTCCGTTGTGCTGATCATTGTTGGCCTTCGATTCCTGCTGAGCTGAGAGCGTATTCATGTTGCAACACCCCCAGTTTGACCCAGTGGCCATTGCCATCGGCCCCCTGCAAATACACTGGTACGGCCTGACCTATCTGTTTGGCTTCGCGGCTGGCTGGTGGCTGGGCCGTCTGCGCACCCGCAAGCCATGGTCGCCCCTGAATGAAGAGCAAGTGGGTGATCTGCTGTTTTACCTGGCGCTCGGGGTCATCCTGGGGGGGCGTTTCGGGTATGTGGTGTTCTACAACTTTGACAGCTTCCTGGCGGATCCCTTATGGCTGCTCAGAGTCTGGGAGGGCGGCATGTCGTTCCACGGCGGACTGCTGGGCGTCATGCTCGGATTGTGGTGGTTCGGCCGAAAAACCGGAGCGGGCTTCTGGAAAATTGCCGATTTCGTTGCGCCACTGGTACCGGTTGGCCTTGGCGCTGGCCGCATCGGCAACTTCATCAACGGCGAGCTCTGGGGCAAGCCTACCGAGGTGTCCTGGGGGATGGTCTTTCCGCAGGCGCCAGACAGCCTTGCCCGCCACCCCTCCCAGCTCTACCAGTTTGCGCTTGAAGGCGTCGTGCTGTTTGCCATACTGTGGTGGTTCTCATCCAAGCCCAGGCCGCGAATGGCGGTCTCTGGCCTGTTCCTGATGTGTTACGGCGCCTTCCGCTTCCTCACCGAGTTTGTTCGTCAGCCCGACCCGCAACTGGGTTATCTGGCCTTTGACTGGCTGACCATGGGTCAGGTGCTGTCGATGCCCATGGTTCTCGCAGGCGCTGCCTTGATTGCTTATGCTTACCGGAGAGATGCCCAATGAAAGCCTATCTCGACCTGATGCAAGACGTTGTCGACAACGGGTTCGACAAAGGTGATCGCACCGGCGTAGGCACCCGCTCGGTCTTCGGGCGCCAGATTCGCTTCAACCTGCAAGACGGTTTCCCGCTGGTGACCACCAAGAAGGTCCACCTGCGCAGTATCATTTACGAACTGCTCTGGTTCCTGCGTGGCTCTACTGATAATAATTGGCTGACAGAGCGCAAGGTATCGATCTGGAATGAGTGGGCGCTCGAAAACGGCGATCTGGGTCCGATCTACGGAAAACAATGGCGCAGCTGGCAATGCCACGACGGCCGGGTTGTTGATCAGATCAGTGAGGTGATCGACCAGATCCGCACCAAGCCCAACTCCCGACGCCTGATCGTGTCTGCCTGGAATCCGGCCGAACTGCCGGACGAATCCATCGGTCCCCAGGACAACGTGCGGGAAGGCCGCATGGCGCTCGCGCCTTGCCATTGTCTGTTTCAGTTCTATGTCATTGACGGCAAGCTGTCCTGCCAACTCTATCAGCGCAGTGCCGATCTGTTCCTGGGTGTGCCCTTCAATATTGCGTCTTACGCATTGCTGACCCACATGATCGCCCAGCAATGCGATCTGGAGGTTGGGGAGTTTGTTCATACCTTTGGTGACTGTCATCTGTACCAGAATCATCTGACCGACGACATCGTATTCGAGCAGTTGAAGCGCGAGCCCAGGGCGTTGCCCAGGCTGCTGATCAAGCGTAAGCCTGCGACTATCTTCGAGTACGAGCTGGAGGATTTCGAATTTGAGGGGTATGACCCTTATCCTGGTATCAAGGCTCCCATAGCCATCTGACCTTTAGTTTGGGGGTGGCGCATAAGCGGGTGGAGCTTTCCGAAAAACGCCTCGAGACGTCCCTGTGCGGCTTGGGCTCCGCCATCCATGACTCCGCACATTTTCGGAAAGCCCCACCCGCTTATGCGCTTAAACATTGGGTGCTGGAACGCAAAAATACGGCTTTCGATGCGCTGAATGGCCAAGCTAGAGAGCTGCATACTCCTACAGTCTGGTGGCGAGGGGTGGGGACAGGTTTTCAAACCTGTGCGGAGCCATGGATGGCGGAGCTCAAGCGTCACATGGATGTGCTTGAGCGTGTTTTGAAAACCTGTCCCCACCGCTCGCTAACTCCCAACCTCGAGGGCAACAAGCAATCATGAGAAAAGCACTGATCGTGGCGATGGCTAGAAACCGGGTTATTGGCCGGGACAATAAACTGCCGTGGCATCTGCCCGGAGACCTGCGTTACTTCAAGCAGGCGACCATGGGCAAGCCGATTATCATGGGCAGGAAAACCTGGGATTCCATCGGTCGGCCATTGCCGGGGCGGATGAATGTGGTGATTTCCCGGAATCCGGAATGGCAGGCGCCGGCAGGAACTGTCGCCGCTGAATCCCTGGATGCCGCATTGGTCAAAGCCGAGGCTCAGGCGGAACTGGAAGGTGGTGAAGAGGTAATGATTATTGGTGGTGGCCAGATCTACGCTGAGGCACTGCCAATGGTCGACCGGATCTACATAACTCAGGTGCACGCCGAGGTGGACGGGGATGCCTGGTTTCCGGAAGTGAACTGGGATGACTGGGAAGAAATCGGACGCGAAGACTTCTCCGCGTCTGACAATAATCCGTACGACTACAGCTTTGTAGTCTACCAACGTAACCGGTCAGCCTGACCGGTTACGTTAGAGGGCCACTCAGCGCGGGGCGCGCTTCGGGCCGCTACCGGCAGGCTTGGGGCCTTTGCCAGCGGGCTTGCCTTTAGGCGGTCCCTTGCGGGCGCCCGGCTTATTGTCGTTGCGGAAGCTCTTGTTCGGGCCACCTTTACGGAAGTTGCCTTTGCCCGGAGGCGGACCTTTACGATCGCGGCGCGGGGCTGAGGCCGACACTTCCGGCAATGCCTCTGGCTGGTCCAGTGGCAACGAATCGGGCTGCGACGCTTCCATCCAGCAGGCCAGTGCGCCCGCTACCATGGTGATGTCCATATCGTTGCGCTCGGCGATGTCGTCCAGCAAGGCAATGGCCTTGGCGGCACGAGGGTCGTCTGCAAAGCCTAGCAACTGGCTTTCAAACTGCTCAACACGCATCTGCTGAAGTGCTGCCGGTGATGGCAGCTGGTATGGCTCCATCGGCGAGTTGGTGGCACGTTCCAGTGTCCGCAGCCAGCTGCGCTCACGTGGTGTGACCAGCAGAATCGCTTTACCCGTCCGGCCAGCGCGACCGGTGCGGCCAACGCGGTGGATATAGGCTTCGGTATCGTAAGGCACGTCGTAGTTGATAACGTGGGTAATCCGGGACACGTCCAGGCCACGGGCGGCAACGTCTGTGGCGATGATAATGTCTTTTTTGCCGCGCTTGAGGTCGTCAACGGTCTGTTCACGCTGGCGCTGGTTCAGGTCGCCGCTCAGGGGGGCAACCGCATGGCCGCGGGCAGAGAGTTTCTCAGCCAGCAGGGCCGTTTCAGCTTTGGTGCGCACGAAAATAATCGCGGCATCGAAAGGTTCGACTTCCAGAATGCGGGTCAGTGCATCCAGCTTGCGCTCAGCGTACACAGGAAGAACAAACTGGGAAATCCGCTCAACGGTGCGGGTTTCGCTTTCAATGCGCACTTCCGTGGCATTTTTCAGGTAAGTCTGGGCAACTTTCTTGATCTGAGCCGGCATGGTGGCAGAGAACAAGGCACGCTGACAGTTGGCCGGTGTTTTCGACAGAATGGCTTCAACATCGTCGATAAAGCCCATGCGCAGCATTTCGTCGGCTTCATCCAGCACCAGAGCGCGCAGGTTGTTGAGCTTGAGGGTGCCTTTGCGCAGGTGGTCCAGCATACGTCCCGGAGTGCCCACGATAACCTGGGCGCCGCGTTTCAGACCGCGAATCTGGGGTGCAAAATCCTGGCCGCCGTAAATTGGCAGTACGTGGAACTGCTTGAACTTGCTGGCGTAAGTGGTGAAGGCTTCAGCCACCTGGATGGCCAGCTCCCGGGTAGGTGCAAGCACCAGAATCTGGGGCTCGGCAATGCTGGGGTCAATCCGGCTCAGCAGCGGCAGTGCAAAGGCTGCCGTTTTGCCGGTACCGGTCTGGGCGACGCCCAGCAAGTGGTTGCCGGCCAGCAACGCGGGGATGGCTTGCGCCTGGATCGGCGACGGTGTTTCATAGCCAACAGCGGCAACAGCTTCCAGTACAGCTGGATCCAGCCCCAGTTCGGCAAAAGACAATTCTGACATGAATGTACTCGGTATTCGGAGGATATGACATCGCAGAGGCAATGCATGATTTTGAGCATTATAGTCGTTTTGGTGAAGGTTTAACACGTTAAATGCCAAGATTGGGTAGGTAGTTGCCGGGGACGTGGTCTTGCCAGTGCTCCACAAGTTCGGCAATCTTCTTTGTTTGCAGGCTAACCAACAGGAATGAAAGGCTATGACGTTTGATGAGCTTCTGGGTGCAGTGCGTCAGGGGGGAAGTTGTTATCCCTGCGAGTTGGGGACAGGGCAGAGCGACGTTTGGCGGTCTGGTTGCCGCTCTGACGTTTGAGGTGATGGCATCCAAAGTGGCTGATGGCCGGCCCATGCGGGCGCTGCAGGTGTCGTTTGTGGGGCCAGTAGAATCGGATGTGCCCGCCGTGTTTGAGGCGGAGCTGCTGCGGGAGGGCAAAGCGGTTTCCCAGGTGCAGGGCCGGATCATGCAGAACGGCGAGCCCCGGTTGGTGTGCCTGGCCAGTTTCGGCGGCGATCGTGATTCTGTTGTCGAGGTCGCGCCATCCGCGGCACCCGAGGCGACGCCAGTGGATCAGTGTCAGGAGCTGCCGTATATCCCCAAGGTAACGCCGGAGTTCACACAGCACATTGAAATGCGTTGGGCCTTTGGTGGTATGCCTTTCTCAGGCAAAGGCGGGCGTGAGATGGGCGGCTGGATGCAATTCCGGCAAACCCCGGAAGCCTTCACCGACGCCCACATCGTCGCGCTGGTCGATGCCTGGCCGCCTGCGGTATTGCCGCACCTTAAGGCGCCTGCGCCGGCGAGTTCACTTAGTTGGGCGCTTGAGATTGTTCACCCCAGGCCGGTGGTGGCAGCCGGTGAGTGGTTGTTATACCGGGCGACCATAGATCAGGCCGGGGCCGGCTACGGGCACACCCATGCCGGCATCTGGACACAGCGGGGCGAGCTGGTTGCTCTGAGTCGTCAAACGGTCACGGTGTTTGCCTAGGGGTCACGCTGCCATTTCCGCTTTCAGGGCATCCAGAATCACACGGGCAAACTCTTTGGGTGAGTCTTCCTGAAGGAAGTGGCCGCCGCGCAGTGTGATGTGTGGCTGGCCCAGCGCCCCGGGAATGCGGCGTTGCATGTGACGATCCCCGCCTCGTGTGATGGGGTCGCCATTACTGAAACAGGTGATAAAAGGCTTGCGCCACTTTTCCAGTGTCCGCCAGGCCTCGCGATTGGCGGCACTGGCCGGGTCCTGTGGCGATACTGGAACCAGTGCCGGGAAGGCGCGGGCCCCGGCTTTGAATTCGGCACTGGGGAACGGAGCTTCGTAAGCAGCCATTTCGTCGGCGTTCAGGGCCCGTTCGGTGCCCAGTTGAATAATACGGGCAATCGGGAACCAGGGGCTGTGACTGGCGAAAGCTTTCCAGGCTCGGAATACCGCCGGCGCCGGCCGGTCACCCGTCGGCAACATGCCGTTGCCGACGATAATCCGGCTGAAGCGACGATGGTGCTCGGCGGCAAGCCTCAGCCCCAGCAGCGAGCCCCAGTTTTGGCAAACCAGCGTAATGTTCTGAAGGTTCAGGCCGTCAATCCAGCGGGTCAGCCAGGTCATATGGTTGTCGTAGCTGTAGTCGGCTACGTCAGCGGGTTTGTCAGACTTGCCAAAGCCAATCAGATCGGGTGCCAACACCCGGTATCCGGCTGCAGAAACTGCTGGAATCATGTGCCGGTAGAGGTAAGACCATGACGGCTCACCATGCAGCATGATAACCGGTGCTGCATCGGCGGGCCCCTCATCGACGAAGTGCATTCGCAATCCGGGCTCAACTTCCAGGTAATTCGCGGTAAAGGGGTAATCCGGAAGGTTTGCGAAGCGGGCTTCGTCGGTTCTCAGAATACGCATGCCATCGACTGTCCTGACTGATTGGTTGCGTGACTGCCACTACAGCAATCTTCGGAGATCAGAATAAGCCAGATGGAAAATTCATGTGTTTGAGTTGCGTAACAGTGCGTTGCCCGTTTGAATCAGGACGCGATACCGAACAGACGTTCGGGCTTATCTACGCCCGACAGCGCTTCGTCGCAGCAGTTCACGGCGCCGCAATCATCCGCCGAGCACAACCCGATGGTGTTGCAGTGAATGTCCAGTTGGTCTTCGCCCTGGTTACTGAAAATCCGGTTGCGTGAGAGCATCGACCGGCAATGCCCGCACAACAGCGTCGGCACGGCACTGCCTTCGGCCAAAATGGCGGTGTAATGGGTGTTATCGGTCATAGAATCCTCCTTATTCATCCAACATAAGGGCACAGTGTGACAATTCAAAGTCGTCACAGCATTGCCAGGGTATTCTGATTTCAGGAGTTATACGTATCAGGCGTCAGGATCGACCAGCGGGCGGCGGTTTGAACGTTTGTCTTCCCAGTCCAGGTTTTTGGGGTCATACCAGCCCAGTTTTTCCAGGACCTTCTGGCGCGTGCGTCTCGACAACGTGGGCCAAAGCTCCTGAAAGTCCTCGAGGCCCTGGTCGCGCTGCCGTTGCTGTTTGCTGCGAAGGCGATTGAGGGTGCGGGGTAAATGCAGGGCTTCACCGAGCTGTCCGGGAACCAGTACCTCCTGCCCCATCACTTTGCGGCGATGAGTGCGGGCCGCCAGAACTTTTTGAAGTTCTGCCGCTGCCTCCAGGGCGGTTTCAACAGTAAAGGTATCTGAATCCAACAACTTAACCTGTAATTGACTGATCGATAACCTGCCACTATATCCCGAAGTGAGCTACAGTGGCCACGGTGTCGTGTTAGGCTGTTTTCCCGCAACGATTTCACCGCCAATGGGCGCTTTTCGCATCAGGATTTAATGGTATGTACGCAAAACTTGAGACACGGACTTTTCTGGCGATGCTGGTTGGCGTTTCCATCGCCTTTGCGCTGTTGATGAAGCCGTTTTTTGGTCCCATTTTCTGGGCAATCGCCATTGCCCTGATCTTCTATCCGGTGCAGCAGTGGCTGACCCGGAGGCTGGGCCCCCGCCGGAACATCAATGCCCTCATTACGCTGGTGGTGTGTATGTTCATCGTGGTGATTCCCGTGTTGGGTCTGGGCGCCGCGCTGATTACGGAAGGGCTCGGGGTGTACCAGAAAATCCAGAGTGGCGATATCCGCCCCGGTGAATACATCGATCAGATTAACCAGTCGTTTCCTGCCATTCAGACCTTTCTTGGCCAATTTGACGTTAACTTCGCGGAATTTCGGGACCGAGCGGTCAACGCGTTTCTGGGCGGAAGCCAGTTTGTCGCCAAGCAAGCCTTTGGCATTGGCCAAAACACATTCCAGTTCTTTCTTGGGCTGGCGCTGATGATGTACCTGGCGTTCTTCCTGATTCGGGATGGTCAGCAGCTGGTGGAGCTGCTTATCAAAGCGCTGCCACTGGGCGATGAGCGTGAACGCCTGCTGTTTGCAAAATTTGCTGAAGTAACCCGGGCAACGGTGAAGGGCAACTTGCTTATCGCGATCATTCAGGGCGCCCTTGGCGGCCTTATATTCTGGATTCTGGGCATCAATGGCGCGCTGCTTTGGGGCGTCGTGATGGCTATTTTCTCTCTGCTGCCTGCGGTGGGTGCTGCCATTGTCTGGGTGCCTGCGGCCGTTTATCTTGCGGCGGTGGGTGACGTCATACCGGCCGTGATTCTGTCGATCTATGGCATGGTCATTATCGGTTTGGCCGACAATGTTCTCCGCCCAATCCTGGTGGGCCGCGATACCAAGATGCCGGATTATCTGGTGTTGTTGTCAACGCTCGGTGGTCTGGTTCTGTTTGGTATAAACGGATTTGTGATGGGGCCGCTGGTGGCGGCGTTGTTTATGGCGTTCTGGGGCATCTTCATTCGCGAGTTCGGTGAACAACCTCAGCCTGATGTTACTGAGTCTGTGCCAGGTCCGGCAGAGCACGATTAAAGTATGGTAAGGTTGGCCCATCGCCCTGGTTTGTGGAGATGGGCGCCACATAATAATAAATACATCGGTATCCTTGAGATATCAGGAGCAGATCCTTTGTTTAAGACGAACGCACTCAGTCATTCGCTACGAAAGGTGGCCCTGGCCGCTTCAGCCACAACCCTCCTTGCGCTTTCTCCCTTGGCTTTGGCTAACGATGTTGTCGCACTGAAGCACGCCTTGTATGGCGCTGGCTACGACATCGAGAACGTCAGTTCAGAGCTGGATGACAGCACCCGGGCCGAGCTGGAAAGTTTCCAGCGTGCCCAGGGCCTTGATCCAAGCGGAGTTCTGGACGAGCCTACCGAGCGCGCTCTTGGTTTGATTTCGGTGCAACAAGCGGCGGGCACCACGCCACAGTCTGCCGGCAACGCATCGTCGCCTGCTGCGAGCACAGCGGCGCCTCAGGCTGAGCCAGCCGTGGCAGACGAGCCGGTCGCGGAGGAAGAAGAGGAAGACGAAGGCTGGTCACTCTGGTGAGAATCCGGTCCGACAAAAAAGCCCGCCTGGTGGATGCCAGGCGGGCTTTTTTGATTGTGACCGGTGATCAGTCCAGCTTGGACAGATCCCTGACCGCGCCCTTATCGGCGCTGGTTGCCAGCAGCGCGTAAGCTTTCAGCGCAGCCGAGACTTTCCGGTCGCGCGGCAGCTCGGGCTTCCAGCCCTTGGCGTCACGCGCCGCACGCCGTTGGTTGAGCTCTTCATGGCTGATTTGCAGATTGATCGACCGCTCCGGAATGTTGATCAGGATGGTGTCGCCATCTTCAATCAGGCCAATGGCACCGCCGGCGGCGGCTTCCGGTGAGGCGTGGCCGATAGACAGACCAGAGGTGCCGCCCGAGAAACGACCGTCGGTCAGCAGCGCGCACTCCTTGCCGAGCCCTTTCGACTTCAAATAGCTGGTCGGATACAGCATTTCCTGCATGCCGGGGCCACCACGGGGGCCTTCGTAACGAATGATGACCACATCACCGGGTGTCACTTCGTCGCTCAGAATGCCGGCGACTGCCGCGTCCTGACTTTCAAATACCCGGGCTTTGCCCTCAAACACGTAAATGCTCTCGTCAACACCCGCTGTTTTCACCACGCAGCCATCCTGCGCGATATTGCCAAACAGAACTGCCAGACCGCCCTCGGACGAATAGGCGTGTTCAACCGAGCGGATGCAGCCGTTTTCACGATCGCCATCCAGGCTGGGCCAGCGAGTGGACTGGCTGAAGGCTGTCTGGGTCGGAATGCCTGCAGGACCCGCTTTATAGAACTCAATCACTTCCGGGGTGGGTGAGCGCATGATGTCCCAAAGCTCAAGGGCGTCTTTCATGGTCTTGCTGTGCACGGTTGGCAGGTCGGCGTTGATCAGGCCGCCACGCTCCAGTTCGCCCATGATGCCCATGATGCCGCCGGCCCTGTGTACATCTTCCATATGGTACTTGGGAGAGTTGGGCGCGACCTTGCACAGTTGCGGAATCTTTCTCGATAGCTGGTCAATCTCGGCCAGGGTAAATTCAACGCCGCCTTCCTGGGCCGCCGCCAACAGGTGCAGGATGGTGTTGGTGGAGCCGCCCATGGCGATGTCCATGACCATGGCATTTTCGAAGGCCGGAAACGAGGCAATGCTGCGTGGCAGCACGCTGGCGTCATTGTGTTCGTAAAAGCGCTTGGCATTCGCCACAATTTGCCGGCCAGCATTCAGGAACAGCTGTTCACGGTCGGCGTGAGTGGCCAGCATGGAGCCATTGCCCGGCAGTGCCAGGCCGATGGCTTCGGTCAGGCAGTTCATCGAGTTGGCGGTGAACATGCCGGAGCAGGAGCCGCAGGTTGGGCAGGCACTGCGCTCGTATTCGGCGACTTTCTCGTCGCTGGCGCTGGGGTCTGCGGCGATGACCATGGCGTCCACCAGGTCGAGTTTGTGCTCGGATAACTTGGTTTTACCGGCTTCCATCGGGCCACCGGAAACGAAGATTGTGGGGATGTTCAGGCGCATCGCGGCCATCAACATGCCCGGCGTGATCTTGTCGCAATTGGAAATACACACCAGCGCATCGGCACAGTGGGCGTTGACCATGTATTCCACAGAGTCGGCGATGATTTCCCGGGAGGGCAGGGAATAAAGCATGCCATCGTGTCCCATGGCGATACCGTCGTCTACCGCAATGGTGTTGAACTCTTTGGCCACGCCGCCGGCGGCTTCGATTTCGCGGCAAACCAGTTGCCCCAGGTCTTTCAGGTGAACATGGCCGGGCACAAACTGGGTGAAGGAGTTGGCGACGGCGATAATGGGTTTGCCGAAGTCGTCATCTTTCATGCCGGTGGCGCGCCAGAGCGCACGAGCGCCGGCCATGTTGCGGCCAGCGGTTGATGTGTGGGAACGGTACTGGGGCATGGTGAGCTGCTGTCTCCCTGATTATCTGGTTGGGCTGAAGCCGAAAGGATACCAGATTCAACGGTGGTCGCATGGCTGTTTTGCCGGTGGGTGTTTACAATGTGTAACAAGTTACGAAAGTTTTCCAATAGGGTGTCAGGGGAGTTTGTCTATGGGCGGCCAGGAAAGCCTGCCGCTGCGTCGTCTGAAAGATTTCCAGCCTTTGGGCCGGTTGACGGACGACCAGCTTGTTTTACTCGCCAGCCGGGCCGAGCGCAGAACCCATGGTCCGGGGCAGCGGGTTATGGAGCGGGGTGTGCGCGATGGCTTGGACTATTTTCTGATATCGGGAAAAGTTGAGCTCGAATCTCTGGATGGACGCAAAACCGTCATTGAGGCAGAAACAGAGAAATCGCTTAACCCCATTGCCCGCCTGCAGCCCAGGATGTACGACGTTACCGCGGTAAAGCCCTGCGAATTTCTGGTCGTTGAACAGGAAATTCTCAATCAGATGCTCCGCTCAGCCCCGATCACCCAGGTGGAAATGGACTCCGGTGATGGCGGCGCGGATGAGAGTGAAGAGCACCACTTGCTGATGGAGTTTTACGCAGAACTTCGCTCCAACCAGGTCAAACTGCCCAGCGTTCCCGACGTTGCCTGGAAGGTCCGCCGGGTGGTCGACAAAGAAGACTCTTCAGCCCACGAGGTGGCCAGTGCCGTTTCGGCCGACCCCGCCATGGCGGCCAAGCTGGTTCGATCGTGCAATAGCCCCTTGTACCGTGGTTTCAGTGACGTCCGTAATGTACGCGAGGCGGTGGTTCGCCTGGGTATGCGAACGACTCGTCAGCTGGTGACGGTGTTTGCCATGCGCGAAGTCTTCAAGACCCGGCGAACGGCATCTGCAGGCCGAAATGGAGCAGCTCTGGCGCCATTCCCGAGAAGTGGCTGCGCTGTGCTGGGTGCTAGCCGACCATGCCACCCGGATTGATCCGGAGGAGGCTCTGTTGGCGGGGTTGCTGCACGATATCGGGATTGTGCCGGTGTTGGTGCAGGCCGAGCACCACGTCAATCTGTTTGCGGATGAGAAAAACCTGCACCACGCCATGGCCGAGTTGCGGGCCGATGTCGGGTGCGCGGTGCTTGAAAACTGGGAGTTCCCGAAGACCTTTATCCAGGCTGCCCGGCACGCGGAAGACTGGCACTACGAGTGCCGGGATTCTGCGCCTCAGTTGGTGGACGTTGTGATCGTGGCGCAGTTGCATTCCATGATCGGATCCCGTCAGAATGCCGGCCTGCCAGCCTTTGACCAGGTTCCAGCCTGGCGTCGGTTGGGTGAGCTGGACCTGAATGCTTCTCGTAGCCTTGAACTGCTGAGTGAGGCTCGGGACCGGGTGGATGAGGTTCAGAAACTTCTGTCGATCCGATAATGCATACCTGCTGCCGGAGTCTGCTCCCTAGTGAATGACACAATTATGAATGTTCCCTTGTTCCCGCTGAATTCCATTGTGCTGCCCGGAGGGCGTATCCCTCTCCAGCTCTTTGAGCCTCGTTACATCGATATGCTGTCCCGCTGCATGCGAGAAGATCGTGGCTTTGTCGTTGTGTTGCTGCGCGACGGTGAAGAAACCGCCAGTAAGGCGGCCTTTTATGATGTCGGCACCTACGTCCGGATTATCGATTTTCAGCAACTGGACAACGGCTTGCTGGGCATAACGGTTGAAGGCGAGCGGAAGGTGTCCGTGGTTCGCAGTTGGCAGCAGGACGACGGCCTCAACCTGGGTGATGTTGAGTGCCTGATTGCTGAGGCGGAAAGCCCGGTGCCCGAGCGCTACCACGAATTACCCTCGGTGCTGCGCGCTTTGTTCCGACACCCGGTGGTGGGCGACCTGGGAATGGATGTGGATTACGAAGATGCTCGTGACGTTGGCTGGCGGCTGACTGAACTGCTGCCACTGGACAAGCAGGAAAAACAGAGGTTGGCTGAATTGCAGGATCCACTGGAGCGCCTGGACCGGCTTCTCGAGCTGCTTGAGGCGCTTGAACAGAACTAGGGCAAAGGTGCGTAGGCAATGCTGGCAAGCGGCCACTCGATGACCAGATAAGCCATCATAAACGCTGCCCAGAGCGACGACCGCAAGCCAGCTAAAGATGTCTGGCCAGATTGGCACGCGATCATAGCGGCTGTAGCTGGCCCGGATTGCACCAGTGATGGCCAGTCCCAGCAGGAGCCCGCCAAACACATCGGTAAACCAGTGCACGCCGAGATAAAGCCGGCTGAGGGCAATGGGTACCAGCGGCAGTGAAAGTAAAACGTACGTTTGCCAGCGTTGCTTCTTGCGACTCTCTCCGGCAATAAAACTGGCTGCCATGGTTACCAGTACGGTTGCTCCCGCTGTGTGACCGCTGGGATAGGCGCCGGACGCCGGTGGGCTGAACACCAGGTCTGGTCGATCAATGCCAATCCCTGCTTTCAGCAGCCAGACGCTGACCACCGTCAGTATCGCGGCTGCCATAACATGCAGCGCGGCCGCATAGTAACCTCTGAAACCCAGTACCAGGGTAGCCAGAACTGCAGCACAAAGCAGCACCGGTGGGTCACCCAGAAGGGTGGCTGCGGTGGCAGGAATATCCAGCAGGGGCTGTCTCAGTGCAGAAAACCACGCCAGGACGGCCCCATTGAACTCGTCAATCCGGCGGCTGTAATTGACCAGTTGGGCCAGAATCAGAAACAGGGCCATTGCCGCGGCTGTCAGAACGATGGATGGTAGCGGGAATTCGCCTTTGCGGGTAGGGCGCTCATTCGTGTACAGCCGCCAGAAACGGTGGGTGGTGTCGTATCGGGCCATCCGGGACTCCAGCCAGCGATACGGCCGGCTACCCTCCCCGACACCCAGGCGGAATTGCAGAACCACCACATACAGCACAACCAGAACCGCGGCACTGATGCCAACCACCGGGTAGAAGTGGGGCGGGGGCTTGATCTCGCTGGCGATGGCGCTGCCCACCGCATAACCCGGCAGGACATAGACCACGGCCCAACCCACCGCTGAAATCAGATTAAAAGAAAGGAAACGCCGCCAGGACATGTGCAGCGCTCCGGCAACCAGTGGAATAATGGGCCGAATCGGGCCTATAAAACGCCCTGCAATGACACTTTTGCCGCCGTGCTTGTTAAAAAATGCCTCGCCTCGGATGATCAGGCCGGGATACCGGCTGAAGGGCCAGACCGAATCCAGACGCCCCTTGAAAAAACGGCCCAGGGCAAAACTGACGGCGTCTCCGATAACTGCGCCCAGGCCAGCCCACATCAACGCTTCTGACACAGGCATCCCGGATTTGCCGGCCAGCACAGCAAAGCCGAACAGCATGGCAACGCCGGGAACGATAAGCCCGGCGACAGCCAGCGATTCCGCCATGGCGGTTGCAAACAAGGCCAGAATCAGCCAGCCCGGATTGTCGCCCACCCAGACTGCCGCGTTGGCAAGCCAGTTTTCACTCATGCGTCGACAGACTCTCCCGGGCTGAACCACGCCGAATCCATGCCACGTTTGCGGGCCTCGTGGATGGCTTGGTGGGCCCGGTTGCGCAACAGGCTGGTATTGGTATCGCCGTTGCCTCGGGTGGTGCAGCCAAGGCTGACCGACGTCCTGCCGATGCCTGGCCATTCGTGCTCACCAATGGTCCTGCG
Source organism: Marinobacter sp. (assembly GCA_018402255.1). Taxonomy (GTDB): domain Bacteria; phylum Pseudomonadota; class Gammaproteobacteria; order Pseudomonadales; family Oleiphilaceae; genus Marinobacter. The sequence goes on from JAGYIS010000004.1 coordinate 493,690, forward strand.
GATTCTTTCGGCAATCACCCGCACACCTTCCTCGGGCGTGTAGGGCAAAATCAGAAAGAACTCCGAATCATTCAGAGTGTATAGAGTGTCGCCGGCCCGGATCACCCCGAACAGGTGCTCTGTGACCGCTTTGAACAGGCGTTGTAAGCCGGCTTTACCGTGCAGGTCTCTGACCTCATCGGCGTAGTCCAGGCTGAGATTGATCACCGACAGCGGGTGGCCAGTCGCAATCGCACGGCTGATTTCCTTTTGCAGGGTTTCGTCCAGAAAGCGTGAATTGTGAGCGCCGGTTACCGGATCCGTAATCGCAAGATCTTCCGCTGACTGCGCGATATGGTCGTAGTGCCAGGTGTAAAGCGCCGCCACAACCAACAACAGAATCAGGCCGGCAGAGGTGATCAAGGCGTCTGCGCCCGGATTGATGAACCAGATATTGCTGATCACCGGCACCAGCAAAAGAGCCGAGAGACCGAGCCCTCGGCGCAACGGCAGAATCAGCAGATTAAGAACGATCAGCGGCATTGCCCAATGAGTCACGCCGGGGCTGTCAAGAACCAGTATGGCGGCGACCAGGCCACTGTTCAGGCCGGTCAGGATGAGAAGGTGCCCGGGGGCTGACAGCTGTTGGCGCCGACACACCAGTGTGTAGATGAAACCGGCAATCAGCAGTCCGGTCATGGCCAGAGCCAGGTAGAACAGCTCGTAGAAACCATAGCGCAGATTCTGTAGGGCCAAGGTAAAAATGAACAGCGCTGTCAGGCCATAGCCAAAACTGTGGGTCCAGGTTCTCAAGCGGGTTTCCGTCATAGCGCCTTGTCCTGTCGGGCCGTGAGGTCTTGCGCGTCCGAATGCACCCAGTTGCTGTAGGCCTGAGTTCGGTTGCCGCCCTGCTGTTGCGCGCGCCTGAGCGCATTAGCCGCGCTCTGCTGCAGGCTGTCGGCATCGTCTCCGATGTTCAGTCCGGAGATGCCGGTGCTGACGGTCAGCTTCATGCCGTGCGACGCCAGCAATTTGCAGAGGCCGATGCGTATTTTCTCAGCTCGGGTAGCCGTGCCTGCGGTGTTGATGCCCGGAAGAATCACCAGGAACTGAAGGTCAGCGACCCGGTAATAGGTGTCAAAATCCCGAAGCTGTGAATGCAGGTAACGACCGATTCTCGGCAAAATGGCGCGAATGTCTTCATCCGGGTCGTTAACGCTGAGGTGAGTGTCGAGGCCGATCATCATGACAGACATGTCGGTGCCTTCACGCTCGCTGCGCTGAATTTCCTTGTGCAGGTCGGCTGACAGGTATTCCCTGCTCGCCGCCTGGGTGAGTTCATCGGTTCGGCGCAATGGTGCCAGTTGCCTGGTCTTGTATTCACGAAGAAAGATAAGCAGGGCAGAGAGCAGAGTGGTCAGCACAAAAGCGCTGATCATCTGGTGCCGATCCGGCAAGGAGACAGCCCACTGGGTACTGATCAGAATGGCGAACGTTAACAGTGCCGTGATGAGCGCCGCCAGAGGGCTGGCCATCAGCGCAAACGTAACCAGAGGCAGTCCATAGAGCCAGTGACTCAATGCCCAGGGGCCGGCCCACAGTGCGCCCAGAAGCGTTAATGCCAGCGTGATAAAGCATGCCATTCTGAGGTAGCGCCAGGGTAATGGCTGGGGATTGCTGGTGCGGGCATTGATGGTCAGGCTGATGCCGGCGGCCGCTGCTGCGCTTGCGGCTGCCAGAGGTTCGCCCAAGGTTGCACAGAGCACGCTGGTGATTGCCAGAATGATAAAGCCCACTCGCGAGAGTCTGCCTGGCAGGAATTTTTCAGCCGACTGATGCATTGTTCTGTCCTTTGCTGTCGCATCCATTTAAGTCTGTGCAGCGCTATAATAGTCGTTTGGGGTGCGGACTTGAAACGGGAAAGGTAAAGTATCTGCCTCGTTATGAGAATCAGCTTGCAACTAATAAGGTACTTCAATGGATGTAGCAGCCTACATGGCAGAGCTTGGTCGACAGGCAAGGGCCGCGGCCAGGGACGTTGCCCGATCAACCACAGCGGTGCGCAATCAGGCTCTGCTGGCGACAGCCAGTGCTCTGGATGAGGCCCGCCAGGAGCTGGCTCTGGCCAATCAGAAGGATCTGGACAAGGGGCGGGAAAACGGCCTTGACGAGGCCATGCTGGATCGCCTGGAGCTCACCGAAGCGCGCATCGATAATATGATCGAGGGTTTGCGGCAGGTGGCTGGCCTGCCGGATCCGATCGGGGTAATTACCGACATGACCTATCGCCCTTCCGGCATCCAGGTGGGCAAGATGCGGGTGCCGCTCGGGAGTCATTGGCATTATTTACGAATCGCGCCCCAACGTGACCGTTGAGGCGGCCAGTCTGTGCCTGAAGTCTGGTAATGCCACCATTTTGCGCGGTGGCTCTGAAGCTATTCACTCGAATCAGGCCATCGCGGCTTGCCTGGCTATCGGGCTGGCCTCCGTCGGTTTGCCAGAGGCGGCGGTGCAGGTTGTAAAGACCACCGATCGGGCGGCAGTGGGCGAGCTGATCACCATGCCAGAGTATGTCGATGTGATTGTGCCTCGGGGTGGTAAGGGGCTGATCGAGCGGATCAGCCGCGATGCCAGGGTGCCGGTCATCAAACATCTGGATGGCGTGTGCCATGTTTACATCGACAGTCACGCTGATCCGGAAAAGGCCTTGAACGTCGCGGTCAACGCCAAGACCCACCGCTACGGCACCTGCAATACCATGGAAACACTGTTGGTGGATCAGGAAATTGCCGACGACATGTTGCCATTGCTGGCGGCGGAGTTTGTTGCCAAAGGTGTTGAGCTACGGGGCTGTGAACGCACCTGTCAGGTTTTGAGCGGCATCGTGCCCGCCACCGAAGAGGACTGGCATGCCGAGTACCTCGCGCCGATATTGGCAGTGCGGGTTGTCGATGGCCTGGACGGAGCGATTGATCACATCAACCATTACAGTTCGCAGCACACTGACAGCATCATCACGGAAAACTACACCCGGGCCCGCCGTTTTCTGACCGAGGTGGATTCGAGTTCCGTGATGGTGAACGCCTCTACCCGGTTTGCCGATGGCTTCGAGTACGGCTTGGGCGCCGAAATCGGCATCTCCACCGACAAGATACACGCCCGCGGGCCGGTGGGTCTGGAAGGTCTAACGTCACAGAAATACGTGGTCTTTGGCGACGGCCACGTGCGGGCCTGACATCATGCATGTGATCTACGGCGGCACCTTTGACCCGATCCACCACGGCCATCTTCGCCTTGCGCTGGAGATTTCCGACGCGCTCTCGGTGGATCAGGTTCACCTTGTGCCGTGCCATATTCCACCCCACCGGGGCAGCACTGGCGCGACGTCTGAGCAGCGGTTGGAGTTAATACGCCTGGCGATAGGCGGCGAGAGCCGGTTGTGTGTGGATGATCGGGAGTTGCGCCGTGCTGGTGCTTCTTTCACGGCAGACACCCTCCGGCAATTGCGCGCAGAGTCAGGGCCGAACCAGCCGCTGGTCATGGTGGTCGGGACGGATGCGTTTGCTGCGTTCGACCGCTGGCGGGACTGGATGGATATACCCGCACTTGCTCATATTGTGGTGGTGCAGCGTCCGGGAGCGGATATTCCGCTGGGCAGTGAAGCCGCCCGTTTGTTGTCTGAGCGTCGGGCGACCGACCCGGATGCCCTGAAAACAAGTCCTTGCGGCGCCGTTCTGCAGCTTGATCCGCCCTTGCTGGATATCTCGGCCACCGGTATCCGCCATCGGATCGCCAACGGCCGCTCTCCCCGCTATCTGACGCCTGACCCGGTATGGCAAAGAATTCAGTCCCTTCGCCTTTATGGAGCGTGCCCCGCCGGGAACTTTTAGTGATACAATCGCGTCTGAATATCACTTATCGGGTGGCCTTTCTGGCCAAAGCCCGGACTACAGGGTAATTATGCAGGCAGAACAACTGAAAGATCTGGTCGTAACCGCACTTGAAAACATCAAGGCACAGGATGTCAGCGTGATTGATGTCCGTGATCGTACCAGCGTCACTGATTACATGGTGCTTGCATCCGGTACCTCCAGTCGTCACGTTAAATCTCTGGCGGATTCTGTCGTCTCTGATGCCAAAGACCAGGGCGTAAAAGCGAATAATGTCGAAGGCGCTGGCGGTAGCGACTGGATTCTTGTGGATCTGGGCGATGTAGTAGTGCATCTGATGATGCCTGCGGCTCGCGAATTCTACGATCTGGAGCGCTTTTGGCGGGATGCTCCAGACGTGGGTGCAGCGGGTAGCGAGTAATCATGAAACTGCGTCTGATCTGTGTGGGGCAAAAAATGCCCGACTGGGTCAGTGCGGGGTACAACGATTATGCTCGGCGCATGCCGCCCGAGTTGCCCCTGGAACTGACTGAAATCCCCATGGCTCACCGTGGCAAGAACCCGGATATAGCCCGGCTTATGCAGCGGGAGAGCGATGCGATTCTGGCAACTGTTGGCCAGCGTGACCGGGTAATTGCTTTGGAGGTTGGCGGCAAGCCCTGGTCAACAGAGCGACTGGCCAGTCAGCTCGAGAGCTGGCAGCAGGACGGTCAGGATGTCTGCTTTCTGGTAGGCGGTCCCGATGGTCTGGCAGACGCCTGCCGGCAACGGGCCGATCAGCAGTGGTCGCTGTCTCCTCTTACTCTGCCTCATCCCCTGGTGCGTATTGTTCTTTCTGAACAGCTCTATCGTGCCTGGTCCATCACCCGAAACCACCCCTACCACCGGGCCTAGGAGTTTTTATGGCCTGGGGCGAATTCAAAAACACGGCTGCCGAGCGAAGACTTTTTCAGCGTCGTGCTCTGGTCATGCTGATTTTTGTGTCCATGGCCATGATCGGGCTTCTGGCCCGAATGTATCAGCTGCAGATTGTCGAGCATGACATTTATACGACTTTGTCAGACAAAAATCGGGTACAGGTGCAATCGGTTCCGCCGCCCAGAGGCCTTGTCTACGACAGGAACAATTTCCTGTTGGCAGAGAACCGCCCGGTGTTCAGTCTTACCCTCGTGCCTGAGCGAGTCGATGGTATGGAGGCAACACTGACAAGCCTTGCGGGCATACTCGACATCGCAGAGGAAGATATTGAACGGTTCCAGCGACGACTGCGCGAGCCGCGCCGCCCATTCCAGGAGCTCCCGCTGAGCTACGATCTCAGCGAGGAAGAAATCGCCCGGATGGCGGTGCACCGGCATGAGTTCCCGGGGGTTGAGGTCAAGGCAGAACTGGTTCGTTATTATCCTCATAGTGAATTGACAGCCCACGCGCTGGGCTTTGTAGGCAGGATCAACCGCGAAGAGTTACAACGCATTGATGCGGTCAACTACGCCGGAACCAACTACATCGGCAAGTCTGGGATCGAGCGCTTTTATGAGCAGGTGTTGCATGGCACGGTCGGATACCAGCATGTTGAAACCAATGCTCGCGGGCGCATTCTCCGGGTGCTGGAACGAGTCAACCCGGTGCCCGGCGAAGATTTGCAACTGCACCTGGACCTGCGCTTACAGCGCAAGGCTCATGAACTTCTGAGTGGGCGTCGTGGTGCCATCATAGCCATAGAGCCGGACACTGGCGGCATCCTCGCTCTGGCCAGCGTGCCGGGATTTGATGCAAATAAGTTTGTCACCGGCATCAGTGTGAACGAATACCGGGATCTCAGCGAAGACATCGATAAGCCGCTGTTCAATCGGGCGCTCCGGGGTCAATACCCGCCGGGCTCAACGATAAAGCCGATGATGGCGGTTGCAGCACTCGACAGCGGAGCCACAACCCGTGAACGTCGGATCTGGGATCCCGGTTACTTTCAGCTGCGCGAAGGCGGTCGGCGTTTCCGGAACTGGAACCGATCCGGTGACGGCTGGGTTGATCTAAAGACATCCATGGCAAGATCCAACGACGTCTATTTTTATGAAGTTGGCGTTGAAATGGGCGTTGATGTCATGTCGCAATACCTGGCGCAGTTTGGCTTTGGTGAAGTTGCTACGCTGGATGTTTCGGGCGCCCTCAGTGGCTTGTTGCCGACGGCGGACTGGAAGCGAGGGGCCCGAGATGAGCCGTGGTACCCGGGAGATTCAGTCAATATGAGCATTGGCCAGGGTTTTTTCCTGTCGACCCCGCTGCAGCTGGCCACGGCCACGGCGCTGATTGCCAACCGAGGGGAATGGGTTGAGCCGCGTTTACTGAAAGACATTCGTGGTGATCGCTCGGTTGAGGAGTTTTTGCCGAAAGAAACTCATGAGCCGCTGATCCTGAAGAATCCCGACGATTGGGAATACGTGGTGGATACCATGGTCGAGGTTATGCACGGTACGCGAGGCACTGCTCGTGCCGCCGCCCAAGGTGCAAACTATCGGATTGCGGGTAAAACCGGCACTGCCCAGGTATTCAGTCTGGCCGCAGACGAAGAGTACGACGAAGAGCAGGTACGGGAGCGTCTTCGGGATCACGCCCTGTTTGTTGGTTTTGCCCCGGCGGATGACCCCAAGATCGTGGTTGCCATCATTGTCGAAAACGGTGGTGGCGGCAGCTCGAACGCGGCACCGGTGGCGCGGGCCCTGTTTGATGCCTGGCTGGAAGATTTTCCGGCCGCAGAACAGAACGCGGTGGTTACCAAGAATGCATCGGAGGGGAGTCGCTGATGGCGTTGGGGAGTGTATTTAACAACTCGGCCGACAATTACCTGACGCGCTCCAGAAGTGTGTGGTCTACGCTTCATCTGGATCCGCTGTTGCTACTGCTGCTGCTGTTGTTGATGGGGGCTGGTTTGTTCGTGCTTTACAGCGGGGCTGACCGGAACATTGAGGTAGTCAAGGCGCAGGGTATCCGGTTTGTTGTTGCTCTGGTGGTGATGTTTGTTTTTGCACAACTGGATCCGGCGGTGTTTCGCCGGTGGGCCCCATGGCTCTATCTTGCCGGGATGATGGGGCTGCTGGCGGTGTTGCTTGTGGGCGTCGGGGCCAAAGGGGCACAGCGCTGGCTGGCCATCCCGGGTTTGCCGAGATTTCAGCCATCAGAGCTTATGAAACTGGTCGTGCCCATGATGGCGGCCTGGTACTTGTCCAGACACTACCTGCCACCGCGGCTGTCGCATGTCGCAATTGGATTGGTCATCGTGCTGGTACCCATGGCGCTGATTGTTCAGCAGCCAGATCTCGGTACTTCGTTGCTGGTTGGTATGGCTGGAATTTTCGTGGTGTTCTTCGCTGGCATCAGCTGGAAACTGATCGCTGCGTTTTTTGCTCTGGTGTCGGTATCAACGCCGATGATGTGGTTTTTTGTCATGAGGGACTATCAGAAACAGCGGGTGCTGACCCTGCTGGATCCGCAAAGTGATCCGCTCGGGGCCGGCTGGAACATCATCCAGTCAAAGACCGCTATCGGTTCTGGCGGCATGGACGGCAAGGGCTGGCTTCAGGGCACCCAATCTCATCTGGAGTTCCTGCCGGAGAGCCATACCGATTTCATTGTTGCTGTCCTGGCAGAAGAGTTCGGCTTTATCGGTATGTTGCTGTTAATGAGCCTGTATTTGCTGATTATTCTGCGGTGCCTGTACATCGCTGCGACAGCCCAGGATTCGTTCAGCCGGCTGTTGGCCGGAGCCTTGACCATGACGTTCTTTATCTACATTTTTGTCAATGTTGGTATGGTCAGTGGTCTGTTGCCCGTGGTAGGGGTGCCATTGCCATTGGTCAGCTATGGCGGTACGTCCGGGGTGACGTTGATGGCGGCGTTTGGTGTGTTGATGTCGATTCAAACGCACCGTCGAATGATTACAGCATGAGGTTGTATCCGGGATGATGGCTTGCCGGTAATGGTTAAAGCCACCGGGAACCCGTTACAATATTTCAGGTCAGTAAAGCCTGGCGCGGGATGAAACCACATGGGTTGCCGAACATAATGGTCAAAGAACAAAAATCCGGATGGCTGGTATTGCTGGCGGCTCTGGTGTTAGCAGGGTGTGGAAGCGCACCGAAGGCGCCGGAGACGGATCACTCCTCCCGGTACACCATGAAACAGGATCGTGCGCCGTCCGGCAACTTTGATGTGTCCGGCCTGCAAGATGCGGTGCCCCGCTATGAGGCGCCGCGGACTGCCGGCAACATGTCACAGTATCAGGTCTGGGGTAAAACCTACCGGGTGATGGACAGCAACGACGGTTACGTGGCTCGGGGCGTTGCCAGTTGGTATGGTGAAAAATTCCATGGTCACAAAACCTCCAATGGTGAGGTGTTCGACATGTACTCCATGTCTGCGGCCCACAAGTCCATGCGCATTCCCAGCTATGCCCGGGTGACCAACCTCGACAATGGCCAGTCAGTCATTGTCAGAGTCAACGATCGCGGTCCGTTTCACGGTGATCGCCTGATTGATCTGTCTTATGCTGCGGCCAAGAAGCTGGGCTACAAATCGCGGGGCACCGCAAGGGTGGAAGTTGAAGCCATCACGGTTCGGCAAGACGGATCCATGACTCTGGCAGGGAAGCCGTTCAATCCGGGTGTGGCGGCGCCAGTGGTGGCCAGTCGCACTGCCTCGACGGAAGCGCAAGACCCGGCTCTCGGGCTGTTTGTTCAGTTGGGGTCGTTCAGCCAGCGAGACCCGGCCGAGGAGTTGCTGAACAAGGCGCGCCGTGTGGTGGAGCGCCCAATGCGGGTGCGGCAGGTCAATACCGATGCTGGCCGGTTTCACCGGGCCCAGGTGGGACCTTTTGATGACGAGGCGGAAGCTCGCAATGCTCAGAATTTACTGCAATCCAACGGCTTTGCTCAGTCCATTGTGCTGACCGATTCCCGTTGATTGCCCGAAACCAAAAAAGAAACACACCTTACGACGAATGAACCTACCCATGGCTTTGAACTTAATGATTCGCAAACTTTTCCTGATTCTGTCACTGGCCACGCTGTTGGCTGGGCATGCTGTGGCCCAGGCGGTGCTGATCCCTGCGCCACCTCAGATCGCCGGCAGCTCCTGGGTGCTGATGGACCCATTGACCGGTCGCGTCATCATGGAGCACAACAGTGGTGAACGGCTGCCACCGGCCAGTTTGACCAAAATGATGACCGCGTACATCGTTGAGCGGGAGCTTGATGAGGGCCGCATTGCGATGACCGATATGGTGCCGGTCAGCGTCAAGGCCTGGCAGACCGGTGGTTCCCGTATGTTTGTCCGGGAAGGCACTCAGGTCACTGTTGAAGACCTGTTAAAGGGCGTCATAATTCAATCCGGTAACGACGCCTCTGTCGCCTTGGCGGAGTTTGTCGCCGGCAGCGAAGGTGCCTTCGTCGATATCATGAACCAGCAGGCAAAGCTGCTTGGTATGAACAATACCAACTTCGAAAATGCCACCGGGTTGCCGGCACCCAATCAGTATTCGACGGCTTACGATCTGGCCATTCTGGCCCAGGCGATCATTGAAGATTATCCGGAAAATTATCCGCTGTATGCAGTCAAGAGCTTCACCTATAACAATATCCGGCAGCCTAACCGCAACAGTCTGTTGTGGCGTGATGACAGCGTTGACGGCCTGAAAACCGGTCATACCGAAGAGGCGGGCTACTGCCTGGTGGCGTCTGCGAAGCGTGATAACACCCGTCTGATTGCCGCCGTCATGGGGTCCAGCAGTGCCCAGGTGCGCGCTCAGGAAGTCCAGAAAATGCTCAACTACGGTTTCCGGTACTACGAATCAGCGCGCCTGTTCCGCGCTGGCCAGGAGTTGGTTGAATCCAAGGTATGGGGTGGCAAAAGCGATCAGATATCGATCGGACTGGCCGAGGATGTTTATGTCACTATTCCTCGCGGTGCGAAAGATCAGCTCGAATCGCTGGTTGACCTTGATTCTGTGATCAAAGCACCCATCAAGGTCGGAGACGAATTGGGCCGTATCCAGGTGACACTTGATGGTGAAACGGTTGTTGATCAGCCAGTACTGGCCTTGACTGAAGTGCCGCAAGGCGGGCTGTTCAAGCGCCTTTGGGACGCCATCAAGCTGTTTTTTGTACAACTGTTTTAATGAAGGCGGCTGGCGGCAATGACCAGCGGCCGGGAGTGATAGGGCATGAGCGAGCAGAAACCGCCAAAAATTGAATTTCCCTGTGACTATGTCATCAAAGTTATCGGGAACGCGGCGCCAGATTTTTCGGAGTTTGTGCTGGACGTTGTAGGGCAGCATGCTCCGGGCGTTCGTGAGGCTGATCTTTCGGTGACGGGCAGCAGCAAGGGTCGCTTTACATCGGTTCAGCTGAAGATCGTAGCGACCGGCGAAGCGCAGCTCCAGGCGCTGTTTGAGGATCTCAAAGCAAGCGGCCGCGTTCACATGGTCCTGTAACACCATGACAGACCTGATCGTCCGTTCGCTGGGGCAGCAGCCCTACATGGAAACCTGGGAAGCGATGAAAACATTCACCGCCAACCGGGATGAAAGCACGGTCGATGAACTGTGGTGCCTTGAGCACCCTCGGGTATTTACCCAGGGCCAGGCGGGTAAGGCAGAGCATATTCTGTTGCCGGGAGATATTCCGGTGATTCAGGTAGACCGGGGCGGGCAGGTTACCTACCACGGACCGGGGCAACTGGTGATCTATCTGCTGATCGATCTGACCCGGCGCAAGTTGGGCGTTCGCACCCTGGTGGATGAGATTGAGCATGCTATTGTGCGTGCGCTGGTGCCGTCCAAAATAGATGCCGCGCCCAGATCTGATGCCCCCGGTGTCTACGTCAACGGCGCCAAGATTGCCTCATTGGGGTTGCGGGTTCGCCGGGGCTGCTCGTTTCATGGTCTTGGCGCTCAACGTCAACATGGATATGGAGCCGTTCAGTCGAATCAATCCCTGTGGTTATGCCGGAATGTCGATGTGCCAGGTCAGTGATTTTGAGCCCGGCGTATCGGTTTATGAGGTTGAGCGCAGGTTAGTGCAGGCGCTGACCAGCGGCCTTGGTCACCAGCAGGTGGAGCAGCGCCAGGGCTGGTGAGCACTGAGCCGCTAGCGGTCAGCGGCTCGGCAAGTGCGATTTCTGCCCTCGGATTTGGCTTTGTAAAGCGCCTCATCGGCGTACTGAAGTAGCCGGTCAATCGATTCTGACCCGTGAATTGTCGCCACCCCGATACTGACCGTTACCGTGATGGACTTGTTTTCCGGCCTGAACCATCTGGCTCGCCACCGCTTTGCGGATGCGCTCGGCCGAGGCCTCGGCGTCTTCAGTTGCCGTCTCCGGCAAAAGAATCAGAAATTCCTCCCCGCCCCAGCGGGCAATGGTGTCCACCTTTCGGCTGTGCCCTGTCAGTGTCCGGCCGACCAGCACAATGGTGTCGTCTCCCACCTGGTGGCCATGGGTATCGTTGACCTGCTTGAACAGATCAATGTCCATCAACAGCACCGAGAACGGACGGCTGTTTCTGAGATAACGCTGGTATTCTGCCTCAAGCTGCTCAAGTCCTTCGCGTCGATTGGCCAATCCGGTCAGGGCGTCATGCTTTGCAGCATACTCAAACTCCTTGGCCAGCTTGATAAGGCCCAGCTTGCTGCGGCGCCGGCTCTGATCGAGGATGTAACAAGTGACCATCTCAAAGGCCAGAACAATAATCAGAGTAAGCCTGAAGGTCGTGCTGTAGGGGGTATCGAACAGGGCATCACCGAGCGGGCTGAACAGGCCAAGCACCGCAAGCCAACCGCCCAGGCAGGCGAAGATGCCGATGCGGGCTTCGCTGATGTAGAAAATGATGGGCGGGTAAGCAAACAGCCAGATAATGGCGGAGCCGTCTTCAACGGCGTAGGTGGCCAGGTAGGTAAACAGAGCGGTGATCAGCGTAATAAAGACGCGCCGTTGCAAGGTTTTTTGGCCGGCAATCAGGAATACGATGGCATTGGCGCCCAGCAGCACGGCAAAGCTCAGTAACAGCGGCGCGGTGATGGAGTCGCCCTGCTGGGTTGAGCGCCAGGAAAAGAATACCAGCAACGGAACGGCTGCGGCAGTCAGTCCGTTGATCAGAGCCGGGACAGGGATTTCGCCTTTTACCCGGAATTGGGAGAGTTCAGAATCCGGTGTTCTGACAGTTGGCTGGGTCATGTCTGGGCTTTTCTTGTATTTGATGAAAGTCACACTCTGAGTGTTAACGAATTCTAGATCGCCTTGTGACCTGACATTGTTTTAAATCGTAACTGTGAGATAAAACAGATTTAAAGGGATTTGAATCCATACACATTGGCTGAAGAAACGGAAAATCAGCGACTGATCAGTTAGGTCGTCATCGCTTGTGATCCGTATAATGAAGAAATCGCGTGTTTCAGGGCGCTGGGTCAAGCCCGGAGAGCTCATCATTTGCTGAACATACAGGTTATCCATGTCTTCAAGACGTCCCGGAAAATCCGTCTCCCGCATCAAAACCGGCAGTTTTGAACGCCGGCTGTCGCTGACCAAGGCTGGTTTGTTTGCCGGCACGCGGATGGCATCGCACATGGCGACGAACTGGTTCAGCGATAAGGAAACCCGTGACAAACGTCACCGCGCCATGATGTCGAGCCAGGCCCGCTTCCTGGTCGAAGAGCTGGGCCGACTGAAAGGCAGTGTGGTCAAGATCGGCCAGGTGATGGCCCTGTACGGCGAACACTTTTTGCCGGAAGAAGTCACGGAAGCCTTGCACACCCTTGAAGATCAAACCACCTCCCTCGAGTGGGCTGCGATCGAACGGGTCCTGAAGGCGGAGATTGGCGCCGAGCGACTGTCAGAACTTGAGGTAGACCCGGAGCCAATCGGTGCCGCGTCACTTGGTCAGGTGCATCGGGCAGTCAGGCGCAGTGACGGGCTGGAGTTGGTGCTCAAAGTGCAGTACCCCGGAGTAGCCGATGCGGTCGACAGTGACCTGAACGCGGTCGCTCAGTTGCTCAAAGTGGCGCGCCTGGTCAGTTTTGGCCCGGAGTTTAACGACTGGCTGGAAGAAGTGCGCCAGATGATGCATCGGGAAGTGGATTATCGTCTGGAAGCCAGAACCACCGAAAAGTTCCGCACCATGCTGGATGCGGATCCCCGGTTTATTGTGCCCAGGGTGCTGCAGGAATACTCAACCGACCACATCATTGCCTCGACCTATGAACATGGCCATTCGGTTGGTTCACAAGCGGTGCGGGAACTGTCGCTGGCGCGTCGGAGCGCTCTTGGCCAGGCGGCGCTGGAGCTGTTCTTCCGCGAGCTGTTTGTTTGGGGCGAGATACAAACCGATCCTAACTTTGGCAATTACCGGGTGCGCATTGCCGGTGAAGAGGGCAAGGACGACGACCACGACCGGATAGTGCTGCTGGATTTCGGGGCGGTTCAAAGCTACTCACGCCAGTTCCTTGATCCGGTGATTCAGATGATCCGTGCCTCTTACGAGCAGGACCTTGGCCAGGTAATTGATGGCGGTGTCACGCTCCGCTTTATGAGCCGGGATTGGCCGGACGAAGTTCTGGACAAGTTTGGCTCGGTCTGTATGTCAGTGCTTGAGCCTCTGTCGGGCGATCGCAGCCAGTGGCCAGACTACGCCGTCAACGGGCAGGGTGAATACCGATGGAAGCAGAGCGACCTGCCCTCCCGTGTTGCCAAACAGGCGGCCCGCTCGGCCATCAGCCGTTACTTCCGGGTGCCGCCGAAAGAGTTCGTGTTCCTGAACCGAAAGTTGATCGGTGTTTACACGTTTATTGCGGTCCTGCATTCCGAGTTTAACGGTGAGGATTTGCTGCGTAAATATCTCTATGGTGATGGCGCCGGTGAGCCGAAGCCCGTGGCTTCCAGCACTACCCAGATCACGAAGGCGTAGCGCAGGCCTTTTCCGATACCCACCAGAATTACAAAGTTGAGCCAGGGCACCCGCATGATCCCGCCAACGAGGGTCAGAGGGTCGCCTACGATGGGCAGCCAGCCCAGCAGCAACGACCATTGCCCGTAGCGATTGAAGCGGTTGCGGGCTTTGTGCAGTTGCAGTTCGCTGACCGGAAACCAGCGTTTATGCTTAAAGCGATCCACCTGCCGGCCGATAACCCCGTTAACCACTGACCCAAGCGTGTTGCCCAAGGGTTGCCCAGAACCACAACCAGAACAAAGGCAAGCCCTGACTGGCCAGGGTGCCCAGCAATAACTCCGAATAGGCAGGCAGCAGGGTGGCCGCCGCAAACGCGGTCAGAAACAGTGTCAAATACGCCAAGGGCATCTCCATGCTCTAGTATGTTTATCAAGGCTTCTTCAAAAAGGTTTCGCGGTCTATGAAACACCTATCACTTCGCTTCAAGCTATATGGGCTGGTTATCACACTGCTACTGTTGATGGGCGTGAGCATTGTCATGACCGCCCAGTTGTCGCTGGGTTCCATGGAGGAGCGTTTGTCCGAGGAGACCCGTGCGACGGTGCAGGATATTGTGATGGACCAGCTAACCGCAACGGCTGGTCAGTACGGTGAGCTGGTAACCGGCCAGTTTGAGACGGCCTATCAAACCCCGGCGGTGGTGCGCAGCCTGATCACCCGGAATATAGATGCCGACAGCTCGGGTCGGATCAGTCGTCGGGATCTTCAGGAAACCGTGGGCACGATCTTAAGTGAACAGGAGCACCTGAGCTCAATCTACGCGCAGTTTGAACCAGACGCCTACGATGGCCAGGATATGTACTTTACGGACGGGGTTGATGAACACAGCAGCGATCAGGGCACGCTTGAGATCTACTACTACCGCGATCCTCAAGGCAACGTGCTGTTCAGTCGCACCGAAGACCCCGCAACCAAGTATCTTGATAACCGGAACGAATTCGGAACCCGTGAAGCAGAGTGGTATCTGTGTTCAAGGGACTCTCTCAAGCCTTGCCTGATGGAACCCTACGACTATGAAATCGAGGAAGGTTATTCCGAGCTGATGACCAGCCTGGTAGTGCCAATTCTGAACAATGGCGAGTTTGCCGGTGTCACGGGGGTCGACATTAACCTGTCGACACTTCAGGCGACCATTGCGCAGGTCAGTTGGGCCCTGTTCGACGGTGAGTCGAGGGTGTCTCTGCTCAGCGAAGGCGGTCTGATTGCTGCGTCCAGCCACTATCAGCAGAATCTTGGCCGGCCACTGCGGGAAGCGCTGCCGGAGCTTGCACCGGATCTGGTTCGCCTGCATCAGCAAGGTGGCCGGTTTGATGATGGCAAGACGTTGGCGGTCGCTTACCCGGTCAAGGTTGCCTTGCCGGGAACCGAGTGGTCCTTGCTGATCGAACTGCCCCGCGATGTTGCCCTCGCCAGTGTTGAGGAAATCACCGGGTTGCTGGCCTCTGAGGTCGCCGATACGGCAGCCCGGCAAACCCTGGTTGGCGTGGTAGTGGTGTTGATTGCGATTGCCTTGCTGGTGTTGCTGGTGCGTTCGGTCACCCGGCCACTGGACGAGATACGTGACCGGATGCGGAGCCTGGCCAGTGCCGAGGGCGATCTTACCCGTGAGCTTGATATTGACACCCATGCCGAACTGATCGAGCTGGCTGGCGGCTTCAACGCGTTTCTTGCCCGCTTGCGGGAAATGATCAACGACCTGAAAGAGGTCAATGCCCAGGTTCGCGGTCAGGCGTCTGATGTCGGCGCTATTGCCCGGGATACTGACGATCAGACCGAGCGACAACATCAGGATATCGACAGCGTTGTCACCGCCATGAATGAAATGTCGGCGGCCGCGGGCGAAGTGGCTGGTTTTGCCGGCGAGGCGGCAGAAAATGCCCGCGCCGCCCGTGATGGCATCCGGTTTACCCAGGACACCCTGAGGTCTGCCCTCAAAGGGGTGGACGCGTTAGCGGGTGACATGGGCCAGGCCAGCTCCGCGATTGGCCACGTGGCGCAGCGCAGCGAGGAAATTAACCGGATCATCGAAGTGATTCGGGGTATTGCCGAACAGACTAACCTGCTGGCCTTGAATGCGGCCATTGAGGCAGCCCGGGCCGGGGAGCAGGGGCGTGGTTTTGCGGTAGTGGCCGATGAAGTAAGAAATCTGGCCTCAAAAACCCGGGAGTCCACGGATGAAATCAGCGAGATGATCGAGCGCCTGAAAGGCGATGTCAGTGGCGCCGTCACGGTCATTCAGAGTGGTGTAGACCGCGCTACCTCGGCAGTGGATGGCACCCGGGAAGCGGATCATTCGCTGGCCACGGTGGTTGAACGTATCGGTGTCATCGTGGAGCATGTCACGCAGGTTGCCACCGCAGCCGAAGAACAGAGCTCAGTCAGTGAAGAAATCAACCGTAACCTGACTCAGATTGGTGACGCAGCGACTGATTTAAGAGAGTTGGCCCAGCGAGTGCGCCAGAGTGGTGATGCACTGGATGGCCAGGTGCAGGTTCTGGACCGTGAGCTGGGCCGGCTGAAAACCTGATGGTCACATGTCCAGAGGAGGCGTCCAGGTATCGGCACTTACTATGACAGCCATGAGAAGCATTAATTTTCAATTGATCAGGCCCGTGTCATCATTATGCCATACTTGAACTCACCACATTTACCATCGGGACGTTGGTCCCGGTGGCAGGAGGATTTATGGAGCAGGTCACTATTTATGGCCGGTCGAGCTGTGGTTTTTGCCTGCGGGCGATGGACCTGTGTGAATCCAGAAATATCCCGTACACCTGGATTGACATGAACGAGCGTGGTTTGAGCAAGCAGGACATTGCGGATCAGATCGGTCGCCCGGTTCATACTGTTCCCCAGATACTGGTGGGCTCTGATTACGTGGGTGGGTGCGATGAGTTCTTCGCCTACGTGCGCCAGCGTGAGGCAGAAGTGGCGAGCTGAATAAAAGCTGGTCAGAGATCATAAAAAAGCCCGGCTACCTTGGTGGCCGGGCTTTTTTGTTGCGGACAGATCTGGTCAGAGCGTGAAGTCTGCTCGCAGCTTTTTCTCAGCCAGCTGGTTCTTCAGCTTGGCCACCTTGGGCAGACCATTCTCGAACGGTGGGAAGCTCTCACCTTCAATCAGTGGTTGCAGGTAATCCCGGCAATCCTGAGTGATGCCAAAACCATCGTCAGTGATGTAGTGGATCGGCATTTTCTTTTCCTGGTTGGCCACCTCACTCAGGTTGGCTTCACCAATCGTCCAGCGATAGGGCTTGGCCTGTTCGCGGACAATGATCGGCATCAAGGCCTGTTTGCCGGCCAGTGCCATTTCTACGGCCGCCTTGCCAACGGCATAGGCCTGCTCGACATCGGTCGCTGAGGCAATGTGGCGAGCCGAGCGCTGCAGATAGTCGGCCACCGCCCAGTGGTACTTGTGGCCCAGGGCCTGCTTGACCATGTTGGCCAGGGCCGGCGCCACGCCGCCCAGCTGGGTGTGGCCAAACGCATCTTTGGCGCCAGCATCCGCAACAAAACGGCCGTCTTCGTATTGAGCACCTTCTGAGGCCACCACCACGCAGTAACCGTAATCCCTTACGCACTGGTCGGCCCGTGCCAGGAACGCCTCGCGATTGAACGGGATTTCCGGGAACAGGATGATGTGAGGCGGTTCGCCTTCACCCTGACCAGCCAGGCCGCCAGACGCTGCAATCCAGCCCGCGTGACGCCCCATCACCTCCAGAATGAACACCTTGGTGGAGGTTTCACACATGGATTTGATATCAAGACTGGCTTCCAGTGTTGATGTGGCGATGTACTTGGCCACAGACCCAAAGCCCGGGCAGCAGTCGGTGAAGGGCAGGTCGTTATCGACGGTTTTGGGCACACCGATGCAGGTTATGGGGTAACCCATCTTGTCACCGATCTGGGAAACCTTATACGCCGTATCCTGAGAGTCGCCGCCGCCGTTATAGAAGAAGTAGCCGATGTCGTGGGCCCGGAACACTTCGATCAGACGCTCGTACTCGCGCCGGTTCTCTGAAATGTTCTTCAGCTTGTAGCGGCAGGAGCCAAAAGCGCCACCCGGGGTATGGAGCAACGCCTGAATGGCGCTTTCGGATTCCAGGCTGGTGTCAATCAGCTCCTCTTTAAGAGCGCCGATGATGCCGTTGCGCCCGGCGTAGACTTTACAGATTCGGTCCGGGTGCTGACGTGCGGTCTGGATAACGCCACAAGCGCTGGCATTGATCACGGCGGTAACTCCGCCAGATTGGGCGTAAAATGCGTTCTTGATAGCCATCTCGGGCTAAGGCCTCCTGCTGGTTCAACGATTGGCGCAGATGATACGCCAATCGCAGGGGTTTTTCATGAGCAGATACCGGCTCTTGACCCCGCACAAAGTATGGTAGACGCTTGGCAGGATTCAAACCGGAGGCAACACCTTAATGCACATACATATTCTGGGCATCTGCGGCACCTTTATGGGCAGCCTGGCCGTGATTGCCAGAGAGCTCGGCCACACCGTGACCGGTTCTGATCAGGGCGTATATCCGCCCATGAGTACCCAGCTTCAGGCCCAGGGCATTGCGTTGATGGAAGGCTACCGGCCAGAGAATCTGGAGCCAAAACCGGACCTGGTGTTGATCGGTAATGCCATGTCTCGTGGCAACCCTGAGGTTGAAACCGTGCTAAACCGGCGGATTGACTACATGTCCGGCCCTGAGTGGCTGGCGCGGGAGGTCCTGCGCCATCGTTGGGTAATGGCCGTTGCCGGCACTCACGGTAAAACCACCACCACCGCCATGCTGCTGTGGATTCTGGATCAGGCCGGCTTTGACGCCGGCTACCTGGTTGGCGGTGTGCCCCAGGATTTCCCGGTATCCGCGCGCCTGGGTAGCAGCGACTTTTTTGTGATTGAGGCCGATGAATACGACAGCGCTTTCTTCGATAAGCGTTCCAAATTTATTCACTACCGCCCGAATACACTGATTCTGAACAATCTCGAATACGACCATGCGGATATTTTCGAGAATGTGGAGGCGATTGAACGCCAGTTTCATCACCTGGTGAGAATCGTGCCGTCGCAGGGCCTGATTGTCCGCCCGGCGCTGGACCCGCATCTGGATAACTCGCTTGAAATGGGCTGCTGGAGCCCCGTGCAAGATACTGCGATCGGCAGCGAAGTGTCGCGCACCTCGGACTGGCGCGCAGAATTGCTGTCTGAGGATGGCAGCCGCTTTATGGTGATTCACCACGAGCAGCCGGTGGCCATGCTGAACTGGAACCTGACGGGCATGCACAACGTGCGCAACGCCCTGTCGGCGATCGCCGCCGCCCGTCATGTCGGCGTCACACCGGACCACGCCGTGGCCGCGCTGTGCCGGTTCTCCGGGGTGAAACGACGTATGGAACTGGTGGGAGAGGTTGGTGGAGTGCGAGTGTACGACGACTTTGCTCATCACCCCACGGCCATCGCACTCACCCTGGAAGGCTTACGCAACCGGGTTGGCGACGAGCCGATACTGGCCATTATTGAACCCCGCTCCAACACCATGAGACAGGGCGTGCACCAGCAAACGCTGATCCCCAGTGCGGCCGCCGCAGACCGGGTGCTCTGGGGCAATCTCAGTGACATGGACTGGTTACCGGAGCTGGTAGACCACTGGCGGGCAGAGCACGGCAACTTGGACCACCACGCGGTGGATGTGTCGGTGGATGCGCTGATCGCGCGTGCGTTGGAGCAGCTGCCGGACACCTGCCACATCGTAATCATGAGTAATGGCGGTTTTGGCGGCATCCATCAAAAACTGGTTGCAGAATTGGAGGCACGTCGTGGCTGATACCCCACCGGTCATCAATCTGGCGTTTACCGGCGCCTCAGGAGCCCAATACGGGCTGCGACTGCTGCAGTGCCTTGTCGCCAATGGCTGCCGGGTCAACGTGATGGTCAGCAAGGCGGCCCAGGTGGTTATTGCCACTGAAACCGAGTTTCGGGTGCCGGGTTCCAAGCCGGCCATGGTTGAAGCATTCACGGACTATGCGCGGGCGAAGCCAGGACAGGTGCAGGTGTTCGGCCGGGAGGAGTGGTTCTCCCCGCCGGCCTCGGGCTCCGGCGAGAAAGCGCCATTGGTCATCTGCCCTTGCAGTACCGGCACGCTGTCGGCACTGGCCACTGGTGCCAGCAACAACCTGATTGAGCGGGCCGGTGATGTGGCGCTGAAAGAACGCCGCAAGCTGATTCTGGTTCTGCGGGAAACCCCATACTCCGAAGTGCATCTGGACAACATGCTCCGGCTGACCCGAATGGGCGCCGTGATCATGCCGGCCAGCCCCGGGTTCTACCATAACCCGAAATCGGTGGATGATCTGGTGGACTTCATGGTGGCCCGGATTCTGGATCACCTGGACTTGCCGCAAACCCTGGTTCCCCGCTGGGGCGAGAGCGCGGACTGATCATCCGTGGCCATCCGGGGCGATGGTTTTGGCCAAAGCGATTGATGGTTTTCACCATTGAGCGAAACCACGCCCCGCCACAGACTTGATGAACACAATGACAAACAATCCGTTCATCGAGGTTCAGTAATGATTCCACGTACTGTGTTTGACGCCGATCACGAAGGCTTCCGGGATTCCGTTCGCAAGTTTCTGGAACAGGAAGCGGCTCCCTACCATGCACAATGGGAAAAGGATGGTCAGGTCAGCCGGGAACTCTGGCACAAAGCCGGTGAGCTGGGCTTTTTGTGCCCGATGTTGCCGGAAGAGTACGGCGGCGTTGGTGCGGATTTCCGTTACTCGGCGGTGATCATGGAGGAAGTGTCCAGAGCCGGGCTTTCTGGCATTGGCTGGACTCTGCATTCGGATATCGTGGCCCCCTATATACTTAATTACGGTTCCGAAGCGCAGAAACAGAAATACCTGCCCAAGCTGGCGTCTGGCGAAATGATCGGCGCCATCGCCATGACCGAGCCGGGTGCCGGCTCTGACCTCCAGGGCGTAAAAACCACCGCCATTCGCGAGGGTGATCACTACATTCTGAATGGTTCCAAAACCTTCATTACCAACGGCCAGTTGGCGGATTTGGTGATCGTGGTAGCCAAAACCGATCCGAAAGAAGGCGCCAAAGGCACCAGTCTGTTGATCGTCGAAACCGCCTGGGAGGGTTTTCAGAAAGGGCAAAACCTGAACAAGGTGGGCATGAAGGCGCAGGATACCTCTGAGCTGTTCTTCCAGGACGTGAAAGTGCCGGCTGACAACCTGCTTGGCGCCATGGAAGGGCAAGGCTTTTTCCAGCTCATGCAGGAGTTGCCAGCAGAGCGATTGCAGGTAGGGCTGACCGCCGTTGCAGCCGCTGAAGCTGCCTGGCAGTGGACTCTGGATTACGTCAAAGAGCGCAAAGCCTTCGGCAAACCTGTGATTGCCTTTCAGAATACCCGGTTCAAACTGGCAGAATTAAAGGCAGAAATCGCGGCGGCCCGCTGCTTTACCGATCGCTGTCTGGAGCTGCACCTGAACAAGAAGCTGGATATCCCAACCGCCGCCATGCTCAAGCAGCACACCACCGACCTGCAGTGCAGAGTGATGGACGAATGTGTTCAGCTGCACGGCGGTTACGGCTACATGTGGGAGTACCCGATCGCCCGCGCCTGGGCCGACTCGCGGGTTCAGCGTATCTATGCCGGCACCAACGAAATCATGAAGGAAATCGTCGCCCGGTCGTTCTGACCGGGGCGGTAACCGTCGGGTCAGGATAAATTCCCTGGCCCGACGGTTACCAAACTTTACAATTTGCCAAGCCTGTCAAGGTCTGCACCGATCACATCTCCTAAAGTAGCGGCACTAATAAAGATAAATGGTTGCCGCGATGAAACGCCTGATCTCCCTTACTGTTCCCTTGTTATCACTTGCGATCGCCGGCTGCGGAGACGAATCCGATCAGCTGCCTGTTGATGGCCGTGATTTTGACGGTGTCAATTACTCCGAGCGAGCGCCCTATCAGGGCCGGGTGATCGACGGCTACCTCAAGAACGCCAGGGTTTGGCTGGACATCGACGGCGACGGCCAGTACACCCAGGGCCCGATGGAGGTCGAGCTGGCTAATGGCCGTGTTGTTACTCTGGATGATGGCGAGCCCACCACATTAACCGGTGATGGTGGGCAGTTCTCCCTCGATATTTCCTCACTGAGCGTGGACCCTTCAGCGGGCGCGGATCTGGACCCCAGGCACTACCCACTTTATGCGCTTGCCATCCCTGGTCAGACTCTGGAAGAAACCTACCAGGGCGACGTGGCGATTAGCCGCGCATACCTGATGTCGGCAGGCCCTGGTATCCGCAACGTTACCCCGCTGACAACGCTCGCAAGATTCCGGGCCGATGCGGCACGCCGAAACAGTCTTGCGCCGGTCAGCGACAGTGAGCTGGCAAATCTGGACGGACTGAACCTCTGGCAGGATTACATCATTGCCGGTAATGAACGCGCCCACGCCTATGCGCGGGCGCTGGCCCGATTTATGGCAAGCCAGACTCCGGATAGCTACAACGACATCCTGTCCCGGCCCGGAAGCAATGGCACCGAGCGTCACCTGAGTACCGATGCGGTGTTTCTGTTGGGCTACTCCCTGGTGCAGAACGCCGGTGATGTGATCGCCGTGGTTGATGCCGCCGCCGGTGGTAATTTCAGCAATGTTGATACCGACGCACTGGAACTGCCCGAGGTGCCTCTGGAGCTGGCGAACCCTGTGTTGTTGACCAGTCAGCGGGTACTGGCGCACTCCAGAAGAGGCCAGAGCCTGCCGACCGGTACCTCTGACCTGGACGTCTCGGCGGAACTGTTTTTTGACTACACCGAAGACGGTCAGCTGATTTCCGTGTCAAGCAAGGGGTGTCTCGCACCTTCACCGCAGGAGCTTGCCCGCCTGGTTCAGGTCAACGGCTACATGGCGCAACTGAAAACCCAGTGGTTACCGTCAGTGGCGCTGTCGCCAGAAAGCCGAAGCCGCTATGAGGAAGAAGGCGAGGTGATTCACGAGCGTATGGTGTTCGACTGGCGCAACAACCGCGCCTTTTTTGACACGGTCACCCAGTGTCATGTGGATGCCTGGGAGGTCTCTCCGGAAAGCTCCGAACTGGATGGCAGTCCTGAAGTCTCCTGGAGCTGGGCAGAGGGTGATGCCGGCATAGAACTGATAGAGCGAACGGGTGCATCCGGCAGTGAGCGCCGAAGACTGATCACCCTGCTGGCGAACTCGCCCTCAGAAATCCTGGAAACAGAATTGCCCGATCAGGTGACGGGCTATCAGGTAACTCGGAATGAGGTCCTGGAGGCAGAGCTGAGCTTCCTTCAGCCCGATGAAAGCTGTGCGCCGCAAGGGACCGACCGAGACCCCCGTGACGACAACGCCCAATACGTCACCCATCTGTTCCCGTTCGATTATTCCGGCGACACCGAAGCAGCCACCGCCTTTGGCCCCAGAGCTTATGAATACGACGCCCGGCAAGTGGACGGTTTAACCATCGAGCGCTTGCTCAAGCTGCCTTTCCTGAGCCCCGCCTTGGCCAGTCTCGGCAATGTCGATTCGGATGACGGAGCGTTCCAGTGGCAGTTGTATTACCCAAGGCTCGATGCCGACAGCATCGACCGGGAGCGGCCCGACCTGATTCAAAGCGCTTTCCTTATGGACGCCTCAACAGTGGCAGCGTGCGGCTCACGTTTTCCCGAAGCGCCCAGGAATACTTTTGCCAGAATCGATTATGAATATCAGACGTTGTCAGATTATTTAGTGGGTTTGCTGGCGGACTAGAGGGGTAGGGCGGTGAGCCAATGGTTTGTCGCCCGGGTTTGCTGGCGTCAATCCTGGGGCGAGTATTGGCCAAATTCAGACACTTTCAAGGCCGAAGCTGCAATGGTTTTTTGATTGATGCTTGATTTTGCTGCCATTTCTTGAGGAAAGAAATGGTGCCGAGGAGAGGACTTGCTGATGCTCAGATAAAACTCAGTAAAAACAAAAGCCTACGAATCTCATTTGTTCGACTGTGTACCAGTCGTGTAGACAGCAGTATAGCTTGCTAGACGCACTTAGGGTAGCGGTCGACGCTCTTCTAATCTTCTGACGATGTCTTGATTAGCTTCCTTGATCGGTGCCAGTCGGCTACTGCATTGACGAGAGAATTCTCTCGGCTTTCATGGGGTAGCTTTTCCAGCAGGGTGATGGTGTCAGATGAGTTTGCATAGTTGAAATCGACGTCACGCGCGTTCGTCCACTCCAGTCCATTTGCGTTGAAAGCCTGTTCGAAGTTGGTCAGGAGCTTCTCCATTGTCCTATCAAATTTCGGTCTGTTCTCCGCGAACTCATTGGCGAAGTCGGTATCCATGTGAAGCGAGTACGTCGGGTGCTGATGGCTTAGAGTGAATCTTGCTCCTTTGCAGTAAATCATCGTATTGGCCATTTGGCCCTGACTCCGGTTGAGTATTACCTCTTGACCAAAGGTCGACTTCATAGCGTCAAAGCTGGCCTCTTCTACGCTAGCTACTGAAAGTTCTCCACCGGTGAACTCGAAGTGCCCTTGAGCATACATGGCCCCCCAGAGGCCCAGATGATCGGTGCCAGGATGCTTGCGGCACTCTCCATACTCGCCAGTGCAATCGAGAAAGTACAACTCTCCTTTTTGGCGCATGATTTCATAGTGCTCTGTATCTACACCGAACTGCTCCAAGTTAGATTGATCAGCATGCCTTAGGATGCCATAGACAGTGCATACTCCATCTATGAGCTGTAGGTCATCGCCACGAATCAATGCATTGAGATGCGGAACAAAGGCGGGGCCGGAAAATGGAGGGGGGAGCAATGAAACCGTTCCAAAGGTGGGTGAATCTGGGTCGATCAGAACTGCCTGATATATGTCGTCACCGAGATAGGGAAGTATGCCGGCAGGTGTCCATTGGCTTTGAATTTGGTTGATGAGGCCGAGCACATGCCTCGGGTCGAACTGTGGGCCTCTTCGCATATCCGAGCGGTGACCTATTATCGGGCTTACGAAATGGTTTCTCAGAAATGGACTGAAGCGCGAAGGTCTGCATTTGAGCGCCACGAGTTGCCCTGATTTCAACGTTCCCGCCTGAAGCGCTTTCCGCAGTTGGGGGATTGACTCGAACTTATGGGCGCTCAACTTGCCGAAGTCCACTCCAAGGCGCTTCACCCAGCTTGGGATGCACTGTGATAGGTCTGCGTTAATGGACGGGGAAAGAATGTTAAAGGTCGCGGAGGGCATAGACAGATTCCTTCATCACCTAAAATGGGCAGTGCTCAGCTTAAACTACATATGGGGTCGCTGGTGAATATTTCAACTATATGTGGTGTATATCATCTGGCGACCAATAGCAAAAGCAGAAAATTTGTGTGACCTTTTGAAAGTTCGAATGTTGAATGTTCCCCCCCATGCCCTGCCCATACAGTTGCCTGCCTGTGATATTCCCGGCATGTCTCATTTACGTATGTCTCTATGCGACCACCTGATACAAGACGAAAAGTAATTACTTGACAACCTATGTGAGACAGTCAATAGTGAGACAACCTTAATGAGACAAAGGGAGTCCACTGCATGTTTGTCCGAGCCTATCTGCGAGCCTCAACCGATGATCAAAACGCTGAGAGAGCGAGGGAGGAGCTGACTGCCTTCGCTGAGGAGCACGGGCAACGCATCGCCTCGTACTACGTCGAGAACGTCTCAGGGGCGACGCTGGACCGTCCTGAGTTGCAGCGTCTGCTCAATGACTCACAGCCTGGCGACATCCTGCTTTTGGAGCAGGTAGACCGCCTGACGAGGCTCAAGGATGAAGATTGGCAGCGCCTAAAGCGTCAGATCGAAGACAAGGGGCTTTCGGTGGTGGCTAAAGACCTCCCGACCTCGTACCAAGCGTTTGACGTGAAGGAAGGTCAGGACTTTATGCAGTCAATGTTGAGGGCAATCAACACGATGATGCTGGATATGCTGGCTGCCATAGCCCGCAAGGACTACGAGGATCGGCGCAAGCGTCAGGGGCAGGGCATCCAGAAGGCAAAGCAGGAAGGCAAGTATAGGGGGCGCCAAGCAGACTCAAAGCGGCATCAGCGTGTTATCGAATTGCGGGATGCAGGGCATACCTTGAATGACATCGCCAAGTTGTCTGGGTACTCCAAAGCGACCGTCTGTCGGGTGCTCGCAGACGCAAAGGAAGCCGGGTGAGCTGGTTATTTGATAACCCACACCTTAGGGAGAAAGAACTACATAGGATGCCTCTGCGTCTGATCCCCTGTTGTTTTAATTCCCTGGACTTTAAACTTGCGCCACCATCACCGCGTCATTGACGCACTACGACCTTGATACCGGAATCCCATGACAGCGTTAGATGACCGGGTTCGTGCGCTCATAGCGCAGACCAAAAGCCAGACACCAATCACACTTCCGCTAAGCGACATTGAGCAACACCGGACGTTCCAGAAGCGGGCTGCTGGTACGGAAGCAACTGCGCAGAGAAATGCCATTCGCGAGAAGGAAGTGGAGGTGGTTAAGAAACTCACCGCCGACCTTTCAGCAAGCCCTGAACATCACGCGGAGCCAGTTACGGTTTGTGACGTGGGCGGGAGGCTGATTTTGGTTGATGGTCATCACAGGTATGAAAGCTACAAGGCTGCTCGACGCGAGACTTTGCCTGCTCGGGTCATTGATTGTGCGGAGTCGGATGCGCACTTACTGGCTACGCTGCTCAACTCCTACAGCGCTACCATCCCGCTTGGCAACGAGGAAAAGAGTCAGATGATATGGCGTGAAGTGGTGAGGCTTCACGACGGCACTAAATGGGCTGAGGGTTTTTCGGCACGTAGGCTAGCGGGCTTTATGGGAATCGCACCCAAGACCGTGGATCGAATGGTCAGCGCAAGAGTTGAGCTCGGAGAAGATGCAGCCCAGATGACCTGGAAGCAGGCCCGCCAGACGAACACGGCCCGAGAGTACTCAACGAAAGAGCGGCTTGTCGGGTGGCTAACCACGTTGGAGAAGATCAACGCAGAGAGCGAGCATGAGCAGGAAGTCCTCATTGAGCTATACCGGGCATGGAATCAGGACTGGATTTCCAAGGAGGAGTTGGCAGAGCGCTTTGAGTCCTACCTTGAGAATCCCGCTGCTTTCAAGCAGTACCTTGAAGAGGACGTGAGCAGCTTCTGAGGTAGCCTGAGATAACGCTGCGCCACCCTTACTGCGTCATTGACGCACTCTGAGCTCTTCCGGTAGCTATTGGGGTGCATCTGTCTGGTTGTTCCAGTCGTCAGGTGCAGGTATCCGCTTGACTGCCTCATAGAGTGTTGGGATGTCTGCTGGTCCGTAACGCCCGTGGACATCCTTAGCCTCATGTCCGGTCAAAACGCGGCTGTAGTCCCCGTCAATATTCACCCGACGGCACTCTGCTATCAGCCAATGCCGGAAGCTGTGGTTGGGGCTGAGTCTTTGCCAGTCCGCGTCAGGTAGCTGGCGCTTGATCCAGTTGCGAAGCTTGTTTGCTGGTGTCTTTGTTCGGTCACCGTTTTTATCCGACCAATCGCCCGGGAACAAGTACTTCGTACCGTCAGGGAGGGAGCGCCAGTAGTCGAGGAAGCCTTCATTGATGATTGCAGGGTGGAGCGGGACGGTTCGTGTAGAGCTGTCAGTTTTGACTGTCCTTACGTCGCCCTCGTCTACGCCTGCTTGAATGTTGATGTAGGCGATACCTTGGGTGAACCTGACGTCCTTGCGCTCAAGCCAGAGCAGTTCGCCGATCCGAGCGCCTGTAAAAGTGGCAAGCCACGGTGCCCAGCGTATGACGTTGATGATCTCAGGTCGCGTTCTGCTGCTCTGCGGTTCTCGTGATGCGCGAAGCACAGTCAGAGCTTCCTCACGACTGTAGCCAACGATGGTCGTCTTCTCGGTCTGAATTTTTATCTTGAATGTCGGGTCTTCCGTAAGTCGTTCACGGTCAATGGCAAACTTGTAGATGACGGAGAGGGCCGCGAGGTAATTGTCTTTGACGGTCTTTCCTGCGAGTGGCTTACCCTTGGGTGTGGCCTTCTTGTCTCCCGCAAGCAGCGCATCAGCGAAGGCTCTGACATCCTTCCGTGTCACCTGAGCAGCCGGTTTGCTGTCGAAGAATTTGTGTGCCCGGTCAATGTACGTTTTCCAGCCATCACGGGTGCGAGCCGCCAGCTTTGGTGTGACCCTCACGAACTCGGCGAACAGTTCAGGTAGGGTGGCGGAGTCTTCCATCATTGCCGTTTTCGCATGAGCTGGAGTCTGCCAGTTGGTGTCACCGTGTAGCTCTGCGTCTGCTCCGGCGTAAGCCTCAAGTTCTGCCTTGAATACTTCGATCCCCAGGCGCTCTTTTACTCGATCATTGGGCGTGAGTCCGTGCTTTGCGAGAACTGGCTGTATCGCCTTGAGTCCCCACTCAGCGGCCCGCTGTGCCTGTGCTTGGTGGTATTGAGGCTTGTTCATGCTTGATGGCAAGTTGCGGTCGAGAGTGCCTGTCAATCGCTCACGGGCAAGGCTGAAGTTACCACTGTCCCAGTTATGCTTAATGGCGTCGGCTTTGATCTCTGAAAGACGTTCCCTGAGGTATTCACCGGACAGGGCTTTTACGTCTGACGCATCCATCGTAAGTGAGCGCCGGGCTTTAGTGATGATCTGGTCAATCTCAGCGCAGACAAGGGGGGCCAGTCGCCGGGCTTCCCTTGGGCATGTTGTGCCCAGTGAGCGCTTGATTTCGGTTTGACCAACAGCGGCTTTGAGTTCTTTGGGGACGCGCTTACGAACCCAGTACTTGGCGCTGTTTTTCGGACGGTATGGGGAGCACATGCGTAGACTCACGATTGAACCTGTGTACCAGTATGGTGTACCAGAGAGGTCCGTAAGTTACTGTTTCTAGGGTAAGCATCTGATTCGGAAGGCCATTCATAAAGAATGGTGCCGAGGAGAGGACTTGAACCTCCACGCCCTTGCGAGCACTAGCACCTGAAGCTAGCGTGTCTACCAATTTCACCACCTCGGCAGGTGATTTGCAGTCTCGCTGTTAGTCTGTTGAAAACTTAGCGTTTCTGCCATATCGCTCAGGTTTGCCCTGAACCGATGGCGCGTACTTTAATAATTCCCCTATAACCTGTCAAATATTTTTTCCAAAAGTTTTTAACGTATTTGTGCCTATAATTTGCGCCGCGGTTAGGCACCTGCGCCGTACCAACGTTATACTGACCCCACAATGAATATTGCCGCCATCATTGCGGCCAGAATAGCAAGGATCCGAATGGTTTCCAGGAAAAAAGAAGGACGGGACCCTCACGCCTACCGCGAGGCCCAGAAATACGACAATCCCATCCAGAGTCGGGAATTTATTCTCAATCACCTGAAAGAGCGGGGTGCGCCTGCTACTCACGAGACACTGTGCCAGGAGCTGGGGCAGGAGTCTGAGGAAGGCATCGAGGCCCTGCGCCGTCGTTTGATTGCCATGTGCCGCGACGGACAACTGATCTGCAATCGCCGGGATGCATTCCTGCCGTTGGAAGAGGCAGATCTGGTCACGGGCAAGATTGTCGGGCACCGGGATGGCTTCGGGTTTTTGATTCCCGATGACGGTGGCTCTGATCTGTTCCTGACGGCGCGCCAGATGCGGCAGGTGTTTCACGGCGACCGGGTAGCTGCCCGGGTAGATCGCGTGGATGATCGCGGTCGTCGTGAAGGTGTGATTGTCGAGGTGCTGGAATACCGTACCCAGCAGACGGTCGGTCGGTTCTTTAAAGAAAGCGGTATTGCTTTCGTGGTGCCTGAGAATGCTCGCATCAACCACGAGATCCTGGTGCCGGACGAGCATGCCGGCAAAGCCGTGCACGGCCAGTATGTGGTTGTCGAGATCATGCGCCAGCCAACCGTTCGCACCCAGCCGACGGGCAAGATACTTGAGGTGCTCGGGGAGCACATGGCGCCTGGAATGGAAATCGACGTGGCGATCCGCGCCTATGATATTCCTCACAGTTGGCCACCTGCCGTGGGTGAGCAAACCGCAGGCATCGCGGATGAAGTAACCGAGAAAGACAAGGCTAACCGGGTAGATATTCGCAATATGCGCCTGGTCACCATTGACGATGAAACGGCTCGGGACTTTGACGACGCGATATACTGCGAGCCGCGCCCCCGTGGCGGGTATCGCCTGGTGGTCGCCATTGCCGACGTATCCCATTACGTGCGCCCCGGTTCGCCGTTGGACGAAGAAGCGATCCAGCGGGGTAACTCGGTGTACTTCCCGGATCATGTGGTGCCCATGCTGCCGGAGAAACTCTCCAACGGCCTGTGCTCACTGAATCCGGGCGTTGACCGGTTGTGTATGGTGGCAGACATGACCATCAGCGCCGCTGGTAACATCAGTGGCTATACCTTCTATCAGGCGGTGATGCGCAGCCATGCACGGCTGACCTACAACAAGGTCAGCGCCATGCTGGAGCATCCTGATACCGAGCAGGGTTACAAGCTGAGTGCTCATTACGCCGATTTGCTGCCGCACCTGCATAACCTCTATGAGCTCTACAAGCTGCTTCGTCGTGCCCGTACCGAACGGGGCGCCATCGATTTTGAAACCACGGAAACCAAGATCGTCTTTGACGCCGAGCGCAAGATTGAAGAAATCGTGCCGGTGCATCGCAATGACGCTCACAAGATTGTCGAAGAGTGCATGTTGTGCGCCAACGTGGCCACGGCGCGATTCCTCAGAAAGCACGAGGTGCCCTCGCTGTATCGGGTGCACGATGGACCATCTGAGGAGCGCCTGACCAATCTAAGGCTGTTCCTCGGTGAGCTGGGGCTTCAGTTGGGCGGTGGGGACAAGCCGACGTCGGCAGATTATCAGCAGCTTCTGGCTCAGGTGGCCGACCGTGCAGACGCCAATGTCATCCAGATGGTGATGCTGCGTTCACTGAGTCAGGCGGTTTATAGTCCGGAAGAGGGCGGTCACTTTGGTCTTGGCTTTGCCAGCTACGCCCACTTTACCTCGCCGATCCGGCGCTACCCGGACCTGATAGTGCATCGGGGCATCAAATCCCGGATCCATAATCCGGATGTGCAGAAGGATGTGGTATCGCCCAAGGTGTCTGATTCGGAGCTGGCGGTTTATCCATACGATTTCGCCAAGGTGAAGCAGCTGGGTGAGCACTGCTCGATGACCGAGCGGCGCGCCGACGATGCCACCCGTGATGTGATGGCCTGGCTCAAGTGTGAGTTCCTTCGGGATCATGTGGGTGAAGAGCACGACGGTGTTATTGCCGCAGTGACGCCTTTCGGGTTCTTTGTGCAGTTGTCGGAAATCTACATTGAAGGTCTTGTGCACGTGTCGACCCTGAGCGGCGACTACTTCCATCACGATTCGGCCAAGCACCGGATGATTGGCGAGCGCACGGCTGTGAGCTTCCGTCTGGGTGATGAGGTGCGGGTTCGGGTTGTCAGGGTGGGCATGGAAGATCGGAAGATTGACCTGGAGCTGATCAGTACACCGAAGAAGCGCACCGAAGATCGCGACGCTCTGGATCTTTCCAAGCGCGAAACCCGCAACAAGGGGGATCGCAGTGGCAAGGGCGGCAAGCGCGGCAAATCCGGAAGCGCCAAAGAGCGGCTGGCGTCAGAAGCTGCCAGAGAAGCGTCCCGTAGTGCCGGAAAAGGCAAACCGTCTGGCTCAGGCAGAAAGCGCAAAAGCCGATCGTGATTAGCTGCACAGGAAGTAAACGTTAGTGTCTCAGGAATATGTATTTGGCTGGCATGCCGTCGATGCGGTGCTCAAACGAGAGCCGGAGCGGCTGTTGCAGGTGTGGATTCAGACCGGCCGTCAGGATAAGCGGGTAAAGTCTGTTACTGATGCGCTCGACGGCCTGGGTGTGCACTGGAAGGTGGTGCATCGCAGAGAGCTGGATGAGCGGGTTGGCGGTGTTCATCAGGGTGTGGTGGCGGCGGTCAGCGAAAGCCGTGAATGGACCGAGGCGGATCTGATGGCCCAGTTGGCGGCCAGCGATAAGCCGCCTTTCCTGTTGGTGCTGGATGGCGTGACCGACCCCCATAATCTGGGCGCGTGCATGCGCACGGCCGATGCCGTCGGGGTGCAGGCGGTGATTGTGCCGAAAGACAAGTCTGCGTCGCTGACGCCCGTCGCCAGAAAAGTCGCTTGCGGCGCGGCCGAGACAGTGCCCTTTGTCAGGGTAACCAATCTGGCGCGTTTTCTGCGCGAACTGAAAGATCAGGGTGTCTGGTTGATTGGTACCGCCGGTGAGTCTGATGCCACGTTGTACCAGGCTGATTTCAAGGGTCCTGTGGCCCTGGTGATGGGCGCAGAGGGCAAGGGTATGCGTCGGCTGACTCGTGAGCACTGCGATCAGCTGATTAACATTCCCATGCTTGGGCACGTTGACAGTTTGAATGTGTCGGTGGCGACCGGCGTCTGCCTGTACGAGGCCTTGCGCCAGCGGCTCGGTTAAGCCTTGCACAACCTCCCCTATGCGCATAGAATACGTGACCCCTTTTCCAAGGGGTGGTTTTGTATTGCCTGAAGTCGGGTCTGCAGAATCTCGCTTTTGGTCAGGCCTTCTCTTGTAAGGCCTTGCCGGTAAAGCAAAAGAAGCCGGCAGCTTTGCTGTCACCTCCTTGCTTTCATGCTCGGGAACGGGGCTTACCGCGCCCGCCGCAGAAGGAAGCTGTTTAAACCGTAGGGAGAACTCATGCGTCACTACGAAATCGTATTTATGGTACATCCAGATCAGAGCGAGCAGGTGCCCGCGATGATCGAGCGTTATACCGGCGTCATCACTGAAGATGGCGGCAAGGTACATCGCCTGGAAGATTGGGGCCGTCGTCACCTGGCTTATCCGATCAACAAGATTCACAAAGCTCACTATGTGCTGATGAACGCTGAATGTTCACAAGCCGCTATGGACGAGCTGACTCATAACTTCCGGTTCAACGATGCCATCATCCGCGAACTGATTCTGCGTCGTGACGAGGCTGTTACTGACATGTCTCCGATGAAGGCCGCCGAGTCCCGTGAGGACCGTCGTTCTGGCGGAGATGATCGTCCACGTCGTTCAGCTGAGTCTGATCATCGTCAGAACGACGATTCCCAGGACGAAGAAGAGTAATTTACCGGAGTTAGGAGTTACGTTATGGCTCGTTTTTTCAGACGTCGTAAGTTCTGCCGCTTCACGGCAGAAGGTGTTAAAGAGATCGATTACAAGGATCTGGACACCCTGAAAGGCTACATCACTGAAACCGGCAAAATCGTGCCCAGCCGTATTACCGGCACCAAAGCACGTTATCAGCGTCAGCTGGCTACCGCTATCAAGCGCGCCCGCTACCTGGCACTGCTGCCGTATACGGATAGCCACGATCAATAAGCACAGATAGACAGGACCCGGGACCATGCGTGCACTGGCACAATTTGTAATGCGCGGTCCCCTGCAGGCCGGCGGGGTAGCGGCAGTCACGACTGCGGTACCTTTGCTGTTCTGGGTTGGCGCAGCAGTTATCGGCCTGGTTATTTTGAGACTGGGCATCCGGCAGGGCCTGAATATAGGCGTGTGGGCATTAATGCCCGCGTTGGGTTGGGCCGTTTACGGTCAGGATCCGACGTCGCTGGTGGTGTTGCTGCAGGTGATGCTGATGGCATCCATTCTCAGAACATCTTTCGCCTGGGAAAGAGCGCTGTTATCCGGTGCCTTTCTGGCCATACTGACCGGGCTGATGCTGCCTGTGATGTATCCGGCACTTCTGGACGAACTGGTTCAGGCGGGTGTCGGGTTTTACGAGCAATACAACGCCGAAGTGGCCCGGACATTGGGCAGCGAACTTGAGCTGATCATCCGGGACACCATGAACGCCAGCATGGCGGGCACCTACTTCGCCACAGCCGTCGGTATGACGATGCTGGCGAGGGCATGGCAGGCGGGGCTTTATAACCCTGGTGGATTCCGCAAGGAATTTCATGCCCTGAGGTTGTCGCCAGCGATTGCGGTTGTGTGTGCGGTCACCATGGTGATTGGCCCGGTTCTTGGGCTTAATTCCATGCTTCTGGCCTGGGCAGCGGGAACCCCGCTGTTTATAGCAGGGCTGGCGATCGTGCATGGTGTGGTTGGTCGTAAGCAGTTGAGTGGTAACTGGCTGGCAATGTTTTATGTTGCGCTGGTGCTGCTGGGCCCAAGTCTGATGTTGCTGATATTGGTTCTGGCTTTTGTGGATAGCTGGCTGGATATCCGGGGGCGCATAAAACCCGCCGGGCCAGCTGAATAAAGCACGAAGAGGTTAACGAGATGGAAGTTATTCTGCTCGAGAAAGTAGCAAACCTTGGCTCACTGGGCGACAAGGTAAAGGTTAAGGCCGGTTACGGTCGTAATTTCCTGCTGCCGTATGGCAAAGCTGTTCCTGCCACGGCCGCAAACGTACAGGCGTTTGAAGAGCGTCGCGCTGAACTGGAAAAGGCTGCTGCTGAAAAGCTGGCAACTGCCCAGGCTCGCGCCGAGGCTCTCGAAGGTGCTTCCTTCACCATCACCTCCAAGGCTGGTGAAGAAGGCAAGCTGTTCGGTTCTATCGGTGTTCGTGACGTTGCAGAAGTTGTTTCTGCTGGCGGCACTGAAGTCGAGAAGAGTGAAGTTCGTCTGCCGGAAGGCCCGCTGCGGGTTACCGGTGAGTATGAAATCGAACTGCAGCTGCACACCGACGTTGAAGTGACCATCAAGCTGGCGGTTGTTGCCGAGTAATCGGTCGCCCAGGTTTGTTGATCATATAGAGTGTTAGAGCCCCTGGTTTTAGCATTCTGAAACGGGCCCGAGCCGGAAACGGTTTCGGGCCCGTTGCTTTCTGGTATTCTTGTCCTCCTGTTTAACCATTTCATACTTGTCTGGTGTTTATGGCGAACCCCACGTTCAAATCTGCGTCAATTGATCCGGAAACCAGTCGCATCAAGGTGCCTCCCCATTCTGTGGAAGCGGAACAGGCGGTGCTGGGTGGCCTGATGTTGGACAACCGGCGGTTTGACGAGATCTCCGAAATCATATCAGCGGTGGATTTCTACCGTCAGGATCACAAGCTGATCTATGGTGCGGTGGAACGCCTGGCCAGCGAGAGTGAACCGCTGGACGTGGTCACGCTGGCAGAATTCCTGGAACGTGCCGGTGATATTGAAGATGCCGGTGGCCTGTCGTATCTGGCCGAGCTGGCCGAGAAAACCCCGGGCGCCTCGAACATCAAGGCCTACGCAGAAATCGTTAAAGAGCGATCGATTCTGCGCCAGCTGTTGGTAGTCTCGGGTTCTATTTCGGATTCTGCGTTTAATCCCCAGGGCCGTAAAAGTGCAGAAATACTGGACGAAGCCGAGCGCAGCGTATTCCAGATTGCTGAGTCCCGTAATAAAGAAGGTTCCGGCCCCAAGGCGATCAATCCAATTCTGGCAACTGCGTTAAGCCGTATCGAGGAGTTGTTTGAATCTGGCGAGCAGACCACGGGTCTGACGACCGGTTTCAGGGATCTTGATCAGCAGACGTCAGGCATGCAGCCGGCGGATTTGATTATCGTGGCAGGGCGGCCCTCGATGGGTAAGACCACCTTTGCCATGAACATCGTTGAGAACGCCCTGATCAGTACCAGCACGCCGATCCTGGTGTTCAGTATGGAAATGCCTGCTGACGCGCTGGCGATGCGTATGCTGTCTTCGCTGGGCCGGATCGACCAGACCAAAGTACGCAGCGGCAAACTCGACGAGGACGATTGGCCCCGTTTGACGTCCGCCGTCAGCTTGCTCAAAGACAAGCCGCTGTACATTGATGATACCCCTGGCCTGAGCCCGACCGAAATGCGCTCGCGAGCGCGGCGGATTGCCCGGGAAAATGACGGCAAGATCGGCCTGATCATGGTCGACTATCTGCAGCTGATGCGGGTGCCGGGCAACTCCGAAGGGCGTACGGCAGAGATTTCCGAGATTTCCCGTTCTCTCAAAGGCATCGCAAAAGAATTGAGCTGCCCGGTGGTTGCGCTCTCGCAGCTTAACCGCAGTCTGGAGCAGCGGCCCAATAAGCGCCCAATCAACTCGGATCTCCGGGAATCTGGCGCGATCGAGCAGGATGCAGACGTCATCATGTTTGTGTACCGGGATGAGGTCTACAACGAAGACACTCAGGACAAGGGCATTGCCGAGATCATAATTGGTAAGCAGCGGAACGGTCCTATCGGTACGATTCGACTGGCGTTTATTGGTAAATACACCAAGTTTGAAGACCTGGCGCACGGGGATTACGGAGACTACGGTGGGGATTATTAATGCCACGCAGCACTGTCGCCCGCATCGATCTTGACGCACTGAGGTTTAACTACCGACTAGCCAGCGAAAAGGCGGGTAATGCCCGGGCCATGGCGGTTATCAAAGCCGATGGTTATGGCCATGGCATCGCGAACATCGCCGGGGCGCTGGCCAATGAAGCCGGCAAATACGCCGTTGCCTGCATTGAAGAGGCTTTCGCTATTCGTGACAGTGGCTGCCGGCAGCCGGTGGTGTTGTTGCAGGGTGTGCACGCGGCCATGGACCTGCGTGATTGCGTAGCAAATGACTTTGAGCCCGTACTGCATTGCCATCAGCAGCTACAGTGGCTTGCCGAGGGGCCGGCCCCGAAGATCTGGTTGAAGGTGAATACCGGGATGAACCGGCTGGGGTTTCGCCCGGACGAACTACCCGGTGTGGTTGCTGCCCTTGAAGATGCAGGCCAGAAACACCAGTTGATCGGTTTTGTCACTCACTTTGCCTGTGCCGATGACCCAGACAGCACCATGACGGTGCAGCAGACCCGGTGTTTTGAGACGGCAACGGCAGCCTGGCCGGAGCTGATGCGGAGTGTTGGCAATTCTGCCGCGCATTTTCGATCCGGTCAGCCGCTTTATGACTGGAGTCGGCCGGGAATCATGTTATACGGTGCATCGCCCATGATCGGTAAAACTGGCCCGGCGCTGGGGTTGCGGCCGGTGATGACCCTGCAGGCGCCGTTGATCAGTACCCGTATGGTGCAGGCCGGCGAGTCGATCGGTTATGGGGCCGCCTGGGTGGCTGACCGGGAGACCCGGATGGGTATGGTGGCCATTGGTTATGGCGACGGCTATCCTCGCCATGCCGGAACCGGCACCCCCGCGGCTATTGGCGGCAAGCGCATTCGCCTGTTGGGGCGTGTGTCGATGGATATGCTGGCGGTGGATCTGACAATGGCACCCGAGGCTCGCGAAGGCGATCCAGTGGAGTTGTGGGGGCCGACGGTCAGTGTTGATGAAGTGGCCGCCTGCGCCGGTACCATAGGCTATGAGTTGCTGACGGGCGTTACCAGCCGGGTACCCAGGGTCTGCGGTTAACGGGCAGACCCTTCAGAGCTGCGCCTGCTATCAGGCGGTTTCGGGTTCATGAATGATTTCTTCGATAAAGTCCAGAATGGAGGCGAGGCTGCGGTCGTCCAGTTTTTTCAGCACCTTGTGCACGACCATTTTACTGCCTTTGAGCATACTGCTGATGCCCATTTTGGCCATGCCCATCATCATGCTGCCGGCGTTAAGGCGACGCAGGGGCTCCAGAAAAAAGAAATCAAGGCCGTGTTCGGTCAGCTCTACAATCAGGTTGAAGAGTTGTTCAATAGCTTCTTTGTCGGCTTTGCCGCGCTCCTTTAGCTCGCTGACTGTGTACAGGGCTCGGGTACGCAGTTCGTCAGGAATGGGCGCTACGATATGACTTTGTTGTTTCAGCATAGAGGGTCCTGTTGTTGTATGCTCGTCAGTGAGACTTCATTTAATACCGGCGTTTCGGGCTGCATGATAGTGCAGCAAACCGGTTGCTCTGGCCATTGGCCTGACTTGTCGGTGGCGCCCGTCACATCAGTTATATTCCGGAGGCAGTGATTCAACGTGCATGTACTTGTTGTTCATGACTATGGCCCGCTGGGTAAGGTGCTACTGGACCGGTTGAGGAAGACTCACCTGCAGGTCAGTCCTTTGCTGATCAGCGATCCTGCCAGTGTTGACCTGCACGCCCTGGAAAGCTGGATTCCGGACGACACCGACCTGATCGTCAATGCGCTCTGGCTGGTGGACCCGGAAAAGGCCGAGCAGGATCGCGAAGCAACTCATCAGGTGGCTTTCTCGTTACCGCTGGCGCTGGCGGAATATGCCCGGGGTAAAAACATGGCGTTGCTTCAGTTGTCGTCCTGTTATGTGTTTGATGGCAGAAAACAGGCTGCTTACATCGCGTCTAACCCGGGTCAACCGATGAATGAGCTTGGCCGTTGGCAATGGGAGTGTGAGCAGGCATTGCGAACCGTATTGCCGATGCACATTATTTTGCGGACTGGCTGGAGTCTTGCTCGTTTTGTCCAGAAAGTTCAGAAAAGTACTGTCGATAACGAAGGATTGTTTTTGCCCGGGCGTTGCCAGGGCCAGCCGGTAGCGATGAAGGATCTGGCGCGCGTGATTACCGCCATGGTGCTGCAACTGGACTGCGGCGCAGAAGTGTGGGGAACCTACCAGTACGCGGGCGCTGAGGAAATTAACCTGTACGAGCTTGGC
The DNA here is from genome assembly GCA_018402255.1 of Marinobacter sp. Lineage (GTDB taxonomy): Bacteria > Pseudomonadota > Gammaproteobacteria > Pseudomonadales > Oleiphilaceae > Marinobacter. The sequence goes on from JAGYIS010000004.1 coordinate 532,133, forward strand.
CTGGCGATCACCGGCATGCCCGGGATCCCGGAGGGAATCCGGATTGTTGATGAAGTGCCTGAGTGGGGGCATCTGGAGCCGGTGAACACCACGATGGTGTGCAGCAAGATCAAGAACACGTTTGGCATCAAACAGCTGCCCTGGCGAACCTGGCTGACAGACGAGGTGGCTTTGCTAAGAGGCGCGAACGAGGTGGAGCAGGATAAAGAACCGGCGAGCTCCTGAGCCCGCCGCTATTATCAACCGCCCTGTTTCGCGAATTCCCGCGTGACCATCTGCAAAGCTTCTACATCAAGGAGCTCTACTTCGCGGCCTCGGGCCCGGATGATGCCCTGATTCTGGAAGCGGGTGAATACCCGGCTGACCGTTTCTACGGCCAGGCCCAGGAAGTTTGCGATGTCGTTGCGGGCCATCGGCAGGCTGAAGTTAGTGGCCGACATGCGGCGCCGGCTGAATCGGCTGGAAAGCGACAAAAGAAGGGCCGCAATCCGCTCTTCCGCGGTATTTTTGCTCAGCAACATGGCCAGCTGGTGACTGTTCTGGATTTCCTGGCTCATCAGACGGTACATATGGTGTTGGAGCTCGGGAAGTTTGCCAGTCAATTCCTCCAGTTTTTCAACTGGAAATTCGCAAATGCTGGTGCGCTCGAGCGCCTTGGCCGTGCAGGCATAATGATCGCCGCTCATGCTGTCCAGTCCCACCAGTTCGCCCGGCATGAAGAACCCTGTTACTTGCTCGTCACCACCTTCGGTAATGATGGAGGTTTTGACAGAGCCGCTCTTTACCGCAAAACAGGATTTGAACGGTGTGCTCTGATCAAAAATATGCTCGCCACGATTGTAGATCTTGCCTTGCTGAACGATGTCTTCAAGCCGGTCAAGATCGTTTTCCTCGATGGCCAGCGGCAGGCAAAGATTGCTCAAGCTGCACTGGTGGCATGAGGCCTTGAGTGGAGACACTTGATGAAGATGTATTGCCTGGGCCATAACGAGTAAACCATCTGTCCATTGACTGTCGTCAAGTATAGCAAAAAAGTATAGCGTTATGAGTAGCTTTTAGGCGTAACTCCTTATGAGCAAGAAGCGATACGGTACGGGCCGGTCAGCGGCTTTTGTTCTTCCACTGCTCGGTGCGGGCTAGTTTTTCTGCGGCCGCGGCCTCTTCCAGCACTCTGGCCTGCTGAAGTTCTTTTTCCACCATTTCCGGGGTTTCCAGTGAAACCCGCCCCAGCGTGCCCGCCCTGAGCTCGTTCAGTAAAATCTCGGACACCTTGTGGAGATCCGGGATGCCACCACGGCGGAAAAATTTCCGTTTCTCAGCGATCGCGTCCATCAGGCCAAGGCCGTCGGCAGGCTGCTGATCAAAACCGTAACGGGCCATGACCAGATCCGGGTAATGCTTGATCAGGTATTCGGCTTCGAACATCGCCACATCTTCAAAGTCCAGCACCGCGCTGCGAATAGCGCCGGTGATGGCGAGGCGATAGCCGCAGGCTTCCGGTGACAACTTCGGCCACAAAAAACCCGGGGTATCGTAAAGCAGAATGTTTTCCGGCAGCTTTATGGCTTGTTGGGCCCGGGTGACGGCGGGCTCGTTGCCGGTTTTTGCCGCCGGTCGCCCCGCCAGGGTATTGATCAGAGTGGACTTGCCGACGTTGGGAATGCCGAGAATCATCACCCGAAGGGCGCTTTTTTGCCGGTCATGGCCCGGGGTCATTTCCTCAGCAAGCTTGAGGATGCCGAGGGCTTCCTGGCGCTGGTTATGGGTCAGGGTGATCGCGCGGACACCGCGTTCCTGTTCCAGCCATTTGAGCCACTGCTCGGTAATGACAGGATCCGCCAGGTCGCGTTTGTTCAGCACTTTGATCAGCGGCGTCTCGCCACGAAGAGAGGGCACCAGCGGGTTTTCACTGCTGAATGGAATGCGTGCGTCGACAACCTCGATGATCAGATCCATCTGAGGCATGACTTTTTTGATCTCCTTTCGGGCCTTGTGCATATGCCCCGGAAACCAGTTAATGGCCATGATATTCGCTCCGCTCGCTGTTTGAAGGCGCCATTATGCAGGGGAATGACCAAATTTTCATATAGCTGTCGGCCCGCGTGTGCTGCGGGGCGAGCGATATTTTTTCGGAAGTGTGTACAAAAAAAGGGGAGATCGGGGTGAAATTTGGCGTCGGATTGTTTTAGGGTGTACCTCCTCAACCACTAAAGCAACGTGATCCGGCGGTTAAAGCTTGGCTGCCGACGACTTGGAGATAACTATGAAGCTTGTAAAAATTATTGGTTCCGCACTGGTGGCGTTCAGCCTTTCAATGCCTGTTTTCGCTCAGCAGGCGGCGCCCGGTGGTCAGCCAGACCAGGTATCACAGCTAGCAGAAATGGTCGGTCTGTCTGACACCCAGCAAACTGAGATTCGCGGCATCATCAGCGAAATGGAAGGCGAAATCGGCGAGCTGCGTCAAAACGCACAGGGCCTTCAGCAGGCTTTGCAGGCAGAAATCAAGGCAGACTACGACGAATCCGCGATCCGCGAAAATGCGGAAGAGCTGGGTGATGTGACTGGCGAAATTGCAGCCTTGTCCGCGTTGATGCAAGCCCGCGTTGATGCGGTGTTCACCGAAGAGCAGCGCGATGAACTGGACCGTCGTATGCAGGAAATGCAGCAGCAGATGCAGCAACAGCAGCAGATGATGCAGCCGGGCCAGTAAACCGGCCAATGACTGCCTGACGCGGAGCCGTTGAATCGGCTGTGGGTCAGGTGTCCGAAGGAACCCCGTCAGAGTAGTGCTCTGGCGGGGTTTTTCGTTATGGCGCGGGAAAGGGGCGGGTCAGAATGATCAGCCGTGGCAGCAGCGTGAGCGCGCCCAGCAATGCTATCAACATGGCAAAGCCAGTGAACAGGCCAAAGTAGATGGTCGGAATAAAGTTCGACAACACCAGAATAGAGAATCCGGAAATGATGGTCAGCGAGGTGAAGAACATGGCCTGGCCGATGCTGCGATGGCAGCGATGCATGGTGGCCAGGTAATCGCCATCTTTCACAAATTCGGTTTTGAAACGGTGGATGTAGTGGATGGTGTCATCCACGGCGATACCGACGGTGATGGCGGCAACGGTGATGGTCATCATGTCCAGCGGAATGCCGAGCCAGCCCATCAGGCCGAGTACGGAGCCCGCCGCAATCAGATTCGGCGCCATGCCAACCAGTGCCAGCTTTATCGAGCGGAACAGGATCAGGAACATCACCAGTATGGCGCCAAATACCACGCCGATGGTTTTAATCTGGGAGTCGAACAGGCTCTGAAGCATGTTGTTGTACATCACGGTCATGCCGGACAGTTGAATACGGTCGTTGTCGTATCCGAGCTCGGTGGTCAGGTGCGTGCGGATTCGGTCCAGTAGATCCTGCCGGCGCAGGTCGGGCATGGTTTCCAGGATCCGGATGCTGAACCGGGCCTGTTTGTGCTCTTCCGAGATGTAGGGGGTGAGCAGGATATCCTGAAGGTCAGCGGGCACCGCTGCCGGTACGAATGCCAGTTCTACGGCGTTCAGAGGCGTGCCGCCATTGATCTGGGCCAACAGGTCGAGTGTGGTGTCGATCGACAGTACCTTGCCGGTTTCCGGCAGGCTATGCAGGTAATCGTGAACCTCACTGAGCTGGCGCATCTTTTGGTAGGTGTACCAGGTATCCCGGTATTCCTCTTCGTCACAATCCTCAACAAACGGGTCGCAGTCGCTGGCGAAAGGATCGTCGTTGAAGTTCTCCGGAGCTGGTTCGTCGCTGATCACGACATCCAGTGGTGAGGTGCCGCCGAGTTGATCATCGATGGTGATCATGCCTTGATGGATTTCGGTGGAGGATTTGAAATAGTCGATGAAGCTGTTTTCAACGGTCAGTCGGCTCAGGCCGACCACGCAGAGCACAGCAATCACCGCTGATCCCACCAGTACGGTCCCGCCAAAGTGCTCGGTAAAGCGGGCGAAGGCGTCGGTAAAGGGTACGCGATCAGAGCTTACCCGCTGGTCCAGTGGTGGTGGCAGCAGACTGAGCAGTGCCGGGAAAATCAGGAAGGTGATCAGGAAGGCGACGGCCAGCCCCAGGGTCATCATCCAGCCAAAATCAATCACCGGTCGAATGCCGCTGAAGGTCAGCGAGCCGAAGGCCACGATGGTGGTGATGGCCATGTAGAAGCAGGGTTTGATCATGGCCATCAGGGTGCGGCGCAGAATGTCCCTAGGCGCCGCCTGGGGCTCGTCGTGCTGGAATTCCCGGTAGCGCACGATCAGGTGAATGGTGAGCGACAGGGTCATGATCAACAGCAGCGACACAAAGTTGGATGAGATCACCGTCACCGGCCACTGGGCCCAGCCCAGGAAGCCGATCATCAGCCATACGGTAAAGCTGCAGCAGAGCACAGGAACCAGCACCCAGCGCCATTGCCGGAAGATGATGGCCAGAGTGAGTAGCAGAAAAGCGAGCACGCCCAGCCCGAAGGTGGACAGGTCGTTCTTGATAAAGCGGATCATGTCAGCGACGATCATGGGTACACCGCCCAGGTGAATAGTGGCCCGGTCCCGATAGTTGTCGAGGATGCCCCGCACCTCAGCGATGGTGGCGTCTCGCTCTTTACCAAGGCTTTCGGTGAACTGGATAAATTCCTGGCTGACCTGCGCCAGTTGCCGTTGCTCGTCTGCGTTGGCCTGACCGGCGCGAACCCTCTCCCGCAGCTCGTCACGCTGATTCAAGAGCTCAAAATAGCGTTCCGGTGTTGGCAGGTTGACCTGGATCGCAGTGGTACCGCCATCTTCGCTGAGCAGCAGGTTGGGGTACATGGGGTTGTTCAGCAATGCCTGGCGGGCGGTGTCTGATGCCACCTCATCGGTATCCAGCGTCTTGATTTCACTGTCGACGGTGTCGAGCGTCAGGTCCGGACTATGCAGCAGGGGAACGTTCAGAATGCTGTTGGTGGAGCCGACCGCGGGTAAAGCCGCCAGTTCGTCCCGCAGCGACCTCAGGTAGCCAAGCTCGGTCTCTGTGAACAGCTCCTCCTGCGGCGTGTAGGTCACCACCAGAAAATCGTCAGAGGTAGTGAATACCCGATTGACCTGACGGTATTGTTCCAGCGAACGATCATTCTCCAGCACCAGCGACTCGGCCGAGGCATCCAGCCGGAACTGGTCAAAGCGCAGTGCCGCGACGGCCAGTAGAGCGCTGAACAGAATCAGCACAATCCAGGGGTGAGGGAGAATAAAACGATCGTAAAGGGCGCCAAGGCGATTCATGAATGACTACTCTGCTGCAAAAAAACGAGTGCAGAGTTTGCCATAAACCTCAGCGAACTGTGACCTTTGAGGCGGCTAGTTCGAGAGATTCGATCAGGTGCTTCAGACGTTTGCTCATTTCAGCGCTGTCTGAGAGCTGGGTCACCATATTCTGTGTGGTGTCCCGGATGCCCTGAACGTTGGCCAGAACGTCGTCGGTGCCTGCCGTTTGTTGCGCAGACATGTCGGCGATTTCCTGGTTGGTGCGATCGATCCGGTTGACCACCTCATTGATGGCTTCCAGTGCTTGCTGCGCCTGTTCCGATTCAATCACGCATCGGGCCGCATCTTCTGAACTGCCAGTCATCTGATCGACCGCGGTCGCCATGGCAGCCAGCAGCTTGTCCAGGGTGGTCTGGATTTGCTCAGTAGAGTCTTGCACCCGGCGGGCCAGCTTGCGCACCTCATCGGCGACGACGGCAAAGCCCCGACCTTGCTCGCCGGCCCTGGCGGCTTCGATGGCAGCGTTCAAGGCCAGCAGGTTGGTTTGCTCGGCAATGCCCTTGATTTCGGTGATGGCTTTGCTGATCTCATGGCTGTTGTCTGCCAAGGCCCCAACACTGCTGGCGGAATCGCGTACAACCTGTTCCAGTTGTCGAATGCTGTCGGCGCTGTGGCTAACCCGGTCGCGGCCTGCCAGCGCGGTGTCCCGGGCCTCGTGAGACAGGGTTTTGGCGATACCGGATTGTTCGGCAATACCGATAAAGCTCTGCAGCATGGTTTCTACAACGTCCGAGGATCGTTCAGCGCCGGCCTGCTGCCGGGCCAGATCGTCCCGGCGCGCCTCTGCCGCTTTGGTCAGTTCCTGGACTTCCCGGTTAAGGCGTTCGGTGGCTTCTTTCATGCTGCGGACCACGTCGACCGTGCGATCCTGCATGGCGTTGAAGGCCGTGGCCATTTCGCCTATCTCGTCGGTGGAGTCTACTGGTGCCCGCTGGCTGAGATTGCCGCTGGCCTGGACTGACACCATGGTGTCTTTGAGGCGGTTCATGTGCTGTTCTATAAAGGAGATCAGCAGTTGGGAGCCGGCCATTTCCAGCGCCATCAATAGCACGACCACCAGGGCAAAGCCGGGTGCGGTCTCTGCAAATACTTCTGCAAAACTGACGTCGGATCGCTCCGCCATCAACTGCATGGCATAGAGCACCAGCAAACAGAGTACCGCGAACACCACAATGTTCAGCAACCAGAACTTGTATTTCAGCCGGATGTTTCGCAGCAGGTTCAGCATGGGCGTCTCAGTCGATGGCCTTCACCGGAATTTGCACGGCATTGGAAGGTTGGGGTACCTCGGGCACCGTCAGCCCCAGATTGTTTTTGTCGAATACACGGTCCGCGCGGTAACTGGAGCGAACCATGGGGCCGGATGGCACTTCCATAAAGCCTTTTTCCAGGCCGATTTCCCGGAAGCGGTTGAATTCTTCCGGGGTAACGTAGCGCTCGACCGCAAGGTGGTTCGGGGTGGGCCGCAGGTACTGGCCCAGGGTCAGGATGTCGACGCCGATGGCGCGGAGGTCATCCATGGTTTGCAGGACTTCTTCTTCGGTCTCGCCAAGCCCCAGCATCAGGCTGGTTTTGGTGAGTACTTCTGGGCGATGTTTCTTGGCGTGAGCCAATACGCTCAGGGTTTTTTCGTAGCCGGCGCGCGGATCACGCACTTTGCTGGTCAGGCGTTTGACGGTTTCCACATTTTGAGCGAACACATCGAGGCCAGAATCCACCACCTTCTCGACATCACTCATCACGGCGTCGAAATCCGGGGTGAGCGCTTCAACTGCGACTTCCGGTGTGCGGTGCTTGATGGCCGACACGCAGGCGGCATAGTGTGCGGCGCCGCCATCGTCCAGATCGTCCCGGTCAACGGAGGTCAAAACGATATAGCGCAGCCCCATCAATTCTACCGATTTGGCGGTATTCTCGGGCTCATCTGCATCAAGCCAGCCCTTCGGGTTGCCGGTGTCGACCGCACAGAACTTGCAAGCGCGGGTACACACCGAGCCCATCACCATGATGGTCGCGGTGCCGTTGGTCCAGCACTCACCAATGTTCGGGCAGTGTGATTCCTGGCAGACCGTGCTCAGGCGGTGTTCGGAGACGTTCCGGCGCACGGCGTCGTAGCGCTCGCCACCGGGCATCCGCGCTCTCAGCCATTTTGGCTTGCGCTCCAGGGGCTTGTCTTCCGTGGTGGCGGCCGATCGCTTGACGCCGTCCTTGATGGCACTGAAGCCGTGTTCGTTACGGAATTTGGAACCACTGGTGATGCGAGGTTTGGCGCTGTCGCTCATGGGGCCGGGAGCTCTCTGATCAGGGTATGGAGAACTCTAAAGGGTAATCGGCGGAGCGTATAGATACAAGGCAGATACGGGCAATCACGGGGTCACCGGGCACGACATTGGTCGTACCCGGATGAGCGTTATCAAGCCTGGGATTTGTCCAGGGCCTGGGTGACGTCGGCAATGATATCGTCCACGTGCTCGATGCCGATCGACAGCCGCACCAGATCCTCACTGACTCCAGCGCTCTTCAGCTCGTCTGCATCCAGCTGGCGGTGGGTAGTGGTGGCCGGGTGGCAGGCCAGAGATTTGGCATCGCCGATGTTGACCAGGCGCAGAATCAAATCCAGCGCATCAATGAATTTGGCGCCTGCCTCTCGGCCACCCTTGATGCCGAAGCTCAGAATGCCGGAAGCTTTGCCGCCACAGATCTTTTCACAGGTGGCCTTGTAGGGGCTGTTGGCCAGACCGGCGTAGTTTACCCACTCAACGGCCGGATGGTCCTGCAGGAACTGGGCAACCTTCTGCGCGTTGTCGCAATGGCGCTCCATGCGCAATGCCAGCGTTTCCAGGCCCTGCATGATCAGGAACGAGTTGAATGGTGAAAGGGCAGCGCCGGTATTGCGCAAGGGCACGACACGACAACGGCCGATAAAGGCCGCGGCGCCCAGCGCTTCGGTGTAGACCACGCCGTGGTAGGACGGGTCGGGCTGGTTCATCATCGGGAATTTATCGGCATTGGCGGCCCAGTCGAACTTGCCGGAGTCCACCACAATGCCGGCCACCGTTGTACCGTGACCGCCAATGTATTTGGTCAGGGAGTGCACCACAATATCAGCGCCGTGCTCGAACGGCCGGCACAGGAACGGTGTGGCGACCGTATTGTCCACGATCAGCGGAATGCCATGCTTGTGGGCGATGTCGGCCCATTTCTGGATGTCGACTACGTTGCCGGCCGGGTTGCCGATGGACTCGCAGAACAGGGCGCGGGTCTGGTCGTCGATGGCACTTTCAACCGCCTCGAAATCATCGTGGGGCACCATCTTGCAATTGATACCCTGGTTCGGCAGTGAGTGGGCGAACAGGTTGTAAGTGCCGCCATACAGCTGACTGGTGCTGACGATGTTGTTGCCCACTTTGCAGATGGTCTGCAGGGCGTAGGTGATGGCTGCCATACCGGAAGCCACCGCCAGCGCGCCAACGCCGCCTTCCAGGGCAGTCATGCGCTCTTCCAGTACCGAGTTGGTCGGGTTCATGATGCGGGTATAGATGTTGCCCTGAACCTTCAGGTCAAACAGATCGGCACCGTGCTGGGTGTCGTCAAAGGTGTAAGACGTGGTCTGGTAAATAGGTGTGGTGGCGGCCTTGGTGGTCGGGTCGCTCTTGAAGCCGGCGTGTAGCGCGAGGGTTTCCGCTTTCATCACAACATTCCTTGCTGGTGGTTTGTTTTTGGTTTGTTCGTTTGCTCTGAGTATGCCACAGGCTCCTGGCTGATCGCACAGGGTTTGCAGGCTCAGACCATGGCACCGTAGACCAGTGCCCGGAGTTCCTGCCTGATGGGGTAGGAGGAGGACGGTATCAGCTGGGTCAAGAAGATAACCACCAGGTCTTCCTGCGGGTCGACAAAGAAGCTGGTGCTGGCCAGCCCGCCCCAGCCGAACTCCCCCTCTGAGCCAATGGTGGCGGATTTGGCAACATCGGTCTTGACCGAGAAGCCGAGGCCGAAACCGCTGCCGGCATAGGGCGTTTCGCTGAAGCCTCCAATGGACAGGGCCGGGAGGTCCTGGTTATCCGGCAGGTGATTCCTGCGCATGAACTCCAGGGTCTTGCGTCCAATTATCCGTTGCCCCTGATACTGACCACCTTGGCAAAGGGCCTGGGCAAATCGGTGGTAATCATCAATGGTGGAAACCAGCCCGCCACCACCGGACAGAAACCGGGGTTGCTTCAGGTATTTGGATCGCTCCGGATCGTCCTGCAATTTCAAGGTGCCCCCGGATTGATAAAGGTAGCAGGCCGCGAAACGGTCCTGTTGTGCCGGGCGCACATGGAACCCTGTCTCAGTCATGCCCAGCGGCTGAAAGATATGCTCGTCAAAGTATGCATCCAGTGGCTTGCCGGAGAGCACCTGCACCAGGTGGCCGAGCACGTCCGTTGAGACCGAATAGTTCCAGGCGGTGCCGGGCGAGAATTCCAGCGGCAGATCGGCCAGTCGCTCCACCAGTTTGTCCAGTGTCAGAATCGAACTGCCGTCCAGCTTGAGTTGACGGTAGGCGGCGTCTACTTCGGTGCGTTCTGTGAACCCGTACGTCAGGCCTGAGGTGTGGGTCATCAGATCCCGGATGGTCATGGTGGTAGTCGCAGGCTCCGTTTCGAAATCCGGGTAGCTGCCGCCTTTGTAAACCCGCAGGTTAAGCCAGGCCGGGATGTACTTGTGCACGGGGTCGTTGAGCAGAAACTTGCCCTGCTCATACAGCTGCATCATGGCGATGGAGGTGACCGGCTTGGTCATGGAGTAAATGCGGAACACTGTGTCACGCTGCATGGGCCGATTGCGCTCGATATCCATCAGGCCCTGGGCATCGGTCCACACAATCTCGCCATGCCGGGCTACCAAGGTGGTAAAGCCGGGCAGTTTTCCGGGCTGAACGTAGCGTTCATTAAAGTGCTGGCTGATCCGGGCGAGCCGATCCTGAGACAGGTCTGATGCAGGTGATTCCGCCATGGATTGAAGTCCTGTGCTGTGCGGTAACAAGTCGGGCTATCAACCGGAGTTGGGCCAGAACGAAAAAAGCCCGGCTCTTTCGAGTCGGGCTTTTTAGAATACTGGTAGCAAGGGGCGGAGTCGAACCGCCGACCCCAGCATTATGAGTGCTGTGCTCTAACCAACTGAGCTACCTTGCCATTTCGTTTTGAGCTCGGCTCTAAACGAGGCGCGTATTTTCGGTATTTGGGTCCAAGCTGTCAAGGCTTGGCGCCAAAATTTCCTGAAAAGTTATACGTTAAAACGGAAGTGAATAATGTCGCCGTCCTTGACGATGTATTCTTTGCCTTCCAGGCGCCATTTGCCGGCATCTTTGGCACCGGCTTCGCCGTTGTACTGAACAAAGTCGTCGTAGCTGACGATCTCGGCTCGGATGAAGCCGCGTTCAAAATCTGTGTGGATAACGGCTGCAGCCTGAGGCGCAGTGGCACCGACCCGGACGGTCCAGGCACGGACTTCTTTAACGCCAGCGGTGAAGTATGTCTGCAAGTCGAGCAAACCGTAGCCGGCGCGGATAACGCGGTCCAGGCCAGGCTCGTCCATGCCCATTTCATCCAGGAACATGGACTTTTCTTCGTCTTCCAGTTCAGAGATTTCCGCTTCCAGCTTATTGCAGATCGGCACCACCACGGCGTTCTCGGCTTCCGCGATTCTGCGCACAGTGTCCAGGTGCGGGTTGTTCTCGAAGCCATCTTCATTGACGTTGGCGATGTACATGGTGGGTTTGACGGTGAGCAGGCACAGTTCACGCACCAGTGCCATCTGGTCTTTGTCCAGATTCATGCTGCGCACCGGCTTGCCTTCATTCAGCACCGGCAGCAGGTTTTCGAACATCTCCAGTTGGGCTTTGGCATCTTTGTCGCCGCTCTTGGCCACACGCTGTACGCGCTTGATGGCTTTCTCGACGGTGTCGAGGTCAGCCAGCGCCAGCTCGGTGTTGATCACTTCAATGTCTGAAGCCGGGTCGATCTTGTTGGCTACGTGGATGACGTTGCCATCTTCAAAGCAGCGCACCACGTGGGCAATGGCGTCGGTCTGGCGGATGTTGGCCAGAAACTGATTGCCCAGGCCTTCGCCCTTGGACGCACCGGCCACCAGGCCGGCAATGTCGACGAATTCCATCGTGGTCGGGACAACGCGTTGGGGTTTGACGATCTCGGCCAGCTTGGTCAGGCGCGGATCGGGCATGGCAACAACGCCGGCGTTAGGCTCGATGGTGCAGAACGGGAAGTTTTCGGCGCCGATGCCGGCCTTGGTCAATGCGTTGAACAGGGTAGATTTGCCGACGTTGGGAAGGCCGACGATGCCGCAGTTAAATCCCATGGAATGCCTCTGCTGGAACAAAAATTTGGGCGGATTATACCGGTGTATTGGTGCAGGTGCGAGTAAGGGGTTGTGTCTTGCTCAGGCCGAGGGCTTGAAGCTGTGCAGGCGGTTCATTGCGGCGGCGAGTTTGCCGCTGGCGGCGTCAGGCAGTACCCGCATAATTTCATCGATGACCGCGCTCAGTTCTTCGGTTTCCTGCTTGCCGAGGCGGCCGAGCACATAGCCGGTTACCTTCCGGCTGTCGCCAGGGTGGCCAATGCCGATGCGCAGACGTTGAAACTCGTTGGTGCCCAGGTGGGCAATGGTGTCACGCAGGCCGTTGTGGCCACCGTGTCCTCCGCCCTTTTTAGTTTGGCGGTGCCGGGGGGAATGTCGAGTTCGTCGTGGGCAACCAGAATCTGTTCGGGGGAAATCTTGAAGAAATCCGCCAGCGCCTTAATAGCCAGGCCGCTGCGATTCATGAAGGTGGAGGGATTCAGCAGGTGCAGGTCAAGACCCTGCCATTGGATGCGGGCGTAAAGCCCGTGGTACTTCTTCTCGGGGCGGAGCGTCTGGCCCGCAGTGCGGGCCAGAGCTTCGACGAACAGGGCGCCGGCGTTATGGCGGGTATTCTCGTAGTCGGGACCGGGGTTACCCAGGCCAACCACCATGACAATATCCTGTGCCATACGCCAGCGTTCCTCTCCATCAGGACGGGAGTGATTACTCCTCGCCGCCTTCTTCGCCTTCAGCTTCCTCGGCATCGTCTGCCTTGGCGCCGCGCGGCTTGTGGATCGCCACAACTGGCAGGTCGTGATCTTCACCCTGCAGCAGGGCAGCAACACGAACGCCTTTAGGCAGGTTCAGGTCGCTCAGGTGAACTACCTGGTCCATCTCGACAGTGGCCATATCCACTTCGATGAACTCGGGCAGGTTCTGCGGCAGACAGATCACTTCAACTTCGTTGATCTGGTGGTTGGCTACGCCGCCCTGAAGTTTGATGGCCGGTGCTGTGTCTTCGTTGAGGAAGTGCAGCGGTACGTTCACGTGGATCTCGTGGTCCTTGTCAACGCGCAGGAAGTCGGCGTGGGTCAGCAGCGGCTTGTACGGGTGACGCTGCAGATCCTTCAGGATCACGCTTTCTTTCTTGCCGTCCAGCTCGAGGGTCAGGATGTGAGAGAAGAAAGCCTCGTTCTCCAGAGCTTTTTTCAGCTCGTTGTGCCAGATGGAGATAGAAACGGCTTCTTTGTTACCGCCATAAACGATAGCCGGGATTTTCCGTTCCTCGCGACGCAGGCGGCGGCTCGCACCTCTCCCCTGATCGCCACGAGAAAATGCTTCAATAACAAATTCTTGGGACATGATATGTACCTCAATCGTCATCTGAACTGCCCGCGACCAGGCGTTTGAACAGATGATGTTTTTTGAATAGCCTCAGAATAATTTCTTTGGCTGACTAAAAGAGTCGGGAGCCTTGCAGGGCTCCCGACTCAGATACTGATACAGCGTTTTTAACTTGCTGAGCTGTCTGTTTTTTCCGGAAAATCCGGGTCAGACGTTCTCGAACATGGCGCTGATGGACTCTTCATTGCTGACGCGACGAATGGACTCCGCGAGCAGGCCAGCCATGCTGAGGACGCGGATTCTATCACAATTCTTGGCTTTGTCACCCAGCGGAATGGTGTCGCATACGATCAGCTCGTCCAGTTCAGACGCGTTGATGTTGTCGATGGCGGGCCCAGACAGCACAGGGTGAGTGATGTAGGCCACAACCCGCGCTGCGCCGTGTTCTTTGAGCGCTTTGGCGGCTTTGCACAGAGTGCCGGCGGTATCGATGATGTCGTCCACCAGGATGCAGGTCTTGTCCCTCACGTCACCGATGATGTGCATAACCTGAGATACGTTGGCCTTCGGGCGGCGCTTATCGATGATGGCCAGGTCGGCATCATCCAGTCGCTTGGCGACGGCGCGGGCGCGAACAACGCCGCCGACGTCCGGAGAGACTACAACGAAGTTTTCAAAACGCTGCTTTTCGATGTCTTCAAGCATGACCGGTGTGGCGTAGATGTTGTCAACCGGGATGTCGAAGAAACCCTGAATCTGGTCTGCGTGCAGATCGAGGGTGAGCACACGATCCACGCCGATGCTGGAGATCATGTCGGCCACAACCTTGGCGCTGATGGCTACCCGTGTTGAGCGAACGCGACGATCCTGACGGGCGTATCCATAATAAGGGATAACGGCGGTGATACGTGTTGCAGAGGCACGGCGAAGTGCGTCGGCCATCACGATCAGTTCCATCAGGTTGTCGTTGGTGGGGTAGCAGGTGGGCTGGATGATGAAGACATCATGGCCCCGTACATTCTCATCGATCTCGACAGTGGTTTCACCATCGCTGAACCGGCCTACAGTGGCCTGACCCATGGGAATATGAAGTTTCTGGGCAATAGCTTTGGCAAGGTCAGGATTGGCGTTGCCAGCGAAAATCATCAATTTGGACACGATGGAATCCTTCGCGGTATCAGCGTTTGATTCAGAAGAAGCAGGAGAAAGGTGGCTGGGGTGGCAGGATTCGAACCTGCGCATGACGGGATCAAAACCCGTTGCCTTACCACTTGGCGACACCCCAATATCGTGCTCTTTTGGCATCATTTTAGCTCTACTAGCTTTGTGTGAAGCGGTGAAATGTTCACCCCTTTAGCTACGAACCCCGTGATGCCGGAGGGTTTGCTTTCCCAGATAATCCGGGCTGCGGATTCTGTCGGGAAACGTCCAAAAATGCAAGCCCCGGTTCCGGTTAATCTTGCAGGTCCGAATTGTGAAAGCCATTTCAGGCTTTTTTTAACCTCTGGATAAAGTTCGCAAACTACATCCTGACAGTCGTTTCGGTACCTCGAGGCGTCTCCCTCAAAAGCGGGCGCTATTTTCATTTTTGGGGTGTCCCTTGTCAACCCTTGTTCCGAAAAAATCTTGCCGGTATTGATTTCACAGTCGGGTTTCAGCACCACAAACCAGTCCTCAGGTGGGCTGGATGGGGTCAGTATTTCACCAACCCCCTCACCGAAGGCGGCGCGGCCACGGACAAAGACCGGAACGTCAGCGCCCAGTTGCAGGCCCAGGTTGGCGAGTGTGTCTTCGTCCAGGTTGAGTTGCCAGAGGTGATTCAGTCCGATCAGCGTTGTCGCTGCGTTGGAGCTGCCGCCGCCCAGGCCACCGCCCATGGGTAGGCGTTTGTTGATGTGTATGCTGACGCCTGGCACAGGGCGTCTTGCGGCCTCGGCAAGAACGTTGGCAGCTCGAATGATAAGGTTGTCTTTATCGGGCACGCCGACCACCGGCTGACTGAGGCGGGCGCCGGATTGGCCGGGCGTCAGAGTGAACGTGAGGTCGTCGCCGAAATCGAGAAACTGAAACAGTGTCTGCAACTCGTGGTAGCCATCGGGGCGTTTGCCGACGATGTGCAGGAACAGGTTGAGTTTTGCCGGCGAGGGCAGGGTGATGCGCTTACTCACGTGTTCAGTCCTTGCGGTGCCAGTCGCTGATGACCACACGCACCCGTTTGTCGTCTTTCAGGGCGGTGATTCGTGCCGGGAGCTGGGGCAGGTCAGTGACAAACGGTTGCCAGCGGTCGTAGCGGATCTCCCAGCCATTCTGATAGAGAATTGCGAGCCGCTGTTGGTCATCGAACAGCAAGCGGAAATCTCCATCTGGCGACGGCAGACCGCGTATCCACCAGGTCAGGCTGTCGATGGGCAGTTGCCACCCGGTCGCAGAAAGTACCAGGGTTTCTGGTTCAGAGGATTGGTAGACGTCTCCGTTCGGCAATTGCAGTTCCAGAAAGCCGGGCACGCCGTTCAGGCTGGTGCTGCCCATGCCGAGGAATGAGGAAGACAGTGCCAGCTCGTAGTGTTCGCCCTGCTGTTGCCAGCGGTTGATGACCGCGGTGCCGCTGTCTGAGGGCTGACGCACAGCCAGCTTTCCAGACAGTTGCCAGTGATCGAACTGGCTGAGTGACCGGCTCTGTTTGGCCCAGTCTGCCGGCGGCTGATCGGTCATGCCTTCTGGAAGTGGTTCAAGCTGGATGGTAGTACAGCCGCCCAGAACCGCGATCAGGAGCAGGACGGGGATCAGGTGCTTCAGCATCAGAGGTTTCCGTTGCCGGTCAGGCGTTCAATGGTTTCGCGAAGAATCTCGTGGTCAGGTGCCTGGTCCAGGCCCTGCTCCCAGATAATTCTGGCCTGCTCCTCGTTGCCGGTCACCCACAGGGCTTCACCATAATGGGCGGCTACTTCGGGGTCCGGGTAGGTAGCCCAGGCCTCGGCAAGGTAGCTCAGGGCGGCCTCCGTATCACCCTGGCGGAAACGAACCCAGCCCATGCTGTCCAGAATCGCCGGGTTGCCGGGGTCCAGCGCCAGCGCCTGTTCAATGTAACTTTGCGCTTCGTCAAGACGTTCAGTGCGAACGGTCAGTATGTAGCCCAGGGCGTTCAGGGCCACCGCATTGTCGGGTTGCTGCTCCAGAACTGTCCTCAGATCCTGCTCTGCCTGCTCGGTATTGCCTAAGGTGTCGTGAAGCATGGCGCGGGCATATCGAACCTGAATGTTCTCGGGAAATGTCTCGAGCGCCTCGTCTGCAGCGTTCATGGCTTCATCCGGCTGTTCCTGGTCGAGCAGCAGATTCACTTCAAGAAGCCAGAAGTTCTCAGCCTGGTCGGGGTTGGTCTCCCTCAGAGCGTGGATATTGGCAATGGCGTCGTCCAGTTCACCGGCTTCTGCCTGCAGTTCACTTGCTCTGGCCAGCGCCGGGAAAAAATAGTTGCCGCTTTCGACGCTGATGTAATAACCGATCGCCTGGGTAGTGTTGCCGGCTTCTTCTTCCAGTCTGCCCAGATAATAATTGGCCTCGTCAATGTGATGTCCTTGCTCGGCCAGGCGGGTCAGCTCTTCCTTGGCCAGCTCGGGTTGGTTGTTCTCGAGCGCGACCAGGGCGTAAGACAACCGCAGCCCGGGTGTTTCAGGATATCGCCTGACCAGTCGTTCGAACTCGTCCTGAGCCGCTTGCAGTTCGCCTTCGTTGATCAGAATGCGGCCATACAGTGTGCCCAGCTGTCGATTGGCCGGGTAACGCCGGGTGTTGGTGGTCAGGTAACTGAGCGCTTCGTTCTTCTGGCCGGTCTGGTAGAGCAAGTCGCCCTTGAGAACGATGGCGGGCTGAAAGTCAGGCTCTTTGTCGAGCACCTGGTCCAGGCGCTCCAGAGCCTGCTCCGGGGTACCGGTAATTTTCTGAAGCAGGGCGATGCTGTATTCCAGCTCCGGCGTCTCAGGGTGGCGTGTGGCCAGGCGTTGATACAGGTCGAGCAGCTCCTGTTGCTGCTCGGCTGGCAGGTTGGCCGACATCACCGCCAGGCTGTCAAAATCGGCATCCTCACCCTGCTCCATGATTTGCTCCATGTGAAACAGAGCCAATTCAAGATCCTGTCTTTTGACTGCCTGAATGGCCGAAACCCGGTGGGCAAGCAGGTTGTCCGGGTCAAGCTCCAGCCATAGTTCGGCCAGTTGCAGTTGGGCGTTGTCTGCATTGAGGGTTTGGGCAATGCGCATGGCCCGGGTGATAACGCCCTCGTCCCTCGATGTTTTGGCGGCTTTCAGGTAGTTCACCAGGGTGACGTCGTAGCGTCCGCGCTGGGCAGCGATTTCGGCCGCAAGCAGTTGATACAGAACTTCTGGTTCGAAATCCGCATCACGCACAATTTTGGCTTCGGGCTGGGCAACAACGTCGGCTGCCGGAGTTTTATCGGCTTGTTCCGGGGTGCCAGAGAGGCTGGCGCAGCCCGGCAAAACGGCGATGCTGAATCCCAGCAGGCAGGTAACCAGATACGGTGCGGATCTTTGCATGCAACTTCCCGTGTGCTGTCGGCGGTACATCAGTGTTAACCACATTTTGCCTCAGAATTGAGGCAGATCGGGTTACGGCCATGATCAAGCCCCTATAATGGCATAAGCACCTGAACTTGCCCAACCTGTCCGCAGTTGCCGAAGTCGCAACGTTTTCGGGTGGCAGGCGCCGACTCGCGCCGGTAGAATGGCAAGTAATATCCACGACTGGTAAGGGTTTTCTAACCTCCAAATGGCATTGTTGACGCTGGGAATCAATCACCGAACCGCACCCGTGGAGATCCGCGAGCGTGTCGCCTTTACGCCGGAGCGGATGGCCGAAGCCTTCTCTGAACTCCGTGCGGCTTCCGGTGCCAGTGAGGCTGCGATTTTGTCGACCTGTAATCGCACCGAATTGTATCTTGCCGGAGACGATGATTGCGGGGCCACTGTGTTGCGCTGGCTTGCCGGGTTCCACGAGCTGGACGTGGCCGATCTTGAGAATGTTCTCTATGTGCACCGTGACTCGGATGCTGTTCGCCACATGATGCGAGTGGCAGCGGGTCTTGATTCCATGGTGTTGGGCGAGCCCCAGATTTTTGGCCAGCTCAAGGATGCCTACGCTCTGGCTCGTGAGCACGGTGCCAGCGGATCCTTCCTGTCGCGCTTGTTTGAACAGACCTTCTCAGTGGCCAAGCGGGTTCGCACCCAGACCGCCATTGGCGAAAACCCGGTGTCGGTGGCCTACGCCTCCGTGAGCATGGCTCACCACATTTTTGCCGATATGTCCCGCAACAAGGCGCTGTTGATTGGCGCGGGAAAAACCATCGAGCTGGTGTCACGGCACCTGGCAGATGCAGGCGTGAAGGATTTTGTGGTGGCTAACCGCACTCTGGAAAGAGCGCAGGTCCTGGCCGAAGCCCGGGGTGGTAAAGGGATTTTACTGTCTGAAATTCCGGATTACCTGGCGGACGTCGACATCATTATTTCCTCTACCGCCAGCCCTCTGCCCATATTGGGCAAAGGCGCGGTTGAACGGGCGCTGAAAAAACGCAAGCATCGGCCGTATTTCATGGTCGACATTGCCGTGCCTCGGGACATTGAGCCAGAAGTGGGCTCGCTGGCGGACGTTTATCTCTACACCGTCGATGATCTGCGCCAGGTGATTGAAGAGAATATCCGGTCGCGGGAGGGTGCCGCCCGGGAAGCGGAGAACCTGATCACCAGCGGTGTTCAGGAGTTTCTTGACCAGCTGCGGGCACTGGATGCCGTCTCAACGCTTAAAGTGTTCCGCCAGCGAGCCGAACTGTTGCGTGACATAGAATCTGAGAAGGCGCTGCGCGCACTGCGTAATGGTGCCGACCCGGAAACGGTCCTGCGCAGTCTGGCGCGAGGCCTGACCAACAAACTGCTGCATCAACCCTCTGTGCAGGTTCGCAAAGCCATGGCCGAGGGCCGTACCGAAGTTACTGAGTGCCTGCGGGAGCTGTATCAGCTTGACGCCCTGGAAGCTGACGAGCCCGCCACCACGGAAAAATTATGAAGCCATCCATTCAGTCCCGCCTTGAACAGCTTGTTGAACGGTTCGAGGAGGTCAACGCGTTGCTGAGTGATGCCTCGGTGATCGCCCATCAGGATAAGTTCCGGGAGTTATCTCGGGAGTTCGCTGAAATCGAGCCGGTGGTTAAAGGCTTTCAGGCCTGGCAGCAGGCTATTGAGGACATGGCAGAGGCAAAAGAGCTGGCAAAGGATGGTGACGCCGACATGCGAGCCATGGCGGAAGACGAGTTTGCCGACGCCCGGGAACGGTCCGAACATCTGGATGAAGAACTCCAGCGCCTGATGTTGCCCAAAGACCCCAATGACAAGAAAAACGTCTTTCTGGAAGTGCGTGCCGGCACCGGTGGTGACGAAGCCGCCATTTTTGCCGGTGACCTGTTCAGAATGTACTCCCGGTTTGCCGAGCGCCAACGCTGGCAAGTGGAGGTGCTGAGCGAAAACGAAGGCGAACACGGAGGCTATAAAGAAGTGATTGCCCGAGTGTCTGGCGATGGCGTGTACGGAGTGCTGAAATTTGAGTCTGGTGCCCATCGGGTACAACGGGTGCCAGAAACCGAATCCCAGGGCCGTATTCACACCTCTGCCTGCACCGTGGCGGTGATTCCGGAGGCTGACGAAACCGAAGCGGTTGAGATCAATAAGGCCGACTTGCGCATCGACACCTTCCGCGCATCCGGCGCTGGCGGCCAGCACGTCAACAAAACTGATTCTGCCATTCGTATCACCCACCTGCCGACTGGCATGGTAGTGGAGTGCCAGGAAGAGCGCTCACAGCACAAAAACCGCGCTAAGGCCATGAGCCTGCTGGCGTCGCGGTTGCAGAACAGCGAGCTCGAGAAACAACAGAAATCCATGGCCGAAACCCGTAAAAGCCTGGTAGGCAGTGGTGACCGTTCCGAGCGCATTCGCACCTACAATTTTCCCCAGGGCCGGGTGACCGATCACCGTATCAACCTGACCTTGTACAAGCTCGACGAAGTGATCACCGGTGATCTGGATGCGGTGGTTATGCCCTTGCAACAAGAGCATCAGGCCGAGTTGCTGGCTGAACTGGCTCATGATCAGTGAGTCTTCGCTAACCTGTGAAGCGCTGCTGAGCGAGGCGGTTAACCGAATTCAGGGTGACTCGCCACGACTGGATGCTGAACTATTGCTGAGCTACGTCACCGGCCTTGGCCGAACCAGCTTTCGAGCCTGGCCTGAGCGGCAAGTAACAGACCATCAGGCGCAACAGTTTTTTGCGCTGGTGGCCGAGCGGGTGAGCGGTCAGCCCATTGCCTACTTGCTGGGCCAGCAGGAGTTCTGGTCATTACCCTTGAGCGTAAGCGCGTCCACCCTGATTCCCCGGCCGGATACCGAGTGCCTGGTAGAAGCGGCACTTTCGCTGACGCTGCCTGAGAATGCATCGGTGTTGGATCTGGGCACCGGCACCGGGGCCATTGCTCTGGCCCTGGCGAGTGAAAGACCGAGCTGGCAAATCATGGCCAGTGATCGTATCGCCGATGCTGTGGAGCTGGCACGTGCCAACAGCACCACCCTGGATTTGCCAATCACGGTCGTGCAAAGTCACTGGTTTGATCAGCTACCAGACGCGCAGTTTGACCTCTTGATCTCCAACCCTCCGTACATTCCCGCCAGGGATCATCATCTGGGCGAAGGTGATGTCCGATTTGAACCATCCTCGGCCCTGGTCGCGGGAGACGACGGCCTGGACGACATTCGGCTACTGGTCTTACAAGGCCAGAACTGGCTGCACGAAGGCGGCTGGCTGCTGCTGGAACACGGCTACGATCAGGGCGAAGCGGTCCGGCATTTGTTTGCCCAGACCGGATGGAACAAAATAGAGACCCGCAAAGACTATGGCGGCAACGAAAGAATGACCCTTGCCCGCAAACCCAATAGCGATGAATCAGCGAGAGGCACCCATGCTCAGTGATGAGGAATTGCTCCGATACAGCCGCCAGATCTTGATGCCACGGTTTGACATTGCCGGGCAGGAACAGCTCAAGGCCGCTCGTGTGCTGATTCTTGGTTCCGGCGGACTGGGTTGCCCGGTGGCGTTGTACTTGGGCGCAGCCGGCGCGGGACACCTGACTTTAGTGGATGATGACCAGATCGAACTGGCCAATCTGCAGCGGCAGATAGCGTTCGAGCAAAGCTGGCTGGGGGATTCTAAGGCGGAGCGCTTGGCCGAACGGGTGCGGGCTATTAACCCCGAGATTACGGTGAGTGCCGTGAACCGTCGCGTCGGGGCTGATGATCTCAAGCAGCTGGTGGCAGAGTCCACGTTGGTGCTGGACTGCACCGACAACTTCAACACCCGCTTTGCCCTCAACCGGGCCTCGGTCGCCGCCGGCGTGCCGCTGGTCTCCGGCGCCGCCATCCGTGGCGAAGGCCAGCTGTCTGTTTACGATCCCCGCCAACCTGAAAGTCCGTGCTATCACTGTTTGTACCCGGAACAGGGCAATGAAGATCTCACGTGCTCTGAGGCCGGTGTGATCGCGCCTCTGGTCGGTATGATCGGTTCGGCTCAAGCCATGGAAGCCATCAAAGTCATCTCAGGAGTTGGTAGACCCCTGGTCGGTCGCCTGCTCATTCTGGATGCATGGCAGATGGAATGGCGTGAAATGAAGCTGGCGAAAGATCCCGATTGCCCGGTCTGCGGGGAATAACTCCAAAGTAGGGCCACCACCAACCCTGTCCGGCCCTGAAACTCCCGAGTCTCAGTCTTTAAGAGCCTGAAACCGCGCAATAGCTTCCTTCCGGCTCTCTTTGAGATCGACAATCGGCCGCGGATAGCCGCCGGGGATAACGCCGCCCTTGGACGGATCGTGAATCCGTTTGTTATCCAGTTTGGCCAGCTCAGGCACCCACTGTCGAATAAACTCCCCTTTCGGGTCAAAGCGCTCACTTTGTGTTACCGGATTGAACACCCGAAAATAAGGCGCTGCATCGGTACCGGTTGAGGCACTCCACTGCCAGCCGCCATTGTTGGACGCCAGGAAGCCATCCACCAGATTCTGCATGAACCAGGCTTCACCCAACCGCCAGTCGATAAACAGGTTCTTGGTGAGGAACATGGCGGTAATCATGCGCAGGCGGTTGTGCATCCAGCCCGTGGTTTTCAGTTGGCACATGGCGGCGTCGACAATCGGAATGCCGGTCCGGCCTTCTTTCCAGGCCTCAAAATGCTCGCTTGGATCGTTCCAGGCCAGTGCCTCAGTCTCTGGCTTGAAGGCCCGGTGCATGCTCACTCGAGGGTAGTGGTAAAGAATGTTGATGTAAAAATCCCGCCAGGCGATCTCATTAATCCAGGTTTCGATGCCTTCACCCGTGCCACCCGTTTGCCTCGCGGCAATCAGGCACTGGCGGCCAGACAGCACGCCGTTGGCCAGATAGGGGGACAACTGACTGGTGCCATCCACCGCGGGTAAGTCCCGGTTGTCTTTGTAATCGCGGGCTCGCTGTGCCAGAAACTGTTCGAGCTGGTTGTGGGCCGCATGCTCACCGGTACTGACCAGAGGCTCTGGTGCGTCCTGAAAGGGAGCGGGCAGGGTGTCCGTCTGTTCTGGTTGTAGCTCCTCACCCACGGCCGTGGGTGCCGGAAACAGCGTCGGCTGGGTTTCTTCTATCCAGCTGCGCCAGCGTCGGGAGAACGGGGTGAAGACCGAATAGGGTTCGTTCTGTTGCGTCAGTATCTGGCCGACCGGCGCGACGGTCTGATCCCGGTATTTGTTCACGCCCACGTCCAGTTCTGCAAGACGATCCCGCACCTGTTTGTCCCGGCGGCGCTCGTTGATGCCATACTCTTCATTGAAATGCAGCTGGCGGACGTTGTGCTCTTGGCAGTGTGCTTCCAATGCGGCAAGGCTGTCGGTAAAGAATTCTGCATGGATAAAAGACAGGGCGATGCCAAGCTTGGCCAGTTGTTTCGACAGATCGTTAGCGTGTTCCAGTACAAACCGAACTCTGGCCGCAGACCAGTCATGTTGCTGCCACTGCCCGGGGGTCACGATGAAGCACGCACGCACGGGTTGCTTGCTTTTACAGGCTGCGGTGAGTGCGGGGTTGTCGGCGATGCGCAGGTCGTTGCGGAACCAGACCAGTTCTGTCATGCGAGTGGTCACCTTGGAGCAGTGGGGATAGTGGTAATTACAGGCGGTAAATCATTAGCTTGTATATTCGCTGCAACTACCGGATTGGATTATAGTTAAGCAGTAAAGCCGACTATGAAAAAGGAGTGTTTTCCTCGGCATGACAGAACAAACCGAAAGCCAGCGCGATGGTGTCTGGGCACACCCTTATCAACTGGCTTCCGGCCAGACTCAAAAGCACCAGTTGGGCCATACCCGGTTGTGGGTGACCTTGTTGGATCTTGAGTGGCAAGTTCGGGTGCAGAGCACCGCGTTGGGCGTAGATCCCGAGGATTGGTTTGAGACCATCGGTCACACCCTGCCTTCGACAGATCTTGCGGTGCAGCGTTTTGTGCGCTCCAAAGACAACGGGATTGTTCGCTTTTACCCTGCCATGGCAGGTTTGCCGACCGTCATCAGGCCGTTTCAGCCGTTAACCATTCCCGCCGGTGCCCGATGCGTTCTTTATGTGGGTACCGCGCTGTGGATGAAAGTGTGCGTGGGCGACCCGGAAACCGAGCTGGCCGAGTTACCTCTGGCGCCACCCTCCATGACCTGGTTAGGCCGGAATACCCGAGAGGGGGAGTTGTGCTATGCCTCGTCAACCTTTGGCCGGCTGGCCTTGGAGGCGGTACCCAAAAGGCCCTGGCGCGCGGTCACTCCGGTAACCATAATCAACGAGCGAGAAAAACCGCTGTTGCTGGAACGGTTCAGCCTGCCCACCCCGCTGTTGTCGCTGCATCGCAATGAGCGAGGGCAACTATGGACGCCGGGTGTTACTGTGGAATGTGAAACCGACATGAATTCGGCCAGCCTGCACATTGAACATTCAGTGATTGCTGAGGCGGGTGTGTGCCAGCTTATTGCGCCCGCCAGGGAAAAGCTGGCCAGGGGCCGAAGGCTGGTCCGTACTTTTGATCACATGTTTGGCTGACGGCCACGACAGGAGTGTTTCTTTGTTTGATGCGATACAAGCAACAACGATTCAGGTGATCAACGGGATTGCCTGGGGGCAGTGGTTGTCAGCCGGATTTTTACTGGTACTGGGTTTGGTTCTGGGCTCGCTGGTAGCCCGCAGTATTGGCCGCATGGTTGAGAAGCGGGTCTCTCGGCATCATCAGGTAATGATCCGCCGGTTGTTTTTCTATCTGGTGTTTCTGCTGTTTGCCATGGCCGCGCTGCGGGAAGCGGGTTTTTCACTGGAGGTGGTGCTGGGGGCTGCGGGGATTTTGACTGTCGCTATCGGCTTTGCCTCGCAGACCTCGGCATCCAACATCATCAGCGGTTTGTTTCTGGTCATTGAGAAGCCTTTTGAGATTGGCGATTTCATTGAGGTGGATGCCACCCTCGGTGAGGTCGTTGCCATTGACCTGTTGAGTGTGAAGCTGAGAACGCCAGACAACCTGTACGTGCGCATACCCAATGAAACCCTGATTAAAACCCGGGTGGTAAACCGCTCACGCTTTCCGATTCGGCGGGTGGATCTGGCCATTGGCATTGCCTACGCCGAAGACGTCGAACGTGTCAGCGACTTGTTGCTGGGGCTGGCAACAGACAACGCCGCCTGCCTCGAGGAGCCAAAACCTTTCGTGCTGGTGACGGGGTTTGGCGCATCGTCTGTTGATCTTCAGTTCTCCTTTTGGGTACCCAAAGATAAATTCTTTGAAGGTCGGGGCAGCATGATGATCGCGGTTAAAAAATTGCTTGATACCCAAGGCATTGAAATACCTTTCCCTCATACCAGCATCTATGCTGGTAGCCATTCCGAGCCCTTCCGTGTGCAGCTGATGGGCCCGGAAAAACAAAAAGACAAGGATTCTTCGGATGTCGACAGAAACGACTGAAGTCATCAAAACCACCCCCCCAATCCCGGCTGAGAACAAAACGGCGCTGGGCTGGCGAGAGTGGGTGGCACTGCCGGATCTGGATATTACCCGCATCAAGGCGAAAGTAGACACCGGGGCGCGTACGTCTTGCCTGCATACCTTTCGGACCGAGCCCTACACCGAAAATGGCGAGCGGCGCGTGAGGTTCTGGGTACACCCGGTTCAGAATGAACTGCACCACGTGGTCGAGTGTGATGCCAAAGTGCTCGACGAGCGCACGGTATCAGACTCCGGCGGCCACAAGGAATTGCGGCTGGTGATCGAAACCACTCTGGTGGTGGGGGATCAAAGCTGGCCCATTGAAATGACGTTGACCAACCGGGACTCCATGCGGTTCCGGATGCTATTGGGGCGGACTGCCATGGCAGGCCGATCCCTGGTATACCCTGAAGCTTCCTACCTGGCCGGTGAACCGGCACTGAGGACTTGAATATGAAAATTGCGGTACTGTCGCGAAATCGTCACTTGTACTCAACCCGGCGACTGGTTGAGGAAGGCGTTAACCGTGGCCACGAAGTGAAGGTGATCGACGCCCTGCATTGCTCCATGAACATCACCTCCGCAAATCCGCTGATTCATTATCACGAGGAAGTGCTCGAGAACTTTGACGTGGTGATTCCGCGTATTGGCGCCTCGGTTACCTTCTACGGAACTGCGGTATTACGTCAGTTCGAGATGATGGGTGTGTTCCCGCTGAACGAGTCGGTGGCCATCACCCGCTCC
The DNA here is from genome assembly GCA_018402255.1 of Marinobacter sp. Taxonomy (GTDB): domain Bacteria; phylum Pseudomonadota; class Gammaproteobacteria; order Pseudomonadales; family Oleiphilaceae; genus Marinobacter. Next base: position 557,974 of record JAGYIS010000004.1, read on the forward strand.
CGTGACAAGTTGCGCTCGTTGCAGCTGCTCGCGCGCAAAGGGGTGGGTATGCCGGTGACCGGTTTTGCCAACAAGCCCGACAACGTGCCAGAGCTGCTGAGAATGGTGGGCGGGGCTCCAGTGGTTATCAAATTGCTGCAAGGTACCCAGGGTATCGGCGTGGTGCTGGCAGAAACCCGCAAGGCTGCGGAGAGTGTGATTGAGGCCTTTATGGGCCTGAAAGCTGACATTCTGGTGCAGGAATTTATCAAGGAGGCCGGCGGTGCGGATATCCGCTGTTTCGTGATTGGCGATAAGGTGATTGCCGCCATGAAACGACAAGGCGCTGATGGTGAGTTCCGCTCCAACCTGCATCGGGGCGGAACCGCTTCGCTGGTTCGTATCACGCCGGAAGAGCGACGCACGGCAATTACTGCCGCCAAGGCCATGGGCCTGAACGTGGCGGGTGTGGATCTGCTTCGCTCCAGCCGGGGACCTTTGGTGATGGAGGTCAATTCCTCGCCGGGGCTTGAAGGTATCGAGAATGCCACGGGTAAGAATGTGGCCAGCATGATCATCAACTGGACGGAGAAAAACTACCGGCCCTGGAAAACCAAAACCAGGGGGCAAGGTTGACGGCAATGTCGAGAGCATCAAGAGCACCGTTTGAAATTAACGGCGTGCAGATAAAAGCCGGCACCCGAGCGACGGTAGAGGTTCAGGTTGCCAAGCTCTACACGCACACTCCGCTGCACATACCGGTAGAAGTAGTACACGGCCGCCGGGAAGGTCCGGTGTTGATGGTGTGCGGTGCTATCCATGGCGATGAAATCAATGGTGTCGAGATCATTCGTCGGGTATTGAAAAACTCCGCGCTCCGGCATCTGCGCGGCACGCTGGTGGCTGTGCCCATTGTTAATATTTTCGGCTTTGTTCAGCGCACCCGTTATCTGCCGGATCGCAGGGATTTGAACCGTTGTTTTCCGGGCTCGGAAACGGGTTCCCTGGGTGGGCGTATCGCCTATTTGTTGCGCACCCTGATCATGGAAAAGGTGACGCACATCATCGATTTGCACACCGGCGCTGTTCATCGATTCAACCTGCCACAGATTCGGGCTGAGCTGAAGAATCCGGAAACCTCCCGTATGGCCGATGCGTTTGGCGCGCCGATTATCATCAATGCTGGTCTGCGGGAAGGCAGCCTCCGGGCCTACGCAGACTCCCTCGATATACCGGTGATCACCTTCGAAGGCGGCGAAGCGCTGCGGTTTGACGATGTGGTGATTGCCAGTGGCGTGAAAGGCATTATCCGGGTCATGCGGGAACTGGAGATGGTGCCTGCGAAAAAGGGGCCGAAGGCGCCCAAAAAACGCTCTGAGACCGCCGCCAACTCACAATGGGTACGGGCTGAAATCGACGGTATTATGCGCCCGGTCGCCCGGCTGGGGCAGAAAGTGCGCAAGGGGCAGAAGCTGGCCATGGTGGCAGACCCCTTCGGCGAGACCGAAGTGGCGATTATGTCACCGTGTTCTGGCATCGTTATCTGTGTCAACAACCTGCCGCTGGTCAACGAGGGCGAGGCGATCTACCACGTGGCCCGGTTTGACGAGCTGGGTGAGGCTGAAAAGGCCATGGACTACTTCAGAAGCTCCTACGAGAATGAAATGTCTGAAGACGCCGTGGTGCCCGTTCACCCCTGGGACGATCTGCAAAAATAACCGGTGGAGTCATCATGATCTGGCATCAGAATACTATCGAGCTGGCCCCGTTGCCCCGGGGCTTTCATCTGGTCACCAATGAAATTCTTGCCCAGGCTCCGGAGCTGACCAACTGCGAAGTTGGTTTGCTCAACCTTTTCATCCAGCATACCTCCGCCTCCCTGGCGATCAACGAAAACGCCGATCCGGATGTGCGGGGCGATCTGGAACGGCATTTCAGTGTCATGGTGCCGGAGCATGCGCCCCATTACGAGCACACCCTGGAAGGTCCGGACGACATGCCCGCCCACATCAAAAGTGTGATGATCGGGCCGTCACTGACCATCCCGATCAGCCACGGCCACCTGGCGCTGGGCACCTGGCAAGGGATTTACGTGTGCGAGCACCGCGATAATGCCGGCAGCAGGAGGATCGTGGCGACCCTGCAGGGGCGTTGGTAGGGTCGACACCCGTGGTTCGGTTACAAAAAGACAACCGGACGTTTGCAGTTAATTAACAATCTACGCGGTTTCCTCAATAAATCTGTGGTGTGTTTTTCTGTAGGCTTGCTAATCTTTTTTTACGGGCCGGCATAATCCTGTCCGACGTGCTCCTTCCAGGAAAATTCACAGTCATGAATAAACTCACCATTCAAGTGCGGGTTCTGTTGCTGGCGCTGGTTCCGGTCATTCTGCTGACCGTTTTATTGACGACTTACAATCTGAATCAGGCAGGCTCCATCGGCAATCAGGCGGTTGCCAGCTTTTCTGAAGACATGGAAGCCAGCAAGCGTCAGGAACTGCGCAACTATCTCGAACTGGCCAAAACCTCCATCCAGCATCTCTACGACCAGCCGGGTGCAGCCAATAATCCGGAAGTACAGCAGCAGGCCTGGGATATTCTCCGTCAGCTTCGTTTTGATGACGCCGGTAGCGAGGGCTATCTGTTTGCCTATGACGTTAATGGTGTCAACGTGATGCATGGCGTCAATCCGGCCCTGGAAGGTCGGAATTTGTGGGATTTTCAGGACCCGAATGGCGCCTACCTGATCAGAGAGTTGGTTGGTGCCGCGAGAAACGGCGGAGGTTACGTTCCCTATGGCTGGCAACATCCGGATTCCGGCGATGTTGCGCCCAAGTTGGGGTATGCCGAAATGCTGCCCGAATGGGGCATTATGATCGGCACCGGGTTCTGGATTGATGGGCTGGAAAATCAGGTGGCGAGCATGGAACAGAGGGTTGGTGACTCTCTGACGGCTGCCATTGTCGGGTCTGTGACAACGTCCCTTATTGCTCTGGCCATTATTGTATTCCTGGCCTTGTTTGTAGTGCGCGGTATCATTCGGCCCCTTAAATCCGCGGTGGCGGCAATGAACGGGATTGCCAGTGGTGATGGCGATCTTACCCGGCGCCTGGACGTGTCCGGCAAGGATGAGCTCAGCCAGCTGGCGACCGCATTCAACAGCTTTGCGGATCAGGTTCATGGGTTGGTCAGGCAGATTCACGTTTCCGCACAGACCCTGAACGACACGACTGGCGAATTGAACAGTGTGATGGTCGAAGCGGAGCAGGGTGTTGATCGCCAGAAGTCCGAGAGCGATCAGGTGGCCACGGCCATGAATGAAATGACCGCGGCCGCGCAGGAGGTGGCAGGTAACGCCAGTGAGGCCTCTGATGCGGCGGGCCACGCGACGGCGCAAGTCACTGACGCCCAGGGGTTGGTGTACCAGGCAATTGAGGTGATTGGCGGGCTGTCACAACAGGTTGAGCAGGGTGTTCAGGTGATTGAAAAGCTGGGTACCGATTCCCGGCAGATTGACAGTGTACTGAAGGTGATTCGGGATATTTCCGATCAGACAAACCTCCTGGCATTGAATGCCGCCATCGAGGCGGCCCGAGCGGGAGAAGCCGGGCGCGGTTTCGCGGTTGTTGCTGACGAGGTTCGCACTCTGGCCAGTCGAACTCAGCAAAGCACCCAGGAAATTCAGAAAACCATTGAGCAACTTCAGCAAGGTGCTGAAGAAGCCGTCAAGCTTATTGGATCGATCAGTGTTCGGAGCGAGGAAACCGTTGGTGAAACTCGCCAGGTGAGTGAGGCGCTTCAGCGTATTTCGCAGGCGGTGAGTACGATTACCGACATGAATACACAGATTGCCAGTGCTGCCGAAGAGCAGACCAGCGTCTCGGAAACCATCAATCAGAACGTCCACGAGATTGTCGCGATTTCGGAACAGACGTCTCAGGGTACCCGTCGTGCTGGTGACGCCACCCAGCGCCTGAAGGCGCTGGCCGGTGAGTTATCCGAAGAGGTTAGCCGATACCGGGTGTGAGCCGATCCGTTTTTCAGGTCAAGGCGCAATCTTGTTCTTCAGCGCCTTGGTCAGCGGTCGCGGCAGGCTTGGCAGTGTCCGCAATAGCCAGGGCAACACCTTGCGCTTCACGCCGTTCAGGGATTCCGGTACCACCGCTTCAATCAAGTGGGGGCCGGGCATGCTCTGGGCGTACTCCATCGCCTTGAGCAGTTCTTCCGTGGTTTGAACCCGCACGCCGTGCACGCCCATGCTTTGGGCCAGCTGGGCGTAGTGGGTAACCGGGCCGCTGATGTCCAGCTGTGATTTTGCTTTTGCCCCCGCCTCTTCAGCACCCACTCGCTCCAACTCTACGTTCAGGATGGAATAAGACGCGTTGTTGAAGATGATAGTGGTTACGTTCAGGTTTTCCCGGGCCATGGTCCACAGGGCCTGGATGGTATACATGGCCGTGCCATCGCCAATCAGGGCGTAGACCGGGCGATCCGGGCAGGCGATGGCTGCGCCAACCGAGTTGGGCAGGCCCTGACCAATGGCGCCGCCGCTCAGGGTCAGAATGTCATGGCGGGGCGCGCCCGCGGTAAGAACGTTCAGCATCAGTCCGGAGGTGATGGATTCGTCCACGATAATGCTGTTTTCGGGCATCAGATGGCCCAATGCCTTGCATACTTTTTCAGCGGTAAGTTTGCCTCGGGGCCGGCCCGGTCGAGCGCTGGCCTGCAACTTTGGTTCAGCACTGGCAGCGCCGAGTGCATCGGCCAGCTTGTTGAGGCTGGCGGCGGCATCCTGTTCCGGTGTAGCCAAGGTATTCACGTTGCAGGTGTCGGGCACCAGATAGCTCTTTTTGCCCGGATAAGCGAAGAAAGAAACGGGTGCCTTGGCGTCGACCAGAATCAGATTCTCATATTCGGACAATTGCAGGGTCGCCAGCTCCGCCAGATAGGCGATGCGTTCAACCGCTGGCAAGCCAGCGCCCCGTTCGATGCGAGTGGGGAAGGTTTCAGCGAACAGTTTGATGCCGTTGTGGGCCGCCAGTTTGGCAGCGGCCAGCAGGCTTGGTTCGCGCAGGGCGCGGCCACCCAACAAGATGGCTGTTTTCTTGCCTGTGCGCACTGCATCGGCCACGGTTTGTATGGTGGCATCATCGGCCACCGAAGGCGTTGCCTGAGCCGGCATGGCGCAGGGTGTTCCGCCTTCACCCCAGGATACGTCAGCCGGCAGAATCAGAGTGGCGACCTGGCCGGGCAAACCCCGGGCGGTGGTGATGGCATCGACGGCGTCCTGGCACAAGGCTTCGGTGCTTTTCGAGGTGCGCACAAAGTTGGGTGACACGTTGCGGGCAACCGTTTCAATGTCCGACTGCAGTTGGGCATCGTATTTAACGTGATAGGTGGCGTGGTCGCCCACAATGTTCACGACTGGAACCTTGCCTTTGCGGGCGTTGTGCAGATTGGCCAGACCATTGCCCAGGCCGCAGCCCAGGTGCAGCAGGGTGGCAGCGGGTTTGTCCGCCATGCGGGCGTAGCCATCGGCGGCGCCGGTAGCAACACCTTCGAACAGCGCAAGTACCGCCCGCATTCTGGGTTCGCTGTCCAGCGCCGCGACAAAATGCATTTCACTGGTGCCGGGATTGGTAAAGCAGACTTCAACGCCGGCCTCTACCAGGGTTTTCATCAATGCTTGAGCGCCGTTCGCCATGGTTTTTCTCCTGAAAAATCTTGTTGTAATCGTCTGTGTTGAATCGGTTATTCAGTAGCCGTTCACGATGGATCTTGCGGCGGCTCTGGCGGTCATGATGCAGCCCGGCAGGAAGGTGCCTTCCAGCGAGCGTTTGCCATTGCTGCCGCCGCCACCGAAGCCTGCGGCCTCGCCTACGCAGTAGAGACCGCTGATGGGTTGGTCGTGTGCGTCCAGCACCCGGCTTTGCAGATCGGTTCTCAGGCCCCCAGGCTTTTGCGAGTGGTCAGCTGCATGTGGATGGCAACGAACGGCCCGGCGCCGGGCTTTTGCAGTGGTGCCGGCTTGCAGGTGCGCAGCCGGTCCGGCCCCCATTGACGGGCATGTTGGATCATGCGGATCTGGGCATCGTTGGCCAGTTGACTACCTTTTTTAAAGTTATCGTCGAAGGCATCAACAGTGGCTTTGAGCGTGGCAGGATTGATGTCGAGTGAGCTGGTCAGGGCATTCATCTTGTCCGCGAGGCCTTCCAGCGTGTCGTCGGTGATAAAGCAGGGGCTTTCAGTTTCCATTTGTTGGAACAGCTGTTTGTTGCCCATCAGCAGGTCTTTCAGGAACAGGGGAAATTGCTTATCGCGGATTCTGGCGTTGTGCTCAGCGCCGGAGATCGCGAATTCTTTCAGGGCGATGCGTCTATTGAGCAGATGCCAGGTCCAGGGCTTTTCCTGCTTGGCCACCTGCTGGCACAGCCAGTGGGTGTCAAACCCGGTGACCAGCGGCTCCGGCCCGATGCGCTCGCCGCGGTGGTTCAGCCACAGCGCCGACTTGCAGGGAATGGTCGACAGCCCGTGCCCGTCAAAATGCGGGTACGGGTGCGGGAAAGCCGGCGGCGTAGTTCCACATTTCGCCGGCGTGGGTGATTTGCGCGCTCAGGTGGTCTTTCGCCCAGTGGTGTAGCTTGCCATCGGCATACGGGTGCGCGCCGTTAAGCATGCTCGCGGGCTGGGGCCGGTCAGCCGGCCAGTTGGCCCGACACTGCTCATGGCCGCCATTGATGCCGCCCATCGCCAGTACCACGGCGGGGGCGGACAACCGCACCTCTTCGCCGGTGGCGTCGTTGATGGCGACGGCGCCACACACTTTACCGGCTTGATGGTCGAGCCCGGTAACGCGATGGCGGTGCAGCAAGGTCAGGCGACCGTCGCTGTTGGCACGATGCAGAGCCTCGATCATGCAGCGAGTCAGTTCCCGGGAGGTGCCCCAGACGATGTGGTAGCGGGGCACGCTGTTGCCGTCACCCAGGCGGCCGCGTTCTACCCAATTGACCGCCGGCATGAACGTAAGCCCCTCGTTACGCAGCCAGTCGTAGACTTCGGTTCTGGAATTTTCCACATAATACCGTGCCCATTGCATGGGCCAGTGGTCGTTCGGGTCCAGCTCGCCGAATCGTTGCCAGTCACGCAAGGCGGTGGTTGGCGAATCCTGTATTTTCAGGCGTTGTTGCAGCGGCGTGTCAACCAGCGCCATGCCGCCGAAAGCCCACAGGGCCAGTCCGCCAAAACGCTCGGGGGTGTCCCGGTCAACCAGAGTGACGGATTTTCCGGCACGCAGTGCTTCCAGCGCTGTGACGATGCCGGCCAGGCCGCCGCCTGCGACCAGGACATCTGAAGAAGTCGGTCCGCCCATCTGAATGCCCCTGTTAATCTTTGTGGTGATTGTTGAAGCAGACCATATACCGCTATTATCCGTTCATAATTGACATTAGAGGCCAACATAATTGACGTTAGAAGCCACAGTCTCCATGGGTTGGGTCAACACGGTTATTGACGCCGCAGAGCGCCTGGGTGTCGATGTCGAGACGTTGTTGTCCGCGGCCGGCATTTCCACTGAGGCATTGAGTTGGGAGCGTTGGCCCATCGATCACATCACCAGACTGTGGCACGGTGCGGAACGCTGCACCGGAGATTCCGGTTTTGGTCTTAAAGCCGGGGCCGGGGTGCGGCCAGCCAGCATCGATGTGGTCAGTTTTGCACTGCAATCTGCGGCCACGTTGCGTGACGCCATCATGATGGTGCAGAAGTACCAGCGGTTGATCTCTGACGGTGGTCGGTTCCAGATGTTGCCGGGTCATCGAGGCACCTGGATTGTCTATCATCCGCGGCAGGGTCATCTGGTTTTCAGTCCGCACCAGTTGGAGGCGGTACTGGCGGCGGTGATCACATTTTCGGGCTGGTTGACGGGCGCATGCCTGAACCCCATCAAGGTGCAGTTCAGTCAGGTCAGGTTGGGGCCTGAGGCGGGATACCAGGCGATTTTTGACTGCCCGGTCGAGTTTGAGCAGGCCTTTAGTGGGCTGCTGGTCGACAATGCCGAGCTGGACAAGCCTCTACCCCGGGCGGATTCGGGCTTGGCACAGGTGCATGATCAGTTCAGTGCGGGTCGGCTGGCGGCTCTGGGTATGCAGCATGCACCCAGGCCGGATTTACGCCAGTGGTTGATGACCCAGATGAGCCAAACGCTGCCCCGCCGGCGTGATGCCGCCCGGGCGCTTGGTGTCAGTGAGCGCACGCTCGCTCGGCGGCTGCAAGCAGAGGGGCAGACCTTCAATAATTTGCTGGATGATGTACGCAAAGAGCTGGCTTTGCAGGCTGTGACTCGGCAGCAGCAATCTCTGGCGGATATTGCCCAGTCTCTGGGTTACGCAGAGGCCAGCACTTTCTATCGGGCCTTTCATCGTTGGACTGGCATGCCGCCCGCGCGCTGGCGCAGAGAGAACGCAGGGTAGCGTCAGCCAGCCCTGCCTTCGTTGGAGACATTGCGGATCAGAGGTTGGCTTCGGCAAACTCTGCCAGCAGCGAGCGGGGCACACCCTGAAGGTGGATGTGGCCGCCGTGGCGGAAACCCTTGAAACGTTCGGTCATGTAGGTCAGGCCGGAGCTCAGCGGGCTGAGATACGGGGTATCGATCTGTGCCAGGTTGCCCAGACAGATGACTTTTGAGCCATTACCTGCTCGCGTGATGATGGTCTTGACCTGATGCGGCGTCAGGTTCTGGGACTCGTCGATAATGATCAGGCTGTGCTGAAAGCTGCGGCCACGGATGTAGTTCATGGACTTGAAGTGCAAAGGTACTTTGCTGAGGATGTAGTCGACGCTGGCGGTCATGTTCTCGTCGTCTTCGTGCAGCGCTTCGAGGTTGTCCACGATAGCGCCCAGCCAGGGTTCCATTTTTTCCGCTTCAGTACCGGGTAAAAAGCCGATGTCTTCATCCAGCCCCTGGGTGGAACGGGTAGCAATGATACGCTTGTACAGCTTGCTGGCCACGGTCATTTCAATGCAGGCGGCCAGCGCCAGTATGGTTTTGCCGGAGCCGGCAGAGCCCGTCAGGTTGACCAGGTGGATATCGGGGTCGAGCAGCAGGTTCAGGGCCATGGCCTGGTAGATATCCCGCGGCACCAGCCCCCAGACTTCCTCGTTCAGCAAGTCATGCTGGTGCAGGTCCTTGATCACCAGGCCGTCGTCGGAGATGTCCACAACCTGTCCGACAAAGCCCTGCTCATCAATCACGAATTCGTTGATGTTGAGTTTCGCCAGTTCGCCTTCCCGTTTGAGCAGGTGCTCGGTGACACCTTCACGCTGGACGGTTTCCACTTTCGCGATGTTGTCCCAGAAAGAATTCGGGAATTCTTTGTAGCCTTTGGGCAGCAGATCAATGTCGTCCAGCAGTTGGTCGTTATGGTAGTCCTGGGCCTCGACACCAAAGCCGCGGGCTTTCAGGCGCATGTTAATGTCTTTGCTGACCAGAATAATGTCTCGGGACTTATGGCGTTCCTGCAGCGCAGCCAGGGTGTTGATGATCTTGTTGTCGTTCAGGTGCTCCGGCAGCGAGTGGTTGCCATTGCGCTCGGTGCTCATAATGATCGACAGGGCGCCCAGCGGGTCGGCTTTTTTGCCACGCAGGATGGGTACGCCTTTTTCGATGTCTTTCGGGCTGGCATCACCCAGCAGCTTGTCGATGTTGCGAATGGCCTGGCGGCAGTCGGCGGCCACGGTTTGTTTGCCGGATTTCAGGCTGTCGAGTTCTTCGAGCACCGTCATCGGGATGATGACGTCATGTTCTTCAAAGTTCAGGAGGGCGTTCGGGTCGTGAATCAGCACGTTAGTGTCGAGGACATACATTTTTCGGCGAGCTTGCGGTGCTCTTGGCATAGGTAGGGATACCTCTCTGGTGGCTCAGTCGTTCTCAGCGCAGCGTTGCGTCAGTTCCCGGTTGGAAATAAGCTTGAGCATATCGTAAGTGGTTATGATGCCTGTGATTTTTGAATCTCTGGTGACAAAGATCCGGTGCAGGTGTTCGTGCATCATGATGTTGGCGATGTCGCGCACCGGAGTGTCCTCATCAACCGACAGTACGATGGGCGTCATGATATCGCGCACTTCCACCGGTACTTTGCCCATTTCCTCAAAGATCACCATGCGCAATCTGCGGGCCTCTTCCTGCTCTTCCTGGGTCAGCTTGGGCTGATCGCCCGTGCGGCTGGCATTCCAGCGGAACTCGGTGATGTCTTTGAGGGTGGCAATGCCGATGATGTCGCCCTGGTCGTCGGTGACCGGGCTACCGGTGATTTCGTTGTCGGTGAGAAAGCGCGCCAGACGGTCCATGGTCCAGTGATGGGGAACCGCCTTGACGGTCGGGGTCATGATTTCATGGGCGAGAACGCTCATTGGCTGGGGTCATCCATTTGCAGTCCTTTTAACGAAGCTTAGCCGTTCCCTGGCTCCCCGTCATCCCCCATCAGTGGCGGGTTACTGCTCCGTTGGCGTGACCGCTTTCAGATTGCCGTCTTCGGCCCACTCCAGGCGGTGGCCCTGGTACTTCTCTTCTTTGGCCACCGCCTCAAGCGCCTGTATGGATTTGACCGGGATGTCGATCAGCAGGCTGTTCACCAGCCAGCCGGGCAAGGCGCCGTTGGGGTCTGTGTGCTGCACCCAGACCATCCGGGCTCCATCGCCGTTAGGGGTGAAGCGGTAAAGGGTGTCTGAGCGGTCGACTCTTACCCGACTGTTCAGTTCGGCCCGCATGCCCGGAACGGCGTTCAGGTTCATCACGATTTCACCGGTGCTGGCATCGCCACGGGTGCGGATGCGCAAAACATAATCCCGATCGGTCACCGGCCAGGGCATGTCGTTCACGGAGTAGGCGTATCGCTCATAAAAGTCGCCCTGTCCAAACGCGAACGACTCTGTGCAGTTGTGCACCCATTCCTTGCAGGATTCCGGGTTGATCATCACGGCCATCAGGTTCTCTGGTGGGTACATCCAGCTCTGCCACTGCTTTGAATGCCTGAAACCCGGAATTGACCTGGTCCATGGTGTAGATGCGGATGTTGTCGACTTGTTTGCGCAGGGTCCAGTCGTCAGCATTTTCGTCTGGCAAGGGCGCATGCTCACTGGCGGTGCCTGGTAATGGCAGGGCCAGAATCATGAGCGCGCCCAGCGCTCGGGCCAGCTTGCTGGTAAAACCTTGGGCTCCGGTTATGGTCATAAGCTACACTTCCCTGATGAAGGTACGCCGAGTTTATCACGGAGCTGTTTGATGCTCGGTGGCAGGACTGAGGGTTTGTGAACCAGGTAGCGTCCTGAAGCGCGACAACTTATGAATGGCCTGATCTGACGATAATCATGACAAAACCGACATTGATTGATGGCAAAGGAAAGATAACGCCGGGCGTGCTGGATCAGCCGGTCGACACCATCAACTATCTGGATTACGACCTGCGTACCGTGATGGACCGGCCACGATCCCGGCTGGCCAGGCGCTGGCGGTTTAACCAGTTTCAGTTTGTCAGTGCCATGTCCCCTGGCTGGGTTTTTGGTATGGCCATTGTTGACCTTAAACTGGTGAGTAGCGGCTTTTTCTATCTTTTTGATTTCGAAAGCGGTCAGATGTTTGAACAATCCTTCATGCAGCCGCTTGCCCGCCATACCGAAATTGAACCCTACCCGGAGCGTGGCCATGCCCGGTTTCGCAAAGGGCAGGTCGAGTTGGCGATTGAGCCGGCAACCGGTGGGCGTAATATTCGGGTGACCGCGCCAGGCAGTATCCGTGTTGATCTGGAGCTGCAGGATACTGGCCAGCCGCTCAGGCTGGTGTGCCCGGCGGGCTACAACGGTTGGGTGTTCACCCGAAAATCGGCGGGCATTCCGGTTGACGGAGAGGTGCGCTGGGGGCAACAGGTGTGGCGTTGTGATGAGTCCAGCCGCGGCTCCATCGACTGGAGTTGCGGGTTTATGCGCCGGGAAACCGCCTGGAACTGGACGTGCCTGGCGGGTGTGACGGACCAGGGGCTGTCGGTCGGCCTGAACCTTGCCGCTGGCGTGAACGAAACCGGGATGACGGAAAATGCCCTTTGGCTGGACGGTCGCTGCCTGAAGCTGGGCGCCGCCCGCTTTGAGTTCGATCGAAACCAACCGGGCGCGGACTGGCGAGTGACTACCGAGGATGGCCGGGTAGATCTGAGCTTTGTGCCCTCGGGCACACGCAAGGAACGCCTGAATGCCGGGATCTTGGCATCTAATTTCCGGCAGTTTGTGGGAACCTTCCGTGGCACCGTTGAGGATTATGCGGGCAAAATAATCCCCGTAGATGGGCTACGGGGATTGATGGAAGATCATTTCGCCCGCTGGTAACGCAGGCGCTGTGATTACTTTTCCGGCAGGGTGACGTTCAGTTCCAGTACCGAGCAACTGTCGTTGCGGTCGACCTCAAACTGCACCATGTCGTCGCTGATTTCCACGTACTTGCGAATAACGGCCAGCAATTCCTGCTGCAACTGGGGCAGGTAGTCAGGTTGGTCCCGCTGACCCCGCTCGTGGGCGACAATAATCTGCAGGCGCTCTTTGGCGACACTGGCGGTGTTGGTTTTTTTGCTTTTGAAGTAGTCGAGAAAATTCATCCTTTAGCTCCCCTTGAACATCCGTGAGAAGAAGCCTTTCTTCTGTGCGGTCATAAATCGATGCTCACGATCTTCGCCCAGTAGCCGCGCCACCGCGTCGTCGTAGGCTTGGCCGGCGTCGCTCTGATCCTCCAGTATGACCGGAAGGCCCTGGTTGGATGCGTTCAATACCACCTGGCTTTCAGGAATAACGCCGAGCAGGGGGATGGCCAGAATTTCTTCAACGTCGTTGACTGACAGCATCTCGCCGCGTTCGACCCGGTCCGGGTTGTAGCGGGTCAGCAGCAAGTGTTCCTTGACCGGGTCCTGGCCCATTTCCGCGCGCCGGGACTTGCTTTGCAGGATGCCCAGAATGCGGTCGGAATCCCGCACTGAGGAGACCTCGGGGTTGGTCACAACAATGGCTTCATCGGCGTAGTAAAGCGCCATCAGTGCGCCATGCTCGATGCCGGCGGGAGAGTCGCAGACGATATAGTCGAAGGTTTCAGACAATTCGTTGATGATTTTCTCAACGCCTTCTTTGGTCAGTGCTTCTTTTTCCCGGGTCTGGGAGGCAGGCAGAATAAACAGCGTCTCAACGCGCTTGTCTTTGATCAGGGCCTGATTGAGGCTGGCTTCGCCCTGAATCACGTTGACGAAGTCATACACCACGCGGCGTTCGCAATTCATGATCAGGTCAAGATTACGCAGGCCTACATCAAAATCGATCACGACGGTTTTGTGGCCGCGCTTGGCAAGGCCGGTGCTGATTGAGGCGCTGGTTGTGGTTTTGCCAACGCCGCCTTTTCCTGAGGTAACGACAATGATTCTAGCCAAGGTAAGTTTCCTGTTTCACGGTGGATTCGTCATGTTTTCAAGCGTTGTTATTGGCTGTCACAACATCAGGCCTTGTCCAGTGGCGTTACCACCAGCAGGTCATCCCTGAGCTGGATTTGCACGGCGCTCTTCCAGCCATTCTCCTGAAGATCTTCGGAGATTTTATAGTGTCCGGCGATGGACACAAGCTCTGCTTCAAGTGACTGGCAGAATACTCGGGCGCTCTCGGCACCGTGGATGCCTGCCAGGGCCCGGCCCCGAAGCGGGCCGTAAACATGAATGTTGCCGGCTGCGAGCACTTCGGCACCCGCTTGAACCGGCGCCAGGATGATCAGATCACCCTCCGGTGCATAGACTTGTTGGCCCGACCGGACGGTCTGGTTGACCACTTTCGCCGGTGCCGGTTCGTTGTGGCGCAACGGCGGGTTCTATCGGTTCGGCCGTGAGTTCTGAGGGCGGGACATCATTGGCGGGTGCTGGGCTGGAGCTGTCGCCGCCTGGTCACGATGACTGCCGCCTGGCAGCAACGCCAGCGAGGCCCCGCGAGCCAGGCGTCGTTGGTCATCGTTGGCCGCCCGTACCCCGATGACGTGGATGCTGTGTCGGCGACAGCTACCGATGATCTTGAAGAAATCCAGCTCGCTATCCAGCCCCTCGTACTTCTCCAGACTGATGATCAACGGAATGTCTTTGAAGAAACCCGGTGCCTGGCTGATTTTGTCACGCAGGTTGGTCTCAAACTCTTCTTCGTCAAAGTAGTACAGCTCAAGCGCGGTGAGAGACACACTGGCGCTCTTTAGCTGGAAACTCTGTTTTAGCCCGGAGTTGGCTGTATCACTCATGAATAAATGTCTTCCCTGGTGCATTACTCTTTGGGTTCGGGGCGAGCCCGCAGAGGCTGACGATCAAAACGGATGCCGGACCAGCCGGTGCTTATAAACTGGCGGATATTGCCATGGCTGTCACCGGCGGGATCGCCCAGTACCTGCTGATAATGCTGGGCGAACAGGTTGAGGGTATCGGCCTCGCTGAGGTTGCCGTATTGGCCCAGGGCGAACACCCGGCAGGAACCGGCGTTCTCGCCAGCGTCGTTGCGCAGGGGGCCGTTGTCAAAACCGGCGGGTTGATACTCAAAGTGCTGGTCGATCAGGGCCAGTGTATCGTCAAAATCCGCATGGCCTGCACTGATAGAAGCCAGATGGATGCGAATCGCCTCAAGGATATTCATTATTTGTGATCCTGCTTGGGACCCTTCTGGTAAAGCGCTTTCCACTCTTCGTAGGGCATGCCGTAGATTTCTTCCCGGGCATCGGGGTCGGATAGCTCGAAGCCCTGCTGTTCTGCTTCGGCCCGGTACCATTTGGACAGGCAGTTTCGGCAGAACCCGGCCAGATTCATCAGGTCAATGTTCTGCACGTCGGTGTTCTTGCGCAGGTGATCCACCAGACGCCGGAACGCGGCGGCTTCGATTTCTGTGCGCTTGGACTCGGGTATTGGATTGGTCATGATGCCTCGCATTGGGTTATCGGTTTGATAGAGCAATCCCTGACATTCTGTGCATGTTAGCTTAAGATACAAGGCTGTATAAATGTACAGATTGTTAACCTGAGCTCGCTGACCATGCCCCAGCGCAAAATCATCCATGTGGATTGCGACTGTTTCTACGCCGCCGTCGAGATGCGCGACGACCCATCCCTGCGGGACGTTCCGCTGGCGGTGGGTGGTGACGGTGGTCGTGGCGTGGTGACCACCTGCAATTATCGGGCGCGCACCTTCGGAGTACGCTCGGCCATGCCGGGTGGTGAAGCCCGACGGCTTTGCCCGGGCCTGGTCACCGTGCCCCCGGATATGGCCAGGTACCGGGCGGCATCCCAGCAGGTGATGGCCATTCTTCGGGAAATGACCGATCTGGTCGAACCGTTGTCGCTGGATGAAGCCTTTCTGGACGTAACCGAGGTGGTGGAGCATAAAGGCAGTGCCACCCTGATGGCCAGGCATTTGCGAGAGCGGGTCAAGCGAGAGGTTGGCATAACGATATCCGCCGGCGTTGCCCCCAACAAATTCCTCGCCAAGATTGCCAGTGATTGGCGCAAGCCCGATGGCTTGTTTGTGATCACGCCGGCGGAAGTAGCCGCGTTTGTGGAGGCCTTGCCGGTGGAGAAACTGTTCGGCGTGGGGCAGGTAACCGCGGGCAAATTACACGCCATGGGGGTGGCAACCTGCGGTGATATGCAGGCGCTCGGGGCCGATGCGTTGATTGACCGGTTCGGCAAGCAGGGTTACCGGCTGTTCGAAATGGCAAACGGGCGGGATGAGCGCGCGGTTGTGGTGTCCAGAGTCGCCAAATCGGTGAGCGTTGAACGGACCTTTTCCCAGGATCTGCCGGATAAAACGGCCTGTGACACCGTAATGCCCGCTCTGGTGGCTGACCTCAACCTCCGGTTGGCCCGAAAGAGCCGGGCCAAACCCATCCACAAATTGTTCGTCAAGATTCGCTACAGCGATTTTTCTACCCACACCCTGGAGCGGGTTCGGGAATCGGTAGCGGAACCGCAAGTTGCAGACTATCAACCCTTGCTGGACGAGCTGGTCACTCAGGCAGAGCGCCCGGTGCGGTTGCTGGGTGTTGGTGTGCGCTTTCGCAATGACGAAGCGCCCACCACTCAGTTGCGGCTGTTTGATTGACGCTATAGAGCGACCAGCACCCCGTCAAACATCTGCACCGACATCCAGCCCATGCATCCGCCGATGATGGCGCCGGCGGCGACATCGCTGGGGTAGTGCAGGCCCAGAACTACCCTGGAGGCCGCCACCGAGAGCGTGAACGGCAGCACCCACCAGGCCATCGTCGGCATGACCGCAAACAGCATGGCCTGAAAACAAGCCGCGTGAAGCGTATGGCCGGACGGGAAGCTATAGCGGTCCAGTGGCGGCGTACCGCAGTTGATTGCCGGGAACGAGATGAAGGGTCGTTCCCGGATCAGCCAGCGCTTGAGGCCTTTATATGTGATGGTGCAGGTGAGCCCGGTAAAAGCCATCAGGATCGCTAAAGCCGGGCCGTGATCCGACGCTGTAAATGGAAGTGTCAGAATCAGAGCGTACCAGAACCAGCCATCACCCAGCCGGCTGACCACCCGGAAATAGTCCAGTACGGGGCGAAATCGCACCATACGGTTGATCGCCTGGCACAGCGCATACTCACGCTGATCGGCCAGGTCAAAGAAGCGAGATGCTTTGCTTGTTGATGCCATGGTAGCGAGCCTGTGAGGGTTGATTGAGTACCAACTGTTCGAACTGTTCAATCTGACTGCTCCAGCTCAGATCCAGCGCATCCAGGCGAGCCTGGGCCCGCACACGACTGAGCAGGGTGGACTGGTCGGCAAGCCTCAGGGCTTGATTGATAAAGGCGTCGTCGTCTTCCAGGTGGACTTTCAGGCCGTTTTCACCGTGGCGAATGTGCTCGGCGGCGGCTGCGTCGTCGAAGGCAACCAGGCCAAGGCCACTGGCCATGGCCTCGAGTACCACGTTTCCGAAAGTGTCGGTTTTACTCGGGAATAGAAACAGATCGCCCGAGGCGTAGTGCCGAGCCAGATCTTCACCGCGCTGGGTGCCACAGAACAGGTAATCCGGATGTCGTTCGGCCAGTTGCCGGCGCATCGGGCCATCACCGACCAGAACAAAGCGTGCGTTGGGGTGCATGCCCCGGATTCGCTCGAAACAGGCAACCGCCATCCGCAGATTTTTCTCAGAGGCAAGACGACCCACATAGAGTACTGCCCGGTCGTTGTCAGCCAGGCCCCAACGTTTGCGCAGCTCCGGATCACGTTTGTGGGGAGCAAAACGATGGCAATCCACCCCCCGGCTCCACACGCCGGTGGGTGTGATGCCCATGCTATGGGTGACTTGCTGCATTTTACGGGTTGGCACCAGGGTGATGGCGGTGCGGTTGTGAAACCATCGACCATAGGCGCAAAGGAATCCTTCCAGGCGGCCCGCACCGTAATAGCGTGAATAGCTGTGAAAATTGGTGTGGAATCCGGACGACACCGGAACGCCGAGAGTCCTGGCTGCTGAGACTGCCGCAATGCCAAGGGGCCCCTGAGTGGCGACATAAATGGCATCGGGCCGTTGTGCCAGCCAGAGCTTTTTCAGGGTGGCTGGCCTTGCGATGCCGAATTGCAGATCGCTATAGCCCGGCAACGGCAGGCCGGTAACCACCAGTTCCCTTGAAAACAGTCCGTTGCCTGTGCTTTCGACCAGCCCCTTTTGTTCGTGTGCCTGTTTCGGCCGTACCACGGTTACCGTGTGGCCACGTTGGATCAGCCCCTGGCAAAGGTGCTTCAACGTGTTGGCCACACCATTGATTTCCGGCGGAAACGTCTCCGAAACAATGGTAATGTGTTGCGGGCGCCGTTCGGGCAACTGGGGTTTCATCACGCTGGGGCCTGAAGGTTCTTTTGTCATGCCTCCACTATGAAAAAACGGCGTGACAGAAATACGACAGCTTCGTGACATTCCCTTTACGTCTTCTATCCGCACAAGGAGATCTGATGCAAACGCGAAAACTTGGATCGACAGACATCGACGTCAGTCTGATCTGCCTGGGCACCATGACCTGGGGTGAGCAGAACACCGAGCAGGAAGCGTTTGAGCAACTGGATTACGCCATTGGGGCGGGCATTAACTTTATCGATGTGGCGGAAATGTATCCGGTGCCACCCAGAGCCGAAACCCAGGGCAGCACGGAGCAGTATCTCGGCAACTGGCTGGCCCGTCGGGGCCGCCGGGACGACCTGGTGATTGCCACCAAAGTAGCCGGGCCGGGAAATGGTCTGAGTTATCTGCGCGGCGGCCCGAGGCTGACCCGGGACCACATCCGGGAAGCTTGCGAAAGCAGTCTTAAACGCCTGCAAACAGACTACATCGATCTGTACCAGGTGCACTGGCCGGATCGCAGTGCCAATTTCTTCGGAAAACTGGGCTATGAGCGTAACCCCGATGAAACCATGACGCCGATAGAAGAAACGCTGGAGGCGCTGAATGAGTTGGTAAAAGAGGGCAAGGTGCGCCATGTCGGCCTGTCCAATGAAACGCCCTGGGGAACCATGGAATATTTGCGCCTGGCCCGGGAAAAGGACTGGCCACGAGTGGTTTCCATCCAGAATCCCTACAATCTTCTGAATCGGTCGTTTGAGCTTGGGTTGGCAGAATTTTCCCACCGCGAAAGCACCGGTCTGCTGGCGTACTCTCCGCTGGCCTTTGGCATGCTGACCGGCAAATATCTGGGTGGCAAGTGGCCGGAAAACGCGCGCCTGACAAGGTTCGAGCGGTTCAGTAGGTACACCGGCGAGCGGGCAGCAGACGCAACCAGAGCCTATGTCGAGCTGGCTCATCATCACGGTTTGAGTGCAGCGCAGCTGGCACTGGCCTGGGTGAACAGCCGGGAATTCGTTACCAGTAATATTGTGGGCGCGACCAGCCTTGAGCAACTGAAAGAAAATGTCGGTTCTGCCGAGATTCGGCTCAGTCCGGATCTGGTGTCAGCCATTGAGGCTATCCACGAAGAGTTCACCTATCCCTGCCCATAACCGCGCGTAATCTAAGGCGATCATGGTGTTGTAACGGCCCTGCCAGCGCTAATGACTGGCAGGGCCGTTACAGAACGTAAAATAAGTGATCATATATTGACAAAAATTTGACCAATTCATGCCGGTTAGCTGGCGCATTTGTGTGCAATGTCACACCAATTTTTGGGACAATCATTAGACTTTGGTACTGAAGCGGTAATAAACCGACAATCATTTTCCGGGTCCTATTTGTCATCATGATCATTCGCCTGTTCGTCGTCCTTCTAGCTCTGAATTTTGTCGCCTTCGTGGTGAGGGCTGAGGCTGCAGAACCGATGCTGACTGATCGCATGATGGCGGAGCGTGACGACGCGGTGTCGGTTGAAAAAATCTATGAGCTTCAGGAGTGGATGTCCGGTGATTATCAGGATGACAACACCGACGCCGTTGCGGCCATTGGATCGCGTCTTCTGAGTCTGAGCCTGAGTGGTGACCGGAGTACAGAGCGAACCTATGCGTCGGATCGCGCTCGCCCTGATCACGGTATTGCCCTGCTCAACGAAGGTGCCTGCCTGAACCTGCGCTGGAATTTCTGAACGCCTCTCTGTTTTTTGTTTCCGGTATTCGCCCCACCTGCCGCAATCGCTAACCCATCAATCTTATGATCTGACGCATTGTCAGCTTCATCGCGTCGTGTGATCATCCGACCTGTTGAGATGCTCAAACAATGGGGAACGGGTAATGCCAGAACAGAATGGAAGCTATTGTGACGATGCAAACGCGTGTGTCGACCGGGTCATCGAGCGGGTCGGCAAACAGATCACACTGGGTTTGCCGCTGGGTCTTGGTAAGCCGGTTCGGTTCGTAAATGCCTTGTATCAGCGGGCCAAAGACGATCCTGAAATCCAGCTGCATATCGTTACCGCCTTGTCATTACTGGCACCGGAAGGCGGCTCTTCACTGGAGAAGCGTTTTCTCGGGCCCTTCACCAAACGGCTCTACGGCAATGTCCCGGAGCTGGCCTATGCCCGGGATGTCAATCGCAACCGTCTGCCCGCCAATGTCTCGGTATCCGAGTTCTTTTTCAAGGCCGGCAGCTACCTGAATAATCGCAGCCAGCAACGCAACTATGTTTGCACTAATTACACCCATGCCGTTCGGGACCTGATGGCGCAGGGCGTTAATGTGGTCGGCCAGTTGATGTCGCCGGGTGCCTCCCATGGCGAACCAGACCATTTCAGCTTCAGCTGCAATCCCGACTTGTCGCTGGATATCCTGCCGCTGCTGCGTGAGCGGGAGGCCGCAGGTACGCCGGTGGCCATGGTCGCCGAGCTGAACGAAAACCTGCCCTGGTTTGGTCATCACGCAGCCGTTGAGGCCAGTCAGTTTGATGTCATTTTGTCGCAGCCATCGTCGGACTACCCGCTGTTTTCTGCGCCTCAGATGGCGGTCAGCCCGGCTGATCACATGATCGGGTTTTACGCCAGCAGCCTGCTGAAAGACGGCGGCACCCTGCAGGTCGGCATTGGCTCTCTCGGTGCAGCGCTGGTGCACAGTGCCATTGTCCGGCACAAACACAACGACGCCTGGAGAGCGGTTTTCGACCAGCTGAAAGTACAGGAACGGTTCCCGGTGGTGGCGGAATACGGTGGCACTGAGCCCTTTGAAAAGGGGCTATACGGCTGCAGTGAAATGATGGTGGATGGCTTTTTCTATTTAATGGAGGAGGGGATTCTCACTCGAGAAGTCTATGATCATCCTGCCCTTCAGACCCTGATCAATCAGGGCGAAATGACAACAACGCCGAGCCTTGAAAGTCTGGATGTACTGCACAGGGCCGGCTTGATTGATTCGCCGCTGCGGGCACGGGACGTTAAATGGCTGATCCGACATGGCCTTCTCCGGGCCAGTGTGGAGTTCAAGGGCGGCCGCCTGCGCCTGAGTGACGACAAGTCAGTTGAGGCTGATCTGGCCAATGCTGAAACCCGGGAGGCTCTGGAGGCCCTCGGGTTGGGTGAGAAGTTGGCCGGGGGCATTGCCATGCACGGTGGTTTTTACGTTGGCCCGGAAAAGTTCTATCAGGCGCTGAGAGACCTGTCAGACGAGCAGCGAGACAAGATCTGCATGACCAGCGTCAACTTCATCAATCACCTCTACGACCATCGGTTTGGCGATCAGAAGCTCAAGGCTGCCCAGCGTGTTCATGGCCGTTTTATCAATTCCGCCATGATGTATACCCTGAACGGCGCGGCGGTGTCTGATGGTCTGGACGATGGCCGTGTGGTCAGTGGCGTGGGCGGGCAGTACAACTTTGTTGCCATGGCCCACGAGTTACCCGGTGCAAGGTCTATTCTTGCACTCAGGGCAACGCGGGTGTCGGGTGGTAAGGCAGTGTCCAACATCGTTTTCAACTACGCCCATTGCACCATTCCCCGGCACCTGAGAGACATTGTCATTACCGAGTATGGTATTGCGGACCTGCGCGGCCAGTCTGATGAGGACGTGTTTCTGCGGCTGATCCGGATTGCCGATTCCCGCTTCCAGGATGAACTTCTGGCCCAGGCAAAGAAAGCCGGCAAAGTCAGCTCGGATTTCAAGCTGCCGGCGGACTGGCGGCAGAACACGCCGGCTAATGTCTCGAAGGCGCTTAAAGCGGGCGGCGAGGGCGACTGGTTTCCCGCGTTTCCGTTTGGAAGGGATTTCACGGATGAGGAGCTGACGTTAGGGAAAGCCCTTAAGGGGCTTAAGGCCGCAACGGCAACTCCCCGTGGTAAACTGGCCACACTTTGGCAGGCCGTGAGAGCGGAGGATGAGGCCGGTCACTACGACACGCTCATCGATCGCATGGGGCTGAAAAAGCCGTCAGGTCTCCGGGAGAAACTCGACCGGAAGCTGGTGATTCATGGCCTGCAGAAACTTGAAACCCCCAAAGAAACAGGAACCAAGAAACCCTGATGCAAGTCGACAAGTCGAACGCAAAACCCGAAGTCTTCACCGTCCATTACGTGCTCAAGAACCGCATTGGTGAGCTGGTGGATACGTCTGAGGGCAGCGAGCCACTGCACTTTCTGTACGGAACCCCGGAGATCATCGCCGGAATTCAGGAAGCGGTAAAAGACCGCAAGGTCGGTGACTGCCTGGAAGTGACCGTGCCGCCGGAAATGGCCTATGGCGACTATAGGGAAGAACTTGTTCGCAAGGTGCCTCGGTCCATGTTCGAGGGCATTGAAAATCTTCAGGTGGGCATGAAGTTCCAGACCAATTCTGGCGATCAGGCCCAGATAGTGCAGGTGCTGGGTATCGATGGCAACCTGGTTCGGGTGGATGCCAACCACCCTCTTGCGGGTTTTACGTTGTACTTCGATCTGGAAATTGTCGGGCGCCGGGAAGCTACGGAAGACGAGATAGCCCAGGGTCAACCGTTGTATTGATGGCGGCGCCTGATGCGGTCTCGAATTCGCCAGCGTGAATGCGCTGCAGTCCGGCGCTTATGTGCTGGTGCACGAGCGCTGCGAGTTGCTGGGTTGATTCCGTTTTGCGGGCATCCACCGCGGCATGGATAACGACATCGACCCGGATCGGCTTCTGTTTGAGTAGTCGAATCAGGTGATGATGAAAGCTGTCATCGCCAATAAATGGTGCCAGGGAGTCAGGCCTGCAGTCCCTGCGATAGCCGATGGTGACTGGCTGAATCGGTCGACCGGTAGTTTTGGCTGCGGTCAGCAAAAGACCGTGTATTGGCAGCACGGTAACGCCGGTGCTGGTGGTGCCCTCCGGGAAGACCAGAACCGACTCGCCAGCCTCCAGGCAGGCACTTATTTGGGTTTTCACCCGTCGTGCCTGACCGTTGCCCCGTTCAATGAACAGTGTGCCGGCCTGGTGAGCAAGCCAGCCAATCACAGGCCAGGCCCCTACCTCGGCTTTCGACAAAAAACGCATTGGCGTGATTGCGCCAAGAACCGGGATGTCAGACCAGCTGATATGGTTGGCTACATAGAGTGCATTGCTCTCCGCGAGATGACCATGCACGTAGACGCGAAAACCCAGACACTGACAGGCTCTTCGGAAGCAGATGGCTGACCAGGGCGAGCGGTCAACGGGTTTGGCACGAAAAATATCAGCCAGCCTCAGGACGATGGCTAGGGCGCAAGTGCCGATCAGAAACACCGCAAATCCGCCCAGTCGTCCCGTTAACCTGATCCATTCCATATATTTGCCCCACCTGTCAGGCATTGCGGCCCATAAAATGACGGCCATAGCGGGCGGTCAGGTTGCTCACTTCCAGTAACACCAGCAGGTCTGCGCAGCGAAATTCCGGGTCCCAACAGGGTTCACCGCACACCTTGGCGCCCAGTCTCATGTAGGCGCGAATCAATGCCGGGACGTCGTCACTTTGCTCGTGTTCGGATTGGGTCAGGTGCGGCAGTGCCCGCCGTGGTGTCACCCGGAATTGGGGTGCAGACAGGTATTCATTCTGCAGGTGCCGGGCGATCCTCCAGGCCTTGGTGCCCCCATCGGCCATGCTAATGCTGGCGCAACCGATCAGGTAATCCACTTTGCGTTGGTTGAGGTATTCCGCCACCGCCGCCCACAACAGTGCGATGGTGCCGCCGTTTCGGTAGTCGGGGTGCACGCAGGTTCGGCCCAGTTCGGCTACGCTGCCGGGCAGCAAGTGCAGGGCACTCAGATCAAACTCACCGGATGAGTAAAAGCCACCGACTGCCGAGGTTTCGCTCTCATGCAGTATGCGAGTGGTTGCGACCAGCTCTCCAGAGTCAGAATCAGTGACGATCAGGTGTTCGCAGACATCGTCGAATGCATCAGCATCAATGCCCGGCGTCGTCGCCCCGAGGTCGCTACCGTATTCCTCGGAAAAAACCCGATAGCGCAAGCGTTGCGCTGCCTGGATCAACTCCGGGTTACGAGTGAGTGCGGTTTGCAGCTTGCGTCCCCGGCGTGGATTTGCCCTTGCGGTTTGTGCTGTCATGGCCTGGCCTCGTGATGTCGTTTACAGCCCAAGGCTATGAATCCGGTGTGACAGCGAGGTGACTTATCGGTGACGTCTTTGTGACACGCGTCATGAGGGATCAGAAACCAGATCTGTGTCACAGGCTGTAACCCTATGACCGTTCCATGTATATTTCTGAATAGCATGTATAATTGCTGTAACGGAACGTTGCCTGTATTGTCAGGTGGACAGCCCCAAAAACCGGAATATAAAAACAGAGATGGATGGCGTGGAACAGACAAACGAGAGTTGGCGAATCCTGATCGTTGAAGACGACGAACGACTTGCGGATCTTACCCGTGAGTACCTCGAGAGCAACGGACTGACGGTCTCCCTGGAAACCCACGGTGGTGCCGCGGTTGAGCGCATTCGTAATGAGCAGCCAGACCTTGTGGTACTGGATCTCATGTTGCCTGGTGAAGATGGCCTTTCGATCTGCCGGCGGGTCAGGCCTGCTTATTCTGGCCCCATCATCATGTTGACGGCTCGTACCGACGATCTGGATCAGGTGCTTGGCCTGGAAATGGGCGCGGATGACTATATCAGCAAGCCGGTGCAGCCCCGGGTGTTGCTGGCACGGATACGGGCCATGCTTCGGCGCATGGACGCTGTGCCGGCCGGTAAGTCGGACGAGTCAGGGGAAGAGCCGGTTCGGCTGACGTTTAATGACTTGATTGTTGATCGCTCCATGCGTGAAGCGTGGCTAAGCGAAGACAGCATTGATTTGACCAGTGCCGAATTCGATCTGCTCTGGCTGCTGGCCAGCAACGCTGGCCGTGTGCTCAGCCGGGAAGAGATTTTTACCGCCCTGCGCGGCATCGAATATGATGGCCAGGACCGGTCCATTGATGTTCGGGTGTCCCGGATCAGACCCAAGATCGGTGATGATCCCATTCATCCCCGTCGGATCAAGACGGTTCGCAGTAAAGGCTATCTGTTCGTCAAAGAAGCCTGACCGATCTTCCGCTACCCGTACCGGTAATGGGCGGGTAGCGTTACCAGGATGGGCTGCATGTCCCTGAAATTTTTCCTGACAATCTACGCTCGATTGGCTGGCGCAACCGCGCTGGTTATCCTGATCTGCACCCTTCTTTTTAACGGCATCAACTCGGTCCGACACCAGTTCTGGCATGAGCGTTTTGCTGAGCCTCTCATGCGATGGCTGGCCGCGACGCCGGCGCCGGCCCGTCAGTATCATTGGATGCCGTCGATGTTCGAGTTGCGTTCCGGTAATACGGATCAGTTCGGGCTATCGACCGTCACGGAGGAGCGCTTAGGCTATGGGCAGGTTGTCGCACAGCTTACGGATGTTGGGTATCGCTACCTTGTTCGGTCCCGTGACGATGAGGTGGTCAGTGTCCGTCTGGTTCAGGCCTACGAGGAAATGGCTCAGGCCACCGCCTTGCTGGTTCGTTGGCACCTGGAAACAAACGCTTCAGATCAGCGGGTTGATGTGATTGCTCAGTTGGTTAAAGCCCTGCGGGTGAGTATAGAGCCTGTTCAGGATGTAGAGCGTTTACCGGATCAGTCGGTGCTTGAGAGTGTCGCAGAGAACGGATTGGTGGTGTTCAGCAGGCAGGGTGAGGAAACCGCTCAGGTGCTTATCAGGCTCTCTGAAGGCGACCTGGTGATGATCCGAATGCCGCCACCTTTCAATCCCTGGTCATGGCCTGTTGTGGCATTGCTGATGGTGGTTATCGGTTCGGTGTTGGCGGTTGCGCTGTATCTGGCCATTCGCTTTGTGGAAGGTCACCTGCGTAAGGTCGAGTCGGTGGCCGTGCGCATTGCCCGAGGCGAAATGGGCGCCAGAGTAGAGTCTGAAGACGGTACGCTGGTCTCGCGCCTTGCAGCGTCTTTCAACGGCATGGCCGAGCATATTCAACGGCTGGTTCAGGTGCAGCGTGAAATGATTCATGCGGTGTCGCACGAACTGCGAACCCCCGTTGCCCGCATCCGTTTCGGCGTTCAGATGATCGAAGCCGGCAGCAGCCCGGAGGTCCTTGCCAGGCAAGCTGAAGGCATCGACGGTGATATTCAGGAGCTCGATGAGCTGATTGATGAGATTCTTACCTATGCTCGGCTGGAGCAGGGTGGCCCTGTCTTCAGCCTGAGAGAAGATTCAGTGACGGACATTGTTCGCCAGGTGGTGGCTGAACAGCAGATTATCCGCACTGGCATCGAGATTGATTGCCGGATTGGCGACGGCTCTGAGCGCTGGGCGCTGGCCGATGTAGAGCCACGGTATATTCACCGGGCCATCCAGAATCTGGTGGGTAACGCCGCCCGTTACGCAGCCAAACGGGTGGTTGTTCGCTGCCATCTGGATGAAGATAACTGCCGAATTGATGTTGAGGACGATGGCCCGGGCATTCCTGAGCAAGACTGGGAGAAGGTGTTTACCGCCTTTGCCCGGCTTGATGACAGTCGGACCCGAACCTCCGGGGGGTATGGATTAGGGTTGTCGATTGTCAGGCGCATACTGTACTGGCATGGCGGGCAGGCGTTTGTTGGCAGAAGTGATGAGCTCGGCGGTGCCCGCTTCAGTCTGGTTTGGCCAAGGCGTAAGCCTGTTGATTCTGTTTTGTGATCCAGCACTCAAGACCTCACCTGATGTAACAAAGCTCTACAGAATGGCTACTGAATTGATCAGGTTATCCGTCAATAATCGCAAGGGTAAGGGATGACTTTTGAGGTTGTAGTTCTTACGAACTTTCCTTGTTTCATTCGTCATTTGAGGGCCGGATTTATCCGGCCCTTTTTTTATCTTTAAAATTCCTTTCCTCTGCGGTTATTCACACTCGCATCCTGCCTGTACTGGTAAACTCTCCCGAAAAATCAGGAGAGTTGCATGTCCCCCTATTTGCTCGCCATTGACCAGGGCACAACCAGTTCCCGGGCGATTGTGTTTGATGCCAGCGGAGTTCAGGTTGCGGTTGCCCAGCAGGAGTTTCACCAGTATTTCCCGAAAGATGGCTGGGTTGAGCATGATGCGCTGGAAATCTGGGACAGCACCCTGATGGTGTGTCGCAGCGTGCTGGATAAGGCGGGCATTCAAGCGGCTGAGCTGGCCGGTATTGGCATTACCAATCAGCGTGAGACCACCATCCTTTGGGACCGCAAAACCGGCCAGCCCATTCATCATGCTGTCGTCTGGCAGGACCGGCGCACGGCGTCAGTCTGCACCAAGCTGAAATCGGATGGCCACGAAGACCTGGTGGTCGAACGCACCGGTTTACTGATAGACCCCTATTTTTCCGCCACCAAAATCGCCTGGCTACTGGATAACGTTGAAGGTGCCCGGCAGCGGGCAGAGGCCGGTGAGCTGGCTTTCGGGACCGTTGATAGCTGGTTGCTGTGGAACCTGACCAAAGGTGAGTCGCACTTCACCGATGCAACCAATGCCTCCCGCACCGCTTTGTTTAACATCCATACTCAGGATTGGGATCAGGATTTGCTGACCTTGTTCCGGGTGCCGAAAGCGTTGCTGCCCGGGGTGCTGGACAGTGCGGATGACTTTGGTGTGACCGCTTCCGAATGGCTGGGAGGCCCCGTCAAGGTGGCCGGGATTGCCGGAGACCAGCATGCAGCGTTAATAGGGCAGGCCTGCTTCGATCCCGGTATGGCCAAGAGCACCTATGGCACCGGCTGTTTTCTCATGCTGAACACCGGTGACAAAGCCCTGCGCTCGGAAAATCGCCTGCTCACCACCATGGCCTACCGGTTGAACGGCAAGCCATGCTACGCCATCGAAGGCAGTATTTTCGTCGCCGGAGCCGCCATGCAGTGGTTGCGTGACGGCTTGCGATTGATTAAGCATGCCAGTGAATCCACCGGGCATGCGGAATCTGTTGGCGTGGATAATCCGGTGTATCTGGTGCCGGCATTCACCGGACTGGGTGCCCCTCACTGGGATCCGAATGCCCGGGGTGCGATTCTCGGGCTTACTCGCGATACCGGGATTGCAGAGATTGTCACCGCCGGTTTGCAGTCGGTGTGCTATCAGACCAAAGACCTGGTCAGGGCCATTCGCAACGACGGAGCGCCGCTGGAATCGTTACGGGTCGATGGCGGCATGGCGGTCAACGATTGGGTGATGCAGTTTTTGGCAGACATACTTCATGTCACGGTTGATCGGCCGAAAGTGACAGAAACGACCGCCTTGGGAGCAGCCTACCTTGCCGGCTTGCAGACAGGCGTATTTGAGAGCCTGGAGCAGATTTCCGGGATGTGGGAGCGTGAACGGCAGTTCCAGCCGGATATGAAACCGGCGCTTCGGGAATCCCTTTATGCCGGCTGGCTGGATGCCGTAGAACGCGTCTGCAACAACTGACTGCGCAGGCTCAGCTGATGCGTTCGAAGGCGATCAGGTGGTCGGCTTCGACGCGCACGGGTACATGCTCACCCATGTGAAAGTCGAGGTGGCTCCGGAACAGGGCTTCAAACTCGGTATCCTCAGAGCACCGGAAGCGGTACAGGGTAGAGGTGCCCGCAAAGGTTTTTTCCACCACCTTCGGGCGCAGGTCTGAATCGGCATCATAAACGATGTCGTCCGGGCGGATCAGCACATCCAGCAGCGTACCAGGCTCCCATTTGTAGGCCCGGTTGCCGTGGATGACGCCCAGCTCAGAGTCAATGGTGTCAGGCCCCAGGGCTGTGCCGGGAATGAAACCACCCTGGCCGACAAAGCTGGCGACAAAGCGATTGGCCGGTTCGTGGTAAAGGTTGTAGGGCACATCCCACTGCTGTAGGCCACCGTCTTTGAGAACCGCCACCTGGTCGCACATGGCAAAGGCTTCCTGCTGGTCGTGGGTGACCAGGATGGCACTGATGCCCAGCGTTTTCAGAATATCGCGCACATCCAGGCTGAGGCGGCGGCGAAGGTCGGTATCCAGGTTTGAGAAGGGTTCATCCAGCAGGATCAGCGTTGGTTCGGGTGCCAGTGCGCGGGCCAGTGCAACGCGTTGCTGCTGGCCGCCGGAAAGCTCATGGGGATAGTTGTCGGCCAGATCTTGCAGGTGCACCAGGTTGAGCAGCTCCATCACCTTGCCGCGCCGTTCGGCTTTTTTCAGGGCGTTCAGACCGAAACCCACGTTATCCGCAATGGTCAGGTGGGGGAACAGGGCGTAATCCTGAAATACCATGCCGATCTTGCGTTTCTCGGGGGCGAGAGTGCGACCGGGCAGGCTGATGGCCTGGGATTGCAGCTGGATTTCTCCGGCATTCAGTGGAAGAAAACCGGCCAGGGCTCGGAGAATCGTGCTCTTGCCGCAGCCACTGGGGCCGAGCAAACAGCCAATATCACCATGACTCAGTGCAAAATTGACATTTTTGATCACTGAATCGCCGCCGTAGCCGCAGGACAGGTTGTTAACTTCCAGCAGCCAGTCGGCCGCAGGCACCAGAGCGTCGGGCATGGATCAGTCCAGGCGGTTAAGTATGAGGAATTCGAGCAGGGCTTTTTGGGCATGCAGACGGTTTTCTGCCTCATGCCAGACAACTGAGCCCGGATGCTCCATCATATCGGCCGAAATTTCCTCGCCGCGATGGGCGGGCAGGCAATGCATGAACAGGGCATCCTTGGCCGCCACCGACATCAGTTTCGGGTTGATCTGATAGTTGCGGAAGGCTTTCTCCCGGGCTTTCTGTTCGTCTTCCTGACCCATGGAGGCCCAAACGTCGGTAACCAGCAGGTCGGCGTTCCGGGCTGCGTCTTCAGGTTCCCGGACCACGGTGACCCGATCGCTGTGCGCATTGAGCAACGAAGCGGCGGGCTCGTAGCCTTCAGGGCAGGCCACGTTCAGATGGAAATCAAACTGTTCGGCGGCGTTGATGTAGGAGTGGCACATATTGTTGCCGTCGCCAATCCACGCCACAGTGGCGCCGCGAATGCTGCCACGGTGCTCGCGATAGGTTTGCATGTCAGCCAGTAACTGGCAGGGGTGGAAATCGTCTGTCAGCGCATTGATGACCGGCTTGCTGGAGGCGGCGGCGAACTTTTCGACCGTTTCGTGAGCGAACGTCCGGATCATCACCGCATCGACCATGCTGGAGATGACGATCGCGGAATCTTCGATGGGTTCGCCCCGGCCAAGCTGGGTATCCCGTGGCGACAGAAACAGGGCGGCACCTCCGAGCTGAGTCATGCCTGCCTCGAAAGATACCCGGGTGCGAGTCGATGATTTCTCGAAAATCATCGCCAGGACGCGATTTTTCAGGGAGTCCCGAGTTTTTCCCGCGTGCCACTCCGCGCGGAGCCTGGAGGCATGATCCAGCAGCTGCTCCAGCTCACCGGTGGTCATGTCGTTCAGTGTCAGAAAATGTCTTGCTGCCATGAATGGCCCCTGCTTCAAGGAAACTGCAATTCGGTTAGCATCTGAAAAAGCCAACAAGTCTAGCCCTTCGTAACCCTGAAAACAACGCTGCGGGTGCCGCCGTTGTTCCGGGTCAAAAACTCGGGTTTGGTGGGAATTCGCACACCCGTGTACAATAGTTGTCAAACGCCGTGTGACGGCAAAGCTGACGTCAATCAGAGGTACCAGTTCATGGACATTAACGACACGATCAAGAGCCAGCTCGAAGAAAATCCGGTCATTCTTTATATGAAGGGAACGCCCCAGGCGCCCCAGTGTGGTTTTTCTTCGCGCACGGTTCAGGCACTGATGGCCTGCGGCGAGCGGTTTGCCTTTGTAAACATTCTGGATAATCAGGAGCTGCGCGAGGCGCTCAAGGTTTACTCCAGCTGGCCAACCTATCCGCAGCTCTATATTGGCGGTGAGCTGGTCGGCGGTTGTGACATCATCATGGAGATGTCAGAAAGTGGTGAATTGACCAAAGCGGTCAAGGACGCGGTCAAGCAAGCCGAAGCCTGATAACTGGCTTAGTCGCGCTTCGGGGTAAACACCAGCGTTACCTCGAAGCGGTCAGTCGTCTCTCCTTTTGGCTCCGGGTAGGGGCTGGCTGCCAGCGCTGCCCGGTAAGCCGCATCATCAATTCCTGATAAACCCGTCGATTGCACCACTCTTGCCCTGGTCAGGGCACCGTTCTGTAGTATTCTCAGTTCCAGTTCCATGGTGACCGCCCGTTCCAGTTTGGTAATGGCTGGCACGCGTTGCTGTTCCAACGTTTGCGCCAGGTGGGTGGCCAGTAAAATCAGGTAAGGATCATTTTCGATGGGTGACCTGGTGATCCGCTGAATCGTTTCCTGTTGCTCCGCTCGCTCTGAGTGAAGCGCCGCCGTTGCGACGGTTGCGGCACTTGGCTGCGAGGATGGCGTGTTGTCGGCGGGCGTTTCAGCCGGTGGCTGGACAGCGGGCGCGGGATGGGTAACGGCGCGGTTTGTTGCGCGTTGAGTGGTGATCTCTGGTGAGTGCGGCGCAACGGTGAAATCGGGGTGACGGGATTGTGCAGGAACGGTCGGGTCTTCCGGAGTAGCGGCGCGGGCAGGGTTGGCGGAGGTTGCTTGCGATGCCGGTGCGTTCAGGCTGAAGACCAACCGATGGCTGAACTCCTGCTGATCCTGGATTGGCGATGACAGCCCGGCAAACAGCAGTGTATGTGCCAGGACTGCCAAGGATAATGCAAGAACCAAGCGGTAGGATCCCGGTACTGAAGGAGGTCGAAAACCCGGCTCCGGCATTGTATCAGGCGGTGCTGGAGCGCAGGTTGCCCACAACGGCGTTGAGTGCTCGGTCAATCAAGGCGCCCTGCTCAAGCATCGTCAGGCGCCCTCGGCGCATTTCATGGGCCAGTTCAATGCGCGTTTTCTCAATGACTTTCAAACCCATGCGATTCACAAACACAAAGCAGTCAGCTTCTTCGATGACGGCTGAAAGCTTGCACCGGAAGCTCGCACCATTAACCAGTCGAAACTCCATCCAGCTGCCGATTTCGACGGTGTCGAGTTTCGCTACGTACTCGGCAACGGCTGCATCTTCCAGTTCCTGCTGACGTTCGACCGCGGTCTGGTGAACGGTAGGTGCTTCTTCGTCAGCCTCTGCCGGACTGTCCTGTCGTGCTTCGATGGCCGCGTTGGTGCGAAAGGCTTCCGCCAGTTCGTGCTTCAGTTGCCCCATCATGTGATCCAGTCGGGAGGCGTTGTATGACACCTCCTCCAGTCCGGCTCTGAGGGATTTCAGCAGGCCTGGCACTACGCGGACCCACTGGTCGCGCTCTTCGTCTTCTTCATGGGGGTGCAGGCACCAGATCAGGTCGTCCACAATTCGGGTGGTCTCATGCCAGCGGTGCTCTGTGTCGTCACGAAGGTACGCCAGAAACATGACCCGGCTCCAGCCATTCATCAGAATGTCGCGCACCGACTCGGGCAGGTGATATCGGGAGACTTTCTCTTTCAGCAATCGATCGACAGCTTCCTGGGCTTTCTGGGATTTGATACGACCACGTTCGGATTCCCGGGTGCGCTGCTCCACCAGTGACGCTTTGCGATTCTCTCGCTCAAGGAACTGCTCAAACTCCAGGTTCAGGGTTTCAAACAGGGCCACGTCACCGTCAAATTCGTTCAAAATCCGTTGCACCACGTTGTGAATCTGTCCATAAAGCTTGTCTCGGGTCTTTTCGTCACTGTTGCTCCAGCCAATACCTGCACGAGCCAGTGAGTTGAGCAGTTTGCGGGCAGGGTGGTTTGCTTTGCTGAAGAAGCTCTTGTCTTTAATGACAACTTTCAGAATCGGAATCTGCAGCCGGCTGATCAGCACTTGAACCGGGGCTGACAGGTTATAGTCGTCCAGGATGAACTCGAACAGCATGGAAACCAGGTTGATCAGATCTTCGTCGACTTCATTCAGCGCCGGCTTCCGGCCGTCCTGGCTGTCCGCTTTGGTCAGAAGCTGTTGTACGAGCTGTCTGAGGTCAACGTCAACCGGGGTGCCGGTGCTGAGGTTGTCAAAATCAGTCTGGGTCTGTTGGCTGGGTAGTGCGTTGAGCATGTCTGCCAATTCACGGCCGCCGATGACCCGCAAGGATGGGTCGGCACTGCGGGGTGGCATGCCGGAGTTGGCTCGCTGCAGCGCGAGCATCTGCCGAATTTGGTCAAAAACAACGGTGTCTTCTGGCCGCTGCTCATAGGCCGCTGCTGTGTCGGGTGCTGAGGGTGGGCTTTCTTTCGCCGACTGTTCCGGAGTTTTGCCTTGTTGTCCCGTTTTGCCGTGGTAACGGAAATTGGGAATTACCCCGGCCTGGATAAGAATCCGGTTGGCTTCATCCAGAAGCATGCCCAGATTGGACACCACGTAACGATCGTATTGCTTGAGAACGATCAGCCGCTCGCGGATCTGTATCTCCAGCGCCTGGATGGCTTCCGTAAAGGCACTGCAAAGGTGCTCCGGAGCCATCGGGTTGACGGGCGAGTCCTGGGTGGCATCAGGGTAAACTTCAGTAAATCTGGCCTGTAACTGCAGTAAAGGCCCCTGAAAATGCGCTTTTGCCTTGGTGATCATGGCATTCAGTGCGACCTGCTCTTCCAGATCGTCATTGCCTACGAGGGCGAGGGTGTCGGCGTTGGATGGCTGAGCGGATTCCTGAGGATGCAGCTGCCCGGCGTGGGGCGGGTTCGCAAAGAATTGAGCAACGGCGTTCTGAAAATGACGCTCCACACCTTTACGCTTGATGCGAATCTCGCGCATCGCTTCAAAGTACCGGTTTTGCTCGTTGTTGCTGCGGGCGTTGTTGGCCAGTTCGAACAGAGAATCATCGACGGCATCAAACGCGCCCTGCAGCAGGTCTCCCAGACCCGCAACAACGGTATCACGGATACGAGCTACCTCCGCAGGAACTGGCCCATTACTGGCCGCCTCTCTGTGCTCGCGGAGGTAATGTATGCCGGACTGCTTGTTCATGGCCGACTCCTATTTGCGCCTCAACCGGATACATGACCGAGCTTACTTTCTTCTATTATTAGATTATTGGTTAAATTTAGCGCATTTCCTGTCTGATGAACATGACTAAACGCTAACCTGAGATGGCATTCAACAAAACGGCCCGGTTGGCAGCGGTGTTGCGTTGCCTGTTACTGGGCCTTTCTCATTGAAAGGTGCCGTTTGTTGCGGCGCTTTGGGTGCACGATCGCCGCTTTTACCACGTTATCCTTGATCTGCAGTACTTCAACCCGATGGCCTGTTATTTTAAGGCACACGTTGGTCTCAGGGATATTTTCCAGTGTTTCTGTAATCAATCCGTTAAGGGTCTTGGGTCCGTCTGTTGGTAACTTCCAGCCCAGAGTCTTGTTAATGCTGCGCACGGCGGCGCCACCATCAATGATATAAGTGCCATCATCCTGCGGAATGATGTCTGGCGAGGTCGAGGCATAGTCCGTCGTGAACTCGCCAACAATTTCTTCCAGAATATCCTCGAGCGTTGCCAGGCCCAGGACATCGCCATATTCGTCAACCACGATGCCGAAGCGGCGGCGGCCTTTCTGGAAGTTCAGTAACTGGGTGTTCAGGGGCGTGCTCTCGGGAATGAAGTAGGGCTCCTGGCACAGCTGCATCAGCATGGCCTTGTTGATGTCTTCTTCCTGCAGCAGCTTGGTGACACTGCGAAGATGCAGGATGCCCTGGATGTTGTTGATGTCCCCTTTGTAAACCGGCAGCCGTGTATGCTGGCTGCTTCTGAGCTGTCGCAGGATGGTGTCGGTGTCGTCTTCCAGGTCGATGCCAATGACTTCGTTACGGGGCACCATGATGTCGTTTACGGTCACCTTTTCCAGGTCCAGAATGCCGACCAGCATGTCTTTATGTTTTGCCGGGATCAGTGCGCCGGCTTCGTTGACCACGGTTCTCAATTCTTCCCGGCTCAAATGGTCTTCGCCAGCCTGGGCGGATGACACGCCGATGATTCTGAGTATGCCTGTGGTAAACAGG
This sequence comes from Marinobacter sp., assembly GCA_018402255.1. Taxonomy (GTDB): domain Bacteria; phylum Pseudomonadota; class Gammaproteobacteria; order Pseudomonadales; family Oleiphilaceae; genus Marinobacter. The sequence continues at coordinate 592,855 of JAGYIS010000004.1, forward strand.
TTGACGGCCCACACCAGCGGATAAAGGATCTTCAGCAGAGGCCCCAGGACATGGCTTGCCGGGAAGGCGATCTTTTCAGGGAACAGCGCTGCCAGTGTCTTGGGCGTTACCTCTGCGAAAATCAGGATGACAATGGTCAGCAGCACCGTTGCGATGGCGATGCCGGCGTCACCCCAAATCCGGATGGCAATAACCGTGGCAATGGCGGAGGCGAAAATATTAACAAAGTTATTGCCGATCAGGATCACGCCGATCAATTGGTCGGTTCGGTTGAGGAGCCCCTGCGCTCGACGCGCGCCTTTGTGCCCGGTCTTGGCCATGTGCTTCAGGCGGTACCGGTTGAGAGACATCATTCCGGTTTCTGAGCTTGAAAAGAAGGCCGAAAGTATGATCAGACCGCCGAGGAGAATGAACAGCGCCGTGAGCGATGTTTCGTTCAAGAGAAAACCCTTTTGTTGACGACAAGCTTGGAAAATAAGTTGTGCTGGTTTCTGCTGTCAAGGCTGTATGGGGCGGTCAGGCCCCTTTCTGAAAAATAAACTCCAGGACAAACTTGCTGCCATAGAAGGCCAGCATCAGCAGAGCGCAGCCCGCGAGGGTCCAGCGACTGGCGGTTAGCCCTCGCCAGCCCTTGGTGTAGCGCCCGGCCAGAAGGGCGACGAATACCAGCAGGGAAAGCAGGGAGAACAGGGTTTTGTGGGCCAGATCCTGGGCAAACAGGTCTTCAATAAACAGTGCGCCCGTGACGATCGCAAGAACCAGCAGCACCACCCCGGCCCAGACCAGTTCGAATAGCAACGATTCCATGGTTTGCAATGGCGGCAGGTTGCGCACCAACAGGCTGTTGTAATTGCGTTTGAGTTGACGATTCTGGATATAGAGCAGGATGGCCTGGATGGCGGCGAGCGTAAACAGGCTGTAGGCGGTCACGGACAGCGCAATGTGTGACAGCATGCCGTAGCTTTGGTCGGGTACCAGGCGAGAGGGGGCGTGGGTGATCAGCGCCATCACAATGGTCAGCGCTGCCATTGGGTAGGCGGCGAGGAACAGGCTCGAAACAGGTTTGGTCAGGTTCAGTCCCAGCAACAGGAAGGTGACCAGCCAGGAAATCAGCACCGAACTCTTGAAGAAGCTCAGGTCGAAGCCGCCGTCCAGGTGAACGGTTTGGGCGATCAGCAAGCCATGCCCGACCAGTGCAAGCACACCAATCAGCGTGGTGATGGCCAGATTGCTCTGTACTCGCCCCCGAAAGTGCAATGCGTGCAGGGCAGTGCCAACGCTGTACAGAAACAGTGCGATAACCGCGAGAATCAGCGTTCCCATGACATCCTTAACGTGTTGTCTTTAATGAAAGCGGGTGCGGAGTTGTTCAGAGGCTCCGTAGTCTGGGTATAATGTCGCGATTATGCAACAGGAATCAAGCGGCCAGCCTTGGTAGCTTGGTTTGTGTGAACAATTTCTCCGGGGTACGGAAGAGCAACATGTTTGAGAATCTCCAGGACCGGCTATCCGGTAGCTTGCGCAAGATCTCGGGTCAGGCGCGCCTCACCGACGACAACATCAAGGAAACCCTGCGTGAAGTCCGCATGGCCCTGCTTGAGGCAGACGTTGCGCTGCCCGTGGTCAAAGACTTTATCGAGGGGGTTCGGCAGCGGGCAATCGGTCAGGAGGTTCAGCGCAGCCTGACTCCGGGACAGGTGTTCGTTAAGGTTGTCCAGCAGGAGCTGGAGCGGGTGATGGGTGAGGGGAATGAAACCCTCAACCTTTCAACGCGTCCGCCAGCCGTGATTATGATGGCTGGCCTTCAGGGTGCGGGTAAGACCACTACTGTGGCCAAGTTGTCGCGCTTCCTTAAAGAGCGCCATAAAAAGTCCGTCATGGTGGTCAGTGCCGATATCTACCGGCCGGCGGCGATCAAGCAGCTGGAAACTCTGGCCGGTGAAGTGGGTGTTGAGTTTTTCCCCAGTAGTGCCGACCAGGACCCGGTGGATATTGCCAATGGCGCCATCGAGGCGGCCCGTCGCAAACACGTCGATGTGGTAATCCTGGACACCGCCGGTCGCCTGCACGTTGACGAGCAGATGATGGGCGAAATCGGTCGTCTGCACAAAGCGGTGAATCCGATCGAAACCCTGTTCGTGGTCGATTCCATGACCGGTCAGGATGCCGCGAACACCGCCAAGGCGTTTAACGATGCCTTGCCGCTGACCGGTGTGGTCTTGACCAAAACCGACGGCGATGCTCGCGGCGGTGCGGCGCTTTCTGTGCGTCATATCACTGGCAAGCCGATCAAGTTCCTCGGTATCGGTGAAAAAACCGATGCCCTTGAGCCTTTCCATCCCGATCGGGTGGCTTCTCGCATTTTGGGTATGGGTGATGTGCTCTCCCTTATAGAAGAAGCCGAGCGCAAGCTTGACCATAAGAAGGCAGAGAAGCTCACCAAAAAGATCAAGAAAGGTAAAGGCTTTGATCTGGAGGATTTCCGGGATCAGCTCCAGCAGATGAAGAACATGGGCGGTATTGGCGGCTTACTTGATAAGTTGCCGGGTATGGGGCAGATGGCCCAGATGGCTCAGCAGCAGGTTAATGACAAGTCTGTGGGCCAGATGGAAGCGATCATCTGTTCGATGACGCCTAAGGAGCGTCGATATCCGGATGTCATCAATAATTCCCGCAAGCGCCGTATTGCGACTGGCTCCGGCACCCAGATTCAGGACGTGAATCGTTTGCTCAAGCAGCATAAGCAAATGCAGAAGATGATGAAAAAATTTGGCAAGAAAGGCGGAATGGCCAACATGATGCGCGGTCTTGGTGGTATGATGCCGCCCGGCGGCGGTGGCGGAGGAATGCCTCCGTTCGGCCGTATGTAAAATGCCTTACACACAAAATGGGGAAACCGAGCGTTTCCCTGTTTTCATTGGCGCTTATTTGGCATAGAATAGCGCCCCTTTCGAGTATGGGTCTTCACGCAGGCCGAGTTTGGTCAGGCGTGAATCGTACAAAGTTCGTAAAACAGAACAGGATATTGGTCGAAATGGTAACAATCCGTTTGGCTCGTGGCGGCTCTAAGAAGCGCCCGTTCTACCATCTGACAGTCACTGACAGCCGCAACTCCCGTGACGGCCGTTTCATTGAGCGTGTTGGCTTTTTAACCCGGTTGCTCGCGGCCAGGAAGAGCGTCTGCGCGTTGATCGTGAACGCGTTGCGTTCTGGGTGGGCCAAGGTGCCCAGGCCAGCGATCGCGTTGCACAGCTGCTCAAGACTGCTGAGTAATTGCACGTTACCACCGGGGTTTGGCAGGCATGACACAGCATTCTTCGCAGGAAACTGTGATCGGCCAGATCACCTCGGTGTTTGGGGTCAAGGGTTGGCTTAAGGTCTTCTCTCATACCGACCCCAGAGAAGGGATACTCAATTACCGTGACTGGACTCTGGTTCTGGATGGTAAGCGTATTCCGGTGAAGCTTGAGGAGGGTCGCCGCCAAGGGCAGGGGATCGTCGTCAGGCTGAAAGGTTTGAATGACCGTGAGCTGGCTCGTACCTACAGTGGTGCTGAGATCAGGGTGCCGACAGAAGAGCTGCCAGAACTGCCCGCTGGGGAGTATTACTGGTATCAGCTGGAAGGCCTTGATGTGTTTACGGTTGAGGATGAGTACCTGGGTAAGGTGCATCATCTGCTGGAAACGGGTGCCAACGATGTTCTGGTAGTGCACGCAACGCCGGACTCCATAGACCAGCGCGAACGTCTTATCCCTTATCTGCCTGATCAGGTTGTGATGAGTGTGGATTTGAGCAGTACGCGCATGGTGGTCGACTGGGATCCGGAGTACTGACGAGTGTGGATTGGCGCAGTCAGTCTGTTTCCGGACATGTTTTCGGCGGTGACGGATTATGGAATTACTGGCAGGGCCACTCGTGAAGGTTTATTGACGTTCAGGAGTTGGAACCCCCGGGACTTCACTCATGATCGTCATCGTACTGTGGATGACCGGCCCTATGGCGGTGGCCCGGGAATGCTGATGAAAATTCAGCCTCTCAGGGATGCTATCCATGAGGCTCGGGCATCGGCACCCGGCAAGGCCTGTGTGGTCTATCTTTCGCCTCAGGGTGAACGATTGGATCAGTCGGTGGTGGAGTCTCTCGCCGCCGAGCAACAGTTGATTCTTGTTGCCGGTCGTTATGAAGGCGTTGATGAGCGCCTGATATCGGCGGAAGTCGACCGGGAGGTGTCTCTGGGGGATTTTGTCCTTTCAGGTGGCGAACTGGCGGCGATGGCCGTGATTGATGCGGTAACACGCCTCATCCCTGGAGCGCTGGGTCATGCGCAGTCGGCAGAGCAGGATTCCTTTGCCGATGGTTTGCTGGATTGTCCGCACTATACCCGGCCCGAGGTTTACGAAGGTCAGGCGGTGCCGGAAGTTCTTTTGGGCGGTCACCATGAACAGATCCGGCGTTGGCGATTGAAAGAATCGTTGAGGCGAACCCGGGAGCGACGCCCCGACCTGCTCGAGCAGCGGGTGCTTACGGAAGAAGAGCGTCAGCTTCTGGATGAAATTTTGAACGAACCGGGTGCCTCTGAATCATCAGGGCATTGAAAGATTAGGTATCAGGAGCATTACGATGAGCGGCAAGAACAACATCATCAGTCAGATTGAAACAGAACAGATGACCAAGGAAATCCCTGCGTTCGCGCCAGGTGATACCGTGGTTGTTCAGGTTCGCGTAACTGAGGGCAACCGTGAGCGTCTGCAGGCGTTCGAAGGCGTTGTGATCGGCAAGCGCAACCGTGGCATGAACTCTTCTTTCACCGTTCGTAAGATTTCTTACGGCGTGGGCGTTGAGCGTACCTTCCAGTCCTTCTCCAAGCTGATCGACAGCGTCAGTGTGAAGCGTCGTGGTGACGTGCGTCAGGCCAAGCTTTACTACTTGCGCGACCTGTCTGGTAAGGCAGCCCGTATCAAGGAAAAGCTTAACTGATTCCGGCTCTGCCGATCAGTTTGAAAAAAAGCAGCCTCAAGGGGCTGCTTTTTTTATGGTTAAATGGCGCCAAAGACAATGTTGTGAGGTTGACCATTGCCTAGATCTGATGATGAGCAGTTGATTGCCCGCTTCGGAGATGCCATCTGGCTGGAGGACGGTTTAGGCGAAAAGACTCGCCAGGCCTACGCCAGCGATTTGCACCGGTTGGCGCAATGGCTTGAGCAGCAGGCTGGTTCGCCAACGCTGCGGGCGGCTCGGCGCACCGATCTGCTTGCGTGGATGTCGCGGGGTCTTTCTGAGGGCCTGAAAACCAGCACGGCGGCCCGCCGTTTATCCGGAATTCGCCGCTTTTACCGGTATCTGTTGCGTGAAGGGTTGATCGCGGAAGATCCGACGTTGAGAATTGACAGTCCACGCCTGCCCCGGCGCCTCCCCGATACACTCACGGAAGAAGATGTTGATACCTTGCTTACCGAGCCAGACCCAGAGATCCCTCTGGAGCTGCGTGACAGGGCTATGCTGGAAATTCTCTACGGTTGTGGCTTGCGGGTATCCGAGCTTACCGGTCTGACCGTTGATCAGGTTAATCTGCGCCAGGGTGTTGTGCGCATCCGGGGAAAGGGCGATAAAGAGCGTCTGGTTCCTTTGGGTGAGGAGGCGGTAGACTGGCTGAGTCGTTACATGAAAGAAGGGAGGGGCGAGTTGTTGAAGGGAAAAAGCAGTGATGCGCTATTCCCCGGCAATCGGGCGACGCCGATGACTCGTCAGACGTTCTGGCACAGAATCAAACACTACTCGGGTCGGGCCGGCATTCGCAAGCACCTGTCGCCGCACACCTTGCGTCATGCGTTTGCGACACATCTGTTGAACCACGGCGCCGACTTGCGGGTCGTGCAGATGTTGCTGGGTCACTCAGATCTGTCGACCACCCAGATCTACACTCACGTGGCCCGACAACGGTTACAGGATCTCCATCAGGTTCACCATCCTCGGGGCTAATCTGGTATGTTAGCGGCATGAACTTTTGGTCCTTGGCCATGTCGCATCAAAAGGTCTGGTTGGCCGGTATCCGAAAGCTCCAGCCAGGCAGGGCATGCCCCAGAACCTAAATACACAGAAGGTAAGTCAAACTCATGAATCGTATAATTGTTGCTGCTGCCAGCCTGGTGCTTGCTCTGGCGGGTGTTTCTTTTGCCACGGCCGCCGAAACTGAAGACAAAATAGCCAAACAGCTTAAGGATGCAATACCGGGGCTGAATGTGACTTCGGTGCGTGAATCTGAGGCCACCGGGCTTTATGAAGTCCAGAGCAACAACGGAGACACGATATACACCACCGCCGATGGGGTGTACCTGTTGACTGGCGACTTGTTGAAAATCACCGACAACGGCATTGCCAATGTCTCGGAAGCAAACCGGGCAGTTCAGCGTAAAGAGCAGATGGCGGCATTTGGTGCCCGGGGCATCATTACTTACCCGGCCAAAGGTGAGCAGAAGGCGGTCATTGATGTCTTTACCGATATCGACTGCCCATACTGCCGTAAAATGCACGACGAAGTACCACAGTTGAATGAGTACGGTATTACCGTCAACTATTATGGTTTCCCTCGCTCGGGGCCCGGCACGCCCTCGTTCCGAAAGTATGAATCTGTGTGGTGTGCTGATGATCAGCAGGCGGCTATGGACGCTGCCAAAGCAGGTAAGACCGTTGCCCAGAAAGCCTGTGAGAACCCGGTAGAGGCTCAGTATCGGCTGGGCGGTGAAGTGGGCGTAACAGGCACGCCGGCGATTCTGCTGGAAGACGGCAACGTCGTCAGAGGTTATGTTCCTGCCCGAAACCTGGCCGAAGGGCTTGGTATTCTGTAATTCTGCAGCGGGATTGTTTTCATCCCCGACTATCGATTGAACTGTGACCGATTCAGGGCTTATTCAGCAGGCCCTGAATCGGTATACTATGCCACTTTATTGCAATCCATCAGCACCCCATCGGGATCAGAGGTGAGAGCTTGAAAGACGTTAATGTCGGAATTTGCGGACTGGGAACCGTTGGCGGCGGTACATTCAATGTTCTTACTCGCAACGCCGCGATTATTGCCGGACGTGCCGGATGCAATATCCGGATAGCCCGGGTGGCCAGCCGTCATAGCCGGGATGACCTTGACCTGGGCGGCGTGCCGTTCAGTACCGACATCTACGATGTGATCAATGATCCGGATATCGACATCGTTGTGGAGCTGATTGGTGGTTACGATGCTGCCAAAGAATTGGTGTTGGCCGCGATTGCCAAAGGCAAGCACGTAGTGACGGCCAACAAGGCCCTCATCGCAGTACACGGTAACGAAATTTTTGACGCCGCCGAAAAAGCCGGTGTTGTGGTTGCCTATGAAGCTGGCGTAGCCGGAGGCATTCCGGTGATCAAGGCCGTTCGTGAAGGTTTGGCGGCCAACCGCATCGACACCATTGCCGGCATCATTAATGGTACCGGCAACTATATCCTGACCGAGATGCGCGCCGGGCGTGAATTCGGTGAGGTTCTCAAAGAAGCTCAGGCGCTGGGTTATGCCGAGGCGGACCCAACGTTCGATGTGGAAGGCATCGATGCAGCGCACAAGCTGACCATCCTGGCAGCCTCAGGTTTTGGCGTTCCTCTGCAGTTCGATAAGGCCTACACCGAAGGCATTTCTACCCTGACTCCGAGTGACATTGCTCACGCCGAGATGCTGGGTTATCGCATCAAGCATCTGGGCATTGCCCGTCGTCGCGATGACGGCATGGAATTGCGAGTTCATCCGACACTGGTACCAAAAACGCATCTGATCGCCCAGGTAGACGGCGTGTTAAATGCTGTGATGGTCGACGGCGATGCCGTTGGTCAGACCATGTATTACGGCCCGGGTGCCGGTGACGAGGCGACCGGCTCTGCCGTTATTGCCGATATCGTTGACGTGGCCCGCGCTGTTGCCAGCAGTAGCCAGCAGCGAGTGCCCTATCTGGGCTTCCGTCCAGAGGCTATGGAAGATCTGCCGGTGTTGTCGATGGAGGATGTTCAGTCCGCTTATTATCTGCGGATCCAGGCCTTTGACCATCCGGGTGTTCTGGCCAAGGTGGCATCGATTCTCAGCGAGCACGGCATCAACATTGAATCGATCATGCAGAAAGAGTCCGAATTCAAGGATGGTCGTATTCCGGTCATCATCCTGACCCACACGGTTCAGGAGCGTCAGATGAACCTGGCCATAGACGAAATGGAAGCCCTGGCCGACGTTGACGGCAAGGTTGTCCGCATCCGCGCTGAAAACTTTAACTGACAGGTACGCACGTGAGATACATCAGTACACGGGGCGAAGCACCCGCCCTGGGCTTTGAAGACGTTCTGCTGACCGGCCTGGCCACTGACGGTGGTCTATATGTGCCGGAATCGCTGCCGCACTTCAGCCTGGAAGAAATTCGTAGCTGGCGTGGTTTGCCGTATGCCGAACTGGCCTACAAGGTCATGTATCCGTTTGTGGAAGACGCCATTCCGGCTGATGAATTCCGCAAGATGCTGGATGAAACCTACGGCGTGTTCACGCACAAGTCGGTGGCACCGCTGGTACAGCTCGACACTAACGAGTGGGTGATGGAGCTGTTTCGTGGCCCGACTCTGGCGTTCAAGGATTTCGCGCTGCAATTGCTGGGTCGCCTGCTCGACTATGTGCTGGAGAAGCGTAACCAGCATGTGGTGATCATGGGCGCGACCTCCGGTGATACCGGCTCGGCGGCCATCGAAGGCTGCCGCCGCTGCAAGCATGTGGATATCTTCATTCTGCATCCGTATCAGCGGGTGTCAGAGGTTCAACGCCGCCAGATGACCACGGTGCAGGGTGACAACATCCACAACATCGCGGTCAAGGGCAACTTTGACGATTGCCAGCGCATGGTCAAGGACAGCTTCGGCGATCAGTCCTTCCTGGGTGGCAAGACCCAGTTGGCGGCAGTGAACTCCATCAACTGGGCGCGGATCATGGCTCAGATTGTTTACTACTTTCAGGCATCGCTCTCGCTGGGCGGGCCCGACCGTAGCATGGCTTTTTCGGTGCCCACCGGTAACTTTGGCGATATTTTTGCCGGCTATCTGGCCAAGAAAATGGGGCTGCCCATCAGCCAGCTGGTGATCGCCACCAATCGAAACGACATCCTGCATCGCTTCATGAGTGGCAACAAATACGAGCAGCATCAGCTTGAGCACACCTTGTCGCCGAGCATGGACATCATGGTGTCCAGCAATTTTGAACGTCTCTTGTTTGATCTGCATGGCCGCGATGGTGCAGCCGTCAAAGAGCTGCTGGAAAATGCCTCCAGGGGCCCGGTCAGTATTGAGGATTATCGTTGGAAGCATGCTCGCAAGCTGTTTGACAGCGACGCGGTGGACGACAAGGCTACCTGCGATACCATCCGGGAGACCTTCGAGCAGAACGAGTACCTGCTGGACCCACACACCGCCATCGGTGTTCGTGCTGCCCGTAACTGCCGTCGGGACAACGCTGTGCCGATGATTACGCTGGGCACAGCGCATCCGGCGAAATTCCCGGACGCCATCGTTGAATCCGGTCTTACCGTGAAGCCAGAGCTGCCGGCCCACATGGCGGACCTGTTTGAACGGGAAGAGCGGTACACGGTGCTGGAAAACAACCTGGTCGACGTGCAGGGTTTCCTGGCCAAGCACTGGAAGAACGCCTGAGCCGGCATGACTCCAAAAAAGATCCTGCGTCGCCCTCAGCCCACTGAAACCCAGGGCTGGGGGCAAAATCTCCCACCCATCCTCCGCCGGCTCTACGCCGCGCGGGGTGTGTGCTCTGATGAGCAACTCCAGTACACCCTCAAACATCTGGCCTCGCCCATGCAATTGCGCGGTATCGATCGCGCTGTCGAGTTGCTGGCTGAGGCAATCGCGCAAAAACAGCGGGTCATGGTGCTGGGGGATTTTGATGCCGACGGCGCCACCAGCACCGCCGTTGCCATGCTGGGCTTGTCCATGCTGGGCGTTGCGGCTATCGATTTTCGGGTGCCCAGCCGTTTCTCCGATGGTTATGGTCTGACGCCTGGCATTATCCATCGGTTGCAGGAAGACGGCGATTTGCCCGATCTTCTGGTCACGGTGGACAACGGCATCTCCGCGATTGAAGGGGTGCGTGCCGCTCGTGAGTTGGGTATTACAGTGGTTGTCACCGATCACCACCTGGCGGGTGAGCAACTGCCGGATGCCGATGCGATCGTAAACCCCAACCAGCCCGGCTGCCCGTTTCTGAGCAAAAACGCCGCGGGTGTGGGCGTCATGTTCTATGTGCTGACCGCCCTGCGAAAGTACCTGCGCGACAACAACCGGTTGCCTGATCCCGAGCCCAACCTGGGCAACCTGCTGGATCTGGTGGCGCTGGGTACCGTGGCGGACGTGGTGCCGCTGGATCACAACAACCGGATTTTTGTGGAGCAGGGCATCCGCCGCATCCGCAAAGGTGAAGCTCGTCCCGGGATCCTGGCGCTGCTGGAAGTCGCTGGTCGCGACTACACCCAGATCAGCTCCACCGATCTCGGCTTCGTGGTCGGCCCCCGTTTGAACGCCGCCGGGCGCCTGGACGATATGAGCATCGGCATCGCCTGCCTGCTCGCCGATGGCCGTGATGAAGCCCTGCGTCTGGCCCGGGAGCTGGACAACTTCAATCGTGAACGCCGAACGATCGAAAAGGATATGAAGCACCAGGCCCAGGAGTTGCTGGCGTCTATGTCGCTGGACATCGAGGGCCTGCCCTGGGGGCTGGCGTTGTTCGATCAGGACTGGCACCAGGGGGTGATTGGCATTCTGGCGGCCCGTATCCGAGAACAGACCCATCGCCCGACCATCGCGTTTGCGCCGGACGATGACGGGTTGCACCTCAAAGGTTCCGCCCGCTCTATCCCCGGCCTGCACATCCGCGATGCCTTGGCGGTGGTGGATGCCAAGAATCCGGGGCTGATGAAAAAATACGGTGGCCACGCCATGGCAGCCGGCATGAGCATCGCCCGGGATGATCTGGAGAATTTCAGCAACGCCTTTGACCAGGCCGTTCGGAATACGCTGAAGCCAGAAGATCTTGAGGCCGCCATCACCACCGACGGGCCTCTTGCCCCGGAAGAGTTGAATCTCGACACCGCCTACCAGCTCAAGCGCGGAGGCCCCTGGGGCCAGCACTTTCCGGAGCCGGTGTTTGATGGTGAATTCCGGGTGGTGAGCCAGCGAGTGGTGGGCGAAAACCATTTGAAGCTGGTATTGCAACCGGTGGAGGGTGGCGGGATAGTTGACGGCATAGCGTTTAATACCGGACCGGAAGTGCCGGACTACACGCGCAGTGGAGCGCGGGTGGTTTATAAGCCGGACGCCAATACTTTTCGTGGGCGGACCAATTTGCAGCTTCTTGTGGATTATCTGGAGCCGCTGGGCTGATTCCGTTTTTGGAGATTGGCTCAGCAGAAGGGTGGGGTCTGACCCCAAGGGGTCAGACCCCTTTGTATCCGTCGAATGCTGAAGACTCCGTACATTCCGTCTGCTGATTTAACGCACGAATTCCGGTAGAATCCGCCCTCTGTTTTTATCGCATCATTTTCCAAAGCGAGACCCGATTTCATGGAAGTTAATCCTATAGTGGTGAAGATCAAAGAGCTTCGCGAGCGCACTGAAGCGCTGAGGGGGTATCTTTGACTACGATCAGCGTAGTGAACGTCTGGTCGAAGTAGAGCGTGAACTCGAGATGCCCAAAGTGTGGGATGACCCCGAGCGGGCCCAGGCATTGGGTAAAGAACGGTCGGATCTTGAGCTGATCGTCAAAACCATCGACAACCTGACCAGCGGCCTCAGTGATGCCGAGAGCCTGCTCGATATGGCGGTCGAAGAAGACGACGAAGGCACAGTGGCAGAAATTGTGGCCGACCTGGAAAGTCTCGATAAAGAGCTCGAAAAACTCGAATTTCGCCGCATGTTCTCCGGTGAAATGGACCCCAATAACGCCTATCTGGACATCCAGGCGGGCTCGGGCGGTACTGAGGCCCAGGACTGGGCCAACATGCTGCTGCGCATGTACCTGCGTTGGGCTGAGCGCCGCGGCTTCAAGGCGGAAATCGTCGAACTGCAGGAAGGTGAAGTGGCGGGCATCAAAAGTGCCACCATTCACGTCCAGGGCGACTATGCTTATGGCTGGCTGCGCACCGAAACCGGCGTGCACCGTCTGGTGCGTAAATCGCCATTCGATTCCGGCAACCGCCGCCATACCTCGTTCTCCTCCGTGTTCATCTCGCCGGAAGTGGACGACAGCTTTGAAGTGGAAATCAACCCGGCCGACCTGCGGGTTGACGTATACCGGGCTTCCGGTGCCGGTGGTCAGCACGTTAACCGGACCGAATCCGCGGTACGATTGACCCACAACCCCACCGGAATTGTTGTGGCCTGTCAGGCTGGCCGAAGCCAGCACCAGAACAAAGACCAGGCCATGAAGCAGCTCAAGGCCAAGCTCTTCGAGCATGAAATGCAGAAGCGTAACGCCGAGAAGCAGTTGCAGGAAGATGCCAAGTCTGACATTGGCTGGGGCAGCCAGATCCGTTCTTACGTTCTGGATGACAGCCGTATCAAGGATTTGCGCACCAAGGTGGAAACCAGCAACACCCAGTCGGTGCTTGATGGCGACATCGACAAGTTTATCGAAGCCAGTCTGAAGATGGCGCTGTAACCAGCGCCATACCAACCGATCCGGACATCTCCGACTTCTAGTGAGCCAACATGACTGAACATACCCAGAACGCCGCACAGCCCGAGGACAACAAGTTGATTGCCGAGCGCCGCGCCAAACTGGCGAGCCTGCGCGAACAAGGCAATCCGTTCCCGAACGACTTCCGCCGTGATGCCAGCGCTGCCGAGCTGCAGGAAAAATACGGTGATAACTCCAAGGAAGAGCTCGAGGCAATGGGCATCGAGGTGGCCATTGCCGGCCGCATGATGCTCGATCGCAAAGCGTTCAAAGTGGTTCAGGATATGACTGGCCGCATCCAGATCTACGCGCCCAAAGAAGTCCAGAAAGACACCAAACACTGGGATCTGGGCGACATCGTGGGTGTGCGCGGCACCCTGTGCAAGTCCGGCAAGGGCGATTTGTATGTGTCCATGGACGAGTACACGCTGCTCACCAAGTCACTGCGCCCGTTGCCTGAAAAGCACAAAGGCCTGACCGATACCGAAGCGCGCTACCGCCACCGGTATGTCGATCTGATGGTGAACGAAGACAGCCGTCGGGTGTTCCATGCCCGCTCCAAGATCATCAACGTGATGCGTCAGTATTTCACTGATCGTGATTTCATGGAGGTGGAAACTCCCATGTTGCAGGTCATCCCCGGCGGTGCTACCGCCCGGCCTTTTGTGACCCATCACAACGCTCTGGGCATCGACATGTACCTGCGCATTGCGCCGGAGCTGTTCCTCAAGCGCCTGGTGGTTGGCGGCTTTGAGCGGGTGTTCGAGATCAACCGCAATTTCCGCAACGAAGGTTTGTCGACCCGGCACAACCCAGAGTTCACCATGGTTGAGTTCTATCAGGCCTATGCCGATTATAACGACCTGATGGACTTGACCGAAGACATGCTGCGCACCATCGCACAGAAAGTGCTGGGCACAACCACCGTGACCAATACCCGAGTGTTGAACGACGGTACCGACGAAACCATCGAATACGATTTCGGCAAACCGTTTGAGCGCCTGACCGTGGTGGACGCCATTTTACGCTACAACCCGGACATCAGCCGGGAGTCGTTGGCGGATTATGACAGTGCCCGTGAGGTGGCGAAGAGCCTGGGTATTCATGTTAAAAACACCTGGGGCCTGGGCAAGATACAGATCGAAATCTTTGAAGCCACCGCCGAGCATCGTTTGATGCAGCCGACCTTCATCACCGAATACCCGAAAGAGATCTCCCCGCTGGCCCGCTGCAAAGACAGCGATCCGTTCGTCACCGAGCGCTTCGAGTTTTTCGTCGGTGGCCGCGAAATCGCCAACGGCTTCTCCGAGCTCAACGACGCCGAAGACCAGGCCGAGCGCTTCCAGGCCCAGGTCGCCGAAAAAGACGCCGGTGATGACGAAGCCATGTTCTACGACGAAGACTACGTGATGGCGCTGGAATACGGCCTGCCGCCTACTGCAGGTGAAGGTATCGGCATCGACCGCCTGGCCATGCTTTTGACCAACTCGCAGTCCATCCGTGACGTCATCCTGTTCCCGGCCATGCGCCCGGAGCACAAGGCCGAACAAAAGCCGGAAGGCGAATAAGCCCATGCACCCCGCCGAGGCACTGGCTCAACAACTGAAGCCCGGCCGCGGCTGGGACAAATGGCTGGCGGAGGAATTCCGTCAGCCCTACCTGCAACAGCTGGCCGAGTTTCTGGCCGCTGAAGAGCAGACGGGCAAACTGCTGTTCCCGGAGCAGAAACACTGCTTCAACGCCCTCAACAGCACCCCCCTTGACCAGGTTAAAGTGGTGATCCTGGGCCAGGACCCCTATCACGGCCCTGGTCAGGCCCATGGCCTGTGCTTCTCCGTCCGCCCCGATGTGCCAACACCCCCATCCCTGGTCAATATCTTCAAAGAAATCCAGCAGGACCTCGGTATAGCTGCTCCCGATCACGGCTGCCTGCAGCCCTGGGCCGAGCAGGGCGTATTACTCCTGAACGCGGTTCTCACCGTCGAACAGGGCAACGCCGGTGCGCACCAGAACAAGGGGTGGGAGGTCTTCACTGACAAAGTGATCGAAACCGTTAACCGGGAGCGGGATGGCGTGGTGTTTTTGCTCTGGGGCAGCTACGCCAGGAAAAAAGGCCGACACATCGACCGTAACCGCCATCTGGTTCTGGAAGGCCCGCATCCGTCACCGCTCAGCGCCTACCGCGGATTTTTCGGCTGCCAGCACTTCTCAAAAGCCAATGACTGGCTTCAAAAGCAGAGCAAGCCTGCTGTTGACTGGGCTTTGCCAAGCAAGGCGGAGTTGATAGAGAAATACCACAAAGAACGAGGCTAAACGCAATTGTAGCCATCGGGGCTGGGGCAGGCACCCAAAACCGTGCGGAGTCAGGGATGGCGGAGCCGAGCGTACAGGGATGTATTTACAGCGTGTTTCGGGTGCCTGCCCCAGCTCCGAGGGCGGGCTAGCCCGGTATGTTTTGGGAGCCGGACCCCACCGCCGAGACGGCAGGCCCTTCTGCAATCCACACAAAGCCTGAGTAAACTCCAGTTACTGAAGCAATGCCATAGCCGCTTCCATCTGAGCGTTGAGGTCTTCTTCCTCGTTCATGTCTGCAGTCGGATCAATACCCAAACGATCAAATGCCGGAATCCTGGTCCAGTCCATCTCATTCCAGGGGTGATCGGTGCCGGCCACCAACTGAAGATTGGCAATCATCACCAGATCGGCATAATCCGCCGAAGGCACCTCGCGCTGGAAGTTTGCATACTCCAAAGGCACATTCTGCAGCTCCTTCGGGAAATCCCACTTCTTCAGAATCATCGCGCCAACGCGAGGGTGCAACTGCTCAATCACATTATCGAGCATGATACTGCTGATCTGGATATCCTGATCTTCAACGTAACGCAAAATCGGCAATACCCCAATCAGATGAACCAGCCCCGCCAGCGTCGCCTGATCCGGCTTCAGTTTGGTGTAATGCTGCGCCAGTACGTGACATATCCCTGCCACCTCGGTACTGGTTTGCCAGGTCGCACGCAGGCGCTTGTCGACCATGTCAGAGGTGGCCTGGAACATCTGCTCCATGGCCAGGCCCATGGCCAGGTTGCTGGTGTAGGCCATGCCAAGGCGACTGACCGCCATATTCAGGTTCTCGATGGCCCGGCTGCCCCGGAACAGAGGGCTGTTGCACACCCGGATAATCCGTGCAGACAACGCAGTGTCGTTACTGATGACCTTAACCAGATCCATTATCGCCGAGTCTTCCGCTTCGGCAATATCCCTCACCTGCAGAGCCACTTCCGGCAATGTCGGCAGCACCAGCTTGTCGTTTTCGATGGCCTGGGTAAGGTCAGTTTTAATGGTTTCAACAATGTTTGTCATGATCAATAACGTTCCGCTTGTCTTGGTGCCCCTGTCGTCAGGCGCACTGGGTAAACCGGTATGTGGTTTAATTTATAGCAAATTTTGCCGGTTTTGCCTGTCTACTTATGTATCTGTCGCAGAGGCCGGCGCTCTTTCTGGCACCGGATAGGGTAGATCTTGCAGCTCAAGAACCACCTGGCCAGCGTCCGCAAGTGCCAAAGGATCATGCTGCGCGTCATGGCGAATGACGGCGAGCAGCTCGCCTTGGCCATCGCCGGTGGCAATGGCATTGACCACCTCGCCCACACTTTTGTCGCCGCTCAGCAACTTGGTACCGGTGGCTGGCGCTAGTGTCTGCGCCACTGAAGCGAAGCCGAAACAGACTCTTCTTGAGCTGCCCCAGAAAGTGCATTCTGGCGATGACTTCCTGGCCGGTGTAGCAGCCCTTCTTGAAGTGAACGCCCTGCAAGTGCTGCAGGTTCAGCATCTGCGGAACGTAAGCATCTTTGCTGTCAGGGGTGAGCCAGGGCACTCCGGCGAGAATGCTGGCGCGGTTCCAGTCGTCAATAGAGAGCTCGTTCAGGTTGGCGGGCAGTGAGGGCATTCCGTCCAGTTGCCACCACTCGTAACGGGCGGTGTGTTCAGCGGTGTCTTCCAGGCGAATCAAGATGCCAGCGCCGGTTGGGAGTGCTTGCCCCGGCCGGATCAATGCCTCGGCGCCTTCACCTGCGGCAGCAATCGCGGTGGACTCCCCCAGCAGACCAACAATCCGTGCTGAGGGCACAACGTCCATCGTTGTGCCGCGGAACAGCATCAGGTACTTGCGCAGATGAGACAGCGTCGTATCGGCCTGATCAACATCGAGGTCCATCAGTAGGTCATGTTGATCGCGGACCAGGCGGGTCAGGCAGTAAGCGCGACCTTTGGGATTGCAAGCGGCGGCGCGCAGCGACTGGTGGCTGGTCACTTCATCGACATGCTGAGTGAACTGGCCCTGAACGAACTTGTCGGTGCCCGGGCCACTGATCCGAACGATAACCCGGTTGGCCAGCAGGGCGTAACCGTTGCTCTCCGGGTGGCTGCTGTTTGGTGCAGTGTGCGGCAGGCTATCCTGTTGAGTCATCTTGGTCTCCGTGTTGGATCGCTGAAGAGTCAGGGCGTGCCTGATGGCTGGCCGATGCGAAGCATCATGCGCAGGCGACGGAAGTCGGGCTCCGGAACCCTGGCATTGAACGGTCCGAGGTCTCCCGTTATCAAGACAATGATCGGTGAGAATCTTGTGCCTTCGGGGGCCAGTTTCAAGACCAGGACAGATGCTCCAAGGCTGCTGGACGAAGCGGCGCGACAAAGGATCTTCCGGCCATCCCGCCGTTGGCATTGTACGCCGGTGTCATCCGCAACCAGTGCGAAAACAGCTCCAGGCCCCCTTAGCAAGCCGTGTTGTTTAAAGCTTTGCCAGCCCAGCCAAACAATGGCGGGCAGCGCGCTCAGGAGCCAAAGTGAGCTTTCGAGGGCGGCGCCGATACTGAATGCGGCCAGCAGCAGCCATGGGACGACGGCTAAGCCTCCGGCGATGAACGACGGCGCCAGGGTGAGTTCAATCCGGCTGGACACGATTCAGAATCAGGTCGACCATGCGCTGCAAGTCCGGGTCTTCCGGCCGGCTTCTCTGCATAAACCACTCAAACATATCGGAGTCTTCGCAGCTCAGCAGCTTCTGGTATCGGGCCTGATCGTCCGGGGCGAGGTCCCGATAGGCTTCCTCAAGAAAGGGCAGTAGTAACACGTCCAGTTCCAGCATGCCACGGCGGCTGTGCCACCACAGCCGGCGGAATTGGGTTTCGTCGTTAACAGTATTAATGTCTGACATGGAGCGTTTCGCCTTGAAAGATTCGTGGTTCCCGTTCAGGGAGACGGGGTGCGATAGGTTGTCGGCACCAGAATGGTGTCCTGCGCATCGTTTATCAGGCCGGGAAAGTCCAGAGTGTAGTGCAGGCCTCGGCTTTCTTTACGTTGCAGAGCTGAACAAATGATCAGATCGGACACAGACACCAGGTTGCGCAGCTCGATCAGATCGTTGGTCACCCGGTAGTTGCTGTAAAACTCGCCGATTTCCCGTGACAGAAGATCGACCCGGTGCTTGGCCCGTTGCAGCCGCTTGGTGGTGCGCACAATGCCTACATAGTCCCACATGAAGTGACGCAATTCATCCCAGTTGTGGGAAATGACGACGTCTTCATCCGAATCCCTGACCTGGCTTTCATCCCAATCCGGTGCCGGCGGGGGTGCCGGAATGTCCGCCTCCCGGCGGGCGATGTCCTGGGCAGCGGCGCGGCCATACACCAGGCATTCCAACAGGGAGTTGCTGGCCATGCGGTTGGCGCCGTGCAAGCCGGTGAAGGCGGCTTCGCCGACGGCATAGAGTTGATTGATGTCGGTTCTGGCCCGTTCATCGCTGACAATGCCGCCACAGGTGTAGTGAGCCGCGGGCACCACCGGAATCGGTTCACGGGTGATGTCGATGCCAAACTCCAGACACTTCTCATAAATGGTCGGGAAGTGGTGTCTTATGAAGTCACTCGGCTTATGGCTGATGTCCAGATACAGATGGTCAGCCCCCAGTCGTTTCATCTCATGGTCGATGGCTCGGGCCACAATGTCGCGTGGCGCGAGTTCGGCGCGATCGTCAAACCGGTCCATGAAGCGGCTGCCATCGGGCAGCTTCAGTAATCCGCCTTCACCGCGTACCGCCTCTGTAATGAGAAATGACTTGGCGTTAGGGTGGTACAGGCAGGTGGGGTGGAACTGGTTAAACTCCATGTTGGCCACCCGGCAGCCCGCACGCCAGGCCATGGCAATGCCATCACCCGAGGCGCCATCCGGATTGGTGGTGTACCGGTACGCCTTGGAAGCGCCGCCGGTGGCCAGCACCGTAAACCGGGCCCGGAACAGCTCAACATGATTGTCTTCAAGGTTGAGGATATAAGCGCCGACACAGCGATTGCCCGGCAGTGACAGTTTTCGGTTCGTAATGACGTCAACGGCAACCCGCCCTGATTTCAGATCAATATTCGGGCGTGCCATGGCCTGGCTGGTCAGGGTCGTCGATACTGCATGGCCGGTGGCGTCGGCGGCGTGGATGATGCGCCTGTGGCTGTGGCCACCTTCGCGGGTCAGATGGTAGTGTTCGTTGTCATCTTCCCGGGTGAAGGAAACGCCTGAGTCAATGAGCCACTGAATGCTCTCTTTGCTTTGTTCTACGGTGAACCGCACGGCGTCTTCGTGACACAGCCCGCCACCGGCGCTCAGGGTGTCCTGGATGTGGTTTTCAACGGAGTCCGTATCGTCGAGTACCGCGGCGATGCCGCCCTGAGCCCAGAGGGTGGCGCCAGAGCTGATTTCTGCTTTACTGATCACGCACACCCGCAGGTGTTCGGGCAGGTTGAGAGCAACCGTCAGGCCGGCAGCGCCGCTGCCGATAATCAGAACATCGTATTCGTAGGATTGTGGCATTGAGTCGGTATCGCGGGCCATAATGTGGATGTGTATTGAACTAAACTTTACGCCTGCTGTCTATTTGGCCTGATGGATATGCCGCCTGCCGGTTGCTGTCCCAACGTGGGTTCATGAACGAACGCCGGAAAAGCCCAATGACACCAGCGAATCTCATCAAGGCCGCTCAGCCAGCCAAAAAAACAGGACTTTCTGTTACTTCGTCCATGACTCCTGATAACGACCGGAAGCCAGGTGAGCAGACCGACAGTCAGACGGATCTGCAATTGGTGCGCAAAGTTCGCAATGGCGACCGTGCGGCCTTCGACCTGCTGGTCATCAAATATCAGTCGCGGGTCGCTTCGATCATCAGTCGATATGTCTACGACAGTCAGGAAGTGATGGACCTGAGCCAGGAAACCTTCATCAAGGCATTTCGGGCGATTGAGCGGTTTCGTGGTGACAGCGCGTTCTATACCTGGCTTTATCGCATTGCGGTCAATACCGCCAAAAACTATCTGGAAGCCAGAGGTCGCCGGCCTCAGGGCTCGGCAGACGCCGCAGATGCCGAGAATTTTGACGATGGCGGGCGACTGCGGGACGTTGCCTCGCCAGAGCGGTTGTTGCAGCGGGAACAACTGCAAAGGGCGCTGTCAGACGCGATTTCTGAGCTGCCCGAGGAACTTCGTTCCGCTTTTCTACTCAGGGAATATGACGGGTTGAGCTATGAAGACATCGCCCGAATTCTTGAGTGTCCGATCGGGACGGTCCGTTCGCGGATCTTCAGAGCCCGGGATGCGGTGGACCGTCAGTTGGGTCCCTTGCTTAATCATTCAGTGACGTAAATGAGGTTGCATCCGATGGATGAGCGTCTCAGAGAAACCCTTTCAGCCATGATGGACGATGAGGCCGATGAGTTGTCGGTTCGGCGATTGTTGTCCCACGGCGACCAGGAAGAGATCCGAGGCCAGTGGCAACGCTGGCAGCAGGTTCGTGATCTGATGCATGAAAATCACGGCCCGGCAGATGCGGTCGATGTTGCGGTGGCGGTACGGGAGGCCCTTGACGGTCATGTTCGTCCGGCTCGGTCAGCCGATGGCGTGCCGGAGGCCCCTGGCGGCTCTTACTGGCGGTGGCCAGTTGCAGCCATGGTGGTGATGGCCTTGGTGATCGGCTTCGGCGCTGGTGCCGGTTGGGACTCCCAAACGGTTGAGCCAGCGGCACCGTTTGCGATGACAGAACCCGCAGATGATCAGGCGCTGATGTTGTCTGCGGCGGTGGAAGAGGTGGCGTTACAGGGTTTGGATGAGGACCAGTTACAGCAGATGCGTCAGTATTTGCTCGAGCACGCTCAGCACAGCAGTGTTGGTGCCGGCCGGGGCTCTGTCGGGTATGCCAGGTTGGTGAGTGCTGGCGGTGGTTACTGAATGTGGGGGCAAGGCTGATGAGGTTTCCGGTAAGCAGCGTAACCGTCAGGTTCAGGCATGTTCTGGCAGGGCTTTTTCTGGGGCTGGCAATGCCTCTGGCCCACGCTGGCTCAGCCACCGCTGAGGCTCCGGATCTCGCTGATGACGCCGCGACGGCGATGTCCTGGTTGGAACGATTGGGTCCGGCATTGAACATGACCTCCTATCGTGGAGTATTCGTTTATGCCCGTGGTGATCAGGTGCATTCCATGCAGATCGCACATCGTTTCCGGAACGGTCAGGTTGAAGAGCGCCTGGTCATGCAGGACGGCGGCAGCGGCGAATTTGTCAGAAAAGGTCTGAATGTTGTGTGTGTGTTGCCGGATCGGGGGCGGATCAGTCTGAACGAGGTGATTCCCTCTGGGCCATTTGCCGAGGCGTTCAGCAGCCAATTGATGCCGTTCGGTGACTGGTATCGCCCGCAACTGGTGGGCGAAGACCGCGTGGCAGGGTACGACGTGATGACCATTGCCTTGACTGCGCGCGACGAAAACCGTTACAGCCATCGGTTGTGGCTCGAAAAAAATACCGGTTTGCTGGTCAAGAGCCACGTGCGTGATGCCGATGGCGAAGTGTTGGAACATTTTCAGTTTACCAGTCTTGAGATTACTGACGACATCGCCGATGAAGAATTGGAGGTGCAAACGCAAGGCCGTGAAATTACCCGGACCTTGCAAGCCAGTGACGCCAGTCAGTCGGTGGTCAGCCGGATGAATGGCTGGACACTCAACTGGCAGCCAGAGGGATTTATGCCGGCAGCAGCACCGCGATCCGGTAAAGGAAAGGCGGTCGCTTTTTCTGATGGTGTGGCGGCATTTTCAGTCTTTGTTGAGCCGGTCGGGAGTTTGAAAATGCCCACCGGCGCCTCCCGGGTTGGGGCTACCACTATCTACATGCGTGAAATGTCAGTGGCGGAACGTCCGTTCCTGGTAGCGGTGGTTGGTGAGATTCCTCCCCGAGCGGCGCGTAAAGTTGCCGACGCGGTGGAAATTGACGATATTCTCGCGTTGGAACTGTCCGAGCGATGATCACCGAGACCGGAAAAGTGGTCGGTTTGAAAGATGGCAACGCGTGGGTGCAAACCATTCGAGTCAGCGCCTGTGAAAGTTGCTCGGCCAGGTCCGGCTGCGGCCAGCGAGCGCTGGCGAAAGTGTCGGGAGGGCGGGCGAATCAGGTGTTGGTCGCCAACACCGCGGGCGCAAAGGTCGGCGATGAAGTGGTGATCGGTATCGACGAGCAGTCTTTGTTGCGTGCGTCCCTGGCTGTTTATGGCGCCCCGCTCTTGCTGATGCTCCTGGCGAGTATTGCCGGCCATCGTTGGTTTGGTGGCTCGGACGCCGCCGCCATCTCCGGAGCGCTGATCGGTCTGGGGTCGGGTTTCTGGTGGGTGCGGCACTGGCAGTCCCGAAGGGGCGAACGATATCAACCCCGGATGCTCAGAGTGAACAGTATCCAGTCTGTTGCCTGCCTCTAAGCCCTACCGTTTTGTAAGTTGAAAAATGGTGCGGTCGCCCCAAAATTTAGCGCGTGATTACAAGCACAACAGGGGGTTTACATGTTGAGAACAAGCGCGACGGCCATCCGGCCAACGCCAGCCAGGAAAGTCCAGCATTGTTGGGCAGTGTTACTCATGGTGTGTGTTCTGGTGTCGGTGTTCTGGACTCAATCGAGTCAGGCGAGAGGGTTGCCGGATTTTACTGAACTGGTTGAGGAAAACTCTGGCGCTGTGGTCAACATCAGTACCACCAGCGAACCCAGAAGCGAGGGCTCCCGCTTTCAGGGTTTGCCATTTGACGAGCGGCAGCTCGAACAGCTTCCGCCGTTTCTTCAGGACTTTTTCAGCGGCCCCCAGTCACCGTTTGGCGGATCGCCCCGGCAACAGCAGCCTCAGCGTTCCATGGGGTCCGGCTTTATTGTGTCGACCGATGGCTATGTGCTGACCAACAATCACGTGGTTGAAGGTGCCGATGAAGTCATCGTCAGGCTCAACGATCGCCGTGAATTTCAGGCCACCATTGTCGGTACAGACCCCCGTTCCGACATGGCGGTGCTGAAGATTGAAAATGGCGAAGATCTGCCGGTGGTCAAGGTGGGGAGTTCCCGTGACCTGCGTGTCGGCGAGTGGGTGTTCGCCATCGGCTCGCCGTTCGGGTTTGACTACACCGTCACCGCAGGCATTGTCAGCGCGCTGGGGCGTTCACTGCCTTCCGAAAACTACGTTCCGTTTATCCAGACCGACGTCGCCATTAATCCAGGCAATTCTGGTGGCCCGCTGTTCAACCTGGATGGTGAGGTGGTCGGGATCAACTCCCAGATCTATACCCGTTCGGGCGGCTTTATGGGGGTGTCTTTTGCCATTCCCATCGACGATGCGATGAGCGTCTTCCGGCAGCTTCGCGACCAGGGCAGCGTTGCCCGGGGCTGGCTGGGTGTTTTGATTCAGGAAGTAAACCGGGATCTGGCCGAGTCGTTCGGGCTCAAGCGCCCCCGGGGTGCCCTGATTGCTGAAGTCATGCAAGGGTCGCCGGCCGAAAGGGGTGGGCTGGAATCCGGGGATATTGTGCTTGAGTACAATGAGGACCCGGTTCGTTTGTCTTCAGATCTGCCGCCACTCGTTGGCCGGACCCCGGTTGGTGAGTCAGCGCGCCTGACGGTGTTGCGAGGCGGTCGGGAAATCAATCTTGATGTGACCATTGGGCGATTGCCGGAAGACGGCGAAACGGAAGCATTGCCCGAGGCCGGCAGCAGTGATGAGCCGGCACAGAGCCCCCTTGGCCTTTCGGTCGAACCGCTTACGCCTGAGATGGCCGATGCCGCCGGCGTTCAGGGTGGCGTTCTGGTGACCCGTATCGGAGAGGGACCGGCCGCCGACGCCGGTATCCGGTCAAGAGATATCATCACCGAAATCAATCGCCAGCAGGTGCGGTCGCTGGACGATTTTAACAAGGTGACAGGCGATCTGCCGTCCGACCGAGCGGTTTCGGTCAGAGTCGTCCGCGAGGGCCGGGCCATCTATCTGGTCATGAAGCCCTGACGCCTTCCGCATAGGCGTTTCTGAAGCCCCTGGTGCCTGTAACGACATGCCCGGGGGCTTTTGCTATACTCGTCAGAATTTACAATAAACCGGGTCATGGAACGGACCGTAGCGATGACGACCAACAAGGAATTACCCCTCCGCAAACTTCTTCAATTCCGCTATGCCTGGATTGCCTGGCTCGTGTTTCTGGTGGCCGTGGCGGCAACGCTGTTGCTATGGCAGGTTTCCATACGCCTGGTAGAAGATCGCACTGAAGCCCGGTTCAGAACCCAGTCTTTACAGCTCAAAACCGCCATTGAAGAACGCTTGCTGAACTATGAGCAAGTGCTGGCCGGCAGCTCGGGTTTGTTCTCGGTGGCTGGCGATGTGACTCGTGATCAGTGGCGGGAGTATGTCGACAAGATTGATTTGGACCGTTACTACCCGGGGATTCAGGGCATCGGATTCGTGCAGCGGATCGGTGTGCGTGATATGGCGGATCATATTGCCTCGGTTCGTGCTGAGGGTGTTTACAACTATCTGGTGAAGCCGCTAGGCACCGGTCCGTATTACTATCCGATGGTTTACCTGGAGCCCGGCACCCATCGCAACCGGCAGGCGCTTGGCTATGATGCGTTCAGTGATCCGGTGCACCGGGTCGCTATGGAAAAAGCGCGTGATCAGGCTGTGCCGACGGTCACCGGCAGCGTCGTTCTGGTGCAAGAGGCACTGGCCGAGGATCAGGCCGGGTTTTTGATGTATTACCCGGTCTATCAGGGTGGCGAGATCCCGGACATTCGAGCAGAACGGCGCATGATGCTGACCGGCTATGTGTTCAGTGCGTTCCGGATGAACAACCTGATTGATGGTATTGTTGGTCTGATTTCTCCATTTCTCGATGTCCGTATTTATGACAGTGGTGTTGTCGGTCGGGACACCTTGATGTACGGCTCGAATCTGGGCTCGCTGGATGACGACTTCAGCTTTGAGATGAGCCAGACCATTTCCCATGGCGGTCGTGAATGGCTGTTGCAGACACGGTCCACTCCCGCCTTTGACTTTCTTGCGGCCGACCCAAGACCGCCCATCGTGCTTGGTTCCGGATTGGCGATCAGTCTGTTGCTTTGCCTGTTTGTGCTGGCGCTGATTCGCTCCAGGCTGATTGCCCAGATCAGTGCGGGGCGATATCGGGCGATCACTGAGGGGGCTGCCAACGTCACCCTGGTGATGGATCGTCAGGGTGTGCCTTTGTATGCCAGCCCATCCAGCCGCGACATACTGGGTTACTGTCCGGACACAGTGGACGCCCTGGCGTTTGAGCAGCTGGTGCACCAGGACGACTGGTTGGCCTTGCGGCGCGGATTTGGTGAGGCTATTCGGGCGCCCGGTAAGCAGATGCCGGTGGTGCGCGCTCGAATTCGTGACGCCGAAGGGCAATGGCGTGATATGGAAGGTACCTACACCGCCATGTTAAGTGTGCCTGGGGTCAACGGTGTGGTGTTGAGCCTTCGGGATCTTACCCAGCTTAAAGCGGCCCAGTCTGAGCTGCACCGGCTTGCCTTCTACGACCCATTGACCGGGCTTGCCAATCGCCAGTTATTCCGTGATCGGCTCAGTCATGTGGTGCGCCGTTGTCGCCGCAGTGGCGAGCCAGCCGCCCTGATGTTTTTGGATCTGGACGGGTTCAAACGTATCAATGACACCCTCGGTCATGATGCGGGTGACGAGTTGCTGCAGCAGGTTGCGAGCTGGCTTGAAGGCTGTGTCCGTGAGGAAGATTCGGTGGCCCGCCTGGGTGGCGATGAGTTCGTAGTGCTGCTGTCCCAGCTCAGTGGTCCGGATGCGGCCACTAAAGTGGCTGAAACCATTCTCCGGCGCCTGTGCCAGCGCATCCGGCTCAATGATCACGAGGTGGGCATCACCGTCAGTATCGGCATTACCATGATTCCCCATGACAGTGAGGATACTGGCACCCTGATGAAGTATGCCGATCTGGCCATGTATCGTGCCAAGGAGCTCGGGCGCAACAATTATCAGTTCTTCACGCCGGCGATGAATATCAAGGCGGCGCGCCGCTTGCTGCAACAGGAAGAGCTGGCGACGGCACTGGATGGCGATCGCTTCGTACTGCATTACCAGCCCAAAATCGACCTGGTCAGCCAGCGAGTAATTGGTGTTGAAGCGTTCCTGCGCTGGCATCATCCGGAGAAGGGCCTGGTCTCTGCGCAGCAATTTATCAATCTTGCGGAGGAGACTGGTCTGATCGTCCGCCTGGGTGAACTGGCGTTACGCCAGGCCTGTATCCAGGTACAGGCTCTTGAACGGGCCGGGTTTGAATCGCTGAAGATGGCGGTCAACCTGTCCGTTCGTCAGCTCACCGACTCCGGCTTTCTGGACATGATTCGGCAGGTGATCACCGAGACCGGCGTGTCGCCGGAACGGCTGGAGCTGGAAATGCCGGCGGAGTTGCTAAACGAAGATCCGCGGATGTTGCGAGAGCTCCTGGTGTCGCTGAATGATCTCGGGGTGTGCCTGATACTGGACGATTTTGGCACTGGCTCCTGTTCGCTGGTGGCGTTGCAGCAGCTGCCGCTGGATGTTATCAAAATTGACCACCGGTTCATTCGAGATATTCCCTACAACGTCAGCGCGACCGATGTGGCGTCTGCGGTGATTGCGTTGGCCAAGAAACTTCACCTGACTGTAGTGGCCGAGGGTGTTGAAACCCTGCAGCAGCTGAGTTTCCTGAAATCCGCCGGCTGCGCCCAGTGCCAGGGCAATCTGTTCAGTTATCCGCTGGATGA
The DNA here is from genome assembly GCA_018402255.1 of Marinobacter sp. Classification (GTDB taxonomy): domain Bacteria; phylum Pseudomonadota; class Gammaproteobacteria; order Pseudomonadales; family Oleiphilaceae; genus Marinobacter. The sequence continues at coordinate 619,708 of JAGYIS010000004.1, forward strand.
GGATGCCCTGATTGGATTCCTGATTCGCCAGTACGAGAAGCCGCTTATTTCCTGATCATGGCAATGGCGGCCGGTAACCGGTAAAATCACGCCGTTCCCGGACCCGGTAGCGGCCATTCCGGGCTCAACCCTACGTCTTATATGAGTAATCATTGTCTGTGACTGACCTGAGCCGAATCCGTAACTTTTCCATCATTGCCCACATCGACCATGGTAAATCCACGCTGGCGGATCGTTTTATACAGATCTGTGGTGGCCTGACCGAGCGTGAAATGGCCGAGCAGGTGCTCGATTCCATGGACCTGGAGCGGGAGCGGGGCATTACCATCAAGGCCCAGAGTGTAACGCTCAACTACAAGGCGCTGGATGGTGAAATCTACAAACTGAATTTTATCGACACCCCGGGCCACGTGGACTTTTCCTATGAAGTGTCCCGTTCACTCTACGCCTGTGAGGGTGCGCTGCTGGTGGTCGATGCCGGCCAGGGTGTTGAGGCCCAGTCGGTAGCCAACTGTTATACCGCGCTGGAACAAGGTCTGGAAGTGGTGCCGGTTTTGAACAAGATGGACCTGCCTCAGGCGGAACCAGAGCGTGTGGCGGCAGAAATTGAAGACATCATCGGCATCGAGGCCCAGGATGCCGTGCGCTGCAGTGCCAAGAGCGGCCTGGGCGTTGAAGACGTGCTGGAAGATCTGATCAAGAAAATTCCGCCGCCCAAAGGCGATCGTAGTGCGCCTTTGCAGGCGCTGATCATTGACTCCTGGTTTGATAACTACCTGGGTGTTGTTTCGCTGGTGCGGGTTACCGAAGGGGTTCTGCGCAAAGGCGACAAGATTGTTATCAAGTCGACCAAGAAAGCCTGGAACGCCGACAAAGTCGGTATCTTTAATCCGAAACCCACCGACACCAACATCCTGGAAGCCGGTGATGTTGGCTTTGTGGTGGCCGGCATCAAGGATATCCATGGCGCACCGGTAGGCGACACCATCGTGCACCAGAAATATGCCGATGAGACGCCAATGCTGCCGGGTTTCAAAAAAGTTCAGCCCCAGGTATACGCCGGCTTGTTCCCGGTCAGTGCAGACGATTACGACGACTTCCGGGATGCCCTTGAAAAACTGACCCTGAACGACGCATCGCTGTTTTTCGAGCCTGAAAACTCGGATGCACTCGGGTTTGGTTTCCGCTGTGGTTTCCTGGGCATGCTGCACATGGAGATCATCCAGGAGCGGCTGGAGCGAGAATACGACATCGATCTGATTACCACGGCACCGACGGTAATCTATGAAGTGGTCACCAAGCAGGGTGAGACCCTGTCGGTAGACAACCCGTCCCGGCTTCCGGATATTGGCTCTATTGAAGAAATGCGGGAGCCCATTGTTGAGGCTAATATTCTGGTGCCCCAAGAGCACCTGGGTAACGTCATCGCGCTTGTGCGAAGAAAAGCGTGGCGTGCAGAAGAACATGCACTTTATGTCCTCCCAGGTGCAGCTCACCTATGAGTTGCCGATGGCCGAGGTGGTTATGGATTTCTTTGACCGGATCAAGTCGGCCAGCCGGGGCTTTGCGTCGCTCGATTATCACTTCATCCGGTTTCAGCCCGCGAATCTGGTGCGGCTGGATGTGTTGATCAATGCCGAGCGCGTGGATGCGCTGGCACTGATCGTGCACAAGGAGCAGGCCCACCGGAAAGGTCGTCAGCTCATTGAGAAGATGAAAGAGCTGATTCCCAGGCAGATGTTTGATATCGCCATTCAGGCTGCGATCGGCACTCAGGTGGTGTCTCGGGTGACGGTCAAGGCACTGCGGAAGAATGTCACCGCGAAATGTTATGGCGGTGACGTGAGCCGGAAGAAAAAACTGCTTCAGAAGCAGAAGGAAGGTAAAAAACGTATGAAGCAGCTGGGCAATGTTGAAGTGCCTCAGGAAGCGTTTCTTGCTGTATTGAAAGTGGATAACTAAAACAAAGGCTCCCGGATGGATATTGATTTTCCGCTGGTACTGGTAGTTCTGACCTTCGCGACTGGATTGATCTGGCTGGCGGATAAAGTGTTTCTCAGGAAGAGGCGGGCGCCGGCCGCTGGCTCTGAAGCTGCGGCCCAAGGCGATTCACCAGAGAGCGCCGAGCCCTGGTTGGTTGACCTGAGCCGTTCGTTCTTTCCAGTCCTGGCCATCGTGCTGGTTCTGCGTTCGTTTCTGGTTGAGCCGTTTCAGATTCCCTCCGGATCGATGTTGCCGACGCTTGAGGTCGGAGACTTCATTCTGGTGAACAAGTATGCCTACGGGCTTCGGTTGCCTGTGGCCGGCACCAAGATTTTCGAGGTGGGTGACCCGGAGCGAGGTGATGTCATGGTGTTCCGCTATCCTGAGGATGGTAAAACCAATTACATCAAGCGGGTCATCGGCCTGCCTGGTGATCGGGTGCGTTATCGCAACAAGCAACTGTTCATCAATGATCAGCCGGTGGCCCGTGAATTTGTGGCCCGCTTGCCGCCGGTGGAACGCTGGCGTGAAGAGGTGGGTGGCGTTGAGCACGATGTCTACCTGACTCTGGGTCGCGTCGCCGGACCTGGTGAGGGCGAGTGGGTGGTGCCGGAGGGGCACTACTTTACGATGGGTGACAACCGCGATAACAGTAACGATAGCCGATTCTGGGGCACGGTGTCTGACGACCTGGTGGTCGGCAAGGCCTTTGCCATCTGGATGCACTGGCAATCACTGACAAGTCTGCCATCTTTTGATCGAGTGGGCAGTATTGATTAACCCCCGCTGTGCCGGAGTAGACGAATGATGAAAATGACACATCCTGTTGGCCTGAAGCAGCAGAACGGCAGCGGTCTGACGATGTTAATCGTGGCGCTGTTCTTTGGCAGCCTGTTGGCGCTCGGTCTGAAAATCGGCCCGGCCTACCTGGACGACTACACGATCCAGGAAGCCCTGGAAGGTCTGGATGGCACTGAAGGTCTGTCCCGGATGGGCCCCGCGGAAGTGCGCAACCTGATTAACCGTCGGTTGAGCGTGAACAATCTCGGCGGGTTTGATGCCAAGCAGATCAGCATCGACAAAAACGGCGATCTTGTGATTCTTAAGCTGGATTACGAGGTGCGTAACAATCTATTTGGTAATGTGGACACCGTTGTCCGCTTCCAGCACGAGTATGAGTTAAGGGAACAGTGAGTTCACAACCAGATCTGGATCAACTGCAGCGCCGCATCGGCTATACCTTCAGGGAGCCCGAGCGATTGCTGCTGGCACTTACCCACAGAAGTTATGGCAACCAGAACAACGAGCGCCTGGAATTTCTTGGCGATTCGATTGTCAACATGGTGATTGCGGAACATCTGTACCTGCATTTCGAAAAGGCCCGTGAGGGCCAGCTCAGCCGCCTGCGGGCCCGGATGGTCAAGGGCGTGACGCTGGCCGAAATTGGCCGGGAGTTCGAGCTCGGCAACTACCTCCGACTGGGTTCCGGCGAGCTGAAAAGCGGGGGCTATCGGCGGGAATCCATCCTGGCGGATGGGGTAGAGTCGATCATCGGTGCAATCTATCTGGACAGCGACTTCCACACCTGTCGTGCCCAGGTGTTGCGCTGGTTTGAGCATCGACTGGCCAATCTGGACATTCAGGACACCCAGAAAGATCCGAAAACCCGGCTGCAGGAGTATTTGCAGTCGCGGCAATTCCCGCTGCCGCTATATGAAGTGATGTCGGTGGATGGCGAAGCGCACAATCAAACCTTTCATGTGTCCTGTGCATTGCCATCGCTGGACCGAAAAACCAGTGGCACTGGCAGTAGTCGCCGTATTGCTGAACAGCAGGCTGCCCGCAGTGCCCTTAAACAATTGGGCGTGGAGAACGACTGATGAATGATATTACCCGCCCTGAAAACCCGGACAGCCGCTGTGGTTTTGTGGCTATTGTCGGCCGCCCGAACGTGGGCAAGTCCACGTTACTGAACCACATTCTTGGCCAGAAGCTGAGCATAACCTCCCGTAAACCGCAGACAACCCGGCACCAGGTGCTTGGCATCAAGACGGAGGGGCCGGTCCAGGCGGTATACGTGGACACCCCGGGAATGCACGAAGATGAGCCCCGCGCACTGAATCGCTACATGAACAAGGCGGCGTCATCGGCGTTGATCGGTGTTGATGTGGTGGTGTTTGTGGTTGACCAGCTGGCCTGGACCACCGCCGACGAGATGGTGCTCGAGAAACTGAAGCACCTGGAGTGCCCGGTCATTCTGGCGATCAACAAAGTGGACAAGATCGAGAACCGGGATCGGCTGCTGCCGCACCTGGAAGTTCTGGCCAGGAAGCGTGACTTTGCCGAGATTATTCCGCTGTCGGCGCTGAAAGAGACCAATCTGATTCCTCTGCAAGAGGCGGTGGGCCGTTACCTGCCCGAGAGTATTCATTTCTATCCGGACGACCAGATTACCAATCGCAGCGAGCGGTTTATGGCGTCGGAAATGGTGCGTGAGAAAATCACCCGCCAGCTTGGTGAGGAGCTGCCATACTCGGTGGCCGTGGAGATTGAAGAATTCAAACATCAGGGTCGTACTTTGCACATTTCAGCTCTGATTCTGGTCGAGCGTGAGGGGCAGAAAAAGATCATCATTGGTGATAAGGGTGAGCGTCTGCGCCGGATTGGTCAGGAAGCCCGACTGGATATGGAGCGCATGTTCGATACCAAGGTGATGCTCCGGCTGTGGGTGAAGGTCAAGCGTGGCTGGGCCGACAGCGACCGGGCGCTGAAGAGCCTGGGCATGGGCGATTTCTGAGGCGGCTATGAAGGGAGCGGTGCAACAGGAGCCCGCTTATGTGATCCACCGTCGGCCATGGCGAGAAACGACCATGCTGGTGGATCTTTTCACCCTCAATCATGGCCGTATGAGCCTGGTTGCCCGGGGCGCCAACAGTGCCAAAAGTCCCCTCAAGGCCCAGTTGCAGCCCTTTCAGCCGCTATTGGTAGATTGGACTGGCAAAAGCGATCTGAAAACGCTGGTACAACTGGAAGTACGCTCGGCGCCACTTCTTACCAAGCCCCGAGCCCTATACAGCGGCTTCTATCTGAACGAATTGCTGCAGCGGGTTCTTCCTGTTGCAGATCCCCATCAAACCTTGTTTGCGGATTATATCGAAAGCCTTCAGGCGCTCACTGCGCTGTCATCAGGCGATGATGTCGAGCCGGTGCTTCGACGTTTCGAGATCGGCTTTGCCGCAGCCCTCGGGCTATCAGTTTGCCTGGGACGAGGTGACAGACACCGGGCTGTCGGTCGAGCCTGGCGGTCGATATGGTTATGATCCACTGCAGGGTGTTGTTTCCGGGCTGGCGCCGGGGGTCCGGGTCAGTCAGCTGCCGGGTGAGGATTTGCTGGCGCTGGCGGCCGGCGATCTCACCAGTGAGGCTCCCCGCCGAACCGCCAAGCGTGTGATGCGGGTATTGGTGGATTTTTTACTGCAAGGCAAACCACTGAACAGTCGCAGCCTGTTCAGTCATTCCGTTTCATCATCAGGGAGAATCCCATGAACCCCAGAGTGTTGCTAGGTGTGAATATTGACCACGTTGCCACCTTGCGTCAGGCCCGCGGTACCCGCTATCCGGATCCGGTTCAGGCGGCGCTGATGGCCGAAGACGCCGGGGCGGATGGCATCACCATTCACCCTCGTGAGGATCGTCGGCACATCCAGGATCGTGATGTTTTGCTGCTCAAGGAAGTCTTGCAGACCAAGATGAACCTGGAGATGGCGGTGACCGATGCCATGTTGGCGTTTGCTGAGCAGGTTCGGCCCGAATGTGTGTGTCTGGTTCCAGAAAAACGTGAAGAGCTGACCACTGAGGGCGGTCTTGATGTCGATGGTCAGGAAGAGAGGGTGGCTAAGGCCTGCGAGCGGCTGGCAAGGATAGGTGCCGAAGTGTCGCTGTTCATCGACCCTGATCCGGTTCAGATTGATGCAGCGGTCCGTTGCGGCGCACCAGTCATCGAACTGCACACGGGCGAGTATGCTGAGGCCAAGGATCCGCAAACCGTTGAGGCCTCCTTCAAGATCCTTGCCGATGCGGTCGCTTACGCCCGGAAGAAAGGCCTGATCGTAAACGCAGGGCATGGTTTGCATTATCACAACACCGAGCGGGTGGCCGCGATCCCGGGCATCAATGAACTGAACATCGGGCATGCCATCATTGCTCGGGCATTGTTCAGCGGCCTGAAAGACGCCGTGCTCGATATGCGCGCCATCCTCGACCGTGCCCGGGCCTGATTAGCGTCAGGTGGTTTCCGGTTGGCGCCGCTGTTCTCTGAACAGTTGCTGCCAATCGGTTTGCTCGCTCCAGCTCTGGAGCCGGTCCATCGCGGCCAGTAGCTGATCTTTCTGCAGTTCTCGGTCCGGGGCCTGGCATTTCAGTGCGGTTTCAAGCCGGTTAGCGGCAGTGCGCAGTTCTGGCACCCCGCAGTATCGAGTTGCGCCATGCAACTTGTGCACGCACTCCAGCAACGCCTCCGATTCGTCGTTGTCCCACAGGGCTTTAACCCGTTCAGCATCGGAGTGCAGTTGTTCCAGCAACATGCTGAACAGCTCTTCGGCCAGATCGGCCTTGCCTGCGGCAAGCTGGATGCTCTCATCGACACTGACGCAATCCTGTTGCATGCGGCGGTTTGAGGGCCGCAGAGTGCGCCGGGTATCCCTTACCTCCGATACCTTGAAGCTGTCATTGGAGCTCCGGCAATTGTAGCCAGTGTATTCGCGGATCAGTTCGATCAGTTGTGTGCTGCTGATCGGTTTGGCCATATAGCCGTCAAAACCCTGCTGGGCCAGCCGTTCCTGCTCATCGGCCAGGGCATGGGCGGTCAGGGCAATGATGGGGGTGTGGTGAGAGCCAGAGTCGAGCCCGCGTATGCGTGCGGTGGTCTCGACACCGTCCATACCGGGCATTTGCAAGTCCATGAACACCAGATCAAAGGGCTTCTGGCGCACTTTGGTCAATGCCTCAAAACCGCTTGAGGCGCCTTCTGCTTCTAACCGGAAATCCCGCAGCAGGGTCATGACCAGTTTCAGGTTGGCGTCGTTATCATCGACCGCGAGAATTCTTGGCACGTTGACCGGACCATTGTTACGCATGGGTAGTGCGGCTTCCTGGCCGCCACCGTTGCCGGAATGGATGCCATGGATCAGCAGCAACAGCTCATCATACAAGGCGTCACGGCAGACGGGCTTGGTCAGATGTCCGCTGGATAGTCCGGATAACGGAGTGTCCTGAGTCTCCAGTGTGGGGGTTAGCAGCAGCGTTCGGCAATCCCGTTCGACTTCCAGTGAGCGCACCATGTTGCAATACTGACTGGAGTTGAGCAGGTGCCGGGTGATGCCAATAATCGCTGTCGCGAAGCCTTCCTGCTTGCGCTGGGCTTCTTCCACCTGCTCGACCAATGTCGCCGGCGATTCGACCCGCGTCACAATCATGCCCCAGTCCCGGAGCAAATGTTCCACCGCCAGCCCGGTTGTCTTCTGTTGTTCCAGATAAATGATGCGTTCGCCGCGGAGTGCATCCTTCTGGGCGTTACTGTCGGCCCCGCCGGACAGCTCCGGGGTCAGGGTGAACCAGAACGTCGAGCCTTTACCCAGTTCGCTTTCAAGGCCGATCTTGCCTCCCATCTCTTCAACCAGCCGTTTGGAGATGGCCAGGCCTAGCCCGGTGCCGCCATATTGCCGGGCGGTAGACGCGTCTGCCTGGCTGAAGGCGTTGAACAGGGATTGTTGTTGGGCCCGGGACAAGCCAACCCCGGAGTCGGTAATGCTCAGCCGCAAGGTAGCCCGGTTGTTTTCGGTATCCTCATCTTCAAGGCTGGCCCTGAGAACAACTTCTCCGGTCTGGGTAAACTTGATGGCATTGTTGACCAGATTGGTGATCACCTGTTTGACCCGCAGAGGGTCTCCCATGATGTTGTCCGGCACGTCGTTATAGACCAGAGAAACCAGGTCCAGATTCTTGCTGTGAGCGGCGGGTGCCAGCATCACCATCACTTCCTCAACGATGTCCCGCAGCTGGAAGGGCACCCGGTCGAGGATGAGCTTGCCGGCTTCGATCTTCGAGAAATCCAGAATATCGTTGATGATGGTCAGCAGAATCTCGGACGACTTGCGAATGGTGTTCAGGTGGTCGCGCTGCTGCCGGGGCAGGGGGCTTTTCAACAGCAGTTCGGTGAAGCCGATGATGCCATTCAGGGGCGTGCGGATTTCATGGGACATGTTGGCCAGAAATTCAGACTTGATTCGGCTGGCCTCCAGGGCTTCCTTGCGAGCGAAGTCGAGTTCAATGTTCTGGATCTCGATGGTTTCGAGGGTTTCCCTCAGATCCTCGGTCGCCTGGTCAATGTTCTGCTGCATTTCTGCCTGAGCCTGGCTGAGCTCCGAGGCCATATCGTTCAGGCCAGATTCCAACTGCTCGAATTCCGGACCGGCGCTGGTGTAAACCCGAGTCTCCAGCTTGCCTTCTTTCAGCTTTGCGACCGCCTCGTTGAGCTGGAATACGGGATCGGTAAAGGCGCGGCTGAGGCGCAGGGCGATCATAAGGCTCAGCAATACCCCGCCAACCACCAGCAGCAGTGAGATAAGCAGCGCTTTGTAGGTTTCTTTTTCGGTCCGGATGTGGGACATCTCGACCGCAACCCAGCCCAGGGGCTGCTGGCGTCCTGCGGCAGACTGGCGCACGTCCGGGTCGAGCATGGTTTCAACCATCAGATCCTGCAGGTGTACCGGCGTTACAAAGCGGGTACTGCTGCCTCGGGTGACCCGGACGGCCTGGTCGACTTTCAGCGAGGATTCGGCAATGGCATCGGCGCCACCGGGACCGGTGTGCAGCAAGCGCCGACCATCGGGCGAGAAAAAGGTGATGGATCGCACGTCCTGCTCTTCCAGCAAGGCATTGGACAAGCTGCTTAGCAGACTGCGATTAGCGGTGAACAGGCCGTACTCGGAACCGGCAGAAAGTTGGCGTGACAGTGATTCGCCACGATCCTGAAGCAGGTTTTCGATATTGGTGACCCAACTGTAGGTAAAAAACAGTCCGAGCAACAAGGTGGTCACCAGGGTGGGAACCAGAGTTACCACCAAGACTTTTTTGCGAATGCCCCAGCGCCGCATAATGAGTTCCTGTCAATCAATCGAGCCCGGTCTGTTGAATATCTTCAGAGCCGGGTACTTCCTTGTGAGCATAGATGATCCGGAATCCATTAACCGTGGTAGAGGTTCCGGAAACGATGGGTTATAGCCGCCGGTCATGGATATAGCGACAAGCTGTATTGGGACAAAGTGGCCATAACGCGTATGATTCCAAACCGAAAGTGTATCACAGGGTTTTGCTATGACTTTCCCCACAATTGAAGATTATGTCGGTCACACCCCGCTGGTGCGTTTGCAGCGCCTGCCGGGGCAAACCTCTAATGTCATTCTGGCTAAACTGGAAGGCAATAATCCGGCCGGTTCGGTCAAGGACCGGCCTGCCATCAGCATGATTCAGGAGGCGGAGCGCCGGGGTGACATCAAGCCGGGCGACACGCTGATCGAGGCGACTTCGGGTAATACCGGTATTGCGCTGGCCATGGCTGCTGCGATCAAGGGCTACCGGATGGTGCTGATCATGCCTGCGCACATGAGTGAGGAACGTCGGGCCTCGATGCGCGCGTATGGCGCTGAGATCATCACCGTCAGCAAAGAAGATGGTATGGAAGGTGCGCGGGATCTGGCGACCCGTATGGAGGCTGAAGGCAAGGGCAAGGTGCTGGACCAGTTCAGCAATCCAGACAACCCGCTGGCCCATTACCGCACGACCGGTCCGGAAATCTGGGAACAGACCGCAGGCAAAGTCACGCACTTTGTCAGCTCCATGGGCACCACCGGCACCATTATGGGGGTTTCCCGGTATCTGAAAGAGCGTAACCCGGACATTCAGATTATTGGTCTGCAACCGGCAGATGGTGCATCGATCCCCGGCATCCGGCGTTGGCCGGAAGCCTATCTGCCGAAAATCTTTGATGCTGCCCGGGTGGACCAGGTACTGGATATTGGCCAGGAAGAGGCTGAGAACACCATGCGGGCATTGGCTTCGGAAGAGGGTATTTTCTGCGGTGTTTCCTCAGGCGGTTCCATCGCCGCTGCCCTTAAATTGTCCCGAAACGTTGAAAATGCGGTGATCGTGGCCATTATTTGTGACCGCGGAGACCGATACCTGTCTACCGGTGTTTTCCCCGGCGCCTGAGCGGTCAGTCCCCGCCGGCAACCTATAAGAGAGTACAGCCTATATGAGTAAGCGTCGCCGCAAGGTTCTGCCCAAAGAGCCCGTGCGCTGTGAAGTTGAGAGCCTGGGTCACGATGGCCGGGGCATTGCCCGTGCCGATGGCAAAATCCAGTTTGTTGATGGCGCACTGCCCGGTGAAACGGTAATGGCCAAAATGGTCGGCACCCGTAGCAAGTTTGATGAGCTGCGTACCACCGAGGTGTTGTCAGCCGCGCCGGATCGTCAGCAGCCACCTTGCGAATTTGCCGATTTGTGTGGCGGTTGCAGCTTGCAACACATGACGGCCGATGCCCAGATTCGGTTCAAAGAAAACACCCTGCGGGAGAATTTTGCCCATTTCGGGGGCATTGAGCCAGAGCAATGGATCGAGCCTATGCGCTCGCCAGATACCCTGGGATACCGGCGCAAGGCGCGTCTGGGTGTGCGATTTGTCAAAGCGAGGGAGTCGGTGCTGGTGGGCTTCCGTGAAAAGCGTAACAGCTTTTTGACCGACATCGATCGGTGCGCTGTGCTGGACCCGCGCATTGGTGAGCGGATACAGCCGTTGCGCGAATTGCTGCACAGCCTGGCCGCTTACGATCGCATTGCGCAGGTTGAAGTGGCCTGCGGTGATGATGCCGCCGCCATGGTCTTTCGTAATATGGACGACCTGGTGCCGGAGGATCGGGAAAAGCTGATTCAGTTCGGGCAGGCCCACGACTTGCATATCTATTTGCAGCCAAAAGGCCCGGACACGGTGCACCGGATATGGCCGGAGGCGGCCAGTCGGGATGATGAACGTCTGAGCTACCGGATGGATGAATTCGATCTGACCATGAAGTTTCATCCCATGGACTTCACCCAGGTCAATGCCGGAATCAACCGCGACATGGTACACCGTGCCGTGGAGTGGCTGGACATTCAGCCTGGCGAACGGGTGCTGGATCTGTTTTGTGGGTTGGGTAACTTCACATTGCCAATGGCCCGCACAGGTGGCCAGGTAGTGGGTGTGGAAGGTGACGGTGCCATGGTGGTTCGCGGGCAGGAGAACGCCCGCCTGAACGGTCTCGACAACGTAGAGTTCCATGGCGCGGACTTGCACGGAGACTTTACCGGGCAGAGCTGGGCTAAAGAGGGCTTCGACAAGATTCTGATTGATCCGCCAAGGTCCGGTGCCGAAGAAATCTGCAAGTATCTGACGGCTTTTGGTGCCAACCGGATTGTGTATGTGTCCTGTAATCCGGCAACCCTGGCGAGGGATGCCGGGGTCATGGTCCGGAATGGCTATCGCCTGGTGCAGGCGGGTGTCATGGACATGTTCCCACACACCACCCACGTTGAGTCTATTGCGCTGTTTGAGCGTAACAAGAACTGACTGAGCGGCGGCCAGTCAGCCTCTGAGTGGTCAGGATGACCACTCGGATAACCTGAAAATCAGCGGGTACAACTCTGCTATGGTAAAAGTTCGGGAAGATTATTCGGTCACCGGTGATGGTGAGGTGGATATCGAGCGTTGTGTACGCCACATCGCGGAACAGACTCACCTGGATAATCCGGATCAGCTCCGGAAAGCCTGTGAGAAAGCATCGCACATCGCACTGCAGGCGTTTCGGGAAGATCGTCTGTGGACCCCAGGTTCGAGCAGCTTTTTGACTGGCCTTGAAATGGCCCAGGTGCTGGCAGAGTTACACCTGGATCAGGCCAGTCTGGTAGCGGCCGTGCTGTACCGCTCGGTTCGGGAAGAGCGGGTGTCTCTTGAGGAAATTCGAAAAGAGTTTGGGGATGAGGTTGCCGGGCTGATCAATGGTGTTCAGCAAATGGCGGCGATTTCGTCGGTCCATCACCCGCTCAAGGGCAATGTGCTGGGTCAGAGTGAAGGCCAGCTCGACAATGTCCGCAAGATGCTGGTGACGATGATTGATGACGTTCGGGTGGCGCTGATCAAGCTGGCCGAGCGGACCTGCGCTATCCGGGCAGTGAAAGACGCCCCGGAAGCCAAGCGTATGCGGGTGGCCCGGGAGGTCTTCGACATCTATGCGCCGCTGGCCCACAGACTGGGCATTGGTCACGTCAAGTGGGAGCTGGAGGATCTGTCTTTCCGTTACCTGCACAGCACGGCCTACAAAAAAATTGCCAAACTGCTGGACGAAAAACGGATGGACCGGGAGGGCTACATCCGGCGGGTTATCGAGACACTGCAAACCGAGCTTCAGGCCTCAAGCATCAAGGGTGACCTCAGTGGTCGGGCCAAACACATCTACAGTATCTGGCGCAAAATGCGCCGCAAAGGCATCGACTTTTCGCAGGTCTACGACGTGCGGGCGGTTCGAATCCTGGTGCCGGAAGTCCGCGATTGTTACGCCGCTCTGGGCATTGTGCATACCCTCTGGCGTCATATCCCCAACGAATTTGATGATTACATCGCCAACCCGAAAGAAAATGGCTATCAGTCACTGCACACGGCGGTCATCGGCCCCGATGGCAAGGTCATGGAAGTTCAGATCCGCACCCACGCCATGCACGAGGAAGCGGAGCTGGGAGTTTGTGCGCACTGGCTCTACAAAGGCACCGACAAAAATAACAAGTCCACGGGCTATGACGCCAAGATCAACTGGCTGCGCCAGGTACTTGAATGGCAGGAAGAGCTGGGTGACCTGTCTGGGCTGGCCGACCATCTGAAATCCGATGTGGCGTCGGACCGGGTTTACGTGTTCACGCCGGAAGGTCATGTGGTTGATTTGCCACAGGGCGCCACGCCGGTTGATTTTGCCTACCGGGTGCACACCGAAATCGGCCACGCCTGCCGCGGGGCCAAGGTGAACAGTCGCATTGTGCCGCTGACCTATCCCTTGAAAACCGGTGACCAGGTTTTTGTGCTGACCTCCAATAATCCGGCACCTAGCCGGGATTGGTTGAATCCCAGTCTGGGCTACATTCAGACCTCCCGGTCCAGGGCAAAGGTCACTCACTGGTTCAAGCAGCAGAACCGGGATCGCAATGTTGCTGACGGTCAGGCCATTCTTGAAGACGACTTCCGCCGGCTATCACTGTTTGAAGTGGACCTGGCGGATCTCGCAAAAAAGGTGAACTACCACTCGCCCGAAGACATGTTCGCGGCCATCGGTGCCGGAGACCTACGGCCGACGCACGTAGCTCACGTTGCCCAGCAGATGCTGGAGCCAAAGTCCGAACAGCTCGACCTCAAGCTGACCCCGGCTCGCAAGCAGGCCTATGACACAGAATCTGACATTCAGATTCGGGGGGTCGGCAAGCTGAAAACCCAGGTTGCCAAATGCTGCAAACCTTTGCCGGGTGATGCCATCGGCGGCTACATCACCGTGGGGCGAGGGGTGACCGTGCACCGCCAGGATTGCCTGACGTTCCTCAGCTTGCGGGAGTTTGAGCCCAATCGGATCATTGAGGTCAACTGGGGCGGTCAGCCGGCGTCTGTGTATCCGGTGGATATCGAGATCGAAGCCTACGACCGGTCTGGTCTGTTGCGAGACATTACCCAGGTGTTGTCGTCGTCCCGCAGTGACGTGCTGTCGCTCAACACCCTGAGTAACAAGGACGAGAATACGGCAACGATGCGGGTAACGGTCGAAATATCCAGCCTGGAGCAGCTCGCCCGGCTGTTGGCGCAGATTCGTAACCTTCCGAATATCATTGATGTGAGGCGCAAGCGCGGATGAGCTATACCATCGACGACCTGAAAACCCTGATGGCCCGTCTCCGGGAGCCGGAAACCGGTTGTCCCTGGGACACCAGGCAGACGTTCAGCAGCATTGTGCCCCACACCATTGAGGAAGCCTACGAAGTGGCGGATGCCATTGAGCAGGCTGATTACCCGCATCTGAAAGATGAGTTGGGTGATTTGCTGTTTCAGGTCATCTTTTACGCCCAGATGGGGCAAGAACAGGGCCACTTTGAGTTTGATAGCGTTGTTGACCACCTGGTTCAGAAACTGATTCGTCGCCACCCTCACGTTTTTCCCGAGGGCACGCTGGAGAGCCGGATCGACCCGGATAACCGCCCGGATGAAGCCTGGATCAAAGAGAGCTGGGAACGGATAAAGGCTGAAGAGAGGGCGCAAAAGCCGGCTGCAGGTGAGCCCGTGAGCCGCCTGGACGGCATTGCTCGCACCCTGCCAGCAATGGCCCGGGCCGAGAAGTTGCAGAAAAGAGCCTCTCGACACGGTTTCGACTGGCCCGACATCGGCCCGGTGTTCGACAAGCTGCACGAAGAAATCGATGAGCTCAAAGAGGCCTGGCAGGCTGCCGAAGCCGGTACCGGAGACCGGGACTGTGTTGAGGACGAACTTGGCGATCTGATGTTTGTCTGTGTCAATCTGGCACGCTTTATGAAGGTGAATCCTGAGCAGGCTCTGAAGCGTACCAATCATAAATTTGACGCGCGCTTTCGGGCGATTGAGCGAGCCCTGGAATCCGAGGGGCGCAATATGGAGGAGGAAGCGCTTGAAGCGCTGGATGCTATCTGGCAATCGGTCAAAGGCGTTGAGAAAGAGTAGTGGGTACGAACGGGACGCGGTACCGATAAGTACAATCCGTAACCAATTCCTGGTCACGGAACCGTCATTCTTCGTCTAAACTTGTGAGTGTAGGTGCACTGATTCGGTGCGCCTTGCTGTCAAATAAGATGCAGGGGTGAAGGCACCATGAAAATTAAAGATCTGGTCAAGCATTGGGACAAGCACGGTCGCGGCAGACTGAATCGTGACGCAGCTTATCTGTCGTTGTCTGATCAGCACCATGAGCTGTTGCAGAAAGTAGCCGCCATGTACCCGATGAAGTCCAGCCAGGATCTGATTCGAGATCTGATCTCTGCGTCTCTGGATGAACTGGAAACCAGCTTCCCGTATGTGCAGGGTGACAAAGTGGTGGCATACGATGAAGACGGTTTTGAAGTGTTCGAAGACAAGGGCCTGACGCCCCGATTTGTGGAGCTGAGCCAGAAGAAGATTCAGCGCCTGAAAGCTCGCCAGCTCGAATCCGTCGCTTGACGCTGCGGTAACAGAGCAGTCCTGGCAGGCCTCGAGGCACGTCAAGCGCCTCCAGGCCAGCCGTGTCTCTATTTCGCTTTACCTGCCAGGCGTTCCTTCAGTGGCCCCTTGCTGACCAGGTCATCAAGAGCGGCCGCAACCATATCGTTCAGAATCTCGCTTTCACTGCGGTCCGGATAGAGCTCAGCCAATGCGGCAATGCGCGCGGCATCTTCCAGGGGCAAACGCAGATTGTATTCGTGTGTCCGCTCAATCGCCTTTTTCTCTTCTTCCCAATGTTGGGGTAAATCGGTCACTTTCATGGTGGCTCCTTGGGGCGAAGGGTATGAATCGCCAATAGACTTTTCGAACGAATCCTTAGTATCGTAAGTTTACTTCATCTCCGTCAATTCAGAAGGAATTCAATGTGACTGAACTGCATCCTGATCTCCGAGAAAATGTGCGTTTGCTCGGAGAGCTTCTGGGCCAGAGCATCCAGCGTTTCCCGGGCCAGGATTGTTACGAGCGTATTGAAGAGATCCGGGCTGCGGCCAAGGCCGATCGTCGCCAGGAAAGTGGATCTGGCCAGCGCCTGGTGACCTTGCTTGGCCAGCTCAGTGACAGCGAGTTGCTGCCGGTCACGCGGGCGTTCAACCAGTTTCTGAATCTGGCGAACCTGGCCGAGCAGTATCATGGTATCCGCCGTAAACAGGGCCATCCAGTCCGATTTGATGGTGGAATCTTTCGGCGAGGTGTTCGAGCGCCTCAAATCCGGTGGTATCGATGCCCAGGAACTGCACCAACGGGTCGCAGATCTCCGGATCGAGTTTGTCCTGACCGCGCACCCGACCGAAGTGGCGCGTCGAACGCTGATCCTCAAATACGACGAAATGTCTGATTGCCTGGCAAAACTGGACCACGAGGACCTGATGCCAGCGGAACGGGCAGAAATCATAGCCCGATTATCTCAGTTGATTACCGAAGCCTGGCACACGGATGAGATTCGTCACGAGCGACCTACTGCAGTGGACGAGGCCAAGTGGGGGTTTGCGGTGATAGAGAACAGCCTGTGGCAGGCCTTGCCCAAATTCCTGCGCAGCCTGGATACCTCGCTGTCAGACGCCACGGGTAAGGGCCTGCCGCTGCAGGCAGCGCCGATACGAATCGCCTCCTGGATGGGGGGGGATCGTGACGGTAACCCGAACGTCACCCACGAGGTGACTCGCGAGGTGTTCTTGCTGGGCCGCTGGATGGCAGCCGACCTCTATTTGCGTGATATTCAATCACTGCGGGCGGAGCTGTCCATGTGGCAGGCCAGCGACGAACTGAAGGCGCAAACGGGTGAATCCCGGGAACCCTATCGCCAGGTGCTGGCGACCCTCAGGGATCGACTGATCCGGACCCGTGACTGGGCCGAGGCCAGCGTGAAGGGGCTGGCGGCAGACAACACTGACATTCTTTTTGAAAACGAAGATCTGACGGAGCCACTGGAGCTTTGTTACCGTTCGCTGGTCGAGTGTGGTCTTGAATACATTGCCAACGGCCCCTTGCTGGATACTATTCGCCGGGCCCATACCTTTGGTCTGCCGCTGATTCGCCTGGATATCCGGCAGGAAGCCTCGCGCCATGCGGAAGCCGTTGCCGAAATGGTGGATTATCTCGGGCTGGGAGATTACCTGTCGTGGTCCGAGCAGGAGCGGCAGGGCTTTCTGTTGAGAGAGCTTACCGGCCGCAGGCCACTGGTGCCGCGTCACTGGCAGCCGTCGGACTCCGTTCGTGAGGTGCTTGCCACTTGTGAAGTGGTGGCCGGTCAAACTCCGGAGGCGCTTGGTTCCTACGTGATCTCCATGGCCAGCAAGCCCTCCGATGTTCTCAGTGTGATTTTGCTGTTGCGCGAAGCCGGCATGCAGTATCCGATGCGGGTGGTGCCTCTGTTCGAAACCCTGAGTGATCTGCAGGGAGCGCCTGACAGCATGGCCGCCCTCTATGAACTCGAGTGGTATCGGGAATACTGCCATGGCCGCCAGGAGGTCATGATCGGGTATTCCGATTCATCCAAGGATGCTGGCCAGTTGATGGCGGCCTGGGCACAGTATCAGGCTCAGGAAAAGCTGACCCAGGTTGCCAGCCAGTACGGCGTTCACCTGACGCTGTTCCATGGTCGCGGCGGCACTGTTGGTCGCGGTGGTGGTCCCGCCAACCGGGCGATCCTGTCGCAGCCGCCCGGCTCGGTTAATGGCAGTTTCCGCATTACCGAACAGGGCGAGATGATTCGCTTCAAGTTCGGTTTGCCGCGGCTGGCGGTGCAAAGCCTGACGCTCTATACCACGGCGGTCATCGAAGCGACTCTGGCACCGCCGCCAGAACCCGAAGACAGCTGGCGTGAGGTTATGGACTGGCTGACCGAGCGGTCACTCAAATCCTACCGGGACGTGGTGCGAGAGAATCCTGATTTCGTGCCCTATTTCCGCCAGGTCACGCCGGAGACTGCCCTGGGCAAACTGGCTCTTGGCAGCCGACCGGCCAGGCGGAAGCCGACCGGCGGGGTGGAAAGTTTACGGGCGATTCCCTGGATTTTTGCCTGGACCCAGATGCGCCTGATGCTGCCCAGCTGGCTCGGTAGCGACGTCGCGCTGGAGGAGGCGGCACGCCACGACCGTTTGCCAGAGCTGCGGGAAATGATGCGGGGATGGCCTTTCTTCCGAACCTACGTGGATATGCTGGAAATGGTGCTGGCCAAAGCCGACCTGCGCATTGCCAGCTACTACGAGCAAACCCTGGTCGAGGATGAGACCCTGAAGGCGCTGGGCGCTGACTTGCGGGAGCGCTTGAGGGGCTGTATCCAGCGCTTGCTGGAACTGAAGGGTCAGCAGACTTTGCTGGAAGACGAGCCGGTGTTCGCCCACTCCATGCGGGTGCGGAATCCCTACACCGACCCTTTGCATTATCTGCAGGCAGAGTTGCTCAAGCGTGATCGTGAGAGTGAGGGTAAGGGCGAGGTGCCGGATATGGTGGAGCGAGCCTTGAAGGTCACTATGGCGGGCATCTCTGCCGGTATGCGTAACACGGGCTAAAGTGCATAATAGCGCCGGAGATCGGAACGCCTCCGGAACCGGATAAAGGAGTTTTCCCCTTTGGCATTGTCAGACAGACTGGCGAATTTTCTTACCCGAAAGGGCATTCAATACCAGCAAATTGAAATTGACCCGGTGGCCAATCTCGATGGTGCGGTGCTTGCCTCTGGCCAATCGCAGCACAATTTTATCCAGCCGACGTTGTTGATCGACATCAACGGCGTGTGCATGGCGGTGCATCGGTTCGACAGCACACTCGACCTGGATGCCGTGCATCAGTTTACTGGTCGGCGGCTGCAACCCTTGACGGCGCGCCAGACGGCCCGCCTGTTTGGCGACTGCGATCCCGGGTTCGTGCCGCCGGTAGGGGGTGCATGGGATTTGCCGGTGCTGGTGGATGAGGACGTAGTGAATGCGGAGCGGGTGCTGTTCTCGGCAGGCACCAACCACTGCCTGATTGATATGGAAGGCCGTGCGCTCCGTTTGGCCCTGGCTGGTGCCCGGGAAGGGCATCTGGTTATCCGGGGCAACGGAAACGATTCTCGTGGGGCTTTAACCCTCGATGAGGTGGCGGATAAATTGCAGAAGCTTTACCGGCTGCCCCCCATGCCGGCGCTGGCTTTACGGATATTGAAACTGACTGCGAACAGCGAGGCCACTGCGAGAGAACTGGCCGAGCTGATTGAGTTTGATCCAAGCATGACGGCGCAGATCATGCGTTATGCCCGCTCGGCATTGTTTAATTACCCCGGTCAAATCAACTCGGTGCAGGAAGCGGTTACCCGGGTGCTTGGGTTTGACCGGGTTGCCCACATTGCCATGGGGATTGCCTCGGTTCGGGCCTTTGATGTGCCCAGGACTGGCATGCTGGGCATGGACAATTTCTGGCGGCACTCGCTGTACTGCGCCTTCCTGTGCCAGAGCCTGGCAGCCCGTTCCGGGCGAGACAAGGGCCTGGCGTATCTGTGCGGGTTGTTGCATAACTTTGGTCTGCTACTGGTCGGTCACCTGTTCCCCTCGGAGTTTCAGGAGCTCAACGCCCTGCGTGAAATTAATCCGGAAGCGAGCATGCACTCTCTGGAACAGGAAGTGTTTGGTCACGGTGATCGTCAGGATATTCTGGCGGTGGGTCACGGTGCGATCGGTGGTATCCTGCACAGCCTTTGGCAGTTACCGGGGCCCGTGATCAAGGCCGCAGGCATGCATCAAAATCCTGGCTATCACGGTGAGCACGAAGACTATGTTTTGATGGTCCAGCTTGCTAACGGAATGCTGAAGGAACAAGGTATTGGTGATGAGTTCAATCCGGATGATATCCCGGCACTGACCGAAGCGCTCGGACTGGACCCGGCGACCCTGGAGCTGGTTCAGCAGGAAATCCGGCAAGTCGCCTCCGATCTGGACGTACTGGCGTCTTCTCTTGCATCCTGAGTGAACCCTCATTGCGCTTGCCGATGCCGGATAATGCTTATTTTCCCGGTGGTTCAGGACATGATACGGAGGTCGACTTTCTCTGTAGGGCCTGACTTCGTATAATGCTGCCTCAATTTTGGGCAGGCAGGCTCAGAGGCTGCCGAGAGGTTGTCGCAAAGGCATGG
This sequence comes from Marinobacter sp., assembly GCA_018402255.1. Lineage (GTDB taxonomy): Bacteria > Pseudomonadota > Gammaproteobacteria > Pseudomonadales > Oleiphilaceae > Marinobacter. Next base: position 639,648 of record JAGYIS010000004.1, read on the forward strand.
ATTTTTGCCGCAACTTTTCAAACGATACTATAAGACAACGGGAGCACAACGTTATGAAAATCATTATGTTAGGGGCGCCGGGCGCAGGAAAGGGTACCCAGGCACAGTTCATTACCGAACGTTTTGATATGCCACAGATTTCTACCGGCGACATGTTGCGCGCTGCCGTTAAGGCTGAGTCCGAGCTGGGCAAGCAGGTGAAAGAAGTGATGGCATCGGGTGGTCTGGTGTCCGATGACATCATCATCGCGCTGATTGATGAGCGTATTCAGCAGCCAGATTGCAAGAACGGCTTTTTGCTGGATGGCTTTCCGCGCACCATTCCTCAGGCCGAGGCACTGAAAAATCAGGGCATTGCCATTGATTATGTCGTCGAAATTGCGGTCGATGATGAAGAAATTGTCAGCCGTCTGTCTGGCCGCCGTGTGCACGAAGGCAGCGGTCGCATTTATCACGTCAAATACGATCCGCCCAAGACCGAAGGCAAAGACGACGAAACCGGCGACGCCCTGGTTCAGCGTGAGGATGACAAGGAAGAGACCGTGCGCAAGCGTCTGAAAATCTATCACGAGCAGACAGCACCACTGGTGGGTTTCTATCACGACTGGGCTGACAAGGCGCCTTCGGATGCCCCGAAATACGTACGCGTGGAAGGCATTGGTACTCTGGACAGCATTCGCGACCAGATTCTGTCTCAGCTCAAGTAACGGATACCGGAGTAGCCCGGGAGGCTCTTAATTCTGTGAAGCTTTTAGCACTGGATACGTCTTCTGAGGGTTGCTCGGCCGCTCTCTGGCTGGATGGCCGGACCACCGAGCGTTTTGAACTGGCCCCGAGGGGCCATACCCGCCTGTTGATGCCCATGGTCCGCGAACTGCTTGCAGAGCAAGGGTTCGTCCCGACGGATCTTGACGCCCTGGCGTTCGCGCGAGGGCCTGGCTCTTTCACCGGTTTGCGGATAGCGACCGGTGTGGTTCAGGGGCTCGCCTGGGGTTTAAGCCTGCCGGTGGTACCGGTGTCGTCCCTGGCCGCCGTGGCCCTGGGTGCCATTGAAGAGCATCAGCTTGCTGACGGTGACCTGATTGCGGTGGCGTTTGATGCCAGGATGGGGGAAGTCTACTGGGCCACTTACCAGTGCCTCCAGGGCTTGCCTGTGCTGTTGGGCGAGGAACGCGTGTGCCCGCCAGGGGATGTCAGCCTGCCGCACTCTGAGGCGTCGGCTGCCTGGGTGGGCGCTGGCCAGGGCTGGGCGTTTGCCAGCGACATGCCGGAGGCAGTGGTAAACCGTATCGGTAACCGCGATACTTCTCTTGTGCCCCGCGCCGCTCAGGTTGCGCGGCTGGCGGAATACGGGTATCGGCAGGGCGATGCCGTCTCTGCCGAGCTGGCTCAGCCGGTCTATATCCGGGACGAAGTGGCCTGGAAGAAACTTCCCGGACGAGAATAGAAAAGCACACTTTTTGATCAGTTTTGTGTTGCCCGCCTTTTCAATTGCGTCTTGATCTTCCATAATGTTGGCTCACATACGATTTATCCCTGTGGTTGCGCACTATGATCGGTGGCATTAATCCGGCAAATTCTTCCCTGATTCAGACGGGCAATAACAGCCCGGCTAGAGAGCGTACGGATGTTGCCAGATCCCCGGCGGCGTCACCGCAAGCTCTGGCTGATGATGCGGTTCGTCAGGATCTCAACGCTCCACGACAGGAGCGCGATACCGCCCCTGGAAATCTGAACGCTGGATTTGAGGCTGTCGAGCGCCGTGTTGAGGCGCGACGTGCCGCCGAGGACGCTCGTCTTGAGCGATTTCGCGCCGATGAGTTACCTCTGCCAGCCTCCAGGGCACTGTCAACCTTTGCCGGCGTTGCGGCTGCAGGTCAGGAATTTGAGGGCGGCAGCCTTATCTCCGGCATCGACATTCTGGTCTGATGCCCGATTTCTCCCCTAAAGAAACCACTTCTCTGGCCACCACGGTCGCTGTCGCTTGTGGCCCCCTCGGGGATCAGCATGCAGCGCGAAAGTTGGCGGATGAGCTGGGCTTGAGCTGGCTGGGTATCGTCAAACCCCAGCAGATTCGTGACTACCCGATCTTACTGTATATGGATGATGAGGGCCTGGCGCTCCAACTCACCGGCAAAGGTGCGCCGGGTCCGGTCAGGGCCGAGTTTGTTACAGGCAAAATGGGTTATCGCAGAGAACATGGCGGAGGTACTGGCCAGCTCGTTGCCCGTGCCGTCGGACTGCAGAAGACGAAAACGCAGCTGCATGTGCTTGATGCCACTGCTGGCCTGGGCCAGGACTCGTTTGTTCTGGCGGGCCTGGGTTGTCGGGTCACCCTGTTTGAGCGCAACCCGGTGATTCATGCCTTGCTGGCGGATGGTCTGGTGCGGGCAACTTTGAATGCCGAATGCGCGGAGGTGATTGCGCGCATGAGCCTGCAGGCGGGCAGCTCCATTGACTGGTTGCGGAAAGCGGAACCGAATACGGCGGACGTGATCTATCTGGACCCGATGTTCCCGCACAGAGACAAAGCGGCACTGGTCAAAAAAGAAATGCAGGTGTTTCGTCAGGTAGTCGGCGACGATGACGATTCAGAGCAGCTGCTGGCGGCGGCGCTGACGTGCGCGCGTTATCGGGTGGTGGTGAAGCGGCCCAGAAAGGCGCCAGCGGTGGCGGGCCCTGAGCCCACCACGCGCATTGAAGGCAAAAGCAGTCGTTACGATGTCTACTCCATTAAAGCGTTACCGGCCTGAGTAACCAACGCTCTGGCCGGCACGCCTGCGGGCTCAGGCATCCAGCATGGTGACTTGCTGAATGGCTTGCTGCTTTTCTACGCTCAGCACCAGCCGGGCATCCTCCGCCACTTCATCCAGGCCATCGCCGTAGCAGAGTCGTCCTTCCTCATCGGTGGTCAGTACCCCCGTCTTCTGCATGTTGGCGATAAAATTCCGGAACAGGGTTTTATCAAAGAACTCGGGGGCATTCAGTCCGAACAGAATGGACATGCGCTCGGCCAGCAAGGTGCTTTGTTCCTCCAGCTCCGTTGCGGTCAGTTTTCCGGAACCGTATTTGCGCAGAACACCCAGCGTGATGTGGTAGCGCTCCAGTGTCTGGATAATAAATCGGGACAGGATGCGCGCCCGCAGCATGGCTTCGGTGCCTTCTTCTGGCCGTCCCAGGCGTTCCTCATCCAGCGGAATCAACAAACCCTGGTCAATCAGCACATCAATCCACTGGTTGATGACGGATTCCACCTCGTCCTGAGCAAACCGGATAAACAATTCTGACTGCAGATAGGGATAGGCAATGCCAGTCAGGAACAGGATCTTGTCGCGGCGCAGGCTGGACTTGTTCTCAAACAGGCTGACAATCAAGGCCGGCAAAGCGAACAAATGCTGAATATTGTTGCGGTAATACGTCATCAGGATGGCATTTGCGCCTTCCAGAGCAATGATATCGCCCAGTTTCTGGGGTTGCCGGGTGATCAGGCCCATGTTTTCGCAGTAAGCGACCCAGTCGCGGCCTGAGCCCTCAGGCAGGGTGACGGTATCGGCGTAGGGCAAGGCCCGGAGCAGGTCTGCGTACTTGTCCAGCAGGCGTATCAGCTGGCCCTCATCCATGGCCATGCGTTCTGTGCCCAGCAACACGGTCGCGGTCATGCCAATGGGATTGACGGCAACCGAAGCGTTGATGTTGTTGGCCACCCGTTGGGACAGCTCATCAACCGCGTCTGCCAGCCAGGGGGGCCGGTATTCGGAGTCGAATGCTTCTTGTCGCCAGCTGTTGTTAACGCTGTCCAGGACGTCCGCCAAGGGGATTGCATCGCCAAAGTTCAGGGCAACGCGGCCAAAAGAGTCGGTCAGTTTGCGGGCAGTTTTGGCCAGCCCGAACACACTCTCTTTCTCTTTTTTCTTGCCCCGTAACTCGCCCAGATAAGAGCGGCCTTCCATGACTTTTTCGTAGCCGATGTACACCGGCACAAACACGATGGGTTTACGGTGATCCCGCAGGAAGCTGCGGACCGTCATCGCCAGCATGCCGGGCCTGGGCGGCAGCATGCGCCCGGTGCGGGAGCGGCCACCCTCAACGAAGTACTCCACGGAGTAGCCCCGGGTAAACATCACGTGCATGTATTCGTTGAATACCGTTGCATAGAGGGGTTATCCCGAAAGCTGCGCCGCATGAAGAAAGCTCCGCCCCGCCGCAGAATTGGGCCAATCACCGGCATGTTGAGGTTGATGCCAGCGGCAATGTGTGGCGGCATCAGGCCGTTCTTGTACAGAACATAAGACAGCAGCAGGTAATCAATGTGGGATCGGTGGCAGGGTACATAGACCACCGCGTTGTCCTGGGCGACTTCCTTGACCACCTGAATGTTGTTGACCGCGATTCCCTTGTAGATGCGGTTCCACAACCAGGCCAGCACCAGTTCCAGAAACCGGATGGTGACAATCGACATGCTGGCGACGATCTCATCGGCGTATTTGTAGGCCTTGGCGCGGACTTTCTCGGGTGGGATGTCATCCCGGGCGGCGGTTTCACGGATGCTTTCCTTGACGGCCTGGGTGCGCACCAGCCCTTCCACCAAGGTGCGCCTGTGGGACAGATCCGGCCCGAGCACAGCCTGGCGCACTCGCCGGAAGTGTGTCCGCAGAATGCGCGCCAGCTTGCGCTTGGCTTTTTCTTCGTTATCACGGTACTCGTCCACCACCTGTTTCAGCGACAGCGGCTGGTTGAACTGAACGTAAGTGCTGCGCCCGTGGACCAGAATAATCAGAAATTTTTGCAGTCGACCTGCAACAGACCAGGTGTCTGAGAGCAGCAATTTGACCAGCGACTTTTCCTTGTCTGGAGACCGGCCCCAGAACAGCGAAACCGGCACGATCTGCACGTCTTGTTCCGGGTTTTCTAATCCGAAATGAACAAGCCCGGTGAATTCTTTGGTGGGTACGGGCTTTTGCCGCTCGCCCCGAAACAAGCTGCCAATGCGCTTGTAGAGAAAAAAGAAAGAATGCGCCGGGCCATTTTTAACCGGCAGGATTTCAGCGGCACCTGGCAGGCGGGCATGAATGACTTCCTGTTCGAGTACCAGTCGGCTCGACAAAGAGCTGTATTGCAGCACATAGCACACAGGTTTGTCCGGATCGAGCCCGAGGGCTTCCAGGGTATTGCCACTGACATCGGTTCTGACCCATAAAAACAGGATCTTGCGGAAAAGAGACAGGATCAGGCTACGAACGCCCTGATAAAGCCGCATAAGATGTTACTCCGGTACTGGAAACAGGCGCCAAGTTTAACGGGTTGAGGCGGGAGCGGAAAGCGGTATACCGATTCTTGGTAGCGAATGTGATGTGTTACATTGCGGTTCAGACAAAACGGCGGCTGAGACGATCGAACTATGGTGAACAATTGCGCCCAGTGGGTGCCTGGCTGGTCTGACGATAAACCGGTGGCGGGGGATCTGCTACTGGCCTTTTCCGGCAGCAACATCCTGAAACCGGGTGATGGCTGGTTGTTGCGCTGGGGCGGACCTGAAATGGGGGATAGCCGCCCGGAAGCCCTGGCACTTGGCACCTGGAATAACCAGAAATTGTTTGTCACCACATTGCCAGACACCGGCTTGCCGGGCTTGCAACCGGTCACCTTGAGAGATGCCCTGATACTGTCGCCAGAGGCTCCTGTTGATCTGCTCAGCACAGGCTTTCAGGTTTGGCAGTGGTGGCAGGATCACCGGTACTGCGGCCGTTGTGGCGAACGCACACAGCCGCACCCCAGGGAACGTGCGCGCTGGTGTGACCGCTGTCACATCCCCTGGTATCCCAGAATTGCCCCTTGCGTGATCGTGGTCATCCGGCGGGATGACCGTTTTCTGCTGGCTCGATCATCCAGAGTCACCCGCAACTTCTATAGCCTGATTGCTGGCTTTGTAGAGCCGGGCGAGAACCTGGAACAAGCCGTCGTTCGCGAAGTGAAGGAAGAAACCGGGCTGGACGTGAATAATATTCGCTATCAGAGTTCCCAGCCCTGGCCATTCCCTCACCAACTTATGGTCGGGTTTATTGCCGACTATAGAGGCGGTGAGCTTTGTCTTCAGGAAGATGAGTTGGCCGATGCCGGCTGGTTCTGTGCCGATAAGCACCCGCCTATACCGCCGGAAACCACCATCGCGGGCCGCCTGATCAGTGCCGTCAAAGATGAAATCGCCAGCGACCGGAGTGATTGCTGACCATGGCTGCGCCCCGTGTTCTGGTGTTCGATTCCGGTGTTGGTGGACTGAGTGTGGCGGCTTGCATCCACCAGGCTTTGCCCGGCGTCGAGCTGGTCTATCTGGCAGACAACGCCGGGTTTCCTTACGGTGGGCAGTCTGAGCAGGTGGTGATCAGCCGTTGTTGCGATCTGATTGCCGAATGCCTTGACCAGTTCCCGTGCGAGGTTGTTGTCGTGGCCTGTAACACCGCGAGTACCGTCGTGCTTCCCCATCTTCGGGCGATAACGGAGGTGCCGGTTGTGGGTGTGGTGCCGGCGGTGAAACCAGCGGCCGCTTGTTCAGTGAATCGGCGTATTGGGCTTCTGGCCACACCGGCGACCGTAAAGCGACCTTACCTTGATGAGCTGATTGCCGAGTTTGCCGCAGATTGCGAGGTTGTTCGTATCGGGCATCCCGGACTGGTCGACTGGGCTGAACAGCTGGTGCAGGGCAGTGAACCGCCGCAGGCTGAGATAGATCAGGCAATGCTGCCGTTAAGGACCGCAGCCGTGGATACGGTGGTTCTGGGTTGTACGCATTATCCTTTGCTGTTGCCCTGGCTTCGAAAAAGCTTGCCAGAGGTGGAAGCGTGGGTTGAGTCGGGTGAGGCGATTGCGCGGCGAGTTGGTCACTTGCTGGAGCACGGTGGTCGTCTGATAGAGGCTGAGACGCCCGGTGCGGGCGCTGATCCAGCTGTTATTCAGGCCTGTTTTACCGGGGCGGCACCGTCTGATATTTCGGCGTTCATGATGGAGATGGGCATTGCGGTGGCGCAGGTGGCGGGCCACTGGCCCGGCGTTACAGCAGCCGGGTCAGCTTGAACATGGCCAGAAACTCAAGCACGGGAATGGCCCGCTTGTGGCAGCAGTAGGTCTTGAAGTTGTCACCACGAAAACGCGACTTGGTGAACTCCAGTCCTTTGAAATTGTAAAGGAAGTTGCCCTTCTCATAGATGCCGTGCATCAGTCGTTTGAGCAACCGGCTCTCATGGTGTTCGGTGGCGCTGTCGAGCGACAACGGGATAAGCCCCAGATCCAGGAACGGCACACCCTCGGCCCTGAAGGTTTCCATGGCATGGGCCATCAGGGTGTAGAAAATTCCCTGGCGGAAATCAGCGTTGGCGCGGGAAATGTTCGGCACGTAGCTGATGATCTCGTTGTTGCGATAAACCGGGTCAAAGTAGATAAAGCCGACCGCTTTGCCGTCCTGATACGCGTAAAAGTGGCGTTCATTTTCCCGGTAGTCCATTTCCATGGGCCGGATCAGAAACCGGATCTCATTGCTTTTGCATTTACGGGTACGAATCCAGGCTTCTGAAATCTCGCGGGTGTGATCGTCACTGAACCGTTCCATCACCGTAATACCGCTTTTCTCGGCCTGATTCAGGGCCGTGCGCAGTATCTGTTTCTTTTTCCCGCTCAGGGACCATCTGCGCAGATCGATGCGGGACTCGCTGCCGAACTGGGTGCCGTAAAGTCCGAATCTCAGGTGCAGAAAATCAACGACGGCTTTCGAGACCTGGATGTAGCAGGCATTCGGGAAGCGTTGATGAAAGCGTTCGAGCATCACCGGGAAGTGCTCCGGCGCGCTGACCGGGTCGGACAGGACGAACGTGCCGCCCCACTTGCGCATATAGGCAATGTAGCCAAGCCCCGGAACATCAAAATATTGCATGCCCGGTTGCAGGGTTGAGAACGACTGGGTGTGGCTGCCGTATTGCTTCAAATACCCGACTCGCTCGGGGAAGCTGAACTGACCATCCGCCAGCTCTCTTAGGCTATCCAGCGCAAGAATCTGATCTGACATGATAAAACTCCCGGTAACCTGTTGTTATTTTGCTGGTTGGAGAGGTTCAGGCGCGTTTCTGGCCAAGAATGGACCAGTAGCAATCCATGTTCAGCAGTTTGAAGTGCTTCTTTTCAGTCACTTGCAGGCCCAGGCGCTGCATGTGTTCCGGGTAGTTGTAGATTTTATGGAAGGCGTTGTTGGCAAACAGCCAGAAGATGAACACGGCCATGTACCAGTAGAGCTTCTTGAACATGCGGGACAGGATGTTGCCGGTCGGATAGCAGAAGTCACCGACTACCACTTTGGCCTCGGCCTTGCCGAGGCGAATCAGGTGCTCCAGCACCTTGATCATCATCTCTTCATCGAACACGTTCAGGAAGAAGTTGGCAACGACCATGTCGTAGTGCTCAAACTCGTCAACCTTCATAATGTCGCTGTGGATCCGGCGAATGCTCAGGTGTGGAGCTTCTTTCTGCTGGGCGTCGCCAAATTTGCGGAGCATGGTTTCAGACAAGTCTACAACGGTAACGTCTGCGCCCAGCTCTGCTGCCCGGATGGCGTCCCGGCCGTGGCCGACGCCGGCAAACAGAACCCGATCACCCGGTTTGACGGTTTCGATATCCAGCATGGCGGTTTTGCAGCGATGGATGTTCTTGCCGCTGTAGAGGTTGCTCAGAAAATCATAAACGGGGCCGATGTACTTGTACTTGTCACGCATGACGGCTGCCTTCTTCTTGTTCCCTGGTTGACCGCCACCGTTATTGTGATTGTTGCCCTGACAACCTGTCGGACATTCCGGTGATCGGTTACTGATAACCTGAGCTTAGAGAAGGGTTGGGCCTAATTATGTGCAGTACTGCGCAAATCCGGATACACAAAGTAACGTATCGAAACACTTTGCAAACCGTATCAACGTTTAAACTAGGACTGTAAGACAATCCTGTTAAGTTTATGCGGTCGAGGCAATAGCCAGGCTGTCACTGTCTAACAACCGGGTGATGTCGGCTGCGGGCCGGGCCGGGCCATAGAAGAATCCTTGTACCTGATGGCAGCCCAGGTTTTTCAGATAGCGGAGCTGATCGTCGGTTTCCACACCTTCAGCGACGATTTCCAGTTTCAGTCCATGGGCCATCGCTACGATGGCGTTGACGATGCAAGCGCCGTCCTCGCCACTGCGGATGGCCTTGACGAAGGACTGGTCCACTTTCAGCGTGTGGATGGGCAGTCGGTGCAGGTAATTCAGGGAAGAATACCCGGTGCCGAAGTCATCAATGGCGATACGAACCCCGGTATCTGCCAGCTCTTTCAGTTTGCGACTGATCTGTTCCAGATCGTTCATGATGACGTTTTCAGTGATCTCAATCTCCAGATTGTGGGCGGGGAACCGGTGCGCGTGCACCCGCTCGAGCAGGGTTTCCACAAACCGGGGATGTTCCACCTGGCTGGGTGACAGGTTCACTGCCAGTCGCAGGGTGGGGTGCCCGCCGTTGATCCAGCGACCTACGTCGCGGCAGGCCTGATCCAGCACCTGTTCACTCAGTTTGCCAATCAGACGGGTTTCTTCCGCCAGCGGGAGAAAATCGGCGGGGTAGAGCAGTCCCCGTTCCGGATGCTGCCAGCGCACCAGGGCCTCGAGCCCGACCACCTTGTTACTGCGTGAGCAGACCTGCGGCTGGTAATGCACTTTGAGTTCATCCCGCTCCAGCGCCAGCCGAAGGTCTCGCTCCAGGCTCAGACGATGGGCGGTATCTATGCTCATGCTGTCGGTATAGAAGCGGTAGCCATCTTTACCCCGAGCCTTGACGTGATACATGGCAATGTCAGAATTCTGGATCAGTTGATCCAGGGTGTTGCCGGCGTCAGGGAACACGGCGATGCCGATGCTGACCCCGACAAACACCTCATGATTGCCCAGGTGGAAGGGAGCTTTCAGTGCCTGAATCAGTTTTTTTGCAATGCCGCGGGCATCCTCTGGACTGTGTATCGAGGGCAGCAAAAGCGTGAACTCATCGCCACCGAAGCGCGACAGGGTATCGCCACGGCGCAGGCATTTTTCCAGCCGGTGTGTCACCGCCTGCAAGAGTCGGTCACCCATGGCGTGGCCCAGGGTGTCGTTGACCACTTTGAACCGGTCGAGATCGAGAAACATGACCGCGAGTTTCTGCTCGCTGCGCCGGGCTTGAGTGATGGCGAGTTCCAGTCGGTCTTTGAACAAGGCCCGGTTTGGCAGTCGGGTGAGCAGGTCGTGGTAGGCCTGGAAGTTGATAAAGGCTTCGGCTTCTTTGCGCTCGGTCACATCGCGGGCGATGCCGTAGTAGCGGGCAGGTTGGCCGGTACTTCCGCCCAGGGTTGCGCCGGTTTGTGGCCAGGTTTGTGGGTCTACCGGGAAGGCCGTGATCTCGAAGTGCCGGGTGGCCTTGCTGTTACCTCGGGTTTTCAGGCGGACTTCCAGCGTGCGCGGATTGTCGACCGAAATGTCGGGGCCCTGCAGGGCGTAGGTGCCCCGTGTGACATCGCGATCATCGAGGATAATGCGGAAATGCTCACCGCAAAGTTCATCGGGTTGGTAACCGAGCAGGCTTTCGACCTTGTTGTTGATGAAACAGATGTGCCCGGATTTATCGAGCATAAAGACAATGTCTGGTGAGCTGTTAACGATGTAGCGATGGAGCGCTTCCGACTTTTCCAGTCGGGTTTGGATCAGCTCATGGGCTTTGAGCAGCGACTGCTTGCCGAGCACACCTTCAACGGTGGCGAGCAACTCTTCCGGATCAAAGGGTTTGCGGATGTAGTCCAGTGCGCCCCGGCGCAGCGCCCGGCTGACGGTACTGAAGGAACTCTCGCCGCTGACCACAATCACGCCACACTCGGGTTGCAGCCGGGCAATGCGCTCCATCACTGCAAAGCCGTCAGTGCCTGGCATATTGAGATCCAGAAGCGCCAGATCGAAGGGTTGGCGTGCCACCTGTTCGCAGGCTTCACTGCCGCCACTGGCCTCGGTAACCTCAAAATCCCGGTGTCGCAGCAATGCGGCCAAGGTGGCCAGCAGTCGTGGCTCGTCGTCTGCCACCAGAATCCGGGCGGGTTGTGAGCCGGATGCAAGCTGTCTGGGTTGTTCAGGTGCCATTGCTCTGGTTCCGTGGTGTCGTCAGTCGGTGTCGTTTTTTTTGTGGCCGGCCGCCGGCAGCAAAATCCGGAAGGTGGTGCCTTCCTGCCCCGTGTGGCAAGCAATGATGCCCTCCATGTCATCAATCAGTTGTTTCACAATGCTGAGGCCCAGTCCGCTGTGGCCTTGTCCTTTTGAGCTGGTTACCGGCGCAAACAGGTGGCGTCGGACGGCGTCGGGAATGCCCGGGCCGTGATCGGATATCTGCAATTCAATCCAGCTGCGCTGGTTCTGGTATATGGGAGCATTGGTGCGCAGCGTAATATCGCCCTGATGGCCATCCAGGCTTTCAACGGCATTACGGATAAGGTTGATGGCGATTTGGCGCACCGAAGAAACGCTGGCCTGAACTCGCGTTGGCTCCGGGCAAAGTTGCAGGTTGAGCGTCCGCTCCGGCTGGCTGAACAGGCTGTCTCTCAGAATGCGGGACAGGCTTTCCAGTTCGGAATTGAGGTCAGTTTCGCGGGTGTCCTGACTGGAGGCTTCGTTGCTGCTGACCTGCAACAACAGGTAGCTGGCGCGGTCCAGTTCTTCCTGAATGATGTCCAGGTCAGCCTGAAGGTCGCTGTCTTCAAGCCGGCTCCTGAGCTGGTATATATATTGTTTGATGATCGTCAGGGGGTTGCTGATTTCATGAACCTGGCGCCTCAGGCGGTCATTGGCAATGTCTGTGTCGATACTGGTTTGCTCGGACTGGCGATCGTCAATCAGCAGGCTGAGCTGGCTGGCAAATAGCTGTGTCAGCGTGGTGGTGTTCTCGGCATCGTCGGCATAACGGCCGAGGGCAAAGGCGGCAACCGACTGATCATGAAAGACCACCGGGATGGCCATCAACGATGGTGTTCCCAGGATTGAGAGCAGTTGTTGATCCAGCACACTGGGGTTGCGTTCACCAAGGTGAACAGGTTTGCCCGTGTTAAAGGCTTCGGTCAGAACGCTGGTGCCAGACTCCGGCGCCAGGCGCAAATCGGGGAGATCTGGGCAGGTGCCAGACAGCAATTGAAGACCATCGTCATCCGGCCCAAAGCACAGGCTGGGTAAGCCGGTCAGTACCGTGAGGCTGCCGGTTGTGCTGGCAATCAGATGAAGGGTGTCAGCTGTGCCTGTTGCCATCAGCTCCAGGGATTGACGGGTCATGACCTGCCGGATTAACGACTGGCTCAACTGCTTCGAGCCGCTGCCGCTGTCATAAAGGGTGTCCAGCGGAACGCCGAAAGACGCCGCCATGCCGGCGACCTCGTGGTTGATGTTGCTGCAGATTTCCCGCGTCAAATCTTCTTGTAAGCCGAAAATCGTGCCAGCGGCAGAAATACCCACCGAATCGGACAGCGCCAGGCGCGTTGCCAGGCTGATCAGTTTGACCAGGTGCCCGGCATCCCGGAGCTGCGCTGGAGGCGCCTGCTGGTAGCGCATGGCATCGGCTGCCATGGCTCCGAGCCCCCATCGTGTCACCAGTGTGGCCGCGATCTCGTTCTGGCGGTTAAGTATTTCCTGACGTCGATCCGGTGCGGGGGTTTTGATGGCCATCAACTCGCCGATGTTGTGCACCATGCCGAGAAGAAACGCTTCTTCCGGGTCCGGGTATCGGGTCAGGGTGGCCAGTGCCTTGGCGGTCAGGGCGGTGGTCAGAGAGTGGCGCCAAAAATCACGGAGCTGCTGCCATTCGTCTCCGCCCAGCTCTAACAGAAGCTGGCGCAGGGAAGACGTCAAAAGCAGTGTCTGAAAGCGATGGGTGCCAAGGCGCAACAGGGCCTGTTCTATGGACCGGATCGGGGGGCTGTTTCGGTACAGTGCGGAGTTGGACAGGGCCAGCACTCGGGCAATCAGTGCAGTGTCGGTCGCCACGAGCCGGCTGATGGTGCGATAGCTTTCGCCGGCATGGCAAGCCTCCAGTGCCCGAAGGGTAACTTCCGGCAAGCTGGGTAACTGCAGGTCGATTGAAATATCCGTCGCACTATTCATGGCTCGCCTTATTTCCTTTACGCCCGTTTGGTGTCGCCGGGTGTAAGGCTCCCTGTTCTGTTTCTTTTTTATGACAGGGTGTTCATTCTTCTTCGCACGTGAGCTTAGACAATAAGCTCCCACTATTAAACACTTATTGCCGGTTTTTTAAGCAACGCATTATCCGCTCTGTGATATGTGTACCCTTTTTACAGGTTGAAATGTCGCTTATAGTGACAAGTCTCAGATCTGGTCTGATTCTCAGGTAACGCTACGAGGGAACGCAAAAGTTGCGCCAACCAAGGACTATCGCAATCACCGGCGGTAAGGGTGGGGTAGGAAAAACCACCGTTGCGCTGAATCTTGCACTCGTGCTGGCCCAAAGTGGTCATAACGTGCTGTTACTTGATGCAGACACCGATCTGGCGAATGTCAGTCTTCTGGTGGGTTTGTACCCCGAGCGCACGCTGGCCGACGTGATTGCCGGCCGGTGCACCATGGACGAGGCGATTCTGCATAGTCATTTCGGGCTGCATATTGTTCCGGGCGCTTCCGGTGTGCAGGAATGTATGGAGATGTCAGGCCAGGACAGTCTGATCATGTTGCGGGCTTTGCATGAACTGGAACACCGCTACGACTACGTAATCGTCGACACCGCCGCCGGGCTGCAAGCGGTGGGTCTGCATATGATTGCGTCTGCGGAGCTGGCTTGCCTGGTGGTTTCTCCGGATCCAGCATCACTGACAGATGCCTTTTCACTGATGAAGGTATTGAAGCGCCGGGGTTATCGCAGGACACCGTCTGTAATCGTCAATATGGCTCAGGGCGCGAGTCAGGCCCGGTCGGTCTATCAGCGACTGAACGGCGCCTGTCAGCGACATCTGCAGTGGTCCTTGCATTACCTGGGGGCACTCTGGCGGGACGAGACGCTCCGGCAGTCCGTACTGGACCAGAATCCGGTTACCTTGCTGCCGGCGTCTGACCCGTCATGCCGTCAGTTTCATACTTTGGCGGAAATGCTCAATGTGCATCTGGCGGGCCTGCCTCGCAGAAAAACTGGCATTGCAGCTTATTGGCATCAGGCCGCACGCCGGCAGGCCGTAAAATCTGCCGCCGTCTCGCCGGCGGTCGGTGCAAGCGATTCTCCCCGGCAGCAATGCCTGGCACTGATCGACCGGCTGGAAGGCATCCTGGACGCATCCCCCAATGACGTTATGCTCCGCTATGAAGCATTTACCCGACTGTTTGCACACTTGGGGCGCAAACCCGACGCTGACACCGTCGAGATCGTGCAGACGGGCCTTGCGTCGATGGCCTGGGAAAAACTGACGGTGACCGATCGCGAAAAGCTGGCTCGCCATCTTGGCCAACTGATCAGGGAATTGATTCCGCCCCGTATTATAGACAGTGCTCCGGCAGGCCGCCCTGACCCGGAAAAAGTACCGGTTTATGACCGGGTCAGCTTTGGTGAGCAGGATCAGCTGGTTCGCGCGCTGCGTGAGAAGCCGGCCGACGTTTCGCTGAACGATCTGCTGCGTTCATTGGCCGGTGATCGTGATTCCCGGTCCTGATACCCCCTTTTGCAACATGCCCGGTTAAGAGTCATTTTATTGTTAGGTTTTGTGTCGTAATTTTGCATTCTGTCACTGGCCTGTCACCTTTTCTGTGCAAAAATTAAGCGTAATTTTTGCTCGTGGCCCGCATTATGCAGTTGGATCTGGCAGGCGGTGGCAATACGGATGCTCAGATGATGGGGTAAAGGAACAAGTCCCGCCCACGATATTTTTGCCGGCCCCACAGTCCGGCGGCACAGAAAACAGAGATGGAGTTCTACCATGGCAATGCAGCAGATCAATCAAACAGAATCGTCCTCGAAGGTGCTGGGACATCTTCGGGGCAAGCGGGTACTCATTACCGGTACCACCGGCTTTCTTGGCAAGGTTGTACTGGAAAAGCTGATCAGAACCGTGCCGGATATCGGGGGCATTTATCTGCTGATTCGGGGAAACAAACGGCATCCGGATGCCCGGGGTCGCTTTCTCAATGAAATCGCAACATCGTCTGTTTTTGATCGCCTCAGAGAGGCAGATCTGGATAGTTTCGAAAGCTTTATCGAGGAGCGGGTGCACTGTATTACCGGTGAAGTCACTGAGCCCCGCTTCGGCATGAGCGAAGAGGCCTGTGCCAAGTTGGCGGGTGAACTGGACGCTGTGATTAACTCCGCTGCCAGCGTCAATTTCAGGGAGGAGCTGGACAAAGCCCTAACCATCAACACCCTGTGCCTGGACAATATCGCGGAACTTGCCCGTCAGAACCCGCAACTGGCTGTGTTGCAGGTGTCCACCTGTTACGTAAACGGGATGAACTCTGGTCAGGTGACCGAATCGGTCATCAAGCCCGCCGGGGAATCCATCCCACGCTCCAGTGACGGCTACTACGAGATCGAAGAGCTGGTGCGCTTGCTGGAAGATAAAATCGCCGATGTGCGCGCTCGTTATTCCGGCAAAACCCTTGAGAAGAAACTGGTGGATCTGGGAATTCGGGAAGCTAACCGTTATGGCTGGAGCGACACGTACACATTCACCAAGTGGTTGGGTGAGCAGCTGTTGATGAAGGCACTCCAGGGTCGCAGTTTGACCATTGTTCGTCCCTCAATCATTGAAAGTGCACTGGAGGAGCCTGCCCCGGGCTGGATTGAAGGGGTAAAGGTGGCTGACGCGATCATTCTGGCCTATGCCCGCGAGAAGGTGACGCTGTTCCCGGGCAAGCGCTCTGGCATCATTGATGTGATCCCTGTTGATCTGGTCGCCAATGCGATCATTCTCTCGCTGGCCGAGGCGATCGGTGAGCCGGGGCGCCGTCGGATCTACCAATGCTGCAGTGGTGGCTCCAACCCGGTCTCTCTGGGGCAATTCATCGATCACTTGATGGCGGAGGCCAAGGCCAATTACGCCGCCTACGACCATCTGTTTTATCGCCAGCCCAGCAAGCCATTTGTCGCCGTTAATCGCAGGTTGTTTGACCTGGTGGTCAGCGGTGTCCGGTTGCCCCTGAGTATCAGTGACAAGGTGTTGAAGTTGCTGGGTAATTCCAGGGATCTCAAGATGCTGAAAAATCTGGATACCACGCAATCGCTGGCGACCATCTTTGGCTTCTACACCGCCCCGGATTACATCTTCCGCAATGATGACTTGATGGCCTTGTCGGCCCGCATGGGTGGGGTTGATAAAGTGCTGTTCCCGGTCGATGCCCGCCAGATCGACTGGGAGGTGTACCTGCGTAAGATTCACCTCGCCGGTCTCAACCGTTATGCCCTCAAAGAACGCAAGGTGTATAGCCTGCGCGCCACCAAGTCGCAGCAAAAAGCGGCCTGAGATACTTCTTTTCACCGGCTCGGTTATTTTCCGGGTCGGTTTTTCGCCCTTCATGTTTTGCCATTCCGCAATGAGCAACTATTCTTCCAGAAGCCGCTGTTAAAGCAGCTTTACCCTGCCTTGATCACTGCATTTCTGCGCAGGTTAGCCGGAAATCAGCGGTAGATTAGGACGTTAGTCTAATTCATTGTGCGGTGGCACACATGTTGAACTACGTGCATCTGTCTTATGGGCCGACCGGGCCCGACCACCCTGAATTTATAAAAACCGACAATGACAACAGACTCTGTTAAAGGGGGAGCACAATGACTGGTAAACAGGTATATCCGGTGAGTCCGGAACTGGCCGACAGCGCTTTGATTACGCGCGCTCAGTATGAGGAAATGTACCGCCAATCGGTGGATGATCCCGACACCTTCTGGGGCGAGCATGGTAAGCGTCTGGACTGGATCAAGCCGTTCAGCAAGGTCAAGAATTCGACCTACGATTACAACAATCTGTCCATCAAATGGTTTGAAGACGGCGTTCTGAATGCCTCGGTCAATTGCCTGGACCGTCATCTTGAAACCCGCGGTGATCAGACCGCCATCATCTTCGAAGGCGACGATCCCTCCGTTTCCCGCAACGTCACCTACCGTGAGCTGTACGAGCAAACCTGCAAGTTTGCCAACGTACTGAAAGCTCAGGGTGTCAAAAAGGGCGACGTGGTTACCATCTACATGCCAATGATTGTTGAAACCGGCGTCGCCATGCTGGCCTGCGCCCGTATTGGCGCCATCCACTCGGTCGTGTTTGGTGGTTTTTCCCCGGAAGCCCTGGCGGCCCGGGTGGTTAATGGTAAGTCACGTTTTATCGTAACCGCTGATGAAGGTTTACGCGGTGGTCGTGCCATTCCGCTCAAGAAGAACGTGGATAGCGCGCTCAAGCACGAGGAAGATGCCAAGGTTGAGAAGGTCATCGTGGTATCCCATACCGGCAACAAGCAAGTGCCCTGGACTGAGGGCCGCGACGTCAGCTACAACGAGCTGATGAAAGACGCCTCGGCCGAGTGCGCGCCCGAGCCGATGAACGCGGAAGACCCGTTGTTTATGCTGTATACCTCCGGTTCTACTGGTGCTCCGAAGGGCGTTCTGCACACCACAGGCGGGTACATGGTGTATGCCTCCATGACCCATCAGTACGTGTTTGATTATCACGACGGTGATGTGTACTGGTGCACCGCCGACTTTGGTTGGGTGACCGGTCACAGCTACATCCTTTATGGACCGCTGGCCAACGGCGCCATTACCCTATTGTTTGAAGGTGTGCCCAACTACCCGGATAGCTCCCGCATGGGGCAGGTTGTCGACAAACACAAGGTCAACATCCTGTACACCGCGCCGACTGCCATCCGGGCCTTGATGGCCCAGGGTGAATCCTGCATGGACGGCACCAACCGCAAGAGCCTGAGAATACTGGGCTCCGTGGGCGAGCCGATTAACCCTGAAGCCTGGGAGTGGTACCACCGCGTTATTGGTAACAGCCAGTGCCCGATTGTCGATACCTGGTGGCAGACCGAAACTGGCGGCATTCTGATTTCCCCACTGCCGGGTGCTGTCGACCTCAAGCCAGGCTCGGCCACGCTGCCGTTCTTTGGCGTACAGCCGGCGCTGGTCGACAACGAAGGCAACATCCTGGAAGGCAAGACCGAGGGCAATCTGGTCATCCTGGACAGTTGGCCGGGCCAGATGCGCACCATTTACGGTGACCATGAGCGTTTCATCCAGACCTACTTCAGCACCTACAAGGGTATGTACTTTACCGGTGACGGCGCCCGTCGCGATGAGGATGGTTATTACTGGATCACCGGTCGCGTTGACGACGTTCTGAACGTCTCCGGCCACCGCCTGGGCACCGCCGAGGTGGAAAGCGCGCTGGTTTCTCACGACAAGGTGGCGGAAGCGGCCGTGGTGGGTTACCCGCACGAGATCAAAGGGCAGGGTATCTATGTCTACGTAACTCTGGTGCAGGGCGAAGAGCCCAGCGACGAGCTTAAAAAAGAGCTGGTGCAGTGGGTGCGCAAGGAAATAGGTCCGATTGCGTCTCCGGATGTGATTCAATGGGCGCCTGGACTGCCGAAAACCCGTTCTGGCAAGATTATGCGCCGGATTTTGCGTAAGATTGCGGCTAACGAGCACGATCAGCTTGGAGATACCTCCACCTTGGCTGATCCTGGCGTAGTGGATGACCTGATCGACAGTCGCGAGTTCAAGTAACTCCGGCCGTCGACAGTCCCTAACCTGTGAGGAATCTGTTGAATGACACAAACAATTATCGTCGCTGATGATCACCCGCTGTTTCGGGCAGCACTGAAACAGGCGGTCAGTCAGGCGGTGCCAGATGCCAAGACGGTTGAAGTTGACAGCATCAAGGCACTGCAGGCGGCGGTAGAGGCAAACCCGGACGCTGATCTGATTCTGTTGGATCTCAACATGCCGGGTGCCCACGGCTACTCCGGTCTGGTGTTTATGCGTGGCCAGTACCCGGGCTTGCCGGTGGTGGTTGTGTCTGGCTCTGAGGATATGCCGGTGATGCGTCGTTCGATCGACTATGGCGCGTCTGGTTTTATCCCCAAGTCGGCACCGTTGCCGACCATTACCGAGGCCATTCAGGCGGTACTGGAAGGCGATGTGTGGCTGCCGGCGGGCGTCGCTGACAAGATCGAGCGGATGCAGTCCGAGCCTACGGATTTCTCGGAGCGCCTGGCGTCACTGACGCCGCAGCAATTCCGGGTGCTGGGTATGTTGGCCGAGGGTCTTCTGAACAAGCAGATCGCTTACGATCTGGATGTGTCGGAGGCAACCATCAAGGCCCACATCACGGCGGTGTTCCGCAAGCTTGGCGTTCGCAATCGGACTCAGGCGGTGATTGCCATTCAGCAGATGGAGTTGGACCCTTCGGAGCAGTCGTTGTCCGGGGGCTGATGGTCTGCTTTTCAGGTTGTATCAAAAACGGGAGCCTTTGGGCTCCCGTTTTTTGTTGGTTTTCTGATGCTCGTGCATGGTGAAGGCTGGGGCACCCTTCTGAAACACGCTGTGAATACGTCCGTGTACGCTCCGCTCCGCCATCCATGGCTCCGCAGGGTTTCAGAAGGGCGCCCCAGCCTTCACCTTCGAACCTTGGCAGCTGGTATTCGGAGTACATTTGTTCTCATTGGTCGGCGATTCTAAAAGATTTCCGTTATCTGCCATTGTTAAGTGGGATTTGTTGTTATAAATTCGGCGAACACATGTACGCTGTAAATTTTGTTCAACGTTAATTCAACTAACCAAAGGTGAAAAATGAACGCAGCAGTGAAACCGGAGTCGGCGGAGACCGTCGTGTTTGGTAAGCCGGATGAGCGAGAGCTCCGCGACAGGATGAAGAAGGAACTTCCCGCTGACACGTTCAAGGCCCAGACCTGGCGGGTGATCTGGTTTCTGCCGTTGCAGGCGATGATCTGGGGTGGGCTGGCGGTTATTCTGATGGCTGGGCTGCCGTGGTACGCCAACCTGGGGCTCGGGTTGCTGGTGGGGCACACCATTGGTTGCCAGGCGCTGCTGGCCCATGAGGTGCTGCACGGGGCGCTGGGCATGAGCCGGCGTTGGCAGAATTTTTTTGGCTGGCTGGGGTTTGGTCCGTTGCTGGTGCCACCGGAGTTCTGGCGCAAGTGGCACAATGTGGTGCACCACGGTAACACCAACGCCGGTGACACCGACCCGGACAGCTTTGGTACGCTACGCCGATACCAGAAAGACCCGAAGCAGAAGCAGTTCACCAAACTGGCCCCTGGGTCCGGCACCTGGTACAGCTATCTGTTCCTGACCTATTCGTTCAGCTTCCACGCCCAGCTGGTGTTGTGGCTGCAAGCCAAACGCCGCAAGCAGTTTAAAGGCTTCAATCGTAGACTGGCGATTGCCCAGGTGTTCGTGTGCGTGGCGTTGTGGGGTGCCCTGGCCATGGTCTCCGGCTCGCTGGCGGTGTTTACGGTGTTGATTCCGTTCATGGTGGCGAATGCGCTGGGGCAGGGTTATATCCTGACCAACCACTTCCTGCGTCCGCAAACACCGACCAACAATCCGCTGGATAACTCCATGAGCCTGCGCAGTCATCCGGTTCTGGATCGTCTGCACTTCCGTTTCAGTCATCACATCGAGCACCATTTTTTCCCGAAGATGTCTCACAGCATGGCGCCGAGGGTCCGGCAGTGGCTGGAGCAAAATGAGCCGGAACGCTACATGGCCATGCCCCACAGCAAGGCCCTGAAGATGCTCTACACCACACCTCGGGTATACAAATCCGCTACGGAGCTGGTGGACCCCAACGACGAAAGCCGGGTGTTCGATTTATTGCCGCTGCAGCGGGAGTTTTCGGCAGCCAACCGGGTTTAAGCTTGGGAGTGTGAGCGTGTTGGGGTGCGCCTTCCAAAACACGCTGTGAATACGTCCATGTACGCTCTGCTCCGCCATCCCTGGCTCCGCAAGGTTTTGGAAGGCGCACCCCAACACGCTCAATCCGGCACCGTGCCAGGCTTGTGGTGGAGGGAGTGGCGCAGTGGTTTGAGCGGCAAACTCGTAGGAGCGGCTGACCGGTAGAGCTTTCCAAAACTGTGCGGAGCCAGGGATGGCGGAGCCCAAGCGTCACATGGATGTGCCGAAGGAGCGTGTTTTGGAAAGCTCTACCGGTCAGCCGCTCCGGGCTCAGAAGAAAACTCCAGCCAAGCCGCTCCGGGCTCAGACCAGAAACCCGGGCACCAAAGCGGCACATGCCAAAGCTTAACTGCCGGCGTAGCCGAGTTCCTTGTTAACGAGATTGAACAGCTCGCCACCCTTGTGCCAGCGGTCGAAGTTCTCCAAGAACTGGTCCGTCAGCGCTCGTTTCCAGCCGATGAAATCGCCCGCCATATGCGCCGTCATGATCACATTGTCCCGCTGCCACAGAGGGTGATCCTCTGGCAGCGGCTCCTCTTCGAACACATCCAGAGCCGCGCCCGCAATCTCGCCGTCTTCCAGCGCCTTGATCAGATCGTCGGTCTTCACAATGGGGCCTCGACCAATGTTGATCAAACGGGCCGACTTCTTCATGGCAGCAAACGCCTTGCTGTCGAACAGCCCCTCGGTTTGCGGGGTCAATGGTGCCGCAATCACCACATAGTCGGCATGAGACAGCTGATCATAAATCTGATCATTGCCGTGCACGGCCACAAAATCCGGATCCTCCCGTCGTGGCGTGCGGGCAATACCGTGGGGTTGCATGCCGATGGCTTTTACCAGCCGGCCAATCTGCCGTCCGATGGAGCCGGCACCCACTACCAGCACCTGCTTGCCTTCGGCTCGTTCGGTATCCCGGTGCTTCCACTCGCGATTGAGTTGTAACCGGATTGATTGCGGGAAGTCTTTCGCGAACATCAGGATGGAGCAGAGCACATACTCGGCAATGGTCCGGTCAAAAATGCCCCGGGCGTTGGTGACAACCACATTACCCTTGGTCAGGGCCGGGAACATCAGAGCGTCCACGCCCGCACTGGTCGCGTGTATCCACTGCAAACGATCGGCGGCAGGCCAGGCGGCTTCCAGAGCCTCTGTGCGGAAGTCCGTTACCATCATCACATCGGTGCCGGGCAGTGTATCCCTCAGCGTTTGCTCGTCGCAGGCGAAACGAACTTCCGCCCGCGCCTGAACGGCTTCGATGCCCGGTGGGGGTGCTTCTCCGGGCGCTGTGAGAACGGTGACAACCGGCTTTTTGGACTCTGTCATTTGACCTCCGCTGGGATAACAAGGATTCGTCTCAGTGCAATACCCTAGTCTGGTAGCCGAGTTGGCAGCGGTCAACCTGGGTCGTCACAATCGGTGATCGGGCAAGTTTGGCTATGCTTTAGTCCCAGTGTGCTTGTACCGCGTATTTTTACTGGCTAACCTGCAGAGGTAGCTTTTATCCAACCTGTTGTCAGGAGGTGTGTATGCCAGAGTCCGCGAACAAGGATACCGGCGAGACCAAACCGCGTAGCGTGAAGTACCGGAAAGCAAAGGCAAGCTGGAACCCGGCCATGCAGGCCGTACCTGTCTCGGGGATTCGTCGCCTTGTGAATATGGCGTCCACCATGAAGGATGTAATTCATCTTTCCATCGGGCAGCCGGATTTGCCGACACCCAAGCACATCATCGACGCTTACGTGGATGCGTTGAACGCCGGGCAAACCGGGTACACCATGGATGCCGGCTTGCCGGAATTGTTGGTGGCTCTTCGGGATTACTATGGCAAACGTTACAACCGCAAGCTGACCCGAGACAACATTCTGGTCACCAGCGGTGCCACTGAGGCGATGTATCTGGCCATTTCGGCCACCTCGGCGCCCGGGCGCCAGTTTATCGTGACCGACCCGTCGTTTTTGCTGTACGCACCCCTGATCCGGATGAATGGCGGTGAGGTGAAGTATGTGCCCACTCTGGCCGAGAACAACCATCAGCTGGACCCCGACGACGTAATCCGCGCTATGGGGCCGCGCACGTTCGCTTTGATCCTGAATAATCCAAACAACCCCACCGGGGCGGTTTACCCACGCAGCACCGTTGAAACCATTCTGGAAGAATGCGCCTACCGGGGCATTCAGGTGTATGCGGATGAAGTCTACGACCACTTTATTTTTGACGATGATGAGTTCGCCAGCGTTCTGAGTTGTTCGACAGATCTGGACAACATCATGTGCATCAGCAGTTTTTCCAAAACGTACAGCATGGCGGGGCTGCGAATTGGCTGGGTAATCGCCAGCCAGGCCGCGATCAAATCACTGCGTCGGTACCACATGTTTACCACTTCGGTGGCGAATACCCCGTCGCAGTATGCCGGCGTTGCCGCACTGACTGCAGACCAGCACTGTGTGCGGGATATGGTGGACATCTATCGCGAGCGCCGGGACCGAATTGTTGAGCTGATCGACCAGACCCCCATCTGACCGGCTACAAGCCGGGCGGTGCCTTCTTTGCGTTCCCCGATCTGCCGCGTCATGTGGACGGTTCCGATCTGGCGCTGCGAATGCTGAAGGAAACAGGCGTGTGCGTAGTGCCGGGCGATGCGTTTGGTGAGCATTGCACCAACGCGCTCCGATTCAGCTTTTCGACCACGTGTGAGCGAATGGAAGAGGCGTTTGACCGGATTATCCCCTGGATGGCAAAACAGCAGTTGTGAGGCGCCGATGTCCGCTCTGGATTATGTGTCTGTTCAATGTCCTTACTGCTGGGAGACGCTGGAAATCAGCGTCGACCCTTCGGTGTCTGACCAGGAGTATGTGGAAGACTGCCAGGTTTGTTGCCAGCCGATCTTGCTGACGGTTCACTTCGATGATCAGTTGGTGCCAACGGTAGAGGCGAGGGCGGAAAACGAGTGAATGGCTAACCAAGATGTAATCCAGAGCTATTGCGCGGTCCATGGGAGTGTCTCAGGATAACGCCCGGTATTCAGAGGAAGAGAGAATGACGATATTTCAACGGACCCGGTCCTGGCTTCCAGTGCTGCTTTTGGCTTTGCTGGCCAGCGGCTGTGCCAGTATTTCGCCCTATGCGATTTCTGAAGGTGAGATCGAGCGACATCTTAAACGGGCTGTTGCCGATTACGACCGGCAACAGCTGCAGAGCGGTTCTCCGCTCAGTCTTAGTCTGAGCGATGCCGATATTACCCTGGGCCCTGATGGTCGGGACGTGGCGGTCATCGATCTGAGGGGCCAGGTGGCCCTGAATGCGTTGATGGCCAAACTGCCGGTAGATCTTGCGCTGAAAGTGGAGGGCGCCCCGGTTTACGACAGCCAGGAGCGGGCTGTGTATATTCGCCGCTTGCAGTTGCTGGAAAGCTCGATCGACTCGCCGTTCTTTAAAGGTGATCTGGCTCCGGTCACTGACAGTGTCATGCGGGTAGTCGCGCAGATGCTTGAGACGATGCCGGTCTATCGTCTGGACGATAATGATCTGGCCCAGCGCATGTTTGGCCTCGTGCCCATGGACATTCGGGTTGCGCCGGGTAGGTTGGAATTTGTGATGGCCGACAAGTAAGCGCATCGTCCGTCGCATTGGTGGCATCAACAAAAAGCCAGATGACAGCTGTCATCTGGCTTTTCTGGTTTCAGACGTAAGGTTTATGCCTGAAGTCGATCACAAATGGCGTCACCAATCTGCCGGGTGTCCCGTTGCTCTCCGCCGTGCTCGGCCAGGTCGCCAGCCACTGCGTCAAACAACTCTTTGCCAGCCAGGCCCAGTGTCGGGTCTTTCCGGCCCAGCCACTCCAGCATGCGGGCCGCGGTAAACAGCATGGCGGTCGGGTCTGCGATGCCCTGGCCGGCAATATCCGGGGCGCTGCCGTGGGTTGGTTCAAACATCGAGGGCATGTCCGGATCGGTCGGATTGAGGTTGCAGGACGGCGCAACGCCCATGCCACCAGACAGAACTGCTGCCAGATCGGTCAGTATGTCGCCCTGCAAGTTGCTGGCGACCACCACATCAAAGGCCCAGGGGCACTGCACGAACTTCATGCAGGCGGCGTCTACCAGTTCATGGTGAGTGGCCACGTCCGGGAACTCCTGGCTGATCTCCTCGAATACTTCGGTGTACATGTCGCCCCAATACCTCAGGGCGTTGCGCTTGGTGATGACGCATACCTGGCTTTCACAGCTGCGACCGTCCAGTGTCCGGAAGTTGCGGGTGCGGCTTGCCTGTGCTCGTTCAGTGGCTCTGCGTCTGGCTTGCTCGAATCCGTAGCGGATGATCCGCTCGGTTGCGCGCCGGGTGAACACTTCCATCTGCGTAGCCACTTCGTCCGGTTTGCCCTGACGCAGGCGCCCGCCCTGGCTGACATACTCGCCTTCGCTGTTTTCGCGAATCACCAACATATCAATGTCTTTGGCCCGATCGTCTTTCAGGTACTGCCGGGCTCCCGGTAGCAGGCGTGCGGGCCGCTCACAGACCCACTGATCAAAGCCTTTGCGCATGTCCAGCAGCGGAGCCAGAGAAATGCTGTCTGGCAGCAAGTAGCGGCTGCTGTCGTCTATCGGGCCGGGATCGCCCAGCGCGCCCAGCAGGATCGCGTCGTACTGCTGCAGTTGGTCCAGAGCGTCCGCAGGCCAGGACTCCCCGTGATCTTCGTGCCAGGCGTGGGAGGGCCACGGGAAACGGGTCCACTCCAGGGCCAGGTTGTGTTTGGAGCGTAACGTCTCCAGACAGCGAACGGCTTCGGCCACGACCTCCGGGCCAATGCCATCTCCGGGGGTCACTGCAATGCGAGTGGTCTGGGCCATTCCCATACCTCCTTGGTGCTATGTGTGTGCGGTTTTGTTCACAGAATCAGTGTAGTTGCGGGCGGCGTAGATGCCACCCTCTATCGGGTTAATTAATTGACGATGTTTTACCCCGCCTCGGTTCATTACTATAGTTAGATCGAACTTATTGTTTTAACCTTGGTCAATAAAATTTGCGTATGTACACGGGAGCTTGTGTGGATAAACCTGACGTGTTGTTTGATGAGTCGCACTGCGAACAATGTGCCTGCGGGAACGGATTGGACTTTGCCTTCAGCTTCGCCTTCCAGCCTATTGTGGATGCTGAAAATAAATCAGTATTTGCTTATGAGGCACTCGTGCGTGGCACTAATGGTGAGGGCGCAATGAGTGTGCTGTCGAAAGTTAACGAGCAGAACCGTTATTCTTTCGACCAGATTTGCCGGGTTAAGGCGGTCAAGCTGGCAGCCCGCCTGGACATGCAGCCCATGCTCAGTATCAACTTTATGCCAAATGCCGTCTACAAGGCTGAATACTGTATTCGCACCACGCTGGCGGCGGCCCAAACCTATAAGTTTGATACCCGAAAGATCATTTTCGAAATGATCGAGAACGAGGATCTGAGCTCGGTAGAGCATCTGGCTTCCATTATCGAAGCCTACCAGTCGATGGGGTTCAGCACGGCGATTGACGATTTTGGCGCCGGATACTCACGTTACAACATCATGATGCTAAGCCCGCCGGATCTGCTGAAACTGGATATGGCACTGGTGCGTGGCATTCATGAGGACCAGAACAAGCAGGCGGTTGTGTTGGGTATTATCACCATGATGCACCACCTGGGTGGTCGGATTATCGCAGAGGGCGTAGAAACCAAAGAGGAATACTTCTGGTTGCGCTCTCAAGGCATTTCGCTGTATCAGGGCTACCTGTTTGCCAAGCCGGGCTTTGAGTGCCTGCCAGAACCGGTTTTCCCGGACTGATCACCAAGACAAAGGGGCTGTTCTGTGCTGTATCGGATTGTCACGCTTGTGGGCGGGCTGTTGTTCGTGGTCGCTCTGTTTGGTTTGCTGTGGTTCTTCTGCAAGAAGTTTCTGGAGCACCATGGGGTCAAGGAACAAAGCTCTGACCGCGCCATGGTGCTGGCCACCTGGACCTTTGGCGGCATTGCGGTTGGTATGGTGTTCGTGGTTTTGGGCTCATTTGTACTCGGCCCCTGGGCCTTTTATCGAACGCTGCAGGGCCATGATGTACCGGTCTCAGACGCTGCCGCAATCTGGTGGGGCTTCGGGATTGTTGTGGTGTCTCTGGGCATCACCGCCGCCGGGTTCCTCGGTTTCCTGGCGTTAGTCGGCGCCTACTGATTGCCGTGCAGACCGTGTAGCTGGTTGCGGAACCACACCAGCGCCGGCTCTTTCTCGTACGCTTTGTGCCAATACAGATGCACATCGATTGATGGCATCTGTGCGGGCGGGCTCATCACCTCCACATCCGCACGTTCCGCAATAATCCGGGCATAGGTTTCTGGCATGGTCAGCAACAGGTCAGAACTTTCGACCACCCGGCAGGCGGCATAGTAGTGCTGGCAGCGCAGGCGAATGTTGCGCTGCACTCCGTGTCGCGATAATTCAAAATCCTCAATGCCCGGGCCTTCAGAGCGAGACGATACCAGGACGTGTTTGGCTGCCAGGTAGGTTGGCATGTCGAGGCCCTGCGTTGCTGCCGGGTGACCTTTGTGGGCCAGCACCACCAGGCGGTCCTGGCGGAGCAGTTCGTGGCTGGTCTGATTGCTCACCGGCAATAACACGTCAATCGCAAAATCCAGCTTGCCGGCCGCGAGCTGAGTTTCCATATCCCGCCTCGCCACCCGTTGGCTGACAATCTCCATCTCTGGGTAAGGAGCCAACTTACTCATCAGTTGCGGTAAAAACGTAGACTCCAGAACATCTCTCAGTCCCAGCGTGTAAGTCTTGCGTTGGCTGGCCGGATCAAACGCGTGGAACTGATTGACGGCACTTTGCACCTGGGTCAATCCCGGGCGCATGGACTCCAGAAACCGGCGGGCCAGGGGCGTAGGCACCATTTGATTGCCCTGGCGGGTAAACAAGGGATCATCAAAGTGATCTCGAAGCCGTGCCAGTGAATGGCTCACGGCCGGCTGGGTCAGGTGCAGTGCCCGGGCGGCACGGGTCAGGCTGCCTTCCCGATAAATCGTGTCAAACACGTGCAGAAGGTTCAGATCCAGGCGATTCAGGGCCATAAAAACATCCGTTATCCCGATAAGTCCAGGTAATGATAAACGATAAGAACAATTCAGTCGCGTAATAGCGCATTGACTCCTAGACTGGTTGCCATCTGATCGAAAGTGCGCCCCGAATGGGGCAGGTAAGCGCGAGGAGCTACACCATGGATTTCAACATTTCCGAAAAAGGCCAGGACTACCTCAAGCGCGTGAAGCAGTTCATGCGTAACGAGATCTTCCCCATCGAAGAGCAGTATCACAAAGAGCTGGCCTCTTTGGAGAACCGCTGGGTCGTGCTGCCGATCATCAAGGAGCTGAAAGAGAAGGCGAAGGCCCAGGGCCTGTGGAATATGTTCTTCCCGGATGACAAGTACGGCTGTGGCCTGCTCAACTCCGACTACGCCCTGATTGCCGAAGAAACCGGCCGCAGCTTCATCGCGCCGGAAATCTTCAACTGCAACGCGCCAGACACCGGCAACATGGAAGTGCTGATCCACTATGGCTCTGAAGAGCAAAAAGCCCAGTGGCTGCCCAAAATCATGAGTGGCGAAGTACGCTCTGCCTTCTGCATGACCGAACCGGCCGTGGCCTCTTCCGACGCCACCAACATGGAAGCCACTGCTACCGTTGAAGGCGATGACGTGGTCCTGAACGGCCGCAAGTGGTGGAGCACCGGTATCGGCCATCCCGACTGCAAGGTTGCCATTTTTATGGGTGTGACCGATCCAGACGCGCAGAAACACCGCCGCCATTCCATGGTGTTGGTGCCCCTGGACACCCCGGGCATCACCATAGAACGAATGATGCCGGTATTCGGCGCCTACGATGAGCCCTATGGCCACGGCCAGGTGCTGTTCGAAAACGTGCGTTTGCCCAAGAGCGCCATTATCGCCGGCCCCGGCCGTGGCTTCGAAATCGCCCAGGGCCGTTTGGGGCCGGGCCGCGTACACCACTGTATGCGTGCGATCGGCGCGGCAGAACGTACCCTGGAGCTTCTGATCAAGCGCTCCCTCACCCGCGAAGCTTTCGGTCGTCCGCTGGCGAAACTGGGTGGCAATCCAGATGTTATCGCCAATGCCAGAATGAACATCGAGCAGGCGCGGTTGCTGACGCTGAAGTGTGCCTGGGCGCTGGATACCAAGGGCATCATGGGTGCGTTGCAGGAAGTTTCTATGATCAAGGCAGTGGTGCCTGCGATGCTGCAACAGATTGTCGATGATGCGATTCAGATTCACGGCGGTGCCGGGGTCAGCGACGATGATTTCCCGCTGACGGCATTGTTCGGTTACGCTCGGGTGCTTCGACTGGCCGATGGCCCTGACGAAGTGCATCGGGCTATGGTGGCTCGGTTGGAGCTCCGGAAGTACAAGTCCTGATTTTGGGTTGGGGTTGGGTGCTTTGGTTCTCCTGGCCTCTTGATTGGGCATGGGGTGCCGGCGGGGTGGGGCTTCTGAAACACACCGTGAATACGTCCCTGTAGGCTCCGCTCCGCCATCCATGGCTCCGCAGGGTTTCAGAAGCCCCACCCCGCCGGCACCGTCCTGAACATTGGTGATGGATTGCGAGAAAAGAAATTCTGAACAGCGTACTGAGGTGATCGGGAGCTGATGTCGGGTAGCACTCTCCAAAACCTTGCGGAGCCATGGATGGCGGAGCAGAGCGTACACGGATGTATTCACAGCGTGTTTTGGAGAGTGCTACCCGACAGCAGCTCTTACTCTAATGAAAAAGAACGTGAACTCCCAAACATAACGGAGAGAAACACCGATGACACAGCGAGTATTCATAACCGGCGGGGCTAGTGGTCTGGGCCGGGCGATTGCATTGAGATACGCCAAAGAAGGCGCCAAAGTCTGCATTGGGGACATTAACCCGGAGCAGGGCGTTGCCGTTGAGGCGGAATTGAACAAGGCGGGTGGTGAAGGCTACTTTGTTGAATGCGATGTTCGCCGCCTGAGTGACTTCGAGAAAGTCCGGGACGACCTGGTCAAGAAGTGGGGTGGGGTAGACGTTGTGGTTAACAACGCCGGCGTTGCCTCTGCTGGTTCTATTGAGGACACCACCATTGGTGACTGGGAATGGATTCTTGATATCAACGTTCTGGGTGTGGTCCGTGGCTGTAAAGCGTTCACGCCACAGTTCAAGCAGCAAGGCTCCGGCGCCTTCGTTAACGTCGCCTCCATGGCTGGCCTCATGCTGGCGCCCCTGATGGACAGCTACAATGTCTCCAAGGCCGGCGTGATTGCCCTGTCCGAAACCCTCAGCCAGGAGCTGCGGGATTCCGGTATTCACGTCAGCTGCGTGTGCCCGGCGTTTTTTCAGACCAACCTGGCCAGCACCATGCGTTCGGATATTCCCGGCATTCAGCAGAACGTCAACAAACTGATGAAACGCTCCAGCATCACCGCTGAAGACGTTGCCGAAGATATCTTCCGCAGCGTGAAAGAAAAAGATTTCTGGGTGCTGCCCCACGCCAAAGAGCGCCGCATGTGGATGCTCAAGCGCCACGCGCCATGGGCGTTTGACTGGTTGATGCACCAGGAAACCAAGCGCTGGATGGGTAAGATGGGCGGCAAGGCCTGAGTGGTCGGGCCAGCGCATAGAATCACAGGAGAGGATGAATGACACAGATCGACCAGGCCGTAGATGTTCGGGAAGGCGAAGAACTGGATCTCAGCGTTGTTGACCAGTTTATGAAACAGGCCATTCCCGGCCTCGAAGGTCAGCCGACCATCAAACAGTATCCCGGTGGTGCTTCCAACCTGACTTACCAGGTGGATTACAGCGACCAGTCTTATGTGCTGCGCCGGCCGCCGCTGGGCAAGATTGCCAAGTCGGCCCACGACATGCTGCGCGAGGCGCGGGTGATGGAGGCGCTCAAGCCGGTCTACCCTTATGTGCCGAACATCATCGCCATCTGCGAGGATCACAGCATACTGGGCTGCGATTTCTATGTGATGGAACGGCTCAAGGGCATCATCCTGCGCCAGGACTTTCCGGCGGACTTCGAGCTGAGTGAGGCGGATACCCGCAAGCTTTGCCTGAATGTGATCGATAAGCTGGTCGACCTGCACACCGTTGACGCCACCGCCGCCGGCCTGGATAAGCTGGGCAAGGGCGCGGGCTATGTGCAGCGCCAGATCGGCGGCTGGAGCGATCGTTTCCGCAAAGCTCGCACCGACGATGTGGGTGATTTTGAAGAAGTAATGGCCTGGCTGAACGACAAGATGCCAGGCGATATCGCCCAGGTGGTCATCCACAACGACTTCCGCTTCGACAACGTGGTGCTCAATCCTGATAACCCGTTTGAAGTGATCGGCGTGCTGGACTGGGAAATGGCCACTATCGGTGACCCGCTGATGGACCTGGGCAACACTCTGGCGTACTGGATTGAGGCGGACGACGAAGGCCCGTTCCAGATGCTGCGGCGCCAGCCCACACACCGGCCAGGTATGCTGACCCGTAAGGAAGTGGTGGCCTATTACATGGAGAAATCCGGCTTCCAGGCTGATAACTTTGATTTTTATGAGATCTACGGCCTGTTCCGGCTGGCGGTGATTGTTCAGCAGATCTACTACCGCTTTTATCATGGCCAGACCAAAGACAAGCGCTTTGCTGCCTTTGGCCATGCTGCCAACTATCTCGAAAAACGTTGCCAGCGGCTGATCAGCGAGAGCGGCCTGTAATGGCCACCATTTATCTGGTGCGCCACGGCCAGGCCAGTTTTGGCAAAGAAAACTACGACCAGCTTTCGCCAAGAGGCTGGGAGCAGGGCAAGATTCTGGGCCGCTGGCTGACCGACAAGGTAACGCCGGGTGCGATTTTTGGCGGCAACCTGCAGCGCCACCGGGAAACCGTTGAGGCCATCACCACCGGCTATGGCTCTACACTGCCGGATATGCAGGTGCTGGAAGGCCTGAACGAGTTTGATCACGTGCAGGTGGTGGAGCGGTTTCGCCCTGAGTGGGCAGACAAGCAAGTGATGGCCCGGGACCTGGGGAGTTTCCCGAAACCGGCGAAGGCGTTCCAGCAAGCCTTCGAGCAAGCCGTGGCCCGCTGGGTCAGTGGTGAGCACGACCATGACTATGCAGAATCCTGGCAGGACTTCCGGGCTCGCGTGAATGCAGCCCTGGATCAGTTGGTCGAGATCGCCGGCGGCGCGGATATGATCATCTCCACCTCCGGCGGGCCAATCGCGGTGATTGCTCAGCAGTTGCTCGAGTTGTCAGACCGCAAAGCGCTGGAGATGAACAACGTCATTGCCAACACCAGCGTATCTCGCATTCTCTATTCCGGCTCCCGGCGCAGCCTGGCCGTGTTCAACAACTATAGCCACCTTGAGGCGGAAGACCCCGCCCTGGTGACATTCCGATAAGCTGAGGGAACTCCATGAGCAACAAAAACCTGTTTGATCTGACCGGCAAAGTCGCCCTGGTAACCGGTGCCAGTCGCGGTATCGGCGAAAGTATCGCCCGTACGCTGGCCCACTACGGCGCGCACGTGATTGTCAGCAGCCGCAAGATTGATGGTTGCGAAACCGTCGCCAGCAGCATCCGCGCAGACGGCGGTAGCGCCGAAGCCTTCGCCTGCCACATCGGCGAGATGGATCAGATCGAAGCCGCCTGGGAACACATTTCCACCACTCACGGCAAGCTCGATATCCTGGTCAACAATGCCGCCGCCAACCCCTATTTTGGTCCGGTGGAAGATACCGATCTGGGTGCCTTCAACAAAACCATTGATGTGAACATTCGTGGTTACTTCTTCATGTGCGCCCGTGGCGCCCAGCTGATGAAGAAAAATGGTGGCGGCTCCATCGTCAACGTGGCTTCTGTTAACGGCGTAAACCCTGGCCACTTCCAGGGCATCTATTCCGTCACAAAGGCCGCCGTGATCTCCATGACCAAATCCTTCGCCATGGAACTCGGCCAGCAGAATGTGCGGGTCAACGCCTTGTTGCCGGGCCTGACCGACACCAAATTCGCCAGCGCCCTGACCACTAACGAAGCGATCAAGAAGCAGGCCATGGCCCACATTCCGATGAAGCGAGTAGCGGATCCGGACGAGATGGCTGGCACCGTGCTGTACCTGGTGTCCAACGCATCCAGTTACACCACCGGCGCCTGCATTAACGCCGATGGCGGCTATCTGACCATCTGATCGTCGGGCAGGTAAACAAGAAAGGCCGGAGGGTGGTTCATCCTCCGGCCTTTTTGTGGATGACGGAATCGTTCAGGAGCAGGTGAGGGCGATAAAATCCCGATTCAGTTTGTCGGCACGGGCCTGAAGGTGCTCCTGATGCTGCTGATCCCCGGCCTGAATCAGATCGTGCATCAATGAGGTCAGAGCCTGCTGGCTTTCTTCCATCATCGCCTGGTATTCCGGGCCCCGTGCCTGCTCTGAGTTCACGACCAGGTCTTTGATAGAGTCGGCGAAGCCAGGCTGGTCGCGTGAGTCCAGGGTTGTTAACAGCGCTTGTTGCCAGTTTCTGCGCCCTTGCAGCCAAATTTCGGTTTGCTGGCCGCGATTAGAGGACCATTGCTGTACCAGGGATTGTTGCTCGGCATTCAGGTCACCCAACCAGCGTTCCACGCGTTCGGCCGTGCGGTCGGCCCTGGCTTGAGCGGTTTCATCAGCATCGCCGGCCAGCATCTCCTGTTCAAGCTCTTCCTGATCCCGCACCATGTTTTGAACCAGCTCGTCGACCTGCTCGTCAGAGAGGCTTTGCAGAAGGTTGACGGCTACGGGGAGGGCTTTGTTCAGCAGGTCGGGTACAAAACCCATCAATCGTTGCTGGTGATAGGTGATCGTGTCTACGTCCGGTGGGCCGCTGGCGACGTCTGCTTCCAGCTCCTCCAGCCAGGCGCTGTAACGAGGCAGTTCCGCCGAGCAGTGCCATTGACGCAGGGCATCCAGATCTTGATTCAGTTGCCGCTTTTGGTCTCTGTCCAGGTTGACAAAGTCTTCCACCCACCAAACCACACCCCAGTCTGCATACCGGTACGCCATCTTGGTTGAGCTACATCCGGCAAGAACCAGTGCAGCGGTCAGTGTTATGGCCACCAGCCTGAGCAGTGTCGAGAGCCGCCGCCCTGCCATTACAGCATCCTCTCGGTAAAAGGCCTTATGGAAAAACGTTGCATGCTCACTATCATGTTGCGCTCTCTGTACCGATCAGTGGTGTTACAAATTGTAATTACGGACTGAACAGTCAATCAGATGTCAGCGCAGTCTGCCAATATTTCGGAGCCCAGATGTCAAATCATAACGTTACACGTGTTCGCCGAATCGTATTCTCGCTGTACATGTCCGGCATTATGTCGCTCATGATGTCGGGAATCATCACCCTCATTAACACAGGCCTGACCGAAGGCTTTTTGTCCCGCTGGGGTATGTCATTTCTGGTGGCCTGGGCCGTGGCCTTTCCGCTTGTGATCGTTGTTGCGCCTTTGGCTG
Source organism: Marinobacter sp. (assembly GCA_018402255.1). Lineage (GTDB taxonomy): Bacteria > Pseudomonadota > Gammaproteobacteria > Pseudomonadales > Oleiphilaceae > Marinobacter. Next base: position 674,139 of record JAGYIS010000004.1, read on the forward strand.
GAAAGCTGGCGGACTGGTCCATCCAAAAGTCCGTCAACACCGGGAAAGAGCATTCCTGATCGACAGGATTTGATATTCAGCTCACATTTGTGCGCCCTAATGTAAAAAATTGTGAATCCGTTTTTTGCCCTCCCCGTAGATAGCTTTGACGCATTAGTCAGGGACTGAATTAGTGCAGGTTCGAACCAAATTAACCGATCGTCAAGCTTCTTACTGTGAGGAATATAAACAATGAAAACGACAGTTGCTTTACCGGTGTTGGTCGCCGGGAGCGTTATGCTTTCTGGCTGTTTTGATGGTTCGAGCAGTACGCCGAGGACCGATATCCGGGTCGTTCACGCCGTGTCTGACGCACCGGCTGTTAATGTCAGTTTCAACGGCGAAACGCTCATTGCAGGCGCAGATTTCAAGCAGGCGGCCACGCTCCGGCCGAGGCGCGGTAATTATTCGGTCGATGTTGATGCCTTGTTGCCCACAGGCGACGAACTGACCGTGATTGAGGTTGGTAGCACCCGGTTCGATTCTGATACCCGCTACGACGTTATTGCGACAGGCACCGTTGCAGATGGAATTAATCCTCTGGTTTTGACTGATGATGGGCAAAGAGAAAATCCTGCATCTGCCCGTCTAAGAGTGGCTCATCTTTCTCCTGCAGCCCAAGCTGCGGCGTCTGAGGTATCTGTTTATGTGACGGCAAACGGCGTTGCCCTGCCTGATGAGCCCAACTTCAGTTTTGCGTTTGGCGAAGCAGTAGGTCCGCTTGAGCTGGACGCAGGTATCTACCAGATTCGCGTTACCCCGCAAGGCAGTTCTACAGTGGTTTACGACAGCGGCCCAGTCGACTTGTCAGCGTCATCGGATCTGTTGATCGCCGCAATCGATAATATGGTTTTTGGCGTGTCCCCTGTCAGCTTGCTGGTGATCAATGGCAGTCAGACCTCAGAAATTCTCGACAAAGACGCCGGTGCGGGCATTCGGGCTGTGCATAACTCTTCCGATGCGCCCAATGTTGATATTTATTTGAATAAAGACCCAGACGGAGCTCCTGACGCTGGGGATGTCGCTTACACCGAGACCGTTCCTGGCGTTGCGACTACCGGTAGTTATCTGGAGCGTTTGGTTGGCGATACCCGGGTGGCGATTACCCCGGCTGGTGCAACTACGCCCATTGCCATCGACGCGACACTCCCACTGGCAAACGGCGATCTCTTAACCGTTTTAGCCGCTGGAGCGTTGGCCGACGGTCTTGATGCTTTTGTTTTCAATGATGACAATCGTCGTATCGCAACAGAAGCCAAGCTCCGGGTTATCCATGGCGCAGTAGAAGCCCAGCTTGTTGATGTCTTCCTGGTGCCCGCTGCCGATGCCGGCGCAAACCAAGGTAACGCAACACCCGCGCTGGATGATTTTGAGTACGGCGATTCTTCCGGTTATCTGGGTGTTCCGGCAGGCGATTATGTCGTGTTTATTACGTCAGCCGATGGGGCAACGCTGCTGTTCCGTTCTGGAACTGTCACTTTGGAAAACGGCGGTGTTTATACCGCTGTGGCTCGTCTGGCTCCTGAAGACGTGGACAATGTTGCAGGCCTGACTCTGCTGGATGATTTTGTCCAGATCCCATAGTCCGTGATTACATTATGAGATCAAACAACCCCGGCTCGCCGGGGTTGTTTTGTTTGGAGCATCTACCACTTAATTTCCAAATTTTGCTTTGCTAAAGACCACACTTTTTACTACGGTATTGATTACACGTATAAAAAAGGTGGCTTATGGACGACCTGCAAGAGTTGGCGCCCGAACAGCGCAAGCGTCATGAGTTGAGGCTGTTCATCTTCATCATCGTTTTTCTCTTCCCCATTCTCGCGGTGGCTGTCGTTGGCGGCTATGGATTTATGATCTGGATGTCGCAGATCTTTATGGGGCCTCCAGGGCCGCCCGGAGGGTAGAGGCTAATGCCTGTTTCTCAGAATCGCCGGTCATTTCTGAGGGGCGGTCGGCCGTCAGCGTCTGAATGGCGCCCGCCCTGGACGACTGCGTCAATCACCGATGTCTGCACCCGTTGCGATCGCTGTGTTGAAGCTTGCCCCGAAAATATTCTTTTTCGCGGCGATGGTGGCTTTCCGCAAATCCGGTTTACCGGTGAGGGTTGTACCTTGTGTGGTGAGTGCGCCAAAGCCTGTCCTGAGCCGGTGTTTGATCTCACCCGCGAAGCTTTTCCCTGGCGGGCAGTGATTCGCGATCATTGCCTTGCTAAAGCCAACATTCACTGTTCGACCTGCCGGGATGCCTGCGAAACATCCGCCATTCGCTTTCCGCCAAAACTCGGTCATGTGGCCGTGCCCGAGGTGACTCTTGAGGATTGCACTGGTTGTGGCGCCTGTGTCGCCGTATGTCCGGAAGATGCGATTGGCCTGGAAGCCCCGCAAACAGAGAGCCCAAGTTATGCATGATCAAACTTCTGATGAAATTCACGTGGCCAGTTTTCTGGTGCATGTGCGCCCAGGGCAACTTGCTGAACTCACCGATGTGCTGGCGGCAACGCCAGGGCTGGAGGAGGGCACTCAGGACCCTTCGGGAAAATTGGTGGTGCTGGCAGAAGGAACCTGCCATCAAAATCTTCTGGAGGCCATGGAGTTGATTGAAAGCGTTGCCGGCGTGCTCGATTGCATTCTGGTGTACCACGAGGTGATGTCTGCCCAGGAAGCAAATCAGCAGCTGATCCCCACAGGACAATTACAAACAGCACAACAGGAAGTATTGTCATGAACCTCACAAGACGAGATTTTGCCAAAGCCAATGCGCTGGCGATGGCTGCCTCAGCCGCGGGTCTTTCCATTCCGGCGGCGGCCAGTAATCTGATCACCAATGCAGAGCTGACCGAGCTGAAGTGGAGCAAAGCTCCATGCCGGTTTTGCGGCACCGGTTGCAGCGTGATGGTGGCCACCAAAGACAATCAGATTGTTGCGACCCACGGCGACACCCAGTCGGAGGTTAACCGTGGCCTGAACTGCGTGAAGGGCTATTTCCTGTCCAAGATTCTCTATGGGCAAGACCGCCTTACCAAGCCACTGCTTCGTAAGCGGGATGGCAAGTTCCATAAAGAAGGCGATTTTGTAGAAGTCAGCTGGGATGAAGCGCTGGATGTGATGGCCGAAAAATTCACCTCGGCCATTAAGGAACACGGCCCCGACAGTGTGGGTATGTTTGGCTCTGGCCAGTGGACCATCTGGGAGGGCTATGCTGCCAGCAAGCTGTTTAAAGCCGGCTTCCGTACCAATAACATCGACCCTAACGCGCGCCATTGTATGGCCTCGGCGGTTGCCGGGTTCATGCGTACCTTCGGCTCAGACGAGCCCATGGGCGTTTATGATGACATAGAAAGCGCCGACGCCTTTGTGCTCTGGGGTGCCAATATGGCGGAGATGCACCCGATCCTCTGGACTCGGGTCACCGATCGCCGGTTGTCTCACCCAGGCACAGAGGTGGCCGTGCTCTCTACCTACGAACATCGTTGCTACGATCTGGCTGACCTGCCCATGATCATGCATCCCAACGCTGATGTTGCGATCCTCAATTACATTGCCAATTACATCATCCAGAACGATGCGGTGAACCAGGACTTTGTGGACAAGCACACCCGGTTTGTTCGGGGCGCGGATGACATTGGCTATGGTCTGCGGCCAGAAGATCCAAGAGAGCAGCGGGCCAAGAATGCTGATAAGGCCAACAGCTGGGAAGATATGTCGTTTGAAGATTTTGCCCGACATGTCAGTGACTACGATGTTAAAAAGCCGCTGAGATCTCCGGTGTTTCTGAAGGCCGTCTGGAACGGCTGGCCAAGCTGTACGCCGATCCGGACAAGCGTGTCACCACCTTCTGGACCATGGGCGTTAACCAGCACACCCGGGGTGTGTGGGTAAACAACCTCATTTATAACATCCATCTGCTGACGGGCAAGATCGCCACGCCGGGCAACAGTCCGTTCTCACTGACCGGTCAACCCTCCGCCTGTGGCACTGCCCGAGAAGTGGGTACCTTTGCCCATCGCCTGCCTGCAGATATGGTGGTCACCAATCCGGAACACCGGGCCAAGGCCGAGAAGATCTGGCGTTTGCCGGAAGGCACCATACCGGCAAAAGTTGGCTACCACGCGGTACTGCAAAGCCGCATGCTCAAAGACAGCAAGTTGCGTGTGTATTGGACTCAGGTCACCAACAACATTCAGGCCGGCCCTAATACCATGCAGGAAACCCTGCCGGGCTGGCGCAATCCAGATACGTTCATCATTGTCTCTGACATTTACCCGACGGTGTCGGCTCAGGCGGCGGACCTGATCCTGCCGGCAGCAGGCTGGGTTGAAAAAGAGGGGGCCTTTGGTAATGCCGAGCGCCGAACCCAGTTCTGGCATCAGTTGGTGAATGCTCCCGGTGAGGCGCGCTCCGATCTCTGGCAAACCGTGGCGCTGTCACAGCGGATCAAAGTGGCCGATGTCTGGCCGGAGGACCAGCTTGCCAAGGCGCCGGAGCTTCGCGATAAAACCCTGTTTGATGTGCTGTATCGCAACGGCAATGTCGACCGCTACCCGCTGGAAGAGATACACGCAGATTATGAGAACCAGGAGTCCCGGGATTTTGGCTTCTACATCCAGAAGGGCATTTTTGAAGAGTACCGCCAGTTTGGCGCCGGTAAAGGTAAAGACCTGGCCGATTTCGATACCTACCATGCCGTCCGCGGCCTGAGATGGCCGGTGGTTGAGGGCAAGGAAACCCTGTGGCGCTATCGTGAGGGGTCAGACCCCTACGTGGCCGCAGGCACTGGTTTCCAGTTTTATGGCAATCCCGACAATCGCGCGCGGATCTTTGCCGTGCCCCATGAGCCACCAGCTGAATCGCCGGATGATGAATATCCGTTCTGGCTGTGCACCGGTCGTGTGCTGGAGCACTGGCATACCGGTTCCATGACTCGCCGCGTCAGTGAGCTTCATAAGGCGGTGCCGGATGCGTTGCTGTATATGAACGCAGACGACGCCCGCGATAAGGGCTGGCGCCGTGGCAGTGAGGTCAAGGTGATCAGTCGGCGGGGTGAAGTCCGGGTGCGCGTCGAAACCCGGGGCCGAGTCAGCATGCCGAAAGGTATGGTGTACGTGCCCTTCTTCGATGCCGGCAAGCTGATTAATAAAGTCACGCTGGACGCCACCGACCCGATTTCCAAGCAAACGGATTTCAAGAAGTGTGCGGTACGTCTGGAACTGGTTAACCTGGCCTGAGGAGAAGTCACCATGAGATTACTGATTTTGTTGCTGACAAGCTCCCTGGCACTGGCGGCATTTGCGCAAAGTGGTGAGCTGTCGCCGTCTGCACCGGATGGGCTTCGCAAAGGCGGAACGCTGGGACAGGATTTGCCGGCGCCGCCCATTGCCGGTGATCCTCGAGAGGTCAAGCGGGAGGTGCGTAACTACCCGGAGCAGCCGCCAGTGGTGCCCCATGCCATCCGGGATTATCAGGTCGACAAGAACTTCAACCGGTGCCTGGATTGCCACAGTCGGGAATCAGCGGTGCGCGCGGGTGCGCCGATGGTTAGTGTCACGCATTTTATGGATCGTCATTTCCAGGTGCGCGCCGAGGTAACGCCCGGTCGGTATTTCTGTACCCAGTGCCACGTGCCCCAAACGGATGCCGAGCCACTGGTGGAATCCGATTTCAAAGCCGTGGATGAAGTGATCCGCGCCTCCAACAAAGGAGACCGCTGATGATGAAATGGCTGAAGCTCTACTGGAACCTGTTGCGCAAGCCCAGTGTGCATTACAGCCTCGGTTTCCTGACGCTCAGCGGCTTTATTGCCGGGATCATCTTCTGGGGTGGTTTCAACACAGCGCTGGAAGTGACCAACACCGAGCAGTTTTGTATAGGGTGCCATGAGATGCACAGCAACCCGTATCAGGAGCTGAAAGACACCATCCATTACACCAACCGTTCCGGTGTACGTGCGGAATGTTCAGATTGCCACGTGCCTCATGGTTGGACCCACAAGATTGGACGCAAGATGGAGGCTTCGAAGGAAGTCTGGGGTTGGGTTTTGGTTCTATCAACACGCCAGAGAAGTTCGAGGCCAAACGGCGGGAGCTGGCCGAGCGGGAATGGGCGCGCTTGAAAGCCAACGATTCTCTGGAATGTCGGAACTGCCATGAATTTGATTCGATGGACTTCACCCTGCAGGATCCTCGTGCAGCAAAGGCGCACTCCACAGCGCTGGCAAGCTCGGAACAAACCTGTATCGATTGCCACAAGGGTATTGCCCACAAGCTGCCGGATATGGCGGGCGTAAACCGCTGAACAGAAGAGGAAAAACGGCAGCCTTTTTTACTGAATGGTAGGACTGCTGCCTGCTTCGGAAGACTGGGACAAGGACGTCCCGACCGGTGGCCTGTAATACAGGGAATAGAGCACTCGGTCCAGCACAGCCTGGCCGTTCCATGCCGGGTCGTTATTCACCATGCCAACGATTGCCCAGGTCGTGTTCTTATCGTCTTTGGTGAAGCCGGCGATAGAGCGAACGTTTTCCAGATAGCCGGTTTTGATTCGGCCCTGACCGTCCATGCCCGTGTTCTTGAGTCGTCGTGACATGGTGCCGTCCATTGCAATGATCGGCATGGAGGCCATCAGATCTGAAGAATAGGGGCTGTTCCAGGCATGTTGCAGAATCTGGGCGCCCTGGCGAGCGGTAATGCGACCATGACGGGTAAGTCCTGCGCCGTTGTCGATCACCATGCCTGCTGTGTTGACACCAATGCCCTCCAGCCAGTCGTAGATAACCCGGATACCTGCTACCCGGTCATCCTGTTCATCATCCTGTCGGAACTGCGCGCCGATAGTCAGCAGCATCTGCCGGGCCATCACGTTACTGCTCCACTTATTGATGTCCCTCACCATGGTCACCAGATCTGGCGAGGTGGTTCTCATCACCAGGCGGGCATCGTCTGGTGTGGTGTCAAAGCGATCTCCGCCACTGATGATTACGCCCATCTCGGACAGCACTGATCGAACCAGGGAGGCGGAGTAGCGCTCGTGAGGCAGAAGTGACATATAGGTGGTGGTGCGACAACCCTGGGGTAATTCGCCAGTGACCTGAACAGTCACACGATGATCATTATGAAACACCGGTTTCCACTCGAAGCGATTCCGGGCCGGGCAGGGGCCTTCGGGTAAAATGGCGACACGGTTATCAATCGTCACCTCACCCAGGTTGGGGGTAGTCCAGGCCTGGGTGCCGCGTTCATCCGCACGAACCTGAAAATGCAGCAGGTTGAGGTTGCTGAGGTAGCCTGAGGGTTCTACCAGGAACGGAGCGTGGGGGTTCTTACCATTATCTTCAAATGTCGGGAAGCCGCCGTCTATTCGGAAATAGCTACCATCCAGAACCAGGTCGCCCTCGATGCGATTGATACCCATGCTGCGCAACTCCCGCAGCGTACTCCACAAACGTTCCAGGGTAAGCTTGGGATCGCCGCCAAAACGCACGAACAGGTTGCCTTTGAGGGTATCGCCAACCATCACGCCGTCTGTTAGAAAGTCGGTATTCCAATGGTGGGTGGGCCCCAGCAATTCCAGCGCAGCATAGGTGGTGACGAGTTTGGTGATCGAGCCAGGGCTCATCAGTTCGTCAGCGTTTACATACTGCTCAATGCCCGGCCCGTTTAGGGGAATGGCGGCGACGCTGAGGGCCTGATCGCTTTTCAGGGATTTGTTCGCATAGTCTTTGATCTGGCTGGCCCACAGTCTGGATTCAGCAAAGACGTTGGCTGCCGAGGTATTGTCCTGGGCAGCGGAGGAGGCAGATGCCATGCTGCAGGCCGCCGCAACGGCCAGAACAAGCCGTCTTGGAGTGGTCGTGCACTGTGAAGAGCAAGTCCTTGCCCGCAAACCCTGAATCCGCATCATGCCAGCCCGTTGTTGTATTCTTTTTCTACAATAGCTCATCCCACCGATTTGTACTATGCAGAAAAGCTATACATGACGTTAAAAAATGGCAGTAGAGTCTTTGTTTATATAGGTTTTTTGTGACAGCTCGTAAGTGCCTTTCAGAATCAGTGGGTTACCTTTGGCCCAATTAAACGGCCCGGTCAGCCAATGGGTCGAGGACAGTTTGTGAGACAATTCCTGTTAGAGCTCATGAACTACACATTACGAATCAAGGGAACACTATGCTCAAAGCGCTCAGACATCAGGTGAACGTACTGGAATCCGTAGCGACTTCGTCGTTTGCCGCCTGGCGGGGCTGCCTGGTTATCAAGCCAGTTGCACAACCGGAAAAGCCGCTCATTCTGTACGATATGGAAGCCTGCCCTTATTGCCGTCGCGTTCGTGAGGTATTGACCGCTCTGCACCTGGATGCGGAGATCAGGCCTTGCCCTAAAGGCGGCCGGTTTTTCCGGCCAGATGCCGAAGCCATTGGCGGCAAACAGCAGTTCCCGCTGCTGGTGGATCAGAACACCGACAGGGTCATCTACGAGTCTGATGACATTATTGAATATTTGTTCCGCGAATATGCCGGTCGTTCGGTGCCGCGTTACTTCCAGTCCAGAGCCTGGCAGCCGGTACTGAACTCACTGGGGTCAGCGGCGAGCGAGCTGCGCGGATTGCGTGCCATATCCGGCCAGCGACCGGAGCAGGGTTTGCACCTGTGGAGCTTTGAGGGCAGTCCATTCTCACGACTGGTAAGGGAAAGACTGTGTGAGCTGGAAATTCCATACACATTGCACAATCTTGGCAAAGAACACTGGACCGAGATCGGGCCAGCCAAACAGCGGATTAAGTTGGGTGAATACAAGCCGAGGCCCGGTGGTAAGCGCGATGGGTTCTTCCAGCAACATGGCCGGGTTCAGGTGCCGTACCTGGAAGATCCGAATACTGGTGTTCAGCTGTTCGAATCTGGTCGGATACTGGCGTATCTGGACAAGCAATACTCAAGTTGATAGCTGCAGGTGCTACTGGTCGGCTCAGGGCTGGTGTTCCGGGCCTGAGCCGGTATGATCGTTGGCCTGATCTGTCAGCCATAATCGGGAGAGTTTGATGTATACCGGCCAATGCCTCTGTGGTGATATTCAGTTCGAATACGAGGGCTCACTGGGGCCCCTTTCGCTTTGCCACTGCAGTCAGTGCCGACGAGCCCATGGCAGTGCCTTCTCAGCCAGTGCGCCGGTGCAGAAGGTGCGCTTCCGGTTTGTGGCTGGCGAAGATAACATTACCGAATTTGAATCCCGCCCAGGCAAATACCGGGCCTTTTGCAGCAAGTGTGGCAGCCAGCTATACAGCCGCCTGGATGCCATCCCTGGCATTCTGCGTTTGCGGGTAGGGGTGATCAATGAACCCCTGGGCATGAAGGCCACACGGCATATCTATGTCGGCTCAAAATCCGACTGGTTCGATATCACTGACGATCTGCCGCAGTACGATAAGACCGAAAGGACCAACGATCCCAACTGAGGCCCTCAATGAGCCCCTGGCCGGCCACTCAGTCCGCGGGCACCATCCGGTAAACCTTGCCCTGGCGGGAGTCGGTCAGTAACCACAGAGCGCCATCCGGGCCCATTCGAACATCCCGGATGCGCTCGCCAAGATTGGTCAGCAAATCCTCTTCCTCAACCACCTCTTCATCCTGAATGGTCAGACGCACTAGCTTTTGTGAGCGCAATGCGCCCACGAACAGGTCGCCCCGCCAGTCCGGGAACAGATCGCCGGTGTAGAAGGCCATGCCCGAGGGTGCGATGGATGGATCCCAGTAATGCAGCGGGTCGGTGACGCCGTCCATGGTGGTTTTACTGGTGATGGGGATGCCCGAGTAGTCGATGCCGTAGGTGACTTTAGGCCAGCCGTAGTCGTTGCCAGCCCGGATAATGTTAATCTCGTCACCGCCCCGGGGGCCGTGTTCATGGCTCCAGACCTCACCGGTGTCCGGGTGCAGGGTCATACCCTGAATGTTGCGGTTGCCGTAGGTGAAGAAGGTGTCGTTCACTCTTGAGTTGCTTTTGAACGGATTATCCGACACCGGTTGCCCGTTAATCGTTATGCGGTGCACCCCGCCGGCATCGTCGTTGGTATCCTGGGCCCGGTCCATGTCGCCGCGATCTCCCACAGATACGTATAGGTGTCCGCTGCCGTCAAACACCATTCTTCCCGCAAAGTGCCGGCCGTTATTGGAGCGAGGCAGGGCTTCGAAGATCACCTCAACATTCTCAAGTGACTCGCCAGTGTAGGTGGCACGGGCAACACGGGTCGTCATGCCGTCGCCGTCACGGTGTGCATAGCTCAGAAACAGAGTTTGATTGTTCGCGAATTCTGGATGCAGCACGACATCCAGCAGCCCGCCCTGGCCAGAGGCAACCAGTTCCGGTAGCCCGGTTATGGGCTCCCGCACAAGATTGCCGTTCTCAATCCGGCGCAGCCGACCCTCACGTTCGGTGACCAGCATGGTGCCGTCGGGCAGGAAGGCCAGACTCCAGGGGTGCTCAAGGCCTTGAGCGACGGTTTCTATCCGAAAATCGGTTTTGTCAGATGAGAACGTCTGGTCAGACCACGCCGGGGATGCTGCCAATACCAATAAGCCCACGGTCATGGCGATTGTTGAGCGGTTCATGAGGTCTCCTCCAAGCTAAGGATTGTCAGCCGCGTCCAAACTGACGGCTAAATGAGTATCTAGACAATACCAGAGTGTACGACACAAAAAAGCCACCGGTTTGCGGTGGCTTTTTGCTTGTCAGGAGGACATCAGAAACGGTAGCTCAGGGTGCCCGTCACCGTGCGTTTGGTGCCAATGAAGCAATCGCCCCGAGCCAGGCATGTGGTGAAGTAAGTCTCATTGGTCAGGTTGTTGACGTTCAGGGCCAGCTCCCAGCTGTCCCGGCCGTAGGCAATCATGGCGTCCAGCAGGGTCTCTGCCGGGGTCTTGAGTTGGTCGGTGCCGTCCCAGCTTGATCCGACATAGCGGACGCCGGCGCCGGCGCGAAGCCCTGGAATACCGAGGGCGCGCAGCTCATGCTGGCTCCAGAGTGATGCTGTGTGTTCCGGAATGCTGGCCAGTCGCGCTCCCTGGTTGTTGCCCTCCTCAACCTCGGTATCGGTGTAGGCATAGTTGGCGATCAGGTCCCAATGGGCGTTGACGTCCACTTTCGCTTCCAGCTCGATACCCCGAGCGCTGGTCTCGCCGTTCTGAATCTGATTATTCGGGTTCAGCGGGTCGGGAGCCTGGCGGTTCTTTTCGCGCAGATCATAAACCGTCGCGGTATACAGGCTCGTGGAATCAGTTGGTTGATATTTTACGCCGACTTCGACCTGCTCACCTTTCAATGGTTTGAACGGATTGTTGAAGGCATCAAGGCCGGTTACCGGTTTGAACGACTCAGAGTAGCTGACGAATGGCGTGACACCGTTGCTGAACTTGTACATCAAGCCAGCCCTGCCGGTGACTTCCTCGTCGGTGAATGCCGTGCCGCCTTCGGTCTTGTTGCGGGCGCTGTCGTGGCGAAGGCCCAGCACGGCAATCCAGCGATCATTGATGGTCATCTGATTCTGGGCGTAGAAACCGCTCTGGATGACTGTGTTTTCCGGTGTATCGCTGAAATCACTTTCGGTCAGCCGGTCATAGTTTCCGTAGACCGGGTTAAACACGTTCAAGTCGCCGATGTCTGCCTTGTAAGCGCGGCGGCTGTTGCTGACGGCATGCTGGTAATCCCATCCCAGCAGCACGGTGTGATCGACGTTGCCCGTTGAGAACAAAGCTTCCGCCTGGTGATCTGCCGTTATGGTATCCAGGTTAGGCTTGTTGGCGTAGGCGACCCGGGCAATATCGCCATTTGGTTTCAGGGCAGGCGTAAACAGGGGGTAGATGCTCTGGTAATCCACCTCGGTCTCGGAGTAACGGAGATTCTGTCGCACTGTCCAGACGTTGTTCAGCCGGTGACTTAACAGGGAGGTCACCGCCTTTTCCTTGGTGTTGTAGCGGTCGAAATCCGGCTCGCTGATGAACAGATCATAGGGGATCTGTGGCAGGCCAAAGGGTGACGGTTTCAGGGTGCCTTCAATCGGCAGGAACTGCGAGGTGGTTCCCGAGCGGTCTTCCTGATGCAGCGCCATAAGGGTCCATTCGGTCTGATCCGTCGGGCGCCAGGTGATCGACGGCGCGATAACCACACGGTTGTCTTCGACCTTGTTGACCTGGGTATCGCTGTCGCGGCCAAGGGCGATAAAACGGTACAACAGGGTGCCATCCTCGTTCAGGGCCCCGGTTGAATCGATTGCGGCCTGCTTGCGGGAGTGATTTCCTACCTGCAGTTTCAGTTCGGTGGATTGTTCTGCCTGGGGGCGTTTGGTGGCGAGATTTACCAGGCCGCCCACATTGCCCTGGCCATACAGCACGGAGGAAGGTCCGCGAATGACTTCAATGCGTTCCAGCAGGTAGGGCTCGGTGCGCGGGCTTTGATAGAAGCCAAACGTCTTCTGCATGCCATCGAGGTAGATCACCGGATCGCCGCCGCGCACGGACTGCCAGTCGCCCCGGCTATCAAGACCAAACTGCTCGGCCCCCACGCCCACGGTGTAGCGTAAGGCTTCCTGAACACTGGCAACGCCCTGGTCTTGTATCTGATCTGCCGTCACCACGGAAATGGACTGTGGGATCTCGGTGATCGGCGTGGTGGTTTTGGTGCCCGCCCGGCTGGAGGTGGCAATATAGCCATCTACCGGGGCCGATGGGTCTTCAAGGCGCTCGCCGCTGACATTGATCGGGCTTAGCGTTTCCTGGGCCAGCGCCGGGGTGATTGTCATGGCCAGCGCCAGTAGCCCGGTGGTCCACGTGCCGCGGAGCGGATGCTTTGCTTGCTGTTTGGTGAGGGGGAGCAACTGCATGCCTGGGTGTTCCTCTGATCAATTGGAGGGAGATGTACGTTTTGTAATGCGGATTGTAATGATAAAGATTATCGTTTACAAATAGAAGTGTGTTTGATCTGTCGGGTATTTGTTTGGTCAAGAAACAGGAGCATGTTTGACGATGGAACGTGAAGTGCAGGAAGGGCTGAAAATTGCGGTGGTTGCCATCAGTGTCATGTCGCTGGCCTTGGTGTGTCTGATGTTGACTCTCTGACGCTGCCTATGCGGTCGCGACGGTAAATCCCGCAAGTCCCGCAGTATCCCCCACCGGGTAAAAGATACTTCAGGCAGCAACCTCGCCGTTGCGGGAGTGCGCAACGCTGTTGACTGAACTCGGCCGGTATCCAGTCGATGTATCGGTTTGCATCACACTCAAATCGTGCCAGCCAGCTGGTGGCCAGGGCACACAGTGCGTCTGGGTCCACCTGATTCCAAACCGCGGAGAACGGGGCGCTCAATGCCAGGCCAACGCTGCTCCAGTAGGCGCCGGGGCTGACCCCGAAATGCTGTCGGAAGACCGGGTACCAGGCCCGTACCTGATCAGCGGTCGTGTCAATGAATGCCCCCGGCGCCAGCGGCGCCCGATCGTCAGACAAGTGGCGCCAGCGGGAGGGGGCGTCAGAGCTTTCCAGTGAGCACAGGAAAATCCGGTCCGGGTTCAGGGGGGCGCTGACGCCATCCCGGAACAGCTCGATTACCCTGGGGGCGATGACCTGCAAGGCCAGGCTCTGATGCAGCACCGATATCCGGGCCTTGCGGAGTCTTGGGTGTTCCGCATCGGGATAATCTCTCAGCACTTGTTCTTCCAGCAGCGCTGGTTTTGCCAGAATTTGAGCCAATGAGAACAACTCACCAGGTTGGTCGCGGCTTTGTGCCAGTGCGCCGTTCAAGGCGTCGTGTCGTTTCAGCTCGTGCCGGGCCAGCAGGTGGTGATAGCTGGCCAGCCAGGGATCGCCAGAAACCTCAGTGACGGCCATGGCGGCTCAGCCCCCAGAGGAAGTAAACACCACCCACCAGAGCCGCCAACAGTCCGGATGGCAACTGGTTGGGGAACACGGCTACCCGGGCCAGATAGTCGGCGATGGCCAGCAGCAGTCCACCTGCCAGAGCTGCAACCAAAAGCTGGCGCCCCACCGTTTGCTGGCCCAGCACTCTGGCAAGGTGGGGGGCGATCAACCCGACGAAACTCAGGGGGCCGATCACCACAGTGGCGGCAGCGGTCAGTACCGAAGCCAGAAGTAGAAGCAGCAGTCGGACCCGTGCAACCGGTAGCCCGAGAGATGACGCGGCCGCGTCGCCCAGGGGGAGCAGGGTTAGCGGGCGAAGGACCAGCAAAAGGAGTGCCCCCAGGGTTAGTACGAGTGCCATCAAGCCAATGGCTTCCTGTTCAGACACCAGCCAGGTTGAACCGTACATCCAGTTCAGCAAGCGCGACGCCAACCGTCCCGCCGGAGGCCATCACCAGCCTCAAGCCGGCATCCATGAAGACGTAAAGTGCCAGTCCGCCCAGCAGAAGCTGGTTGCCGGCAAACCGATGGCGGCGGGCCAGTAGAATCAACAGGCCCAGGGCTGCAGCGGCCCCGGCCGTGGCAGCGATCAGTTGGCCGCCACGGCCGATGTCGACGCCGGTCAGCACCAGGACCACCATCACCAGGGCTGCACCACCGCTGATGCCCAGCAATTCCGGGCTGCCCATAGGGTTGCCGGTCATACGCTGTATCAGGGTGCCGGCCATGCCCAGAGCCATGCCGGCGAGAATGGCCGCCAACAGCCTTGGGCCGCGCCACACCCAGGCATCGCTCCAGTGTGAGGGTGGTGTCCAGTTCCAGGCGTTCAGGCCGGGCGACCAGGCCATGGAAAGGGCAATGGTCAGCACCAGCAGCACCGCAACAATGCCGGCAACCAGAAGGGTCGGCTTCCGGGTGGGCAGGAACCCCGCCGGGCTCGAGTCCGCGCCGGGCATATGGTGAGTGTTTCGAATGCCCTGCAAGGCCATCAGGATAACGGGGCCGCCGATCAAGGCGGTGGTGGTGCCGGTGGGCACAATGGAGCCGTTACCCAGGGTGGTTGCCCAGTGCGCCAGGGTATCTGCCAGCAGCAAAAGCCCGCCGCCGGTGATCGTGCTCCAGAACAATCTCTCACCGAGCGAACGGGCACCCAGCAGTTTGGCCAGCACCGGGGCGGCCAGTCCCACGAACGCCACCACACCGACCCGACTGACCACCACGGAGCTCATCAGGACTACCAGAAGCAGCGCGCCGCCACGCACCAACGCTACTTTGGCGCCGAGTGCCGAAGCCGAAGCCTGCCCTAATTGCATTAGTGTCAGTGGCCGCATCAACATCAGCATGGCAATCGCGAGTATCAGCACCCGTGGCAACAGTTGCAGGAAGGGCTCCCAGTTATTCTGAACCAGAGAGCCTGCTCCCCAGATAAACAGGTTGCCCAGCCATTCGCCCTTGAGCAGCAAAAAGGCCATGTTCATGGCGCCGAGAAAGAAGGTGATCACCAGCCCGGCCAGAATAACGGTGACCGGTGAGAAGCCCAGGCGCCAGGTCAGCGCAATCACCAGGCCAATGGCCAGCAGACCTCCGGATACGGCCGCCAGATCCGGGCTGAAGGCCAGCAAACCGGGCACAAAGAGGGTGGCCATGGTCACTCCGAACTGCCCGCCGGCTTCCACACCCAGTGTGCTGGGTGAGGCCAGCGGGTTACCAAGGATTTGTTGGGTAACGGCACCCGCCAGGCCCAGTCCGCAGCCGATCAGAACGGCCAAGGAAACTCTTGGTGCCCAGCTGTAGTGGGCGAGTACCGAAGGGTAATAATCTTCGTTGTAGCTCCAGAATGCCGCCAAAAGGTCGCCCGGCGCCATCTGACCCAGCCAGGGAAGGGCGCTGGCTGCCAGGGCGACAAGCCAGAGCAGAGCAATGGCAACCGGAAGTCTTTTGGGCAGGGACGGGGCGGTTGCAGGTACGCGTGCCGAGTCAGCGAACATTGTTGCGGCCTCCCTCCAACAGGGCATCCGCCAGCAAGATCGCCAGGCGTTTTACCGGGTACACCCCGCCGAAAGGCCACACCGGCTCAATCTGATACACCTGGTTTCGCTTGACGGGCGGCAGGTAGGTCCAGAATGGGCTGCCTGCCAGGTGATCCGACAGCCCGGGCAGGGTGGGTGAGATCACCACGATACGACTGTCGTGGTAGGGCGCAATGGCCTCGAGGCCAACCACAGAGAAGCCCCAGTGGTTACCTTTATCAGGCCATGCGTTGCTCAGCCCCAGGGCGTTGAGTGTGGTTTGATAGAGGCCGTTGGGCGCATAGACACGAACATGTCGGTCGTCCAGAAAGTTAACCAGAGCCACGGGTTGCTGATCCATGCCGGCCCGGGCCAGCCTGGCGCGCTGCTGCTCGAGTGTTTGGTCGATGTCGGTGAGCACGGTATCGGCCTGGTTCTCGCGGCCCAGCATCTGGCCAAGAGTGATCAGCATTTCCCTGGCTTTGGCGAAGGGGGCTGAGCCCTCTTTGTAAACGCTGATGACGTAGGTGGGGGCAATGCGTTCCAGTAACCCGGCCGCGGGAGCCAGGTCGGCGCTGCTGACAATCAGGTCTGGCTTGAGTTCGGCAATCGCCTCCAGACTCGGTGCAACGCGGGTGCCGACATTGGCAACGCCATCGGGTAATTCCGGAGCCTGTACCCAGGCGCTGTAGCCGTCCCGGTCTGCCACGCCTACCGGAGTGATGCCCAGTAGCAACAGCGCTTCTGTGGCTGCCCAGTTCAGGGCAACAATACGCTCGGGCGGCCGGGGCAGGGTGAGCGTGCCCGTCTCATGGCTCCAGGTGCCTGCGTGCGCAGGCGGGCTGGTAAGGAATGCAAGGAAACAGAGATACACCAGTGGGCGGAATGTGCGCTGTTCAGTGAACATAAGACACCCATTGTCCGGGTGCTCGTTCCATCACGCCCATGGCGACACCGTAGATCGACTCAAGTACGCCGCTGTCCATAATCTCGGCGGGTGCTCCATCCGCCACGACCTGACCGGCTTTCAGGGCGACCAGGCGATCGCAGAATCTGGCCGCGAGATCCACATCGTGTAATACCACAATGACCGTCAGTTCCCGATCCGCGGCAAGGCCGTGGACCAGGCGTAGGGTTTCCACCTGATGCTTCACATCCAGTGCGGAAATGGGTTCATCCAGCAGCAGACATCGGGTTTGCTGGGCCAGCAACATGGCGATCCAGGCCCGTTGTCGTTCACCACCAGACAGGGTGTCCACCGCACGGTCAGCGAACCGTGTCAGGCCAGTATCCTGGATGGCCCGGTCGATCAGGCCCTGGTCTTCAGCCGTGTATCGGCCAAGTGGGCCACGCCAGGGATAGCGCCCCAGCGTGACCAGCTCCCGTACCGTGAGACCGTCGGTTGCCGGGGGGTGCTGGGGCAGGTAGCCCACGGTTCTCGCGAAGGCCCGGGACCCGGTAGCTCCGAAAGGGTGACCGTTGAGCAAAGCGACCCCCTGAGTCGGTGCGATCTGCCGGGCCAGGATTTTTAACAATGTCGATTTGCCGGAGCCATTGTGGCCGAGGAGTGCTGTTACCTCACCCTCCCGAAACGCGAGGCTGACATTGTGCAATACGGCGGTTTCGCCCAGACGAACCGCCAGTTGGGCGACTTCAAAAAACGCAGGCATTCAGGCTCTCCCATAGGCAGGAGGGAAGAGTAATCTAAATGCGAATTACTATCAATAATAAATGGTAGTTTACTGGACTTGCCCGGTTTGAACACGCCATTGCGCCGCGTAGGCGCCATTGAGCTCCAGTAGAGTCTGATGATCACCCTGTTCGATTACCTGGCCGTTGTCGATGACCGCAATGGTGTCGGCATCAACGATCGTCGACAACCGGTGCGCGATCATGATCACGGTCCGGTTATGGCCTATCCGCCGGAGCGAGCGTTGAATCGCCGCTTCGGTTTCGTTGTCGACGGCGCTGGTAGCTTCGTCCAGCACCAGAACAGGAGGGTCTTTAAGCAGTGCCCGGGCCAGAGACAGCCTTTGGCGCTGCCCACCGGACAGTCGTACCCCGCGTTCGCCAACTGCCGTATCCAGACCCTGGGGTAACTGGCTGATGAACGACCAGGCTTCGGCTGTTCGGGCTGCTTCGGTTATCTCTTCATCAGTGGCGTCGGGCTTGCCGTAGGCCAGATTGTCACGAATGCTGCCTTCAAACAGGTAGACATCCTGGCTGACCAGACCGATGGCATCCCGCAGAGATTTCAGGCTCACGTCCCGAATGGGCTGGCCATCCAGGAGGATCTCACCGTGGGTCGGGTCATAGAACCGCAGCAGCAGCTTGATCAGGGTTGATTTACCAGAGCCAGTCGCGCCCACGAGGGCCAGGGTGTTGCCGGCGGGTACTTCCAGGCTGACGCCGTTAACACCGGCGCCGCTGCTGGCATAATGAAAGCCTACCTGGTCAAACACCACCTTGCCCTGAACCGGCTGTGCCAGGTTTTGCCCTGCTTGGTCTCTTACGTTTACCGGTTCCGCCAACAGGTCCAGAATCCGGCGGGTGCTGGCCATGGCACGCTCGAACAGATCGATGACTTCGGCAAGGCCCGTCAGGGGCCAGAGCAGGCGCTGGGTCAGGAACACCAATACACCGTAGGCGCCCACGTTGAGGTCTCCATTCAGGGCCATCATGCCGCCCACCGTAAAGGTAGCCAGAAAACCGGCGAGAATGGCCATGCGGATGACGGGGATGAATGCAGAGCTGATGCGTATGGCCCGGCGGTTTGCGTCGACATAGGCTTCACTGGCCTGTTTCAGTCGGCGGGCTTCACGCAGTTCTGCGGTAAAGCTTTTAATGGTGGCAATGCCCCCCAGGTTATTGGCAAGGCGGCTGGACAGATCGCCAACTTTCTCACGCACGTCGGCATACAGCGGCCCGGCTTTACGCTGGAAATAGAAGGCCCCCCAGATGATGAGGGGGATCGGTGTAAACGCCAGCAGGGCAATCAGCGGAGACAAGACAAAGAACACGGCACCCACCGCGACCACGGTGACCGCCACCTGAATCATGGCGTTGGCACCGCCATCCAGAAATCGCTCCAGCTGGTTGACGTCGTCGTTCATGGTGGCAACGAGTTGCCCGGAACTGCGGGCCTCAAAGAAACTCATGTCCAGGCGCTGGGCGTGTTCGTAGGCATCTTGCCGCAGGTCTGACTGAAGGCGCTGGGCGAGATTGCGCCAGAGAATCTGGTACATGTACTCGAACAGGGATTCGCCTGCCCAGATGAAAAAGGTCAGTACTGCCAGGATGGTGATCTGTTGCTGGGCGGTTTCGAAACCCAGGCCGGCCACAAAACTTTCTTCTTTGTTGACCACGACGTCGATGGCAACACCGATCAGAATTTCCGGCGCAATATCGAACAGCTTATTGATCACGGAGCAAGTGGCTGCAGCGATAATCCGGCGGCGGTAACCCCGAGCGTATCGCATCAAGCGGCCAAGGGCCGCGAAGCTGGTGGTTTGGTGGGTATTGGGCTGCATGTTCGCGTCCTTCTGGCTGGAGCTGGGCGTCCGAAGGCAGGAAGGGTAGCGGATTCTATTATTTTTTAAAAGATAATCATTATCACTTGCGGGTATTCTGTTGCAGCCACCGGTCCAGTTTGTCGGCAAACTCTTTACGGTCGGCCTGGCCGAAGGGGGCGGGGCCACCGGTCACCTGTCCGGCGTTGCGCATTTCTTCCATAAAGTTTCGCATGGCCAGGCGCTGGCGGATGTTTTCTCTGGTGAAGGCCTGGCCTCTGGGGTTGAAGACGTCGGCGCCTTTTTCGATGGCTTCGGCAGCCAGGGGGATATCCTGGGTGATAACCAGATCGCCTTTGGTCATCTGGTCCATGATTTCGTTGTCGGCGACGTCGAAGCCCTGGGGTACCTGGCGGCGGCTGATGTACGGGCTCGGCGGCAGGGTGATGACGTGGTTGGCGATGAAGGTGGTCTGGACTTGCCAGCGGGCGGCGGCGCGGCAGAGGATTTCCCGGATGGGAACGGGGCAGGCGTCGGCGTCGACCCAGATTGGCATGTCGGTTTTCCTTCGTTGGCTTGGGTTTTCGGCAGTTTAACCTTTCAGAGGGTGAGCTTGTTAGTTTTGGGCCGCGTATTTACGTTTATGCCGTATGGGTTTGGTGTCGGGCATGTTTAGGGATGGCTTCCAAAAAACCGCTACGAGCACCCGCACGCGGGTCCAGCCTGCAATCATAGATTGCAGTCGTTCGGCTACGCATGAAGCTTCGCTTCATCGACGCTTGCCTCACCCATGTGCGCTTCTCTCAGGCCATCCTTGGCCTTCGACATTTTTTGGAAGCCATCCCTAAACACGCCTATAAACGATATCAGTACCTCCGCGATTATTTTGCTGATTTCGAGGGAACAGGTATGAAAACTCGGTTGTTCTTGATTCTTATGATTCTCGGTTTAGTCCCTGCCGATGGTCATGCCTCGGAGGATCAAGCCTGGACCGCCCTCAGAGAGGGGCGGGCGGTGTTGATGATGCGCCATGCCCTTGCGCCGGGTACCGGCGATCCCGGTGGGTTTGATGTGAATGATTGCCGCACTCAGCGTAATCTGAATTCGGTCGGGCGGGGGCAGGCCCGTTCGTGGGGGCCGTTTCTGGAGTCTAGGGGCATTAAGGAGGCTCGTGTGTTTTCCAGTCAATGGTGCCGCTGTATGGATACGGCGCGTGAAATGGGTATGGGGGAGGTCACGGAGTGGCCGGCGTTGAATTCGTTTTTTCGGAAACGGGGTGATGGCGATACCCAAACGCGGCAAACGATTGCGTTGGTGAATGAGCTGGAACCGGGGGCGGCGGTGATTCTGGTGTCGCATCAGGTGAATGTCACGGCATTAACCGGGGTGTTTCCCGCCTCCAATGAGGGCGTGATTCTGGCATTGCCCTTGTCGGAGAACCCGACGGTTCTGGCGAGGGTGTCGCCGGGGCGGTAATGGTATAATCCTCCGCTCATTCGATTAACAGGAAATGATAATGTCTCAGTTGCCCCCATGCCCCCAGTGCAATTCTGAATACACCTACGAAGATGGCGTTCAGTTGGTCTGCCCGGAATGTGGCCATGAATGGACGGCCGCTGAGCAAGCCGCTGCTGAGGCTGGTGCGGTGATTCGGGATTCCAACGGTAATGAGCTGCAGGACGGTGATACGGTAACGGTCATCAAGGACCTCAAGGTAAAGGGATCGAGCCTGGTTGTTAAGGTAGGCACCAAGGTGAAAAATATTCGCCTGGTGGACGGCGATCACGACATTGATTGTAAGGTGGAGGGTATCGGCCCGATGAAGCTCAAATCTGAGTTCGTAAAGAAAGCCTGAGGTTAGTTCGAAAGTCTAAGGAGGCGCCGAATGCTCTGGCCAGAGCCCTGGCGCCTTTGTCATTGTGCCGGGCGGGTGTTAGCCAGCGACGGCTTGAACCTGCTGCTCGAGTTCTTTGGCCAGATTGGGGTCAAGTTTCAGGGCTGCGGCGAGTTGGTCAAGCCAGGCTCGTTCCATCGGGTTCTGGTCGTCGATCATCACGGCGCTGACCACATAGATTTCACGGCTTGCCTGCGGCGAATCGGAGTTTCTGGCGAGGGCTTGCGCATCCAGGGGGCCGTCAAACTGTTGCTGGATCCAGGCGTGTAACTCATCATCCGGCCCCAGTTTTTCAATTTCCTGGGTGAGCAAAGCGCGTTCATTGGCGTCTATGTGGCCATCGGCCCTGGCGGCCATGATCATAGCCTGTAGTATTTCCAGTCCCCGCCTCTCCTGATCGGCGCCTTGAAGCTGCTCCAGCGGCCGTCCCTGTTGGGTGGGTGCTTGTTGCGGTGCTCCCGGAGCGTTGGTCTGGTAATTTTGGTAGGCTTTGTACGCCAGCACGCCGACGCCAGCCAGGGCACCATATTTGAGCGCCGTGCCACCCATTTTGCGGCCGCGTTTAGAGCCCAGCATCAGACCGAGTGCACCACCGCCCAACAGGCTTTTTACGTCGACCCCGCTGCCACCGCTTTTACCACCAGAGAGCTGGCTGCCTAAACTGCCTACAAGGCTGTTTACATCCATTCCACTGCCGCTCCTGGACTGGCCACCCTGGGCCTGACCCATGATCTGATTCAGTACCGACATGACATTCATTACTCATCTCCTGATGACGTTGTTGCCCGTGGCTTCGTGGTTGATTGTAGCTTCAGTAAACCATAGCCAACATGAACCGGGGGTGAACGTATTGTCAGGCGCCCGCCGGTAAAGTTCCTTTGATCATTTCCGGACCTTCGACTAAACCTTAAGCAGAGTGCTAACCACCCCAACGCTGCCGTTGCCCGCCACAAGCAGGTTGTCTGCGCAGCCAGGCTTTTATCGCGAGGCCGGGGGACAGGAGGATGGAATGAGACAAATCCACGAATTCCAAGTAGATAGCACCCGCTATCTGGATGACCACGGCAAGCCGCTGGGCGAACTGCCGCTGCAGGCAGAGAACACCGACCGGGTGCTGGCCGCCTACCGCAATATGGTGCTGACACGCACCTTCGATTCCAAAGCCATTGCGCTGCAGCGTACCGGTAAGTGTGGCACCTATCCGTCTGTGCTGGGGCACGAGGTGGTGGGCACAGCCATTGGCCAGGGCATGAGGAAATCTGACGTTTTCGTGCCCTATTACCGGGACCAGGCTAGCCATATTTTGCGGGGCGTGAGCCTGACTGAATTGCTGCTTTACTGGGGTGGCGATGAGCGTGGAAGTGCCTGGAAGAATTGCCCGGAAGACTTGCCAATATCTGTGCCGATTGCCACCCAATGCTGTCATGCGGTGGGCGTGGCGGCGGCCATGAAGATCCGGGATCAGAGCCGGGCGGTGGTGTGTTGTATTGGTGATGGAGGCACATCAAAAGGCGACTTTCTGGAGAGTATTAATCTGGCCGGTGCCTGGCATTTGCCGGTGGTATTCATGGTGATCAACAATCAATGGGCGATCTCCACGCCTCGCAGCCTGCAAAGTGGTGCGGAAACCATCGCCCAAAAGGCGATCAGCGCCGGATTGCCGGGCCACATTGTCGATGGCAACGACTACTTTGCCACGGTTGAAGCCCTGGATACGGCTGTCGAGCGGGCCCATTCGGGTAAGGGTGCGACGGTGATTGAAGCGGTCACCTATCGGCTCGGGGATCACACCACCGCGGATGATGCCACCCGCTACCGCACCGCCGAGGATCTCAAGCGTGCCTGGGAAAAGGACGGCATCAAGCGCCTGCAGAACTGGCTGCACGACCGCGGGTTGTGGAGCCCGGATAAGGAAAAAGCCCTGCAGGCTGAGTGCAAGCAAACCGTAGAAAAGGCCGTTGAATCCTACCTGGCCACCGAGGCCGAGCCGCCCACCGCCATGCTGGATTATCTGTTTGAATCCCTCCCCGCGGCGCTGCAACAACAGCGCGAGCAGATCGCCGACAGATACCGGGGAGGTCGCGCATGAGCAAGGTGCAGGCTTCTGCAGAGACTCGGGATATCACCCTGGTAGAAGCGGTCAACATGGCGCTACACCGGGCCATGGCCGACGACGATAACGTAGTGGTGCTGGGTGAGGATATCGCTACTAACGGTGGGGTATTTCGGGCGACGGTTGGCTTGAAAGAGGCCTTCGGCTTCAAGCGGGTGATGGACACGCCACTGGCGGAAAATCTGATTGCCGGCGCCGCTATTGGTATGGCCACTCAGGGGCTGAGGCCAGTGGCGGAATTTCAGTTTATGGGGTTTATCTACGCCGGCATGGAACAGGTCATCAGCCACGCCGCCCGCATGCGTAACCGCACCCGGGGGCGGCTGCATTGCCCGCTGGTATTCCGCGCACCATTCGGGGGCGGCATCCATGCCCCCGAACACCATTCCGAAAGCACTGAAGCGCTGTTTGCCCACATTCCAGGGTTGCGGGTAGTTATTCCAAGCTCGCCGCAAAGGGCTTACGGTTTGTTGCTGGCGGCCATCCGCAACCCAGACCCGGTGATCTTTCTGGAGCCCAAGCGTATCTACCGGGCCGTCACCCAAAGCGTGAAAGATAATGGCGAAGCATTGCCGCTGGACACCTGTTTCACCCTGAGGGAGGGTGATGATGTCACCCTGATTACCTGGGGTGCCTGTGTGCAGGAAACCCTGCAGGCGGCCGACAAGCTGGCGGAGCAGGGGGTAAGTTGCGAGGTGATCGACGTCGCTACCGTCAGCCCCCTCGATCGGGAAACCCTGCTGTGCTCGGTGGCCAAAACCGGCCGGGCCGTGATCATTCACGAAGCCTGCCGCAATGGCGGTGTCGGCGCAGAGGTTGCTGCCTCCATCGCTGAAGGCGCTTTTCTGGACCTGCAGGCCCCGGCGGTAAGGGTAACCGGTTACGACACCATCATGCCTTACTATCGAAATGAACAGCATTACCTGCCGCAGGTAGAAGACATCATCGGTGCCGTCGAACAGGTGATCGCGCTTTAGGAGGCTAACCATGAAAAACTTTAAGCTCCCGGATCTGGGCGAAGGCCTTCCCGAAGCCGAAATCGTCGAATGGCACATCAAGGTCGGTGATACCGTGGAAGTTGACCAGGTGCTGGTCAGCGTCGAAACTGCCAAAGCCATCGTAGAAGTGCCCTCACCACAGGCTGGCACCATCGCCAAACTCTACGGCGAGCCCGGCGACATCATCCACACCGGTGAACCTTTGCTGGCCTTTGAAGGGGAGGGCGATGACACCGGCACCGTGGTAGGTGAACTGAAATCCTCCAAAGGCGACGATCAGGGCGCGCAGCAGGATCAGTTCATTGTGGGGGCAGCGGCCTCCAGTAAGCGGGCCAGAGCCAACCGGGCCACTCCGGGAGTGCGGGCATTGGCCGAGCGCCTGGGCGTTAGTCTGGAAACCATCAAAGGCAGCGGCCCCGGCGGCCTGATCACCAGTGATGATGTACATAAACAAGCCAGTCACCAGAAACAGCTGGTCGAAGCCGAATCCCTGCGCGGCACCCGCCGCACCATGGCCAGAAACATGGCTTTATCCCATGCTCAGGTCGTGCCCGTGTCCATTTTTGAGGATGTGGATATTGGTGACTGGAAGAAGGGTACAGACATCACCATGCGCCTGGTGCAGGCCATCGGCAAGGCCTGCGAAGCCGTGCCGGAACTCAACTGTTGGTTTGATGGCGACAACCTGAGCCGGCAACTGCTGAACGAGGTGCATGTGGGCATCGCCGTAGACACTGCGGACGGCCTGTTCGTGCCGGTGTTGCGGGACATTACCCATCGAAGCCAGAAAGACCTGCGCCAGGGCCTGGAGAACCTGCGCGGCGCCGTCGCCACCCGTAAAATCCCGCCCAAGGAAATGCAGGGCGCCACCATTACCCTGTCCAACTTTGGCACTATGACTGGCCAGTACGCCAATCCCATCGTTAGCCCGCCTCAGGTGGCCATCGTTGGGGCCGGCTGCATAAGGGAGAAGGTGGTGCCCCATAACGGCAGTGCGACCATTCGTCGCATCCTGCCGTTATCCCTCACCTTCGACCACAGGGCGGCGACAGGCGGTGAAGCCTCGCGGTTTCTGGGTAGCCTGATTGAACGGCTGGGTAAAGCCACCTGATCGGCCACCCGCTTCTTGTTAATTCTGCCCAAAACACACTTGCCATCGCCGGGTGGGATGGCAACACTTACCCGTTACAACAAACAACCAGACAACAATGCGAGAATTCATGAAACGGATACATCAGCTCAGTGCGGCGCTGCTGATCGCCTGCACCATATTTGCAGCGCCCTCCATGGCCCATGACTATCAGCAGGGTGACCTTCACATTGAACACCCATGGAGTCGCCCAACACCACCCGGCACGCCCATGGGTGTGGGGTATCTGGTGATCACCAATAGCAGTGGCGAGGATATTACGCTGACCGCCGCCCAAAGCCCCCGCGCTGGCCGGGTGTCTATCCACGAAACCTCCATGCACGAGGGCTTGATGCGCATGCAGCCGTTAAAAGATGGCCTGACCATCCCCGCCGGGAAGACGGTGGAACTCAAGCCCCAGAGCTATCACCTGATGCTGGAACAGCTCACGCAGCCGCTGGTTGAGGGTGAGAGCATTCCTTTGAGGCTGGATTTTGACGGGGCCGAGGCCATGGACGTGGAGCTGAAGGTTGAGCCCCTGGACGGAGCCAAACCCATGGATCACTCAACGATGGACCATTCCACTATGGACCACTCAAACATGAAACACTGAGGTAACTCGTTTCAAGGGCAGCTCTGCAGGCTCCTAGCGCTTGGTGCAGACAAACAAGGCGTTGCCGGAGCTGCCATCCCAGGGTTCGATCCGCTGGTAGTCGTGTTCGAAAATATGCACCTCAAAGAACGGGAGCAGCAGTGCCTCAAGCTCAGAAAAGCTCAGTGCTACCATTGGGTGCTCGTCCTGCCAGGATTCGCTGACACCCTGCGTGGTTTTATCAATGCGCAGACGCAGTGACTGGCGCTCCCCCTCGCCGATGAAATGCCAGCCAGACTGGAATCGGAACTCACTGCCACCATGCTTGGTGGAGTGACTGACCATCAGATTATTGTTGATGCGAGTTTTGTCCACCGCGTTAAAGCAGAGCATGCCGCTGTCCGCCAGGGCATCGTGAGCACTGCGGATGCAACCCTGCAGCTTTTCGATACCCGCGCTGTAGTGGATTGAATACAGAAAACAGGTAATCAGATCGAAAGGCTCATCAAACCGAAAATCGCACATATCGCCGAGATGAAAGTGGGCTTGCGGGCAACGCCTGGCGGCCTGATCCAGCATTGGCTGATTGATGTCCAAGCCTTCGCACTGGTAACCATAGTTGAGAAAATGCTGGATGTGCGGGCCGGTGCCGCAGGCGAGGTCAAGATGCCGTGTGCCACCGTTACCGAACAACTGATGCAGCCGATGCACGCCATTGCTTTGTGCCGGGTAATCGATATCCGCACACATCAGATCGTAGTAACCCGACAGGTCGGTGTATAGGGCATTGATGGACAAGGGAGCGCCTCTGCAGAATTTGCTGAATCACCTCTGGCGATCAGCGGCTGCGGGGCAGCGGTCGGACGTTTTGAGGGAGCCGCATTTTATAACAAAGGAGTGCTGGAATCTTTCATGTTGTTGATGTTCGCGATGTCCTCAGAAAATAGCGGTTGCCGGAGTGGGTGGTTTGGGCTCTACTACTGAGCAAAGACAAGGCGTCAGGCCATAGAGACAGGGAGCTTATGTCCAAAAATATCGTCGTTATTCTCGGTCACCCGGATTCAAACAGTTATTGTGGCGATCTTGCCAACGCCTATGCGCAAGCTGCCGAAGGCTCAGGCCATCGAATCAAAGTCTTCAAGCTCGGAGACATAACCTTCGACTCAACGCTGCACCACGGTTACAACAAAAGACAGGAGCTTGAACCGGGCTTACAAGAGATCAAGGACGCAATTACCTGGGCCAACCATCTCGTGTTTGTTTACCCAATTTGGTGGGGGTCAATGCCGTCTTTGCTGAAAGGAATGTTTGACCGTGTCTTTCTGCCAGGATTCGCCTTTAAGTATCGGGAAAACTCTCAGCTCTGGGATAGATTGCTGTCAGGTCGGAGTGCACACGTCATTATGACCATGGATACGCCGCCTTGGTACTTCCGGTTGGTGTATGGAATGCCGGCGCACAATCAGATCAAGAGAACCATCCTCGAGTTTTGTGGTATCAAACCCGTAAAAATCACCTCCATAGGCCCCGTTCGTTATGCCACCCCAGCGAAGCGGGCGAAATGGTTGAAGACGGTCGCGCAGCACGCCTTATCGGTGTGACACATTGCAAGAAGTATCGTGCTCGAATGCACTCGGCCCGGTCACACCGGTTTGTCCGAATGCCCCAGCGAGTGCTCCGGGGCTATCTGGTCTCGCACAAGCTGTTTCAGCTGCTTGATATCGGGAAAGCCTCCCTGGTCTTTGCGGGACCAGATGCGGGTATCGTTGATATAAACTTCAAAGATTCCGCCAGAGCCCGGCTTCAGGGTGAGCTCGTCAATCATTCCATCGAATGTGGTTAACAATTCCTGCGCCATCCAGGTGGATCTCAGCATCCAGTTACAGCCGGTGCAGTAGTGAATAGTGACTCGCGTTGCCATACGGTAATGCTTCCTGCAGGAATAAATCGGGCTGTCATGCTATCAAAGTAGAAGGATAGTTTCTTTTCTGAGGGAGCGGATATGGCTTACTGGCTTGTTGATAGCCCTGGATCCGGTGACGGCAGTCGGAACGCAGACTTCTGGCTGGCCCACTTGCAGGAGCAGGGCATTACTGGCGTCGAGGTATGCCATCTGGAAGATCAGAAGCATTGGCGTGGCAAGGTTGCGGAAGGCGACTGTCTGATGGCCGCAGGTGGTGACGGAACGGTGAACAGGGTGGCTGAGTTGTGCCTGAAAATTGGTGCGATTCTGGCGGTTCTGCCGTCTGGTACGGCGAATGATTTTGCCCGTAACCTGGATATTCCGGCAGAGCCTTCGGAGATCGCCCGGTTGGTTGCCGAAGGCACCGTGCAAAAGGTGGATGTGGCGGTTTCCGGCGAGCGCATTTTTTTGAATGTTGCCCATATCGGGTTGGGCACATTGCCTTCTCGCCAGGCCAGTTCGCCCACCAAAAAATGGCTGGGGCAGTTCAGCTATGTCGCGACTCTGATCCAGCAGCTTGGGGCCCAGAGGGGGTTCCACGCACGTATTCAGTCAGACGATTCTGCCCTGGAGGGACGGTGGCTGTCGGTTGCCGTGGCAACGGGGGCCTATTTTGGCGGCGGGCATGAGATTCCCCAGGCATCAGCTAACGACGGGTTGCTGGACATCATTGCAGTGAAACCGCGGCCCTTGGCTCAGTTGCTGTTTGCCTTTTTGATGGTGAGGTTGAACCGCAAGACACCGCGCCGCACCAGCACCGTCATACAGATCAAGAGCAAGTGGTGTCAGGTGGAAACCAGCCGCTCCAAAACGATCACCGTGGATGGCGATGAGGCGGGCAAAACGCCGTTCAAAGCGACCTGCCAGGCGGGTATTCTTCAGGTTATCGGCAGAGCAGTGGTCCGTACCCACGAGTCCCGATAATTCGGTTGCCTGGCGTATCAGAGCTGGCCATCACAACGGCCTCGATCATCCCCGCTGCCCTCAGAGCCCCGCTTTACGGGCCCTGGCCGCGTGCAGTTTCTTGTAGCTCTCGATCATCTTCAGGTGCCGGTCCAGGCCGCGCAGGTCCATGCCGGTTTCTTCCAGACCGTAGAAGCGCACCGTGCCGTTAATGGAACCGACCACAGCATCCATTACCTCGTCGCCAAACATACGGCGGAAGTTGTAGAGGTAGTCGTCCAGTTCAAGTTCGTCATCCAGCGTGGCTTCGAGTGCCGCGTTCATGGCCTGGTAGAACAGGCCACGCTCAACCGTGTTGTCGTTAAATTGACGGAATGTTTCGACCAGTTCCTGGGCTTCTTCCAACTGGCCGATTGCCAGGTAGATCAGCAGTTTCAGCTCCAGGATGGTGAGCTGGCCCCACACGGTGTTCTCATCAAACTCGATACCGATCAGGGTGACGATGGTCATGTACACGTCCAGCTCGGCTTCTTCAAGTCGCTCCACCAGGTCAGTCAGCTCGTCTTCATTCAGGCGGTGCAGGTTGAGGATGTCTTCCCGGAATTCCAGTGCCATGTTGGTGTTGTCCCACACCAGGTCTTCCACCGGGTACACCTCGGAATAGCCTGGCACCAGGATGCGGCAGACTGGAGCACCCAGATCCTCGAACACCGCCATGTAGCATTCTTTGCCCATGTCTTCGAGAATGCTGAACAGGCTTGCGGCTTCTTCCTGATTGGTGCCGGAGAAATCCCATTCCACGAATTCGTAGTCGGATCTGGCACTGAAAAAGCGCCAGGACACCACGCCGCTAGAGTCGATGAAGTGCTCCACGTAGTTGTTGGGCTCGGTCACCGCCATGGAGTTGAACGTAGGCGCGGGCAGGTCGTTCAGGCCCTCAAAACTGCGGCCCTGCAGCAGCTCGGTCAGGCTGCGCTCCAGCGCGACGTGGAAGCTGGGGTGAGCGCCGAAGGAGGCAAACACGCCGCCGGTTTTCGGGTTCATCAGGGTCACGCACATCACCGGGAACTGACCACCCAGTGAGGCGTCTTTTACCAGTACCGGGAAGCCCTGTTCTTCCAGGGCTTTGATGCCCTCAACGATCTCCGGGTACTTGGCCAGCACGCTCTCCGGCACATCCGGCAGGGCGATTTCGTTTTCTATGATCTCTTTCTTCACCGCCCGTTCGAAGATTTCGGACAGGCACTGCACCTGGGCTTCCTGCAGGGTGTTGCCGGCGCTCATGCCGTTGCTCAGGTACAGGTTCTCGATCAGGTTGGAGGGGAAGTAAACGGTTTCCCCGTCCGACTGCCGCACATAGGGAATGCTGCAGATACCGCGCTCCGGGGTGCCGGAGTTGGTGTCAAACAGGTGGGTACCGAGCAGCTCGCCGTCCGGGTTGAAAATCTCAAGACAGTAGTCGTCCAGGATGCCCGCGGGCAGCTCGCCTTCCGGGCCAGGCTGGAACCATTTCTCGTTCGGATAATGCACGAACGCGCTGTTGGCGATGTCCTGGCCGAAGTACTGATCGTTGTAGAAGAAGTTGCAGTTAAGCCGCTCGATGAACTCACCCAGGGCCGAGCACAGGGCGGCCTCCTTGGTGGCACCCTTGCCGTTGGTGAAGCACATGTGGGCGGCGGTATCGCGCACGTGCAGGGACCACACATGGGGAACAATGTTGCGCCAGGAGGCAATTTCGATTTTCATGCCCAGGTCTGCCAATATGCCGCTCATATTGGCGATGGTGGTTTCCAGGGGCAGGTCTTTGCCTTCGATGTAAGTATTCGCTTCGCCTTCCGGCTTCACCGTAAGCAGTGCCTGGGCGTCTTCGTCCAGGTTTTCGACGACTTCAATCTGGAAGTCCGGACCGGTTTGCACCACCTTTTTGACCGTGCAGCGGTCGATGGAGCGGATGATGCCTTGCCGGTCCTTCTCGGAGATGTCTTCCGGCAGTTCCACCTGAATCTTGAAAATCTGCTTGTAGCGGTTTTCCGGGTCTACAATGTTGTTCTGCGACAGGCGGATGTTGTCTGTGGGGATATCCCGGGCGTTGCAGTAAACTTTTACAAAGTAGGCTGCGCACATGGCGGACGAGGCCAGGAAGTAGTCAAAGGGGCCGGGTGCCGAGCCATCGCCTTTGTAGCGCACAGGCTGGTCTGAGACGACGGTGAAATCGTCAAATTTGGCCTCAAGCCTCAGGTTGTCGAGATAATTGACTTTGATTTCCATGGGCAGCTTACCGGATGCAGAATATGAACAGTTTACGCGGAATAAACGAGGTGATCCCCGATGCGCGGGATGGTCTCACAAAAACCGAAAGGACGATACTTTACGTCCTCAGTGAAACCCAGAAGGAGCTGGGCGGTCGCAACGTGCCCACGGTGATGCTCTATGGCCGGGTGCTGGAGTACGTGAACATCAGCGAGCAGGAATTACACCTGTACCTGGACCGGCTTGGGGTCAAGGGTGATGGCCGCTAAGGGCGCTGGCTGCTGAAGTCTCTCGGGTCCAGCCGATAATAGCCGCACAGGGCTTTGTAGACATCCGGCTGGGCTTCGAGCAGGTGTTCCGGCTGTTGAAAGAAGGTTTCCGTGAGTACCGCAAAGAACTCCGCTGGCTCTGTGGCGCCATACGGATCCAGCCAGGGTTTGCGGTGACGGTCGAGCCGGTCCCGAAGATGGTCCCAGGCTTTGGTCATGGTTTCCTGCCAGTTGCGGGCCTGGTCCCCGTGCAAAGGCGGCGCGCCATCGGCGGTGCCGTCCAGGTAGTCCAGTTGATGGGCGAATTCGTGGAGGATGACGTTGTGCGGGCTGTGTGGATGGGCAATCGCGCTCTCACACTCACTCCATGCCAGTACTACCCGACCATGGGATGACGCTTCGCCAGCCCGAACCTGATCACTCTCGCTCACCACCAGGCCGTCGCTTTCCGTGCCCTGAGCCCGATATACATCCGGGTAAACCAGAATGCTGCGCACGTCGTCATAGTCCGAGAATGGCCGCTCAAGAACCAGAAGGCAGGCATGGCCAGCGATGGTCACGCGTACCTTGTCGTCTACTTCAAAACCATCGCATCCGTAATAGTCTTTCTCGGAGATAAACAGTTGAACGAGTCGTTCGAGACGCTTCTTCTGCTCTGCATTGAGCTGCCTATACGCAGGAACCTGCCGTTTCAAGGCCTTGCGCCAAGGTTTTGGGAAGGGTTGCTGAAGTTCCCTCTGGCGGCGCCAGTTGCGGTAATAAAAAAGATAGAACACAGTGCCGGCAATCAGCGCGGCGGCAAAAAAGGCAAAAACCACGGGTGCGGACATTGGAGATTTCCCTGAAAATGTCCGGCTAGTCTAACCCAGCGGTTAGCGAACCACGAAGACTGAGATGTCGCTGTGCTTGACGATTTCTGCACCATTGGATCGCAATAAGTGGAGTTTATCGCCCAGTCCTGGAGTGTGGGACGCCATGACCACAAGATCGGAGCCTGTGTCTTTGATTGCCTTCAAGAGTTTTTTGTCCAGCTCTACGGCGGTATCTACCGATTCCAGAACTTCTGCGCTGGTCTGAATGCCATGGGCCTTGCCCTGTTCTGTCGCAAACTCCGTTAGCTTGTCATTCAGTTCCTGGGGGTTGTGGGCCGCGGCGCCGGGCGTGCTATTGGTGACGGTGACATAGCAAAGACTGGCGTTGTAATGCTTGGCCATGTCTATGGCGGTGCTCAGGGTTTTGGGTATCTTGTCCATGTGTGCGAGATCCACAGGAACGAGGATTTTGTGGTACATGGTTCAGTCTCCGTTGCTCAGAATTTGAACTTGTGTCTCTAAGTCTGGACCATGAACCCACCGGTCGCCAAATCAGAGGCAGGTTTATGAAGTATATTTTTGAGGTCATTGTGAAAGATGGGCACACGGCAGAGGACTACGCGGATGCCTGGGTGCGTGCCAGCGAGTTGATTCAGCAGGCACCGGGTGCCCGAGGTACCGAACTGCACCGGAGGATCGGTGAGCCTAACAAGCTGATTGCCATTGCCCGTTGGGACAGCAAGGCCGACCGGGATGCCATGGACGCGCGTAAGGATCCCCGAATTCTTGAGATTATCAAAAGTGCGGCGCCGTTTGTGGAGATTCGGTCCTTGGGCGAATTTGAAGACCCTGAGTGGGTTGTTATGCCGCCGGGGAAAAAGCGGGCGGATTAACGGTCATTGAGTTTGTTCAGTTGCAGGTCTTTCTCCAATCGGTAGGTGTCAAAGTCTTTGGCCAAAAACAGATGGCCCTTGTAGTGCTGTAACGCTTCCGCTGCCAGTTGGTTGATGTGGGGCGTGCCGCCGGGGGCAGACTGATAGCGGGAACTGAAATGGGTAAGCACCAGGTTGGGTAGCTCTGCGCTCTGTGCAAATTTGGCCACCTGTTGGGCTGAGCTGTGTTGTGGCCAGGGGCCAACGCGGTCTGCTATGTCTTGGGTGTAGGTGGCTTCATGGATCAGTACGTGAGTGTCAGTGCATGCATCCTTTAATAGTGCCGGGGTGTCATTGTCACCACCCACAATGATCTTGCGGGCGGTTCTTGGAATGTGGGTGTAGTCGTCGCTTCTGAGCAGGCGCCCGTTGTCCAGCAGAACGTCTTTGCCTTTCTGAAGGTCGCCCCAATCGGGGCCCGGCTCTATACCATCGGCAACCAGTTTCTCCTGTTTTAACTGGCGTTCCAGATTCCGCTCGGTAACCACATAAGCCCGGCAGGGCACCCGGTGCGAGAGCGCCACGTTGGTGACCACCACCTGATCGTCTTGCCAATGGAAATTCGGTGCTTCCGAGTCGATATAATTGATCGGGAAACTGAGGCTGGAGTCGCTATTCTCAATGACCGCGCTGACAAACCGCCGAACCTGCACGGGCGCGATGATATCCAGTGCCTCGGTACGGCCCAGCATGGATGCGCTGGTAAGCAGGCCTGGCAAGCCGAAGATATGGTCGCCGTGAATGTGGGTAATGAAAATGGCGCGCAGTTGCATCACCGAATAACGGGTACGCATCAGCTGGTGCTGGGTACCTTCGCCGCAGTCAATCAGGTACCAGGGTTTGGGGCCAGAGCTGCACAGGGCCAGCCCGGTGACGTTACGTGACCGTGTGGGGGTTCCGGCGGATGTGCCAAGGAAAGTGAATTCCATCGTGCCTCGTTTCGCGGTAATGTGCGCCCTAATGATACGAAACCTTTTGCTGCGATGATACGGAATCAGCCATGTCTGACCTGAAAGACCCCCGCGTTCTTTTCGCTGCCGAGCGCACCCTGCTGGCCTGGAATCGAACCAGTCTGGGGCTGACCGCGTTCGGGTTTCTGGTAGAGCGGGCCGGCCTGTTGCTGGCGGCGTTGACGCCGGAAACCGCCAATGGCATCAATCTGGTGATGATGTACTGGCTGGGGCTATTGTTCATCCTGCTGGGCGCCGCCACCGCGTTTTACGCCACTCGCCAGTTTGGTGCCGTGCTGAAAACCCTGAGTCCGGAAGAATTCCCCAATGGTTACAACGCCCGCTGGGGCATGACGATCAACCTGATCGTGGCTTTCCTCAGTCTGGCGCTGGCGGCGGCGTTGATCGTCAGTCAGCACTAATGCGTTACTGGAAAAACAGAATCTAAAAGGAGTCACACCTTGTCTGAACTAGCCACCTACGAAAGCTTCAAGATCGACGTTAACGATCACATCGCCCACGTTCAGTTCAGCCGGCCAGAGGCCATGAACACCATGAACAAGGCGTTCTGGTTGGAGCTGCCTCGCTGCATGCAAGACATTGAAGCCAACACCGATGCTCGAGTCATCGTGATCTCGTCAACCGGCAAGCACTTTTCCGCCGGCATGGATTTGGGCGTGTTCTCAGACTCCAAGGCGGTGCCCATGAGCGGAGACCCTGGCCGGATGGCAGAGAACCTGCGCCGGGTAGTCCTGCAGCTGCAAGACACCCTGAGTTCCCTTGAAAAAGTACGTTTACCGGTATTGGCGGCTGTCCACGGCGGCTGTATTGGCGGTGCTTTAGATCTGATATGTGCGGCCGACAGCCGGTACTGCACGGCGGATGCCTACTTCACCATCAAGGAAACCGAACTGGGTATGACCGCCGACGTGGGCACCCTGCAGCGCCTGCCTAAGTTGATGCCCGAGGGCGTGGTGCGCGAGCTGGCCTATACCGGTCGTAAATTCGGTGCCGAAGAAGCTCACCGACTTGGCTTTGTAAATGCCGTATACGAATCCCAGGAAGCAATGCTGGAAGGTGTGATGGCCATTGCAGCACAGATTGCCGCCCACGCGCCGCTGGCAGTGACCGGCTGCAAGGAAATGCTAAATTACAGTCGTGATCACAGCGTGGAAGATAGCTTGAGGTATATGGCCACCTGGCAGGCGGGCATGTTCCGCCCGACCGATATGATGAAAACCTTCCAGGCCAAAGCCCAGAAGCAGACGCCTGTCTACGATGATCTGTTCCCGGTCAAGGATCTGTTCTCCAGCTGATCCATGCCTGACCGCCGGGGTTCTTCCATCTCTGCACCTGCCGCTCTGTTGTTCCAGGGTGGCATTGGTGTGGTTGGTCTGCTGGCCATCTGGTTGTTTGATATCCCCGTGTTATCAGGCGGCCTGGGCCTGGCGCAGGCGATGCTGTATGGCGTCCCTGGCGCTCTTGCCACCTACGTTTTCTTACTGTTGCTGACTCGCAATTCGCGGTTGTTCCCGGATGACCTCAGCAGCCAGATGCAGGCCCTTTATAAATTCGCTTCCAGCTTCCGCTGGCCCGTGCTGGTCGCCTTGTCGATACTGGCCGGCGTGGGTGAGGAACTGCTGTTCCGGGGTGCCATTCAAGGCTGGTTACTGCAATATACCGGGCCCTGGACTGCCGTGCTGGCAGCCTCAGTGTTGTTCGGCCTGGTGCACTATATGTCGTTCACGTATTTTGTGGTCGCGACCGGTCTTGGCTTGTTGCTGGGTGCGGTCTATCAGCTCAGCGGCAGCCTTGAGCTGGTAATGGTGTGGCATGCAGTTTACGACATGCTCGCCCTGTATTGCCTGTTAACCTGTCCCGACTGGTTCGGGGTGAACCGATAACCCGTTAACCTCCTTCATTTTTCGGAAATTAATGTGCTGGAAAGCTATCTGACAGGGTTTCTGGTGTGCGGCGGTATCATCGTTGCCATCGGAGCGCAAAATGCCTACGTACTGAGCCAGGCGATCCGCCGGGAGCATCACTGGTGGTCTGCCGGCGTCTGTATGACCTCCGATATCCTGCTGTTCACCCTGGGCATGTTTGGAGTATCGGCGGCGTTAATGGCGATGCCTCAGGCGCTTGAGGTGTTGCGTTGGTTTGGCGTGGTTTTTCTGGGCTGGTTGGCGGTTCAGGCGTTCGTTCGGGCCGGACGGGGCAGGGCAGCGCTTGTAGCTGGAGAAGAAGCTCGCAGGAGTCTCAAAGGCGTTTTGCTAACCACCCTGGCGGTCACCCTGCTTAACCCCCAGGTGTATCTGGATACTCTGTTGCTGATTCCGGCCGTGGGTGCCCAGCAGTCGAGCGCGCCCAGCTTCGTGGCGGGTGCCAGCAGTGCCTCTGTTATCTGGTTTGGTGCCCTGGCCTGGCTGGGTTCGTCGCTGGCCTCCGTGCTGTCGCGGCCCAACGCCTGGCGGGTGATTGACGGTGTTATCGGTTTGATGATGCTCGCGATCGCGCTGCAACTGGCATTTGCTGGTCTATAAAATTCAAACGATCGTATGAATTTCGGTTGAAACCTCTGGTTGCCTGCAACAATATAGCAGGCTATATATTTATGCGATCTTTCAGGAATTCCTATGAACTCTGCCGTTCGCCGCTGGTTTGCCAGCGCCGGTGCCATGCGCCGTTTAATGAGCACGTTCGCGCCCTACATTGGCGCGGGTATCAAAGTGACCGAGATTGCCGATGACTTCTCATCCGCAACGGTCGAAATGCGCCAGCACTGGTACAACACCAATTATGTGGGCACACACTTTGGCGGTTCTCTCTACAGTATGGTGGACCCGATGTACATGTTGCTGCTGATGCGCAGTCTGGGCAACGATTATGTGGTCTGGGACAAGGCCGCCAGTATCGACTTTATCCGGCCCGGCAAAGGTCGTGTGCAGGCGCGATTTGAGCTGACCGCTGAACGTCTGGATGAGATCCGCTCTGCCACCGCCGGTGGCGACAAATACTTGCCGGAATGGCAGGTCGATATTATTGATGATAGTGGCGAGCTGGTGGCACGCGTTCACAAAACGCTTTACGTCCGTAAGAAGCAAAAACCAACCGTGTAGATCGCCTGGTGACAGAGTTCGCGAAGTCGGTTTTTCTGCCTATACTCACGTCAGTACTCTAAAGAATGCTTCAACAATAATTCCTCTGACGGAGTCACTTTGACCATCTTCAGGCGCAATGTTTGGACGCTGTTTTGGCTGATTGTTGCGATTGGCGTGCTTGTAATGTCATTCATTCTGACGGGCATGTGGCAAGCTACCGTTGAGTGCTCAGGAGTCCCATCATCAGTCTCGTGTGCAGCTTATCAGCCAATCGGTGACCAATGTCTTGCGGACCCAGGAACTTATTCTGGATGTGGCCGCAGCGGAGCTGGTGCGACAGGATCTGATCAATTCGGTCCCCGAGGTGCTTCCGTTTCTGGATAACATCATGGAGGCCAGTCCCGCTCTTGCCGGGTTCGGGATGGCACTGCCCGATGGTCGGCTGGTCAAGGTTACGTCCACCGTAGATGTCAGTCTGATGCCCAATCTTCTGGAGCAGGAGGCATCCCGGGATGGGTTTCAGCGAGCTCTGGATTCAGATCGGTTAATTGTTGGCCGCACCTATTACCTTCCGGCCGTTTCTGCCTGGATTATCCCCGCCCGCAAGGCGGTCAGGGACAGTAACGGCAACGTGATAGCGGTGATGTCGGCCGGCATTCGGGCAGATGGTGAAAAGGGCGTGTTCGGTCGAAACCTGCACACCGGCCCGGATGACTCTGTGATGATTTTCAGAGAGTACGATGGCTATCTGCAGTTTATGTCCAGTCAAAGCGTTACCCCGGATATGTACGCCAATATTCAACGGACACCGCAGCAACGTCAGGAGGACAGGCAAAGCCTTCTGGATGCCAACCATGCCTCAATCGAAGAGTTGATGGCGCGAACGGAGCCCAGCGTTTATTACAGCGAAAGGGACGGCGATACCTTCATCGGTGGCGCCTGGTATTCTCCGGACTACGAACTCTGGATTGTCTCTGAATCCAATATTCGTTCGGTTTGGCGGGCGTTTCTTGAACGCGGCGTTGTGCTGTTGACGGTATTTTTGCACTGTTCTTCCTGTTGTTCTACCTGGTCCGCCAGATTGAGAAAGCCGAGCACAAACGCCGTGCCGCGCTTATGTATCAGTCCAGGCATGATGACCTGACCTCACTGCTTAACCGGGTGGGCCTGATTGATCAGATTCAGCAGCTGGTTAATCGCAATGACGGTTTTGGCGTGGTGCTGCTGGACATTGATAATTTTCGCGGCATCAATGACCGCTTTGGCCAGGAACATGGCGATAAGGTGCTGAGTGAGTTTGCCCGATGTTTGCGCAAACTTGCCAGTGACCAGTATGGCGCATCGCGCTTGGGCGGTGATGAGTTTGCGGTGATCAGCAACATCCGGGAACCAGAAAACCTGTTGGTATTCTGCAATGAACTGCTGGAGAAACTGGCCCGGGAAATGGCGTCTGGCCCACTCAGAATGCAGTTGGGAGCCAGTGTTGGCGCCGCCGTGTTCCCTGCCCATGGTGATTCTTTTAACAGCATCATACGCAGTGCGCATCTGGCGCTCTATCAGGCCAAGAGAACCCGTAATGACGTCTGCCTGTATCAGAATAATTTTGAAGCAGGTTATCTGCGGCGGGTTCATATTGAACAGCGACTGCGTGGTGCCATGCATGAAATGCAGCTATACATGGCCTATCAGCCGCAACTGGATGTGAGTGGTCGGGTAGTTGGTGTTGAGGCATTGGCGCGCTGGGATGATGAAGAATTGGGCTATGTGCCACCGAACGAGTTTGTGGAAGTGGCAGAGTCCTCCGGCCTGATGGTTGAGCTGGGCAATTACGTGCTGGACCGGAGCCTGGCTGATTTCCGCAACATTCTTGATGAGGTACGAGAGCCTCTGGAGTTGTCAGTCAATATATCCGCCATGCAGTTTATGCAGTTGGGGTTTGCCGAGCGGGTGTTATTGGCGCTGAAAAAACACGATGTGCATCCGCACTACCTGACCCTGGAAATAACGGAAACTGTGTTCATGTCTGGATTCGATCAGGTTGTTCCGGTTCTGGAGCAGCTTCGCCATGCCGGTATCAGCTTGTCGATGGACGATTTCGGTACCGGGTACTCGTCGCTGAGTTTGTTGCGCAAATTGCCGATCGACGAGCTTAAGATCGACAAGAGCTTTGTTGATAATATCATTGCGGATGAGCCAGCCCGGAACATGGTCGAGAGTATTATTGCCATCGGCAAGAATCACCGCATGCGCCTGGTGGCTGAGGGTGTGGAAGACAAAGACCAGTTCGCCACATTGGTCGAGATGGGTTGTGGTCGTTTTCAGGGCTATTTTTTCAGCCGCCCGGTGCTGGTGGAGGAAGTTGGTGCCGTGGTCAGGCGGTGTAACACAACGATTGCCACCTGACGTCAGCACCGCCCCGATGCGTGTTTCAGTCGTTGCGCTTACTCTGGCTGACCTGTTCGAGAAAGTCCCGGATATCGTCGAAGGCCTGTTCGGCTTCTGGCAGCAAGGGCGAGAATATATGCCATACGTGGACCATATTCTGCCAGGTGTGGACTTCCACGGGTGATCCCTCTGCCTTGGCTTTGGCGGCATAGCGTGTTGCATTGTGCAGCAGCATTTCTGTGGTACTGGCATGAATCAGCGTGGGTGGCAAATCATTGAGGTTGCCACGCAGCGGAGAGGCCGCCGGGTTGGTTGGCGAAATCCGGAACGCGGCCAGGGTGCCCCACCATAATACCGGCAATGGAATCTTGGACAGGCCGCCGAAGACCGGGCCCAGCAATGCGTCGGTCCGGATGTTGTCCCGGTTGCTGGGCGCGGTCAGGGTAAGATCGGTAGACGGCGACAGGGCGACGGCAGCATCCGCTTGGCGCACACCGTTGTCGCGTATCCAGGCGAGCAGGGACAGCGTGTGGCTGCCGCCTGCAGAATCACCCGCAACCACCATGAACTCCGCTTTCTCCTCACCCTCCGGGCCGTGGTTCAGCAGCCAGGTATAGGCCTGGCGGCAGTCGCGGATGCCGTCCATAAATCGGTGTTCAGGCATTAAACGGTAATCGAGCGCAAATACAGCAGCGTTGGCCAGATGAGAGAACCGATCGGTGATGGCGCGG
This sequence comes from Marinobacter sp., assembly GCA_018402255.1. Classification (GTDB taxonomy): domain Bacteria; phylum Pseudomonadota; class Gammaproteobacteria; order Pseudomonadales; family Oleiphilaceae; genus Marinobacter. The sequence goes on from JAGYIS010000004.1 coordinate 714,606, forward strand.
TGGCTGCGTGGGCTACCGGCCGCCCAGGCACCCCCATGGATGTAAAGCACCCGGCGGCGGGTATCGGCACCAGGAGCAATCACCCATTCCCCCCGGGGTTGATCGTTGTGGCGGATGTCGGATGTGACGTCAACGCCCTCACCAAGGCTGTCCAGATGATTCCTGAGGGCAATCAGTCGGGCTTTGCCCTTGAGGCCTCTGGATGCTCGCCCCATGTCTTTTATGCGGGCCATGACCTCATCATGGGCGGGATTCGGAGCCACCTCACGGACTGCCCAGTCACCGCCGTCAAACTGGGAAAGATCGTGCACCCGGAACAGCAAAAAGGTGGTGGCAACGACGAGCGCAATAACCGCGAGCAGAATCCAGAGCATGGGTTTTCCTTTTGGGGCCCCGTAAAAAGGGAACTATGCTGAAACTATATTCGTACCATGGCAAAGCATACAGAGGAAAGTCATCTTGCAAATAGCCTATCGGGCCCGGGATATCACCGAGGCACACATTATTGCCGGCATGTTGGGCGCCAACGGCATCGAGGCTTACGTGGGTGGGCACTACCTGCAAGGCGCGATGGGAGAGATTGGTGCCGCTGGATTCAGCAATGTTCACGTGGACGACGAAGATGTCTACCGGGCCAGAGTTTTAATTGATGAATACGAATCCGATCGGGTAGTGGCGCAAGGGCCGGAGGAGCGGGACAAGCCGGATCACTATGCCCGCTGGTTTATTGTGGTATTGATAGCGTTGATCTGGCTGCTTTGGCAATTCTGATCTGACCGGGCAGTTTTATGACTCTATCCCATCTGAACTGGCGTTTGGTGTCTCATTTTTGTTATGTTGTAACACTTTTGAGGCCGCTCCGATGCCAGATCCTGTTCGTCCCATTCCCACCAACCTGATTCTTGGTTTCCTTGGTGTTGGTAAAACCACTGCAATCCTCGATTTGCTCCGGCAGAAACCGGAGGGCGAAGTGTGGGCCGTGCTGGTCAATGAATTTGGCGAAGTGGGCATTGACGGCGCGATACTCGAGACCGAAGGTGCCGTGGTCCGGGAAATTCCGGGTGGCTGCATGTGCTGTGTTGCCGGCTTGCCCATGCAGATTGGCCTGAATCAGCTGATTGCCCGGGCCAAGCCAGATCGCTTGCTGATCGAGCCCACCGGTCTTGGCCATCCGTCTCAGATTCTGGAGACCTTGACCGGGGAACATTACCAGAGTGTGTTGACCCTAGGCCCGGTAATCACTCTGGTGGACCCCCGTAAACTTGAGAACCCGCGAGTGCTCGAGAATGTCCAGTTTCGGGACCAGGTTGGCGGCGGCCGACATTCTGGTGGCGAACAAGACTGACCTGTGCACGGATGAGCAACTTAAGGCATTCGATCAGTGGGCCGCCCAGCTGGCGCCGGCAGGGCGGGCGGTTTACCACATCGCTCATGGCCACCTCAGGGTCAACTGGTTGGATGGCGAGACTGCCCTGCCGGAGGTTTCTGATCCTCATGCGCATCATCACCATCATGGTAAGGACACCAGCACACCGCCACCGTCGATTGAGGACAACCCCTGGCAGTTGGTCACCAACCGGGGACAGGGGCACAGCAGCATCGGCTGGCGGATCCATCCCGGGTTGATGCTGGACGAAAACGCCGTGTTGGCGATGGCGATGGATGATCGGTTGTTGCGATTCAAGGCGGTAATCCACACCATTGAGGGTTGGCGAGTGTTGAACGTTGTGGATGGCTCGGTGTCTATACTGCCCGGCGAGCCCCGCGAGCTCTCCCGGGTTGAACTTATTACAGCCGAGGCACTGGATGCCTCGGAAATGGACCAGCTCCTGCGGGCCTCAGCAGGGCTGAGTGATCAGGACTGAAACATGAGAATCCGTATTACCCATCAGCGAATCACGCTGTTTTTGCAGCTTATTCTGTTACTGGAGGCAGTGTTTGCCGTTTGGGGGCAGCGCTGGTTTACGGCGTTTCTGACCAGCATGATCATTGTGATCACGCTGTTCCCCATACTGTTTGAGCGGCGGTTCCGTATCCACATTCCCCCCGAGTTGCAGCTAGCGGCCATTGGTTTTGTGTTTGCGTCACTGTTTCTTGGCGAGATCAGGGACTACTACACCCGATTCTGGTGGTGGGATATGGCGCTGCATACCATGTCTGGCTTCCTGCTCGGGATTCTCGGTTTCCTGCTGGTTCACATCATGAACGAGACCGAGAAGATTCATGTACACATGAAGCCCGGGTTTGTGGCGTTCTTTGCCTTCATGTTTGCGCTTGGCGTGGGTGCCTTATGGGAGATTTTTGAGTTCACGATGGACAGTCTGTTCGGTATGAACATGCAGAAGCCCATGTTGGGGGACCCGTCAGGGCTGACCGACACCATGTGGGACTTGATTGTTGATGCCCTGGGCGCGTTGATTATTTCGATACTCGGTTGGCGGTATCTGAAGAATCCTGAGCGCACCTCATTTCTGGAGCGCTGGATTGATTCCTTTATCGAACGCAATCCACGGTTTTTCAAGAAGTGAGAGAAAGCCCGGCACACGCCGGGCTTTCAGGTTTTAGTGACCGTAGATGCGCATGGTGGTGTCCTGCACCACCAGGTTGTCCAGCATCACAGAGCCGATAGATGTTCCGCCGACCAACACCTGATCGATCGACATATCCGCTGCGAAGGTGTTCAGGTCGATGGCCAGCGCGTCGCCACCACCACCCAGACGGGCGGCTTTGTATACGTCCATGTCGATGGTCGCGCCCAGGGTCAGCACGTTGGCGCTGCCAGGGGTGCCGTCGAGCTTGGTGCCCATGTAATCCGCGCCGGTCATTTTCAGGCCGCGAATGCCCAAAGCCAGGAAATCGACGTCAACGTTCAGCTCGGAGATACCCACCTGGGTGTTCAGGTTGAGTGTGTCTGTTGCGGTGTCGACGATGATGCCTACCTTGGTGAATGCGCCGACCATATTGAAGTTGCTGGCCAGCACGGTGGAGTCGGTTTGTCCTTCCAGTGTCCAGTCACCAGTGCTGATGCCGAAGTCGATTGGCGCAGCGGTGATCGGGAAGATGTTGATGAGTGCGTCACCGTCGTCGGCAATATCAATATCGATCTTGATGTTGTCGATCAGGTTGCTGGTCTGGCCAAACAGGGCATCACGGAAGTCGGTGATTTCTTCAAAGAGATCGGTCCGGTTGGCACCACCAATCTCGATGTCTCGGATAGACAAAGAGCCCTCATCGGTATAGCGGAACTCACCGATGTCCAGGCGGGTTTCCAGCTCAATGGTGACACCGGCCTGACCTGTGATGTTACCCATGTGAGTGTCGTCAAGAGGCTTCAATTCCGCTTGAGCCGCAAATGGCAGTCCTGCCATGGCCAGCACTAGCGCGGTTCTATTCAGGCTTTTCATTGTTTCGTTCCTTTTTTGGTTTTGTTCTTCGACTGCTTGACCCCGGCAAGCGAATGCCTGCCGGGGTCTTTGTTATCCGGCGTTGCCGGAATTCTTTATTGTGGCGTCAAATCCAGTTCAATCGTGTTGCCAGCTCCGGTGAGGAACTGGTTGAGCAAGCCGGTGAGCAGACCGCAGTTCTCAAGGGCTGGCAGGTTGTAGACGCCGCTGACTGTTCCGCCTGTGGCGGGTGAGAAGTTCTCGCCATCGGCAGACGCCAGGTCGATATTGACGGGATCACGAGTCATACACTCGGAGCCACCGCCAACGCGCAGCGGTAAGCCGAATATCTTGATCGCGACCTTGGGTACTTTCACAAACAACTGTGAATTGGCGGTCAACTTGCCGTTGATCAGAGTGCCGGTGGTGACTGATGCCGGCACGAACTCAACGTTGGCCGAGGCGTTCAGTCGGCTGAACAGCAGTTTGATGGAGAAGTTGCCGGAGGTTGGGTCGATGGCCAGATCGGCCTCGAATGTGCCTGCTGCAAGATCCAGCAAGGTGGCGATTGAGCCGTTCAGGGGCAGAGTGCCGCCAGACGCTTTGATGAAGGTAGAACCTTCCAGTCCAAGCAGAAGCTCGAGTTCTGAACCGGTCTGCTCGAACGCTTCAGCAGACACAGCAACGCTCACTTCCGGGTTCTCCGGGTCGCTTGAGCGAATCACCAGATTGGCGTTGCTCACGCCCACTGCATTGGCGGTGTAGCTCAGCTCAACGGTACAACTTGCGTTGGCAGCAACGGTTGTACAGTTGTTGGTCTGCAGGAAGTCTGCAGCGCCAGCGCCTTCCAGAGCAACGCTATCAATGAGCAGTGTTTCATTGCCGGTGTTGTTGATGGTGACGTCTGCAGATGCACTCTGGCCCAGCTCAATGCGGCCAAGATCGACAGACTCGGGATTAACACCGATTTCCGGTGTCGGGGCCAATACGCCTCGGCCGGTCAATGCGACATCCACCGCCGGGTTGTCGGCGTCGGTAGATTCAATGGTCAGCGTAGCGCTGCGGGTGCCGTCTGTGCTCGGTGCGAAGGTAACGTTAACGTCACAGGATTCGTTCGGTGCGAGAGTTCCGCACTGGTTATCCAGCAGGAAGGTGTCGGCATCGGTGCCGCTGATGACCGCGTTGCTGATACCTAGAGCGGCGCTGCCGGTGTTGGTGACAGACACGGTTTCCTGAGCGCTCAGACCGGCCTGGACGTTACCGAAGGCGACTTCTTCGCGGTTTACGCTGATGCGCGGTGTTTCCACGGCTTCGCCGTCGACCGTGATGGTTTGCAGCAGGTTGTTCTGGCCTGGCAGCTGTACACAGTCGGTCAGGATCTCACCAATCGGTGCCGGTGCAATGGCGCCGTTCGGGGTGCGAGCGGTCAGGTCCAGGGTTAGCCCGCCCACGCGGATTTCGGCTTCTCCGATATCATCCTCGGTAAAGAGCACTTCTGGTGCCATACCAGTGGCGGGCACGTTAAATTCGCCGCTCACATCAGGTATCAGGGTTGCTGGAATGGCTAGATCGACGATCTGATCCAGGGTGCGGTTGGTGGTTATGACCGTATTGAAGCTGGTTGCGGTACCTTCAACCGTCTCAGAACCGACCAGTTTCAGGCCAGTACGGGCGTTGTCGTTGACCACGGTAATGGCGGTGACTTCAAACTGGGGAGTGGGCTCGCCTACGGTGGCAACTGTAGGAATATCGGCGCTGATCTGCGCCCGAATCGGTTGGGTTCCGATCAGTGGGAACGGGCATTCGAACGCCAGTTCGATCGATACCTGCTCTGCGGAGGCATGGCTGGCGCCGCCGGCCATCAGGGCTGCTGCCGCAATGGCAGGCCCGATCTTGCGAACGCTCGTGTTGAGGTTCCTGAGTTTCATGAGTTCGTCCTCTGTCTAACTTTCGTTGTTGTAATTGGGGTTGCAGACAACACCGATGACGGACAGCTCAACCGGACTTGCAAAGATCCCTTTGCCACACGCATGGCGCGCATGAATGCAGGATCATTTAACGGGGAAGGGCCGCCGCGGGTCATTGCTTGCCGCGGCGGCGTTTTTGTCTAAAGCGGAGATGGGCGGGGTTGATTGTTCAAAGCGTGAACCGGGTCAAGTTCAAGGCTGAACGATGTTCACTTTTTGTACGAGCCTGACGGCGAACATCGCCCGGGGTTTTGCCGGTCCAGGAACGATAGGCTTTGGTGAAACCGGCTTGATCGCTGAACCCAAGTTTTTCAGAAATGGACTCCAGGGGAACGTTGGTGTCTTTCAGATACAGGGTGGCGAAGTTTTCACGGATTTCATTGCGAAGTTCACGAAAGGAAGTTCCGGCGCTGGCCAGATGTTGCCTGAGGGTTCGGGGGCTGACATCCAGTCGTCGTGCAATGTTCTCTGTGGTGCATGGCCGGCCCGGCTGGCTCATGATCAGTTCCCGGACCTGCATGGCGGTTTGGTCGGCATCCGGGGTTTTCTGCTGGCCGTCGTAGCGTGTACGTGCAACCAGAAACTCAAGGCTGGCATCATCCTGGCGGATGGGTATGCCTGTCAAAGGCATGACCACCTGACTGACCCCGGCGTCGAATTCAAACTCACAGCCCGGTGCCAGAACTTTCCAGTCTTCCTCGCGGGCGTTGGTTGGAAAGTCGAACTGAAAAGTAAAGTGGCTGCACACCTGACTGGATACGCGATGAATGCTACCCATGTAGATCTTGGTGAGGCAAGGCATTAGCGTGCCCAGGCCCCAGGTATCGACCAGCCGGATACGAAAGCTGGAGCCGATGGAGTCCAGCTGCATGTCCATCAGGGGCAGGCCCACCCGGAGATACTGGACAATCATACTGACCAGGCGCTTGGGGTTTTCCTGCCCCAAAACGGCAAAACCCAGTAAGCCGTGGCTTGGCAGGTCCAGCTGCTGGCCAAATTCAAAAGCGGCGCGCTCGTCGGTCATTAGCCAGTCGGCTTTGCTCAGGATGGTCAGTACTTGAGTCATGGACAGGCTGGCTTCCGGGCTTTTCAGCATGTCTTCGGTAACGCCGGTTTGCTCGAGAATGGTGTGGCGCTTCACACCGCGACTTTCCATAAACTGGACAAATCGCAGGGCGTAGCGGGCCGACAGAATCGGTACCTCACGGGCAAGATTATTCAACGTATCCATGTTTCGGTCCCTGAGCCGGCGTGCCCGGCGTTTCGTCATGAGTCGTTCGGTTGTTATTATTCCGGCCTTCTGCGGGCGGCGATGTGTGCGAGTATAGGCAGCGTGTCAGTTCGCCTTTCTAGCAACCGATCACAAATTGACCGGATGGCCGGATATGACAATGAAACTTTCGACAGATAGGGCAGAACCCAGATGGTAGCGGGTGATCACGAACAGCCTCGGTGCCCGGTGTGTGAAACCGGCATTCTGCAGCCGTTTCGCGAGGTTTCAGGCAAAGGCTACCTGCGCTGCGGGCAATGCCTGGCAACGGTCATGGCGCCAGAATGCCGGCTGACGGCGGATGAAGAGCGAGCCGTATACGCGCTGCACAACAATGAAACTGAGGATGTGGGCTATCGGCGGTTTTTGTCCAAGTTGTCTGAACCTCTTTCGACCAAGCTGACGATTGGCGCACAGGGACTGGATTTTGGCTGCGGTCCTGGCCCGGCGCTTGCCAGCATGATGCAGCGGGCAGGCTATGAGATGGCGCTGTACGATCCGTTCTTCCACCCCACAGCGTCGGCCCTCGAACGACAATATGACTTCGTCACGTGTACTGAGGTGGTGGAGCATCTGTACCGGCCAGCCGAGGTGTTCAGGCAACTGGATTCACTACTCAAACCGGGGGGGTGGTTAGGCATCATGACGTGCTTCCAGACGGATGATGATCGCTTTGATCACTGGCACTATCGGCGCGACCCCACTCACGTGGTGTTCTATCGGGAACAGACATTGGCCTGGTTAGCCAATCATTACGGTTGGCAATTTGAAGTGCCCCGCAAAGATGTGGCGCTGTTCCACAAACAAGGCTAACGTTGCGATGGCTGGCTGGAGGGGCAATCCGGCACAGGCGGGCAGGCGTTGCGGCTCTCCACTGAACCCGCCGGAGGTGCGGTCTGGCCGAACCGCTCCGGGTTGAGGTTTACAGCACAGGCCATGGCTTTGCTGGCCTGCTTGGGGCAAGAAAGGGTGCTCAGTGCGTAAGCAAGATTATTCCAGCCCTCTGAGAACTCAGGGAAGCGGTTAACGGCACGCAGGAAATGGGATACGGCACCGGTGAAATCGCCCTGGTCGTAGGCCAGATTGCCCAGGGCCATAATCGGGGCGGGCTGGCTTGGCCACTGTTGTTCGGCGCTCAGGTAAGCCTGGCGTGCGGCCCTTGTGTGGCCGGTACTCTCAAGGTCGTGGGCCGCACGCAGATAGGGCAGTGTCTCGGCGGTTGCCGGTAGCTCGTCAGGCGGCAGGATGACCATCGCCCAGCGGCTGGCACGATCCCAGGTGGCGTGGAAGGTCTTGTAGGGCATTCGGTAATGGCGACGGGTGTCTGTGTTCAGGATCAGAACTTCTTCATCGCTGTCGTAGCCCACCACCACCGCAAAGTGCCATTGCGGCCACCAGTTGAATCTCAGATTCTGCATGATGAGTACCGGGTTGCCGGCGGCTACTTCGCTCAGTACGGTCTCTATATTGGTCTGTAATGGGTACACCACCATGTCATGAGCGCGGGCGCCGGCGACCATTTCAACTTGCAGAGAGCCTTGTCGGCCGGGTAGATACACCAGTTCTTTCAGGATTTCCGGATCGGTTGCCAGGCCCTGGGTATTCAGCATGGTGGCCAGTGAGGCCGGGCCACACTGGTACTTCTCCTGTGGATAGAAGGGCACATTATCCAGAAGTGCCTGATCCTGAATTGTGGTGTCTTGCTGCGAAGGAGCTTTGGCTGAATGGTGGTCTGGCCAAGGTGGCGTGCTGGCGCAGCCGGCCAGCAGGAGCAGCCCCAGAAGGGCTGCAAATCTGCTGATCAGGCCCGCACTTGCAAGCGGCGTTGGCTGGGTCAACGAATGCAATTGACGAACGAGAAGACGTTAGTGGCACACAACATGTCGGTAATGATAAAGACCAGCAGGAACAATACGATCACACCGACCACGCCTTCACCGGTGGGGGCTTCCGCCAGTTGCTGTTCAAAGTCTGCCAGTTCGGCAGGGGTCAGGTTCTGGATTCGCTCAGCCACCTGATCTTCGCTGACGCCAAGCTGGGAGAGCTTGTCTTTGACTTCCTGAGTTTCCAGCATGTTCAGCAGTTGTTGGCGGTCAAGGTCACCCTGTTGCTGCTGAATCAATTCTCCGGTGCCCACCATGCCTGCGTGTGCAGAGACAGACAATGTGGTGGCAAAGGCCAGCAATACGGCCATGATCAACGAAAGCTGCCTAATATGGGAACGGATGCTGTTCATTTCAGGTTCCTTAATGGTTTGTTTCACGAAAAACAATAGATTGGAACATGTACCGATTCAACATACAAAACGTTCACGCTTTGGCGCCGGCATCAGAACGTCGACAGTCCGGTCGCCTCCATTATCCGATACTGCCAGTACCGGAGCCGGGACGGTTCTGCCCAGGCTGAGTAGGGCAGGCTCATTGCTTGGTCGTGATCTGGGCCTGCCTGCCAGTATTGGTTGAACAATGTCGTTGCTTGCTGTGCAACGGCACTGCTTGCCGGCGTTGCCAGCCAGACGTTGGTTTCAAGGTTCAGGTCGTCCAGATTGCGCCGGGTAAAGTTGGCCGAGCCGAGCAGGAGTTCCTGCTGATCATCACGCGGGGTGTAGATGAGCAACTTGCTGTGGCACTGCTCGCCTTCTGTGAGGCACCAACGGATGGGAATGCCCGCCTGTTGGAGTTCGTGGGCGACAGGGCGGTTGGGAATGCCGTTCTTTTCATGACCAAAGGCGTCTTTGTTGGCGTCGAGTAACAGCCGGATTGAGACGCCGCGTTGGTGCGCGGCCAACAATGCCTTGATGATGGAACGATGCGAGAGGTAGAACATCGCCATGTCCAGGGCATCGCCAGGCTGGCTGCGATCAATCATATCGAGCGCGGCGTCGCGGATAGCGGATTCGGTCAGAACTTTCATGATGCCGGAAGCGTCATCGGCGGCCTGGTCGTCTGCAGTCATCTCGCCGATCCAGTGGTCCAGAGTGGCGGTGCTGGCGCCAGACATGTTCAGCACGGCTTGCTCGCTTCTGACCACGTCGATAACGGCGGGCCCACTGAAGGCCAGGCCAACATTACTGTGCCGGCTGCTGCCGTCGTGGGGGTTGGCGGATGTGATGACGGCTCGGTAGCCCCGGCCATCATCGGTCACCAGAAGTTTACGGTGGTTCGCCTTGAAGTTCGGGAGTGCCAGGTAACTGCGAATCGTGGCCGGCTCATTCCCGAGGGCGTTGGGCAGCCAGCCACCGTCTGGATTATTGCCAAGCCATTGGCAGCACAAGCGCCAGAGCGAGGACCAGGCCGGATTGCTGTCGCGAAGTGGTTCCAGGCGGGTGATCACAACCTCGATCCCGGCGCTGGACAATGCCTCGAACTCGGGCGACCGGGTGCCACCGTAGAAGGTGTTCAGAGGGTCTGAGATCACCACGATATCAATGTCTGGCCGGGTCGCCTTGCGCTCCAGCAGTGCCTGCGTGAACTGCTCGGCCAGAGGGCGCAGTTCCGTGTTCTCAGGTTTGGTGCCGTTAAACAGGAACATGTCGACCAGAATAAACTTCTCTGCCTGGGCAATCAGCCGGAAGGTTTCATCAAAAATCCGGTGCTCAAGTACGGTGTTGCCATCGCGGGAGTGATGGGTCACATCTGTCAGTAACTCAGCAGCGACTATAGGTACCGGCTCGCCCTGATGCCGAATGCCGGCGGGGAGCGGTTTGAAGGAATGCCACAAGCCAATGCCGGCCAGTATCAGGAGCAATGCAAAGGCGAGTAACTTCATGGTCATGGCCGATTCGTTCCATCGAGGGGCGGGTGTGCCAGGTTATCCGGGTTGCCTGGTCGTCACGTAACGGGCGAACAGGGTCAGCAGTCGGGATGCCTCCGGAGCCGGGCGAACCGAGCTCAACAGCGAGGCGGCATCCAACCCTTCCTGTTCAAGGTCAGGATACTGGACTTCCAGATAGGCTTTCATGACCTGATCGGTAAATTCCGGATGAAACTGCACGCCCCAGGCATGGTTGCCAGCGCGGAAGGCCTGATGCGGTTCAAAATCGGATTGCCCCAACAACACGGCGCCGGGAGGCAGAGCCAGGACAGACTGCTTGTGGGTCAGTTGGGCCAAAAACTGGCGCGGCATTTGACGGAACAAGGGATCGGCTTCGGCGCTGTCAAAGAGTGTCACGGAGTGTGTGCCAGACTCTCGCCCCTTGGGGTGATAGTCCACTCGACCACCCAGGGCATGGGCCAGTAATTGATGGCCGTAGCAAACGCCGAGGAGCGGTACGTCCGCCTCAACGGCCTGTCTGACCCAGTCCGCGGCGGCCTCACTCCAGGCGGCTCGTTCACTGACCATGGCGGGCGATCCGGTGATCACAATGCCCTGCCAGTCGCCCGGCTGCCCGGGGAGTGGCGCCTGGGTCACATCCACAACCGTCACGTCCACCTGGCCGGCCAGCGCCCGCACAAACCAGGCGTCAAAATCACCGAACTGTGCCTGAATCTGCGGGTAGGTGGTTCCGGTTTTCAGGATCACCACACGGGCTTTTGGGGAGCCTGCTGAGCCAGCCATGGGACACTCCGTTGGCAGAGAAAGTTGGCCTCGCTGTTACTCCTCCGGGAGTTCAGCGTTGTGGAAGACGTTCTGAACGTCATCCAGATCGTTCAACATGTCGAGAAACTTCTCAAACATCGGGATATCGTCACCCGCCACCACGGTGGTGGTTTTCGGCAGGAACTGGATCTCGTCGACCTCGAACTCGATACCCTCGAACGCGGCTTCCAGCGCCTGTTTGGCTTTGGCATATTCGGTATTAGGCGCAAAAACGGTGACGTTGTTGTCTTCGGTCTCGATGTCCGTAACGTCTACGTCCGCTTCCATCAGGGCCTCCAGAACTGCTTCTTCATCGTGGCCAGAGAAGGCAAAGATGGCGCAGTGGTCAAACATGTGGGCAACCACGCCCGGAGTACCAATCTTGCATTTGGTTTTGGTGAAGGCCAGGCGCACGTCACCAAAGGTGCGGTTAGGGTTATCGGTCAGGCAGTCGACAATCACCATGCAGTTGCCCGGCCCATAGCCTTCGTAACGGGCGGGGGAGTAATCCTCACCGGCGCCGCCTTTGGCTTTGTCGATGGCTTTATCAATAACGTGGCCGGGTACCTGGTCTTTTTTGGCCCGCTCGATCAGGCCGCGAAGGGTCAGGTTCGCGGTTGGGTCTACACCGCCTGATTTGGCGGCCATGTAGATTTCCCGGCCGTATTTGCTGTAAACCTTGGTTTTTGCCGCGGCCGTCTTGGCCATGGACTCTTTACGATTCTGGTAGGCTCTGCCCATCTGTGGTGCCTCTCGGGTTTTCGGTAAAAGGACTGATTTTACTTAACCTGGGGGAAGAGCGACAGGGTTGTTTGCAGATATAACGGGGGATGTTTCCGCGTCCTTGCGGAAACAAAGGCAATCAGACGTATTCCAGCGGCTGACGGTAGTTGTCCTGAGATACCAGATCAATCCCGCAATCCATGTCGCTGACCCAGTCCAGGAACCGGTCGACCATCACCGGCCCTTCAAAGCGCTTACCATGCTGCGGCACGATCATTGCCACATCCATATCGCGAATCATGTTGGCCCACAGACGGCATACCTTTTTGGAGGCAATGTAGCGCCGGTGAAAGCCGATCATATTGGGGATGTGCTTGTCGAAATCCTGCACCGGTTTGTGATCATCTTCACCGCCCATGGAGGCGCCCAGATCACCGGAGAACAGAATCTTCGAGACCGGATCATAGAACTGCAGGTTACCCACGGAGTGCATAAAATGCGCAGGCAGGCACTGCAGGTAGCTGTCGCCAAATCGCACGTTGGCGCCGCCATCGGGAATACTGACAATGCGGTCGTACACGCTGCCGCTGAGTTGGTTGGTGACGTAGCTGGACACCAGGTGCGGCAGAAAGCGCGCCCACAGTTTGGAGGTTACGATCTTGGCGCGGGTGTGCACGATCCATCGATCAATGGCACCGATGATGTCCGGGTCCTGGTGAGACGCGAAGACATAATCCATATCGCGGATGTTCATGTATTTGGACGCAGCAACCGAAAGCGGGGTGTAGGTTAGGTCACCACCCGGATCAATCAGTGCTTCGTGTTTACCATCGACAACCAGAAACTGGTTGGACTGAACGCCTTCACCAGTGACCAGGGAATCAAACATCAGGCACTTGTGGTGCCCGTTGTCGAAAAGAACAATCGGCTCGGCCGCCATTTCGGTCTCCCGCAGAAGAGTGGGTAATCGGCATCAGGCCTGCTGATGGCCGACTATTGCAATCAGCGCGGGAGAGTACAGAATTGATAAATGCGCAGAGTTGCCTCAGGTCAATTATCTGATATTCATCAAGTAACGGATTGTTGTCTGAGTACCTGAGGCGAGCTCGGGGCGCTTATGCCAGCCGGGGCACCCGGCGAATTCCACGGCGCAGGCCTTGCTCAAGGGCAGCACTGACCACTTTGCCCGAGAAGGGCACAATGTCTTCAAAGGTGATGGTGTAGTTCACTGCCGTTTGTCCATTGGGGGTATCTGAAAAGCGAATTCGCCCCAGATGGTTTTTGATCGGGCTGAGGCTGGTGATGGCGTACTCGATCAGGGAGTCCGGTTCAAAACCAAGCACGGTCTCCTCAAGCGACAATGGCCCGATACCGATTTTGCGGATGGAGCCGATGCCGTTCGGGTCTGCCTGATCGCTGTCTTTGATGCGCTTGACCGGTGCGCCGATCATTTTTCCGAAGCGATGGTGATCTGCAAACAGGGCGAAGACCTTTCTGCGGGGAACGTCAAAAGTCTCATTTATTTCAATGGTGTACATAGCCATAACTGCTCTCTTTTTATGTTCGTTGAAACAAGAGTAACCGTTCACAGAGTTCAACAAAAGTCGCAGATGTGGGCAGATGTGAGGTTGGCCTTGGCAGCCACACTGGTTATACTCGTGCACGCTCAGGATGAGTCAGCAGTACACCATTAA
>JAGYIS010000005.1 GCA_018402255.1 Marinobacter sp.
TGAACATTTCCGTTTCAGCCTGCACCATCCGGGCGCAAGCTCCGGTCAACCCGGGCCATCAAGCCCGGGTGACGGGGCACAGTTTAATACAAGCTGCGGGGTATGCGGTACCCCGCGAGTAGCTGCTGTGTGAACGGGTTGGTATTACTGGCTGCATGCAGGCGATATCGCATCTCGCCATCGTCCACGGTGAACTTCACATCCACAGCGTTGCTGCTGACCCCGGCAATGTCGGCTTTATCCAGCAACCGGAACAATGCCCAGGGCCCGCTCTCGGAAATGCTGCGCGGCGAGCGATTGACCTGGATCGGCACCAGGGTGATGCGGCTTTCCACCGAGTCCCGCAGGGTGTTTGGCCAGACTAGCGGTATGCTCTGGCGCGGGCCGTGGGAGAACTCCACCAACTGGCCGTCGATGTTTACCACCGCCCGGCGCTTGTTGTTGGTCAGATTCAGGGGCTCCAGTGCAAACTCCACGTCCAGGGTGCCACTGCGCGTGAAGAAGGCTCGGCGAATCTGCTTGGCGCGCTCAAGTGAGGCCACCACATCACGTCGGACCAGGCTGGCCCGGCGGGCATCGCCCACGTGTTCCGGGTGATCTTCCAGGAACAGCTTCAGGTTGTCGTTATAGAACGTCTCCAACACACCATCCGGGGCGAAGAACCGCTCGAAATCCTGGAGCGCGGCATCCCGGCCCGCACCGGAGGTGAACGGGTAGTGGCGGGCAAGATTCTGCTGGAACGGCTGGTACACCTCCTGGTACCAATCCCGTTCCAGCTGGGCCACGGCACGATCCAGTACCACACGCCAGCTTTCGGTGGCGAGTCGGTTCAGCAGTCGGTTCAGCGGCTCTGGCTGATGATTGGCCATGCGCTGCAAGGTGAAGATGGGGTCGGCACCCTGCAAGCCCATGCGGGCGCGAGCGGCGGTGAGCGCCGCCTTACCAGCATCTGGCGATTCCTGGATGCTGCGCAGGTATTCGTGCAGCTCACCCACCACCTGCATGATTTCATCCAGACCAGAGGGCTGATCACCCTGCTTTTGGGTCAGTTGGTTCAGGTCACCGAACTGACGTTCGATGTCCTGCAGCATACGGAAGTGCGGCGACTGCTCCAGCAGCTTACGGGCCACTTCGGCTTCACCATCACCGACCGGAACCAAACGGGTATTGCTCTGCACCTGGCCCAGCAACCGGGCCAGGGGTTCGTGGCCGCTGGTCAGACTTTCCAGCATGCGAACGCCGTGGTTCAGATCTTCAAACCGATGAATGTCTACGCGGCTTAGCGCGGTGCGCCAGGCTTCTGCGTAGTTTTCCGCGTACAGCGTCTGCAAACTGGCCAGTAGTTCGGCTTCGTCGGCTTTGCTGAAATCCACGTCGTTGCGCCGACCCAATACCCAGGCATCCACCAACGCCATTTCCGTGACGGAGCCAGACTTGCGCAAGAACCACTTCTCCAGCCCCTCACGCGTCAACAACGCAGGAATCGACAGCGGATCTTCAGCCGTTGGCAGGCCCTCGCCCAGGGGTTCGCCGTAGGCGTCCATGCGGGTAAAGACTGTAGAAAAGGCAGGTCCTGAGCTGCGGGCCAGTTCCAGTGGTGCCTGGAAATCCCGATTGGCTTCCACCTCGAGATCCCGATAGACGCGGTCCGGTGTGCTGATTCGGCCCAGCTCATGCTGCGCCCACTGCACACTGCTGCGGAAAGGGGCCAGCGCCATGGTGGCGGTCTGGTCACCGTCTGCGGCCATGCCGGCGAGGTTGGTATGGGCCATGGCGTATTGCAGGTGGCTGTATAATCGGTTCTGCACTTCCCGCTGGCCAGGGAAGCGGGCTTGCCAGTAGCTGCGCATGTACGCGGCGACAATGTCGCCACGGCGACCGCTGGCGTCGTACAGCATGCGCAATACCCGCAAATGTTCCAGGCGCTCAGTGCTGTTGTCCGGCGCCCGACCCATTTCTTCCATCACGCCAAACATCAAGGCAGGCAGGTACTGATAGGCCAGCATGTCGAGGTAGGCAGCATCCACTTCCGGACCCACTTTATGGCCCTGGTACAGGCCCATATCGGCCACCAGGCTCCACTCGTTGCGGTAGTCACCAAACGCCAGGGTTGCTTCGCGCAGTTCATCCAGAGGCTGCAGCAGGTTGCGACCAGTGCTGTCGGGCTCGTAGCCCACCGGCTGCCAGTTGTTGATAAAGGCATTCACCCGGCTCTCCACCTGGGCGGCGGCGTCTGCGTTCTTGATGAAATGGTGCTGCCAACCCGCGGTCATGCCGGCGCCGGCACACACTGCCACAGCGGCGGCCACCGCCACTTTACGTCGGCGTTTGCTGACCACCTTGCGGTTATCGCCTGCCAGTCCGGCTTCCGGGTAGATCACCTCCGGGAACAGGCCTTTGGTGAACAAGCTGGCCGACTGGCCACCCCGTTGAGCGGGCTGAATGGGGCCGGTCATCTGGTAATTGCGGGCAGCAGCGGCCACGAAGGCATCTTCGGGAACACCTTCCTGCAGCACTGAGGTGAAGTAGGTTCCGCGCACCAGTGCCGGCGTAGAGAAGGCATCGGCAGACAACAGATCGGTCAGGAACTGTTCCATGGTCGACTTCAGGCCGGCCAATTGACGGGTGAAGGAGTAGGCCGCCGCCCGTTCTTCGCTATCCCGGGTATCCGCCAGGACATCCGGCAGGCGCTGGCTCAGTTCATCCACCATATCGCTGTAACGATCGGCGAACTGCTCCAACCACTGATCGTGGTCCTGCTGCCCGTCCAGCAGGAAGGTAAAGCCCAGTGCCTGATCTTTCTCAGCTTTTGACAGGGTACGCACGAACGGCGCAAAACCGTACATCAGGTCCATTTTGGTGAAGGTGACATAGACCGGCAGCCGCGAGCCCAGCTGCTCCATCAGTTCCCGAAGACGGGTGCGCAGCAGGATGGCGTGGGCTTCCCTCTGCTGATCATTGGCGCTGCTCAGGCGCGCCAGGTCCACCGCCAGGATCACCCCGTTGAGCGGGCGCTGGGGACGGCTGCGCTCGAGCCAGCCAATAAAATGGTTCCACAGCCGGTTCTGAATCTCGCCGGTGGCGCCCTCGCCCTGGTTCTGGCTCAGCAGTTCACCATCCGGGTCGATCAGTACGCCGTTATCACCAATCCACCAGTCAAAACCGAAGGGATTGCGGTCACCCCGATTGTTGCGGGTAACGTTGGTCAGTGTGTAGGTTTGCCCGGCGCGCTGGATCAGGCTGGTTTTGCCGGCACCTTCCAGGCCCATCACCAGGTACCAGGGCAAACGGTATAGCCCCTTTCGACCCGGCAGGTTGCTTTTCAGCGCTTGTAGCTGACGGTCCAGCAAACGTTGCTGGCGACGTTCCATGGGCAGAATCGGATCTTCCTGTTCCTGCTGCTCCTCGGCTTTGGCCTTGTTGACCTTGCCCAGGCGGCGGGCCAGAGCCATGCCCCAGAACACCACCACCAGCAGCACAACGCCCAGGGTAACCAGGGCCCGCATCTGCCACGCGACCAGCGGGTATTCCCCAGCAATTTCCAGCCGGGGGCCAAGCCACCAGGTGGCCACCAACAGCGCGATGATCGCCAGGGTCAGCGTGACCGGGGCGGCGTTACGTAGGTGAGGCAGTAGCCAACGACCAATGAGTAAGGCTTTTCTCCACATGGTTTCCATTCCTGCGTTTGATGCGTGCGGGCGTTACGCCAGTCGTTCCAGTTGTTTGATCAGGCCGGGTTCCCAGTCTTCGAGAACCAGTCCCTGGACCTGTTTTTTCAAGTCCTGAATCTGTTGCCCGGCCAGGGTTTTCAAGCCGGTTTCCTTCAAAAGTTTGGCGGTGCTCAAGCGCCAGTAGTAGCGCTCTCGGGGCTCCCGGGCATCGGAAAGTCCCTGTTCCAGCAGCTCCAGAGCCGCTGGCAGCTTGTTCTGCCGGGCCAGGTCCACCGCCCCGTCAAGCGCCTGCTCCCAGGGGTTGGCTCCGCCACCGTTGCCCTTGGCCGACACCGGAGCAGTAAACATCCAGTCTGCCGCCGCTTCGCTCAAAAACGGTGTGCCGTCGTTAAACGTCAGCTCCGCCAGCTGCGGCAGCCGTTCAACGAAGGCTTTCAGGGCCTCGCGAATGGCTTCCGCGCAGTCATTTTTGCCCATGGCCGACGCCGCGCGAGCGCTCAACCAGTGGCCATCCAGCCAGAACGGGCTGACCGACAGGCTTTGTTCGATGCGCTGCCAGAGTTCGATATCCGGAGTCTTATCCAGCGCTTCTTTATACTCGGCAACCCGATCGGCGCTCACGGCGGCCAGGTCGGTGCGCTTGCCGTCCCGGGTGGGCGGCAAGCTGGTGATGCTTTGCCAGATGGCATAGCGACGCATCTGGTAACCCAGCGGGGTCTCCGGGTCAGTGGTGGTCAGCAATTCAGCGACCTTCAGCAAGCTCTGCCGGGTAGCCCGTTCATTCCCGGGATCGAGCGTCAGGTTACCCAAAGTCGCCGAGGCCGTGCTGGCAGGTTTGGCCGATGATGCAGACTGACTCTCGCTGCGTTCTGCCGGTCGAGGTCCAGATGGCGTCTGGCTGGCCGCCCCCGGATCCGACTTCGGCAGTTTTTCGACCGCTCGCTTCAGATCAAACAGCGGGTCGTCCGGCAAGTCGCGATCCTTGGCCTGGGCATCGAGTTTTGCGAGAAGATCCAGGCAATACTGCCGGCCATCACCGACACTGGCATCAAAGCTGAGACCTTCAACGCTCTTGATAGCGCGCTGCATCATCTGCGTGAACAGCATTTTGCGGGGCCGCTGGCCTTTTGCACCCGGATACGGCCAGGCCTGTTCCCACCAGCTGTCCAGCACCCGATTCAACAACAGCAGCGACAGAACAAATCGCTCGCCGTCACCACCCCGTTGCAGGCTGAGCATCAGGAACCCGAGTACCTTGAGGTCCTTGCTGCGGTCCGCCAGCAGTTTAAGGGCTTCGCTTTCGACCTTGTGCCAGTTGATGTCGTTGTGGGCGAGCGAGCCCACCTTCATCACTTCATCTTCGAGAAACTCGAGAATGCTGTCATCGTCCAGGCTCTCACCCACCCCGGACTCACCCGAGATCACCGCCAGCACCTGTTCAACGTAAGGATGTTGCTCAATAACCTGCATAGTCACCCCCTTACCAGCCACAGGCCTGACGCAGTGGCTGGATGGCCTCTGCGTAGCCGGTGAGATCAAACAACAATCCGTCGAGCTCCGGGGCGTTGGCGTTCAGCCTGACATCCTGCTGGCGAACGATGCCCTGTACGATGCGGATCGCCGGCAAGCCCCGGCCGGCACTGACCACCAGGCCTTCATCCCGAACTCGCCAGTGGGCGCGCTCAGCACCCAAGGTCACGTCCACTCGTTCCCGGTCCATCGGCTCCGGCAACATGACGGTCAGCTCGGTAATATTGTTGTGGCACTGCAGCGCCAGAACCGGCCGCGGGGGCTGAACGCCCAGCGCACTGATGGTCACCAGGTGCCCTGCCGCAGCGCCGGTATTACGGTAGATAACACCAGAGGCATCTTCGCCGCCGGCCTGGGCAAACGCTCTGCGCCAGCGCTCGGTCTGGTTTACCTGGGGCTGTCGCTGACTACTCTCGTAGCGGGCCAGGGGTGTCGCAAATACCTCATCAAAGCAGGCCAGGCGATCCAGCCGGTTCGGCTCTTCAGTGCAGGCTTCCGCTTCGTTCAGGCGCAGGTCGGCGAGGCCGGGCGCGCTTGCCAGCAGCATTGCCAGGCCAAGCAGACTGCGTCGGGTTTGGTCTTTCAGGGTCATAAGTCGGTTACCTGATACTTCAGACATTTATGGGCCAGGGTGCGTTTGGGCAGGCCCAGACTTTCGGCGGCCTGAGCGCGATTACCGCTGTACTGGCGCAGGCGTTCACGGATGATGGCGGCTTCAAACGCCTGGGCGGCCGCCTTGAGATCACGGATGTCGTCAGCCACCGGCACACCCTCCATGGTTTTGGGCTCAACCTCGGCCGACAGGGGCTGGCCCATATCGGCGAACAAATCGTCCAGGCGCAGCACTTCCGGCTGTATGTCGTCACCCGCCGGCGTTTGCAAGCAGGCAAGTTCAATGATGTTGCGCAACTCGCGCACGTTACCGGGGAAGTTGTATGCCGCCAGGGTATGCAAGGCATGACTACTGATACCGAGGGGGCCGCTGCCTTCTCGCTGGGTGTACAGACGGATGAAATGGCGGCTCAGGGCTTCCAGATCTTCGGTGCGTTCGCGCAGGGGAATGACCCGCAGAGGAAACTGACTGAGACGGTAGAACAGGTCTCTTCGGAAAATGCCGTCTTCAATCCCTTGCTGCAAGGGCTGATGCGTGGCGGCCACCAGACGGAAGTCGGAGTGTTGCTCATCCCGGGCGCCCAGGGGGCGGAACTGACGGCTTTCCAGCACCCGCAGCAATTTGGATTGCAGGGCCATGGGCATGTCGCCAATTTCGTCGAGGAACAGAGTGCCACCGTTGGCCTGGGCCAACAGGCCTTCTTTGGCCTGATCGGCACCGGAGAAGGCGCCTTTGGTGTGGCCAAACAGTTCGCTTTCGAGCAGGGTGTCCGGGATGGCGGCACAGTTGACCACCACCATGGGGCCATTGGCCCGCTCGGACATATCGTGGATGCCTCGAGCCACCACGTCTTTACCGCAGCCGGTTTCGCCCTGGATCAGTACCGACAGTTGGCTGCCGGCAGCGCGGACCACCTGGGTGCGCAGGTTGACCATGGCGTCGGAGTTACCGACCAGGGTGTGCGCCAGTTGGGTGCAACGCTGGCGCAGGGTTTCAGCGTCGTGCAGGTGGTCGAGGGAGCGTTTGAGCAGGCGCCTTTGCCAGACCTGATCACGGCTTTGCAGCTGGCTGATCCATTGGTGCACCAGCAGGTGTTTGATCCCGGTGTACAGGGGTTGGCCGACGATTGTCTGCCAGTCGGGGTCTTCGCCACACAGTACGAGCATGCCGAGGGTGCGGCCGTCTTGTCCGGACAGGGGCTCAAGCCAGAGGCTTCTTGGGCGGTCGCTGGCGTCGAACAGGGCCTGGAAGCCGGGATGGTCCAAGCGGTAGCTGGCGGCGCGGGTGAGTTCTCTGGGCTGGCCGGTTTGCAATACGTGGGCAAACGGATGGCTGAAGTCGCCGCAGTCGAATTCGCTGGTGTCACTGAGCTGACCACAGTGCAGGGTTCGGCCGCTGAGATCGAGTTCGAGGGCCCAGCATTTGGTGAGGCCGAAGGCTTTTTGGAGCTGGCTGGTGGCGGTGTTCAGCAACGCAGGCAGGGTGTCCTGTTTGATGAGTGCCACCGCCAGGTCTATGCCAGTGTGCAGTTCCTTCTGCATTCTTCCCATGCTTTCCATTCCAGAATAATGACTTAGGAGATCGTCGCCCGCGCACCCTGCGGGGTGGCTTTCCAAAACACGCTGTGAATACATCCTTGTACGCTCCGCTCTCGTTTGCCGCCCGCACACCGTGGGGTTGAGCGTTCCAAAACACGCTGTGAATACGTCCGTGTACGCTCCGCTCCGCCATCCATGGCTCCGCAGGGTTTTGGAACGCTCAACCCCACGGTGCGCTACGATTCAGTTAGCCTGGGCGTTAAGCGACGGTTCCTGTGAATTTGTTTTCTTCGACACCCAGAGTGACCTTGGTCACCGGCTCTCTTGCCGCCAGCTTCTCCAGCAGCGCCAGGGATACCGGTGGCAATAGTTCGCCTTCGATGATCGACTCCAGCATCCTTGCGCCGTTTTCACTTCTTGTCGCACGGCTACGGATGGCTTCTACCAGGCCGGCTTCCAGTTCCACCTCGGTGTGGTAACGGGCTTTGATCTGGTCGGCCAGGCGCTGGAGTTTGTCGGCAACGATGCGGTTGAGGGTGTCTTCGCCCAGCGGCAGGTAGGGCACCACTTCCATTCTGGCCAGCAACGCTGGCTTGAAGAAGTTGGCCAGTTCCGGGTACAGGGCTTCCTCGATCTTTTCCGGTGCTTCGGCGTGGGTCACGATGGTCTGGTAGCCGAGGTTGGAGGTCAGGAAGAAGACCACGTTTTTGCAGTCGATCAACCGGCCTTCGCCGTCCGCCAGTTCGCCTTTGTCGAAGGCCTGGTAGAACAGGTTGAGGACCTCCGGATGGGCTTTTTCGACTTCGTCGAGCAGGACCACGGAATAGGGTTTCTGGCGGATGGCTTCGGTGAGGATGCCGCCTTCGCCGAATCCGACGTAGCCTGGGGGTGAGCCGATCAGGCGGGAAACGGTGTGTTTCTCCTGGTATTCGGACATGTTGATGGTGGTGAGGAACTGGCGGCCGCCGTAGAGCAGTTCGGCCAGTTGTACCACGGTTTCGGTTTTACCGACGCCGCTGGGGCCCACCAGCAGAAAGGCACCCATGGGCCGGCCGGGCCTCCGCAGGTCGGCGCGGGCGGTGAGCAGGTGCTGGTGCAGGCAGTCAATGGCGGTGTCCTGGCCTTTGATGTGGGCCTGCAGGTATGCCGGCAAATGGGTGATTTTTTGCAGTTCGTCGGTGGTCATGCGGTTGACCGGGATGCCGGTCCAGTCGGCGATGACTTCCGCGACCTGGCGGGCGTCGACCCGAGCGTGGACCAGGGGCTCGTCGGCCTGGAGCTCGGCCAGCTCCTGTTCGATGGCGGCGGCCTCGCTTTTCAGGTCCGGGCGTTCCTCGTTTTCGGGATCTGCGCTGCCTTCCTCCACGTCTGCCGAGGGCTGATCATCGGTCAGCATCTGTTCGCGGATTTCCACCAGCCGGGCCACCAGGTCGCGCTGGTCGTTCCAGCTTTGTTCCAGGGCTTCGGATTCAGCGGTCAGGTCAGCAATCTGCTGTTCCAGCGCCTGTTCACGTTCTGCGTCGACACTCTGGCCGAGGGTATGCTCCCGGCTCAGCAGTTCCTGTTCCATGGCCAGCTGGTGCAACTCACTGCGCACGTGGCTGAGACGACGGGGCGGCGTGCTCAGGTTAAGGCTAACCCGGGCGCAGGCGGTGTCCAGTACGTCGATGGCTTTGTCTGGCAACTGGCGACCCGCCAGGTAACGAGCTGACATTTCCGCAGCGGCTTTCAGGGCGCTGTCGGCGACCAGTACCTGATGGGCCTTTTCATAAACGGTGCGCAGGCCACGGAGGATGTGCACAGCTTCACCCGGGGTCGGCTCGTTCAGGGCCACGGGCTGGAAACGACGGCTCAGGGCCGGGTCTTTTTCAAAGTATTTCTTGTACTCGCGCCAGGTGGTGGCAGCGATGGTGCGTAACTCGCCCCGGGCCAGGGCCGGTTTCAGCAGGTTGGCGGCGTCGGAGCCACCTTCGCTGTTGCCGGCACCAATCAGGGTGTGAGCTTCGTCGATGAACAGAATGATTGGGGTGACGGAGCCTTTGACCGCTTCGATCACGCCTTTCAGGCGCTTCTCGAACTCGCCCTTGACCGAGGCGCCAGCCTGCAGGGCGCCCATGTCCAGGGTCCAGAGTTCGACGGTTTTCAGGCGGTCCGGCACGTCGCCGTTGACAATGCGCAGCGCCAGGCCCTCCACCAGGGCGCTTTTACCGACGCCGGCGTCGCCCACCACGATGGGGTTGTTCTTGCGGCGGCGGCAGAGGATGTCGATCATCTGGTCGATTTCGGTATCCCGGCACACCACCGGGTCCAGCTTCTGTTCCCGGGCCAGTTTGGTGAAGTCGGTGGCGTAGCGTTTGAGCGGGTCCATGTCGGTTTCAATAGCGGGTTTACCACTGCCGTTGTCGGCCAGCTGCGGACGTTCTACCGACCCTTCGGTCAGCCGATCAAACTGCTTGCGTAGCTGTTCACGGTTGATGTCCACTAGGGCCTGGGCCACTCGCGGCATCAGGTAGCGGTCGGCGTTCATCAGCAGCGCCAGGAAGAGCGCGCCGGAGCGCAGATCTGTGTGCCCGAGCTCGGTGGAGGCCAGCAGCCAGGCGTCCTGCATCAACTCCACCAACAAAGGTGAAAATGACGGGTAGGGCTCGGCGGATTGCGCTTCGCCGTTCAGGCTATCGCCCACCTGCGGTTGCAGCTGCTGGTGGTTGATGCCGGTGTGTTCCAGAATCTGGCGCACATCAGAAAAGGGTGTTTCCAGCAATTTGAACAGCAGGTGCGCGGGCGTAATCTCGGCGCCCTGGCGGCTGATACACAGGGCGGCGGAGGCTTCCAGAGCCTGGCGTGAAATGTCGTTTAGGCGCCCGATGAGCGCCGGCAGTTCTACCCGAATCACAGTGATATCCTTATTTCGGTAGTTGGTCCAGTACGCTGAGCACATCCCTGATGCGTTCGTTCAGCGCAATGTTGTAAAGGTGGTAAATACCCGTCATGGCGACGATAAACAGTCCGCCAATGCCCCACAGGGGCAGGCCGCTGCGCAAACGGTTGCGAGCCGGGGCGACATTGGCGGAGGCATCCGCCAGCGGCTGCGGGTCCCGAGCCGTCCGAAGCTCACGCAACTGCTCGTAGAGGCCGCGGACAATCTGGTTGTACTCATCCCGGCCGTTTTCCATCACTTTGTAGCGACCTTCAAAACCCAGGCACAGGCACAGGTAGATGAAGCCCAGCATGTCACGGTAACGAGCCGGCTCCTTTTCCATGCGAGCGAGGATCGCGAAGACTTTTTCCCCGCCCCAGGTTTCGTTGTGGAAGCGCGACAACAGGGAGTGTTGCGACCAAACGCTGTGCGCGCCCCAGTCCGTGCCCAGCACCGCCTCATCAATGAACGCGCACAGCACGTAGCGATAGGCGACTACGGTCGGGCGCTCGTAGCCCTGTTCGATCAGTTCCCGGTCTATGGCCGCCACTTCATCTACTACTTGCTGATACAGGCTCTCGACGTCTCGAAAGTCCACCAGCCGGCGCACCCGGATCACCAGACCCAACAACGGCGTAGCGGCGTCGATCAGGCGGTTGACTTCCAGCCCTCTGAGCTGAAAACCGGCGTTATCGAATTCGTTCCGGGAACCCTCGTTGCCAGAATCTGCGAACAGAAGGTCGCTGAATGCACGATCACCCGAATCCCTGGTGTTGTCTGGTCTGTCCATTACCGGTGCATCTGCCATGATTTAGTTCCTGATTGCCCAGAATTGCATTTCCAGCCCGGGGAAGCTGCCTGCCACGTGGAAGGCAAAGCCGCTGGCGTTGTCGAGCATTTGCCAGGCCTGGCTCTGGTCGTCCAGCCGGAAGTACACAAAGCCGGCGTGATACGGCAGCTGACGCGGGGCCACCGGCAGTGCCGACAACGGAATGCCGGGCAACTGCAGGCTGATGAGGTCGCGAATTTTCTCCACCGACGCCACTTTGCACTGCTGGGTAAACTGCTTGCGCAGGTCGTCCAGCGGCATGTCGGCTTTCACCGCCAGGATGAACTCGGCATCCTTGATGATCTGGCCATCCTGAACAGGCGCTACGGTCAGACCGTATTGGCGCTGCTGCAGGGAGATCGACAATGCACGCGGCTCCAGCACCGTGCTCAGGGCCTGACGCAGCACTTGCATCAACGGGCTGAAGCAGCCCTCTGGCAGATCGTGATCGTAGGGCGTAAATTCTTTCGGCATCCGGCTTTCGTCGGTAAAGGTCACCAGCTCACCGCAAAGCTCCAGCAACGCCTCGTACAGGCGCTCCGGATGCAACTGGCGCAAACGGGCCAGGTGCATGAATTTTGGATGCGCCCGGTTCAGCATCTGCAGCAGCATGAAGTCCGAAACGTCAGCAACGCTGCCCTGCCCCGGCGCACCGACACGCTCGGCAATGTTGCGGGCCCGTTCCTGCATCAGTCCGGCCATCTCCCCGACAAACCTCTGCAAACGCGGCGCAGAGCGCACGCTCAACATGGTCGGCAGAAAGTTCGGGTCCATCACCAGGCTGCCGTCCGGGCGCTTTTCCAGAATCCGGCCGATGGCCAGGGCGGCATAGGCGCTGCGATCGTCCCGCTCCAGCATCAGGCGCGGCGCGACACGACCCACGTCGATGTTGTGTGCGTCGCCGTCAATGGAATGCAGATCGCGGATTTCCATGGTCTGGGCGCGAAACCGTCCCGCCACCGGAGCATCTGGCCATTCCACCTCGGCCAGACTGTCACTGCCCAGAGGCAAGGCCAGATACACCACCTGATTGGCCACCGAGGCATCGGTAATCTCCAGAGGCTCCGGCATCACATCATCCTGCGGCAGGTTGAAACGGGTGCCATCCGGGAACAATCCAGACGCACGCACCAAGCCAACCCGGCCAAAACTCAGATACTCAGCGTTCAGTTCCAGATCGCAAAATCCGAACAGGTAGTCCGAGACCGCCAGCGCCCGCTCGTTGATCTGGTGCTCCAGGTACCGCTGTTGCTGCTGGAAGTGCTGGGGCTTGATAAACAGCCCGTCACTCCAGACGACTCGATTATTGGCTGCCATCAGGTATCTTCCGAACGTCTGAGTTGTACTTCCCGCTCCCGCAGGTTGATCAGCAGGTGGTAGGTATCACCGATCGGGTCCACCTTGACCACCTTCTTCCACTGGGACAGGTTGGGATAGGCGTAAAAAGCGATCACACCAATAAAGCGGGTGTCTTTGCTGATCTCGAAGGGGGCGACGTATTTGAACTGGCCGGGCACCAGGGTGTAATCGCTGTGATCCACGTAGTTGCGGCCCAGTGAGTCTTCCAGATTATTCAACAGCTGATCAAAGTCACCCGCCATCAGCAGGGAACTGTCACGCAGCTCGATCACCTGGTAGGCAATCGGCGTGGGTGCCAGCGACTCGTTCGGATTGACGTCCGGCTCGGCCAACATGGTCAGGGCAACGCGACTTGGCAGATCTTCCGGATAACCCACGGGAATCGACGGGTCCCACAGTACTTTGGCGGTTTTGGTGACCGCGTTATACGGGGTGCTACACCCCACCATCAGCATGACAATTGCCAGCAAGCTCCATTTGCAGTACTTCATGAAAGACTCTCCCTCTGTAATTGGCGCAAGTGTTGGTCGTAAGCCTGATCAAACACCTCCTGAAAGAGGCGCTCGAAGCCTTGCTGACGACTGGACCTGAGTTCTTGGTAGTAGTGTTGGTACATATTCCAGGCCCACAGGCCCTCGTCTTCGTTGTCCTGCAAGCCACGGCGGTAACCGTGGAACCGGCGCAACAGTGCCTCCGGTGAGAAGGCGTAAAGAATGGCCTCGAGCGCTTCCCGAATCGCTTCGCGGGTAGCCTGCTGGTGATGGCTCAGGCTCTCCAGGCTTTCCCTGACCGCCGCCGGTGCAGAGAGATGCACCGGGCTGCGTTCAGCGGCAAACAATGTCTCAATGGTGCCGGCGTAGTCGTCACCCAGTCGCAGGGGGTTGTCTTCGATCGGCTGCAGGCGGGTGCGCAGCGCCCGATGGCGTGAGTCTTCGCCCTGGTGCAGTGCCAGCAAACCTTCCACGGTGGCTTTCAGAGTTTGACCGGCTTCTTCCAGAAACAGCCGCATGTCGTCGCTGTCAGCAAAATCAATGTCGGCACCCAGGCCACGCATTAACGGTGCGCCGCTGATGTGTTGCCGGCTGGCATCACGAGCCGGGGTTTTGGTGTCTGACATTCCGTGTCGCTCCTGTGTCTGACTGTCGTTGTTCCGGGCATTTCGATTGACTGGCAAGCCCATGGCCACATCCCGGTTTTCCCGGTACTCATCACTGACATCCGCCGAACGGGCAAACCAGGCTTTGTCGCTGGCCAGCAGGTCCGGGGCATCCTTCCGGGGGTCACTGTCGATCTGCTGCCAGGGTGCCAGCGGGTCGTCACTGACCGGTTCTCCGGCAGGCGCTTTCAGGCCTTCCAGTGGCTCCCGTCCTTCGGGCACCGACCGGCGTGAACTGGAGCGCAGCAAATCGCCTTCTTCCATATCCACCAGATGGCGGTCCTGGCCCGAATCTTCATCCAGCTCCGGGCGCTCCGCGGTCTCATCGTTCAGCTCCGCCCGCATTTGATAGCGACCAATGGTCAGTGTGTCGCCGTGGTTCAGGCGAGCGCGCCGACCCCGACCCACGGGCTGACGGCTGCTGTTGATGTAGGTTCTGCCACTGCGATCGATCAGGCAAAAACCACCTTCCAGATACCGCACCTCGGCGTGCCCCGCGACGGCGCCTGTGCGATGCGGTGACAGCCGCCAGGTGTCGTTGGCGGCGGTACCGATAGAGCCACCGGCCGTGCTGAAACGATGTTCAATGCTGGCGCCGCCCCCGGTTTCGGTCGGGTTGATGATCACCAGCTTGAGCGCTGTTGTTTGGTGTCTCACGTGCCTGGCTCCTTGCCTTAGCGTCTTATCTGAATTCGCACCGTCGGGCGCTCTCGGGCCCGATCGGGTGTGACAAATGAATTCCAGCCCAGTCGAACATCCTCGCCCAGTTGCATGGGGCGGATATCCTTGGGCCGCATCTGCAGCTCCAGGTCATAGGCCAGCTGCTCCCGCGTGGTGAACTCGACCAGCTTCACCAGGCGCTCGTGATCACGGCCGTTGGGCAGAAAATCCGCAAAGCGTTGCCGGCTCAGGTTACGCAGGCGCAAGATAAACTTGCCACTGCGATCCCGAATGCTGGCACCCACCAGAGTATCCTGACCCAGGCTGGCGTTAGCCCGGCCCAAACGGGTTTGCTGATCTTCCGCAATCGCAACTTTGCGCAGCACCCATTGCTCAATGCTCACGTCTTCCAGATCAAAACAGTGAGCAACAATGCCACTGACCACTTCTGGCGATCGGCTACGGCCTGCCATCTGGCCTGCGTAGGCCAGCATCTTGGACCAGTTAACCGGTGTTGCTTCCCGCAGGCGGCTGTCGCCCAGGCCGACCAGAGAAAACACCAGTTCCGAGAAGCCGTCACTCGCCCCGGGCTGGAACCGAACGTAATAGCGATACTTGCGCCAGGCCCGATGAAAAAGCGTGACCAGCCGGTGGTTAAAAAAGTCCAGAAAGTGCCGGCGAATCCCCAGGTTCTGACCCGCTTCCCAGGCCAGGTCTTCCAGGTAATAGCCGGGCAACGGCGACTGAGAACCGTGCAAACCCAGAAAACTCACTTCCATCTGGTAGGGCGCGTGTTCGTGCTCCGGCGAATAGGCCGATACCACGTCACTGCCGGGGAACCCCAGACCGGCCGAGGCGGAAAAGCGAATACGCTCATGCCGGGGCTCACTGCTGCCAGGGCGCTCCAGATCATCACCGTGGTGCCGGTGAATCAGATCCACCAACTGAAAAAAACTGTATCGTTTTGCGTCGCCGAGAACGGGTTCCAGCCCGGCTACATCAGCGGCTGCTGACCTTGCTGTAACGTCCATGTGTAGCGTTCCTGATTCTCTGTGTTCACCACTTCCAGCTGGTGAAAGGCATTAATACTGGCGTAAAGCGCAAAAAACCGACTCAACACGGTACCAAACAGATAAAGATCGCCCTCGCTTCCGAAGTTCTGCTGATCCAGCTTCAGAACGGAGCGAATGCCCCGCACCGGCAGCCCCCGGATCATCCGGTCCACCGGCTGAGTGGTGATTTCGCTGATGCCCGCCAAACGCTTTTGCGACACTCGCTCGGCCTGGCGATCCACCAGGGCCCGGAAGTCATACACCCGCAATACCGTGCGCAGCGCATCCACATCCAGCATCGACAGGTAATTCAGGGACAAATTGGAGATCAGCGTCCACAACAGGCTGCCATCCAGGGTCGGCCGCAACGTTGCGGTCGGCCGGGTGATGTTGCTGAACGAGGCAAACGCCGGGGTGGTTTCCGTCGCCATGCAGATTTCACCGACCGCCAGTTGCTGGGGCAGTTGCCGATTGGTGCAGGTGAGGGTCAGCGAGACCGCTTCCTGCCGGCTCATGCATTCGGATTCGTCACCCCGCACAAAAGATATGTAGTGATCAAAGCCATCACCCCTCACGCTCTCGCGGGTACGAACACGGTAGTACAGGGCGGCGCGGCCACGATCCCGTTCCACTTCGTGCTGAAAACTCTCGAACGCGGTGTACAGACGCGGCTCACCACGTCCGGAACGGCCTTCGAGCCAGCCTTCCACCTGTTCAATACTGAACACTTCGAAGTGCTCCGGGCAGCGGCTGGATGGCGAAATACGGTATTCCGTCTGGCGGCCATTCAGGTCTACTGGTTCGCCTTCGTGGTTAAACAGGTTCACCGCCGGCGTGCAGTAAAGCTGCAGGGAGTCCCGCGTTACCCGGGCATCCGGTGGCAATATCCGGCTGAAGTGGAAACGCAGGCTGACTTCATCGGCCTGCACCGCTGGCAGTCGGGATTTCAGACCACCGATATCAATAAACCGGAAGGCTTCCGGAAAGCTCAGGTATTCCTGAATAATCCGGTAACCGGCGTAGGCGTTCTTCGGGTACGGAAGAATAGCCTCGTCGGTGGCAAACCCCACTGGCTGCATCAACGATGACGGCAGGCTGTATACGTTGCCGCCAATCACCAGCTCCATGCGGCTGAGGTAATGGTTCAGCCACAGGTACAGGGTTTCTGCGGTGTGGTTATCGCCCCCCAGGTAAAAGCGCAGGCTGTCGAGGCCCAGGCTGTTCAATGGCTGGTCGGTATGCAGGGCCAGGTCCACGGTCACGGAGGAAACTTCCCGGGAATGCTCGGCATGGGCATCGGCCACGCTGACCGGAAAGATGTCCACGGCCCGGCAGGTTCGGAACCGGCACTGGGTCTGGCGGCTGGGTTCGCCCAGGGGGCGACTTTTGATTTCGGTATGTCGCTCGACCGTCTGGCGCTCACTGATCGCATGCAATTGCGGGTCAAAGCGCATGATGGTGCAGCTGGGCACGGGCCGCAGGTAGTTGGGCCAAAGCATGTTCAGCAGGGAGTGCGTGAGCTCCGGGAATTCGTCTTCGACTTTTTCACGGAGTTTGCCGGTCAGGAAGGCGAAGCCTTCGAGCAGGCGCTCTACGTCCGGGTCGGTGCTTTGTTCGGATAGAAAGCGGGTCAGTTGCGGGTGCGCTTCGGCAAATTCCCTGCCTTGCAGCCGCAAAAAGCTCAACTCATCCCTGTAGAACCGATTCAACTTCATAAATACTGCACCAAGTTTGGCTCGAGCAACCGAGTGATCGGCAGGTAGGCTTTCCAAAAGACGCTTCAAGCCCGTCCGTGGGGCGCTTGGGCTGCGCCATCCATGGCTCCGCACACTTTTGGAAAGGCCAACCACACCCTCGCTCTCATCCTTGCCTTCAAACTACTTCGGTCAGCTTTAAATCACCCGATAGTAGCGCTTGTCATCCAATACCAAGTCAATCGTGGTCCGATCGTCGCTTCCCGCGACACTCAGATACACCGTCACCTGGAACTTCAACTGCAGCGGGTCTGGCCCCGGCGGTAGTGCCAGGACCTCGACTCGCTTAACTCTGGGCTCAAACTTCTCGATACACTGACGGATGGAGCCCCGGATCTGGATACTCAGGTCGTGAGTACCCAGGGTGGCGTCGTTGAAATCCAGCAATCCCAGATCTGGTACGCTGGCGCTGTTGCCCGGGTGAGCATTCAGCAGCCTTACCAGATGGCGTTTGATAGATTCCACCACATGGGTCACTTCGCCCATGCTTTGCCCCGCCGGGGCGGCGGCCTGTTCCAGTCTTTCAAACAGGCTGCCGGTATTGCGAACGCCGTCAGTGCCGGTGTCGCCAAACACGGATTAATCCTTGTCCAGGCGGCCAACCAGCGAGAGTTCGAAGTTGGCTCCCATGTATTTGAAGTGCGGGCGTACGGCCAGGGATACCTGGTACCAGCCCGGATCGCCTTCAACATCGGAGACTTCCACGTGGGCGGCGCGCAACGGACGACGGCTACGAACTTCTGCCGGCGGGTTTTCCTGATCGGCCACGTACTGGCGAATCCAGGTGTTGAGTTCCCGCTCCAGATCCTGGCGTTCTTTCCAGGAGCCGATCTGCTCACGCTGCAACACTTTGATGTAGTGGGCCAGGCGGTTCACGATCATCATGTACGGCAACTGGGTGCCCAACTTGTAGTTGGTTTCCGCTTCTTTGCCTTCCTTGGTGTTCGGGAACTGCTTGGGCTTCTGCACCGAGTTGGCGGAGAAGAACGCAGCGTTGTCGCTGCCCTTGCGCATGGTCAGGGCAATGAAGCCCTCTTCCGCCAGTTCGTATTCACGACGATCGGTGATCAGCACTTCGGTCGGGATCTTGGCCTCGAGCTGGCCAAAGGATTCAAAGGTATGCACTGGCAGATCTTCTACCGCGCCACCGCTCTGGGGTCCGATGATGTTCGGGCACCAGCGGTACTTGGCAAAGCTGTCGGTCAGGCGGGTGGCCAGCAGGTAGGCGGTGTTGCCCCACAGATAATGCTCGTGGTCGCCGGACACTTCCTCTTTGTAGTTGAAGCTGCGCACCGGATTTTCGGTCGGGTCATAAGGTACACGCAGCAGGAAGCGCGGGGCCGCCAGGCCCAGGTAACGGGCATCTTCGGATTCCCGCAGGGAGCGCCACTTGGCGTATTTCGGGCCTTCGAAGACGGCACTCAGCTCCTTGATCGCCGGCAGTTCCTGATAGCTGTCGACACCAAAGAAGGACGGTGCAACGGAGGACAGGAAGGGCGCGTGGGACATGGCGCCGACCGAAGACACATACTGCAGCAGCTTCATGTCTGGCGTTGATGGGCTGAAGGCGTAGTTGCCAACGATGGCACCCACCGGCTCGCCACCGAACTGGCCGTATTCTGCGGCATAAATGTGCTTGTAGAAGCCGGTCTGGGTGACATCCGGCGCAAACTCGAAGTCTTCCAGCAGTTCCTGCTTGGTGGCGTGCAGGATGTCGACTTTGATGTTCTCGCGGAATTCAGTGCGGTCTACCATGAGTTTCAGACCGCGCCAGGACGATTCCAGCTCCTGCAGTTGTGGAGCGTGCAGGATTTCATCCATTTGGGCGCTGATCTTGCGATCCAGCTCGACCACCATCTGGTCGACCAGAGCCTTGTTGACTGGCTGGCCTTTTTCGTCGCTCTTCAGCAGGTTGGCAATAAAGGTTGCAACGCCTTTGCGGGCAACGTCGTAACCTTCGTCGGCCGGTGCCATACGGCTGTTCGCCATGACCTGGTCGAGCAAGGAGCCTTCTGCTACAGATTCGGAGGCAGCAGATTGCTGCACAGCAGTATCAGACATACCACATCCCTTCAGTACGTGATTGATAATCGGTGTTGGTTACCGTGTTCCGGTCGTGCGATTACTCGCCGCCGTCGGTGGCCAGTTCGAGTTCGGCCAACAGCTTTTCGCGGGCACCGTCGTTGTCGAGCAGTTCCTGCAGCTTGCTGCGGAAAGATGGCACGTTGCCCAGCGGGCCTTTCAGGGCGACCAGAGCTTCGCGCAACTCGATCAGTTGCTTCAGTTCAGGTACCTGGCGGGCAATGCTGTCCGGAGAAAAGTCGTCCAGACCCTGGAACTCCAGATTGACCGGCAGGTCATCGGCGGTTTCTTCCAGCTTGTTGGACACGGTAGTAGACATCGTCAGGCCAGCTTCCTTCATGACCGAACGGAAGTTGTTCTTGTCGATGGAAATGGCTTTGCGGTCTTCGATGGGGGTTTCTTCAGCATGGCCTTTAAAATCGCCAACCACGAACATCTTCAGCGGCAGCTCAGTTTCAGCCTGCTGATCTCCGGTAGCGGGGACATACTTGATATTGATGCGCTCTTTCGGCGCGACAGAACCGTCTTTGGCAGACATGGCGTGCTCCCTGTGCAATTCATTTGCAGTGTAATTCGATCCTTGGTGGCTACCGTCCTGGCAGACAACGATCGAAACTCTACACAGGTGACCTGGCATTCTCAAGCAAAAATTGGCCAGCAATCATCCAAAATGTGCAGTCGGGCAAACTTTTGCCAGATTGCCCGACTGCCCGCGAAGATGCGCTTTCAGTCAATGACGACTGACCCAGCCACGGCTATACTCGCCAGATTCTCAGAGGAAATAACCCGTCTTACCAAGGAGAGCAACCATGAGTGACCTGAAAGCCAAATTCGATGACGCCGTGAACTATATCCAGACCGCCGAAGGCGATTTCAAACCGTCCAACGAGCTAAAGCTGGAGTTCTACGGTCTATACAAGCAGGCAACCGACGGCGATGTGTCGGGAAAACGCCCGGGCATGATGGATTTTGTCGGCCGCGCCAAATACGACGCGTGGGAAAAGTTCAAAGGCACCTCCAGTGAGGAAGCCATGCAGAAATACATCGACAAACTGGACTCCCTGAAGTAACGCCTGTCACGCCCTCGCCGGCCCTGCCGGCGAGCTATCCCGCCCCGAAAACAGACTCCTGCCGGTTTATTTTTGCGCCGTTCAAACGTTTGTCATATGATGCGCGCACCATAAGAACAACAAGCTTTAAAAAGAGTACAAATCATGAATATTACCGAGGCACTCGAACAGTCACGGCCTGGTATTGTCAATGAAGTCAAAGCCGCCATCCGCAAACGACAACTGAACCAGCGGGCAGAACAAACCTATCTGCACTGGATCAGTCGTTTTGTACTTTTCCACGATCTGAAAGACCCTGACAGCCTGGCGCAAGAAGACCGTAAGGTGTTTCTTGATTACTTGAAAGAGACGGTGCAGGCGTCCAGAGCCAGGCTCAATCAAGCTGCCCAGGCCCTGACATTCTTTTACGAAGATGTGTTGGGTATACCGGCGGCGCAGACTACGGCCGCTGCCTAGCATCTGACTTTCGATCAGCGCCCGATCATATTGACGTTCAGCGTGTCGTAGGTGCGGTTTTCCGGAGGCCGGATTGAATAGTTATTGCTGTGGGACTGCCCTGGAATCATCTTGGGATTGCTGAACCGGATGTCCACCGGAATCTCGTAACGCCCCAGATCCGTGCGACTATCGCGGGGTTGCAGCGCGAGCGGGTCAAGATAAAAATCGTCATCCCGGGTAGCCTGCACCGGTATGCCAGCCGCAGGCGCCTCCAGACCACCTTCTATAACCGTATTCGCGAGAGCTTCTTCTTCGATGGAGCTGAACGGGATGGTGTCGATGGTTGAACGTTGCTCAAATTCAAAAGCCGAAGCGTTGGTGCCGGCAGCCTCGCCATAGGCAGTGGTCGCCATGAATACCAGCGGCATCAATAGCAACGCCAGCCACCGATGCGGCGCTGTGTTTGGTGGGGTGGGTGAATCTAGCGAACTCATGGCATCAACTCCGACTGATCGTCCATTGCCTCGGTGTCCATTACCCTTTCGGGTGACAATATTTGATCAGTCTATCGCCATCGGTGACGCTTTGCTCAACAAAAGGACGGATTTGTGACAACTCTCACTTGTCGGCATTCAGCTCTTCGTAACGGATCCCTGTAATACCATAGACTTTCCAGCCTTCGGGTGTGTTCACCGACACTTCGTCATCCAGATATTTACCGATCAGTGCCCGCGCCAGCGGCGAATTGATGCTCAGGTAGCCTTTGCTGAGATCAAACTCATCCGCCCCGACCAGTCGATAACATTGCTCCTCGCCCGCCTCGTCCTCCACCGTCACCCAGGCGCCGAAATATACCCGGCTCTGATCGTTCGGCAGGCGATCGACCACCGTTAACTCGTCCAGACGCTTACTCAAAAACCGAACGCGTCGGTCAATTTCCCGCAACTGTTTTTTGCCATAGATGTATTCGGCGTTTTCTGAGCGGTCGCCCTGCGCAGCCGCTTCCCGGACGGCCTGGGTTACCTCCGGTCGCTTAACCTTCCACAGATACTGCAACTCCTCGCGCAAGGCGCGTTCACCATCCGCTGTAATGTAACGCGCGCTGGCGCTGGTTGAACCTGGGCTCTTGTTCATCGGTCTGTTATTCCGGGCTGTTCAGAAAATTCGAGGCAAAAAAAAACCCCGTGGGTAACGGGGTATAAGGCTAGCGCTGTGCTGGAGGAAGAAGCAAGCAGGTTTCCGCTTGCCTCAACATCTACAGTACCCATTCTCCACACTGAGCATTACCCGGCGGTGGCCAAGCAATTACCTTTTTGCAAGGCAACTTTTGGCGACCGGGACAGTCAATATTAGGTTGTACACTCTAGTGACAGGGGATAGTTTACGAGGCAATTGTGACCACATTTTCCTGATGGAGACGCACATGAACACCAAAAAATTGCTGAACCTTGCCCTCGAAGGCGTCGATAACCTGGGCTTTCGTCTGGATACCTTGGGCATCACCAGCAAGCTCAACCGCCACAATCTGGCGGCCTTCGTGATGGCCGAGCAGAAGCATCTGGAAGGCGAGTGGGACAGCATTCAAGCCAAAGTTGATCGCCGTCGTTCCCAGTTCGAACACATCGCCGGGCAGGTAGAAGCGCGTGCAGACGCCCTGTTCAGCCCGGTCGTCAGCAGGATCAACCGGATCCGTAGCAGCCAGTAGGGTTCAGGCGTTGCTGATTTCCGAGGCGTCACGCTTGTCTTCCAGAGCGTCGTCGGCCTGATCAGACTGCGCCGCCTTGATCCGTTTGCGGATGCCTGTGAAGGCCGGCATCCGCACGGTGACTGTCAATCCCGGTGGGGTATCGCCTTCCCGGGTATCGCTCAGCAAAATCTCACCTTGATGTATTTCTGCGACCGCACTGACCAGGCTCAAGCCCAGGCCATTGCCCGGTAACGAGCGACTCTTGCCGACCCGATAAAATCGCTGAAACACCTGACCCTTTTCGTCATCCGGAATACCGATCCCGGAATCCTGCACCGCAAAGATGGCCACGCTCGCCTCCCGCTTCACCACCACCTGGATGGCACCTTGCTCCGGTGTGTACTTGATGGCGTTATCAATCAGGTTACTTACCATCTGGAACAGCAGGTCGCGATCGCCTTCAATCATCACGCCCTGCTCCAGGGACTGGGAGAATGCCTGTTCTTTGTCTTCGGCCAGGGCCTCATAGAGTTCGCAGGCATCACTGACCAATTCATCCAGCGAAATCACTTTCATGTCTGCGGAATTGCCCCGGGTCTCCAGGCGGGCAATACGCAACAGGGCGTTGAAAGTGGCCAGCAGCTGATCGGCCTCTGACACCGCACGGCCTACCTGATCGCGGGCTTCGTCGTTATCAACGGCAATCAGGGTGCTTTCCAGCTGGTTGCGCAGCCGGGTCAACGGGGTGCGCAAGTCGTGGGCGATACTGTCTGAGACGTGCCGGATACCTTCCATTAGATACACAATCCTATCCAGCATCTGATTCAGGTTTTCTGCGAGCTGATCAAAGTCGTCATCGGTACCGCGGGTCGGTATGCGCAACGACAAGTGACCGTTCATGATTCGCCGGGAGGTGTTGTTGATAACTTCGATGCGGCGAGTGGTGCCACGACTCATCAAGAAGCCGCCCAACAACGCCAGCGCCAGGGTTATACCCATGCCCCAGTTGATTGCCGTTTCAATCACCCGCTTGAGGTTGGTAAGCTCATCTACATCCCGACCTACCAGAAGCTTGAGGCCGCCTTGCACTTCAAAAATGCGGGCACGAGCCAACCTTTCCGGGCCTTGCCAACCTACGGACGGGTTCAGGGTAAAGTTGATCCAGCCGGTGTCGGACGAACGACTGCCTTCCGGCCAGGTTTCGATATTGCCGGCCAGTTTGAGAAAGTCATCGGTGGTGAGCAGGTAGATGGATTTGGCATTGGGATCGCGAGCAACGCGTTCACGGATGATGGTGATTAATCCGTTAACGCCCCGCCCCCGGTATTGCTCCGCCAGCCCGGCGATTTCTGCTTCGATCGTCTCATCGGTCTGGGCAGTCATGAACCCTGCCGTACGCCAGTAGATGAACGCCAACAGTAAAAATACTGATGTGGCGAACACCACCATGTACAGCAGAGCCAGCTGAAAAGAAGATGTTCTGAGCTGACTAAGCAGTTTCACGTAACATGTATCCCGCACCCCGCACGGTTTGCAGCAAGGGAGTATCGAATTCCTTGTCGATTTTGGCGCGCAGGCGGCTGATGTGCACATCAATCACGTTGGTCTGCGGGTCAAAGTGGTAGTCCCACACTTTCTCCAGCAGCATGGTCCGGGTAACAACCTGACCGGCGTTGCGCATCAGGTATTCCAGCAACCGGAATTCCCGTGGCTGCACATCAATACTCTGACCGGCCCGCTTGACCGTCCGGGCCAACAGATCCATTTCCAGATCGGCCACTTTCAAAACAGTTTCAGTTTCCGCTGCCTGCCGGTTACGACGAATCAGTGACTCGATTCTCGCCAGCAGCTCGGTGAACGAGAACGGCTTGGTCAGGTAATCGTCTCCGCCACCACGCAAACCCTCAACCCGGTCATCCACATCACCCAGGGCACTGAGGATCAGGATTGGCGTCTGGTTGCCGGTCGCCCGCACCGTTTTGATAATCGACAATCCGTCCATGCCAGGCAGCATCCGGTCCACGATCATAATGTCGTAGTCCTCACTGGCCGCCATCATCATGCCTTCCTTGCCGTCAGCGGCATGGTCCACCACGAAGTCGGATTCTCTCAGTCCCTTCAGCAGATAATTTGCTACATCCCGATCGTCTTCGATTACCAGCGCTTTCACCGGTGCTCCTCCTGATAGCGGATTACATTACCAGCTAGGGTACGAAGAACTCTGAAACCGAGCCAGTTACCATCTTGTAAGAGGGTGTCGCCAATGACGACGGTCAGCCCCCGTGCTGGAGCCAGGCCAGCGATTCTTCCGTCGCCGCCGAAGGCCGGTATTCCGCGCTCGCCCAGCCCTGATAGCCCAGCCGGTCAAGCGCGGCGAAAACATTCGAAAAGTTAATCTCGCCCGTGCCTGGCTCATGCCGCCCCGGATTGTCGGCAAACTGAATGTGCCCGATCCACGGCAGCAAGCATTCCAGAGAGCGGATCACATCCCCCTCCATGATCTGCATATGGTAGACATCGTACTGCAAGCGCACATTATCAGCCTCGACGTCTTCAATCACCGCCATCACCTTGCCGGTGGTGTCCAGCATAAACCCCGGCATATCCACCCGAGAATTGATCGCCTCCAGACACAACGTCAGGCCCGCTTCATCAAAACGCTCAGCGGCATACTGAACATTCGCCAGCAAGGTCTGCCAGGCCAGCCCCTGATCCAGCCCTGCCGGCTTCAGCCCCGCCAGAC
Source organism: Marinobacter sp. (assembly GCA_018402255.1). Classification (GTDB taxonomy): domain Bacteria; phylum Pseudomonadota; class Gammaproteobacteria; order Pseudomonadales; family Oleiphilaceae; genus Marinobacter. The sequence continues at coordinate 25,100 of JAGYIS010000005.1, forward strand.
AATTTAACTGGGAATTGCCCAGAACCTTAGCGTAGGCAATTCCCTGATCAACACCAGCGCGAAATTCCTCCACCCGATCCGGCAAACAGGCTATGCCCCGCTCACCCGCCTGCCAGTCTCCCGGCGGCAAGTTAAACAGTACCTGGGTGAGATCGTTGGTCTGGAGCTCCGCCGCTATCTGCTCCGCCGGCCAGTCATAGGGAAACAGGTATTCTACTGCACTGAACCCCGCTGCCTTGGCTCGGGCAAAGCGCTCCAGAAACGGCACCTCGGTGAACAGCATCGACAAATTTGCAGCAAAACGCGGCATAACCTCTCCCTAAGCCTTTGGCCCGCGGCCCACCGAACCCAGCAGCGTACTGTTAACGTGCTCCAGCTCCAGCAGCAGACCACTGTGATCAACGTCGCTGTGACCATTCGCCACCAGCGACAGATATTCATTATGCACCTGCTGCGCCAATGGCAGCGTCAAACCCTCGGCCCGAGCCTCATCCAGAATCATCCGCATATCCTTCAACTGAATCCGCGCCGGCGCGCCCGGCGCAAAATCCCGGTCAATCATCCGCTGCCCATGCAACTCCAGAATCCGACTACCGGCAAATCCGCCCATCAGCGCCTCCCGCACCGCCGCAGGATCCGCACCGCCCTTGGCCGCCAGCAGCAACGCCTCAGACACCGCGCCGATGGTGATCCCGACAATCGCCTGATTGGCCAGCTTCGCCAACTGCCCGGCCCCCACCGGCCCGATGCGGGTGCACTTGCCCAACGCCGCGAACACCGGCAACGCCCGCGCCACGTCCTCCTCGGAGCCGCCGGCCATAATACTCAACCGAGCCTCCGTCGCCCCCAGGGTGCCACCCGACACCGGCGCATCGACATACCCGGCCCCTTGCGCTGCCGCCAGCTGGGCGTGACGCCGCGCCAGCGACGGCTGCACCGAACTCATATCAACCACCAGCGCACCGGCTTTAAGGGCGGCCAGGGCGCCCTGGGCCACCATCACGTCCTCCACCACCGTGCCGTTCTCCAGCATGGTGATCACCAGATCGGCTTCAGCCACCGCTTCGGCCGGCGAACCGGCAATCGTTGCCTGCCCGGCAAACGGCTCGCACTTGCTGGCCGTCCGGTTCCACAGGGTCATGGGGTAACCTGCGTTCAGGAGGTTTCGGCTCATCGGTGCGCCCATCAGGCCAATGCCTAGAAACGCGATGTGAGGAAGTTTGTTCGTCATTGTCTATGATCCCACTCCAAAGATTGAAGAAGCGTGCGGGTGGCCTGTTCCAAAACCTTGCGGAGCCATGGATGGCGGAGCAGAGCGTACATGGATGTATTCACAGCGTGTTTTGGAACAGGCCACCCGCGCACTTCCGCCCGGATGTCGATAAAACAGGATGCGGGCATTATACAAACAAAAACGCCACCAACCGCGAACGGTGGTGGCGTTTTGACTTCAGCGCTCAATGGAGGATCAGGCCGCCTCGGTCATCTGCGCCTTGATCTTCTTCATCGCATTCTTCTCCAACTGACGAATACGCTCAGCTGAAATGCCGTACTTATCCGCCAACTCATGCAATGTCGACTTACCGTCGGTCAGCCAGCGCTCACGCAAAATATCCTGACTCCGCTCATCCAGCGTTTCCAGCGCCTGCATCAGCCGACCATTGGAATCCTCAGACCAGTCCGAATTCTCCAACTGCACCGCCGGATCACCCCGACGATCCTCCAGATAATAAGCCGGCGCCTGATAGGCACTGTCTTCATCATCATCGGTCGGCCCATCGAAGGACGTATCGTGCGACGACAACCGGCCTTCCATCTCACGGACCACCTTGGGCTCAACACCCAGATCCTTGGCCACCGCATTGAGCTCATCGTGGCTCAACCAGGCCAGCTTCTTCTTCTGGCTGCGCAGATTGAAGAACAGCTTACGCTGAGCCTTGGTGGTCGCCACTTTCACAATGCGCCAGTTGCGCAGAATAAATTCGTGAATCTCCGCCTTGATCCAGTGCACTGCGAACGACACCAGGCGCACACCGTATTCCGGATTGAAACGCTTGACCGCCTTCATCAGGCCCACGTTGCCTTCCTGGATCAAATCCGCCTGAGCCAGGCCATAACCGGAGTAACTGCGGGCAATATGAATCACAAAGCGCAGGTGAGACAGCACCAGGTGACGGGCCGCCTCAACGTCGCCCTCGTAGTAAAGCCGTTCGGACAGCTCACGCTCTTCATCCACTGAGAGTACTGGAATACGACTTGCGGCCTGAATGTAAGACTCAAGATTCGCACCCGGAACCAGTCTGTCAACCAGCTGTAAACTCATACCCATGCATCAACCTCCGAACCTGACAGCCATTAAATATAACAACTAATAGTTAGACCGCCAAGAGCCTGTTAAGTTCCTTGAATTCTCAGTAAAACGTTATAAATCAACAGTCTGAGAATTAGCTTTTGCTTTTTCAGCACCTGTCCGAGCATCCAAACTACGCCAGAACAAGCGGTATCTTCAATACGGTTTTCCCGATATCCGGATCACCCTCCGGCAATATCTCCCGGTTCTATGTCATCCAGATGACGCTTCACCGCGAGCCAGGCGCCAAGCCAGCCTAACAGCATTGCGATGATAATCAATGCCATCGCACCGTCAAACCCTGGGCCCTGCAGAGCGAACTCACTGCGATAGAGGCCCGCCAGGCGCTCAATCGGACCATTCAGCCACCACAACGACATCTGGATCAGCAACCAGGCGACGACGCCGCCACCAAGACCAAACCAGGCGCCAGTATACAGAAAAGGTCGTCGGACAAAGGCATCGGTGCCGCCCACCAGTTTGGCCACAAGGATTTCATCCCGGCGGTTCTCAATCGCCAGGCGCACCGTGTTGCCGATCACCAGAATGACTGCGCCACCCAGCAATAAGGCCAGCGCCCAGACCGCTCTGGCCAGAATATCAGTCATGGCATTCAGGCGCTGCAGCCAACCCAGATCCACCTGAACCCGGTCGATCCCGTCCATACCCTCAACAAAGGCGACCAATGCCCGCACGCCCTCGGCAGAGCGGGCGCTGTCCTGAGGCGTAATGAGCAAGGTATGGGGCAACGGATTCTCATCCAGAAAATCGAGCGCATCGCTCAGGCCGGATGATGCGCGGAACTCCGCAAGCGCCTGATCCCGTTCCACCAACTGCACCGAAAATACCCGGCCATCGGTATCCACTTCTTCAGCGGCGGCACGCGCCTGCTCCAGCGACACGTCCATCGCCAGGTAAGCAGTAATCCGGGCGCTACTCTCCCAACCTGCACTCACGCCTTGCAGGCTGTTGAGCAACAGCAGAAGGGCCAGCGGCAATGCCAGAGCAACCCCCATCACTGCCCAGGTCATCAGACTGGCAACCGGTGTTCGCCACAACCGCCGGGCTGAATCCCGGGCGACCTTACGATGATGATCCAGATAGCTGCGCGCCTGAGCATTCAACGGCGACTTGGCCCTATTGGCAGCACCACGGCGATGGTCGGTTTTTTGCCGGGAGTCACTACCCACGGACACCTCCCGTTGCGGCAGCACTGCTACTGGTCACCAAACGACCGTGATCGAGCGTCAATTGACGACGCCCCATTTCATTAATCAGCGCGATATCGTGCGTCGCAATCAGAACGGTCACGCCAACCTGACTGAACTCGGTAAACAGCTTCATGATGTCTGCCGACAGCGCAGGATCAAGGTTACCCGTCGGCTCATCCGCGAGCAGGACCGGCGGCTTGTTGACCACGGCCCGGGCAATACCCACACGCTGTTGCTCACCACCCGACAGCTGCATCGGATTCATTTTCTCTTTGCTCAGCAAACCGACCTTATCCAGGGCAGCCCGCACACGCCGACCGATGTCGTTGGGCGACGCCCCCATCACTTCCAGCGGCATGGCAACGTTGTCATACACCGAACGGTCAAACAGCAGCTGGTGATTCTGGAAAACCACACCAATATGCCGGCGAATGTAGGGAATCTGGCGTTTGGGTAAGCTGTTGAGCTGTTGACCACCCACCACCACTTCGCCGGCGGTCGGCCGCTCCATGACCATAATAAGTTTCAGCAAGGTACTTTTGCCGGCCCCGGAGTGCCCGGTAAGAAAGGCCAGTTCGCCCCGGTCCAGGTGAAAATTCACCTGGCGCAGAGCGGTGTGGTCGCTGTCGTAGCGCTTGGTAACCTGGCGAAACTCGATCATCGGGGGAGAGGGCTCCGTTGCCGGTACTTCAATCGTCGAACAGGGCGTCAACAAAGGTTTCCGCGTCAAAACTGCGCAGGTCTTCGGCCTGCTCACCCACACCAATAAACCGGATGGGCAGCTGCAGCTGACGAGCGATGGCAAACACAATACCGCCTTTTGCCGTGCCGTCCAGTTTCGTCAGTGTAATACCGCTGACACCCACTGCCTGCTGAAACACCTGAGCCTGGCTCAAAGCGTTCTGGCCAGTACCGGCATCGAGCACCAACATCACTTCATGGGGCGCTGATTCGTCCAGCTTCTTCATCACCCGGACAACCTTCGTTAACTCGTTCATCAGGTTGTCTTTGTTCTGCAAGCGGCCGGCAGTATCGGCAATCAGTACGTCGGTGCCCCGAGCCTGAGCCGACTGAATCGCGTCAAATATCACCGACGCACTGTCTGCGCCGGTATGTTGGGCCACCACCGGAACGTTATTGCGCTCACCCCACACCTGCAACTGCTCGACCGCCGCCGCCCGGAACGTATCGCCCGCGGCCAGCATGACCGACTTGCCTTCGCTCTGGAACTTGCGGGTCAGCTTGCCAATGGTCGTGGTTTTTCCAACTCCGTTTACCCCCACCATCAGGATCACATAGGGCTTTTTGTCGGTGCTGATATCCAGCGGCCTGGTGACCGGCTTGAGCAGGCCATGCAGCTCATCTTTCAGCGCCTTGCGCAGGGCCGCACCATCCTTCAAATGGTTGCGTTCCAGTTTGTCGGTCAGTGCTTCGATAATTTCCGAGGTGGCTGTCACCCCGACATCAGCCATCAGCAAGGTCGTTTCGATTTCTTCCAGCAGATCCTCATCGATCTTCTTGCCTACGGAGAACAGATCGGCCAGACCACCGGTCAAGCCCGCACGGGTTTTACCCAGGCCCTGCTTGATGCGCTCAAACACGCTGACTTGCGGTTCCGGACTCGGCTCAGGCTCAGCGGCCGGCTCCGGAACTGGCTCAGGCTCGGCAACAACCGGGGCAGTGACAGGTGCCTCCGACACCTCAGGCGCTACTTCTGCTTCCGACTTGGCCGGTGCTTGCTCAGGCTTGACCGGTACCGGACCTTCCGCAACGTCCGGTTTGCGCTGGGGCACCGGCTTGGGCCGCGGTATCCGGTTGCGGTTGCTGGCGATATCCAGCACAAAAACCAGAACAAGAAGGGCCAACAGGCCGATTGAAATCCACTCTGCCGTCATAGTCTTACCATCTGTCTGAAAAAGGGCGGGCTAACAGAAAGCGCATATTCTAGCAGACTGGTCGCGCTAAGTGAGGGGCTGACTGATTATCCTCCGCTACCGGGTTTCCGGTAACATAATCACCCGACCGTTAACACGTTGAGCATTCCGGAGTAGAACCATGGCGCCACGCAGACCGCCCCCGCAAAAAACCGGGCGAGCGACAGCCAAAACCGGCCATCAGAGCAGCAGTGGTGAATTGCGTATTATTGGTGGTGACTGGCGCAGCCGCGTTTTGCGTTTTCCGGATGCCGGCGGCGTTCGCCCCAGCCCGGCCCGCATTCGCGAAACCCTGTTTAACTGGCTTAATTTTCATACTGCTGGCAGCCGCTGTCTGGATCTGTTCGCAGGGTCCGGCGCACTGGGTCTGGAAGCACTGTCGCGTGGGGCGGCCCAGGCTACCCTGGTCGATCACACGCCGGCCCTGGCGCAGTCTCTCCAGGACAACCTGCGGCTGCTGAAATCAGACAAAGCCACGGTCATTTGCCAGGACGTCGCCGGTTATCTGCGGGCAGGCCCGAACACCGCTTTCGATATCGTTTTTATGGACCCACCCTTTCGCCAAAACTGGCTGGAGCGCTTGTTTCCGCTGCTGGAGGCCGGTCACTGGGTAAGACCCGGTGGCTGGGTGTATGTTGAGCACGAAAGCGAACTGGTCACGCCAGTCGTGCCGCAGAGCTGGCAACTGCACCGACAGAAAACTGCAGGTCAGGTTACCTACAGTCTGTACCGGCTCGATCCGGAAACGGAATAAATCACCCCGACAACGCAAAAAGCCGGATGACTTTCGTCATCCGGCTTTTTAGCTCAGGCTACCCGATGGGCCTGTCAGGCCATGGGCCGCAACGAGTAAGCCCGCAGGTGGTCAGCGAACTCTTCCAGATAACGAACGCCACTGGCTTCCGCCTCTTTGCACCACTGCATCAATGCCTGCAGCTTATCCTGAGGCTTCAGGCCACGCTGGCGCCAGAGCAATTGCAGCTCCTCACTCTTCTGATAGATCAAGCGCAGCATTTCGTTGCGCTCCAACACCGAATCCAGATGTTCCTTTTCACGGGGCTTGATCAGCGATACTTCGCGCGACAACAACTTCTTCAGCTTGCGGTAACGGGGCCGGATCTCGTCGTCCATCAGCGTTCGCTGCTGAAGCAACACTGGCTCCACCACACGCTTGCGGTACTGGCGCATGATGTCAAAGCGGCTGTTGGTAATCGCTTGCACGGTTTCGACATCGACGTCTTTCTTGCCCGGAACATAATGGGCGATGGGACGATAACCTTTAGGCTTGGCCATGCCAAATAACTGGAATAACCGGATATAACCCCACCCGATATCAACCTCGAACCAACGCCGGGACAGCTTGGCAGAATTCGGGTAGGTGTGGTGATTGTTGTGCAACTCTTCGCCACCGATCAGGATGCCCAGTGGCGAAATATTGCGGGCGTTATCCGCGCACTCAAAGTTGCGATAACCCATCCAGTGGCCGATACCGTTCACCACGCCTGCCGCCCAGACGGGAATCCACATCATCTGAACCGCCCAGATCCAGATACCGTGAACACCAAACAACAGCAGGTTGGTCACCGCCAACAAAGCAATGCCCAGCATTGGATAGCGGCTGTATAGGTTACGCTCAATCCAGTCTTCCGGCGTGCGCTGACCATAGCGTTCAAGGGTTTCCGGCGTTGCTGCTTCGGCATAGAGCTCAGCACCCTCGAACAATACCTTGCGAATGCCCAGTACCACCGGGCTGTGAGGATCTTCTTCGGTCTCACACTTGGCGTGGTGCTTACGGTGGATCGCCGTCCATTCTTTGGTGTTCTGGGCAGTGGTTAACCACAACCAGAAACGGAAAAAGTGCTTGAGCACTGGATGCAGATCCAACGCGTTGTGAGCAGAATGGCGATGCAGATACAGCGTTACACTGACGATGGTGATATGGGTGAACACCAGCGCAGTGGCAATCAACTGCCACACCGACAGGTCAAGGAGACCGTTAAACCACATAATTTATCCTCAAAAATCAATCAACTTCGACGGGCGACACTGCAGGGTTGATCGCAAACACTCGAAGGGAACGTACACCTCAACTTTAGCGTACAGATGTACGCCTCAACAACAGTCATTGGCGGCTTTTTTGTTACTGTTTACACTAGCAGCCCTGAAACCCGTCTGGCAGCGGAGGCCCCGTGCCCGAATTACCGGAAGTTGAAACCACCCGACAAGGCATTGCCCCTCACTGTGAAGGCCAGACCATCACCAACGTCCTGATTCGCAACGGGCGACTGCGCTGGCCAGTGCCTGAAAACCTGCCGGAGCTTTTACAGGGCCAGGTTATCCGCTCCGTGGAACGCAGGGCCAAATATCTGTTCCTGAACCTCGATGCCGGCACTGTCATCGTCCACCTCGGCATGTCGGGCAGTCTGCGAGTGATCACCGATAACAGCCCGGTCATGACCCACGATCATGTCGAGCTCACGCTGGGCAATGGGCGCGTTCTGCGCTTTAACGACCCGCGCCGGTTTGGCTGCTGGCTGTGGACTGACGACAGCGCCAATCACCCGCTGATTCGGGCTCTGGGACCGGAGCCGTTATCCGATGAGTTTGGCGGCGCGCTGCTGTTTCGCCAATCCCGGGGGCGGCAAACCCCGATCAAATCCTTCATTATGGATAACCACGTGGTGGTCGGTGTTGGCAACATCTACGCCAACGAAGCGCTGTTCAAAGCGGGCATTCACCCAAGACGCAAAGCCGGCCGCATCAGCCTGGACCGTTATCACAGGCTGGCCGAAGCGATCCGCGAAACCCTCAGTGCAGCTATTCTCATGGGTGGCACCACCTTGCGAGACTTCGTAAACAGCGACGGCAAACCCGGGTACTTTGCCCAGTCCTTGCTGGTTTATGGTCACGGCGGCGATACCTGCCCGCAATGCACCGCACTGCTGAAAGAAATCCGGATGAACAACCGGTCTACCGTCTACTGCACCCGTTGCCAGCGCTAGTCACCGGAAGGGCGTGTGTGCAACTGACACTTTTCAGCGAAAAAGCGTTTGAAATTGGGGCAATATGATTCATAGTTAACAGAGAATTAACGCTCGAAGGTTACAATGGACCGACATTTTACCGGTTCCTGCAGAGACCCCGGAGTTGAAAACTCAGGCAAACCGGGCCGATACGTTCAGGAGAGAATCATCATGACCCGTAATATTTCCCATACTCTGGTAGCGACCGTTGCCGCCTGCCTTCTGGCATTTTCTTCCCTTGGCCACGCCAGAGCGGTCGATGAAAGCCCCTCCGCACTGGCCATGACGGCAGATGCCATTCTTCTGCGCCCGGCCCTGCTGGCAACGACCATTGTCGGCAGCGCGGTTTACCTGGTTTCTCTGCCTTTTTCTGCACTGGGTGGCAACGCCGGTGAAGCCGGTGAAGTCCTGGTTGTTGGCCCGGCCAAGGCTACCTTCGTGCGCTGCTTGGGCTGCTCACGTACTGGCCGCAAGCCTGAACCGGTCGAGCAATCCGGCAACTGATTTCATACCGGATCGGTACAATCCCGGCTTGCCAGACGCCGGAATCTGAGGCAGCCTGAAGAAAATTCTTCGGGCTGTTTTGTTTATGGTGAACTGGTCAACCCTCGATACGGTGTTCCTGGACATGGACGGAACACTGCTGGATCTGCATTTTGATTCACACTTCTGGCTTGAGCACCTGCCGAAGCGGTATGCCGAGCAGTACGACCTGAACCCGCAACAAGCCAAGGAATCCCTTGTCGCCATGATCATGGCCGAGCGGGGTTCGCTGAACTGGTACTGCACCGACTATTGGAGCGAAAGGCTCTCTGTCGATATCAATCGGCTGAAAGCAGAAGTGAGCGACCGGATCGGATACCGACCTCACGTGCCAGACTTTCTGGCCGGCCTGCGCCGGGCCGGTTTGCGCTCGGTCATCGTTACCAATTGTCATCCGGACCCCCTTGCGCTCAAGCTCAACCGGACCGGCCTGGACAAACACGTGGATGCCATTATTTCCAGCCACCAACTGGGCAAACCGAAAGAGGATCATGACTTCTGGCGAGACCTGGGCCGCAAAATCCCCTATCGCCAGGACCACACCCTGATGGTCGACGACAGTTTCCCGGTGCTGGAAAGCGCCCGCCGCGCCGGCATGGGCCAGTGTCTTGCGATTCTCGCACCAGACAGCCAACAGGCACCGAGCTCCCATCACCCTGAAATCCCCGGGATTCACCACTTCGATGAAGTACTGCCATCGCTGCAGTCGCGGCGACCTCTGCCATCACAATGACGGGGCGAGTATAATCGGGTGGTGTCAGATCAAGACATACCCATCAGGTGAGGAGATATGGCGGCGACTAACGCGGACGAACACAAGATCCGGCTCGACAAATGGCTCTGGGCCGCCCGCTTCTATAAAACCCGGGGGCTGGCCAAAGACGCCATTGAAGGCGGCAAGGTTCATTACAACAGTCAGCGCACCAAACCGGGCAAAATCGTAGAGGCCGGCGCCAAAGTGACCTTACGGCTGGGCTGGCAGGAAAAGATCGTGATCGTCGACGAAGTCAGCGATCGACGTCGGGGCGCTCCCGAGGCCCAAAAGCTCTACCATGAAACCGAAGACAGCGTGAAAAAACGGGAAGACCTTGCCTGGCAGCGCAAAACCATGCAAACCGCCCAACTGCCGCCAGCAAGACGACCCAGCAAAAAAGACCGCCGTAATATTCAGCGGTTCCGCGATCAGAACGGAATCTGAAGCCGAATCAGACAATACACTGTACGCCCGAACGTCATCACACCCGGGCGATCCTCATTGCAACCACAGACAGCTTCAGGAGACACCATGGCATCCCGAGATCAGTTTCAACGATTTATTTTTGAGCACAGTCAGGTCCGGGGTGCCTGGGTTCAGCTGGGTGACAGCTTTCGCGACATCGCCACTCAAGCACCCTACCCGGAATCGGTCCGTCGCCTGCTTGGCGAATCTCTGGTGGCCAGCGTACTGATGAGCAGCAGCCTCAAGTTCAAAGGCACCCTGTCACTGCAGGCCGCGGGTGAAGGCGCCCTGAGCACCCTGATGGCAGAATGCAGCCATGATCGTCACATTCGCGGCCTGGCCCGTTACGATAACGAAGCGGTCTCCGGTGAAACCCTGGACGACCTGCTTGGCAAAGGCCGCATGGCGATCACTATTACCCCGGATCAGGGCCAGCGTTACCAGGGCGTGGTACCCCGGGAAGCGGACACCCTGAGCGGTTGTCTGGAAGAGTATTTCGAGCGTTCAGAACAGATCGCCACCAGCCTGTTTCTGTTTGCCAACGAAGATACCGCCGCCGGCCTGATGTTACAGCGCATGCCCGGCCAGACCGAGGAAGATGACGACCTGTGGAACCGGGTCAACCATCTGGCGCGCACGGTCGAGGCCGACGAGCTGCTGACCCTGGACAGCGAAACCCTGTTGCACCGGCTGTTTAACGAAGAAACCGTGCGCCTGTTCGACGCCGAGCCAGTCGCCTTCCGCTGCAGCTGCTCTGAAGAGCGCACGCTGGCCGCGCTGGAAGCTATCGGTCGGGATGAGTGCTACAGTATTCTCGACGAGCAGGGCAGCATCAATATGGACTGCCAGTTCTGCCACGCAAACTATCGGTTCGATAGAAATGACATTGATCACCTTTTCACCGGTCATACGCTACACTGACAGCTCTTTTAATTTGCCTGGAAGCCTGAGCTGGCGCGGCTTCCAGGGCAGTCGTTTTTTCCCGGCGCGTCTGGCATAATAGCGCGCCTGAATTGATCCGATTGTTCAGATTTCCGCCAATTATCCTTGGGGCGGCCTGAGCAGTCACTAAGACATCCCGAGGGCGAGGTCGAAGTGAGCAACACTTATAATGATCTGAGTACAGCAAGACTGGTTGAAGTGGCACTGGCAAGGAACGAAGGGCAACTTGCGGCCAACGGCTCTCTGGTGGTCACCACCGGCGAACGCACCGGCCGGTCTCCTATGGACCGCTTTATCGTCGAAGAACCCAGCACCGCAGACGATATCCAGTGGGGCCCGATCAACCGCCCGTTTGACGCCGACAAGTTCGACGCACTCTGGGATCGAGTTGAAGCTTACATTGCTGAAAAAGACAGTTTTGTCTCCCAGGTTCACGTCGGCTCTGATCCCGAGCATTATCTGCCGGTCAAGATGACCACCGAAACCGCCTGGCAGAACCTGTTCGGTCGCAATCTGTTTATTCGCCCCGACGCCTTTAATCCGGCCGACAAGCAAGAGTGGCAGATCCTCAATGCTGCCAACTTTGAATGCGTACCCGAGCGTGATGGCACTAATTCAAACGGCTGCGTGATCATCAACTTTGCCAAGCGCAAGGTGTTGCTGGCTGGCATGCACTATGCCGGCGAGATGAAAAAAGCCATGTTCTCTGTGCAGAACTTCCTGCTGCCCGAGAAAGACGTGCTGCCAATGCACTGCTCCGCCAACGTCAGCGAGAACGGTGAAACCTGCCTGTTCTTCGGCCTGTCTGGCACCGGTAAAACCACCCTGTCTGCTGATCCGCACCGCTTCCTGATCGGTGACGACGAGCATGGCTGGGGCCCTGGCACCGTGTTCAACATTGAAGGCGGCTGCTACGCCAAGTGCATCGACCTGAGCAAGAAGAACGAGCCGATCATCTGGGACGCCATCCGTTTTGGCGCCATCGTTGAAAACGTCATGATCGACCCGGAAAGCCGCGAGCCGGATTACACCGACGTGTCGCTGACGGAGAACTCACGTTGCGCCTACCCGCTGGAGCACGTTGAAAAACGAGTTCTGGAAAACCGCGCCGGTGAGCCTTCTCACATCATCTTCCTGACTTGTGACATGACGGGTGTTCTGCCTCCGGTCTCGATCCTGAGCCGTGAAGCGGCCGCCTATCACTTCCTGAGTGGTTACACGGCACTGGTCGGTTCTACCGAGATGGGCTCTTCGTCCAAACTGAAGTCGACCTTCTCCACCTGTTTCGGTGCGCCTTTCTTCCCGCGTCCGGCTGGCGTGTACGCCGAGCTGCTGATGAAGCGCATTGATGAGTTCGGCAGCAAGGTATTCCTGGTCAACACTGGCTGGACCGGCGGTCCTTACGGTGAAGGTCAGCGTTTCAGTATCCCGACCACCCGCGCCATCATTGCCGCCATTCAGAACGGCGATCTGGACGATGTGGACACCGAGCACCTCGACGCGCTGAATCTGAACGTGCCCAAGCACATTCCAGGCGTCGACAACGAGTTGCTGAATCCTCGCAATACCTGGACCAGCCCGGAGTACTACGACGGTAAGGCCGCCGAACTGATCACTCAGTTCGTAGAGAACTTCAAGAAGTTCGATGTAGCGGATGCCATCGTCGACGCCGGCCCGAAACTCCTCTGAGTTTCCCCGGCACAAAAAAAGCGCCCTGCGAAAGCACGGCGCTTTTTTTGTGACCACCATCAGCCCGTATCAGGTGGCGTAGAACAATAGCGGTACAAAGGCCACCAGCAGCAACGAAATGCCCATGGCAATCAACGGCATGATAATCCGCTCATAACGCTGGTAAAAGGTACCGCCCTCCTGTTGCGCAGCCAATACCTCTGCCTCACCCACCACTTGCCGGGTCAGCAGATGATTCAGCGCCACCGGCGGGCTCAGGTAACCCAGTTCGAACGCCACCAGGGTCACCATCCAGAAATGGATCGGGTGAATGCCACTGGCATAGGCGATGGTCGCCACTGTTGCAGTCACCAGTATGACGGCACCGAAGGCGTCCATAATCATGCCGAGAATCACCAGAATCACCACCATCAACAGCATTGCTGACCAGGCACTGTCGAATGCCTGGGGAAAGGCTTCCATGATGTGAGAGCGCTCAATCACCCCACCGATACTGACGGACAGACCCAGCAACAACAACAGTGCGCCGATTTCGGCGGTGGTGTCGTTGGTCGCATTGCGCACGCTGCCCTCAAGGCCCTGATGGGGCACCTCGCCGGAGGTCCGGGCCTTGCGTCTTTTCAGACTGAAATGCTCGTACACCAGGATAGACAGCATAATCACCGGCAGCAGTCGCGGCGCGGAGAACTCATCCATGGTCACGTCCAGCGCAAACCGATAGAGCAGCACCACACCCACCATCACCAGGGCATAAGGCAACAGCGGCCGCAGTGCCTTAAGTGATGCCGGTAAAGCCTGCGCCGTCGGCGCCAGATCAAACTTACCCTGGCGATTGACCGTCATGGCAACCAGACCAAACATCGTCGCCGTCAGGATGAATACCCAGATGCCCCAACCGAACAGCTCGTCGGTGGTGACTTCACGGTTCAGGTAAGCAATCACCACCACCAGCAGGCAGGGTCGCAACACCACCCCCAGGGAACCTGACATGGCGGTTGCCGCCAACGCCAGGTGACGGCGGGCACCCGCAGCACGCAGTTCGCTGTAGATAACCGCACCCGCGGCAATCACAAAAATCCCTGAGGCACCGGTGTAAGCCGTTGGCACCGCAGCCACCAACACCGCCACCACCGCCAGCATCTCGGGCGGCATCCGCCAGGGCCTGAACACATTGAACACCAGCGTTGCCAGGCGCGTTTGCTTGAGCATCATGCCAACCCAGACATAGAGCCCGACATTGAGGAACATATCGGACAGCTCCATCATCTTGCCAAGATAGATACCGATGCCTGAGGAGTGACCGATCAATCCAAAATAGGTCCCGGATATCAGGCACATGACGGTGTACAAAGGCACCGCCAGAAAGGCTTGCCCCAAACGCCCGCCGGGAGCGAGATTGCCCGGCACACGGAACAGCCGGTAAAGACTGGCGAGCGTGAGGCAGGCGAAACCGACAATCCAGAAGTTATGAAGCAACAACTCTTCGGCCGAAATCGCGGTGCTGCTGCCCAGGCTCGATTGCCGGAAAACAGCACTCGACCCCAGCAGCATTGCGTTGGCTATGGTTTGTAGGGTGTAAGAAACGGTGTAATCAAGTCGGGTTTCCATCGCCCGCATGGCGATGTGGTGGCGGGTCAACGTTGCGGTAACAGCGCACAACATCACCAGTATGACCAGAATGTAGCGCTGTGCGGAAAGCCCAAAGGCAATCATGTCGGCGACAAACAACTCCACTGCGCGATAGGCTTTTACCCCGGCGTCAGCTGGTCCTGCGACAGGGCAAAGTTGGCGTGGTCCGACTGGCACTCCCGCACCGAGCGTTCGATGGCGCGCCGGACGTCCTCGGGATCTTTGTCATGAGCGCCCAGCAGCGCCGCCATGGGATCATCCGCAGGTGGTGCCTTGGCAAGCTCCTCTGCAACCGCCGCATCAATATCCCGGTTCGGATTGCACTCCGGCTGAGCCATATCCATGCGCAGCTTGTAATAGCCACTCCACAGCTGTTCACCGCCGCGCAGCATCTGGTTATGAATGTCACTGCTGGTGGAAAACAACACCACCGCCAGTAACAAAAGACAGGCCGGCAAGGAAGAAAGCCATTCCAGCCCGGTACGTTGAAAGCCACCCTTTGTCATAACAACCTACTCTGAGATTCCGTGAGTTACAGCAGATCGTCCAGATCCATGGTTTCTACCGGCGCGCGTTCGTCGTCCCAGAAGCTACCAAACTGACCCATCGGGGTTCGGGAACCGGTGTTCTCAACCCACAAACGATCAGAAATGCCCACCAGCATGTTGCTGGCCATAGCATCAACAAAACGCCAGTCTTCACTCGGCTCGTCATTGTCCAGTGAATCGGCATGGTCACGGATAATCGACTTCACCAGTGCGTCATCATTTTTGTTGACCGCCGCGAGGGCGTGAAAAACGTGGCCAAGCCGAACACCGGCGGCGGCTCCTGATCGCCGGCAATAGCCAGGCGCTCAAAGGCGTCCTCGCCCTCCGGCATAGTGCCGGGAATCATTGCCCACACGGTCGCCCGCAGGCCCATCGGCGCGCCCCACCATTTCTTGTTGTCCAGGCACTGGGTAGCCCGACCCACTACAGATCCGGTATTAAAAGGAACACCAATGGATGAGGACGACTGAATCTGCGCGTTCAGGGCCTGCATACCGGATAACAGTCCGGCCAGATAGATGAACTCGTCCATCTCGTCTTTGAATTTGGGGCACTCGCTGGCATCCGGATCGCCGTAGTGCGCGTTATGGTGCTGCCAACCCTTGAGGTAACGCTGCGCCGCCAGGGCATGCGCACGCTTCTGCCGGATCAGTGCATCCTGGGCCTCACCGGCATTCATGGAATGCATGGCCCGTGACGCGGTCAGACCGTGTTCCCGCGCCTGCTCTTCGGCACAACTTCCCGAGGAGAGGTACAGCATCACAGCAAGCTGATCCGGCTCACTGGTCACCCGGCCAAAGGACATCAGCAGGGGTGCCGTAGCCTCGCTCATGGAACAACCCATCGCGAGATCGTCAGATTCCATCAGGTAGGGTACGGTGTGATTCCGGGAAAACCCTTGCATCACATCACCGGTGGTTTTGTAGATCATGTGATTAACGGCACCACAGCCGCTTAACAAAACGCCGGCGCCAGCGGCAACTAACAGACCACGAAGCCGGGATGAGGTTTTCCGGAAGTCATTCATAACGTCAACAACCTTTTATTTTTGTGTTATTCAAAAATGCTCAGGCTCTTTGATTGGCGAATCGCCATTTGTTACATCCTGTAACCAGCGCCGCATTATCGCCAAGTCTGGCCCCGGTTAATGAGACAAACCCCGCAAATGACGCCACTGCGCACATATCGTTACCGATCAGAGTTTGCACATTCGGGCCAAAGCCACTATAGATTGCATCAACCGTGAGCCAGCGCTTGCGGTCAATGACAACAATCAGAACGAAAACAAACAGGAGTATTCAATGCGTAAACCAGAGCTTGCTGCGGCCATCGCCGACAAAACCGGCCTGACCCGAGACAAAGCCAGTGAAGTGATCAGCGCCATTACCGACCAGATATCCGCAGCCGCTGCCCGGGGTGAAGACACCACGCTTATTGGTTTTGGTACCTTCAGTGTTCGAGCCCGGGAAGCCCGCTCCGGTCGTAACCCGCAGACTGGCGCCACCATTCAGATTCCTGCCAGCAAAACCGTTGGTTTCAAAGCCGGCAAGACACTCAAAGACGCCATTCGCTGATCAGTTCAGCCACCGGGCGGCGGGCTGCTTCGCCTGCCACCCGGAGCCTGGTTCAGGATGCACATTCCGAACGGGCCCCATCGACCCGACAGCGAATCGCCCGCATCAGCTTGATTGCACGCTCATCGAACACGCCATCTTCCAATAACGACAACCTGACCTGGCGCAGCATCCGGTCATACTCCGCCACGTCTTCCTGGGGCGGATTCATCCACACATGCTCTGGAATGCCCTGTTCAGCCTCAGCAATGATGTCGTAAGCCTGATCAATGCGCTTGATGGATTCGTCACGGACCATCTGGCCGGCATCATCGGGAAAACGGTCACGGTGGATAATCACCTGGAAATTCATGTAGGCCAGCGCATACTTGAACACGCCACCATTGTTACTCACGCCCTTGTAGAGCTCGAGCGGCTGATACGCCACAGCAGGTGCGTAGGCGAGATCAACGCTGCCATTGTTGAACTTGCCGGCGAAATTTGCGGAATTGGAGCCAACCACCGAAGCACCCACGTGCCGAACCAGGCGAACCGACGCGTTGTCGTAATCCAGCGTGGCAATACGCTTACCCTGGAGCTTTTCAACAGAATCAATGCTGCGATCGCGGGTATGCAGGTAGATGGCACCCGCCGGGAAGACACCGGCCACTTCATATGGACCCTCAATCAGAAACTGCCTGGCCTGAGGCTGGCTCAGGGTGTTGTACAGCAGCCGCATTTCTTGCTCACCGGGGACCGCACCCATGGCTTCCAGACTGCCCGTGAACTTGTTGAATTCGCGGGCTCGGGTACCGGTCAACAACACCGCATCGCATTGTCCGGCCTTGAAATCTTCGGCGGCCACCTTCTCATCGGTGTAGGCACGCAGGTTAAGCCTGATGCCTCTCTGCATGGCGACCGGCTGGAACTCACGGGTGATGGCAAACAGGGGGCCGTTAGCACCGACCGGGTCGAACACACAGAAACTGCGATCAAGAATATCGGTTTCGGCTTGCACCAGTGACGGGGCAACCATGCTGGCGCACAGTGCGGCCGCGACGGCAAACCGGCGGGGAAAGCTGAGTGATTTCACGGGATGACTCCTGATTTATTATTGTCGGATACCGGCATAACGGGCCACCGGCTTTGTCCGTCGTCCTTTAACTGACCATAAGCGGTCGTGCCATAGGATACGTTGGCTCAGGTGCCTCTCATCAAGGCTTTTTCAGCAATATCGGGGCAATCTGTGATGGTGTCGACAGAGGTTAGCCAACCTCTGCCGCATTTTCAGGCAGGTGGATTATTCCGTGTCAGACCAGGCGACCTGACCATTGACCAGTGTCAGCTTTACCCGACCCGGCAGTTCAACATTCATCAGTGGCGCGTGATGGCCGACCGACATCAGTGTTCTGGCCGAGGGTGCCCAGTGACCATCGGGATCGAAGATACAAAGATCGGCCGGAGCGCCCTCAGACAACACGGTTGTGCAGCCGAGCACTTTGGCGGGGCCGCCGGTCAGTGCTGCCAGCAGCCGGGGCAAGCTGAGTTCTTGTGCGGCGACCAGTTTCAGGCCCAGCGACAGCACACTCTCAATGCTCGACAGACCCGGCTCTGTCGCCGGCAGTGGTGCCTGTTTGGCGGCGCTGTCGTGGGGCTGATGCTGGCTGACGATTGCGTCAATTACGCCGGATCGGACACCCGCCAGCAAGGCTTGGCGGTCGGCCTCCGAGCGCAACGGTGGGCGCACATGAAAGCGGCTGTCAAAGCCCGCCAGCGCAGCCTCAGTGAACGCCAGCTGATGCATCGCCACATCGGCAGTTACCTGGATGCCCCGGTTACGTGCATCCGCCAGCATCTCAACGCTGCGAGCGCAGGAAATCTGGCTCAGGTGCAGACGAACGCCGGTTTCCTCGGCCAGCAGCAGCATTTCCATGACCGCGGCGGTCTCGGCCACTTCCGGAATACCCAGCAACCCCAGGCGCGTCGCTACCTGGCCGTCGTGGGCGTAGCCATCGGCGGCCAGTGACTGGTTTTCAGGACTGAACATCACGGTTAACCCAAAGGTCTGGGCGTAAGCCATGCAACGACGCAGAATCCGAGCGTTGCGAATACCCCGAGAGCCATTACCAACCGCGACGCAGCCGGCACTCTTCAAGCCCGCCATGTCACTCAGCATATCGCCCTCAAGGCCGCGGGTGATGGCACCGATTGGCAGCACCTTGACCACACCGCGTGACGCTGCGCCCTCGCGAATAAGATGAGTAACCGCTCCGGAGTCATTCACCGGCGAGGTTTCAGGACTGGCACAGACGGTGGTAAATCCACCATGGGCCGCAGCCCGGGTTTCGGTCGCGATGTTGCCTTTCTGACCATTGCCCGGCTCTCTAAGGTTACAGCACAGATCGATAAAGCCGGCCGACACCACACAACCGCTGGCATCGAACACGTCATCGGCATTCGCCGACAACGCAGCGGCTCCCAACACCGCCACTTTACCCTCGCGGATCAGTAGCCCGGGGTTGGGGAATGGCGCTGAACTGCCATCAAACAAGGTGCCCCCGGTGATTTTCAGGCTGGCGCTATGGTGTTGTTGGCTGGCATTCATGCCCGGATTCCCTCATTTTCAATCTGTTTCTGCTGGCGCTCCGCCATTTGTCCGCCCATGGCCATAGACATGACTGCCATCCGGATGGCGATGCCATTGGTGACCTGATTCAGAATCACCGACTGGGGGCCGTCGGCTACTGCCGATTCAATTTCTACGCCTCGGTTGATAGGCCCCGGGTGCATGACAATGCAATCTGGCCGAGCCAACGCCAGCTTGTCCTGGCTCAATCCGTACAACCGATAGAACTCACGTTCACTGGGCAGGAGCGCACCTTCCATACGTTCTTTCTGCAAGCGCAGCATGATCACCACATCGAGATCTTTCATGCCTTTGCTCATGTCGTATTCGACGGTACAGCCAAGATTTTCGACATCCCTCGGCAACAGCGTACCGGGCGCAATCACCCGCACCTCTTCAGCGCCGAGTTCATTCAACGCACGAATCTGGGAGCGGGCCACCCTGGAATGAAGTACATCGCCAACAATGGCGACTTTCAGTCCGTCAAAACGGCTCTTGTGCTGGCGAATCGTCAACATATCGAGCATGGCCTGGGTGGGATGGGCATGCCGTCCATCCCCGGCGTTGATAATGGCCACACCCGGGGTGACACTTTCGGCAATAAAGTGCGGCGCCCCGCTCTGGGAGTGCCGAACCACGAACATATCGCTGGCCATGGCTTCCAGGTTGAGCAAAGTATCTGACAGGGATTCGCCTTTGGACGTGGCCGAAGTGTTGATGTCGAGATTCAATACATCTGCAGACAGGCGCTTAGCGGCAAGCTCAAACGTGCTGCGGGTTCGGGTACTGGACTCGAAAAACAGGTTGACCACGGTCCGGCCCCGCAACAGGGGGACTTTTTTGATGCTGCGCTCACCCACTTCGATAAAGGAGTCCGCGGTATCCAGAATGTCGGTCAGGAGCTCACGGCCAAGGCCATCCAGCGTAAGAAAATGCCGCAACTGACCATCCCGGGTCAGTTGCAAATGGTTCGGGGAAGGATCGGTCGCGGTCATGGTTTGCCTGTCGTCAATGGGAAGGGTTTACTGCCCGGATTCCTGAAGTTCAATGCTCAGCGGTTCGGGGCCACGCAGTTTGATTCGCTGATGAGCCTCCAGCGCCAGTGAGCTGCCAACCACGTCGGGCTGAATGGGCAGCTCCCGTGCCCCGAGATCAATCAGGGTGGCCAGCACAATACTGGCAGGACGGCCATAATCGAAGATTTCGTTCATCGCGGCCCGAATGGTGCGCCCGCTCATAATGACATCGTCGATCAGAATGATGTCCCGGCCTTCGGTATCGAACGGCAGGCTGGAAGGCATAACCTTCGGGTTCAGGCCAATGCGGCTGAAGTCGTCCCGGTAAAACGAAATATCCAGTTCACCGAAAGGCTCTGCAACACCCAGGCGCTTGCCGATCACATCGGCCAGCCAGACACCACCGGTGCGGATACCGATCAGTACCGGGTCCTCAATGCCGCGTTCGGCCAGGATGCGACGCAACCCCTTTTCCAGTTCATCAAGCAACTGGTTGATATCAAACAATGCGGTCATCAGAACCTCATCCGTCAGGTCAGCCGGTTTGTTCCCGGCACCAGGTTTCCAGTATCAATACCGCCGCGCGATCGTCCACGCCATGACGGCCAAAATCCCGGCTACCACCGGCGGCCATCACATCACCTTTCGCTTCAAAGCTGGTCAGTCTTTCGTCGACCATCGCCACCGGCACATGATAACGACCATGCAAACGCTTGCCGAATTTACGAGCCCGGGCACACATGTCGTTTTCAGAATCGTCCATGTTCAGCGGCAACCCGACCAGCACGATATCCGGACGCCACTCCGCCAGAAGCGCCTCAATCGTGCTCCACTCAGGAATGCCGTCCCGGGCCGGGATCATCGCCAGTGGCTGCCCTGTGCCCAGCATTTCCTGGCCGGTGGCCACCCCAATACGCCGGGTACCATAGTCGAACGCCAGCACTCGACGACGGCCGGGCTCAGGCATGACCCACCGAATCGCTCAGCTGATTCAGGTCGATGCCGATCAGTCGCAACACCGCTTCGTATCGTTTTTCGACCGGGGTCCGGAACAGAATCTCGGTACTGGCCGGGCAGGTCAGCCAGGCATTACTTCCCAGCTCCTGTTCCAGCTGACCCTCACCCCAGCCCGAATACCCCAATGCCACCAGAAACTCTCCGGGCCCGTCATCTCTACCAATACTCTCGAGGATGTCCCGTGAGGTGCTCAGTGCGACATCGTCAGCAACCCGGGCGGTGCTCTGCCATTGTCGCCCCGGCGAGTGCAACACAAATCCCCGTTCGGGCTGGACCGGGCCACCGGTATACACTGGCAGATCGAGCTCGCCGCCCTGCATATCCAGTTGTTCGAGAATTTCGCCCAGGTGAATGTCCAGCGGCTGATTGATCATCAGCCCCAAGGTGCCGTCTGCCGAATGCTCACACAGGTAGATCACACCACCGTGAAAACGTGGGTCCTCGAGCCAGGGCGACGCCACCAGAAAGTGATGCCGGAGGTTGTCTGAACTCTGGTTTTCCGTCGTCATCCGGATGTAAGCCCCCGCTGCTGGAACGACCAGGTACGGATAATCTCCAGTTCGTCGACCTCCTGCTGCATCTCGTCCGGGAAGGGCGAAAAAGGTGCAGCCATGCGCACAATGCGGATCGCTGCATCATCCAGCACCGTGCTGCCAGAGGACTGAAGAATAGCCACTTCCTTGATTGTGCCATCTTTTCTCAGAGATACCAGCATCCGAAGGTTGCCATGAAGACCGGCCTGACGGGCCTCGGTCGGGTAGTTGATGTTACCCACCCGGGTGACCTTGCTGACCCAGTTCTGCACATACCAGGCGTTACTGGATCTCAGCGTTGAAGCTGCCGTTACCCGCATCACACGGGGTTTGCGGGCATAAGCCTGCTGTTGGGCGTCAAACCGGGCTTCCAGGCTGGCGATTTCCAGGCTGCGCTCCATCAGGCTTTTGCGTTCGGCACGGGGCAGCGGCTCCGGGTCCGGCTCAGTGGTGGGCTCCGACTGTTCAACCTGGCGCCGGGCCGGGCTTTCAGTCTGCACCACCGCACGCTCCTCTCTGGGCTGGGGCCGGGTTGTGGTCTGCGGCTCCGGCTGCACCTGCGCCAGCTCGGGCTGGCTGATTTCAGCCGGCTGCGGCGTGGTCATTTCCATCGGCTCGTCTTCAGAGCCGCTGCCCTGCTGACTGGTCTGGGCCAGAAAATCCGCCTCGTCCGGTGCCTGTTCATCGGCAAACTGGGACAGCGTGATTTCCATGGTCTGGGCCGAGGACCGGGGTAATTCCGGAGCAAAGGTGATTCCCAGCACCACAATTGCGTGCACGGCGAACGCCATGAACAGGGTGAAGGACAACCGGTCAAAATCGCTTACCTGAACTGCCATTACCTTTCCCGAAAGTTAATCCGTACTAGGCCTGCACAGAGCAATATTCAGCCCCGTCCCAGACGCCGTCCAACGGCATCCATCAGCATGCCGGCAATATCGATCCCGAACGCGGCATCCAGTTCACGGATGCAGGTTGGACTGGTGACGTTGATTTCTGTGAGGTAGTCACCGATCACATCAAGCCCGACAAACATCAGTCCTTTCTGTTTGATCACCGGAGCTACCCGGGCGCAAATTTCCCGATCACGCTCGGTCAGCTCACGCCCCTCTCCGCGACCCCCGGCAGCCAGGTTGCCGCGATTTTCCCCTTGTGACGGAATTCGCGCAAGCGCGTAAGGCACCGGCTCACCTTCAATCAGCAGAATGCGCTTGTCACCGTCGGTAATTTCAGGAATAAACTTCTGGGCCATGGCCTGATGGGCACCATAGTTGGTCAGGGTTTCAATAATGACGCCCAGGTTGGCGTCGTTTTCCTTGACCCGGAAGATCGAGCGACCGCCCATGCCATCCACCGGCTTCATGATGATGTCCCCGTGCTGCGCGTAGAAATCCCGGAAGCGCTTCGATGAACGGGTCACAATCAGTGGTGGCGTCAAATCTTCGAACTGGGTGGCGAACAGCTTTTCGTTGCAGTCTCTGAGCGTGGCGGCGGGGTTGACCACCAGCGCACCTTGCTGCTCCGCCGACTCCAAGATATAGGTGGCCATCAGAAACTCACGATCCACTGGTGGATCTTTCCGCATCAGGATGACATCAAGGTCGCCCAGCGCACGTTCCTGACCGGCGCCAAAACTGAACCAGTTGTCCGGATCCATGTGCACGGTCAGATTCCGGGTGTGAGCCATCGCCCGGCCGCCGTCCAGGTACAGGTCCTGCTGTTCCATGTACTCGATCTGCCAACCGCGTTTCTGCGCCGCCAGCAGCATGGCCAGCGAACTGTCTTTCTTGAAGCTGATGTCTTCAATGGGATCCATCACGATCCCGAGCCGGACTGTCATCAGGGTCTCCTGAAATTTCAATGTGAAAACACGAACCGGTCAGCAGAGCGAACCAGCCATTAAGTGCTATGCTGAAGATGGTATTGTACCCGAGTCGTGATTGCACCCGGTGAAAACTACGGTTAAATACGTGACGACAGGGGCAGAAGTACATTTGGTCACAAACTAATACTTTTTATCCGGCCAGCATTACTCTATAAATGAGCGGGGTTTATAGAACAACCTTAAGGTTTGTGTTAAAACCCCCGTTTGAAAATAACGACAGTCGCTAGAGCGCAAGGCAGTTGGACAATGGATGACAACTTCGAGAACTTGAAGATCATGGTGATTGACGACAGCAAGACCATTCGTCGCACCGCAGAAACCCTTCTTAAGAAAGTCGGCTGTGAGGTCATCACCGCCACTGATGGCTTTGACGCTCTGGCCAAGATTGCCGATTCCCAGCCAGACATCATTTTTGTTGATATCATGATGCCCCGGCTGGATGGCTACCAAACCTGCGCACTGATCAAGAACAATTCCTCTTTCAAAAAGACGCCGGTTATCATGCTTTCGAGCAAGGACGGACTTTTCGACAAGGCAAAAGGCCGGATCGTAGGCTCGGACCAGTACCTGACCAAACCGTTCAGCAAGGACGAACTGCTTAACACTATTCGACAGTACGTCCCACAGGCGCAACAGTAAGCCTGCTGACACCAGTAATTATCGAGGAAAACATGGCCCGCATTTTGATTGTTGACGACTCGCCAACAGAAGTTAAGAAGATTTCCACCATTCTGGAAAAGCACAAACACGAAGTGCTGACTGCAGACAATGGTGCAGACGGCGTCGCCAAGGCCCGTGCCGAAACACCGGATCTGGTCCTGATGGACGTGGTCATGCCTGGCCTGAACGGCTTTCAGGCCACCCGCCAACTGACCCGTGCCCCGGAAACAGCCTCCATCCCTGTCGTGATTGTCACCACCAAGGATCAAGAGACTGACCGCGTATGGGGAACCCGCCAGGGTGCCAAGGGTTACCTGGTCAAGCCGGTTAACGAAGACGACCTGATCAAAACAATCAATAGCCTGATTGCCTGATCCCTAAACGTGGAGTAAGCATGTCCGCCCAGGCCGCCCCCTTTGCCGTTCTGACGGATATCGCCCAGCGCAGCCGGTCTTTGGCCGCGGGCCTTCCGGAACAACAGGAAGCCGTTGAGCTGTGGAACGGAATCGGCTTCGTACTTGCGGGTGAGCGTTACGTCGCCCCCATGGGCGAAGTCACCGAAATCCTGCACGTCCCCCGGTTTACGCACATACCGGGGGTTCGCCCGTTTCTGATGGGTGCCGCCAACGTTCGTGGGCGCCTGCTGCCTCTGGTTGACCTCGCCGGCTTCTTTGACGTACCCCGCTCATCGCGCAGCATGCGCGAGCGCCGGGTGCTGGTCATTGAGGAAGGCGATGTGTTCAGTGGTCTGGTGGTCGACACCGTACTGGGCATGCAATATTTCGCGAAAGACAGTTTCAAGGCTGCTCCGGAAGGGGTGGCCGAAAGCATTCGTCCGTTTGTAACCGGTGGTTATGAGCGCAACGAGGAAATCTGGAAAGTGTTCTCCGCCGCCGACCTGGTGGAAGACGAACGCTTTCTCGATGTCGCACAGTGGTAAGGGTGAGCGTACTGGCAGGAACATCACCCTGACCGCCGGAAACCCGTTATAAAACTTGCCATTTCCAGAAAGAAAAAAGGCCGGGAGCCAGAAAATGAAAAACAGAGCCGGAAGACTCAGCTTGGGACAGGGAGGCAACAGACTGGTTGCTGGCCTGATCGCTGCGCTGATTGCACTCACCGTCCTGCTCGTTGTGGTCCTGTTCATTATCAACAGTGACAGCCAGAACGATCAGGAATACATCGCCAACACCGCCGAAATGCGGGTGCTCTCCCAGGAGATCGCGAAGAACGCTACCGAGGCAGCCGGCGGTACCGCCGAAGCCTTCGACCAGCTTCGTCGCTCCCGGGATGACTTCCAGCAGCTCTGGTCATTCGTGTCAGAAGGTAACCCTGCCACCGGTCTGCCGGCCAGTAACATGGCCCAGCAAAGTGGCGTTCAGCAAAACTGGAACACCGTACGGGACAACGCGGACAGCATCCTGTCTACCCGTGATGCCGTTCTGGGCTTGCACGAGGTTGCCCGCACCCTGAACGAAACCATTCCGCAGTTGCAGGTAGAGTACGATGACATCGTACAGATCCTGCTCGACAACGATGCTCCGGCCGAGCAGATCGCCCTGGCCCAGCGCCAGTCGCTGCTGGCAGAGCGTATCGTGCGGTCGGTCAACAACGTACTGTCCGGTGACGAAGACGCGGTTATCGCCGCTGACCGATTCGGCCGTGACGCCAGCCTGTTTGGCCGGGTACTGGACGGCCAGCTCAACGGCAACCCCGCCATGGGTATTTCCCGGGTTGACGACGACGATGCCATCTATGGCCTGGAAGCCGTTGATGAGCTGTTCGAGTTTGTCTCCCAGAACGTCGATGCGATTCTTGAAGCTTCTCCCGACCTCTTCAAGGTTCGTACCGCCGCGAGCGACATCTTCCAGAATTCCGAGGTTCTGCTTGCTGAACTTTCAGTACTGGCCGAAGGTTTTGCATCCCAGGCACGAACCCGCCTGATCAGCCCGACCCTGGCCTTCTTCCTGCTGGCCGCCATGGTTGCGATTGTTGTCTTCATCGGTCTTGCTCTGTACCGGGATGCCCAGGCTCGCCTGTCAGCCACTCAAGAACAGAACGAGCAGAACCAGAACGCGATCCTGCGACTGCTGGACGAACTGGCCGACCTGGCCGACGGTGACTTGACCACCGAGGCCACGGTAACCGAGGACTTCACCGGTGCCATCGCTGACTCCATCAACTACGCGATCGACCAGATGCGCGGACTGGTACAGGCGATTCGGGGTACAGCAGTACGGGTTGCTTCGGCGGCTCAGGAAACCCAGGCCACGGCCATGCACCTGGCGGATGCTTCCGAGCACCAGGCCCAGGAAATTGCCGGCGCCTCTGCTGCTGTAAACGAAATGGCGGTGTCCATCGACCAGGTATCCTCGAACGCCGCCGAATCTTCAGCGGTTGCGGAGCGGTCGGTTGCGATCGCCAAGAAAGGCGCGGAAGTGGTACAGAACACCATCCGCGGCATGGATAATATCCGTGAGCAGATCCAGGAAACCTCCAAACGGATCAAGCGACTGGGTGAATCTTCCCAAGAGATCGGTGACATCGTATCGTTGATCAACGACATCGCCGACCAAACCAACATTCTGTCTCTGAACGCTGCGATCCAGGCCTCCATGGCCGGTGACGCAGGCCGGGGCTTCGCGGTTGTTGCCGACGAAGTTCAGCGCCTGGCGGAACGCTCCTCCGCAGCCACCAAACAGATTGAGGCACTGGTCAAGACGATCCAGTCGGACACCAACGAAGCCGTTATTTCCATGGAACACACCACCGCCGAGGTGGTCCGTGGTGCCCGCCTGGCACAGGACGCGGGTATCGCGCTCGAGGAAATCGAGAACGTATCCATGTCTCTGGCGGAACTGATCCAGAACATCTCCAACGCGGCCCGTCAGCAGTCCTCGTCTGCAGCGCACATTTCCAACACGATGAACGTCATCCAGGAAATTACCTCGCAGACGTCTTCTGGTACCAACGCTACCGCGAAGTCTATCGGTAATCTGGCCGAGATGGCGTCTGAACTGCGGTCTTCGGTTGCCGGCTTCACGCTGCCAGACGAAGAGAACGCAGACCAGTCGCTTGAAGAAGACAGCGACGTACCGGTGGTCAGCTGATCACCGGTCCGGGGCAGATGACGGTTTATGGCTCAGATGCATAACCAGCTGTCGCCCACCGAAGGTATTTGGGCATTGCGCCGACTCCCGGAAATGGACGAGGCGCAGTTCAGCCAGTGGCAGACTCTGCTGGAGCACCGCACCGGCATTACCCTGACCGCCGAGCGTCGTTCCTTTCTGGAAACCAATCTTGGCATCCGGATGCGGGAAATCGGTTGTGGCAGCTACCAGACCTATTACGAAAAAATCGTAAACGGTCCGGATGCGGTCCGGGAATGGTCAACCCTGGTAGACCGGTTGACGGTTCAGGAAACCCGGTTTTTCCGGGATCCGGATGCCTTCAGACTGGTCGCGGACTACGTCTTGACCCGCCCCAGGGAGCAGTTGAAAAACGCGCACTGGAAGCCTGGAGTGTCGGCTGCTCAAGCGGAGAAGAGCCATACGCACTGGCCATGACACTGAATGAATGCATGGAGCAATTGGCGCTGCAACCGTTATTCGGGGTGACCGGCTCTGACATCAGCCAGCCGGCAATCGAAAAAGCGCGCCAGGGCCAGTTCAATGCCCGCAAACTGCTGGGCATGGATGAAGACATGAAAAGCCGGTATTTCCGTCCCGCCGAACGGAACACGGTCGAAATTGTGAGCAGCATCCGTGATCGGGTCTGTTTTACCAGGCTCAATGTACTGGATCTGGATAAAGCACCGATGCACGGCATGAACATTATCTTCTGCCAGAACCTGCTGATCTACTTCCGCCGCTGGCGCCGGCGGGAGATTGTCAAACGGCTCGCAGAGCGTCTGGCACCGGGGGGCTTACTGGTGCTTGGCCAGGGTGAACTGACCGACTGGCAGCCACCGGGCCTGCAGAGGGTTCCCTCGGAACATGTACTGGCGTGGATCAAACGTCAGTCCGACGAAGAATAACCGGAGTGGTTATGGGCAATCACCATGACAGTATCGCCCTCGACTGGGTTCGGGGCGAAATACAGGACACGCTGACCCAAAGTCAGCATGCACTTGAAGCGTATGTCGACAATCGAGACGACACGGCGCGCCTGCGCTTCTGCCTGAACTACCTCCATCAGGTACATGGTACCTTGCAGATGGTGGAACTCTACGGTGCAGCGCTGCTCACCGAAGAGATGGAGAATCTGACCCAGGCCATCCTGAACGAGACGGTGGTCAGCGTAGACGATTCGGTCGAAGTTCTGATGCAGGCCATCCTGCAGCTGCCGCAGTATCTGGAACATCTGGGCAGCAGTCATGACGATTTCCCGATGGTTCTGCTGCCTCTGCTGAATGACTTGCGTGCTGCTCGGGGCGAAGCCCTGCTGTCGGATACCTCTTTGTTCAAGCCTGACCTCACGCCATCCCGATTTTCGGTGGGCGGCAAGGTATCCGAACGCCTGCAGGACCCCAAAGTACTGGGCCACCTGCGCAAATTACGTCAGATGTACCAGTTTGCCCTGGCCGGCGTGGTCCGGGAAGCCGATCTTGCTGCCCACTTTGACTACATGCAGAAGGTCATCCAGCGGCTGATCCGGCTGTGTCAGAAGACGCCCAGAGGCGAACTCTGGAAGGCCGCCAGTGCCTTTGTTGAAACCCTTCAGGCCAAGGTTAATCCGGTCAATACCGCCGTCAAATCGCTGTTGCGCGAACTGGATACAGAAATTCGCCGGCTGACCGACGAACACGCAGACATTCTGCAGCAACCCGTGCCGGAAGCTCTGTTCAAACACCTGCTCTATTATGTGGCACGGGCCCGGGATCTGGACAGCCCGCAGGTGAAAGCACTGCGTGATGCCTATCAACTGAACAACGCGCTGCCCTCAGAAGATGACGTTGACGCTGCCCGCAGCCGCGTCTCTGGCCCTGGCCGGGACGCCATCCACTCGGTGGTCGGTGCACTCAACGAAGAACTGGCGAGACTCAAGGACCAGCTCGATCTGTTTGTCCGCGCTGAGCTCCGCCAGAACAGCGAACTGGAAGAATTGCAGCCGGGCTTGCGCCAGGTCGCCAATACCCTCGCCGTGCTCGGCCTCGGCATCCCCCGCAAGGTCATTACCGAGCAGGTCGAACTGGTAGAGCAACTGTGCAATCAGGCAGAGCCGGCGGACGACGGCACCCTGATGGATATTGCCGGGGCACTGCTGTACGTCGAAGCCAGCCTCGCGGGCCTGGACAGCGATCGTCGCCACGATGTCGCCGGCGGATCCCGGGACAGCGAACGTGCTGACATCGGCTCGATTGAGCTGGGCGACGCCAGCGAGGCTTTGCTCAGGGAATCTCGCAACACGTTGGAGCAGGTTAAGTCTGCCATCGTCAATTTCATCGCATCCCAGTGGGATACCCGTGAGATAGATCACGTGCCCGGACTGTTACACAGCATCCGGGGTGGCCTGAGCCTGATTCCCCTGGACCGGGTATCTGACATGCTCGCGTCGGCTGAACGCTACGTCGCCGATGTGCTGCTGGGCAGCAAACAGGTTCCAGACTGGAAGCAGCTAGACACGCTGGCCGATGCCGTCACCAGTATCGAGTATTACCTTGAGCGTCTGGCCGAGGGTATCAGTGACAACGACGCCATTCTGCGCGTAGCCGAAGACAGCTTGGCCGGACTCGGCTTTCCGGTTGGTCAGGAACCCACCTGGAACCTGGACCAACCAGCACCGGAAGTGGCTGACGTGCCGGTACTCGACACCTCGGCACCGGGCGAAGCGCCCGATTTCGCGAAAGCCTCCGATGAGGATCTGGTGGACGACGAAATCCTTGGCATTTTTGTTGAGGAAGCCGAAGAAGTTCTGCAGACCATTCACGAATTTTACCCGCGCCTGCGTCAGAACCACGAAGACCGTGAGGCCCTGACCGAAGTTCGTCGGGCATTCCATACCCTTAAAGGTAGCGGGCGACTTGTTGGCGCTGCAAGCCTGGGTGAACTGGCCTGGTCCGTGGAAAACCTGCTCAACCGGGTGATCGATCAGACCATCAAGCCGACCGAAGAACTGTTCACCCTGGTGGACGACGCCAATGAGCGCATTCCATCATTGATTAACGAATTCCGTGACGGCCACCGTAGTGGCGATGTTTCAGAACTGATTGCCCGCGCAGAAGGCCTTGCGACGACCCGTCGGGTGGAAGCGGATGGCGCCAGTGAGCCGGAAACGCCGGCAGTGATTAGTGAGCCCGCCGTTGAGCTCGAGCCGGAAACCCATTCCGAGCCCGAACAATCCGTTGAAGCGGCCGCCTCAGACGACGACCTGATCGACGACGAAATCCTGGAAATCTTCATCGAAGAAGCCGGAGAAGTTCTCGATACCATTCGCGAATACCTGCCGATGCTTCTGCGTCAGCATGACGACCGCAGCGCTCTGGCAGAGGTTCGACGGGCGTTTCACACCCTCAAGGGCAGCGGACGCATGGTCGGCGCCGACGTGATTGGTGAGCTGGCCTGGTCAGTCGAGAACGTGCTTAATCGAGTGATCGACGGCAGTGTCTTCATGAACGATGACATCGCCCAGTTGCTTCAGCAGGTGACCGACGCGGTACCCGCCCTGGTTAGCGATTTCGAACATCGTCGCCCGGCGAGCCTGGACATCAAACCGATGGAAGCACGGGCAAACGCCCTGGCCAACGGTGAAATTCCGGATGCCACCAGCATGCCTCCGGCCGAGGTCGACCTGTCTGACAGCCACGATACCGAAACGACCCTCGATATCGCGGACATCGATATCGGTGATCAGGATCAGGAAGTTGACCCGGTTCTGCTGGAAATCTTCGAGAACGAAACAGAGACTCACCTGAAGACGATCGAAGAGTACTTGTCTGCCGCCGGGGATAAAACCTCGGTTGCCTATACCGACGATCTGTCTCGGGCCCTGCACACGCTAAAAGGCAGCGCGCACACGGCAGGCATCGGTCCTATCGCGGAAGTGATTACCCCGCTTGAGCGCTTCGTCAAGGAATCCCGTGCCCAGAACAAGCGCGCCGACCGCGATGTACTGGAGCTTATCGCGCAAGCCGGCGACTACTTGACACAGGGCCTGGCGCAACTCAAGAACAACCCCCAGGGTTCCCTGGAAGGCACTGAGGACTACCTGGCAAGGTTGGCACAGATCAGTCAGCAAACCTTGTTGTCACACGGCCATCACGATGACGAACAGCCATCGGCCCAGGCGCCGTCGCAATTGGTGCAGTTGTTCCTCGGTGAAGGCCTCGATATCGTTCTGGACGCGGAATTCATTCTTGACGAATGGGCGCAGCAACCAGAGCAAACCGAATCCCTCGGCACCTTGCGTGCGGAGCTCGATCAGCTGACCCAGGGTGCTGCCAACGCCGGACTGCTCGATCTGGCAGATCTGGCGGCCGCCCTGACACGGACCTATACCGCCGTAGACGAACACAACCTGACGCCGGATGACGGTTTCTTCAGCACCGTTCGCACGGCTCAGGAACAACTGATCAACCTTATGGACCAGGTTGCGGCAGGTCTTGCCACCGAGCCCAGTGACAACCTGATCGACGAGCTGGATGCACTGGCCGACGCCGCTGCACAGGCCAACAAAGGCCCTGACGAATTTGATCAACAGTTTACCGGTGATCTGGAAGAAATCGACCTGAGCCTCGAGCTCGAAGAGCTGGATGATCAGCCCTGCGGACGCCGAGCAGCCACCCCTGCCCGAGCTGTCTTCGGAAGACAGCGAACTGGATGAGGAACTGGCTGAAATCTTCCTGGAAGAAGCCCGTGACCTGATCGACAGCTCCGGAGAAGCCCTGCAGAGCTGGAGTGATGATACCGATAACCTCGATATCCTGCGCCTGCTGCAACGGGATCTGCATACCCTGAAAGGCGGTGCGCGACTGGCCGACATTCCGGCCGTCGGCGATCTGTCCCACGAACTGGAGAATCTGTTCGAAGGGCTGACCGAACTCAAATTCTCGATCAATGATACCCTCTCGGATCTGCTGTTCCGCTGCCATGACCGTCTGGCCGGAATGGTTGACGCAATGGAAGCGAAGGAGCTGCCAAGACCCGCGCCGGACCTGATCGCCGAAATACACAACTACATCGATGGGGCCAAAGGCTCCCGTCCGGTGACCAACGTGGAGGCGCCCGAGCAGGCGCCGTCCGGAGACGAGCAGGATCTGCCGGAACTCGAGCAGGAGGAGGCCTCCGCAGCCGAGCCCGACTCCGACGACCTCGTGGCGACGGACATGTCCCACCTGGACCCGGAGTTGATTGGCATCTTCCTGGAGGAAGCCTACGACCTCATCAATTCCACCGGTAGCGCACTGCACAGCTGGAGCGAAAACCCGTCTGACCGGGAAGTGGCAGCGCTGCTTCAGCGCGAGGTTCACACCCTCAAAGGCGGCGCCCGCATGGCCGGCGTTGGTGCCATCGGCGATCTGACCCATGTTCTCGAGGATCTGTTCGAGAAAGTGGCCGAAGGTCAGCTTGATGCCAGTGGTGAAATGACCGATCTGCTGTTTGCCTGCCATGACCGGCTTGCCCAGATGGTCGAGCAGGTCGCCACCCAGAAGCCCTGCCCGTCAGCCCACGAACTGGTGCAACAAGTTGAGGCTATTCTGCGGGGTGAAACTCCGGCAGCAACGCCTGAGTTGCCGGTAGCTGACGTTGAAGAACCGGAAGCAGACAGTTCGATCACACAGACAGAACCAACGCTCGACGCTGTCGCGGATGACGCAGCCGACGTTGAAGAGACTTACGCAGCGGCCGCGGATGACGACGACCTGATCGGTATCTTCCTGGACGAAGGCCTGGAAATACACGAGGCGATTACAGAGTGCCTCAATCAGTGGCGCGAAGAGCCCGATGAACTGGCCGGGATCACCCGTTTGCAGCAAGAACTGCATACTCTCAAGGGCGGCGCGCGACTGTCGGATGTGGATGCCATCGCCGATCTCGCCGAAGCCTGGGCTGACGCTCTGGACCGGTTAGTCGCCAGCGGTAATGGTCAGCAGAGCCTGCTGGCACTAAGTGGACAGGCGCTTGACGGCCTCAAGACCATGCTGGACAGCATCGAGCAAGGCCGCAAACCCGAATCCGACACCGATCTGCTTGTTGCCCTGAAACACTCCGGTGAATCATCCGAAGAAACACCGCCATCCGAGGCTGATCGCGCTGAGGCGGACGCCAGCGATGCGGTCGATCCGGAAGTACTGGAAATCTTCCTGGAAGAAGCCGGCGAGCTCATGGATCAGCTTGAGCAACTGCTGGACGACTGGCGCAAGGAACCCGCCAATCACCATTTCAATCAGGAAGCTCAGCGAGCATTGCATACGCTCAAGGGCGGAGCCCGTCTGTCCCAGCTCAGCGAGCTCGGCGATAAGGCCCACGCCTTCGAAACCCGACTGATTGATCTTGGCGGTAATGCACCGGCCGAGGCCGAGTGGCAGGCGATTACCAGTGATCACGATGCCATCATTGCCCTGGTAACGGACATCCGCAATCGGTTTGAATCTGGCGCTGCAATCACCATCGCACCCGAACAAACACCGGAGCCATCGCCCGAACAATCACTGCCTGAGGCCAAGGCAGAAACGCCTTCGGTGGAGCCCAAGGTGCCGGCCGCGACCGCACCGGAGCAACCGAAGCCGGCCCGGTCGCCAGCGAAGGCCCGGAATAAGGCCGCTGAAGCCCAGCGCGCCGCCCAGGAAACCATTCGGGTCTCAGCACCGCTGCTGGACGAACTGGTTAACCTGGCCGGTGAAACCAGTATCACCCGGGGCCGACTGGAACAGCAAAGCAGTGATTTCAGCCATACCCTGGATGAGATGGCAGCGACCATCGAGCGTCTGCGCGAGCAGTTGCGCCGGATGGATATCGAAACCGAAGCCCAGATTCTGTTCCGGGCCGAGCAGGAGCATGGACCGGATTACGGCGATGACTTCGACCCCCTGGAAATGGACCGTTATTCGTCCATCCAGCAGCTGTCGCGAGCGTTGTCTGAGTCGTCTTCTGACCTTGCTGATTTGCGGGAAACACTGGCTGACCGGGTAAGAGACACCGAAACCCTGCTAGTACAGCAGTCGCGAATCAACACGGAACTTCAGGAAGGTCTGATGAAGACCCGAATGATTCCGTTTGCTTCGATGGTTCCAAGGCTGCGTCGTATTGTTCGCCAGATCAGCGGCGAACTGGGCAAGAAAGTCGAGTTTGATGTCCGCAACGCCGAAGGCGAGATGGACCGCAACATTCTGGAGCGCATGATTGCGCCGCTGGAACACATGCTGCGGAATGCCCTCGACCATGGCATCGAAACCCCGGACCAGCGCAAGAAAGCGGGCAAGCCGGCCACCGGTGAGGTGGTGTTGTCACTGACCCGTGAAGGCGGTGACGTGGTTCTGCGGATGATGGATGACGGCAAAGGTATTCCAGCGGATATCATTCGAGACAAAGCCATTCGCCAGGGCCTGATGCGGGCGGATGAGGAGCTTTCCGAGCGTGAAATCCTGCAGTTTATCCTGCAGCCAGGTTTCTCCACCGCCGAACAGGTAACCCAGATTTCCGGGCGTGGCGTTGGCATGGACGTGGTAGGCAGTGAAATCAAGCAGCTGGGCGGCAGTCTGGATATCGACTCGGCCCTTGGCCGCGGCACCACCTTCACCGTGCGCCTGCCGTTTACCGTATCGGTTAACCGGGCGCTGATGGTTGCCACCGGCGAGGACTTCTATGCGATCCCGCTGAACACCATCGAAGGTATTGTTCGGGTCAGCACCTACGAACTCGAAGAATATTACAAACCCGATGCACCGCTGTACGAATATGCCGGTCAGCAGTATCGCCTGCAGTACCTCGGCGGTCTTTTGAACAGTGACCACCACCCGAAACTCCAGGGTCAGGCCTTACCACTGCCGGTGATTCTGGTGCGCGGTGCCGAGCAGCCTATGGCATTGCAGGTAGACCACCTGATGGGTAGCCGGGAAATCGTTGTTAAATCCCTGGGCCCGCAGTTCAGTACTGTTCGGGGCGTATCCGGCGCCACCATCCTGGGTGACGGCAACGTGGTGGTGATTCTCGATCTGCCGGCAATGATCCGGTCCGACATTTTGTCTGAGCGTCAGCGCCTGGCCAACCTCGAGAAGGCGCGGGAAGCCAGCCGCTACGAAGAGAAAGTGACCACCGTGATGGTGGTGGATGACTCGGTGACCGTACGTAAGGTCACCTCTCGTCTGCTGGAGCGCAACGGCATGGAGGTTATTACCGCAAAAGACGGCCTCGATGCAGTCGCCCAGCTGCAGGATCATCGACCGGATATCATCCTGCTGGATATCGAAATGCCCCGCATGGATGGTTTTGAAGTGGCCAGCTTTGTCCGCCACGATGACAATCTGAAAGACACACCGATCTGCATGATTACGTCACGAACCGGTGAGAAGCACCGTGAGCGGGCATTGTCGATCGGTGTCAATGAGTACCTGGGCAAGCCGTTCCAGGAAACCGAGTTGCTTGAAACCATCAAGCGGCTGACCGGTAATCACTGATGGCCGGCCGACCCGGCGTCGGAATTGTGTCCGATGTGGTTCTGCAACGTCACCGTTTGCAGGCCGCAACCTCTAAATTCGGCCTGGATGTGTCCTTTTCCGGGGATCCATCCAGGCTGATGGGTTATTCGGGGTTTCCGGATGTATCGCTGTGGTTGGTGACGCTCGAAGACGAAGCCGATCATCCGGTCCTGTTTGACCATTTACTTGAGAACACCGAAGCGCCGGTGCTGTTCGGTGTCGATCAGGCGCCTAAGCCGGGCAGTACCGAGTACTTTCGCTGGGAACGACGGCTGTTGGACAAGCTGGAGCAACAGCTTGGCCATCTTGAAGAACTCGATACAGCCAACGACCTGGAAGAGCTGGTTGATGTTGTACCGCAGGCGTTGTCGAACCCCGAATTGCCGCGCTGGATAACGCCAGCCGTACCGGGCTCTCTGGCTGAAGACATCTGGATACTGGGCGCATCCCTGGGCGGGCCTGCCGCTGTGAAAACGTTTCTGGATCATTTGCCACCCGGGTTGCCGGTGGGATTTGTTTACGCCCAGCATATCGATGGTAATTTTACTGAAGTGCTGACGCGGGTACTTGGCCGCCATGCCCATTACGCGCTCAAACGGGCGGAACAAGGTTATCGGGTTCGCAATGGGGATGTGGTGTTGATGCCCGTCGAACGCGAGTGGTCTTTCGACAGCAAGGGCCAACTCACCGAGCAGAGCCGGGCCTGGCCCGGTCCTTATGGACCGTCAATTGACCAGGTGCTGCTCAATGTGGCGGATCACTACGGCAAACGGTGCCATGCCATTCTGTTTTCCGGCATGGGCAACGACGGTGCCATCGCCGCGCCCATGTTGAAGGCATACGGCAGCCTGATCTGGGTGCAGGAAAGTCGCAGCTGCGGCAACAGTTCTATGCCGGAGTCGGTTGCAGCCACCGGTTGCTCCAGTTTTTCCGGCACACCGGAGCAGTTGGCCAAAGAGCTGGTCAAGACCATCGAGAACAACTGCCTGCTCAAGAGCCGGCAAAACCGGAATTCCGCCTGAGGTAACACGCCATGAAAGAAAACAGCCAGTCACTCTCCTGCGTCATGGTTCCAGTCTGTGACCGGCAACTGTTGTTGCCCAACGTGTCCATCGCAGAGGTGGTTGATTTCAGCAGCACCGATGCCGGCGCCAACACGCCGGAATGGCTGGTGGGCTTTCTCGACTGGCGTGGCCTGACTCTTCCGGTTATTTCTTACGATGCCGCCAACGGCGGCAGCCTGACCGTACCCGGCGACAATCGCGGCCGCATCATCGTGCTCAATACCATCGGTCCAGCTCACCAACAGGCGCCGTTTATGGCCCTGATCATTCAAGGCATTCCCAGCCAGGCCCGACTGGAAGAGGATCAGATCCGCCAGCTGGACGGCGAAGCCGGACCCGCCGACTTGATGCAGGTCGAGGTCGACGGCGAGACCGCCTGGATTCCCAATCTCGAATACCTTGAGTCTCTGGCTCTCAACGCAAAACCCTGATCCGGTTGCACCCGGACCCATAGCCCTGCGTCCTGCAAATGTTATAATGTTGCAAATTTTGCAGGATCCAGACCATGCCGGAACGCGCGCTCCCCTATCGTCCGCACAATCATCAAGCCTGCGTCAGCCATGCCCTGGCTGACGCCCGTGCCATCTGCCGCAAACTGAACGCCCGGCTTACACCCATCCGGGAGCGGGTTCTGGAACTGATCTGGCAATCCCACAAGCCACTCGGCGCTTATGACATTCTGGCCATGCTCGGTACGGAAGGCCACAACGCTGCTCCGCCCACTGTTTACCGGGCATTGGACTTTCTGCTGCAACATGGCTTGATTCACCGCATTGCCTCGCTCAACGCCTTTATCGGCTGTACCCATGCCGGTGAGCACCATCGGGGTGCTTTTCTGATCTGCCGGCAGTGTGGCAATGTGCTGGAACTGGCAACACCTGAGGTAAGCAAAGCGGTGGAAGACGCCGCGGCGGCCGAGTCTTTCCGTCCGGAGGACATCACGCTGGAAGTCGCCGGTCTTTGCCCCCGCTGCCAAGGGGACAACAACGATGCCTGACCAGCTGGTCCAACTTAAATCAGCTAACCGTCCAGTTCGATGATCGGCCGGTGGTGGACCGGGTCGACCTGACCGTCCGTCGGGGCGACATCATTACCATTATTGGACCCAACGGGGCCGGTAAAACCACCCTGATCAAAGCCATTCTCGGCATACAGCGGGCCAGCTCCGGTCGGATTTCCCGGTCATCCCGGCTGGTCATTGGCTACGTGCCGCAGCATCTGTCTCTCGAGTCCACCCTGCCCCTGAGTGTGCGGCGTTTCATGCTGCTGAGCGGACGTTCAGACCATGAATGTCAGGCGGCACTGGAACGCACCGGCGTGAGGCATCTTATCGATGCCTCCGTCCATCATCTGTCCGGCGGCGAAACTCAACGCCTGTTGCTCGCCCGGGCACTGGCACGGCGACCAGACCTCCTGGTGCTGGACGAACCTGCCCAGGGTGTCGATATCAACGGGCAGGCCGCCCTGTACGATCTGATTCGCCAGCTCCGGGACGAACTCAACTGCGGTGTGATCATGATCTCCCACGACTTGCACCTGGTGATGGCGGCAACGGACAAAGTCATTTGCCTGAACCAGCATGTCTGCTGCAGTGGCTACCCAGCCGACATTTCTCATGATCCGGCCTTTATCGAAACCTTCGGTCACCAGGTCGCCGAGTCTCTGGCGGTCTATCACCACCATCACAACCATCGTCACAATCTGCATGGCGATGTCGTCACCAGTGCCGGACATCACGGAGCCTGCGATCATGAGCATCATTGATTCCGTGCTCGACGACTTCTTCTGGCGAGCCCTGCTTGGCGGCCTGGGCGTTGCGCTGGTGGCCGGTCCTCTGGGCTGCTTTGTGGTCTGGCGCCGGATGGCCTACTTCGGTGATACCCTGGCCCACTCAGCACTCCTGGGTATTGCGCTGAGCTTTCTGATCAGTGTGCCGCTGAACATTGGCGTTATCATCACCTGCATCACCATTGCCATCGCGCTGGTACTGCTGTCCCGTACCCGAGCCCTGGCAACCGATACCCTGCTGGGCATACTGGCCCACAGCGCCCTGGCCATCGGCCTGGTCACCCTGAGCTTCATGCCCGATGTCCGGGTTGATCTGACCGGACTGTTATTCGGCGATCTGCTGGCCATGGCCCGGTTGGATCTGCTCTGGATATACGGCGGCGCGGCTTTCGTATTGACCTTGCTGGCCATTCTCTGGCGCGGTTTGCTGATGAGCACCATTCATGAAGAATTGGCACGGGTAGAGGGTGTTCCGGTAGAGCGACTGCGGTTGGCGCTGATGCTGATGTTTTCGTTGGTGATTGCCGTCGCCATGAAGATCGTCGGGGTGCTGCTGATCACCGCTCTGCTGATCATACCGGCCGCCACTGCCCGCAGGCTGGCAAAAAATCCGGAGCATATGATGGCATTGGCCGTGGTCTTTGGTTTTATTGCCGTCACCGGCGGCCTGAGCCTGTCGTGGCATCTGGACACACCGGCCGGACCTTCGGTGGTCGTCACTGCGTTTCTGAGCTTTCTGCTGGTTTACAGTACCGCCCGCAACACCAGCCATTGATGGCGTTCGCTTTCGCATACCGCTGACCTGGTCTAGAGTTGACTGGATAACCGATCAGCAACCGCTGCAAAGGCATCCGCGCATGGACAGCGACCTCTCCGACATTTCACCCCCCGGATACCGCCGCTCCAGCGTGTGGACCGGGCTCTGGGCGCCGGCTCTGATTTTACTGGCCGGCGTGGTTATCAGTCTGACCACCGCCCAACGGGCCTCCGAAACCGCACAGCATCTTGCCCAACAGCATTATCACGCCACCCATCAGGCTCTGGTGCGGCAAGTGGCGATTCACCTGCAGGCTCCCGACAGCGGTACCCAAACGCTGCAAGTCGCCCTGACGGAGACCCTTCATGATGATGTGGGCCTGAGGATTGATACCCTGGAGCGCCACACCAAGACACCGCTGTTACAACTGGGCACCCTCAGAAACGCCGCCCACAACCACACCCTCAGAACAGAGCTGGAGACCAACGGCCAGCACTGGATGGTCACAACCATACCCGATGAGCGTTTGCTTGCCCTGCCCGCCCGGCGAACCAGCTGGCTTATCCTGGCCGGTGGCTCGTTGATCACCGCACTGGCAACGCTGATCGCACTGGTGTTATGCCTTCAGAGCCACCGAAGACTAAAGACCATTGATCAGCTGCTCAGCCAGCAGCGGACCGCCAATCAACAGCTTACCAATCTTCAGGTAGAGAAAAGTGTGCTGCGCCACGCCCTCAACGACAGTGAATCCCGAAGTCGGGATCTGGTCAGCTTGTCTGGCGCAATCATTGGTGAGTTGGATGAAATCGGACAGATCGGTTTTCTGTCAGCCCAGACCGCAGACTACCTGGGCCAGGCACCATCAGATCTGATCGACCAGCCCTTCGCAGAACTGGTTACCGAACCCGACCGTCAGCGGTTCAACGATTGCCTGGAAGCCGCACGCCGGGAACGGACCATGGCGCGCGTTGACCTGAATCTGCTGCACCGTAACCCGGAACTGATTGTACCAATGGTGGTGCGGGTCATGGTTCTGAAGAATCCGGTTCATGGCATCACAGGGTTCCGGTTGAGCGCTGTACCCGGCGACACTGGCCACCTCTGATCAGAGGTTTTTATGACTGCCGTCGCACAGTGGCTGTGTGCCGGTCTGTTTGCAGCCACAAAACCACAGCCACTCGCTCTTCTCAGCGGTGTATTTCACAGGCGTGAACTCGGTGCCTTTGTGGGAGCCGTCACAGAATGGCTGGGTTTCACTGCGGCCGCAGGCACACCAGAAGTAGTTTTTGCCGCCCTCAACCTGCACGGTGTATGGGGTCTTTTTGGCGATGATCGGTTGTTCTTCTGCCATGTTTCTCTCCTTTTCGGTTTTGTTTTTGAATATAGGTCGGGCTGGGGGCTCGGAGTGGGTTGGGGAGGGGGGTCTAAAACAATCAGAAAATCCACGATTTTCGTTTTAGACCCCTCACCGCCCTCACAGCCGAACCACCCAAAGCCCAGAAGCAGGAGCCTACAGAGGCTGAACCTGGTCCAGAAGTTTCCCATTTTCAACCAACTCCAGAAACTCATCCCCGAGGCGGTCGCTCTCGGCAATGGACGCACGCCAGGATCGCTCACGCCCGGCGTCATCACCAAGGTAGTTCTCGAAATCCTTCCGGTCTGGCAATTTACGATCCGGCAGGCTGTCCAGATACTCCCGGGACGGTGACACCAACAGCACATCCTGCAACCGGGTGGCATCGCCCCGTCGCCAGGGCAAGGTCTTGTCGAACCAGCCGGGCACCACCTTGTCGGTGAAGTGCGGGTACAGGATGATACCGGGCTGCTCGTAGGGCAAATCCAGGTGGTAGTCCAGCAAGCCGCCATCACGGTAGACACCCTCCGGAGCGCCGGGAATGTTGCGCACGCCCGACATTACCAGCGGAATGGACGCCGATGCCAACAGCGTTGGCATCAGATTGTCTCTGGACAGCGCGACCTCGTGGCGGGGGAAGTCCACCAGCTTTGCAATCGGTGTTTTGATGCGGGAGTCGTGCACGATACCCCGCTCCATAAACCGGCTCAGGTGGCGCCGGCTGACCATATTGGCACTGATCGCGCTCATCAGACCCAGCCCCAGCCGGCGACGGGCGTCGTGTTCAAGCAAGCCGCGACTGCGGACCACCACCACGTTTAACCGGTACCAGGGGTGATTCAGGATAAAATCTTCCCGCCCGCCCAGTAGTTCTTCCAGAAACAACACGCTTTTGCGCGACACCTCGGCGGCACTTACCCCCTTGGCAAAGCGCTGGCTGGTGTAGAGCTCCGCCAGTTTGGCCAGTTGGGCTTTCGGATCATCGGATGACGCAATGGCAGCAAAACGCCAGCTGCCGATGGACGAGCCGATCAACACCCGCGCCTGCGGGGCCTGCGGCAACCAGTCACCAAAAATCGCTTTATCCAGACCACTCAGACCAAGCGCCTTGGGGCCGCCGGCGGCGCCCGGAATGACATGAACATCAGCCGGGCTCAGGGGCTTTTCTCTGAGGCGCTGAAGCGCCCGTCGGCCGGCACGGATGGTCAGGGCCGGTGTTCGGATCTGGATTGCAGTCATTCAATGCTCCCTCTCACAATCCGGGGAGTTTATCGAAACCCACAGTGGTCGGCCAACAACTCCGTGCTAGACTCCTAGCAACGGTGTCTCACGGACGTGTCCCAGCCATGAACAGCAGGAGTAGGCTGTGAATCTTTTTACCTCGCCCGATACCATGGCGACCAACCCGACTCTCGCGGTTCTGGGTTTTAAACGTCAACTGGTCTATCACCTTCACATCTGGGCTCTGATCGCGGTCGCGCCGTTGGTGATGGTCCAGTGGCAACAGTCCAACCTGTTGCTGTCTGTTCTGCTGATACTCTTCTGTGTTAATGCGGTGTTGGTTATTGCCTTTCTGCGCTTGCGCGGCGTGTATTTCCTTGAAGGCAGACTGTTCCCGATTCTGGCGGTGGTATGCGCGGCCTACTCCACCTCGATCAATGGTCATGCGGGATTGTATTGGGCCTATCCGGCTGCCGTTGCTCTGTTTTTCCTGTTACCTCTCAAAGAAGCCATTGCCTGTAATATCGTATTCGTCACGGTGATGGCGGTGGTGTCTTACATCCAGTTTCCGGAAGCAGACTTCTGGCGAATTACCTTCTCGCTGGGCCTGAGTTGCCTGTTCGCCATGATTTTTGCGTGGCTGGTGGGACGCCTGCGGGAGGAACTGACCCGGCTGGCGACGACCGATCCACTGACCGGCTGCCTGAACCGGTCGCAGCTGGCCGACGTTCTGAATAGCCAGATTCAGATGCGGGAGCGCTACGAACGGGTGTCCAGCATGGTCCTGCTTGACCTGGATTACTTCAAAACCATCAACGATCGCTGGGGCCATATGGCCGGAGACCGGGTACTCAAGGAAATGGCCATCCGGGTTCGAAAACGGTTGAGAGAGAGTGATCAGCTCTTCCGAATCGGCGGTGAGGAGTTCATGGTGGTGCTGCCAGAGACCCGGCAAAAAGACGCGGACACCCTGGCCCATCAGTTACTGACCAGCATCAGTGCCCGGCCGTTTCTGGACGACATCAAGTTGAC
Organism: Marinobacter sp.; assembly: GCA_018402255.1. Classification (GTDB taxonomy): domain Bacteria; phylum Pseudomonadota; class Gammaproteobacteria; order Pseudomonadales; family Oleiphilaceae; genus Marinobacter. The sequence goes on from JAGYIS010000005.1 coordinate 68,329, forward strand.
CGCCAGTGCCAGCGTGGCCGAGGTTTGCCGAGGCGAAACCTGGTCGGTCTGGCTGAACCGCGCTGATCAGGCTCTTTACGACGCCAAAGCCAAAGGTCGAAACCAGGTGGTCAATGCAGCTCGAGTGGGGAGTGAGCCAGACTCCCTGGCCCATCTGGCCGCGCCGGATGATGGCGGCAGCGCTCCGGTGTAACGCCGCTCAGCCGCTGAAGCTGGCCCGGAAGTCCCGATAGGCAGTAAAGACATCCCAGGGGCTTTCAAAATGTGGGTAATGACCGACATTCCTCAAACTGACCACGTCTGGCGCCGGGATCAATTCGCGGTAACGTCGGGCCATGGCGCTGCCCGAGACAGGATCTGCGGTTCCGGTAATCAGTCGCATGGGCTGCGATGCATTACGCAGCGCATCGACCCATCGGTTACGATGGCAGCGGCGCTCTTCCATAAACTGGATCAGTTGATGCAGAATTCCGCGGCCGTTGTTGTAGGTCAGCAGGTGCCAGAAATCTTCCATGTCCTGCTGCGTGGGAGGATTGCGCTCACCCATCAAGCGCCGGAAATTGCGCTCGAATGTCCGGCGGGTCAGCCCCCGGCTGATCAGACCACCGAGCGGACTTTTCAGGATTTTCTGAATGAACAGCGGGCTGTGCATCTCGGGAAACAAGCCACCGTTAAGCAGGCACACACTGTCGATCCGAAAGGACAGCAATCCCTCCTGATCCCGCGCCAGTAGTTCCTGAACAACCGTTGATCCGTAATCGTGGGCAAACAGGTGTACCGACGCCAGCCCAAGGCCTTCAAGCCAGCCCTGGACCAGATCGGCCTGGTCTTCGATGCTGTAGGCATAGTCGCGAGGCTTGTCCGAAAAGCCAAAGCCCAGCATATCCAGGCTCAACAGTTGATTCTGCGACGCCAGCATCGGCCAGATCCGGTGCCAGTCCCAGCTCGCGGTGGGGAAACCATGCAGCAACACCAGGGGAGCTCCCGTGCCAGCCATGCGACTGAAGATGGCATGGCCATCATAACTGAACCACTTACCCGCCTGTTGCCAGGCCTCAAGGGTGTAGGTGTCCTGCCGATTTTCTGCGCTGATTGCCGACCCGGGTATCGCCTGTTCCATCTGCTTGTCCTGACACGTCCCCAAAGCCTCTCACTTTAGTGCAAAGCGTTAAAGCCCGCCAGATACACCCATAGCGATCGTGAACTGGTCCATAATGGCCTAAGCCGCGTAAAGCGTGGAGATAGCTTATAAATTCCCTTAAGCTTGCGCCTGTATCAGACAGCAACCGGAAAAGACTATGACACTACCCCTGGATGACCTTGCCGGTCACTACCGCGCCATTATCGAAGGCCTTGGCGAAAATGCCGACCGAGAGGGTCTTCAGGACACGCCCATGCGAGCCGCCAAGGCTATGCAATTTTTGACCCGTGGCTACCAGCAGGATCTCGGTGAACTGGTGAACAATGCGGTGTTTGAATCGGCTATGGACGAGATGGTCGTTATTCAAGACATCGAGCTTTACAGCATGTGCGAACACCACATGTTGCCATTCATCGGGAAGTGCCATATCGCCTACCTGCCCCAGGGCAAGGTGCTGGGCCTGTCCAAGTTTGCCCGCATTGTGGATATGTACGCCAGACGACTGCAGATTCAGGAAAACCTGACACGCCAGATCGCCGAAGCCGTGGAAAGCGTTACCAACGCCAAGGGCGTGGCTGTGGTCATCGAGGCCCAGCACATGTGCATGATGATGCGCGGTGTTGAGAAACAGAACTCCCGCATGAAGACGTCCATGATGCTTGGTCAATTCCGGAAATCCCAGGCCACGCGTAGCGAGTTTCTCAATCTGATCGGCAACAACCGCTGATATCGGCTTACTCTCGGAGGCTTCATGACAGACATGACCGGAGATCACCTGGCCCGGGTCAGGATCAAAAATCTTTTGCTTCGTGCCTACATCGGCATCAAGGAAGAGGAGATCAACAACCAGCAGGATGTGGTGATCAACGTCACCCTTCGTTATGACGCCTCCGAAGCCATTAACCAGAACGAAATCTCGGCCGCACTGAATTACCGGACCATCACCAAGCAGATCATCGCTCATGTTGATGGTAACCGCTTCGCCTTACTGGAGCGGCTGACCCATGAGGTACTGGCCATCGTGATGGACCATCGGGCGGTGCAATGGGCGCAGGTGGAAATCGACAAGCCGCACGCGCTACGCTACGCCGAGTCGGTATCTGTGTGCCTGGAAGCGCATCGCTAATTTCCGGAGGTTCATGGTTTATGCCCCGTAACAGCACGGTTCAAATCAAAGCCATTCTTGAGTCGGTACGCACCATCGCTCTGGTGGGTGCCAGTGAAAAGACCAGCCGGCCTTCTCATGAGGTCATGGAATACCTGCAGCGGCAGGGCTATCGGGTGATTCCGGTCAACCCCAGACTCGCCGGCCAACAAGTGCTGGGCGAAACCGTATACGCAGACCTGACATCGCTGCCAGAACCGGTGGACATGGCGGAGCTGTTTCTCGCACCGGAGCGCACCGATGCGGTGATTGACCAGGCCATTGACCTGAAAATTCCAGTGCTCTGGCTGCAGATTGGCGTGATCAATGAAGCCGGCGCCGCCCGCGCAGAAACAGCAGGTATCGAGGTGGTTATGGATCGCTGCCCGAAGCAGGAGATTCCAAAGTTGGGTATTGCCCCGGCGGCACCCCGCAGCTGAGCCAGCCCTTGAATCAGGAACCCCATCACAGTTTGCGCGAACAACTGTTATCGACGACAAAGCTCTGACATACTCTGAATACACCTTTTCAGATGACTGGCAGAGCCATGTGGTTCCGAAGTAAACCAGGCAAACCTGGGCGTCCCCAATCGACGCCGGCAACCAGCAAAGCGCCCGCTCACCCGCAGCTTGAATCCAGACTGCAAAGAGCCCGGCTCCCGGTCGATCTTCTGCAAGCCGGGATGCGGGTGGTCAAACTGGATCGTCCATGGACAGACGTGCCGGTTCTGTTTCAGGGCTTTACTCTTGCGACCGATGAAGAGGCCCGCATTCTTCGCCAATACTGCAACTGGGTGCTGGTTGAAGACGAGGAAAGCCGCCTGATACCGGTACTCGACCAGATTCCCTCGCTCAAACAGCGCATTAATGAACCCCTCTCAGAAATGCGACCACTGCACCATGAAATGCCGCGCGCCGTTGAAGCCTGGAGCCGCACCCATCAATTTATCGCAAACACCATTGTTAACATTGAACAGCACAACGACCTGCAACTTGATGCCGCCAAGCCGCTGATTCACGCCTGCGTTGAAAGTGTTAAGGCCAATGCCAGCGCCATGCTCTGGTTAACCCGAATCAAAGAGCGGGACGCCTACACCGCAGAACACTGCCTGCGGGTTGCCATCTTCACCATTGCCTTTGCCCGCTTTATCGGCCTGCCCGATGAGGATTTGGAAACCGCCGGACTGTGCGGCCTGCTGCACGACATTGGCAAACTGAAGGTGCCAGACCGGATTCTCAACAAACCCGGACCCCTGACCCCCGAAGAATACGCCGTGATGCAGGAACACACCCTTCTGGGCCACCAGCTTTTATTGAAAGAGCCCGGGCTGGACCGGATCATCAGTGACGTCACCCTGCACCACCACGAGCGCATGGACGGCCGCGGCTATCCTGGCCAGTTACCGGAGCATCAGATCAGCCGCTTTGCCAGGCTGGTGGCCATCATTGATGCTTACGACGCCATGACCAGTGATCGTTGTTACCGGGATGGCATGCCCCCCGCGGATGCGGTCCGTTTGCTGTACCGGAATCGTGGTGACCAGTTTGATGCGGATCTGGTGGAGTCGTTTATTCGCCTGATCGGCATCTACCCGCCGGGCAGCCTGGTCGAGTTGAATACCGGTGAGATCGCGCTGGTCATCAGTACACACCCGGCGCGAAAACTCCGGCCGAAGGTTGAAATACTGCTGGATGCAGACAAGCGCCCGAGGACGCCACTGGTGATTGATCTTGGCAATCAACCGGAGCAAGGAGAGACCTTGCGGGAAATTCATGCGCCGTTACCGGATGGCGCTTATGATGTGTCTCTGCAGGAAAGGATTCGGCAGTTGATGGTAAAACCGGACAACAATGCCTCATAATCAGACTCGGCCGGCCGTTAACCCTGTTCAGTCTGTCGATCAACCCTGCGGAGCCACTTGTGGAAAAACCTTTATCGTTCACCAGACTTCTTGTCCGATGGCTTATGAGCCCGGTCTTTGTGTTGGTGATCTTTCTGGTTTTTCTGGCCATCGCTGCCGGCCTTCGTGAGGGTCTGAACCAGCAAGACAACTATCAGATTCAAGCCAACCTCAACAATGAAGCGCGCGCCTTGACCGACAACCTGGAACGGGAATTCCTGGTGCATGTGCAGGCGATCGGACGAATGGCCAAGCGGCTCAGTGCTGAACCACAGACCGCCCGAAGCGAATGGAGCCTGGACGCCAGAAATTACCTTGATGACTTTGGTGTTTACCAGGCCGTGCAATGGATAGACCAGAATTTTATTATCCGCTGGCTGGAGCCCCTGACCGGTAACGAAGAAGTGGTTGGCTATAACGTTGCCTTCAACGATCAGCGGCGTGAGGCGCTCGAACAGGCGGCGGCCACCGGGCACTACGATATCTCCGGCATCATTGATCTGCGCCAGGGCGGCAAAGGCCTGGTCATTTATTATCCTGTGGGCGCCGGCGACGCCAACCGGGGCTACATTTCCGGAGTCTTCCGGATGGAAGTTCTGGCAGAACAACTGCTAACCACCCGCGTTCTTGAAAATTTTCAGATCGAGATACAGGACGCTGGCGAACCAGCCTATCTTCTGGATTCGCTGGCGGGGGTGAATAGTCGTTTCAGTGCCAGTTCAGCTTTTGAGCTGCCAACCCTGAACTGGACCCTGACGTTACGCCCCGGCCACGACTGGGTGGACGCCCAGCGTAGCCAATGGCCCGGGGTTACCTTTACCAGCCTGGTGTTTATGGGGCTACTGACGGCATTGACCACCCTACTGGTTCAACTCATCCTGAAGCGCAATCAGGATTTGTTGAAAACCCGCAAAGAACTGGAGCAGGAAATCGACCAGCGGGTTGCCATGCAGGTTGACCTCGAGAGACTGGAATCGACCGATACCCTGACCGGCCTGGCGAATCGCCGCTTTTTTATGGAAGACCTGGCCCACACGCTCAACATCGCAGACCGGCAAATGCGCCAGGTCGGTCTTGTGATGCTGGATCTGGACCGGTTTCAGATGCTCAACGACTCGCTTGGTCACCAGTTCGGCGATGAACTGCTGATCAAGGTATCGGAACGCCTCAATGGCCTGAGCAACGAAAAAATCCTGGTGGCCTATTCCGGCGGCGATGAATTCATGCTCTGCCAGCAACAGGTGGACGACATCGACGATGTCATCCATTTGCTGGGCCAGATCAAGCAGTGCTTTGCAGAGCCCTTCGAGGTCCAGGGTGACCCTCACAGCATCACCGCCACCATGGGCGTTGCGGTCTACCCCCAGAGCGGCCTGGATGCCGATACCCTGATGAGAAATGCCGACATCGCGCTCTACAGGGCCAAAGCCCAGGGTCGCAATACCTATCAGTTCTACACCGAGGGTATGCAGGACCGCGAAGTAATGCGCCTGGAGCTGGACAAGGATCTGAGCCAGGCCCTGGCCAACAACGAGTTCGTGCTGTTCTATCAACCCCAACTGGATCTGGCAACCGGCGAGATCAACAGTGTCGAAGCACTGATCCGATGGCAACACCCACGCCGGGGTTTGCTGGCACCGATCGAATTCATTCCGTTAGCGGAAGAAAGCGGACGGATCACCGAGATTGGTCGGTGGGTCGTAGTGGCCGCCTGTCGGCAACTGGCCCAGTGGCGGGGCACGCCCTGTGAACAGCTGCGGGTTGCGGTTAATCTGTCAGGGCGGGAGCTGGATGATGAGTCGCTGATTGATCATGTTCGGGACGCCCTGGCGTCTGAAAACATTGATCCCAGCAAGCTGGAAGTGGAGCTGACCGAGGAGATTTTCATCCAGAACATCGAGCACAACCTGAACCAGTTAACGCGGCTGCGGGAACTGGGTGTTCAGTTGGCGATTGATGATTTTGGCGTGGGCTATTCGTCGCTTGGCTATCTGCGCGACTTCCCGGTGGATATGTTGAAAATCGACCGTTCATTCATTACCCATGTCACCGAGCGGCATGACGATGCGGTAATTACCCGGGCGGTGATCAATCTTGCCCATAATCTGGGGATTCAGGTGGTGGCAGAGGGTGTCGAAACAGAAGACCAGCTGAACTTCCTCAAGGCGCACCGATGCAATCTGGCCCAGGGCTACCTGATCAGCCGACCCATTCCCCATGAGGACCTTTCGAGGGCGTTAGCGGAAGGCACGCTGTTTACCGGACAACATGCGGATTCCGGTTTGTAATTGAGGGCTTATCGCCCCAAACTTCAGGGCAAATTTTCATTGGGTGATGTGTATGTCTGGCAGGTATTTGTCTGCGGAGCAGGATGCCAAGCTGCGCCGTTGGGAGCGATGGAACCGGAACTATTTTGTGTTTGCCTTTGTGGCGCTGACGATGGTGTTGGTGTTCAGCAGTCAGTTGGGGATTTCCAGTGGTGACGAGTGGGGCTCGCTCGGTTTTTTGCTGGTATTACTGGTGGCACCGATTGTGGTGCTTCAGTTAAGACTTCAGTGCCCTGCTTGCGGTGTGAAAATTGGCTGGCAGGCAAAGCTGATGGCGCCTGATCAATGCAAATCCTGCGGTACCTTTCTTCGGGCTAAAAGCTCCTCTTCCTGATTTCTTCTTAGAAACCTTTGACCTGTGAGTTGGTCATAGGTTTTAGTCTATGCTTATCTTACGGAGATGGCCGTTCCAGGAGTCGGGAGAGGGGTCGAAAACGAGAAACGTGGTTTCTCTGATTGTTTTCGACCCCTCTCCCGACTCCAGGCACTCCGCTGATCGATTCTTGACTTCCTTAACCCGTACCTTTTTTGGGGCTACGCCATGAAAGTTAAAGAGATTGCGGACGCTGCCGGGGTGAATCCGGATACCGTGCGCTTCTACACCCGCGAGGGGCTGCTGCGTCCGGTCCGGAATCCGGACAACAATTACCAGCACTACGACGCCGAAGATCTGCGCCGGCTGCGGTTTGCCCGCAAATCCCGTCAGCTGGGCTTTTCCTTGCCGGAGATCCGGCAGATTCTGGAACGGGCAGACGATCAGCACTCGCCCTGTCCGATGGTGCGGGATGTGTTCGAACATCGGTTGGCGGAAGTAGAACGGGAGATTACCGAGTTGCAGGGGCTACGGACGCGGATGATTTCGGCGCTGACAGCCTGGCAAGACATGCCAGATGGCATACCCGATGGCCATACCATTTGTCGGTTGATTGAGCATTGGGACGATCCCTCTGCTGCGCCTTGTTGTGGAGAACAGACATCATGAACGACGCACCTGTGTTGAGGACGGCGCTGGGTATTTCCGGGGCGTCTTGTCAGGGTTGTGCCAGGAAGATTCGCACCGCGCTGGAACCGCTGACCGGGAGTGCGGATCTGGTTGAAGTGAATCTGGAGGCACAGACGGTGTCGCTGCCGGAAGGCGTGGATCTGGCCGAGGCGACGCGCATTGTGACGAAGACCGGGTATCCGGCGTCGCCGGTTGAAGCGACTGATGCGTCAGTAAGCGGTGCCGCAAAAAAGCAGGCTTCCGGACAGAATACCCACTCTGCCCCGGCGTCGACCGAGGAAGACCAGACTGCGTTGTCGGTGACCGGCGCCACCTGCGCATCTTGCGTCAGCAGCATTGAGAAGGCGCTGTTGTCGGTGCCGGGGGTGACCCATGCCCACATGAACCTGGCGGACAACACCGCCACCGCCAGCGGTCAGGCGTCGCCCGAGGCGCTGATCAAGGCGATTGAAAGTGCCGGCTACGGTGCCAGTGTGATTGAAGACGCCGATGCGGCCGATGACCGTCGGCAGGCGCAAGACAAGAAGCAGTACAAGGTGCTGTTGGTGAAGATGGCCATCAGTCTTGGACTGGGCGTGGTGCTAATGGCCTGGGGTATGGGTTTCGACACCATGATGGTGACCGATGCCAACCAGACCACCTGGTTCAACTTCGGCATTCTGACCCTGGGCGTGATGATTGCGACCGGCGGACATTTCTTTACCGGGGCCTGGAAGGCGTTCAAACATCATAACGCCAATATGGACACCCTGATCGCGCTCGGCACCGGCACGGCCTGGCTGTATTCCATGGTGGTGGTCAGTGTACCGGCGTTGCTGCCGGAGATGGCCCGGCACGTTTACTTTGAGGCCTCCGCCATGATCATCGGCCTGATCAATCTGGGTCAGGCGCTGGAATTGCGGGCCAAGGGCAAAACCTCGGAGGCGGTGCGCCGGTTGCTGGATTTGCGGGCGAAGACGGCGCGGGTCATCCGTGACGGTCAGGAACAGGATATTCCCGTTGAGCAGGTTCAGAAGGGCGATCATGTGCGTGTTCGCCCCGGCGAGAAATTGCCGGTAGACGGTGTGATTGTCGAGGGTAGCACCCGGATTGATGAAAGCATGCTGACCGGTGAGCCCATGCCCGTCAGCAAAGGTGACGGTGATGACGTCTCAGCCGGCACCCTGAACACCCACGGCTCTATTGTTTATGAAGCCACTCGCGTAGGCAGCGAGACGGCACTGGCGCAGATCATCAAACTGGTCAAAAAAGCCCAGGGTTCCAAGCCGGCCATTGGTCGACTGGCTGACAAAATCTCGTCCGTGTTCGTCCCCACCGTGATGCTGATCGCGATGGCGGCGGCGCTGGTCTGGTACAACGTCGGGCCAGAACCTGCGGTGGTGCATATGATGGTCGCAGCCACCACCGTATTGATCATTGCCTGCCCCTGCGCCCTGGGCCTCGCTACGCCTATGTCGGTGATGGTCGGCGTCGGCAAGGCGGCGGAATACGGCGCTCTGATCCGCCAGGGTGATGCCCTGCAAACGGCGGGCAAGATTGATCTGGTGATTCTGGACAAGACCGGCACCGTTACCGAAGGCCACCCCACGGTCACCCGGGTGCAGGCCGTCGATGGTGATGAAACCACTCTGCTCGCCCTGGCCGCCGGGCTGGAGCAACATTCTGAGCATCCACTGGCCGAAGCGGTGCTCAACAAGGCCGAACAGGACGCCATCACGCCAGAAAAAATCACCGGTTTTGAAGCCTTCAATGGCAAAGGTGTGCAAGGTGAGTTCGACGGTCAACCAGTACGACTGGGTAATCGGCGCTGGCTGGAGTCCGAAGGTATCACCCTGGCCAGCCTGGACGCAGCGGGAAAGGCCATTACCGAAGAAGCCGGCACACCACTGTTCCTGGCATTGGGCCATCAGGCTTTGGGCGTCATCGGTGTGGCCGATGCCATCAAACCGGATTCCAAAGCGGCGATCGAGCGCCTGCATCAGGCCGGTATCAAGGTGATGATGGTGACTGGCGATGTCGACGCCACCGCCAAAGCCATCTGCGCCCAGGCCGGTATTGATGACTACCGGGCCGAAGTGTTAGCCGAAGACAAGGCCGAGGTGGTCAGCGCCATGCGCGGCAAGGGCTACACCGTGGCCATGGTAGGCGATGGCATTAATGATGCTCCTGCCTTGGCCGCCGCCGACGTCGGTTTTGCCATTGGCACCGGCACTGACGTTGCCATTGAAAGCGCTGCCATCACATTGATGCGGGGCTCCCTGCACGGAGTGCCGGATGCCATCGAGATTTCCCGGGCGACCGTCACCAACATCAAGCAGAACCTGTTCGGGGCGTTTGTATATAACTCTATGGGTATTCCCGTGGCGGCCGGGCTGCTCTACCCTGTCTGGGGCATTTTGATGAGTCCGATTCTGGCCGGCGCCGCCATGTCGCTGTCGTCGGTAACGGTGGTATCTAACGCCAATCGGCTGCGCCTGTTCAAAACCAGCCAAAGGCCGGCACAGCCAGAGGAGCGGAACTGATGGAGACAATTCTGGTCAACGCAGCAGGGCTGGCCCTGATGGCCGCCGTGGTCTGGTGGTTCTGGTTATCCGGCAATAAATCCGGGCAGAACCAATGATCCTGTTCACACACGCATTACCGAGGTAATCGCCATGAAAAAACACACCCTGGCACTTGGCCTGGTGGCCGCTCTGGGCTTCAGCACCACTGCTCTGGCCGGCGGCGCAGCCCAAAGCATTCACGTCTATAAATCGCCGACCTGCGGCTGTTGCGACGACTGGATTGACCATCTCGAGGACAACGGCTTTGAGGTCACCGCCACCAACACCGATGACATGGGCAAGATCAAAGCCGATGCCGGGCTGATTGCGGGCCTGGGCAGCTGCCACACCGCCTTTGTCGGCGATTACGTGGTTGAGGGCCATGTGCCCGCCAACGACATCAAACGCCTGCTGAGCGAAGCACCCAAGGCCACTGGCCTGAGTGTGCCGGGTATGCCCATGGGTTCACCGGGCATGGAAATGGGCGATCACAAAGACCACTACAAGGTCATTCTGTTTAACGAAGACGGCCAAACCCGGGTATTTGCCGAGCACAACTAACCGTTTTAAGCCCAGGTCAGGATATCCGCGCGCAGCCGGGCCGGCTGCGCGCTCATGAGGCTGGCGGGTCTGTCTGTTTTTTCTACACTGTCCTTCCCAGCTGTTCTATTATGAAAGCCAGTGTTGGAAACAAAACAAATACTCGCAGGGATTCAGCTTGAGCCTTAAAACCCGGATTCTCGGCCTCGCATCGTTACTGATCATTCTCGCGGCGTCTGCTTCCTGGCTGGCCTACCGGGAGTTGTCAGAAGATATCATCGAGCGCTGGGGCAAGCAGGTTACTGAAATCCAGGTGCGCTACGACAGCGCCCGGTTGCTGCAATCCCTGGAACGAGAAATCGGCCTCGCCCGACAAATGGCGCAATCCTCTACCCTGCTGCAATGGGCCGCTAACCCGGACAATCCAGAACTGACCGCCTCCGCCATTCGCCAGATGGAAAGCTTCCGTAACAATTTCAGGGACAACAGCTACTTCGTAGCCCTGCGCACCAATGGCCATTACTACTACAACAACGCCGCGAACCAATACGCCGGCGACCAGTTCCGTTATGCACTGGACCCGGAGAAACCTGAGGACGCCTGGTTTTTCCAGCTAATCGACGAAGGCCGGGACTTTCACCTGAACGTAAACCCGGACCAGGAGCTCGGAGTTACCAAACTGTGGATTGATGTGCTGATGCGGGATGAGAGCAATGAGATTCTCGGCATGGTCGGCACCGGTCTCAATCTCGACACCTTCCTGCAGGATATTGTCGACATAGGCCAGGAAGGCATCACCACGTTGTTCGTGGACTACAACGGCGCCATTCAATTGTACCGCGACCGCAATTACATCGACTTCGCCAGCATCATCAAACCCGAAGGCCAGAAGAACACCGTGGACCTCCTGTTCGAGGATCGACAGGACAAACAGCAGATCCTGGGCATGTTGCAGATGCTCAAACAGCGCAACGGTCAGGATGGCGCAGTGGAAAGCGGGTTTGTCACCATCGATGGCCGCAAGCACCTGGCCGGGGTGGCCTTTCTGCCGGCCATAGGCTGGTTCGAGATCACCTTGCTGGATCTCAACGCTCTGGTGCCTACCAGCTATCTATGGCCACTGGTGGCCGTCTTTCTGGTGGCGCTGCTTGTCTCGCTGATCACTTTCCACCTGATCATTCAGTCACGGATTCTCAAACCGGTATTGAGCCTGGAGTCAGCGGTGATGCGGCTGCGCGAGGGGCGGTTTGACCTGCCCTACCTGCCCAAACCGGATAACGAAATCGGCCGGCTGGTGGACCACTTTGAAAAGATGACCAGCGCGATGCGGGATACCACCGCCGAGCTGGAGCACAAAGTCGCGAAACGCACGGAAGAACTGCACCGGCTGGCCCGGGTGGATGCCCTCACAGGCCTGAAAAACCGCCGCGGCCTGGATGAAGTCATCGAACAGGAAACCCAGCGGGCAGAGCGTGAGGGCAAGGGATTCGGGCTGATCTGGCTGGACATCGATCATTTCAAAACCATCAACGACACCTACGGCCATCAGGCCGGTGACGACATCTTGTGCCGGGTAGCGCTCTGGCTGAGAGCTGCGGTTCGCCCCTATGACCACCCGGGCCGGTGGGGTGGCGATGAGTTTGTGGTGCTGTTGTCCCCCTGCGACAAAGACACCCTCGAACAGATCGCCAACCGCGTGCGCACCAGCGTCGAGCAGGAAAGCCAGCGCACCGGTACATCGGTCACCATCAGCGTAGGCGGCTATTTCAGCCATCCAGGGGATGACCTGGACACCTTGCTCCGCAACGCCGATCAGGCCCTGTATCAGGCCAAACACGGGGGGCGTAACCGCGTTTGTATCCACGCTGACACCGGTGAAGAGACACACCCGGTCTGACAGATCTGACTCCCTTCGGCATAACCGTTATACTCCGCAGCATCACACATTTATAGTCAGGTTATTTCTTCATGCTTAATGCCGACGCCCTCAATCAATTGCGCCAGCTGAAAACCGATATCAAAGAGAGCAAGGTGGTACTTCCGGGCACGGTCAAGCCCACCAACGGGCGCTTCGGCTTTGTGGCTCTGGATGAAGGGCGCGACGTTTTCCTGCCCCCAGAGGAAATGCAAAAGGTACTGCCCGGTGACCGCGTTAACGTCACCGAGCAGGAAGTGGAAAAGGGCAAAACCCAGGGCGTGGTCGACGAGTTGCTCGAATCCCACCTCACGACTTTTGTTGGCCGCTATCTGGTGAAGGGCAAGGGCCATTTTGTGGCCCCGGAAACACCGGGCATTAACCGCTGGATTTTCATTCCGCCCAAAGAACGCATGGGTGCCCAGCCGGACGACTTTATCTACTGCCAGATTCACCGCCATCCGTTTAAAGACGGCAAAGGTCAGGCCAAGGTACTGCGGGTTATTGGCAAAGCCGGAGAGCCGGGTATCGAGCGGGCCTTCACTCTGGCCAACTTTGACCTGGCCGATGCCTGGCCGGAAGAGGTTCAGAAGCAAGCCGACGACCTCAACGAAGACAGCATCCTGGGCCATACCCAGGCGCGGGAAGATCGCACTGGCCAGCCCTACGTTACCATCGACAGCCCGGGCACCCAGGACATGGACGATGCCCTGATGGCGACGCCGAATGCCACCGGCTGGACCCTCTCCATCGCCATTGCCGACCCCACCGCGATGATTGATCCCGGCAGCCCGGCCGAAGAAGAAGCCTTCAACCGAGCCACGGCAATCTACTTTCCGGGCGAGCCTCTGCCCATGCTGCCCGACAGCATCAGTACCCGCCTGTGCTCGTTGATGCCCGACCTGCCCAGGCTGACACTGGTTTGCGATCTGCAAGTCAACAACGACGGCAGTCTGGGCGACTACAGCTTTCACCAGGCCACGATCAGCTCCAAGGGCAAGCTCAGTTATGAGTTGGTGTCACACCTGATCGAAGGCCGGCAGGATGATGAGATCAAGGCCCTGCCCGATGAAGTCAGCGATAGCCTGGACCAGTTGCATCAGGTCGCAACCGCTCTGCGTAGATGGCGTGCCGAGCACGCCTTGTTGAGCCAGGACCGACCGGAATTCCGCCTGCGTCTGGATGAAAACAAGCGCATCCGCCTGATTGAGCCCTCAGTCCAGAACGAAGCCCACCGTCTTGTGGAAGAATGCATGGTGGCCGCCAACCGTTGCGCCGCTGATTTCCTGAACCAGCGCGGGAAAGGTCTGTTCATCCAGCACCCGGGCTTGCGCGATGACCGTGCCGACAACATTCGCAAGTTGCTGGAAAGTCATGCACCGCACCTGACCGATCTGGACGCGAACACCGCTGAAGGCTTCAAGGCCTTGATGAAGCACAGCGAGCAGTTGGAGGCCGACGTGCCAATCCGATCCATCCTGGCACGGCAACTGGCCAGGGCTGAACTCGGCTTTGAGGCCGCCCCTCATCAGGGTATGGGGCTGGCTGCTTACACCACGTTTACCTCACCGCTGCGCAAGTTCTCGGATTTCTATGTGCATCGACTGATCAAATCGGCACTGTGGGACGCCCCGATCAAGGCGCTGAATGTCCAGCAACTGGAAGCCCTGCAGGCCACCCAGTTCCGGGCTCGCCAGGCTGCGAACACATTAGAAGCCTGGCTCAAGGCGGATTTCGCCAAGACCTTGCCGGAAGATGCGATGACAGGCACGATCAACCGCACCATGCCCTCTGGCTTCTTTGTGCGCCTCGACTGCAACGGCCTGGAAGGTTTTGTCAGCTGCAAGGATCTGGACGGCAAGTACAGTTTTGATCCGATTACCCTGCGCCTTGTGCATAACAAGAATGGCCGCATTTTCCAGCTCGAGCAGCGGGTAACCGTGAGCTTTGTCGGCGTGGATGATGAGCGCCGGCAGATCAATTTCAAGCTGCTGGAGGCTGAGGAAATTGCCACCGGCAAGGACTAAACCTGCAGCACTTGAAAAACCAGTGGCGTGGGCTCACCGTATCTTGTAACAGACAACCCTGTAAGGGAGGTGCACCATGCCCATCAGCCCCCAGGAATTTCTGAAAAAATACGGCTTCGACAAAGAAGATGAAGAGCGTGATCACAGTCTTCGTGAAAATGCGATGGATCACGCGAAACACCTGAGGCGGCCCCATGCCGGGACTCCCCATGACTGGGAAGAATGGGAGCGCTACAAGCGCGAACATCCGGATGAGGTGGAAGACGACGAGTCCTGACCCGTTTCGTTTACTTGCTCTCAGCCAGTGCACGACTCAGGCGCTCATCCTTGCTTTGCCATAACTCACCCAGCCAGTCTTTCACATTCCGGCGGTGCTCCGCATCGCTGGCATAGTCCCGCCCTTTCAGGTGCTCCGGAATCGCCTGGGTGCTGATATCCAGCTGAACCTCAGGCACCCGGCCACACATGAAATCCCAGAAGGTGGGCGCACCATCCGGGTAGGCAATGGTCACGTCCACCAGAGTGTCGATGGAGTCGCCCATGGCATCCAGCACAAACGCGACACCGCCGGCTTTGGGCAGCAACAGGTTCTGGTACGGGGACTTCTGCTTGTCGTGTTTGGCTTTGGTAAAGCGAGTGCCTTCCACAAAGTTCATCACGCTGACCGGGGTGAAGCGGAATTTTTCACAGGCCTTGCGGGTGGCTTTCAGGTCTTCACCGCGCTTTTCCGGGTGTTTGATCAGGTATTCCCGGGTGTAGCGCTTCATGAACGGGAAATCCAGGCCCCACCAGGCCAGGCCAATCACCGGCACCCAGATCAGCTGCTGTTTGAGGAAAAACTTGAGAAATGGCGCGCGGCGATTGAACACCCGTTGCATGGCAAAGATATCCACCCAACTCTGATGATTGCTGAGCACCAGATACCAGCTCTCCCGTTTGAGGTTGTCCGCACCGGTCACCTGCCAGCGGGTGCCGTGAGTCAGTTTCATCCAGCCCGTGTTGCAAGCCACCCAGGACTCCGAGATCCAGATGATGACCTTGGTGCACAGCACCCGGAACCCTTTGTGCGGGATGATCAGTTTCAGCACCGCCGGAATGTAAAGCAGCAGGCACCAGAACAGGGTGTTGAGGCCCAGCAGGATGGAGTTGAGTATTCCGACGACGGGAGCGGGCAAGAAACTGAGCATGAGGATCCTGTTTTGATTGTTGTGACCAGAGAGGTCGATATCATAACAATGAGATACAGGATTGGGCAGTGGCCTGAAGTGACCATTATGCCGGCCAGATGTGACGGTTTTGCCATGGTACCTGAGCATCAGCCCACTTATCCTAGTCCGATACAGAGACCTGAAGCACCAACGGAAACCCACATGCTTAACCCTGTGAAAACTGCCCTCAACCTCACCTCTGATCTGGCCCGCCAGGGCACACTCTATGCCGGCAACGCCTTTGACCGGGTGTTCCGCGCCGCCAGCCTGGTGCAGGCGGGCCAGACGCCCGTTTGAAACCCTGTACTCAGATGGTTTGGTCAGCCTGCGCTATTACCCGCCCCTGAAAGAGGATTTCATCGAGCTGGACGATCTGGTGATTCCGGTGGAGCGGACCACCCATCGCACGCCGATCGTGATCATCCCGCCGCTGGCGGTGAACATGCTGATCTACGATCTGTTCCCTCAGCGCAGTCTGGTGCGATTTCTGCGGGCGAAGGGGTTTGAAGTGTATCTGATCGACTGGGGCACCCCGAAGCGGGAGCACACTCACTACAACATGCACACCTATGTGGCGGAGTTACTGCCGGCGTATCTCAACCGGGTGCGGGAGCACAGCGGCGAGCAGGAGCTGTCGCTGCATGGCTGGAGTATGGGCGGCATGTTCACGCTGTTTTACTCTGCCCTGAGCAAGGACCAGCACATTCGCAACGCCATTGTTCTGGGCCTGCCCATCGACAGCCATGCCTCCGGTGCCATTGGCTGGATGTACCAGCGCATTGCGGATGTGGCTGGGGTGGTGCGCAAACGCACGGGGTTTCAGTTGCACAGTATGAAACCACACTGGTTTCACACACCGGGCTGGGCCAACACCATCGGCTTCAAGCTGAGTAATCCCGTTGGCAGCGTGATGGGCTACTGGGAGCTGATTGTGCGCCTGGGGGATCGGGAGTTTGTCACCAATCATGCCACCACGTCGGCGTTTCTGGACCGGATGGTGGCGTACCCTGGCGGGATCATTCAGGACACGGTGGTGCGGGTGTGGATCGATAATCAGCTGGCAAAGGGGCAGATCCAGATCGGCGACGATTTCGCGCGGCTGGAGAATGTGAATGCCAACTTACTCGCAATTGCTGGCCAGGAGGATACCTTGGCAACGCCGGGGGCGGCGAAGCGGGTGATGGATCATGTCAGCTCCGCGGACAAGACGTTCCGGGTGGCTCCTGGCGGGCACATGGGGATTCTGGCGGGGAGCAAGGCGCCTAAAGCCTCCTGGCTGGAACTGGCGGAGTGGTTGGCGGCCCGGTCTGACTGATTTTGTTTGGAGTATGCCGGCAAGGGTTGGAGGTCGGGCTTCCAAAACACGCTGTGAATACATCCTTGTACGCTCTGCTCCGCCATCCATGGCTCCGCAAGGTTTTGGAAGCCCGACCTCCAACCCTTGCCTCCGCTGACGCTTGAGTCATCGCTTCAAATAACGGCATTTTCGGTGCTTTTCTCGATTTTTCAGAGTTTTTCAAGAATTTTCGGGAGCTCAGACAAACTCTCGATCACCGCTGACGGCTCAATGTCCCAGTCTTCAAAAACCTTGTTGGCATCCCGTTTTACCCAGATCGCGGTCAGTCCTGCGGCTCGGGCACCGATGACGTCCCAGGCGTTGCTGGACACCAGGCACAGTGGCGTGTCCCAGGCGCCGGTGGCGCGGCGGGCGTAGGTGTAAACGGCCGGGTCGGGCTTGTAGGTTTTGAGGTCGTCGACGGAGACCAGGCCGTCGAACTGAGCCAGCAACTGGTTGTGGCCGAGCACTTTTTCCAGCGCCGGGTAGCTGCCGTTGGAGAAGGCGAACAGGGGGTATTGGCCTTTCAGTGCCTGCAGGGCCGGTAAGGCATCGTCAAAGGCAGGGAGTGACAGGTAGGCGGCCATGAGTTGGTCTTCCCGCGCCTTGGTCAGCGCCAGTTGATGCACTGCCATGGCATAACGGAGGGCCTGGCGAGTGCATACACCAAAGTCTTCGTACACTCGCATCAGCCCCTTCCGGAACGAAAACTCCAGCTGCTTTTCCCGCCAGAGCGCGGCAACCTCCGCTGCCTGCTCGCCCGCATCCTGCTCAAGCAGTCGGGACATGCCCATCGGGTCTACCAGGGTTCCGTAAACATCAAACGCCAGAGTGGTTTTCATGTTTGCTCCTGTTCCGGAGAGTGCGCCTCAATATTGAACGATTACTCAATTTAAACCAACCGGACTTTAGTGGCAAAACCGCTCAACCAGGCCCGACTCTCTGGTGACGTGGCCTCTGCTCTCGCCTAAACTGCCAACCATGAAGCCCGTTGATATGTTGAACCTGGACCTGAGATCCCTCGCCACCTTCGTTGCCGTTCTGGACGAGGGCGGCGTGTCGCGGGCGGCCGTTCGGTTAGGAGTGACCCAGTCGGCGGTAAGCCATACTCTGGAGCGTTTGCGCCAGGCCTTCGGCGACCCTTTGTTTGTGAAATCCGGGCGGGGCATTGTGCCCACGGACTATGCCCTGCGCACCGGGCCGCATATTCGCCAGTTACTGGATGATCTGCGCACACTGCCCTCGGGGCCGCCGTTTGAGCCGGCGACGGCGGAATTCACCTTTACCATTGCTGCCAACGATTACCAGCGGGATCTGCTGCTGCCGGGGCTGCTGAAGACACTTCGGGAGCAGGCCCCGGGCATTCATCTGCAAGTGATCCCGTCCGGCATTCCCAATGCCGATCTGCTGCGCAAAGAGGCCTGTGATCTGGTGATCAGTCCGTTCGCGCCGGAAACCACGGACATCATGCAGCGGGGTTTGATGGCCGACCGGATGGTGGTGTTCTACGACCAGAACCACCGTAACGCGCCGGCTGACCTGAAGGATTACATGAACGCCGACCACATCACCGTGCTGTTCGCCACCGGCGAAAAGCCGGGCCTCGACAGCACCATGGAAGCACGAGGTCTGAAAAGGCGCAGCGTGGTGACGGTCTCAAACTTTTCCGGACTGCCCGAGTTTCTGCGCGGTACCACACTACTCGCGTCTGCCCCTGAGCGCATGAGCACCCAGCTAATGCGCGACTTTGCCTACGTGCCCCTGCCATTCCAGTACAACCCCTTCACCCTTTTGATGCTCTGGCACCGCCGCCACCAGACAGACCCCGCCCACCGCTGGGTTCGCAACCAGGTGAACTCGGTGGCAGCCACCATGAACGGCTTGCACGATTAATCAATCGATTTCGTTCATGTATGGCATGAAAGGTTACGCCGTTATTTTTCCAGGTTAGTCGTCCTAGACTTCTACTCCGAATGTCGCATGTCAGGTTGGGGAACGGCTTTCCAAAACCTTGCGGAGCCATGGATGGCGGAGCAGAGCGTACAGGGACGTATTCACAGCGTGTTTTGGAAAGCCGTTCCCCAACCTGACACACCACCGAAGTCAGGAATAGACGTGCTCGCACTGACAAGTATCTGGACCACCATCTTACTCGCCGCCGCGGTCGCCCTCGGGCCGATGGCCATTGATATGTATCTGCCGGCCTTGCCCCAGATCGGCGCCGACTTTCAAGCCGACACGGGACAGGTCCAGTTCACCCTGAGCATCTATCTGATCGGCTTTGCCCTCGCCCAACTGGTCTGCGGGCCACTGGCAGACCGCTTCGGTCGCAAACCGGTCATGATCGGCGGCATGTTGCTGTTTGCCCTCGCCAGTATTGGCTGCGCGCTGGCCAGCAACATCGAAGCATTGCAGTTGTTCCGATTCCTTCAGGCGCTTGGCGGCTCCGCAGGACCAGTACTGGCGCGGGCCATCGTCCGTGACGTATACATCCCCAGAGATGCAGCCAGAATCCTCGCCCTGCTCGCCGGCATGATGGCCCTGGCACCGGCCGTGGCACCCACCTTTGGCGGCCTGATTGTGGCCACCATGGACTGGCACTGGATCTTCATCGTCATGGCCGGCTATGCCCTGATCATGGTGGCCGTTATCGCCTTCGGCATCCCCGAACCCCTGCGCCCGGAACATCGCCAGCCGTTCCGGTTCTGCCACCTCATGCGCAACTACCGCCGCATCAGCACCGACATGACCTTCATCGGCTACACCCTTACCAGCGCCGCCATCTACGGCGGTCTGTTCGCCTTCCTGTCCGGCTCCGCTTTCGTGCTAATCGACGTCCTGGGCGTTGCCCCCGAACACTTCGGCCTGTACACCGCCATCACCGCCGGTGGCTACCTGCTCGGCAACATGGCCTCCATCCGCCTGGCCCGGCGTTACCTACCAGACCAGATCCTGCTCTACGGCCTGGCCACCACCCTCACCGCCGGCGCCACCATGGCATTGCTTGCCTACCACAACATCTACAGCCCCTGGGCCGTCGTCATCCCCCAGGCCCTGTTCATGGCCGGCACCGGCATGGTCCTGCCCCAAACCATGGCCGGCGCATTAGCCAACCACCCCACCATGGCCGGCTCCGCCTCCGCCCTGCTCGGCTTCGTCCAGATGGCCGCAGCGGCCGCCGCCGGCGCCCTCGTCGGCATCCTCCACGATGGCACTCCTTTGATCATGGCCACGATCATCGCTACCTGCGCAGGACTTGGCCTGATTGCTTACCTGTTCCTCGTTCAGCGCTACCCGGCTCCGGGTTTTGAAGCACAGGGTGCTTCAAATTAACGAATCAAATGGATACAACGCGCTAAAACTCTTGCCCTCACCGGGTACCCACGATGGTTCGGGGTCCGGGTGGGGGGCTTGTTTCCAAAACCTTGCGGAGCCATGGATGGCGGAGCAGAGCGTACACGGATGTATTCACAGCGTGTTTTGGAAACAAGCCCCCCATCCGGACCTGCACCGAGGATATAGCTATGCACGGATTAGGGGAAAGGGATGAAAAGTCATCCAAAGTAGACTACACAGAGTAGATTGCAGAGATCCAAAACCACAAGACAAGGAGCACACCATGAGCAACGTCACCCTGGACGGCAACCCCATCGACGTCAGCGGCAAATTCCCTCAGGTCGGTGAAAACGCCGCCCCATTCACCCTCACCAACAGCGGCCTCGAGGAAGTAAAACTCGACAGCTGGGCCGGCAAACGCAAAATTCTTAACATCATCCCCAGCATCGACACCGGCGTCTGCGCCGCCAGCACCCGCAAATTCAACGAAAAAGCCGGCAGCCTCGACAACACCGTCGTACTGGTCGTCTCCGCCGACCTGCCCTTCGCCGCCGCCCGCTTCTGCGGGGCCGAAGGCCTGGACAACGTCGAAACCCTGTCCACCTTCCGTAACTACAGCTTCCAGCAAGACTACGGCGTCGCCATCCAGGACGGCCCCCTGGCCGGTCTGTGCGCCCGTGCGGTGGTGGTCCTCGACGAGAACGACAAGGTGCTGCACAGCGAGCTGGTCAGCGAAATCAAAAACGAGCCGGATTACGAAGCGGCGTTGAAGGTTCTGTAAGACATCCCCAGCCGGGTGGTCAGAGCATTCACGCAGCGTCGATTTCGTCTCGGACTACCCGTTCAGAGTTTGGGCTGCTCCGGAACAGCACCGGTGTCGGAGCAGATGGGCGGGATTGTGTTTCTGAAACCTTGCGGAGCCATGGATGGCGGAGCAGAGCGTACAGGGACGTATTCACAGCGTGTTTCAGAAACACAATCCTGCCCGTCTGCTTACTCCTAAGCCAGACCTGTTAGAATCCACGCCCAGATTCCAAAACCCAAGGCACCGACCCCCAAGTGCAGAACCAACCAAACAGCCCAAGCCTGGCCCGCCAGCTCTACCACATGACCTGGCCCATGCTGTTCGGCGTGCTCTCCCTGATGACCTTCCAGCTCACCGACAGCGCCTTCGTTGGCCAACTGGGCAGGGACCCCCTCGCAGCCCTCGGCTTCACCGTGCCCATGCAGCAACTGGTCAGCGGCATGTACGTCGGCCTTGGCATCGCCACCACCGCCATCATCTCCCGCACCCTCGGCCAGGGCGACAGCCTGCGGGCTCAACGCCTGGGCGGCCTTGTGGTTGCCATCGGCGCCAGCCTCGCCCTGATCCTGTGCATCTCCGTCTGGCTCCTGCAAACCAGCATCCTCAATTTTCTCGGCGCAGAACAGGCACTGCGCCCCGTCATCCGGGAATACTGGGTACCCTGGCTGATCTCCGCCTGGCTAGGCGCCCTGCTCTACTTTGGTTATGCCGTCTGCCGCTCCAACGGGGACACCAAATTGCCAGGCTACATGATGATCGCCACCAGCCTGCTCAATATCGGCCTCGATTACCTCTACATTTTCATCTTTGGCTGGGGACTCCCCGGTGCCGCCTGGGCCACCATCACCGCCTTCGGCCTGGGGGCGCTGGTGGTCTATCCGGCTCTGGTTCGGCGCCAATGGATGCGCTTTGACCTGATGCAACTGCAGCTGGCCAAGGCCGTTCAGCAGCTGGGCAGTATCATGGCACCGGCCATGGTCAGCCAGTTGATGCCACCACTCTCTGCGATACTGGCAACCTCACTGGTCGCCGGCTTTGGCTCGGCCGCAGTGGCTGCCTGGGGACTGGGAACCCGACTGGAGTTTTTCTCCATCGTGGTGGTGCTGGCGCTGACCATGTCCATGCCACCCATGATTGGCCGTATGCTCGGCGCTGGTGAGCTCGAGAACATTCGCCGGCTGGTGCGCATCGCGGTGCGTTTTATTGTGATCTGGCAACTGGTGCTGGGGCTGATCTGGCTGGCAGCCTCCGGTCTGGTGTCTACACTGTTTACCAAAGACGGTGACGTTCAGGACATTCTGGTCAGCTATCTGCTCAGAGTACCCCTGAGTTACAGTGGTTTGGGCGTGTGCATGCTGATGGTATCGGTCAACAACGCGCTGGGACTGCCCATGCGGGCACTACTGATCAGCACCTTGCGGCTGTTTGCCTGCTACTTGCCTCTGCTCTGGCTGGGGGCTCAGATCAGTGGCCTGCCGGGGCTGATGTCTGGCGCACTGGTGGGCAACCTGGCGGCCGGTGTACTGGCCTACAGCCTGTACCGCCAGGGTATGAACCATCTCCGGAAAAAAACACTGTAAGTTGACGTTTAACAATGCATATTTTGGCGGGTCTTTGCTACGCTGTGTTTGCCATTGCGTCCCGGATACGACGATTCCCGGGCTAAACAACCACTCATAAACTCTCCGGGCTACCGACCCTACTATGGTACCAGGACTCATTATTCTGTTGCCCGTACTGGGAGCCCTTGCCTCCTGGCTACTGAGCCGTAATGCTCCTGATGCAAGCATTCGCGTTCACACCGCGCTTGCCATCCTGGCGCCACTGACCGGCTTCCTGCTGCTGGCCATTTACTGGCCCAATCTGACCGCCAACGATGCAATGGTCACCACGGTTAAGTGGATTCCACAACTGGGGCTGGATCTGTCGTTCCGACTGGATGGGCTGAGCTGGCTGTTTGCCACCCTGATCACCGGCATCGGTTGCCTGATCATCCTGTACGCCCGCTATTACTTCGACGGCAAAGCCTCGGCTCCGCGCTTTTTTATTCTGATCCAGCTGTTCATGACCGCCATGCTGGGCATAGTGCTGTCCGAGAACCTGCTATTCATGCTGGTGTTCTGGGAGCTGACCAGTCTGGTGTCGTTCCTGCTGATTGGCTTTAACTGGTCCAGCCGGGGCGCCCGCCGGGGTGCCCGAATGTCGCTGGTGATTACCGGTGGCGGTGGCCTGGCGCTACTGGCGGGCATCCTGCTACTCGGCAATATGGCCGGCAGCTTCCAGCTTTCAGACATCCTTGCCCAGGGTGATACCCTACAGCATCACAGCCTGTACCCATTGATGCTGAGCCTGGTGCTGCTGGGCGCCTTCACCAAGTCGGCGCAGGCACCCTTTCACCTGTGGCTACCCCATGCCATGGCCGCCCCTACGCCGGTGTCGGCCTATCTGCATTCAGCCACCATGGTGAAAGCCGGTCTGTTCCTGATGGCACGGTTGCACCCGGCCCTGGGCGACACCGAACTCTGGTTCGGCCTCATCACCGTGACCGGTATGGTCACCCTGATGGTAGGCGCCTTTGTCGCCATGTTCATGCACGACATCAAGGGGTTGCTGGCGTATTCCACCATTTCCCATCTGGGCCTGATCACTCTGCTGATCGGCATGGGTAGCGAAATGGCCATGGCGGCCGCGCTGTTCCACCTGGTGTGTCACGCACTGTTCAAGGCTCCGTTATTCATGATGGCCGGCTATGTGGATCAGGCCACCGGCAGCCGCGATATGCAGCTGATCAACGGGCTGTGGCGCTGGATGCCAGCGTTGATGATCGTCACCTTGATACCCGCTGCGGCGATGGCCGGGCTGCCCCTGATGAGCGGCTACCTGAGTAAAAAGATGCTGTTCTCAGAAAGCCTGCTGGTCACCGCACCACCATGGGCCGATGTGGTGATTCCGGTGTGGGTGACAGTGGCAGGACTGTTCTCGGTGGCCTATTCCCTGCGCATTTTCCACAACATCTTTTTCAACGGTCTGCCCCGGGATCTGCCGGTGTGGCCGCCCAACAAGAAACCGATATACGCCCTGATTCCCTTGGCAATCCTGGCTGCGCTGTCCCTCACAGTCGGGCTCATGCCGCAGTCGATCTACGATCACCTGGTGCATGTTGCGGTGCTGGCCGCCACCCCGTCACACTTGCCGTTGTATGACTTTAACGCACTAGCGGAAGCCCACACCCCAGCCATGATGAGTCTGCTGGCAATGCTGGCCGGCCTGGCGGTTTATGCGGCCCGCAAACCGTTGTTTGCCATTCACGCCCGTTTGCCGGACGTCGATGCCAAAGATATTTTCGAAACGCTGATGCAGCGCACCATCCGATTTTCGCAAACCCTGGTGTACCAGCTGGAAAACGGCTCTTTGCAACGCTATCTGGCACTGATACTGATGACCACCGTCGCTCTGGTTGCCTGGAATCTGACCGGTCTGAAGCAGTGGCGGGGCCCGGTGCCGCTGTCAGATCTTGACCCACTGGTGGTGTTTGGCGTCAGCATTCTGTGTCTTTCTGCCATCGGGGTGGTGCTGTTCCATCGCTATCGGCTGCCCGCCTTGTTACTGCTGTCGGTCACCGGTCTGTTTGTCACACTGATTTTTGCCTGGTTCTCGGCACCCGATCTGGCGCTGACTCAATTGTCGGTAGAAGTGATGGCCGTGGTCATCATGATGCTGGCGCTGTCGTTTCTGCCCCAGACGTCCCCCAGAGAATCCCGGCTGCCGCGAGTATTGCGGGATCTGTTTGTGGCGGTGGTCGCAGGCAGCGGTGTGGCGACCTTTACCTACGCCGTGCTGACTCGCCCGGCCAACCCGATTTCTGACTTTTTTATGGTCAACAGTGTGCCGGGTGGTGGCGGCACCAACGTGGTGAACGTCATCCTGGTGGACTTCCGGGGCTTTGATACGCTTGGAGAGATTACCGTGTTGGGCATCGCGGCCGTCGCCGTCTTTGCCTTCACCCAGAAACTGAATCTCAAGCAACGGGTTGCAGAGTCCGGCCATTCCCACTGGGCGGCAGAGCCTCACCCGGTGTTCCTGCAGATGGTGGCGCACATGGCGCTACCCATCGCGCTGCTGGTGTCTGCGTATATTTTCTTGCGGGGCCACAACATGCCCGGGGGTGGATTTATTGCCGGACTGGTGACGGCGGTCGCGCTAACGCTGCAATACATGGCCGGTGGCCTGGTCTGGGCTCATGAGCGCATGCGCACGCAATTCCGGTCGCTGATCGGGGCCGGACTATTGATCGCATTGCTGACCGGTGTGGCCAGCTGGGTGTTCGGCTATCCCTTCCTGACCAGCACCTTTGCCCACATGGACTGGCCATTGATTGGTGAGTTCGAGCTGGCCAGTGCCCTGCTGTTTGATCTGGGCGTTTACACCACCGTGGTCGGTGCCACCCTGCTGATCCTGGCCAATCTGGGCAAACTGATGACCATTGCCGGCCCCGGCAAGGAGATAGGTTGATGGAGCTGATGATTGCGGTTGCTCTTGGCATTCTGACCAGCTGCGGCGTGTTTCTTATCCTGCGGGCACGGACCTTTTCCGTGGTGCTGGGCCTGACCTTGCTGTCTCACGCGGTAAACCTGTTCCTGTTCAGCATGGGGCGCCTGACCTCCGGCGCACCAGCCATCGTTGGTTTGACGCCCAGCAGCGCGGATCCCTTGCCCCAGGCGCTGGTGCTCACCGCCATCGTCATCAGCTTTGCCATGACCGCTTTTGTGGTGGTGCTGTCATTGAAGGCCGCGGTCGAACTGCGCAGCGACCACGTTGACGGTGAAAACCCGAACGAGGACCGGCCATGACACACCTGATGATCCTGCCGGTGGTGATTCCGATGCTGGCGGCCGGCTGGCTACTGCTCAACCATCGTGCCAGCATTGGTCGTCAGCGGGTTTGGAGTATTCTGTCCACCGTTGCCCTGGTGGCACTGGGCGTATGGGCGGTCAGCGCGGCGCAGGTAGATTTCCGCACTTACTGGTTGGGCAACTGGCAACCTCCCTTTGGCATTGTGCTGGTGCTGGACCGGCTCAGCGCCATGATGTTGCTGTTGGCGGCCTTGCTGGCGCTGTTCTGCGTGCTCTATGCCAGCCGCGGCAGTGATCGCGAAGGCCCTCATTTCCATGCCTTGTTTCAATTCCAGTTGATGGGCATCAACGGTGCTTTTCTCACCGGCGATCTGTTCAACCTGTTTGTGTTCTTCGAGATACTGCTGCTGGCCTCCTATGCCCTGTTGCTGCATGGCGGGGGCCGCGCGCGCAGCCGGGCAGGCCTGCACTATGTGGTGATCAATCTGCTGGGTTCTGCGCTGTTTTTACTGGCGCTGGGCATTCTCTATGGTCTGACCGGCACCCTGAACATGGCCGATCTGGCGATTCGGATTTCAGCCGCCAGCCCGGATGATCAGACCTTACTCAAAGGCGCTGCCCTGCTTTTGATGGTGGTGTTCGGCATCAAAGCCGCGATTCTGCCGTTGCTGTTCTGGTTGCCGCGGGCGTATTCCGCCTCCAGTGCTCCAGTGGCCGCATTATTTGCGATCATGACCAAGGTGGGCTTTTACGCCATGGTGCGGGTGCTGTTGATTGTGTTCGGGCTGGATTCAGTGCAACCGCTCAATGCCGACGTTTTCCTGTGGCTCTGGCCGCTGGCTCTGATCACCCTGGGCCTGGGCGCCGTCGGCATACTTGGTGCCGCCAGCCTGCGTACCATGGCAGCCTATATGGTGATTCTGTCGAGCGGGCTGCTGATGGCCAGCTTTGCCATGGCCGAGGCCACGATACTGGCCGCCAGTCTGTTCTACCTGTTGCACAGCACCTGTCTGGCCGCGGTGTTCTTCCTGCTCGCCGACCTGATCGGCCGGCAACGGGCGGAGGGTTACGATCTGCTGTCCGTGACCGCGCCTTTGACCAGTCGCTGGGTGCTGGCCACGCTGTTTCTTGTGTCGGCGGTCAGTATGGCCGGGTTGCCGCCATTTTCAGGATTTGTCAGCAAAGCCTGGTTACTGCAGAACGCCATCAACCATCCACAGTATCTCTGGCTCTGGGGCATCACCCTGGTAGCAGGCCTGTTCATGATTGCGGCACTCAGCCGGGCCGGTTCAGGCTGGTTCTGGAAGCCGGAGCCCTACACCGGCCGCCAGCGGCGCCGGCTTGATCCGGCCCGGGTTGCCACGGTGTCGGTTCTGATCGGCATCAGTGCGGCCCTGGCCCTGTTTGCGGCACCAGTGATGGATTATATGAGCGCAACTGCCGGCCAGCTTTACCAGCCCTCCGCGTACGTTGAAGCGGTGCTGGGTGATTCGGCATTGGCTAAGGGAAGGCACACCCCATGAGCTGGTTACAGCGCTGGTTGCCACACCCCTGTTCGCCGGCTTTCTGTTGCTGTTATGGCTGCTGATGAACGAGTTCAGCTTTGGCCATCTACTCCTGGGCTCGGCGCTGGCCGTGGTCATTTCCCGGGTTACCCAGCCGTTCTGGCCCGAACGTTCCAGAATCAAGTATCCAGGCAGGTTACTGCTCTACCTCGGCCGGTTACTGATGGATATTCTGAAATCCAATCTGATTGTCGCACGGCGTATTCTGTTCCATTCCCGGCAATTGCAGCCCGGTTTCTTCACCTATCCCCTGACACTGACCGATGACTTTGCCGTCACCATGCTGGCCAGCACCATTTCCCTGACCCCGGGCACGGTCAGTGCCCACTATGACCGCGAGGGCCGAACCCTGCTGATTCACTGCCTGCATCTGGAGGACGAGGCGGCGCTGATCAGAGATATCCACAGCCGTTATGAGCTGCCGTTACAGGAGATTTTTGATGATTGAATGGGCGGTTAATCTGGCCATCACTGTGTTTGCGGTGGCGATCATACTGAATCTTTACCGGCTGGCGATCGGGCCCGACATTGTCGACCGTATCCTGGCTCTGGACACCTTGATGATCAACAGCATCGCGCTGATCGTACTGTTTGATATCCGGTTGTCGCTGGGCATTCTGTTTGAAGCAGCCATGCTGATTGCCCTGATGGGCTTTGTCGGTACGGTTGCGATGACCAAGTATCTGCTGCGGGGGGACGTGATCGAATGACACCGTCATCCATGCCATTTTTACTCGAGTTGTTCATTTCATTGCTGTTGGTGGCCGGAGCGCTGTTTGCGCTGATTGGTTCGATCGGGCTGGCCCGCCTGCAGGATTTTTTCATGCGGCTGCATGGCCCCACCAAGGCCAGCACCCTGGGGCTCGGGTGTTTGCTGATTGGCTCGTTGCTGTATTTCAGTTTTCAGAAGGGCACGGTGTCTGTGCATGAGGCGATCGTGACGGTGTTTCTGTTCGCCACGGCGCCAGTCAGTGCCCATATGATGGCCAAGGCCGCCCTCTTCCGGGCTGTCGGGAAAGGCGGCCCCAGCCGGAACTATCCGGAAAACTAGTCAGAAAACCGTGCCCGAAAGCTGTCAGGCATGGGGGTGACTTCGCGGGTCTGGTAGTTGAAGAAGACGAAGCCGTATTTGGCCAGGGCGACCGATTGGCCGGTTTCAGCTTTGGTAACGCGGAACACGAAGTCGCCGCCGTATTTGTTGAAGTCCAGCAGACCAACTTCGAACCGAAGCATGTCGGGGTAGAAGGATTCGCCCTGGTACATGGTGGCCAGGTCGGTAACGATGATGCCCATGCCGTTCTGGTCGGCTTCTTCGATGCCGTATTCGACGAGGAACTGGGCCCTGGCTTCCGAGAGCATTGAGATCAGGGCGTCGTTACCCAGGTGGTTGGCGCCGTTGATGTCGGTGATTCTGACGGGCATTCTGGTTTCGAAGCAGAAGGCGTTGTCCGGGAATTCGAGTTTGATTCTTGCCACGGGGGTGTCCTGATCGGGTTCAAGTTTGGTCTGGGCCGGATGATACGCTTTCAGTTGTGACTTCTCATCTTGTGTTGCTATCGGGTATCTTGCTTCTTGTCCCTGCGCTTATTCACGTTGGGGGCGCGGCGGTAAGGAAGGGCTTTCCAAAACACGCTATGAATACATCCCTGTACGCTCTGCTCCGCCATCCATGGCTCCGCAAGGTTTTGGAAAGCCCTTCCTCACCCCCTCGTTCTTACATCGTGCGCGCACCGTTTGAAGATCTAACAACAAACAAGAGTACGTTATGGATATTCGCCCTGCGGCCACCCTGGCTTTGACCCGAGATACCTCAGACGGCATTGAAGTGCTTCTACTGCAACGCACCTGGAAGGCTATTTTCCTGCCCGGTTACTATGTATTCCCCGGCGGGGCGGTGAATGAACAGGAATCGGAAGCGCAACCCCATGCCGATGGGTGTCGAAGACGGTGATATCAGTCAGACCATGAGTCTGGACGAAGGCGGTGCCGACTATATGCTGGCGGCAGTGCGGGAGTGTTTTGAGGAGGCGGGGATTCTGCTGGCTCAGGACGGCGGCGGGCAGCTTATCGGGGCGGAACATCCGGCTCTTGGGGAACGTGGGGCGTTGTTTCGGGATGAGGTGTCGCTGGCACAGTTGTGTGAGAAACACGGGCTGGTGGTGCCACTGGATCGGTTAGCGTATCTGAGCCATTGGGTGACGCCGCCGGGGCCGCCGCGGCGGTTTGATACTCGGTTTTTTGTGGCGGTGGCGCCGGAGGGGCAAGCCGCCAGCCATGATGGTGAAGAGACTATTGATTACGTCTGGATTTCACCGGCGAAGGCGCTGGAGGAGCATCGTGCCGGGCAGCGATTGCTGGGATTGCCGACGATCCGTACCTTGCGGGTGTTGTGTGATTTCAGTAACACGGCCGAGCTGATGCGTTATGCCCACGCCAATCCGCCGGAGGCCTTTCCGACCGATCCCTGGCCGGCGGTTCGTAAGGGTAAGCCGGTGATGCTGGAACCCAATGCGCCTGCCTATGATGAGGCGGTCAAGCTGGACCCGGAGGCCGAGGGGTCGGTCAGCGCGGAGATCATACCCGGCGAGGCGGTTGAGGTAGCCGCGGGTGTGATCCGGCTGACGGCGCCGAATCCGGGGATGATGACCGGGCCGGGGACCAATACTTATATTCTGGGGTTTGAGCGGTTTACGGTGATTGATCCGGGGCCAGCCAATGAAGCGCACATCGAGCGCATACTGGAGGTGACTGGCGGGGTGGTGGATCAGGTGTTGGTAACCCATACCCATCTGGATCATTCACCGGCGGTATCAGCTCTGAAAGAACGCACCGGGTGCCGGGTGTTTGGCTGGCCCGCCCCTGAGGGCGCCGGGCAGGACCAATCCTTCAAGGCAGACGATGAGCCGGAGCACGGCGACCTGATTGTCAGTGAGTCCGGCATCCTGAAGGTAATTCATACCCCCGGACATGCCTCGAACCATCTGTGTTACCTGCTGAAGGACCAGGAGCTGCTGTTCTCAGGTGATCACATTATGCAGGGGTCGACGGTGGTGATTAACCCGCCGGACGGCGTCATGAAAGCTTACGTGGAATCTCTGTACGACCTGCTCGACGAATCGATTCGGTTTATCGCGCCGGCCCACGGTTTTCTGATGGGGCAACCGGAGGCGGTCATTGATTATCTGATTACGCACCGGCTGTCGCGGGAACACAAGATTGCCAGGGCACTGGAGGCGCTGGCGCCGGTGAGTCTGAAGGATCTGACCGCCAAGGCTTACGACGACGTGCCAGCCGCCATTCATGGCCTGGCGGCAAGGTCAGCGCTAGCCCACTTGTTGAAGCTGGAGGCCGAGCACAGAGCCGCTCACAAGGGTGAGCTCTGGCACCCGATACGCCCGGACTGAACGGCCGGGCTATTTTTTGGCAATCACCCAAACGGCGTGAACAATGCCCGGAATGTAGCCCAGCAGCGTCAGCACAATGTTAATCCAGAAGTGCTTGCCAATACCCACCTGTAAAAAAACACCCAACGGCGGTAACAAAATCGCTATAAGAATTCGCAAAAGATCCATTTAGTTCACTCCCCGTAGAACGTATAACAGTCATATCTCTGCAAGATAGCAGTGTTATTACATTTCACCACATCGGGCTGCAAGTTGTGCGCCCGTGATCATGAAAGTGGCATTAAACCTCTGTCACAGCGGTATTCATGAACCCCACAGGGCCCTATCCTTGGGCTCTGCTCAGGTACTAGAGGACTTATGCTGTTGCGAAGGCTTACTCGAACCACACTCCGACATTTCCCGATGCTGGCGCTCGCGGCTGCTTTGCCGATGGTTGCCATGGCCAATTCCGGTAGCTCTTCGTCAGTTCCGATGGTTGCTCAGCTCGCCGAGGATGAAAATGTCGAGGATGTCATTCGCTCCGAGCCGCGCCGTAGCCGCGCAGCGGAGCAGCCAACAACCGCCAGCGTTGCCGATTCATCGGCAGCTGACGAAGAGCCGCCAGCGGCAGACGCCGAGCCGGAGTCGAAATCGGAATCGGAGTCAGAAGTTGAGCAGGTAGTTGTGCCAATCGCCCGCAAGATTGCACCGAACATCGACCTCAAAGAAGTAGCCCCACTGCCCGAGCCGGAACCCGAGGAGATTCCCTCCGCCGAACTTTCTGAACAGGAAACTCTGGAGCAGCCATCGGTGGCGGACGAGGAAGCACCCAGCGAGCCGTTGGTCGACGAGCCTCAAGAGCCTGTCCCTGCGGAAAGCTTTACTTTACTGGGCAAGGAGGTGCTGCCGGGCACATCCACACGGCTGGCCTGGTCGCCACAGATCCAGATTGCCGGCCTGTCGCAGATTACCCCGGTACTGGTGGTTAACGGTGTTAACACCGGCCCCACTCTGTGCCTGACCGGCGCCATCCATGGTGATGAACTCAACGGCATCGAGATTGTCCGGCGCGCCATGTATGACCTTGATCCCGAGAAACTCAGCGGACGGGTGATCGGCGTCCCGATTGTTAATCTGACCGGGTTTCAGCAGGGTAGCCGTTACCTTCCGGATCGCCGGGATCTGAATCGCTATTTCCCGGGGCGCAAGGAGGGCAACCTGGCCGACCGCGTGGCTTACTCACTGTTTGAAAACGTGATTCGTCACTGTGACATGCTGGTGGATATCCACACCGGATCACTCAAACGCACCAACCTGCCGCAGCTTCGAGCCGACATGAACAATCCGGACGTTGCGGAGTTTACCCGGGGCTTTGACCGCATGGCAGTGGTTCACAGCAGTGGCTCGCCCGGCATGTTGCGCACATCGGCCGTTGATGCCGGCATCCGGGCGGTCACCATGGAAGCGGGCGAATCCCTGCGGATTCAGGAACATCAGATTGACGCCGGCGTGAACAGCCTGAACAGTCTGATGGAAAAGCACGGCATGATCTCGCGGATGTTTGTCTGGGGCGATCCGGAACCGGTCTATTACGATTCCACCTGGGTGCGGGCCGAGCATGGCGGCATTCTGTTCAGCGAGATTGATCTGGGTGCCAACGTCTCAGAAGGTGAGGTGCTGGGTTATGTGGCAGACCCGATTACCAATGAACAGCACCCAATCCGCTCCACCTCAAACGGCCGGATCATCGGCATGGCCGTTGATCAGGTGGTGATGGCCGGTTTTGCCGCCTACCACATTGGTACGGAAGCAGAAGTTCCGGGAGAGTAGTATGCTGGGCGCTTTATCTGATTGCATCTGACGCACAGGAGCGCCCGTGTCTGCGGAAAACACCGGACTACTATCCCGAATCCCCGCGATGGCCTACATTGGCCTGGTGCTCACGCCGCTGTTCTGGGCCGGCAATGCAGTGCTTGCCCGCGCCACGGTCGACTCAATCCCACCCTTGTCGATGTCATTCTGGCGCTGGGTGATCGCGCTGACGATTCTACTGCCGATCGGGTTGCCCGGCATGTGGCGCCATCGCCAGGTTATCCGTGATCGCTTTGGCTCCATGCTGGCATTGGCCACGTTCAGCGTCGCTGCGTTCAACTCCCTGCTGTACTACGCCGCCATCACCACAACGGCCACCAACATTGCCCTGATCAACGCCACCATTCCTATTTTTGTGGCCCTGCTGGCCTGGGCTCTGTTGGGTGATCGCACCCGGCCCATTCAGGCGCTGGGTATCGCGCTGGCCATTATCGGTATACTAACAGTGGTTGCCCGGGGCGATATCTCGGTACTCACGGGCCTTGAGGCCCAGCCCGGCGACCTGATCATGGTGGCGGCGGTGTTCAGCTGGGGCTTGTTCTCAGTATTGTTGAGGCGCCAGGCCGTGCCCTTGCCCGCACTCACCTTTCTGACCACCCAGATCCTGATGGGCACCCTGGTGATCCTGCCGTTTTATCTGGTGGATGTACTGATGTTCTCCGGAGGCTTCGAACTAACCCGGGGTACGGCCATGCCGCTGCTGTATTTTGCCGTTTTCCCCGGTATCCTTGCTTACGCATTCTGGAACCACGGCGTACATCAGATCGGTCCTGCCAGAGCGGCCATATTCATGTACCTGACGCCGGTCTTTGCATCCATGCTGGCAGGCATCTTTCTTGGCGAGTCGCTGGGAGTGTTCCATGTGATTGGCGGCCTGCTTATTCTAGCCGGCCTGATCCTGGCAACACGAACCGGTCGCCGAAAAGCCACGTATTAAATTCTGAGCCAGGCACACAGAGGAGATTTTCATGAAGAACACCGCTCAATGGCCAGCCCGCATGCTTTCTGGCCTGTTGTTGGTCATTCTCGCACTCGGGTTGCCGGCACTAGCATCTGCCCAGGACTGCGAGGCGGAGGATCACCAATGGGCAGAATCCCAGTATTACCCGGCCGGTGCATTGGTGTACCACAACGACAGCTGGTTTGAGTCTCGGGAAGTGCATCAAGGCAAGGAACCCGGCATCAGTTTTGACTGGAAGCGCCTGCACTCAGAACCCGATTGCAGCGACACTGAGCAGCACCCCGCCCCCTTTGACGCGGCCGAGGCAGAACAGGGCCTGACCCAGGCTGGTGAGAATGTCGAGGTGTGCGAACGGCCGGAACAATGGCTGTTCGCAGAGACCTACAACGAAGGCGATATGTCCAGCCATGGCGGCAACGTCTGGGAAGCGCTGGAACAGACCAAAGGTGACATGCCCGGCGTCAAGCAACCGCCTCGATGGAGGCTGGTGGAAGATCACTGCTCCATTCAGCAGTCCCAGCAGCCGGTTCTATAACCCGGCCAGGGCCTCCTCGATCCGCGCTATCACCTGCTCAAGCACGGATCGGGGACAACCAATGTTAAGCCGCATAAACCCGGTCCCTGGTTCCCCAAAAGAGACCCCCGGGTTCATGCCAACCCGCGCGCTCTGAACGAACAGATGTTTCAGCGCCGTGCTGTCCAGCGCCAGCGCGCGGCAGTCCAGCCACATCAGGTAAGTGCCCTGCGGTGCAGCAACACCAATACCTGGCAAACGAGTGGCGACTGCCTGCATCACGTAATCCCGATTGCCCTGCAGGTATTGCATCAGTTCGTCCAGCCAGCCCGCGCCCTGGCGATAGCCAGCCTCAAAGCCCGCCACACTGAACGGATTGCACTGGGGCAGGTGCATCGAATCAAACACCGCCTTGATGGCCTTTCGTCGGTCAGGATCGGCAATGACCAAAGCAGACAGACCGAGACCGGGCATATTGAAGG
Organism: Marinobacter sp.; assembly: GCA_018402255.1. Lineage (GTDB taxonomy): Bacteria > Pseudomonadota > Gammaproteobacteria > Pseudomonadales > Oleiphilaceae > Marinobacter. The sequence continues at coordinate 103,184 of JAGYIS010000005.1, forward strand.
TTTTGCTTGGAGCCACTGCAGTTACCAGGGCATCGTCCGGACCGGCCAAATTCGCCAGCATGGTATGCGGTTGCTTGTCGGCAAAGGTCAGATCGCAGTGAATCTCATCAGAAACCACCACCAGCCGGTGCTTGCGAGCAATGTCCAATACCCCACGCAACTCGGCCTCTGACCATACCCGGCCCACCGGATTGTGAGGGGAACAGAGCATCAGGATGCGGGCATCCGGCCGCGCCGCACAGAGTTCCAGGTGTTCCAGATCCATCCGGTACTGGCCAGATCCGGCATCCTGAACCAGCGGGTTCTCGATTACCTGTCGACCGCTGTCGCGAACCGAACTGAAAAAAGGCGGATACACCGGTGGCTGAATAATCACGCCTTCACCAGGCTCCGCATAGGCCATGCAGGCAGCATGCAGGGAGGGCACCACGCCGGGTGCCATCAGGATCCAGTCACGCTCGATGTCCCAGCCATGGCGCCGGGCAAACCAATCCATCATGGTCTGATACAAGCTGTCCGGGAACAAAGTGTAGCCATACACCGGGTGCTCTGCCCGCGCTACGAGTGCGTTGGTCACCGCCTCCGGGGCCGCAAAATCCATATCGGCAACCCAGACCGGAATAACATCATCGCGCCCGAACACCGCCTGGCGGGCATCAAATTTCACGGAGCAGGTCTGTTCCCGCACGATAAGCTGGTCAAAATCTGTGGCCACAGGCATTCTCCCTCAACAAGACCAACGGCTAGTTGCTGTATTGGTAACGACTTGCGACCCTGTTGGTTTTAAGTCAGGCCCGCTTCGGAAGCTTTTATGATCGCCCAGATTCTGTCCACGATGCTACCGGTGTTCCTGATCGCCGGCTGCGGTGCCCTGTACGGCCGATACCGAACACCAGACATTCAGGGCCTGAACGTTCTGAACATGGAATTGTTTGTGCCCATGCTGGTATTTGCGGTGCTGGCCGACCAGCAGGCCCCTCTGCAGGAGTACGGTGGCCTGGCATTGGCGGCAGCCGTGGTGGTGCTTGGCTCTGGCATCATTCTGTATCCGGTGGCCCGGGTTCTGAACCTGAACCTGAAAACCTTCTTGCCACCCATGATGTTCAATAACTCCGGCAACATGGGCATTCCTGTGCTGGTACTGGCCTTTGGCGAGGCCGCATTACCCGCCGCCATCGTGTTGTTCATTGTGGAGATGCTGCTGCACTTTTCCGTGGGACTGTACATGCTTGACCCACACACATCTATCCTCCGGCGCCTGCGATTGCCCATCGTGTTTGCCAGCATCGCCGGACTGGCGGTCAACTTCAGTGGCGTGGCCCTGCCCGGCTGGCTGCTGGAAACCCTGAATATGCTGGGTGGTGTGTGTATTCCGCTGATGCTGTTCGCCCTGGGTGTGCGCATGCTGGACGTAGATTTCAGCGACTGGAAACTGGGCATGATCGGCGCCATCGCCTGCCCGGTCAGCGGCCTGCTGCTGGCCTGGCCGATGATTGCCCTGCTCGAGTTGCCGGGCCTGCAAGTCGCCAGCCTGTGGGTGTTTGCCGCGCTGCCGCCGGCCGTTCTCAACTACATGGTGGCGGAACAGTATCAGCAGGAGCCTCACAAGGTGGCATCGCTGGTGTTGTTGAGCAATCTGGGTAGCCTGGTGGTCATGCCCATCGTACTGGGACTGGTGTTTGCTGCGGGTTACGTCTAGGCCGTTTCAAACCACAAGGAAGCGTTATCAATGTCTGAGTCAGTTGCGGTTGTTCGCGCTTGCCGTCCGAACTTCCTGGTCCTTGGCCCCCTGTGTGTCGGGCTCGGGCTCGCGATTGCCTGGCGCCAGGATGCCTCGCCAGCCCTTCTGGACACGGTGTTGGTGTTCATTGGCGCCTTGTTGGCCCATGCTGCAGTCAACCTGATCAACGAATACGAAGATTTTACCTCCGGACTGGATCTGATGACCGACCGCACGCCGTTCTCCGGTGGCAGCGGTGCCCTTCCGGAAATCCCGTCTGCAGCAAACCGGGTCTTGTGGGCTGGGCTGGGCACTCTGGGACTGGTGATTGCAATCGGGGGTTATTTTCTGTGGCTTCGGGGCCTGCCGATGCTGGTACTAGGTGCCGCCGGTGTGATCCTGGTGCTCACCTACACCCGCTGGATTACCCGATCACCCTGGCTATGCTTGCTGGCACCGGGCATCGGATTTGGCCCGGTGATGGTGCTGGGATCACTCATCGCTCTGGGTGCGCGGCTCGACACCGCCGCCATCGTCTGCGCGGGCGTAGCGATGCTGCTGGTGAGCGAACTGCTATTGATCAACCAGATTCCCGATGCCGAGACCGACCAGAAAATTGGCCGGCGGCATCTAGCCATCACTCTAGGAAAAAATGCTGCCAGCAAACTGGTGGCGGGGCTGCTACTCAGTAGTTACCTGCTGATTATTACCGCCGTATCCGCTTCCGTGCTGTCACTCTGGTGCCTGCTCGCCCTCGCGCCCTTGCCAGCCGCTTTGTGGGTTAGCTTGCGGCTACCTGACGTTTTGCTCAGGCCCGAGCACTTGAACCGAGTGCTGGGCATCAACGTCGCAGTGTTGTTGTCTACCCTGGCCCTGTTGATCTTCGGACTCAGTCTGTAAATTGAAAAACACTGACCCGAGACCGCAACTGACCCGCCAGTACCGCAAGATCACGGCTAGAGGAAGCAACCTGCTCAGATCCGGCTGACGTTTCCAGCGTGGCGTCGTGAATCCTGGCAATGTTGCGATTGACCTCTTCGGCAACGGCGCTCTGCTCTTCTGCCGCACTGGCGATCTGGGCATTCATATCATTGATTGAGGCAACTTCCTCTCGAATTTTGATCAAAGCCGTCTCGGCTTCTGCGGTCTTCTCAACAGTCACCCGGGCCCGTTCGCGGCTGCGCTCCATTTCGCTGGCCGCTTCACCGGCGCCGGCCTGCAAGCGGCCGATCATGTCCTGGATTTCACGGGTGGAGTCCTGGGTACGGGAGGCCAGCGAGCGCACTTCATCTGCCACCACGGCAAAGCCACGACCGTGAGTGCCGGCCCGCGCCGCTTCGATGGCGGCATTCAGGGCCAGCAGATTGGTCTGCTCGGCAATGCCGCTGATCACTTCGATGATTTTCTCAATGTTACTGCTGTCCTCGGAAACCCGGTTCACAGAGGCGGCCGCTTCTTCGAGCTTGTCTGCCAGCTCAGTGATTGATGCGGCGGTTTCCTTCACAACCTGATTGCCGGTCTCTACCTCGGCATCCGCTTTACGGGTGGCGGTGGCTGCATTGGAGGCAAAACCAGCGACTTCATTCACGGTCGCTGCCATCTGATTGACCGCCGTTGCCATCTGCTCCGCTTCTGCGGCCTGCATCCGGATCTGCTGGCTGTTGTTGTCGGAGGTGCTTTCAAGCTGATTGGAGGCCGAGGACAATTCCTCGGACGCTGAGCGAACTTCGCGGATGATACCGGTCAGGCGTTCAATGGTATCCACCAGGGCGCCCATCACGCTGTCCGGGTACCGGGTTTCAAGGCTTTGATCCAGATGTCCGTCCGCCAGCTTCCGGATAACGCTGGCCACTTCCTCCGGCTCCGCACCGAGAACGCGCTTGAGTTTGCGGATTATAACCAGTGCGATCAGCACACTGAACAGCACCGCAAATCCAGTGATGGCCAAAATCGTGACATTGAAGCCACTGGCGGCGGTGCGCACCTCTTCCAGATCAGCGGCAATCGAGCCTTCCTGGTAATCGATAAACGCATTCACACTCGCCAACCATTCGCTGTAGGCCGGCGATACCTGCGTTAACAGAAACTGACGCGACGCTTCCCGGTTGCTACCGCCGGCGAGATCCATCAACTCATCGGTCAAGCCGAGGGTCTGGCGTTCAATCGACTCGATCGCCCGCAACAGCCGCCGCTCTTCATCGCTTGCGCCCTGGTCGCGAAACAGCTGCGCCATATTCTCGGCATTTTCCCGATACATGGCCGCCAGCCCGTCAATATCCCGGAGGTGTCGGCGGCGCTCAGCGTCGCTGCTGACCAGCACCGCGTCCCGGATGGAAATAGCCCGATCGTGAACGCTGCCCCGGAAGTTAATGGCGTAGCGCTGCTTCAGGGCGGCGCCATCATTAACCGAGTTCAGGGTTCGGTCGATAAATCCCACCTGATGGTTACCAACAACACTGATCAGTACCATCAAAGACACGATCAATCCGAATCCCAGCGCCAGGCGCTTTGCAACCGTCAACGGACCGCTCATACAACACTCCAGATATTTGTTTAGTTTCAAAATTACGATTAATAAATGGAATGGATTTATTTGTTTTGAAAGGATTTGTAAATAATTTATCAAATAGTGTATTGCGCGCCAGGCTCAAGCCGGTGTTTTGCTTGCAAGTGCGCAAGCTTTGGCCGATGGTTAAGAACACATCTGCCTGTTTCAGCCAGTGATATGGAGGTCTGCCTGTGAGCGTTCTGCTTCTTTTACTCAGTGCCCTGGTACTGATTTATTTCAGCATCGGCGGCAAAACCGCTGCCATCGTGATGTCCGTTGCAACCCTGATTGGCGTCGTTCAGGACGACTGGCACCTGCTCAGTTTTCTGATTGGCGGTGTCCTGCTGGCGCTGGCGCTACTGGTCACACTGCCCGGCGATCTGCGCCTGGACAAATTCAGCCGCCCCTTGCTGGGCTGGGTTCGCGGGCGCTTACCCAAGCTTTCCGATACTGAGCAGGAAGCCCTGAAATCCGGATCGGTCGACTGGGATGGCGAACTGTTCTCCGGCCAGCCGGAATGGGACAAACTGCTGGATGCCGCCCCAGCGCACCTTACCAGCGAAGAACAAGCGTTTCTGGACGGCCCGGTGGAAGAGCTGTGCAAAATGCTGGACGACTGGCAGATTACACACGAGCACTACGACCTGCCCGACAAGGTGTGGAAGTTCATCCGCAGCAAAGGCTTCTTCGGCCTGGTGATCCCCAAAGAGGATGGCGGCCTGGGCTTTTCCAACACCGCCCATTCTGAAATCGTGATGAAGATCTCCACCCGCAGTGTCTCTGCGGCGGTGACCGTCATGGTGCCCAACTCCCTCGGCCCCGGCGAGCTGCTGATGCACTACGGCACCGACGAGCAAAAGCAGCACTACCTGCCGCGCCTGGCCGGTGGTGAAGAAATCCCCTGCTTTGCCCTGACCTCGCCAGTCGCCGGCTCCGACGCCGGAGCCATTCCGGATAAAGGCATCGTCTGCAAGGGCGAGTGGGACGGCAAAGAAGTGATGGGCCTGAAGGTCACCTGGAACAAGCGTTACATCACCCTGGCACCCGTCGCCACCTTGATTGGCCTGGCCATCAAGGTTTATGACCCGGACCATTTGCTGGGTGAGCAGGACGACATTGGCGTTACCTGCGTGCTGGTACCCCGTGACACCGAGGGCGTCAACGCCGGTACCCGGCACCTGCCCATGAACACCGTGTTCATGAACGGACCGACCTGGGGCACCGAAGTATTCATCCCCATGGACCAGGTCATCGGCGGCCAGGACATGCTCGGCAAGGGCTGGACCATGCTGCTGGAATGCCTGTCGATCGGCCGCTCCATCTCCCTGCCGGCACTCGGCACCGGGGCCGGCAAACTGGCCAGCCTGGCCACCGGCTCTTACGCCTACACCCGGGAACAGTTCGGCCGTACCATCAGTCAGTTTGAAGGCGTGCAGGAGGCCCTGGAGCCCATCGCCGGCTACACCTACATGATGGATGCCGCGCGCCTGCTGACCGTTGGCATGCTTGATCGCGGCGTTCGCCCGGCGGTGCCCTCGGCCGTCTTGAAGTATCGCAACACCGACCTGATGCGCGAAGTGATCAACCACGCCATGGATGTGGTGGCCGGCCGCGGTGTCATCACCGGGCCCCGCAACTTCCTGGCCCGCGCCTATCAGGCCGTACCCATCGGCATCACTGTGGAAGGCGCCAACATCCTGACCCGCAGCCTGATGATCTTCGGCCAGGGCGCCATCCGCTGCCATCCGTTTATTGTCGAAGAAATAGAAGCAGCAGGCATGGAAGATCAGGACAAAGCCGCCAAGAAATTCGACGGCATCTTCTACCGGCATCTGGCCCACACCACCCGCAACGCCCTGCGCTCATTTGTGCTGGGCCTGAGCAAGGGCCGACTGGAAGCGGCACCCCGGCACGGTGAGATTCAACAATATTACCGCCAGCTGGGCCGCTTCTCGGCCGCCTTTGCGATGATGACGGATGTTACCCTGTTGACCGTCGGCGGCGGCCTGAAAGCCCGCCAGCGCTTGTCTGGCCGGATGGCCGACTGCCTGGTGCATCTGTATTACGCCACCGCAGTGATCAAACAGTGGCACGAAGAGGGCTACCCGGAAGACCAGCGGGATCTGGTGGAATGGAGTTTGCAAACCTGCCTGCACGACCTGCAGGATTCCATGCGTGAAGCCATCATCAACTTCCCCGTGGCCGCGCTGCGCTGGCCGCTGCGACTCATCGTGTTCCCACTTGGCGCGACCGGCCTGAACGGCCCGGATGACCGACTGGGCGCGCGGGTCGCAGCCACGATTGTGGATGATACCCCGGTGCGCCAGCGCATCAGTCGCGGCACCTTCGTGAACCTGGACCCGGACGATCCGCTGGGACGCGTGCTGAATGCCTACAAACTCGCCAATGAGACCGCCGGCATGCGCCAACGCCTGCATGAAGCGATTCGCAGCCGGGACGAAGACGAGCTGGATGGCATTGCCTTGCTGATGGGGCACCAGCGCAAAGAACTGGTGGACTGGGCCTGTGCCCAGGGCATTGTCACAGCGGATGAGTGTCCGAAGCTGGAAGAAGCGCTGACCGCTCTCTACGACGTCATCCGCGTGGATGCCTTCGATGCCGACGGCCTGAAAGCCCTGGCCAAAGCCGCCAAGGGCAAGCGCAAGGTTGTCGAGCGGCCCGCAAAAAATTAATCCGGAGTGCCAGCCGGGGCGGGCAAGACCCCTCCGGCGTGGCCATCGGGTGTGACAGCCCCAGGTTCCCCCGCACCAACATATATTCGGCCAGAAAGCATTGCCACAATGTCCGAAGGTGTCATCCCGAGGGTCATTCGAAAGGTATGTGAGAAATGGGCAGAATCGGCAAAGCCCGCTGCAATCGCAGATTCCGTCAGTGAGGCGCCCCGCTCTATTCCGGCAAACGTCACAAACAACCGGTGCCACTGGCGATAGCGCCGAACAGGCACACCGACCTCCGCACGGAACAACTCGACCAACCGCGACACCGACAAATTCACTGAGCGCGCCAGCTCCTCGACCGACACATTGTTGGCCACGTCTGACTGAATCAGCTCCACCACCCGAGCCACTCTTGGCTCCGTTGTCGGGTAGGCCAGAGACCCGGGATTGATCAAGGATTCCAGCCTTTCATAGGCCTCCGCAACCGTCAGCGGCGAGGAATGAAGGGTTGATAACCACTGTCTGAGTGGTTGTTCGCCCGCCAGGCCCGAATAGACCCCGGCCTCGTGCCTGGCCATGCGTTGCGACAGCAACCGGAAGTCTCTTCCCAGAGCGTCCAGGTAACACGCGGCCACCAACTGGCCACAAGTGTCGATCCTGACACGGGTGCCCGGCGCGATCATCAACGAATGCTCATGCCAGGCCAACGACGAACCGGGCAGCGACAGCTGCACAGGCCCGTCAACTCCAACAACCAGCGACGCCGCTGCCTGGCAGAACTCAATGGGCTGCGACAGCCGCCCCACGAACAGTGTACGCCGGGGCCAGAGATACAGCAGATCAGAAAGCGGATTGGTCATAGGCATGGTCGGTTGCCCACGACGATAACGCAGCGAGCAAACGGATTCTTGTTGTTGTCTGTTTGGCCCAGTGTATAGGCATAACGCCACCAGCACTTCAGGAAGGTGTCTGTTACGTGATCATCTTGGACCTTTTTGTTGGTTAACGCGTTCGCCCGTCAGTTCTTACAAGCACAGTGGACCCACCCATGGGTAGATTCAAACGGCATGAATCAAAGCAGTCATCCTCATAACAAAGATAAAAAGGACCGACACCATGAACCCATGGATCAAGAGCGCCATCATCGCGCTCATACTGAGCATTTCCCTGCCGGCACAAGCCGGATTTTTCGACTGGCTCTGGGGCTCGAAAAACAAGGGCGCAACCCAGCACCCCATCGTGCTGGTTCCGGGCATATTCGCGTTCGACACCATTGCCGGCATTGACTACTGGTACCGGATTCCAGGCGCCCTGGAAGATGAAGGCGCCACGGTTTACGTGCCCAAAATCAATGCCTTCGACAGTTCGGTCATGCGCGGTGAGCGGCTGATCCAGCAGCTGGATTCCATTCGCGCCGCATCGGACGGTCGTATCACCCGGTTCAACCTGATCGGCCACAGCCAGGGCGGAATAACCTCCCGTTATGTGATGAACGTACGGCCCGACCTGGTCGCCTCGGTGACCACCCTGCACACGCCCCACAAAGGCTCACCGCTGGCCGATGTGTTGACCGGCATCGCCCCGGATGGCTCACTGCGGGGTGTGGGTTTTGAAACCCTGGCCAACACAGTCGGTAACCTCGTCAATCTGTTATCGGCCAACAAGGCCGAACGTTCTGATATCAATGCCATGCTTTCGGAATTCAACAAATCCGGTGCTGCCGCGTTCAATGACCTGTTCCCTGCGGGTGTACCAACCTCTGACTGCGGTCAGGGACCGTCCAGCGTTAACCTCTATGGCCATCCCATCCGCCTGTATTCCTGGAGCGGAACCGCCCGATTCACCACCGGCCTGGACCCCTCAGACACCCTGTTCGGCATCACCAGCCTGGCCATTCCAGGTGCCAGCGATGGCGTCACCGGCCGTTGCTCCAGCCACTTCGGGCAGGTCATTCGCGACGATTACTTGATGAACCATATCGACGTGAACAATCAGGTGCTCGGGATGGTCTCCCTGTTTGAAACCTCTCCCCTGACCCTGATGCGCAACCACGCCAGACGCCTGAAAAACGCTGGCCTGTAAACCGATCCCTCAGCGGGCCCAAGCGCCCGTTGAGGGATCGGTCATGAACAATGGATGCAATATGAACAGACGCAATGTCTTCCTCCTGGGCGCCGGACTGGCCGTGATCACCGGCACCCTGATCCTCACCTTCGCTGGGCCTGGCGCAACACCGGACGCTGCTTCGCCGGCCGGCAACGCCCAGCCCGACAAAACCGGCACCCACAGGCTGGTCATCGGGAACGCCAGGCAGTCACCGGCCACCCGCCTGCCGCAGGAGCTCATTGGCCTGGAGCCAAAAGCGCCGATTGCCGTGGATGACGACAACCACCTGATCCCGGATCGCCGGCTGCGCACCCTGTTTGATTTTCACCTGGCCAACCTCGACCGCGAACCCATGGACCTCGTGCTGAGCCGGTTACGGGCTTCCCTCAACGACCGATTAACAGAGCCCGCCCTGAGCCAGGCCCTGGACATACTCAGCCAATACGTCGACTACCGGCTATCGCTTGCTGAACTGGACCAATCGCTCCCGCCGGAACTGGATGATCAAGGCTTTGATATCAAGGCGTTAAGAATGCGACAACAAGCCTTGCAGTCAACGCGTGCGGAACATTTCAGTGCACAGGCGCATGAGGCTTTTTTCGGCGAGGAGGAACAACTTGACGACTACACCCTGTCAAAACTGGAAATCGAACAAAACCCAGCGCTCACGGAGCCGCAAAAGACCCGGCAACTGGCTCAACTGGAGAACGCTTTGCCTGACACCGTGCAGCAAACCCGAACCCGGGGGATGATTAACGCAGAGGTTTTTGAAAAAGCCGAAACGATGAGGAGCAAAGGCGCAACAGACGCCGACGTTTTCCAGCTACGGGCGCAAAACCTGGGCGAAACCGCAGCCACCAACCTGGCGCAACTAGACCAGCAACAGCAGCAGTGGCAACAACGGCTGGACCACTATCAACGGGAAAAGGCGGGCTTCGCAACAGCAGGCCTGAGCGAGCAAGACCGGGTGGCGGCCCTACGCCAACTGCAACAACAACTCTTTTCTGGCCCCGAACAGCTAAGGGTCAGGGCACTGGATGCTGAGGTTCAGCGTTCTCAGACCGTAAACCGCCCCGAATAGCCTCATCCACCAGCCACCGCCGCAGTAGCTGAATGCCCCGTTCCTGCCGCCGGCTGGTTTTCCAGGCAAAATAAAACTTGTCACCCGTCACCAGCGAATGCGCCGGCAGCCGAACAAAATCCTCGGAATCTCTACGGGTACTGAGCATGTAATCGTTGGTCAGCGCGATGCCCTGATGAAACCGCGCCGCCTCCAGCGACAACAGCATATGGCTGGAATGCAGCAGCCGACTGGACGCAGGCAGCTTCATACCGGCCTCCTGATACCAGGCCTCCCAGTCACCGCCCTGTCTGTCATAAATACTGTGAGTCGACAGCAACGGAAACCGGGCCATCTGTGCCGGCGCTACCGGCTGCTCATCCCGCCGCTCCGGCTCCGTATCCCGCCCCAGCTCCCGCCGTATACGCTGCCAATAATCCTGGCTGCACACCGGAAACAACCGCTCCTCATACAGCAGATCGTAACTGTAGGCCTGCGAATCCCGGTGAATCGTAATAAAACAATCCGCCACCCGATCTGACAACACCGGATTCTCGCTGCTCATCTCCAGTGCCAGATCAATCTGCGGATGCAGGCGCTGCAAATCCGGCAACCTCGGCACCAGCCAGCGCACCGCAAACGAACTGAACACCGACAACCGCAACCGCGACTCCTCATGACCCAACAGTTGCTCGCTGGCCCGCTCGATCTGCAATAACGCAGAACCAATGGCATCAAAATACTGCCGCCCCTCATCCGTCAACGTCACCTTCCGCCCGGAACGCCAGAACAACCGTTCGCCCAGATAGGCCTCCAGCTGTTTGATCTGGTGGCTGACCGCACTTTGCGTAATCGACATTTCTTCGGCAGCGGCCGAAAAGCTGTTAAGGCGCGCAGCGGCTTCAAATACCGGGAGGGCTTTTAACGGGGGTAGTTTCATCGTTTTAGTATCTAATTTTCTAATGCATGGTCAATAATCATCATTTTATCGGATAGTTAAGCACAGATAGACTCTCACTCACAGCTCAAGGAGGTGATCGGGGGGATTGCTTCCGAAAATGATCGGAGCCATGGATGGCGGAGACAAGCGTACAGGGACGTATTCACAGCGGTTTTCGGAAGCAATCCCCCCGAGCGCCTCTAGCTCCAAAGATCGAAAGTCCGTGTTAGAGAGGTAAACAAACAGTGTCAGGCAAAACCGTCAACAGCGCGATCCTTCTGCTGATCATCGGCAACGCCATGGCCCTGATCTCAGACGTCTTCATCAAGCTCCTGGAACCGAACGCCCCGATCTTCCAGTTCGCCTTCCTGCGCTGCCTCCTGACCCTGGCCTTCCTGCTGCCCCTGGCCAAAAAACTCGACCGCCAACACCTGTTCAGCGGCCTGAAAATCCACGCCCTGCGCGCCCACATCCACCTGGCCGGCATCGTGTGCATGGTCATCGCCCTCACCAACCTGCACCTGGCCACCGCCAACGCCATCTTCTACGCCGCGCCCATACTCGTCATGGTGCTGTCGGTACTCCTGTTCCGGGAAAAGCTCACACCCCTGAGCGTGGTCGCCGTCTTCAGCGGGTTCACCGGTATCATCGTTATCCTGCGCCCGGTCGAATTCAACTGGGCCGTGATCGCCGCACTGGGCTCTGCTTTTGCCCTGGCCATCAACGCCGTGATGGTGCGCCAGCTGCCCAGAGAACAAAGCACCGTGCACAAACTGTTTCTGAATTACGTATTGATCGTGCCAGCTGCCGCAGCGCTGGCGTGGTGGGAAGGCGCCAGCTGGAACCCGGAGATCCTGATCAGCGCCGCCGGCTCCGCTCTGTTCATCCTCGGCTACAACATCACCGTCTTGCTGGCCTACAAACAGGTAGATGCCAACCAGGTCACCAGTGCCGAATACACCGGACTGATCTGGGCGGTGGGCATTGGCTGGATCTGGTTTGGCGAAGTGCCGGACTTGTGGTTCCTGGCCGGCAGTACCATGATTGTGGTGCCGCTGGTACTGATCGGCCTGCGCCACCGGCGCCGCTCACCGGCCCGGGGCTTTAACCCTGCAGCCCGGGAAGAGGCGCCCACCAGACTGGCCCCTCACACTAGCGGCGGGACTGCTCAATAAGAATCTGAGTATCACGAATGATCCGGGCGGCACGGTACTCCGGCGCCAGCCGGTCATGATGGTTGAACGCCCCCCGGTAACCATCGCGATAGCGATTGTAGTGGTTCCGATCGTGATAGGTGTTGCGGTGTTTGCCACGGAGCTTGTCTTTACGGTCATAACGGCCGTAGTGGAATTTCTGGTGCTTGTCCCGGTAGTGCTTGTTGTAGCGATGATCGTGTTTGCTCTGGCGCCATTCCGATCGCAAGAATTTCTTCTGGTGGCCCGCCGGCAATGCCTTACCCCGTTCGAGCTGCTTCTGAATACCCGGCGGATAACCGTGACCACGGTAGCCGTCTGCACTGGCAACGCCGGCAAAGCCCAGAGCAAGCATTAATACACTGCTGATCAGAAGTCGTTTCATGATGACTCTCCCATTCGCTAACCGACTGGCAAGGTGCTACGGGGAACAACCCTCGCAGCCTTTGTGTCAGGTTAACTGATGGAACAGGTTTGTCAGCGCCCGGGGGCGGGCTTTGCAAAAGCTTTACGCCGGTTGACGTTCAGCGGTCAAAACAGTCGGTTGAGGCAACATTGTGCAGGTGGGATTCAATAGCAAAGGTATGACAACAGTCATCCCCCAGCGCCCTGAGCGATTCCGCCAGGCGCAGAAGGTACTCTGAATTGGCGCCGCTGGGGCCAGACGCCAACGCAATCTGGCGGGCAATATCCGCTTCCGGAGCCTCCCCCAGAAACGCTTCATTATCCTCGGTGGCGATGTACACCAGCCCTTCAGCATGGCTGCCGTTGTCAAAAGTCATGGTGGTGCTGAAACGCAAATAGCCGTTTTTCTCCCGCACATCCAGGTACTCGAACACCTTGGGCGATACCCGATAGGCCATGCCCTTGCACACGGCACCGGGCTGTTCGATCAAGGTCACCACCCGGCCTGGCGATTCCGGTGTGCCCCGGTGGTCATGGGAGCCCTGCCAGAAGCGCCGTGCCCAGTCGCGAATCGACGCAGGGCGCTGCTCAAGATAGGGAAAGTCCACCTTGTAGATCAAAGAGCCATAACCGAACAACCAGACAGAATCGATACCGTCAAAGTTGTAACGGGCGCGATTGTGGTCAATGGTGTTGGCGGGCATAGTCATCCTGCGTGCTCATGTGAACCCGCATTTTGTCAGGCCGCCTGAGTACTGGCAATAAAGCCGGCGATGCCAGTGAGCACAATTTCCGCCGCCATGGCCGCCAGAATCAGGCCGCTGATTTTTGACATGATGTTCAGACCGGTTTTACCCATGGCCCGCTCAAGGTAACCCGACAAGCGCAGCAACACCGCCAGAATCAACAAACCGGACACCAGCCCGAGCAGACCACCGGCCACTTCGTGAACGGCTTTCAACTCGGCGCCGTACACCAGAATGGCACCGATGGTGGCCGGGCCAATCATCACAGGAATCGCCAGGGGTACCACGGCAATGTCGTCACGATCTTCCTCCGGCAAACCGGTGGCGTGGTTGCGGGTGCCACTGGTGACCAGGCTGATCGCGGTCAGGAACAGCAAACTGCCGGCACCAATCCGGAACGAATTCAGGGTAATGCCGATGGCGCTGAAAAGCAGAGGGCCGGCAAAGAACAGCACAACACCCAGAATAAAGGCTGAGATACAGGCACGGCGAATGATTGAGGCCTTCTCCGCCGCCGGCAGGCCCCGGGTCAGCGCCAGGAACATGGTGACCACAAAGAACGGCGCCAGCAGGAACAAAAAGCGAATGGTACTGCTGATGTAAGTGGAGAAAAACGTCTCAAGCATTCTGGCAAATCCGGCAAGGGGTTAAAGCCGGTAAGCATAGCGCCTGTGGGCTGACTCTGCCGTAAGGAAGAGAACCTATTTATTGCAAAAACAGATGCCTGCAGTCGTCGCTAGCGCTTGATGGAAGGCTTGCGCGGCTTCGATGGTTTGCCCTTGGGACCGGTTTTGCGCCCACCCGCTTTCGGGCTGCCCGGTTTACCAGAGGGCCGGCCGGGGCCCGTTCCGGCACCTTTGCCTCGCCCCTTAGCCGGAGCTTTACCGGGCACCTTGCCGCCACGACCCGCTGCCGGTTTGCCCCCGGTTTTCGAAGGTTTAGCGCCAGCACCCTGGCGTGGGCTCTTCTGGTTACCGGGTTTCTTCCTGGGCTTGCTGGAAGGCGCTTCTGCGGCTTCAGATGACGAATCGCGAATGGCGTCAAACAGGGTTTGCAGTTCCTGTTCAGTCAGATCACGCCAGGCCCCCACGGGCAATCCCCGAAGGCTGACATTCATAATCCGAACCCGCTCCAGCTTGGTCACCTCATAGCCGAAATACTCGGCCATGCGCCGGATCTGGCGATTCAGGCCCTGCACCAGCGTAATGCGGAAAACAAACCGGGACACCTGCTCCACCGGACAACGCTTGGTCATCGTGCCCAGAATCGGCACACCACTGCTCATGCCCTCAACAAACTCTCGGGTAACCGGTTTGTCGACCGTCACCAGATATTCTTTCTCATGGTTGTTGCCGGCCCGCAGGATCTTGTTCACCAGATCGCCGTTGCTGGTCATAAAGATGAGACCCTGGGAATCTTTGTCCAGGCGGCCAATGGGGAAAATGCGCTCGCTGTGACCGACAAAGCGCTGGATGTTGTCTTTCTCCGCGCTGTCAGTGGTGCTGACCACACCCACCGGCTTGTTCAGGGCGATGAAGACCAGATCCTGCTCATCCCGGGGCTCCACCACCTGGCCGTTCACCTTAACGGTATCGCCGGGCAGCACCTGATCCCCCACCTGGGCCCGCCGACCGTTGATGTGGACATTACCCTGTTCGATGTACCGGTCGGCATCCCGCCGGGAACACATCCCGCTCTCGCTGATGTATTTGTTCAGTCGGGTGGAGGTTCGGTTGGCCATGACATCCTGCCGGTTTTAAATGATTGGTAAATGCGCGGGCAGCACACAACCCGCGCATCATCCCATTGCATCACCCTGACGGCAACTGTCGGTCAGCGCCTGCGGAACGGATAGAACAGCTGCCCCAGGTAGGAACCCGGCAGTTTCTGGGTAGTACCATACTCCGCCGGCCAGTGCGCCTTCGGGAAATGGTATGTGCCAAACAGCCGGTCAAAGAGCACTGTGTGTGCCGAGTAATTGGTATCAATGGCCGGCTTCTCCGAACTGTGGTGCCAGTGGTGAAACTGCGGCGTTACCAACAGGTACTTAATCGGCCCCCAGGGCACGTTAAGATTGCTATGGATAATGATGGCCTGCAGCGCGGCGAACGTCACGTAGATATCCAGTGCTTCCTTACTGGCACCAAGCAGATACAGAGCCAGCATAACCAATCCACGTTCAATGAAAATCTGAACCACATGGGCACGGGAGCCTGCCAGCCAGTCCATGGTTTCCACCGAATGATGGACCGCATGAAACGGCCACAGCCGACGGACTTCATGGAAGACCCGGTGTTCCCAATACAACACGAAATCGGCAACCAGAATCAGCAGTCCGACCTGCAGCCATAACGACATGCTCTGAATCGCCGCCTGCAGGCTGTCGCTGGCCACCCATTCAAAGTGCGTTACCAGGAAGTTGCCAAACAGCAGAACCGCTGAGATCAGCAGGTGATTCAGGCAGAAGTAAAAGAAATCCAGCCCCCATTCATCCCGCAAGATGACCTGCTCCCGATACTTCGGAAAGAGCTTCTCCAGGCTGGTGAAGACAATAGTGGAACCCAGAAAGGCCAGAATCAGCCAGTCTACACCGAGCGACAGCGGTTTCGGCTCCACCGGCCCAACAGGAACATTGTAACCCCCCAGGGCAAACGCGATCAGCGTCATGGCAATGCCCGCAGCGCCAAGCCGTTTGCGCCGATCAAGCACAAAGGTGGTGATGCCAAAAAACAGGGAGAACCACATGCCGTACTTCAAGACATCCTGAAGCGCCTCGGCATCATACGCAGCACGAAGATCGGTGGTGGTCAGGTAGGAGGGGAACAGGTAGGCGAGCACCGCCGCCAGGCTCAAGCCGCCGAGAAATATCGAAAAATATCCGGGAATTCGTCCGTTCCGAAAGCGAAGCTCTTTTTCCGGACGGGGCTCTACCACCCGCTCGCGGTATTGGTAATTGGTATCGTGTTCCGTGTTCATGCGTTCCCTGCAAATGTTCTTGTCAGCACTGTTTTAAACAATATCTTTTTATCGTTCCAAGCATCACCAAATGAATCGGCAACATCATTCTGCAGATTTAAAACCAGGCAACCCGTTACGAGCCCGCCATTGCTCAACAATTTCGACAATACGCTCCGGTGTTGAATCCTCGGGATTGTCCGGATAAAAAAAACAGGTCGGAACCAGATGGGTGCTGAGAAAGATAGCTTGAGGCCTTCTGAGATGTGGCCCTACTTTGAACAGAAACAGCATCGAAAATAGATCCGTCCCGGTTTTCCCTTTGCGATAGTTGTGTTGCGGAAAGAACTATCGCTTGAACCCAGGTAATCCTTGATCTGCTCTCCAATTCTTTACAATTTCAGTAATCCGTTCAGGAGTGGCATCAGCCTCATCGTCAGGGTAATAGATCAGGTCTGAGCCATCAGGGTGCTGTGTCAAACGGCAGAACAGTCTAACTAGTTGCGTGTGCTCATCCTCACTGGCTACATTGACAGAGCAAATGTCCTGAACGAGCTTTTTGAACTCGGCTTCGGTGTATTCTTCAATCCTATCTTTCATAGATTGCCCTTTGAATGAATTCGAATGTGGTTTCTTGGGGTAGTGATCGTCATGTTGTCGAGGTCATAGACTGCCCCGCCATTTTGAATTTCTTCTAGGTGGTGTATCTCATACTTCTCACGCCCGCCAGCCTGATCTCTGAATCTAGGGAAAGGAGCATAACCTTGTTTTATTAGCTCTTGGTTTGAGCCTCTAAATTGGGAGAGCAACGTATGGTCTCCGGAAACTTCTAGCCAAAATGCCTCTCGAAACCGATCAAAACTCGCGAACTCACGCCCCCTAAGCCGATCTGCAATCTGAGCAGGTATCGGCGCTCCAAGATCTCTTGAAGCGCTCTCTAACCAAGTTCCAGTAATTTCTTCTCCGCCTCCAGTGACCACCCCTCGTTCATCCCGGGCTGTCTTCCGGAAAACCAGATACAACGGCTCAATCCCACTATCCTTCGGAAAACTTACGATCAGCTCAACCTGATCCTCAAAGGGTCGCTGGTAGCCCGGCGGCGAATGTTCCTGGCCATCCTCCTGGATGGGCGTCACCAGAATGCTATAGGGATCAATCCCGGAATCCGCCGGGTATTCGGTGCTCACAACCGGGCGGTGGCCGCTGTCATCCGGATACCAGACGAGGGTGAAGTCGTCATCAACCACCACTTCAAAATTCTCGCCCTTGAGCTCTGCGTGAGCAACCGGAACCCGGTCTTTGTATCCGGTGCTGTCATTAACGTGATAGCCGGCCACCCGGAGGTTTCCGGTGGCATCCACGTGCAGATGAAAACGTACCCGAATGGCCGCCTCAGCCATCTCAAGCAGTTCTTCCTCGGTGTACAGGGTGCTGTCGCCTAGTTTGGATGGCCAGAGTGCCAACAGCACTGCACTGCCGGCGGTGCTGAGTACTCCGGCACCAATTCGCGCGGCCATGGCCCAGCTTTTTGCCAGTCTCATTGCCGAACCAGAGATCAAGCCCAGCGGCCGCAAGCCGTTTGCCCCAGGGCTGGTGACCGTGGCGGGGGCAAGCATCGCAAGGGTGCCGAAATTACTGGCTTTTTCCTGCCCCTCGTTGCTGTCGGTATTCCCGGAGGGCCGGGTGCAGGATTTCGCGAAGACCTTGGGCCCCAGGGGCGGAAGCCCAAAGTTTTCTGAGATCACCACCGGCGGGGGTAGAGGCTCAGGTGGTGGCTCAATCACCGGGGGTTCTGGCGTGTAGTCGAGCCTCGCTGGTGGCGCCAGGCTATCGGAATGAGCGTAGGCTGTGCCTCTGGAAGGAAACGCTTGCCGGTCACCGAAGCGTTTTTCGAAGGCCGTGACGGCATTCACTGCAATGGCTTCAGAGGCTCTTTCCGTGGGAACAATGCGCCCGGATACCAGCCTGAAAACGGGAGCCGCCGGGATCTCTTTGAGCAACACCAACTCGCCACTGGCAAGCTGGTCTCGTAATCGAGCAGGGGTAGAACTGGAACTCGAAAGGTAGCTGGCCAGTTCCTTATCGGAGTACTGATCCCAACCACCCTCGATCATCAACGCTTCGTGAAGCGCAAGCGAGTGCGGGTCTGCTATTTCGGTCACGTCCGTGTTTCCACAAAGTATTAATCGGCACAATCCATGCCTGTAGTGTGGACAAATGTACCGGAAAGCTGGCGCCCATCCAAGATCAAACCAGAAAAAGCCGCAGAGCCCAGGGACATCCAGGCTCGGACTCTGCCGTTTCTCCGACCCTAGCCAACCAACGCCGGCTCGCCACCCTGCTCCATCACCTCCGTAGCTTCACACACATACTGCTCGGCATCAAAACGCTTGGTCTGCTGCCGGAACTGCCAGGTGAAGCCAGGCCAAAGGGTGGTGTTCTTGCCGTTCTCGTTTACGTACCAGCTTTTACAACCGGTCTGCCACACGGAATCACCCAGCTTGGCGTGAATGGACGCGTTGTATTGGCTGACAGCATCTTGCCTGACTTCCACGCTCTTCCAGCCCCGGTGGTCCATTTTCTTGATCGCGTCCAGCACGTACTGCACCTGGGATTCGATCATGTACACCATGGAGCTATGACCCAGACCGGTGTTCGGGCCCATCAGCATGAAGAAATTGGGGAAACCGGCCACGGTGGTACCCTTGTAGGCTTCCGCCCCTTCACGCCAGGCATCGAGCAGGTCATGGCCGCCGCGCCCGAAGACCATGCCCCGGGGAATCGGCTCCTGGGCCTTGAACCCGGTGCCATAGACAATGCAGTCCACCTGGCGCTCGGTGCCGTTGTTATCAACGATGGTGTTGCCCTTCACCTCGCGAATGCCGTCGGTCAGCACATCTACATGGTCTCTATCCAGGGCTGGATAATAGTTGTTGGAAATCAGCACCCGCTTACAGCCAAAGTGGAAGTCTGGCGTCACTTTCTTGCGCAGTTCTTTGTCTTTGATCTGACTGCGAATGTGCCGCCGGGCCTGCAGCTCACCAACTTTCAGGATCCGCGGGTTACCCACAAAACCCAGCACGCGGGCTTCCAACATCCAGTAAATACTCTGGCGGAAGGCGTTCAGGGTTTGCGGCACTTTACGGAACATCATCCGCTCCAATGGACGAATCTCACGGTCCGGTTTGGGCATGATCCATGGCGGTGTGCGTTGATACAGGTCCAGATGTGCCACATCCCTGGCAATCTCCGGCACAAACTGAATGGCGGAGGCACCGGTACCGATGACCGCCACGCGCTTGCCCCGGAAATCGTATTCGTGGTCCCAGTTCTGGGAATGGAAACGGGTGCCGGTGAAGGTGTCCATGCCTTTGATGTCCGGATAGGCCGGCGTGCTCAGGCCGCCCATACCAGAGACCAGGATGTCTGCCCGCAATTTGCCGAATTTGGGCAGAGTTTTATCACTGCGATCCAGAGCGTCACCGGGTTTTACGCCATTGCGCTCCATATAGGCCCAGAGTTCGGGGCTGTCGCAGGTTTCGATGGTCCAGGCAGAGGTTCTCTCATCCCAGCGGGCACCGGCGACATGGGTATTAAGTTGTATGTGCTCCATCAAGCCATACTTTTCGGCGCAGCGGCGCAGGTAGGCTTTGATTTCCGGCTGGGTTGCAAACATGCGGGTCCAGTCCGGGTTTTGCTCAAAGGAGAAGGAATAGAGCGCGGACTGAACGTCGCAAGCGCAACCCGGGTAATGGTTTTCGTGCCAGGTGCCGCCGATGTCATCGCTTTGCTCAAGGATGACGAAGTCGTGGAAGCCGGCTTCTTTGAGTTTGATGCCCATGCCAAGGCCGGAGAAGCCGGTACCGATGATGGCAATCTTTGCGGTTTGTGTCATTGCTGCACTCCTGGTGGCCTATCTGGCCTTGCCTGTTGTTGTCTGGGTGGTCATGATGACCGGTAGACACATGTATACCGCCTGAAGTAGACAGCTGTATACTAAGGCTCGGGAGTTTGGCCTTGAGTGACAGATTGTTGGCCTCTCTGGCCTTTAGTTTCGGTGTTTGCCTGCGGTTTGGGTGACTGGGTTCGACTGACCGCGTGCTTGAGGTGTTTGGTTGGTTTGAGGGTGGCTTTCTCAATGTTAGAACGGCCGGGCGGTGGGCCTTGTTCACAGACTGTTGAAGGCCAGGGACGGCCTGAAACAAGCGCACATGGATGTGCTCGTAGCGTGTCTGTGAACAAGGCCCACCGCCCGTCCCAACTCCAGAATTAGAGGCTTAAATGAACACATTGGCCGGCGGAAAACTGAAACTGGTACAGGCCGCATTGCGGTTGATTACCGAAACGCGGAGCCTGACGTCGTTGGGGCTGCGGGAGCTGGCCCGTGAGGCGGGATTGAATCCGAATACCTTTTACCGGCACTTCAAGAATCTGGACGAATTCGGACTGCAGGTGCTCGGGTATATAGCCGAGGATATGAAAGCTGGCGTGCGTCAGCTGCGGCAGATGGCAGACACTTCCGAACAGGCGTCTCATGACACCGTCACGTTTGTGTACCGCTACTTTCTTGCCAACCCGGCCGCGACCACCGTGGCCGTTCGCGAACTGCACGGTCCATCACCTCTGCTGCGCCGCGCACTCGAGGCACAGCTCAACGCCAGTGCTCGTGAAATGGCCGAGGATATTATTGAGCGCGGGCTGGTACCGGGTGTTGAAGAATCGGTGGTGCATGAGATTTCCCACATGACCATCCGGTACATTCTGTTCAGGGCCATGGACTACATCGAAAAACCGGCGCAACGGGAACAGATTCAACGTGAGACCGAACGGTTCATCAACCGGCAGTTCCGGGGCGCGTTGGTAGAACACCTCTCTGAGGAAGCCGTTATTATGTTGTCAAAAGCGACACCTTAAATGGAATGTGTGACGCAGTTGTACTTTTCCAAGAGCACCCTGTCACATAGAACAATAAGTAACAGATCATCACTTCTTGTCATACAGAGCTTGCACTTAGTCTTCCCAGCCTGATTCAAAAGGACCAAGGAAGACATTGATATGTTGAGAAATTTACCATTTGCCCTGGCTCTCGGGCTTGTTCTTTCGGGATGCGGCGGTGGCGGTTCAGACTCAGGCTCCGCAAGCAATAACACCGTATCCATTACCAACAGCCCAGCACCCGCCGTTGCCGGCGTGCCTTTTGAATACCAGCCAACGACATCTCAGAACACAGCAGGCGCCCGCTTTAAGGCATCGGGCCTGCCCGAGTGGGCTTCACTGGACGAACAGGCCGGCACCATCACCGGTCTACCCGGATCCGGCGATGTCACCGCCCACCATCCGTTCCAGATCTCGGTCACGGTGAATAACAAAACTCATCACTTTGACCAGACACTCTCGGTATTAACGACCGAGCACGTTCTCGCACGCGAAGCGGTGGATTTTAGAGCCACAGATTACGACGGCAATCCGCGCGCCATTCGCAACGACCTGACGCAGGGTGAGCTTGCGGGTGAAGTGATGTTTGCTCAGTCTCATACCGTCAAACCGAAGAACAATTACTATCAGAATCAGGGCGACGAGGCGCAAAGCGTCTACAAACCCAGGCTGGTGGCATGGCGGGACGCACTGCTGATGTTCACACCCGATGTGGCAGACGTGCCCGTCACCGTTGATGTTGAGCTGTTCCTCAATGGTGAACCCTCTGGCGAGTTCCGCCTGGCGCACCCCAACAAACTGCCAGCTTCCGACTACGAAGGCCGTCAAAGAATTGAGTATTCCAATCGGGCCTGGAGCTTCAAGCTGCCCTGGGAAATGGTTCGCAACGGACTGTCCATGACATTCATCGTGAATAAGGGCGCACCAGACGAACGCTCGGGCACCTTATCTGCTTCCGATCTGGACATCGGAGAGGCCAGTCAGATTGTTTTTCAGTCTATACGTTTGGGCATGTTGACTCATGCTGATGATAACGACGGGCACTTCACCCTCCGCGATCCCGTGCTTGCGGCCACGGACTATTTCCAGACGCTACCTGTTTCGAAAATGGTTATGGGCAGCTACGCCGATATACAGCTGGATAAGGTCATTATTGCCAGTGGCAAGATCTACGATGACGTCAGTGATACAGAAGGCGGTGTTTATTCCGGAGACATGCGAGAGAACGTCGCCAAATCCCAGGTCAGTGTCGGTATCAATCAGGCAAACTACGGGCTTACCAGCAGCAATATGCGCCAGCAGTACAATCATGTTTTTAAACAGATTACCAACCATCACGCCTGGGGCAACTATCAGAACGGCCGCGTAAGCCATGGTCTGAGTGGTGGTAATGGCATCGGCACCTTGTCGGCTTCCCGAGGCAACGAGGCCAGCCATGAGTGGGGCCATGCTTACGGCCTTGGCCACTACCCGGGCGCCAATCTCACCGAGGATGGACGTTGGCAGCGGCACCATGCCGACAGCGGTTGGGGCTTTATTGCTCATCGCGGGCGGATGCGGGATAACCTGTCCCACAACAGCTGGTCAGCAGAACTGATGCCCGACGGCTCCCACTTTAAGGGACGTATTCCCTACCGCTACGACTCGATGTCTGGCGGTGGCGGCGGTAATCGTTTCTCCCAGTACACCCATTACACAGGCTATTCAGCGAGAATTATCCAGAATGACCTGGCCCGCTTCCCGATTCCTGATGCGAATTTTGCAACCGGCTACAAAAAATGGAATACCGACACTGGTCAGTACCAGGCTCATGTTTTCACAGGTGATGCTCAGCCTCTTGCCCCGAGCAAAGTCGGTGTGCCGGTAGCAACCCTGCTGGGCGGCTACGACCCAGACAGCACCAATGCCGTTATCTACCCGGTGTTTCACGGAAATTACGGCAACGTGTTCGAGCTTCCAAAACCGGCTGCCAGCGGCGACGCCTGCTGGGTCAGCGTCAGCAACAATCAGGGTGAGCAAAAGCACATTGCGGTGGCTTCATCGCGCCATCAAAGCGGGACCCTGAACCAGCTCCATATTAACCTGGAGGCCAGTTTCCGGCCTACACTCGCTACTTTAAGCTGTCGCCGCGACGGACTCGAAACAGAGCTCACCCGGACCACCTTCAACGGCGAGATCCCAGAGCTTCCACCCGCTGCGATCGTTGGCCAGCAACACGGCTTTAATCAGCTGCAACAGCGCGACATGGCCAGCCTTAATCAATCACTGTCGGCCCTGGAACCTGATGCCTTTCCGGTGGCAGACACGCAAACCCGGATTGTTCTCGACAGCTATTCAAACGAACAACTTGAAAGCGCACTGAACCCCGCCGCTGCGGCAGTTCTGAAAAAGATCCAGCGGCAAGAACAACAGGCTCTGCAGGCTCGGGCACTGATTCAGGTACTGAGAAATCAAAACGTCCAACCATCCATCATTCAAGGAAGGCTGACCGATCAGCTGATCGATTCCGGGTTTATCACAGACACAAGTGATATCGAGCTCAATGGGGCGACTATCGGAACCTCTCGAGGACATCAGTTATCATCCACGCTGGACGAGAACGGGCATCTGATCGTAGTGACAGGCGCCGACGGCGAGCCGTCACCAGCCGAGTGGTTGATGTCGGCAAGGGGAAGTTTGCATCCAACGGATCAGCCCTGGCATTGCCTGGCGCCAGCCGGCGGCCGGCTGACCCTGACCGGCTGTAATCCGGACCAGGCCAATCAGCAATGGACTCATCAAGCCAATGAGAGCCTGCGCAATGCCGGAACAGGTCAGTGCATTGACTATGCCTTCAACAGCGGCACCGCGGTCATGTACGGCTGCCACAACAATTGGAACCAGAAGTGGCAAGGCCTTACCCGTACTGACAGTCCTGTACTCGCAGCTCTCCCCGACAGCGTGCTGAAAGTGCTCTATCTGCCGTGATGAGTCTGAGTGGAAGCCTGAAGAAGGCTTCCACTCAGCCTTCCAGGTTACTCGGTAGTATTGAACACGTATGACGACACTGTGCCATCGTTGTTAAAGCGCACCACCAGATCGGTGGTTTCGGCGTCACCGAAAGCAGTCCAGCGATACTTGCCATACGTCCAGGTGCGCTTGCCGTCTTCAACGCCGGTGCGCCAAGGCTCACCGAACATGGTTTGAATGTCGGCTCGGGTGGTTTCACCGATGTTGATCTGGTCCACGTTGTGGGTAGCAAAATCCTGACCGACGGTTGCGCAGCCCACCAACGCGGTGAACAGGACAGCCAGACCTGCCAGTTTGAAACGACGTACCAAAACCATATCGAACTCCTTTTTCGGGTGTTGAACAGTTGGTACTCATCATAGCGCCTCTGTCAGGCAATGCGATTACCAAGCGGATAACTTTCAGACACAAAAAAGCCGCGGGCCCGAAGGCGCGCGGCAAATCGTGATCGAAGGGTCGATCAGTACAGTTTGGCCAGAGATTTCTTGGCAAAAGCTTCCACCTCATTGAGGCGGCCTTCTTTGACTTTCACCAGCCATTCAGGATCCTGCAACAGGGCACGGCCCACAGCAATCAGGTCAAACTCGCCGTTCGTCATGCGCTCGACCAGCTCATCAATGCCAGACTGCTCAACCGCTTCTTTCTTGCTGGCAAAGGTGCCGCTGATGAAGTCTTCAGTCAGGCCAACGCTGCCAACAGACATGGTGGGCTTGCCAGAAAGCTTCTGGGTCCAGCCAGCCAGGTTCAGGTTGGAGCCTTCAAACTCGGGCTCCCAGAAACGGCGCGTAGACGCGTGGAAAATGTCCACACCGGCTTCCACCAGCGGCTTGAGGAACTGCTCCAGCTCTTCCGGGGTATTCACCAGCCTGGCTTCATAGGCTTGCTGCTTCCACTGAGAAAAGCGCAGCATGATCGGATAGTCCGGCCCAACGCGGTGGCGCACTTCTTCAACGATTTCCACCACAAAGCGCAGGCGGTTTTCCATGCTGCCGCCGTACTCATCATCGCGCTGATTAGTGCCTTCCCACAGGAACTGGTCCAGCAGGTAACCGTGGGCACCGTGAATCTCTACGCCGTCAAAACCCAGGGCCTTGGCATCCTGAGCGGCATCGCCGAACGCCTTGATGACGTCGTCAATATCGTCTTTGGTCATGGCTTTGCCATTGGGCTTGCCAGGGGCAAACAGACCAGACGGGCTGTAACCCGGTACTGAAGGATCCGGCTCAGTGCCTTCCTGACGCACCGCACCTACGTGCCACAGCTGCGGAAAGATCGCACCGCCAGCTTCATGAACCGCGTCCACGACTCGCTTCCAGCCGGCCAGCGCTTCATCACCATAGAACGCCGGCACGTTGGGATAACCATTGGCAGCCGGATGGTTCACGATGGTGCCTTCGGTGATAACCAGGCCCACGCCGGCTTCGGCACGGCGACGGTAGTAGTCCACTACATTGTCACCCGGCACACCCTTGGGGGAGAAATTGCGGGTCATCGGAGCCATGGCTACGCGGTTACGCAGCTGAAGGTTGTGAAGTTCAAACGGCTCAAACAAAGGACCAAGATTCATACTCATGTGATGTGCAACCTCATCAATTTGGTTTCGTTAAGCAACCCTATTCAATTTGGTTTTAAAATGCAACCCTATTGGGTACACTCCCCTACATGGCCAGAAAACGTTTTGATGACTCCAGCTGCTCCGTCGCCCGCGCCCTGAATGAAGTGGGTGACTGGTGGTCCCTGTTGATTGTGCTGCACGCCATGTACGGCACCCGCCGGTTTGTCGATTTCCAGCAGCAATTGGGCATCGCCAAAAATATCCTCTGCGACCGCCTTGCCCGCCTGGTCGACAATGAAGTGTTGCGCAAAGAAGAAGTAGGCGAGCATGGCTCCCGCTTTGAATACCGCCTGACGGAAAAGGGCCGTGATCTGTTCCCGGTGGTGGTAGCCCTGCGCCAGTGGGGCGACAAATGGAACCCGGCGCCTGACGGTCAACCGCTGGATTTGCGGGATCGAGACACCGGCGAGCCGGTGCAAACCGTCACCGTCCGCAATGCCCAAGGCGAGACGCTGGGCATTCGGGACGTGTTCGTGGCCGAGGAGCCGGGCAGCACCTCCAAGTCGGCCTGACCATACGGGCAAACCGCATTTCTCTGAATCCCCATGGTTTTTTTGAGCTGAATCAAGCGCAGTCCGAAACCCGGTCTGCGGCCAGCCATTTCTTGCGCTAAATCAAGTTCCCCGCGCCAGCGTCCATTACAGTCAAGTCATCAATGTTCTTGGTTCTTAAATGGATAGGGAGATGGCTATGTCTCGTGGTTTCAAACTGGGTGTATTGGCAGCGGCTGTAATGGCCACTGCACCGGCCGTTCAGGCTTTCGAAGCGGGCGATTTCATTCTGCGTGCGGGTGTTGTGCATGTGGCGCCGGATGATTCGAGTGATTCAATCAACGGTCTGGATGGAAATCCGCTACTGGGTCTAAACGCTAAAGTAGCTGTCGATGCCAATTCACAGCTGGGTATTCGCGGCACGTATATGCTCAACAACAGCCTGGGGCTGGGCGTATTAGCGGCAACGCCATTCAAGCACAACATTAGCGGCTCGGCCGACATTGCGAGTTTGGGTAAAATTGGGGAAACCAAACACCTGCCACCAACGATCACCCTGCAATACTACCCCATGGCAAGCAGCTCAGCTCTGCAGCCGTATGCAGGTGTTGGCGTTAACTACACAACCTTCTTTGAAGAAAAGTCCGTTCTTGGCGACCTGGAACTTGATGATAGCGTTGGAGTAGCAGTCGAATTTGGCGTCGACTACATGCTGAGCGAACAATTTGGCCTGAACGCTGCTGTATGGTGGGCTGACATTGAAACCGAAGCGGAAATTAAAGGCGTTACCGAGAAGTTCGATGTTCAGATCGACCCCATGGTCTACATGGTAGGTTTCACCTACAAGTTCTAATCCTGACTATCGCTTTTCCGGTAGTCAGACACAAAAAAGCGGGGCTCTTCAGCCCCGCTTTTTTATTGTCCGGATAACCGGATCAGATCACGCGCTCTGGCGCTGAGCCGGGCGGCTGGTTCTGCCCTGCCCTTGGCCCTGGCCACTGCGGCCACCGCTGCGTCCTGCAGGCTTGGGGCCGAAGCTCTTGCCGGCACCACCTTGAGGGCGACGGCTGCGAGCCTTGCTCGGATCGGCCTTGGCTTTCGGCTTCAACGGCAAGTTGTTCTTGGGCTCAAAGCCTTCGATTTCCTTGCGTGGAAGCGTCTTTTTGATCAGCCGCTCAATGCCTGCCAGCATTTTGCCTTCATCAGCACTCACCAATGACAACGCATGGCCACTCTCACCGGCACGGCCAGTACGGCCGATACGGTGAACGTAATCTTCCGGCACGTTCGGTAGTTCGAAGTTCACCACCTGGGGCAACTGCTTGATGTCCAGACCACGGGCAGCGATATCGGTGGCAACCAGAACGCGCACTTCACCGGCTTTGAAATCGGCCAGTGCACGGGTACGGGCACCTTGGGACTTGTTGCCGTGAATGGCGGCGGCGGTGATGCCGTCTTTTTCCAGCTTCTGGGTCAGGCGATTAGCACCGTGCTTGGTGCGGGTGAAGACCAGTACCTGTTCCCAGGCATTGTCACGCACCAGCTTGCTCAGCAGGGCCGTTTTCTGGCTCTGATCCACCGGGTAAACCGACTGAATAATGTTCTCGGCAGACGTGTTGCGGGCAGCAACTTCTACCTGCACCGGATTGGTCAGCAGACCTTCTGCCAACGCACGGATCTCGCTTGAGAAGGTGGCGGAGAACAGCAGGCTCTGGCGCTTGGCCGGCAACAGCGCAAGAATCTTGCGGATGTCGCGGATAAAGCCCATGTCCAGCATGCGGTCGGCTTCGTCCAGCACCAGCACTTCCACTTCATTGAAGCGCACAGCATTCTGTTGGTACAGGTCCATCAGGCGGCCCGGTGTTGCCACCAGAACGTCCACGCCTTTGCGCAGCTTCATCATCTGCGGATTGATTTTGACACCACCAAAAACCACAGCGGCCTTGGTAGGAACGTATTTGCTGTAAAGATTCACGCTGTCGTGAACCTGGGCTGCCAGCTCCCGTGTTGGCGTCAGAATCAACGCGCGGGGGCCTTTGCCAGTGCGGGGATTATCCGCCAGGCGCTGTAGAATAGGCAGCGTAAAGCCGGCCGTTTTGCCGGTACCGGTCTGGGCCGCAGCCATCACATCTCGACCAGACAACACCGCAGGGATGGCCTGAAGCTGAATAGGAGACGGGGTATCATAACCCTGATCGGAAGTGGCACGAACCAGCTGCTCGGACAAACCGAGGGAAGAAAAACTCATATAAGGTGTACTCTTGATTAATTCTGCCTCCACGAACACCGTCGTCGGCGAATGCGGGCAGATGCCATGAAAATTCATGGAATAAAAGACGACTACGGTCACGCGCCGATATCGGGGTGACGTCCTCTGACAGGTCGTATGGATAGTTCGCAAAGCGGCAAAAGCCAGAAACTGCGGAATCCCTAGAGGCAGGATGCAGGCACGGTAACAGAGGGTCTGGTAAATAGCCATACGTGGTTTTCATTAGCAGACTTACATGTTCAGGCAAAAAGATGGAACTCCGGTCAATGTCTGTGGTCACTAGCGGCCGTATCGCACTATAAATCCACCCTGATCTGGAGATGCCATGCTCAGCGTCGGCGTTGGCCCCGTTAGCCTGTCCATCGGGCACTTACTGCTGGTTTTTGCTTTTGTCGTTGCCTTGATTGTCGGCGCCATTGTCGGCCGCAAACACAAAACACCGATTGCCGGCACCCTGTCTGATATTTTTGTGGTAGCCATGATCAGCGCCCGTATCGGTTTTGTCATCCGCTATTACGAGCACTATCAGGGTGACTGGCTGGGCATGATTGATATCCGCGATGGCGGCTTTGATATGGTGTCGGGCCTGATCGTAGCCCTGGTGTTTGGCGGGTTTTTGATGTGGCGCCGGGCCAACAGCCGCCGGGCACTTAGGCACCGCCATGGTCGCCGGCCTGCTGACCTGGGGCTTTACCACCGGCACTCTGGGCCTGATTAATCAACAGCTGAAAGGCTTACCCGAGGTCGCCCTGACCGATCTCAGTGAGCAACCGGTGGATCTGACCACCCTCGCCAATGGCCAGCCAACCGTCGTCAACCTATGGGCCACCTGGTGCCCGCCCTGCATTCGTGAAATGCCGGTCTTGGAAGAAGCGCAAAAGCGTTATCCCGATATCAACTTTGTGTTTGCCAACCAGGGCGAGCACCCGGAAACCATTCAGAAGTTCCTGTCGGAACAGAATCTCGACCTGCACCACGTGCTCAGCGATCGCCAGGGTCAGTTTGGCCGGGTCACCGGAAGCCATGGCCTGCCCACCACCCTGTTCTATAACGCGGAGGGCAACCTGGTCGACAGCCACATGGGCGAACTGTCCCGCGCCAGCCTGTTCCGGGGGCTGGAGCGCTTTGACTGCCCGCTTTCTGACACCTGCAACCGAGGTTTCTTCCAATGATTGAGCAAATCCCCAAACGCCTGCTCCAGGTCGCTCTTGTACCGGCAACCATTCTGGCCGGCGCGGCCCACGCCCAGACGTACCCGGCCGCCATTCAATCGCTGGAACAGCAGGGAGTTCGGGTCGTCAGACCCTGAATGCACCGTTGGTGAAACCCGTGGTGGTCGAATTGGCAACGCTGGCGCCCATATGGATGTGAAAGCCAACGACCGGCTGATGCAGGATCTGGGGCTACAGGCAACACCCAGCACCCTGTACAAGGATGGCGAAGGCAACGTGAAGATGGTTCAGGGCCTGCCCAACCCGCAAGCCCTGCAGCGCATGATGGGCCCGAAGCCCTGATTTGCTGCCGTTGGTCAGGCCAGCAAGACGGTCAGGCCAACGGCAACAGCA
Source organism: Marinobacter sp. (assembly GCA_018402255.1). Classification (GTDB taxonomy): domain Bacteria; phylum Pseudomonadota; class Gammaproteobacteria; order Pseudomonadales; family Oleiphilaceae; genus Marinobacter. The sequence goes on from JAGYIS010000005.1 coordinate 133,419, forward strand.
CTGGCGGCGGACAACGCGATCAGCGACAACGCCAGGCTCCACCGCAAGGACGCATCCCGGGCGCGATAACCGGTCAACCGTTCCATGATCAGGGCATTGGCCGCAAACGGGGTGCCGAATGCCGTGATACCCCAGCCGGTGACGATGGCAAAGCCCAGCCCCAGCACAGCGCCAGGTGGCCACGCTGGCCCCAGGATACCGCCAATCAAGGTACCGGTGAGGATCGGGTTGGCACCAGCCAGCCCAGCCAGAAAGAAACTCCAGGGCACCAATGCCGCCAGTATCGGCCACGCCCAGCCCGGCAAGCCCATATCGCCGTCCACCTGCCCCAGCACTACTGCGCTGATCACCGAACCAATGAAAGCGGAACCACCCACAATGGCCAGTTCGTTACTGACGTTGGCCATAGTAGGTGGTCTCGGGGTGTTACCCGCAAACAAGGACAGGGCCCAGCCAATAATGACCGCCGCCAGGCAGCTCAGGGTAACCGAACGGGCGTAGCTGAGTTGGTAAACATGGCTGAACAGGAACACCCCGATGCAGATACCCAGGATAATGCCGCCAAACCGCAACCATGCTGCAGCACCGGCACTGTCTGCTGACCCGGTTGCAAGCTGCGATTCTGGCTCACGCCAGAGAAAACCAGCCAGAAGCACCAGCATGGCAAACGGCAGTGAAAGGCTGATGAGCTGAGCGCCGCCAAGCGTTGGCAGAAGCGTCAATGTCAGCGCTACAGAGATGGATAACGGCGACCAGATTGGCGAGACACCGAAGCCTCGGAGCACAGCCCGGGTGCTGTTACGAGTAGCGGCAGAATCGCCCGAATGGCGAATTCGCTCGGAGATCAGACTGCCAACCACCGCCACCGAACCGAAGTTGAGCGGAACCGACACCAGCGCCGTGCCGAACGCCAGGCTTGCGTAACGGGTACCCGGCTTGCCGCTGAACAGACTGGTGGAGATTCGCTGAAGATCCCGGGAACCGGCCAAAACCGAAGACAGCAACATCACCGACAGAATCAGCCCGGCCAAACGGGTCATATTCCCGGCCGCCACTTCCAGCAATCCGGGGTCACGACCGAAAGCAAAGGCCATCGCCAGTACCGCCACCGAAAATACTGCACGAGGCACCCGGCGCATGTCCTGCCAGCCAAGACTGACCGCCAGACTTACGGCCACTGCGCCCAGAAATGCCATACCCGGCAGGGTCGCCAGTACGGCAGCAATCAGGGCAACGTAGGCCAGTGCAGATCGGAGTGTGGACACAGCAAGGTTCCCGCCAGATCAGTCATGTAGCATGGTAACCTGCCATGTTAAGGAACCTATCTACCCAGCGCTATCCGCAATTATGGGGATACCCTGTACCCATAGCTGCCTGCTCAGGCCCCGAACAAGGCCGAGCGCAGCGGTTTCAGGAAGCCCGCCTTTTCCGGGCTCACCTGCTGGCTGCGCCGACCATCAAACTCCAGATAGCCGTCCTCAATCGACTCAAAGCGTAAAACCTTCACGTCTTTCAAATAGTTCTGGCTGGCTTTCCAGGGGCCGTGAGTGCCCTGCCTGGGCAATCGATCTGCTGCCCGCTTGATGTAACCCGCGTCCAGGGAGCCCATAACGGTATCCTCACCCAGACTGTTTTCCGTATCCCGGGGCACCGCCACGCGGTAGTCGTTCCGATCCATGTGGTTGATCAAACGACACAGGTATTCACTGGCGATATCCGCCTTGAGGGTCCAGGAAATGTTGGTGTAGCCGAAGATCATACCGGCATTGGGCATGCCCTCGATCATCACGTTTTTGTAGACCACCTTGTCCTTCAATACCACGCTCTGGCCATCGACTGTGGGCGTGATGCCTCCCAGCATCTGAATTTCCAGACCCGTGGCCGGGATGATGATGTCGGCCGTCAACTCTTCGCCGGATTTCAGGCGAATACCGGTTTCGGTGAAGGTGTCGATGTGATCGGTCTTGATCGACGCCGTACCGGCTTTGATGGCGTCAAACAGGTCACCGTCTTTCACCACACACAGACGCTGATCCCAGGGGTTATAGTCTGGCGTGAAGTGGCGCATGTCGGCCTTGCCTTTCAATTGCCGGCGAATGACCGACAGGAACAAGCGGCGCATGGCCTTCGGGCTCTTGCGGGAACGCTCATACAGCAGACGCGAGATCGAGATGTTCCGGGCCCGGGTCAGCCGGTATGCGGCTTTCTCAGGCAACACCTTCTGCAGTGCCAGCGTTACCTTGTCGTTGGAAGGCAAAGGCATCAGGTAGGTGGGCGAGCGCTGCAGCATCGTCACGTGGCCGGCTTTCTCAGCCATGGTGGGCACCAGACGTAATGGCGGTCGCGCCACTGCCAATCACCACCACCTTCTTGCCGGTGTAATCCAGATTCTCCGGCCAGTGCTGTGGGTGCACCACCTGGCCCTTGAAGCGCTGCTCGCCGGGAAAATCAGGCTTGTAGCCCTGATCGTAGTTGTAGTAGCCGGTGCATCCCACCAGAAAACTGGCTGTGTAGGTTTCAACCTCACCGGTCTTCTCGTTCTCAGCCGTCAGCTTCCAGCATTTTTCATCGCTGGACCAGTCGGCGGTCTTAACCGACACACCGTATCGAATGTGTCTTTCCACATCGTTTTCCTGGGCGGTGTCGGCCACGTACTGTTTGATGGAGGCGCCGTCTGCCAGCACTTTGGCACCGGTCCAGGGCCGGAAGTTGTAACCAAAGGTGAACATGTCGGAATCGGAGCGAATGCCGGGATAACGAAACAGATCCCAGGTGCCCCCCAGCGATTGCCGGCGCTCGAGAATGGCGAAGCGCTTGCCCAGCACACTCCCGCTTCAGATGGCAAGCCATGCCAATGCCGGAAACGCCGGCGCCGATGATCAGAACGTCATAGTGTTGGTGGCTCATGTCAGGTATCTCCCGGGCTTATCTTTGTTATCAATACCCTCTAAGGTACGCCCGTCACTTTAGGCTGCAATTGGCCCTGGCCTCCCTGAATCGCCGTAAGGACAGCCAAAAGCCAAAACGCGGCCTAGGTTTCAACCCCGGGATACTTCTTACGGATTCGATACAGCCGGTAAATGGTAATGACGTTGGTCACCAGCACGATGGCCTCGGCCAGAATACCGCCCACCGAGCCAATCACAATGTTGTTCAGCATCCAGCAGAACGCAGCCAACCCCAGCACAAGTCGCAGCGGAATTCCCCTGAGCAGGAACATGCCGATAGTACCCAGTATGGCCGCCGCCAGCGGAAACACATCGGTAGCGGTTCTCCAGGTAGCCCAAGCCACCAGCGCATTAACCATCAACATTGCCGCCATGATTGCCCAATTACCCTGATACTTCCTGGCCAGGGCGATGCGCACAATCACCAACACCGTCAACGCAGCAGCGGTCCAGCTCTCGAAGAAGGCGAACATCAGGGCAAAAGCGACGTTGGCGGAGATCAACAGCACCATCAGCCGGTCGTCGTTCTTGTTGGCAAAGCCGGCAACGCAGAAGGCCAGCGCCACTAGACCAAAGAACTGGCCGAGACTGTCGGTAAGGCTGAGTGAGATCATCAATTCCGGCATAGGAATTCCGTGAAGCCCAGAAAAAGGAGGGAGTGCCTTATTGGCGAACCAACTGTTTACCACCGCCCTGCTGGATAAGCCCGGACGCAAACTGATCCATTAATTGGTCAGCGCTGAAGTCCTGTTTTCTCAGCAGTGGATTGAGCACGCGACTGAATTGCCGGAAATCGAGGGCTTTCCAGTTTTCCGGCGCCAGCATTCGCTCGACCAAATGCACATTGTCGGCTGTTGCTGGCTCAAACTGATAGCGTAAGGCCGCCGATGCCTGCCCCTCAGCAAAGTCGTAACCATGGTGGTAATCGTGAACCAGCAACAGGGCGAGACCTCCACCCATAAAATGGCGACCAAGACTCGCCGTCAGATCGCCCCGATGAATGGCCGCCAACGCCCTGGGCTCCCAGTCTACACCACCAACAATCACATCCTCGCCGGGCGTCCGGCCAGCCTTTCTGGCGGCCTCAATGGCGCCAAGCGCCATCCCATCACTGGCATTCCAGATCGCTGTGGTCTGCGGATAGCGCCGGAACAAGACCGACATTTTTTCGCTGGCCTGCTGCTCGCTCCACTCAGCGAGCACCAACTGCAAGAGCTGACCTTTACCTACAGTGGTGGCATCCAGCAAACCCTGGTTACGATCCCTGGCGGCCGAAGAATCCTGTGTTCCGGTCAATGCAACCATCGGCACCGGCTCCCCGGCCTCAACCAAACCTCTTTCGACAGCCCGACGCTCCAACAGCTTGGCCAAAGTTCGGCCGGCCTCCACATTGTCAGGCACCACATGACCAATCCAGCTGTCAAGCGTCTCTCTGGGCATACCCACTGCCACCCTTGTAGTCTCGGGCACATCGGTATTGAAAGAGAAGACTTTCACACCCTGCCCCTGGGCCTGCTCGAGTATCTGCGTGGTGACCAGCTCCTTGCACATGATGATCAGATAATCCGGCTTTTCTTCAGCGGTAAGGATTTGCTGAGCCTTGCGCAAATAGCTGAACCGGTGCCTGTCGGTATCGAACTGAACCTCAAGGTCAACATCCAGATCAACCGCCACCTGCTCCATAAAGCCCGCTACCATCTGCCAGAAACGGGAATCGTCTGGAGACAGGAACGCTACGCTTGGCCGTGTGCCTGCATCGGCCACTCGCCAAAGGGAGCAAAAAATGAGACTGATCACCAGGACTGCGCGTAATGCCATGTAATTCCCTAACCGTTGGCGTTTCTGGTCGTTCAGTATAACGAACATTCCAATATACGAACCCCAGAGAACACCAACTCAATCACAACCGGTACTGAAGGTCAGCGGAATTGGCGGATAAAGTCATTGCCCATAGCTTGCTAACCGGGAGATTATCGTTCAATCATGCGCCAATGCCGGAAGATCACCATGGAAAACTACCTCAAGCCCACCGAGTTCTTCGATTACGACAAGCCGGAAGTCAAAGCCTGGATTGGCCAGCAACTTGAGGGGGTGGCCAATGAACCGGTAGATCAGGCCAAGGCGTTGTACCTGGCGGTCAGAGACAGCGTTCACTACAACCCTTACGTGTTCCAGACCGACCGGCGCACTCTGTCCGCCAGCTATGCCCTGGAAAGTCGGGAAAGCTACTGCATTCCCAAAGCAGTGTTGTTAGGTGCCGCCGCTCGCGCCATCGGCATTCCCAGCCGTCTGGGCCTGGCAGATGTGCGCAATCACCTGTCCAGCCCGAAGCTCATTGAATGGCTGCAATCTGACATCTTCCGCATGCATGGTTTTATTGAGCTGTACCTGAACGGTCGATGGGTGAAAGCCACTCCCGCCTTTAACCAGCAGCTGTGTGACATGATGAAAGTAGAGCCCCTGGAGTTTGATGGCGTGACCGATTCGGTATTCCAGGAATTCACGGAAGACGGCCAGGCCCACATGGAGTACATCAACGACCACGGCGTGTTTGACGACGTGCCCTTCGACTTTATCGTCGACGGAGTGCGTGCCGCCTATGGCCATCTGTTTACCGAAGAAGGGCAGCCGGCCCAGGTTAAAAGCAGCCTGGAGCAGGACTTCTTCAAAAACTAGGGGCATAGCCAAAAAAAACCGATACCTGCGTCCTACAGGTATCGGTTTCAGGGGTCAGCCCGAATGCATCAGGCTTGTGTGAACAACTTACTCCGCCGAATTCCGAATCAGGAAGTCGAAGGCACTCAGGGCGGCCTTGGAGCCTTCGCCCATAGAAATCACAATCTGCTTGTACGGTACCGTGGTCACATCGCCGGCGGCAAACACGCCCGGAATCGACGTTTCGTTACGGTCATTTACGATGATCTCACCGTGCTGGCTCAGTTCGATATCCCCTTTCAGCCACTCCGTGTTTGGTACCAGGCCGATCTGAACGAACACACCTTCCAGTGACACCTGGTGGGATTCACCAGTGTTACGGTCGGTGTAAATCAAACCATTGACCTTGCCGTTGTCACCGGTGATCTCAGTGGTCTGGCCAGAGGTGATGATTTCAACGTTCTTCAGACTGCGCAGTTTTTTCTGCAACACGTCGTCAGCACGCATTTCCGCACCAAACTCGATCAGCGTCACGTGACCAACAATGCCCGCCAGGTCGATGGCCGCTTCAACACCGGAGTTACCACCACCAATGACTGCCACACGCTTGCCTTTGAACAGCGGGCCGTCACAGTGCGGGCAGTAAGCCACGCCCTTGTTGCGGTACTCTTCTTCACCCGGCACACCCATCTGGCGCCAGCGGGCACCGGTCGACAGAATCACCGTGCGGGATTTCAAAGACGCGCCGTTCGCCAGACGCACTTCGTGCAGACCGCCAGTTTGCGCAGCCGGAATCAACTTCTCGGCCTGCTGCATGTTCATGATGTCGACTTCGCATTCTTTAACGTTCTGCTCCATGGCCGCGACCAGCTTCGGGCCTTCGGTGTAAGGCACAGAAATCAGGTTCTCAATACCCATGGTGTCAGCTACCTGGCCGCCGAAACGCTCAGCCGCCACGCCGGTCGCGATGCCTTTACGGGAGGCATAGATCGCTGCCGCGGCGCCGGCAGGGCCACCGCCGATGATCAGCACTTCAAAGTTACCTTTCTGGTTGATCTTCTCAGCCTCTTTGGCGCCGGCGTTGGTGTCCAGCCGAGCCACGATTTCTTCCAGCGTCATCCGGCCTTGGCCCCAGGGCTCACCATTCATGTAAACACTGGGCACCGCCATTACTTCACGCTTTTCTACTTCGTCCTGGAACAGCGCGCCGTCGATAGAGGTGTGTTTGACCTTCGGGTTCAACACGCTCATCAGGTTCAGCGCCTGCACCACGTCCGGGCAGTTCTGGCACGACAGCGAGTAGTAGGTTTCAAACTCCAAATCGCCATCCAGCCCCTGGATCTGCTCGATCACGTCCTGAGACGCCTTGGACGGATGACCACCCACCTGAAGCAGTGCCAGTACCAGCGACGTGAATTCGTGGCCCATGGGAATACCGGCAAACCGGACACCAATATCAGTACCCACACGATTGATCGCGAAGGACGGACGACGCACGTCGGCCGAATCCTCAGTGCGCAGGCTGATTTTGTCGGACATCGGCTCAAGCTCTTCCAGCAGCGCCTTGAGTTCCTGAGACTTGGCGCTGTCGTCGTAGGCTGCCACCAGTTCAATCGAGTGCTGCAGCTTTTCCATGTACGCCTTCAACTGTCCTTTGATATTGGCATCCAACATGTGCGGTCTTCCCCTTAATGTCGTGAAACTAACTTTCTGAATTCAATAATGAATCGTGAAATAAGATGGAGCTAAGATAAGCGCTACCAAGACTTTGCTCAAATTGATTGATGCAAACTATTTGATAGCTCTTTGCTATACGATTCAGAAAAAGCGATTAATAAATACGAAAAAGGCCCGCAATGCGGGCCTTTCTGATCAGCTTCACCGTAAAGGAGAACCTTAGATCTTGCCTACCAGGTCCAGAGACGGAGCCAGTGTGGCCTCGCCTTCTTTCCACTTGGCCGGGCATACTTCGCCAGGATGGTTGCGAACGTACTGAGCGGCTTTCACCTTGCGCATCAGGTCGTCTGCATCACGGCCAATGCCTTCAGCAGTAATTTCCATCGCCTGGATAACGCCATCCGGATCGATCAGGAAGGTGGCACGGTCTGCCAGGCCCTGGCCTTCACGCATAACACCAAAGTTGTTGGTGATGGTGCCGGTCTGGTCGCCTACCATGAAGTAGTTGATTTTGCCGATGGTGTCAGAGCTGTCGTGCCATGCTTTGTGGGTGAAGTGCGTGTCGGTAGACACAGAGAATACTTCAACGCCCAGCTTTTGCAGTTCTTCGTACTTGTCTGCCACGTCGCCCAGCTCGGTCGGGCATACGAAGGTGAAGTCAGCCGGGTAGAAGAAGAATACTGACCACTTGCCCTTAACATCGGCTTCGGAGATTTCTACGAACTCGCCCTGCTTGAATGCGGTGGCGTTGAACGGTTTGATTTCGCTGTTAACGATACCCATTTCAGAATAACTCCTGTTGGTTCATTTGGGTTTAGGCTTGAAAACGGTGCACAAGATACGACTTTGGCCTACTGTGTGAAAATTGATTATTTCCAAACACTGGATAGACTTAGGCTATCTACGAATGCCTTTAATAACAATGGGGCCTTATCCCGCAAGTTCAATCTTTCGGAAATCCAGAATATTCTCCCGGGGTGACGATTTAATGGCAGCCACCTCGGCCCGCTTATTCACCAGAATGTAGGCAAAACAAGTAAAGTAAAGGGCGATCACCAGTGCCCCAACCCACTGGATACGCAGGAAATCCAGCTGAAACAGCATGGTCAGCATCACCATAATGCCGAAATTCACGATCACGTAATTCATTCGGCCCATGCGCCGGGCCGTCAGGTTCAGGTTGTCGGTGTAAAGGCGAATCAGTGAATCCAATGAGTTCACCACCATCAGGACCCCCACCGAAATCATCGCCAGGTTGGTGAGTGCCGCGATTTTCAGTCCCTCGGCATGGTAATGGAACAGGACCGAGAACCACACACCGATCGCAATGGACGGCACCACGAGCATGGCAATCAGCAACTGCCAGGTTTTGATGCCACTGACAAAACGGGCGGTGAACTGGCCGATCATGATGCTCCAGGAGAACCACCAGAACAGGTAGAACTCATGGTAGTCATTGATAGGCAGGGCAAATCGGTGAAGGTTAGTAAAATACTCACCCAGCATGCCTGCGGTGCCAAAGAAATCCGCCGGTGAGCCCTTACCCATGGCAAAAGCCCGCAGCCACATGCCGGCAATCAGGGCGATGAACAGCATACTGGAGCCAATGCTCAGAATACGCACATATTTGATCTTGGAACTGGAATACACCGCCAGGGCAATGGCCGCAAACACGATCACATAGAACGCCGGCATCACGGTTTCACCGTCGCCCAACTGGGGCAGATACCAGGGCAGGTTCACCAGCAACAGGTACGCAGTGAAGGCGCAGGTACCGATAATCACCAAGTTATTGATGATTTTCACCACCGGGATTTCAAAAAACTTCACCCTCGGCTCGATAATGGCGAAGTAGAAACAGGTCAGGAAGTAGAACCCCCAGATCAGAAAAGCCCAGAAACCGAACTCGATGGCCAAGGGGTTGGCGAATCCGTACTCCGGGCTGGCAGAAAGATCGGCGTAGCTGCCGAACTCAGTCAGCGGGAACATGATCAGCCCCACATCCAGGCCTGATGTGAACAGAATGGCAATGAACGTCAGGGTGCGAACCGGCGTTACGCCGATGCACTGGACATCCCACCATTTGTACAGAATCAGGGCAATGGCGGCGAAGGTGAAGATCAGGCCTGTGGATAACCAGAGTGTCATGCGCTGAGCCTCCGGTTGGTTGTTTTCAGTTTAATGCACAGCATGGGTGTTCCTCCTCTACTTTTTAAGCGCTGCTTAATTCGAATCGGACACAAACCCCCGCGTTTTCTTCTCGTTACGGGCCAGGACTTGCCTATCTGACGCCCAGGAAACGGCCAGCACAGCCGTCGCGTTGATAGGGAAATCCTGATGGTTTGCTAACCCCGGAGGCCTTGCGCCCCCGGGGCCGGGGCTTCGGGCGCTAAATCAGCACCCGTTTTGCTTGCCCCGGTCGTTGGTGTGCCTGCCACTGGTCATCCATATGGACCTGCACATCCTCAGGTTGCAGGGGCTCCCTGCCCCGGATCAGGTCGGCTGCCCGCTCGGCCACCATGATGGTGGGTGCGTTCAGGTTGCCATTGGGTATGGTCGGGAAGATGGACGAATCCACCACCCGCAGGTTCTTGATGCCGTGTACCCGAGTATCCGGGCCGACCACGGCGAATTCGTCGGAGCCCATTTTGCATGAGCAGGACGGGTGATAGGCGCTCTCCACCGCCTGGCGCACAAAGGCGTCGACTTCGTCATCGCTCTGCACAGCCACGCCGGGCTGGATTTCCGCACCCCGGTAGTCGTCCATGGCGGGCTGGTTGATGATCTCACGAGTCAGGCGCACGCAGTCCCTGAAGCCTTCACGGTCGGCTTCGTGTTCCAGGTAATTGAAGCGGATTGCGGGCGCCTGCTTCGGATCGGCAGATTGCACGTGAACATGGCCCCGGCTTTTCGGCTTGTTATGGCCGATGTGCAGCTGGAAGCCATCGCCGTCAAAGGCTTCCTTGCCGTCGTAGCGCATGGCCGCCGGCAGGAAGTGGTATTGCAGGTCTGGCCACTCAACACCCGCCTTGGAGCGGATAAAACCGCAGGACTCGAAGTGGTTGGTGGCGCCCAGCCCGTCTTTGCGCAGAATCCAGCGCACGCCGATCTTGAGCTTGTTCCACCAGTCCAGCTTGCCGTTGAGCGACACCGGCTGTTTGCAGCGGAACTGGAAGTAGAATTCCAGGTGATCCTGCAGATTCTCACCCACGCCGGGCAGCTCGTGCTTGACCTCAATACCGGCCTGTTCCAGCACCTCTCGTTTGCCGATACCGGACAGCTGCAGCAGATGGGGTGAACCAATGGAACCGGCAGACAGAATCACTTCCTCGGCGGCATTGGCCTCGTGCATCTTGCCGCCCTGCTCGTAACGCACACCGGTGGCGGTTTTGCCATCCGCGCCACCGAGTAACACCTTGTGCACAAGGGCATGGGTCACCACCGTCAGGTTCGGTCGCGCCATGGCCGGGCGCAGGTAGGCGTTGGCCGTGGACCAGCGGCGACCGTTCTTCACGGTCATGTGCATGGCACCGAAGCCTTCCTGCTGGGCGCCGTTGTAATCGGTGGTTTCGAGATAGCCGGCATCCACACCCGCCTTGATGAACGCCTTGTACAACGGGTTACGCATGTTGTTGCCGTTGTTGACGCCCAGCGGGCCAGTGTCGCCCCGGTAGTCATCACCGCCAAAGGCCCAGGTCTCCGCCTTTTTGAAATACGGCAGCACGTTCTGGTAATGCCAGCCAGTGGCGCCCTCGGAATCCCACTCGTCGAAATCCCGGGCGTGGCCACGAACATAGACCATGCCGTTGATGGACGAGGAGCCGCCCAGCACCTTGCCCCGGGGACAGTGCATGCGGCGGTTGTCCAGATACGGTTCTGGCTCGGTCTCGAACTGCCAGGCGTACTTCTTGGTGTTCATGGGGATGGACAGGGCGGTGGGCATCTGGATAAAGATGCTCTTGTCGCTGCCGCCGGTTTCCAACAACAGCACCCGGTGGCGGGCGTCTTCGGTGAGGCGGTTGGCCAGCACACAACCGGCCGAGCCCGCGCCCACAATGATGTAGTCGTATCGGTTTTCTTTCATACGCAATCTCCTCTGTGGCCTGCGGGGTTAAAACGGGGCATCCAGATCCTGCATTCCGATGTAAACGGACTTGATCTGTGTGTAATGAGCGATGGTCTCGCGCCCGTTTTCCCGGCCAATGCCGGAGAGTTTGTAACCGCCCACCGGCATTTCCGCCGGCGAGGCGCCGTAGCTGTTGATCCAGCAGATGCCGGCCTGGATCTGATGAATCACCCGGTGCGCCCGGCGGATGTCGTTGGTAAACACCCCGGCGGCCAGGCCAGTGTCGGTGTTGTTGGCCCGGTCGATCACCTCGTTTTCATCCCGGAAGGTGAGTACCGACATTACCGGCCCGAAAATCTCTTCCTTCACGATGGTCATCTCGTCGGTGCAGTCGGTGAAGATCGTGGGCTCCACGAAATAACCACCTTTGGAATCCCCCGGCTCAAGGGCACGGCCGCCGTGGCTCAGGGTGGCGCCTTCGGCGATGCCCTTGCTGATGTAGCCCAGGACCAGCTCCTGATGCTTCTTGGAGATCAGTGCGCCGAAGTTGGTGGCCGGATTCATCGGGTCACCGGCTTTGATGTTCTTGCGGGTGCGCTCCAGCAGCCGTTCAATAAAGCGCGGGTAGATGTCTTCGTGCACAAAAACCCGGGTGCCATTGGTGCAGATTTCGCCCTGGGTGTAGAAGTTGCCTACCATAGCCGCAGAGATGGCGTTATCCAGGTCCGCATCGTCAAAGATGATCAGCGGAGATTTACCACCCAGCTCCATGGTCACGTCTTTCAGGGACGAAGCAGCCGCCGCCATCACCTTCTTGCCGGTGGCCACTTCGCCGGTGAACGACACCTTGGCAATCTCCGGATGATGGGTCAGCCACTGGCCCACTTCGGAGGCGCCCTGCACCACATTAAACACGCCCGCCGGAACGCCGGCTTCGATGAAGATTTCCGCCAGCTTGACCGCACCCATCGGGGTTTCTTCCGACGGTTTGAAGATCATGGCGTTGCCACAAGCCAGCGCCGGGGCGGACTTCCAGCAGGCGATCTGGATGGGATAATTCCAGGCGCCAATGCCGGCGCAGATACCCAGGGGCTCCCGACGGGTGTAGTAGAAGTCACCGCCCAAATCCTGCTGGTTGCCCTCGATGGAGGGTGCCAGGCCGGCAAAGAATTCGATGGCATCGGCACCGGTCACCACATCCACGGCTTCGGCTTCCTGCCAGGGCTTGCCGGTGTCGCGTACTTCCACCGCCGCCAGTTCGTCATTACGTTCTCTGAGCAGCGCCACCGCTTTGAGCAGAATCCGGCTGCGCTCAATGGCCGGGGTGGCCGCCCACTGGGCAAACCCGGCGCGGGCACTTTCAATGGCGGCCTGCTGTACGGCTTCATCCGCCACTTCCACCTGGTAAATCACCTGGCCGGTAGCCGGATTCACCACCGGGAAGGTCTCACCGGAACGGTTGGCCAGAAAACGGCCATGGACAAAGTTATGAACAACGGGAACAGATGCAGACATAAGCGGTTGGTAACCTCGATTCGGTGTCTTCAGGCCTTGTGGGCCATGGCATTCGCGTTGGCTCAGGCGCTTGCCCGGGCCAGTGTCTCGTGAACGAACTGCTTGCAAAGCCGCTCGCCGGCTTCAAAGCTTTCTGCCGGGTCCAGGCTCAGGGCGCTGCGCAACCAGAAGCCATCAATCATCGCCGCGGTTTGTCGGGCCGCTTCCGTGGCCTGATCCGCCGGCAACGCCTGGGCAAAGGAATAGCGCAGGTTGCTGTACAGCCGGGCGTTGTTGATCTGCTGCAGGCGCTTCAGCCCCGGCTCGTGCATGGATCGAGCCCAGAAGCTGAGCCAGGTTTTCGCCGCCAGTGCCGAGCGCTGGAACTCGGAAAAGTTGGACTCAATGATGCAATCCAGCCGCTGGGCCGGGGAGCGATCGGTTTTCGCCATGCGCTCCCGAAGCTCCTTGCCGAGCTGATCCAGCAGATAACGCAAAGCCGCTTCGATCAGCCCCTGCTTGCCCCCGAAGTAATGGCTGATGATGCCGGACGACATGCCCGCCCGCTTGCTGATGCTGACAATGGTGGTGTTCTGCATCCCCAGCTCGGCGATGGACTCCATGGTGGCGTCGATCAACTGTTGGCGACGAGTGTCTTTGATTCCGACTTTTGGCATGACAGGCGTACGCTTTTCCGTATTTTTATTAATTGAACGTTCAATTAATAAAAAGGTTACAGAAATGTGAGAAAGGATTCAAATATTCCTGACCAGACTACCATTTCCGGCGGGAGCCTGAATCGATCCAGCGTTGGGAGATAGCCATTCTTAACTTTAAACACCCGTTCCACGCGCCGGCTTGAAGCTGCAGCACCTGCTCGAACAGTTCTTCCGCGCGCCTCTGCAACCTCATTCGGCTCCATACGACTGACTCCTGCGGCTTTGTCCGCTTTCATTTCTCGATGGAGCTAAGATCCCTTTGCCAACAGCCCGTGACATGGCAAGGCTGCTTTGGTGATCAGGGGCAGGAGGGCCAATCTGTATTTTATAATTCAATTAAATCGTCTGTTGGCTCAGCTCACCAGATAACAGCCTGATGAATTCCTTTACCTTGGCCGGCAAGTAGGCCCGCGCCGGATAAACAGCGTGAACCGGAAAACTTCGCAAAGGCCTGTCTGTCAGCAGACGGACCAGCCTGCCGCTCTCAATATCATCCGCAAACACCCATAAAGGGCCAAGGTGGATACCTTTGCCCTCGAGCACCAGCCTGCGTACCGCGGCGACACTGTTGACTGTGATGTTGCTTCGGACCTTCAAGTGCGAATAACGACTGCCATCGGCAAATTCGATGTCACTTTTTGACTGGGCGGACGAGTACAAGATGAAGTTGTGCTGCTCCAGTTGGTCGAGGGATGTTGGTGTGTTCTGTTTATCCAGATATTCCGGGCTTGCCACCAGCACTCGCTGGTTATAGCCCAGATGTTTCGCGATCAGACTGGAGTCCGGCAGGTTGCCGATACGTACAGCGACATCAAGATCGTTCTCAACCAAACTCTCAAAAGGACTGCCCAGTATCAGCTCCACCGCCAGTTCAGGTGCCAGCTCTTGCAGTTTGCAAACCACGGGGACCACGAAGCGGGTGCCAAAATCCACCGGCGCTGTGACACGCAATTTACCGGTAAGCAGAGAAACGCCGCTCCTGATTTCCTCTTCCAACGCTAGTTGGTCATCCAGAATGACGCGTAGGCGCTCGTAATAGCGCTGCCCAAGCTCCGTCGGAGTGGTTCTTTGCGTGGAACGACGCAGTAACCGAACCTGAAGGCGATCCTCCAGTGCCGCGATCTGTCGGCTGACAGAGGATGGTTCGAGCTTCAGGCATTCTGCGGCCTTTTTGAAACTGCCCGATTCCACCACCCGAACAAAGAGTTGCTCGACGTGCCCCATACTTATTGCGCCTTGTGCATTTAATAAATGCAACTTAGCACTCTTCCTGCGTTGATCTCAATTCCATAGGCTGAATCCAAGGTACTCGATACGGCAACATCGTGCTGAGCACCCGTCACTAACCAGAGGAGAGAAACCATGGCAAAGATCAATTTGAATGGAAAAGTTGCGCTTGTTTCTGGCGGCGCCAAGAACCTCGGCGGGCTTATCAGCCGGGAATTTGCGGCAAGCGGAATGGACGTGGTGGTGCACTACAACAGCGATGCCACCGAAAAAGACGCGGAGGAAACAGTAGCCGCCATCCAGGGTATGGGCCGCAACGCGATTGCAATCCAGGGCGACCTGACGGAAGCAGCCAACGTAGAGGTGCTTTTTCAGCAAGCAAAAGATCATTTTGGAAGGATCGATGTGGCAGTCAACACCGTTGGGAAGGTACTGCGCAAACCGATTATCGAAACCACGGAAGCAGAGTTCGATGAGATGATGGCCATCAACGCCAAATCCGCCTACTTTTTCATCAAAGAGGCGGGACTGCATCTGAACGACAACGGCAAACTCATCACGATCCTGACCGCATTGCTGGCCGCATTTACCGATGGCTATTCGACCTATGCAGGCGGTAAGGCCCCCGTGGAACACTTTACTCGGGCCGCAGCCAAGGAGTTTTCCCCACGGGGCATTTCGGTCAACAACATCGCACCTGGCCCCATGGACACTCCGTTTTTCTACGGCCAGGAAACCCCTCAGCGCGTGGAGTACCACAAGTCACAGGGTATGGGTAATCAGCTCACGATGATTGAAGACATTGTTCCCATTGTAAAATTTCTGGCATCAGAGGGCTGGTGGATAACTGGCCAAACGCTTTTTGCGAACGGCGGCTACACTACCCGGTAACACATGGGGCTTATGTCGCCTCCGACCCTGTTCTCCGGAGGCGACACTCTTATCCAGATGATTCAGACCCACAGTGTCGGGAGACAAACATGAGAACACTGGTCGTGATCGTTGGGGGCATCATTCTTTGGGCAGTTGTTACTGGGATTGCCAGGCTGTTTCATAAACAAACGAGCAGAAGCTGGACACCAGTCATTATTTTCGCCGCCCTATGGCTCGTGATCACGGGCTGGAATGTCTGGGTGGGGGTGACGCAAGCCGGCTACACGGTCATGCAGGAGTTACCAATCTTTCTGTTGACCTATTCTCTGCCCATCACTGTGGCGGTTGTTGTAAAGCGCAATCTCGACAAGCGCGGGCGGCAACGCCTCGGCTGAACAGCGTGGCGGAGCGCAGATAGCGCAGCGAAATGGGCGTCCGGTGTAGGGCCAGAGGCCCGGAACGAACTACAACAATTTGTTAAGTGATTCCAGACTATCAGGCCCACCATCGAACCGAATGCACTCGGCAGATTCCAGTTTTGGGATCGATCAGGTAGTGCACCGCGTGTCCGACAACAGCCACTGGTTATGTGGCACGCAAACGATTTCGCTGAGCTACTCCTCGAGACTCCGCGTAAAGTCGTCAACTTCATCGTATACGGTCACGGAAATCCGCTCACCTATCTCCCGCATTCCTTTCATCTCGGACGGATTATCCGCCCCCCAAAAGGCCTTCCAGTTCTCTACTGAATCCCACTTTGCCACTGTCAGAATTTCAGTCGGATCTTCTGGGCTACGAAGCATAAAGCTTCCCAACGCTCCAGCCACAGCCTCATGTATGTGATTCGTGGTGCGGCTCCACACCTCTTGGAAGTTTGCGAAGTCATCTTCCTCTACCTTCCAACGGTAAATTACTCGAATCACCTTACCTCCCTCTCTCATAACGCTCGGCTCACGCATCGGTTTTCAGCCGCAAATCGCCTGGATGGCCTTGTTAGCATCTGCTATCTCATGTTGGCTAAACACCTGAATACCATTGCGACGAAGCAACGCTGCCGTAACACCTACACCGGGAATTCGGTTGCCTGAAAATCTACCGTCATAGATGAGGGAGCTTCCACAAGAAGGACTGGATTCAGCCAGTATCGCTATTTCAATGTTGAATTTTTTGCACAATTCCAAGGCAATCGAAGCGCCAGCTATGAAATCGTCGGTGACAATATCGCCGCACTTTTCAACAACATCAGCTTCGCCATCTAATACACGGGTGCCGCTTCCTTCGACAATCTCTGCAGGCTTCCTGGGGATACTCATTCCGGCCTCAACTTCGGGGCAAACTGAAACAATCCGGCCTTCAGATATCCACCCCGCTATAAGTTCGTCATTCACCGAAAGGCTCCCTCCATCATATCGAACCCTCTTGCCAAGAAGGCAGGCACTCATCAATACTTTTTTCAAAAGACTAGACTCCAGTATTGTGGTGCTATCGCTGAGCGAGGGGACGCCAGCCTCACGCGGTTGATTATGTGTTTTTTGTCCATATGAACTCCATCTGTTCTGCCGTTTTCACCGCCAATTCCTCACCACGCAACCGACTAACCAAATGTAAACTCATATCAATGCCAGCAGATATGCCGCCTGAACTCACAACATTGCCCTCATCGATCCATCGCACACCTTCGACCACGTTAAGCTGGCTAAACATGTTCCGGAGATCCGGAATGTCCTCTCGGTGAGTGGTGACTGTGCAGGACAATGATTGAACAGCTTTCGCTAGTAAGAAAATACCAGTGCAAACGGTAGCAACGAGTTTCACGGAGTGAACTTGGCGCTCGATCCAATCGGTGACCACTTTATTGTGCATTTCGGAAGTGTGCACCCCGCCGGAAATTACCAACACATCCAGTGGCGGATGATCCTCAATAGAGTAATCGGGAAGCACTTTAAAACCGGCTCGGGCCGACACCACGGCATTGTGTTCCGCGATTAAAAATACCGTGAATGGCTTGCTCCCGTTACACACCCGCGAAGCGGTGGAGAACACCTCGAAAGGCCCTGAAAAATCGAGTACTTCGGCATCGGGGTAGATAAAAATTCCGATATTCAATCAATTCACCTCAAAAACATAATTTCTGATAAAAGCAGCAATATTCATTTTATTTCCTGAGTTCAGTTTCGATTCTATATGGACTTGAGAAATTGTACTGCCCACGCCGAAAAATAAAGGCCGAGACCAAAAACCGCATGTGTTAACAGACTCTGTAGGCGCGCAGACGCCGGATGTTGTGTGCGAGAGGCCATCAATCCGGCACCCATGCCCGGCTGCATCAGCAGGAAGGGTGCTGCAACGGTACCTATGCCAACTGCAAGCGCAGGACCAAGCGTTGGGTTGTGAGACCATGATTCCCCCCAGATACCAATTAATAAGGCAGCGAATGCGATGCCTATCAAGTAGTGAGCTGTCCACCCGATGACGTGCTCTCCACGCACAGTAGGAGATGCAGCAATCGCGTCGTGACGGAATTGCCCGCCTGCCATGTGGGCTATCCATCGTCCCACCATCCCGTAGTTTGGGAGCGGAATGCCGAACAATGGCTTGCGAATGATGCTCCACAAGTCCATTACTACGGTAGCTCCAATACCGATGAACAATACGAGTTGTAGATTGCTCATAACTTTCTCCCTTGCTTGTCCAAGTTTGAGGCCAATGCTAGCGTACAACCTCAAGTCAACTTGAGGTCAAGGGGTAAGTATGGATATTGCCGAAGTGGCCAAACGTTCTGGTGTGCCTGCCTCAACGTTGCGCTTCTATGAGGAAAAAGGAGTAATTTCCTCTATTGGCAGGCAGGGGTTACGCCGGGTTTTCGATGCCAACATATTGGAGCGGCTAGCGCTAATTGCGCTGGGGCAAGCAGTCGGGTTTTCGCTGGATGACATCGCCCGCATGATAGGGTCTAAAGGCAATCCTGATATTGATAGAAAATTACTGAGCAATAAGGCAGATGAACTGGACAGAAACATTCAGAAGCTGACAGTGATGCGAGACGGTCTTCGGCATGCGGTCGTTTGTTCTGCGCCAAGACATATGGAATGTCCGAAATTTCGTCGTCTGCTTGGATTGGCTGGTGATGGGGTAATTGGTGGTCACGGTAAGGGAAAACTTTCACAACGGCCGCGCTCTAACTCCCGGCAGACGCACCGGTTTGGAGCCGCGAAGCGGCGGAAAATCGGTCGCTGAGCAACCGATGGTTAAATCCTTTAGCGTACGGTATCCTGACCATGTTCAACATCCTGTACAGGAGAAAACTTATGGATGCCATTAGCTATACAGCCGCTAGAACCAATCTAGCAAAAACCATGGAGCAGGTCTGTGAAGACCATTCCCCTGTGATCATCACTCGTAGCAAGTCGCAGTCCGTGGTGATGATCTCCCTTGAGGACTACGAGGCATTGCAAGAGACCGCATACCTCCTGCGCGCACCAAAGAACGCCCGTCGTTTGTTGGAATCCGTCGCCGAGTTCGAGCAAGGTGGTGGTCAAGAAAAGGAACTTCTTGAATGAAGCTCATCTTCTCCGAGAACGCCTGGGAAGACTATTTGTACTGGCAGAAAGTTGACAAAAAAATCCTTAACCGAATCAACAAGCTGATCAAAGAGACCAAGCGAGAACCGTTCGAAGGTATTGGTAAACCGGAGCCTCTCAAACACAGCCTCGCTGGTTACTGGTCCCGCCGCATTAACGAAGAGCAACGCATGATCTATAAAGTTACGGATGACGCTTTGCTCATCGCCCAGCTTCGGTACCATTACTGATTTAACGCGATGCGCAGCGGCCGGTTTGTGGAGCGCAGCGGAACAAACAGGTCCGACTGACGCTACTGGTTAAACCTCTCCAAGGCTTCCAGCAAATGCTTCTGCCTAGAAACCCATTGATCATATTCGCCAGACTCTTCCCACAGCTCTTTGAGCTCGGAATTAGAAACAATTCTCTTAACAGCTTCAGCTGCTAATGAAGCATGCTCCTTTTCAATAGCAGGCGGCTTGCCGAAAAGCCCCTTTTTCTGTTTTAACCAAACCTGGATTTCCTCTGGGAGAGCCGATGTATCTTGGGATAAGGCTTTGGCAATGATTTCTGCCGATGCCAATGCCTGACAGCAATCGGGTGCTTCTAGATAATCAGATTCACTGGCAACGTAGCGCAATGGCCTGATCAGGATTTTCACCCCTTTTGAATCACCAATGTCGCAGGTCCAATCGACTGCATCATCATTCTCAAAATTACCAACACCCCAAGCTCCCATGGGTTCTCCTTTTTGGTTTAACGCCGCTCAGCACGCGCGGCTACGTAATGGAGGCGCAGCCGCAATGTAGTAGACGTCGCCGTGACTGGCCTTGTTAACTGTTTCCACCGCGGTCTCCTGCATTCTGTAGAAAAAGCAAAAATACCCAGTAAACAATTAAATAAAGCACTACACCTAAGAACCGCCCAAGGTGGGAGGGTGCCACTAGGCCCGACTCTATTGGTCTAAACAGTGGCTCTCCTATCCATGAAACCGGATAAAAATACACCGTTTCAATGAATAATGGGATTAGCCCCCAATCCACCGTAGCTGATAGAAACCAACAGGCGTATGGCAAAAGAGCAATAAAAACCCGAAATCTCAATTTTCCCATAGAGACAGTTAACGCTCGGCTCACGCGCCGGTTTGGAGCCGCGAAGCGGCGGAAAATTGGTCGCTGTGCAGCCGATTGTTATGTTTTCCCTGAAGTGCTAGATTGTGTATGGAATCTGTAAGCCATACACATAGGTGCATTATGAGAACGAACATTGTCATTGACGATCAGTTGATGGCCGAAGCCCTCAAAGCCTCCGGCTACGAAACCAAAAAAGAAGCCGTTGAGCAAGGCCTGAAACTTCTGGTCCAGCTGAGCAAGCAGCAGGAGATTCGAAAGCTGCGAGGCAAAATAAAGTGGGAAGGCGACCTGGATGAAATGCGGAGCGCCCGATGATACTGGTGGATACCAGCGTCTGGATCAACTACTTCAACGGAGTCGAAAACCCGCAAACTGACCTGCTGGACACCTCGATAATTCAAGGATCAGTCGCTATCGGCGACCTCATATTTCTGGAAATCCTGCAAGGCATCCGCAACGACAAACAATACCGTCAGACCAAAGAGAGTCTGCTCGCGCTGGATCAACACGAGATGTTTGGCAAAGATATGGCAGCCAAGTGTGCCGACAATTACCGAGCGCTTCGTAAAAAGGGCATCACGATCAGAAAAACTGCCGACGTAATCATCGCGACATTCTGCATAGAGAAGGAGCTACCCTTGCTATTTCTGGATCGCGACTTTATCCCTTTTGTTGATCACCTTGGGCTTGAGCCTGCCCTGAGAGAAACATAACGCCTTGCTCACCGGAAAATTAGGAGCGCAGCGAGTAATTTTTCCGAGTGCAGCAACTTGTTAAGTATTTTTCTCGAGCCTGGCCTTCATGTAATCTAAAAAGTATGTAGCACCACCAATCTGAGATACACCGGCACGCTGCCGGATTTGTTTTTGGGTTGGAAATTGCCCAAGCTCAGAATAAAGTTCCATAGTTGCACGGTATATTTTCAGCTTGTGGCTTTTATCTTGTGTTGGCTTCGATGACTTACCACGATTACAGGAGAAGCAAAGTAGCTTAAGATTTTCAACTGCGTGATTATTGGCATTCCCATCATTATGATCTATCGAAAGCCTTTTTTGACTTCCGCATATGTGGCAACGATAATCATTTGATGAATATATTCCTTTAATGATCTCTGTGCTCGGAGCGTCATTGCCATAGTGTGAGTGTTTCCTCCAATACCCCCTTATACCTGATGCTTGAGGGGGCCCAAAGCTTCCTATTAAAGCGGCCAATGCCTCTTCTTCAGGAATGTCGAATACTTCTAAAAATTCTTCGATATTTTTCATAGCTTGGCCTAATGCTTAACGCTGAGCTTAGCGGCGCCCTTGTAATGGAGGCGAAGCCGCAATGAAAAGGGCGTCCGGCGGCCAACGGCCGCGTACTACAGCGACTTGTTAAATTTTTAGACCAGTAGAATAGCTGAAGCTAAACCTACCAATAGTAAAACTGATGATACCCACATGAACGCCCTACGGCGTGCGGGCATGAGTATACGATATTGCCTTAACCAGAAATGACCTACCAGAAGTCCCGAAATACCAAACCACAAGGACGAAACGAAAAAAGCACTGTAGCCCTGATAGGTGGCGCTCGAACCGCGACCCCAAAAAACGGCCTCAGAGTTCAGCAGAAGAAGCACTGTATAGCCAGAGAGGAAAACAGGCAGAACAATGCCCAGTAAAAGTGCCTCGATTTTCTTAAAACGCGGGATCGTATCCATGACCGCCTGAAATTTAACGCTCGGCTAATGGGTGCGCTGCCGGAGCGACGCGTTGTGCAATAATGAGCGATAGCGAATGCACAAAAGCGGCGCGGAGGTAGCGCATCCCTTTGAGCCGCTTGTTATGGCATCTTGCCACTTAGCTCGACCTTTCTGCCGTCGGGGTCTCGGACGACATAGACTTGCCTGTCGCCGAGTTCGTGCTGACCCACCACTTCGACTTGCGACAAAACCTGGCGGATGTTGCCCACCGAAAAGCCGAGACGCGAGTTATCCACTTGTTCACTTTCCGCGAGAGGATAAAGCTCAAACACGAAGCCCGCATCTTGCGACGAATAGTGTAAAGGCCCTCCACCGTGCTTCTCCCTCACGAAGCTGAACCCTAGCAGCTCATAAAACTGCCTACTTTGATCGAGCTCTTTGCACCGCAACACGAGTAAGTTTATTTCCACGCACGACCTAAGAGCCATAACAGCAATTAGGTAGAGCGCTCTGCGATTGCGAAAGTTTGACCGCTGCATGATTACGGCTCGCCTTAGCGTGTGCGCTCTCTCAAAAAGTTTATATAACAACAGATTAGCCCAGCAGCCTCATCGTTGCCATGGAATCATTTGACATCTGTGATTCACGCCACCAATAATACTGTTTAAATATACAGCATCAACGCAAGGAGCGGTTTCGAATGCAGGGAAAGCAGCCCCGTTTGCGGGAGCAAGTTCGTGCGGTTATTCGGGTAAACCATTACAGCATTCGTACAGAAAAGACTTACTGGTACTGGATTCGGTATTTCATCCGGTTCCATGGAATGAAGCACCCTAGGGTCATGGGGCCAAAGGAAGTAAATGAGTTTCTGACGTGGCTTGCTGTTCATCGTAATGTCGCCGCCGCCACTCAAGCTCAGGCTCTGAATTCGCTGGTGTTTTTGTACGATAAAGTACTGAACCAGGTATTGGGCGACGTCGGTGAGATTATTCGTGCGAAGAAGCCCCGCAAGCTCCCGGTGGTGTTGACTCACGATGAGGCGATGCGTGTCATCAGCGTGCTTTCCGAGCCAAACAAACTGATTGCGTCACTGCTCTACGGTGCCGGACTACGCGTTACGGAAGCTTGCCGATTGCGCATCAAAGATCTGGATTTTAGCCAACACGTGATTACCGTGCGCGACGGCAAGGGGGCGAAAGACAGGACCACTCTAAGCACTGATAACCTTGGCAACGTGTCGCGTCATCACCGCCATATTTCCTCGGTTCAAAGGGCTGTCCGAAAAGCAGTTGATACGGCAGGAATTGGCAAACGAGCCGGTTGCCATACGTTCCGACACACATTCGCAACGGAACTCCTGAAACACGGGACGGATATCCGCACGGTTCAGGATCTCCTTGGTCATTCAGATCTTCGTACCACACAGATCTATACTCACGTGCTGGGCCAAGGCTTTGCCGGTGTTCGCAGCCCATTGGGATAATCTTCTAGGATTCTGTCCCTTTCAACGCCCTCCCCAGGGATTGGAAGTAAACAAGAAACGCACGGTTGATTCTCTCCCGCTGCAGTCCCTGTGGATAAAGCCCCAGCTGGGCTTCTTCGCTTTCTTTCGTACCTTTTACCAGGAAGGCATTTTTTACGGTTCCGTCCTGAACGAAGGCTTCAAATGCTCGGGCGCAGAGCTCCTCGGGGCGGCTGTAGTAATGCACACCGGCCGCTTTGTCGGCCTTCGCCGATTGCCGGAACAGGTCACTGGGCTGGTCGCCGGCGCTGTCCAGAAGGATGGCGCGGTAGCAGGCTTGCAGGCGCTCATTCAGGGGGTGGGCGATGGCGTCTTCACGGGTTAGCCAGAGTGTGGAGCCA
Source organism: Marinobacter sp. (assembly GCA_018402255.1). Taxonomy (GTDB): domain Bacteria; phylum Pseudomonadota; class Gammaproteobacteria; order Pseudomonadales; family Oleiphilaceae; genus Marinobacter. The sequence continues at coordinate 157,315 of JAGYIS010000005.1, forward strand.
AACTCGCCTGTGCCGGCGCTCGGGAACAGCTTGTCGGCAATGTAGTGGTCAAAGGCGTGAAACCACTCATGAGCAATGCTGCCAGGGCCGGCGTTTTTGGCCAGGGCGAAGCTGCGGGTGGCGGGGGTATAGTGGGCGGATACGCCGGGCCGGCCGCCAATGCCGTATTGCAGGGCCAGGCTGCCGCGCAGGGAGATCAGGCTTTCAGTGCCGCCCAGGATGGTCATCAGGTCGCACAGGGCATCGTAAAACAACGCGGCGCTGCGCTGTTTTTCCGGTTCGGTTACCCAACGGCCAATTTCCACCGTGCGAAACTCAAAACGGCGGCGTACATCCAGAAAAGTCACCGGGGCACCGGCTCTGTGTTCCGGGCCCCGGCGGTAGAACGTTTTAGGCATGCGGCCTATGTTACCACTCCAGCTGGGCGCCGGTTTGGTATTCGATCACCCGGGTTTCAAAGAAGTTTTTCTCTTTGCGCATGGTGGCCTGCTCATCCAGCCAGGGCGAGACGTTTTTGGCCCCGGGGAACGGCTCTTCCAGGCCGACGGTTCTGGCCCGGCGGTTGGCCACAAAGCGGAACTGCTCGATGTGGTACTCCGCCGAGTAGCCCAGGATGGGGTCGCGCAGGATGTAGTTGGCGTAGGCGGTTTCAGCGGCCTCACACTCGTCCCACATTTCCCGCACGGCCTGGGGATCAAAGGTGATGTTCTCTTCTTCCAGGATCTGGTTGACCACTTTCAGGCCGAAGGAGAAGTGCATGGCTTCGTCCCGCAGAATGTACTGGAACTGCTCACCGGTGCCGCGCATCAGGCCCCGGCGTTGCAGGGCAAAGATCGGGCTGAAGCCGTTGTAAAACCAGCAGCCTTCAAACACGGCCGCGAAGAACAGATAAGACATGATGAACTCCTGCAGGTCGTCTTTGTTACGCAGGTTCATGTCTGAGCGCATGGCGGCGTCCAGCCGTCGGTTGGCCAGCTGGATTTTGGCGTTGATCTCCGGCACCACGCGGTAGCGGTTGTAGATTTCGCTCTGGTCCAGGTTGAGGGTTTCGATGCAGTGCTGGTAGGTCCAGGTGTGCAGGGCTTCTTCGTACACCTGGCGGGCCTGGTAGATTTGCAGTTCCGGGGCGCTCATTTTCTCCATCACCGCCAGGCCAATGTTGCGCATGGCCAGGATGTCGGAGGTGGTCAGGTACGCCAGCACGTTTTCGTACACGTGCTTTTCCGCCGGGTTCAGGCGGTGGTGGTAGTCGTGGACGTCCTGGGCCATGTTGACGTCCAGCGGCGTCCAGTGGTTTTTGTTGGCGTTCATGAAGTATTCCCAAGCCCAGGGGTACTTGAACGGTGCCAACTGGTTGATGTCGGTGTTGCCGTTGATCACGCGCTTGTCGTCTACGTTCACCGGCGCTGGGCCGGCCGTGGCGGTCGGCTTGGTTTCGGTTTTTGGTTCGTCGTCCCAATCAAGCATGGTTAGGCCTCCAAAATTAAGTAAGTGGTTACTGACAGGCTTCGCAGTCTGGCTCGTCGATGCTGCACACCTGGGGTTGCGGTGCGGCCACCGGGGCGCTTTTTTCAGCGCCGGTGGCACCCAGAGAGCGCAGGTAATAGGTGGTTTTCAACCCGCGTTCCCAGGCCAGTTGGTACAGGGCATCGAGTTTTTTACCGTTGGGTTCGGCCATGTACAGGTTCAGGCTCTGGGCCTGGTCCAGCCACTTCTGACGTCTTGCGGCGGCTTCCACCAACCAGCGGGCGTCAATTTCAAAGGCGGTGGCGTAGCGGGCCTTCAGCACGGGCGGGATGCGGTCGATCTGTTGCACGCTGCCGTCAAAGTATTTGAGGTCGTTAACCATCACGTTGTCCCACAAGCCTTCGGCTTTGAGATCGCGCACCAGGGACGGGTTGACCACGGTGAACTCGCCAGACAGGTTCGATTTGACGAACAGGTTCTGGTACGCCGGCTCGATAGACTGAGACACGCCCAACAATGTTGGAGATGGTCGCCGTCGGTGCAATAGCCATGACGTTGCTGTTGCGCATGCCGTGTTTGGCGATGAGCTCGCGCACTGGGGTCCAGTCCAGACGGCTGCTGGTGTTGACGGAAAAGTCCCCTTCCCGGCGGTTGTCTTTCAGCAGGGTGAGGGAATCGATGGGCAGGATGCCCTGGTGCCACAGGGAGCCCTCGTAGCTTTCATAAGCGCCACGCTCGCCGGCCAGCTTGGCGGAGGCGCGCAGGGCAAAGTAGCTGAGCTGCTCCATGGCGACGTCAGCAAACTCAACGGCTTCCGGGCTGGTGTAAGGCAGGCCGAGTTGGTAGAGCGCATCCTGAAAGCCCATCAGGCCAAGGCCCACCGGGCGGTGTTTCAGGTTGGAGTTCCTCGCCTGGGGTACGGCGTAGAAGTTAATGTCGATAACGTTATCGAGCATGCGCACGGCAGTGTTGACGGTGCGCTCCAGGCGCTGCACGTCCAGCTCGCCGTTGTGGATGTGGGCCGCCAGGTTAACGGAGCCCAGGTTACACACGGCGATTTCATCGACGCTGGTGTTCAGGGTGATCTCGGTACACAGGTTGGAGCTGTGCACCACGCCTTGATGCTGCTGCGGTGAGCGCAGGTTGCAGGGGTCTTTGAAGGTGATCCATGGGTGGCCGGTTTCAAACAGCACGGTCAGCATCTTGCGCCACAGCTGTTTGGCGGGGATTTTTTTGAACAGCTTGATCTTGCCCTGCTCCGCCAGCGCTTCGTAATGCTCGTAGCGTTCCCGGAAGGCATTGCCGTAGAGGTCGTGTAAGTCTGGCGCATCGCTTGGGGAAAACAGAGTCCAGTCCCGGTCTTCGCGCATGCGTTCGATCAGCAAATCCGGCACCCAGTTGGCGGTGTTCATGTCGTGGGTGCGGCGGCGTTCGTCGCCGGTGTTTTTGCGCAGCTCCAGGAATTCCTCGATGTCCAGGTGCCAGCTTTCCAGGTAGGCGCAGACCGCACCCTTGCGTTTGCCGCCCTGGTTCACCGCCACGGCGGTGTCGTTGACCACTTTCAGGAAGGGCACCACGCCCTGGCTCTGGCCGTTGGTGCCTTTGATATGAGAGCCCAGTGCCCGCACCGGGGTCCAGTCGTTGCCCAGGCCGCCGGCCCATTTCGACAACAGGGCGTTGTCTTTGATGGCGCCGTAGATACCTTCGAGGTCATCGCCCACGGTGGTCAGGTAGCAGGACGACAGCTGGGAATGGCGGGTGCCGCTGTTGAACAGGGTGGGTGTGCTGGCCATGTAATCAAAGCTGGACAGCAGGTTGTAGAATTCGATGGCGCGGGCATTGGCGGTCATCTTCCCGCAGGGCGAGGCCCATGGCCACACGCATGAAGAACACCTGGGGCAGCTCCAGGCGGGCGCCATTCCAGTGCAGGAAATACCGGTCGTAGAGGGTCTGCAGACCGAGGAAGCCGAACTGCAGGTCCTGCTCCGATTTGATGGCCGCGCCCAGGCGCTCCAGATCGAACGCAGCCATGGCTTCGTCCAGCAGCTCGTAGCGAATGCCAGCGGCAATAAAGGCTTTCAGGGCCTGTGGATAAACCTCTGCCAGCGGCAGATTGCGGGGCAGGTCCAGCGCTTCGGCATTTTCCAGGCGCAGCTGTTCCAGCAACAGGCGAGCGGTGACGGCGCTGTAGTCCGGCTCCTGCTCGATGCGGCCGCGGGCCGTCATGATCAGGGCAGAGACCACTTCGGTTTCGGCAATGCCGTCGTACAGGTTGCGCAGGGCTTCGTCCACCAGAGACGCGCCATCAATGCCTTCCAGCCCGGTGGCGGCCTGCTCCACCTGCAGTTTCATCAGGCCCAGGTCCAGCGGTGCCAGGCTGCCATCGGCCTTTTTCACGGTCAGGTGTGGGTGGGCTTCCATCGGCTCATCCACCGCTCGCTGGCGAGCGTGTTCTTCCCGGTACAGCACGTAGGCCCGGGCTACTTTCTGCTCTTCAGCCCGCATCAGGGCCAGTTCTACCTGGTCCTGGATGTCTTCGATATGCACTTTGCCGCCGGCTTGCAGGCGACGGCTGATGGCCTGCACCACCTGGTCGGTCACCCGGTGTACGGCGTCGTTGATGCGGGCAGAGCCAGCGGCTTTATCGCCTTCAACGGCAAGAAAAGCCTTGGTGACGGCCACGCCAATCTTGGAAGGATTGAATCCAACCAGGGTGCCGTTGCGTTTAATCACCTGCAGGGATTGGGTGTCGGTAGAAGTAGCCGGGGATTCGGCCAGAGCGGTGGCAGACATTGTGTTCTCCTGAAGTCGCGTCAGATTCCATATAGCCTTCGCGAATGCAGGAGCACACCGTGCCCGAGCCCGGGCAGGGATAACCGATCTGCTCACCTTAGGTCGCGAAGGTGCAGTGCTGTTTCCTCGGCAGGTCTTCGGACTCAGGGGCGTGAACCTGTTGGTTCGGCCTTGCGTGGCGACTTCCCGGCGACTGCCAGTGTCTTGATGCCACGCTTGTTCCCCAATACCGCTGCGCGTCAGTTCCGGATTCTCACCGGATTCCCGACTACCCTATGTGGTTCGATGATCAGAGAATGATCACAACATATGGTAGTCAACCAAGGATTTCGTCACTATATACGGAGTTAAAATCGGTGACAAGGCACTTTCGGCACAGCGTCATGTCTGAGGGTGAATACTCAGTTCCGCAACGGGAGCTCACGGTGAAACGCTCAATTCAGCTTAAATCAGATTATCGCGCTGCTGTGGTTTGGCCTGGCCAGTTCGTCGGTCCTGGCCGAGGAATCGCTGCTGCCGGCCTTCTCCAGGATGAGTTCTCTGGCCGACGGCTGGGAGCCGCTGGAGTTCCCGCGCATTGACCAGCACACTCGCTATGAACTGGTCACCGATGACGGCGTGCAGGTGGTCAAAGCCTCGGTCGACGGCAGCGCCTCTGGCCTGATTGCCCGGGTGGCGCTGGCGCCGGGTGATGCCCTGCTGCTGCGCTGGCAGTGGAAGGTGTCGAATGTGTTCGAGAAGGGCGACGCACGCACCAAGGCCGGTGATGACTACCCCGCCCGCATCTACGTGGCGTTTGAGTTTCAGCCCGAAAAGGCCGGTTTTTTTGAGCGGGCCAAACGCAAAACGGTTGAGGTGATGTTTGGCGAAAGCCTGCCCGGCAATGCCCTCAACTACATCTGGGCCAACCGCTTGCCAGAGCAAACCTTCATTGCCAATGCCTTCACCGATCAAACCATGATGGTGGCCGTTAATTCCGGTTCAGAACAGGTTGGTCAGTGGGTGACGGTAGAACGGGACATAGTGGCGGACTACCGTGAAGCCTTTGGCGAGGAGCCATCCCGCATTATGGGCGTTGCCATTATGTCGGATGCCGACAATACCGGCGAGCAGGCACAGGCCTGGTATCGGGATGTGGAGCTGGTGAGGCCGGCAGCCCCCTGACGAGCCAGACATAAAAAAGGCCCCTTGGGGGGCCAAACACGTGAACTGTTTCATCCCGCTCAGTGGCTGATCATCCAGGGCCGCATGGAGGGGAACATCTTTTTGCCATCCGCCGTATAGAACAGCATAGCTTTGCCTGGTTTGGGCGAGCCGCAACCGCAAGCCCGACTGTGTTCCTTATCGTTCGCCCGTCGGTCGGCGGTTGAAAACACCGGCTCATGGCGGGCCTGCTCGTTCCTGTCATGGGCGGCTTTCTTTGCCGGGTCCATGGCGGCAATCTGAGGCGGCAGCACAATCACCCGGGGCGACAACACCTTGCAGGTCGGGCATTCCGCCGGCTTGGCGGCGTCGTCCATGGTGGCCAGATTATGGAACAAGCCGTGCTCACGGCACTTGTAGTCGTACACGGGCATGACGGTTACTCCTTGTCCTTCGACAGCGGTACGTCCATGCCCCCGCTGACCATCTTCTTCGGTCCGTCCGCCGACGGGTTAATGTCGAAATCAAAGATGCCGGTTGGCAGCCAGAGCGTGGCGCAGGCGTTGGGTATATCCACCACTCCGCTGATGTGGCCTTCCACCGGCGCACAGCCCAGAATGGCGTAGGCCTGGGCCTTGGTGTAGCCAAACTTGGTCATGTACTCGATGGCGTTGAGGCAGGCCTGGCGATAGGCCACGTGCACATCCAGATAATGCTGGCCGCCGTCTTCGTCCACCGAGATGCCTTCAAAGATCACGTAATCGTCGTACCGGGGTTTGATCGGGCTGGGCTTGAACACCGGGTTCTTGATGCCGTATTTCTTCACGCCATCCTTGATCAGATTGACCCGCAGATGAATCCAGCCGGCCATTTCGATGGCGCCACAGAAAGTGATCTCACCGTCGCCCTGACTGAAATGCAGATCGCCCACCGACAAGCCGGCGCCGTCCACATACACCGGGAAGTACACCTTGGAGCCGCGAGACAAGTCTTTGATGTCGCAGTTACCGCCGTGCTCACGGGGCGGCACGGTACGGGCACCTTCAGCCCCGGCGGCTTTGGCGGCCTCGCCTTTCATCTGGCCCATGTGGGCGGTTTCGCCATTCGGCAGGGCGGCCAGCTCCGGAATCCGCTCCGGGTCGGTGGCCACCAGTCCGGCCTCACGTTTGTTCCAGGTATCCAGCAGTTCCTTTGAAGGCAGGCAGCCGATCAGGCCCGGGTGAATCAAACCGGCGAATTCCACGTTGGGTATGTGGCGGGATTTGGTGAACATGCCGTTGAAGTCCCAGATGGATTTCTGGGCTTCCGGGAAGTGTTCAGTAAGGAAACCGCCACCGTTCTTTTTGGAGAAGAAGCCGTTAAAGCCCCACTGGCTCTCTTCAAAGGTGCCGATGTCGAGGATATCCACTTCCAGCAGATCACCGGGCTCTGCGCCTTCCACGCCAATCGGACCCGACAGGAAGTGCACCTGGCTGAGATCCACATCGCGCACGTCGTCGGCGCTGTCGTTGTTCTTGATCTGGCCACCGGTCCAGTCGTAGCACTCCACGATGAAGTCATCGCCGGGTTTGACGGTGGCCACCAGGGGGATGTCCGGGTGCCAGCGGTTGTGAATCTTGTCGTTCTCGTAGGCAGACTTGTTCAGATCGATCTTGATGATGGTTTCAGCCATAACGGGCGCTCCTTGGGTTTGGCTTGCACGGTTAAGTCACAGCCTTACTATCGGAGATCCCGCCCCGGGCAGGTATTCGCGAAATGGCCCCGGTGCCTACGTCATTCGACGTATTGGCGAACGCAGACCGTGTGTTTATCCACGTCGGCCTCAAACCGCTGGCACTCCGGATGGGCCAGCAACGCCCGCGCAATCGCCGGCTCCAGACGCTGACGAAACGCCCGTAACATCTCCCGTGCGCCATAGCGGCTGTCGTATCCTCGGCAGAGCGCCCGGCGCAGGTTCGGGGACAGGGTCACGTCCGCATTTTTGCGGGCCAGGCGCTTGTTCAGCCCCGCCAGCTCGATATCCAGCAGCGCGTCCAGCCAGTTGTCGGTGAGGCTGTTGTAGGTCAGGATCTGGTCAATCCGGTTGAGAAACTCCGGGTCGAAATGGCGCCTAAGCGCGGCATCCCGAAGGTGCTCGCCTGTACCCGGTGACAGCCCCAGCCATCGCCGCCAGCCCCGCTGATAACGGTGATGGTGAGCCTCCGCGTCCAGCGCGCCAGCATTGCTGGTCATGAAGATCAGGGTGTTGCGAAAGTCGATTTCCCGATTGCCGGAGGGGAACACCAGCCGGCCGGTATCCAGCACATTCAGCAGAGTGCGGACCACTTCCTTGCTGGCCTTTTCAATCTCGTCGAACAGCACGATGCCGGGCTTGCTGAACGAGCCCTGGACCTTGTCCAGATCGAACAGACTATGGCCCTCCTTGCTGCCCACGTACCCCGGCGGCGCGCCGGTGAGCGCCGCCGAATAGTGTTCCTGAGCCAGGGTATTCATGTCGATGCGGCACAACCCATCGCGGTGGCCATGGATGGCCTCGGCAATCAGCCTTACGGTTTCGGTTTTGCCCACACCGGTCGGGCCAAGAAACAGGTGCACCGCCAGCGGCCGGTTTTCTTCTCCGATGTCGGCTTTCACCCGCACCAGCATCGACTCCATCGCCGTCAGCGCCTCATCCTGGCCCACAATGTTTGCCCGCAAACGGGCCATCACAGCCTCAGGCTCGAAGCGAAACCGGGAAGCACGAACCGGGCCTGAGGCGGCCCGGTTCTTGTCATTGGTCTCCCGGTTGGCTTCCAGCCGTTCATTGATAAACGGCATCTGTGCCTCCCGGGCTTAAGCCCCTGCGGATTTTTCCTTGCCATCAAACGGCAACTCGCCCACCGGGCACTCGGCGGTGCCCACGGTTTTGCGGGTCATGGCTTCAACATTCTCCTGCGCCTTCTGGGCATCCATCACCCAGGTGCGGTAAAACTCGAACGGGCAATCGGCAATGCCCTTGTCGCCATCGCCGGAGGCATGCACGCCGGTGTAACCCCGATGCAGCAGCTTGAACAGATGGTTCTGGGACTGATCGTTCTGGCGGGCATCGCGAATCTGACTGACCGAAAGCTGGGCATACTGAATGCCCATGTCTTCCTCACCGCACTCGCCAAGAGTGCGGCCATCAAACCCGATGATCGCGGAATGGCCAAAGTAGGAATACACGCCATCAAAACCCGACGCGTTCGCCACCGCCACATAACAGTTGTTGGCCCAGGCCATGCTCTTGGCCATCATCACCTGCTGCTCCTTGGCCGGGTACATGTAGCCCTGACAGCGCACAATCAGCTCCGCCCCCTTCATGGCACAGTCACGCCAGATCTCCGGATAGTTGCCGTCGTCACAGATGATCAGACTGATCTTCATGCCCTTGGGGCCTTCGGTCACGTAGGTGGTGTCACCGGGATACCAGCCCTCAATCGGGCACCAGGGAATGCACTTGCGGTACTTCTGAACAATCTCACCCTCGTTATTGATCAGCACCAGGGTGTTGTAAGGCGCTTTTTTCGGGTGATCTTCATGGCGCTCGCCGGTTAACGAAAACACCCCCCAGGTATTGGCCTCGCGGCAAGCCGCAGAGAAAATGGCGGTCTCGTCACCGGGGATAGTGGCGGCGGTCTCCATCATCTCATCGTTGTCGTACATGATCCCCATGGTGCTGTACTCCGGGAACACCACCAGATCCATCCCCGGTAGCCCCACCTTCATGCCCTTGATCATCTCGGCAATCTTGCGGGCATTGGCAAGCACATCGTCTTTGGTGTGTAGCCGCGGCATCTTGTAGTTCACCACTGCCACACCAACGGTATCGTTACTGCTGGAAATATCACCGTGTCTCATCATGTTCTCCTGAAAGTCCGAGTGTTTTTGACTACAGCTCTAACGTCCGGGCCGGTGAGGCGGGCGAGTGGTTCCGAAACCGTATGCGGCAGGGATGCCGCATCCGAGACTACATGGATGTATTCACGGCGTGTTTCGGAAGCACTCGCCCGCCTCAGCGGCTTCCACCCAACTAAACAGCCAGATAACTGGCAATCTTTTGCTGATCCGCGTCCTCCCGAAGCTCCTCGTGAACAATGGCCCCCTTCTCGATCACCAGAATCCGGTCTGCCGCATCCATCACAAAACTGAGCACCTGCTCCGACACCACAATCGACAACCCCCGCTCATCCCGAATCCGTCGCAGAGTCTGGGCAATCTCCTTGATGATGTTGGGCTGAATGCCCTCCGTGGGCTCATCCAGCAACAGCACCTTCGGCCGGGTTGCCAGAGCTCGCGCTATCGCCAGCTGTTGCTGCTGGCCGCCCGAGAGATTGCCTCCGCGCCGGTTCTGCATTTCCTTGAGCACCGGAAACAACTCATACAGATCCTCCGGCACCTTTTTTTCACCCACCGCCGCCAGCGCCGTTTCAATGTTCTCCCGCACCGTCAGCGTGGGGAAAATCATCCGCCCCTGGGGCACAAAACCAATACCGGCCCGCACCCGCTGAAAGCTCTTCAGGCTGGAAATGTTGGTGCCATCCAGACTGACCTCGCCGCCTTTGGTCGGTGTCATACCCACCAGCGATTTCATCAGCGTGGTCTTGCCCATACCGTTGCGCCCAACCACCGCCACAATCTCGTTTTTTGCCACGTCCAGGTTCAGGTCTTCGATAATGGTGCTCTGGCCATAGGCCACCGAATGATGTTTCAAGCTCAGCATGATCAGTGCCCCAAGTAGACTTCGATGACTTTCGGGTCCGCCTTCACGTGCTCGATGGACCCCTCTGAAAGAACCTTGCCCTGATGCATCACCGTCACCCGGTCGGCGATGTCGCCGACAAACTGCATATCGTGCTCAATCACCAGCACCGTGTGGTCTTTGGTAATCATCTTGAGCAATTCTGCGGTTTTCTGGCGCTCCGCCACCGACATGCCGGCCACCGGCTCGTCCAGCATGATCAGCTCCGGCTTCTGGATCAGTAACATGCCGATTTCCAGCCACTGCTTCTGACCGTGGCTGAGCAGCGCGGCGGGTTGGTCCAGCAGATCGTCCAGAAAGATCTTTTTCGCGACTGCCTCGACTTCCTCCACCACCACCAGATCCCGCTTGAAGGCCAGAGCCCCCATCACCGAATGGCCCTGTGGATAAGACACCTCCAGGTTCTCGAACACCGTCAGATCCTCAAACACCGACGGGGTCTGGAATTTTCGACCGACACCGGCGTGAACAATCTGGTGCTCCTTGAGTTTGGTCAGCTCTTTGCCCCCAAACTTGATGGACCCGGAAGTCGCTTTGGTTTTGCCGCAAATCAGGTCCAGCACCGTGGTTTTACCGGCACCGTTAGGGCCGATGATCACCCGGATCTCCTGGGGATCGAGGTAGAACGACAGGTCATCGACCGCCTTGAAACCATCGAACGACACCGTCAAACCCTCAACCGCCAGCAGGAAATCTCCGTCTTTTCGCTTGGCTGCATTCATCACGATTTCTCCGGACTGTAGTGATCGATCATCGGATCGTAATCCTTGGCTTTTTCAGCGTTCGGCTTGCCGGCCACAGGCGCCACCGCCGGCGTGGCCTCCGCCTTTTTGCGCCTGAAGAGTCGGTCTTCCAGGGGCATGACGTAGGTCTGGTACAGGCCTGCCAAACCGTTGGGGAACGCCAGCACTACCCCGATGAACAGCGCGCCCATGGCGAACGGCCACAACTCCGGGAAGGATTCTGAAAAGCCGCTCTTGGCCGCATTCACCAGCAGCGCGCCGTAAACCGCGCCGAGAATCGACAAGCGACCGCCCAGGGCGCAGAAGATCACCATCTCGATAGAGGCGACGATGCCGATGAACGAGGGCGACATGAACCCGACACTCAAGGTAAACAACGCGCCGCCAATGCCGGCAAAGGCTGCGGCCAGGCAGAACACAAAGATTTTGAAGGCTGCCACGTCGTACCCTGAGAAGCGCACCCGGTTTTCCTGGGCATTCATCGCCACCAGAATTCGGCCGAGCTTGCGCTGCTGGATCAGGCGGGCGATAAACAGGCACGACAAACAACATGGCTACGGTGACGAAGTACAACGCATTCTTGGCTTCGTCGGTCCGGATGTCCCAGCCCATCAATGTTCTGAGATCGGTGATGCCATTGATGCCACCGGTAAAGCCCTGCTGACCAATGATCAGGATGGTCAGGATGGCCGCGATGGCCTGGGTGATGATGGCGAAGTACACGCCACCTACCCGTCGGGTGAACATGGCAAAGCCAATGATGAAGGCCAGCAGCACCGGCACCCCAATCACCGCCAGCAGGGTGAAGGCAAAGCTGTTGAACGGCTCCCAGAACCACGGCAACGCCGTGATCTGGTTCCAGTCCATGAAGTCCGGAATGCCCGGGGTGGACTGGATGGATGTTGCCTCAGGGGTCGATGCTTCCAGCTTGAGGTACATGGCCATGCAGTAGCCGCCAAGACCAAAGAACACGCCCTGACCGAGGCTCAGAATGCCGGCCTTGCCCCAACACATCACCAGGCCAATGGCGACAAAGGCGTAGGTCAGGTACTTGCCGACCATGTTCAGCCGAAAGGAGTCGAGTGCGACCGGCAGGATCACCACCAGCAACAAGGCCAGTGCCAGGTAATACAGCCCCTCGCGGGATACAAACCATTTCAGGATGGGTGATTGCTTCATGACAGTCTCCTAGCGACGGATCTTCAGAGCCATTAATCCTTCCGGGCGCAGCATCAGAATGCCGACAACAACCAGAAGTGTAAGAACCTTGGCCATCGATCCACTGAGGAAGAATTCCATGGTGGACTGGGCCTGGGAGATGCCAAACGCTGAGATGATGGTGCCGATCAGGCTTTGTGCGCCGCCGAACACGACAACCAGGAAGGTGTCGACGATGTAGGCCTGGCCCGAGGATGGCCCGGTGGAGCCGATCATCGTGAACGCCGCGCCGGCAATACCGGCAATGCCACAACCAAGCGCAAAGGTTGCCCGGTCTACCCCGGCGCTGTTGATGCCCACAGCCTCCGCCATCGGGCGGTTTTGCACCACGGCCCGCACCTTCTTGCCCCAGCCTGACCGGTACATCAGGAAGTACACCCCGAGCGCGATGGACAACGCGATGATCATCACAAACAGCCCGTTGATGGGCAGATCAACCATGTCTGTTACCTGGATAGAACCCATCATCCAGTCTGGCAGCGTGACACCCACTTCCCGGGCACCAAAGATCGAACGGTAGGCTTGCTGCAGGATCAGGCTCAGGCCCCAGGTGGCCAACAGGGTATCCAGTGGCCGGCGATACAGATGCCGGACCATGGCCCATTCGACAAATGCCCCCAGCGCCGCACACACCAGGAAGGCAAAGATCATCGCAATAAAGAAGTAGCCCCCGAACAGTCCGGGGAAGTAGCTCTGGAACGCACTGGAGGTCAGGTAGGTGGTGTAGGCGCCGAGGATCATGAATTCCCCGTGGGCCATGTTGATCACCCCCATCTGACCAAAGATGATCGCCAGGCCGAGAGCCATCAGTACGAACACTGAGAACAGGGACAGCCCGGCGAATCCCTGCATGGCAAATATCGACATCAATTCACTGCTGGTGTAGCCATCGAACATGACCCTTACTCCCCTAAAGATAACGCTCTCAACTGCATCTGAATCCAGGGGTCGGCGCCCGCAGGCGCCGACCCGATCTGCTTACTGGTAACCTTCAGGGAATGGATCTGGCTCCATCAGATCTTCAGTCTCATAAACCACCTTGTACTGGCCGTCTCGCTGAGCATGGCCAATGCGGGTCTTGGACCACAGGTGATGGTTCTCGTGGATGCGAACGTAACCTTCTGGCGCCTTGGTAAACTCAATGCCCGGAGACGCTTCGCGAATCTTGTCGATGTCGAAAGAGCCGGCTTTTTCAACCGCAGCCTTCCACAGCCAGGGGCCAAGGTAAGCCGCCTGAGTAACATCGCCGATCACCATGTCGTCGCCCCAGGCTTCCTTGAACGCCGCCACAAACTCCTTGTTGTTGTCATTATCCAGGCTCTGGAAGTACTTCATGGAGGCGTAGATGCCCTCTACGTTCTCACCGCCGATACCGCGGATTTCGTCTTCGGTCACGGAGATGGTGAGCAGCAGCGGGCTCTCTTTGGTGAAATCAATGCCGGCCGCCTTCATCTGCTTGTAAAAGGCAACGTTGGAGCCACCCACCACCGACGCAAAAATAACGTCCGGTTTACGCAGCTTGATCTTGTTGATGACGGAGTTGAACTGGGTGTGGCCAAGCGGGTAGTACTCCTCGCCCACCACTTTCAGGCCAAGTTTGTCGATGTGCTTGCGGGCAATCTTGTTGGAGGTGCGGGGCCAGATGTAATCCGAACCCAACAGATAGAAGGTCTTCGCACCTTTCTCCTCTGCCGCCCAATCAATACTGGCCAGAATTTGCTGTGTCGCTTCCTGGCCTGTGTAGATCACGTTTGGAGACTGCTCAAGCCCCTCATAGAAGGTGGGGTAATACAACATGCCGTTGTACTGCTCAATCACCGGCAGGATCGCCTTGCGGGAGGCCGAGGTCCAGGCGCCGAAGATGGCTGCCACGTTGTCCTGGCGCAGCAACTTGCGGGACTTCTCGGCAAAGGTGGGCCAGTCACTGGCACCGTCTTCCTGAACAAATTCAACTTGCCGTCCCAGCACACCACCGGCCGCATTGATCTGCTCGATCGCCAGCTTCTCGGCCTGAACCGAGCCAATCTCACTGATCGACATGGTGCCGGTGATGGAGTGCAGAATGCCCACCTTAACGGTGTCGTCGGTGACGGCCAGGCCTGTGGTATTGACCTCCGCTGTTGGTGGTGTGGCCGCTTGCGCTGATGTCGCCAGCATGATCGACGCTGCCAGTGTCATAAGCTTCTTGCGAAACCCGGTTTCCTTGCCCAATGACCGCCCGCAGGCGGTTAAATCTGTCGTACCCATGGTCATTCCTCGCAGTGATTGAAAGCCGGTACTGCCCTTCGTCGCGAAAGCACAGCGCCCACGTCAATCATTCTGCTCAGGCAACGCCAGAGTGCCCATTCGGCAATCACCCCAGCGAACTACGTCATTTGACGCATTCCAGTACCGGCTCAGACCGGCTAAAACGCAGGTTGTTAATAATGTCAGGGGCCTCAACTGCCCTGCACCGCGACATGGCATGGATATTGTTCGTGTCTTGGAAACCGGTGCTGACCACGCTCTCGCCGCACCAAAACCGCGCGTTCATCCGTTAACAGGCAACAGGCATCATGGCCGCAAAACAGAACATTTTTCGGGTCAGGCGCAGCTACAACCAGTGGGTTGCCAACCAGACCCTGGAGGATTACGCCCTTCGCTTTACCGCGAAAAGCGCCCGACGCTGGTCGGCGGCGCGGGTGTGCCATACCGCGCTTGGGGCCATTTCGTTCCTCGCCATGGAAGCCATCGGCGGCGCCATTACCCTGCACTATGGATTCGACAATGCCGTGGCCGCCATTGTGGCGGTGAGCCTGGTCATTTTTCTCACCGCCATACCCATCAGCTACTACGCCGCTCGCTATGGGGTCGACATTGACTTGCTCACCCGGGGGGCGGGTTTCGGGTATATCGGATCGACCATCACATCGCTGATCTACGCCAGCTTCACCTTCATTTTCTTCGCCATCGAAGCCGCCATCATGGCGATGGCGCTCGACATGCTGTTCGGGATTCCCCTGGTGCTGGGGTATCTCATCTGCTCGGTGGTGATCATTCCGTTGGTCACCCATGGCATTACAACCATCAGCCGCTTTCAGGTGTGGACTCAGCCATTGTTCATCCTGCTGCAGCTCACCCCCTTCGTATTCATCCTGTATGCCGATGCCTCTGCGGTCACGGACTGGACTCAGTTCAGTGGTGTCGGGCTTTCTGAAGGCCAGGGCTTTAACGTATTGATGTTTGGGGCGGCAGCGGCGGTTGTGTTTTCGCTGATTGCGCAGATCGGTGAGCAGGTCGACTTTTTACGGTTTATTCCCGAACCCAGGAATCAAAAGGAAAAACGTCGCTGGTGGATAGCAGTGATGGCAGGGGGGCCGGGCTGGATTGTGATCGGTATGCTGAAAATCCTGGCGGGCTCTTTTCTGGCCGTGCTTGCACTGAATCAGGGCGTGCCCGCCACCGAAGCGGCAGACCCGACCCACATGTACCTGATCGCTTTTGGTTACATGACCCACTCACCGGAAATATCCCTGGCCGTCGCAGGTATTTTCGTCATTCTTTGCCAAATCAAAATCAACGTCACCAACGCCTATGCCGGCTCTATTGCCTGGTCGAATTTCTTTTCAAGACTGACCCACAGCCACCCGGGCCGGGTTGTCTGGTTGTTCTTCAACGTTGCCATTGCCCTGCTGGTTATGGAGCTGGGCGTTTATCGCGCGCTTGAAGAAACCCTTGGGTTTTACGGCATTGTTGCCATTGCCTGGGTGGGTGCGTTGGTGGCCGACCTTGTCATTAACAAACCTCTAGGGTTCAGTCCCGCCCACATTGAGTTCAAGCGGGCCCATCTCTACGACATCAATCCGGTCGGCGTTGGCGCCATGCTGACCGCATCGGTGGTCGGCATTGTCTGCCATTCCGGAGCGGCCGGGCTTTATGCTCAGGCGCTCTCACACTTTATTGCGCTGGCGGTTGCGCTGGTGATGGCGCCGCTGATTGCCTGGCGCACCGGCGGTCGCTTTTACACGGCCCGACCTTTCACCCCCATCGCAACGGATCATCAGCTGGTGCAATGTTCCATTTGCGAGCACGGGTTCGAGCCTGAAGATGTCACCCATTGTCCCGCGTATGCCGGCACCATCTGCTCGCTCTGCTGTTCGCTGGACGCCCGCTGCAACGATGTCTGTAAACCGGGTGGTGGCTACAAAGAGCAACTTGAACAGTTCCTCGGCAAGTTCATACCCTCAGTGATTCTGTCCCGGTTGCGTTCCCGGCTGGGTCATTTCCTGACCCTGCTGCTGTTGATCAACGGCGTCTCCGGGCTGCTGCTGTCCTTGATCTATTTCAAAACACCCGTGGCGTCTGCACCGGAAGCCGTGTTGCTGTCGATTACGCTCTGGAAGGTGTTCTTTATTCTGGTCATCGTCACCGGCGTAATCTGCTGGCTGTTCGTGCTGGCCCATGAGAGCCGGGTTGTGGCCGAAGAAGAATCACGACGTCAAACCCGCCTGTTAACGGAAGAGATCGTTGCTCACGAGCGCACAGACAAAGCCCTGCAACAAGCCAAAGAGCAGGCCGACGCCAGCAACCTCGCCAAAAGTCGCTACCTGACCGGCATCAGTCATGAGCTGCGCTCTCCCCTGAATGCCATTCTGGGCTATGCCCAGCTGATGGAGAACGATGACTCCATCCCTGCCAACCGGAAGGAAGCGCTGGGGGTAATACGCCGGAGCGGCGAATACCTGGCAGACCTGATCGAAGGGCTTCTGGATATATCCAAAATCGAGGCCGGCCGGCTGGACCTGCACCGGGACCAGGTACGCATTGAATTGCTGATGGAGCAGCTGGTCACCATGTTCCGGTTGCAGGCCGAGGAGAAAGGGTTGGCCTTTGACTATCATTGCCCACTGCCACTGCCAGACATGGTCACTACTGATGAAAAGCGCCTTCGCCAGATTCTGATCAACCTGCTGTCCAACGCCATCAAATACACAGATCAGGGCAGTGTTTCACTGACGCTGCGCTACAGAAACCAGGTCGCCGACATTACCGTCAAAGATACCGGAGAAGGCATCGCCGACGAGAACCTTGATCGGATCTTCCGCCCGTTTGAACGCATCCGGTCGCCGGGGCAAAACCGTGCCGGGACCGGGCTTGGCTTGACCATTACCCGGCTACTGACCGAAATCATGGGTGGTGATATCTCAGTCATCAGCAAGCCTGGCGATGGCAGTACGTTCAAAGTCAGCCTGATGTTGTCCAGCCTGCATAACGCCAGCCCACGCTCAATCAGCGCACCGGCCCGGCGAATCTATGGTTATCACGGGCCCCGTCAAAAGATTCTGATTGTCGACGACGATTTGTCTCACCGCCAGGTCATCAGAGCGATGCTGTCGCCGCTGGGCTTTGAGATTAGCGATACCGGTAACGCGCTTTGTGTGGCGGATACCGTTGCCAGCGACCGCCCTGATCTGGTGCTACTGGATGTTTCGATGCCCGGATTAAGCGGTTGGGAAGTGCTCGATCAACTGCGGAAAGACCAGCACAACATGCCGGTGATTATGATTTCAGCCGATGCCCGTGAAGGACAACATGCGCCGGGCGCCGAGAAGCTGCACAACGGGTACATCATCAAACCAGTTCGCCTGAACCTGCTGCTCGACACCATCGGGCAGGAGCTGAACCTGGCGTGGCGCTTCAAACCCAGCCCGGAACCTCTGGCGCCACTTCCTGTGCCTGCGACCGCTGAACTGACGTTACCGGATCTCGACTGCCGCAGGCAGTTGGCCAACCTCGCCAGAATCGGCCATCGGAAAGGGCTTCTTGAAGCCCTGCATGAACTGAAAAACAACCCCACCAGCAATCTGCGCTTTACCGACGAACTGACCAAGCTGACCCAGGATTTCCAGTTCGAGAAAATTCTTGCCCTGCTTGAGGTACCCGAACATGAAGCTTCCTGAAACCAGGAAAACCGTTGTCATGGTGGTCGACGATGCCGTCGATTCCATCCGGATGATCAATGATGCTCTGGAGGAAGCCGGCATGACCGTTCTGGTAGCGCTCGAGGGCCATCAGGCGTTGACCATCAGTCAGAATATCATTCCCGACATGGTGCTGATGGATGCCATGATGCCGCAAATGGATGGTTTTGAAACCTGCCGGCGACTCAAGGAAAACCCGGCATTCGCCGATATTCCCATTATCTTCATGACCGGCCTGAGCGATACCGAACACGTTGTTATGGGGTTGAATGCCGGCGGCGTTGATTACATTACCAAACCCATCAACACCACAGAGTTGCTGGCCAGGATGCAGGTACACCTTGCCAACGCACGGATGACGCGAAGCGCCCGGTCTGCTCTGGATATGGCCGGGCAAAACCTGTTTGCGGTGGATCAGCACGGGCAACTGTTATGGGGCACGCCGCAAGTCTATGGCCTGCTGCCCGGCACACAGGATCCCGAACTGACAACGTTGTGCCACCAGTTGGAAGTCTGGCTGGCACACAAGCCAGAGGCAGGGCACGCCTTACCAATCCAGATAGCAGACACACCCAGGTCGATCGAATTCCTGGCGTTACTGGATCAACATGAGTTCCTGCTACGGATAAAAACGCCGCAAAATCAACACAGCACAGCGGCCTCTTTACGCCACCATTTTGAGCTGACCCTGAGGGAATCCGATGTTCTGCTGTGGATAGCCAACGGCAAGACCAACCGTGAAATCGGGCAGATTCTTGAGATGAGCCCCAGAACCGTCAACAAACACCTGGAGCAGATTTTTCGAAAGATGGGTGTGGAAAACAGAACCGCGGCCGCTGCCAGCGCCATTCGGGTGCTGGCGATCAACTAGCAAGAACCGCTCAGCGATGTGCCTCCGGAAACCCGGGCAAGAAAAAGGTCTCGCGAAGCTTACGGACCGGCGGCACTTCACCGCGCTCGGCGAGCCGGAAATAGGCATCGTCGAAGGCCTCACGCAGAATACTGGCGCGCGGGCTGGCGAGTGAGAACAGCCACGCAGTATTGCGGGTTCTCAGCTCGGATTCCCGGACAATGGCATCCGAGGGCTGAGTCAGTACTTCACGCACCGGTTGACGGTAATCCAGCAGGTAGTTGCCACGTTTACGTTTGAGCATATCAATGGCTGACCGGTGATTCGGCGCCTCAGTAATGCGGATGTCCGGCTGATCTTCCAGCCAGTAACGCAGACCGCCGTAGGTGTAGCCACCAATCAATATCACCGTCTCGTCATGCAACTGATCCATATGATCAAGCGGTGCCGTGTCTTCGCGATACCAGGCGCTCAGCTCAACCGGGATCGGACTGATCCAGCTTTCCAGCACATCGTCACTCAGCGCCGGAGTATTGGTCAGGCCCAGCCACACATCGACGGTTCCGTTCTTTAGATACAGATAAGTGCGGGCCACCGGCAAATACAAAAATTCGAGCTCATAACCGGCTTCTTCAGCGACCTTACGGGTGATGTCAACAAACTCACCTTGCGGCTCACCCATGGCATCGCGATAACTCATCGGGGAAACTCAACGTAGGCGACCCGAACGACCCTGGCGTCTTGTTCGTCTTGCTCCGCTGCATGAGCAGCCATGGGATAAAACTGACAAATCAACAGCACGAACAGCCCCACGAGCGCGAGCGCACGACCGGGGATATCAGAGCAACAAAGTTGGCAACTACGCATGAATACCGCTTATCGTTATCTGTTTCTTTAGAGATTAACAGATACCAGAAAGTCTGTGAGGCCAAACGTACAAAAAGCTCGACTCAACCCCAATCAGAAAAAGGCCTGAATACCCGTCTGGGCCCGCCCCAGAATCAGCGCATGAATATCATGCGTTCCCTCGTAGGTGTTCACGACCTCAAGGTTCACCAGGTGCCGGGCAATGCCGAACTCGTCACTGATGCCGTTGCCTCCGAGCATGTCGCGGGCGGTACGGGCAACGTCCAGGGCTTTGCCACAGGAGTTGCGCTTCATCATTGAGGTGATTTCCACCGCCGCGGTGCCTTCATCCTTCATTCGGCCCAGACGCAACGCACCCTGCAACGCCATGGTGATCTCGGTCTGCATGTCAGCCAGTTTTTTCTGGATCAGCTGGTTGGCTGCCAGCGGCCGGTCGAACTGTTTACGGTTGAGCACGTATTGCCTTGCTGTGTGCCAGCAATCCTCCGCAGCCCCCAGCGCACCCCAGCTGATGCCATAACGGGCGGAGTCCAGGCAGGTGAACGGGCCTTTCAGGCCGCGAACGTCCGCAAAGGCATTGGCCTCCGGCACAAACACCTCATCCATCACGATTTCACCGGTCACCGACGCGCGCAAGCCCACCTTGCCGTGGATTACCGGCGCGCTCAGGCCCGGCCAACCCTTCTCCAACACGAAGCCCCGAATCTTGCCGGCGTCGTCTTTGGCCCAAACCACAAACACGTCGGCGATCGGGCTGTTGGTGATCCAGGTTTTGCTGCCGCTCAGGCGGTAGCCACCATCCACAGCCCTCGCTCGTGTCGCCATATTGCCGGGGTCGGAGCCGTGATCCGGCTCGGTCAAGCCGAAACAACCAATCCATTCGCCCGAGGCCAGCTTGGGCAGATAGGCCTGGCGGGTTTGCTCGGTGCCAAACTGGTAGATCGGCAGCATCACCAGGGAACTCTGCACGCTCATCATCGAGCGGTAACCGGAATCCACCCGCTCCACTTCCCGGGCGATCAGGCCATAGCTGACCTGGTTCAGGCCGCCACCGCCGTATTCCTCGGGCAGGGTGGCTCCAAGCAAGCCGGCCTTACCCATGGCCCGGAAGATGGCCGGATCGGTCTGTTCATGGCGGAATGCCTCCAGCACCCGGGGCCGCAGTTCTGCCTCGCAGAATTTGTAGGCACTGTCGCGCACCATGCGTTCATCTTCGGTGAGCTGCTGGTCAAGCAAAAGCGGATCTTGCCATTGGAACTGAGTGGTTGGTGCCATGCGGAAGTCTCGCCGGTGGTTGCAGTCTTTATCGACCCATATTACGCAAAAAACTCCCGAATGCATCAAGCAAGACGGGAGTTTCTATCGCCTTGGCGTGGGTTTATTCCACCGTCACACTCTTGGCCAGGTTGCGCGGCTGGTCAACATCGGTGCCCTTGAGCACGGCCACGTGGTACGACAGCAACTGCAGGGGCACGGTGTAGACAATCGGCGCGGTGATCTCGTGGACCGACGGCAACTGCATCACGTGGATGCCCTCTTCCGGCTTTACGCCGGCTGCGACGTCAGCAAACACGAACAGCTCGCCTCCGCGGGCCCGGACCTCTTCCAGGTTGGATTTCAGCTTTTCCACCAGGTCGTTATTGGGTGCGACGGTGACCACCGGCATTTCACTGTCGACCAGCGCCAGCGGGCCGTGTTTCAGCTCGCCGGCGGGATAGGCTTCGGCGTGGATGTAGGAGATCTCCTTGAGCTTGAGTGCGCCTTCCATCGCCACCGGATACTGGGAGCCACGGCCCAGAAACAGGCTGTGATTCTTGTCCATGAAGGCTTTGGACATGGCCTCGATCTCGGTGTCCAGAGCCAGTACATCACTGACCTGACCGGGTAGCAGGTGGATCGCTTTAACGATCTCGGCCTCTTTCTGCTCACTCAGACCGTTATGACGAGCCAGCGCGAGGGTAAAGATCAGGAGAGCCGTCAACTGGGTGGTGAAGGCCTTGGTGGAGGCAACGCCAATCTCCGGGCCAGCCTGGGTCATGATCACCAGGTCTGATTCCCGCACCAGCGAGCTGCCCGGGACGTTACAAATTGCCAGCGCGGCACGGAAGCCCGCTTTTTTGCCTGGCGCAACGCCGCCAGGGTGTCGGCGGTCTCACCCGACTGGGAGATACACAGGAACAGGGTATCTGGTTGAATCACATGTTTGCGGTAACGGAACTCGGAAGCAACCTCCACTGAACAGGGTACGCCCGCCAGATCTTCAATCCAGTAACGGGCGACCATGCCGGCGTGAAAAGACGTACCACAGGCAATAATCTGCACGTGGCGAACGTTGTCCAGCAGATTAGCGGCCTCGGTGCCCAGCGCCTGCTCCAGCACCCGGGTATCGGTAATTCGGCCTTCCATGGTGGCCTTGATGACTCTGGGCTGCTCGTAGATTTCCTTGAGCATGAAATGCCGGTACTCGCCCTTGTCGGCGGAGTCAGAGCCGTGCTCGAAGCGAGTAATGGTGCGCTCGACCGCCTGGCCGTCGCGATCGTGAATCTTGATCTGGTCCTTGCGAATGTCGGCAATGTCGCCTTCTTCCAGGAACATGAAGCGGTCGGTAACGGGCAGCAGCGCTAACTGGTCTGAGGCAATGAAGTTTTCGCCAATACCTACACCCACCACCAACGGGCTGCCTTCACGGCACACCACTAGATGGTCTGGCTCATCGGCGTGCACAACGGCCAGAGCAAAGGCGCCACGCAGGCGGGTGATCGAGGTCTTCACAGCGTTGTACAGATTGCCTTCTTGCTGATAATTCTTGCCGATCAGATGAGCAACCACTTCGGTATCGGTCTGGGAGGTGAACACATACCCTTCGGCCTTGAGCTCGTCCCGCAGCTCCTGATAGTTCTCAATGATACCGTTATGGACGATGGCCAGGCGCTCGCCAGACATGTGCGGATGGGCGTTCAGTTGCGAAGGCTCACCGTGGGTGGCCCAGCGGGTATGGGCAATGCCCAGATGACCGCTCAGGGGATTGGCGCTGATTGCCTCAGCCAGGGCGGCCACTTTGCCGACCTCCCGGGCTCGGCGCAGACTGGATTCGCCATTGATCACGGCCATGCCCGCCGAGTCGTACCCGCGATACTCAAGACGGCGCAAGCCCTCCAGCAGAATACCCTGGACATCCCGTTCTGAAACCGCTCCTACAATCCCACACATGCTGCTATCACCTGTTTGTTAATTCGGTCGTTACGCTTTTTTCGGTCGTTCCCAACCGGCGATGTTCCGTTGCTTGCCCCGAGCGACGGCCAGCTCATTTTTCGCGACATCGCGGGTAATCGTAGAGCCCGCGCCAATGGTCACTTCGGCGGCGAGTGTCACCGGCGCCACCAGCGACGTATTTGAGCCCACAAAGACCCCATCACCAATGGTGGTGGTGTACTTGTTAACGCCATCATAGTTGCAGGTGATGGTGCCTGCACCCACATTCACATTACGACCCAGTGAGGCATCGCCCACGTAGCTCAGGTGGTTGATCTTGCTGCCTTCGCCCACGATGGCTTTTTTGGTCTCAACAAAATTACCGACCTTGGTGTTGGCGGCCAACTCGGTACCCGGGCGCAGACGCGCAAACGGCCCGATCTGGGCATTGGCACCCACCACGGCGCCTTCGATCACGCTGTGGGCCTTGATGTCGGCGCCGTCGGCAATGGTCGCATCCTTGATCACGCAGCCAGGACCAATGCTGACGTTGCTGCCAAGGGTTACCTTGCCTTCAAACACCACGTTGACGTCGATCCACAGGTCGTTGCCGATGGCGAGCTCGCCGCGAACGTCAACGCGGGCAGGGTCAGCCAGCGTAGCACCTTCGGTCATCAGCCGTTCTGCCTGCTGGCGCTGGTACCAGCGCTCGAGCTCGGCCAGTTGCAGCCGGTTGTTAACGCCCTGCACTTCAAACGGATTCAGCGGCTGCGACACCGTCACTGCCAAACCGTGGCCCACGGCCATGGCGATGATGTCGGTCAGGTAGTATTCACCCTGGGCGTTGCTGTTGGACAAGGTCGGCAACCAGCTCTTCAGGTGACTGGCCGAAACCGCCAGAATACCGGTGTTCACTTCGTTGATGGCCTGTTGCTCGGCGCTGGCGTCTTTCTGTTCAACGATGGCCTGCACCTGGCCCTCGGCATCCCGTACAATGCGGCCGTAACCGTGGGGGTTGTCCATGTTCACCGTCAGCAACGCCAGATTGCCGTCATCCAGATCGCTGACCATCGCCTCCAGTGTGTCTTTGCGGGTCAGCGGCACGTCGCCATAGAGCACCAGCACCCGGGCGTCGTCCGGCAAATCCGGCAGGGCCTGGGCAACGGCATGACCGGTCCCCAGCTGTTCCGTTTGCATCACCCAGTTGACGGACGGCTCGTCCAGCGAAGCACGGACCTGTTCGGCACCATGCCCGATCACCGTGTGAATGGTCTCGGCCCCCAGCTGCTTTGCTGTCTCAATCACATGGTGCAGCATGGCTTTACCGGCCACCGGGTGCAGGACCTTGGGCAGCGCAGATTTCATCCGGGAGCCCTGGCCAGCCGCCAGGATCACAACGTGTAACGGGTTCATGGGGCAGTCAGCTCCAATCCGGTGTGTGTTCAGTTCAAAATAAAAAACCGCGTCCCGGTGGATAAGCAGCTGTCCCAACAAAGGAGCAGTTGATCATCCACCTGCGGATGCGGTTTACGGTCAGGCCAATCCGGGCCCTGAACAAACCCTGCTTAACGCAGGTGCTTGCGCAGTTTCTGAATGGTGCGCAGCTGAGCGGCGGCTTCTGCCAGCTCGGCGGCGGCACGGGAGTACTCGAACTCGCCTGTCTTGTTTGCCAGTGCCTTTTCGGCTTGCTTCTGGGCTTCCAGCGCTGCTGCTTCGTCCACATCCTTGGCACGAATCGCAGTGTCAGCCATCAGAGTCACCAGGTTAGGCTGTACTTCCAGATAACCACCTGAAACGTACAGAATCTCCTCGGTGCCACCTTGCTTGATGATCCGAACTGAACCGGGCTTGAGCTCGGTCAGAAGCGGAGCATGGCCAAGCTGGATGCCAAGCTCACCCTCGGTGCCGGTGGCAATCAACATCTCCACCAGACCCGAGTAGATCTTTTCTTCGGCACTTACGACGTCACAATGTACGGTCATAGCCATTTCTTACGCCTCTTGGGTCAGAAAGGAAAGAAGCAGGTTTACTTGCTTTCTTTCGCTTTCATTGCCTTAGCCTTTTCGATTGCCTCATCCATGCCGCCGCACATGTAGAAGGCCTGCTCCGGCATGTCGTCATAATCGCCGTTCAGGATACCTTCAAAGCTTGCGATGGTTTCCTTCAGAGACACGTACTTACCAGGTGAACCGGTAAATACTTCCGCTACGTGGAACGGCTGAGACAGGAAACGCTCAATCTTACGGGCACGGGATACGGTCAGCTTGTCTTCTTCTGACAGTTCATCCATACCCAGAATGGCGATGATGTCTTTCAGTTCTTTGTAACGCTGCAGAACGTTCTGAACACCACGGGCAACGTTGTAATGCTGCTCGCCGATCACCAACGGATCCAGCTGACGGGAAGTGGAATCGAGCGGGTCGATCGCCGGGTAGATACCCTTTGAGGCGATGTCACGGCTCAGTACCACGGTGGCGTCAAGGTGCGAGAAGGTGGTCGCTGGAGAAGGGTCAGTCAAGTCATCCGCCGGTACGTAGACCGCCTGGATAGACGTGATAGAACCGTTCTTGGTGGAGGTGATACGCTCCTGCAGCTCGCCCATTTCCTGGGCCAGAGTCGGCTGGTAACCTACCGCAGACGGCATACGACCCAGCAGTGCAGATACCTCGGTACCGGCCAGGGTGTAACGGTAGATGTTGTCTACGAACAACAGTACGTCACGACCTTCGTCACGGAACTTCTCAGCCATGGTGAGACCGGTCAGGGCCACACGCAGACGGTTTCCTGGGGGCTCGTTCATCTGCCCGTAAACCATCGCTACCTTATCAAGAACGTTCGACTCCTTCATTTCGTAGTAGAAGTCGTTACCCTCACGAGTACGCTCACCAACACCGGCGAATACAGAGAGACCGGAGTGCTCTTTCGCGATGTTGTTGATCAGTTCCATCATGTTTACGGTTTTGCCTACGCCGGCACCACCGAACAGGCCAACCTTACCACCCTTGGCGAACGGGCAGATCAGGTCGATAACCTTGATGCCGGTTTCCAGCAGGTCGGCAGAAGCTGACTGATCAGCATAGCCGGGTGCTTTGCGGTGGATAGCCCAGCGCTCATCTTCACCGATGTCGCCCTGCTCATCGATCGGGCGGCCCAGTACGTCCATGATGCGGCCCAGAGTCTTGGTGCCCACGGGTACTGAGATTGGCTTGCCGGTGTTGTCCGCTTTCAGGCCACGCTTGAGGCCTTCGGTGCTGCCCATCGCGATAGTACGAACAATACCGTCACCCAGCTGCTGCTGAACTTCCAGAGTTGTTTCGCCACCTTCAAGCAGCAGTGCGTCATAAATGTTTGGCACGGAGTCACGTGGGAACTCCACGTCGATAACCGCGCCAATGATCTGAACGATGTGTCCGCTACTCATGCTCGGTTCCTCGTTATCTAGTAGTCAATAAAACCAGTAGGTTTGTAAGCGTAATCACACGGATGACGCGCCGCTCACAATCTCTGAAATCTCTTGGGTGATGGCTGCCTGACGGGCCTTGTTATAGGCCAGCTGAAGCTCGTCAATGATGCCACCTGCGTTGTCTGTCGCGCTCTTCATGGCAATCATCCGGGCAGCCTGTTCACAGGCCAGATTCTCTACCACACCCTGATACACCTGGGATTCGATATAACGTGGCAGTAGCCCGTCAAGAATCGGACGTGAATCCGGCTCATAGAGATAATCCCACTGGTGACCAACATCTTCGTCATCACCTTCCGGCAGTGGCAGCAGCTGGAGCGAAGTCGGGCTCTGAGTCATGGTGTTCACAAACTCATTGCTGACCAGGTAAAGGCGGTCGATCTTGCCCTGCTCAAAACTGTCGAGCATTACCTTAACGCTGCCAATCAGCTCACTTGCAGACGGGTTATCACCCATATGGGTAACGGCCGCTACAACGTTGCCACCGTAGCTACGGAAGAAAGACGCGCCTTTTTGTCCCAGGGCGCAGATGTCGGTCTCAACACCTTTTTCTTTCCAGCCACGCATTTCACGCACGAGCAGCTTGAACACGTTAGTGTTCAAACCACCACACAGGCCACGGTCGGAGGAGACTACAATGTAGCCCACCCGCTTGACCGCACGCTCCTGCATGAACGGATGACGGTAATCTTTGTTCGACTTGGCAATGTGTCCGATTGCCTGCAGCATCTTCTCGGCGTAGGGACGGGTTGCCCGCATACGCTCCTGAGCTTTACGCATTTTGCTCGCCGCCACCATTTCCATGGCGGAAGTGATCTTCTGCGTGCTCTTGATGCTTCCGATCTGGTTACGTATTTCTTTTCCGACGGCCATAATTCACTGCCTTTTCAAGTTAGACACTCAAAGGGACCAGCAGGCCCGCACGGTGGCGGGCCCAGTGGATTTACCAGCTCTGAGTGGTCTTGAATTTTTCCAGAGCAGCTTTCAGGCCAGCCGTGATGTCGTCGTTGTAGTTACCTTCGGCACCGATCTTGTCGAGAAGATCTTTCTGCTCGGAACGCATCCAATCGAGCAGCTGTGCTTCAAACTTAACGACCATGTTTACATCAACATCGTCCAGGAAGCCTTCGTTTGCTGCGAACAGTACTGTGCCCATTTCCGCAACGGTCATCGGGCTGTACTGGTTCTGTTTCATCAGCTCGGTAACGCGCTGACCGTGCTCCAGCTGCTTACGGGTTGCTTCATCCAGGTCAGAAGCAAACTGGGCAAACGCCGCCAGTTCCCGGTACTGGGCCAGAGCCAGACGAATGTTACCGCCAAGCTTCTTCATGATCTTGGTCTGGGCTGCACCACCTACCCGCGATACCGAAATACCGGCGTTCATGGCCGGACGGATACCGGAGTTGAACAGGTTGGTTTCCAGGAAGATCTGACCGTCAGTGATGGAGATCACGTTGGTCGGTACGAAGGCAGAAACGTCACCAGCCTGGGTTTCGATGATTGGCAGAGCGGTCAATGAACCGGTCTTACCTTTCACTTCACCCTTGGTGAACTCTTCTACGTACTCGGCGTTAACGCGGGATGCACGCTCCAGCAGACGGGAGTGCAGATAGAATACGTCACCCGGGAATGCTTCACGACCTGGCGGACGACGCAACAGCAGAGAGATCTGACGGTAAGCAACAGCCTGCTTGGAGAGGTCATCGTATACGATCAGAGCGTCTTCGCCGCGATCACGGAAGAACTCGCCCATGGAGGTGCCGGAGTATGGCGCCAGGAACTGCATGGAGGCAGGGTCGGCAGCGCCAGCGGCCACAACGATGGTGTGGGCCATGGCATCGTGCTCTTCCAGCTTGCGCACGACGGCGGCAATGGAAGACTGCTTCTGACCAACAGCAACATAGATACACTTGATGCCGGTGTTCTTCTGGTTGATGATCGCATCGATCGCCACAGCGGTCTTACCAATCTGGCGGTCACCGATGATCAGCTCACGCTGGCCACGACCGATTGGCACCATGGTATCGATGGCTTTCAGACCGGTCTGAACCGGCTCATCAACCGACTTACGAGCGATTACACCTGGTGCAACCTTTTCGACTGGCGCGGTCAGGGTGTTGCCCAACTCGCCTTTGCCATCGATCGGGTTACCCAGACCGTCAACAACACGGCCCAGCAGTTCCCGGCCTACCGGTACTTCCAGGATACGTCCGGTACAACGAACCTTCTGGCCTTCGGCCAGACCTTCGAAGTCGCCCAGTACCACGGCGCCGACAGAGTCCCGCTCCAGGTTCAGCGCCATACCGAACGTGCCGTTGGCAAATTCGATCATCTCGCCGTACATAACGTCGGCCAGACCGTGGATCAGTACGATACCGTCAGAAACCGACAGGATCGTACCTTCGTTTTTTGCTTCGGAAGAGATATCGAGCTTCTCGATTCTCTTCTTGATGATGTCACTGATCTCGGATGGATTCAGTTGCTGCATGCCTTTGTCCTCAAACCTTGTGCTGAAATCAGGAGCCCAGAGCCTTGGCCATTCTGGCCAGTTTGCCACGGACTGAAGCGTCGATAACCAGGTCGCCTGTGCGTACTACCACGCCGCCGATCAGGGTCTGATCAACTGCGGTTTCAAGCTCTACCTTGCGCTCCAGCTTTTCGGACAATGCCTTGATCAGTTTCTGCTGTTCGTCGGCAGACAGTTCAAACGCGGTATTGACCGTCAGTTTGACGGAGCGTTCGAGATCTGCACGATACATACTGAACAGTTTAGAAACTTCCGGCAGCAGTGCCAGGCGCTTGTTTTCAGCTAGAATCAACAGGAAATTTCTGAGCGCTTCAGGCAGGGGCTCTTCAAAACAATCAGCGAAGAGTTCTGCTTTGCGTTGCTCAGACAGGCCAGGATTGGCCAGAATGTTCGCTACCTCTTGGTCAGCCGCGACCAGACCTGCAAAAGCCAGAGCCTGATCCCACTGATCAACAGCGTTCTGGTCCTTTGCGGCATCGAATACGGCTTTCGCGTAGGGTCGGGCTAACGTAGTCAGTTGTGCCATGATGACCCTCGTTTAGAGTTCTGCGGCCAGCTTGTCCAGCATCTCGCTGTGAGCTTTGGCATCTACAGAGGTTTCCAGAATCTTCTCGGCACCGGCGATGGCAAGAACTGCCACTTCTTTACGCAGTGCGTCGCGAGCCTGAACACGCTCCTGTTGAATTTCGGCCCTGGCCTGCTCAATCAGCTTGTCACCCTCTTTGCGAGCATCGTCTTTTGATGCTTCAACGATCTGGGCGGCACGCTTATTGGCCTGGTCAATCAGGACTGCAGCTTCCTGTTTTGCTTTTTGCAATTCTTTGGAGGCTTTTTCCTGCGCAAGTTCCAGATCGAGTGAAGCCCGATCTGCGGCAGAAAGGCCGTCCGCAATTTTCTTCTGGCGCGCTTCCATGGCTGCCGTAATCGGCGGCCACACAAATTTGACGCAGAACCAGACGAAAATAGCGAAGGCAATCGCTTGCCCTATCAACGTAAGGTTTATATTCACGGCAATATACCTCTTGCTATTCGTTGCGTCCTGGTTTCCGGAAAACCGGGCGCGGCTTCAACTCGAGTGAGCAGCGCCCAGGTTTTTCGGGTGTAATTAACCAGCTACAACGAAGATCAGGTACATCGCGATACCAACACCGATCATTGGAACAGCGTCAAGCAGACCAGCCATGATGAAGGTTTTGGTTTGCAGCTGCGGAGCCATTTCTGGCTGACGCGCAGAGGATTCGAGCAGCTTGCCGCCCAGCAGAGCAAAGCCAATGCCGGTGGCCAGAGCGCCAGAACCCAGGATGATAGCAGCTGCGATGTATACGATTTCCATTTAAAACTCCTTAGCTTTCAGTTTATTAAAGGTTGATTTTGGATTTCACAATCCAGGTTTTCTGAAACTTCTATTGTGTTCGTTAATGGTCTTCGTGCGCCTGGCTCAGATAGACCACGGCCAGGGTTGTAAAGATAAAGGCCTGCAGGGTAATGACCAGAATATGGAAAATCGCCCATGGCACGTTCAGAGTCCACTGCACCCAGAATGGCAGAATCGCGATCAGGATGAACACTACCTCACCGGCGTACATGTTGCCAAACAGACGCAGTGCAAGACTCAGCGGCTTGGTCAGCAGGCCAATGATCTCCAGCACCAGGTTGAAGGGAATCAGGGCCCAATGGTTAAACGGTGTGAACGACAGCTCTTTACCGAACCCGCCCAGGCCTTTCACCTTGATGCTGTAGAAAATGATCAGAATGAAAACACCAATAGAGATACCGAAGGTACCGTTGGGATCGGTGGTCGGTACAATCTTGAAGTACCCGAGACCCAACGCGTGTGCAATCTGAGGAATAAAGTCGACCGGGATCAGCTTCAGGCTGTTCATCAGGAAGATCCAGACGAACATGGTCAGCGCCAGCGGTGCAATCACCGGATTTCTACCGTGGAAGCCATCGCGCACGATGGTCTGAACGAATTCAACCGTCATTTCGACCATATTCTGCATGCCTCCAGGCACGCCGCTGGTCGCCTTTCTCGCCACCAGACGGAAAATGGTCAAAAACAGGATGCCCATAAAGATGGACCAGCCCAGGGTATCCACGTGAAACGCCATGAAGCCCATGTCGGTCGCTTCGGCTGAGGTACGCGCAAACGTCCAGCCAGCTTCCTGCATCACGGTGACATCGTTGGTGTACGGATCAACCCTCTCATAACCGGCAGGGAGTTTGCCGTAAGTGAGGTTTTGAAGGTGGTGTTGAATATATTCTACTGGGGTATCAGCTGCCATACTGCTCTCACGTCCAGTCTATAGCTGTCTTTGAGGCTGAATCAGGAAGCGCAAAGCACCGCCCAGAACAACCATTACAGCAAAAGTGAATAACAGAGCCGGTACGTGTACTGGCTCCATCAAGATGAAAACTGCCGCAAAACCGACTGCGGTAAGGGCTAGCTTTATGCCTTCTGCCCTGAACATGTTGCCCACCATGACAGGCGCCTGCCGAGCGCCCTGGTACCGGTACATCCGGTGAGCAAAATACGCGTTTGGTATGACAAAAATAAGACCGCCGATGAACGCGGAATACCCTGCCAAACGACTTTCAAACATCCACAACAGACTGAGGGTGATCACTACCGCCATCTCGATAACCAGCCACTTCAAGAGTGGTAAACGCATGATGGCTTTTGTTGAACGAGTCATGTCACCTGCTGTCATTCCAAGCGCGCGGAATTATATGTGTTAACCGATAGCTGTTCAACACAACTCGCTCGAAAAATTGTTGATTTTTTAAACAGTTCAAGCAGTTCATTCGTCGCATTTCACACAAGTTGTGTTTTGCAACCTGTTTGGCAACCACATGTGGTGTTTGGTGCAAAATGCGCGACTTTTGGATGATTTTTCCGGAAACACTCAAGATCTAGCGGATATGGCCCAGAATACCATCCAGCTCATCCAGCGAGCTGTACTCGATAACCACTTTGCCCTTGCCGCGTTTGCCGTGATTGATCGCGACCCTGGCACCCAGGCGCTCCGAAAGGTCGTCCTGAAGGCTTCGAATATTCGGGTCCAGGGCCTTGTTGCCAGAGTCTTCATCGGCGGGCTTTTCCTGCTGGATTTTGCGCACCAGCGCTTCGGTCTGACGAACAGAGAGTGATTTAGCCACCACCTGACGGGCCACCTGCATCTGTTGTTCCGGCGGCAGGGTCAGCATGGCGCGGCCATGGCCCATTTCCAGATCACCGTGTTCGAGCATGGTACGCACGTCTTCGCTCAAGCCAATCAGACGCAGCAGGTTGGTGATGGTGGTGCGTGATTTGCCGACCGCTTCCGCCACCTGGGCCTGGGTGAGGCCAAATTCTTCCTGCAAGCGCTGCAGGGCGAAGGCTTCTTCAATGGGATTGAGGTTTTCGCGCTGAATGTTCTCAATCAACGCCATGGCGATGGCGGCTTCGTCCGGCACGTTCCGGATAATGGCCGGAATACTGTCGAGCTCGGCCAGTTGGGTGGCGCGCCAGCGGCGTTCGCCAGCGATCAACTCGTAGCGACCCTCGGCTATCGGTCTCACCACGACGGGTTGCATGACGCCTTGCTGACGAATGGAATCGGCCAGTTCCTGCAGGGCCGTTGGATCCATGTCCCGGCGCGGCTGATAACGGCCACGCTGGATCAGATCAACGGGAATGTCTCGCATTTCACGATCGTGGTCGGTGGCTTCCTGATTCAGGTTCACCTTGGAACCCTGTAGCAGAGCCCCCAGACCGCGTTCGCCCAAGCCTCGTTTCTTCGCCGCCATGGTATTTGTCATTCTTCCCGTTGAATTGGTTGCTGCATGGTTGCCTGAGAGCGGGTCATGTTACACCGCCAGGGCGGCGGATGTCTTTTTTGATCCGTGCCGGCGGACCATTTCCCCGGCCAGCGCCAGGTATGCCACCGCGCCTTTGGAGGCACGATCATAAGCCAGCGCCGGCATGCCATAACTGGGGGCTTCCGCCAGACGCACATTGCGAGGAATCACAGCACGATAGACCTTGTCGCCAAAAAACTCGCTGAGCTGACTGGACACATCGAGAGTCAGACTGTTGCGCGGGTCGTACATGGTGCGCAGGATGCCCTCGACTTCCAGGTTCGGGTTCACCGTCTCCTGAATCTGCTCAACCGTGTTCATCAGTGCCGCCAGACCTTCCAGAGCGTAATACTCACACTGCATCGGAATGAGCACGGAATCCGCCGCAGAAAGGGCATTGACGGTCAGAAGGTTCAGTGACGGCGGGCAATCAATCAGGATGTAGTCGTAGTTCTCGCGAACCCCATTCAGGGTTAGCCGCAGCCGGTGTTCGCGACCAATCTCGTTCATCAGCTCGACTTCGGCCGCGGTCAGGTCGCCGTTGGCGGGCAGGATATCAAAGCCGGACGCCTCCGCACGGACGATTACCTCAGCCGGCGTGGCCCGTTTGGTCAGCACATCGTAGCCGGACAACTGCAGGGAGTTTTTATCAACACCGCTGCCCATGGTGGCGTTGCCCTGGGGATCCATGTCGACCAACAGCACCCGGCGCTTGGTCGCCGCCAGAGACGCCGCAAGATTGACGCAGGTGGTGGTTTTGCCTACACCGCCTTTCTGATTGGTCACTGCAATCACGCGCGCCATGCTTTGCCTCCTGCTGTTGCGGGTTACCGGGATTGTTCGCCCCGGGTGACGATCAGCAAGTGCCGTTCGCCGTCAGCACCGGGTACCTTCAGGGCATGACTGGATTCTACCTGCCAGCCAGCCGGAAGGGCAGCTGCTTCATCATCCGGATACTGACCTTTCATGGCAAGGAACTGGCCATCAGTTGCCAGCAGCTGGTCACACCAGGTCACCAGGTTAGCCAGTGCGGTAAAGGCCCGACTGCTGATCTGGGTGAAGGGCTGATCTGGCTGGCAGTCTTCGGCCCGGCCATGAATCACCTCGACATTACTCAAACCAAGCTCCAGCACACACTGGTTCAGGAACCGGGTTTTCTTGCCGTTGCTGTCGAGCAGAGTGAAACGTTTGTCAGGACAGACAATGGCCAGTGGGATGCCTGGCAGACCGCCTCCCGCCCCGACATCCAACAAGTGCCCGGTGGTAACCCACGGCAGGATGCTCAAGCTGTCCAGTAATTGTCGCGAGACCATCACCTGCTCGTCGCGCACGGCCGTCAGGTTGTAGGCCTTGTTCCATTTATTGAGCAATGCCAGAAAAGCCAGCAACTGTTGCTGCTGACTTTCGCTCAGAGAGAGATTCATCCCGGCCAGTCCGTCACGGAGCTGACTCGGCCACTGTGGATAAGTCATATCAGGCGCTTTGTTTACGGATCAGATCCCGTTTTTTCAGGTGGACCAGAATCTGACTGACTGCGGCCGGAGTCACACCCTGAATGCGGGAGGCCTGGGCCACGGTTTCCGGGCGCACCGCCTGCAGTTTCTGCTTGATTTCATTGGACAGACCGCCGATCACTTCGTAATCGAGATCGACCGGCAGGCAGGTATTCTCATTCCTGCGCAAGCGCTCAATCTCGTCGGACTGGCGGGAAATGTAGCCTTCGTATTTGATCTCGATTTCTACCTGCTCGGCGACGTTGGGATCGTCCGCGTGCTGGGCACTGATCTCGGCGATGTGCTGGTAGGCGATCTCCGGGCGACGCAGCAGCTCGGCCAGGGACTGGTCACGGGTCATTGGCTGCTTCAGGTGTCCGTTGGCGCGCTCACCGGCGTCGGTGCCCGGATGAATGCGGGTGCCTTCGAGTCGGCTGCGCTCTTTGGTGATCGCTTCGCTCTTGGTACTGAACTTCTGCCAGCGCTCATCATCCACCAGGCCCAGTTTACGGCCGGTTTCAGTCAGGCGCAGGTCGGCGTTGTCTTCGCGCAGGATCAACCGGTATTCGGCACGGCTGGTGAACATCCGGTAGGGTTCCTGAGTACCCATGGTAATCAGGTCATCCACCAACACGCCCAAATAGGCCTCGTCCCGGCGCGGGTACCATTCGTCTTTGTCCTGAGCGCGCAAGGCGGCATTGATTCCCGCCAGCAGGCCCTGGGCGCCGGCTTCTTCGTAACCGGTGGTGCCGTTGATCTGGCCGGCAAAGTAGAGGCCCTGGATAAACTTGGTTTCCAGGGTGTGGCGCAGGTCTTGTGGGTTCAGGTAATCGTATTCGATGGCGTATCCCGGGCGCAGGATGTGGGCATTCTCGAATCCAGGAATGGATTGCACAGCCTTCAACTGGATATCAAACGGCAGGCTGGTGGAAATGCCGTTGGGGTACAACTCGTTGGTGGTCAGGCCTTCTGGTTCGACAAAGATCTGGTGCGAATCCTTATCCGCAAACCGATTGACCTTGTCTTCAATGGATGGGCAATAGCGCGGGCCCACGCCTTCAATGTTACCGGCAAACATCGGCGAACGATCAAAGCCACTGCGAATAATGTCGTGGGTTTCTGCCGTGGTGCGGGTGACGTAGCAACAGATCTGCTCGGGATGCTCATCACGGCTGCCGATAAACGACATGACCGGAGTCGGGTCATCGCCCCATTGCTGCTGCATGGCAGAAAAATCCACGGTGCGGGCATCAATGCGCGGTGGTGTGCCGGTTTTCAGACGGCCAACATTGAACGGCAGCTCCCGCAGGCGCTGGGCCAGGGCATTGGCGGGCGCATCACCGGCACGGCCGCCGGCATGGTGCTGCATACCAATGTGGATAACGCCGCCCAGAAAGGTGCCCGTGGTCAGCACGACAGTCTTGGCGTTGAAACGGATACCGGTCTGGGTAACCACCCCCACTACCTGATCGTTTTCCACAATCAGATCATCCGCCGCTTGCTGAAACAGGGTCAGGTTGGGCTGGTTTTCCAGGGTATGACGAATTGCCGCCTTGTACAGAATCCGGTCAGCCTGGGCGCGGGTCGCTCGCACAGCAGGGCCCTTACGACTGTTCAACACACGGAACTGGATGCCGGCCTTATCGGTGGCCCGGGCCATGGCGCCGCCCAACGCATCGATTTCCTTCACCAGGTGGCTCTTGCCGATCCCCCCGATAGCGGGGTTACAGGACATCTGCCCCAGAGTTTCAATGTTGTGGGTCAGCAGCAGGGTTTGTGAACCCATGCGTGCAGCCGCCAGCGCGGCTTCAGTCCCGGCATGACCACCACCAATAACAATGACATCGAAACGGGTCGGAAACTCCACACTACACCTCGGAAATCGGGGATAAAAACAGGGCGGCGAGTATAACGCCTCGCCCGGGAAATTACAGTCGGAATGTGCAAATTTTAACCAGAGTTAGGCGCGACGGAAAGACCGAAAGGGAACGGGCGAGCTAAAACCCTGTTAAAAAACGGATGTGACTAAGGAAAAACCGAAACTTTTTGCATTTCAGTCGGTTGTGACACCCTGTTCAGAAAAGTTTTCAAGAAAGTTATCCACACAGATGATCACTTTTTATCACCCGAAATAAACTATTAACTTATTGTTTTTATTTGTATATATGGAATTAACCCACGGCTTATCCGTAGGTTTTCCCACTAATTATCCACAGATTTATCGGCCCGCCGGCGCAACCCCAGCACACTCACCCACACCAGGGTATTCGCCACCGATAACATCAGAAAAAAGGCCGGTATGCCGAGCCCAAAATACCCAACACCACGATACCCACCAGTGCGCTGCACACCATAAACAGTGAATTGATGACATTCAGGGCGGCAATGATTCGGGCCCGCTTGTGATCTGGCGTTTGGTGCTGGATAAAGGCGTACAAAGGCACGATAAACAACCCACCACAAATGCCGATGCCCACCAGATCGAGCAGCACCCGGATATACACAGGCTCGGATGATCAGGCTCAGCCAGGTGGAAGGATCAGGGTCTGCAGGCACGGCAAAGAACAGGTCGATTCCCAACAAGGTCAGGCCAAGGGCCCCCCAGGGTACCGGCGACAGGGTAATCCGGTGTTTGGTCAGGCGCTCACACAGCATCGAACCAATGGCAATGCCGACAATGAACATGGCCAGCAGCAGGGTAACCACCGTTTCGTCACCGGCCAACGAGGTTTTGGCAAAGTTGGGGAATTGCGTCAGGTAGGCGGCACCGAGAAACCAGAACCAGGAAATAGCCAGAATGGCCCAAAGTACCTGGCGCCGCTCTGCCGCGACGGCCATCAGTCGCCAGGTTTCCAGCAACGGTCGGAAATGCACTTTCACTTCCGGCGTTTCATCCCGGGTATTGGGAACCTGCCGGGCGGCCAGGTAGCCAAGCACCGCCATCACCACCACAGCTATCGCAGTAATCCTTGCGGCCTGCTCGGTGGTCATAATCAGCCCGGCGGCGATGGTACCCAGCAGAATCGCCACAAAGGTGCCCATGCTCACCAATCCGTTGCCGCCTACCAGTTCGTCGTCGGCCAGCACCCGGGGCAGAATGGAATACTTTACCGGACCAAAAAAGGTGGACTGGACTCCCATCAAAAATAACAGCACCAGCAACCACTCGTACCAGCCGAACCACAGGCCCAACGCTGCCGCCAGCATGATGCCAATCTCTACCGCTTTGACGTTGCGAATGATGCGGGCTTTCTCGTAGCGGTCCGCCATTTGGCCGGCGATGCCCGAAAACAGAAAAAACGGCAGGATAAACAGAAAGGCGGCGATGTTGACCACCACATTCACCGATAACCCCATCAGACCACCGGCCTGGAAGGTGATCAGCAGCAGCAGGGCATTCTTGTAGAGGTTGTCGTTGAACGCACCGGAGAACTGCGTCAGATAAAACGGTAAGAACCTGCGCTGGCCCAGTAACCGGAACTGGCTGTGTTTACTCATAAAAACCCTTGTTATGGTGCAAGTTACCCTTCCCGGGGCATTTTGTGCGCCCTGTTGGTGCAGTGCGCTGATAGCACTGAAACCCCCTCGGTCAAAGAATTGTGGCCACCGCAGGCCTCTGAATCTCTCTCAGGAGGTTGGCACAAAACTGGCTTGGTCAGTTGTCTTCACCTTTAACGATATCGGCCAGGACGGCTCCATAACTGCAGTATAGGGTTCCTGACCATGAAAAATGTACTGAGGCTTGCCGAGCATCGGCAACAAAACTCAGGTAAGTCTGCCTGTTTTATAGAACACCACGATTTCAATTCGGTGTATCAACCTATCCTGAGCCCCACCCATCAGAAGCTGGTCGGTTACGAAGCGCTGGTTCGGGTAAAGCGCGGAAACCAGAATATTCCGCCGACCGAATTGTTCCATCAGGCATCCATTCAGGGCGTAACCACCGATCTTGACCGGCATTTGCTGAAATTGCATCTGGATAACTTCGGCCTGAAAACCAGCCCGGTCTGGCTGTTTATCAACATTAACCCAGACACACTGTTCCATCATGCCGATTATCTGGGCCAGTTGGCCGACCAATGTCGGCAAGTGGGGCTGCACCCGGAACGCATCGTGCTGGAGCTGGTGGAAACGGCCACTCGAGACACCAACACCTTGCTTGAATTCGTTCAGGAAGCCCGCGATTACGGTTTCCAGATTGCTATCGATGATTTTGGCATGGGCGATTCCAATTTCGAACGCCTGTGGCGCATCAACCCTCTGATCGTAAAGATAGATCGCAGCCTGTTGGCAAATGCGGAGAAACATCAACGGGCCCGTTTACTGTTGCACAGTCTGGTCAGGATGATCCGGGAAAGTGGCAGTCTGGTGCTGCTGGAGGGCATCGAAAATGACGCTCAGGCACGTATCGCCCTGGACACCGAAGCCGACCTGGTTCAAGGCTTTCTGTTTGCCCGACCAAAACAAAGCTCGCTGGAATGTACCGCCACCGCAGAAAACGTTTTGAAACAGATCATCTCGAAATC
This sequence comes from Marinobacter sp., assembly GCA_018402255.1. Classification (GTDB taxonomy): domain Bacteria; phylum Pseudomonadota; class Gammaproteobacteria; order Pseudomonadales; family Oleiphilaceae; genus Marinobacter. The sequence goes on from JAGYIS010000005.1 coordinate 196,177, forward strand.
CGAGCAAAGCAGCCTGATGGGTTACCGGAGTCAGGAAACCTTCCTGAAACTGCTGCGCTTCGAGATGATGGAGGCTTGCCATCAGCTGGTCAGAGGTGAATCCTTTGATAAAGTCTGCCGGACGCTACTGGAAGTAGAAGGCGTGAAACGGTGCTTCCTGCTCAACAGCGAAGGCGTGCAACAGGGGAGCGTGGCTCACCGCGGCCCGCTATCGGGCGAATACTTCAACCCGCTGTATCACTCATCAGGCGCCCGCTGGAGCCATCGGGAATACTTCCGCAATGCGCTGGAACGGCCCCAAAAAATCAACAGTTGCAGACCTTATGTAGCTCTGCCCGATGCCCGCAGAACCGTCACCCTGTCTACCAGCCTGTCGAGCGCCGACGGCCAGACCATCTTTTGTGTGGATATACATCCGGACGATGTGCTGGACGGTCAATTGCTGTTCCCGCCCATCCTCTGACAATAACAAACAGCGAATCAGCCGGATTGCATCGGCTGATTCGCCTTACTCAGAAGTCGTCGGCTTTCTTGGCCGGGCTGCTCGCCAGGCCTGAACCCCCGGCGGTGCCAGCAGCCAGTCGATCCAGCTCTTGCTCCACCGCGTTTGACGATTTGGCAAAGCGCGCAAGCAGGTTGTAGAGCACCGGGATGATGAACAGCGTTAACGTGGTTGCGAAGATCAGGCCGCCCAGTATCACCATGCCGATTGCCGCCCGGCTTTCAGCACCCGCACCGGTGGCGACCACCAGTGGCACCGCACCGAACACCGTAGAGATGGTGGTCATCAATACCGGCCGGAAACGCAGCGTGGCACCTTCCAGAATGGCTTCCCGCACTTCGTAGCCCTTGTCCCTCAGCTGGTTGGCAAATTCCACAATCAAGATCCCGTTCTTCGCCATCAATCCCAGCAACATGATGATGCCAATCTGACTGTAGATATTCAGACTGATGCCCGACCACGCCAGTGCGATCAAAGCCCCGGTGACGGCCAGGGGCACCGACAGCATGATGATCAGCGGATGAATCCAGCTCTCAAACTGCGCTGCCAGCACCAGGAACACAATCACAAACGCCAGCCCGAAGGTCAGATAGATCGCCGCGGAGGAATCCTGGAACTCCCGGGACAGGCCTTTGTAACTGACCCGGGCCTCCGGCGGCAAGTTATCCACAGCGAGGTTGTTCAGGTAGGTCAGCGCCGACCCCAGGTCGTAGCCGTCGGCCAGTGAGGCGCTCACCACCACGGCCGGCAATCGGTCAATTCGCCTGAGATCAGGGTTGGCACCGATTTCTTCTACCGACACCAGCGCTTTGATCGGAATCAGGTCGCCTCCCGCTCTCGGGCGCAGGAAGATCTGTTCCAGATCCCCGGGCGTTGCCCGATCGGCGTCGTCGGCCTGGATAATGACGTCGTATTCCCGACCACGATCCAGATACGTGGTCACGTTGCGGGAGGCCAACATGGTTTGCAGGGTAAGACCGACATCCTCGATCGTGATGTCCAGATCAGCGGCGCGATCCCGGTCGATATCCAGGCGTAATTCGGGCCGTGTCAGCTCGAAATCTGTGTCCAGATTGAACAGATTCGGATTCTCTTTTGCCCGCTCTACGATTTCTTCACTCCACGCCTGAACCGATTCGTAGTCCGGACCCGCGACCACAAACTCCACTGGCTGGTTAAACCCTCTCTGGCCAAGGCCTGGCGGGTTTATCGCATTGATTCTGACGCCGGAAATATCACTGATTTTCTCGCGAATCTCGCTGGTAACCTGCTGCTGCTTGATTGTGCGTTGATCCCAGTGGGTCATCCCCATGATCATGAAGGCGTTGTCTTCCTCATCCCGGAAACCGACGATGGAAAGAAAACGTGCCGCAACACCCTCGTCAAGGTAAGGCAATAGTTCTGCCTCGGCCTGCCGGACAAAGTGATCGGTATACTCAACCGTTGACCCACGAGGCGCGCTGGTAGGCATGATAATCACACCGCGATCCTCAATCGGTGCCAGTTCCTGGGGCAGACGGGGGAAAATCACAACTGCGATGATCAATCCGACCACGCCCAGGCCCAGCAATAAACCGGGTTGGTTCAGGGAAAACACCAGCAACTTTTTGTAGCCGTTGGTCAAACCATTGAGAACCTTTTCGCTGAAGGCCCATAGACGATGGCCTTCCTCTGTTTCCGGACTGTGGCGGAGCCATTTGGAACACAGCATCGGAGCCAGGGTGAGTGCCACCAGGCTTGAGAAGATCACAGCTGCCGCCAGGGTAAAGCCAAACTCGGCAAACAACCGGCCAATGTTGCCGCCCATGAACGAAATCGGAATAAACACAGCCACCAGTGTCAGCGTGGTGGCGATCACCGCAAAGGCCACCTGTTTGGCACCGCGATAGGCCGCCAACAGGGGTGGTTCGCCTTCGTCTATTCGGCGTTGAATGTTTTCGAGCATGACGATGGCGTCATCCACCACCAGCCCGATGGCCAGAATGATCGCCAGCAGCGTCAGTACGTTGATGGAAAAACCGAGAAAACCCAACCCGATAAAGGCGCCAATGACGGCTACAGGAATGGTCACTGCCGGGATCAGCGTCGCCCGCCAGGAACGCAGGAACATGAAGATCACCAGGATAACCAACGACACCGCAATCGCCAGGGTGATCAACACTTCCTTGATGGAGGCCCGGATAAAGATGGATTCGTCATAGCTCTCTGCCAGCGACACTTCCGGCGGCAGCGTTTCCCGAATCTGTTCGAGCTCGGCACGCACGGCATCGGACACGGCTACGGTGTTGGCCTTGGATTGCCGGATGATGCCCATGCCGATGGCGGTCTTACCGTTAGCCCGCAACCGGCTGACATCAGACTCCACCCCCATCTGCACGTTGGCCACTTCACCCAGTCGCAACAGATCGTTGCCATCCCGCCGGACTACCAGATTCCGGAATTCCTCAACCGTCGATAAACGGCCTTCCGCCCTGACGGTAAAATTGCGCGTAGATGACTCTACCTGGCCCGCCGGCAACTCCACGTTATTGGCTCTGAGCGCACGCTCTACCTCGGCTACCGTGATATTGCGTGCGGCCAGGCGTTCCCTGTCCAGCCAAACCCGAATGGCGTAACGGCGTTCACCGCCGATTCGCACATCCGCGACACCGTCCAGTACCGATAACCGATCGGCCAACGCCCGATCCGCAAAATCGCTGAGTTCTGCACTGTCCCAGACATCGCTGATCAGGGTTACCCACATCATCGGTCGTGCGTCTGAGTCGGCCTTCCGAACCACCGGTGGATCGGCCTCGTCCGGTAACTGATTCAGCACGCGGGATACCGCATCCCTGACATCATTCGCGGCGATATCAATATCCCTGGATGTATTGAACTCGATAGACGTTCGGGATTCGCCCTGCTCGGTAGACGATTCAATAGACCGAATACCCTCGATGCCACTGATGGCGCCTTCAATGATCTGGGTAATCTGGGTATCAACCACCTCTGCGGCCGCACCCGTGTAATCGGTCGACACCGAGACTACGGGTGGGTCGATGTCCGGGTACTCACGAACCGGCAATCCAAGCAGCGCGGTTATGCCAAACACCACAATCAGCAGACTGAGTACCGTGGCAAAAACCGGGCGCTTGATGGAAACATCGGACAGGATCATGGATCAGGACTCCCGGCTGGTGATAAACCGGTTCTCGGGTATCGCCAGATCAGACTCCAGTAATCGGATTCGGTCACCGGTACTCAAACGATCCTGACCCGTCACAATCACCTGGTCTTCTTCGCTCAGCCCATCCACGATTTCCACCATACCGGGCATACGGGAGCCGGTCTGAACAGACACCCGCCGGGCGACACCGTCATCGGCTACAAACACGTATTTCTGGTCGCCACGCAGCATCACTGCCTGCTCCGGAACTACCAGACCCTCGCGCTCCCGCAAGGTCAGCGACGCCGACATAAACTGACCTGGCCGCAACCGGCCTTCCGCGTTATCGATTAGCGCCCGTACCGTCAACGTGCGGCTCAGCTCGTTGATACGACTGCCGAGTTCGATCAACTCGCCTTCAAAACTTTCACCCGGAAAAGCCGGTGAGGTAGCCCGCACCATCTGGCCCACGCGCACCTGGCCAATAAACCGTTCGGGCACGGCAAAACTCAGCTCCATCCGGTCGCTGGTATCCAGGGTGGTAATCGTAGTGCCGGCCTGCAGGTAGGCGCCGATGCTGACATCAGACAATCCGACCACGCCGGCAAACGGTGCTTCAATCCGGTGGTTCTCCAAACGAACCTGAGCCGCCTGGCGCTGTGCCATGGCAACATCGACGGAGGTTCTCAACTCATCTACCTGAGACTGGGAGACACTGTTGTTCGCGCGCAGGCGCTGGGCCCGCTCAAACTGCCGACGGGCATCAGACAACTGGGCTTCGATCACAGCCAGGTCGGCACGGGCCTGGCGGTCGTCCAGGCGCAACAGAACGGCGCCCTGCGGCACCTGTGCACCCGGAGCAAGATTGATTTCGATAACACGGCCACTGACTTCTGTTGTCAGTTCCACCGCATTGAGCGCTTGCAGGCTGGCAACCGCGCCCACATCGTCCCGAACCTGCTGCCGCTCCGGTGTGATGACATTGACGCCACTCGCCTGAGCCTCACCACCGCCCTGGTCCTCTGCGTCTTGCTCCAAGCCGGTGTATATAGCAGCGCCAGCCGCAACGGCGACGACCAGAACAATTGCGATCACCCATTGTTTCCACATGGAATTCATTTGCCTGTTTGTTGTCAGATTTAGGAGCCGTGCCCGTGCTCAAGTTTTTGAATAACCAGCACTACTTCACCGACCTCTATACCCCATTTGCTCATGGTGGTCTGATTGATCAGCGTGTCTGGGGTAATCAGGTACATCCAGTCATCCATTCGGACATCGATGGTGCCATCACCGTATGACACCCGGAGGACATAATTCATATGAATGGCATTACCCTGCCATTGCATGCTGCCCGGCTCGACCACGTCGCCCGCCGTCGCGTGATAGCTGTCACCCGCGGGCGTCAGTGTCCAGACCCGGGTCTGAACTTCACCGTCATCAAACCGGAAGACCTCATCAAGAGTACCCACGCCGTCGTCGTCCCAGCTGGCAACAATGTCCGCATCAAAGGTGCGAATCACCTGGCCAGAGAAATTCTTGACCACGCCGCGGGCAGAAAGTTCGCCCTGAAAAACTCCTCAGGCACCAGCTCCGGGCCAGCATCCCGATAATCATCCAGCGATGGGCCAGCACAGCCGACGATAGCCAGTGCCATCAACAGTATAAGACTGCTCCGTGAGAAAACACTGGTCCGACTCGGGATCACCCTGCTTTGCATGACTTTTACACTCCACTTGCTGGCCTGAGATATGGCGTAACACCGCAAACACTTACGGGCCCGATTCCGGATCCGATCAGAAATATTCTGAATACGTCATTTCGGCCAATTGTCTATTCTGACACACCCTCAAGCGCTTTCCGTCAATGGCAGCCAGCAAAGAATGCCGTAAAACTGCTGTCACTGAGGCTTTCATGCCTGATCAGATCAGCTAACCGTATATGAGGACTGGCCATGCCTGTGTATAAAGCGCCCCTGCGCGACATGAAATTTCTGATCAACGATGTGTTTGATTATCCGGGCCACTACCAGACCCTCGCTTCCGGCGAGAATGCGACGCCGGATATTGTGGACGCCATTCTGACCGAATGCGGCCGGTTCAGCGAAGAAGTATTGAGCCCCCTGTACCAGAGTGGCGATGAAGAGGGCTGTCGCCTTGAAAATGGCGACGTGATCACGCCCAAAGGCTACAAAGACGCCTATAACCAGTATGTGATGGGCGGCTGGCAGGGGCTTTCAGCACCAGAAGAATACGGCGGTCAGGGCTTGCCAGCATCCATGGGCCTGTTCAAGCAGGAAATGATGGGCACCGCTAACTGGTCCTTCTCCATGTATCCCGGGCTGTCTATCGGTGCCATGAACACCATTTTCCTGCATGGCACCGAAGATCAGAAACAGACCTATCTGGTGCCCCTGACCGAAGGCCGTTGGGGCGGCACCATGTGCCTGACCGAACCTCAGTGTGGTACCGATCTTGGCCAGGTGAAAACTAAAGCCGAGCCCCAGGCGGATGGCAGCTATCGGTTGACCGGCACCAAAATTTTCATTTCCTCCGGTGAACATGATCTGACCGAGAACATTGTTCATGTTGTCCTGGCCCGGTTGCCGGATGCCCCGAAAGGCACCAGAGGCATCAGCCTGTTCATTGTGCCCAAGTTCCTGCCCACTGACGATGGCGCTGTGGGAGAGCGTAACGCGGTAAACTGCGGCGCCCTGGAAAGAAAATGGGCATCAAAGCCTCGGCCACCTGCGTGATGAACTTTGACGCAGCCACCGGTTACCTGATTGGCCCGGAGAACGAAGGCCTGGAGTGCATGTTCACGTTTATGAACACCGCTCGGATCGGCACAGCGATCCAGGGCGTAGGTCCGGCTGAGCTGTCGTACCAGTGGGCCCTGGCTTACGCCAAAGAACGTCGGTCGATGCGGGCGTTGTCGGGCAAGAAAGATCCGGAACAGGTAGCAGACAGCCTGATTCACCATGCCGATGTGCGCCGGATGCTACTGACCCAAAAGGCCTTCGCCGAGGGTGGCCGGGCCATGCTCTATTACGCAGCCAAGCTGGCCGATCACATGGTAGAAGCCTATGCCGAAGGTGATGAAAAGAAAGCCGAAAAGTACGATGACAAGCTTGGTTTCCTGACGCCGGTACTCAAAGGCTTCCTGACCGAGCTGGGTAATGAAGCCGCAAACCTGGGGGTGCAGGTGTTTGGCGGCCACGGTTACATCCGTGAACATGGCATGGAACAGATTGTCCGGGACACCCGGATCGCGACGCTCTACGAGGGCACCACCGGTATTCAGGCACTGGATCTGCTTGGCCGGAAAGTCTTGTTGATGACTCAGGGCGGGGCGGTGCGGGAATTCACCCTGAAGATCGCCAACTTTGCCCGCAAACACCTGACCACCAAACCGCTTCGGCCGATGGCCATCGAGCTTCTGAAACTGACCGCACAGTGGAACCTGTTGACGGTCCGGGTCATGCTCGCCGCGCGCAAAGACCGGGACGTGGTCAGCGCCGCTGCCCACGACTTCCTGATGTACAGCGGCTACATCTCCATGGCGTATATGTGGCTGCGCCAGGCGGCCGTTGCCCAGGACAAGCTGGCACACGGCGGTGACGAATCCGAAGCCTTTTACCAGACCAAACAGGCAACCGCTGAATTCTATTACGAGCGCCTGTTACCCCGGGCCCAGGCCCACGCCACCAGCATGCTCAGCCCGACCCGTCATCTAATGCAGGTAGAACCTGACAATATGGCCTTTACCGGGTAAGCCCCGGTAATTTTCATCCGGGGTAACCCCGGGATTTTTTTACTCTGCAACAACGGAATTACAGACCGTACTTGGTCTCGATCGCCTCGTACATCCCGTTATTTTTGATCGCCTCCAGACCCTGTCGGAGCTTGCGCATTACTTCTTCGGAGGTGTCCAGATTCATCGCCAGGTACAGCTCGGTGTCGTTAAAGGAGAACACCGGCTCGAGGCCCTCAACGTCCTGCAGAGAGGCAAAGTACGGCCCGGCGAGTCGATCCGCAATCCACAGATCAACCTGGCCCAGTTCCAGTCGCTTGGGGTTCAGGTCATCACTGTCCATGGCGGACACTTTGTATCCCCGTTCAAGCAGATACTCGGTCATGACATCGCCGCGATAGCCGGCATACAACATACCTCGGGTGTCTTCGAGTTTTTCAATCTGAAGATCGGTGCCCGGGGGTGCAAAAATGGTCCACAGGTTTTTGGTCAACGGCCCGATCCATTTGAACTGGGAGGCCCGGTTGTCTGTGTAAGTGGTGCAGAAAATACCGTGGTTCTTCTTGTTCAGGGCCCGGTTGTAACCGAAATCCCAATTACGGAGCTTGATCACGTAATCCAGGCCGGAGGCATCCAGGATACCTTTGACCATTTCGGTACAAAGGCCATCGATATCGTCACCATTGTGCTCAAACGCGCGGCCAGTGGCACTCATGTTGTAGGGCGGGAAATTCTCGGTATAGACGTAGATTCGTTCAGATGCAGACACCGGCAGTGACACACCGACAAGCGCAAAAATAACAGCAGTAAGGCAAACCAGCTTACGCACAGGTTATCTCCTTTAACACCAATAGCGTTAAGCCGCCGTGACGACGACCCCAATAGACGTAAGCGGAGTTTACCCGAGGCTTTAACGGTGTTTTACAACTAAACTGTTTGTTTTCGTAATGAAAACCAACAGGCCACCGACGGTCACGGCGGCCTGTTCTTGTGGATAACTCAGAAATCGACGGTGGCGGAGAGCCACAGGCGCCGGCCCTCCTCAACGGTGCCGCCGCTGGCCATGCCCCGGAAAATGTATGTGTAGTCAGACGCCCAGGCGTCCACCTGATTGCCGTTGTTATCAACATAGGAGTAGTCGCTGCCAGACAGGAACTCCTTGTCGAACAGGTTGTAAATGGTCGCCGTCAGCTTGACCGTGTCCGTGGCCTGATAGGCCCCACCCAGGTGAAAGAGCGCATAGGCACTCAGATCACCCACCTGGTCGAACACAGCGGTTTCTTCTGCACTGAAGTTATCCCGGTTTTTGAGGTAACGGGTGCGCTCGCCACGGTATTCCCCGGACAGCCACAGATCCAGTTGTGAGGTTGCCTGCCAGTTCAGGCGGGCATGCACCACGTGCTCAGGGGTATTGGTCAATGGCGCACCTTTGTTATCGCCGCTCTTCTGCTCGGTATCGGTATAGGTGTAGTTGCCCCGAACGCTCCAGTCCGGTGCAAAGCGCCAACTGGATGCCAACTCCAGCCCCCGCGTTTCAGCTTTGCCGATGTTGGCCAACTGATCGTAAGTGCCGTCCGGAATCATCGGATCACCACTGATGGTCACCGGATTGCCGCTGTCGATCTTGTCTTTGAACTGGGTAAAGAACACCGTGGCGTTGGCTTTGAAGCCGTCCAGGTTATCGAAATAGGCGCCAACTTCGTAGTTGGTGCTTTTCTCGGGTTCCAGATCCGGCGTACCAATGGTCAATTCCTCGCCCTGGCTGGTCACCCCATTGATGCCATTGTGCAGGTCATTGATGTCCGGCGTTTTATAACCCTGGCTGACACCGCCTTTCAGAGTCCAGTTAGGATTGGTGTTCCACACCAGGTAGGCTCGTGGGGTAAAGTGGCCGGAAAACGCATCATGATCTTCATAACGACCACCAAGGGTCAGGGCTAGATCGTCCATCAGGTACCACTCGTCTTCCGCAAACACCGCCCATGAATCCTGTTTAAAAGTGGTGTTGGAAAGGCTGTCCTCCAGGCGGGTATCCCGGTACTGGGCGCCCAGGGTAACAATATGGTTGTCGGTCGCCGGTGCGACCAACCGGGTATCGAATACCGTATCTTCCGACTCGAGCTTTCGATTCTGCCCCCCCACCAGGTTCTGGTATGGCGCATCATAGGGTGCACCGATAGTGCCCGGAATAGTCCGGCCCTTGGTTTCGGTGACGTTATAAGTCAGGTCATTGCTCCAGGTACCAAAGCCAAGCTGACTGGCATGGCCCAGAGCAACCTGATCGCGATTGAATCGCAGCTCGTCCAGATAGCCATTAGCCGTCGAGGTATCCGCATTACAGGCCCGATTCTGCCCGTCCAGAGTTCCCAACTGGCAGCTGTCGTTGTTGTACACCTGGCGGCCCCGCTCAGCATCCAGATAGAATTCATGGCCTTGGACCGGCACCAGCGTCAGTCGTGCGCCGATGTTGTGGTTACGCCCGTCAACCGGCGCAACACCGCGCTTGGGCGCTTCGCTGCCATCGTCAAAGTTGAGGTCGGCTGCGGACCGGTCAAACACGCTACCGCGCACCGCCAGCCCGAGTTTGTTATCAATCAGAGGGCCGCTGGTATAGAAGCTGGCTTTGCCGTTATCGCCATACTCCCGGTGTTCCTGAAAGGTATGTTCAACAGAGACCGAACCGATCCACTCGTCTGAAACCTTCTTGGTGATGATATTCACAACACCACCGATCGCATCGGAGCCGTACAGGGTAGACATGGGACCGCGAATCACCTCGATTCGTTCTATCGAAGACAGCGGCGGGATAAAACTGGTGGAAGTATCACCGAATCCGTTGGGAGTGACGTTACCCGGCGGATTCTGGCGACGACCATCGATGAGGATCAGAGTGTACTCACTGGGTAGACCACGGATACTGATGTTCAAACCACCGGTTTTGCCGGTACTTTGCCGGACATCCACCCCCTCAACCGTCTCCAGCGCTTCGGCCAGATTGGAAAACTGGCTTTGCTGCAAATTCTGCTGATTAATGACGCTGATGCTGGCCGGAGCATCGGTTACCTTCTGCTCAAAACCGGCAGCAGAGACCACCAGTTCATCGAGCTGAACCGGTTGGGCTACCGCAGAAAGGGGGAATCCGGTTGAAATCACGGCGATTGACGTCGCCAGAACCGAGGGCTTGAAAACCATGAGTCGCTCCTTGAAATTCAGGATCTGAAATTTAGGAGCGAATGATATTCGTTATCGTTTAATAATTAAATGCATTTAACCTGCACGATGTGTTCCGTAAAGTGGAACAATCTTCGGCTTATCTATTTGCCGATGCAGAAACTGCTGAAAATCTTACCCAATAGCTCATCGGGGGTGAGATAGCCGGTTATCTCGCCCAGGGCATCCTGAGCCGCGCGCAAATCTTCGGCCAGAAGCTCGCCAGCACCATATCCTTCAAGCTGACCTTGTCCTTGAACCAGCGAATCCCGGGCGCGTTCCAGGGCATCCAGATGCCGCCGTCGTGCCAAAAAGCCGCCCTCAGTGGTGCTGGCAAAGCCTATGCACTCTTTCAGGTGATTACGAAGCACATCCAGACCTTCGGACGCTTTTGCGGCGAGACGAACAACCGGTGCCGTCTGAGCTGATGCGGCGCTGATACCGACTGGCTCTGCAGACAGATCCACTTTGTTTCGAATAACGGTTACCGGTGCATTGGCAGGTAGCTGATCAATGAAATCCGGCCAGATTTCGTGGGGTTCGGTTTTGTCGGTAGTGGTGGCATCGACCATCAACAGGATGCGGTCCGCCTGCCGTATTTCTTCCCAGGCCCGGGCAATTCCGATCCGCTCCACTTCGTCCGGGCTGTCGCGCAAACCGGCGGTATCAATAACATGCAATGGCATGCCATCAATATGGATATGTTCCCGCAAGACATCACGGGTGGTGCCCTCTATTGCCGTGACAATGGCCGCTTCCCGTCCAGCCAGCGCATTAAGCAGGCTGGACTTACCGGCGTTTGGTCTGCCGGCAATCACCACTTTCATACCGTCTCTCAGAATGGTGCCCTGCTGGGCCTCTGAGAGAATCTGTTCCACTTGCTGTAACAACAACGCCAGATCGGAGGCCACTTTGCCGTCGGCCAGAAAATCGATTTCTTCTTCCGGAAAATCGATCGCGGCTTCCACATAGATGCGCAAATGGGTGACGGACTCTACCAGTTCATCGATCCGCCGGGAGAATACCCCCTGCATGGAACGCACGGCACAGCGTGCGGCCTGTTCAGAACTGCTCTCAATCAGGTCGGCGATGGCCTCAGCCTGAGCCAGGTCGAGTTTGTCATTCAGGAAGGCGCGTTCAGAGAACTCCCCCGGTCGGGCCAGCCGGGCTCCCTGGCTGCACACGGCCCGTAACAGTATGTCGAGAATGACGGTACCGCCATGGCCTTGGAGCTCAAATACATCTTCGCCAGTGAATGAATGCGGATTGGGGAAAAACAGACCGATACCCTCATCAATCAGATCTCCGCTTGCATCTTTGAACGGGCCGTAATGGGCATAGCGAGGTGTTGGCTCAAAGCCCAACATGGTGCGGGCAATGTCAGCGGCTTTGGGACCGGATACCCGGACAATCCCCACGCCAGCCTGGCCCGGTGCGGTGGCTATCGCGGCGATGGTGTCTGAGGTTGGCTGCATGCTGTTTTATCCTGGGTAGAAATGACAAAGGCTCCACAGTGGAGCCTTTGTCAGGTCAGAACTACCGGTTTATCAGTACTTCTTGCCTGCGGTTTCCGCTTCGATCTTGCGAGTAATGTACCACTGCTGTGAGATCGAAAGAATGTTGTTCACCAGCCAGTACAGTACCAGACCGGACGGGAACCACAGGAAGAAAATGGTAAACACCGGCGGCATCAACTTCATGATCTTGGCCTGCATGGGGTCCGGCGGTGTCGGGTTCAGGCTCATCTGGATGAACATACTGATGCCCATCAGGATCGGCAGGATGAAGTACGGATCCATCTGCGACAAATCCTGAATCCAGAGCGCAAACGGTGCATGACGCAACTGCACACTTTCAAACAGTACCCAGTACAGGGCAATGAACACGGGCATTTGCACCAGAATCGGCAAACAACCACCCAACGGGTTGATCTTCTCCCGCTTGTACAGAGCCATCATTTCCTGAGACATCCGCTGGCGATCATCGCCATGGAGTTCTTTCAGACGAGTCAGCTGTGGCGCAACTGCCCGCATTCTGGCCATCGAGCGATAACTGGTTGCGGACAGGTGGAAAAACACCGCTTTGACCAGGATTGTCAGAAGGATGATGGCAACACCCCAGTTACCCACCAGCCCGAAGAACCATTCCAGAATGAAGAACAATGGCAGCGAGATGAAGAACAACCAACCAAAATCGACGGTGCGGTCCAGGTTGGGTGCCAGTGCTTCCAGACGCTCAATAATCTTGGGGCCGACGTAAGCTGTGGCGCCCACTTCAACGGTTTCACCGGCTGCGACTGCGGTTGCTGGATAGACAAAGCCCATCACATGCAACTGATCCCGGCGAGTTGACTGAAATTGAGCGGTTTGCTCGCTGTCTGGAACCCAGGCGGTCAGAAAGTAGTGCTGAAGGAAAGCCATCCATCCGTTGGTGACGGACTGATTGATTCTCTGCTTGGTCAGATCGTCAAAATCGTATTTTTCATAGGGATCGTCTGGGGTGCTGACCACCATGCCCAGGTAGGCCCGAATACCCATAGAGGCCTGAGACGTAGGATCTGGGGCTTCGTCACGTACGATCTTGCCAGTAAAGTTACCCTGCCAGTCAGACTCGGACTGGTTTTCAATCAGGTAACGAACATCAAGTTGATAGCTGTCCCGACCCAGACGGTAACGCTTGGTTATGATAACGCCTTGATCTGTAGTCAGTTTCAGATCAACGGTGAGTTCGTCCTGGCCTTCGGTCAGTTCAAACTCTGAAGCTTCGGCCTGATATACCGGTGCCTGACCGGCGCTTCGGCTGTCTGGACCGTTGCGGCCAATCAAACCGCTTTCAAGCAGATAAGTGCGATTCTGAGTGTTGTTCAGAAGCTTCAGCGGCTGATTACTGTCCAGTGTTTCGTCGTATTGAAGCAATGAACTCTCAATGACGTTGCCACCGACTCGATCGATTTTCAGTTCAAGAACATCCGTTCTGACCGTAATGAACTGGTCAGTGATGCTTGCTTGGCCATCGGTGGAGGCAGACCTCAGTTCACCGGTATCCGGAGCAACAAATTCGTCATCGGATGCTGTTGTGCTGGAGGTGCTTTCAGGCAAAACCATGTCATCAACAGAGCCATTGGCGCCAGAGGTTTCGACTTGGGAAACCTGGGCGGTTTGTGGCTGGTTGTAGTCCTCATTCCAGGCAAGAACCATCAGATAACTGACGATAGCCAGGCCGGCAAACAAAACGATGCGTTGAATATCCATAAACGTTAGTGTCTGGTTCGAGTGTTGGTCGGAGAGTATTGGGCGTCTGTACCTGGCACCGGATCGTAACCGCCTTCGGCCCAGGGATGACACCTTAACAGCCGGCGAGTAGCGAGGTAAGAACCCTTAGCGGCTCCGTGGTGTTGAATTGCTTCAACCGCATACTGGGAGCACGTAGGGAAATGACGGCAATGGCTGGCCATCATCGGACTGATGGCGTACTGATAAAACCGGATAGGCAGTAACAGAATCTGTCGCATTAACTCGTACCTTTAGAATTCACAACCGTTTGATCGGCTGAGGATTGATGGTACTTCTTTCTGACACGACGCCAAAGATCGTTGAGCGACGATTTTACTGACGCGTTATCCAGTTGAGCCAATCCCTGTCTGCCAAGAACAATGATGTCGAGGCCGGGCAGATCCTTCTGAACTCTGAAAGTCTCTCTGATCTGGCGCTTGATCCGGTTGCGCTGGACCGCCAGTTTGAGATTCTTTTTGGAAAATATCAGTCCGACCCTGGCGTGACCAAGATTGTTTGGTGCGGCCAGGATCAGAAAATTCCTGTGCGGAACTTTCAGCTGCACATCATCGAAGACTTTGCTGTAGTCCGAAGGCCGCAGCAATCTGTGAGACTTTGGAAACGTCAAAGCCTTCATGAGGCAAACATCAGGTTACGCAGACAGACGTGCGCGGCCTTTGGCACGACGACGGGAAATAACCTTACGGCCGTTCGCAGTAGCCATACGGGCACGGAAGCCGTGAACACGCTTGCGCTTCAGGACGCTTGGTTGAAATGTTCTTTTCATGGTGAAGGTCTCACAAATCGTCTATGGACATTGATAACTGGCTGGAAAATAGACAGCCAAAACAGGAGCGGCATTCTAGTCAGATCTGCTTGCAATTTCAATGTCTGTACATGGGAAGAACGAAGTTTTCGTTATGGGTAGTAACCACCATGGTGACTAATAGATTCAGTAGTTCTTTTTTTTAAGTTCTCTTAAAGATTATATATTACTGTTATTAGGCAGGCGTTTTTCTGTGGATAATGGATAATTAGTCATAAGAATCAATATTTTGGAGCAATGACAAACCCTTTGACAGGTGGTCCTGTGGCCTGTGGACGAAAGGGTGTTGAATTGTGAACAACTTGCCGGTGGCTGATGTTTTGGAGTTATTCATGGTTGGGTCAACCGGTTTCACACAGGGTTGGGGGTGGTTTGTGCACAAAGCGCTGTGGGTAACTATTTTTCAGGTGTTTTCTGTACACAAGCCTGTAGATATGTCTGGAACAGATTGAAAGTTAATAGGAAATGTTTCCACAGCCTGTTCACTACTTCGCTTTTCGGTCTTTTACTGATGACCTCGTCGGAGTAGAATCCTGTGTCACCTTGAGCAGCGGGAAAACGTTTTTCGTTGTGAGAAAAGTCAGGTTTCGGGAGCGGGCGGTCGTGCCTAACAGTATGTGGCATCAATGTCTTGAAGTACTCAGGGATGAATTTCCTGCACAACAATTTAATACCTGGTTAAGACCCCTTCAGTCGGATCTCCGTGAAGGTCAGTTGATGCTGTTTGCACCCAACCGGTTTGTGATGGACTGGGTGAACGAAAAATACCTGCGTCGTATAGAAGAAGTGCTTAAGGATCTGAACGGCGGTCAGGCTCCCAGGGTGCATATGAAGGTGGGCTCTGCGCCTCGGGAGAGCGAGCCCGTGGGCAGATCTGTTGCTGAGACATCGGATGAGACGGGGCACAGCGTTACCGAAGAAGAAAAGAGTGTTGCGGTAACCGTCTCCGGTTCCGTTGCCGGTCACAGCAATGGTCCCTCCAACAAGCTTAACGGCCAGCGCCGGTCGGTGCAGGTCGAGGGCGATATCAAGCATCAGAGCTTTCTGAACGAAACCTTTACCTTTGATACGTTTGTTGAGGGCAAGTCGAACCAGCTGGCGCGAGCGGCGTCGATGCAGGTGGCGGAAAACCCGGGTGGCGCCTACAACCCATTGTTTCTTTATGGTGGTGTCGGTCTGGGTAAGACCCACCTGATGCATGCCATCGGGAATGACATTGTCCGCCGGAACCCTAAGGCCAAAGTGGCTTATTTGCGTTCGGAACGTTTTGTCGCGGATATGGTGAAAGCGTTGCAGTTGAACGCCATCAATGAATTCAAGCGGTACTATCGATCGGTCGATGCGCTGCTGATTGACGATATTCAGTTTTTCGCCCGGAAAGAACGTTCCCAGGAGGAGTTCTTCCATACCTTTAATGCGTTGCTTGAAGGTGGTCAGCAGGTAATCGTGACCTGCGACCGGTTTCCGAAAGAAATCGTCGACATGGAAGAACGTTTGAAATCCCGGTTTGGATGGGGGCTGACGGTGATGGTAGAACCGCCAGAGCTGGAAACCCGGGTAGCGATCCTGATGAAAAAGGCCGATCAGGCGAATGTAAAACTGAGCAGTGAAGCCGCGTTTTTTATCGCTCAGAAAATCCGGTCAAATGTGAGAGAGTTAGAGGGTGCACTGCGTTTGGTGATAGCGAATGCTCACTTCACCGGGTCAGAGATTACCCCTCCTTTCATCCGGGAGAGTCTGAAAGATCTGTTGGCCCTGCACGAAAAGCAGGTCAGTATGGACAACATCCAGCGTACCGTTGCGGAGTATTACAAGATCAAGGTATCGGATCTATTGTCCAAGCGACGCACACGAACGGTGACACGCCCCCGGCAGGTTGCCATGTCGTTGTCGAAAGAACTGACTAACCACAGTTTGCCTGAAATTGGTGATGCCTTTGGCGGGCGTGATCACACCACGGTGTTGCACGCCTGCAAAAAAATCAGAGAACTCCAGGAGACCGATCCCGGAATCCGGGAGGACTACCAGAATTTTATGAGATTGCTGACCACCTGATCATCGATGGGCGTGTTAACCCATCAACATTCACTTCCGACAATTGAAGCCGAGTGCCATGAAACTGACCATCAGCCGTGAATCCCTGATTACTCCGCTGCAAAGTATTGCTGGCGTTGTTGAAAAGAAACAGACCATGCCAGTTCTCTCCAACGTGTTGCTGGAGGCTGAAGACAATACCCTTACTCTCACCGGCACCAATATGGAAGTCGAGTTGGTGGGCCGGGTAACGCCTGTGCATGTGGATCAACCAGGACGGATTACGGTCCCGGCGCGCAAACTGTCGGATATCTGTCGGGCACTGGGTGATGAAGCCCCCATTGATCTGGCACTGGAAGGTGATCGGTTGCATGTGCGCGCGGGCAATTCCCATTTTACGCTGTCGACTTTGCCGGCCGAGCATTTTCCCAATGTGGAAGACGAGCCAGAGAGTTTTCGTCTTGAGTTGCCGCAGAAAGAACTTGGCCGAATGCTGGACGCCACCGCTTTCGCCATGGCTCAGCAGGATGTGCGTTATTACCTGAACGGCTTGTTGCTTGAAGTCGATAGCAGTCACGTGCGGGTGGTGGCGACTGATGGGCATCGCCTGGCCATGGCCCATTGCGATATGCAAACCGGCTGCCCCGAACCGCGCCAGGTAATTGTACCGAGAAAGGGTGTGTTGGAACTTGCCCGGTTGCTGGACGACGTGGAATCGCCGGTAACCCTGGTGATTGGTGACAACCATCTGCGAGCCACGGTCGGTGCTTACACGTTTACCTCCAAGCTGATCGAAGGCAAGTTCCCGGACTATAACCGGGTGATCCCGCGCGGTGGGGACAAGTTTGTGCTGGCCGATCGCGCTACCCTCAAGAATACGCTGCAACGTGCAGGTATTTTGTCCCATGAGAATATCCGCGGAGTTCGGTTGAACCTGTCACCGGGCCAGTTGCAGGTATTTGCCAACAACCCGGATCAGGAACAGGCCGAAGATACACTGCCCGTCGATTATCAGGGCGAATCCCTTCAGATCGGTTTTAATGTAGGCTACCTGATTGATGTGATGAACGCACTGGATGACGCGCAGGTGAAACTCACTTTGTCGAATCCGAACAGCAGTGCGTTGATCGAAGCAGAGAATGACGGCGGCTGTTTGTACGTCGTCATGCCCATGCGACTGTAATTGTTCCCGGAGGAATCGATGGGTGCCGTAACGAACGGAATCAAAGGTGCATTCAGAATCGGCCAGACCATTTCGGTGCTTGGCCGCACTGGCGTTAACTGGGTTCGGGGGGATCGCCCGCCGACGCCCCAGCTGCTGCGTCAGACATTTGAAAACCTGGGCGCGACCTACATCAAGCTGGGCCAGTTTATCGCCAGCTCGCCGACCTTTTTCCCGAAGGAGTATGTGGAGGAGTTCCAGTTCTGCCTGGATCGAACTCCCAACCTGCCGTTTGGTGTCATTAAACGGATCATCCGGGATGAACTGGGTAAGCCTATTGATCAGGTGTTCGCCGAGATCGATCCGGTTGCTTTGGCCTCAGCGTCTATAGCGCAGGTTCATGCGGCCAGGTTGGTGACCGGTGAAGATGTGGTGATCAAGGTGCAAAAGCCGGGTGTCGAGAACATTCTGCTGACCGATCTCAACTTCCTCTACCTGTCCGCCCGAATTCTGGAAACCCTGGCACCAAAGCTTTCGTGGACGTCGCTGTCGGGCATTGTTGAAGAAATTCAACAGACCATGATGGAAGAATGCGACTTTATCAAAGAAGCGAATAACCTGAAGGTGTTCCGCGAGTTTCTTCATAACACGCACAATGACGATGCCACGGTGCCAAGGGTGTACGAGCACTGCAGTAGTCGTCGTATTCTGACCATGGAACGGTTTTACGGTGTGTCATTGACGGATATGGAGAGCATTCGCGAGTACTCCAACGATCCCGAACGGACGTTGATTACCGCGATGAACACCTGGTTTGCCAGTCTGACCAAGTGCGAATTCTTCCATGCTGACGTTCACGCCGGAAATTTGATGGTTCTGAAAGATGGCCGAATCGGATTCATCGATTTTGGCATTGTCGGGAGAATCAAGCCGGACACCTGGCAGGCGGTCAGTGATTTCATTTCTGCCATCATGGTGGGAAATTTCGAAGGCATGGCAGATGCCATGATCCGTATCGGCGTTACCCGCCGCACCGTAAAGGTAGACGACCTGGCGGCGGACCTGCAACGACTTTACCGTCAGATGGATCACATGGTACCCGACGATGTGCCCTACGAGATGGGCCAGGCGGATGAGGATGTGAACAACATCCTGATGGACATGGTGAAGGTTGGCGAAAGTCATGGCCTCCACTTTCCCAGGGAGTTCGCGCTGCTACTCAAACAGTTTCTGTATTTTGATCGTTATGTTCATATCCTGGCGCCTGAAATGGATGTGTTTATGGATGAGCGTCTTACGATGCTGCATTAACGAGCGTAGCGTCAGCGCATCTTGTACACTAAGGCAATGTCGGGCTCCGGCATTGCCTTTTCTTTTTCTGGTTCGTATCCGGTATCGAGAACTCCCCTGTTATGGCGCTCGTTAAACTCCAGACTCAGTATTTTAGAAACCTGGCGCCTGATCCTATCGGTTTTTCTCCGTCTTTCAATTTTCTGTACGGTGCCAATGGCAGCGGTAAATCCAGTGTGTTGGAAGCCATCGGTTATCTGGGGCTCGGTCGATCGTTTCGTGTTGGTCGTCATCAGGCGGTGGTGAGCCACGGTCTGAACAAGCTGACGGTGTTCGGTGCGCTGGACAAAGGTGTGCTGGGTGTCCCAGAACAATTCGGCGCAAACAAAGATGATGTTGCGCATCGGCTGGGTATATCACGAGACGTCACGGCGAAAGAGACATCGTTGAGAGTCGACGGTGAAGCCGTTCGCAGTTTGTCCTTTCTGGCCCGACATCTACCGGTATCGGTGATTGATCCTGGCGTTTTCGATATTGTCGCGGGAGGTCCGGGCAAACGCCGGCAATTTCTGGATTGGTTAGTGTTCCACGTGGAACCTTCCTTTTCGTCATCGTGGCAACAATGCCAGAGAGTGACATCACAGCGGAATCAAACGCTGAGAAATGGTAGAATCGACGAATCGTTGATGCGGGTGTGGGATAACCAGTTTGGAGCCCTTGCAGAATCTCTGAGCGATACCAGAGCGCAGGTATTTGAAAGGTTCAAAAAGGCCTTTGACGAGATACTCACGGAGCTTGATGCGGGTTGGACCGACGGTTTGAAGCTCGAGTTCTACCCGGGTTGGGATCGTTCGCAATCGCTGGTTGAGGTTCTGGCCAAGCATCGGGAACAGGAACGTCGAATGGGCCACACCTTGTACGGTCCAAATCGTGCGGATATCCGGCTCAAGTTTGGCGGTCGGCCTGTCGCCGAGACCTTTTCCCGCGGTCAGCAGAAGACCCTGGTGATCCTGATGAAGATAGCCCAGGGCAAAGTTTTAAGTGACCTGGGAAAGCAGGTGACCTTTTTGCTGGATGATATTAATGCCGAGCTGGATGTCCGACACCGGATCATGTTGGCGCGCAAGCTTCAGGATTTACGTTGTCAGGTGTTTATTACCTCCATCGAACACCCGGAACCGGAAGTGTTATGGGCAGATGGACAAGCACCGGAATACAGAATGTTCCACGTGGAACATGGAAAATTGACGGAAGAACAGACGGGGTAACGTGTCAGCAGAGTGCTTGAGTACTGCTGGCCCTGGCGCCCGGTATCACCTTCAGGAGTCTCGTTAATGAGCGAATCGAACTACAATTCCTCCAGTATCAAAGTCCTCAAAGGACTGGATGCGGTGCGCAAGCGTCCGGGCATGTACATCGGTGATACCGATGATGGCACCGGCCTGCACCACATGGTCTTTGAGTTGGTGGATAACTCCATCGATGAGGCTCTGGCGGGCCACTGCTCCGAAATCGGCGTGATCATTCACCCCGATGAGTCGGTCAGTGTCAAAGACAACGGTCGGGGAATTCCGGTCGATATTCATGAAGAAGAAGGTGTGTCTGCCGCAGAAGTGATCATGACCGTACTGCACGCTGGCGGTAAGTTTGATGATAACTCCTATAAGGTGTCTGGTGGTCTGCACGGCGTGGGTGTCTCGGTGGTTAACGCCTTGTCTTCTACCCTGACCCTGACCATCCGTCGCGAAGGCAAAGTCTACGAGCAAAGCTACACCCACGGTGTGCCTGATGCACCTCTGGGAGTTGTTGGTGACACAGAGGCCTCCGGTACCAAGGTTCACTTTATTCCGTCGCCGGAAACCTTCACCCACATTGAATTCCATTACGACATTCTGGCCAAGCGCCTGCGTGAGCTGGCGTTCCTGAACAGCGGTGTGCGTATTCGCCTGACCGACGAACGCAGCGGCCGGGAAGAAGTCTTTGAGTACGAAGGCGGCTTGCGAGCGTTTGTTGAGCACCTCAACACCAACAAAACGCCGATCAACCGGGTGTTCCATTTCTGCCGCGAGCGGGAAGACGGTGTAACGGTTGAAGTAGCCATGCAGTGGAACGATGCCTTTCAGGAAAACCTGTACTGCTTCACCAACAACATTCCCCAGCGGGATGGCGGTACTCACCTGGCCGGCTTCCGGGCTGCCCTGACCCGTTCTCTGAACAACTACATCGAGCATGAAGGCCTTGGTAAAAAAGCAAAAGTGGCCACCTCCGGTGACGATGCCCGGGAAGGTCTGACTGCGATTGTCAGTGTTAAAGTGCCCGACCCCAAGTTCTCATCCCAGACCAAAGACAAGCTGGTCTCGTCCGAGGTGAAAACGGCGGTAGAGCAAGAGCTGTATCAGAGTTTTGCCGAGTACCTTCAGGAACAGCCAAACGAAGCCAAGTTGATCGTCAACAAGATGATCGAAGCGGCTCGGGCCCGTGAAGCGGCGCGCAAGGCGCGGGACATGACTCGCCGTAAAGGCGCACTGGATATTGCGGGCCTGCCCGGCAAGCTGGCCGACTGTCAGGAAAAAGACCCGGCACTGTCTGAACTGTTCATCGTGGAGGGTGATTCTGCGGGTGGTAGTGCCAAGCAGGGTCGCGATCGTAAAACCCAGGCCATCCTGCCCCTGAAGGGTAAGATCCTGAACGTTGAAAAAGCCCGCTTCGACAAGATGCTGTCATCTGCCGAAGTCGGCACGCTGATCACAGCACTGGGCTGTGGTATTGGCCGGGAGGAGTTTAATCCGGACAAGTTGCGTTACCACTCCATCATCATCATGACGGATGCGGACGTGGATGGATCTCACATCCGCACCCTGCTGTTGACCTTCCTGTTCCGCCAGATGCGTGAAATCATCGAGCGTGGTCACGTGTTCATCGCGATGCCGCCCCTTTACAAGGTCAAGAGAGGCAAGCAGGAGCAATACCTGAAGGACGAGAAGGCCAAAGTCGCTTACCTCACCCAGACCGCTCTGGATGGCGCTCAGCTGTACGTCAATCCGGATGCACCAGCGATCAAGGATTCTGCTCTGGAAACCATGATCAAGGACTATCAGGCGGTGATGGCGATGATTGATCGTTTGTCCCGGGCGTATCCGGCCAAGGTGCTGGAACAGATGATCCATAACGACACGCTGACCAGCGAACAGCTCAAAGATGAGGCGGCGGTAGCAGCCTGGGTTGGCTCGTCTGGGCAATGGTCTGGATCTGGATACGCGTACAGGCACCAAATACACCTTCTCGGTCACCCGGGATGAAGAGCGCAATCTCTACCTGCCGAAGGTCACCATCTTTATGCATGGTATTCCTTATGAGCACGTGTTCAGCCATGAATTCTTCGAATCGTCTTCCTACAAAGCGATTGCCCGTCTGGGTGAAACCCTCGAAGGTCTGATTGAGGACGGCGCGTTTATCCAGCGTGGTGAGCGCAAGCAGGCGGTGCTGTCGTTTGCCGGCGCCCTCGACTGGTTGATGAAAGAAGCCCAGCGCGGCCTGAACATCCAGCGCTATAAGGGACTGGGAGAGATGAACCCGGATCAGTTGTGGGAAACCACCATGGATCCGGAAAGCCGCCGGATGATGAAGGTGACCATTGAGGATGCCTTCGCAGCGGATCAGATCTTCACCACACTGATGGGTGACGATGTCGAGCCGCGTCGGATCTTTATCCAGACCAATGCACTGCAGGTAACCAATCTGGACGTGTAAAGCTCCTGATTGGCAGCCAAAAAAAACGGTGGTTCCGCAAGGAACCACCGTTTTTTGTTATCAGAAAGGAAATTTTATTCCATGAGGGCGATTACTCGGAAGACTCCGCCCGCTTCTGTTCTTTCTCTTTTTCTTTCTCGACCAGGTGCGGTGCCATCACTTCTTCCAGAGTGTGCCCGGTGAGTCGACGGATGGTGCGCCACAAGTAATAGAAAATCAGCATCATCATGATCATGGATGGAATGGCGATCATCGGATAGCTGACCAGTGTCATGCGCCCCAGCTCTTCATTGAAGGCCTGGGTACCTGAAGGACTGACCACAATCCATTTCGCCAGTACGTAATTCATGATGGATGAAAACAGGAAGGTACCGGCAAAGAAATAACTGGCCTTGAGCAACCGGTCTTCAAATTCTGCCACACAGCCCCGTTCTTCAAGTGACTCATGGATCTTATCCACATCCAGCACGTTCGGGTTGTACAGGAGGGTGCGAACCAGTGGGTATTTGGTGCGGGTAGAAATCAAGACCGCGAGGCCAATCACCGCAGGTACCGCCGCTTCCTTGATGGCTAGCCATCCGGCGTCCAGTTCCAGTAAACCAATACCGCCGGTCAGGCCAACACTGATCAGGCCCAACAAGGCGATGAAGTTTTTCTTACGGTAACGGATCAGCTCAAACAGACCCCAGCCAAGCGGAAACGCCAGGCCGATAATCAGGGCATTCACACTGCCAAGATGCTCGTCGCCGCTGAATTTCATCAGAATCACCGAAGGGATGATGATACTGACCAGTAAGTCGATCCAGGGCCTGGGCTTGTGTTCCGGAATGGTGGAGGAATTCGCAGAGGTCATGGGATAGCCTGATTGGTGAAACAACAGCAGGCTGGAAGGCACTGCCGGAAAAATGTCTTCCGGCAGTATACGATGAATCCCGAGGTTAACGTAAGCGCAGCGGGGCTGCGCTTACGTTGTCGGTCAGGCGCCGACTTCTTTCAGGCATTCCTCGACAATCGCCAGTCCTTCCTCGAGAACCGCGTCCTCAATGGTGACCGGCATCAGGAACCGAAGAGTGTTGCCGTACATGCCACAGCTCAGCAGAATCAGGCCCTTTTCTTTGGCCTTCTTGGTGACCGCGGCGGCCAATTCTGGCTTGGGCGTACGACTGGCTTTGCTTTCAACCAGTTCAAACGCGGCCATCGGGCCAAGATTGCGGACGTTATCCACATGTTCGAACTGTTCCTGCCACTGGCTAAAGCGCTTGTTCAGCTTGTTGCCAAGGGTAACGGCCTTGCCAAGGATGTCTTCGTCCTTGAACACCTCGAACACCGCCAGGGCCGCTGCACAGGCCGTCGGGCTGCCGGTATAGGTGCCACCCAGAGAGTTCGGGCCAGAAGCGTCCATGATCTTGTCGGTACCAACAATGGCCGAAATCGGCATGCCATCGGCCATACTCTTGGCCATGGTCATCATGTCTGGCTCGATGCCGCTGTGCTCGATGGCGAACATCTTGCCAGTCCGGCCGAAGCCGCTCTGCACTTCGTCCACTACCATCAGGATGTTGTTTTCATCGCAGATCTTGCGGATTTCTTTCAGGAAGCTGGTTGGTGCTGCGTAAAAGCCACCCTCACCCAACACTGGCTCAATCACGATGGCGGCCGTGTTGTTGGCCGGTGAATCTGCCTTCATGGTCATCTTCAGGCCGCGCAGCGCTTCGTCTTCGCTGACGCCGTGATACGGCACCGGATAGGGCGCGCGGAACACGTTGCCCGGCATGGGCCCGAAATCGGTCTGATAAGGCGCCGCCTTGCCGTTCATCGCCATGGTGTAGAAGGTACGGCCGTGATAACCGCCGTCAAAGCAGATCACGTTGGTTTTGCCGGTGGCCGCCCGGGCGATCTTCATGGCGTTTTCCAGTGCTTCTGCACCGGAGTTGGCCAGCATTACCTTTGCGTGGCCGCGTACCGGAACCACGCCACTGAGCTTCTCCGCCAGCTTTACATAGCCCTCATAGGGCATCACCGTCTGACAGGTGTGCATCAGCTTGTCGAGCTGGGCCTTGACCGCTTCCACCACTTTCGGGTGGCGATGGCCAATGTTAAGTACACCGATGCCGCCGGCAAAATCGATCATGCGTTTGCCGTCTGCATCCCACAATTCCGCATTGGTTGCGTGGTCGGCAAATTGTTCATTGGGACTTGCCGCGCCCGCCGCAACGTAGCGTTCTTTGAGTGCCTGCAATTCTTTATTGCTCACTTTGCCATTCTCCCTGGGTTCAGGTTCGAAAGTTTCACTAACAGTGTAAGTAGTACGGTGGCAGGAAACAAATTGACTATAGTCGCTATCAGCCCGTTTCTTCCCGAAACTGCAGTTTTGCCAGCCGCTGATACAGACTGTTTTCCCGCATCAACTCGTCGTGTGTACCGACTGCCAACAGCCGCCCCTGGTCCAGCACCGCGATCCGATCGGCGTCTCTGACCGTGGCCAGGCGGTGGGCGATCACCAGCGTGGTGCGCCCGGTGGTGAGTGCCGGCATGGCCTGCTGAATCAGGTTTTCGCTTTCCGCATCGAGGGCACTGGTGGCCTCGTCCAGCAACAATATGGGCGCGTCAGCCAGCAGCGCCCGGGCAATGGCCAGCCGCTGTTTCTGGCCGCCAGACAGGCCAAGACCGGCGTCCCCCAGGGGCGTGTCGTAGCCTTGGGGTAGGTTTTGAATAAACTCGTGTGCGTGGGCCACGCGCGCGGCCTGCTCCACATCGGCGTCGCTGGCGTCCGGCCGGGCGTAGCGAATGTTGTCTGCCACCGTGCCATGGAACAGCGCCGGGTTCTGTGGCACCAGGGCGAAGCACCGGCGCAAGGATTCCAGTGAGAGTTTGGCGGTATCCACACCGTCAATCAGAATGCGACCGTCACCCGGCTGGTAAAAATGCAGCAACAGATCGAACAGGGTGGATTTGCCCGCCCCCGACGGGCCGACCAGCGCGAGGGTTTCACCGGCTTTGACGGTGAGCGAAAAATCCGTCAGTGCCGGTTGTTGGCTGCGTCCGGGATAACTGAACCCAAGACGCTCCAGGCATATTTCTCCCTGGATGGGCTGTGGAAGTGACGTATGGCTCTGCTCCCGCACAAACTCCGGCTCGGTCTGCAACAACTCGAACAGTCGTGCTGCTGAGCCCGCCGCTCGTTGCAGTTCGCCGATGACCTCGCTGATGGCACCGGCGGCCACACCCACCAGCAGGCTATAGAACACAAACGCCGCCAGCTCGCCGGGGCTGATGCGGCCGTGAATGACATCCAGCCCGCCGATCCAGATCACGATGCCCACCGCCCCCATGACCAGGGTAATGGCCAGCGTGGTCAGCCAGGCGCGTTGACGGATGCGGTCCCGGGCGATGTCGAAGGCCCGCTCCGACACCTCGGCGAAAAAGCGCCGGTCATGGGGTTGGTGATTAAACGCCTGCACGGTTTTTATCTGGGTCAGGTTCTCCCCCACATAACTGCCGACATCTGCAACCCGATCCTGGCTCAACCGCGACAGTTGCCGCACTCGCCGACCAAAGAACAGAATCGGCGCGATCACCAGCGGAAAACCCAACAGGATGATACTGGCCAGCTTGGCGTTGGTGATGAATAACAACAGCAAGCCACCAATCAGCATCAATGTGTTGCGCAAGGCAATGGACACGGTGGAGCCGATCACCGATTGCAGCACGGTGGTGTCGGCGGTAAACCGGGACTGGATTTCCAGCGCACGGTTCTGCTCGAAAAAGCCGGGGTGCAGATCAATCAGGTGGTTGAACACTTTTTTGCGAATGTCTGCGACCACCCGTTCACCGATCCAGGACACCAGATAAAAGCGGGCAAACGAGCCAAACGCCAGCCCCAGCACCAGCACAAAAAACAGGCCGATGGCTCTGGCCAGATTTTCCGGAGACTCCGTGGCTAATCCCTGATCGACAAGAATACGTAAACCCTGGCCTAGCCCCAGCGTTATGCCTGCGGTAAAGACCAGGGCCACCAAAGCACCGGCTACGGCTTTCCGATAGGGGCTGATGAATTCAATGACCAGGTTCAGGGCCTTGCGATGACGGGTTTTAATGGTGTGCCTCCTGGGTACGGACTGCTGTAAACTCCGGCAACTAGACGATTTGTACTACGAACAAGACCTATCATACATCCGGGCAGAGCCCGCGTGGGTGTTAGGGCCTTCCGGGACACGCTGTAAATACGTCCCTGTACGCTCGTCAAAAGCCATCCATGGCTTTTGACGGTCCCGGAAGGCCCTAACACCCACGCGAGCTCCCCAACTTTGGAGCTGTGACTAAGTGCAATCCTACGCTGACAACGATTACCCTGCTGACCACAAACCAGACTGGAAGGTGATTTCTGGCTTGTGGCCTTACTTGGCGGAATTCCGGGGTCGTGTGGTTATTGCTCTGGCTCTGCTGGTACTGGCCAAACTGGCCACCGTGGCCACGCCTGTGGCTCTGAAATACATTGTGGATTACCTGGATCAGAACCGTGGTGCGGACATGCTGCTGTGGGTTCCGATTATCCTGGTGGTGGCTTACGGCTCGCTGCGTTTTGGCGCCACACTGTTCAATGAACTGCGAGATGCGGTGTTCGCGCGGGTGGCCGAACGGGCGATGCGGCGGGTGTCGTTGCGCATTTTTGAACACTTGCATCAGCGGGAGTTGGGTTTCCATCTTGATCGCAAAACCGGCGGCCTGGCCCGCGACATCGAACGGGGCACCAACGGCATCAGCTTTCTGCTGCGGTTTACCCTGTTCAACATCGTGCCTACGATTCTGGAAATCCTGATGGTCGCCGGCATTCTGCTGGTGGTGTTCAACGTTGGTTACGTGCTGGCGATTCTGGTCGCGGTGGTGGTGTACGTGGTCTATTCCATCAAGATTACCGAGTGGCGGACCAAGTTCGTGCGAGAGGCCAACGCCCGGGATAACCAGTCCAACTCGCGGGCGATCGACAGCCTGCTGAACTACGAAACCGTCAAATACTTCAATAACGAACGCTACGAAGCGCAACTGTACGACCAGAATCTGGACGATTGGGAGCAGGCGCGGCTGAAAAACCGCCTGTCGTTGGCCACACTCAACGCCGGTCAGGCGCTGATCATTGGTTTGGCGATGATTGCGATCATGGCGATGGCCGTGGGCGAAGTGGCCAGCGGTGAGATTACCCTGGGCGACTTCACCATGATCAACGCCTACCTGTTGCAGCTGTTCATTCCCCTGAATGCTCTGGGGTTTGTGTATCGGGAAATCCGCCAGGCGCTGGTGAATGTCGAACGCCTGTTCAAACTGCTGGGCGACAAACCGGCCATTCAGGATGCGCCGGATGCCACCGAGCTGGTAGTGACGAATGCCGAGGTGCGTTTTGACCACATACACTTTGCCTACCGGTCGGATCGTCCCATTTTGCAGGATGTGAATTTTACCATTCCGGCCGGTCATACCGTGGCGGTCGTGGGCGCCAGCGGCGCCGGGAAGTCTACCCTCGCCCGCCTGTTGTTTCGATTCTATGAGGTCGATCAGGGCGCTATCCGTATCGACGGTCAGGATATCCGCCAAGTGACACAGAACAGCCTGCGTTCGGCTATTGGCGTGGTGCCTCAGGATACGGTGCTGTTCAACGATACTCTGTATCGCAATCTGGCCTACGGCAACCCGGCGGCCAGTGAGGAACAGGTTTACCGGGCAGCACGCCTGGCCCACCTGGAAGATTTTATCCACAGCCTGCCGGATGGTTACGAAACCAAGGTAGGCGAGCGCGGTTTGAAGTTATCCGGTGGCGAGAAACAACGGGTGGCCATTGCCCGGGTGATCCTGAAAAACCCGCCCTTGCTGATTCTCGACGAGGCGACGTCATCGCTTGATTCGTTATCAGAGCAGGCGATTCTGAGCGCGTTGAAAGAAGTCAGTCAACAGCGCACTACTCTGGTGATCGCCCACCGGTTGTCCACCATTCGGGATGCCAACACCATTTTAGTGATGGATGGTGGCCGGATTGTCGAGAGTGGCAGCCACAACGAGTTGCTGGCTCTAGGTGGCCATTACGCCCATCTTTGGGAGCAGCAGCATCGGAGTGGCGAACAGTAAGGGGGAGGCCCTCCCAAAACACGCTGTAAATACGTCCGTGTACGCTCTGCTCCGCCATCCATGGCTCCGCAAGGTTTTGGAAGGGCCTCCCCCTTACTGTCGCATCAAGCTTGGGTGTTAATGTTCTCCAAGCCGAAGCGCCAGCCCTGAGGCTCGAACCACCTGCTGCCCCACGCTGTCTCTAAACACATGAGCGTCACCGGTGATCAGGCTGAACCAGTTTTTGGCCCGGGTGATGCCGGTGTATACCAGCTCCTTGGTGAGCACTGGGCTGAGCCGGTCTGGCAACACCAGGCAGGTGTGGTTGAACTCCGAACCCTGGGATTTGTGCACCGTCATGGCGTAGACGGTTTCCAGCTGCTGCAGCCGGCTGGGCGAGATCCAGCGGATGCCGCCGGTGCTGTCAGCGCTCGGGAAGGCCACGCGCAGGGTGTCTTTCGGCTCGCCGGTGGCGGTTTTGTCCCAGGGCAGGCTGAAAGTAATGCCGATATCGCCGTTCATCAGGCCCAGGTTGTAGTCGTTGCCGGTAACCAGCACAGGGCGACCGGGGTACCAGCCTTCGGATCTCGGGATCAGTTTTTCTGCCAACAGATGCCTTGCCATTTGATCATTCAATCCTTCCACACCCCAGGGGCCTTTGCGTAACGCGCAGAGAATCTGGAAATCGTTGAACGCCTCCAGTACCTCAAGCGCCAGCGCGTCCCAATCTGCGCGGGGGCTGGTCGCGGTCAGGCCGTGATTCCGTAGCCGTTCGAGATAATGCCGGTAACCGACAGGAGGCTTCAGTGGCTGACTGTTCACCACTCGCCCTTGGCCAGCGTTGCGGAAGGCTTCCGGTGTGCCGGTGGTGGCGTGGCGGCAGATCTGTGCCAGGGTGTGTTCCAGCTCCGGTCTTGGGGTGTGGCCATTGAGCCAGATCACGTCATCGAAATCCGCGTTGCGGATCTGCTCTAAGACAGCCTTGTCCAATGTGTTGGAATTGACGGCTTCAGCCAGCTGGCGAATGCCGCTGTCCTGCTGGAACCGGTAGCTCTTGCGCAGCATGGCGACCGCCTGGTCCATGGCCTGGCCGTTGGGATCGACCAGGCCAGCCGGCACCTGGGATCCGGTGATGGTACTCAGCCATCGGGCGGTGGCCGGGGTGTAGTGAGCATCGAAAGCCCGCTGGCACAGCTCACCCAGCACCGCGCCGGCATCCACTGAGGCCAGCTGGTCCTTGTCGCCCAGCAGGATCAATTGGGCGTTGGTGGGCAGGGCGTCGAATACCGAGGCCATCAGGTCGACATCGACCATCGAGGCTTCGTCGATCACCAGAATGTCCACCAACAGCGGGTTGTCCTTGTGATGGCGGAACTGGCGGGTATCCGGCCGGCTGCCCAGCAGGCGGTGCAGGGTGGTGACCTTGGTGGGGATGTCCTCCAGTGTTACGCCACCCGGCAGCTCGGTAAGGGGCAGTCGGTTGACGGCGCCGCCGATGGATTCGTTCAATCTGGCTGCGGCTTTACCGGTGGGCGCAGCCAGGCGGATGCGGTATTTACGCCCTGCCCGGGCCGGGTCGTCTGCAGCTACGGCCTGCAAGGCGGCCAGCAGGTTGACCACGGTGGTGGTTTTGCCGGTCCCGGGGCCGCCGGTGATCACGGCAAAGCGATTGCGGGCAGCGAGCGCGCAGGCCAGCTTCTGGTAATCCACCGATTCTGCAGCCGGGAACAAGGTGGCCAACGCCTGTGACAGGGTTTTCGCCGGAGCGCAGTCGGGGTCGGCCAGTGGCGATGGCAAGGCCAGGCGCTGCAAGATGCCCTCGGCAATGCGCTGTTCATAGCGCCAGAACCGGCGCAGGTACAGCCGGTTTTCGTTTAAAACGAGGGGTGTAGTAAGTGAGCCATCACTTACGGCCAGGGATCTGTCAAGAGAGGCTTTGCATTCCTCCAGGCTGGTCCGTGCAAACAAATCAGAGGGCTTCAGCTGAGTCAATTCGGCGGCTTCGGATTCGCTGAGACTGCTGTGAACGGGCTCCTCCGGCGGCAGCGATAAGGTGTTGCCGGCATCCGTCAGCAGGTTACTCAGATCAATACAGACGTGGCCACGGCCGACCTGATGTGAGGCCAGCGCCGCCAGGAGCAACACCAGGGGTTGCGGGCGCTCGCCCTGCTCTTCTGACAAGTCACGGATCAAGCGGGCAAAGCCGACATCCAGCGGTCGAATCCACTGGGCCTGTTGCCACTGTTGCAGCAGGGCGTCGGTCTGTTCCAGGCTGGTCAACAAGGCAGAGTTATCCACAGCCCTTGGTGGGGTTTCTGGCACCGATGCTGTCGATAGCATCTTATCTACAGAATCGTCTGGAGCGCCGCCTTGTGTGTCGTCGCCCAGGTCCAGGGTAATCTGGTTGTCAGAATGGCCTTTGCGGGAACGGCTCATGCGGCCACCTCCCCTGATCCGGGCTCGCCGTCAAACAAGGCATCCAGCTGTTCGATCAACACTTTCGGTGGTTTGTCGGTAAAGGCACCGCCGTTGGCTGCATTCACGCCACGGAGGAACAGGTAGACCGCGCCGCCGATGTGCTGATCGTAGTCGTAGCTGGGCAAGCGTGCCTTCAGCAGGCGATGCAGGGCCAGCAGGTAGAGCACGTATTGCAGGTCGTAGCGTTTGTCCAGAATGGCATCCCCCATGGCCTGATCGGTGTAGGCGCTGTCGTCGTCACCCAGGGTATTGGATTTGTAGTCGAGCACGTAATACTGACCGTTGTGCTCGAACACCAGATCGATAAAGCCCTTGATCATTCCGTTGAAGCGGTTTTCCTCCACCTGCGGCCGGTCAGCGCTGTTCAGGGTATGACTGGTGATCAGCCGGTCGAGGGTGCGAACGTTGACGTTGCGGCTTTCAAACCAGAACTCCAGTTCCGGGCGCAGGGTGGCCAGGCCCAGCAGACTGATGCTGTCTGTGCTGGCGCGTTGCAGTTGCAGTGGCCGCTGGATCAGTGCCAGTAGCCAATGTTCCAGTGGTTCAACCCAGTCTTGCCAGCCCCGCGTGCCGCAGCGGCGTGTGAGCTGTTCCCGCAGCATGGCGGGGTTATCCACAATCTGTTGAAAGCCGTGTTGGCTGCACCATTCCAGCAGCTCATGCAGGAAGGTACCGGGGCCAGCGCCCTTGGGGAAGTTGTGGTGGTTGCGGGCGTCTGGCATCGGCGTGGTGCCTTCTTCCTGATCCTGTGTACTTTCTTCCAGCAGGTTCTGGGTCTGGGCGTCTTCTACCTCGCCGGTGAAGGCGATGCCGGTGCCGGCCATACCGGTGTATTCGATCGACGAGTAGCTGGCAATCCACCAGTCCTCTTTGGCGGCACGACTGGACAGCAACGCCGGCCCCAGGGCGTCGGGTGTGGGTGCCGTGTACTGGCTGGCGCTGGATTCGGGCAGCGGGCCTACGGTGATTTCCGGTCGGCCTTCGGCCAATCGGGCCAGGCAATCGGTGATCCGGCTGTCTGCGTTGCCGGCGATCAGGTAACCCAGGCCGCTTAGGTGCCAGTTGTCCAGCGCCGCCGCGCCGACCCAGGTGGCAAACCGAGCCCGGGTCAGAGCCACGTAGAGTTTGCGGATGTCTTCGCCGAGGCGTTCCTGGTCAGCATGGGCGACGTCATCGGGGGTCGGATCGAACACCGTGATCAGTTTGCCCTGGGGATCGTGGTAGCGCACAAAAGCCTGCTTTTCGCTTTCGCTGCGGAACGCCGTGCCAAAGGGTAGAAACACCAGCGGGTATTCCAGGCCCTTGGACTTGTGCACGGTGATGACCTTCACCAGCCCGGCGTCGCTTTCCAGGCGCAGGGTGCGGTGTTCGTCTTCTTCGTCCGCCGCCCGCAGAATCTGGGTGAAGTGATGCACCAGCGCGTGTTCACCGTCCAGTTGCAAGCTGTCCTGTTGCAGCAGTTCGGCGATGTGCAGGATGTCGGTCAGCCGGCGTTCGCCGTCGGCTCGCTGCAGCAACCGCCCGGGTACTTCAAAGTCCATCAGGAAACTGCGCAGCATGGGTAGCACACCCTGGTTCTGCCACTGCTGCTGGTAGTTTTGAAAGCGCTCGATTTCCCGTTCCAGCACCAGCTCATCGGTCAGCAACAGGTCCATCGCTTGCCAGGACTGACCCAGCGTGGGCGTGGCCAGAGCGGCGCGGGTGTAGGCCAGTTGCCGGGGCTCGGCAAAGGCTCGCAGCCAGCACAGCACTTCTTTGGCTTCCTGCGAAGTCAGCACCGAGTCCCGATCCGACAGATACACGCTTTTGATGCGTCGTTGGCTCAGGGCATCCCGCACGGCGGCGGCTTCATTACGGTTATTGACCAGCACAGCAATATCATTGGGCGCGACCGGTTGCAGATCCGTCGGGTCGTCTGGCAGGGCAAAACCTGCCTGCCCGGTCTGGCCCAGCGTCAGCAGCCGGGCAATCTCGCTGGCGCAGGTTTCCGCCACATCGGCGGTGGCGGTGCCTTTGGCCAGGGCTTTCGGATTACCGTCTTTGTCCTCTTCCGACGATTCGTGGGTCCAGAACATCAGGCTGGGTTGCTGCTCGCCGTTCACCGACCACAGGCGTTTGGTGCCGTTGGCATCCACGCCCTGAAACGGAAGCGGTGAGGTGTCGCCTTTGCCAAACAGGAAGGCACCCCGGGTGCTGTGCTGGTCGCTGTAGTCAAACACCCGGTTGACCGCATCCACCATGGACCTGGCGGAACGGAAATTCTTGCCCAGGGTGTAGGTGCGTTCCTTGACGCCCTGGCGGGCCTGCAGATAGGTGTAAATGTCCGCGCCACGGAAGCCGTAGATGGCCTGTTTCGGGTCGCCGATCATCAGCAGGCAGGTGCTGGGGTCGCCCTCCGCCACGTTATAGATCCGGTCGAAAATGCGGTATTGCACCGGGTCCGTATCCTGGAACTCGTCGATCAGTGCCACCGGGAACTGACGGCGGATGGTAGCCGCCAGCTGTTCGCCCCGGGGACCGTGCAGAGCGTCGTCCAGGCGGGTGAGCAGGTCGTCAAAACCCATCTCCGAACGTTGCTGTTTTTCCGTTTCCAGGCGTGTGGCAACCCAGTGGCTGGCATGGCGCAGAATGTCGGATTTGGCGCTGGGCTGGTTCTGGCCGAACGCCATCAGCGCTGCGATAGCCTCAAAAGCCGGATGGTCGGGAGCCGGATCATCCCCTTTGAGAATGTTGTCCAGGCCTTCCGGGGTCTGGTTCTTGAACCCGGCAGCGCTGTCGAGTTTTTCGGGCAACAAATCATCTGAGTCGGTCCAGGCGATCAGCGAGTCCCAGACCTTGAGCATGGCATTCTTGCTGCCACCGTGCAGCCGTTTGCTCTTGTTCAGTTCGTTCAGCAGGTCAGTCACTTCGCCCTGCCACCCGGCCCAGGGCTGAGCTTTGAGTTCCTGTGACTGTGTCAGTCGTTCGCTGACCACCTTATTGATGGCCTGGTGCACGTTGTCCGGGGGCGTACCCAGGGACTCGGGATCATCAATCAGGTTGCGCACAGCCTTGCGCAGGTCGGTGGGGGTTTTCCAGTGGCTCAGGGCCTCGTCCATCAGCGCCGGTGGCAGTGGGTACACAAAGGTACGCCAGTAATCACGGGCCACGTCATCCAGCAGCTCGCTCTGGTCGGTTTCCAGGGTCAGCTTGAACAGGCTGCCGCTGTCGAAGGCGTGCTCGCTCAACATGCGATTGCAGAAGCCGTGAATGGTAGACACCGCCGCCTCGTCCATCCATTCGGCGGCCAGTAGCAGCTTTTTCCGGCACTCAGGCCAGGTTGACCGGTCCGGATAGCTGTCATTTCTCAACTGATAGATCAGCGCGGTTTCCGCGGGCGGCGCGGGCTCGTCCGGTGTCTCCGAGAACACCTCCGCTGCTTGCGTCAGCCGGGTGCGAATACGGTCCCGCAGCTCTTTGGTAGCCGCTTCAGTGAAAGTGACCACCAGCAGATTGGGCGGCAGCAGGTCTTTCGGCAGCGGGCTGTCAGCGGGCTGGCCGTGGCCCAGCACCAGGCGCACATACAGAATGGCAATGGTGAAGGTCTTACCAGTGCCGGCGCTGGCCTCAATCAGGGCACTGCCGTTCAGGGGTAACGCCAGTGGGTCAAGATCAGGATTGAAGTTGCTCATTGGATCACTCATTCCAGCCCTCCGATCTGCTCGGCCGCGGATTTGCCCTGCTCGGCTTCCCACAATGGTACATAGAGCTGGTGTAGTAAGGCTTCAAACTCGCCGCTGGCCAGCAGCATCTCGGCGTTTTCATAGGCGCCGCGAAGGTAGCCCGTGTCCCGCTCCAGGGCGGTGCTGAAGTGTTGCTCCGCATCGCTGATGGCCCGTTCATGGTCACCGCGGAGGTTCTTGCTTTGGTAAAAGCTGTAAATCCAGGCAAAGCCGGCCTCGCAGTGAATGGGCAGGGCCCGGGTGGTGGCCTCCATCCAGCGGCTCAGAATGGCGTCGAAATGCCTCTGAGCCTGCTCTGGGGCCATCGGGGCAAAGCGGAATTTGCGGCCTTCTTCCTTGCCCAGAATCAGGGTCTCAAAGGGCTGACCGCTCAGCTGGCCGGCCAAATGAATCACCCAGTCCCGCATCAGGTTGGCGTAGCGTACTTTCTTGCTGTAACCGGCGCCGGTCAGCAGGCCCGAGCTGGCCACCACCAGCCGGCATAACTGGCCTGCGGGGTTGCTGCGCAGGCCGTCGACCAAGTCCACCACGTCCACGGTGCCGAGGGCGTTCTCAAACCGGAGATCAAAAGGCAAAGGCTCGGCCACCGCTTCCGGCCATTCGGCCAGGGCACCGTGGTAGCGCTCGAACAGATCCGGCAAGCGCCCGGACAGCTCTGAGCGCAGCCGGTGTTCGGTCACGCCCATGCCCAGATCGCCGCGGCGGGCCATGCGGTCGAGGGTGGTTTCCAGCCGCTGGTGCAATTCCGCCTCAGAGCCCGCTTTCAACACGCTTTGCTGAATCAGCTCGTTATCCAGACGCCATCGATCGAGGCCGTTCAGGTCGAAGTTTTCGTTGTCGGTGTCTTCGTCTTCTACCTCCTCAAAGCGCACCTGCAGCCGGCGCTGGTAAAAGGTGTCGATGGGTTTTTTCAGGAAGCTGGCCAGATCGTTCAGGGTGATGGGTTCTTCCGGGGTCTGGTAAGGCAAAGCCTCTTGCGTGCGCTGCGCCGCCTCAAGGCCATGGGCGCTGCGCCATTCCCGCTCGTAGGTGAACAGCTGGCGGGCTTGCAATACTTCGGCCAGAGGTTTCGGAACGGCGTCTTCGCCCTCGCCCAGACCGTTGGCTTTCGGGAAGTAATCCCGGCTGAACGGTTGCAGCGGGTGCTGGGTGGTCAGGGCTTTGATAACCCCGGTGTCCGTGTTGCCCGCGACTGTCCACAGGCTGTCCAGATGATCCTGCAGCTGGCCGACCAGGACTGACGGTGGCCGTTCGGAGTCGTCCTTGATACTGCGCCCTACCCAGCTGATGTACAGCTGTTCACGGGCCGACAGCAGGGCTTCCAGGAACAGATAGCGGTCGTCTTCCCGGCGGGAGCGGTCCCCGGGCCGGTAATCCTGAGCCATCAGGTCGAAATCCACCGGTGGCCGGGAGCGTGGGTAGTCGCCGTCGTTCATACCCAGCAGGCATACCTTGCGGAAGGGTATGGCCCGCATCGGCATCAGGGTGGCAAAATTGACTTTGCCGGCCAGAAAGCGCTGGTTCAGGCCGCCCTCATCCAGGCCTTGCAAGAGCACGTCTTTGACGATGTTCAGGGGCAGCGTTTGCGACTCCAGGCCGGCCGCCAGTGCATCTTCCAGCCATTGTTCCAGCTGGCGGCGGAACCGGTTGAGCAACAGCAGATCGCTGCCCTCGACTTTCTCGAAAAACTGCCCGAGCATGCCCGAGAACAAGCTGTCCCAATCGCCGGGCGTGCGGCTGCTTTGCAGCGCCTGCCATAACACTTCCAGCTGGTGCACGAACTCGCTCAAGCGACCGGCCAGGCTGGCCTGCAGGCCGCCGATTTCGCCGTAAGGTTCCACCCCGGCCCAGGGCTCGTCCTCGCCCATGCCGTAACCCAACAGCATGGATCGCAAGCCGGATTGCCAGGTGTTGCGATCCAGCTCCGCCGGCAGCGCCAAGCTCTCCCGGTGCTGGCCGTGCAGGCCCCAGCGGATGTTGGCGCCTTCCACCCAGCGCCGGGCCAGGGGAATTTCGTCTTCAGTGATGGCAAAGCGGTCGCGAATACCGGGCACTTCCAGCAGGCTGATAATCTCGCTCACCCCAAAGCGACTGCGGGGCAACGACATCAGGGTTTCCAGAGCAATCAGCACCGGCTCGTGGTGGCGCTGGCCCTGGTCGGAAATGGTGAATGGAATGTGGCGCTTGCGCCCTGGCTGATAGCGGCCGAACACCGCCTGAATGTGGGCGGCGTAGACGTTGATGTCGGGCACCATGACAATCACATCCCGGGGTCGCAGGGAGGGGTCGGCATTGAATGCGGCGAGCAGCTGGTCGTGCAGGATTTCCACTTCCCGCTGGGGTCCGTGAGCATTGTGGAACACCACGGAATGATCCTGGGTCAGGTCCAGCTGGCGCTGCTGGTCGCGGATTTCCTGTAGCGGCGTCAGGTTGTGAATGTCATTTTGCAGTTGGTGCAGCAGACAGGGCGCTTCACCGGCACCGTGTTCCGAGAAAATATCGATCTTCTGGCCGGGGGTCTGGAAGCTGCTGCGGTAGTCGTCCGGATTGTCGAATTCGTCCAGCAGGCGGATGTAGTCCCGGCCCTGTTTGCCCCAGGCCGCCAGCAGCGGGTTGGCGTGCTGGTGCAGCTGGTCCGGGTCGTCAATCTGCGACAGCACCGGATGCGCCATGCCCCGTTTGCGTTCGGCTTTCAGCAGCTCGCGGTCGCTGATGATATCGGCCCAGTAAAACTGGCAGGGGTTGTGCACGCACAGCACCACCTGGCTGAAGCGACTCAAAACCGACAGTGCTTCCAGCGCCTGGCGGGGCAGCGACGACACCCCGAACACCACGAAGCGTTTGGGCAACCGGCCCGGATTGGCCGGCGCGTTGATGCGTTGGCCCTGCTCCATAAAACGGGTGTGGATTTGCGAACGGCTGGTGTGGGCCTCGTTGCCTACGTCCTCGACCAGCTTGCGCCAGAGCAGCGGCTGCCAGCGGGTTTCCGGATCCAGGGCTTTATGTTCGCCGCGGGCGGTGATGACGATGTCTTTGCCCTGCTCCCAGGCCGCCAGCCAGTCGGCGCGGAACACCTGGTACTGGTCAAACAGGTCCGCCACTTTTTCGGCCAGCTGGAAGTTGCGCAGATCGGTGTCGCTGCCATCCAGAAACCGCGCCAGTGGCGTGAAGGCCTCATCCTGCCCGACCAGTTCCGGCAACAACCGGTACAGCCGCCAGACCAGCCGGCGTTTGTCGAACGGGGACTGCTCCGGCACCTCGCCATCCGGCAGCACCGCACGATAGGCCTGCCAGATAAACCGCGCCGGAAACAGGAAATCCATGCCGGCGGCAATGCCCAGGCCGCCGTCCACGCCATCCTCTGTGCGCTTTTCCGCGAGGGCCAGCTTCAGCCACTGGGCAATGCCGTTACTCTGCACCAGAAAGGTCTCGCTCTGCAGCGGCGGCATCGGGTTTTGCCGGCAGATGTACACCACCGCCCGGCGCAGGTCTTCCAGATGATTGGCGTGGATGGCGTGAAAGCCGGGTTCAATGGTGGATGAGGCCGCCATGGGATTCCTTGTCTGGTACTCGAGTCAATCCTGATGGTACAGGTTACCGTATGTGACATCAGAAACAGATCGTTTGAAACGAGAGATCGCCTGAAATACTAGCGGAACGAAACGACAAATTGTGTCGCAGGCGTCCAATAGTGGGAGTGATGACATATGAGGTTTGATTGCTGGTGCAGACGATGTCAAACAGAGCTATCAGTGACCAACGATGAACAAGATTGAACTGGTCCGCGCAGCGGTAGAGCAGCAGCTGAGTGATATCTACGATCTCTTGGCCATGCGGCTGCTGTTTGCGCCGGAATGGGTTGAGGTCACGATCGAGAAAGAGATCCGCGATCTGTTTGTCTACCCGGAACGACTGGAAACCAGCTACCGCCATGAATGGGCGTCTCTCGCGACCAGGGCTCTTTACAATCAGGGCTTTACCGATCATTGGCGAACGGAACAGGACAACCTCGACCGGTACCTCCGATTTCTCAAGCAGCAGGCGATCCCGCGCTGTATCCACAACCACGTTGGACTTTTCCAGATGTTGGGCGAGGCTATTGCGGTACAACGCTCGGACAACACCCTTGCCTTCCCTGATCCCAGGCGCTGTGCCCTGATGCGAATGATCTGGCCTGAAACGCCAGATTGATAAACGAATCTACCTGGCGTGTTACACCGTATTGATTAAATATTGAACAGCTAAAGGTGCTCGTCATGGGGCTCAAGGAAAGCAATATCAGTAAAGCGGCGGTCCTGGCGGTCATCGGTGTTGTGGCATTGGCCTTGCTATGGTCGCCAAGGCCTATGGCGAGCGACGCCGATGCGCAAATTAGGGATGCGATCCTCAGTCAGATTGAAGCGTTCGCCAATAACGACGGTGATCAGGCGTGGGCTCATGCCTCCGAAGGTATCCAGCGCCGGTTTGGTTCTTCGCAGGTGTTTCTCAACATGGTTCGCGAGGCCTACCCGGCGGTACACAGCGCAACCGCCATCGAATTCACCGAGCGTGTGCCGCACGGCTCGTTTGATATCCAGACCGTTCGATTGCAGGGGCCCGAGGGCAAACGCTGGGACGCCTATTATCGTATGGAACAGGGCGATGGTTCCTGGAAGATCGCAGGCGTACGCTTGCAACCGGCCGATCCAGGTATCTGAGGTCTTGGGACAGTGCCCGGCTTCAACGGGTGCGCAGGCAGTCTAATAACAGGTCTTTGACAGCCTGTAGCGTTGCTTCATCGTTGCAGGAGAAAGCTTCTATGTGAAGTTGCTTGCTTGTGATCAGCCGAGCCAGACAATCGAAATCGATGCTTATGCACACGCGATCCGAGGGTTTCCAGCCCCGCCAGGGTATGTGCTCCGTTTGACTGTTCTGAGAGGCGCCCGGGTAATTAAAGGCCATTCCCATAACTCCTCCTGAGTTTAGTGAGAGACCATTGTTGAGTACTGTGGTCGAGGCGCCAGCGGCGTTGTCGGCCAATTCAGGTATTCCGCGAAAAAACCCGATTGTCGGGACGTGTCCAACAGCACCTCAATACATTGATCTGTACTGCATCCGCCGCTCGGGCTTGTATAGCGAGGGGCTACAGACTGCAGGCTTTCCAGGGCACTGAACAACACATAGTCGGCCGCCGTATAATCGCCACGATCCCGCAAGGCACGGCAGACCAGAATGGCGGATAGCGTTAACTCCACATGCATGCAATCCGGGTGCTCGGCTCTGGCCAGGCAGGCCAGGTCAAAGGCGCTGCCAGTGGCGACAAGCATTTTTTCCGTCTGTTCGGTTTCGCTGAAGGTAAAGGCGTATTCCATCCAGAACATCCACAGATCGTTCTGCTCATTGAGGGAAAGGTTGGCAAACATTCGGCGGTGGCGTGGGCAGAGAAATTTCATGGCGTCCTCCTTGTCTTGATGCAAATGATAATAGTTATCATTAAGGAGTTTGGCAAGGCAGTGATGATTAATTTTTGTGCATGGATTACAGTTCCAGCCCTATGAGCACCGAATCCACCAGCCAACGCCCTCAAGTAGCGAACCTTGAAGACCCCCTGTATTACCTGAGCAATATGGATACGGTGGTGTCCTGGGTGGCCGCTCATCACGCCGATTTGTTGACGGAGCAGGAACAACATCGTCTGGC
Source organism: Marinobacter sp. (assembly GCA_018402255.1). Classification (GTDB taxonomy): domain Bacteria; phylum Pseudomonadota; class Gammaproteobacteria; order Pseudomonadales; family Oleiphilaceae; genus Marinobacter. The sequence goes on from JAGYIS010000005.1 coordinate 237,093, forward strand.
AGCGTTTGCCGATCTGGATATAGGTCCCCGGGCGCTGCTTACCCGCATGGTGATGCGCACCGGCGAGCTGTTCCGGGCCGACAAGCTGAGCTACCCCGAATTGCCGGTGCCGGAAGCCGAAGCGCTCCAAGTATTGGTCACAGAAGGCTGGTTGGATAACGAGCCGGCCTTGAGCCTGGATGACCTGTTCCGGTTGTTTACCCTGGCGGACCTGAAACCCGTGTTCGGCCCCTGGTTGCAGCAACAGGGTCATCCGAAAACCCTGGGTAAAGCCCGGATGCGTGAGATTCTGGCGCAATCTTCCTGTGAGCCAAGGCCATTGCACAACTGGCTTGCCGAAGCGGAGACAGACTTAGCCCCGCGCGTTGTGCAGTTGCAGGACATGGCCCTGTTTGACCGCATCCGCCTGATGTTCTTCGGCAATCTGCGCCAGAGCTGGACCGATTTTGTACTGGTCGAACTGGGCGTGCAGCAATTTGAGCCAGTGCCGTTCACTCCGCAATCCCGGGCTTTCCACCAGCGGGCGGATGTGGATTGCTACCTGCAAATGCATCAGTGCCGCCAACGACTCGATGCCGGTGAAGTGGCGGCCGAAGTCTGGGCGGATGTACCTCCCCCTGTGGATAACCCCTGGCTCGCCAGCCGTCGGGACCGCCTGTTGCTGGAATTGGGTCGACAGGCCGAGCGCCAGGGTGATCAGCCGCTGGCGCTGCAGGTCTGGGCGGCCAGCCACCACCGGGAAGCGCGGCTCAAGCAACTGCGATTACTGGAACGGATGAAGCGCTTTGACGATGCCTGGGCCATCGCCTGCGAGTGGCAAACCGGTGAGCTGAGCGATGCCGAAGCCCAGGGTCTGGGCCGACTACTGAAACGGTTGGCGGCCAAGGTGGGCGAACCCAGGCCCACTGAAACGCCGATACCGGCGATCCGGGAGTTTGCGGTCACTTTGCCCAAACCGGAGACGGGCAGTGTTGAGTGGGCGGCGTTGCAGCATCTCGGTACCGAGGATGCGCCGGTATTTTATGTGGAAAATACTCTGATCAACGCCCTGTTCGGCCTGCTGTGCTGGCCGGTGATTTTCAAAGCCATCCCCGGAGCCTTTTTTCACCCTTTCCACATCGGCCCCGCAGATTTGATGCGGGAGGATTTTGTCGCCCGGCGCCAGCAAGATCTTGATCGCTGCTTCGAGTTGCTTGAGAGCGGCGACTACCGGCGGTGCATTCTCGATACCTATCGGGAAAAACAAGGCATCGCCAATCCGTTCGTGGTCTGGCCGGTGTTGTCTGAAGAACTTCTGGAACTTGCCATGGACTGCCTTCCGGCCTCGCATCTGGCGGCCCTGTTTAACCGATTAGTGAATAATCTGAAGGAGCACCGCAGCGGCTTTCCGGATCTCATCCGCTTTCTTCCTGCTGCTGACGATCCCGGACAGCGCTACGAGATGATCGAAATCAAAGGCCCCGGCGACCGCCTGCAGGATCATCAGCGCCGCTGGCTGCATTTCTTTGCCCGGGAAGGCCTGCCTGCGAGCGTGTGTTATGTGCGCTGGCAAGACGGTGATGAGACGGCATGAGGGCGGCCCCGTGAAAGTCGCCGTTCGCACTCTGTGCGAATTCGCCGCCCGCCGCGGCGATCTGGACTTCCGTTACACCCCGGCGCCCAGCAGCGACGAGGGCATCGCCGGCCATCAGGCCCTGCAGGCTCGTCGGGGTTACGGCTACCAAAGTGAATACGCTCTGAGTGGACATTGCCAGGGACTGGCGCTGTCGGGCCGGGCGGATGGCTACAACCCGCATAAGGGCCGGCTGGAGGAAATCAAAACCCATCGGGGCGATCTGTCTCGTATCCGGCCCCATCAGCGCGCACTGCATCGGGCGCAACTCCGGGCCTACGGCGCCTTGTTGTGCCGGCAGGAAAACCGCAAAACCATCGAACTGGCCCTGACCTATTACGACACCGGCAACGACAAGGAAACCCCGGTACTGGAAACCGCTAATGCCGAGCAATTGTGGCAGGAGCTGGAGGCCCTGTGTGGCCTCTACAAAGTCTGGGCCGAACAGGAACAACATCACCGGGAACAGCGGGATGCTCTGCTGGGTAACCTGCGTTTTCCGTTCCCGGACTTTCGCCCCCAGCAGCGGCGACTGGCGGAAACCGTCTACAAGAACTCCGTTAAAGGCGGCACCTTGCTGCTCGAGGCCCCTACGGGTCTGGGTAAAACCCTGGGCACCCTGTTCCCGGCCCTGATGGCATTGGCGGCCGCAAAGCAGGACCGGCTGTTCTACCTCACCTGCCGAAACACCGCCCGACAACTGGCGCTGGAGGCTGTGGATAAATTGCGTTCGGCGCAGGATGAGCTCCAGCCCTGGCCTCTGCGCACCCTGGAACTGGTCTCTAAAGACGACGCCTGCGAACACCCGGACAAAGCCTGCCATGGCGACTCCTGCCCGCTCGCCAAAGGCTTCTTTGATCGCCTGCCCGATGCCAGGGCGGAAGCGGCCCAGACCCAAGGCAGCCTGAACCAGGAAGCCCTGGCAAAGATTGCCGCAGGTCATGACCTTTGCCCCTACTTTCTCGCCCAGGAAATGGCCCGCTGGAGTGACCTGGTGGTGGGCGACGTCAACCGCCTGTTTGATCAGTCCGCGTTGCTCCATGGCCTGATCCGTCAGAATAACTGGCAAGCCAGCGTGCTGGTGGATGAAGCCCACAACCTGGTGGACCGGGCCCGAGGCATGTATTCCGTGCGGCTGGATCAGCAGCGCCTGCTGGCAACCAGGAAAACCGCCCCCAAGCCTGTGAAAGCCGCGCTCGACCGCACGGCCCGGGCCTGGCAAAGCCTGATTCGAGATCACGGCGAACGGGACCAACCGGTGTTTCTGGAGGCCCTGCCCACCCAACTGCCCGGCGCCCTGCAAGGCATGGTATCTACCCTCACCGATTACCTGGCCGATAATCCGCCCGACCTGGCATTGCAGGAGCTGATGTTTGAAAGCGTTGCCTTTTTGAAGCTGGCGGACAGCTTTGGCGATCACTCCCTGTGCGAGTTTCAGCGCGTTGGCCGGGGCCGCGCCAGCCTGACCCTTCAGAACCTGATCCCGGCGGATTTCCTGAAAGATCGCTTTGCTGCTGCCCAGTCGGTCTTGCTGTTTTCCGCCACCCTCAGTCCTGGCCTCTATTCCCGGGATTTGCTCGGCCTGCCGGAAGATACCCGCTTTACCTCCCTGCCCAGTCCGTTCAGTGCCGATCAGTTGCAGGTGCAATTCACCCCCGGCATCAGCACTCGCCAGGCGCACCGGGAAAGCTCCTTAAAACCGATTGCCGATCTGATTGCCCAGCAATACCGGGAAAGGCCGGGTCATTATCTGGCGTTTTTCAGCAGCTTCAAATACGCCAGGGAGGTCAGTGATGCCCTGGCCCGACAGGCCCCGGACATTCCCCAACGCTCCCAGCAGCCGGGCATGAGCCCAGAGCAGCGGCGGGAATTTCTGGCGGGCTTTCAGAAACCCGAGGGTTGCGTGGCATTTGCGGTTTTGGGTGGCGTGTTCAGCGAGGGTATCGACCTGCCCGGTGATCAACTGATCGGTGCGTTTGTGGCCACCCTCGGCCTGCCACCGTTCGATCCCTGGCACGAAATACTGAAGTCCCGCCTGCAGCAGCGTTTTGGCGAAGGCTACAACTACACCTACCTGATTCCCGGCCTGCAGAAAGTGGCTCAGGCCGCTGGGCGGGTGATCCGAACCCCGGATGACCGGGGCGTGATCTGGCTGATCGACGACCGCTTTATACAGCCGTCGGTCAACCGGTTGTTACCGGGCTGGTGGTTTTCTGGCGCCCCGGTGCGGGAGGCCAGATAAATCAGTTGCTATCACCTTCCCAGCGAGCAATTTTTTCACGGTCTGCATCGGGGGTGACCATCTCAGACTCAAGTACTGGCTGTTGGGGAGCCACCATGCCCTGTGCGGTCAGATCACCTGTCCGGCGGGCTTCTTGTTCCTGACGGATGTAATCGAGCCGTTGCTCCCGGTCGACTCGTTTTTCGTTCTGAATCTCATCGTTCCGATGGCGGAACTGATCCTCCAGATCGCCCATGACACTGTTCATGAACCCGTCGCAGGGGTTCATGGATAACACGTAGCGAGGCTGCTCCAGATTATACTGGCCAGACACTGCGAAGGTTGAGCTCACGGTGTCGGCGGCCAAAGCAAAATACGTTGCGTCGAATGTAAAAACATCCTGCTCGCTGGAAGCGCTGTGGCGGTCTGCCCCGCGAAAATGAGTGGCCCGCATAACGGTGCCCTCGCAATGAAAATCAAAAATCCTGGAGCGGAAGAAAATCTCGGCCCAGAACATGTGACAGATTCTGTCCAGCGTGCGGCCAAAGCCCATCAGCAAAAGACCCGCAAGCAAAGTGGCTGCGGTCGCACCAACAGGCACCAACAGCTGACTGACCACGGTTTCAATATCCGCACTCTGGCTGACCAGTTGATGCCATGTATCCACATGGGGCAACACGCTTTGAACTCCCAGCCAGAACAATACCGCACCCAGTAACATAAAGACCTGGGCCAATACGGTTCCGCCGATCCGTGAGTAGCGCATAACAGCGGATTCAGGAATATCCTCGACCACTGGCTGAATTTCAGTAATCAAGTCGCCGTTAAATTGCTCGTTATCCCGGTTAGCCTGGCCGGTGTCGTTTTCATCCAGATACATGCGATTCGGAAGTTCCTGCTCCCGCTTTCCCATCAGGACCAGATCTCTCAGCGTGGTGAAGATTTGCCTTGGGTGCAGGTCGTAGCGCCAGCTACTGTTTTTCTCCGAGCTACTGGTTTTGATCTCAACCATCCGAATACGTGCGCGAATCATCAACACGGCAATGGCCGCAAGAACAGCGGCACAAACCAGCGTCAGCGTGAGCAATGTTCCGGTGTAAAAGACCGGCTCGAGCAGGGGCAACAATTCAACAAATTCGGCGCGGCTTCCAGGGCGCAGTTCCGTCCAGAGCGCAATCCAGCCCTGGGCAACCAATACCGGAACAACGATTGCGCCGATAACCACCAGGGCAAGCCCGCCACTGGAGTAGGTGTGCAGTTTGGTCATGTTTTGGCGAGTGAGTGGATTGCCCAGCTTCACCCAAATCAAGCCGAGATAGACCAGCAATACGACCTGAAAGACCAACGACACCACAACGCTGCCCGCTTCTCCGCCGGCAGTGCCGGAGAACACCATCACCACCACCAGGGAGGCGATCAGGAATGCGCATAAAGCGATAAGGCTCCGCGTGATCTTCATCACCAGCGTTTTGGCAATGTTCCGGATGGGCCAGGGCGTGACGATCAGCCCAGGAAATACCGAATGCACGGCGCGGGCAAACCACCCCTGGGGTTCAGTGAAGGTAGGGTTACTTTTGCTCATCAGCATGTTGTGTATGCTGCGTGCGGTGTAGAGCGTTGGTTCTTTCTCCTGAACCGCCTCTCGGGCGACGTTGCCGGTCAGCGAGGCGGGGGCGGCCCGGCCCACGAAAAAGCGCATAACCTGAAAAAGTCCGATGCCCAGAGCTTTGAAACCACCGATCACAAATAGACCACCGATTACCAGATTCACCCAGGCCTGGGTTTTATCTGTGGAGAGCAGTGGCTGGATCTGCAACAGGAGATAAACGCCGATCGCCGCCAGCACAAGACCTCGAACAGACCGGACAAGCCCTTCAAACCGGAACGGGTTCCGGATGTTGAGTTTCTGGGTACCGTATTCAAACGCCATTCGTTAGTTCCTTAACGTGGTTCCTGGGTATTTGCCGGCAAGTCTATCGCAAACCTGGCTTGGCGAAGTTGTTTTGAGAGTTCGTTTTACATTCTTTTGCTATGCAGAATTCAACAACTGGAGGTTCTGTTCAGGTCGGTTCGGAATACCCTTTGCCACGGCCAGCGTCATATTGTCGCAGATGGCGTCAGTTGTGGCATGTCGCTATAGATCTATTTGTTTGCTTGCTTACAATCCACGCTCTCCTTCGACCATTCCGAATTTTTTCAAGGACAATCCCCGCAAATGACTCCCACGGATCTTGTATTTCAGAGCTATGGCCGCTGCTGCCGGAAAGATGAATTCTTCGTCGATTTCTATGACTTCTTCATGGCCAGTTCCGAGGCCATCCGCAACCGGTTTGTCGATACCGATATGCCTGCCCAGCGACACTTGCTGCGCAATGGCGTTATGCAGATCATTCTGGTGGCTCGAGGTATGTCAGACCGTAAACTTCGGGATCTTGGCCACAGTCACAATCGCAGCAACTACAACATCCAGCCGGAATGGTATGGCCTGTGGGAAGAGTCTCTGTTAAAAACTGTGCAGGTACACGATCCTGAATACACACCGGAGTTGCGTGCAGCCTGGCGGGAAGTGCTAAAACCGGGGATTGATCTGATTCGTGGCGCTTACTGACCAGGAGCGAAGCGCGACACTGAGCATCGACTCAAACAAAAAGGCCCCAAGACGGGGCCTTTTGCGTCATCAGCCGAACTGGAAAAACGCCAGTTTGTTGCCGTCCGGATCGCGCACGTAAGCGCCGTAGAACATGTCCGGAATACGCTGGCCTGGTTCACCGTCGCAGGTAGCGCCCAGCTCGATCGCCTTGTGATAGAACTTGTCGACCGCCTCTTTTGAGCCCGGCTGAAGGGCCAACATGTTGCCGTTGCCCGGGTGGTTCGGCTCACCATTGAACGGTGTGCAGACCGCCAGCATGGGTGAGCCCATGTCTTTGCCGATAAACGCAATGCGCTCCATGTCCAGCAATACCTTGCCACCCAACTCGCCCAGCAAGTCGCTGTAAAACTGCTTGGCCTTGTTCATGTCGCTGACGCCAAGGGTTACGTATCCGATCATAGCGGTTCTCCGTTGTGGATTGAGGTTCAGTATACGAAGGCTTCTGCCGTTCAGAGCAAAAGCCTTGGTAGCGGTGTTTTGTTCGCCGGTTTGCTATGGTTTCTGCTGCATCTACCCATTTCAGGAACACGCCCTATGAAGCTCTCGGCATTGCTGACCACATTACTCCTGTTATTGGCCGGTTGCACCGGCCTGCCCAACAACATTGAGCCGGTTACCGGTTTCGACCAGGACCGCTACCTGGGCACCTGGTACGAAATCGCACGGCTGGACCATTCCTTTGAGCGGGGCCTGAGCCAGGTGAGTGCCGAATACACCCTGAACGAAGACGGTAGCATCAAAGTCATCAACCGTGGTTACAACGAAGAAGACGGCGAGTGGAACGAAGCCGAAGGCCGGGCGGTGTTTGTGGGTGACAGCGATGTGGGCCACTTGAAGGTCTCTTTCTTCGGGCCGTTCTATGCCTCCTATGTGGTGTTTGGGCTGGATGACGATTACACCACCGCCTACATCACCGGCTACAACCGGGATTACCTGTGGCTGATGTCGCGCACGCCGGAGGTGAGTGATGAGGTGCTGGCGGCGTTCAGGAAACGGGCTGAGGCGCAGGGGTTTGAGCTTGGGGAGTTGATCGTGGTGGAGCAGTAACGCAGGGCGAAATTTTGATGCCGCTCACAGCGTCAGGTTTTGCAGTTGCTTTGGACCGACCGCCAACTGTATATTCCGCCGGCACTTTGGAGTGCCGGACCGAGGTTGGTTGATGCCCGGTCATGAAACATGGAAGACATTAAAAGGATAAGGACATGAAGCAGTACAAAATCTTCACGCACCCGTCAGGCCAACAAGAAGCGGTAAAACAGGGCTGGTCCTGGCCGGGATTCTGTTTTGGCGGGTTCTGGGCGCTGGTCAAGAAAATGTGGGGCCTGGCCGCGCTGATTCTGATTGGCGGCTTTAGCATTGGTTTCCTTATGGGCGTCATCATGCCCCTGGAAACTGCCAACCTGGTTACCAACATTATTGCCTTGGGTATTGCCATCGCCATTGGCATGAATGGCAATCAGCTCCGCGAGCAGAACCTCCTTTCTCGGGGCTACCAGGTAAGTGGCGAGCTTGTTGATGCCAAGAATCCCGACGGCGCTGTCGCTCGATTCCTGGAAAACGAAACTTCAGTAGCTGCTTAAGGGCACCAGCGGTCCGGAAATTCTAAGTGGACAGTATCTGAGCCCCGGTGAGTGTCACCGGGGCTTTTTGGTTTTGCCGATAGCTTCGACGCTACCTCACTCGTTCCAGTCTTTGTGCTCTGCCGGGCCCTTGCCCTATGCGGAACAAACGCAAGCATGACGTGCTGGGGTCACAAACGGAAGTCCGGCAGCAATGCCTGCTTCCACCGCCACACCAGCAACCCCGCAGCAAGGTACATGAACAAACCAAATGCCAACAGGGTGTTCAGACCAGCGGTTGATGATGATGTAAGCGCCAACAAACTCAGCGCCAGGCTCAGGTTTCGAACCACGGTGATCAGGGTTATGGTTCGCCGAAAGCGCCAGTCTGGCTCAAGTAATGGTGGCAGCACCAGGATCAGTGTCAGTATCACGCCCGCCAGAAGCGGCTCACCCGGGCCGCTGAGGATGTCTGCACCGTAGCGGGCCGCCAACGAAATCACCAACAGTATCACTAAAAGGCTGCCCAGCTTTTCTATCTTGGGTTGCCAGGTTGCGGTGACGTCTGGCAACAAAAAAAGCAGGACTTTACCGGTTAACAGGGGTAACAGGGTTAGTGCGAGCAGGATGCATCCGAGTGCTGTCAGTGACCCGTTGCCGAGCGGAACCAAACCGAGTTGGGTGAACGCGCCAATCATTATCAGGCTTGCGATCAGCAACAGGATGAACAGCCGAACGGCGAGCCCGGGCAGACCTTGAACAGCACCGACAAAGGCGCCTGCAGATGTGCCGCCAGCGGCAGCAACGCAAAGTGACAGGGCTGCCAGGGTATTCGTGCCGAAGATTCCGTATGCATAGAATAAGGCCAGGGCCACCGACGGCAGTGCAATGTTGTAGAGCAAGACGGCACGCAACAAGCCCGCAACGGGAATGTTAGCTGGCGTTGGCGCCCGCATGCCCAGCGCGAGCATGATCACGACGGTGTTGGCCATTGCCCAGTACTCTGACAACGCACTCATGCGCAGCAACCCCTGGCCTGTTTGGCGCCCCATATGGGTTGTTCATGACTCGATAGAATGTTCTTTACGACGTAGGCGGCATCGGCACCAACCCCCCGAAGTGTGGCGGAGGCATGTGATCGTTGCCAGGGCTGGCCTACGAAATAGAGGCCGGAAATGTGGGTGGCCACGCCGCCTTTGTGCCTGCTGGCCGTTGCCCGGTCGAGGCCGTCCAGACCTTCCAGAAACCGGGGTGCGGAATGAAACCCCGTGGCCAGCAACAAGGTATCGAACGGGACGGTGTCGTCTTGCCAGCGTAATCCGTGGTTCGTCACCGCATCAAACAGACTCCGCTGGGCCAGCCGCCCGCTGGTCAGTGCCGCCCGGTATTCGCCGTTGTCCAGCACCGGCGTTGCCGGTTGCCGGTTCAGCCAGCGCCCTATCGGCAGCGTATCAATGCCGCTGTAGGTCATCCATGCATGTATATCAACGCCCAGTGGTCGTTGGGACAGGAATTTGGGCGGGTTACGTGATATCAGGGTCACCTTGTGGGTTGCCGACAGTTCATGGGCAATTTGCACGGCTGAGTTTCCTGCCCCGATTACGGCGACCCGATCCCCTGCGATGTCGGATGGCGAATGATAGGCCGAGGAATGCAGAAGCTTGCCGTGGTAGTGCTCGAGCCCAGGGAAGTCCGGAATATTGGGCTGGCTGTAAGGGCCGCTGGCGACGATCAATGCTCGGGTTGCCAGGCAATCACCGGTTGAGGTGTGCAGTTTGAAGCCATTGCCTTCGCGTTCAACCCGGGTGACGGGGGTATTGAAACGTATCGGAAAATCGAAGTGGCGGGCGTAGCTTTGCAGGTAGCTCACTACCTCATCGCGACTGGGGTATCGTGCCGGGTTACCGGGGAAAGGCAGGCCTGGCAGGCTGGAAAATCTGGCTGGTGAAAACAGTTTGAGGCTGTTGTAGTACTGGGGCCAGGAGCCCGAGGCTTGCTGGCCGGCCTCGACAACAAGATAGTTCAGACCGGTGCGATCAAGCGCATAACCTGCGGCAAGACCGGCTTGGCCTGCGCCGACAACAATGACGTCGTACATGATGAGTCCCCTTGTGATTAAATCCTTTAATTCGGGAAATGACGAAATATAGGCTCAAAAACAATTCCGGATTAACAGCACTGGCCAAGAAACCCGTTCAGTTGGTTGAGCAGATCCTGGATCCGGGAAACATTGACCCGATACTCCACTTCCTTGCCGACCTTGTTGGCGTTGAGCAATCCGGCTTCTCGTAATTGCTTGAGGTGCTCAGACACCGTCGACATGCCCAGCTCGGTACGAATCGCCACGTCACCCACTGTGAGCACAGGCTGATCTGCGAACAGCAGCATGATGCGCTGTCGGTTGGGGTTGCTGAGCGCCTGTAAGAACTTCTGTATATCGTTTGAGAGTGTCATATCATTCACTTCGGATTTTACCGAAATGTATGTTGAGTGAGACGTGTTGTCAAGATCTGGTGACGGTAAAACGGAGCAGTGGAAATAGTGGCCGATACCTGGCCGGGGAAACCCTGATGGATCAATAGTCGCGTACGGGCGTGACTTGGGCTTTTAGGCGGGAAAGTGGTCGGCGTGGCAGGATTCGAACCTGCGACCCCTTCGTCCCGAACGAAGTGCGCTACCAAGCTGCGCCACACGCCGATCAACGGCCAGCATTATACGGATTGCCGGCCGTTTTACTAGCCCCGTCCCTGGGGTAGTTACCTCCTATAACCGTGAAGCGCCCTGTTACCCGGCGGTGGGCAGCAGGGAAATATCGGCTACCCGGAGGAACAGGTTACGCAGGCGATTGAGCAGTGCCAGCCGGTTGTTGCGCACGGCTTCGTCGTCTGCCATCACCATGACTTCGTCGAAGAAGGTGTCGACCGGTTCGCGCAGGTTGGCCAGAGAGGTCAGCGCGCTGGCGTAGTCGCCCTGCTCGAACAGCGGCAGTACTTTGTCTGCCAGCTCGTCCACTTTGGCCGCCAGAGTTTTCTCGGAGGCATCCTGCAGCAGTGCGGTATCAACGGACTCGCCAATGCTGTCACCACCCTGTTTGGTCAGGATGTTGGAAACCCGTTTGTTGGCGCCGGCCAGGGCCTGGGCTTCTGGTAGCTGGCGGAAGGTTTCCACGGCTTTTACCCGGCGGTCGAAGTCGAGCGGGCGGGTTGGGCGGCGGGCGTGTACGGCCAGGTACACTTCGGCGCCGATGCCCTGCTCGTCGTAATGGGCGCGGAAGCGCTCCAGCATGTAGTCCACCACGGTGCTGGCGGTGTTGTTCTCAGTCAGCACGGTGAAGTTCTGCTCGGCCCACTCACACACCGTTTGCAGGTCCAGCGGCAGCTGCCGTTCGATGATGATGCGCAGCACACCCAGTGAGGCGCGGCGCAACGCGAACGGATCACGGGTACCGGACGGCGGTTGGTTGATACCGAACAGGCCCACCAGGGAGTCGATGCGGTCAGCAATGGCGACGGCGCAACCGGTCAGAGTGGTGGGCAGGTTGTCACCGGCAAAACGCGGCATGTACTGCTCGTTCAGGGCCTTGGCCACGTCGGCGTGTTCACCGTCGTTGGTGGCGTAGTACTGGCCCATGATGCCCTGAAGGTCGGTGAACTCCAGCACCATTTCAGTGACCAGGTCGGTCTTGGCCAGCATGGCGGCGCGCTCGGCCAGCGCCGGATCGCCGTTGATGGCGTTGGCGATCTTCCCGGCCAGGGCGGCCACACGCACGGATTTGTCGTAAATGCTGCCCAGTTTGTCCTGGAACACGATGGGCTTGAGGGCCTCGATACGATCTTCCAGTTTGGTCTTGCGGTCAGTTTCATAGAAGAAGGCCGCGTCTGACAGACGCGGACGGATGACCTTCTCGTTGCCGGAAATGACCTGGGCCGGGTCTTTGCTTTCCAGGTTGGCCACGGTAATGAACAGCGGCAACATGCGATTGTTGCTGTCGACCACGTGGAAGTACTTCTGATGCTCCTTCATGGACGAGATCAGAGCTTCGGCGGGTACTTCCAGAAAGCGCTCCTCGAAACGCCCCATCAGCGGGACCGGCCACTCGTTCAGAGCGGTCACTTCGTCCAGCAGGTCTTCGTCGATCACCGCTTTACCTTGGGCTTCTTTCTCAGCGAGGGCGTTAACGCCGGCGCGGATCTGTTCACGGCGCTCGGCGAAATCGGCCAGTACATAGCCTTCCTGCTTGAGCACCACTTCGTAGTCAGCCGGGGTGGGTACGATCAGTTCTTTCGCGCAGTGGAACCGATGGCCGCGGGTTTTGTTGCCGGGCTTGAGGTTCATCACCGGGGTGTCGATCACCTTGTTGCCGTACAGCATGATCAGCCAGTGTACCGGGCGCACAAATTCCGTGCGGTGGGCGCCCCAGCGCATGCGCTTGGGGATCGGCAACGCGGCCAGCGACTGATCTATCAGCTCTGGCAGCAGCTCCACGGTTGGCTTGCCCTTCTCTACGGTACGGTAAACAACCCAGGCACCTTTGTCGGTTTCCAGGGTGTCGAGCTGGTCTGGCGTAATGCCCAATGAGGTGGCAAAGCCGGTCAGTGCGCGGGTCGGGTTTCCGGCGTCGTCAAAGGCCGCTTGCACGGCCGGGCCACGCTTTTCCACCGACTTGTCCGGCTGGGCGTTGGCCAGGTCACGGATACGCACGGCCAGGCGACGTGGGGCCGCAAAGGCTTCCACTTTGCCAAAGCTTACGCCTGCGTCTTCCAGGCCTTTGGTAATACCCTGAGTGAAGGCATCAGACAGCGGTTTGAGAGCTTTTGGCGGCAGCTCCTCAGTACCCAGTTCAACCAGAAAATCCTGTGTAGCCATTACGCGTTCCCCTGTTCCTGCGGTGCCTTTTTCGCTTTCTTGCCTTTTTTGCCATTGGCTTTGGCGTCTGCAGCGTCGGCTGCGGCCAACACCTCTTTACGGAGGTGTTCCGGTGCCAGCGGGAAGCCCAGGGCGCGGCGGCTATCAAAGTAAGCCTGAGCAACCGAACGGGCCAGGGTGCGTACACGCAGGATAAAGCGCTGGCGCTCAGTCACGGAAATGGCGTGGCGGGCATCCAGCAGGTTGAAGGTGTGGGAGGCCTTGAGCACCTGCTCGTAGGCGGGCAGTGGCAGGCCGGCTTCGATCAGGCGTGCGCTCTCGCGCTCATACACGTCAAAGCTGTGGAACAGAAACTCGGTGTCGGCGTGCTCAAAGTTGTAAGTGGACATCTCCACTTCCTGCTGATGGAACACGTCACCGTAGGTGACCACACCATCAGGGCCTTTGGTCCAGACCAGGTCATACACGCTGTCTACGCCCTGGATGTACATAGCGAGGCGCTCAAGACCGTAGGTCAGCTCGCCAGTGACCGGATAGCATTCCAGGCCGCCGACTTGCTGGAAGTAGGTAAACTGGGTGACTTCCATACCATTCAGCCAGATTTCCCAGCCCAGACCCCAGGCGCCCAGGGTTGGGGATTCCCAGTTGTCCTCAACAAAGCGGATGTCGTGTACCAGGGGATCCAGCCCCAGCGCCCGCAGCGAATCCAGGTACAGTTCCTGAATGTTGTCTGGCGAAGGCTTGAGCACCACCTGAAACTGATAATAATGCTGCAGGCGGTTGGGGTTTTCGCCGTAGCGGCCATCGGTGGGACGGCGGCTGGGTTGAACGTAGGCGGAGTTCCAGGTTTCCGGTCCGATCGAGCGCAGGAAGGTGGCCGGATGGAAAGTACCGGCGCCGACTTCCATATCAAGCGGCTGGAGAACCACGCAGCCGTGCTGCGCCCAGAAATTCTGCAGTGCCAGGATCAGACCCTGAAAGGTCTTGATATCCGGCGCGGAGTTGTTGGTTGCCTTGTCTGTCACGACGATTGCCTGCTGGTCAGTCTGTGTGTGGCGCCCCGTCTTCTGGGGCACTCCGGAATTTTGAAAACGCGCATTATACGCCTGCTGGCGTTGCATTTCTAAGTGCATGCCAGGCTGTTGTTTTGCCTTGGATCAATCAGAAGAACGTGAGGCCCACCTGGAACAGCTTTTCGACATCGCGGATCCGGGTCTTGTCGACCAGGAACAGGATCACGTGGTCGTCTGGCTGTATCCGCAGATGATCGTGGGCGATGAATACTTCGTTGTGCCGGACGATGGCGCCGATGGTGGTGCCCGGCGGCAGGTTGATCTCGTCCAGTCGTTTGCCCACGACTTTAGAAGACCGGTGATCGCCGTGGGCGATCGCTTCGATGGCTTCTGCGGCACCCCGGCGCAGGGAGTGGACGTTGACCACATCGCCCCGGCGCACATGGGTCAGCAGGCTGCCGATGGTGGTCTGTTGGGGCGAGATGGCAACGTCAATATCGCCGCCCTGGATCAGGTCGACGTAATCCGGATTGTTGATCAGGGTCAGTACCTTGCGGGCGCCCAGTCGCTTGGCCAGGAGGGAAGCCATGATGTTGGCTTCGTCGTCATTGGTGACGGCGCAGAACACATCGGTGTTTTCGATATTCTCTTCCAACAGGATGTCTTTGTTGGCCGCATTGCCCTCAAGTACCACGGTTTTGCGTAACCGTTCAGACAACATCACGCAGCGATCATGGTCCCGCTCGAGTATCTTTACCTGGTAGCGGCCTTCCAGCGTGTTCGCCAGGCGATAGCCGATATTGCCACCACCGCAGATAAAGACGCGCTTGTAGGGCTTGGATAACGGCTGCAGCTCACTCATGACCGAGCGAATGTGGTCGGCTGCCGCAATAAAGAACACCTCGTCGCCGTCTTCGATCACCGTGTTGCCCTGGGGCATGATGGCACGGTCTTTCCGGAAAATGGCCGCCACCCGGGTATCGATTTTGGGCATGTGGGTGCGCAGGTAGGACAATTCACGACCGACCAGCGGGCCGCCTTCAATGGCCCGGATTGCCACCAGCCGCACCAGACCTCGGGAGAATTCCAGTACCTGCAGGGTGCCCGGGTACTCGATCAAGCGAGTGATGTGCTTGGTCACCAGCTGTTCCGGGCTGATCAGTACATCAATCGGAAAGCCGCGCAAGCTGTCCAGTTCTTTTACCGTATCCCGGTTATAGAACAGTTCAGGTTTCGCCAGATAGGCCCCGGCACGAACCCGGCAGATGGTAGTCGGGGTTTTGTACAACAACTTGGACACCTGGCAGGCGACCATGTTGGTCTCGTCGCTGTTGGTGACCGCGATCACCATGTCGGCATCTTCGGCGCCGGCCTGGCGCAACACGGTCGGATAGGATGCCCGGCCGTGCATGGTGCGGATGTCCAGCCGATCCTGCAGTTCCCGCAGGCGTGCGCTGTCGCTGTCTATGATCGTAATGTCGTTGGCTTCATTGGCGAGGTTTTCCGCCAGGGTGCCGCCAACCTGGCCGGCGCCGAGAATCAGGATTTTCATAATTCAGGTTTCTCCAGCACGGCATAGAAAAAGCCGTCGTGGCTGTCCGGGTCTGGCAGTAACTGGCGGCCGGTGGTCATGTCGCGGCCCCAGGCCGCGTCTGTCTGAATCAGCTGTGCCTGTTCCTGCTGCTTGAGGAACCGCTGGATTATACGGTGGTTCTCCTGCGGAAACACCGAACAGGTCGCGTAGACCAGCCGCCCGCCGGGTTTCAGGATAGACCACATGGCGTCAAGCAGGCCAAGCTGAATGGCGGCCAGGGGCACGATGTCGGATTCCCGGCGCAGCAGTTTGATGTCCGGGTGCCGGCGGATCACGCCGGTAGCGCTGCAGGGCACGTCCAGCAGGATACGGTCGAAGGCTTCGCCGTCCCACCATTGATCGATGTCAGCGGCGTCCGCTTGTTTCAGCGTGGCGACGAGATCCAGGCGGTCGAGGTTTTCCTGAACTCTGGGCAGTCGCTCGGCGGATTCGTCGATGGCGACCACCTCGGCAAGATCGGCGCAGGCTTCCAGAATGGCGCAGGTTTTGCCCCCTGGCGCGGCGCAGGCGTCCAGCACCCGCTGGCCCGGTTGCAAGTCCATCATGGTGGTACACAGCTGGGCGGCTTCGTCCTGAACGCTGGCGGCACCGTCCTCAAACCAGGGTAGCCGATCGACTGGCACCGGCTGCTCCAGCTGGATACCGAAAGGCGCAAAGCGGGTGGGCAGTGCGTTAATGCCGGCTTCTTTCAACAGCGCGAGGTATTCGTCCCGGCTGAAACGAAGGGCGTTTACCCGCAGGGTCATCGGCGCCTGGGTATTATTGGCCGCCAGAATCGCCTGCCAGTCGTCCGGCCAGTTATGGCGCAGCTTCTCTACCATCCACACCGGGTGGCTGTATTGGCTGCAGTCATCTTTCGGTTCTGGCGCGCCTTCCCGTTCCGCAGCGCGCAGCACCCCGTTCACCAGGCCGGTCAGGTGCGGCTTGTCCAGGGCGCGGCAGGCTTCCACGGTTTCGTTCAATACGGCATAGGTGGCCTGTTCGCTGAACCGAAGCTGGAACAGCGCCACCAACATCAGGTGGTGGATAACCTGGTCCGGTTTGCGCAGAGGCTTCTTCAGGCGCTGGTTAAGTTCACCCTCAAGCCGGTGAAACCAGCGACAGGTGCCGTAGCAGATGGCCTGCAGTTGCGGGCGTTGTTCCGGTGGCAACTGACTCAGGGCCACCGGCAGGCACTGGCTTAACGACTGGCCGTTTTCCACCGCCAGCAACACATTGGCGGCAACCGCGCGAAACGGCAGGGGTTGGTAGGCCATGGTCAGTGCAGCTCCTGTTCGGGCATGAGCACCGGTTTGCCACCGTTGATCAGGTCATTCACGCTCAGGGCACGAGTGCCGGGCAGTTGTACAGAGGTAACCCTGAGGCTGCCGTTGCCGCAAGCGATGTCGATGCCCTCGCGCTCACGGCGCAGCACGGTGCCGGGTGTTTTGTCGCTGCTTTGCGCTAACGCTTCGGCCTGATGAATGCGGATGCGTTGATCGCCCAGGTCGGTGAAGGTGCCAGGCCAGGGGTTGAAGGCGCGGATCAGTCGTTCGATCTCCGGTGCACTGCGGGTCCAGTCGATATGGCCTTCTTCTTTTGACAATTTGTGGGCGTAGTTGGCTTCGTCGCCATTCTGGGCCTCGCCGGTCAGCTCACCTTTGGCCAGGCTGGCCAGTGCTTTGATGATGGCTTTGCCGCCCATCTCGGCCAGGCGGTCGTGCAGGCTGCCGCCGGTGTCGTCCGGGCCGATAGGAGTGGCTTCTTTCAGCAGCATGTCGCCGGTATCCAGGCCTACGTCCATCTGCATGATGGTAATGCCGGTTTCGCGATCGCCGGCGGCAATGGCGCGCTGAATGGGCGCAGCACCGCGCCAGCGCGGCAACAACGAGGCATGGATGTTCAGGCAACCGTGGCGTGGAATGGCCAGGACCGCTTTCGGCAGAATCAGCCCGTAGGCGGCCACGATCATCACGTCGGGTTGCAGCGCGGCCAGCTCCTGTTGGGCGTCTTCCGGTTTCAGACTGTCGGGCTGGAACACTGGAAGGTTGGCCTCCAGTGCCACCTGCTTGACCGGGCTGGGCATCAGTTTCCGGCCTCGGCCGGCGGGACGGTCTGGCTGGCTGTAAACACCCACCACAGTGTGGCCGGCGTCCAGCAAAGCTTTCAGGGCGGTGGCGGCAAAATCCGGCGTTCCGGCAAACACAATTCGCACGGTGGTGTTGTCTCTGTGTCGTTGAATACGAAAAAACCGGGTCGCAACCCGGTCCTGAAGTCTATCCGATGTCGAGTGCCGCTCAGGCGCTCTGTTTGTGCTGTTTTTCCAGCTTCTTGCGAATGCGGGTCCGCTTGAGCGAGCTGAGGTAATCCACAAACAGTTTGCCGTTCAGGTGGTCCATTTCATGTTGGATGCACACAGCCAGCAGGCCAGTGGCTTCGATCACAAACTCTTCACCATTGCGGTCTTTGGCGGTAATCCGGCAGTGCTCGATGCGCTTAACGTCTTCGTAGAAGCCGGGCACCGACAGGCAGCCTTCCTGCATGGCTTCAAGCTCACCATCCAGAACTTCAATCTTCGGGTTAATGAATACCCTCGGTTCGCTCTTGTCTTCCGACAGATCCATTACGATGATCTGCTTGTGCACATTTACCTGAGTAGCGGCCAGTCCAATGCCGGGAGCATCGTACATGGTCTCGAACATGTCGTCGATCAGGGTGCGGATGTCGTCGGTTACCTCGCCTACCGGCTTGGCAATGGTGCGAAGACGGGGATCCGGATATTCAAGAATCTCTAGAATCATAGTGCTTTGGCTTCTCTGAAATGCGACGGCGGTCTGCGCAAATTTTCGTCATGAACCTATCATGACGCGAACGTGATGTAGCTATTATCCGATAAATTACCGATTGAGTACAAACTGATCAGTTAATAGCTAAAATCTTTCAGACTTGCTGCAGAATTTACTCGAAGAACAAAAGATAACATCACAAATCCCCAGACTTCTTCTATAGTAACGGGAATAACAACGTAATAAGCTGCGAGAATACTGTGGCGACATTACTGAACGCAAAGATTCTAGGCACGCGATCAAGGATATAGACAATGAGGAAACTGTTGTACGCTCTGGCAGCCACCATGCTGCTGTTTACCTCCTGGGCCCAGGCACAACCGGAGCTGAGGTCTGATCATCCTGAGCGTTACACTGTCGTCAAAGGGGATACCCTTTGGGACATTTCAGGGCGATTCCTGAACAACCCCTGGTACTGGCCAGAAATCTGGCACGTGAACCCGCAGGTTGCCAACCCTCACCTGATTTACCCGGGCGATCGCCTTGCCCTGGTGTATATCGACGGCAAGCCCCGGATCACCAAGGTAGCCACCAGCGACGTGATCAAGCTGTCGCCCCAGATTCGTTCTGAAGCCATCGACACCCCGATCCCGGCGATCCCTCTGGACGCGATCAGCAGCTTCCTGACCGACACCCGCATTGTATCGCCAGATGAAATCAACGGTGCACCCTACATTCTGGAAGGCGAAGACGGGCGGATCATTACCGGTGCCGGCGACAAGGTGTATGCCCGTGGCCAGAAGCCAGCCGATCGTGTGGGTATCTTCCGTCGCAGCCAAGAGTTTGTGGATCCGGAGACCGGCGAGTTTCTGGGACTGGAAGCCCGTAGTATTGCCCGCGGCAGGATCACCGCAGAAAACAGCGATGTGTTGACCATGATGCTGACCCGCTCCAGTGAAGAGGTGCGCATTGGTGATCGTCTGCTGATTAACGAAGATCGCGGCTTGACCACCAATTTTGTGCCCAGCTCACCGGATGAGGAAATCAAGGGCGTGATGATTTCGGTAGACGGCGGTGTTAACCAGATCGGCCAGTACAATGTGGTAGCCATCAACCGCGGTGAGCGGGAAGGCCTGAAGGCGGGTAACGTCATGGCCGTGATGAAAACCGGCAATATGGTTCGTGATCCGGTCACCGGTGAAACCATTGAGCTGCCGTCTGAACGTGCGGGCCTGCTGATGGTGTTCCAGACCTATGAGAAGATGAGCTACGGTCTGGTGCTTCAGGCAACCCGGCCGCTGGCTGTCGGTGATCAGGTTACCAATCCCTGATTACCCGCACATGAGCAAATGAGTGACAGGATAGAATGGCCGGGCAGGATAGCCCGGCCATTGTCGTTTCAAGGATGAAATTATGTCTGCACAAAGCATTCTGCAATCTTCAGGCAGCCGCTGGCTGCTGCTGACACTTCTGCCCCGGTTCGGGCTCAAGGTGCGTGGGCGCATTCTCGCCCATACTGACAGCCTGACGGATATTCTCGAGATGAACGTCGCAACGCTGAAGGCGATGGGCCTGACGGATGATGCCGTTGCGGCGGTCGTTGCCTGGCAAGTTGGCCATACCGAACATCCGGTACTGCGGCAAGCACTGGCAATACAGGCCGCTTGCGAGGATCACGGTATTGTTCTGGTTGGCCTTGGTGAGGATGCTTATCCGGAGGCACTCAGACACATTCATAATGCCCCGTTGTTGCTGTACGGCCGGGGCGATATCGGCTTGCTGCAGCGGGATCAGTTAGGGGTTGTTGGTAGCCGTAACGCGACCCGAGCGGGCCTTGACCATGCCCGGCAATTTTCGGCGGAGCTGGGCCGGCGCGGGCTTGTGATCACCAGTGGACTGGCTCTGGGCATTGATGGTGCGGCTCACGCCGGTACACTGGATGCCGGATTCTCCACCATTGCCGTGGTTGGCTGTGGTCTTGATCGCCTTTACCCTGCGCAGCATCGCAAGCTGGCCCAGCGCATAATAGATCAAGGCCTGATTGTCTCGGAATATGCGCCGGGCACTGAGCCACGTGCGGCTCATTTTCCTCAGCGAAACCGCATCATCAGTGGCCTGAGCCGGGGCGTGCTGGTGGTTGAAGCAAGTCTGCGCAGTGGCTCTCTGATCACCGCCCGGACGGCCCTGGAGCAGGGCCGCGAGGTGTTCGCCATTCCGGGGTCGGTGCACAGTCCGGTGGCGCGAGGCTGTCACCAGTTGATCAAACAAGGCGCCCGACTGGTCGAGACCGCCGACGATATTCTGGAAGAGCTGGGTACCTGGTGGTCCATGAACAACGACAGCGGCGCTGTGATGGCTGGTCCCTCGGTGCCGGATACGTCTGGTCTCGACAGCCGGGAAATCGCGGTGTTCGAGGCTTTGGGGTATGATCCACTGTCTACCGATGCACTGAGTCTCGCCACTGGCCTGCCAGCAGATCAACTGATGCAGTCATTGTTGCTGCTGGAGCTTGAAGGGTTGGTAAACGCTGCCCCCGGCGGTTATCTGCGGGTTGCCTGAACTGTGCATCATTCACAATCGTTTCTGATATCAGATGTCTGGAGAGTCGGCGATGAGTTCTCCCCTGAGTTCCTGGCAGCTGCACTGTGCCCGCCGCACCGTGCTGGCTGGCGGTGTCCTGGCCTACCCCACCGAGGCCGTTTGGGGCCTGGGTTGCGATCCCTGGGATCAGGCCGCCGTTGAGCGAATCCTGCAATTAAAACAGCGCCCGGTGGAAAAAGGCGTGATTCTGGTGGCGTCGTCTGTCGAGCAGGTGGCTTTCCTGTTGGACCCTTTGCCCAAGGAACTGCAGCAGGAAGCAGAGCGCCACTGGCCAGGGCCGGTTACCTGTTTGCTGCCGGATGTAAAACAGCAGATCCCCGACTGGGTCCGGGGCCAGCACAGCTCGATTGCTGTCAGGGTCAGCGATCATCCGGTGGTTCGGGCATTGTGTGAGGCCTCTGGCATGCCCCTGGTGTCCACTTCCTGTAACCCCGCGGGGCGCCAACCCGCTCGCCATATCTGGCAGGTTCGCCGTTATTTTGGCCAGGAACTGGATTGGATTGTGCCGGGCGCACTCGGTGGCAATCGCAACCCCAGTCGTATTATTGATATCGTCACCGGAAAACAGTTTCGCTAGGAGAAACCATGTCACAGCAGCCCGAAACCGAAGCCGTCAAAGAGTATCTTCTGAGCCTTCAGGAGCGCATTTGCCAGCGACTGGAAGCGGTGGATGGCCGTGGGACGTTTATCCGGGACAGTTGGCAGCGTCCGGAAGGCGGTGGTGGTGTCAGCCGGGTGATGGCCGAGGGCGGGGTGATCGAAAAAGGCGGCGTGAATTTCTCCCACGTGATGGGCGACACCATGCCGGCTTCGGCAACGGCTCACCGTCCGCAGCTGGCCGGAGCACCCTGGCAAGCCATGGGGGTGTCGCTGGTGATTCATCCTGAAAACCCCTATGCGCCAACCTCTCACGCCAACGTGCGCTTCTTTATTGCGACGCCGAAGGATGCGGAGCCGGTGTACTGGTTTGGTGGCGGTTACGACCTCACGCCCTATTACGGTTTTGACGAAGACTGCGTGCACTGGCACCAGACCGCGCGCAATGCCTGCCGGCCGTTTGGTGAGGATATGTACCCGAAATTCAAGCACTGGTGCGACGACTACTTTTACCTGAAGCACCGCCAGGAACCCCGGGGCGTAGGCGGTCTGTTTTTTGACGATCACAACACCGGTGATTTTGGCCAGGACTTTGCCTTTATGCAGGCGGTGGGCGACAGTTACATCGACGCCTACGAGCCTATCCTGAAGCGTCGGTTGGACCACCCGTGGGGCGAGCGGGAGCGTGACTTCCAGCTTTATCGGCGTGGGCGCTACGTAGAGTTCAATCTGGTGTATGACCGGGGCACGCTGTTCGGGCTGCAATCCGGCGGTCGTACCGAATCCATTCTGATGTCGCTGCCGCCGCTGGTGCGCTGGGATTACGATCGTCAGCCGGAGCCCGGTAGCGAAGAGGCCCGGCTGACCGACTATTTCCTGACAGGCCGAAACTGGCTGGAGGCCGCCAATGACTAACCAACTGTACGCGGTGGTGGGTAACCCCGTCAGTCACAGCAAATCGCCCCGGATTCATAGCCTGTTTGCCAGTCAGACCGGAGAACCGGTTGAGTACACCGCCATTCAGGCGCCGATGGAGGATTTTTCCGGGACCGTTCGGCATTTTTTCGAGCGCGGTGGCAAAGGCTTGAATGTCACTGTGCCGTTCAAGGAGCAGGCCTGGACGCTGGCTGACCATCGTACCCCCCGGGCCGAAAAGGCCGGTGCGGCCAATACTCTTTATCTTGATAAAGATCAGGAGCTGGTGGCCGATAATACAGATGGTGTGGGTATTGTCCGGGACCTTCAGAACAATTACCGCGTGTCGCTGAAAGGCCTGCGGATTCTGGTGTTAGGGTCCGGTGGTGCGGTACGGGGTGTGTTGGGCCCGATCCTGGCTGAGCAGCCGGCGGCGTTGACCATCGCCAATCGCACCGTCGCAAAGGCCGAGGCCCTGGTGCGGTTGTTTGCGAGAGACGCCGGTGCGACCGTGTTGACCGCCTGCGGCTTTGACGCGCCGGAGCAAGCGTTTGATCTGGTGATCAACGGCACCAGTGCCAGCTTGCAAGGGGATTTGCCGCCGGTGTCGGCGAACATACTGAATGCAGACACCGTGGTCTACGACATGATGTACTCTTTACAGACCACGACCTTCAACCAGTGGGCACTGGATCACGGTGCATGCCACGTGCACGACGGCCTGGGTATGCTGGTTGAGCAGGCGGCAGAGTCGTTTTTTGTCTGGCGGGGCGTGCGTCCTGAAACCAAGCCGGTCATTGAAGAACTCAGAACCGATTAAGGCCGGTCTTTCGGGCCACATCATAAGGGTTGTGCATGGACATTCTCACGCTTGTTGGATTACTCGCCGGGATCCTGATTGTGGTACTGGCCATGTTGGCCAATGCCACGGCCCTGACCTTTCTGAACCTGCCAGGCCTGGCTATCGTACTTGGCGGCACCTTCGCGGTGACCTTGATCAAGTTCAGGATGGCGTCGGTGGTCAGCGCGTTTCGTCTGGCCATGCGTACCGTGTTTACTGACCGTTTGCCGCGACCCGCCGAGCTGATCCGTGAGGTCGGTGTTTTGGCCCGCGTGGTTCGTAAAGAGGGTGTTCTGGGCCTGGAAAATCACCGAACGGATGATGAATTTCTGCAAAAAGCCATCAACTTGTGTGTCGATGGCCACCCGCCCGAGCTGGTGGAAGAAGCGCTGTTGCAAGACTCCCAACAGACCGCTGAGCGCTATGAAGTGGCGGAGCGGGTGTTCCGGGGTATCGGTGAATCGGCACCGGCTATCGGTATGCTCGGCACCCTGGTGGGGCTGGTGCAGATGCTGAACACGCTGGATGATCCGTCCTCCATTGGTCCGGCCATGGCCATCGCCCTGCTGACGACTTTGTACGGTGCCTTCCTGGCCCAGCTGATCGCCCTGCCCCTGGCCGATAAACTGCAGCTCAAAGCGGAAGACGATTCCCGCAATCAGATGCTGATCATCACCTCCATGAAGAGCATCATGCGTGGAGAGAACCCGAGGGTCATGACCGAGTTACTGTCGTCGTATGTCACGCCGGAACACCGGACCAATCTGGAACCGGAGCGGGAGGCCTGAGGTTTGCAACCAGCGCGGCCACTGAAAAAGAACGCCAATAAAAAACGGACGCCGGACTGGATTGTCACCTTTGCCGATCTGGCCACCCTGCTGCTGACGTTTTTTATCCTGTTGTTATCGTTTGCCGAGATGGACGCAGAAAAATACCGGGCCATGGCCAACTCGATGGCCCTGGCTTTTGGCTCCAGCAACGTGGTGGCGGAGGACATTGGCGGCTCACCGCTGACATTGATTGAAGCCGACACGGTGTCGTTGCCGGAGCCGTCCGAAACACTGCAGGACCAGCCAGAATTCATCGATGAGCGCGCTGAGCAACCAGAAGCCCGACCGATACAGGGTGGTGTGCTGGATCTGGCTGGCCGGCTGATTCAGGAACTGGAATCGGAAGTCGCCTCCGAAACCTTGAATGTTAATTATGACGAAGACCAGGTGGTTATCCGTTTTTCTGAGGAGGCCACCTTCCGTTCCGGTGACGCCGCCATCAAACCCGAGATGATTCCGATCATCGATCGGGTGGTTCAGGTGTTGTCTGCCTGCACCGGTGATGTGGTGGTGTCTGGCCATACCGACAATATACCCATTTCAAGCGGCCAGTACCGCTCCAATTGGGACCTGTCGGCCGCCCGGGCGGTGTCCGTCGTGCATGAACTGGTGCTGAACCGGCAGATCCCGGCGAACCAGGTGGTGGCTGCGGGCCGTGCGGAAACCCGACCTCTGGTTGCCAATGACAGCGCGGACAACCGGGCGGTCAATCGCCGTGTTGAAATTGCCATTCGTAATCCGGAGTGTGATGAAGCCGCACCGACACGCGATCTACCCATAGAAATTCTGCCTTGAGCGCATGGGCCTTATGCTCGAGGCGCAGATCCTCATAGTGGATTCATATAACTGAGCCAGATTCAAAGCCTTATACTGTGCCGCCTAACACCAACCAGTATTCAGGAGTTCTGAGCATGAGCGGACCAGACAAGCCGAAAGTGATTGGCGAAGATTGGAGTGACGAGCGGGTCCGAAGTTTTCTGGAGCTGTCGCCCTGGGATCAAAACCTCAACCCGGACCACTATGTGCTGACACGGGCTTACGAGTCGATGCGGGCGGAGGACTTTGAGCGCTTTATCGGTTTTTTCGTGGCGGCAGGGCGAGACCTGAATGCACAAGATGGCCATGGCCAGACCTTGCTTGATCGGGTGTCACAGCACGCGCGCAGTATTGATTATGCCCGCGCCATGGAACAGGCCGGTGCGAAGCGCAAGGCCGTTTCTGAGCACTGATTGCCGGCCCTGATGGCGATCAGGTTTCGCCAAATTGCTTTAACAGAAATGACCGGAAGTGGTTCATGGGCGCGCCGTGGGTTGCGGTGTCCGGGAGGGTTCCAGGCCGGAATCCCGGCAGTTCACCGGACACAAACGGCGCCACCAGCGCCGGATTGCGGCTGATTACATGCACAATCACATCTTTGCTCGCGTTGTCTCCGGTGATCAGTGGTGCTGGCTGGTGATCGCCAAGGATGAACAGTAGCGTGTCGTCGGTCAGGTAGCGGCTGGCGTAGTCGCCGGCGACGGCCAGAGCGTAATCGATGGCCTCGATATAATGCTCCCGCACCCGCTCCGGATCTCGCCAAAGCGAGACCGGAGCTTCTCCCATCCCTTCCCATTGCTGGAAGACTTCGCCATCCCCAATACTGTCCCAGTCTTCCAGCACCGGAAGTATCGGCACCCAGGGGGCGTGG
Organism: Marinobacter sp.; assembly: GCA_018402255.1. Taxonomy (GTDB): domain Bacteria; phylum Pseudomonadota; class Gammaproteobacteria; order Pseudomonadales; family Oleiphilaceae; genus Marinobacter. The sequence continues at coordinate 262,844 of JAGYIS010000005.1, forward strand.
CTGCTGATCAGCGCCAGCTCCGCAAATACCGGAGCTGGGGTTGCCTGTCGCAGTTGTTCAAACCGGTGCCAGGTGTATTGGTCTGGCATGGTGACCCAGTTGAACGCCGGACCCTGGTAGCCCAATTCGTCACGATCGTAGATCTGGTGATAGCCGAACAGACGTCCTTCAGGCCAGTCCATGGTGATGGCCGGCATCACCGCCAGGGTGTGGTGTCCGGTCAGGCGAAAGTCGTTGATCAGGGTCGGGTAATCACGGCTCAGAAACGTTTCGTAGGCAAGCTGACTGTTGATCCATTGCCCACTGAGAACTGATAGATGCCCCAGCCATGACTGGCCGCCCTGAATAGGCGATGCCAGCCGCCCGGTGGCGACAGTCAGGCCGGCTGCGTCCAGCTGCTCCGCCAGGTTTTCCAGTCGCGGGCCAAGCACCGGGCGGTAACGATCATCAGTAAGTCCCGAGATACCGTAGGATTCGACAAAGGCCAGCACCACATCGGTGTCGGCCAAAGCCGGCAACGCCTGTGCTTGCCGGGCCGCTGCCGGTGCCTCATCGAGCTTCACGCGGAACGCTTCGGAGGCTTCGTGTGTGTGCACGATCAACGAGCCCTGATTGGCCACGAACGCCAGCGCGGGACTGCCTACCCAGGGCGTCAGCATGGCCAGCGCCAGCAGGCCGGCGGTGCCGAGCCACAGGGGGCGGCCTTGCACAGGAAGGCCGCGGGCCAGGTGCAGGCCAAGGCGACGGAACAGCCAGGCCACCGCCATCGCCACCAGCAACAATGTAAGGATAACCAGCACGGCGCCAACTACCCCCAGATTGGAATGCAACAGGTGCCAGGCCGCATCCAGCAAGCCGATTTCGAGGTACAGGTTGAGCCCCCGGCCAAAGCTCTGGCGGACTAACGCATCGGCGACGATCAGCCAGACCATCAGCGCGTAAAATCCGGAGAGCAGAACGACCAGTCGTTTGCGCTGATCAGGCAGATGATGCAACAGCCACCAGATGACCAGGGCCTCAAGCGCCAGCCAGGGCGCCGGCCCCGGCAGCGCCAGGGCGGGTAGCAATAACAAGCCATTCAGAAGCACAAAGGCGATCAGCATCAGAGCGACCGAGCCTCCAGTGGCGGTGGCGTGTATTGATACAGCCAGGTTTCGCTGAGAGCCTGGGGGCCCAGCCGCAGATACAGGCGCAGGTCGATCGGGTCGGCGCTGTCATCGGGTATCAGGTCAAACATGGCCCGGAAGCCGTTAATGGCGTGCAAAGGCCGGGCCGACACCAGCTCTACCTTGCCCCGGCTGGCGGTGACGACTGCTTCGACGCCGGCTTTACCATCCAGCATCGCCAGGCTGCCCCCCGCAAAATCCACCGCAAAACGCCGTGAAAAATAGGTTCTGGGCTGGCCGATTACGCCGCCGATTCCAGTCCGGGTGGCAACAACGCTACCCAGTTCCGGATTCTGGTCTGGCACGGTTTCGCCCCAGCTAAGACCGTACTCAATGGGATAGCCCTGCCCCGGTTGCCAGGCCTGTGCCGGGTTCCAGAAGGCGACAATGTTGTCGAAGGTTTCATCCTGGGTGGGTATCTCCACCAGTACAACGGCACCCTCGCCCCAGTCGCCTCGGGGGGTAACCCACAGGCTGGGTCGCTTTTCATAAAACACGCCGTCGTCCTGGTAATGGGCAAAATTCCGGTCCCGTTGCAGCAAACCAAATCCCCGTGGATGGTTGTCGACAAAGTGGCTGACGTTGAGCCGTTCAGGATTGACCAGCGGGCGCCAGATACGCTCGCCGGAACCGGTCCAGATGGCCAGCCCATCGGAATCGTGTATCTCCGGGCGCCAGTCATTGGCCATTCTGCGGTCGTTCTCACCGGTCTGGTACATGCTGGTGAGGGGAGCCAGCCCAAATCGCTCCAGGGGTTTGCGCGGGTAGAGGGTGGCTTGCACATCCATGGCCAGATCGGCGCCAGGGTGTATCACAAATCGATAAGCGCCGGTCACGCTGGGGGAGTCCAGCAAGGCATGAACCGTCAACGACAGGTCGCCAGCCCCGGGGCGTTCAAGCCAGAAGGTTCGGAAACGCGGGAACTCTTCGGGCTCCGGCAATCCGGTGTTAACGGCGAATCCTCTGGCCGAGAGGCCGTACTGGCGCGACTCACCCACCGCACGAAAGTAACTGGCGCCAAGAAATGCGGCCACATCCCGGCTGAAATCCTGATGGAAATGCAGCCGAAACCCGGCATAGCCCAGACTGTCGGGCAGATCGCCGAGATCGTTGTCGCCATAGTCGAAATTATCAGCCCGATACGGCAACCCGTGGGCCTTGCCATCAATCACCTCATAAAAATGTACGGGCTGCTTGAAGTACAGGCCCAGATGGAAAAATTGCAGTTGAAACGCGCTGTCTCTGTTTTGCCAGAGCGCCTGCTCTGGTCGGTAACGGATATCCTGGTACTGGTCCCAGTTCAAGGCTTGCAGGCTTTTGGGCAGGGTATTGTTTGGTGCCTGATAGGGCTTGCCTGCCAGCGCCCGGGCCTGCTCGCGGAGCCACTGTGCGCTGAAAGGCTGGCCAGATGGCGCAGAACTCGTCAAATTGGCCAGGGCCCGAGCGCTGCCAGATAACGCGATCGGTGCACCGGCCGCCAGGGCCAGGCCGAGTTTCAGGAGGCGACGCCGATCCATGAGGTATCCTCGTTATGATTGGTGGCCGTGTAGGTTGCGGACCGCTGTCGTGACGAAGCTGTCGTCGAGCCTGGCCAGCACGGATCCCCAGGGCGAGCCGGGTTTGGCGTGCCAGGCCCTGACGTGCAAAGACGCGAGCGCGTCAGGGTGTTCACACAGTAAGCTGATCTCATCGGGAGCGAGCGCACCCGGGCCCTGTTCTGCGCACTGATCGACCAGTCTGCTCAGGACCGTTTGCTTGCAGCCGTTCTTGACGGGGGGCCGACGATGACGCCAACCGCGGTAATGGGGTGACAACACCGCCTGTTCAAACCAGCTCAGGGTGGGAAGGCGCTTACCTTGCGGCTGTACAGACAATGCTGAGCTGATAACCGGCGTTGGTGATTCTGTCTCCGGCACGGTCATCCATTGAGGGTTTGCAGGACCCGCCAGCCATAGCATCAACACGGGCGCCATCAGCAGTGGCAGGGTAACGGGCAGCGCCCAGGGCGTCAGATCTGGTGTGTACCAATGAATCAGTGCGAGCAAGCCGGTGCAGGCCAGTGCAGGCCAGACGAAATGCTGGAGTGCTTCAGCAAAGCCAACCGCTCCGGTCCGGTTCTGCCCGCGCCACTGAAGATTGCGGTTCAGAAGGGCGCCTGCGACATGACCGCTGTGCACGATCATCCGGATGGGCGCGAGCAATATCGATACCAGGGTTTCCAGTGCCGTATTGGTCATCAATCGCCACCGCCCCCCGAAGCCCTGTGACCGCCCTGCCAGGCCCTGATCTATCAAGGCCAGAATCCGGGGCCCCAGAAGCAGGGAGATGGTCAAGCCCACCAACCCGCTTTCGGTTAGAGACCAGCTGGCGGGCGACGCGTTGATCAGTTCGGTCAGGGGCGCACCGGATGAGGCGCTGGCAATGGACAGGTAGGCTGACAGGCCCAGAAATACCAGCCACAGCGGTGAGGCCAGATAGGATAGTATTCCTGTGATCAGGGCGACACGATGGCAAAACTTCAGTTTGCTCAGGGTTAGCAGGGGTGCCAGATGCTGAAGGTTGCCCCGACACCAGCGGCGGTCCCGAATCAAATCATCCTTCAAGGTGGGCGGGGACTCTTCAAAGCTGCCAGATATCGAGGGCTCCAGCCAGACCTCATAACCAGCCCGGCCCATCAGCGCCGATTCCAGATAGTCGTGGCTGAGCACCGGTCCACGAAACAGCCCCCACCCTCGTAACTGCCGCAAGCCACAATGTTCCATGAACGGTGCCACCCGGATAATGGCATTGTGCCCCCAGTAATTGGCATCACCCAACTGAATGGCGGCCAGGCCGGCGCTGTGAATGCGGCCATAACAACGGTTGGCAAACTGCTGCAATCGCGCAAAACGGGTGTCCGCCCGGGCCAGCCGGGGGGCGGTCTGGATAATGCCAGCCTGTGGCCGTTGCTCCATCAAGCCAAGCAGCCGCTGGATGGCCTCGGCAGATAGCAGGCTGTCTGCGTCCAGCACCACCATATAACGGTAGCGAGCGCCCCACCGGCGCAGAAAGTCGGCGATGTTGCCGCTTTTGTATTTCAGGTTCACCCGGCGCCGTCGATAGAAAAGGCGGCCGCCACCCAGACGTGCATCTATATCGGCACAGGCCGCCTGCTCTTCCAGCCAGGTTTCCGGTTCCTGGCTGTCGGACAACACGTAGACATCAAAATTTGCTAACAAGCCTCGGTGGTCGAGGTCTTGGCATACGGCGTTCAGATTACCCAATGTGCGCTGCACTGGCTCGTGACAGATCGGCATGACCAGAGCCACGCGCTCACCGATTGGCAAGCTGACCGAGGTCGCTGCGAAGCGCCGGCTTAAACTCAGTGGATCGCCACCACGTCGTAACATCACGAAGCCGAACACCGCGGTCCAGAAGCCCAGGCCAATCCAAGTAAACAGAATCGCAAACACGCCAATCAGAGCGGCTGCAGGCCAGCCGCTGTTCACCGCGGAGACATTCTGGGTAAGCAGCCAGACACCGGCAGCCGTCTGTCCGAGCACCAAAAGCGCCAGTAACAAACGCCGGCGAAAGGCAACCGATTGCCATCGGGGTTCAGTCAACGCCATACCCCATTTTGCCCCTGACGAGCTGCGGCGGGCGGGTGGGATTTTGGTGCTGCTGGTCGCAAAGCTGCGCCTGCACCTGCGGCAGCAATTGAGCCAGGCGTAAGTCATGCCGACTGTCGTGCAATAGTCCACGCAGGCGGGAGCGCGTGTCGGGGCAGGTGTCATGCCCTGCGGCGTTCAGGTAAAGCAAGGCACGTCGGTATGCCGTGTCAGTGGGGTTCACGATTATCTCCCGGCTTGTAACAGCACCGAAACATACGGACGTGCGTTGGTGTTCAGACCACTCTGTTAACGCTCGTTAAGGTATTGGTCTTTAAGTTTGACGTAATTGGCCGCGGTATATTTGAAGAAGGTGCGCTCTTTTTCCGTCAGCGCCCGGGCCTGCTTACACGGTGAGCCGACGTATAAATGCCCGGATTCCAGGCGCTTACCCGGTGGCACCAGGGTGCCTGCCCCGATGATTACCTCGTCCTCGACCACCGCGCCGTCCATTACGGTGCAACCCATGCCGACCAGAACCCGGCTGCCAATGGTGCAGCCATGCAACAGGGCCTTATGGCCAACGGTCACGTCATCACCAATAATCAATGGCCAGCCGCCAGGGTTAAAATCACTGGCGTGGGTGATGTGCAGCACGGAGCCATCCTGAATGCTGCAGCGGTCGCCGATGCGGATTTTGTGCATGTCGCCGCGAATGACAGTCATCGGCCACACCGAGCAGTCTTCGCCGGCAATTACGTCGCCAATCACTACGGCACTCTCGTCTACCCAGCTGCGTTCGCCGAATTGTGGTGTGATACCCTTGTGAGTTCGTACATTTGCCATTACATATACCTTTATTGCGTTTTCCCGAAGTTTGGGGGCGCGTGTGGGGTAGGCCTTTCCAAAACCTTGCGGAGCCATGGATGGCGGAGCAGAGCGTACACGGATGTATTCACAGCGTGTTTTGGAAAGGCCTACCCCACACGCGCCAAGCGCCAAAACTTGATAAACGGGAAGCTACCCTAAAGACGAACAGCTGAGAAGGGGACTTATGAATAACCCGCTACTGACTGACGATCTGCTGCCGAAGTTCGGCCATATCCGTACCGAGCACATGGAAACGGCGATTGACCAGATTCTCAGTGAAAACCGCATGAAGATTCAGTCGCTGTCGCAGCAGGACGATCCGACCTGGGACACCCTGGCGCAGCCGATGCAAGCCCTGGAAGACAAACTGAGTAACGCCTGGTCGGTGGTTTCACACCTGAACGGGGTGATGAACAATGACGATCTTCGCAAGGTGTATAAAAACTGTCTGGAGAAGCTGACCGAATACAGCACCGAGGTCAGCCAGAATGAAGCCCTGTGTAACGCCTACAAAAAGCTGGCCGCGCGGGATGACTTCAAGGGTCTGAGCGAAGCCCAGCGCAAGTCGATTGAGAACACCCTGCGTGATTTTCATCTGGGTGGCGTCGACCTGCCGGAAGAGGACAAGAAGCGTTACGCCAACCTGTCCCGTGAGCTGGCGGAGCTGTCGAACAAGTTCAGCGACAACGTGCTGGATGCCACGCAGCATTGGTACAAGCAGATCTCCGATGTGACTGAGTTGTCTGGCGTGCCGGAAAGCGCCATCGAGGGCGCCAAACAGGCCGCGCGGCAGAAAGAGCTGGACGGTTATGTAATCACGCTGGATTTCCCCAGTTTCTATCCGGTGATGACTTACTGTGATAACCGGGAACTGCGCCGTGAAGTATACGAAGCCTTTGTCACCCGTGCCTCGGACCAGGGCCCGGATGCTGCCACCTGGGACAACACCCCGGTGATGGCAGAGATCCTCAAGCGCCGGCATGCCCTGGCCCAGCTGCTGGGCTTTGACAACTACGCCGAGCGCTCCCTGGCCACCAAGATGGCCCGTAACGTCGATGAGGTGCTGGATTTCCTGAATCAGCTGGCGGCCAAGTCCAAGCCCCAGGCTGAGAAGGAGTTTGCTGAGCTGAAGGCGTTTGCCAAAGATGAGCATGGCGTGGATGACCTGCAGGCTTGGGACATCGGCTATTACAGCGAAAAACTGAGCCAGAAGCGTTATGACATCTCGCCGGAGACCCTGCGCCCCTGGTTCCCGGTGGACAAGGTGGTGCCGGGCCTGTTCCGGGTGGCAGAAAAATTGTTTGATGTGCAGATTGAAGAAAAGCCCGGGGTAGAAACCTGGCACCAGGACGCCAAGGCTTACTGCATCAGTCGTAACGGCCAGCCACTGGCCTGGTTCTACTTTGACCTGTTTGCCCGCCAGGGCAAGCGCGGTGGTGCCTGGATGGCGGACTGCCGGGTGCGCTGGACCGACATGCGCGGCAAGCTGCAGCTGCCGGTCGCCTTCCTGACCTGCAACTTCACCCCACCGGTCAACGGCAAGCCGTCGTTGCTGACCCACGACGAAGTTACCACCCTGTTCCACGAATTCGGCCACGGCTTGCACCACATGCTGACTCAGGTGGATGTGCTGGAAGTCTCTGGCATCAACGGCGTGGCCTGGGATGCCGTCGAGCTGCCCAGCCAGTTCCTGGAAAACTGGTGCTGGAATCCGGAATCCCTGGCGCTGATTGCCAGCCACCACGAAACCGGTGAGCCGCTGCCCGAAGACCTGTTGCAAAAGCTGCTGGCAGCGAAGAACTTCCAGTCCGGTATGGGCATGGTGCGGCAGTTGGAATTCTCGCTGTTCGACTTCCGCATGCACGCTGAATTCACCGACGAGGCGCCGACCAACCCGCTGGATATGCACCGCAAAATTCGCAAGGAAATCGCCGTGGTCGAAGCGCCGGCTTTCAACCGGTTCCCCAACAGCTTTTCCCACATCTTCGCGGGTGGCTACGCGGCGGGCTATTACAGCTACAAGTGGGCTGAGGTGTTGGCTGCGGATGCCTTTTCCCTGTTCGAGGAAAAAGGCATTTTCGACCCGGAAACCGGCAAGGCGTTTTTGCAGAATATCCTGGAAAAAGGCGGCTCCCAGGAGCCCATGGAACTGTTCAAAGCCTTCCGCGGCCGTGAGCCCCAGGTCGATGCACTGCTGAAGCAGTCCGGCATCGCAGGCGCAGTGGCCTGAGCCAGTACCGCCCGGCCGTGGCAACCCTGGCCGGGCATTATATGGGGAGTAGTATTATGGCGAGTCCGAAACGTTTTATTGCCGGCGCGGTCTGCCCCCGCTGTGCGGAGATGGACAAGATCATGATGTTCACCGACGCCGCCGGCGAGCAGGTGCGTGAGTGCGTGGCGTGTGGTTATACCGATGCCCTGTCGGACCTGGAGCAGCCGTCGGCGCCTGAGTTGGAAACCCGGGTGAACAAGCGGGATAACGAGGACGATCATACGGTCAAGCAGGTGGTGTTCTTTAAGGCTGGTTCGGAGGACTGACCGTTTTTTGAGATGGTCTTGTAGCCTGCTGGCTCGGTGAATGGTCGGGGTTCGGGAGAGGGTTCCAAAACGGAAAACGTGGTTTTCCTGATTGTTTTGGAACCCTCTCCCGAACCCCTTTTATTGGCTTGATCAGAAACGCTTTGGTGCTGGAATTCTAGCGACGGATCAAAGCACCATAGCCGCGAGCCAGCCAAAGGCCAGCAACGGCAGGTTGTAGTGCAGGAACGTCGGCACCACGGTGTCCCAGATGTGGTTGTGCTGGCCGTCGACGTTCAGGCCGGCGGTGGGGCCGAGGGTGGAATCAGACGCCGGGGAGCCGGCGTCGCCCAGGGCACCGGCGGTGCCGACCAGAGCCAGGATCGCCAAAGGGCTGAAGCCCATTTGCAGGGCCAGGGGCACGTACAGGGCGGCGATGATCGGAATAGTTGAGAACGACGAGCCAATGCCCATGGTGATCAACAGGCCCACTACCAGCATCAGTAATGCCGCCAGGGGCTTGTTCTCGCCAATGGCGGCGACCGAGCCTTCGACCAGGCTGGTGATTTCGCCGGTTTCGCGCATCACCTCGGCAAAGCCGTTGGCGGCGATCATGATGAAGCCAATCATCGCCAGCATCTTCATGCCCTCGGTGAACAGATCATCCGCTTCTTTCCACTTCACCACGCCGGAAATGTTGAACAGCACGAAGCCCGCCAGGGCGCCAAGAATCATCGAACCCAGCCAGAGCTGAACCACAAACGCCACCGCAATCGCGACCAGCGCCATGATCAGCGTCTTCGGGCTGTACTGTGCGTCCACCCGCTCGGTTCGCTCGATACGCGTCATGTCGTAATCGCGGCCACCGCGGTAGCTGAAGAACACCGCAACAAGCAGGCCGATAAGCATACCCAGGGCCGGCAGGGCCATGGCCGCCATCACGTTCAGTTCGCTGGCATCGACGCCGTTGTCGCCAACATTGGCCAGCAGGATTTCGTTCAGGTAGATGCCACCGAAGCCGACCGGCAGGAACATATACGGGGTGATCAGGCCGAAGGTCAGCACGCAGGCGATCAGGCGGCGGTCCATGTGCAGTTTGGCCATCACATACAACAGCGGCGGCACCACCAGTGGAATGAAGGCAATGTGGATGGGCAGGATGTTCTGGGAAGAAATGGCCACTGCCAGCAGCAGGCCGATGATCATGAAGCGGATGCCATTGGCGGCACCGCCTTCGTCCTGTTTGCCGACCATCGCCAGGGCCTTGTCGGCCAGCGCGTGGGCCAGGCCTGATTTACCGATGGCGACGGCGAAGGCACCGAGGGTGGCATACGACAGAGCTACGGTGGCACCGCCGCCGAGGCCGGCATTGAACGCATTGATGGTGGCTTCCAGCGACATGCCCGCCACCAGGCCGCCGGATATGGCGCCAATGATCAGGGCAACAACAACGTGAATGCGGCACAGGCTCAGAACGAGCATGATCAGGACCGCGGCAACAACGGCATTCATGGCAAACTCCGGGTAGGAATTGAGGGTTTGCCGGCACCTTTTGAGCGCCAGCAGCTCGAAAAGTGCGCTAATGTGCAGGAAACCGCCGCCGCAGTCAAAGCGGTTGTGTAACCGCTATTCCGTGTCGAGGCGGGCGAATCGAGGGACCTGCTCACCGGCCAGCTCTACCGTCTCCCTGAACATGGTCAGCGGCCGTACCCACAGGCTGTAGTCGCCATACAGACAACGGTACACCACCATGGGTTCTTCCGTTTCACTGTGCCTGGCCACGCCGAGCACTTCGTAATCCATGCCTTTGTAGTGGCGATAACGGCCGGGTGTGATGGGGTGTTTTTTATCAGACATGCCTTCCTCTCTGGTGGTAGCCGGGGGTACTCCCTAAATTCGGCGGACTCCCGCGCCCTTAGGGTCTACAATAAACAGAGACAACGGGATCTGGTGCCGCGCTGCAGCGTGGCAAGGCTCCAGTGTAGTTCAAGTCGCCAAAGCCGGGAATAACAGACAAGAATGAAAGCCCCACTTGCCCGCACCCTGGGCACGCTGATATGGCTGCTGCTGTGGCTCGCCAGTTCTGCCGCGAGTGCCGAGCCCATGGGGTTCGACTGGATTGAGCTTACCGAGGATAACCTGGGGCCCGATCAGGTGCGTTTGCTGCCCGATAGCCAATGGCAACACAGTCCCGCCACTACGGTACTGAACCGTGGCTTCAGTAGCGGCACGTTCTGGCTGAAAGTCACGGTGCCACCGGAACCGGTTAACCGGGTGCTGGAAGTGGGCTATCCGTTGTTGGATCAGGTGTCGGTCTATTGGGAGCTGGACGGCAGCATTGTGGAATCCCACCATACGGGGGATGCCCGCCCGTTTGATACGCGTCCGATCATACACCGCAATTTTGTGTTTCTGGTGCCATCCAATACCGAGCCGGTGACGGCCTGGATAAGGATCATGACCCAGGGCTCGGTGCAGGTTCCCATTGCCGTCTTACCATCGGCGGATTTCCTGGCCAACGAGCAGTTCTCCTATGGCTGGCAGGCGATGTTCCTGGGCATCGTGGTAGCGCTTTCGCTGTATAACCTGTTTCTGTTTGTGATTGTGCGCCACACCACCTATCTGTGGTATGTGCTCGCGGTCGTTTTTGCCGCCTTGGTACAGCTTAATTTCAATGGCCTGTTGTTTCAGTGGTTCTGGCCGAACTCGCCGGAGATTAATCGCTATTTCACGGTGCCGGTTATAAGTCTGGCGATTTTCTTTGCCGGCATGTTTACCCTGAAGTTCCTCACGGTTCGTCACTACAGTCTGGCCAGTTACCGGATCATCCAGCTTATTTTGGTGGTCTGTGTTTTTGCCTTTTTTTACGGTCTGTTCGGCCCTTATCAACGCGGCATCTTACTGGTCAGTGGTCTGGCGACGCTGACCGCGCCGGTGGCCTGGTTGATTGGCGTGAAGGTCTGGCGACAGGGGCAGGTGCTCGCGGGCTTTTATGTGGTGGCCTGGACCCCGCTGTTGATCGGCCATCTGGTGTTAGCGGTGAGCAAGGTAGGCTGGATTCCAACCAACACCTTTACTGAACTGGCTCCCCAGGGTGGAGTTGCGCTGGAAGTCATCCTGCTGTCATTTGCGCTCGCTTACCGGATCAATCTGGAACGTCGCAAACGCCAACAGGCTCAGGAACATGCCCTGGAGATACAGCAGCAGGCTAATCTGACGCTGGAAGCCCGGGTGCGTGAGCGCACTGAAGAGCTGGAAAATGCCAATGAAAAGCTCCGGGCCATCAGCCTGACTGACGGCTTGACCCATGTCGCCAACCGGCGCCGGTTTGATGACAAGCTCGATATCGAGTGGGGCCGGGCTGTGCGTCATGAGCATGAGCTGAGCCTGTTGCTGATGGATATTGACCACTTCAAGCGGGTCAATGATGACCTGGGGCATCTTGCCGGTGACGATTGCCTGGTGGCCCTGGCCAGCCTGTTGCAGGCGGAGGTGCAGCGGTCCGGCGATCTGGTGGCACGTTACGGAGGCGAAGAATTTGCCATCTTGCTGCCCGCGACCGAGAGTGAGGGTGCCCTTATGGTGGCTGAGCGTATCCGCCAGGCGGTGGCGCAAACCCCGGTGGTCAGTGGTGAACACGATGAACCGATCAATCTGACCATCAGTGTCGGTGTTGCGACCATGCTGCCCACCCGGGGCAGTGACAGCCAGGAACTGATCCGGCGGGCCGACGAAGCGATGTATTGCGCCAAGGCCAACGGCCGGAACCGGGTCGCGGAGTGGCAGCCGAAAGCTGTCGCCCCCGCGACGGACGCCTGAGCTTCAGTTTTTGAGTTTGTACTTGCCGGGACCGAGAAACAGCACGGCAAGCGCAATAAACAGGAAAAACCCCTGCAGTTCCAGCGCCCAGCCACCATTACTGCTTAACGTCAGTAGCTGATGGCCATGGACCAGAGCAATGGCCACGATCATGTTGAAGATGATGATCAGCGCGCCGATGCGGGTCTGGTAGCCCAGAAGGACCATCAGTGGGGCGATGACTTCGCCGATGTAGACGCCATAGGCCAGAATCGTCGGCAGCCCGTGGCTGGCCAGCTGGCCTTCGATAAAGCCGACGCCGTTGAGCAGTTTCGAAATACCATGGAACAGCAGCAGTCCGCCCAGGGTGAGTCGGACAATGAGTTTTCCCAGGTCGGTGTTCTCAAGCAAGGTTGGTTACTCCCGGTATGTGGCTTTGGATGATCAGGGCGCCAAGGATACCCGGTTCCACGGGCTGCTCAAAGATTACGGATATCCGGGTACAGGGGAACCAGCTTTTCCAGCAGGCGGTTCTGGGCACCGACAGGCACCCTATTCTTCTCCATTGCCAGAATCAGGTTTTCCGTCAGGGCGTTGAACTGGGTGTCGGTAATGGCCATGTCGGCATGGAGTTCACGCATGCTGCGGCCGGTGTACTCACAGGGGCCGCCACTGAGTTCACACAGCTGATCGGTCAGGTGCCGATGGAACTGCTGCACATCAACGCCTTTGAAAGATTGGTTGATGCGTGCATCGTCGACAATCAGGAACAGCAGATCCTCAACGATGTCTGCAATGCCACTGCGTTGTCCTAATTGATCGTAGAAACCGTCGTTTTGATGGCTAGCGGGCGTCTGACAGCCTGTTATCCATCCGCTCACGAAGAGAATCAGGCACAAGGCCAGGGTGTTTGGTCGAATCATGCCGGTCATCAGAAACTCCCTTCAAGGGACAGGTACAAGCCTTGTTGATCGGTCAGTGTGGCGATGTCGCCCAGGTTGACCCAGGCGGCGGTCAGCGACAGCCGGCGATCCGGAACCCAGGCGACAAACAGATCCCACCAGTCATTTTCTTCAGCAAAATTCAGGTTGTCCGGCTTCTGGCGGTACTCTGCGCCCACCAGCCATTGGCGGTTCAGGAAGATGCCTGCTGCGGCTTCGGCCATGAATTCGTAGCTGTTGTTTTTGTCACCGCCAAATCCCAGCAACCCGCCCTGGTTAGCGCGGGTTGCCCGAACGGTGCCGTTCACCAGCAGGTTGCGGTCAAAAAGGCTGGCAAAAAAGACTTTGCTGCCACTCAGATAAAGGTCTGTGCCGCTGTCATCCCGGGCCCCGATCGTATCCGGCACGGTAAAGTCCCGTTGGCGTTTGTATTGCACGCCTGCAGACCATTGCCCCCAGGGCGTGTACAGCACATCCCCGAACAGCCGGACCTTGAGTCCGAGGACATCCTGGCGCAGCTCATCCTGCTCGATCCCGAAGCCATCCTTGAGCACAAACACCAGGCTGTCCAGGTCCAGAGTTTGCCGGGCAACCGACAGCTCGACCCGGTTGTGCCAGTTCAGGCTGGCGGCCTGAACCGTCAGGCTGTAGTCGTCAACGTTCGCCTGGCTCAGGCTCAGGGTACCGCCCCACTCCTCATCGCTGGCGTAACCACTCAACAACGCCCAGGGGACAAGACCGCCGCCGGCGCTGCCCTCGATGGTGGTGACACCGCCGGTCGCCCAGATACGGCTGCCGGGATCACTGGCCTGAGCGAGTGGCAGAGTGGCCGGTAGCAACAGCATAAAGGCCAGAATTCTGATCATGTGAAGGTCTCCGCATCGGGGTGTGCCAGTTCAAAACGTCGGTTGGCCAGTTCCTCGGCCACTCGTGGCAGGTCGCCGGCAGGCACCGGCCGGCTCAGTCCGAACCCCTGGCCGAGGTCGCATTGCCAGGTTTGCAGCAAGGCCCAGGCATCCATACTTTCAATCCCTTCTGCCACGACGAGCAACCCAAGACCGTGCGCCATCTCGATGGTGGATCTGACGATCAGCTGGTCCTGGGGTTCAGAGGCCAGTTTCAGGACAAAGGATTTGTCGATCTTGAGCTCGTGAACCGGCAGGGTTCTGAGTTGCGACAGCGACGAATAGCCGGTGCCGAAGTCGTCGACTGAGAGCTTGGCGCCCAGTGCCCTCAGCTGGTTCAGTGTGGTCAGGGCTTTCTCGGGCTCTTCCATGACCGCGCTTTCGGTGACTTCCAGCGTGATGCAGGCCATACCGCCGGGCAGCTGCTTGAAACAACGGGCAACGTGATCGGTCAGGCCTGCCCAGGCCAGATCCATGGCTGACAGGTTGATGGCCACACCGAAGGTCAGGCCTGCCTCTTGCCAGACCTGCGCATCCGAGGCAACGAGTCCAAGAATGTGGGCCGTCAGGTCGTGAATCTGGCCAGAGCGTTCGGCCAGAAAGATAAATTCTTCCGGTGAGATAAAGCCTAGCTCGGGATGAATCCAACGCACCAGCGCTTCAACCTGAACCAGTTGTCCGGTGCGCAGGTCCAGTTTGGGCTGGTAATGCATGGTCAGACCCTGCTGTGTGATGGCCTGGTGCAGATCGGCAATGAGTTTTAGCTCACGCAGGTGGTTTTCGTCCTCACCGGCCTGATAGCGGATAACAGCGGCCTGGCCGTCCTGGGCCTTCTCAAAGGTCAGGTTCAGGCGGCGACGGAGCTCGTTGGAATCGCTGGCATCGGTGGGTAACGCCATGGTCACCAGCGTCATTTTCAGTGAAAACGGCGTATTGTCGACCTGCAACGGTTTGCGTAACTGTTCCGCGAGGGCGGAGGCCCGACCATCAAGCTGCGCTGGCTCAGCGGCCGGAAGAACCGCGAGAAATTCGTCGCCGCCGGTGCGGGCCAACAAAAGAGCATCCGGAAGGGCTTCGCGCAGGCGGCCGGATATCCCGACCAGCACTTTGTCGCCTAGCTCGAGTCCCAGGGTGTCATTGATTTCTGAGAGCTCGTCCAGGCGAACGCCGATCACGCTGCAGGGTGTTTGCGCATTGAACAGCTCTTTGGCCAGGTGAATCAGTGCGTTGCGATTTCCCAGCGCCGTCACATCGTCGTGAGAGGCGGTGTAACGTATTTGTTCTTCCCGTTCACGCAGGCGGCCGAGCATGTCGGTGAACGCCTGGCCCAGCTCGGTGATTTCACCACCACCGGTAAGCTCTGGCGGCGGTGGGGGGTTGTCCTTACCGACCGCCCGGGCATAGTCCGCCAGCTGCAGGACCGGTTTACCAAGTGACCGGGCGATGTAGAGCGCGACCACAATGGCGATAAACAATATCACCATCACCAACAACAGCACTTCCGTAACTCGCTGGTAGAAGCGTTGCAGACTGGCATCCCGGTTGATCAGAAGGACCGCTTGCAGATCGTTGCTGGCATCAAGCGGGACCACTCGTAAAAAAAAGCGGGCGTCTTCCATTGGCAGTATGTTGTTGTCCGGATTCGTCCGTTCTTGCGCTCGTGCCAGCTCCACCCCGGAACTGGCTGCGATCACTTGGCGGGCTTGGTCATCCGCGGCTCCGCTGCGAAAGTACACCTGGGTGTCTGACAGGCTGGCAATTGACTCAGCCAGATCATTGTCCAGCGCAAATCCGGCGGCCATCCAGGCTCTCAGACCGGGTGCCTGGACCGGGATCAGGAGCAGTTCGTAGCCAGCCTGATCGATGGTCATCAGCTGGCGACCGTAGCCTTGTGTGAGGGCAGACTGAAAACTGTCGGAATGTATCTGTGGGGTGTCGCCATTGAGCGTGGAGGCCAGGGGCTGGCGGGCCTGGTCCAGGATCACCGCGAAGGCGGCGCCGACCCGTTGACTGTGATTGTCCAGTGCGCTGAGCATGGTGGCGTCGTCACCGCTGGCGATGGCAGAACGAAAACCAAAATCCTGAACCAGTACTGACAGGCGAGACAGCTCCAGCGCGGTGCGGCGACTCATGATTTCGTCGGTCAGGCGCTGACCTACATCGAGCTGCGCAGCAGCGCGGTTTTCTTCCTCATCAAACAGATAGGCGGTAAACAGGGCGCTGATGGTCAGGCTGACCAAGGCCACCAGGACCACCATGGCAAGAATCAGGCGTCCCCGAAAACCAAGCGGAGAATGCATCAAAGCCATCAGATATCCTGGAATCGTTTCTGGAGCCTGTCCAGAGGGCTGTCCGTGTCTGGCTCCGGAGTGAGTTCGATGGCGATTCTTGAGGGCATGTCGGGGGCGACACTCTGGCGTAATGGCCGGGTATTATCCGGTAGCCGGGGGTGCCAGATGTTGACGGTGATGGCATCACCGTTCTGGGTGGCTGCCGGCACCGTCAGCCGAACCTGGCCCTGGCTATCGGTCCGTCCGTAAGCGGTGGTGTCGACAATGATCACGAAGGCCTGCATCTGGTCGTGGATGTTGCAGCCGAGTTCCACAATGCCGGCTTGATCAAATACCACCGGTGCTTCTGGTCGGTTGGTGTAGAGCTCCAGTTCAAAGGGCTTGGCTGGCGAAAACGAGTAAACATGATGTTGCGTGTTATCGCGGTTCGGAAAGTCAACGGTGGAGTTGACCGGAATAACCAGCACACGGGGATCAAACTGTCGGTTCTGTTGGGCGATCTCGGCTGTGACAGGCCGGCCTGAGGGCCCAACGTCCAGAAACACTACCGCATCGGTGACCGGGCCGCTCGCAGAGGTAAGTGTCAGATCAATTTCCTGGGCCTGAAGCCATGACGGCAGCGCCAATAACGTCAGGATTGCGCAAAAGCGTCGTTTCATAGAGTAAAACCTGTCAGGTTAGGTCTGAGCCCAGCGAAAAATGGATGCGGTTTCTCTCCAACAGGTTTTCCCAGTAATGACGCATCCAGTCCCAGGCCTGGTTGTTGACCTGGTTGATAAACGGGTCCAGGTCAAGATTGTAATAATCCGGTGTCCCGGCGATCTGCAGGACCGTCACGGTGATGGCATCATCCAGCTCGTTGGCAAAGGGCTCACCGATCAGCTCGTGAGCCAGCAGGTTGGCCCGGGTGGCTTCCAGATCGATCAGTTCGCCGGCGCGGATGGACCGGTTGTTGTCGTGCATTTCTTCCATCAGGCGGTGGCACAGGTAGGCTCGTATCAGCAACCCATCCAGACCATCGTAGCGCACCAGCAGCACAGAAGGCTGGGTGAAGTACCGGGTAGCCGCATCAACAAAGGGCTGAAACAGGTCCGCGATGCCCGCCTCTCTTGAGCAGGCCTCCACGCATTCGATTAACCGTGGTGCCATTTCGATGTATTCCACAGCAAACTGGAACAGCGATGTGGCAGGCTGATAACCATCAACCGAAATAACCGAAGGCAGCTGTGCGGCTTTCTCCTTCATCTGTCGGAGAAATGCGCCGGATCGTGCTTCCTTTCTTCTGGCCTGGCTGATGATCTCAAGAACTGCCTGTGGTGTCATGTCAGGAGATGCCGGTGTCTGTACAAGTTGAGGTCGCAAGGCGCCCCCCCTGTCGAGTAAGGAATACGCAGGCCGGAAAGCGCAACGCTGACGGCCTGCGCCGGCCCTTTATTCTTGAATAGTGTAGCCAAGATTTCGGCGGATGCTGAGCATGTCACCGAAGTAATAATGCGGTGCGGCCGTCGAAATCTGATCAATCCCGCCTGAACCAGGTGTCGGTACGAGTGTAGTTCCAGCACAGCCAGCCCATGGTGACCGCGCGCGCCAGCATCAGGGAGATCAGTGAGAACCAGAGCCCGTGGTTGCCCCAACCCGTGGTCAACCACCAGACCGGCACAAAAACCCCGAGTGCGGAGAGCAACATGGTGTTCTGCATTTCGCGGGTGCGGGTCGCTCCGATGAACACACCATCCAGCAGGAAACCCCAGACCGATACCAGCGGCAGCAGCCACAACCAAGGCAGGTATTGCCACGCAGTGACACGCACTTGTTCCAGGCCGGTCAGCAGACTGATCAACCAATGACCGCCGAGCACAAAGGCCAGGGTCAGCAGCACCGAGCCCCAGAGCGACCAGCGCAAAGCGCTGGCGAAGGCCAGCCGGAAGCGGCGCCGGCTGTTGCGGCCAACGGCCTCTCCGATCAGCGCCTCGGCGGCATTGGCAAAGCCATCCAGTGCGTTTGATATAACGAGCAGAAAGGTAATCAGCACCGCATTGGCCGCCAGGATAATGTCGCCTTGTCGGGCACCCTGAGCGGTAAAGAATGCGAGTACCAGCAGCAGGGCAATGGTGCGCACCATGATGTAGCGATTGACCCTGAGAATGACCAGATAGTCAGCCAGCTGACCGACCAGGGCGCGGGTCAGCCGCTGGCCAACCGGCATCCGCCGGAGCACGATTACGAAGCCGATCACGGCAGCACCGTATTCCGCCATTACCGTGGCCATGGCGACGCCTCGGCTGTTCCAGCCCAGTACCGTGACGAAGAAGACGTCAAGCACGATGTTGATGCCGTTGGCTACGATCAACATGATCATTGGCCCGCGCGGGAATTGGGTGCCGATCAGCCAGCCAACCAGCGTGTACTGGCACAGCACGGCGGGCGCGCTCCAGATCCGGATGGCGGCATATTCCGCTGCCAGTGCTGACACGGACGGGCTCGGGTTCATCAGCGTCAGGCCAAGGCTGATCAGTGGCTTGTGGAACACAATTAACAACAAACCAATACCGACCGCGAGCACGATCGAGCGCAACAACAGTGCAACCTGCGCGAACGAGTCCCGCTTGCCCCAGGCCTGTGCCGCCAAACCGGTGGTGCCCATGCGCATAAAGCCGAAGGTCCAGTAGAGAATGCTGAACAAATTGGCGCCCACAGCGACCGCCCCCAGATATTCAGGGCTATCGAGGTGACCCAGCACGGCGGTATCGACCAACCCCAGCAGCGGCACTGTCAGATTGGTCAGCATCAGCGGCCAGGCCAGTGCCCACAACCGATGGTCGGTGGACGTCAAAAGAGGCTTTTTATGTGTATTGGTTCTCAAAACTGGTTGTTTATCTCTTTTGGATTTAAAGAAATTTTTAGCCTTTTATTGATCTGTGTCTATACTCGACGGAGACGTATCCATAAGCAGACTTTCACTCTGTCGTTTATCCGGTGTTGCGAGCGCCGGGCATCTGTACAGAGGGATGACGCAAAATCCGACAAGAATAACACTCTGTGGAGACACAGTATGCGCGTGCATGCCAAGCGGGCAGTAGCCCTAGCCGCTGGTCTGTTGTTGCCGGTCACTGTCATGGCAGATTGGACCATGAACATGTCACCAGGGGTGACCAGCACCAGTAACCAGATTTTTACCCTTCATATGACCATTCTCTGGATCTGTGTCGCCATTGGCGTCGTGGTATTCGGGGTCATGTTCTGGTCGATTTTTGCCCATCGTAAATCCCGGGGCGCCAAGCCGGCGAATTTCCACGAAAACACCCTGGTTGAGGTGCTCTGGACCATTGTGCCTCTGGCCATCCTGGTGGCCATGGCCATACCGGCTACCACCACCCTGGTGGAAATGTATGACACCACCGAGTCCGACGTCGATATCAAGATTACCGGCTACCAGTGGCGGTGGCAGTACGAATACATTGACGATGATTTCAGCTTTTTTTCTAACATGTCGACGCCGCGGGACCAGATCCGAAACCGCCAGGCCAAGGGTGAGCATTACCTGCTCGAAGTGGATAACCCGGTGGTCATTCCGGTCGGCAAAAAAGTTCGGTTTCTGTTGACGGCTAACGACGTGATTCACTCCTGGTGGGTTCCTGAGTTCGGCGTCAAGAAAGATGCTATTCCTGGCTTTATCAACGAAACCTGGACACGGGTGGACGAGCCTGGAACCTATCGGGGCCAGTGTACCGAGCTCTGCGGTAAGGATCATGGCTTCATGCCGGTTGTAGTGAAGGCGGTTCCTGAAGAGGAATACAACGCCTGGGTCGCCGAGCAAAGAGAAGCGGCCGAGACCGAGCGCCAGTTGACCGAAAAAGACTGGACACTGGATGAACTGATGGAACGGGGCGAACGGGCTTATGCCACGGCCTGTGCCAGCTGTCACCAGGCAGATGGCAGTGGCATGCCACCGGCCTTCCCGGCGCTCAAGGGCAGCCCGATGGCGCTGGAGGATATGGCCGGGCACATTGAGATCGTGGTGAACGGCTCGCCGGGCACTTCCATGCAGGCCTTTGGCAATCAGTTGAGCGAAGTTGATCTGGCGGCGGTTATTACCTACGAGCGAAATGCCTGGGGTAACAACACCGGTGAAATGGTCACTCCGAAAGAAATTTTTGATTACAAGAATCAGCAGTAATCAACGCCAGATAACAACAATCACCAGCCAGAATAAACGGCGGTAACGGGGGTTTTCATGAGTGCGGTTGCAGATACCCACGCCCAGGATCATCATCATGGCCCGGCCAAAGGCATAAGCCGATGGCTGTTGACCACGAACCACAAAGACATCGGGTCTATGTACCTGATTTTCAGCTTCGCTATGTTCCTGCTGGGCGGCAGCATGGCGATGGTCATTCGGGCAGAGCTTTTTCAGCCAGGCCTGCAGATCGTAGAGCCTGAATTCTTCAATCAGATGACCACCATGCATGGTCTGATCATGGTCTTTGGCGCCGTTATGCCGGCGTTCGTAGGCCTTGCTAACTGGATGTTGCCGTTGATGGTCGGAGCGCCCGATATGGCGCTGCCGCGGATGAATAACTGGAGCTTCTGGCTGCTACCCTGTGCCTTCCTGATTCTTGTCTCTACCTTGTTCATGCAGGGCGGCGCACCGGACTTCGGTTGGACTTTCTATGCCCCGCTGTCGACAACCTACGGACCGCCAAGCACGACCTTCTTTATCTTTGCTGTGCATATCATGGGTGTGTCTTCGATCATGGGTGCGATCAACGTGATTGCCACCATCCTGAACATGCGCGCCCCCGGCATGACGCTGATGAAAATGCCCCTGTTCGTCTGGACCTGGCTGATCACTGCGTTCCTGTTGATTGCGGTAATGCCGGTTCTGGCGGGCGTGGTCACGATGATGCTGATGGATATTCATTTCGGCACCAGCTTCTTTGATGCTGCGGGCGGCGGCGATCCGGTGCTGTTCCAGCACGTGTTCTGGTTCTTCGGGCACCCCGAGGTGTACATCATGATCCTGCCGGCATTTGGTGCGATCTCCCATATAGTCGCGGCGTTTTCCCGTAAACCACTGTTTGGCTATGCCTCCATGGTGTATGCGGTTGGCGCCATTGCGGTGTTGTCATTCGTAGTCTGGGCGCACCACATGTTTACCGTTGGCATGCCATTGGCGGGCCAGCTGTTCTTCATGTATGCCACGCTGCTGATTGCGGTGCCGACCGGGGTGAAGGTGTTCAACTGGGTAACGACGATGTTCCGTGGGTCGCTCAGCTTTGAGGCGCCGATGTTGTTTGCCGTTGCCTTCATCATTCTGTTCACCATTGGCGGTTTCTCTGGCCTGATGCTGGCCATCGCGCCGGCGGACTTCCAGTATCACGACACCTACTTTGTGGTTGCTCACTTCCACTACGTACTGGTGCCGGGTGCCATCTTCGGTATTTTTGCTTCGGCCTACTTCTGGTTGCCCAAGTGGACCGGCCATATGTACGACGAGACACTCGCCAAGACCCATTTCTGGCTATCCTTTATCGGCATGAACCTGGCCTTCTTCCCCATGCACTTCCTGGGCCTGGCGGGTATGCCCCGGCGGATTCCGGATTACGCATTGCAGTTCACCGATTTCAACATGATTTCCAGCATTGGTGCCTTCATGTTCGGGGCCACTCAATTGCTGTTCCTGTTCATCGTGGTGAAGTGTGCAAGAGGCGGAGAGAAAGCGCCTGCCAAGCCCTGGGACGGTGCTGAGGGCCTTGAGTGGACTGTGCCCTCGCCGGCGCCCTACCACACCTTTTCAACTCCACCGGAAGTGAAATAGCCCGGGAGGCATGACCATGGCCAATGAAACTGCAAATGAGCAGCCTGAACGTCGCAGCAATTCGAAAGTGATTGCCTGGTGTCTGTCGGGTGTCGTGGGCATGTTTGCTTTTGGCTTTGCGCTGGTCCCGCTTTACGACGTGTTTTGCGAGATTACCGGAATCAATGGCAAAACCGGTGGCCGCTATGAATCCGGCGCGACGCAACAGGTGGACGAGAATCGCACCGTCAGGGTGCAGTTTCTGGCCAGCAATGGCCCGGGTATGACCTGGGAGTTCCGGCCGGTGGTGCGCAGTATTGATGTGCATCCAGGCCAGCCAGTCACGGTCAATTTCTACGCAGCCAATGGCACCGATCACGCCATGGTAGGTCAGGCGGTGCCAAGCCTGGCACCCTCCGAGGGTACTCAGTTCTTCCACAAGACAGAGTGTTTCTGCTTTAACCAGCAACCCCTGGAAGCCGGTGAAAGTGTCGAGATGCCGCTGATCTTTATTGTTGATCGGGATCTGCCGGAGCACATCACCAAGCTGACCCTGTCCTACACGCTTTACGATCAGGGCAAAATGACCGACGTGTCCCGCTCTGATCGCACACAAACAACAACAAACAATAACGGCTAAGCCATTGGAGAAAGCTATGGCGGACAACCAGACCCAGACCTATTACGTTCCCGAGCAGAGTAAATGGCCCATCGTCGCTACGGTTGGCCTGGGTGTTACCCTGTATGGCGTGGCGTCGATCATGGTCAACGGCAAACAGGGTGACAGCACCACCGGCGCCTGGATCATGTTCCTGATCGGCTCATTGATCATGGCATACATGCTGTTCGGTTGGTTTGGCGCGGTGATTAAAGAGAGCCGCGAAGGTCTTTACAGCCCACAGATGGACCGCTCGTTCCGTTGGGGCATGAGCTGGTTTATTTTCTCGGAAGTGATGTTCTTTGCTGCCTTCTTCGGAGCCCTGTTCTATGTGCGGGTGCTGGCAGTGCCCTGGCTTGGGGGTGAGGGCGACAAGGGCAGTTCCAATATGCTTTGGGAGGGTTTTCAGGCCACCTGGCCGCTGGTCAATAACCCGGACCCGCAAGCCTACCCTGGCCCGAGCAGTCTTATCGGGCCCTGGGGCTTGCCGCTGATCAACACGATTTTGCTGGTGACGTCTTCATTCACCGTCACCATTGCCCACCACGCCATGAAGGCCGATAACCGTGCCAAGGTAAAGCTCTGGCTCGGCGCTACCATCGCGTTGGCCGTTGTGTTCATGTTTGTGCAGTCATACGAATATCTTCACGCATACCGGGATCTTGATCTGACGCTGCAATCGGGTATTTACGGCAGCACCTTCTTCATGTTGACGGGTTTCCACGGTGCTCACGTGTTTCTGGGCACATTGATGCTGTTCATCATGCTGCTGCGAATTCGTAAGGGGCATTTTACGGGCGACAACCATTTCGGTTTTGAGGCGGCCGCCTGGTATTGGCACTTTGTCGATGTGGTCTGGCTGGGCCTGTTTGTATTTGTTTACATTATTTGACCAGGGTGTCTGGGGATCACGGCGTTGGATTCAGCGTCAGATCCCCGGTCCACAGAGACGTCAGTACCAATGCCAGTAACAGCACGCTGAGGGCAACACGAACCGCCAGCGAGTTGACCACCCGGTTGGTTTTGCCACCGTCGCGAATCAGAAAGAACAATCCGCTGAACAGGCTGACCATAACGGCCAACAACAGCACAACGATCAAGAATTTCAGCATTGGGTTCCCTGGTATTGAGTTATTGTAATGGCAGGTATTCCGGCAGCGCGCCGGACCCCGATATCACTATAGCAAAGCATGGGTAGGTGCGGTTGATGAATCGCCGATGGCATTTTGACTGGCGATTACTGGTATTCAGCGGATTTTTTCTGCCCTTGTTGATCAGCCTCGGGGTATGGCAACTGAACCGGGCCGATGAAAAGCAGGTATTGCTCGCGTCCTGGCAGCAGCAGGCTGGCGAAGCCGCTTGGCCGGAGATGGTTGAGGTCGGGCTGCAGGTGGGTCAGCCGGCAACATTGACCGGCTGGTACACCGATTATACCTGGCTGCTGGATAACCGAACCCGGGATGGTATGCCCGGTTATGAGGTGTTGACCTTGTTCAATCCGGTGGAGGGCCCGGCCGTGGTGGTTAACCGAGGCTGGATCAGGGCGCCCAGAACACGAGAGCAATTGCCACAGATAGACACACCTGAAGCCCTCTTCACCCTCGAAGGCCGCCTGGATAACTACCCGGTACCACCGGTTTTGGCGAATGACTTGGAGATGGATAACCAGAATTGGCCACAACGGGTACAGACCCTGCCCCGGGACCGGGTACAGCAACAGGTGGATCGGCCGGCACAGATGGTACTGAAGCTGTCAGACAGCCAGCAACCGGGTGCCTACCGTGCCGATCTTGCCCCTGATGTAATGGGCCCTCAAACTCACTATGGTTATGCTGCGCAGTGGTTTACGCTGGCGCTGGCACTGGCTATATTGACGTTAGTTGCGAGTACTAAAAAAATAACGAATGACCGAAAGACAGGAGCCGATAATGACAACGACAACGGCTGACTCCGTGACCGGGAAGGATTCACCCAACCCGGAACAGGTTCGTCGTGGCCGGCGCACCGCCCTGCTGCTGTTTGCAGTGGGTTTCGGGCCGATGGTTCTGGCCACAATCATGTTTTACACAGGCTGGCTCAACCCCATGGGTCACACCAATCAGGGCGAGCTGATCATGCCGCCGGTACCGGTGCAGGCATTCAACCTGGAAACCTCGGAGGGTGAACCCCTGGTCCAGCGTTTCGGCGTCGACAAGGTCGATCCGAACTGGCTTATGCTGGTGGTTGCTGGCCCTTGCGGCGGCGATTGCGAGCAGCTGCTCTATCTCTCCCGACAGGTCAATATTGCGCTTGGCAAGTATGCCCCCCGCGTCAGCCGTGCCGCGGCCCTGGGGAGTGTTCCAGCCAGTCTGGAACAACGCTGGAGTACTGAGTACAGCTCAATGGAGCGATTGCAGCATGCACCGGGTACGACACCAGCCTGGCCCGCCGGCGTTGTCCCCGACGATGCGCCCCGGATTCTGCTGGTGGATCCGTTTGGTAATGTGATGATGCATTATGGCGTGGAGCACAGCGGCAAGCAGCTTCTCAAGGATCTCAAGCAGCTGCTGAAGCTTTCGCAAATCGGCTGAACATAGGGGCAAACAGAACGTGACCGAACCACTGACCCTTGAACAGCCTGCGGACATCGCAAAAAAAATGGCCCGCTGGTCTGCTTATGCCTGCGGACTGGCCATCGTTGTCATTATGCTGGGCGCCTGGACCAGATTAGTTGATGCCGGCCTGGGTTGTCCGGACTGGCCCGGCTGCTACGGTTTTCTGACGGTGCCCCAGAGCGAAGCCAGTATCGCCATCGCCAATGCCCGGTTCCCTGAAACACCGGTGGACGTGGCCAAGGGCTGGCCGGAGATGATTCATCGCTATGCAGCCGGAATTCTGGGGCTGGTGGTGTTTGCACTGGCGGCAGTGGCGGTGCGTCATCGCCGTTCTGGTGTTCCGGTTAAACTGCCGTTGTTCATCGCTGGTTTTATTTTGCTGCAGGGTGCCTTTGGTGCCTGGACCGTGACCCTCAAATTGTGGCCACAAGTAGTGGCATTGCATCTGTTGGGTGGTTTTACCACGTTGAGTTTGTTGCTGCTGCTAACACTCCGGTTACGCAAGCGTGCTGAGGCAGGCTCCGGACAGCGAGACATGTCATCCGTCAGACTGGGTCGGTTTCGCCCCTGGCTTTACGGTGGTTTGTTCCTGGTAGTTCTGCAGATCGCCCTGGGCGCCTGGACCGCGGCAAATTATGCCGCGGTTGCCTGCACGGATCTGCCCACCTGTCAGGGCCAGTGGTGGCCTCAGGGCATGGATTTCCGTCATGGTTTTGACATCACCCAGCAGGTTGGCCCTAACTACCTGGGTGGACAGTTGACGGCAGACGGTCGCGTCGCCATTCATGTGACCCACCGCCTGGGTGCCGTTATCGTGCTTGGCTACCTGGTTATTTTGCTGGGCCTGCTTTGGCGGCAACGAGGTAACAGTAATCTTGATCGGAGCATTGCGCTGATCGCGGCAGCACTGACGCTGCAGATTGCTCTGGGGCTCGCCAACGTCTGGTTCTACATTCCGCTGTCTATTGCCATTGCGCACAACGCGATGGGTGCCGGTTTGCTGCTGTCCATGGTTAACCTGATCTGGCGTCATCATCGGCTGCCACACGTACAGACATCCCCCGCCACACATACAACAACCATAAATCGGGAGGTAACGGCATGAGCGAGCAAGTTGAAGCGCTGCCGGCTGAGGAGCTTGCGAGCTCCACAAACACTACAATTTCATGGCGAGACTACCTGGAGCTGACCAAGCCCAGGGTGGTCGCGCTGATGATCCTGACCTCCGTCATCGGTATGCTGTTGGCAGCGCCCGGAGTGCCCGGTTGGGGGGTGCTCTTTTACGGCAACCTGGGCATTGCGTTGTTGGCTGGTGCGGCGGCGGTGGTCAACCATGTGGTCGATCAGAAGATCGATACCGTGATGGCACGTACCCGCAAACGGCCCGTTGCCACCGGTCGTATTGCGACCCTCGACGCCATGCTGTTCGCGACGCTGTTGGCGGCCGTAGGCATGTTCGTCCTGATCTGGCAGGTCAATGAGCTGACCGCCTGGCTGACGCTGGCTTCCTTGGTCGGCTACGCCGGCGTGTACACCCTGTTCCTCAAGCGGGCGACACCCCAGAATATCGTGATTGGTGGTCTGGCCGGAGCCATGCCGCCGCTGCTGGGCTGGACCGCCGTGACCGGTCAGGTGGATGGCCACGCACTGCTGCTGGTGTTGATCATCTTTGCCTGGACGCCGCCACATTTCTGGGCGCTGGCAATTCACCGCAAAGAAGAATATGCCAAGGCGGGTATCCCCATGCTGCCGGTTACTCACGGCAACAAATACACCGAACTGCATATCCTGCTGTACACCCTGATGTTGCTGGCGGTCAGCCTGCTACCTTTTGTCACAGGGATGTCCGGCGGTATTTACCTGATTGGTGCTCTGGCACTAGGCTTGCGTTTCCTGCAGTACGCCATCCGTTTGCTCAAAGGCGATGACCGGCGTGTTGCCCTGAAGACCTTCAAGTATTCGATTACTTACCTGATGGTGCTTTTTGTGGTGTTGCTGGTGGATCACTTTGTCTACTTCTGACAACTGGCTTTTGAATTTGTAACCTGTTGGAGGCCCTATGGGGCGGTCGGTAAGAATTACGCTGTTGGTTTTATTGATGCTGGTGATGCTGGTCTTTGGTTTGACGGTTGGCCGCCAGGTGTTCTGGGGCGCTGACTCAGAGCCCGAGCCGGCTCCGAACCTGAGCCAATACAATGCCTATGTCTATGATCAGCCGAGACAGTTGGCAGAATTTACCCTGACCAATGAGCAGGGCGAAACCGTCACTCGGGAAGAGCTCAAGGGCCGGTGGACGTTTGTCTTTGTCGGCTACACCAATTGCCCTGACATTTGCCCGGTGGCCATGGCCAACCTGCGCCAGATGGACCAACTGCTTTCAGCGGAACTGCCACAACCGGATTACCTGTTGGTGACCGCCGATCCGGAGTATGACACGCCCGAGCAACTGAAAGCCTACACCGGTTTTTATGGCGACAATTTCCATGGCCTGACCGGCGAGCTGGAGACCCTTCGCCAGCTCGCGCAGAGTCTCAGCGCGGTGTTTGTTCACCGGGAAGTGGATGGTGAATTGCTGGTGGATCACAGCGGTCACTTTGCCCTGCTCAACCCGGACGGCCAGTTGCAGGCCCTGATTCAGCCGCCTCACAACCCTCAGGAGTTGGCCCAGGCGTTCCAGCGCATCTATCAATGGTCGCTCACCCGGCAGCCCGGGGCGTAATCCCGGCTTGCTCTGCTGAGCGCACTGCGGAGCGTTTAAGGCCAAGGTCACACTGACAATGCTCAGGTGGTCGCATACACTGCCCGGTTTCAGCCACTGACGAAACGAGCGCCGGGCGGTTTATGACCTCTTTTCAAGATACTTCTACAAGACAACTGTTCACGGTCCTGACCGCAGGTGCCCTGGTGCTGCTGGTGGTGCATGGCCTGGGCCGGTTTATCTATACCCCCCTGTTGCCGTACCTGGTGGCAGACCAACAGTTCAGTGCACCGGACGGCGCGGCGGTCGCAACCTGGAATTACCTGGGTTATCTGATGGGGGCGATGCTGGCAATTCGCTGGCATCGTATCGACCAGATTCGCTTCATGTTGCCGTTGTTTATGATGATTCACGTGGTGACCACCCTGATCATCACCCAAACCGATCATCTGACGGTGATTTCCACCAGTCGCTGGCTCAACGGTGTGGCCAATGGTGTGATATTCGTGCAGGCGCCGGCGCTGATTCTCGAATGGTTGGTCCTGCGTAAACGTGCCTCGCTGAGCGGGCTGGTGTATATCGGGGTCGGCGTTGGCCTGCTGGTGTCCAGTGGTCTGGTGACCGGTTCGGCAACCATGCTGGAAGGCGCTGAGCGCTGGTGGCCTGCGGCTTTGTTATCGATACCGTTGGCCTGGTGGGGCGTCGTGCAACTGCGCCGGCTGGAGGTACCGGTGCGTCAGCACGATGATTCCGGGCAGATCGTTACCAATACCCCGTTGCTCGATCGCGCCAGTGTTCCGCTATTCCTGTCTTATGCGGGGGCCGGTCTGGGCTACATTCTGCCGATGACCTTCCTGCCGCTGCTGGCGAAGCTGACGTTGCCTCAAGGCCACGGATTGCTGGATGGTACCTGGGTAGTTGTGGCGCTGTTCACCATTCCCGCCCCATGGCTCTGGAACAAGCTGGGCTCGTTGATGGGTGATCTGCCGGCGTTGCGACTGAACTTCATCATTCAGTTGCTCGGGGTGTTGGCGGCGGTGATCTGGCCCGGGCCCGTTGGGCTGGTGCTTTGTGCTGCGCTGGTGGGCAGCACGTTTTTGGGTACCGTATTGCTGACCCAGCGTATTGGTCGAGCATTGCACCCACACCAAGGCCCCCGGTTGTCGGCGGCAATGGTCGCTTTGTATGGTTTTACCCAGATGGTGGGGCCCTGGCTGACCAAGCAATGGCTGGATGCTGGCGGCACGCTGGGGTCTGCGTTCGGGATTGGCGTGGCGGCTTTGGTGTTCGGCCTGGCATTTGCGTTTTTCGTACCCAGGCCTGAGTTGTGGCATTCTCGGGCATGATCGGCGCCCTACCTACCCGCCCAAACCACAGGCTGAACTCAAGCTCGTCATGCTACCGATAGACCAGATCCTGCCAGAGCTGAAACAGACTCTGGAAAAAACGACCACCGCTTTGCTGCAGGCGCCGCCGGGCGCTGGTAAAACCACGCGCGTACCGCTGGCGTTGCTGGATGCGTCCTGGTGCCAAGGTCGTAAAATCCTGATGCTGGAACCCAGACGACTGGCGGCTCGGACGGCGGCCCGCTTTATGGCTAAACAACTGGGTGAACAGCCGGGCCAGACCGTCGGATATCGGACCCGGCTGGATACCCGGGTGTCCGGTAACACCAGAATTGAAGTGGTGACCGAAGGCATCCTGACTCGCCTGATCCAGAGCGATCCCATGCTGGACGATTACGCCGCCATTCTGTTTGATGAATTCCATGAACGATCCCTGCAGGCCGACTTGGGCCTGGCGTTGGCCCGGGAAACCCAGCAGGTGTTGCGGGAGGATCTTCGGATACTGGTGATGTCGGCCACACTGGATACCGCACCGATTGCCCGGATTCTTGGTGATGTACCGGTGTTACGCAGCGAAGGTCGGGCCTATCCGGTTGAGGTGATCTACCGCCCGGGCGCTCGTAACAGTCGGGTGGCGGATCAGGTGGTTGCCGTGGTGCAGGAGGCCCTGCGCGAGCAGACCGGGTCTATGCTGGTGTTCTTGCCTGGTGCCGGCGAGATTCGACGGGTAGCGCAGCAGTTGCAGGGCCAGTTGCCAGCCAATGTGCTGCTGGCACCGCTGTACGGCAATCTGAAATCCGACGAACAGGACCGGGCGATTGCGCCGGCACCGGAGGCAACCCGGAAGGTTGTTCTGGCAACCGCCATCGCCGAAACCAGTCTGACCATTGAGGGTGTGCGGGTAGTGATTGACGGTGGCCAGCAGCGCCGGGCGGTGTTCGATCCAAACAGCGGCATGACTCGCCTGATGACCGGCAGGCTCTCCAAGGCGTCGGCGGAGCAACGTAAAGGTCGGGCCGGTCGTATTGAGCCGGGGGTGTGTTACCGAGTGTGGAGTGAGTCCGAGCAGTTCGGATTGGCGGATTTTACCCCGCCCGAGATTCAGCAGGCGGATTTGGCGCCGCTGGTGCTGGAGCTGGCCCAATGGGGTGCCCGCGCGCCGGATCAGATTGCCTGGATTGACCCGCCACCCAATGCCCATTGGCAGCAAGCGGTAACGCTGTTGCAGTGGCTTGATATGTTGGATGCGGACGGCGCCATCACGAACCACGGCAAGGCCGCCCGCGAGCTGGGACTGCACCCGCGCCTGGCCCACATGGTGCTGAAGGGCCGAGCGTTGGGGCTTGGTCAATTAGCGGCCGAACTGGCGGCATTACTTGAAGACCGAGACCTGCTCGGGCCAGGCTCCGGGGCCGATTTGCACGAGCGGATTCGGGTCTTGCGGGGTGAGCGGGGCCAGCGCGGGCTGGATGCAGCCCGTTTGAAGGCCATTCAGCAGGCGGCGAAGCGACTTTGCCCGCAACCAGAATCTCAGGACCTGGCCAGTGCCACCGAGGTGGGACGGCTGCTGGCCCAAGCCTATCCGGATCGCGTGGCCCGCCGTCGCTCAGGCTCCATGCCCCGTTATCAACTCAGTAATGGCAAGGGCGCGGTGTTGCGGGAGGACGATGCGCTGGCCCGGCAGGACTGGTTGGTGGCGGCAGATCTGGATGGTCAATCCCGCGAGGCGACTATCTATCTGGCAGCGCCGGTGGATCTGGCAGATCTGGAGCGGGATCTGGCGGCACATATCGAAGAGCGCGACGAAGCCATCTGGGACGATAAACGGGGCACCGTGGTGGCCCGTAACGTTCGCAAAATGGGCGCACTGGTACTGGCAGAGAGGGCCCTGGCGAGGGTTAACCCGGAGCTGTTGCAGCAGGGCTTGCTGGATGCCGTGCGCAGGAAAGGCCTGGCCAGCCTGCCCTGGACGCCAGGCGCGCGACAATGGTGTGCCCGGGTGCAATTGCTGGCAAGGCAGTTTCCCGGTGACTGGCCAGAAGTCAGCGAGGCGGCGCTGCTGGACAGCCTGGAGCGTTGGCTGGCGCCGTTTCTGACCGGGATGACGCGCTGGTCAGACCTCAGCGGCCTCAATCTCATTCAGGCCCTGGATTCGTTGTTGGCGTACCCGCAACAACAGCAGCTGGAGAGCCTGGCACCGCGCAGCCTCGCCATCCCCACGGGTCAGAATGTGGCTCTGGACTACACTGCGGAAAACGGACCGGTGCTGGCCGCCAAACTTCAGGCCCTGTTCGGCTGGACGGAAACACCGACCGTGGCCGGCGGCCGGGTGCCGGTGGTGATCCACCTGCTCTCACCCGCACAGCGCCCTTTGGCGGTTACCGCAGATCTCGCCAGCTTCTGGAAAAACGCCTACCCGGAGGTGCGCAAGGACACGCGCGGTCGCTATCCCAAACACCCCTGGCCAGAAGATCCATTTACGGCAACGCCGCAACAGGGTACGAAAAAGCGCCCGGTTCGTTGAGCGTCCGGTGATTGTCGATTCAGCCATGCTCAAACGGCCTGCCCGGCTGTTCCGGTCGTGCTCACAATCAACTGACAAGAATGCTTGCCAGAAACCCGCAACTGTATAAAATGCGCGCAATTCTCTTCGAGTGCCGCTGACACCATGCACCTGGTTTCCTTTGATATCTTCCGTACCCTGGGTTTTCCTGATACCACGGTTCTCAAACCGGACCAATTTCTCCGCTATAAAGACCTGCTGCGCGAAACAGACTGGGTTTTGTTCCCGGAGTACTGGCAGCTGAACGCCTTGGTCCATGGCCTCAAGTGCCGGGTGTTTCCAAGCGAGGCCAGTTACCGTATTGGCCACGACAAGGTGGAAATGACCCGCGCTTTCCAGACCGTGGCTCCGGAGCACACGCCCTGGACGATAATTGAGGCCAATGGCCCGCAGGAGCGGGATTTAATCTGGGATGCCATGGCTTTGCCGTTTGTCGCCAAACTGCCCAAGGCCAGTATGGGCGAGGGTGTGTGGCTGATTGAAAGCCGGCAAGACTGGCAGCGCTACTGCGAACGGAGCCACGTGCTCTATGCTCAGGAATACCTGCCGATTGATCGCGATGTCCGGGTTGTGGTGGTGGGTGACCGGGTACTGACGGCCTATTGGCGAACCCAGGCGGAACAGGGGTTCTACAACAATGTGGCCCGCGGTGGTCGGATTGACACCAGTCCGGTGCCAGAGGCGGCCACCGACCTGGCGTTGAGGCTGGCCCGGGACTTGGGTGTGGATCATGCCGGCTTTGATATCGCCCTGGTGGACGGCTACCCATATGTGCTCGAATTCAACCGGCTGTTCGGCAATCAGGGGCTGAGCCAGGGCAGTGATCTGAAAGAGGCGATCCTTGATTACCTGCACCGGCAAAGTTGTCCTCAGGATCCTGACGGACCCACTGAGCCGACCCCGCTATGGCCGATTGCAGTGTGAAAATCTTGCGTCATTCCATGCACTAACACCGGTTTTGTACTACGGTTTTATGGGTACAACTGCGCATTTGCGGTGATCGGAAAAAAGCCCGATGATCGCGAAATCTTATCGGTGCTGAAGCCTTGCTACGGTGCCTTTTTCATATCTGTTTGCCCTGTGGAGGGACACACCACCCATGACCGAAATTGCCAACGCCAACATCGCCGACTACTACGACGCCGAGACCTTCAAGCGCATCAAGGATTTTTCCCAAACCAGGGAAACGCCGTTTGTGGTGATTGATACCGCTACCATCAATCGCCAGTACGATGAGCTTGCGGAAGTGTTTCCCTATGCGAATGTCTATTATGCGGTGAAAGCGAATCCGGCTCCTGAGATTCTGACCATGCTGAGGGACAAAGGCGCGAGCTTTGATATTGCCTCGGTGTATGAGCTGGACAAGGTAATGGCGCTGGGTGTGACCGGTGAGCGGATCAGTTACGGCAATACCATCAAGAAAGCGAAGGACATTCGCACCTTCTACGAGAAAGGTGTGCGCATGTACGCCACCGATTCCGAGGCCGATTTGCGTAACATCGCCAAGGCGGCACCGGGCTCAAAAGTGTATGTGCGTATCCTGACCGAAGGCACCCTGACCGCAGACTGGCCGTTGTCCCGCAAATTCGGTTGCCAGACCGACATGGCCATGGATCTGTTGATTCTGGCTCGCGACCTGGGCCTGGTGCCTTATGGCGTATCGTTTCACGTGGGCTCCCAGCAACGTGAAATTGGTGCCTGGGATGCGGCCCTGGGCAAGGTGAAGGTGATTTTTGAGCGTCTCAAGGAAGAAGACGGCATCGAGCTGAAGATGATCAACATGGGTGGTGGCTTTCCCGCCAACTACATCACCCGCACCAACGAGCTCTCGGTGTATGCGGAAGAGATTGCCCGGTTCCTGCGCGAGGATTTTGGCGACGAGCTGCCGGAGATTATCATTGAGCCGGGTCGTTCACTGATCTCCAACGCCGGCGTGCTGGTCAGCGAAGTGGTGCTGATTTCCCGCAAGTCACGTACCGCTCTGCACCGTTGGGTGTTCACCGATGTGGGTAAGTTCTCGGGGTTGATCGAGACTCTGGATGAAGCGATCAAGTTTCCGATCTGGACCGAAAAAGTTGGCGAAGGTGAGGATTGTGTGATCGCCGGGCCGACCTGTGACAGTGCCGATATCATGTATGAGCACCACAAGTATCCGCTGCCGCTGAACCTGGCCATTGGTGACCGTATGTACTGGTTGTCGACCGGCGCTTACACCACCACTTACAGTGCGGTTGAGTTTAACGGGTTTCCGCCGCTGAAAGATTACTACATCTAGCGCCAATCCCCACCGCCAGCGGGCTATCGGGTGGGGGTTAGTCTGATCGGGCTTGATGTTTGTCTGGGTCGCTTCGGCGGCCCTTTTTATTTTTCCAGGGCTTTGTGCCGTCTTGCCTTGTCGTCGGTTTTCGCCTGCTGGCTTTGCTCCGGAGTGGGTTGTGCTCCAGGGGGTTCGTCTGGCACGGGCACTGGGTCTCTGGGCGGATAGATCATGGCCATGGGGTTTTCCTTGATCACCATGAACCAGGCTTTGATCAGTTTCGGGAAGCTCGATACCCGGGTGTTCCTGGCCCTGAGGGCGACGTTCAGGGCCAGCGTGAAGCTGACCAGCAGGTTGACGCCACCAATCATCAGGGCAAACAGGGTGAACAGGGCGAATTCGCGGGCACCGGGAATGAACACCGACATGGCGTAGCCGACGTCGGCCGATGAGAAGGCCACGTGGCGGATGTCGATGGGCAGGTTGAGCAGGAAGCCGATGTATCCGGTAACGCCGAGCAACACACCGAAGACGAAGTTACTGGCCAGGGCGCCGTAGTGCTCGGCCACGTAAGCGCCAAAGCGGGCGCGGGTTTCCGGGCGCATCAGGCGCCGCAACAGCGGGTGCTGTTCCAGCCGCTCGGCCAGATTCAGGTAGGCGGCTCGGTTGTCGAAGTAACCGGCCACCAGGCCGGACACGAATAGCCAGACTCCGGCTATGGCGGCATACATCAACGCCAGGCTTTGCCAGGGGTGAATGCCGGCCAGCATATAGTCGTATCGCTCGGAGCTGATCAGAGGCGCGCCCTGAGCGTTGGTATAGAGCCAGCCGATGACAAAGGCCACCGACAGGGCGACGGCGACGTTGCCGATGATGGCAACAAACTGGGTACGACCCACTCGCACCAGCAGCTCCGCCAATTTGCGGGCGTTGGCCCGGCCCTGCTCGCCCTGCTCTACTTTTTCGGCAATGCTGGCGGCGGTCATGGCAGGCTGTTTAGTGGCCACGGTGCAGTGCAGTATGTGGATAATCATGAAACCGATGCCGTAATTGAGGCTGACCCAAAGGGTTTGCCAACCTTCGGTCAGTTCCAGCTGCAGGATCTGAATTTTGATCAGCGCCATAAACGCGATGATGAAGCCGCCTCCGGCGCCAGAGGCCAGCATGGCCAGGTATTCTTTGCGACTGCCGGCAATGTAGTGCTCGCCATGGTCGCTGGCGTTTTCGGTGACACTGCGCGACATCAGCCGCAGGTTGGCGCGCCACAAAGCTCTGACGCCATGGCGTTCAGCGCTGGCCTGGACCAGGCTTTTGAACAGCTCTACCGAACGCTTCAGGCCTTTGACCGGGTCTTCGGGGTCCATGATATCGAGCAGGTGTTCAATGCGGTCCAGGGTCTGGTGCAGGCGCTCGAGCAGGTGCGTCAGGGCCATGGTTGAGCCGGCGGTGACTGATTTGCGTTGCAGTCGATCGATTTCTTCACGGCATTGTTCGATCAGCACCCGGGCATGGGCGTCATCCTGCTCAATGCTCTGTTGGTGTTGCAGGGCATGGTTCCAGGATTGAACCAGCGCCGCGATTTCCCGTTGCAAGGCGACAAAGGCCGATTCCCGATCAATAATCTTCGGATTCAGTCGCAAAATATTGGGTTCGAGTTCCTCGGCGGCGACCCAGATAGACAGCATTTCCAGGGCGTTGAGCATCTGGCTGTAGATTCGGTGGCGAGTGCGCTCAAGCGCAGGCGGAGAAAAGTGCCAGAGCGTGGTCAGCAGCCGCAGCAGTGCCTCGTCCGGGATCTGGTGTATCCACTCGGCGTCGTCTTTGCGGTGAAACACCACAAACAGCACGCTTTTGACGTTATTGCGGTCTTTCGGTGCCGGGTTGATGCGTTCGTAAAGACGTTCGCCGATCTCTTTCACGAAGCCGCGACGGGAATACAGGCCCAGTCCGGACAGTAGCTGGAAAAACTGGGCCTGATCGAGCCATTCCTGCAGCCGGCCGGCAATCGCCAGGTGGACATCCAGGTTCTCGGTCAGGGCACCGTCGAGCTGTTTCATCCGGTCGATGGCGTTGTGTACGGTTTCGCCCCGATGCGGGCGAATCCAGTCGACCACCAGGCTCAGGGTTTTCAGTGCACTGGTCTGCTCGTCGGCAAGCTGATTTATCAGGGTGGCCAGTTTCAACACAGGGTCCTTGTGTGGCAATAACTACAAGCGGTGTTGTACGTTACCGGTGCATTGATAGATGAATGCTCAGTCTGCACGGCGGCGCAAATCCAGGGTCAGTGCCACTGGCAGTACCAGCAGGCTGTAGCCGACCATGACCATGACGGCATGTCGGATATCGCCGGTCCAGTCGGCAATCACGCCGCCGATCATGGGTACCGAAAATGCCAGGGTGTAACCGACCAGAAACGTACCGGCAGACAACCGGCCGGTCTCTTCCGAGCGTACCAGCAGTGGTGGCAGGGCAACCAGTAAAATCAGCAGGATGCCTGCCACAAAACTCATCAAAGTGGCACTGATGATGGCCGACCAGCCTTCGAGCACGAGGGTGCCGGCGGTGCCGGTAATGCTCAGGGCCGCCATCAGCACGATGATCCCTCGCCGGCCCACCCACACTCGGGCCATTTTCAACATCACCAGAGAGGCCAGAACCTGGGCGAAGTTATACCAGAAAAGTGCGTCCGCCAGTTTCTCGAAATGACCCTGTTGCTGCAGCAAGTTGCCCATGTAGGCGTTCAGGCCAAAAAACATGGAGCCGGACAGCCCCAGCAGCAGGCCGATTTTCAGGGTCAGGGGATTCTTCCAGTCCGGTAACCAGGCGCCCCTGCGCACGGGCCTTGCCAGGTCGCGCCTGGGAAGAAACAGCGCAGCCGCCACCAGCAGTGCCGGCAGTGACCAGACCAGCAAGGTGGCACGCCAGCTGTTATCCAGCAAGGGCATAAGCACCGGCAGGGTGATGCCCGCACCAATGAATTCGCCCATAAGCATGCCGTTCATATAGATGGCTGAGCCCAGAGCCAGGTGGTGGGGCTGCAGCCAGCGAGGTAACAGCGCTGGCAGGGCCGGTTGCATCATCGCGACGCCAAAACCCATGACGGCGCTGGCCACCATCAGGGTGAAGGTATCCGGCACCAGTCCGCGGCCGGCAGAACCGATCACCATGACAACCATGGCCAGGGCCAGGGTGTTTCTGGGGCCGATGCGGGAAATGGCCAGCGAGCCGGGCATGGCGCCGATCGCCAGCATCAGGATCGGAAGGGTGGTCAGGGCACCGGTCAGTGCCTGGGTCAGGCCGAGCTCGTCGCTGATGAAGGGCGCCAGGGGTGGCGCTACCAGCACGGGTATTCTCAGATAAACGCCGGCCAGCCAAAGCAACACCGCCACCGGCAGCAGCTTGGCTGGCGGTGGCGGTGTGGTGGCGGCTGAATAATCTGCCACGGTCAGCGGGTTCAGCCTTCGCTGGTGTCCGGCAGGTAGGCGCCGTCTTCGTCGTGTACTTCGCGGCCAGTGACCGGAGGGTTGAAGGCGCAGATCAGGCGCATGTCTTCGGTACCACCGTACAGCGTATGCTGGTCGTGCTTGTCGAGTGCATAGAGGGTGCCATCGCTGATCTCGTGGGTTTCGCCCGTGGCCTTATCCAGGATTTTGCCGTTACCGGCGACGCAGTAAACCGCTTCCAGATGGTGCTTGTACCAGAGGTTCAGCTCGGCGCCCGCAGGGATGATGGTCTCGTGGAACGAGAAACCCATACCGTCTTTTTTCAGCAGCATGCGGCGGCTGGTCCAGCCTGGGCCGGTGACTTCGCGCTCGGTACCCATGATGTCTTGCACACGTACGATTTTCATTCGCATTCCTCATTTCGTGATGGAATAGCCTTATAGTATAAACATGCCGGTTACGGCCGATTCAACCGCCAATCGTCGTAGACCGCCAAAGACTGCTCGATGGCAGACGCCAGATTGTGGCGTTGCTGATGGCTGAGAGGCTTTTGTTTCCGGCACCGGTCGAAGGCTTTCTGAATCTCCCGGCGACTGCTTTTATCCAGCCGTTCGAGCCAATGCTGATCAGCGGGCTCGAGTTCCAGCAGATCCCGGCCGGCGTGGTTGCGATGGCTGATGTGCCACCAGTGATCCACTGCTCTGCCCAATACAACATAGCCAAACTGGCTGTCTTGTACAGGTCCGAAGCTGGCGGATTTCAGGCCATCTTTGAGTGGGCCGATACTGAGTGCCGGCAGGATCAGTCGATCGCCGTAAAAATAACTGCCGGCGGCGCCGATCAGCCCGCCTACCAGGGCCCCGGCGCCCAGGGAGGTGCCGAAGGTCGCGGCGTCGATGCCAGCGCCCCCCATGGCGCCTGCGCCAAAGCCGGCACCGGCAAGGTATTTCTTGCTCACCGCCCAGTGGTTGCGGGTGTCTTCAGAAAACAGGTCGTGCTGGCTGGCCCACGCCAGTTCGGCTTCCTGGCGTTGAATGCGCTGGTGTTGGTACAGGTGCTCAACGTTTACCCGCAAGGTCTGTTCGCGCTTGCGCTGGTGTTGGTACCAGCGGTCTCGAAGTGTTTCTGCCAGTGACGCATCGCTGGTGCCGGCGACCTGATCGAGGGTCAGCGTACGCCGCTCTTGATAGGCCATCATGTCTTCCAGCGCCCGCGCAATCAGGCTGGCGGCCTGGTGCCGCCGTTGGTGTCGCTGCTGGGCCAGCAAGTCCGTGGCCTGAGCCAGCGTCTGCTCCCAGTCCGGCTCCAGCTGCCCGAAGGCTTTCAGCAAGCTGAGATGTTGCTCGAAAGGGGCGCGAACGGCGTCAAACTTGCGGACAACCTGAAAGAACTGGCCGAGTGCGGATTGCCAGGTGTCGCTGTAGTCGTCATCCCCAATACTGTTGATCAGAGCCAGGCTGGGGCGACCGCTCCAGCGGAGGATGGTCATTTCCGCCTCGTGTTCGGCACTGTAGGGCACCGAGCCATCGACCACGTAGATGATGCCGGCCCCTTCGATAATCGGTGTCAGCAGCTCACACTCATCCACATAACGATCATCGCCCCGGTGTTGCAGTACAAAGGCCCGCACCGTTTCCGGGTGGTCCGAGGCGGACAGACTGTGGGCTTCGAGCCACTGCAGCACTCGCCGGGGCCTCTGAAAGCCCGGCGTGTCGACCAGAGTGTAGAGCTGCTTGCCATCCACGCTGAGTGGGTAGGCCTGACGGGCCCGGGTGGTGCCGGGCTCCAGTGCGATGGCAATGGCATCGTTCTGGGACAGGGTGGCCACCACGCTGGATTTGCCTTTGTTCGGGTGGCCGACCACCGCAAATAACGGTTGTTGAGTCATGGTTGTTCAGCACCGGTCTGGTAAGGATTGTCCGGTAAGGAGGGCAGCAGAGCGACCTGAGTAAAACCTGTCGGCAGGCGCTCGGTAAAGCGCAGCCACGGCTGGATCAGGTGGTTGGCCGGAGCCTCGTTGGCATTGGCGGCCAGGGGCAGAATGAGTACTCGGGTGTTCGCGGGCCATTGTGCCCGGGCATGGTCCAGAAAGTCATGCAGTTCGCCGGTTGGCGGTTCCCAGCTGCGGGTAACCACGACAATGGCCGGCGACGGGTCCCGGGCGAGCTTGCTGGCGAGCGTGGTCAGCACCTGGTCATCCTCGGCCAGAGATGCCCGTCCGCCGGCTTTGAGTACCGTGGCGCCGTCGCCCAGCAATGGCTGGGGCAGTTCCGGTTCGCCCGCGCCGGCCCAACAGACGATATGGCGGGCATCGGACAGCGCCACCGGCGTGGTGTGGGTGCTGGTGTCGGGCAGATCACCGGCGTCGTTGTGCTGGTTGCCGGTATCCAGCGTCGGGGTTTCCATACGCCAGGCCAGCGCCTGCATGCCGGGATGGCGCTGCAGCAGGTCATTGCTCCTGCGCCGAACCAGCCAGTGGCTGAAGGCCAGCAAAAGCAGTCGGGGGATCAGCACCCAGGTTAGCCATAACATCACGGCGAAGGGCCACCATTGCCCCCACTGGGCCGCCGGGGTGGTTGTTGGGCTGGCCGGGGCGGCACGGAAAAAGCGTGTGGCTTCAATCAGATCCTGCGACGGCACCGCTGCCGGCCATAGCCAGCCCCACGGGGTGGCTATGGCCTGAATCAGGGC
This sequence comes from Marinobacter sp., assembly GCA_018402255.1. GTDB lineage: Bacteria > Pseudomonadota > Gammaproteobacteria > Pseudomonadales > Oleiphilaceae > Marinobacter. The sequence continues at coordinate 302,966 of JAGYIS010000005.1, forward strand.
GTGATAGCCCTGGGCCGCGGTGTCCAGTGTGGTGCTCCAGCCAAAGGCCAGATCCTGAACGACCAGCAGTACCAGCAAGGTGAGTAGCCCGGTGGTGGCGAAGGCGGTGCCGCCGGTGTGGGCCGCCCTGGCCATCAGGAGCGGTTGCAGTCGCGCCAGAGTTTGCCCCGGCGGCTGCTTCTGCAGACGCCGTTGCAGCCAGCCCCAGGGTTGCCAGCCCGCCAGCGCCTGCACCGTGGTGGCCGCCGCCAGTAACAGTTGCAGCAGTACAAACGCCAGTAGCACGGTCATGTTGATGCGTTGGCCACCGTCGTAGAACAGCAGTCCGGCCATCGTGAGAATGCCGAACATTGCCCCGGCCACGACAAAACCGCCGTGGATTCGCCGCCACCGTTGCTCGATGTCCTTGCCGGCCTGCCGGCCATTGCCGGGACCACTGAGCCGCGCCATCTGTTGCAGCCAGGCGGCGGCATCCGGGCGGATGCCCTGCTGCTGGCAGTCCAGCGCAAAACGCCGGTCACGGCGGTGAAGAAAAGCCGGGGCTTGATCCCTGTCGCGCTGGATGCGGTCATCAAAATCCAGCAACAGACGAAGGGGGTTGTGGCTCATGCAGTGTCCTGATGAATTCGGTCGGATTTGCTTTCCTGCTAGGATATAGCCATTAACCTTCATGAAGCCAGCCGGGAAGCCCTATGCCCCACCACCTGATGAACCTGCGTAATGTGCCTGATGATGAGGCAGACGACATTCGTGCCTTGTTTGATGAGCATGAGGTACGCTACTACGAGACCCCGCCAAGCCGTTGGGGCATCAGTATGGGTGGCTTCTGGGTGCACGACGACGATGAGGCGGCTCGGGCCAAAGCATTGCTGGAGGCCTACCAGCAGCAACGTTTCGAAAGTAAGCGCCAGGCCTTTGAGGAGCAACGTGCCCGTGGCGAGGTTGGCGGGGTCTGGTCCATGCTTTGTCGGCAACCGGTGAGAACCTTGGCCGCCTGCCTGGCGATTCTGGTGATCGCCGCTTTCAGTCTGCTGCCGTTTATCCGGCTTGGCTGATTATGGATCCTGTTGCCGGGCCAGGAACTGTGCTGCGCTTTCAACCGCGTTGCCTGCGGTCAGAAAACTGGTGACATGTCCGCGCAAATGCATCTTATAGACTTCGTGATACACGCCGTTATCGGCGAGGGCTTGCGCGAACCGTTCGGCCTGGGCAAAGGGCACCAGCATGTCCATGGTGCCGTGAAACAGGAAAAACGGCGGTGTTGAGGCACTGACGTGGCTGATCGGAGAGGCTTGTTGATAGCGCTCAGGGTCTGCCTTCAGGTCACTCCCGAGGAATTGCCGGAGCAGCTTGCCGGAACCGAACGCTGGAAGGTCTGACGGCAGGCCACCAGCCACTACCGCCTGAAGCCCGGTATCCGGACCGCCATGGGGCGTGTTCAGATCACTGTCGGTACTGGCAACGGTAGCCAGAAGTGCCATCAGGTGGGCGCCCGATGAAAACCCGAAACCACTGACTCTCTTGGCATTCAGCCCGTAGTGGTCGGCATGTTGCTGAATCCACTGGCGGGCCACCTGCAAGTCGTGCAGTTGTGCCGGGAAAGTGTATTCAGGTGCAAACCGGTAATCGATGTTCAAAACCGCAAAACCCTGGCTTGCCAGCGCCTCGGCTACCCATGTCATGTCAGCGCGAGAGCGCCGCTCCCAGCCGCCCCCGTGAGCCATCAATACCACCGGGGCTTTCCTCGTCATGATGGGTACGTAAAGGTCTGCAAACAGGGTTTCTGGCCAGGTTTCCGGCGAAAAGGTGATGGAGGGATGCACGGTGAAACCGGTCTCGGGCAACTGCACGGATTGAGCCGACGTGGGACTATGGCTGGCGCAGCCTGCCAGCCAAAAGAATGCCGCGGGGATAATGCTAATAAGCTGTTTGAACGTGCGTGTTTTCAAATCAGGCGACTCCTTTGCCGGCTTCTGGGTCATTAGCCACATACGACAACTTGTCCCTGCTGGATGTGGCAGTGTCGCCCTGGGCTTTCTATACTCCAGTGACAGCGTCCGGAAATCCGGACGCTGTGGCTCTCACCATTCCCTGTTTACGACACATGAGTGCGCGGTGCATGACGAAGCTGTTCAGCGATAACAACAAAAAGGGTCTGACCCGGGATCTTATCGAAGCCTTGTTCCCGATGTTCGAGGCCGCCAGTGCCGGTGCCATCGCGGTCGACCGGCAGTCCCGGATCACCTGGATCAACGCCAGTTATTCCCATCTTCTTGGGCTTGCCGATCCGTCCATTGCTGTCGGCAAGCCGGTGCGCCAGGTCATCCCGCAAACCCGAATGCCAGAGGTGGTCGAAACCGGCAAGCCGCTGCTACTGGATATCATGGAGCACAACCGGCAGCAGCTAGTGGTTACACGTCTGCCCTATTACGACGATGAAGGCCAGATTGAGGGCGCGGTTGCCTTTGTGCTGTACGACGATCTGCAGCCATTGACCCCCCTGGTCTCAAAGTACCGGCGCCTGCATCAGGATCTGGCAGCGGCCCGTAAAGCCCTGGCCCGCAAGGCGAGGGGCACACGGTATAGCCTGGGGGATTTTGTCGGCGCCAGTCCCGTTGCTCTGGAGGTCAAGCGCAGAGCACGATTGGCTGCGGCCAGGGAAATGCCGGTGTTGCTGCTCGGCGAAACCGGTACCGGCAAAGAAGTGCTGGCGCAAGCCATCCACTCAGCCTCGGCCCGGGTAGACAAACCGTTTGTCGGGGTTAACGTTGCCGCCGTGCCGGAAAACCTGCTTGAAGCGGAGTTCTTTGGCGTGGCGCCAGGCGCCTACACGGGCGCCGATCGTCGTACCCGGGAGGGCAAATTCCAGCTTGCCAATGGTGGCACCTTGTTCCTTGACGAAGTGGGCGACATGCCCCTGCCGCTGCAGGCCAAGTTGTTGAGAGCGCTGCAGGAAGGCGAAATTGAACCCCTGGGTTCAAACAAGCTGGTTTCCGTCGATGTCCGGGTGATTGCGGCGACCAGCCGGAACCTGGAAACCATGATGGCGGAGGGTGCCTTCCGTTCGGATCTGTATTACCGGCTGAATGTTGTCGAGATCACCATTCCGCCACTGCGGGATCGTCTGGCTGATCTGGGTGTGTTGTGTGAGGCGCTGCTGGGAGAGATCGGTGAGGGCCAGAACTTGCGCGCCGAGATTACCGATGCCGGGGTGGCTGCATTGGGCAGCTACGACTGGCCAGGTAACATCCGGGAGCTGCGTAACGTGCTGGAACGCGCTCTGACCATGAGTGAAGACGGTGGCCTGCTGGATGCCGATGCCATGTTCAAGGTACTGCCGCAGTCCGGCCGGGAGCCGGGACTGAAGACTGCGCCCCGTCTGGTCAGGCCTTTGGCTCGCATTATGGCGGATGCGGAGGCCCGGGCGATTGAAGAAGCGCTGCTGGTGAGTCGCGGCAACCGCACACGAGCCGCGAAATTGTTGGGCATTTCCCGATCCGTGCTGTATGAAAAACTGGCTAAAATGTCCTGAATTCCGGACACGTGTCCGGATGTCAATACAATTACTTACTACTAAAGTCTTTAACTGTCTTTATATCCGGACACTTTTCTGGGGCTGGTTTTCTTTCTGTATTTTAAGGCATTGAAAAGTAAAGGGCTTTGTAGTCTGGCATGGTGTCTGCTAATGTCCAGTGTGCAAACCGTCAGAACAACGCTCGAAAAAACAAACTGACGCAAACCTGTTGGACCCCCAAACCGCCTCAGTTGGATTTTCTGCGTTGTCTGACCAATTTCAGACCAGCCTCCCGGCATTGATCCGGAAGGTGGATGACAACAACAAGAAGGATCCATTTCATGTCGATCAAGCAAAAGCTTTCGCGCCTTACCTATGGAATCACCGCTGCGGCTGTGATCAGCGGTGGCATGATCAGCACGGATGTGCTGGCTGCCGAAAAAGTGCGCTGGCAGGTCCCATTGGCATTCCCCTCTCACCTGATCGGTTTGACCACGCCGGTAAAGCACCTGTCCGAGAGCCTCAAGGCGGTTTCCGGTGGTGATATTCAGTTGCGTTACTACGAGCCCGGTGAGTTGGTGCCACCGTTTGAAATTATGGATTCGGTGAGCACCGGCAAGTATCCCGCGGGCTATACCTGGGTCGGTTACGACCAGGGCACCATCGCTGCGCTGCCGCTGTATTCTGGTGCGCCGTTCAACATGGAGCCGCCCGCCTATCTGGCCTGGTATTACCAGGGTGAGGGCCGCGACCTGCTGGAAGAAATCTACGCCAAGCGCAATATCCATCCCATGCTTTGCTCCATTATCGGGCCTGAGGGCGCCGGCTGGTTCGCCAACCCGATTGACAGCCTGGATGATATCGACGGTTTGAGAATTCGCTTTGCCGGCATCGGTGGCAAGGTCCTGGAAAAGCTGGGTGCGTCTGTCACCATGATTCCGGGCGGTGAGTTGTATCAGGCGCTGGAACGCGGAACGATTGACGCGACCGAGTTCTCGCAGCCGGCCATCGACAAGATGCTGGGCCTGGATCAGATCATCAAGAACTACATCATGCCGGGCTGGCACCAGACCCTGACCACCTCACACCTTTTGGTGAACAAGGATGTCTGGAACAAGCTCAAGCCTGAAACCCGTGCCTTGATCGAGATGGGCTGTGAATCGGCGACCTTGAAAGGGTTTGCCGAGAGCGAGTTCGCTCAGCCCACCGCGCTGCGCGACTATGAAAAAGAGGGCGTGAACGCCCAGACCCTGCCAGAGCCAGTATTGCGCGAACTGCAGAAAGTCACCAACGAAGTGCTGGACGAGATCGCAGCCGGAGACGAGATGTTCCGTCGCGTTCTGACAAGCCAGCGTGAGTTCATGGAGCACCACTCCATCTGGCACAACAACGGCTACCTGCCGCGGGACTTCTATCAGTACGACTGATCGAACGTCTTGAACCCGTGGATGCCGGCGTTGCCGGTATCCACTCTGATTCCGCGTCCATAAAATCGAGGTGATTGTGACTTACGAGCACGAATCCCCCAAGGTGCCCGCGCCTGCTCAAAACGGCTCCGGCCTGCCCTATAACCGGGTGTCCTGGTGGCTGGACCGGCTTGTCGTCGGCGTTGGCAAACTCAGTTCCTGGCTATGGCTTGCCGTGCTGTTTGTGGTACTGGCTAACGTGTTCAGTCGGTTTGTTCTCAACGCTGGCTCAATCTGGCTGGAGGAGCTGTCGTGGCATTTCTTCGGCGCCGCCATGATGCTCACCCTGGGCTTTGCCGTGGTCAAAGACGATCACGTTCGGGTGGATGTGCTGCGTGAAAAATTTTCGGCGCAATGGCAGGCGAGGATCGAACTGGCCGCCATTCTGCTACTGGCACTGCCAATCATCTACTTGATGATCGACAGGCTGATCCCCTACGCCTACAGCTCCTATGTCTACAACGAGCGCTCCCAGGCACCGAGTGGTCTGCCTTACCGTTTCATTTTCAAGAGTGTGCTGCCGATCGGGATGACCCTGGTGGCAATCGCGCTGGCCTCCCGGGCGCTGCGCTGTTGCACCTTGCTGTTCCGCTTTCCCCGCGAGATTGCCACGCCTGAGGGTTATGGCAACGGCGAACACCCGCATCCGTAAAAGAGGCTGACGAATCATGGGTTTGGAAACGATTCTGGTTATTGCCATGTTTGCCGCCTTTATGCTGATGCTGCTGCTGGGTTTTCCAGTGGCCTGGTCGCTGGCGGGTATTGGTTTGGTGTTCGCCATGGTGGCAAGCATTCTGATCGAGCATTTTGAGGCCGATCTCTGGTTTACCTGGAATGGCACCATCGGGGTTCTGGATGCCCGCCTGTACGGCGTGGTGGCCAATGAGCTGATGGTGGCGTTACCCCTGTTTATCTTTATGGGCATCATGCTCGACCGCTCCGGCATTGCCGAAAAACTGATGCACAGTCTGGTCCGGGTGCTGGGCCCGCTGCGCGGCGGTTACGCCATTACCGTGGTGATTGTCGGCCTGTTGTTGGCGGCGTCCACGGGTATTGTGGGCGCCTCGGTAGTGCTGCTGGGTATGTTGTCGCTGGGGCCGATGATGCAGGCCAAGTACAACAAATCGCTGGCGGTGGGTACGGCCTGTTCCGTCGGCACCCTGGGCATTCTGGTGCCGCCCAGCATCATGCTGGTGTTGATGGCCGATCGCTTGGGCACGCCTGACGCCTCCGTGGGCAAATTGTTCATGGGTGCCTTGATTCCCGGCATGATGCTGGGCGCCATGTACATTCTGTACATCCTGATTGCCTCCTTCATCAAGAAAGACCTGGCGCCGGCTCCAGAAAACCGGGAGCCGCTAACCCTGCGTGCGCTGTTGGATGTGTTCCTGGCGGTGGTGCCGCCGATGGCGCTGATCATTGCGGTGCTGGGCTCAATCTTTTTTGGCATCGCCACCACCACCGAAGCTTCTGCGGTGGGTGCCTTCGGCGCTCTGCTGATGGCGCTGATCAGCAAGCGTCTGGACCTCACGGTATTGAAAGAATCCCTGTACCAGACCAGCCGAACCACGGCATTTATCTTTGGCATCTTCATCGGTGCCACAGTCTTTGCCGCGGTGCTGCGCGGCCTGGGTGGTGACGACGTCATCCGCGATGCCATCACCGGGCTGCCATTTGGCACCACCGGGGTTCTGATCACCGTCCTGTTCATAACCTTCTTGCTCGGCTTTTTCCTGGATTGGGTCGAGATCACGCTGATCGTTCTGCCTCTGGTTGCGCCTGTGGTTTTCTCGCTGGGCGTGGAGCCGGTCTGGTTTGCGGTGATGTTTGCCATCTGCCTGCAAACGTCATTCCTGACGCCACCGGTCGGATTCTCATTGTTCTACATCAAGGGTGTGTGTCCCCCGGGGATCACCACACGCGACATCTACCTCGGGGTACTGCCGTTTATTGCACTGCAGCTGCTGGGCCTGATTCTGGTGTTCTGGTTTGAGCCTCTGGCGACCTGGTTGCCGAACGAAGTGTATGGCAATCGCTGACGTCCGTATGACGGATACCGACAAACAATAACGACGATAATCGACAGGAGATCGCGAACATGCGCCTTCACAATCAAGTTGCCCTGATCACCGGAGCGGGCCGGGGAATCGGCCGGGCCATTGCCGAACATTACGCCCGCGAGGGTGCCCGGGTCGCGGTTGCAGACCTGACCCTCGACAGTGCCCGGGACACGGTCGACGCCATCGAGCAAGCCGGTGGCACCGCCATGGCCCTGGCCATGGATGTCACCAACGAACAAGCCGTCGACCAGGGCGTGGCGGCGATTGTCGAACGCTGGGGCCAACTGGATATCGCGCTGGCGAATGCCGGCATCCAGCACATTGATCCGGTACACAAACTGGCGTTCTCCGACTGGAGCAAAGTCATGAGCGTGCATCTGGATGGTGCCTTTCTGGTCACCCGCGCGGCGCTGCGCCAGATGTATGAACAGGACGGAGGGACTATGCTGTACATGGGGTCGGTCCATTCGGTGGAAGCCTCACCCCTGAAAGCGCCCTATGTGGCCGCCAAGCACGGTATGCTTGGCCTGTGCCGGGCAGTGGCAAAAGAGGGTGCGGAACACGGGGTGCGCAGCAACATTATCTGCCCCGGTTTTGTACGCACGCCGCTGGTAGACAAGCAGATTCCGGAGCAGGCCAAAGAACTGGGCATTTCCGAGGAAGACGTGATCAGCAAGGTGATGCTCAAGAACACGGTGGACGGACAATTCACCACCCTGGAAGACGTATCGGAACTTGCCGTACACCTGGCCGCTTTTCCATCCGCGGCCCTGACCGGACAGTCCATTGTGGTCAGCCATGGCTGGCACATGCAGTAAAAACCTGGAGAAACGGATGAGCAAGACAGAACAAGCGCCGGTGGTCTGGAGCCCCAACCAGGATACCCTCACCGGTTCCCGCATGGGCCAGTTCAAGACCGCGCTGGAGCAACAGGGTTTCGGCCCCTTTACGGATTACCATGCCCTGCATCAGTGGTCGATCAGCGAACTGGACACTTTCTGGCAGAAAGTCTGGGATTACTGCGGCCTGATCTGCGATACCCCGGCCCAGAGCGTTTTGGGTAGCCGTAACATGCCCGGTGCCGAGTGGTTCCCGGGCATGAAGCTTAACTTCGCCGCCAACCTGCTGCGGCTTGCGGACGGTGACCACGCCAATAAAGAGGCCGTGGTGGCCTACTGCGAAACCCGCCCGGTCCTGCGTAGGACCTACGCCGAACTCAAAGCCGACACCGGCGCCCTGGAAGCCTTCCTGCGTAGCAAAGGCATCAACAAGGGTGATCGCGTGGCTGGCGTGGTGACCAACGGTTATGAAGCTCTGGTAGGCATGCTCGCCGCCACCAGCCTCGGTGCCATCTGGAGCTCCGCCTCCCCGGACTTCGGCATTGGCGCCATCAACGACCGCTTCGGTCAGATCGAACCGGCCGCGTTGATTGTGGTGAACGGCTACGGCTATGGCGGCAAAGTGTTCGCGCGTCAGCACGACTTTGCCGAATTGATCGCTGGGCTGCCGTCCCTGAAAGTGGTGGTCAGCATTGCCCAACTACCGGAGGAAGCGCCGATTCCCGGCGAGCTGGTCACCCCTTGGGACGACGCACTTGAAAGCCGGTGAAGGCCTAGGCACCTTCCTTCACTCCGGTCGACCCGGATCACCCTGTGTACATCCTGTATTCCTCCGGCACCACCGGCAAACCTAAGTGCATCGTGCACGGTACCGCCGGCTTGCTGGTCAACCACGCCAAAGAGCTCATGCTGCACGGCGACGTCGGCCCGGACGACCGCTTCCTGTACTTCACCACCTGCGGCTGGATGATGTGGAACTGGCAGGCCTCTGCCCTGTTAACCGGCGCCGCCGTGATCACCGTCGACGGCTCCCCGGGCTACCCCAGCCTGAATTACCTGTGGGAAGTAGTCGCCCGCGAAAGAGTGACCCACTACGGCACCAGCGCCCGCTTTATCGCCGGTTGTCGCAAGGCCGAACTGCAACCGGCCAAAACCCTCGATCAGAGCCATCTGCGGATCGTCTTCTCCACCGGCTCGCCGCTGCTGCCGGAAGACTACGACTGGATCTACACCGACGGCGCCCCCAACGTATTGCTCGGCTCCATCGCCGGCGGCACCGACATCTGCGGCTGCTTCGTCGGCGCCACCCCGCTGCTGCCGGTGCGTCGAGGCGAAATCCAGTGCCGCTTCCTGGGCGTCGACGCGGTGGCCTACGGCGACGACGGTGAACCCGTCCAGCAGGGCCGGGGCGAACTCGTCTGCCGCCAGCCGCTACCGTCCATGCCCGTCAGCTTCTGGCAAGACCCGGACAACGAACGTTACAAAGACGCCTACTTCAACACCTTCCCCGGCGTCTGGGCCCACGGTGACTTCATCGAATTCACCGAACACGGCGGCGCCATCATCTACGGCCGCTCCGACGCCACCCTCAACCCCGGCGGCGTCAGAATCGGCACCGCCGAAATCTACCGCCAGGTGGAGACCATCAGTGAGGTCAAAGACAGCCTCGTCGTCGGCCGCCAGATCGACGGCGACGTCGAAGTGGTCCTGTTCGTGGTCCCCGCCGATGGCCAGCGTGTCACCGACGACCTGATCAAAACCCTGAAAACCCGAATCCGCGAAGGCGCCAGCCCCCGGCACGTGCCCAGACACATCGTCGAAGTGCCCGACATTCCCTACACCCGTAGCGGCAAAAAAGTGGAACTCGCGGTGGCCCGGCTGGTCAATGGCTCAAGCAAGTCGGACAACCGGGATGCTTTGGGCAATCCGGAAGCTTTGGACCGGATACGTGAGCGGTTGGTGGAAGTGGGATTGTTACCGGTGTGATTGCGGCCATTTTGTCGACAAAGTGAGCATATTTCCGCTTGACTAAAGGCGCGCGGAATACAGCTCGGCAGTCGGATGAGCGGTGGGGGAAAGCCCTCCCAAAACTGTGCGGAGCCATGGATGGCGGAGCCCAAGCGCCCCATGGATGGGCCGAAGGAGCGTGTTTTGGGAGGGCTTTTCCCCACCGCGATAACTCCAAAGCCTTAAAACCCGACGAATGTTAGAAAGTTTCGTAAATTCCAGCCTTTTCATCGTCCTGTAACCGAAGATCAGGCATTTTTACTCCGTTCTTATACTAAGATCGTAACCAAACTTTGGTAAAAAATGCTATCTTAGTAGGTCTACAAAAGTTCCGAATCAGTCATCGGCCAGACCAGCCGTTCACAAGACGCCTGACCCAGCCATGACCGTCCTGAACCCACCCATTTGCCTGAGGACGAAAATGAGCAACTCCAAATCCAAGATTGTCTACACATTGACCGACGAGGCCCCCGCCCTCGCCACACGGTCACTGCTTCCCATCCTGGAAACCTTCGCCAAGCCAGCTGGCATCGACTTTGAAACCAGCGACATCTCCCTTGCTGCGCGTATTCTGGCCGGTTTCCCGGACTACCTCGAAGAAAACCAGCGCGTTCCTGACGCCCTGGCTGAATTGGGTGAGTACACCAAAGACCCGGACGCCAACATCATCAAGTTGCCGAACATCTCCGCGTCTATTCCCCAATTGCGGGCGGCCATCAAAGAGCTGAACGAACAGGGTTACAAGCTGCCCGAGTACAAAGAAAACCCGGCAACTGACGAAGAAAAAGACATCCAGGCCCGATATTCCAAAGCCCTTGGCAGTGCCGTCAACCCGGTTCTGCGTGAAGGCAACTCCGATCGCCGTGCCCCGGCCGCAGTAAAAGCCTTTGCCCGCAAGTTTCCGCACAGCATGGGCGAGTGGAGCCCGGCTTCGCGCACTCACGTTGCACACATGCGCGGTGGCGACTTCTACTCCAGTGAGCAATCCGTCACCCTGGACAAGGCCACCAACGCCCGCATCGTATTCGAGAACAAAAAGGGTCAACAGACTGTACTGAAGGCCGAGCTGCCGCTGCTCGAGGGCGAAGTGCTCGACGGCATGTACATGAGCAAGCAGGCGCTGATCAAGTTCTTCGAAGACGCCATCGCCGACTGTGAAAAGACCGGTGTGATGTTCTCATTACACGTCAAAGCCACCATGATGAAAATCTCTCACCCGATCGTGTTCGGTCACGCGGTGAAGGTGTTCTACAAAGAGCTTTTCGACAAGTACGGTGACCTGTTCAACGAAATCGGTGTCAACCCGAACAACGGCCTGTCTTCCGTGCTTGAAAAAATCAAGCAACTGCCGGAGTCCAAGCAGGAGCAGATTCAGGAAGACCTGCACGCGTGCTATGAACACCGTCCTGAAATCGCCATGGTCGATTCCGTGAAAGGTATCACCAACCTGCACGTGCCAAGTGACGTTATTGTTGACGCCTCCATGCCGGCGATGATTCGCAACTCCGGTAAAATGTGGGCCCGTGACGGCAAGCTCAAGGACACCAAGGCGGTGATGCCGGAGTCCACTTACGCGACCATTTACCAGGAAGTGATCAACTTCTGCAAAACCCATGGTGCCTTCGATCCGACCACTATGGGTACCGTACCCAACGTGGGCCTGATGGCGCAGAAAGCCGAAGAGTATGGCTCCCACGACAAGACCTACGAAATCAAGGAAGACGGTATTGTTCGAGTGGTCGCCGAAGATGGCACTGTGTTGACCGAGCACAAGGTCGAGAAAGGCGACATCTGGCGCGCCTGCCAGACCAAAGACCTGCCGATCCGGGATTGGGTCAAGCTGGCGGTCAATCGTGCCCGTTCCAGCAACACACCGGCCGTGTTCTGGCTGGACGACGAGCGTGCCCACGATGCTCAGTTGATCAAAAAGGTTGAGCAGTACCTGCAGGAGCACGACACCGAGGGTCTGGAAATTCACATCAAGTCGCCGGTGCGCGCCATCCGCTGGACCATGGAGCGTCTGATCCGCGGCCTGGACACCATCTCTGTCACCGGCAACGTGCTGCGTGATTATCTGACTGACCTGTTCCCGATTCTGGAACTGGGCACCAGCGCCAAGATGCTGTCGATTGTGCCGCTGCTGAACGGTGGCGGTCTGTATGAGACCGGTGCTGGCGGCTCTGCACCCAAGCACGTGCAGCAGTTGGTTCAGGAAAACCACTTGCGCTGGGACTCACTGGGTGAGTTTTTGGCCACGGCGGTGTCTCTGGACGAATTGGGCGAGAAGCAGAATAACCTGCGTGCCCGTCTGCTGGGCCAGACCCTGGACAAGGCTACCGAGCGCCTGCTGGAGAACAACCAGTCGCCGTCCCGCGTGACTGGCGAGCTGGACAACCGGGGCTCGCACTTCCACCTGGCCCGTTACTGGGCAGAGGAGCTGTCCAAGCAGGACGAAGACAAGGATCTGAAAGTATTTTTCGCCAAGTTGTCCGAAGCAGCTTGAGGAAAACAAGGACAAGATTCTGGAAGAAATGACTGTGGTGCAGGGTCATCCGGCTGACATCGGCGGTTACTATCATCCGCCTATGGAGAAGGTGTGTGAGGTGATGCAGCCAAGCGCTACCCTCAACAAGATCCTGACCGACGCGCAGGCATCTGTGGGCTGAAGCCCGTCAATCAGTTCCGGTTCGCCGGTGCTGGTTGAAAAGCCCGGATGGCCGCAAAGGCTCTCCGGGCTTTTTTGTGCCCGGTGGGTTTGTCAGTCCTGTTGCAGGGGCACAAACTGACCGTTGGTCAGGCCGGCCAGATCGGCCGGTGGTAGCTCAATCTCCAGGCCCCTTTTGCCGGCGCTGACGAACACCGTGTCGAATTGCTGAGCGGAAGCATCAATGTAGGTTGGCAAGCGCTTCTTCTGGCCCAGAGGGCTGACCCCGCCCAGCACGTAACCGGTGCTGCGCTGCACATCGAGTTTATCGGCCATGGCCGCCTTTTTGGCACCTGCTGCCCGGGCAATGAGTTTCAGGCTGAGCAAATGAGTGACCGGCAGCACCGCCACCGCCAGTGCTTTGCCGTCTATATTGACCACCAGAGTTTTAAAGACCCGGTCCGGATCCACGCCCATCTTTTCAGCGGCCTCGGTACCGTAGCTTTCCGCTGCGGGATCGTGCTGGTATTCGTGAACGGTGTAGCTCACCTTGGCTTTCCGGGCGGCCAGTATTCCGGGTGTCATGAGTCCTCCTGTCAGAAATAACCGCAAAGTCTCGACGCAGGCGCCGATAATGTCTACTTTTGGTAGAAGAAACCGCCAAAACATAAGGGAATGCCATGCAGCCTGATCGTCCCGAGGGCGATAGATTAACCGGTTTGAATGACAGACAGAATCCCCTGCGCAGAGCGTTAACGGCAACCCTGGTGTATCTGGTGGCGGGCCTGATCTGGATCACGTTCTCTGACCGGATTGTTGAAGTCTGGTTTCCGGACCCTCGCACCCTGTCGACCGTACAAACCTGGAAAGGCTTTGCCTTTGTGGTATTCACGGGCCTGGTGTTATTCATCGCTATTCTCCGACTGCTCAGCAAGGATCGCCTGTTACTGTCACTGCAGGTGAATCAACGCCGGGCCTTGCGGCAGCGAGAGCGACAGCTGACGGTGTTGATGGATAACCTGCCGGGCATGGCCTATCGCTGCCTGCACGATGACCAGTGGACCATGGTGTTTGTGTCTGGCGGTTGTGAGCGGCTGACGGGCTATACGCCTGACGAGCTGATCGATAACCGGCTCACAAGCTTTGCGGCGCTGATGGACGCGGACACCACAGAGCGGATCGCCGAAGAGGTCGACATTGCCGTGCGTAAGGGGCGGTCTTTTTCAATCGAGTACGCCATCACCCGAAAAGATGGCCGGCAGGTCTGGGTGTGGGAACGGGGTTGCGGTGTTGAGCAGGACGACGGCACCGCGTTCCTGGAAGGGGTCGTACTGGACATCACCGATCGCAAAGAACTTGAGAACGAACTGGAAGAGTTGGCTACTCGCGACCCATTAACCGGTTTGCTCAACCGCCGCGAGTTTTCCCGCGTGCTGGAAGAGGAGCTGGAACGAGCTCGGCGTTATGAGCGCCCCATGGCACTGGTGTGGATTGATTTTGACCACTTCAAGGAGGTTAACGACAGCTGGGGGCATGCCGCCGGTGATGCCGTCCTCTGCGCAGTCAGCCGAACCCTGGAGGACAGCGTGCGCAGTGTCGATGCGGTGGGTCGCTTTGGTGGCGAAGAGTTCGTCATCGTGCTGCCAGAGATGGACATCGAGGGTGCCCGTGACATGGCCGAGCGTTTGCGCCAGCGGGTGAGCCGCAAACCGACCCTGCTGGAGTCCGGGCACTCGGTGCCGCTGACCATCAGTATCGGCGTGGCAGTGTTTCCAGTGCACGGCCACAACCTTGATACGCTGTGCGGTGCTGCCGATAAAGCGATGTATCAGGCCAAAATGCAGGGACGGGACTGTGTGGTTATGGCACAGCCGGTACAGCCAGTACATAATGAAGGCTGAGGTTCGCCGGGCCTGACCGCTCGGATGATTGGCCCAGGGGGCCGGCCACCAACAATGATAAAAGGCGTTCGTTATGCATTCACTCGCCCGTCGTGCACTGCACACCTGTGAGGTCCCTGCGGATCTTGCTTCGGTCACCTTCCGCAACCATGAGACGGAACACCCGGACCGGGTGGGTCTGTCCGAACATGCCATGGTATCGGTATGGCGCAGTGTTGAGGGCTTGTACCGCACTGGCGTGCATCCGGGTATTCAGCTGTCATTGCGCTACGGCGGTGAGCAGGTATTGCACCGGGCGATCGGTCATGCCAGTGGTAACGGTCCCGGAGACCCTTCGGCGCTGCCGAAAATCCCCATGACCACAGACACGCCGATCTGCTACTTTTCGGCCTCCAAAGCCGTCACCGCCCTGTTGATGCATATGCTCGCAGAGCAGGGACTGGTCAATCTGATGGACCCGGTGTCTTACTACTGCCCGGAATTCAGAAAGAACGGCAAGCGAACGATCACCGTGCATCAGATACTTTCGCACCGGGGCGGTATTCCCGCCATTCCGAGAGAAACGCCGATTGATGTGCTCTGGGAGCGTGATGAAATCTGGCGCCTGCTGTGTGCCGCCAGGCCCGTCGAAGTCGACGGCGCCAAAGTCGCCTACCACGCCATCACTGGCGGATTTGTGTTGCAGCGGGTATTGGAGAAAGTCACCGGCGATACCATCGAAAACTACCTGGACCGCAACCTGCGGATTCCCATGGGCATGAAGTGGTTTACCTACGGGATTGCTGCGGAACATGTGCACGAACTGGCAAGCAATTACGCAACCGGTCCGACACCAGTGTTTCCTCTGTCCTGGATCGTCAATCGGGCGTTGGGTGGCGACATTGGTACAGTGGAAAAGGTGACCAACGATCCCCGCTTTCAGGAGGCGGTGATTCCGGCGGGCAATCTGTGTGGAACTGCAGAGGAGATGGGGCGCTTTTTCCAGATGATGCTCAATGGTGGTGTCTGGAATGGTCGGCGCATCTGCAGCGAACTGACCGTGCGCCGCGCAATTCAGCAATTCGGATCGCTGCAGGTCGACCGCACGATGATGATTCCGATGCGATTCAGCGCCGGGATGATGCTGGGCGGCAATCCGGTCGGTTTGTGGGGCCAGCAGAGCCGCTATGCCTTTGGCCACGTTGGTCTGATCAATAAATTCTGCTGGGCGGATCCCGCACGAGACATTTCGGTCAGCTTGCTCAACACCGGTTTTCCAATAGTGGGGCATCACTTACCCGCACTGGCCAGATTTGTCTATACTGTGTGTCGGCAGTTCCCGGTATTACCGGAAAACAAGCGGCGGCTGATCGCGGCTTGATGGTGGTACGGGTGGCCCGTTACTGGCTCAGGAGTGGTGTGGCGGGTTTTTTGACAGAAAACAATGAAACGTTGTTCATTTTAATTGCACTTTGTCAGACAGTTCTGCAAAATCGGACCTTAGAAATGGATTATTCGCCAAACTCAAAGGATGAGACGTCATGGACAGACACGAACTTTCCCCCGACCTGCATCGCGTAAAGCTGGATCATCATGACAGTGTGAGAACCCACGTGCAGCAACAGGTGTGCGATGAGGTCCAGCAGCTTGAGCGCCGCATTGAAACCTTGCGACTGACCAAAGCCCCCCATGCGGCCATCATGATTTCAACCTACGAGCGCATGATCAGCCGAAAGAAGGGCTTTTTGCAAAACTGGGATCTTTGACGCTATTTGCGGGTTGATGCGGACGTGGCGCTCCAGAATGCCACTGCCATGTCCTCTGGCTGGTTTACGCAGTTGGCAGCGTTGACTTCATCGTTATCGGTTCGAGCTGGCTCGTCGTTGGAGGTGTAGATTCTCACCTCGTTCATGGCGTAATTCAGTTCAACCCGCAAGCAGTCCGGTGAGGTGTTACCCTCACCATACCGATCCAGGTCGATCACGGTTTGAGCGTCGTTCTTGATGAACAGGGTGTCTAGCTGGGCGTCGGTAACAAACTCCTGGCGCAGCTCAATGCCACCGTTATTGCGGCTGACGTAGTCTGCGGTGGCGTATTCCGGCTGGTTGTAGCCGTTATCCGTAAACTGCAGGGCATCAAAGCGGGAGCCGGCCAATACACTCAGCAGTTCCGGCTGCTCCTCCCTGACATCCTCGGTTACGCTACGGGCCACATACTGGATGGTTCGATAAACCTTCTCCGTAAGGTCGCTGCCTTCTGGCCCTTCCGGCAGGTAACGCCAATCCAGAGTCTGATAATTCCATTCGGTATCGTTCAGCGGCTGCTGGCTGATGGCCGCTGCCTGGTCGGTAAAGCGGATGCGGGCGCCGGCACTGCGGGTGTTGTAGTTGCCGGCCTGGCTAATGGCAATGCGGTCCCGAATGTAGCGCCTGCCTTCATCAAAATTATTGATCTGGCCGACACTGATGACCTGGTTCATCAGGTCCAGAGGGTTACGAACACGGCTATATTCGTTGCCCGCTTCTGTTGGTTCCGCTCCGATAAACAGGTCGATGTGGCGCCTGATCTCTTCAACGGTGGCGAGATGTTCCGCATCGTCGGCATCGTTGTTGGCGGGCTGTATTCCCTTGTAGAAATCGTTGAACCGGGTATAGCCGAGTGCGTCTGGCGCCTGTTCGGTATTGCTCAGATCAAAACTCGAAAAGGTCAGATCAACATTGGTTGCCGGGTTGAACGCGGATGAGCCGGAGCTCTCCATCCGGCAGCCGCTGAGCGACAGCAGTGTCAGAGAAACGGCGGCAAATAGGCAGGAATGTCTCATTTCAGGTGGCCCCGGGGTGCGAAAACACAAGTGAACGGCTAAAGTGACGTGTGCTGACAATAAACGATAAAGCACGCAGCTACCCGCGCGGAGATCACATTTTGCAGCAACGGTTTACTGAAACCCCGGCCCGAATGGCATGGCTTGTTCTGGTGCTGGTTTTTGTTACCTTGCCGTCCCTGGCACTGGCGAAGACTGCCTGTGCCACCGGGGCTATCGTGCTGGACAACACCACAAGCAGTGTTCGCAATCTTGATGGCTGTATCCGGTATCTTGAGGATGCCGATCATCAATGGTCGATTGACGACGTCATGGCCATGCCGGCAGATCAGCTCAATCTGCATGAGGGTGGCGTGCTGAATTTTGGGTATACCGAATCGGCTTACTGGACCCGCTTTGACCTGAGCACCGATACCATTAATACCGACACCAGCTGGATTCTGGAGCTGGCACTCCCGCTGGTGGACGACATTCGACTGTATCTGGTCCGCGACGGACGGCTGGTGGAGCAGCGCCAGGCCGGCTATCTGGACAACTGGGACGAGCGGGATCTGGCGGTGCCTAACCCGACCTTCCGGTTGCAGCTGCCGCCAGACACCAGCACGACGGTCTTTCTCCGGATTACCAACACCAACACGTTTCGGCTGCCGATCACCTTGTGGCATCCCGACAGTTACATTGAAAAGGTTTCGATAGACGAAGCCGTTCGCGGCTTGTTGCTGGGCGCGATTCTGGCGATTCTGGCCTACAACCTGTTTGTTGCCGTGTCGGTTCGCGAGCGCAGCAACATCTATTACGTACTCTATCTGGTCAGTGCCTCCATTTTTATTGCCACTGAGCAGGTGCACGGTGTCCAGTTGCTGGAAAATCGCCCGGCGATCCTTGATAAGGCCTATCTGCACTTCCAGATCATTCTGACCTGGTTTTTCGGGTTGCTGATGGCCCGGTCGTTGCTGGAAACCCGTGAGCGCTCCCCTGATCTGGACTATGTGATCCGGCTGTGTGTCTACTCGGTGGTGGCGACATTGGCGCTGTCGTTCTTCATGCCCTATGCCGTGGCCATGGAATGGATCGTTCTTGGTTCTATCCTGCTGAGCGTGATCCTGATCGTGGTCAGTTATTTGTCCTGGCAATACTACAATCCGGCGGCGCGGGCGTATTTCTTTGCCTGGACCCTGGCGTTGATCGGGTTTGGTATCTATGCGTTTACCGTGATGGGGTATTTGCCGCTGAATACCTTTACCTCCTACGCGCCCCAGTTTGGCCTGACCGCCCAGATTATCCTGTTCTCGTTTGCCCTCGCCGATCGCATCAAGCAGGTGCAGGGTGAGGCACTGGCGTGGAACCAGCGTGCCCTGGCCAACCTTCAGCGCTATCAGTCGTTGTTTGACAACGCCATCGAAGGGGTGTTCCAGATGTCGCCAGACCGGCGCTTTGTCACCGCCAACCCGGCGATGGCAGAACTGCTGGGATACAGCAGCAACCGGCAACTGTTGCAGCACAGCCCGGACGTGCTGGATACCTGTATCGCCGACCCGCGACTGCGGCGCCTGGTGGTCCAGCAGCTGGAGGCCCGCGGCGTGGTGAAAGGTATTGAAGCCCGCTACCTTACCCGGCGCGGCGTCGAGCGCTGGGCAACCATTTCGCTGCATACCGTGTACGGTGATGACGGGTTACCGACGCACCTTGAAGGCACCTGTATCGACGCTACGGAAAGCCATCAGCGCCAGCGCATCGAGCGGGAGCGGGAGCAGGAGCGGCTGGAAAAAGAACTGGCGAAAAACTCGGCCCAGGCCAAAAGCCAGTTCCTGGCAAATATGAGCCACGAAATCCGGACACCCCTGGCGGCCATCATCGGTTACGGCGAAACCCTGCTGGATCCGGATCTGAATGAGCGGGAAAAACGCAGCAGTGCCGAGACGGTGGTCCGCAGCGGGCGACACCTGTTGGAGCTGGTAAACGATATTCTGGATCACTCCAAGATAGACGCCAACAAGCTGGACGTTGACGTTGTGTCGGTGCGCTTGCCAGAGCTGCTGGATGAAATTCGAGGGTTTTTTGAGCCTCGCGCCCGTGAGAAAGGCCTCGACTTCAGCGTTATCTGTGATTTTCCGCTACCCGAGCAGATCCAGACCGATCCCACCCGATTCCGTCAGATCATCATCAACCTGTGTGGCAATGCCCTCAAATTCACCGAGAACGGCAGCATCTCGCTGACGCTGCGTTGTGATCGTGGCTCTGAAACCCTGTTTGCCCGGGTGGTGGATACCGGCATCGGCATCAAACCCGAGCAGCTGGAACGGCTGTTTGACCCTTTTGCCCAGGCCAGCTCTGCCATCTCACGGCAATACGGTGGCACCGGCCTTGGCTTGAGCATCTCGCGGCGGTTGGCGGAGTTGCTTGGGGGAGCATCCGGGTCACCAGCACCTACGGTGAAGGCAGTGAGTTTGAGGTGGCTATCCGGACCGGTCGTCTTGACGATGTGCATTTTCTGCGAGATGCCTCGGAATTCCACCAGCGCCGGCAAAGCATCCCGATGGTTATGGCACCCAGGCTCAAGGGCCGGATCCTGTGCGCAGAGGATAATGACGTGAATCGTCGACTGGTGTCCCTGCTGGTGGGGCGCACCGGCGCTGAACTGGTGCACGTCGGTAATGGCGCCGAAGCGCTTGAAATGGCAAGCCGAGAAAGTTTCGACCTCATCCTGATGGATATCCAGATGCCGGTGATGAATGGTCGGGATGCCACCGCGGCGTTGCGTGAGGCCGGCGTTAACACTCCGATTATTGCCCTGACCGCCAATGTAATGACCGAAGACATAGCCGACTACCGGCTGGCCGGCTGCAACGAGCATCTGGCCAAGCCCATCGACAAACAGCGTTTTTATGAAGTGCTGGCCCGTTACCTGACCGTCTGTCAGGAGGCGAGCCAGGGCCATAGATACAGCGGCAAAGTGCTGATCGCCGAGGATAATGAAGACAACCGGTTGCTGGTCGAGCGCATGCTCAGGCGGTTCGGTGTTGAACCGGTTTCGGTGGCCAGTGGAGACCAGGCGGTGCGGCAGGCGCTGGCGGATACCGTGCATCTGGTGCTGATGGATCGGCACATGCCTGAGATGGACGGCGTGACGGCCACCCGATTATTGCGCCAGGCCGGATTTCGTCGACCGATTATCGCCTTCACCGCCGGTGACCAATCTGAAAACGATGCCATGCTCGCGGCGGGCTGTGACGGTGTGCTTAATAAACCGATTGATCAGAGCCATCTGCAAACCACGCTGGCACGTTACCTGACTGCCGATGCGGAAGCTGGCGAATCCGATGAGGGCATTGCCCATCTGGTCACCCGTTTTCTGGCGGGACTGAGCCAGCGCCGTGGCCGACTGCGCCATGGCCTGGGACGAGCAGAATATTGCGGTGCTGATATCAGAAAGTCATCAGATTAAAGGAACCGCCGGGGCTATGGGTTATCCGTTGATGACGCGCCAGGCGGCGGCACTTGAAGCCCGGCTTAAAGAGCAGCAACTGGACTGGCCGGCGATCGGAACAGAACTGAATGCGCTGGAAGAAATGATCGATCGCGCTCTTCTCGGGGCGACGGACGAACGGAAAACGACATGGGAAAAGGCCAATGAGTAACAATCGACAACAGCAGGAACATTATTCGCTCAGTATGATGTATGGCACCTACGCCGACATTCTGTTTGTGCTTTTTCCGTTTCTGGTGATCGCCATGCAGCGGCTGTGGGATGGTAATCTGTATCAGACCCTGATGCGCCCGGACCTCAGTATTGCGGCGGCGATACTGGCCGGGCTTGCCATCGGCAAGTTCGTGCTTGGTCTGGTCACCAATCGTGATCTGGGGCGATACAAAGAGCGAATTGTCTTCTTTATAGCGCTAACACTGTTTGTGGTGCTGGGCCCGGCGATCATTCTGATTCTGAGCATGACCGGTAACGCTGAGATTCCAGGATTTGTGGCTTTTGTGCAGCCCGTCTTGCTGATTATTGCTATCTCGCTGTATACCACGGCGGTGAGCATCGCCAATATCCTGGTGCGGTCTGGTAAAGGCGCGTCGAGCAAAGGCGAATCGGATAAAATGCATACGGAACGGACTGCTGAAAGTGATCGGTCCAGAGCTGCGCCTCTGGATTTGCCACGCAGAACCAGCAACGATACCTTCTGAGCGGGCAGTAAAAGACAGGAGAACAACGATGACGGATCTGAGAGTACTGGTGGTTGAGGACGAACCCGTGATGCGAGAGCGACTGGTGGCAATGCTCTATAAGGCAGGTGCAACCCGCGTGTCAGAATGTGGCGATGCGGCGTCTGCACGGGCGGCCTTTGAGGCCAGTGAGTATCAGATCATCCTGCTGGATCTGGGGTTGCCCGATGGTGACGGCCACGAACTGATGGCGCGTTTCAAGCAGGTTCGGGAGAATCAGCACATCGTTCTGGTGACGGCGGATGACTCCATCGAAAGTATTCAACGGGCGATCAGTGCCGGAGCCAATGGCTACGTGGTCAAGCCCTACTCCCAGGAAAAAATTCACGATGTTGTGAATAACTACGCCATGGTGCATGGGGGCGACATGGCGATGATAAAAACGCTGAACCGTCGCCATTGAACGGCCCAGCGTTTGCTGACACGGGTTACGCCACCTGGCGGGCTATCCAGGAATTGTGGCAGGTTGCGAGGGCCCGCACGTAGCGCGCTTCGGACTCGCTCATGTTGACCAGTACGCCTTTGAAAATCCAGCCACGTTCATACAAGCCCAGCACCCGCGGTTCGTCGTCCAGGTTGACGCGCTGATTCAGTTTTTTGCAGATGGCATCCAGCAGCGGCAGCTTCTCAGGCCGTCTGATCGGGGCCTGACGGTTGTTGATTGGCTGATTGGCAGCTCGGGTAGTCGGATGTCTTCTCATGATCTTCTCCTTGTCGTTTTGCAGCTGCAAAAACAGAAAACCCCGGAGCCTGAGGCAACCGGGGTTCTGGCAGAGAAGCTGCCCCGGTCGCCGCAACGGCTCCCGGGACTGACCGAAAGCCGTTAGATGTCTTTCACCATGGCGCGCACGGACTGCCCTTTATGGCAACCAGCGGCTGAGGAAACGGTGTTGTTGGTAATCATCCGGGTCATATCGGCTCTTTGAGTTCGGTTCAATCATCAGTGTATAGGCTATTGGACGGTTTGCAATAGCCGGCGCTCTTCGGCAAACCCGTACAGACGCTACGGGTGGCTGGCGGCATAATTTCGGGGTCACGTGTTTTTACGTTGTGCAATCCGCGATATCTGATGTGTCAGGTATCGAATGGATCTCTCCTTTCTACGCAGCCGATTGGCTGCGTTTTTTTTGGCCATCATTAATGTAAACGCGCCAATCTCGGTTAGTTCGTAGCCACTAGTTCGTACAGCTTTTTGTGTTGGGTTTGGTGATAATTCGTACACTAACTTAGTGCTGTGAACCAACTGACCCAGAGGTTGAAACCGAAGAAAATGTCCGACGAACCCGGATCTGCCCGTACCCAATTCCGTTCTGATTTTGTGGTTGAACTCGTGTTGATTGTTGCTGTGGTTGCCTATCTTGTGATGGCCCAGGGGCAAGCTGTCGGGGAAAGCTTGTCATTTACCGTGACGGGCGCGGGTCTGATGGCTCTGGCCACTTACTGGACGCTGCACACCGTCGGTGACGGCCTGCGAGTTATTGCACTGCGGCTTCGCCCTGGTAAATAACCCGTTCCCAGGTTTTGTGCAGGATCAGGGCGTCGTTGGCGGCCCGGTGAACAGGCAGGCCAAGGTCGGCGATGACTTTTTGCCGGACGCCGGCCCACTCTCTTACCTGAGCCGGATTCAGTAACATGGACACGGATTCCAGCTGAAACGCCGGGGCTTCTCCGGCGGCGCGGAACAGACGGTGCAACCAGAAACTGTCAAACGTCCAGGCGTCACAGAAAACCTGCTCCAGCTTCAACTCGTTCAGTTGCTTGGCAACCTCACTGACGGGCATGC
The DNA here is from genome assembly GCA_018402255.1 of Marinobacter sp. GTDB lineage: Bacteria > Pseudomonadota > Gammaproteobacteria > Pseudomonadales > Oleiphilaceae > Marinobacter. The sequence continues at coordinate 326,204 of JAGYIS010000005.1, forward strand.
CCTCTTGCTCCAGCCTCGACCGCGAAATGCCGTGGATGGCCTCGGCACTCTCGGACCAGTCCTGCCAGAGCACGTGTGGGCAGATCAACCAGCTGTGCAGGGCGCCATCGGGCATGCACACGCCGACTTCAATCGGGTAGCTTGCGATCAGGTCGAGACTGGAGGCCTCAAAATCGATGAATGCCGGGCTGCTGTCTGGTGTCATTGAATCAACGTATGGTCATTGTCGTTTTCTTTGGAGTTTACCCCCGATCTTGTCCGGACGCGAACCCAAGAGGTTGTAGCGCTGTTACAATATGGCCATAGTTTGTAAAAGCCTAATGACACAATCCCTTCTATGCTGGTGAATCCCCCATGACTGACACTGTGGTCGTTATCTATTCCGGAGGCATGGACTCCTTTACCTTGCTGCATCTTGCCCGGGCCCGGGGCTTTAACGTGCATGCGTTGTCGTTCGACTATGGCCAGCGTCATGTCCGTGAGCTGGAGTCTGCCCGCGCGGTTTGCCAGGCACACAGTATTCCTCACAAGGTGATTGATATCCGGGCCATGAACGATGTGATGGCAGGGTCATCGCTGACGTCAGATATTGATATCCCTGAGGGTCACTATCAGGAGGACAGCATGAAATCGACGGTGGTGCCCAACCGCAACATGATCCTGTTGTCTCTGGCCACAGGATACGCGGTGACGGTGGGCGCCCGGTCGGTCTGGTATGGCGCCCACGGCGGCGATCACGCAATCTACCCGGATTGCCGCCCGGAATTTGTTGAGAAGATGGACGCGGTGTGCCGGATCGCCAACTATGAACCGGTGGCCATTGAGGCCCCGTTCATGGCGCTCGACAAAGGCCAGATTCTTGGCGAGGGCCTCAAGCTGGGCCTGGACTACAGCCAGACATGGACCTGCTACAACGGTCGTGAACAGGCCTGTGGTGTTTGCGGTTCCTGCGTTGAGCGCCTTGAGGCCTTTGCCGCCCATGGACTGGCGGATCCGCTGGCCTATGAGGCGGTTGTAACCGGAAAAGGGAGCGCCTGATGTATCGGGTAAAAGAAGCCTTCTATACCCTCCAGGGCGAAGGCGCTCAGGCCGGCCGTGCCGCTGTGTTCTGCCGGTTCAGTAAATGCAACCTGTGGACCGGTCGCGAAAAAGACCGGGCCGGCGCGGTCTGTGACTTTTGTGATACCGATTTTGTAGGTACCGACGGTCAGAATGGCGGCCGATTTGAGTCCGCTGCCGCCCTGGCGGCCCATGTTCGCAACTTGTGGCCGGACAAGCAGGGCACGCCCTATGTGGTCTGCACCGGGGGAGAACCCTTGCTGCAACTGGACAAGCCGTTGATTGATGCCCTGCATACCGCGGGTTTTGAAATCGGCGTTGAAACCAATGGCACTCTGGCGGCCCCCGACGGTATCGACTGGCTGTGCGTCAGCCCGAAGGCCGACGCCGAGGTCGTGATTACCGAGTGTGATGAGCTCAAGCTGGTATACCCACAGCCGCTGGCACCTCCGGAGCGGTTTCTGGGCATCCGGGCGCGGCACTACTTCCTGTCTCCGATGGCATCGCCGTCGGCGCAAGGCGCGGATCCGATCAAACAAAGCAACACCCGCAAGGCCACGGATTACTGCCTTGCGCATCCACAGTGGCGACTGACCCTGCAGATGCACAAGATTCTGGGTATCGACTGAATCAGGCGATCGCGCGCAGTGCGGTCCCTTTGCTGCGGAAGTGGCTGGGGCTGAAGCCGGTCCAGCGCTTGAAGGCGCGGGTAAAATTGGCGGCGTCAGCATAACCCAGCGCATCGGCAATCTGGCTCAGATTCATACCCGTGCTCTCCAGCAATTCACGGGCGCGATCAAGGCGGACTTCATCCACCAGGTGCTGGAAACTGGCATTTTCTTCTTGCAGACGCCGCTTCAGGGTCCGTTCGGATACGAACAGGGTGGCGGCAACGCGCGCAAGTTTCGGTGGGAACGGGTGGCTGGTCTCGATCACCCGGCGCACCCGGCAGGCAAAGCCGGCATCTTCGTGCAGTTGCTTGAGCGCTTCCTCACATTGGGCCCGGGACCTGAGCGCAAGCTGATCGTCACTGAACCGCACGGGCAGGGCGAGTTCATTGACCGGTATGACCAGTGCATTTTCGGTGGCGTTATATTCGACCGGCGCTCCGATACCGTTACGGAAGCGATGGAAGTGATTGGGTTCCGGGCCTCGCCGCAACACCCGAATGCCGGGAATCGGAGATCCGGTTAACTGTGCCCCCATGGTGACGCAGCCAAACAAAAGCGCATCCAGGACGAAGCCCTGAAGGGGGCCGAGTTCCACATCGCAGGTAATCTCATACCAGGCATTCTGCCCCGACAGGTGTTTGCGCACCCTCAGATGGGGAGCGCGCAGCGTCAGATAGCGAGTCATCAGCTCCAGAGCGTCTTCCAGCGAGCGGCTACTCATGACGGCGGTGCCCAGAGCGCCATGCAGTGGCAACTTGAGCTCCCGGGCAAGCAGAATGCCCAGGCCCGGCTCACCGCTTTCTATGATCGCGCGGGTGACGAATTCGCTGGCCTGAGTCTGGCTGACCCGAAGTTCCGTGGATTTGAGTCGGGCTGGGTCCAGGCCGACCCGCTGAATAAGGTCCCGCTCGTCGATACCAATGTTGTGCAGCAGCTCGGCCAGGGTGTGCAGATAGATGGCCGGCATGCCCAGATCCTGTGCGGTAGACACTGAGGCGCGCATGGTTTTCCTCGTCAATGACGGTTTTTGTTATGTAAGGGTATTCATCAAGACTGATTATGACCCTTTGGCTGCATCAGCCCCATGACTTGATTGACGGGTCAATGGGCCAGAGAGGCCAATTCAGACTCTCTGGTTTGGGCCTTCAGTGGTTATGGCGGCGGATAAAGGTTTCCAGCACCCGGGCCGAACGGCCGGGATTTTCCAACATCGGCAGGTGACCAACGCCGCTAAAAACGTGAATGTCGGCGCCCGGGGTGGCGGTCTTGAACCAGTCCACACAACGGGTTGGCGTAATGACATCACGATCTCCCCACTGCACCTGCAGCGGTGGCGATGCCGGGCCCAGGTATCTGGCGGGTGCCAGGGCATCGGCCAGCATGTCGTTAAAGATATGCCGAAGGGAATCACGACGTTGCAGCAGATCTGGCCCGAGCAGTCCGGTCATGGCGAGGCCTGGCAGGGTTGGCTTGCCAGAGCCGACACTGTTGAACATGCGATAGACCCCGCGCCAGTCCTGGGGAATAAGAATGGAGTCCCGATCGGATCTGAACGGCGCGTCAATATCCACATCGGCATGTTCCGGAATGCCGGCGCTGTTGAGCAGGGTTACAGTACGCGGAGCCTGCTGGAGTTTATGGGCCAGGATGGCTGCAATGGCGCCGCCCATGGAGCTGCCGGCGATGTGCAGATTATCGGTTGGGTATCCGGACAGCCAGGTGCTCAGCCGCCGGGCCTGGCTTTCGTAACGATAGCAGGCGTCAGGTTGGTACTCGCTTTCACCGAGGCCCGGCAAATCAGGCACCAGAAGATGCCAGTCGGCAGGCAGTTTCTGCATCCAGAACGCCCAGTTCTCTTTCATTGAGGCAAAGCCATGAATCAGCACCAGCGTTGGCCGGCCGGGTGCTGGTTTCCCCCGTTCCAGAAAAATCATGCGATGACCGTCGACCAGGGCTTCCCGCCGGCGGGCGCGGAGTAACCAGCGCTGTCCTGTGCGGGCGGAGCGGCCAAAGATTAGGCGAGGGAACTTTCATGGATGCGACGACCTCTTAACGATGAATCCGACGCCCAGTTTAACGGGTTTGGTATGGGGCGCTATTGCCGGATGGCCTGAGTCCGACGTCGGTAGAGCAACCAGGGTTAACGGGAGGGAAGTTTCAGATCAGTGATCACCGGGTTGTGATCGGACGACCGCCAGGGGCCGCGAAGGTACCGACCGGGCCGCTGGTCATAGCCCAATATCCTGGGTTCATCGGCGTTGATGTTCCAGCTTTGTGCATTAACGACAAGTGGCAGCAGCGTGCCCGAGGCCAGGGCATAATCCAGCGTGCCTTTCTCACCTTGATAGCGGTAGCTGTAATGCCCGCAGCGGTCGGCGTCACAGGGGTAAAAGTGATGCACCAGGCTAGTGTAGCCCTGGTTGTAAAAGAGTTGCATCGGATCTTCCATGGCGTAGCTGTTGAGGTCTCCCGTGATCAGAGTGCCCGCCAGGGTGTCTGGTTGTGGCAGGGTTGCCAGCCAGTTGAGCATGGCTTTGGCGGCCCGGGTTCGGCGATCACTGTAGCAGCCCTGGCCATCGTTCTGGTCTGCGTTGGCTGATGTTGCATTGCGACAGGATTTGGATTTCAGGTGAGGCACCACAACCCGAATGTGTTGATGGCTGTCATGGAAACCGAAAACCTGGGCCAGTGGCGGTCTGTCGAGCGCGCTGTCGGGCCGGTTTGGTGCGCCAATAAGTTTTACTCGATCGTCCCGGTACAACAGGGCATTACGAATGGCATCGTTGCCGTCTTGTCCGGGTGTGGCGACGAAGTGCCAGTCGGGCCCGAGCTCCCGGGCAAGCTGCGCCAGGGCACTGTTCGACTCATATCCGTCGTTTTCCATTTCAGTCACCGCCAGGATGTCTGGGTCCGATTGAGTAATGGCAGCCACCAGTCGCTGGCTCTGATGCTGGAACGCGGACTGGCTTTCGGCGCCTCGCGTGGTTGGAAAGCCCCCGCCCTGACCATCCCCGTTGAAGTAGTTTTGCAGATTAAGCGTCATCACCCGTTGGCTGCCGCCGGATGGCCTGGCGGGTGCTTCCGGGCGCGAGTTGGTGGTGTTGAACCGGGGCTTTCGGTCCGGCTGGACGCGCCATTGGCCAAACCGGTAGTCCAGAACGCCTTCAATTCCGGTAACGGTGTCGCCTGCCCGCAGGGTGTTGGGGTACGTCAGGCCTCCCGGCGGCCAGGGTATGGGGCTTGGGTTGCGCACGCCCTGGCCGTCATCCAGCAAAACCCGGTGCTGATGATTCCACTGCTGTTGTTTTTGGGCGGCCGGTCCAGGCGCTTGGTATTCGGTGGCTGTTACCTGATCGTTGGCGGCCAGTGTCAGTTCGCCGAAAACCGAGAGATTGTAATGGTCGATCACCGTCAGCGGTTGGCTGAACCGCACACGCATGTTCTCCAGGCTTTCGGGTGGCTGTGACCAGGGCAGTGTTACGACAATGGATTGCGGCATGGTTGCATCACCGCAAATCTTGAGGCTACTGATATCAACCAGTTCGGTAAGCCCGTGGTATTCCTTGACCTTGCCGGTCACCCTGAGCCGCTGGCCGGGCTGGCCTTGGGTCAGGCGGGTATAGACAAACAGAGCTTCGGACGTGGCGGGATTCTGGTCTGTTTCGGCATCAGCTTGCTGTAGATAAAAGCCGCCGAACCCGCCCGAATGCCGACGGTCCTGGGTGAGAATGCCCTCGACGGTGATTTTCTTGCCGGCCAGCGGGGAGGATGTGCCACTGCCCTGAACCTGATGAATGGCGGTGGCTTGGTCACCACAAACCTCAGCTGTTGCCTGGGCGGGTACCGCAGCGACAAACAACAGGCTGAGAATGAAGCCAAGGGTGTAAGTAGAAGATCTGGTCACCGGGCCAGTCTAGCAGAGACCGGCCACCGCTTTGAGCGCTTTTTCACGCTTGCTGCCAAAGCCAAGCTGGTCCGGATTGGCCAGTTCCAGCTGCTGTACCAGCGGGTCGGGATGAAGGTTGTCGAAGGTGATGCCAAGCCGCGACAACACATAAGGCGCCAGCGCTGCACGGGCTTCAATCTGGAGCCGGCCGTGTTCCATGCCGTAGTCGTTGGCAATAATCTGCTGCTGGGCTTGGGTCAGCCGTTGATCCGGCGCAATCTCAAGCGTGACAATGCGTTGCCAGTCATCGTCCTGCTGCGCAGAGTGTCGGGATTTCTGGCGTAACGCCTCAGGCTGGCCCTGAAAGCGACTCAGGGCAAAATCCCGAAACTCGCGATTGGCGCTGCACCAGGCGCGAAGGTGCCAGCTGTTGCCGGCACAGACCAGAGCGTGGGGCTCGAGGATACTGTCTGCCGCTTCGGGCCGGCTCAGAGACACATAGCTGGCTCTGAGTTGGCGGTGGTAGCGAGTGGCGGAGACGATGGCCCGCATGGTCTCAGGAGGAATGTGACGGGCCGGCTCCGGTATGACGGTGTTGCCAGGCATGCCCAGTTCAAGGTCGGCGAACGTTTCGCTGAGATTCTGCTGGCGGGAGAGCAGATCCTGATATTCGCTGATCTGACCTCGGGTAACCACGGGTTTGAAGTCAGCGGCCGGTACATATCCTTTCAAATGTCGATCGTACACAAGGTTGCCTGGGGCAAGTTCCCGCAGGTAGGTATTGATGTCTTTTGAGGCCTGCTGTCGACCAATGCCAAAGCTGTGGCAAATGTGGTTGGTGGTCAGGCGTCCTTCCCACAATGCGACGATTTCGATCAGGCGATAGCGAAGCAGTAAATCCCAACGAATGGGCCAGTCCGTTTTCTTCATAACCAGGCGCTCACGGTCCGATAAGTAGCTTAGTGTTTATGTTACCCGCTACTGTCATTGGGTTCTGTTACGGCACATTAATGTAAAATATTGTCAAACAGGGCGCTACGACGGGATTCAAAGTCTCGGCAACTCCCTAGTGGTATCGCCTCACTATGCCTGATTAAATACCTGCCAGCAGGCAACCAATAATGTTGCTATCTTTTCTTTACGTCACCCTGGTGTAACCCAGCTCACGGAGTCATCCATGACCCGAATGGTCGCTTCCCTTTCGGCGCTTCTTTTAAGCATCGTGCTGCTGGTCAGTGGCAATGCTTTTTTGATGACATTGCTGGGTATCCGGTTAAGTATTGAACAGGTCTCTCCCGACGTCATCGGGTGGGTTCTGGTGTGCTACTCCATCGGTTTTGTGCTTGGCACACTGTATGTTCACAAGATCATCGGCCGGGTTGGTCATATCCGGGCATTTGCCGCGTTTGCTGCTATGGCGGCGGTGGTTTCCCTGATGTATCCGATGGCATTGTCGATGGTTTTCTGGGCGGTATTGCGCGTGCTGTCCGGGTTTTGTATTGCCGGTGTTCTGGTGGTTATCGAAAGCTGGTTTTCCAGCCGCGCTACCAACGCAAACCGGGGTGCCCTTTTTGCGGTCTACCAGATTGTGTTTTACCTGTCGGCGGCCGGAGGGCAGCTGATCGTGAACGTGGGTGATCCGGCCAACTTCTTGCCGTTTTCGCTGGCGGCCATCCTGATTACCGTTGCCCTGATTCCCCTATGTCTGACCCGGATGGAAGCTCCGGTGATCGAACAGTCGCCCCGAATGTCTTTTTTCACACTGGGCAGAGAATCCTTCACCGGAGTGGCGGGCGCCTTGATCTGCGGTGTTCTGATTGGCGGCTTCTATGCGCTCGGCCCGGTGTACGCCACCATGGTGGGGCTGGACGTTGCCCGTACCTCGACCTTTATGGCCGGCGCCATTGTTGCCGCCATGTTGTTGGCCTGGCCTCTGGGCCGGTTGTGTGATCGCTTTGATCGCCGCCGGGTCATGTTCTGGGTTGCCCTGTTTGCCGCCGCCTCCGCCGCTGGCGTGGCGGTGACCGGTGCCGCCAACCTGGCTCTGTTGACTGTGTTGGTGGGGTTGTTTACCGGACTGTCGGCAACCATCTACCCGATCGCGGTGGCGATTACCAACGACCGCATGGAAAGTAACCGGATTGTTGCCGCCAGCGCCACCCTGCTGCTCAGTTACGGTATCGGCAGTGTGATTGGTCCGATTACCATGGCAGAGCTGATCAATCAGTTGGGTCCGGCAGGGTTGTTCTACGGCAATGCCGGCTTCCTGCTGTTGCTGGCGGCGATCACCAGCTACCGGATCACCCACACCGAAGATGTGCCAGTGGCCGAGCAGGAGCATTTTGTTCCGGCCATGCCGGAGACGTCGTCTGTGCTGACCGAGATGGACCCACGCAATACCGAATTCCACGAATCACCAGAAGTAGAAGAGATGAAGGAGGAGTTGCGTCAGGCTGGCTGACGCAACTCTCGGTTTTCCCCAATTATGTTTTACCCCTCAAATCTGTTTTTATTTCAATGGTTAGCTTACTATTGGTGAATTTCCAATAAGGTAAGTATTTGTCGGTTTTCGGGTTGGCGTTTGCTTGTCCCATGCCGGATCACCATCAGGAGTGTTTAGCCATGAGAGATCAATTCCCGTTTGCCGTAGCCCGAGTCACCCGCCGCTGGCGCAAAATGCTCGACGAGCGCCTGAAAGATCTGGGTGTAACCCAGGCGCGCTGGAGCACTATGGTGTACCTGCAGCAAGGCGGTGAAGGCCTCACACAGCGCGAGTTGGCCAGTTTGATGGCGATCGAGAATCCCACGCTGGTGCGATTACTCGACAGCCTGGAGGAGCAGGGTCTGATCGAGCGGCGCGCCTGCCCGAACGATCGCCGGGCCCGCCGCCTGCACCTGACCAAACCGGGTGCGGCGTTTATGGACGAGCTGTCAGAGCGGGCAGCTACCCTGCGTGAAGAGATGCTTGAGGGTGTCTCCGACAAGGAAATCGAAAGCGCGCTCAAGGTGTTTCACAAGATCCTGGAAAACGCTGAAAAGCAGAAGTGACGCTTGCATCACAATTCCATTGAGGGCCTGACCGCCCGCTACGGTGAGCGCTGGCGATGGCTGGCGCTGGTTACCGTGGTGCTGGGTACCATGGCAACGGTACTGAGTGCGACGGTGGTCAATGTTGCACTGCACGACATCATGCTGGAGTTCGGTATTCGCCAGGGCCAGGTGCACTGGCTGGCGACCGGGTTTATCGCCGCCATGACCACCACCATGCTGGCTTCTGCCTGGCTGCTGGATCGCTTTGGCGTGCGTGTGACTCTGGCCGTGGCCATGGCCGCGTTTACCGTCATTTCGATTGTGGGTGGATTTGCCCATACCCCGGAACAACTGATCGCGGCTCGAATAGGTCAGGGCGCCATGGCGGGTCTGATGCAACCGATGGGCATGTATCTGGTGTTTCGGATATTCCCGGTCGAGCGCCGGGGCCAGGTCATGGGCATCTATGGAATGGGGGTGATTCTGGCGCCCGCATTGGGGCCGGTACTGGGCGGATTTCTGGTAGACCAGCTCAACTGGCGATACGTCATGTTTGCACCCGCACCGGTCACCCTGTTGGGTGTGTGGATGGCGTGGCGTTTCTTACCGCTGCCGCGGAAGCGCCCGCCCCACTACCCGTTCGATCTTCTGGGTTTGCTTTTGCTCGGTACCACTATCGCGCTGACGCTGGAAACCCTGAACCGGATGCAATCCTGGAGCGGCCAGGAAAGTCGCATTGTCTTGCAGGCCCTTCTGGCGCTCGGCTTTCTGGCTGCGTTTGTGCTGCGCGAGCGCAAGGCCCGGCACCCTCTGATCAACATTCAACTGTTACGCCAGCCAGTCTTTCTGTGTGCCACCCTGGGCGCCATGGCGCTGGGCCTGGCCCTGTTCGGCTCGACCTATCTGATCCCCTTATTTGTGCAGACCGCGCTCGGTTTCTCTGCGACTGAGGCCGGACTTCTCATGCTGCCGGCGGGCGTGGTTCTGGGTATTGTGTTTCCGCTTGCCGGGAGGTTAGCCGACAAGCGAAGTGCGCGCAGTCTGGTGCTGTTTGGCATCGGGATGTTTGCGCTCTCTGCTGTATTGTTTGCACTGACCGGTGAGTATGCTGGGTTCGCCTGGCTGGCATTCTGGGCAATTCTTGGCCGAATTGGCATTGGGTTCATGTTGCCGGCACTGTCCACCGGAGCCCTGAATCCGCTGTCTCCTGAGCAACTGGGGGCAGGATCCAGTACCATTAATTTTGCCCGCCAACTGGGTGGCGCCATCGGCGTGAATCTGGTGGCCCTGACCATCGAGTTTGGTGAGCATCGCTCAGGCGTCCCGACGTATGAGGCGTTTGCGTCGGCCTGGTGGCTGGTGGCGATTTTTGTTGCGCTTGCGGCACTGCCTGTCTGGAGAATGAGGGTTTAAGGTGTTTTGCTCGTCGGTATGGGCAGCAAGGTATACCGCAACGTTATGGGGTATCATCGGTACACAGTTGTTATAAAAGATGTGAACTCCTGAGCCGTAAGGCGGTCTTTGCTAGACGTTGAGACCGGGAAAGAATGTGGATGGGACCAAATTGATATGTGGTTAAAATACTGTGCCGGCGCTCTGATGTGTTCGATGTTGGCCATGACATCGCATCTGATGGCTGCAGAAGATGACCGGGCTCCCCGGGTACCGACCTTTGAGCTCAGAGATGATATTGCGGGTGCATTACAGGCGCACACCACCCGTTATGAAGACACCTTTGCCGGTCTCGGGAATGACCTTGCACTGGGCTACCTTGAGCTGGTGAAAGCCAATCCGGGCGTCGACCCGTGGCTGCCAGGCGAAGGCAGCGTGATTACCTTGCCCAGAATGTACGTTTTGCCGGACGCTCGCCGTGAGGGCATCGTCATCAATCTTGCCGAGTACCGCCTGTACTATTACACAGAGGGCGGTGTTCAGGTATATCCGGTGGGCGTGGGTCGGGAAGAAAATCCGTCTCCGCTCACCGACGCAGAAGTCACCATGGCTCTGGAGTCCCCGGCCTGGTATCCACCGGCCAGCATTCGTGCTTCCTATGAAGCGTCTGGCGAATACCTGCCGAGGATGATTCCCCGGGTCCTGACAATCCTCTGGGTACCCATGCCTTGATGCTGAGTGAAAAGGGTTACCTGATCCACGGAACCAACAAACGCTTTGGTGTCGGGATGCCGGTCAGTGCTGGCTGCTTCCGCATGTACAACGACGACATCTCACGCTTTGCATACCAGGTAGCAAAGGGCACCTCTGTTCAGGTGGTTCGTGAGCCGGTCAAAATGGGCCTGTCCGGCGGTGAGGTCTGGCTCGAAGTGCACCGCCCCCACGAGGACTATTCAGCCCAGGATCGTGAACGGCTCTGGCAGGCGGTGCTGGAACGGCTCGAATCGTTCCGGCAGCAACACCCCGACGTGGAAGTGCAGCGGCAATCCATTGAACTGGCGGTGGATCAGGCCGATGGCATTCCGACCATGGTGGGTGAGCGTCTGACGAGAGTGGCGGCAGACAAAACCCGCGGTAGTGATGACCCTGAACAAACGGAAGAGCCGGAGCAAACGCTGTATTTTTGATCTTGGCCTCTCGGTTTGCTGAGCTTTGCTTGTTGAATTCTCACGCGATCGGATAACCCACAATAATCACAAGGCAGGAGTGCTCATGAGCGGTACAATTCTGATTACTGGCGCCAGTTCGGGACTGGGTGAAGGCATGGCGCGGGAATTTGCCGCCAAGGGTAATAATCTCGCCCTGTGTGCCCGTCGCACCGAACGGCTGGACCAGCTCAAATCTGAATTGCAAGCGCAGTACCCGGCTATCACCGTCAGTGTGCGTGCCCTGGATGTGAACGACCACTCGCAGATATCGGAGGTTTTCGAGGCGTTCCGGGACGAGTTTGGACAACTGGACCGGATTATCGTCAATGCCGGTATCGGTAAAGGGCAACCGTTGGGCACCGGCCGCTTCGACGCCAATCGCCAGACAGCAGAAACCAACTTCGTCGCCGCGCTGGCTCAGATTGAGTCAGCGATGGAGATTTTCCGGGCACAGAACCATGGCCACCTGGTTGCCGTATCATCGGTTACAGCGGTCCGTGGAATGCCAGGCAATGTGACGACTTACGCTGCAACCAAAGCCGGACTGGCAGCTCTGTGCGAGGGCTTGCGCGTTGAGCTTAAAAAACGTCGCTCCCCGATTCGTGTGACGACGCTCTATCCCGGCTATATTCGAACTGAGATCAACGAAAAAGTAAAAAACACGCCGTTTATTGTGGATACACAGACCGGTTGCCGCGCCATGGTGCGGGCAATCGAGTCGGGCAAGGCCGAGCGCTTTGTACCTGCCTGGCCGTGGACGCCCATTGGATTTGTACTGAGGCGCTTGCCGGAGTCGGTTCTGGCAAAACTGTTCTGATCATCCTGCCCGGGAGGTCGCTATGAAGTCACATCCGCTCCACCGCCAGAGCCCGAATAACAGGGTGAATGTCTGGTCCCTGATCTTTCTCACCGGAGCTCTGTTGGGCCTGATTGGTCTTTCATGGCAAGTCATCGCGCAGCAGAACAACGCCCGTCAGGCGTTGGTATTGACCGTTGAAGGCGCTATCGGACCGGCCACCATGGATTACGTCACCCGCGGGATTCGGCGTGCCGAGCAGGAAAATGCCGGCCTGGTCATCCTGGAAATGGACACTCCGGGCGGGCTGATGGATTCCATGCGCGAGATCATCAAAACCATTCTCGCCTCCGAAGTGCCGGTGGCCACCTATGTGTCTCCTCAGGGGGCCAGAGCCGCCAGTGCCGGCACCTACATCCTATACGGCAGTCATATTGCCGCCATGGCCCCCGCGACCAATCTGGGTTCGGCGACGCCCGTCCAGATGGGCGGTATGCCGGGATCTCCGGAACCCGAGCAGGAGCGCCAACCCGACAGCGACGCTGAGACCCGGGACGAAGCGGTCGACAGTGAATCCTCAGAGCCAGAAAAACGCCGAGGCGGCACCGCCATGGAGCGCAAGGTTCTGGAGGATGCGGTCAGTTACATCCGTGGCCTGGCCGAACGCCATGGCCGGAACTCGGATTGGGCCGAAGAGGCTGTCCGGGAGGCGGTTAATCTGGGGGCTACCGAGGCGCTTGAACTCAACGTTATTGATGTGGTGGCGCCGGACTTAAGATCGTTGTTGGAGTCGATTCATGGCCGCACCGTTTACATGGCCAGTGGGGAAGCGGTGCTGGATACCGCAGACCTGGAGCTGGTGCGCTCGGAGCCTGATTGGCGAACCCGGCTACTGTCTGTGATCACCGACCCGAACGTGGCCTACTTTCTGATGATCATCGGTTTCTACGGCATCATCTTCGAGCTGTCCAATCCGGGCGCCATCGTGCCGGGAGTGATCGGGGCAATCAGCCTGATTCTGGCGCTGTTCGCTTTCCAGGTGTTGTCGGTTAATTACGCGGGTCTGGCCCTGATTCTTCTGGGGCTGGCATTCATTGTCGGGGAAGCCTTTGTGCCCAGCTTCGGTATTCTCGGGGTTGGCGGCATTGTGGCATTTGTGACGGGTTCCGTGATTCTGATGGATGGCAGTCATCGGGATATTTCCTTGCCGACCATTGGTGGCACCGCCGTCGTTGCCGGGGGGTTTATTCTCTGGACGGTTACCCGGTTTATTGGCCTGAGGCGAAAACCGCCGGTCAGCGGCAGTGAGCAGATGACGCATGAAGAAGGCCTGGCTCTGGACGACTTTGAATCAGCCTACGATGATTTTCGTGGCCATGTTCAGGTCAGTGGCGAACGCTGGAATGCCCGCAGCCAACAGGCGGTAACCAAAGGCAGCAAGGTTCGTATAACCAGCATGCAAGGCCTGACGTTAATGGTCGAAGCCAAATCAGACACAGGATCGCCCCACTGAGCGATTCGTTCGGATTAACCAACGGCAAATCAAGGAGGCCGTATGAACCTGGGCGACATTATTCCCTACATCGCACCGATTGTGGTGCTATTGCTGATCATCGGATCGGCGATCAAGATCCTGCCGGAATATGAACGTGGCGTGGTGTTTTTTCTTGGCCGGTTTCAGGGGGTCAAAGGCCCCGGTCTGATCATCGTCATCCCTGGCATCCAGCAGATTGTGCGTGTGGATTTGCGGGTGATCACGCTGGATGTCCCCAGCCAGGACGTGATTTCCAAAGATAACGTCACGGTGCGGGTGAATGCAGTGTTGTATTTCCGGGTTGTCGATCCCGAAAAAGCGATCATTCGGGTAGAGGATTTTGGAGCGGCAACCAGTCAGCTGGCACAAACCACCTTGCGCTCAGTGTTGGGCAAGCATGATCTCGATGAAATGCTGTCAGAACGTGACAAACTGAATTCCGATATTCAGGAAATCATCGATGCCCAGACAGAGGATTGGGGTATCAAAGTGGCCAACGTGGAAATCAAACATGTGGATCTCAATGAATCCATGATCCGTGCCATTGCCCGCCAGGCGGAGGCCGAGCGCGAACGACGCGCCAAGGTTATCCATGCCGAGGGTGAATTGCAGGCCTCGAAAAAACTGGTGGAGGCGGCTGAAGTGATGTCGGCCAATTCCGGAGCCATGCAGTTACGGTATCTGCAAACACTGGCAGACATGAGCAACAGCAACAGCTCGACCATTGTGTTCCCGCTGCCGGTCGACATGATCAAATCCTTTATGGACGGTCAGGTGACCAGGAAGCCAGGCAAGCTTGATCCGTAACGAGGACTTTTCATGCACGCACAAAAAAGGCCGGTTGAACCGGCCTTTTTTGCTAAGCGTCAGCCCTTACTTCTGGCTGGAGCGCTCCAGCATGCGACGTGCACGCTCGTTAGCTTCGTCAGCGGACTTCTGAGCTGCACGAGCGGCAGCCAGTGCTTCTTCAGCAGTCTGCTGGGCAGTACGTGCAGAGCTGGCAGCGCTGTTAGCGGTGTTCAGAGCGTTGTTGGCGGTCTGTTCAGCGGAGCTTGCAGTTGCATTGGCTTCGTCGATAGCACCTTGCTCAGTTGTTGCACAACCAGCAGTCAGTACAGCTGCCATTGCAAACCCGGCGATCGTCAGTTTACGCATTATCATTCCCCTTATTAGTCGTTTTATTTCCTGTGATCCGAAAGTCAGTATAGACGACTTCCTGTCAACTAGCCCGATAGGCATTGACTACCGGAGTCGTCAAACAGTGTAAAACACTCGGAGACATAATGTTAACTAAGGATACGTAAATTTTCTTAGCTTATGACAACAACTTAATGCTGCGGTCATGGACGCAGAACCACATCGCGTTGCGGTAATCAGGGCAGAATGCGTATTGGCGTGCCGTCGTCGACCAGCGTCCAGATTTCTTCCATTTCTTCGTTGGTTACGGCGATACAGCCTTCGGTCCAGTCCAGGCCGGCAAAGGCAAAGGCAAGGTCGCCTGCGTCGTTGGGCAGGCCATGAATCATGATGCTACCGCCCGGATTCAGACCCCAGGCTTCCGCCAGTTCACGGTCTTGTGGGCTCGGGTAGGAAATATGAATCGATTTGTAGAAATCGCTGTTGGCGTTGCGCCAGTCCAGCAGGTAGTCGCCTTCAGGTGTGCGCTTGTCGCCTTCGTATAATTTATGGCCGACCGGGTTGTCGCCCAGAGAAATCCGGTAACTGCGCACTTTTTTATCGCCACTGAGCAGGTAGAGGCGGCGCTCACCCTTGCGAACCAACACCTGGGTGATCTCAAGGTGCTCTGCCAGTGTTGGCACGGAAGATGGCATGACCATGGTTGTGTCTGCCCGCGCCAAAAGCTCAGTGCTTTGGGCCAGGGTGGGCAGCAGGGTCAGCAAAAACAAGAAAAACAGTCTCAGAATCATGATGCCAGCGCTTTCAATTCGGTGGTTAAATTTTGTTCATGGTCGTTATAACATAGCAGGCATGGGGAGTGATAAGGGGATTTGTTACGGTTGTGAGCTTTCTTGCATGAATCGGTAAAGCGTCACGAATCCATTTTAAGGCCAACCTTGGTGACCCGGTCCGCTTCAGTGGCTCTGGCCACCAGGGTAACAGGTCCGAGTTTGACTGTATCACCAACCACCGGATGGCCTTTGGTGCGCTTGGCAAAACACTCTGCCAGGGACAGTTCAGGGGGGAGTTCGTCGAACTCGATGCCGTATACCTGCTCAACGTCACCGAGCAGCGCGTCACCGTTCAGCACAAAGTCCCCGAAGAAGGCGCGTTCCGCCAGGTGTTTGGGAGCCTGGCGTCCGCTCAACGCTTTGCCAAGGTCTGGTAGCACGGCGGGGGTGGCGAACATGGCGAGCATGTCGCCGGCGGACACCTCGAGATCCTTGGTGGGTTGCAGGCAGAGGCGGTTGCGAAATACCCCGGCCACGGCAGTGTTGTCGGGCAGTTTTAGCTGGCCGAGAGGCTTTGGGGTTTCCCAGCTTTTGCCCCTGAGGGGAAACAGCATCAGCTCATGATCACCGGCCGCCGGTGCATCCAGCGGCAGGCGGCGATAGGGGTCCTCACCGGCAGGGACTTCGAGGCGCAGTTTGCGGGCCAGCGGTGCCATGGTGGTGCCCTGCACCAGCAAGGAGACCAGCACGATAAAGAAGGCCGCGTGGAATACCAGCTGGGCATCGGGCAGGTCTGCCATGATCGGGAACAGCGCCAGAACAATGGGCACCGCTCCGCGCAGTCCGACCCAACTGATAAACCCCAGTTCCCGCCGGTTAAATCCGAATGGCCAGAGTGTAACCATAACGGTCAGCGGTCGAATCACGAAGATCAGCGCCAGAGCCAGAATAAGGCCGGCACCGGCCAACGGAATAAGATCCGACGGGCTCACCAGCAGGCCAAGCATCAGGAACAGACAAAGCTGCGCCAGCCAGGCCATGCCGTCGTGAACCTGCAGGATCATCGGCATCATCCGGACGTGACGGTTGCCGATGATGACGCCGCAGAGGTAAATCGCCAGAAAGCCGCTACCACCGACAGCGTTGGTGGCGGAAAACACGGCAATGCCGGCAGCGCCGACCAGAATGGGATAAAGCGCCGGCGTTAGCCGCATCCGGTTGGCCAGCTCAACAGTGGCAAAGCCGCCCAGGATACCGGCCGCTGCGCCGATGCCAAATTGCTGAATCAACATCAGCAGTCCGGACCACAGTGAGCCCTGTTCCTGTTGACCGATCAGCGTGACCAGCATCAGGGTCAGGAAGATCGCCATCGGGTCGTTACTGCCGGATTCAATCTCCAGAGTTGCACTGACCCGCTCGTTCAGGTGAAGCCCCCGGCCCTGCAGTAAGGAAAAAACCGCCGCTGCGTCAGTGGAAGAGATGATGGCACCGATCAAAAGTGCCATCATCCAGTGCAGATCAAACACCCACCAGGCCACGATGGCCGCGCCACCGGCGGTCAGCGCCACGCCCACCGTCGCCAGAACCAGAGCCGGGCGCAGACCCACCCGAAAGGTTTCTACCCGCGTGCGCATGCCGCCGTCGAGCAGGATAACCGCGAGGGAAAGGTTGGCGATCAGAAAGGCCAGCTCAAAATTGTCGAATTGGATGCCACCCGGACCGTCCTCACCCATCATCATACCGACGGCAAGAAAGATCAGCAGAACCGGCATGCCGATCCGGCTGGAGAGTGGGCTCAGAACAATGCTGAACACCAGCATCAGGGCGCCAATCAGGGTAAAGGTGGGATCCATCAGACTCCTGGCCAAGAGGACTTGCCCGGATACCGCCCCGGGCTTATATTGCTGTGGCAATCATTATGCAGGCGGGCGTAGCTCAATGGTAGAGCTTCAGGTTCCCAACCTGATGACGTGGGTTCGATTCCCATCGCCCGCTCCAGCCTTGCAGATTGATGATATCTATCAGTGCAGTTTCAGTCGTGGGTGCATGGCGCGGCTGATCTTGTCCATCAGCCAGATCACCCCGGTGCGCAAAAAGCCATGCAAGGCGACCTGGTGCATGCGGTACAGAGACACGTAAAACAACCGCGCAACCTTGCCTTCGATGTACATGCTGCGACCAGACAAATTGCCCATCAGATTACCCACGGTAGTGTACCGGCTGAAGTTGATCAGCGATCCGTGATCGTTATAGACAAAGGCGACTGGCCCTTTGTTTTCAAGGCGGTTGCACAGGGTTTTGAACAGAGCATCTGCCTGCTGGTGGGCGGCCTGGGCCCTCGGTGGTACCGGATGGTCAGAATCCGGTTGTGGGCAGGCTGCGCAGTCCCCGAAGGCAAACACGTTTTGATCCCGAGTGGTTTGGAGGGTCTGTTCCACCACCAACTGGTTGGTTCGGTTGGCTTCCAGGCCATCGAGGTCGGCAAGAAACGGCGGCGCCTTGATGCCCGCCGCCCAGATGGTCATTTCTGAGGGCAGTTCGGTGCCGTCTTTCATCACCAGGCTGTTCTGGCGTACCTCGCTCACCGGTTGGCCGGTGAGTACGTTGACTTTTTGTCGTTCCAGTTCGCGGGTGGCCGCGGCTGAGAGCCGGCCAGGTAACGCCGGCAGTATTCGATCGGCGGCTTCAATCACACTGATGGAGACATCCGACGCCTGCAAGTGGTTCATGCCGTACACCGGCAACTCCCGCGACGCCAGCCGTAACTCAGCGGCCAGCTCTACACCGGTGGCGCCAGCGCCGATGATGTTGATGTTCAGGGTGTGGGCCTGGCCCTGATGCGCTTCATGGTTTTTACGGAGAAAGGCATTGAGCATCAGGTTATGAAAGCGTCTGGCTTGCCGGAGGCTGTCCAGAAACAGGCAGTGTTCCTGGGCGCCAGGGGTTCCAAAGTCATTCGCGGTACTGCCGACGGCAATCACCAGAGTGTCGTACTGGAGGCGCCGTTCGGGAACCACTTCCTGGCCTTCCTCGTCGAGGAACGGCGCAATTACGATTTCCTTTGCACTGCGATCAAGGTCGCTCATGCGCCCGAGCTGAAATTCGTAATGGTGCTTGCGGGCGTGGGCGCGGTAGTTGATTTCGTTGGCGCTGGCATCCAGAGAGCCGGAGGCGACTTCGTGCAGAAGCGGTTTCCAGACGTGGGTCAGGCCGGCGTCGACCAGGGAGATGCGAGCCTTGTTTTTCTTGCCGAGTTTGTTGCCCAGGCTGGTGACCAGCTCCAGACCGCCGGCACCGCCGCCGACAACCACAATATGATGCAGGTTTTCCATAACAGTCAGCCCCGTAACAAAAGAAGAGAGCCAAGCGTTCTCGTATAAAAACGCTTGGCTGTCCTCTCTGGGCAGTCGATCTGATAGGTAGGCTGCTAACGCAGTCTTATACTAACGTCGCAGGCGGGCGATGACAATTGGACAGAAGTCCTGCCTGACGCAAGATGGGGCGCTGTCGAGACGACACGTTAGTGCGTCGCCCGGTAGTGATTGAGCACGTCTGCCATGTCGTCGGCCAGACAGGCCAGTTGCGTCTCGGTCAGCTTCCGTTCGGCAATCGACCGCAACCCCATAATCTGGGCTTGAACCAGTCGTGCCAGTCGTGAGCAGTCCACCCCGGCGGCCAGCTCGCCATGGGCTTTTGCCTGTTCCAGCAGACCGGTTAACGTTTGTTCGATGGCATGTAACAACCCATCGGCCTGACTGGCAAGGTCACCGTGGGTGTTGCTGGTTTCCAGCAGGGTTTTCACAATCATACAGGCCCGGGATGGACAGGCTGACAGACCGTTGCGGACGATACTCCGCAGATAGTCCTGGAGGCCTTCGATGATGGTGCCATACTGCGCCATATGCCGTGTGAGCTCGACGCCACCGAGGCGGGCATAGTTGGCCAGCGCTTCGTTATAGAGCCCGTCTTTACTGCCGAACGCGGCGTAAATGCTGCCTGGGCGCATATCCAGAGCCTGCTCGATCTGCTTCATGGAGCTGCCGTGGTAGCCTTTTTCCCAGAACAGGCTGACGGCTTTGCTCAAGGCAGTGTCGCGGTCGTATTGGGGGTGTCTGGCCATAGCAATATCTCGAGAACAGCAAAATTGAAGAACCGTTCAATTATAACCGCATTCGAACCTGCTTTTGCTAATCTGGACAAATACGTAAGGTCGTTGGTAAAACCATCGCCATAGCCGGCCCCGTATAATCCCGGCATTGAATGCGTTAACTCAAACAAGACTCTACAGGAGAGTGTGCCATGAAATTAGAAGTCCGAGGTGTAGACGAAGGGCAGCCAATTCCCGAGCAGTTCGCGTTTGGTGTGTTCAATGAGCAGGATCACATGAGTTTTGGTCCCAACCGGAATCCTGAACTGTTCTGGGAGGATGTGCCGGAGGGTACCAAAAGTTTTGCTGTGATCATGTTCGACCCTGATGTGCCGAGTGTTGCCGACGACGTCAACCAGGAAGGCAAAACGGTATCGAAAGATCTGCCCCGTGTGGACTTCTTCCACTGGTTGCTGGTGGATGTGCCTGCCAATATCAGCCGCATTCCCGAAGGCGAGGACAGCGACGGCGTGATCCCCAAGGGCAAGGAGTACGGGGCAGCCAGCATTGGGGTCCGGGGTATTAACAACTACACTCAATTTTTGGCTGGCAACCCGGACATGGCCGGTACTTACGCAGGCTATGACGGCCCTTGCCCACCCTGGAACGATGAAATCCTGCACCACTATCACTTCGAGGTACACGCGCTGGATGTCGACAGCCTTGGCCTGGACGGTGAGTTTGACGGCAACGACGTGCGCAAGGCCATGGCCGGACACGTGCTGGCCAGTGCCCGAGTGACCGGTACCTATACCTTGAACCCGGATTTGCGCGAAGTCTGAGGTTTGGCACCGGTCACGCAATTGTCGTTTCCCTGTCATCCACGCGTCACCTGGCATTGGCAAGGTGAAGTCTGCCAGAAGGCGGACCGACGGGAGACGACATGCGGACTTGCCGAAGTGTTTTCATATCAGACGTGCACCTGGGAACGGCCGATTGCCAGGCCGAATACCTGCTGGATTTCCTGAACAATGTGTCCTGCCAAACGTTGTACCTGGTGGGTGATATTGTCGATCTGATTGCCATGCAACGGCGCGTCTGCTTTCCCGCTTCGCACCAGGCGGTTATCCAGAAACTCCTCGATCTGGCCGCAGGCAGCACTCGCGTGGTCTATGTGCCGGGCAACCACGATGACTTCTTTCGTCGGTTTTGTGGTCAAACCATCAACGGTGTCGAGTTGCTGCATAAAGCAGTGCACACCACAGCCGATGGTCGCCGCTTCATGGTTTGTCATGGTGATCAGTTTGACCAGGTAGTGCGCTGCAGCCCGCTCATGCTGCTGGTGGGTGATCGTGCCCACGGATTTCTGTTGCGCATGAACCGCTGGTTTAATGCGGTTCGCCGCCTGCAAGGAAAGCCTTATTGGTCACTGGCTGCCTGGGTCAAGAGCCGGATAGGCAAGGCCCGTACCTTTATCCGCCGGTTTGAGCTGGCGGCACTGACCGCTGCGGAAAAGGGCCATTACGATGGCTTTATCTGCGGTCATATCCACTCTGCCGGGTTTCTGCGCAGTGAAGACGGCCTCTATTGCAATGATGGCGACTGGGTGGAGCACTGCACCGCGTTGATTGAACAGATGGATGGCCGCCTGGAGCTGTTGCACTGGTCCGAATCGCCAGTGACGCTCTGCCGTGAGCCAGAAACGCCCAACCCGGAATTATCGGGCGATGCCCGGCCGGTGATTGATGTCCTGCCTGCTGCTTTTCTTGAGCAGTTCAGTGGCCCTGCCCGTTAGCCGGGCTGGGTAAACTGGAGAACAGCCCCCGGTGAATGACCTTAGCGAGGCCAAGGCACTTGTTAAGGAGCGTTTATGATTCCTCGTACTGGCGTATTTCTTTGTCTCATGACCGTGAGCATGATGATCAGTGCTGCTGAAGGCCTGATCTCGATGCGGAGCCCGCACACAGCAGCGGCGCCAGCTCGATTGGCGAGTCTTTGAGGCCGACCGACCTGCTCATTATCTTGTTCCTACGCTGTCCAGGTTTGGCCAACCAGCGCTTCAATGTCTCTGAGAATATCCGGAGCATCAACTACTCGCGCCAGCCAGCTCAAGGGAATGCCGCATTCACCACCCACGCCATGAATGGCCGCCATGGCCGGCCCGATGATCCACGCCCGGCCACAGGAATCGCCGCCGCAGAGAATGTTGGCTCGCACGGCCTCGGTATAGCTTTTGGCGTGCGCAAGAATGTGGAAGATCACCGGCATGGCCTCGTGCAGGTAGCAGGTGCGGCCGTGGCGATCACCGGCCCCAACCGCATCCAGACCCTTTCCGGACCTTGCCCTGGTGAGGCTGTCCGGGTCCGGCGCTTGTGACGTGGCGGCTTCCAGTGCCATTGGCATGGCCTGACCTTGATAGAGCTTGTCCAGTAGCGTTGCAGCGCACTTGGCCCAGGCCACCGCGTCATCGTTGTGATTGGTTGCCCGCACCGCCATTTCTGTTTGCTTCAGTAGGTCATCGCTACCGCAATAACAGGCCACTAGCGGTGACAGCTTCGAGACGGCGGGTAGTTGCATGTCGTCAGCACCACTCTCAAGAATCAGATGCCGATCGATGAATTCGGCAATGTGAACACCGGCGTCCTGAATTTCCGGTTCCTGGTAGGTGAGGTTTATGGCTTTGCGCACGGGCGCTGCCAGTTGATCGCCGCTCAGATAGCGGGTGTAGGGCAGCACCTTCTGCACCAGTATTCGCTGCTGTTGGTTGGTGAGCGTGGTTTTGGTGGTTGAAAGGGCTTGCTGAATCGCGTTCTGCTCGATGTCATCAAGGTTGGCCAGGGTTAACCGGGTCGGGTTGTCGATGTAGCCCTGCCATTGGCCGCCAGGCCCAAAAAACTGGCGAAACTGGCGCTGGTAATCGCGGACGCTGAGCCCGCCGCTGTTGGCCAGGAGGCTCTTGGTCAGCACGCCTGTTGCTGCGCCGTAGTGGCTGACGTCACCGATCTGTTTGCCCTCGTGAGCGAAATATCCGAAGCCACCGGTGTAGTAGTCGGCTTTGGGTGGGAGGAACTCCGGGCTCTGGCCACCGATTTCCTCAATTCGCTTGCTGTCGTAGAGCCAGTGCAGGCCGAGGCTGGCGGCGTCTGCCACCCAGCCTCCGGCCAGGGCATTGACCGGTCGAAAATGATCTGAAGAGGTCACCAACTTGTTCATAACCAGGCTCCTTTCGGTGCGCTTTAATTCTCATCGATTCAGTTGTAGCCAACGGGCAAGGCGTGAGCCAGGGTGACGGCTGATCGCCCAGGGCAGCCAGATCATGATGGTCAGGATCGCCAGCGCAGCAAACACCGTGAGCACTGGGTTGAGCTTGAAAGTGTTCCCCAGGCCTGCAAACACCAAGGTCATCGGTAGCATGCCAACAAGCGTTGCGCCCGCAAAACGCCAGGCGCGGATGGCTGTCACGCCCGCTACGTAGCTGATAAGGGCAAAGGAGAATAGCGGGATAAGCCGGGTCAGCAGTATTGCAATGGTCAAAAATCGCTGTGATCCATCCCTGGCAAGCACCGGATTATCCGGGAAGCGCCTGCAAATCGACTCACGACCCAGTAATCTGGCAATCCAGAACGCCGCCAGTGCTCCGATAAGTGCGCCTGTGGCTGCGATGATGGTCCCGTTCACCAGGCCAAAGGCCAGTCCTGCCGTTGCAGTGACGGGCAGCGTAGGAATCGGCCCAACCACCACAGCAATCACCATCACCAACATGAGCAGAAGTGGTCCGGCCGCCCCCTGACTCCTGAGCCAGATTGAGAGAGAATCCGTAGAAAAATTGGTAGGCATACCCAAGCTCTGCAGCAACCACCAGGCTCCCGCCAGAGCAACAACAACCACGAATACCACGGCAATTCGGAATATCATTCATCAACCTTTTTCAATGTGCCGCCAGTATACTCATCCCGCGTTTTATCGTCCTTATTGACAGGGTGTCCCCCACCTTCGGCCTTTGTTGGGTGACGCTCAAGCTGAGTTACTTGATGTCTGCCCGTCTGATTTAGTGGCTGGTTGCTTTTTATTGTTTCGGGATTGGTAAGACTTCCGGTATTCTGTAGCAATTGCTCAAATATAGTTCAAGGATGACGGAACAGAGTGTTTGTGATCGTGTCTTGGCTATACCAGCGTATTGGTTTACACACTTCTTACAGGCATGGATATGAATCGCAGCAAGCTTTTACTTCTTCTGATTATCGCCGCCATCGTGGGGATATTTCTTGGTCTCGACGGTCACCAATTGCTGACCCTGGAAAACCTGCAAGCTCACCAGAGCGCAATCGGACAGTGGATAGACCAGAATCTGATCTTGGCGGTCACCGGTTACGCCGCGATTTATGTGGTGGTGACGGCGCTGTCTCTGCCCGGTGCAACCATCATGACCCTGGCTGGCGGCGCCTTTTTCGGTAACCTTTACGGCTTGGCGGCGGTGTCTATCGCCTCCACCGTGGGTGCGTGTCTGGCCTTTCTGGTGGCCCGCTTCCTGATGCGAGACACATTGCGTAAACGCTACGCTGAGACGGTGGCGAAAATGGACCGGGGTATTCAAAAGGACGGTGCGTTTTATCTGGCGACCCTGCGCCTGGTGCCGGTATTTCCGTTCTTCCTGATCAACCTGGCCATGGGCCTGACGGCGATGAAGCTACGAACCTACGCGTTGGTGAGCTGGATCGCCATGCTCCCGGGCACGTTCGTCTTCGTGAATGCGGGCACCCAGCTTGGCCAGATTCAGTCTACTGGCGACATTCTCTCGGCCAACCTTCTTATATCGTTTGCCTTGCTTGGGATTTTCCCTTTGATCGCGAAATTTGTGGTGGGCTTTATTCGACGTCGCAAGGTGTATGCGGGCTGGCAGAAGCCGGACCATTTTGACTACAACCTGCTGGTGATCGGCGGCGGCTCTGCGGGCCTGGTGTCTGCTTACATCGCCGCGGCTGTAAAAGCCAAAGTGGCGCTGATCGAGAAGCATAAGATGGGGGGCGACTGCCTGAACACCGGGTGCGTGCCCTCCAAAGCCCTGATCCGCAGTGCGAAAGCGGCTGACACCCTGCGCCATGCAAACCGTTATGGTCTGGAGTCGGTACCGGTGAAGGGCTCTTTCAAGAGCATCATGAACCGGGTCAAAGACGTGGTTGCCAAAGTGGAACCCCACGATTCCCCTGAGCGTTACCGCAAACTGGGCGTTGATTGTATCTCCGGCGAGGCAAGTTTTGTGTCGCCCTGGGAGCTGGAGGTGAAGCACAACGACGGCCGTACCGAACGCCTGACTGCTCGTAGCATCATCGTTGCCACCGGCGGCAAGCCTGCTGTGCCGCCGATTCCTGGTCTGCAAGACATGCAACCCCTGACGTCCGATAACCTCTGGGATTTACAGGAACAACCCGGACGTTTGCTGGTCATGGGTGGGGGTCCGATCGGCTGTGAACTGGCCCACGCCTTTGCGCGCCTGGGCAGCCAGGTCATCCAGGTAGAGCGGACTGAACGTTTGTTGGCGAAGGAAGACGCCGATGTTGCGGCGGTGGTGTTGAAGCAGTTTGAGACAGACGGGATTGATGTCCGGTTGAAACATTCTGTCGTTGAGTTTCGTATGGAAGAAGGTGAGAAAGTGGCTTACTGCGACCACGATGGTGAGCGGGTGAGGATTGCGTTTGATGACGTGCTTGTGGCGGTTGGTCGTGCAGCGAACACGTCAGGCCTGAATCTGGATCGCATTGGCGTGGAAACCCTGGCCAATGGAACGGTGCCAGTGGAAGAGGATATGAGCTTGCGATACCCGAACGTATTTGCCTGCGGTGATGTGGCCGGCCCCTATCAGTTCACTCATGCCGCTGCCCACCAGGCCTGGTATGCCGCGGTGAACGGACTGTTTGGCCAGTTCAAGCGATTCAAGGTGGATTACCGGGTGATGCCCTGGGTCACCTTTACCTCGCCGGAAGTGGCTCGGGTCGGATTGAGTGAGGATGAAGCCAAAGCACAGGGTGTTGCCTACGAAGTCACCCGCTATGGCCTGGATGATCTGGACCGGGCCATTGCAGAGAGCGAAGACTACGGGTTTATCAAAGTGCTGACCCCGCCGGGCAAAGACAAGATTCTGGGGGCCGTGGTGGTTGGCTCCCACGCTGGTGAGATTCTCGCGGAGTTTACCCTCGCCATGAAGCATGGCTTGGGCCTGAACAAGATTCTGGGCACCATTCACCCCTACCCAACCTGGAATGAGTCGGCCAAGTATGCCGCCGGTGAATGGAAGCGTGCCCATGCGCCTGAGGGCGCCCTGAAACTGTTGGAAAAACTGCACGGCTGGCGCCGCGGCAAAAATACTAAAGCATTGAGGAGCAGCTATGCCCCTGACTGAAACCCGACCGGCACGTAGCAAGCGCATTGCGGCCGTAGAAGTGCTTGAGCCGCGTGCGTTCGATAGCTGGACCCACACCCGTAACGGTGACCCCCGGGGCTACATCGATGGGGACAAGCTGAAAGAGTTGTGGATCCACACCGGCACCGCCTGCAACCTGGCCTGCCCTTTCTGCCTGGAGGGCTCCCATCCTGGTGATGGCCGCATTCCGGGCATGAAGCTGAGCGATGTAAAGCCGTTCATCCACGAAGCCATCGTCATGGGTGTGGAGCAGTTTTCCTTCACCGGCGGCGAACCGTTCGTGATCCGGGATTTCGTCAATATCCTGGACTACGCCAGCCAGCACCGGCCCTGTTTCGTGCTGACCAACGCCACCGAGCCGCTGCTGAAGCGCCGGCATCAGGTGTTGCCGTTGCTGGATAACCCCTACCCGATTCACTTCCGGGTCAGTCTGGATTTCCCGGATCGTGCCCGGCATGACAAGGATCGCGGCGAGGGAAGTTTTGATCAGGCGTTAGAGGGTATCCACTGGCTTATCGAGCAGGGCTTCAAGGTGTCCATCGCCCGCCAGACCGACCTTGATGAAATTCCGGCGGATGTGGAAGCGGCGTTCCGTGAAATCTTCCGAGAGTGGAGCATTCCAGAGACCCTGGCGTTTACCGCGTTTCCGGATCTGGGCACCCCGGGCTCCGAAGACGGCAGCCCGGAGATTACCGAAACCTGCATGGAGAAGTATCCGACCATAGAGGCCCGCTCTCATTTCATGTGCACGTACACGCGCATGCTGGTGAAGAAGGGCGATCAGGTTCGTGTGTATGCCTGCACGCTGGTGGATGACGATCCGCAGTATGATCTTGGAGGAACGCTGGCGGAGAGCATGGAGGAGCGCATCATGTTGCGGCATCACCGGTGCTTTTCCTGTTATCGGTTTGGGGCTAGCTGTTCGGCGCCTGGCTGATTTCTTGTTTCGGAGTGTCGGTCGTCGGGGTTGGGGGATACCCTCCAAAACGAAAATCGTGGATTTTCTGATTGTTTTGGAGGGTATCCCCCAACCCCGACGACCTTGTTGAACTGAGTGTTTTTTCCAAAAGCCTATTACCGAAGATCGGGGCGTTGAGGTGGGGAGGGGGTTCCAAAACAATCAGAAAATCCACGATTTTCGTTTTGGAACCCCCTCCCCACCTCAACGACTTGCGCCAAGACAATGGAACAACCAATGAACATAACTGAAGCCTCCCTGTTCTGGGGATTCTTGCTGGTGTACGGCGTGGTCATGTACGTGCTGTCACCGAAGAGCAAGAACGCGAATTCGTTTTACAAAGGCGCGGACGATCAGGGCAACCCGGTGGGTCAGTGGTCGCTGACTGCCAGTATCTTTATCAGCTGGATCTTCGCCAAGTCAGTGACCAACGCCGCCAACCTTGGCGCATCCTACGGCGTGGTGGGCGGGCTCGCCTACGCCAGTTACTGGTTGTCCATTCCGGTGGCGGGCTACGTGATCTACCTGATTCGCACCCAGACCGGTGCCCGCAGCTTGCAGGAATTTCTCACCTCCCGCTTTGGCCGGCTGGCCAGCCTGGCGTTTGCCGCGGCGATTTTGATCCGCTTGTACAACGAGGTCTGGAGCAACACCGCCGTGGTGGGTGGTTATTTCGGCTTGCCCGGTGACTGGGAGTATTACACGGCGGCGATGCTGTTTACCGCGTTTACCCTGGCCTACAGCCTTAAAGGTGGCCTGCGATCGTCGATTTTTACCGACGTGATACAGGCTTTCGTGTTTGTGTTTTTCCTGGGCGCCGTGCTGTTCCTGATTATTCCGGCTAACGACACCAGCGCCCTGCTGAGCAACGGCGAGTTCCGTCTCAATGCCGGCGTCGATCTGCTGCTGGTGGCTCTGCTGCAAATGTTCAGCTACCCGTTCCACGATCCGGTCCTGACCGATCGGGGTTTTGTGAATAAAGAAAAAACCATGCTCAAGAGCTTTGTGGTCGCCGGGCTGTTGGGTTTTGTGGCGGTGTTTGTCTTCAGCCTGGTGGGTGTACACGCTCGCTTGAATGGCATCGAAGCCATGGGCAATGCGCCGGCTGCGGTCGGGCAATCACTGGGGCTGGCGGCGTTGTTCTTTATGAGTGTCATCATGATGACCTCTGCCGGCTCAACCCTGGATTCCACCTTTAGCTCGCTGGCCAAGTCGTTGGCGGTGGATCTGCCGCGGCTGGCCCGCAGGGCGTCCGACAAACTGCCGAGCGTGCGGGTGGGCGCAGTGGTGATGATTGTTTTTGCCTTGCTGGGCAACCTGCCGATGTTTGCCGGTACCGATATTCTGAAAGCGACAACCATCTCGGGCACCATGGTGATGGGTCTGGCGCCAGTATTTCTGTTTTATGGCTTTACCCGCTGGTCGCCCTGGAGTTTCCATCTGAGTTTCTGGACCGGTCTCGGCCTGGGGGTTTTGCTGGCCGCTGGTTTGATTCCGGAAAGCTGGGCCATCGGCGATGGCGCATACGCCATGCTGCTGGGCGTCAATGCCTATGGCTTCTTGATATGCACGGCTGGGTTTTTCCTGCCGCTGCTGGTGCGCCTGCTGGCAGGCCGGTCACTGGCTGCAGGCGACGTACGAGGCTAGAGCTATGAGTGAAGAAGGTCGCAGTTGCCCGCTGGCGTATCGTTACCAGCCGGAGCGTTTGTGTGAGGACGCCGTAGAGGTGACGGATGATGTGCTCTATATCGTCGGTGGCCTGTATGGCAATCCCTATGCGCTGGATGAGATAGAGCAGATGGCGCTTGCCGAGGCGCACCGTGGTCATCGCGTGCGCCTGGTGTTCAATGGCGATTTTAACTGGTTTAACGCCAGTGATGAGCTGTTCCGCGAGATCAACAATCGGGTCCTTGATCATACCGTGAGCTTGGGAAACGTTGAGTATGAGTTGGCCCACCCGAGTGCTGGAGCGGGGTGCGGCTGTGCCTATCCTTCGTATGTCGATCAGGAGGTGGTGGCGCGCTCTAATCGGATCATGGAGCGCCTGCAGGGCGTCGCGGAAGCTCATCCGGATCTGGGTAAACGTTTGTCATTATTACCTCGATATCGATGCTTGATATTTGGAGGCCTAAAGATTCTTGTGCTGCATGGAGATCCGGAATCTCTGGCCGGATGGGGTTTGGCTCACGAGGCTTTCTTGGCCGGTGGCGGCGCCGGGCCTGATCACTGGTTTGAGCGCACCGGTGCCGATGTGATTGCTTCTACCCACACTTGCCTGCCGGTGCTCTGGTCAGCGGAGGTTGAGGGGCGCTCGCGGGTGGCGGTCAACAACGGCTCGGCGGGCATGGCCAACCTGGCCGGGGAGCGCCAGGGACTGATAACCCGGATAGCGCGCTCAAGCCCGACATCTGTGCCTGTTGCGGGCCTTAATGCCGCGGGCCTTAACGTTTCGTTGTTGCCGGTCAGGTTTGATTTCGACGCCTGGCTGGCGGATTTTGATGCACTCTGGCCTGCCGGGTCTGACGCTGCGCTCTCTTATCGTGACCGCATCCTGAACGGCACGTCGTTGACCGCCGAGCAAGTTCGTTTTGGTTGCGCTTGTTAATCTGTTTGTCACTGGCGAATGCGTAAATCGGGTCTATTCTGAGAAGAGTAGCCCCGGTTTTGCGGTGGGCGCTGCCTTAGCTTCACTTGAAATATATTTTGTGGTCTATATAATTCAAACCCTACTTTTTGAAGCGAACCAATCACGTTATGACATCAGAAGGATCGAATACCACCGCCATCAGTCTTCGTAAACCCAACAAGGATGATGGCTACAGGCTCCACCAGCTGGTTGCGGAATGCCCGCCGCTGGACCCCAACTCGATTTACTGCAACCTGTTGCAGTGCAGCCACTTTGCCGAAACCGGCGTGGCCGCGGAGAAGGACGGCGATCTGGTCGGCTTTATCTCCGGATACATCCCTCCCCAACAGCCCGAAACCGTGTTTGTGTGGCAGGTGGCGGTTCACGAGAAAGGTCGTGGACAGGGCCTCGCCAAGCGGATGCTGAAAGAAATCGTGGGCCGCGATGCGTGCAAACACGTCACCCATCTGGAAACCACGATCACAGAAGATAACGAGGCTTCCTGGGCGCTGTTCCGTTCTTTTGCCCGCGATCTGGGAGCTGAGCTCACGTTCCGCGAGCACTTCGAGAAAGAGACCCACTTCGGCGGCAATCACGATTCCGAATTTTTGCTGCGTATCGGGCCGTTCACGAAGCCTGTCTAGAGCCCTTGTTCACGGTGATCAATCGTGAATAACCGACTGTGATTTGACGTAGCCGGCAGGCCGCACGAGGTGGGTCTGTCAGAGCGCTGCAACTGACGCACGGCGGGCCTGTTGCGAGAGCAATGTACGACCATAAGCCCCCCCGAGCATTAACCTCGAACCTGACATGCTAAGAGGCAAGACCATGGAACTGTTCAAGTCCACTGAATCTGAAGTACGTGTTTATTCCCGCGCCTTCCCGGTGATTTTTAACCGCGCCAAAAATGCGCATCTGTACACCGAAGACGGCAAGCAATACCTGGACTTTCTGGCCGGTGCCGGCTCTCTGAACTACGGCCATAACAACGATATCCTCAAGAAAGCGTTGCTTGAGTACATCGAGGCCGACGGGGTCAGCCAGGGTCTGGACCTGTTCACTACGGCCAAGCACGACTTTATCGAGTCGTATAAAAAGTACATCCTTGACCCGCGCGGACTGGATTACAAAATGCAGTTTACCGGCCCGACCGGCACCAACTGTGTCGAAGCGGCCATGAAGCTGGCCCGCAAGGTAAAAGGCCGTACCGGCATTATCTCCTTCACCAACGGTTTTCACGGTGTCACTATGGGCGCAGTGGCTGCGACCGGTAATAAACATCACCGTGGTGGTGTGGGCACGCCGCTGGGCAGCGTTGATTTCATGTTTTACGACGGCTACCTGGGTGAAGATGTCGATACCCTGATGGTCATGGACAAGGTGTTGTCAGACAGCTCTTCCGGTGTTGAATTACCGGCGGCCGTGATTGTCGAGGCCGTGCAGGGTGAAGGCGGTTTGAACGCCGCCCGTGCCGAGTGGTTGAAGGGCCTGTCGGAGCTGTGCAAGAAACACGATATCCTGCTGATTCTGGACGATATCCAGGCGGGTAATGGTCGTACTGGTGAGTTTTTCAGCTTTGAGTTTGCCGGCATCAAACCGGACATCGTTACCGTTTCCAAGTCGTTGAGCGGTTACGGTCTGCCGATGGCTCTGGTACTGTTCAAGCCGGAGCTGGACGTCTGGGATCCGGGCGAGCATAACGGCACCTTCCGCGGGAACAACATGGCGTTTATTACGGCTCGTTCCGCGGTTGAAACCTACTGGAAGGACAACGCCTTCGCCAATGAGGTGAAAGCCAAGTCGAAGGTGCTGGGCGATGCCTTGCAGGGCATTTGTGACAAGTACAAAGGCGAGTTCAAAGTGAAAGGCCGGGGTTTGATGCGTGGTATCGAAGCGACCCATGCCGATCTGACCGGTGCGATCACCAGGCGCGCGTTCGAGAAGGGCCTGATCATCGAGACCAGTGGACCCAACGATGAAGTCATCAAGTGCCTGATGCCGCTGACTACCAGCGAAGACGACCTGCGTCTTGGCGCCAGATTGCTGGCTGAAAGCGTTGACGAAATCATGCAGGAAGGTGTCAGCGAGGCGTCGTAAGGCGCCCTCCAATCAGACATTCATTCCCAGGGATACGAAGGTAAAGGTATGACCACGGCACAACATACCGTCGAGAAAATCGGCGGTACTTCAATGAGTAATTACGAGGCCGTTCGCGACAATATCATTATTGGCAAGCGCAAGAAGAGCGACCTCTATCAGCGGATTTTTGTGGTGTCTGCTTACGGTGGCGTCACCAACGAATTGCTTGAACACAAAAAGACCGGTGAGCCGGGCGTTTATGCGCTGTTTGCCGATGCCGAGTCGGATTGGGCCTGGGGCGACGATCTCACCAAGCTGATCAAGTTTCTGACCGACATCAATGGTGAGCTGTTTGTCGATCCCATGCTCAAACAGCAGGCGGATCAGTTCATCACCGATCGCATCGAAGGCGTTCGGGGCTGCCTGATTGATCTGCAGCGCCTATGCTCTTACGGGCAGTTCCAGCTGGAAGAGCACCTGTTGACGGTGCGTGAAATGCTGGCCGGTATCGGTGAGGCGCACAGCGCATTCAACACCGCGCTCAAACTGCAGCAGGAAGGCATCAATGCCCGTTTTGTCGATTTGACCGGTTGGCGTGACAGCGAGCTGCTGCCGCTGGACCAGAAGCTCCAGCAGGCGTTTGACAGCATCGATCTGTCCCGCGAGCTGCCCATCGTGACGGGTTATGCCCAGTGCAAAGAAGGTCTCATGCGTACCTTCGACCGGGGCTATAGCGAGATGACCTTCAGCCGGGTGGCGGTGATCACCCAGGCACGGGAAGCGATCATTCACAAGGAGTACCACCTGAGCTCAGCCGATCCCAACGTGGTTGGTGAAGACAAGGTGGTACCTCTGGGCCGCACCAACTACGACGTTGCTGACCAGCTGGCCAACCTGGGCATGGAAGCGATCCATCCCCGCGCCGGTAAAGGCCTGCGCCAGAATGAAATTCCGCTGCGGGTGATGAACACCTTTGAGCCGGAGCACACCGGTACCTTGATCACCGGCGATTACATCAGCGAGAAGCCGCAGGTAGAAATCGTTGCCGGTGCCAAAGGCGTGTTCGCCATCGAGGTGTTCGACCAGGACATGCAGGGCGAGCCGGGGTCCGATCGCAAGATTCTGGAAGTGTTGAGCCGGTTCAAGGTGCGCTTTATGGCCAAAGACACCAACGCCAACACCATCACCCACTACGTTGATACCACGCTCAAGCACATTAAACGTGTGGTCAAAGGCCTGGAAGAAGTCTTCCCCAATGGCGAAATCAGTACCCGTAAGGTGGCCCTGGTATCGGCGATTGGTAGTGATATGAAGGTGCCGGGCATACTGGCACGGTCGGTCAAATCGCTGGCGGATAAAGACATCAGCGTACTGGCGATCCACCAGTGCATGCGCCAGGTGGATATTCAGTTCGTGATTGATGAGGACCACTATGATCAGGCCATCGTGGCACTGCACGGTGCTCTGATTGAGCCCCACAACCACGAATACGCTATTGTGGCGGCGTCTACAACCTGATGATTTGCCCATCAGCGGAATCGGTTGTTTCGCTGATGGGTCCTCCCCCTTCCCCTGTTGTCTTTCTGGCAATCCGTGCGTTTCGTTTGATCGTATCTTAGATAAATTTCAACAGGTACCTCCGCCATGCAAACACATGACCGGCTGGGCCCGTCTCCGACTCTTCCCAACTCTGGCGAAAGGGATTCCCTGGTAGGGTTGTACTTCAGGGATGCGTCCCGGCATCAACTTCTCAGTGACAGCGACGAGCGCCGGCTGGCCCGACAGCTGATTCGCAGTCTGCGTGTGATCAGCGAAGAGCTGGGTCTGCCCGACGATACCCCACAAACCCTGCGTGAGGTCGTAGGCAGCCTGGGAGACGCCTGCGCGTTTTCTTCCCGTTGCCGGCGGGCCTATCATCTGGCCATGGCCTGCCGTGGCAAGCTCATTCAGTGCAATCTCAGGCTGGCGGTTCACATCGCCCGTCGTTACAGCCAGCATGACATCCCGATGACCGACCTGATTCAGGACGCCAATGTCGGCCTGATCAAGGCAGCAGAGCGGTTCGATGCGGGTAAGGGCTTCCGCTTTTCAACCTACGCCTATTGGTGGATCAGTGAAGAGGTCCGGCGCTGCCTGCAACGTGGTGTGCGGGTGGTACATACCCCGGAAAACGTGGTTGATGAAATCCGTCAGTTGCACAAGACCTCCCTGCGCCTGAATCAAGCCCTTGGCCGCACGCCATCGCAGTCTGAGCTGGCGACGGCGATGGAAGCCTCGCCGTCCAGAATCGGCGAATTGCGGGCACTGGCGTCCAGAGAAATCTCGACCGACGTGCCGCTGTTGGAGAACGGCTCAATCACCCTCGGTGACAGCCTGAATGCCGGGGATTCAATGACCCCGGATCACCCACTGCGACAGAGGGATCGAGTCATCACTTTGCGCTCCATGATGGGGGATCTGAGTGATCGCGAGCGGGAAATTCTTGCACGCCGCTACGGCCTGGGCCTGGCGGAGCCAGAAACCCTGCAGACCATCTCTGATCAGCTTGGCATCAGTCGTGAGCGCGTTCGCCAGATAGAGAAGTCTGCGTTAAAGAAGCTTCAGCAGCTGCATTCAGCGGGAAAGAACGGTGCCTGACATTCAGGTACCGTGCAGCAGGTAAAACCAGACGCCTACCGTCACCTGGCAGGCAAGCACCACCAGCGTCAGCATCAGGCGCAGTTTCAGGTACCACGCCGGCCAGTAGGGACGCATCCAGCGGGCATCCACAACGTACAGTGCCAGAAAGGCGATGGTATACAGCAGAATTTTGTGAGGCGTGTGCAGCAGCAGGCCCAAACCCGCTGCCAGAAAGAACATCTGGCTTAACAGCATGGACACCAGCGGTGACTGCGGATACGAGCGGTTTTCCAGCTGCAGCGCGATGGTCCAGTAGATTCCGCCCATAAAGGCGAGAATGCCGGCGCTGTACAGGTAGAACCAGCTCAGTATCACGATGCTGTTTGAGGGCATCAAAAACAGCCCCATCATGCCTGCAATAAACGGAATAAGCCCGGCGATCCCCACCAGAATCGCAAGGCGAGCGACTACAATCACGACCGTTGCCTCTGAACCTGAATGCGCATGGGTTCGATGTCAGACGGTGCCATTCCTACCATCTCATGGTAGGCGGAAGGATGAACGATCTGGGTTTCCTGCACGGCAAAGTCACTGAGGGTGTCTTGAATTTCCCATGCGCTGCGGAACAGGCGAGTCTTGCCAGCCTTGTCTGACAGTAGTTTCAGGCCGGTGGGACCATGCAGCCGGGCCATGTAGTGCTGGCCTTCGAGAGAAATGATCTCAAGCAGCTCGATAACCGCTGGCTGAAGATCCTTGAGTTCGTTGAGGGTGATGCGCACAGTAAAACTCCCTGGTAGGTGTTACCAGAGAACTTACGTGTAACGGCAGCGGTAAGATCATTGTGAGAGCTGCAAGCAGGCCTGATGTGCAGGACAGCTGACCAGATGATCGTTGACCATACCGGTTGCCTGCATGAAAGCGTAAACGATGGTGGGGCCCACAAATGTGAAGCCGGCCTTTTTCAGAGCCTTGGACATGGCCTCCGATTGGGGCGTCTGTGTCGGCACCTCGGCCATGGTACGCCATTGATTCTGCAACGGCTTGTGATCCATAAACTGCCACAGAAACGACGACAGCGGTGTGCCGCGCTCCTGTAATGCCAGATAACCACGGGCATTGTTGATGACGGATCGCACCTTGAGTTTGTTGCGGACGATGCCGGGATTCAATAAAAGGCGGGCTTCGTCCTGCTCGGTAAATCGGGCAATCTTCTCTGGGTCAAAGTTGGCGTATGCGTCGCGGTAGTGTTGCTGTTTTCGCAGGATGGTAATCCAGCTCAAGCCGGCTTGCTGACCGTCCAAGCAGAGTTTCTCAAACAGCGCATGATCGTCGTATTCGGGGCGACCCCAGACGGTATCGTGGTAATGCACGTAGAGCGGGTCGGTGCCACACCAGCTGCATCGTTCCGGTGGTTGGGTCATAAGGCTCTGTTCCGTTTATCGCCTGGTCCGGATGGTGCGATGGAACATGGGCTCCCAGCTGGCCCCAAGATTGCCAGCGTGAATCAGACCATAGTCATCCGGAGGGGGTTCCAGCAAGGTGATGGCGGGCAAGCTGCCCGAGCCGTCTTCCGTGCCCTGATACACCAACGTTACCAGAAAACCTTCAATGTAAAAGCAGCTGGCGAGCCATTGTTGGTCGGGCCGATCGCCGTAAAGCTCGAAGTCTTTGCGTACTTCCAGGGTTTGCAGGTTGCCGGCAATGCCGCGGCCGGTGGCTTTCAGCCAGGCTTCTTTCAGCGTCCAAACTTTAAGAAAGCTGAACGGATCGTTGGCCCGGAACAGCCATTCCTGCTCAACTGCCGAAAACCAGCGTTTGGCGACGCGGCCCCAATCCGGTTTGCGTTGACTGGGTTCGATGTCGATACCCAGGGGGCTGGTGCCGGTGGCAACCGCGCTCAAGCCTTTGCTGTGGCTCAGTGACAGGCACCAGTTTGCCGGCATGGCCGATCTGACCGGGCGGCCATCGACTGGCTGGCAGTGCTCTGGCATCTGATGGCTGGCGTTGGCCAGGCCCTGGCGGATCAACCAGCGGCTGGTCAGAAATTCGCTCCGCCGCCCGCCCGCCAGTTGCGACAGGGTGCGTGATTCGGATTCCGTCATCCATGGCGGCGCGCCCGGCAGGTCACGCCTGATTTGATGGCACAGCCAGATGCCCGGACGATCAGGG
The DNA here is from genome assembly GCA_018402255.1 of Marinobacter sp. Lineage (GTDB taxonomy): Bacteria > Pseudomonadota > Gammaproteobacteria > Pseudomonadales > Oleiphilaceae > Marinobacter. The sequence goes on from JAGYIS010000005.1 coordinate 362,646, forward strand.
CTGCAGGCGTTGAATGGTCCAGCCATCGCCAGCCCTCACGTATTCAAAGCGGTCGTGCAGCCGGCTTGGCCGCCCCTGCCAGAATTCAATGCGGTCCGGAACCACCCGATAGCCACCCCAGAATCCTGGCAACGGAACTTCACCGGCGCTGAATTTCTGCTTCATCTCGGCCACTTTTTGCTCAAGCAATCCCCGCGAGGTAATCACTTTGCTCTGTTCAGAAACCCAGGCACCAATCTGGCTGCCACGCGGCCGGGACGCAAAATATTTCAAAGATTCGGCTTTGCTTACCTTCTCCACTTTGCCCTGGATCCGAACCTGGCGGTTCAAACCGATCCATGGAAACAGCAGGGCCGCCTGGGGGTTCGCGTCCAGCTCCGTTGCTTTTCGGCTGCCGTAGTTGGTGTAGAACACAAAACCCCGATGATCGAAGTACTTCAGCAGAACAGTGCGCAAATCTGGCATCTGGTCGGCGCCGGCGGTAGCAAGAGACATGGCGTTGGGCTCCAGTATGCCGGCGGTACGGGCGTCCTCAAACCAGGCTTGGAACTGGACTACCGGATCTCCGTGCAGTTGATCCAGGTCGAGCCCTTCGCTTTCAAAATCCCGACGCATGTCGCCGATGTCCATCGTTGTCTCCTCACCCTGCGTTAGCACTGTGTCCAGATACGGTCGCCGAGCATAACGGGTTCAACCCGGTGTGTCAGCGTTGGCGATAAGCCAGATCCGTTGATGATGGTTACATATTTCAACAAAGTTGTGAGAGCCATTGTGCTTTCCCAGCGTAAATCTTTGCCGTTCCAACCGGCTCCAACACTAAATCAAACGCAGAGCACTGAAAATGACTCATCACTACGATCTTTGGTTGGTAAGCGCATCATTTGTTGTGGCGGTTCTTGCCGCATACACTGCCCTCTTCTTCGGGGCCCGCCTCGGTTCTGCCCGTGACGGCAATCGTCTGGCATGGCTTGTAACCGGGGGGCTGGCGATGGGAACCGGGGTCTGGACCATGCACTTCGTCGGTATGCTGGCGATGCCCATGGATACCGTGATGTCGTTTGACGGCGGAATGACGCTGGTATCCTGGCTGGCTGCCGTCGTTGCCTCCACCATTGCGCTCAGCATTATTGGCCGCGAGACCTCAAGTGCGGGCCTGTTTGCGGTGGCAACGGTGATGATGTCAGGCGGCATTGTCGTCATGCACTACCTCGGCATGTTTGCGATGAAAATGTCTGCGGCCCCGGCATACGATGGTGTTTGGCTGACGGTGTCGATCACGATTGCCGTAGCGGCGTCAGCAGTGGCGATGGCCCTGTGTCGCAGAATCCGGACCATGCAGGGCGCCAGTGCCTCCGCCGCACGTATGGCTGCGGCCCTGGTGATGGCAACCGCCATTTGCGGCATGCATTACAGCGGAATGCTGGCCATGACGTTTCCAGCGGGAGCGGTCCCAGCGGCGGATAATGCGCTGCGCGGAGACTGGATGGGTATACCACTGGCGGTGTTCTGCGCCGCGTTACTGGCGGTGACTCTGTTTGTGGCGGCCTTTGATATCCGTCTGCAACGCAGACTGGTGGCTGCAAAGGTTGAGGAAACCGCGCGGGTGGCGCAGCTTGCCTTTGTCGATCCGGTTACTGGCCTGCCTAATCGCTCGGCACTGGAACAGCGGCTTCTGGACTCTCTGGCAACGGCGGACGCCCGAGAGCATCCGTTCGCACTGATCTACCTCGACATTGCCAATCATCGGGAGTTATCTGCCAATCTTGATGCGGAGGCAATGACCAAGGCGGTTCGGGACGCCGCGGTGGCACTGCGGGAGCTGGCACCAGAGCCAGTCTATCTGGCGCGTTACTCCGCAAGCACGTTTTTCCTGGTGGTGCCCGACCACGCGGATCTCAGCCACGGGTTCATGTACCGACGTCTGCGGGAGCTGGAAAACCGTATCCAGACCGCGTCAATGCCGTTTAATTGGCGGGTCGGCCAATCGGCATTTCCGGCTACCGGCAATTCCAGTCGCAAACTGCTGTTGGCCGCGATGATTCCGATGGATATTGCCCAGTTGGGGCGTTTTGACAGCGCCACCCTCCATTCCGATCCGATTTTGCCGGGTCATCATACTGCGGGCTGACAAACGACCGCCCGGCGGACTATCCTTGTGACAGGCAGGGGGCTGGTTCAGCCCCGTTTTTTCGCCGCTCACCAAGGAGAGTTTTGTGGCCCAGAGCCGTCAACGCAGTCGTTTACCCAGGAATCTTGCCGTCGCGGTTCTGATTCTGATTGTGCTTTATGCCCTGGCGGGATTTCTGGCGTTGCCCTGGTGGCTCAAGCGCGCCCTGCCTGAACAGCTGGATGAGCAAATGGGCTGGCAGGCGGAGTTGGCCGAATTGAGGGTCAATCCGTTCAGCCTGACCGTTGAAGCAACCCAGCTGTCGGCAAATGACCGTGCCGGCGAAAAAGTGGTTGGCTTCGATCGCTTGTTCGTCAATCTCGGTTTCTTCCAGTTGTTCCGGGGCATCGTCAGTTTTCAGGACATTCATCTGCAGGAACCCTACATTCGGGTGGATCTGCTGGATGATTACAGCGTCAATTTCGCCCGTGACTGGCAGGCCGCACAGGCGGATGTCGCCCAGACCTCAGAGCCGGTCGCCGAGGCGGAATCCGGAACACCCCCCAAACTGTTCTTTCAGCAACTGACCATCGATGGCGGCGAACTGCTGTTCAGGGATTTCAGTCAGTCTGAGCCAGCAGAATTCCGGATCACTCCGCTGGATCTTTCAATCAACGATCTGGCCACCTGGCCCCGGGACGCCGAAGGCAGTCAGTATTCGGTGATTGCCGCCCTGGGTGATCAGACCATCGAATGGCAGGGCGAACTGAGCATCACGCCGCTTTTCTCCGAGGGCCGTCTGAAGATCTCGGATCTTGACCACAGCACCCTGGGCCATTTTCTGGCGCCGTATTTGCCCTGGCAGTTACGGGATGGCTCCCTGACGGTCGAATCTCGTTACCAGCTGGGTGGCACTCAGCCGTTTGAGTTGATCACCAGCGATGGCAAGGTGACGGTTCAGGATCTGGCTGTTGCCCTGGGCGACTCCGATGACGAGCCGGCGCTGGCAGCCCGAACCATCGAATTTGATGGCATCGGCTTTGACCTCACCGCAGCTGAGGCCAGCGTGGGTGCGATCATCCTTGATCAGCCCTTTGTGGCTGCGGCCCGGGACACAGAGGGCATGATTGATTGGCTTGCGTCGTTGACTTCCGCCGAGCCAGAGGCGAATCAGGGCGCGCAACCAGAAGCGGATGAGCCCGCATTTCGCTGGTCTGTTCAGGGTGTTGAGGTGGCAGGCGGTCGTCTGCGCTGGCGCGATCAGGTGCCAGACACGCCGGCAGAGCTTGAGCTGACCGATCTGGAGATAACGCTGGGCGGCTTGTCTCACCTGCTTGATGAACCGGTCACCTACGGCCTGGATGCTGTGTTGGCCAGTGGTGGCCGTGTCTCGGCCAATGGCCAACTGACACCGGCACCGTTCACCCTTGAGGCCGCGCTGTCTGGCTCGGACGTTACCCTGGCGGTGATTGAGCCCTACCTGCAACAGACGGCAAACCTCGCCCTTGCCAGCGGTCGCCTGGGTTTTGACGGCAATCTGGACCTGGACAGCCAGGACGATCCGATGACCGGCACCTTCAGCGGCAGTGCCGAAATAGTCGATCTGGATCTCAGGCTGCCAGACAGCGATGCCTCCATGCTGGGTTGGCAAACTCTGCGCCTGGCGCCCATCGAGTTCAACGTGACTCCACCCCGGCTGGAAATTGGCACCGTGACACTGGCGCAGCCATCGTTTACCGCGGTGCGGATGCCAGACGGGTTGCACAATTTTGAGCAAATCATGCGTGCCGCCAGTAACGAGGATGAGGCCGCTGGTGAGGCAGCCTCGGCGCCTAGCGACGCCGAGCCGACAGAGCCCGGCTTTATCTTCCGGATTGGTGAGCTGCAGGTGGAGGACGGTGCCGTGGATTATTCCGACCGGACCCTTGACCCGCCATTCAGTGCACGTTTTGATGACCTGAAAGGCTCAGTCACCGGAGTCAGCAATGTGCCACCCCAGCAGGGTCGGGTCAGTTTGCGCGGCCGCCTGGCGGGCGATGCGCCGGTGACATTTGAAGGCAGTCTTGGCGCGCTGGGTACTGACGAATCCAGTGCCCTGACCTTGTCGATGGAGGACCTGTCTTTGCCGGTGCTGTCGCCTTACTTTGGCCGTTATCTGGGCTACGCGGTGGACAGCGGCAAGCTCAAACTCAATCTGAATTACGAGTTTACCGGCACCCGATTGAAGGCGTCCAACCAGGTGACCCTGGACCGGATGGCTCTGGGCCAGGCTGTGGCCAGTGATCAGGCGGTCGGGGCGCCAGTCAAGCTGGGCCTGGCATTGCTCACCGATCGCCGGGGTGTGATTGAAGTGGACCTGCCTATTCAGGGGGATGTGTCTGATCCTGAATTCAGCGTTGGTCAGATCGTCATGAGGGCCTTTGTAAACCTGCTGGTGAGTGCCGCAACGTCGCCCTTCAGCATGCTGGGATCGCTGGCGGATCTGGCGGGCTTCAGCAGCGAAGAGCTGGGGCAGGTCAGTTTTGTGCCTGGCCGCGTGACTCTGGCGGAAGGCGAGGCAGACAAGCTGGTAGCCTTGGCTCAGGCTCTTAACGAGCGCCCGGAGTTACTGCTTAACATTCGCGGTGGTATTGCCCCTGAGGCCGACAGCCTGGCGTTGTTGAGGGCTCGTATGGAGGCCAGGGGTGAGACGGTGACCGACGATGCCTGGACTCAGGTTGAGCAGGCCTGGCGTAACGGTGAGCGTGAGCTGCCACCCGAGCAGCTGGGCCAGTTGGCGGGCGAGCGTGGTCAGGCCATCCGCCGACTGCTGCTGGAAACCCATGGCGTAGCAGCCGATCAGTTGTTCACCCTGGAGCCGACCCGGCAGGCCAGTGTCGATGAGCAGGGTGATGTCACGGTGCAGTTTACCCTGGACGTTCGCTAACCCAATCCGCAACAGGAACCCCCATGGCCAGTCTGACACAACGTACTGCCAGTCATTTTTTTGCCTACGTCTCGCGCCTGCGTTGGATCAAGCGTTGGGGCTTGATGCGCAACGCCATTGAAGAAAACGTCGCCACCCATTCCTGGGAAGTGGCCACCATAGCCCATGCCCTGGCATTGATCCGCAACCGGCATTTCGAGGGCAATGTGAACGCCGACCGAATCGCCGCCGCGGCTTTGTACCACGATGCCACAGAAGTCATTACCGGTGACCTGCCCACGCCGGTGAAGTACCACTCGAGTGTCATGCGGGAAGCCTTCGGCGATATCGAACACAAGGCCGAGGCGGAGTTGCTGGCGCTGTTGCCGGAAGATCTCAGAGAGGATTTCGCACCCTATGTGCGGGAATCTCAGTTGGGCGGGGACGATAAAGAATTGATCAAGGCAGCAGATCGGCTATCGGCGTTGTTGAAGTGCCGGGCAGAGATCCAGACCGGCAACAAGGAGTTTGAGCCGGCAGCAGAGCAGATTCTCCAGCGCCTGCAAGAGCAGGCCCAGCCAGAAGTGCTGTACTTTCTTGAGGTGTTTGCACCCAGTTACGAGCGACCACTGGACCATTTGCTGGGCCAGCAGTCGCTGTAACCGGCGGTTTTAACTCAGCTGTTGCCGGCGGAGGCAACCATGCCGCCACGCAAGCCGCTGCGAACCACGTCTTCAGGGCTGCCCGCGAGCTCACGGAACATGCCCATGGAGCCGAGCAGCGCGGACGATTCGTAGGGTACAAACACCCGCTCGCCATCTTTCGCCATGTTCGGCAGTACCTTGATGTAGCTTTGGCCTAGCAGGTAGCCGATAACGGTCTGCTTGTTTTCCTCGGAATCGCCGATGGCGCTTAGCACCAGGCGAATGGATTCCTGTTCACCCTGAGCACGCAGGATGGCGGATTCCTTGTCACCCTGAGCGTTCAGGATGGCCGATTCGCGCTGGCCCTGGGCCATAGCGATGGCGGCGGACTTCTCACCCTCGGCTTCAGTCACGGTGGCCCGGCGCTTACGCTCAGCGGCCATCTGCAGACGCATGGCTTCTTCCACTTCTTCCGGCATGCTGATGTCTTGTACTTCTACCCGGGTCAGCTTGACGCCCCATTTGGAGGCGGCTTCTTCCATTTCAGCCTGAATCGCGCTGTTAACCTCGCTGCGGGATTCAAACAGCTTGTCCAGTTCCATCTTGCCCACCACCGAACGCAGGGTGGTCTTGGCCAGTACCTCGACCGCCTGGCTCATGTTGGCAACTTCGTACACGGCGCGGCGCGGATCGATGATCTGGTAATACAGTGCACCGTTGATGTTCACCGTCACGTTGTCGGTGGTCACCACCGGTTGCCCGGGGAAGTCCATAACGGTCTCACGGCGGTCAATGCGGATCTCATCGCTGGTGACCGGGTGGTATTCGTCGCCCATGCGCATGTAGCGGATCATGCTGATCGGGCGTGGCCGTTCGATGAATGGAATGATGATGTTGATACCGCTTTCGAGCACACGGTTGAACGAACCCAGACGCTCGATCACCATCACCTCGGACTGACGAATGATCACCAGTCCTTTGGCAATTACAAAAATGCCGACAGCGACGATGATGAGGCTGATAACCAGCCCCGGTGTGATGAATGATTCCATGGTTACTGTTCCTTGTCAGAGTGTGCGAAATGCACGATGGCAGTGGTGCCATCGAATTTTTCAAAAACCACCGGAGTGCCCTCCGGTAATGACGGGCTGCTGCCATCCCCGAGTTTCAGACGGTAGAAATCGCCGTTGACCTTGATGCCGGTGGCGCCGTCAAAGTCACGGAGCAGGGTTTTATAGTGGTGGCCGCGCTCGACCCCGGTACCGGTGGTGCCATACGCGACCCCTCTTGGGGAAAACCGGGGCCGGATCCACCAGATGGCGGCAGGCACCAGTAACCCGGACATTATGCCCATGGTCACCAATTGCCACTCAAAAGAAGCACCCAGAACCGCGGCCAGAGCCGTCAGCGCTGCTGCTACGCCGAGCGCCAGCAGAAGCAGAGCCCCAGAGGTGAGTTCAGCAAGGCCAAGGAGAAGGGCCAGGATCAGCCATAGGTGGGTGAGACTCCATTCCATAGTCAGCTCCATTGGTCAGGTATGAATTCATAAGTGCCGGGATTGTAACCAATGAGCGCCCCTGCGTCGCTGCCTGCCGGCGGTAAGTTTTCCGATAGCAGGCGGCACTGGCCGAAGCGACCGGTGCCGGCGCAAACCGGCGCCATTTTGCGTACCAGGCGACCTGTTACAGTACCGGATCAGAAGAACACCTGCTTTAATGTCAAAAAACAAAACCGAGGGTCAGCAATCATGAAGGATCTCAAGAACAAAGTGGCTGTGGTAACGGGTGCCGGTTCCGGAATCGGTCGGGCCCTGGCCTGCTTGCTGGCTGCCAGGGGTTGTCGCCTGGCGTTGTCTGACGTCAATGAAGCCGGGCTGGCAGAAACCGTGGAGGCGTGCGGCGGTGCCGAGGTGCGGGCTTACCGACTGGATGTCTCAGACCGCGAGGCCATATACGCGCATGCTGACCAGGTGCAGGCAGATTTTGGTCAGGTCAACCTCGTGATCAACAACGCCGGTGTGGCGCTGTCTGCGTCCGTGAGAGAGATGACGGACGACGACTTCAAATGGATCATGGATATCGACTTCTGGGGTGTCGCCCATGGCACACGTGCGTTCCTGCCCCATCTGATCGCCTCCGGTGATGGTCATGTGGTGAACGTTTCCAGTGTGTTTGGCCTGATTGGCGTGCCTAAACAGAGTGCCTATAACGCGGCCAAGTTCGCCGTACGCGGCTTCACCGAGTCTCTGCGTCAGGAAATGAAGCTGGAAAACCAGCCGGTGCAGGTCAGTTGTGTACACCCCGGTGGTATTCGCACCAACATCGCCAACTCCGCGCGCATGGGCGCCTCGGAAAACGCGGTGGCCCAGCGCAAGGGCTTCGACAAGCTGGCCATGACCACCCCGGATAAAGCCGCCGAAATCATCATCAAAGGCATTCTGAAAAATGAATCCCGCATTCTGGTGGGCCCGGATGCCTGGGGTATTGATGCCATCAATCGCCTGCTGGGGTCCGCCTATCAGCCGCTGGTTGAGCGCTTTTCAAGAAAGAACCTGTATATCTGATCCGGCGGGCCGGTTGCCCTGTCCGCCCGCACTGACTGTTTTACAGCCAGTGTATTGGGTCTATACTCGAGGCTGATCCACGGAAGAGTCAGCATGAAAACGCCAAAACACCCCGACCTGGGCGCGACGCTGGAACAGAGCCGCTCAGGTTTGCGGGACAATCATCGCAGATCACTCACTCGGCTGCTTTTTCTCGTCACCGGTTCGGCACTGGTGGTGTTTGGTCGTGCTGCAGTTTTTTAATGGTTACCCCTGGGTGTCGCTGATCGAGCTTCTGGCCAGCGCCGTTCTGTTGTTCGGTGCGGTTCGGCTGAAGACCACGCCCCATCTGCAGCAATGGATCTACGCCTACCTGGTTTCCACGTTTTCGTTTTTTATCATCATCATGCTGTTGCCCGAGGCGTCGATAGCAGCCTTTGTCTGGGTGCTGATGATGCCGGTAATGGCTTACCTGTTGCTTGGCAAGCATGAGGGTCTGATCCTCAGCGTGCCATTCATGGTGCTGGGTCTGGTTATCTATTTCTTCTTCCTCGAAGAGGTGGGCAGTGCCAGCAGCTTGATCGACCTCCTGAACATGGTGCTGTGCGGCGTCTTGATGCAGGTTTTCATGCACATGTATGAGGCCCGCAGAGAAGAAGCTGAGCAGCGACTCGTAGACATGGCTCAGACCGATGCCCTGACCGGGCTGGCCAACCGCGCCAACTTCCAGGCCACCCTGGCCCGGACCATTGCCGAGTGTGACCGCAGCGGTGATGGCTTTGCTCTGGTGGTGATGGATATCGACCATTTTAAACTGGTGAACGACACCCTCGGTCACGATGCCGGCGATCATGTCCTGCAAAACATTGGCAAGTGCCTGACCGAGCGCCTGCGCACCACCGACTTTGTCGGCCGTCTGGGTGGTGAGGAGTTCGGCCTGATTCTTCGGAATGTAAAACCGGCGGATGCCTTCGAGCTAATGGATCAGTTGCGGGAGCGGATTGCCAATGACGAGCTCCGTTATGGTGAAGCCTCGATTCGGGTGACCGCATCCTTTGGTATCGCGCAATGGCCGGAGCATGGGCGCTCCGCCGAAACCCTGTTCTGCGTTGCGGATCGTTGCCTTTACAGTGGCAAGCGCGAGGGCCGTAACCGGGTTTTGCCGGCTGGCCGGGCTCAGCGCGATGTCACCGCAGAACAGCTGGCTGGTGGTGCCGGCTGAATCGGGTATCCTTAGGCTGACAGAACCGACCGCCAAGGACTGAACCGATCATGTGCGAACTGCTGGCGATGAGCGCCAATACCCCCACCGACCTGTGTTTCAGCTTTACCGGCCTGACCCGCCGGGGCGGTGAAACCGGTCCCCACAAGGACGGATGGGGCGTGTCATTTTACGAGGGCAAAGGCGTTCGCAGCTTTCACGATTCCGATGCCAGTGCCAGCTCCCGACTTGCCCAGGTGGTGCAAACCCACCCCATCAAAAGCGAAGTGGCCATCTGTCACATCCGTCAGGCCAATGTTGGCGAGATCTGTCTGGCCAACACCCACCCGTTTATTCGTGAGCTCTGGGGCCGTTACTGGGTCTTTGCCCACAATGGCCAGTTGTCCGGTTTCCGGGCCGCTGAGGGCTTTTACGAGCCGGTTGGCAGCACTGACAGCGAAGCCCTGTTCTGCGATCTGCTTAACCACCTGCGGGGCCACTGCCGGCGCGATGACCCTGCGGAGCAGATCGTCGAGCGCCTGGTTGAGCTGTCCAGCGCCTATGCCCGCGAGGGAGTGTTCAACCTGTTGTTGAGCAACGGCGATTGGCTGTTTACCTTCTGCACCACCAAAATGGCCAGCATCACCCGTCGTGCGCCCTTTGGCCCGGCCCGCCTGAAAGACACCGACGTTACTGTGGATTTTGAAGCCGAAACCACCCCCAACGACATCGTCAGCGTGATCGTGACTGAACCCCTGACCACCGATGAAACCTGGGATGTGTACCAGCCCGGGGAATGGCGCTTGTGGAAGCGGGGAGAGGTTATCGCGTCGGGCCTGACATAGCAGGCCCGGGTGTTCAGGCAAGGCTGCGGCGGAATTACTGCAAGGTTCGCCGATTGCCCTTCTGGTACTGCGGTGCAATGTATTGCTGGATTTCGGCTTTGAAGCGGGCAATCAGTTCGCTGTTGTCTTTGTCCCAGGGGTGATAACCGGGCTTGAAGTATTCCGCCCAGGCCGGAGCCAGGCTGGAGAAAGTGCCGTTTTTACCCCACATACGCCACAGGCCTTTGGCTGCATCTCTGACCGAGAAGTTTTTGCGATCCTTGACCAGCATGCGGCCTGTGTACCAGGTGGCGACTATTCCAAGGGCGGTCGTCGCGAACACCTGGTAGAAGGCTCGCTCGGCGTAGGTGCCACCAACCTGCTGGAACACATCGTAAGCGACCGCCTTGTGCTCGGTTTCCTCAACCGCGTGCCATACCCATAACGGGCGCATGGATTCGTGCATGTCTTCGCGCACATCGTCGCGCTCCAGCAGCATGTCGGCCATCATGGCGGTGATGTGCTCCAGGGCGCAGGTGATTGCCAACTGATGTCGCTTTGGCAGCTGACGGGCCAGGCCCAGGATCACCTTCAGATCGCGCTCCATTTCCTCGACCGGCATGCCCTGATCACGCACGTGCTGGTTCATCGCCATGTGCTCGAGGGAGTGCATTGCCTCCTGGCCAATGAAGCCGCGTACCTCTTCCTTCAGCTTCGGATCCTTGATCTGGTCACGGAAGGCGCGCACGGAATCAACGAAAAACTGCTCACCTTCCGGAAACAGCACTGATAGAGCGTTCATGGTGTGACTTACCAGATAACTGTTGTCGAGCCAGTACCGGGGAACCTGTTGTCCGAATTCAAAGCCCATACGCTGGGGTTTGATAGCCACGTTATCCGGGGTGTGGGACACGTTGCTCTGCTTGCCCGCCTGTGTTGTTACCCGCATGTTGATACTCCTGTGCGATTAAACGCTTTGGCTGATGTCATGGGCTCAGTGTGGGCCAGTCAAGGCGGGTACTGAAGGCGCGAATGGGACGGCCATCGATCACAATGGGCCACCCCGGTTGGCCGGGGCGACAGTGCAATCCGGGCGAGTGGCCCCACTGTTGTCTGCAGGCGCTTCTGATAAAGTCAGAATCATCACTAAGAACAATCAGGGATACGCTATGGCATCAACCGGTGCGGACAATCAAAGGCACATGCTGGGCCTGTTTCTGGTGCCCGGAGTTTACCTGCGAGTGCTGGCTGAAACCGTCCGTCAACTCGGGCACAACGACCGGTTGCTCTATGAGGGGCTGGAGTTTACGGCCGAGGATCTGAAGGCCAACGACAGCCGCATTTTTGTGACCGATGCCATGCTGATGGCCCAGCGTGCGCTGCAGCTGGCGGGCAAGGACGGTCTGAGTTTTATGTTGGCCAGGGAGCTGCGCTTAACCATCCATGGCACCCTGGGCTTTGCGGCACTGACCAGTCCCACTTTTGAGGGTGCGCTGGATTCTGTTCGTCGTTACTTGCAGTTGCGAGCACCGTTTTTGAGCATGAAGCAGTCATTGGCCGGAGATCAGGTGCTGGTGCAGCTGTGCACCGAATTTGATGTGCCCGGGCTGTACGAGTTTCTGGCAGAAACCGTCAGCGCCACCCTGATATTGCTTACCGAACAGCTGCTCGACCGGGCGGATGCCGAAGCCAGAGGGTTCGCGCTGGAAGACGGCAAACTACCGGGCGTCTCGGTTCGCCTGACGTCCTCGGAACCCGCCTATTATCAACGATTCGCCAGTCAGTTGCCGGTGCGTTTTGACTATGGTCAGCCGGAGGAAATGCTGATCTTTCCTCGCCAGCTGCTGGATGTCCGTATGCGCCTGGCGGATGCCGAGGCCTCAAGGATGGCTAGGGACCAGTGTGAGTTTGAGCTGCAAAAAGCGTTGAAAGAACAGGGCGACATTGTCTTGGCCATCCGTAACATGCTGAGAATGACGCCGGGCCCACTGCCATCGTTGGAGGCCATGGCTGAGCGTTTTTGTGTGTCGTCGCGAACCCTCAAACGCCGGTTGGCGGAAAGAAACACCCACTACCGTGAAATTGTCGAAGCGGTGTTGAAGGATCGGGCCATACAGTTACTGCGCTACACCACTCAGTCAGTCAGTGAGATTGCCTACGAACTGGGTTATGCGGATTTATCCAACTTCAGCCGGGCGTTTCGCAAGTGGACGGGCAAGTCGGCTTCCGAGTTCCGCGAGGACGGACCCGACCCCGCGCCAGACGTTGGCCCTTGATTTGTATGGCCAGGGCACCCACATTCATGACTCAGGACCAATACTCAATCCCGGCAGAGGAACCCAGGCCACCATGAACGGACAATCAGATACCCACAGCAAAATCATTGGCTACCTGCTCTGGATCTTCGGATTCCTGGGTTCCCACCGCTTCTATTACGGCAAACCCATCACCGGCACCATCTGGTTTTTCACCCTCGGACTGTTCTTTATTGGCTGGATTATCGATCTGTTCCTGATCCCAGCCATGGACCGGGAGGCCGATAATCGCTTTCAGGATGGCGAAGTCGACTACAACATCAGCTGGGTGCTACTCACTTTCCTGGGAGTGTTCGGCCTGCACCGCATGTACATGGGCAAGTGGATTACCGGCATCATCTACCTGTTCACCGGCGGTCTGTTTTTCCTGGGTGTACTTTACGACTTCTGGACTCTGAACAGTCAGGTCTCCGAGCGTAACCAGGAAGCACAGCTGCGCTGAGCTATAGCCCGTAGGCTGTTTCCAGCTCCATCAGACCGTCTTCCAGGTAATCCAGCATGCGCTGAAGGCTGGGCAGGGTTCGGCGGCAGCCGATCAGACCAAACTCCACCTGGCCGTTGTAGCTGGTCAGGGTCATGTTCAGGGCCAGGCGGTCCATGTCGATCGACACCGGGTACATACCCTCCAGTTTGGCGCCATTCCAGTAACGGGGCGAGGACGGCCCCGGTACGTTGGAAATCACGACGTTGAAGGTTTGCCAATTGGGCGCCATGCCGGTCAGTAAATGGAATGCTGCCGGCGCCAGCGTCAGCGCGGTGTAGTTGATGATCTCCTCGGACGACATATGGCGATAGCGGTCTTTGGCTTCCTGCATGCCGTGATGAATGTTCATCAGGCGCTGGCTGGGGTCGTTCTCGTCGGTGTGTAAATTGGCCAGAATTACCCCTACCTGGTTGCCGTCAGAGCTGTCGTCCCGGTGCAGGGACACGGGCACAAATGCGATCAACGGTTTGGCCGGCAAGGCATCCTGGTTCATCAGATAGGTGCGCAGGGCCGAGGCACACATCGCCGTGACTACATCGTTCACCGTGGTGCCGGAGGCCTCGCACACCGCCTTGATCCGGGTCAGGCAGTAGGATTGTGCGGCAAAGCGCCGGGAGCCGGTGATTTTCTGGTTAAGCACACTGCGGGGCGCGTGGAAGATGGAATCGTAGGCCGGGTCTTTGCGCGCCTGGTTAACGGTTTTCAGCAACTCCTTTGCCACCGTGGGAAGGGTGCCCAGCTGTTTACCGGAGCTGCCCAGCAAGTGGGCGACGCTGCGCCAGAGTGACGGACTGCTGTGGTCCTGCTCGGAGCGCTGCCTTGGCGCCAGTGCCCAGATCGGCGGCATGCCCATCTCGCTGGGGTCTTCACTCAGCATCCGGGTCGCCATGCGCATGGCGGATACGCCATCCACCAGGGAATGATGAATCTTAGTGTAGAGCGCGAACTGCCGGTCTTTCAGACCCTCAATCAGGTGAACCTCCCACATTGGCCGCTCCCGATCCATCAGGTGGGAGTGCTCGGCCGAGACAAACGACAGCAATTCCCGAATGCGGCCCGGTGTGGGCAGCGCCTCGAAGCGGAAATGATGCTCCAGGTCGAGGTGGTCATCTTCTACCCACATGGGCTGCCCCAGCTTGTAAGCCAGCCTCTGATCGAAAGGTTTTGTCACCTTGTGCTGGGTTCTGAGCTGGTCAGCGAGCTGGGCAACATAATCATCCGGTGCACCCTCGGGAAAGGAAAACAGCTGCAGACCTCCCACGTGCATGGGTTGCTGACGTTTTTCCAGCCAGAGAAAGAGTTGATCGGTGGGGGTCAGCGGTTTCACGTCGGCACCTTTTGGCAACTTGTTATTGAGACTAGAGTGGATAGTACCCGAGTTACCGGTAGAGTGAATTGACCGGATGACCGATTATGACTTTTTACCTGGTCAGGTCTGGAAGCTGCTTTTGCTCGTAGTGAATCATCAACAGGTGTCAAATGCATCCAAATAGAAACGCATAGGGAGAAGTGTGTGCAGCGTGTCTGTAGCTGGGTAATGGTCATACTGACGGGCGTGGCGTCGCCCGGTGTTTTTGCTCAGGACAGGCCGTCAGTGCGTCTTGAAGCGGTGGCAGAACAAGCGGTGGTTCAGGAGGCTTCACTCAATGGCACCGTCAATCCTCTGCGCAGCTCAGGAATCTCTGCATCGGTTGCCGGGTTACTCAAAACCTTGCATGTCGATGTGGGTGACCGGGTGGTTGCCGGCGACCTCTTGGCGGAGCTGGACCACGAACTGGTGGACTGGCAAAGCCGCGCCGCCGGAGCCGAAGTGGAAGAAGCCCGTGCCCGACTGGCGGAGGCAGACCGAAGGTTGCAGGAGGCCCGATCGGTCGGTGCCGGACGCAATATTGCCGCCACCGAAGTCAGCGCCCGGGAAAGCGAGGTGGCGGCGGCCACAGCGTCTTTGGCGCGGCTTGAGGCCGAGCGCCAACAGATCGACGTGCAGGTAGACAGGCACCGCCTGGTAGCACCATTTGACGGCGTGGTCAGTCACCGTTCGCTGGATCTGGGCGAGTGGGTGACGCCTGGGACTGAGCTGCTGCGCCTGGTGGATACTGACAACCTGGCACTGGATTTTCAGGTTCCCCAGGATTACTTTGCCCGGCTCAATGACGACAGTGAGCTCTGGGTATCCCATCACAATGACCAGATTGAAGCCGACATCGTGACCCTGGTGCCGGTCAACGACGCTCAATCGAGGACTTTCCTGTTGCGGGCCGACCGGCCCGGGAATCTGGCCGTGCTGCCTGGCATGGCGGTCCGGGCAACGTTACGGATCACAACCGGTGAGCGCGGCCTGACCGTGCCCCGGGACGCGATCAACCGGTACCCCGAAGGTCGGGTGACGGTGTGGGTTGCCGAGCTTGCGGAGAACGACACTTATACGGTCAGTGAAAAACGGGTTTGGCCGGGCACGAGTTTCAGTGGCCGTGTTGAAATCACCCGTGGCCTGGACGGCGGCGAACAGGTGGTGGTGCGGGGAAATGAAAATCTCAGTGAGGGCGTGACGGTCCGGATCGCCGAGCGGGAGTCGAACTGATGTTTGCCGGCATTATTCGCCACGGCATTCTGGTGGCGGTGATCGCCCTGATTGTCGCCATTCTGGGTGCGGCTGCGGCCACGCGTATTCCGGTCCAGATGATTCCTGATCTGGAAGTTCGCACAGTCACCGTGGAAACCCGTTGGGCCGGCGCCACGCCCCAGGACATCGAGAAGGAAATTCTGATTGAGCAGGAGCGCTTCCTGCGCAATGTGCCCAACCTGAGCCGGATGACGGCAACGGCCTCCAGTGGCTCTTCCGAGATCGAGCTGGAGTTTCCGTTCGGAGTCGACATCACCGAAACCCTCATCCAGATCAATAACGCGCTGAGCCAGGTGTCGGACTATCCGCGCAATGTTGATGAGCCACGCATAGTAGCGGCCTCGTTTTCGGCCAACGCCTTTATGTATTTCCGCATTGCTACCCTGCAGGGCAACCCCCGCGAGCTGGACATCGAATTGATGCGGGACTTTGTGGAAGACAGGGTGCGCCCCCGTATGGAGAGCGTGTCGGGCGTCTCGGAAGTCACGGTTGGCGGCGGTGCTGATCGGCAGATGCAGATCATCGTTGATGAGACCGCCCTGGCCCAACGTGGTTTGGGCCTGCTGGACCTGCGTGACGCCATCACCGCCCGCAACCGGGACATTTCCGGCGGCGAAGTGGATTCCGGCAAACGCCGCTATCTGTTGCGGACGGTCGGGCGCTTTGATGACATGGAGGCGCTGGAACAACTGGTCGTTCGACGGGACGGAGACAGCGTGGTCCGGCTGGGTGAAGTGGCCCGGGTACGTCAGGGCCAGGCATTGGTGAGGGATCTGTCCATCATCAATGGGCAGCGTGTGATCGGCTTGCAGGTTCGCCGGGAGAGCGGTTCCAACGTCATCGAGATCAAGCGGGCGATGCTGGATGAGGTGGCCGCCATCAATCGTGAGGTGCTGGAGCCCGCCGGCCTTGAACTGGAGCTGACTTCCGACGATGCCCGTTACGTGGAAGCCTCCGTGGCCAATGTCTGGACCAATCTGGGCATTGGTGCGGTGTTTGCGACCCTGGTGATGTACCTGTTCCTGCGCTCGGGGCGGGCCACTTTTGCCGGTGTGGTCGGTATCCCGCTGTGCGCGATTGCGGCGTTTATTGGTCTGCTGATCACCGGGCGTACCATCAACGTGATCTCTCTGGCGGGCATTGCCTTTGCCATTGGCATGACCGTGGATAACAGTATTGTGGTGCTGGAGAACATCGAACGACACCGGCGCCTGGGTCTGGACCGGATGGAATCGGCACTCAAGGGGGTACAGGAGGTATGGCCTGCGGTACTCGCCTCGACCGCCACCACCATTCTGGTATTCCTGCCGATCCTGTTCATCGAGGAGGAGGCGGGACAGCTGTATTCGGACGTCGCCATCGCTATCTCGGCGGCGATTCTGGCCTCCATGTTAGTGGCCGTCACGATTATCCCTACCTTGTGTGCGCGCCTGGACTTTGGCGGCAAAGTCGACAATGTCGATCAGTATGGCAATGAAACCGGGGGCGGATGGGTGGCTCGTGTGATGGCTCTGGTGCGCTGGCTGGTGGATGGATCGCTACGCCGGGTGTTGGTGATCGCAGCGACTGCCGGGGTCAGCCTGTGGATCATTCTGGTGTTGACGCCCCCTGCGGAGTATCTGCCGGAGGGTGAAGAGCCCAAAACCTTTGCCGTCATGACCGCGCCACCGGGCTATAACCTGACTGAAATGGCCGCCATCGCGGAGCTGGTAGAGGCGCATTTTCTACCCCACGTGAATGCCGACGGCGAAGCCTATGCCAGTGGTGACACCCAGGTGCCCCCGATTGCGTATCTGAACATGGGCGTTACGCCAACCCGGGTCCGGATCATTTCGGAGACCCTTGACCCCACCCACATCGACGCCCTGATGAGCGAGATTACTCGGGTGTACCGGCAATTCCCGGGAATGCGCGCGTTTGCCGCCAAAGGCTCGATCATTTCCAGTAACGACGGGGGCACTCGCAGTATCAATCTGGACATCTCCGGCCCGGATCTGGTGTCAGTCTATCAGGCTGCCAATGCCGCCTATCGGCGGGCCGAGCAGATCTTTGATGGCCCTCGCATCCAGAGCCAGCCGTCGACCCTCACTCTGGCCCAGCCGCTGATTCAGATCCGGCCGGACTGGGACCGGGTCGCGGAGCTTGGACTGGATGCGGAGGCCATCGGCTTCACCGTGGCCACCCTCACCGAGGGGAGCTATGTAGATGATTTCTTCCTGGATGACGAAAAGATCGACATCTACCTCTATGGCCAGGAGGGGCAGCAACCAGACCTGAGCAAGCTGCCGGATGTTGCCGTACACACGCCCCTGGGAGCCATTCTGCCGTTGTCGAGCCTGGCCACGATCGAAGAGACCGTGGACACCAGCACCGTTCGCCGGGTTGATGGCCGGCGCACCGTCACCTTGAATGTGATACCGCCGGCGGACGTGCCTCTTGAGGCTGGCGTGGAACGAGTCCGGACCGAACTGCTGGATGCCTTGCGGGCCAGTGGCGAGCTACCGGCCAACGTGACCGTGGATATTTCCGGGGCCAGTGATCAGCTTAACGCCACCCGCGATGCCCTGACGGGTAACTTCCTGATCGCCGTTGCCATTGTTTATCTGCTGTTGGTGGCCATCTTTGCGCACTGGGGGTTCCCGCTGCTGATTATGACGGCGATTCCGCTGGGGGTGGCTGGCGGCATTGTCGGGCTTGGATTGATGAATCTGGTGGGCGGGATGTTGCCGGTGATCGGCCTGCAACCGTTGAGTCAGCCTTTTGACATGATCTCCATGTTGGGATTCCTGATTCTGATGGGAACAGTCGTCAACAACCCGATACTGGTGGTGGAACAGGCTCGCCACAATCTGCGCAGCAAAGGCGTGACCGTGGTGGAGGCGGTCACCGGTGCCGTTCAGACCCGGTTGCGCCCCATCGCCATGACCACCATGACCACCCTTTGTGGCCTGTCACCCCTGGTTTTTCTGCCCGGTGAGGGGACGGAGCTTTACCGGGGGGTCGGGGCGATTGTGCTCTTTGGCCTGTTGGGCGCAGCGATAGTGACCGTGACCTTCCTGCCCTCGCTGATTATTCTGGTCTTGGGTCGACGGGTTAGGACTGAGGCCCCCTGAGTGCTTTGACCTTATGCTCGAGCACAGTGGCCCCGGCCTCGTCCGGAGCGACAGGGTGATCGGCAAGAAGATGTATCCTGGACCAGAAACGCTTCGGCAGGTGACTGAATGCCGGGCCGCCGCAGTGGCTGAAGAAACTGCCCCACAGGCCTCGCAGTGCCATGGGCACGACGGTGACCGGCCGGCGCTGCAGAATCATGTCCACGCCGGATTTGAAGGTATCCACTTCGCCGTCCTTGGTCAGTTTGCCCTCCGGGAAAATGCACACCAGATGGCCGGCGGCCAGTTCCTCATCAATGCGATCAAAGGCCGCTTCGTAGATTTCCGGGACCCTGGATTTCGGACCAATCGGGATGGTCTTGGCCAGTCGGAAGAAACTGCCCATGATGGGGGTGGAGAAGATGTTGTGGTCCATTACAAAGCGCACCGGCCTGCGCACGGCACCGGCAATCACCAGGGCATCCATGTAGGACACGTGATTACACACCAGCAGCGCGGGTCCGTCCTCCGGAATCCGATCCAGATGGTGGTGGCTAACCCGGTAGACCGTGTGGGATAGCACCCAGATCACGAAGCGCAGAGCAAAATCCGGCACCTGTTGGTAGACAAAGCCCGCCACGATCAGGTTCATGATCGACAGCACCAGGAAAAACTCGGGAATGCTCAGCCCGATCACGCCCAGCATCAGCATCGCCAGCAAAGCACTGATCACCATGAATAACGCGTTGAACACATTGAGCGCGGCGATCACCCGGGCCCGGGACTCCGGCTTGGCCTCCCGCTGAACATAAGCATACAGGGGCACAATAAACAGCCCGCCAAAGATGCCGATGGCCAGCAAATCAATGGCCACCTGGCGGTAGTGAGGATCGGTGATGATCATCCACCAGTCTGAGGGGATGGGCTGCTCGGGCATGTTGAAGTACAGGTCAATGCCGAAGAAGCTGAGCCCGAGTGAGCCGATGGGCACAATGCCCAGCTCAATCTTGTGGCCGGACAGCCGCTCACAGGCAATGGAGCCGGCGGCAATGCCAATGGTGAAAATGGCCAGCAGGATGGTGACCACGGTTTCGTCACCCATCAGGTGGGTTTTGGCAAAGTTGGGGAACTGGGTCAGGTAGGCGGCGCCCAGAAACCAGAACCAGGAAATGGCCAGAATGCTCAGGAACACATTGTGGTTGTCCCGGGCGATGGCCATCAGCTTCCAGGTTTCCTGGAGCGGGCGGAACCGAATCTTCAGATCCGGCGCGGCGGCCTCAGCCTTGGGAATCCGCAGCGCGGCGATCAGGCCGGCGACGGCCAGTAAAGCAACGGCCACCGCGATCACCGGACCCGGCACCGGGGCTTTCATCATCACACCGGCCGTCAGCGTGCCCACCAGGATGGCCACAAAAGTGCCCATCTCCACCAGCGCGTTGCCTCCTATCAGCTCAGAATCCTTCAGAGCCTGGGGCAAAATGGCGTACTTGACTGGCCCGAAAAAGGCCGATTGCACACCGGTGAGGAACAGCAGCAGAAACAACATCTCGTACCAGCCAAACCAGAGCCCGACGGCGGCGATGCCCATGATCACCACCTCGGCAAACTTGATCCAGCGGATTACCGCAGACTTTTCATAGCGGTCTGCCACCTGGCCGGCAATGGCGGAGAACAGAAAGAACGGCAGGATAAACAGCATGGCGGCTAGGTTGACCACCACATCGGCCGACAACCCGAACAGGCCGCCGGCGGTGTAGGTGACCAGCAACAGCAGGGCATTCTTGAACAGGTTGTCGTTAAACGCCCCGGCGAACTGGGTCACAAAAAACGGCAGGAACCGCCGCTGTGACAGCAGGCGAAACTGACTGTGATCTTCCATGATCCGGATACCCTCGATCGACCTTGTGATGTTGCCGGAGACTAAACCGGTCTTGTGGGGTGGTCAAGCATCGAGGCGGTCCCCATACTGGGGCTCAGGCTGAGTCTGTTCAAACAACAACGATGTTTTGGGAGCTGTCTTCAATGGATGTACAACACGCCGTCCAGTCCCGTAGATCCGTCCGGGATTTCCTGGACACCCCGGTCTCCGAGGCCACCCTTCGCAAAGTGATCGAAACCGCCACCCGAGCCCCCTCCGGCGGTAACCTGCAACCCTGGCACCTGCATCTGGTGACCGGTGACGCTCTGGCCCGACTGAAAAGCCTGATGCGCGAGAAAGTGAGCAAAGGCTTTAACGAAGTGCCGGAATACGAAATCTACCCACCCAAATTGCAGTCACCCTACCGGGACCGCCGCTTCGAAATTGGCGAACTCATGTACCGTCAGCTCGACATCCCCAGGGAAGACAAAGCCGCCCGCTTTGAATGGTTCAAGCGTAACTTTGAATTCTTCGGCGCCCCCGTGGGCCTGTTCTGCACCGTCGACGACAACATGGGCCCACCCCAGTGGTCCGACCTGGGCATGATCCTGCAAACCATCATGCTGTTGCTGCGCGCTGAAGGCCTCGACAGCTGTGCCCAGGAATCCTGGTCGGTGTACCCGAAAACCATCGCTGAATTCCTCGACCTGCCCGAGGGCCGCAAAGTCTTCACCGGCATGGCCATCGGCTACGCCAATCCCGACAGCCCGGTGAACCAGATCACCAGTCCCCGGGCACCGATGCACGAGAACGTCCAGTTCCTGAGCTGATCTCAAAGCTCGGCTCAGGCGGCCGTCGACGCTGCCTGAGCCATCGGCACCTCCAGCAGAATACGATCGCCGTCCAGCAATACCGGATAGACCTTAACCCGGGCACTGTCATCCTCCAGGCAGACACCGGTGTGCAAGCTGAAATGTTGCTTGTACAGCGGCGACGCCACCACCGGCTCCCCGTTAATATCTCCGGTAATCCCCGGGCCAAGACATTTGAGCCGCTGAACGGATCGGTGTGGCTGATGGCAAACAACGCCGGCAATCGACGGGGCAGGTAAAACACCGCCACCGGTCCATCGTCGGTCCAGACCGCAATACCGGAGTCAGCCACCAGATCGTCCACCGTGCAAACCGCTTCCCAACAAGTCCGAGCTTTCATAACAAATCTCCCAGTTCATTATCCATGTCTGAATGCCTATCCCACCAAGTTCACTGAGCAAGGTGGTGTGGGGGTGCTTTCCTGCAGGAAAAAGGATGTCTGAGCGAAGCGAGTTGTTTTTTCCGGAAGGAAAGCACCCCCATGCCGCCTGGCTCCTGCACTGTTCCTGAAGGCTAGGATGAAACCAGCTCTGGCCTACGCTGCCCTCGCTCCGAAGTCCACTGCTGCACCGGGTCCTTCTGCGCCGGCGCATTTACAAACTCCCGGAACCGCTTGCGCTTCTCAGGATCCTCAACAGCCGTCTTCCACTCACACTGATAGGTGCCAACCAGATCCGCCATGTGCTGCTCCAGCTCTTCGCCAATACCGAGGCTGTCCTCCAGCACCACTTGCTTCAGATACTCCAGGCCACCCTCCAGATTCTCCATCCAGACCGACGTCCGCTGCAGGCGGTCCGCCGTGCGCACATAGAACATCACCACCCGGTCAATGGTCCGGATCAATTCCTCATCCGACAGGTCCGTGGCAAACAAATCCCCATGCCGGGGCCGCATTCCACCGTTGCCACAGACATACAGGTTCCAGCCCTTCTCGGTGGCAATCACCCCGAAGTCCTTGCTCTGGGCCTCGGCGCACTCACGGGTACAGCCAGAGACCGCCATCTTCACCTTGTGAGGTGCCCGCAGGCCCTTGTAGCGATCCTCAAGGGTGATCGCCATGCCCACGCTGTCCTGCACGCCATAGCGACACCAGGTGCTGCCTACGCAGGATTTCACCGTGCGCAGGGACTTGCCGTAGGCGTGACCGGTCTCAAACCCGGCGGCGATGAGTTTTTCCCATATTTCGGGAAGCTGGCTTAGAGTGGCGCCAAACAGATCGACCCGTTGGCCACCGGTGATCTTGGTGTACAGGTCATATTCCTTGGCCACCTCGCCCAGCACGATCAGCTTGTCCGGCGTGATCTCGCCACCGGGAATGCGCGGCACAATCGAGTAGGTGCCGTTCTTCTGCATGTTGGCCATAAAGGTATCGTTGGTATCCTGCAGGGGCACGTGGTCGGTGGCCAGGATGTGCTCATTCCAGCAGGTGGCCAAAATGGAGCCGACTGTGGGCTTACAGATGTCGCAGCCGTCGCCCTGGCCATGTTGTTCGAGCAGGCCCCGGAAGGTGCGAATACCGTTCACTTTCACCAGGTGGAAAAGCTCCTGGCGGGTGTAAGAGAAGTGTTCACACAGATCGGTGCAGACCTCCACGCCACGCTTTTCCAGCTCACTATCGACCACTTTCTTGAGCAGTGCAGCACAGCCGCCGCAGCCCGTGCTGGCTTTGGTTTCGGCTTTTACGCCACCGAGATCAGAACAGCCGGCATCAATCGCGCAGCAGATATCGCCCTTGGTGACGTTGTGGCAGGAACAGATAGATGCAGTGTCTGGCAGGGCATCGGCGCCCAGAGCCGGTGCGCCACCCTCGCTCTCCGGCAGGATCAACGCCTCCGGGTTCTTCGGCAACTCAATGCCATTCAGGGCGTATTGCAGCAGGGTGTCGTAGTGGCTGTTGTCGCCGACCAGAATGGCCCCCAGCAGGGTTTTGCCATCCTGGCTGACGACCATGCGCCGGTAATGGCCGATCTGCTCGTCGTGGAAACGGATGTTTCGGGCACCGGGAGTCTGGGCATGAGCATCGCCGATAGAGCCGACATCCACTCCCAGCAGCTTGAGCTTGGTGCTCATGTCGGCACCGGTGAAGGCTGCGCCCGTGTCATTGTTCAGGGCTGCGGCCAGGGTGCGAGCCATGGTGTAGCCTGGCGCTACCAGGCCGAAAATCTGGTTGTTCCAGAGCGCACACTCGCCGATGGCATGAATGTGCGGGTCCGAGGTGGTGCACTGGTTGTTGATGACAACGCCACCTCGCTCGCCCACCTCCAGACCACAGGCACGGGCCAGGGTGTCCTGGGGACGGATGCCGGCTGAGAACACAATCAGATCGGTCTCCAGGAAACTCTCGTCGGAGAACTTCATCCGTAATCGGGCATCTTCGCCTGGTGCAATGGCGGTGGTGGCTTTCTCGGTGTGCACCTGCACGCCCAGATCTTCAATTTTCTGACGTAGCAACGCGCCGCCCTGGTCGTCCAGTTGCACCGGCATCAGGCGCGGAGCAAATTCCACCACGCTGGCCTGCAGGCCCAGACTCTTCAGCGCGTTGGCGGCTTCCAGCCCGAGCAGGCCGCCGCCGACCACCACGCCGGTTTTGGCGCCTTTGGCGCTGGCGCGAATGGCGTCCAGGTCCCCGAGGGTACGATAGACAAAGCAGCCGCTCTGATCATTGCCGGCAATAGGTGGTACGAAGGGATAGGAGCCCGTCGCCAACACCAGCTGATCGTAGGCATAGGCGCCCTCTGGAGTGGTGACCACCCGATTATCCCGGTCAATGGCGGTGACCTGCTCATTCAAGCGCAGATCGATGCCATGACTCGCATACCAGTCTGCCGTACCCAGAGCCAGATCGGCATGGGTAGAGCCGCTGAAATACTCGGATAGATGCACCCGGTCGTAGGCGAGCTGTGCTTCCTCACCGAACACAATTACCTCGAAGGCTTGGGCCGCTGGCGTCTGGCTGAATTGCTCCAGGAAGTGGTGGCCAACCATGCCGTTGCCGATCACGATCAGGGTTTGTTTACTCATGGTGTATTCCTCTCTCATGGCAGCGCTCAGGCTGCTGCTTCGCAATAGGGTTGGCCAAAGGCGATGGTGTCCCGGTACCCGGAGATGTCCCGGCCAGAATCAATCAAATCGGCATACCAGGGGCCGCTGGCGGTGTCGCCCATCAACACGGCGCCCACCAGCTGGCCTTGCTCGACCAACAGTCGGCCGTAGCGGTGTTCTGGTCGGTCCTGCCATTGAATGTCTTCGGTCGCAGGTCCTGCTTGCACGCGACCGCAGGAAAAAATCGGAATGCCACTGATTTTCAGGCGAGTGGCGATGGAGCCGGGTGAGAATTCTGTGGCTTCCGATGTCTGGCACAGATGCTGTGCGAGCACCTGGGCCTGCTGAAAACCGGGTTCTACCAGTCCGAACGTGTGCGTGCCGAACTGGCAACATTCACCGAGGGCATAAACGGCTGGGTGAGACGTGCGCATCCGGCTGTCGACACAAATGCCTTTGTTGCACTGCAGGCCGGCAATTCGCGCCAGGTCAATGTTGGGCGTTATGCCGGTGGCGATCACTACCAGGTCGGTAGACATTACTGTGTCATCGTTTAGCTGAACGGCAGCTACCCGGCTTTTGCCCAGCAGTGCCGCGGGCGACTGCCCGGTCAGGATGTTGAGTCCTCGCTGCGCCAGCAGCCCCTTGAGCATATCGCCAGCGGTCGTATCCAGTTGGCGATTCAGCAGGTGATCGCTGCGGTGCAGCAGGGTCACCGCCATGCCTCGGGCCCTGAGCCCCTCGGCGGCTTCCAGTCCCAAAAAACCACCGCCGATCACGACGGCGCGCTTGTGAGTGCTCGCTGCATTGATCAAAGCCCGGGTGTCGGCCAGAGTGCGGAAGGTCAAGACGCCGTCAAGGTCTTCGCCGCTGATGCCCAGGCTGGACGGGCGTGATCCGGTGGCAAGCACCAACTTGCTGTACGCCTGAACCCGGCCGTGGGCGGTAGTCACGGTGCCCCGGTCAGTATCGATGCGGGTGACCGGTTCGTGATTGAACACCGAGACCTTGTGCCGGGCAAACCAGGACTGGGGTTTGAGCGCCAGATCAGCTTCGGGGATTTCGTTGGCGAGAACGGCCGACAGTTGAATCCGGTTGTAGGCTGAAAAGGGCTCAGCATTGAACACCACAATGCCGTTGAAGGGATGGCCAAGGGCGACCAGTCGCTCAATCAGGCGTTGTGCCACCATGCCGTGGCCGCAGATCACCAGTGGGGCGTCTTCAGATGTACGCATGGTCAATCTTGCTCCCGAGCCAAACGAAAAAAGCCGGAGCATCATGCCCTCGTGAGAGAGCAGATGGTCCGGCGCCAATGCCAACAACAATGATCTGATGGTCCGGCCTTTTCCTTGGCCGGGACAGTCGTCCTTGAGTTTTACAATGCGATCTCCGTGCCAGTTTGTTAATAACAATAAAATCAATAAGTTGTGATTTTTATGCTGCCAGACTCCTCAATAGAGTCCGAAATGCTGCCCTTCGATGGGGCGGTGTGCACGAAAGTGAAGCCAAACAGTCTGGCCTGTAAATTGCTCGAGATAGTCCTCAACTGGATCACATTGCGTCAGCATTCCGTTCGTCATTGAGCCGGACGGCAGTCAAAACTGGCGTTGCATCAGCAGGAGCAGGACCATGAATAGCAAACCCCATCCCAGGCCGATCAAGGCCGCGACGGCAGCGGACTTTCTGATTGCTTCCCGGCAATGCGAAGTTCGCAACCTGGAGTATTTTTTGCTGATGGGGCGACTGGTGCAGAGTGTCGGTAACCTGGTGCATGGCCTGCAGTGGGAGCGGGGTGTCACCAACCTGTACGTTGGCTCTGGATGTGAGCGGTTTGAGGCTGAACGGGCACAGATCATCAAGCAGACTGACCAACTGGTGGCGGACTTTGGCGGCGCGCTGGCGGACGTTCAGGAAGAGCTGACCACCCACCCTGTCAGTAGCTCGTTATTGGGGCACATTGCCAGTGCTCTGCACTGTCTGGATCAGCTGCCGGAGCTGCGCGCCAGGGTGTCAGGCCAGAAGCTCACGGTGACCGAGGCGACAGACTGGTTCTGCGACACCATTCATCAACTGATCACGGTGGTGTTTGAGGCCGCAGACACGGTTGTGGAGCCGTCTATTGCTGGCCTGCTGGTTGCCATGGTGCATGTCATGAACGGCAAGGAATACTGTGGTCAGGAACGAGCTGCCGGCTCTGCCGGATTTTCCAGTCGTCGGTTTGACAGTGCACTATCACGGCGCATGGTGCACCTGGTTGAGGCGCAGGAGCGGTGTTTTGAGGTGTTTGTCTCCTTCGCCAACGAGGAAAGTCTGGAACTCTGGTACAACCTGCGCGCCCACCCAAGAGAGCTGGAAATCGAGCGCATGCGCCAGATGGGCGTCTCTGTGGGACCTTATAAACAGCTGGATGAAGCGCTGGCGGACCGCTGGTTTACGCTGATGACCGAGCGGATGGACGAACTGAAAAAAATCGAAGATTCCGTGGAAAGTGCGTTTCATCATCGCTGCGCCGAGCGTTATGCCGAAGCCCGGCACTCACGGGCGCACCAGGAAACACTGCTGGCCTCCCTGGAGCAGCGCCCTGCCGGAGACGCGCCGATGCTGGTGGTATGTGACAGTGGCATGGAGGCCCATTCGGTGGATACCTGGGGCGGTGAAGGCGTCGGTCAGCAGTCTGGCCGCTCAATCTTTGATCTGGTGCAGGAACAGACGCGCCGGCTGAAGCAGATGTCAGAGGAGCTGCAGAGTGCCAAAGAGGCTCTGGAAGATCGCCGCACTCAGGAAAAAGCCGTCTTGCTGCTGATGCAGCATCGTGGCATCAGCAACGACGAGGCCCATCGGCTACTGCGGAAACTGGCCATGGACCAGGGCAAACGACTGCCTGACGCGGCCCGCGCCCTGATCGCCATGGCCGGCGTGCTCAGTTAAGAAGGCCCTCCGTTAAGGTCGCAAAAAGCCGGGGCTAATGACAGCCCCGGACATTCAGGCAGACACCTGTTTCACTGCCTGCCCCCCGCTCTCCTGCGCCGATGCCTTGCCGCTGCGCCGGGTGCTCAGTGATTCCAGCTTGCGTTGTTTCTCATACAGGAACGACAACACCTCCTGCCGGTAACGGACGTACCTGGCATCATCCGCCAGCGCCACCCGATTGCGGGGCCGGGGCAGGTCAATGTACAGATCCTCGCCCACCGTCGCCGCCGGCCCGTTGGTCATCATAATAATGCGATCAGACAACAGCACCGCCTCATCCACATCGTGGGTAATCATGATCACCGTATTGTTCAACTCCTGCTGAATGTCCATCAGTGAATCCTGAAGATGCGCCCGGGTCAGAGCATCCAGCGCGCCAAAGGGTTCATCCATCAACAACACACTCGGCTTCATCGCCAGTGCCCGGGCAATACCCACCCGCTGCGCCATCCCTCCGGAAATCTCTCCGGGCCGCTTATTGGCGGCATGGGCCATATTCACCAGCTCCAGATTATGCGTGATCCAATCCTTGCGCTCCTGCCGGCTCATCGACTTGCGAAACACCTGCCGCACTGCCAACTCCACGTTCTCATACACTGTCAGCCAGGGCATCAACGCATGGTTCTGAAACACCACCGCCCGCTCCGGCCCTGGCGAATTCACCTCATGCCCGTCCAGCACACAGCCACCCTTGGAGGCCTGCAACAAGCCGGCGACAATGTTCAACACTGTCGACTTGCCGCAGCCCGAGTGCCCGATGAGCGAGACAAACTCGCCCTTCTGGATTTTGAGATCGACATTCTCCAGGGCAATAAACGGTCCTTTAGCCGTATCAAAGGCCATTTCGACGCCGGTTAATTCAAGATGTGATTTAGCCATAACAGAATCCCCTAAATAGGTCAGACGAGCACCGGGCAGGGAATGCCTCCCGGGACCCTCAAAAACAAGGATGTTCTTGCGGAGCGTACATGGATGTACTCGCCGCGTGTCCCGGGAGGCATTCCCTGCCCGGTGCGGCTTACTCCAGAGTTTTGTTGATCAAGAGCACTTGCTTGAATCGGGATTCACGTTACTCATTCCAAGCCACCTTCTTCTGAATCAACAACATCACCCGGTCCAGCAAAAACCCGATAAACCCGATGGCCAGCACCGCCGCCATAATCCGGCTCAAAGACTGACTGCTGCCATTCTGAAACTCATCCCACACAAACTTCCCAAGCCCCGGACTCTGGGCCAGCATTTCCGCCGCAATCAACACCATCCAGGCAATGCCCAATGACACCCTGAGCCCGGTAAAAATCATCGGCACCGACGAAGGCAACACCACCTTGCGCACGTGGGTCCAGAACGACAGCTTCAGCACCTTTGACACATTCAGCAGATCCGGATTGACCGCCGCCACCCCAACACTGGTGTTGATCAGCGTTGGCCACAAACTGCACAGGGTGACGGTGATCATTGAGGTGAGAAACGACTTCTGAAACATAGGATCGTCACTGACATACGTCGCCGACACCACCATGGTCACCAGAGGCAGCCAGGCCAGCGGCGACACCGGCTTGAAGATCTGAATCAGCGGGTTCACCGCCGCCTGAAAATACGGGTTCAGGCCAAACAGGATACCCAGTGGCACTGCGATCAATGTGGCCAGGGCGAAACCGGCCAACACCGTCACCAGACTGGTCCCGATCTGATCGATGAAGGTCGGCGCGCCGGGATAAGACCGGATACGCACCTCGGCATCCGGATTGTCCGCCAGAATGCGGGCGTTGCGTTCTTCCTGCATCAGCACAAACTTGTCTGCCCGCTGCCGCTGGTTGGCGTGCTCCTGCCACAGCTGACCGGCCTGCTCCCAGACCTGAGCCGGCCCGGGAAAAGCTCCAAGAGAGGTCTGAACCTGCGGTGCGGCCAGATGCCAGAAGCCCAGGAACAGCAGAATCCCGATCAACGGCAACAACGCTTGCTTGCCGGCCGACGCTAATTGTGGCGGGCTCAGGCTGGCCAACAACTTACGGGTGCTACCCGCCATCGACTCGCCAATCCTTACGCTTAATGTCGTCATCTCAATGCTCCCTTACGGCGTCTGGGTGCCTTTCAGACCGATCGCAAACTGATCGATGTAGGCGTTGGGTTCACGGGGCGTAAAGGCAACGCCATCAATCAACTCACCCTGGTGGGGCCGTGCGAAGTTGTCTTCATCAAAGTCCGGAAAATCATCAGCAGACATCAGGCCATCGTCGATCAGTGACTGCGCAGCCTGGGCGTAGAGGTCACCCCGATAGACCCTGGCGGCCGTCTGCATGTACCAGTCGTCGGACTTGGCTTCGGGAATCTGCCCCCAGCGCCGCATCTGGCTCAGGTACCAGATAGCGTCTGAGGGGTAAGGGTAAGTGGCGTGATAGCGGAAGAACACATTGAAATCCGGCACTTCACGCACGTCGCCTTTTTCGTACTCAAAGGTGCCGGTCATGGAGTTGGCGATCACTTCTCTGTCGGCGCCCACATAGCTGGACCGGGCCAGTATCTCCACCGCTGCCTCGCGGTTTGCGTTGTCGTTTTCATCGAGCCAGTAGGCCGCGCGAATCAATGTCCGCAGCAGTCGCAGGTGGGTATTCGGGTACTTTTCTGCCCACGTCTCAGATACACCGAACACTTTTTCCGGATTGTTCGGCCAGATCTCATAATCGGTGATTACAGGCACGCCGATGCCCTTGAACACGGCCTGCTGGTTCCAGGGCTCACCCACGCAGTAACCTTGAATGGTGCCGGCTTCCATGGTCGCTGGCATCTGTGGTGGTGGCGTCACTGACAGGTGCACGTCTGCCTGCAGGGTGCCACTGGTGTCGCCCCGTTGCGGCGCGTAGAAGCCCGGGTTCAGGCCGCCGGCCGCCAACCAGTAACGCAGCTCATAGTTGTGGGTAGACACCGGGAATACCATGCCCATGCGAAAGCGCTCGCCACGGGCCAGAGACTGCTCCACCACCGGTTTGAGGGCGCTGGCAGGGATAGGATGAACCGGCCGGTCGCCGTCCATCTCCAGGTGCGGTTTCATCCCCTGCCACACATCATTGGAAACGGTGATGCCGTTGCCGTTCAGATCCATGCTGAATGCGGTGATGATGTTGGCTTGGGTGCCATAGCCAATGGACGCGCCCAACGGCTGGCCCGCCAGCATATGGGCACCGTCCAGCTCTCCGGTGATGACCCTGTCCAGCAACACCTTCCAGTTGGCCTGGGCTTCCAGTTCCACAAACAGACCTTCATCCATGAAGTAGCCCTGCTCCCAGGCCACTGCCAAGGGTGCCATATCGGTCAGCTTGATAAAGCCTAGCCTCAAGTCAGGTTTTTCTGCCGGGCCGATATCAGCCTGAGCCAGACTGCCCAGGCTAAGCAAAGCGATGCCCAGGCATCGTCGCAGTTGCTGTTGGAATGTGTTCATACTCGTACCTCGTTGCCGTCTCTTTCTCGGGCGCAAAAAAAAGCGCCTGCCTTCGTTTCCGAAGAGCAGGCGCCGATGCCTGATAAGAGATGTGATGTCTTGATGGTTCACCAAAGACTCAGCATAAGCCGTGCCATATATCAAAGTTTATATTATTCAATAATTTAGATTTTTCATGGAAGTGGTCAATTCAATAATCCCCGGTTAACCCGGTCTGGTTTTGGTGCGAAACAGTGATTTTTGCACCATGGCGGCCCGGCCCGGGTGTTCGTCCTTACCCCGATCCAGACATGGCACGGTTGTTGAGGTCCGCGCCAGCAATGGCCAAAGCGCCAGTCCAGCAGGAATGTGCACGATACGCTGCCTTGTGGCCCTGTAATTGCTTTCTTCGGTTAGACAGAAGTCAGACAACATCGGCAAAGAAGCCCGCCCCGGCCCTGGAAACAGACACCGGATGGCGGGCTTTTTATGGCTAATAGAAGAGGAATGATGATGACACGCCACCAGACTGCTTCCCGGACCACGGCCACGACCTGCCCCTATTGCGGTGTTGGCTGCGGTGTGATGGCAAGCCCGGACGCCGTCCAGGGTGATGAGAGTCATCCGGCCAATGCCGGTCGTCTTTGCGTGAAAGGATCCGCGTTGCATGAAACTCTGGCCGGTTCGGACCGCCTGTTGGTCCCTCAGGTCGATGGTTGCGAGGTATCGTGGCCCGACGCAATCGACCGGGTGGCATCAGCTATTCGGGCCTCGGTCAGGGACCATGGCCCGGGCTCCGTCGCTTTTTATCTGTCCGGTCAGTTGCTGACCGAGGACTATTACATCGCCAACAAACTGGCAAAAGGGTTTATCGGGACGCCCCATGTCGACACCAACTCCCGGCTTTGCATGTCCTCGGCAGTGGCCGCACACAAGCGGGCGTTTGGTGAGGATTGCGTACCCGGTTGTTATGAGGACCTTGAGCTGGCGGACCTGCTGGTACTGACCGGCAGCAATGCGGCCTGGGCCCATCCGGTACTGTACCAGCGCATCAAAGCCGCGCACCGGCCCGGGCGCAAGGTGGTGGTGATTGACCCCAGGCAGACTGCCACTACCGACCTGGCCGACCTGCACCTGCAACTGCGGCCGGGCTCAGACACGTTACTCTTTAACGGGCTTCTGGTGTGGCTGTCCGATCAGGGCGCATTGGCGGACGAGTATCTGGCGCAGCACTGTAACGGATTTGAGAAAGCCCTCAACGTTGCCCGCTCAAGCGCGCCGTCGCTGGCGGCGGTGGCCAAAGGCTGCGATCTCAACGTCGCCGAACTAGAACAGTTCTATCAGTGGTTTGCCGACACCGAGCGCACGGTGACGGCGTTCTCCCAGGGCATCAATCAGTCCGTTGCCGGAACGGACAAGGGCAACGCCATTATCAACTGCCATCTGGCCACCGGCCGGGTGGGCCGCCCGGGTGCGGGGCCGTTTTCCCTGACCGGGCAGCCCAACGCCATGGGGGGCCGGGAAGTTGGTGGCCTTGCCAACACCCTGGCCGCCCACATGGATTACGACACGCCTGGGGCGCGGCAGCGGGTGGCGGACTTCTGGCACAGTGAGCAACTGGCAGCCGGACCGGGTTACAAGGCGGTGGAGCTGTTTGAGGCGGTTCACCGGGGCGATATCCGGGTGCTCTGGGTGATGGGCACCAACCCCGCGGTCAGCCTGCCTGACAGTGACCGGGTTCGCCAGGCACTGGCCCAGTGTGACACTGTGATTGTGTCGGACTGCGTGGCCCACACCGACACCACAGCCTTTGCCGATATCCTGTTGCCGGCAGCAGGTTGGGGCGAAAAAGACGGAACCGTGACCAATTCCGAGCGCTGCATCTCCCGGCAACGAGGCTTCTTACCCTTGCCGCCCGGGGTGCGACCAGACTGGCAGATCCTGCAGGATGTTGCGCAAGTACTTGGTTATGGCCACGCCTTTGACTATCACGGGGCCGTGGACATTTTCAGGGAACATGCGGCTCTGTCTGGCTATGGCAACCGCGGGGAGCGGGTGTTCAATATCTCCGCCATGGCGCAGCTAAGTGAAGAAGATTACGACCAGTTGCAACCGGTGCAATGGCCGGTCAC
This sequence comes from Marinobacter sp., assembly GCA_018402255.1. Lineage (GTDB taxonomy): Bacteria > Pseudomonadota > Gammaproteobacteria > Pseudomonadales > Oleiphilaceae > Marinobacter. The sequence continues at coordinate 395,675 of JAGYIS010000005.1, forward strand.
TGCGGGAAATCCCGGCGCCTGGCTGCAGACCCGCCGGCTGTTTTCCGACGGTCGATTTCCGACGCCGGACACCCGGGCCAGACTGGTACCGGTATTGGCGCTGCCGCCGGGTCAAGGTACCAGTAAGCGATACCCGTTGATCGTCAATACCGGGCGGATCCGGGATCAGTGGCACACCATGACCCGAACCGCCCTCGCGCCCAGACTGTTCAGTCATCGGGAGGAGCCGTTCATGGACATGCACCCCGCGGACATTGCCCTTTTTGGACTGGTCGAAGGCGGTCTGGCGACGCTGTCTGGCCCGGCAAGAACAGCATTCACCGGGCGTGTTCGTGCCAACAGGGGCCAACGGCCCGGAGAGGTGTTTGTTCCGATCCACTGGAACCGGCAGTTTGCCTCTTCCGCGCTGGCCTGCAACCTGATCGCGCCGGTGGTTGATCCGGTTTCGGGGCAGCCTGAAGCCAAACACGGCACCGCCACGGTGCGACCGCTGATTGCACGATGGCAGGCGAGGGTGATGAACTCCGCGGACAGCGAGAAATCGCCGGAAACTGGCTCGTCGGACTATTGGAGCCGCCAGGTGTTGCCTAACAGTCGTGCCTGGTGGCTCGCCGGCACCCAGCCTATGGACTGGCCGGCCTGGGGCGAGGCGTGTTTTGGTCGGCAGCCAGAGCTGGTGATGCACGATGCTTCGCGCCGTCGGTTTCGGGCGGTCTGGGTTAATGGCGGCCGGCTTGAGGGAGTCTTGCTGGTCGAACCCAGCGCTGAATCCATGCCGGCCCTGGACTGGCTGGATGGCTGTTTTGGCGAGCGCGGGATGACGCCAGAACAGCGCCGATCGTTACTGGTTGCCGGTACGGTAGACGCCGAAGACCACGGCCCGGTGGTGTGCAGTTGCTTTCAGGTGGGCGAACGACAGATCTCGCAGGCTATTGCCCAGGGCTTTGAGAGTGTTGAGGCCTTGTCAGACCAGCTCAAGTGCGGAAGTAACTGTGGCTCCTGCATCCCCGAAATTCGGGGCCTTTTGACGGCTGCCCTTGCTCACGAACCGGCCTGACCCAGGATCAAACCGGGTGCTGCAACATGGATAACGGCACCCGGTATCGCAACCCACGGGCACTGTGGGTGCCTTCCACCGTACAGGTTTTGCGGTTTACCCTCAGCACCTTGCCCTGTTTCTGTCGGGCGCCTTCGCCGAAACACACCGGATCGCCGACCTGCCAGTGTCGGCGTTGCTGCACCGGATTGGGCAACTCAAAGACTGTGCTGGAAAGCCCAAGGCCAGCTTTCTCAGCCTCTTCGCTTAAATACTGCCGGGTAGCACCGGCAGCCCCGCTACTGTGCAGTTCATCGAGCGCTTCATAAAAATGCCGGTTGTGCACCGACCCGAAATGCCGCTGCCCTGCGCTGTGTTGCAGCAAATGGGCAAATTCATGGCAGCAGGTATGGGCCAACAGGTTCAGCACACTCACCTCACCCCCAAAATAACCCCGGCCGCGGATTTCCCGGGTAGACAACCAACCTTGTGCGGTTTCCGGCTGATGCTTGGCCGCAATCATCCGCACTCCATAGTTGATCAGATGCTGCTTATGGCGCGGATCGTAACGGTGATACGTGGCCTGTCCGGAACCAATGCGAAGCGTCAGCCCGGCCCTCCGGTTTTGCGCCTGAATTCGGTTTTCAGCCGGTGCCCAGAGGATATCTCGGGTGGCCTGGCACATGAGTGCGCCGAGTTTATGAGTGGTTTGCTTGGGGATGGGCATGGGTTTCACGTGAATTGGGTGAAATGTTTGAAGGTACAGTACGAAACATAGCCGACAAGGGTAATCACAGAATATACAAATTACTATGGTCCGCCGAAGCTGCCACTTAAGCCATCAATAGTAATCAGACAAGCTGTCACCAGATATCAATAAGTGGTGACAGTTTGTACGATTCTGGCTCCGCCGGATCCTCACGGGCACACCTCCAAACCCTGTTCCGCCAACACGGCGGCCAGTTTCGCCTGAGCGAGGCGCTGGCGCGGGATGCCCTCCTACCGGTTCTCCGGGCGGGCCTTCAGTGAGGGTATTGAGCAAGTGGACATGGATGGCATTACGCTGCAAGTCTACAAACTGGAGAAAACCCTGGCGGACTGTTTCAAGTTCCGCAACCGCATTGGGATGGATGTGGTGCTGGAGGCGTTGGAGCTTTACCGCACCCGTAAAAACTTTCTGCCGGGAAAGCTGATGGAATACGCGAGAATCTGCCGGGTCGCCAATGTGATGGCGCCTTAAGTGGAAGCCAGACTTTAAGTGAGTGCGCCTAGCCAATGGAATAACTGATGTGAAAGGAGATCACTATGGCCAAAAACATTGCCGCGTCCGTTCGCCAGAATTCCGATGCAACTGGATATCGGCTTTGGTGATCCCGTTTTCCGCCGCTTTTGTGGCCAGCAAGCAGCGACAGTGGCAGGTTTTTCGTAAACGACTTGGCCAAGACTAGGTGTCAGAGGCATTTTCGGAAGTTGTGGATGAGGTGGTTGAGTTTCTTAGTCCTTTGATGGCGGCTGAAGCGGTGGACCAGCTACGAAAAGTTTGGCACCCGCCCGGCCCATGGAGTCACTAGGTTATTGGCGTGTATCCCTCAGGGTTACCCTATTCCCTGATTTTTACGCCATTTATCCGCAATAACGTTGAGCTTTCAGCTGGCCCCTGAAATGTAATAAGTGATTGAGCTTGGCTGTTCGGTACGATAAATACGGTTCTAAATTCCCCCTGAACTACTCCAAATACCTGAGCTTCGGGAATATGCTCTATCCAAACTGGTTTGTTTGAACCCTGACTTGCGCTCTCAAAGAGCGTCAGTGAAGTGTCGATTGCTGAACCTGAGCTTACTGAACTTGGAATGTCCTCTGATTTGACAAAACCTACGATCCGGTCGTTTCGCAGAAACACAAGTTCGCCATCTCTCACCTTTACAGAGGAGAACATCTTATCTGGTACTTCTATGGTTAATTCGCCGTATGGTTGAACCACCAATGAAGAGTGCGATGCACAGCCGGAGAGAAAAAGTACAAATGCTAAAGCAAGGCCCATCCTTGGCATGGTAGAAGGCTAATCTCAATGGTGTTTAGATAGAGGTTCTAAAATGGGGTAGAACCCCTCTTTTCCTGAACAAATATAACCGGCGTGGATCATTTGTGTGCCTTGCTGACAGACATGGAAGATAGAACATCGTCGAACACGTCTTCCTTAATACTTATGGTAATCCACGAAGTTGGATGTTTTGAGGTGGCGATAAATGCAGTGGTGTATCCATTGACGGTGACCGAGAAGCCGTAGGCGCTATCACCCAAGTCCAGCTGAACGATCTTGCCGGAGGATTTTTTCGCTTCATCAAATCCTTGCCTGACTTCGTCAACCGCTGTGTCAAAATCTGGGTTGGTTTCCATGGTCATCAACGAACCAATCATTGCCGAATCGAGCCAAATCTGAGTTTCAAAGGGTTGCACATCGACTGTATCGAACTGACTGTTACTGAGTTCGAAAGTCAGGTCGTTGGAGGTGCGAAACTCAATGTGTGTCTGGCCCGTAGCAGCACAACCAGAGAGCATGCTGACTAACACAAACCCTATAGCGATCGTTCTTTTCATCAAACGGATCCCTGTTTAGTTCAAAGAGTCGAGAATAGCAGGTTTGAATTGAACAGCGCGAAAGCGCTTGCACATCATGTTAATGCGTACGTTGCCCAGTAGAAAGGGCTCCCCCGACTTTCTAATGACACGTAAAGCCCATTTTCTAAGCTTGTTTGCGGGCCAAAGGAGATCCTGAGGGTTTGGAACGGCATCAATCCATGTGCTGCAGTCTTCCATTTCCGCCAGTAATTCAACCACCCTTATGATTGTCTCATCCGTAATCGAAGATGATGTAAAAAGACGGGCGTTAGCCTGTCCGTAAAATGCGGTGATGATTGCCTGAATTATATCGACATCATTCTCAGTGATAGTGTCGCTCATGTACTTCATTCCTTGAAGTTCTAAAGCTAATGCCCCGGCGATCTCGCGAACGTCGGGGCATTATAACGCTGAGACGTGGGTAAATTACGCCTCGATCGGAGTACGCCAATCGTCTGCACCGGAAGTACCGGCAACGGCATGCTCCCAGGTTACCTTGCGGTAGGACAGGGATACGGTAACCAGCTGGGTGAAGTCAGCGCTGGCTGCGTCCTGGCAGTGAGGCATGTTGCAGTTGATGTCGATGATGGTGGCATCTTCCAGGATGGTTGAGAAGAAGTGCTCCTGCTTGCCTTCAACGGAAGTGCGGTACCACTTGAGCTCTACCTTCGGCAGCATTTCGCCGGAAGCCAGGGCGTTGTACATCAGCGGGGTGGCTTTGTTCAGGGCTGAAGTGAACTTGAACGGCTTGTGAACGCGCTGACCGGAAGGCTGACCAGACTGCGGGTCGGTCGGAACGGTGACAACGTGGCTGAATTCCTGAACCAGCACTTCGTCTTCATGACCTTCAACGTAGATGTTGCCTACGGAATCGGAAGTGAATGCGCCGGCGGTGATGTTGCCCTGAGTTTTACCTTCAATGCTGATATAACAAGGAGTTGGCATAGTCTGCTCCATGACGTGTAAGTGAATGTTCGTCCCCGGGGTGTTCCCTGGACGGATAGAAAGTAATCAAGGCCCGTGCCAACCCTGAAAAATATAATAAAAACATAACCATGGTGTATTTTGATGTGCTCCGGGAAAGGCGGTGAGCAAAGCCTTGCTTAGCCAGCGGGCGAGCTTTTGCTGATTGGGCAATTAATTGCCCGGTCAGGGTCGATAGGCGAACGACAACATCAGGGCCAACATCAACAGCGCCGAGAATCCCTGCCAGAACACCACCGGGTGGCGCTCGATCAGCGGCAGTCTGTGCTGTTTTTGCCATTGCGGGTTGGGCTGGCGCAAATCAAACAGAAACTCGGACAGTGCCGGGTAGCGTTTGTGGGGCTCTGGGTGCAACGCCCGGGCCAGTGCCTGGTCTACCCATTCCGGCAGGTTGTCCCGGTGCAATCGGGCCGGCTGGTAGCTCAGTCCCTGTAACTGTTTTCGATTGCGGATGCCGGGTACGCGGGTGCCGTAGGGCAACTGCCCTGTCAGCATCTGATAGGCAATCACCGCAAGGGAAAACTGATCCGCCTGCCAGTCTGTGGGCTCACCCAGAAAGCTTTCGGGGGCACTGTACAGGGCAGCGCCCCGGGTCCAGTGCGGTTCCTGATGCTCATTCAATTCCTGCAGGCCGGCAATCCGGGTAGCACCAAAGTCGATCAACACCACGGTGCCCTCGGTATTGATCAGGATGTTCTCCGGCTTCAGATCCTGGTGCACCATTTCCAGTCGGTGAAAGGCTCGCAGCCCCCGGGCAATCTGCTCGATCAGTTGTCGCACCGTTTCCAGAGCCGGCGTCGGGTTGTCCAATAACCACTGCCGCAGGTTGGTTCCCTGCAGGTATTCGGTAGCCAGGTACAGGCAACTGCGTTGGCGTTCCGGCGCAAAAGCCCGGACCACGTGAGGGCTGTCGATTCGTTGGGCTACCCACTGTTCGGTGGCGAAAACGGAGAGTGCTCCCGGGTCCTGCTGCGTCTCCACGGCGGGTACTTTCAGGGCGACCTGCTGGCCGCTGAGTTCGTCTGCGGCGAGGTAGACATGGCTGCGACTACTGGCATGAATCGACCGGATGATTCGATAGCCATCCAGTACCTGCCCCGATGCCAGTTCCGGGGCAAAGGGCAGTTGCTGTGCCTGCTGGGCGACCTCTTTGTTGCTCCTGCTTGCAGCAACCGATTCAACCCGGACAATCTGCAGGGTCAGATTGTCATCACTACCGTTGGCCAGCGCTGTGGCCACCAGCTGCTGGGCGGCCGTGTCCAGATCGTCACCGGCTTCCCGGATGGCTCTGGCGATCTCTCTTTGGGGCAGGTGCTCGTACAGGCCGTCGGTGGCCAGCACAAAGACATCACCGGGCCAGACGGGAACCGTCAGATAGTCAATGTCGACTTGCTGGCTCAGCCCCATGGCCCGGTTCAGGCAGCTGTCATCCTGAGAGAGCCAGACCCGGTGATCGGTGGTCAGTTGCTCCAGCGAGTTGTCCTGTAACCTGCAGATGCGGGCGTCGCCGACATGGAAGAGGTGAGCGGTGGCCGATTTCAGTACCAGCACGCTGAGAGTGCAAACATAGCCCCGGTCCTGGTCATATCGGTACCGGCTTTGACGCGTCTGGGCGTGCAGCCAGGCGTTACTGGCCCTCAATACTCGTTGGGCAGATTGTTTGACTGACCAGCTATCGGGCGTCGAATAGTAATCGCTCAGAAATCCTGCAACCGCCGATTCACTGGCAATTTGACTGACGTTGCTGGAGCTGATGCCGTCGGCAATGGCCACCGCAATGCCTTTGGAGTGAAGCTGGTGATTGTCTGGAATCAGCAGTCCATGGAAATCCTGGTTGACAGGCTTGCGACCCTTGTCCGAATGCTGGCCAGTTGTCACTGCGAGTTGGCTGGTCATGGTTGGTGTGCCTCGAATAATCGCAGAAAGCCCGATGGATGCGGCCACCGGGCTTTCTGCGTACAGCAATCATTCAGTCGACGTTGGCTATTAACCTTCCTGATAGGCGGTTGGCATGGTGCGCTTGGGCGCGGTGCGCACATGAGTAGCGTAGAGGGTCAGGCCGGTAAACGACAGTCCGCCGACCAGGTTACCCAGTACCGTCGGGATTTCGTTCCAGACGAAGTAATCCAGGATGCCGAATTCGCCACCCATCAGCAGGGCAAACGGGAACAGGAACATGTTGACGATGGAATGCTCGAAGCCCATGTAGAAAAACAGCATGATCGGCATCCACATGGCCAGCACCTTGCCGGGAACGGTGGTGGAAATCATGGCACCGACCACGCCCATAGATACCATCCAGTTGCACAGCACGCCCCGCAGAAAAATCGTGAACCATCCGGCCGCGCCATGCTCGGCATAGCCCAGGGTGCGCTCTTTGCCGATGTCGGCAATCCGGTCACCCACCGCACCCGGCTCGATATTGAAGCCGTAGGTGAAGACAAAGGCCATGATCAGAGCGACGGTGAGGGCGCCGGCGAAATTACCAAGAAACACCCAGCCCCAATTGCGCAGAATACCCTGGGTATCGACGCCCGGGCGTTTATCGAGCAGCGCCAGTGGGGTCAGCATGAATACGCCGGTGAGCAAATCAAAGCCCATCAGGTACAGCATGCAGAAGCCGACCGGGAATAGCATGGCACCGACCAGCGGGCTGCCGGTTTGCACCGCGACCGTAATCGCAAACACTGCCGCCAATGACAGGATCGCGCCGGCCATGAATGCCCGGATCAGCACATCGCGGGTGGCCATGTAGATTTTCGATTCACCGGCGTCCACCATTTTAGTGACGAATT
>JAGYIS010000006.1 GCA_018402255.1 Marinobacter sp.
GGATTGAAAATCCTCGTGTCGGTGGTTCGATTCCGCCTCCGGGCACCATTAAGAATTCTGACAAAACCCGCCTTGTGCGGGTTTTGTTGTTTCTGCCCTCTTCGTTTCTTCTCGACTACCTCACCACATCCCGCACAAGCGACAACTCAGCCGCTATGTAATGGCCAATCATACTCGCCAGTCCGTCCGCCATTTCATCGAAACTGACCATCGGATCCGGGTCCGACAAATGGCGGATAACGGCGAATATGCCGCCATTGATTCCGATGTAGGTTATGGCAGGAACACGGCTAACCCGAAGGGTTTCCGGGTGCTCCATCAGGTAACGCATGATTACGTTGTTGAGTACCTTGTAGAGCGGGTCCAGGTGGAGCTCAAAGTCCACCGCCATGGCATGCCGAACACACTTCAGATATCGGCCATCGTCTCGCTCAAGAAAATTCCGGAACTCATTCAGCAATGTGCGAATGGCCTCATCAATGGGCATCTGCACCAGCGTTGGCGTCAAAGGCTGGATCATCGCTGCCGTATCAGAAATGAAACGCTGGCTCATAGCGCTGAAGATCGATTGCTTGTTCTCAAAGTACTCATAAAGCGACCCCACCCCTACTCCAGCAATTTCTGCAATGTGTCGAGTCGTTGTGTCGGCGGGCCCCCGCTGGCTCAGGGCAATAAACCCGGCTTCTACGATCGCGTCCACTGTGGCGCGCGAACGATCCTGTTTTGGTTTTCTAGGCATATTTTTCCGAATTGAATCCGAACAAGCGTTCGCTCTAATCTGCAGTGAGGTTGACGCAAACACAAGCAGGACAAGGCTCTTAGGCCCATCGGGCACTGGTTCTGTCCCTTTCGGGTAGCGAAAGCCCCGGCAGCGTCACAACAACATCATTACTGCGGAAGACTTCATGTTCGATAAATCTCTGACAAGAAACGCCCGCGCCGTCATCACCGGCGCCGGCAGCGGCATCGGTAAAGCGCTGGCACTGGAACTCGCCCGGCGCGGGGGCCTTGTGGTGTGCTCTGACATCAATCTGGACGCCGCGGAACAAACCGCCAGCGAAGTCCGCCGCCTCGGTAGTCGGGCTTGGGCGGTCGCCTGCGATGTCAGCAAGCTGGAACAGGTGCAGGCGCTGGCTGAAAAGGCCGACGAGTTGCTGCCGGAACCGGTCAATCTGGTCATCAACAACGCCGGTGTTGGCGTGGGTGGCAAAACCATTGGCGAAACGTCTATCGAAGACTGGGAGTGGACGGTCAACATCAACCTGTGGGGCGTGGTCTATGGCTGCCATGTGTTCGCCCCCCGGCTGCGCCTGCAGGAACGGGCCGGCATTATCAATGTTGCCTCAACCGCCAGCTTCTCCGCCGCACCGCTTATGGGCCCCTATAACGCCACCAAGGCGGCCGCGCTGGCGATATCAGAAACCCTGGCGGCAGAACTCTCCGGCACCGGCGTCAGCGTCACCGCGCTTTGCCCTACCCTCGTGAAAACCAACATCTCGGCCAATGGCCGCATACAGGGCGAATCCAATGACCTGTTTAACCGGCTGATGGACCGCATCGGCATGTCCGCCGATAAGGTCGCTCGCATGGCTCTGGATGGCCTGGACAAGAAACAGCTGTATGTCATGCCACAGGTCGATGCCCGCATGATCTGGCGAATCAAACGCCTGCTGCCGAATTCCTATGCCGCGATCACGGGGCTTATCAATCGCCGGATGACGTCCAAGTTCGTCTGATGACAGGCCCTAACACTCCCCACAAGCCAGGAGACTGACATGGCAAAGATTGATCTCGATAACATGCTGGAAAAGATCAAAAACACTCAGTGGAGCCTGTCGGATGTCGACTGGGATGCTCCGGGCGCTGAGCTGATTACCCCTGAACAGTGGCCAAAACTGAAAGCCTTCATGGCGGACCTGATGTGGATCGAGCATGTGGGTGCCAGGGCCTTTGCGGCCATGGCGAAAAAGGCGCCGGACGACACCTTGCGCCAGATCTACACCTATTTCCATGCCGAAGAACAGCGCCACGCCAACGCCGAAATGGCGTTAATGAAACGCTGGGGCATGCTGGAAGATGGCGAATTGCCGGAGCCGAACAACAACCTGAGGCTGGTGATTGAGTGGCTGGACAGGTTTGCCGATGATCAGCCCGTTTATGTGCTGGGCACCGTTGTACCCATGCTGGAAATCGCACTCGACGGCGCGCTGTGTAAATTCCTGCTGGATACGGTAGACGACCCCGTTTGCCATCAAGCCTTCGAACTGATCAATGGTGATGAGGCACGGCATCTTGGCGTGGGCTTCAGCGTGATGGAAATGCAGGGCCACGGCAAAACCTACATCGAGCTTATTCGGATGACCGCGCAGCTGATGGACCCCAGGCTGATTCTGGGCATTGCCTCTTATTTTCCGCTGCTTAACAAGATGCGGGACAACATCGTCGAGATGGGGTTGCCTGAAGAGAAGCTATACGAAGCCATGCGCAAGTTCGAGAAGATCGGAGGGCGCACAGGGGACGGCCGAAGGAACCCCTGGTTCCAGATCATCAAGCACCACGGCCGGTTTGTTGTCGACCGGAAAAAGCGCTTCTACCACGCGCCCATCGATGCTCTGGTGAAGGTGGCCGACGTCATCCCAAAGAAGGCATTTCCGGCCGTACCCAGCTGGGTCAAAGAGATCACCTATCACCCGACCGCCTGACCACCGTTTACGAGATTACCTGATGAAGAACAACCAACCGCTTGCTCAACAGCAGCCGCCCGCCGACGCATTGATTATCGGTGCCGGTTTTGCCGGCCTGGGTACCGCTATTCGCCTGCAACAGCAGGGCATTCGCAACATCACCATTCTGGAGCGATCAGATGATGTTGGAGGCACCTGGCGAGACAATCAGTACCCGGGAGCTGCCTGCGACATCCCCTCCAACCTCTATTCTTTCTCGTTCGCCCAGAACCCGAACTGGTCCCGAAGTTTCTCCGGAAGCCGGGAAATTCTGGAGTACATCCATCACCTGGTGAATCACTTCAACCTTCGGCAATACATCCGGTTCAACCAGAATGTCAGTAACCTGGCCTGGGACCAGGACAAGGGCCTCTGGCAAGCAACGACCACGGATGGAGATGTATTTTCAGGCCGTACCACCGTGATGGCCCAGGGGCCGCTTTCCAATCCCGGCTGGCCCGGCATCGTGGGCATTGAAGACTTCGAGGGCAAGAAGTTACACAGCGCCGCCTGGGATCACGATTACGACCTCAAGGGCAAACGCATCGCGGTGATCGGCACGGGTGCCAGCGCCATACAGATCGTACCGGAGCTGGCCAAATGCGCCGACAAGCTGACGGTTTTCCAGCGCACGCCGCCTTGGATCATGCCACGGCCGGACTTCACCACACCAGACTGGAACAAGACTCTGTTCCGCAAAGCGCCGGTGAGTCAGACCGCCGTCCGCAAGGCACTCTATCTGGCCCATGAGTCCATGGCCCTGGCCGTTATCTGGAACTCGCCGCTGACCCGTTTTGCCGAACGCCTCGGGCGGTGGCACTTGCGCAAACAGGTACCGGACCGCTGGCTACGCCGGCAGCTTACCCCCGACTACCGCATGGGCTGCAAGCGCATTCTGGTATCCAACGACTACTACCCGGCCCTGCAGAAACCAAACACCAAGCTGATTACCTGGCCGATAGACCGGATCAGCGAAAACGGCATTCGCACCGTAGAGGGCATCGAACACCAGTTCGACTGTATTGTGTTTGCAACCGGTTTTGAGGTGAGCAACGCCGGTACGCCGTTTCCGATTACCGGCATCGGCGGGCGCTCACTGAACGAAGAATGGAAGCGAGGCGCCCAGGCGTATAAAAGCATCAACGTGTCGGGCTACCCCAATCTGTTTTTCACCTTCGGGCCAAATTCCGGACCGGGCCACAACTCCGCACTGGTCTACATGGAATCCCAGATGGATTACATTGTCCGCAGCATTCGCACCATCCAGAGCCTCAAGCTCAAAGCCCTGGATGTTCGGCAATCAGCGCAGGATGACCACAACCGAAGCATCCAGAGCCGGCTGGCCAAAACCAACTGGAATTCCGGATGCCAGAGCTGGTATCTCACCGAGGATGGATTCAACGCGACCATGTACCCCGGCTTCGCAACACAATACGCGAAGCAGATGGCCGATCTGGAGCTGGAGGATTATCGCCTGCTGGCAGAAGAGGCCGCGAGCGAGACCGTTTAAGGCCGCCCGACAGCCTCCTGAGCCCGGGCACCCGGGTACAGCCAGGCAATCAGCAAACTGACCAGGCTGGATGCCAGCAAGGCGCCAAGGAACGGCGCGAGCGTTGGAATGCTGTCCGGAAAGCTCGCCGCCAGCGCACCTGCGGTGAAGCTCCCCTGGCTCACCCAGCCGGGAAGCACGGCACCGAGCAACCCGGCCAGGCCACCAGCCACCGCTGCCAGCGGCGACATACGGCGCCACAATCCCAGCAGAGACCGGCACCACAATCGCCGCACACAGCAAGTCTGCAATCAGGAACAGCCGAAGCACAGAGAAGCCCTGAAGCGCCACCCAGATCACTGGCACCATCAGTATCACCGTCGCCCACCGGGCAGCGCGCACTGACAGGCCGCGCCTTCCCGAACTGGCCACCGCCATGGATGCAATGGCGTTCTGCAAAGTATCGACACTGGAGGCCACCAGCGTCACCGCCAGAACCAGCGCCGGCAAAGCAAGCCAGGCGGGCGCGGCGGAGAGCAACGCGAAGAATGGAATGGGAGGCTCACCCAGCGGTAATGCATGCATGGCCGCCAGCATCCCCAGGCCACCAATGGCCATCACCACCATGAACGTGCTGGTGCCGCCCAACACCGCGCCGCGCCCAAGGGCACGGTCCGTTTCAGCTGCCCACACCCGCTGCCAATAGCCCTGATGAAACAGGTTGGCGGCAGTCACCGCAATCACCAGAGTGAGCGCCACAGACAGCGCACTGCCAACCGGCACGGAAGGCATGACCGCCTCTGTTGGCATGGAGGGCAGCCAGTACCAGGCCACACCACCCACCAGCAGCAACAGGGCCAACAACAACCAGGCCTGCCAACGGTCAGTGGCCAGGCTCGCCCTCAATCCACCGACAGAGGTATAAATGAGGGTGACCAGAGCCACACCGAGAATCACCAACGCAGGCGGTACATCGGAAAGCAGCGCGGCAATGGCGCCGATAGCGGTAAGCTCCGCCGCCAGGAAACACGCCATGTAGGCTACTGAAACCAACGACACCCAGCGTCGTACCCCGGCGCCATAGCAAGCCTCGGCAAACTCGCCGATACTGCGGCCTGCCGGTAAACGCTTACGGATGGCAGGGCCGTAGAACCCCAGAACCAGAAACGGCAACCCGGAGCCGACCGCATAACCCGCCAACGCCACAGGCCCTACAAACGCACCGATTTCCGGTGGTGCGAAGAGAATCCACGCGCCCATACCGGAGGCAAGAAACGACAAGCCGATAGCTTGCGCACTCTGGGAGTTTCGGGCGGTGACATAGTCGTCCAGCAGACCGTCTGCCCGTCGTGCGCGTAGGCCAAGAACAGCAAAACCGAGGAGCGCCGCGCTGAGCACGGCAACCGTTAGATAGAACAAGTCGCACTTCCTCCGCCGGTATTAACCGGATCAGGTTCCAGGGTCGGCACTTGGCCCTCTCAGCCCCCGCATCGGCGGTGGGACTCCCCTGGCGACGAGTAAATGAAATGTTAAGCCAACTGTTGGATTATCAACAGTTGGCAGGCACGAGTGTAGAACCGATACTACTCGCTTACAACGGTCACTGACTCAATCAAATGCTCAGTTACCGCGATAAGTTGAAAAACCATAGGGGCTGAGCAGCAGCGGAACATGGTAATGATCCAGCGCGGCATCCATGGTGAAGACCACAGGAATTTCCGGGAAGAAGGTGCTGGTATTGTGCTCTGCAAACCAGTCGCCCGTTGCGAACACCACCCGATAGGTTCCCTCAACCAGACTTTCTCCGTCCGGATACAACTCACCAATACGACCCTGTTCGTTGGTGACCGCCTGGTTCAACTCAACCCACTGACCACTCTCTTTACGCTCCAGGGTGACCGATCACATCCGGTGACGGCAGGCCGTTCTCAATATTCAGAACGTGCACACTCAACGGGTTACCCGCCGCAAACGCCATACTGGAAGTACCGGCAATCAACATACCCGCAACAACAGATTTCATGGAAAACATACTGTTTACTCCTCGACTGCATTCAATTTTTCAGGATTTGGATAACTTCTACAGCCCAGAATGGACGACCAACGGGAACAGAATGGGAACAGCTTTATTAACTTTTATTCACTGAAATACAGCTTCGATTTCTCCAATCTTTCGTACCCTGGCGAGCAAGCCCGCGTCTGATTTCCGGAGGCCCGATGCGTATTCTTTTGGTAGAAGATGAAGTGAAAGCAGCCGAGTATCTGCGCAAGGGCCTCACCGAATCGGGCTATCTCGTGGAAGTCGCCAATACCGGGCTTGATGCAAGGCATCTGATTGAAGAAGAAAGTTTCGACCTGGTGGTTCTGGATATCATGCTCCCGCAGCTAAACGGCTGGCAGTTACTGGAGATTCTGAGGAAACGCGCCTCGACTCCAGTGCTGTTTCTGACCGCCAGAGACTCGGTAGAAGACCGGGTACGCGGCCTGGAATCGGGAGGAGACGACTATCTGGTCAAACCCTTCTCCTATGCAGAGTTTCTGGCCCGGGTTCGTTCGCTGTTGAGGCGGGGAGGGACGACTCGTGAGCTGGACCATTTAACGGTGGCCGATCTGGAGCTGGACGTCACAAGCCGCAAGGTGACACGAGATGGTAAAGAAATCACTTTGACGCCCCGTGAGTTTTCTCTGCTACACCTTCTGCTCACCCACCAGGAACAAGTTCTGGCAAGAACCGATATAGCCACTCAGCTTTGGGATATGAACTTTGATAGCGATACCAAAGTTGTCGATGTTGCCGTCAGGCGGCTAAAAGCAAAAGTTGATGATGGCTACTCCATGCGCCTTATCCACAACGTCAGGGGCGTCGGTTACGTGCTCAGGGCGGAACCTCATTCATGAGCAATCTGCCGCTCAGCCAGAGGTTGGCTCTCGTATTTGCAATCATCAGCCTGCTCACGCTGGGCTCGATTGGCTTCTTCCTGTACTCATCACTGGCGAAAGAGCTTGCCTGGCGGGACGATCAAACGCTGCTCGGACGACTGGAACGCATGGAGGCGCTGCTCAACAGCGCAGATTCAGTGTCCGACCTTCAGGGCCAGCCTCAACTCTATGCCAATATGCTGGGCAACACAGACAATGTTCTGTGGGTTATCGACCAGCAGGGCAACACCCTGATTGAAATTAACCCACCAAAACTACCTGTACCCGCCCCTCCCAGACAAACTCAGTCAGTTATTTCACAGGAGACACGCCGCTCCGCTACCGGGCGGCAACAGTAACCACACGCATAACCGATCAGGAACTGACGTTGATAGCGGGCACCACGCTGATCGAACGAGATACCATGCTGGCAAGTTATCGATGGACACTCTCCTGGGCCATTGCCCTTGGCACCGCCATCGTCGCCTTGCTTGGCTGGCTGATCAGTTCCAGGGCGCTGAGCCCTGTAAAGCAGATCTCCGACACCATTGCCCGCATTCGATCAGACACACTGAACGTGCGTTTACAGGCAGCCGATCATGCTCCCGAAATCCGACAACTGCAGGCTCGCCTGAACGCCATGATTGCCCGCCTGGAAAGCGGTTTCGGCCAGCTCAGCCGCTTTTCAGAAGACCTGGCTCACGAAATGCGCACCCCGCTCAATAATCTTATCGGGCATACCCAGCAGTGTCTGTCGAAGCCACGAAGTAGCGAGGAATATCAGGCGTTGCTACTGTCAAATCTGGAGGAACACGAACGTCTGTCTCGAGTCATCAACAGCATGTTGTTTCTGGCGCGTACTGAACAAACGGAGATGGCTCCCGAACAACAAGCGTTCCCAGTCAGCCCCTTGGTCGACCAACTGATCGATTATTTCTCAGACATCGCAGCGGATGCCGGGATGACGATGACGAATAACACACAGGGTTCCGTCGTCGCATCAAAAGAACTGGTGCAACGGGCACTGGCAAATCTATTGGATAATGCGCTGCGATACGGCGATCACGGTGGCAAGATAGAGATAGCAAGCAACAGAGAGCAAGGCAGTACCCGCCTGATCGTCTTCAATACCGGCGATCCCGTAGCGGATGACGACCTGCCACGGCTGTTTGATCGTTTCTACCGCTGTGATCCAGCAAGACAGACGATGACAGAAACCGGAGGCCTTGGTCTGGCAATCGTTGATTCCATCATGAGGCACCACGGGGGTGAAGCCACTGTTCGCAACGCGCCCCATGGTGTGGAAGTTCAACTGATATTTCCGGGCATAGCTGACATGGATTAGTCAGCGATCACCAAAAGGCTCAAGCTGGCCCAATGATGGTCGCCAGAAAGTGATCAAGAGCCTGAACTTCCTCCAGACAAAGACTGTGCTCCATTCCATAGCTGTGATATTCCGGCTCAAAACCCAACGATTGTAACTTCTGATGCGCTGCCTGCCCCAGGTGCTCGGCGACAATCGGATCAAATCGGCCATGGGCAATGAAAACCGGAAGCTGGCGATTGGCGTCGCTGAGTTCGATAGAGTCCGCAGTGGCAAAATACGTGGAGAGTGCAAAAAGCCCGCCCAGCCGCTCCGGGTAACTCAACGCCAGCTCATAGGCAACCGCGCCGCCCTGGGAGAATCCACCCAGGATAATGTTCTCGCTGGCAATACCCCGTTCCCGCTCCTGCTTGACCAGCTCAGCGACCCTATCGGCTGAGGTACGCAACTGCACGGTATCCACCTTACGATCCACATCCATGGCCAGAATGTCGTACCAGGCAGGCATTACCATGCCCCCGTTGATGGTCACCGGCAGTTCGGGCGCATGCGGAAAAATAAAGCGAACCGCCTGCTCCCGGGAGAAACCGAATTCCGGAACCACGGGTTCAAAATCGTGGCCGCTGGCACCTAATCCATGCAGCCAGATGATGGTGATCTGGGGGTTGTCGCCGGTATCGATTTGCAAAGCATTCAAAGTGGTCATTCGTTCTCCATTTCGTCGGTAACAGCTTGTCTTCAGCATACAGATTCGATAGTTTTCAAATCTGCCGTGATCGGTCTCATGGACATTGAGAACCGACTACCTGCCGTTTCTCATTCGGCAGATCACTATAATTGAACATGGACGTACAATGACAACCATTGGCATAGACCTTGGCACTACAAACAGTGCCTGCGGCGTCTGGACAAAAGATGGCGTAAAGCTCATTCCCAACCGCCTTGGCGAAATCCTGACACCCTCCGTGATCAGCCTGGACACGAACAACGAACTCATCGTGGGCCGTGGCGCCCGGCAACGCCTGATCAATCACAGCGACCGTACCGTTGCCACGTTCAAAAGACTGATGGGCACAGACCACACAATTTTCCTTGGACGCATGGGGTTCAATGCCACCGAACTGTCCTCTCTGGTTCTCCGGTCCCTGAAAGAGGATGCCGAAGCCTATCTCGAAGAACCTGTCTCCAGTGCGGTAATCAGCGTGCCCGCCTATTTCAACGACAATCAGCGCCAGGCAACACGACAAGCCGCTGAACTGGCCGGGCTGAAGGTGGAACGGCTGATCAATGAACCGACTGCCGCAGCCATTACCTATGGCCTGCACCAAAAGCAGGAAGGTATGTTCCTGATTCTCGATTTCGGCGGTGGCACCTTTGATGTCTCCCTGCTGGAATACTTTGATGGCGTGATGGAAGTGCACGCCAGCGCCGGCGACAACCACCTCGGCGGCGAAGACTTTGTCGACGCCATGGTTGCCAACGTGCTGGCACAGAATCAACTTTCCAGAGACACAATCTCAGCACTCGACCTGCAGAATCTGTATTTGCAGATGGAAGGCGCAAAACGGAAATTGGGGCCGGGGCAAACCCTGACACTCACGCTGGGTAAGAAAACCATAGAATTCGAGGTTACCCAGGACTGGTTTATCGAAGTCTGTACCCCGTTGTTGCTACGGGCCAAAACACCGATCGAGAGAGCCCTGCGTGATGGAAAGATACCGGTATCCAGCATCGACGATGTGATTCTGGTGGGAGGCTCAACCCGACTGGCACCCTTCCGGTCCATGGTTGGACGAATGTTTGGCAGACTGCCTTCCTGCCACATTGACCCGGATACCGTAGTCGCCATGGGTGCGGCCATCCAGGCCGGGCTGGTCATGCGGGACGAAGCGCTGGACGACGTCGTACTAACCGATGTCTGCCCATTCACACTGGGTACCGCCGTCGCCAATGAACCCTACGACCGTGATCTGAGCTATTTGCCGATCATCGAACGTAATTGCGTGGTACCCATCAGTATTGTGCGCAGGCTTTTCACCGCAAGCCACAACCAGTCGGTCGTGCGTGTGAATGTCTATCAGGGCGAGAGCCCTGACATTAAAAAGAACATCTTCCTCGGCGAGATAAAGGTTCGGGTGCCCAAAGGCCCCAAAGGCGACGAAGCAGTGGATGTCCGTTACAGTTATGACGCCAACGGCATACTGGAGGTGGATGTCACCGTTGTCTCTACCGGCGTGAACAGGCAACTGGTTATCGAGCGAGCACCGGGGGCACTCAGTGACGCTGAAAAACAGGCCGCCAGGGCTAAACTCGCCGGACTCAAATTTCATCCCCGGGAGGGTGAGGAAAACAGGATGCTTGTGGCAAGGGCTGAGCGCCTCTACGAATCGAGCCTGGACCACCGGCGAGAGTTTGTGGGCAAACTGCTGGACCATTTTCATTACGCTCTGGACCGGCAGCTTCCCCACGAGATAGAGCAAGCTCAGGCCTACATGAAAGACATGCTGAACCAGATGGAAAGCGAGAACTGGTTCTGATGTGGCCCTGGTCTGAGCTCGGGCTGGAGTCAACCGACGATGTCCGTGCCATCAAGAAGGCCTACGCCAGGCTCCTGAAACAGACCAGGCCCGACGAACATCCGGAAGCATTTCAGCGCCTGCACCAGGCTTATAAAGACGCGTTGGCCAGCGCCCAACCACAATACCACCAGCCGGCTCCCACATTGGCTGAGCCGGCACCACTGGAATCGACAAAGGCAGCGCAAGAACCATCGTTGGCCTCAGGTCTGTTCCAACCCCTGAACCACGCCGAGGACAAGCCACCGCCAAACGTCGATCCATTCCCGGGCCAGCCGGCGGATGAAACGCCTTTTCAGCCTGATAACCAGCCACCCGACAACAAGCCATTTCTTGATAAAACAGATGGCGAGCCCTCATATCTCAAAAGCGCCGTAATCAAACTTGAACAGGAGCCGCCGCCTCAGATAGACATCGACACTGCCAAAACGGTGCGGGGGCGAAAGATACTTCAGTTTGTCCGGGGTGGCCGCAGTACCGCTGCACCGCCACCGATTGACTCTACGCCGGCGGCAGGTTATGGATTGCGGATTCTGGCCTTTGCACTGGATATGCTTGTTATTGCGTTGGTCCTGATCATCGGGCAATTCGTCTGGGCAAAGACCATGGGCAACGCCGGCCTGCCACTGTGGCTGGCGGCGCCTGCTCTTTATCCGTTGACGGCCTTGCTGTGTGAGGGTTCTCGAATGCAGGCGACGCCCGGAAAGAGACTCCTGGGACTGAAAGTCGTGAACCCCGACCTGATGCCGCTCTCCCAACTCCACAATGCGGGACGATTCCTGGTGTTCGTTCTGACCACGGCTCTGCTCTGGAAAGGTATCTGGCTGATTAATGCGTTCCTCCACGGCCGCCTGCTGCATGACCGGATCAGCAGAAGCTATGTGGTGCATGTGCGCCACCTTGGCGGTTAGTCGCCCTTGAGCGACAAACAATTTATCGACGCGATTGCTTACGGCCGAGACCAAGATCGCTCTGAATGTGTTGCCACATCTTCCGGTATTCGACGGCGGCAGAACTGCGAGGTGCCAACAATTCCAACGGCAACCCTTCCTCCCCCATTCGCTCAACCACACTGGCATAAGGAACGTCTGCAATCACCGATGTACCAAGCAGTTCTGTCGCCTGGTCCAGTATCTCCCTGTGCAGGTTCTTGCGCCTGTCCACCATCGAGAAAAACGGTCGCAGTTTCTTGTTGCCCAGCTTCTTGTCTTTCACAAACTCTCTTAACTGGTTCCAGCTGTTCAGTGACAGCCAGGTTGGCACCAGGGGCACGTAAACCTTGTCTGCCACCTCCAGTACCTGTTCGGTCAACCGGGACAGTGTCGGCGGGCAGTCCAGAATAACCAGACTGGTATCTTCCGAAAGCGGCGCCAAAAGATCCTTGAGGGCATTATGGCCTTCTTCCTGCTCCAGCTTGATATCAAAATTGCGAAAGCTGCTATGGGCAGGAATAAAGTCGAGTTCGGGGTAGACGTTTTCGTGGATAAACCGGGCAATGGGAGACGTGCCTTCCAGCAATTTGGATAGCTTACGGCCTTTGATCATTTCCGCGCCGGCCAGGTAGAAGCTGGCCGCCCCTTGCGGGTCCAGATCCCAGAGCAAAGTGCTGATATTCTCGCGGCTGGCCAGGTAGGCCATATTGACAGCAGCGGCGGTTTTACCCACGCCGCCTTTGGGACTGTAGAAGGCAATTATTCTCATGACGGGGGCTCCTGCCGTGTCTGTTGTCAGCAAACAGTACAGGATAACAGCCACCACAGGAGCATCTATGAAGCTTTTATGACAGTTCCCGGAATCAGGATCAACGTCATGCGGGCATGGAAGGCTTTCGTAAAACCACGCTCACGCGGCTTTGCGGAAGCCCTCCATCCGCACAGTTTTGTCCCGGTTGCGCTTATACCTGGTTTTGTCTTCAACCACGCGCATCTGGTACTTTGGCGTTCTCAGTTCCCGTTGCACAGCGCTGTGCTGTGTGGCTTTCGCCCGTTTCTTCGCCATCTCGGTTTCTCCTCGTTTGGCTGGATTCTAACGGCACGTATGATACCACTTTCCTGAATTTCACGAGCGTAAGCAATGACACTCACTGTGTGGCTCACATTTCTGGTCGCAGCACTTCTGATCAGCGTTTCTCCCGGTGCCGGCGCGGTTAACTCCATGAGCAGCGGTCTGCGCTATGGCGTTCGCAAATCTCTGCCCACCATTGCCGGCCAGCAGTTCGGTTATGGTGTGCAGATTGTGCTGGTGGGTGCAGGCCTGGGCGCCATAGTGGCGTCGTCCAATACGGCTCTGATGGTCATCAAGTGGATCGGTGTCGCGTACCTGATCTGGCTGGGCATCCAGAAATGGCGTGAAGAACCGGTGCAGGCATCCCGCGCAGACTTGTCTGGATTCAGCCCCCGCCAGCAGTTCTGGAATGGCGCGCTGGTGAACCTCACCAACCCGAAAGCCACGATCTTTCTGATCGCCCTGTTCCCGCAATTCCTGGTGGCCGGTACACCCCATGGTCAGCAGCTGGCTACCATGGGAACAACATTGATTCTGGTGGATATCCTGGTGATGGTGGGTTACGCCCTGCTGGCCAGCCAGTTGTTCCGGTTTATGACAACGCCCATGCGACAACGGCAAATGAACCGTTTGTTTGGTGGGCTGTTTGTGACGGCGGCGGTGGTTCTGGCCAGCTTCAAGCGTAGCTAGCATACCCCGCCAGAAAGCATTGCGGCCCTTTATCAGGGCCGCTTTGTTCGATCACTCGCGAAGCTCAAGTGTTTCTACCACAGCCTCCGCGACCTCTCCTTCAGCAAACAACATCGGACGCCACTCAAGACCACTGTATAGCTCCGTCTGATCCGAAAAGTTCTCACTTTCCGGGTCATGACTCTGGCTATAGCTCAAGAACATTTCAGCTTTTGGACCATCCTCTGTGTACTCCAGCGCCATAACAAAGCTGGAGCCATAATTGATCCTGTAAGCCAACTCGTCAGTGCCATCGCCATTTTCATCCAGTGCAAACAGAGGGCTACCGCCCACCGGTCTGCCTATAAGGGTATTGGCAAGATCAGACGTGCTTCTTGAGCTGGCTTTGGTCTCCGCCATATTGAATACACCCTCAAAAGAGTAACCTCCGGAGATGGCAATCGGCTGGTCGCCTTCGGCTTTGAGAACATACTGAACACTGCCCAGCGGCGCATCTAATGCAATTCCGGCATTGTTCAATCTGTCTGCCGCTGCAGCCAAAGCCTGGAGCACCGGATCATTGTTGGCATTGGCTGTATCTATGGGTGCCAGACCAGAGGGCGTGCTGACAGGCGCTTCAGGATCAAACGCCGTGGAGAACAACTCATCGGAGAGCTCCCGGTGACGAGACACCCGGAACGCCGCCAGAAATTCGCGCATCAGGTGAGCGCCTTTACTGTCGGTATTGTAGCGACCATCCCAGTTGATCAGCGTTTGACATGCCGCACCCAGGTTAAAAGATTCGCCTTCATATTCCACGGTAGGATACGTCGTACAACGACTGGTCAATTGATTCTTCCACTCTCCGCCAAATAGTGAGCCGTTGTGGGTCATCACGGTTTTGAGCTCTTCCAGAGAAAAATGGCCATCAGCGCCAGCCAACCCGGAACTGCTGTTGTCAGAAATCAACTGGGCGTTGTAACGGGTACGAGTGCTGCGAATGGTGCCCTCAGGGCCATACATAATACTGAAACCTTCAAGCGGCTCGTCCAGATTGGAAAGCCAATGGCTACTGTTGGCGTTGAACACGTAATCACGGCGGGTCTGTTGGGGCGCTTGGGCGAATGGCACAACACCGGGTGATCTGGTGGTGCCAGTATCAACCCACTCGTATTTGGCGTCATCACCCGGGAACAAGACGCTTCCGGCGCCGTCCTGCCAGATCGGTGCCAGCAAGGGCAACTGCGAAGCCTGCCGCCAGTACTGCTCTGCCATCAGACCCAAGTTAGGAACTTGTGTGCCGTCGATGTAGTTGGCAGTGCCCTCTTTATCAATCATCAGGGTATTAACCCAGGGAATGCCCTGATGCTCTTCGAAGGCGCTGAAAAAGGCCTCTCGACTGTCCGCTTTGCCCATCGCAAGCCACTGGTCCAGCATGCGGGTATTACCGGCATTGGCATCCCGGAACGCTACAGCTGTGTCGCTATTCCAACCCAGCGCTGGTGACAGGGATGCAAGATTAACAACCGGCCCATGGTGACTGAAGTACACCGGCTGGCTGTAATCGGCAAGACTACCATCAGGCTGTTTGACCTGGATCTGCACCGTTTTAGTCGTCATGTCGCGGTATTCTGGGGACTGACCATTTGAAGAATACTTGTAACGGGTCGGGTCATTAGGGTTTAACTCAAGCTGGTATAAGGTAAAGCGCTTGGACTGCGATACCGTGTGTGTCCACCCAAGATTCTGGTTAAACCCGACCACCACCGCTGGCACACCGGTCATCGTCACGCCGTTGATATCCAGCTCGCCGGGAATGGTCAGATGGTTCTGGTAAAATCGCAGTTCGCCGTCCCAGGGAAAGTGTGGGTTTCCTAGCAGCAAGCTTTTGGTACCTTCCTCGACCTTGTCCTCGCCCAGTGCCCAGCCATTGCTGCCGATGCCCTCTGAGGTGAACACCCTGGCAGCATCCAGTTCCAGGTCGAAAGCTGCCATAGTGGCCGTTGGTGGCCGTGCCGCGGCAATGGCGCTGATAAAGTTACGCGCGCTGGCCAGGCCTGCCAGGTCAAGATGGTAGGCCAGTAAGTCCTCAGCGGTAATGGGTTCGACCCATTCGGCGCCCCGGCAAGGCGACGGGTAATCCATCGGGCCGGCTCGTTCAGCCAGTGAGCGGTTGAATCCTGCCGCGTAGCCTTTTAAAAGCTCACTCGACGTTTCCGAAAGTTCACTGAACAATTCAGAGGCTTGTGCCGGATAGTCCAGAGCTTTGTAGCCAACGTCCGTGAGGATGTTCTTGCTCCTCTCACCGGGGCCAAAGTACCGGGACTTCTGAGACTTCAGTTTCACCAACTGCTCGGAAAGTGTGCATAGATTATTTCTGGCGTGATCGTATCCGGCACCGTAACCTAATGATCCATAATCATTGGCGATGATGTGCGGTACTCCGAATTCGGTGTAACGTATATCAACCTGATAGACGGGGTTTCGCTCCGATTCGGTTGACGAACTTGAGCCACCAGATCCTCCGTTACAGCCCGACAGAAGTAACGGGAAAATCAGCGAAATTGTTGTTAACGAGCGAATGTTCATTAACGGTTCCTCTTTATTATGTTTGTGTTTCTGGAGCCGTCATTAGAGCAACCAAAATCAATGGAATCGTCCTCGACGATAGAGCCGAACTGATTTTTATTAAATACATAAAAACAACAGGTTAAAGGTTCGAACAGATCGATTCGAACGTGGAGAAAGGATGAATTACTGGACGGGTACTGTTGCTCTGATCTGCCTTTGCATTGGCGTCATTCTGCTTTTTGCCAGCCTGAGCTGGTTTGTAAACCGGCAGAACGACAGGTTACCAATGGCATACCTGCTTGCGCTCGTCTGCCTGATGGTGCTGCAGTCATTGGAGTTCGTGTATCAGGCGAGCGAATGGATGGAGCGCGCTCCATTCTTTCTAAAGCTGGTCGACCCGATTATCGTGATGATTCCGTTTTGTCTCTATGGGTACATCCGAGCCATTCAGGGTGAAAATGCTCTGCGCCGGCCTTTGGATTGGTGGTTACACGCATCACCGATGCTTCTGGTTGCGTTGCTGGCCATACCATTCTGGAGCATGCCAGGTGAACTGAAGGTCCACTGGATGCTTCAGGGTAGAATCGCCGAATCACTCTGGCAGCCGGTCACGCTCCACGGAAATGCCTATCTGGCTGTCATCGCGGTCACGAGCCTATTCTATTGGCTACTGCAGCGGAATCAGGGCATTCACACTCGAAAACCGGCTGTGCGCGAGTGGGTGGGCCATTTTCAGCTCATTCAATTAATTATCGCGGTGAGTATGGTGCTGCGAATCGCCATTTATCATGTTTTTGGTGAAAGCTTTTCTGTTGCTTATGTCTTGGCCCCCACCACGGCGTACCTCACTTATCTTTTGCTCACCCACGCACACCCACCGACACATGTACCAAGAGCTGTCAAAGCGCCCCTCGAATCAGCACCATCGAACGGGCCAGAACATGAACCTGCAGTCGATAGCGCAGATATGGCCCTTTTCGAACACCTAAGTCAATCCATGGCAGATGGACTCTTCAAAGACAATAATCTGACGCTCAGAACTCTGGCAGAAACGTGCGGTACTACCACTCATCAGGCTTCTGCGGTGATCAATCTATGCTCTGGCTCAAACTTCTATGAGTGGATTAATCGATACCGTATCGACGAGGCCTGCACTGCTCTGAAAAGCACTGATATTGGCATATCGCAAATATGTTATGCGGTAGGATTTAACTCAAAATCCACATTCAATACCGCTTTTCGCAAGCAAGTGGGTTGTACACCTACTACGTACCGCAAGAACGCGCGGCAAGCTCAGACGGGTTCATCAGGTGAGACAAAAAGGCCAGATGAGATCAGCCAATCCATCACGGGCGGGTAGTCGTCAAGATCCAACACGAACTCCTGGCCCCGGGCAACACTCTTCAAACGGCAATAGTCCGGACTATCATCCACCCGCCAGCGTGCCAAATTATGATGATAGCTTAAAGGCTGCTGACCAGGTCTTGGCATAAAGACCGCCGGTAACCGCCAGTCAGTCACCTGCACCGCATCCGGAGCCGTCAGTCGCTGGGGGTTTGTCAGTCGTCCAACGATTCCAGCTCCTGTCTTTTTCATCTCCACTCCTGGCAGATCAAGCCGATCACTGCCCACATAAAGACAGTTCTGCCGGGAGCGCTCACCATGCAGGTGCGGATGATAAGCGGCCCAAGGTGGTACCTCTGTCATTCCATCCAACGGCCAGACTTCGCCCACCTGCAACCATCCCCAGATGGCATGGAACGCCCGACTGCCCGGCACGAATCGCCAGCGCCCACGGTACTTTTCAACCGGCCGGAATAACGCAAAAAATAGAAATAGATCTCCCTGCCCCACTCCGCAATTAACAAGGTGAGCCTGGGCTGAGCTGTGCTGGCCAAGCATCGGCCGCCAACCTGGTTGCCGCGGGAATGCATCTTCAATCACATCCGGGTCCAGATGGGCACCTTTTCGGGAAAAGGCCGGCTTGCCGGTTAGCTGGGATACCAGTCTGCCAATGCTGTGACCCTGATGCTGAATCTGACCGTAGCGAATCGGTGATTGGTCATCAGGGATGGGCAGCGCCAGAAAACGTCCGTCGGGAAAGACGGGGTTGGGGCAGCCACCGGCGGAACTGTCAAAGCCTTTTCTACTGAGTATGAGCTTCATAACTGCACATTATTTACGAAAGCCATCTCAACAAAAAGGGCCTGCCAGAGATCACTCGCGGGCCCTTTTATGAACGCCCCGTTGGCAGGCACTACCGGACTGCGCTGACCACCTCATCCACCTGCAGACGGACACTCTGCAGGCCACCACCTGAGAGGTACCACAGGCCCGGGTTCAGAATCATCACCCTGGTTGAGACGCCCCTCTGACTCAAGGCAGATTGCAAGGTCAACCGTGCCAGCGGCTCACCACCAATGGCTGCACTTCGATCCACCACCAGTAGGGTATCCGGCGCCATCTCAGCAAGAATATCCTCAGTCACCGGGTAGAAAGTGCGCTCGCCACGAGTGACCGGTTGGACAGTATCCGGAACGGTGGCAGCGGTCAGCTCCAGCAAATCAAAAACAACTGGCTCGCTGCGCAGCGACAGGTTACCGTCGTTATGGGTTAATACCGTCACGGTTCCCCCAGCAGCCACTGCGGCTTTCTGTTCAGCGACATGCTGCCAGAGCGCATCCAGTTTGGTGCCGGCGGTTTCCTCGAGCCCGTAGTAACCCGCCAGACTGATCACCCGCTCATTCACCGCTTCGCGATAATCACCTTCCGCCAACGTCACATCGCGCACCGGGGCAAGCCGGGCCACTTGCATTTGGATCTCAGTATCCTGACGACTGGTCATCAGCACCAGACCCGGGTTCAGCTCGTCAATCAGTTCCTGGTCTGGCAGTTTCAGGCTGCCCGCATCAGGCACCCTGGACTGCATCCCATTCAGGTAGTCGGGCAGGCCACGATGAGGCAGCGCCAAAATCTGTTCATTTACACCCAGCTCAACGAGGGTGTCCAAAGCGCCGTGGTCGTAGCTGATGACTGTGGGACCATTTATAGAGCCGGTTGTCGCACAACCCGCCAGAGCAATCGCGGCAACCGAAGCCGTCAGTATCGTTGTATGGTTTTTCATGGTCTTTCCTGAATCAACTGGTCTTGAATACCTGCAAGGCGTTCAAACCCGAACGTTTATGGGAATGCTTATCAATTTCAGGAAAGTTACCACAGCCCAACGCGTCAAGTACCGGTATGATGCGTTCCGGTTTCCGGAACAGCCGTCGCCATGACCCGATCCCCGAGCCATTCATCCGGCACGCTGGAACGCAGGTGCGCCATGAAAGCCCTGACCCTTCGGGGCAAACAACCGTGAGGATACAGCAAGGTCACCGGCAACAGTGGTCCTTGCCACTCTGGCAGGCACAACTCGAACTGTCCCGGATGCGCTTCCAGCCTGCGATCAGCGAGCCAGCGCGGGATCAACCCCAAGCCTCGGCCAGCCGCTATGGCATCGCCCTGAACGCACGACTGATCGACAGTAAACGCGCGGACAGGCGTGGCAAGCGGATAGTTTCCCTGCTGGGGATGACGCAAAACCAGATCCTGCTCTGACACACCAAGCAGATCAATCCAACGGTGGCCATCAAGCTGCCCTGGTGAGGTCGGTATACCATACCGCTCGAAATAGCTCGGACTACCGTAGATGCCCTGACTCAGACTCCCCAAAAGCTCTTGGCGAAGGGTGGTTTGACCCACCTCCCCAAGCCACAGGCAAACGCCCTCATCCAGCTCGCCGGGCATGGTTTGCTGGGTGCCTATCGACACCCGCACATCACCATGCATTTCCAGAAATGATCGAACCACGCCAGAAAACCAACCACGAACAAAGGCTTCATGGCAGCGGAGCTCCAGTTTACCGCTGACATCTTCTTTTAACTCGTCCAGTGCCTCGCGCCCCTGAGTCACCAACTCCAGAATGTCACTGCTGTAGCGATAGAAAACCCTGCCCGCATCATTCGGCACAATGCGCCGGGATTGGCGTAGCAACAAAGGCTGCCCTACCGCCTGCTCCAGCTGGCGAATTTTCCGGCTCAGCGTCGATTTCGGCAGACCAAGGTCTCGGGTACTGGCCGTCAGGCTGCCTGTTCGAACCACTGAGACAAACGCTTCCAGTTCTGAGAGATCGTACATCTTGTCGTTCCACATACTGAAACCCACTGTCTCAAGTTATCGCTTTAAAATTATAATGCGAACCATTATCATTACTTTCCAGCTTACTTTGCAAACTATCTTTTCCCCGGGGTCCAAGTCTCATGAGCCAACACCAGCCAATCAAACGCTTTTTCACAGCCGCCGCAGCCCTCTTAGGCGCCATGGCTCTGGGGCAAGCCAGCGCGGCGACTCACAGCGTGGACACGGCATATGGCACAGTCACTATCAACGGCGAACCACAACGGGTTGTCACCCTTTATGAAGGCGCACTGGACTCCGCCCTGGCAGTCGGAGCCAACGCCATTGGCGCGGTGATCACTCGGGGCGGCAACGACGTCGCTGAATACATCAAGCCGTTGGCCGGTGATATCGCCATTGTGGGCGCACCGGCAGAAACCAATATTGAGGCGGTGATTGCAGCCCGCCCGGATATTATCCTGGCGCCAGCCCAGACCAACCAGCAGCAGTATCAACTGCTGTCCCGGATTGCCCCGGTGGTGGTGTCGAACGTACCGTTATTCCAGGCAGACAGCTGGGAACAGGAAACCCGGCTGTTTGGCCGGGCACTGGGGCGCGAAGAAGCCGCTGAAACCGTCATTGAAGACGTCAAAGCCCGCATTGCCGAAGTCGCAGCCCTGGTGGAAAAAGCAGTGCCTGAGGATCAACGCGATGCCACGCTTGTGCGCTGGATGCCGCAAGGGCCCTTGGTGATGGCAGAGGGGCTGTTTTCCGCCACTCTACTGCAAGCGGTCGGTTTTAAGGTGACCGACAGCGGTCTGGTGGGCGACAGCCGCCCCCACAGCCAACCCCTGAGCCTGGAAAATCTGGTCCGCATGGATCAGAACTGGGTGTTCCTGGCCACCCTGAATGCCGATGGCCAGCAGGCACTGGAGGCCGCCCGCCAAACACCCGCCTTCAATCGTCTGAAGGCCAATGGCCAGGACCGGGTGGTCGCCGTCAACGGCCAACTCTGGACCAGCGCCACCGGCCCGCTGGCAGCCAACGCCATTCTTGACGACATCGAGACGGCGCTGGCCAAACTGGCACCGTGAGCGCTTCGTCGTCTGCCAGAGCAAAACCGCGAAACGTTGTTGCGTCTCGCCCCTTACTCCTGCCGCTGACCGCGGCAGGTTTTTTCTTTTTGGGTGATTGTTGCCAGCCTGGTATACGGCGCCGGCCCGGTTACCCCGCTGGAAGTCCTGGCCACGCTGGTTGGCCAGGGTTCCAGTGAGGCCTGGTTTGTCGTCACTGAACTGCGCCTGCCGCGAACCCTGATTGGCCTGACCACCGGCCTGGCCCTGGGCATTGCCGGGGCCCTGCTGCAAGCCATGACCCGCAACCCTTTGGCCGAACCGGGATTGCTTGGCGTCAGCGCCGGCGCGGGGTTTGCCGTAGCTGTTGCTATTCTAGTCGGTGCCAGTACCGCCACGCTCACCACCCTGATTGCCCAGGCCGGTGCGCTGGCAGGTTGCTCTCTGGTGATTGCCGCCACACGTGTGCAAGGGCTGGGCAACGATCCGGTTCGACTGGTTCTGGCCGGGGCAACACTCAGTGGTTTGTTGCTCGCACTCACCTCCATGCTGATGCTGATGGATCAACGGGCGGCAGACGAAATCCGCTTCTGGATTACCGGCAGCATTGCGGGCAAATCCCTGGCAACGTTTCAGGCCACCCTGCCCTCCCTGGTCATTGCACTGGCGTTGGTCGTCGTGGTGGCCAGACCGCTGGCAGCCATGGCACTGGGTGAGCGTGCAGCAGTGGGGCTTGGCCACCATCCCGGCCGTATCCGTTTTTTGATCACCATTACCGTTGCCCTGCTGGTCGGCGCTGCCACGGCTCTGGCCGGGCCGCTGATCTTTGTTGGTCTGGTCGTGCCCTTTATTGCCCGCGCCTTTGCCGGGCCAGACATTCGCAACACCCTGTGGCTGTGCCTGCCCATCGGCCCCGCCGTGGTGTTGGCAGCCGACGTGGTTTCCCGTTTGATTGCGGCGCCGGCGGAAATGCCTCTGGGCGTGGTCACCGCCCTGATCGGAGCCCCGGTTTTGCTGGCGATTGTTCGCGCCGGCCGGATGCCTTCACTGTGATGCACCGATACCCTTTCACCATGCCCGACCAACGCACTCTGGTTGCCAACCTTGTTCTTCTGGTGCTGGCCGGTGCCGCGGTCATGACGTCGCTGTCCATGGGGACCGTGCAAATTGCGCCGGCGGAGGTTATCCGCGCCCTCACCGGCACCACTGACGATCCGATGGCCGCCTTTGTGATCAACGAACTGAGACTTGGCCGGGTCATGGCAGGCCTGCTCAGTGGCGCCGCGTTAGCTCTGGCCGGCTGTCTAATGCAAACCCTGGCCCGCAACCGGCTGGCCACCCCCGGCATCATCGGTATCGACAACGCAGCTACCGCCTTTGCCGTCGCCTCTGTTGTGGGCACGGGCATCGCCCTGGCCCCCTCGGCCATGGCTCTGGCGGGCGCTGCCACCGCCACGGTTCTGGCCTTCGGATTGGCCGGGGCCAATGGCACCCGCGGCTATCGCTTTATTGTTGCGGGACTGGGCATTGGCGCCATAGCCGGCGCGGTCACGCAGGTCATGCTCAGCCAGGTCGCCATCGACGATGCCAATGCCGCCTATCCCTGGACCGTGGGCAGCCTTAACGCACGCACCCCTGAAAGTGTGCAGTTACTGGCCCTAGGGCTGGCCGTCGGCTGCCTGGCCCTGATGTGCCTCAGCCGCGCCGTGAATAGCCTTCAGTTCTCAGATCCGGTGGCCATAACGCTGGGCATAAAACTGAAGCGCACCCGATTATTGGGGCTGGGATTGTCAGTGCTGATGACCGGCCTGGCGGTATCAGTTTGCGGCCCGGTCGGGCTGGTGGCCCTGCTGGCCCCTGAACTGGCCAGAAGCCTGTGCCGCCCCGGCAAAGTTCCCCTCACGGCATCTGCTCTGGCGGGCGCTGGCTTTATGGTAGTGGCCGATCTGCTGGGCCGCACTCTGTTCTCCCCGCTGGAGATTCCGGTCGGCATCATCACCGCCATCGTTGGCAGTCCGTACCTGCTGTGGATTCTGCTGAGACCCTCAACACGGAGCCTGACATGATCCCAACCGATACCCTTGCGGCCGAGCGCATCACGCTGGCGCACCGACACCTCACTGTGGCGAAAGACCTGAGCGTGCAACTGCCGCCAGCCAAAGTCACCGCCATTGTCGGCCCCAATGGCTGCGGCAAGTCTACTTTGCTTAACGGATTAGCCCGGATTCACGCACCGTCGTCCGGAACCGTCTTGTTGAACGGCAAGGACATTCACCGGTTGCCGACCAAAGAAGTGGCCAGGAAACTGGCCCTGCTACCACAGGAAAATACCGCACCGGAGGGGCTCACCGTCGGCGACCTGGTGCGCTTTGGCCGCCAGCCCCATCAAGGCTGGATGACACCCTGGTCAGAAGGGGATCAACGGGCGTTTGACCACGCGGTTACCGCCGCCGATGTTGGCTATCTGATCAACCGACCACTGGATACGCTGTCCGGCGGACAGCGCCAGCGGGCCTGGATTGCCATGGCCGTAGCCCAGGAGACACCGCTACTGCTACTGGATGAGCCCACATCGGCGCTGGATCTGGGCCATCAGATTGAAGTCTTTGAGCTGATTCGCCACCTGAGCGGGCAAGGCAAGACCGTTGCCATGGTGGTCCATGATCTGGCCAGCGCTTGCCGTTACGCGGACCACATGGTCGCCATGAAGCAAGGCGTGATCATTGAAGAAGGCGCACCGGCCCAGATCGTCTCACCGGCGTTGGTGCAGGAACTTTACGGCGTTAGCTGTGACCTGATCCACGATCCCGCCACCGGCAGCCCACTGTTGATCAACGTGCGGCGCCACATCCAGAAGCGCTAACCCGGTGATCCGGCTGCCTCGGCGGCCTTCTCCCGGGCAACCGCCATGGGCGCGCCCCAGGCCAGCACAACCGCACCGGCAGAACAGGCCATCATACTGACAACAATAGGCAACAAGGCGCCGCCACCAAACGCTGAAGACAGCGCACTGACCCCGCCCGCCAGGGTAAACTGCGAAGCCCCCAGCATGGCCGCCGCCGTGCCACCCAGGTGCGGGAAAAATTCCAGCGCGTTGGCCATGTTGTTCGGCACGATCCCGCCTTGAAAACCAATGGCTGCAATAATGCAGGCGGCCACCATCCAGAATGGCCCGCCCATCACCACAACAGTGACCAGCGCAATCAACGCCACAAACTGGAGAATGACCTGGATCCTGAGCAACACCACTGACGGGAAGAACTTCAGCAAGGGCCGATTGATCAGATTGAGCACTGCCATCAACGCAATATTCGCTGCAAACAGCATCGAGAAAGCCTTGTTGGAGAGACCAAACCACTCCTGATAGATAAACGACGAGTGGGTGATGAACAACAACATGGTGCTGAAGCACATCACCTGAATACCGATGAAGCGCATGGTGGTTTTGTGCCGCAGCACCAACAGGTAGTTGGTTACCAGCGTCTTCACCGGTGTTGTGGCCCGGGGCCTGGGTTTCAGGCGGGGGAACAGCGCCAGCTGCAATACCAGTGCGACAAGAGCGGCGTAGCCGGCCAGGACCAGGAAAATCCAGTGCCAGTCACCCAATGCCAGCATCAACGTCCCGAGGGCAGGTGCCGCCGCCGGGGCGATAAACATGATCAGGCCGATCAATCCGTAGAGCCGGGCGGCATCCTGCCCGCCCACCTGGTCCCGCACAATCGCAGGTACAGACACAGCGCAGAACGCACCACCAACGCCCTGAACCACCCGCCACGCGATCATGACACCCAGAGTTTCCGCTTGCGCAATCATTACACTGGCGATCGCAAAAACGGCAAGACCGCCAAACAGGATGCCCTTGCGCCCGTAGCGATCAGACAACGGACCACCCACCAGCTGGGCCATTCCCAGCGTTGCTACATAGGCACTCAAGGTAAGCCCGACATCGCCGTGGGCAATAGCGAAACCCCGGGCAATTTCAGGAAAAGCGGGCAAATAGGCATCCAGGGCGAGGGGCCCCAGTGCCACCGTTATACCGAGCAGCAACGCAAGCTGAAAGTGAGACAAAATCTACCCCCCAAGAGAAGGTAGATAGCTAACAATAACAGGCTGATTTTAGCAATGAGCGCTTTCCGAAATACGACTAATTAAGCATGCACTCGCGGCTGTAAGACTGGCTCAATTCTCGTCGCTTCTGCCTGAGGTTATTACCCCGATCATTGCCATAGCCAGCCCTCAATCTGGTTTGCAGTCGGTCCAGTTGCTTACGTTTTTTTTCGCACTGTTTGTTACGGGTCTCTTGTTCGCGCCGGGATTGAGCGTAACGCTCTTTACTGTTTGGCGCGAGCAGTTGGTCCAGCTCCTTGCGCTGTCGGCTAACGCGATCGGCCTGGAGAATATTCTCGTTCATTGGCACCGTCGCCGGCGACCGCAACTCAATCCGTGAGTGCCCACCCATCACCGGCGGCGTATCCGAAAAGTGAATAGAACCGTTGGCATCAATCCAGCGGTAAGCTTCCGCCTGAGCGGAGCAGGACAACAAAAAAAGCAGAAACAGGGCCACGGTCCTTGGCATAGGTTCACATCCTGTGAGATTGAATTTAATCCTTTGATCCCGGTGCCAGTTGCAGACACCGGGCTGAACTATACGGTAATAAAATCGATCCTGTTGGGATCGGTTTAACGGTCCAGCAATTCGATCCAGTGCTGCACCGGCACCTCGGATTTGGTGCCCAGGTGCAACTGGCAACCAATATTCGCGGTCACGATTTTTACCGGGTTATCCATCGTCAGCGCCCTGAGTTTGTTGTCCAGCAGCTTCTGGCTCATCTCGGGTTGCAGGATGGAGTAGGTACCGGCAGAACCGCAACACAGATGCTTGTCTTTGGTTATGGCCAGATCCACGCCGGCCCGGGCCAGCACCTGTTCAACCACACCACTCTGCTTCATGGCATGCTGCAGCGTACAGGGGCAATGAAAGGCCACTTTGCCAGCCTGAGCGCCCCCCTTCAGGGACGCCAGATCCTGTTTCAACAGGAAGGCACCAAGATCGGTGCAGAGCTCACTGACCTTACGGGCCTTGTTGGCATACACCGGGTCGTCTTTCAGCAGGTGGCCATAGTCCTGCACCATCGCACCGCACCCGGAGGCGGTCATCACAAGCGCTTCGGCGCCGGCTTCGATGGCCGGCCACCAGGCATCAATGTTACGACGCATCTGCTCGAGGCCACGTTCATGCTCTGACAGGTGATAATTGACCGCACCACAGCAGCCTGCTTTGGGCGCTTCCACCAGGGTTATGCCCAGCTTGTCCAGCACCCGTGCCGTCGCGGCATTGGTGTTGGGTGCAGCAGACGGCTGCGCGCAGCCGGCAAGGCCCAGCACAATGCGGTTGTGGCTGGATGCCGGCCATGGTCTCGCTTCGCGGCGAGCCGGCACCTTGACGCGCAGTCTCTCGGGCAGTATCGGCCGAAACACCTGCCCGAGCCTGAGCAGCAAACCGAACAACCGGCGGTCTGGCAGGATGCGGGTCAACGCCCAGCGCAGCCATCTTTGCCGACGGGTTCTCGGCAGTTCCTTTTCCAGCAAGCCCCGGCTGATATCGACCAGCCGGCCGTATTGCACGCCAGAGGGACAAGTCGTTTCGCAGCTGCGACAGGTCAGGCAGCGGTCCAGATGTTCGCGGGTTTTCTCGGTGGCTTCGCCGCCTTCAAGAAACATCTTCATCAAATAGATGCGCCCCCTGGGGCCGTCACGCTCGTCGTTCAGCTCCTGATAGGTCGGGCAGGTTGCCGTGCAGAAACCGCAGTGCACGCAGGCCCGGAGGATTTCCTCCGCCTCCTGTCCTTCGGAGGTATTGGCAAATTGTTGAACCAGATTCGTTTGCATAATTACAACCAGCTATAGAGACGACCGGGATTGAAGATGCCGTCGGGGTCAAACGAGTTTTTCACGCGGCGCTGGATGGTTTTCAGCGCCTCGGGCTGGGAGTGCATCACCTCGCCATTGCGATCACCGCCACGGAACAAGCTGACCTGACCGCCCGCCGCCCGGGCCAACGGCTCCAGATCACTGATTGACGCCTCACCGCGGTACCAGCGCTGCGAGCCGATCCAGTCGATCATCCAGGGGCCGTCAAGGGCGGGCATGTTAGCGGTGGAGCCAACAGAGAAGCGCCACAGTGGCGTGTTCTGATCATCGAAAAAGCCCAGCTGAAGATCCTGAACCTGCCGCCAGAAGGTGTCGCCATCGGCCACAACATCCCCACCCCACTTGTCCGCAGTGGCCTCCACCGCGGAACGGGCACCCGCCAGGCGCAGGTAAACCCTGCCATCCACCCAGCAGGCACCGGTAATGGGCTTGGGCTCGGCAGCCCGGCGGTTCGTGTAGTCGACCACCTCATCCATGGCCATCTCGCGTACCAGGGTTGTGGTTGCCGCAGGCCTGGGCATGACTTTGAGACTGATTTCAGTGATCGCGCCCAGGGTACCCATTGCTCCAGCCTGTAGCCGAGAAACATCGTAACCCGCCACATTCTTCATCACCTGACCACCAAAACGCAGATGCTCGCCCTTGCCGTTAAGCAGGCGAACGCCCAGCACCTGATCCCGCACAGAGCCAGCCCACGGCCGGGACGGCCCGGACAGGTTGCAAGCCAGGGTGCCGCCAATGGTGGAGGTCTCGCTGATGTGGGGCGGTTCAAAATGCAGACACTGGCCATGCTCCGCCAGTACCGCTTCGATTTCCGTCAATGGAGTTCCTGCGCGCACGGTCAGCACCAGTTCTACCGGGTGATACTCAACCACACCGGTGTGTTCGGCAAGGCTCAGAGTGCCAGCCGCTGGGTCTGCGTTCCGCCCCATGAAAGCTTTGGAGCCGCCACCCAGAATATTGAGTTTGCGCCCTTCACTGCGGGCCTGGAGCACTTGCTCCTGCATCCTTTGTATCTGATCAGCCATGGGCAGCATCCGCCTGTTCGTGCTTGTGTTGCTTGTGCTCGATGGAGCGGTATTCCTGGCAGAATTTCAGGGTAGGCACTCCTTTACCGGGATTAAGAATGCCGGTGGGATCAAACGCCGCTTTCACATCGTGGAACTGCTGCAGTTCTTCGTCATTGAACTGCACCGCCATCTGGCGAATTTTTTCAACGCCCACGCCATGCTCGCCGGTAATACAGCCGCCCACCGCCACACACAGCTCCAGAATGGCGCTGCCAAAGGCTTCCGCTCTGTCGAACTCACCGGGCACATTGGCATCGAACAGAATCAAAGGGTGCAGGTTGCCGTCACCGGCGTGGAACACATTGGCCACCCTCAGGCCGAATTGCTCTGACATGGTTTCCATTTCAAGCAGTACCCTGGCCAGATGCCGGCGCGGGATGGTGCCATCCATACAGTAGTAATCCGGCGAAATCCGGCCCACCGCCGGGAACGCCGACTTGCGGCCCTTCCACAACAGTGCTCGCTCTTCTTCACTCTGGGAGGTACGAATCGACGTTGCCCCCAGTTTGCGGAAAACACCCTCCGCCTCGGTGATGTGCTCGTGCACCTCTTCTTCGGTGCCGTCCACCTCACACAACAGCAGGGCTTTGGCATCCCGGGGGTAGCCAGCGCCACAAAAATCATCGGCAGCCAGAATAGCGTGGCCGTCCATCATCTCCAGACCACCGGGAATAATGCCGTGGGAAATCACCGCGCCCACGGCATCACCGGCTTTTTCGATGCTGTCGAAGCCGGCCATGATCACCTGAGCCACTTCCGGCTTGGGCAGCAGTTTTACCTTCACCTCGGTGACCACACCCAGCAAGCCTTCAGAGCCGGTCAGCAACGCCAGCAAGTCCATACCGCAACCGTCCAGGCCATCGCTGCCGACCGTCACCCGGTCACCCTCGGCGGTGATGATGTCCACGCTGAGGATGTTGTGCACGGTCAGGCCGTATTTGAGGCAGTGCACACCGCCGGAATTCTCGGCAACGTTACCGCCGATGGTGCAGGCGATTTGCGACGACGGGTCTGGCCCGTAATAGAGCCCGTGTTGCGCCGCCTCTTCGCTGATGGCCAGGTTGCGAACGCCTGGCTGCAATCTGGCGGTGCGACCCACCGGGTCTATCTCCAGGATGCGGTTAAATTTCGCCAGCGACAGCACCACGCCCTCTTTGTGGGGCATGGCACCGGCGCACAGACCAGTGCCCGCACCCCGGGCGACGACGGGAACACCGTGCTCATGGCAGATACGCATCACCCGCTGCACATGCGCCACGGTGTCTGGCAGCACCACCATCATGGGCATTTCCCGGTACATGGCCAGGCCATCGCACTCGTAGGGTTTCAGCGTTTCATCATCCGTGATCACGAATTCCGGATCGATAAAGGATCGGAACTGCTCGGCCAGCATCGCCTTGCTGGCTTTGGCTTCAGTTTTCATATCAGACACCGGTTACTGGCGTTTGTGTAAAAAATTGATCGATGCCCACCCCGGCACAATCCACGTAATGTTGCAGCGAGCCGGGGTTCAAGCCAATGCCGCCAACACACACGGAAGCACTGAACACGATCCTTAAGCGTGATACTCCTGACCACAACAGTTTTAGTCCAGAAAATAGCCAACTGGTCAGACCAGTTTGTGGATCTGGCAAAATGGACGAAACCGCTGCCATGGGCCATAGTTAGCGGTCTGGAGAGCGTATACAGGGAAGGATTCTAGATCTACACAACTGACAACAACTGGTCAGACCAGAGCGATCATGCAGGTAAAGACGATGGGCATATCCCAGGAAATATCCTTCCGGCTGGAACGACTGATACTGGATGGCGGACTGGCCCCCGGGCAGAAGATGCCATCAGAACGTCAGCTCGCAACCCGACTGGGAGTGTCGAGGGCAATCATCCGCGAGGCCCTGCACGAACTTCAGGGTCGCGGGGTCATCAACACCCAGCACGGCCGGGGCTCTTTTGTCGCCAACATCGTACCCAGCACCAACGACGACAACAGTCCACTGATGCATCTGTTTGCCGGCCACCCACGCACCCTGTACGACCTGCTTGAAGTCAGAGAACAGCTGGAAGGCCAGGCCGCCGAACTCGCCGCCCAACGAGCCACCCACGGCGATCGCCACCGCATTACCAAGGCCTACCAGGCGCTGGAAGAGACCGATCCACTGAGCAATGCCCGGCCCGACCATGGTTTCCACCAGGCCATTGTTGAGGCCTCCCACAACCCGATCCTGGTACACGTGCTCAATGGCCTGAAAAACATGATGCTGTTGACGGTGCATGCCTCCGTTGCCAACCTGAATCCCAGGGCAGACATGCGCGAACTGATCATGAAACAGCACAAACAGATTTATCAGGCTGTCATGGCCGGCAAGGCGGCCAGCGCCAGAAAGGTCGCCATGGCCCATGTCCGGTTTGTTCAGGATTCCCTGCGCGGCCTTGAAAGCCAGGGGGCGGAGGTCATCAGAGTGCCGCTTTTTTCCGACAACTTTCACGAAAACCCAACAAAACGGTATTGATTTCCGTGGCGACAGTCCGTAAAACTTGCGCCCTTATCAAGACAAGCCCAGGAGTCACCCCATGGCGGAAACAGCGCCTCTGATTTGCAGGGACATCCACAAGACCTTCGACCAGCTCGAAGTCCTGAAAGGCATCTCTCTGGAAACCCGTAAAGGCGATGTCATTTCCCTGATCGGCAGTTCCGGCTCTGGTAAGAGCACCTTTTTACGCTGCATCAACTTGCTGGAAACTCCCACCTCCGGCGACATAATCGTGCACGGTGACCCAATCCGGTTCAAAAATAACCGCAAGGGTGAGCGCATTCCGGCCGACAACCGCCAGGTTGAATTGATCCGGGCCCGGCTTTCCATGGTTTTCCAGAGTTTCAACCTGTGGTCCCACATGACCGTGCTGGAAAACATTATTGAAGCCCCGATTAACGTGCTGAAAATTCCCAAGAAGGAAGCCATCGAGCGTGCCGAGTCTTACCTGAACAAGGTTGGCATCTATGAGCGTAAAGACTATTACCCGGCCCAGATGTCAGGCGGCCAGCAGCAGCGTGCCGCCATTGCCCGTGCCCTGGCGATGGAGCCGGAGGTGATGTTATTTGACGAGCCCACATCCGCTCTTGATCCGGAACTGGTGGGAGAAGTTTTAAGGGTTATGCAGAGTCTGGCTGAGGAAGGCCGCACCATGATCGTGGTCACCCACGAGATGGCGTTTGCAAGGGATGTGTCCAATCAGGTCCTGTTCTTGCATCAGGGCGTGATTGAGGAGCAGGGTTCGCCCGACAAGGTCTTCGACCACCCGGAGTCGGAACGCATGAAGCAATTTCTTGCTCCCAAGTTCTGAGTACCGGTGCTATCTTGAAACCGGTACTGGAACTGAAACTTCCACAAAGAATAAAGCCATAACGGCAACATACTGGAGAAGTGACACATGAAAAAACTGATTGTTGCAGCAAGCTGTGCCCTGGCCATGATCGCCGGCACCGCCCAGGCCCAGGATCGTAACCTGCGGGTTGCGTTTGACATTCCCTACGAGCCCTTCGAATACCGTGATGAAAATGGCGAGCTGACTGGCTTCGAAGTGGAACTGGCCACCGCCATGTGTGAAGAGCTGAACGCCAACTGTGAATTCGTCATCCAGGCGTGGGACGGTATGATTCCAGGCCTGCTGGCGCGCAAGTTCGACATTATCATGTCATCCATGTCGATCACCCCGGAGCGCGCCGAGCGTGTGCTGTTCTCCGAACCCTACTACATCACTCCGGGTGGCTGGTTTGGCCCTGAGTCTTTTGACACCGACGTTACCGACATGGATGCCATGAAGGGCAAGAATGTGGGCGTGCAGCGCGGCACCACCATGGATACCTACGTAACCGAGAACATGGGCGGCGTGGTTTCCATCAAGCGCTACACCACAGCAGAAGACATGGTACTGGACCTGGAAGGCCAGCGTCTGGACGCCGTATTTGTTGACTACCCGGTAGGCGAGCAAACCATTCTGAACCGCGACGGTTTTAAAGAAGTTGGCGAGTCAGTAAAACTGGGGGACGGTGTGGGCGTTGCCATGCGCAAGCGTGACACCCAACTGGCCGAAGACATCAACGCAGCGCTTAAAAAGCTGAAAGACGATGGCACCTACGACGCCATCATGAACAAGTACTTCAGCTACGATATCAAGATCTAACAAGACCCCGGGAGCAGTCACCTGGCTGCTCCCCGCTTTCCGGATATTTCCATGCTTGATCTGAAAGGCTACGGCCCGGCCCTCGCTGAAGGGGCAGTGGTTACCATTGAGCTGGCCTTCCTCTCGCTTGCTCTCGCACTCACCCTGGGATTGCTTGGCGCCTCGGCCAAACTCTCTGGCAATCGCGTACTGACTGGCGTGGCGACCGCCTACACAACTCTGATTCGTGGCGTGCCCGATCTGGTGATGATGCTGCTGTTCTATTACGGTGGTCAGGTGGCGGTGAATGCGCTTTCCGATTATCTGTGGGAAACCCGACAAGTCGACTTTTTCTTTCAGTTTGATCCATTTATCTCTGGTGTAGTGACGATCGGGCTGATCTTTGGTGCCTATATGACGGAAACCTTCCGGGGCGCGTTTCTGGCAGTGGATGTTGGCCAGATTGAGGCGGCGAAGGCCTACGGCTTTTCCCGCTGGCACACCTTTCGGCGGGTGATGATTCCGCAGATGCTGCGCCATGCCCTGCCCGGTATCGGCAATAACTGGCAGGTACTGCTGAAAACCACGGCCCTGGTGTCGATTATCGGCCTGACCGATATGGTCCGGGTGGCGGAAGAGGCCGCCAAGGCTGAGCGCATGCCGTTTCACTTTTTTATCCCGGTGGCGGCAGTTTATCTGTTGCTGACCGCGGGGTCGGAATTGTTTATCAAGTGGCTCGACAAAAGAGCCAATGTCGGCGTGGTTCGGGGGAATTGATCGATGCCTGATTTCATTGCCGAATGGTTAAACAAGAACGATATCTTCAACGCCATGACCCTGATGGAATACTGGGGCGGCATGGTGACAACGGTGCAACTGGTGTTCTTGTCGCTGGTGATTGGCCTGTTGATTGCCCTGCCGCTGGCCATCCTTGCGCACGGTGCGCAATCCATTTGTGTCTGGCCCGATCTGGCTGTACACCTATCTGTTCCGCGGCACACCGCTGCTGATTCAGCTCTATATTATCTATTACGGTGTGGCGCAGATTCCGGGTATTCAAGAAACCTTCTGGTGGACCATTTTCCGGGAGCCGTTTTACCCGGCGTTGTTGGCTTTCACACTGAATACGGCGGCCTATACCACGGAGATTCTTCGGGGCGCGATTGTGGCCACGCCCAATGGCGAGATTGAGGCGGCGAAGGCTTACGGCATGAACTGGCTGTTGCGGATGCGCCGGATTATTCTGCCCAATGCCGCGAGGCGGGCGGTGCAGGCATACTCGAATGAGGTGATTTTTATGCTGCATGCGAGTGCGATTGCCAGTGTTGTGACGATTATTGATCTGACCGGGGCGGCTCGGAATATTTACTCGCGGTTTTATGCACCGTTTGAGGCGTTCATTTTTGTGGCGCTGCTTTATATGGTGCTGACATTTATTCTGGTGTTCGCTTTCCGTAAGCTGGAAAATTATTTGTTGCGACATCAGCGGCCGGCCGGCTCCTGACCCTTCTTGTGCAAGGTCAGCCGGCGGGACAGGCTTTCCGGGAAACGCTACAAGCACATCCATGTGCGCTTCGTTCCGGCCATCCATGGCCTCCAAGATTCCCGGAAAGCCTGTCCCGCCGGCTGACCCCAAACTTATTGCGGGGAGTCTATGAACGTTTCAAATCACCTCTTTGACTTCCATCCTGACTGGCTGGCTCATACCCTCGCCAATGCCGACGACGACCTCCCCGAAATCAAAACCCGGCTTGCCGATGGCACTCAGGTTTCCCGCAAAGCCAACGGCGTGCTGTGGCTGACGCCGCCGACCGGACGGGCAAATCCGAACGGCGAGGCGTTGATCATCTCCGCCGGCATTCATGGTAACGAGACGGCGCCTATTGAGGTGTTGAACAAGCTGGTGTCAGAGCTGTTGGCCGGAGCATGGCCGCTAGCGTGTCCGCTGTTGCTGATACTGGGCAATCCGCCTGCGATGAAGGCCGGCACCCGGTTTATCGAGGTGAACATGAACCGGCTGTTTAACGGGGCCCATGACAAGGCAGACTACGCGGGGTTGCCGGAGGCCCGGCGGGCGCAGTTTCTGGAGGAGATGTGTCGGCAGTTTGCGATGGCGCATCAGGAGTTGGCGCTGAGTCATTATGATTTACACACTGCGATCCGACCGTCGAAGCGGCAGCGGTTTGCGTTGTATCCGTTTGTGGAGGGGCGTTCGGTGCCCGCCGGTCAGTGTGAGTTTATGCTGGAGGCGGAGGTGGAGACGCTGCTGCTTCAGCATAAGGAATCCACGGTGTTTTCGTCGTTCACAGCAAGCTTGCTGAACGCGGAAAGTTTCACGGTGGAGCTCGGTAAGGTGGAGCCGTTCGGGCGCAATGATTTGAGGCGGTTTCGCGGTATTGAGCGAGCGTTGCGGCGGCGCTTCTGCGGTGAGTCAGCGCCTGCCGTTGCGCCGCCGTTTGATCACCTGACGGTGTTTGAGGTGGTGCATGAGATCCTCAATACCGGGCCGTCGTTCACCTTTCATGTGCCGGATGACGTGGCCAATTTTACCGAATACCAGCCCGGCACGGTGATCTGGGAAGACGATCAGACCTGCTACCGGGTGGGCACGGCGCCGGAGGCGATTATATTCCCCAACCGGGATGTCCCGGTTGGGCAGCGGGTCGGTCTGATGGTCAGGCCGGGGCGTTCTCCGGTTCGCTGACCGGCAGTTTGATCAGCCTGGTACACACAGACGGGATCACCAGCAAGGTCAGTACGGTGGATGCCAGCAGGCCAGAGATGATCGCCCAGGCCATGGGCGGCCACAGGGTGGAACTGGAGAATGCCAGGGGCAACAAGCCAGCGACGGTGGTCGCGGTGGTAAGCAGGATGGGGCGGGTGCGGCGTTCAACGGCGGTTCTGACCGCATCACGGATCGCCCTACCCTTCTCCAACTCACGATCCATCACATCCAGCAGCACAATGGCGTTGTTCACCACGATACCCACCAGCGCAATAACGCCCAATAGCGACTGAAAGCCGAACGGCGACCCAGACAACACCAGGCCCGGGAAGATACCAACGGTGGCCAGAGGCACCGTCAGCAGGATAATCCCGACCCTGCGGAACGAGTTGAATTGCAACAGCAGGAAAAACAGCAGCAACAGCATGCCGATGGGTGCAGCTGTCAGCAGTGCGGTGTTGGCATCGCTGGAACCCTCAGCATCGCCGCCCATTTCGAGGCGGGTACCCGCAGGTAAAGGCTGTTGCGCCAGTGCGGTATCCAGGCCATCCAGTACCTGGCTGAAGCTGAAGCCGGTGTCGAGGTTGGAGCTGACGGTATTCACCCTCACGCCGTTACGCAGGTATCTGGCCGCAGGCTCCCAAGTCGTCTCTACCGTAGCGACGGCAGACAGTGGAATAGCATCACCCTGGTCGTTATAGGTGTTAACGGACAACAGCCGTGACAGCGACAGCGACGTACCTTCCCGGGACCGCAGGATCATGGGGATGGGATCGTCTTCCTGGCGGTAGCGCTCGGCCACCGCACCAAAGCTCTGGCCATACAGGCTCTGGGCAACGTCAGCCCGGTTCAGCCCGTAGCGGGCAGCGGTCGCATCATCCACGTTGATGGCGATGCTGGGCACGCCAATATCCAGGTCGTGACGCACATCCACCGTACCTTTCACACCTCGCAGCAGAGCGAACAGCTGCTCTGTCGCCCTTGCCCGGGCATCATCATCGGCGTGGTACACCCGCACCTCGACCGGAGCCGCTCGGGGCGGACCCTGGCCCAGAATACCGACCGACAGATCGACCTCTGGCAGGTGAGCAGCCACTTCTTCCCGAATCCAGGGGATCAGCTCATTGGTGTCTTCCAGAGTGGGTGTCCGGATAACCAGTCTGGCGCGATTTGGTGCCTGCGGGGAGCGCTGCAGGTTATAGTAAAAGGCCGGGCCTGCGTAGCCGACAAAACGATGCACTTCGAGAGTTTCAGGCCGGGTACGCACCGCCCGCTCAAGGCGCTCAGTGACCTCTGCGGTGCGAACCTGATCAGTGCCCTCCGGCATGTATAGTTCAACAATGACTCTGGGCCGGTCCGCGTTCGGGAAAAACTGCTGGGCCATGAACGGTGTCATGCCCAGGCTCATGATCACCAACAAAGCACCCGCCAGAATCAGCCGACCGGGATAACGATAGACTAATCCGCCC
The DNA here is from genome assembly GCA_018402255.1 of Marinobacter sp. Lineage (GTDB taxonomy): Bacteria > Pseudomonadota > Gammaproteobacteria > Pseudomonadales > Oleiphilaceae > Marinobacter. The sequence continues at coordinate 36,863 of JAGYIS010000006.1, forward strand.
AGAAAGCGCGCCAGGCCCATCAAGCGGTCACCCTGCACATTCTTCCTCGGCTTGAGAAAGCGGGCTGCCAGCAGTGGCACCGCAGAGATGGCCAGGAGATAGCTGACCGACAATGTCAGCATGATCATTACCGGCACACCGCGGGTAAAATCTGCTGCGCCACCCTTGGCCATGAGCAGGGGGGCAAACGCCGCAAGCGTAGTTCCGGTAGAGGCACCAAGAGGGCCCGCAAGCTCACCCACGGCTTTTCGTAAGGCATCCAGGCGGCGCATGCCCTCATCAAGGTGGCCCTGTATGTTCTCCACAATCACAATGGCGTTGTCGATCAGAATACCCAGCGAAATCACCATGCCGATCACGGCGATCTGGTGCAGCACACCACCACCCAGGTCATACAGACCGATACTGATCAACGCCACCATGGGCAGGATCGACGCCACCAGCAGGCCCATTCGGATACCCATGCCGGTGAACACGACTGCCACGATGATCAGCACCGACAGCACCAGGCTCCAGGCCAGGTTGACCAGGCGCTCCGAAACCTTGTCTGGCTGAAAGAACATCTCGCGGATTTCGTAGGGGCCGATATCCGCTCGCACCTCGTCCAGTCGGTCGCGGATGCGCTCACCAAAACGGATAGCATCGGTGCTGCCCTCCTCCATGATGATCGACAGCAACACCACGCGTTCACCGTCAAACCAGGTTTCTGGCTGGCGCGGCTCTGCGGGCCCCCGCCATACATCGGCAGCGGCAGCCAGGGGCACCTGAGAGCCATCGGGCAAGGCAATGGGCGTTGCCCGGATGTCATCGATATCGGCAAATTCGGTATTGGGCAGAACGGATAGACGTTTGCCATCCACCACCACAAAACCGCCAGGGATGGTCTGGTTGCGCTGAGCCAGGGTTTCCAGCACACGTTTCGGCGAAATACCCAGGCGGAACAACGCGGCATCGTCCAGGGCCAGGGTGATCTGTTCATCGGCATCACCTTCCAGCTCAATCCGGGAGATGCCCTGAATGTCGGAGAGGTTCTGCTTCAGACGCTCGGCCACTTTCGACAGCTCGGTCACCGAAGACGACCCACCCACCGCCAGAACCACCGCCGGAATATCGATCAGGCGGTCATCCAGAGTCATCTGGCCGACGTCATCAGGAAAGTCCTGCCTGGCCCGTTCCATGGCCTGTCGCACCCTGTCCCAGGCGGGATCGGTATCGTAAATGTTGTCCCTGAGCTTGAGTCGAGACAGCGCCACGCCCGTTCGGGCAGTGCCAAAACTGAAATCCAGCTCTTCAACCTGGCGTAACTCATCGGTCAGGGGCCGCAGCACAAGGCGTTCAACCGCTTCGGCACTGGCACCGGGGTAATTGACTGTGATCATGCCGGCCCGGTACGGAAAGCTCGGATCTTCCTGCCTGGGCATGGTGCTGTAGGCAGCAATCCCCAGCAGGCAAAGCATGGTGACCACCATGCCCAGCAGGCGTTGGTAATTGAGCAGTCGGCGGGTCATCAGCGAACCTCCACCCGGTCACCGTCCACCAGACGGGTGGTACCGGCATACACCACCTGATCACCGGCGGCCAGCTCACCGGGATGCACCATCACGCGTTCACCGATAACACGGTCTATCTCCACCGTTACCCGATGGGCAATCGCATCTTCAACCCTGAACACACTGGTGCCGGAGTCGTTACGCACCACCGCCAGCAAGGGCACGGTCATGGCAGACGCACGCACCGGCGTGATACCGACTTCTACCGGCTCGCCAGCACCAAGGGCGTGCACCGGCAAGCTCACCAGAACCGGATGCAGCTCACCACGAATGGAGCTACCCCGGGCGATTTCGATCACGGTGCCGGTTTCCGGCGCTCGATTGCGATCCTGAACAGACCAGACCGGCAGCTCCTGCCCAACCCGCACATGACTCAGCAAGTGCGCCGGCACCCGAACTTCCACCTCCCGGCCAAGCGGGGAAGACAAACGCATCACCGGCTGGCCGGCCGATACAAACTCATCCCGCTCTACCAGCAAAGCCTCAACCTGACCGCCGAATGGCGCTTTCAGTACACTTTCTTCGAGCAGGCGCGTGGCTTCTGCCAGTGACGCCTCGGCAGTGGCCATGCTGGCTCTCAGGGAATCCCGGCGGGCAGCAATCTGTTCCAGATTCTGCTCGGATACCACACCACGCTGATGCAGTCGGCTGGAGCGTTCCCACTCTCTCTGGGCCTGATCAAACTGGGTTCTGAGTTCTTCTATGCGGGCAAGGGCGGAGTCTCTGGCGGGCTCCAGGGCCGGGTTATAGAGCCGGGCGAGCACATCGCCGGTCTTTACGTTCTGGCCCAACTCGATGGCGCGCTCCCTCAGCGTACCGCTGACCTGAAACGTCAGCGTCGCGCGCTGGGAAGCGCGCACAATACCGGAGAAGCGCAGCGGGATTTCTTCAATTTCGCCGCCGGTGACCTCGGCCACACGCACAGACACTGCCGTGTTTTCCGACGAGCTTTCGCCGGAGCTGTCAGTACCACCACGACAACCCGACAGCACCAGAACCGCCAGCACAAGGCCAACAAAAGTAGATAAAACACCGCGCTTGATGAGAGACATAAGGTTCAGCCCCTTTCCCTGAAAAGTTGATTGTTGGCCCACCGTCCAATGGCGGCCGCCGATTATTTTCAAACATCATGTCATTCTTTGACAAATTGTCAATAATCGGTTTTCATTCACTTTCAGGTATCATGCAGCCAACGCACAGGAAGCCGGGAACACGATGAACGAACCCCTGAAGTCACGACGGGAACGGGAAAAGCAGGCAAGGTATGAGGCCATTCTGGACGCCGCTGAGCAGGTGTTCTCGGAGAAAGGCTATGAGCGTACCTCGATGGACGACATCGCCCGTGTTGCCAGCCTCAGCCGGGCACTTCTCTACGTCTATTTCAAAGACAAAGCGGCGATTCAGCGCGGCATCATGTTGCGGGCCGGCCAGAGCCTGGTAGCGCGTTTCGAGAACGCTCGCAGTACCGCCGATTCAGGTTTGGCGCAAATACGGGCCATGGGTGAGGCTTATTATCGATTCTACCTTGAAGAGCCGGATTATTTTTCAGCACTGACCACGGCCGCTACCGTCCTCGCCGAGGCGGATGAAGATCAGACCAGAGAGATGCTCTGCTCCAAGAATGAACTGATGACGCTGATGACCGCCGCCATCCACACCGGCCTTGAAGACGGCACCATGAGTCGCGAACGAATCAGCTCGCCCGCCTACACCGCACTTTACCTGCGCGGCGCCCTGCACGGCGTGATTATGCTGTGCCAGGCAGAAACCACGCAGACCAGCAGCTTTCCGGCGGATGCGTTGATTCGCCACACCATGGACATGCTGACCCGCTCTATCGCCAGCCAGTAACGTCCCGGCTCACAACTGGAAGTCGTAGATTGAGCCAAGACCCAGAATCCCGGTGAGCTCGTCCAGTGCCTTACGCACCTCGTCGAGCAACATCGGGTCGGCCAGGTCCTGTTGATCAAGCTCCGTGCGGTAATGGGCATTCACCCAGGCAACCAGACGGTCATACAGGGCATCGGTGAGAATCACCCCCCGGTTGATGGCGTGCAGTTCCTCATCGTTGAGCACCACGCGCAGTCTCAGGCAAGCCGGGCCGCCGCCGTTTCTCATGGACTGTTTAACGTCAAATACCTCAACATGGGTGATCGGGCCGTCCGCTTTCACCAGTTGATCCAGATAACGGCTCACCGATGCAATCTCCCGGCATTCGCCAGGCACCGCCAGCAACATGCCATCGGGCGTGTTCAGCAGCTGACTGTTGAACAGATAAGAGGCAACGGCGTCTGCCATCGGCACGTCGGCAGCAGATACTCTGACTGCCGCCAGTTCTGCACCCGTCAACCGGTCACGTATATCGGACAGCATCCGATCTTCGTCCAGAAACGCCAGTTCGTGATAGAACAGACAATTACCGTTGCCCACAGCAATCACATCGTTGTGGAACACACCGGCATCGATGGCGGCCGGGTTCTGCTGGGCAAACACTGCATGACGGTCGGTCAGCCCGTGCAGCCGGGCCACTGACCGGGACGCTTCCAGGGATTGCCGGGCGGGGTATTTTGCCGGTGCCGGAGCCTGCTCATTAAAGGCCACCTGGCCGTACACAAACAACTCCACCCCCGGCTCACCGTAACGACCGCACAGGCGGGTGTGGTTGGCGGCGCCCTCATCCCCGAAATGACTCACCGACGGCAAGGCCGGGTGATGGGCAAAATAGCTCTCATCGGTAAAGATCGATTTCAGCGCACGCCCGGTGACTTTGTGCTCGATGGAACGATGGAACTTTGCGCTCAGGTTGGCGGGGGTAAAGTGCACCCGGTGATCCGCGGTATCGGCGCTGGGCGACACCGTAGCTGCGTTGGCCGTCCACATGGCGGATGCCGAAGACACCGCCGCCAGAATCGACGGATCGGTCGCAGCGGCACGCTCCAGAATCTGCCGGTCGTTACCCTCAAAGCCCAACGCTCGCAAAGTCGGAATATGGGGCCGTTCATGGGGCGGCAAAATGCCCTGCACGTAGCCACGGTCCGCCAGCTGTTTCATCTTGGCCAGGCCTTGCAGGGCAGCCTCTTTAGGATTGGCTACCGAGTTAACATTGGATTTGGACGCCACATTCCCCCAGGACAAGCCGGCGTAGTTATGGGTGGGCCCAACCAGCCCGTCAAAATTCGCTTCAACCGCGTGTTTCACCATAGCTGGCTTTCCTGTCAGTCAAATTTCAGGCCGGGTGGCAGGCTGTCTGGCAATTCACTCTTGCTGGCCTCCAACGACGCCATCGGCCAGGCGCAGTAGTCCGCAGCATAATAGGCGCTGGCCCGGTGGTTGCCACTGGCACCCACGCCGCCAAATGGCGCTGCACTGCTGGCGCCGGTTAACGGCCGGTTCCAGTTCACGATGCCAGCCCGTACTTCTTCCACCAGCCGGTTATAAAGTTTTCTGTCATCACTCAGGATGCCGGCAGACAACCCAAAGCGGGTGTTATTGGCCAGCTCCAGGGCATCATCAAAGCTCTTGTAGCGGTACACCGTCAGCAGTGGTCCGAAGTATTCCTGGTCGTCCAGTTCCACACCTGTGGCGTCAATAATACCAGGCGACAGCAGACCGGTGTCTGACTTGAGCTGTTTCATTTCAAGCAGGGATGCAGCGCCCTTTTCCAGCATCGCCGCCTGTACCTGCAACAACTGGTCGGCGGCAGCTGGTGATATGACCGAGCCCATAAAGGGCTGGGGATCGGCATCAAATTCCGCCACCTGAATGTTTGAAGCAACCGCCACCAGGCGCGCCAGAAATTCATCGCCCTTCTTGCCTTTGGGGACCAGTAACCGGCGGGCGCAGGTGCAGCGCTGCCCGGCCGACATAAACGCCGACTGGATGGTGTGATGAACGGCACCGTCCACATCTGCCACGTTCTGCACAATCAGCGGATTGTTACCGCCCATTTCCAGCGCCAGAATTTTCTCTGGCTGACCACCGAATTGCTCGTGCAGTTTATGGCCGACATTGGAGCTTCCCGTGAAAAACAGTCCGTCCACCATGCCGTGCCGAGCCAGGCATTTGCCAACATCGGCACCACCCTGCACCAGGTTGATGACGCCATCCGGCAAGCCAGCTTTCTCCCACAGCCGGACGGTCATTTCCGCAACACCCGGAGTCAACTCACTGGGTTTGAAGACCACGGTATTACCAGCCAGCAACGCCGGCACGATGTGGCCATTGGGTAAATGGCCGGGAAAGTTGTAGGGGCCAAATACCGCCACCACACCATGGGGGCGATGGCGCAACACCGCATGGCCGCCGGCCACGTCGGATTCCGAATGCCCGGTGCGCTCGTTATAGGCTTTGATCGAGATTGGAATCTTGCCAATCATCGCGGCCACTTCGGTGCGGGACTCCCACAAGGGCTTGCCCGTTTCCAGGCCGATCTGGTGGGCCAGTTTTTCTTTGTTGGCCTCCAGCTGTCCAGCAAAGGCTTCAATCACCGCCTGGCGCTCGGCAAAACTTTTCCTGCGCCACCCCAAAAACGCGGCCCGGGCTTCTCTCACTGCTGCATCGACATCTTCCAGGCTGGCGCCGTTGCCGTCCCAGACGGTCTCACCGGTCACCGGCTGAACCGACTCAAACGGCAGGCCATGGCCTTGTATCCACAGCCCGTCGATGTAGAGATTGCCTGACAGGTTTGCCATGTTCTGTTACCTCCCGGATCGGAAATTCACCAGCCAGTGCAGCATTAATCCTGCCCGTGCCGGTTATGATAATTGCGGACTCGGTCAAGAATCCTGTCATCCTCATCGTCCTGCCCTCTCAGGTTATGGATGGGCGATAAACTGCCTTCCTTCAAGGGGGCAAGGCGAACCGGATCGCCGGATTCCACCTGCAGGGCGTCGGCGACCTCACGGGTAATGCGCACCGTGTCTGGCCCTATGCAATCCATCGGTACGGTGGTCACCCGGAAGTTCCGGAACGAGCGATTGGAGATCATCGCCCTTTGCTCAGGCGGCACATCCAGATTGATCGGTTTACTGACCACCATGGCGTGCCGGTTAATAGACTCCCGCACACTGCGGATGGTGTTGATGAAGGCTTCAACCACCGGCCCACCGTCAAAAATATCCACCATTCCGTTAAAGTTAAAGCCTTCCGCCTGCAGCATCTTCAGGGCCGGGCGGGTGTTCTCGTGCACCATGCCCACCACTGCCCGGGCCGCGTCTGGCAGCATCGGAAGGTAAATCGGGTACTTGGGCATCAACTCGGCAATAAAAGATTTGTTGCCAAGGCCCGAGAGCATGTCGGCGCGGATGAATTCCATATCAAAGAACTTGCTGCCCAGCGCATCCCATAACGGACTCCGCCCCTCTTTATCAGAGACGCCTCTCATTTCTGCAATTACTTTGTCGGAGAAGTTCTTGCGAAAATCGTCCAGATACATGAATCGGCAGCGCGATAAAAGCAGGCCATTTCCTCCCCCTTGTAATCGTCCGACAACAGTAGCGAGCAAATTTCAGTATGGTCGGTCATGTCGTTAGACAAATGCAGCGTTGGCGTGCGCACGTGCACTCCCAGCTCCCGAGAGGCGTTTACCGTCACGCTCAGCCGGTAGTTATAGAACACTTCCTCCAGCCCTACCCGGGCCTCAATTCCGCTGATGCCCACCGTTTGTTTGGCGCGGGTATCTTCCAGGGCAAACAGGTAAAGGCCGGCTTCTGGCGCGCACCGCTGGCTGAACGAGTCTCGGGTACGTTCGATCTTGCGTTGCAGCAAATCCCGATCTGCAGGCAGGGTGGTCAGACCTTTCCCCGCGTTCTGTGCCATTCGGTAGAGATCTTCAAGATCGCCTTCCTGCAACGGGCGGATAACCAGCATATTACGCCCTCCCCTGCGTGATGGTTGTCATAGCGGCGAGATCCTTACCGGGTCCCCGGCATTGCGGTTGAGTGCATGCCAGGTGCTCACGGGCACTTTGACTTCGTCGGCCAGGGTTTCCGCAACGGGGGTCAGCAGGCATCGGAAATCTGCCCCTTCGCCGGCACTGATCAGGCAGGTTTCACCATCGGGCGTTTCGCTGCCGTGAAGGGTTTTGCACTGGCTGGTCACGAGGGTTTTCAGGCTGTCGGTGCGGGCTTCCAGCACTGGCCCGCCGTCGAAGATGTCGACATAACATCCAGGCTGAAAGCCTTCCCGTTGCAGCAGGCTGTAATTGGCCTGGGTCAGCGGGTGCGCCTCGCCCAGTGCTGCTTGTGCTTCTGTGCTGAGCAAGGTGACGTAAACCGGGTTGGGTGGCATCAGTTCGGCAATAAAGGTTTTGCTGAGCTGGCCGGAATATTGGTCGGCGGTTTCAAAATCCATGTTGAAGAAGTGCCGGCCCAGGCTGTCCCAAAACGGGACGCTGCCGTCTTCATGCTGTATGCCCTGGATTTCAACCACGGTGCGGTTAGTGAACCATTCCCGATGGCTGGCAATGAACATCATTCTGGCGCGGGAGAGCAATTCGAACGCGGAGGTTTCGCGCAGTTCGGGCTGCAGGGTGAAGGCGCACAGCAGGGTGAGGTCGGTCAGGGCGTGGCTTGGATAGAGCACTTCCACGCGACGGGAGACGTTGAGTTCGTGGGAGGCATGGATGAGGTTGTCACGGCGGTAGTTGTAGAACGGTTGGCCGTTGCCTGCCCGAGTGTCTATGCCGGCGGTGCCGGCGAGTTGGCCGGTGTCGGTGTCTTCGAGTACGAAGATCAGGCGGCGCGCGGTGTTGGCGTCGGTTTTGTTGGCGAAGCTGGCCTGGGAGTGTTCGAGCTTTCGGGCCAGGGTTTCTTCGATTTTGGGCAGGGTGGACGATAACCTGCCTTTTTGGGCATTGGCCAGTTCCAGAATCTGCTGTAGATCATCCAGCCTGGCTGGTCTTACTTGCCACATGGCAATGACTCCCGGGGTCTAACTGCGACTGTTGAGATTGCCGACCGGTGGCGAGGCGGGCACTGCTTCCGGGAACCGCTACAAGCACTTCCCTGTGCGCTTCGTTCCGGCCATCCATGGCCTCCAAGATTCCCGGAAGCAGTGCCCGCCTCGCCCCCTTCCACTTACTATGCCGTCTTACTGCACCGTCAGCTTTTTAACCGCCGCTTCAAACCGCTCAAGCGCATCATCAATATCGGATTCCGGGATGATCAGCGACGGCGCGAGACGCACGACGTTGGCGCCGGCAATCAGCACCATCACGCCTTCATCCAGGCCGGCGTTGAGGAAATCTTTGGCTTTGCCCTGCCACTTTTCAGTCAGCACACACCCCAAGAGTAGACCAGCACCGCGCACTTCGGAAAACACGCCGTAGCGTTCGCCGATGTCCATCATGCCTTTGCGCAGTTTGTCAGAACGGGCTTTGACGCCTTTCAGAATGTCTGGCTGGCTGACCGTGTCGATGACTTTCTGGGCCACGGCGCAGGCCAGGGCGTTGCCGCCGTAGGTGCTGCCGTGGGTGCCGACGCCCAGGCTTTTAGCGGCTTCGGCGGTGGTCAGCATGGCGGCTACCGGGAAGCCGCCGCCCAGGCCTTTGGCGCTGGTGAGGATGTCGGGCACCACGTTGTACATTTCATAGGCGTACAGGTGGCCGGTGCGGCCGACGCCGCTTTGTACTTCGTCAAAGACCAGCAAGGCGTTGTTGTCGTCGCACAGCTGACGCAGGCCTTTCAGGAATTCTGGGTCTGCGGGCATGACGCCGCCTTCGCCCTGGATGGGTTCAACCACCACGGCGCAGGTTTTTTCTTTGGAGATTAATGCCTTTACCGAATCCAGGTTGTTGAACTCGGCATGGTGGATGCCGCCCGGGGCAGGCTCGAAGCCTTCCAGGTATTTGGGCTGTCCGCCCACGCTGACGGTGAACAGGGTGCGGCCATGGAAGGAGTTGGTGAACGAGATAATCTCGTGCTTCTCCGGGCCGTAATGTTCCCAGGCGTAACGGCGGACCAGTTTGAAGGCGGCTTCGTTGGCTTCAGCGCCGGAGTTGGCGAAGAACACGCGGTCAGCGAAGGTCTGGTCACACAAGGTTTTGGCGAGGCGCAGGGCGGGCTCGTTGGTCATGACGTTAGACAGGTGCCAGATTTTTTCGGACTGTTCCTGCAATACGCCCACCAGGCCTGGGTGGCAATGGCCGAGGCTGGTGACGGCTATGCCACCTTGCAGGTCAACAAACTCCCGGCCCTCCTGATCCCACACGCGGGAGCCCTCACCTCGCACCGGGATGATGTTACCGGGGGCGTAGTTGGGCACCATTACTTCATCAAACAGTTCGCGGGAGACAGGTTCTCTGTTCATGGATCTCTCTCAGTGACTCATTGCTAAGTGACGGGGTGAATGCCCCATAATACGCCACTCAGGGCATAAGAACAGCCGGTTGAGTCAAAGGTGGTAGTTCGATAATTCGATGCGGCTTTCGGTCACGGCCCAACAGGGCTTTGACCAGCAGTTTGTAGGAGTCGAGATCGAAAGTGACTGGCTCCTGGCCTGGCTCATAGTTTTCCAGTTCCTGCTCACTGTGCACGGTGGCGATGTGTATCCAGTTGCAGATCACCAGGATGTCGGTGCGGCCAGTGTCCGGATTTTCTTCCACCAACCCGACCGGGCCTGGCCAGGGCCAGGTTTTCAGGCGCAGGGCGTGGAAGGCAATTTGCATCCGCAGGTTGTAGCGGGTGGTGTCTTCTGCACCGTCGCAGGCGCCTTTGCAACGACCCAGGCTGCGCTGAAAACAAGGGCCGGCACTTGGCGGTTCCAGGCCCAGCAACTTGCCGCACAGATCGTTTTTCGCAGCAATGCCGCGGATCGCCGTTTGCGCATCCCGCTTGCTGCGGAATAAACCGAAGTAATCACCCAGCCGGTCCGGCGCAATGGAGCGCACAAGTTCTGCCTGCAGGTAACCATCACTGTTAGTGCGCAAGGCAATACTGGACAAACTCTTGGCCGCCCGTGATCGTCGATTGTAAAGCGGGCTAAGGGATTTGATCTGTTTGAGCTCCAGCAGCAGCGCTCCAAGCTCACCCGCAGTTTGAGTGCACTCCACCCGGCGCAGGCTTTCGGACATGCGCAAGCCGCGGCTGGACTGGTGATCACCAGAAAAGTGCGACGCCACCCGCTGGGCAATATTGGTGCTCTTGCCCACGTACAGCAGCACATCGTTATCGCCGTAAAAGCGATACACACCCGGCGACGGGGGCAGCTCCGCAAAGATCTCAGCCGGTACATTGGAAGGTGTGCTCTGGCGTTGCAGCAGTCGGTGAACGGCCTCATTCAAAACATCATCACCGTGTTCACGCCGCGCATGCTCAAAAAACGCCAGCATGGCCGCCACATCGCCCATGGCCCGGTGCCGTTCAACCTGCGGCAGATGGTGCCGGGCGATCAGGGCATCCATGTTGTGCCGGGCTTCGTCCGGGTATAGCGCCCGAGACAGCCGGACCGTGCACAACACCCGCGCTGTGAAGGCTCGCTCCAGCCGGCGGAATTCGGCTTTGATAAAGCCGTAATCAAAGCGGGCGTTGTGGGCGACAAAAATCGCACCGTCCAGTTGCTGCTCAAGCTCTCCCGCAATATCCGCAAACAGAGGCGCATCGGCCACCATGGCATTGGATATGCCCGTCAGCCGCTCGATAAAGCCGGAAATCCGGGCTTCCGGATTGAGCAGGGTTTGCCATTCCCCGACGAGCTCACCGGCCCGCCAGAACCGGATGCCAATCTCGGTAATCCTGTCCCGCTGCGGGTTACCGCCAGTGGTCTCGATATCAAGGAAAGCAAATGTCTCGTTCTGAAGCGCTGTTGGTATTTGAGTCATCCCGTCCTTTACGACCGAAAATCAAAGCTGGATGCGACAGGGGCCGCCCTCAGCCGCTATAGACATTCGTCTAAATATCCACCAATTATGTTTGAAATGTCATCAATTCGTAACTACCTTGAATTCGGGTCCGACAACAATAAACGTGTGGAGACAACAACAATGCAAAGTAACAAATTACGAATGGCAATCCGTGCGACGGCGGCGATGGCTGCGTTGGGCATTGCCGGGCAAGTCAGTGCGGTTGAGCTGAATACCGGCGAGTACAAGACAAACCTTTACGGTTTTGCGCGTGTTGCAGCTTCCTATGATATTGACGAAGACCTCGCGTCTGGCGGTCAATCAGCCAACTTTTCCAACATCTCAGGTGGAAGCAACACCAGCGATGGCCACTTCGGTATGGACGCCAACACCAGCCGCGTTGGCCTCTCCGTCGTTGCCCCAAGTGGCATGAAAGCCGTTGTCGAGTACGACTTTGACCGTGACGACTCACTCACGCCGCGCCTGCGCCTTGCCTACGGTGAGTATAACGGCGTACTGATTGGTCAGAACTGGTCCAACTACAACAGCTTTGTTGGCAATACCTCAAGTCTGGATTTTGATGGTGTTCCCGGCCTCGCAGGTACCCAGGGCCGAGCCGTTCAGGTTCGCTACACTACTGGCGCTCTGTCTTTCTCAATTGAAGAGCCTGCCAACTCGATTTCAGGTGCCGCAGATGATGATGTCAGAGATGGCACACCGGCCTTCACCGCAAGACTCGAAGATTCCCAGGGCGGTCTCTCCTATTCTGCAGCAGTCATGGCCAAGCAACTGACCTTTGACAATGGATCGGATGATGATTCGTCGATCGGTTATGCCGCGTTCCTGGCAGCGAAGTTTGCCGTGACCGATATGATTTCGGTCCAGGGCGCTGTTAACTACGGCGATGGCGCGGGCGCATACGTTTGGCGTGCTGGCGGCAACTTCGGGCAAGATGATGGCTATCTCGACGGTACTGATGTTGAGACCAACGAGGCCTGGGGTGCTGCATTGGGCGCCAGCATGAATCTTGGCGGCGGTCGCTCCGTCAACCTCGGCTACGGCACGGCATCCGTTGATCTTGACGACGCAGTAGATGCTGGACAGGCAGCGTCCACGGCTACTGACACCAACACCATGGTCTTCCTGAACTATCAGTGGAGCCCGGTTGAGAAGGTCAACATGGGTGTGGAGTACGCCTATCTTGAAACCGAAACCCAGGGCGGAAACGACGGCGATGCAAACCGGCTGATGTTCCTGGCTCAGTACAGCTTCTAAACCTTCCGGTTAGAAGTTAACTCAGGATTACCCCGGCTTCGGCCGGGGTTTTTCGTTCCAGGTCAGTGCAAACTGCACCATACTGAATCATGGGTTTTACCTGCCCCGCACGCCGCTCCGAAAAATCCTTTATTTTTCAGCAGACAAGAACTCACTACATCGTTGGCATAGCTCATGCTTAGTCCTTAGTGCAAAGCTTATTGCCAAGCAGCCAGCGGACTTGCCGCCAGGTTTACTCTGTTGCAACCCGATGAGGTGACACGATGAAAAAGGCCAAAAGCGAAAACCTTCTGTTTGAACTGACCCAGCCCTTTGAACAACTTGCCATGCAAGACCTGCACAACTACTTCGACTGGATGTACTTCGCCAACTGATCAGCAGCCAAGGCCGGAGCGTTCAGGCCCGGCCTTGGCTTAACACCTACCCCGCCCGCAATCGGGTGCGAACACCTCTCGTGGTCATCACGCCAATCACTTCTATCAACGACAACAGCCCACGATCATGCTGCCTGGGAGACTTGCCCCTGGCGATTCGGGCGATCTGGCGGGTGTACCAACTCACTTCCATCAGCGCCATGTCGTCAATCAGCCGAATTCCTGTTTTAATCGGCCGGACCGCGCTGGTCACCGGCTCGCCCTTCATGATCCGGTTCGGCAAATCCGGCTCTACCACTAAAGGACGGGCCAGGCCGACAAGATCCGTAGCGCCGCTGGCTACCGCGTCCGCCATGCCGCTTTCGGTACGGAATCCGCCCGTCACCATCAGTGGCACCTCAGTCAGCTGGCGAACCTTTTCTGCGAACGCTAAAAAGTAGGCTTCCCGTGCCTGGGTACTGGCCTTTACCTCACCGTTTTCGGCACCTCTGGCCATGGCGGGGTTTTCGTAATTGCCGCCGGAGATTTCGATCAGGTCTATTCCTTCAGCCACCAAAGCCTCAATCACCGCCAGTGACTCTTCCTCGGTAAAGCCACCCCGCTGAAAATCCGCCGAGTTCAGTTTGATTCCGATATTGAAGCTCTCGCCACAGGCTTCCCGAATAGCCCGGTACACTGCCAGCACAAATCGCCGGCGGTTGGCAGCAGAGCCTCCCCACTCATCGGTACGCTGATTGTGATGGGGCGACAGGAACTGACTGACCAGATAACCATGGGCTCCATGAATCTGCACACCGTCAAAACCGGCTTTTTGCACCACCACCGCACTGCGGGCAAAGCGCTGGATGATGTCTTCAATCTCCGGCCCGGTGAGCGCCCTGGGCGTTGCAAACATGCCCCGCAGTTCCTTCTTGAACGGAATTGCGCTGGGCGACACCGGATCGCGGTTCAGGATCTTCGGGCTCTGCTTGCCAGGATGATTCAACTGCACCCAGATTTGCCGGCCCGCCACCTGCCCGGCCTGCGCCCAGGCCGACAGCAATTCCAGGTCGGATTCGTCTTCCACCACCACATTCTGCGGCTCCCCGGTGTGCCGGCGATCAATCATCACATTGCCGGTAATCGACAGGCCGGCGCCTCCCTCGGCCCAGGCGCGGTACAAGGTGACCAATTCTTTGGTTGGGTGATTATCAATGGTACCCAGGGTCTCGCTCATGGCGGACTTGGCAAAACGGTTGGGCAAGGTAGAGCCGTTCGGGAGCTTGAAGGGCTGGGAGAGACGTTCAGCGGGAATCATAGGTGGCCTCGAATGGTTGTTGTTACTTCCATGAGGCTGATGGTGGAACTGTTCAACGGCCATAGCATTGGCCGCCGAGACAGTGATCTGACCTTCAACGCTCCCACCGCCAGGCGGTTGGGAGCGGATTCGGCAATTTCTACAGCAGCAGAGTACGAATATCCCCCAGCAGCTGCGTCAGCAGGTTGGTAAATCGGGCAGCATCCGCCCCATTCACCGCCCTGTGGTCGTAAGACAGCGACAGCGGCAGCATCAGCCGTGGCTGGAACTCCTTGCCATCCCACACTGGCTTCATTGCGGCTTTGGAGACACCCAGAATCGCCACTTCCGGCGTGTTCACGATCGGCGTGAACGCGGTGCCACCGATGCCACCCAGGCTGGTGATGGTAAAACAGGCGCCCTGCATTTCTGCCGGCTTCAGCTGCTTGTCCCTCGCCTTCTGGGCCAGCTCGGCGCTTTCGGCCGCCAGTTCCCACAGGCCTTTCTGGTCGACGTCCCGGATCACCGGCACCATCAATCCATTGGGCGTGTCGACCGCAATGCCGATGTGGATGTACTTTTTGCGCACCACTTCCTTGCGGTCCATATCCAGCGCCACGTTGAACTGAGGCAGTTCCGCCAGGGCAGCCGCGCAGGCCTTGAGCAGGAACGGCAGCGGTGTCATTTTCACACCCCGTTTCTCGCCTGCGGCTTTCTGGCCCTTACGGAAAGCTTCCATCTCGGTGATGTCGGCGTCGTCAAACTGGGTGACATGTGGCACGTTCAGCCAGCTGCGCTGCATGTTATTCGCCGTGGCGAACATCATGCGCGACATGGCCTCACGCTCAACATCACCGAACTGACTGAAGTCTGGCAATTTCACACCCGGAATGCCGGAGCCAGTGCCTACGGAGCCACCCTGCTGGGATTGCTGCAACTGGCTCTTCACATAAGCGTGCACGTCGTCCTTGATGATGCGGCTTTTCGGGCCTGAGCCTTTTACACGTGCCAGATCGGCACCCAATTCCCTGGCCAGCTTACGCACGGCAGGGCCGGCGTGAACCTTGGTGCCCGGTGATGGGGGTTCGTAGGTGGAGCCCTGTGGCTCAGGCGCAGACTCTTGCTTATCCGTCTTTTGCTCAGGCTGACGATCCTGGCTTTTGCTTTCTGACTTGTCGTCAGAATCCGCGGATTCGTCGTCTGCATCGCCCTCTTCTTCGACCGTCATTTCCAGCAGGTCTTTGCCTTCCGAGAGCTTGTCGCCCTCTTTCACCAGGATCTTGCTGATCTTGCCGGCAAACGGAGACGGGATCTCCATGGTGGCTTTGTCTGACTCCACGGTGACCAGCGGATCGTCCACGCCAATGGTGTCGCCTTCGGCCACGTTGATTTCAATCACCGGCACGTCGTCAAAGCCATCCAGCGACGGCACCTTGACCAGCTCGGTACGGGAGCCACCGGATTTCTTCTTCGGCGCCGGCTTGCTGTCTTCGGATTTGGCTTCCGGTTGCTCGGGAGCCTTGTCATCCGATGACTCATCACCAGCATCGCTATCGTCTGCGCTGTCAGTGTCATCGCTGGCTGACATCACGCCGATCACATCACCTTCCTTGACCTTGTCACCCACCTTTACGGTGATTTTGGTGATCTTGCCCGCCGCCGGCGCCGGCAATTCTACTGAGGCCTTGTCTGACTCCACGGTCAGTATCGAATCTTCTGCCTCAACAGAGTCCCCGACGCTGACGGTGATTTCGATAACCTCGACTTCGTCCGCACCGCCGAGATCCGGAACCTTTATTTCCTGTTCACTCATTGCGGTCTCCTTAGCTCAGCACCGGGTTCGTTTTATTGCGATCGATTCCGTACTTGCGCATCGCTTCAAGAACCACATCGTTCTTCACTTCACCATCCTGCGCCAGGGCAGACAGCGCGCTGACCGCCACGTGGTAACGGTCCACTTCAAAGAAGCTGCGCAGCTTTTCCCGGGTGTCACTGCGGCCGAAGCCGTCGGTACCCAGGGTCAGGTAGGTTTTGGGAATGAACGCCCTGAGCTGCTCGGAGTGCAGCTTGATGTAGTCAGTGGAAGACACCACCGGCCCGGCCTGCTTCTCCAGGCACTGGGTAACGTAAGCCTTCTTGGGTTTGTCGTCCGGGTGCAGGCGGTTCCAGCGCTCAATGTGCTGACCTTCACGGGCCAACTCGTTAAAGCTGGTCACGCTCCACACATCGGAAGCCACACCCCAGTCGTCTTTCAACATCTGGGCTGCGGCACGCACCTCATTGAGGATGGCACCGGCACCAAGCAACTGAACCCGTGAAGCTTTCTTGCCACCTTTGGCTTCGACCGACTCGTACTTGTACATGCCTTTGATGATGCCGTCTTCGCAACCCTTCGGCATCGCCGGCTGTTCGTAGTTTTCGTTCTCGATAGTCAGGTAGTAGAAGACGTTCTGGTTGTCTTCGAACATCTCCTTCATGCCATGACGAAGCACCACGGCCATTTCGTAACCGTAAGCCGGATCGTAGGCTTTGCAGTTCGGGATGGTGTTGGCCAGCACGTGACTGTGACCATCCTGGTGCTGCAGCCCTTCGCCATTCAGGGTGGTGCGACCGGCAGTGCCTCCGATCAGGAAGCCCCGCGCCTGGATGTCACCAGAGGCCCAGGCCAGGTCGCCAACACGCTGGAAGCCGAACATGGAGTAGAAAATGTAGAACGGAATCAGCGGGAAGTTGTTGGTGCTGTAGGACGTTGCCGCGGCCATCCAGGCCGCCATGGAGCCGGCCTCGTTGATGCCTTCTTCAAGGATCTGGCCTTTTTTATCTTCCCGGTAGTACATGATCTGATCACGGTCTTCCGGGACGTACTTCTGCCCTTCGGCGGTGTAAATACCCAACTGGCGGAACATGCCTTCCATACCAAAGGTACGGGCTTCGTCCGGCACGATCGGCACCACGCGCTTACCAATCCTTTTGTCTTTGGTGAGTGCGGTCAGGATGCGGACAAACGCCATGGTGGTAGAGATCTTCCGATCACCGGAGCCCTCCAGCACCGCTTTGAAGATATCCAGATCCGGAATCTGCAGCGGCTGACTGTCTTTGCGGCGCTTGGGATAGAAACCACCCAGTTCCTGACGACGCTTCTTCATGTAGACGATTTCCGGGCTGTCCGGCGCTGGCCGGTAGTAGGGAACGTCTTTGAGCTCGTCGTCTTTCAAGGGCACCGCAAAGCGGTCACGGAATGACTTCAGTTGCTCGATGTCCAGCTTCTTAAGGGAGTGAGCGGTGTTCTGGGCTTCACCTGCTTCACCAAAGCCGTAGCCCTTGATGGTGTGGGCCAGAATCACGGTCGGCCGGCCACCGTTTTTATTGATGGCGTGGTGGTAGGCGGCGTAGATCTTGTAGGGATCGTGACCACCGCGGTTAAGTTTGTTGATGTCTTCATCCGAGAGACTTTCAACCAACTTGGCCATCTCCGGGTACTTGCTGAAGAAGTGCTTGCGGGTGTAGGCCGGGCCGTTGCTCTTGTAGTTCTGCAACTCGCCGTCGCAGACTTCGTCCATGGCCCGCTGCATTTTGCCGTCTTTGTCGTTCTCGAACAGCGGGTCCCAGTGACGCCCCCAAATCACTTTGGTCACATTCCAGCCCGCACCACGGAAGACGCCTTCCAACTCCTGGATAATCTTGCCATTACCCCGCACCGGACCATCCAGCCGCTGCAGGTTGCAGTTGACCACAAAGACCAGGTTGCTCAGGTTTTCGCGGCCAGCCATGGAGATGGAGCCCAGGGTTTCAGGCTCGTCACACTCGCCATCACCGACAAAGCACCAGACTTTGCGATCGCCCATTTCGATGAGTTCCCGGCTGTCCAGGTACTTCATAACATGGGCCTGATAAATGGCCTGAATCGGGCCCAGGCCCATGGACACCGTCGGGAACTGCCAGTAATCGGGCATCAGCCAGGGGTGTGGGTAGGAAGACAGGCCGGTGCCGTCCACTTCCTCACGATACTTGTCGAGGTCGGCTTCTTCGAACCGCCCTTCAAGGAAGGAGCGCGCATAGATGCCGGGCGATGAGTGGCCCTGAAAATACACCAGATCGGATTCGCGCTTTTCATCCCCGCCATGGAAGAAGTAGTTGAAGCCAACATCATAAAGGGTGGCTGCAGAAGAGAAGGAGGACACATGACCACCCAAGTCACCCGGGCGCTGGTTGGCACGCATGACCATTGCCATGGCGTTCCAGCGAATCAGCGAGCGAATTCGACGCTCCATAAACAGATCACCAGGCATGGGTGCCTGCTGGGCAACAGGTATGGTGTTCCGGAACGGTGTGGTAATCGCGTAAGGGAGTTCGGTACCGTCCCTGCTCGCTCGCTCAGACAACCTCTCCAGAATGAATTTGGCCCGGTCTACGCCTTCGTTCTCGATCAGAGATTCCAGCGCATCAAGCCATTCACTGGTTTCAATGGGATCATCGTCCTGGTACATCAATTCCTCCCCCTTGGCATCTAAAGATGCAGCGTGGGCCACGATCAGCAGCCACTCACGGTGCAATAGCAAAAAGCTGCGTTAAGCTGCAGTTTTATTGTGAATACATCAGCCGGTAAAACGCTGATTGGAACTAATTAGTTAGTGTTCCCAAAGCATAGAACAGCTTTCGTATTTTTCCTGCCCGGGAACCGGCCAGCTACAGAGCTTTTGACCCCAAACCGACCCAAAACTTTCATTTGACGTCAGATGAAATCGTACTTCTTACGAAACTTTCGTATTTTTACTACAAAAACACCTAAAAACACAAACAAACAGGCGTTTGAATGTTGCAAACCTGGCTTTATGTACCTTTAGTTACGTAATAATGGCAATTTACCCTCATGAAAACAATCAGACTCCGACCAATGTCTGCACCCCACCAGACTACAAACACTTTGCACAGCTAAACAATTTTAATAGCTTTATTTGAGCGATCATAAGTACTTTTAGCGATAGATCACGACTTTTACGCGACTTTTTAGCTACAAGTACATCCTGCAGGCATCAACTATTAATTAGACCTGAAAATGAATTTCGATTTATGTATACTTGCTGCCCGTTTTTTAACCAGTAAGGCAGGGACAGCACCCTCCTTGTATTTTTGGCACCCAATAGAGGGCGATCTATGAACTCCATCGTCACCTTTCCGAACCGCATTCCGGTGCAGGAATTCGAAGAACGCCGGTTCAAGGTTTTTACTGACCGCCAGCTCGACAAAATAGAAGCCATCCAGAGCCTCCCCGAAGCGACTCTGTTTGAAATGAAAGTGGTGGCCAGCGTGCTGCCGTTCCGGGTCAACGAGTATGTGATCAATGAACTGATCAACTGGGACAAGGTACCGAACGATCCCATCTATCAGCTGGTGTTCCCTCAGAAGGGCATGCTCAAGGACGAACATTACGAGCAGATGGCGAAGCTGCATCGCGACGGTGCAGACAAGAAAGACATCCAGGCCGCCGCCAAGATCATCCGGGACGAACTGAACCCGCACCCGGCCGGCCAGATGGAAATGAACATGCCGGAGCTGGACGGCGAAGTGCTGGATGGCGTGCAGCACAAGTATCGCGAGACCGTGCTGTTCTTCCCGGCCCAGGGCCAGACCTGCCACTCCTATTGCACCTTCTGCTTCCGCTGGGCACAGTTTGTCGGCGACAAAGACCTCAAGATGTCCAGCACCGAAGCCGAGAAGCTGCACGGGTATCTGCAGGAACACACCGAAGTGACCGACCTGCTGGTGACCGGTGGCGACCCCATGGTGATGAAGACCAAGAACCTGGTTCAGTACCTGGAGCCGCTGCTGCAGCCGGAGTTTGATCACATCCAGACCATCCGCATCGGCACCAAGGCCCTGACCTTCTGGCCCTACCGTTTTGTCACCGACAAAGACGCGGACGAGCTGATTGAACTGTTCGCCAAGCTGGTTGATGCCGGCAAACATGTGGCCATCATGGCGCACTACAACCACTGGCAGGAAATCACCACCGACATTGCGGAAGAAGCCATTCGTCGCATTCGCGCAACCGGTGCTGAAATCCGCGCCCAAGGCCCACTGATCAAGCATGTGAATGACAACGCCGACGACTGGGCCAAGCTGTGGAAGAAAGAAGTACAGCTCGGCATCATCCCCTACTACATGTTTGTAGAGCGGGACACCGGCGCCAAGAACTACTTTGAAGTGCCCCTGGCAGAGGCTTTCCGAATCTACCGTGAAGCCATGAAAAAGGTCAGCGGCCTGGCCCGCACCGCTCGAGGCCCCAGCATGAGCGCCGGCCCCGGCAAGGTGGAAGTACAGGGCATTGCCGAAATCCAGGGCGAGAAAGTGTTCGTCTTGCGCTTCCTGCAAGGCCGCAACCCGGACTGGGTGCAGCGCCCGTTCTTCGCCAAGTACAGCGAAACCGCCACCTGGCTGCATGAGCTGGAACCCGCCTTCGGAGAAGAGAAGTTCTTCTTTGAGGATGAGTATGAAGACATGCGGCGAGGGAATGGCTGACCGGTCAGTAGGCGCTCATAGGTGCAGCTCCGGCTGCCCCGGGCCGGCTACACTCGAAAGACGCTGCGACTGCAGCGTCTTTTACATTTCTTTACATAAAAGTTGAGAATGCAGTAATTTCCAAAAGAAAGCGCCTCAATAGAACAAAATCAACAATATAGATACGACTACCCCCCCTCCCCGATTAACCAACATAGCAATCACCGGAGCGTCAGCGCCGCCGACTTACCTCAGATGGGGTATGCCTACACGTTACGGATTATTTAGCTTCTTAATGCAATGACTGCAAATCCGACACGATAGCATTAGCACCAATTTTAACCCTGAAGGACATTCCGATGAAGGTAAAACTAACGCTTCTGGCGTTGACGGTTGCGCTGTACGGATGCAGCGACAGCTCTTCCTCCCGAGCCCCGGAGGGCCCCGCAACATCCAATGTCAGCGGGGCAGTTACCAAAGGGCCGGTCGCGGGAGCAACCGTTAACGTCTTTGTCATGGATGAATCCGGGCAGGCCAGCGGTGAGCCAGTCGCCGGTCCGATTGTAACAGGCGGCAATGGAGACTGGTCGGTGGAAGTTCCGGACAATATAGCCCGCCCCCTGCTGGTGGTCGCAACCGGCGGCAGCTACACGGATGAAGCCACTGGAGGCAGTGTCGATGTGGGTGAGCGAAGCCTCAGCTCATTCCTGGCGGACGGCGCGACGACGTCATCCATAAGCCCTGCATCTGAAGTCGTCGTAAGGGCCGCACGCCGTTACCTCTCCAGTAACCCGGGCTCGTCTGTCAGCGAGGGCGTAGACAGCGGCCGCCGTACTCTGCAATCGTCTCTCGGCGCAAGCTTTGACCCCCTGACCGTGATCCCTAACCCCAGAGGAAGTGATACCGAGTCACGCCAGTACGCCGCGCTCCTTGGCGGCCTGTCGACCCTGACCAATAACCAGACCCCGAGTGCAGACCCGCTGGACGCGGCACTGGCACTGGTGACGGATGCAAGCGACGGCGAGCTTGATGGTGAAGCTGACGGTCAACCGGTTGCTATTGGTGATTCCGGAGAAACGCTGCCCTCACTGAACGCGACCAATCTGACAGATGCCATCAACACCTACACCGCTGACCCGGAGAACGGGGATTTCGATGACATCACCACCTTCTCGGTGTCCAGCTCAGTCACCGCAGGCTCTGGAACGGTAACACCTGAATCGGTATCGGTCTTTTCAGGGGCGGCCGTGACCTTCGACATCCTGCCGGCCACGGGACAGAATCTCGTCGGCACCCCACAGGGCTGCCCGGGTTCGCTTACCGACCTGACATTCACCACGGATCCGCTCGCGGCGGCCTGCACCCTGAGCGTCGCCTTCGAAACGGCCAACTACACCGTATCAGCTGTTGAAGTGACCGGTGGCACCACGAATCCACAAAGCCAGACCGTTGCTTTCAATCAGACCGCATCCATGGAGTTCAATGCCGAAACCGGTTACGACCTGGTGTCAGCCACCGGCTGTGGCGGCTCACTCATTGGCGCCACCTACACCACCGGAGCGGTCACCGGCGACTGTACCGTTACCCCGGTATTTGAGCTGCAGCAGCAGACCGTCGCCATCAACATCACCGGTAACGGCACAACCGATCCAGACACCCCTGTCTTAGTGGATTTTGGAGAGAAACTCGAAGTAACGCTGATTCCAGCGCAGGGCTTTGCTATCAGCGATGTAAGCACCAGCGATGGTGATGTCTGCCCAGGCACGCTCAATGACGATCTATTTACCATTGACAGGGTCAGTGCCGACTGCGAGCTGAACGTGACTTACACCCCGGTGCTGTATACCGCCACGGTCTCGGTCTCCGGCCCCGGCAG
This sequence comes from Marinobacter sp., assembly GCA_018402255.1. GTDB lineage: Bacteria > Pseudomonadota > Gammaproteobacteria > Pseudomonadales > Oleiphilaceae > Marinobacter. The sequence continues at coordinate 59,550 of JAGYIS010000006.1, forward strand.
CGCCACTCCGGCCAGCGCTGAGGGCACATTCGGTGACTCGGTTTCCTTCCAGCTGAATGCCGAAGAGGGCGCCGCCCTTGCGGACGCCAACGGCTGTAATGGAGCGCTCAGTGGCAACGTCTACACTACTGCCCCGCTGGACAGCAACTGTAACGTCACGGCGGAGTTCCGAACACTCTACACGGTGACCGCCACAGCGGGCGCCAACGGCTCCATCAGCCCGGGTTCGGTCACGGCGCTCGCGGGCGAGGCAAAGGAATTTACGGTCACCCCAGACAGCGACTATCAGATCGACACGGTCACGGGTTGTGGTGGCAGCCTCACTGGCAATCGCTACCTGACCGCGGCAATTACCACCAATTGTGAGATCAACGCAACCTTCACCGAAATCGAGAGCGACCTCCCCACGGCTGAGTGGGATGCGTTTAACTGGGATGAAGCCAGCTGGCAGTGAGGCCATTGGCAAACATTTGACAGAACATCAAGAAATACGAGGAATTAACCATGAAAAAATTCATTATCGCAGGCCTCACCGCAGCCATGGTCAGCACGGCAGCTATGGCCGAAGTCACCGGTTACACACCCGCGATTTCTGGTGAGGCGGCAACAGCCGCCGCCATCAACGCCAACTTTGACGCGCTGATCGGCACCATCAACCAGAACAGCGCACGCCTGGATGCTCTGGAGAGCTATGATATTTCAGGGAAGACTTACAACTACAAGGAAATTTCGTTCATCAACGCTGCTGAAACCTACGGATCCATCGACAGTGAGCCAGGCGGAACCACCAGCCCCAGGGCTGCTGGTTTTGTCAGGCTGGGCATTCTTACCGTGAATGGCACTCTCGCCTTCAACGCCGACAGGAGCGTAGGTGTAACCATCAGCGAACGTGAAGTGGAGATGTTCGTGAACCCTGCCAGTGACATTGGCCTGGTTGAAAACGGCACCTTCTCAGAAACCGCAACCTGGACGCAGACTGGCAGCACCGTAACCGCAACCTTCCCGGATGGCTTTAGCCTTGATTTCCAGGTTTCGAAAGGCGCCAACACTATAACTGCAATGATCGAGAACGAGACGGAACTGGAGGATACCCAGACCGATCCCGACTTCGGAACCTACCGCCTCTTCAGCACCGAGGCCGCACTGTCGGTCGGCATTTTGATCGAAGAAGAGTGACTCAAGCCCTGGGTGCCGAGCTCTCTGTACGGCACCCAGCTTTATAGCTCTGTTGAACCACCTGTCAGAATCTGCACCCTGATCTGCACAAACTGCAACTACCCCTTCGGCCCCCGCTACGCCGGGCCCATTATGCCGCACCCATCGACAGGGTTACCCTGTGAACTGGCTAACGCTCCCGCCCTGTGCTTAACTCCAAACCTGATATGTACAAAAAAACAACAGGAGCTGCGTTTTGCGACACCTATGGACAACAGCCCCACAACTGTTGGACGAGCTCTATGAACAAACAACCACTCAGGGACAGTGGCCTCAGTTTTTGAGCCGCCTGGCCGGGGTGTTTGGTTCCGAAACTGCAACGCTCCGGCTGACCGACCTGCATGATCCACTGGTGTACCAATCCCACACCACGGGGTTCCACCAGGCAACCAATCAGTACTATGAAAACCAGGCCGTAGACCGAGATCCTTTCCGGGATGCACTGGCCAGCGCAGATCTGGGCAAGGTGCTCACCTCTGACCAGATCATCAGCGACCAACACTTCAGCGCATCGCACCACTATCAGTTCGTGTTCCGGCCAAACGGCAACTTTTACGCCATGGGTACCCAATTCGACCGGCATGACGGTCAGGGGCTACATATCGGTATTCATCGCCCGCACAGGAAGGGGCCCTATTCAGCGGCAGAAGCGGCATTACTGGAACAGTTCAGCCCGCATTTCCGGCGGGTAGCCAGATTGTCCAGACTTTTCGGAGATCTTAACCAGGCGCTGGAGCAATCACGGGCCGCGATGGACCACCTCGCCTTCGGTGCCTGGTACATGGACGCAAAACTCAACATTCAGTGGATGAACAAGACCGCCGAGGAGGTCTTTGCCTCCCGAAGTTTTAGGCTCGAACTTCGAGGTAATCATCTTACCGTTAATGCCCCACAGTCCGCACAAGCGATACGGAAGCTGGCAAAGAGCCTTGTTGAGCGAAAGGCCAGCTCTGAAACGGTTCGGCTGGGGGCAACCGGGGCCTCTCTGCTAATGACTCTGGCAACCCCAGCCCCAAGTTCCCACTATCACGCTACCCGCTCAAATGGCACCGGCATCCTGTGCTTCCTGCTGGACCCAAACCAGCCGAACCCCGTCAACCAGAGACATCTCAAGACCCTCTATCTGCTTACGCCCGCAGAACTGCGGCTGGTTTCATTGCTGGTGCAGGGCCTCGATGTTGGTGAATCCAGTGCCGCGCTGGAAATCTCTCCACACACCGCCAGAACCCAGCTCAAATCTATCATGCAGAAAACCGGCGTTAACAGTCAGGCAAACCTCCAACGCAAACTCCTGATCTGCAGCCACCTGTTGCGAACCACCCATGATTGAACGAACCCTTACTCTCCGGGATGGCCGGCAGCTGACTTTTGCTGAGATCGGAGTTGGCCCCACCTGGCTTCATTGTCATGGCATACCCGGCTCCCGACACGAGCTCAGCCACCTGGAGTACCAGCTTACAAACCAGGGCTTACGTATCATTATTCCCGACAGACCCGGCTATGGGAAAAGCACCATTTGCCAGGACTATTCCTTTAAACGACATACCGAAGACCTTGCCGAACTGGCTGACCATCTGCGCCTCCGGCATTTCAGCCTGTCAGGTTTTTCCGGTGGTGGTGTATTTGCCCTGACCACAGCCGCTGTACTCGGCACCCGGGTTACCGAAATACGCCTGGCGGCGACGCCAGCCGTGCCACTTATGCCCTCAGGTTGCATGCATGCCGCTGAACTGACCACGAACGCATGGCGGTCGGCCATGGAAGACAGAAGCAGACTGGCAAGCGAACTGACCCCACTTTGTGAAGACGCCAAGGGCATGTCAGCGGCTCTGCGGCAGTCATCTGGCGAGCCGGATGCGACCTACCTGGCAGCGCCCGCCGTTCGCCCGTACTTTGAGCAAAGCACCGTAACCGCACTATCCCAAGGTGCAACCACTGCAGCCGCCGCCCTCGCCCGGGACACCGCCCTGATGGTTCACGACTGGGGAAACGGCGTCGCCGACCTGGATCAACCCATACAGCTGCTACACGGCACCCAGGACCAGCTTGTGCACCTTCCACATCAGGAGGCGTTGGCGAACTACCTGCCCAACGCCAAAACCCGAATCATCCCCGAAACCGGCCACTATGGGTTGCTCAAGGAGATCTGGCGTTAATGTAAAGCCAAATACCCCTTTTGCCTATTGACTTGTCAAAAATAAAGCAATCCAAAACATTATATTTTACAGCAATTTACACTTATAAAATTGCTGTAAAACCATTAACAGCCTAACGTTTCCTGTAGCCCAATTATACGTAATCGGGCTACAGGAAACGTTGCCCAGGGATGATCCAGACTACTCGCCATCACCCCGGCCGATGTTCCTGTTTCCCCGGCACTGGATTGCAGTGCCGGGCTCAAAAACTAATGACAACGGAAACAGTGATGTTCAAAAAAAATACTTTGCTACGCGCTTTGATTGCTGCAGGACTGACAACGGGTTTGGCTGCTTGTGGTGGCGGATCTTCTTCTGGCGGCAGCGCCGCCGATCAACCCCCAGGTGGTGAAAATCCGCCAGCAGGGGCGGAATTGACAGGCCAGTTTGTCGACAGTCCTGTCGGAGGACTCGAGTACCTTCGTTCGAACAAGGGCTCTGAGGTCTACCTGACCAACGACAACGGCGAGTTCATCTATCAGGACGGCGAAACGGTCACCTTTAAAATCGGCCAACTGACCCTTGGCTCAACCCAGGGTGGCGCCGTCGTCTCACCGCGCAATCTCGCATCGGAAGCCGGCGCCATTAACGTTGCCCGCGTGCTTCAAACACTTGACGAAGATGGTGATCCTACCAACGGTATTACTATTTCCGCAGATGTCAGAAGCAAAGCGGCCAAGGCGACTACCCCAAGAAATATCGCTGAAACTGCTAACCTGGACACTATCGAAGCCGAGATCACAGGCCTGGCGTCTGACGCCGGCACATCGCTTGTGTCTGCAGACGAAGCTGAAGCTCACCTCGATGAAACACTGACAAGCATCTCTGGTTCAGATGTAACAAGCTGCTCAGACGACGGGGCCGAACAACTCGCTGTCAGTGACTTTCATGACCTCACAATCGGCATGATCGCTGATGACGAAACCCTGTTGTTCCAATTCAATTCCGACAACACCTTCACCGAATACAACAGCGGTGATGACGAGTCTATCGGTGCGGTTACCTGGGATGGTAACTGGGCATTCGAACGAACAACTCAGCGCCTTAGCCTGGACTTCACTAACGAATACGGCGAACAGGATGGGGATGAGTTCCGCATCTGTGCAGCGGGCAGTCGCGTAATCGCTGAACCTGAAGATGGCACAGCCTACCTCTACAAACTCAATGACGCCGTCAACGAAACCCGGGCAGCTGGCACCTACCTGCTGCAATACCCGGATGAGACCGGCGCCATCATGACGCTGAAAGAAAATACAGGTCTGGATTACTTCCAGGGTGAGGATGCGTTTACAGCCACAAACGCCCTTACTTTTGGCGCCGGCACAGCAACCATCGCCTGGGGCGGAGACGAACCCGACGATGAACTTTACTTCCTATCTGGTCAGGCTACCCGAACCGCAATCTATCTGGACTTTGGCGAGGACGGCAGCTTCTCCCGAATTGGGGTTGCGAAAAGCACCGCTCCTATCTTGAACGCATTGCCCAATGAGACAGATCTTGAAGGCCAAACCCTGGTCTACCGCTCAGATGAAAAGAACTATGTTGTCATCTTCCGGTTCAACGAAAACGGCGAGTACGAGGACATCTACAACGATAGTTTCAACCGTGAAACAGGGGAGCGAAATGCTGCAGGCATCACCAGAGGCACATGGAGCATCACCGAAGGCGTCCTGAAGCTTGAGGAAGGTAACGGCGAGTTTGAAGAACTTCGCATTGCTAAGGCAAGGACGAAGCTCTACACAGCGGTATTGTCTGAGACCGTTTATGACTTTGGTGGCAACCTTGTTGAACTGACTGACGATCAAAACCGGATCGAGTCTATTTCAGTAACCAAAGACCTGACTCCGGCCAACTTCACCGGCACATACTCCATCAACATCCCTACTGAAAATCAGATCGAAACCCTCGTCATCAGCGATGGCGGATCATGCGATTATTCCGGTAGTGGATGTAACTGGACTATCGATGAGACTGGCGCCGGCATTATAACCTTTGGTTCCGGCCAAGACGAAAAGGGATACATCTGGCAAATGGCTGACCGAGCCGGTGGTTACGCGTTCGTGATGACGCGAGAGAGCAATCCAGACGATGTTGAACCAGGTTTCATGACACGCAACTAAGGCTCTCAGCTTTCAGCAGGCCCGCTCCGGCGGGCCTGTTCATCGCCCCTTCTTCGGCACAAACCCTGCCGGCTTCTCCCGAATCCACCCCACAAACGTTCGCAACTCTTCCAGTTCCAGCAAGCGCTCTCGCGTGTTGTAGTGCAATCCCAACTCGTATTCTGAACAGGCTTTGTGAATGGCGTTATGGCAAGGCCGGCATACCCACAGTGTTCGGGTGATCAGCTCTTCTTTATCGAATAACTTCTGGAAACGCTTCTTGCGATGCAGGTGTTTGGGGATCAGGTGATGACGAGTGAGCTTGGCAACGGGGCGCTCGCACAATTCGCAGGTGTCGGGTTGTGGCGGGAGCTTGAGCATGGTGGGGTTATCAAAATAGTGGGCCGGACAACAGGGTCACCCGGCCTCGCGCTGAGCTGTCCGATGCGACATCAGTGCATCAGGGTGTACAGTTTCCTACGGTAGGTGCGCACATCCGGATTGTTATTACCGAGTTTCTCGAACAGTTCCACCAGCGTGGTTTTTGCCACGCCATCCTTATAGGTGCCGTCGGCCTGCATCAATCGAATCAGCAAATCCATCGCCTCGGCATTGTTCTCCTGCAACACCCTGTGCAGCGCCAGTTGGTGTAACGCTTCCGGGTCTTTCGGATTGGCTTCCAGTTTGGCCTCCAGTTCTGCCACCGGGGGCAATTCGCCGGACTGTTTTATAAATTTGATGCGCGCCGCCAGTTGTTTGGCTTTGTGTTGCAACTTTTCTTCCGGAGGCAGGCTTTCCAGTACCTGCTCGGCGGTTTCCAGGTCACCCTGTTCGGCTTTCAGCTGGGCCAGGTCGATCAGGACGTCCAGATTTTCTGGATCTTTCTGATTCATCTCGGTGAAGATCGCCAGCGCTCCGTCTACATCGCCGGCTTCCCATAGAGCGTGGGCTTTTTCATAAGGGTCTTCTGCCGGCACCTGGATGTGCTTTTCCAGAGTTTTACGGATTTCGCTTTCCGGTTGGGCGCCGTTAAAGCCATCCACCGCCTGACCATCCTTTACCAGAATCACGGTCGGCAGGCTGCGCACGCCCAGTGAAGACGTCAGCTCTTGCTGCTCATCGGCGTTCACTTTGGCCAACAGAAAGTTGCCCTGGTACTCCTCCGCCAGCTTTTCCAGTATCGGTATCAGCTGCTTGCAGGGCGCGCACCATTCCGCCCACACATCGACCAGGATCGGCGTGGTGGCAGAGGCTTCCATCACCTTCTGCTGAAAGTTGTCCATGGTGGCGTCAAAGATATAAGGCGAAGCGGTCATAGATTTACCCGATTAAGAAAACGTTTAATGACTGTGGTATTGGGTCAAAGACTTAAAAATCAACCCAGCTTGAAATGCTGCAAGTTGCCGTCACATAGAGTTTTAAACACCCACGCCTTGAGAGCAACACGGTATGAATGACGAGAACCGCAAAGACTCCCTGGAAGATTTTGAAGAAGACGTTACCGAGTACATTGGCAAAGACGAGAACAGCAAGAGCCTGGCACTGCCCAGGCAGTCGATGCCAAGACGCATGTATCTGCTGCCGGTAACCAACCGGCCGTTTTTCCCGGCGCAGGTGCAGCCGGTAGTCGTCAATGAAGATCCCTGGCAGGAAACCCTCAAGCGGGTCGCAGAGACGGACCACAAGGTGCTGGGCATCTGTTTTGTGGAAGATCCGGAATCCGAAACCGGCGTTCCCGCCAGCGATGAGCTGGAACCCATGGGCTGTGCGGTACGGGTTCACCACGCCCAGAGCGAGGGCGGCAAAGTTCAGTTTATTGCTCAGGGCATGCAGCGCTTCAAGATCGTTCAGTGGCTGCGCCGCCGGCCGCCCTATCTGGTGGAAGTGGAATACCCGGAGGAGCCGGAAGAGCCGGCGGACGAGCTCAAGGCCTACACCCTGGCCATCATCGCCGCCATCAAGGAGCTGCTGCGCACCAACCCGCTCTACGGCGAGGATGTTAAGCAGTACCTGTCCCGCTTTGGCCCCGAGGACAGCTCGCCTCTGGCGGATTTTGGCGCCTCCATGACCAGCGCCCCAGGCCGCGAGTTGCAGGATGTGCTGGATACGGTGCCGCTGCTTCGACGCATGGAGCGGGTGCTGTTGCTGATGCGCAAAGAGCAGGAAGTGGCGCGCCTGCAATCCGAGATCAATGAGGAAGTGAACGAGAAGGTGCAGAAGCACCAGCGCGAATTCTTCCTGCGTGAGCAATTAAAGGTCATCCAGCGGGAGCTGGGTATCGCCAAAGACGACAAGACCGCCGACGTGGAGCGCTTTGAAGAGCGTATGGCCAAGCTTGAATCCGCCAGCGGCCGTGGTTGAACGGTTCAAAGATGAAATTCAGAAATTGCAGGTGCTGGAGCAAGGTTCACCAGAATACGGCGTTACCCGAAATTACCTGGACTGGATCACCCAGGTACCCTGGGGCGTACACTCCGAAGACCATTTTGATCTGGCTGAAGCCCGCAGGGTTCTGGACCGGGATCACGATGGTTTAGGCGATGTGAAAGACCGCATTATCGAGTTTCTGGCCGAAGGCACCTTCAAGGGTGAAGTGAGTGGTTCCATACTGCTGCTGGTGGGCCCACCGGGCGTGGGCAAAACCTCGATCGGCCATTCCGTGGCAGACGCCCTGGGCCGGGAGTTTTACCGGTTCAGCGTTGGCGGCATGCGCGACGAAGCCGAAATCAAGGGCCATCGCCGCACCTACATCGGTGCCATGCCGGGCAAGTTTGTGCAGGCATTGAAGGACAGCAAGGTGGCCAACCCGGTGATCATGCTGGATGAGATCGACAAGATCGGCTCATCTTATCAGGGCGATCCAGCCTCTGCCCTTCTGGAAACCCTCGATCCGGAGCAGAACAAAGACTTTCTCGATCACTATCTGGACGTGCGCATGGACCTGTCCAAAGTCCTGTTCATCTGCACCGCCAACCAGCTGGATACCATTCCCCGGCCGCTGCTCGACCGGATGGACGTAATTCGCCTGTCAGGCTACATCGGTGAGGAAAAGCTGGCCATTGCCAAGCATCACCTGCTGCCGCGACTGCTGAAACGGGCCGGGCTCCTGAAGAAACAACTGAACATTACCGACGCGGCTATCCGCCAGGTGATCGAGGGTTATGCTCGTGAGGCTGGTGTACGGAATCTGGAAAAGCTGCTCCACAAGATCATCCGCAAGGGCATTGTAAAGCTGCTGGAGAACCCGGATGAACCGGTCAAGGTGGGCGTGGCTGATCTGGTGAGCTATCTGGGGCAGCCGGCGTTCAAGAAAGAGAAGTCGCTGAAAGGCACCGGCGTGGTCACCGGCCTGGCCTGGACCGCCATGGGCGGCGCCACCCTGAGTATCGAGGCCTCACGCATTCACACCAGCCAGCGCGGCTTCAAGCTCACCGGGCAACTGGGCGAGGTGATGCGGGAATCGGCGGAGATTGCCTACAGTTATGTGTCTTCCAACTTGAAGCGCTTTAAAGGCGACCCGACGTTCTTTGACAAGTCGTTTGTTCACCTGCATGTGCCGGAAGGCGCGACGCCCAAAGACGGACCGAGCGCAGGTGTAACCATGGCCACGGCCCTGCTCTCCATCGCCCGCAAGGAAGCGCCGCAGCAGAATCTGGCAATGACCGGTGAGCTGACTCTGACCGGGCAGGTGTTGCCGGTGGGGGGGATTCGGGAAAAAGTGATTGCAGCGCGGCGGCAGAAGATCAATAACCTGATCCTGCCGGAAGCGAACCGCGGGGACTACGAGGAGTTGCCGGAGTATCTAAAAGAGGGGCTGTCGGTGAATTTTGCCAAGCACTACAGCGATGTGTTTCAGGTGTGTTTTGGCAACAAGCCCAAGCAGGGGTCTAGTGTGCACTAGGGTCTTCAGGGGTCGGTCTTCAAGGGTCTGTCCCCGAACGGGGACTGACCCTCTTTTGCCTCGCCGATCTCTCAACTAAGGTGCCCGGTCTGACAGAAGGTTGGGGTCAGACCCGTAGGGTCAGACCCCTTTGCAGCCTGCTAGGCTTTTTCTTTCCAGCCATCGTCTTTCAACACCGAACCTACGGTCAGCAGGGGCGAGGCGTCGATGTCATCGGCGTTCATCATGTTGGCCACGCGCTGCAGGGAGGCCAGGATCATGGTTTGCTCCCACTCGGCCAGGTTCTGGAACTTTTCGATAAAGTCCTCCTGCAGGGGGTTGGGCGCGCGGGCCAAGAGGTCTGCGCCGTCTTCCGTCAGGTGAGCGTGTACTTTGCGCTTGTCTTTGGTGCTGCGCACCCGGTAAACCAGCTTGCGCAGTTCCAGCCGGTCCAGGATTGTGGTGACCGTGGCCTGGCTGAGGCTAACATTTTCGGCGATGGTGCCGATCGTCACCTCACCCAGATCCCTGATGGTGCGCATGATTAACAACTGCGGCCCGGTCAGGCCTGCGTGCTTGCTCAATCGCTTGGAATGCAGATCCGTTGCCCGGATCACCCGCCGAAGTGCCACCAGCACCTGTTCATAGTTTTTCACACGACCGCTCCAGAATGGCTATTTACTTATACCTCTAATTATTAGAGGTCTTTGCTCTGGCGAATGCAAGTGGGCAGTACTACCTAACGTGCTTTGAGCGTCCTGGTGCGACTGCCACTTACGTTTATGCAGCATTATTTCTACCAGACACTATGCTAAGGTCACGCCCTTGCCATTCACCCAAAGACGGAAACGGTTGATGATCAGGTATTACCTTGCCTTCGTTCTTGCCCTTGCCACGGCCGGCGGCGTTCACGCTCAACAGCAGCAGCTCGGTCCGGATAAAGAGCTGACCCCTGAAGACGTGGAGAACAGAATCAGAACCCAGGAAAAGCCCATGTACACTCCCTTTGTGGAGCTTTACCTGCTGGAAGAAACCAAGGCGATTCGCAAGGAGATGCAAGACACCCGCGCAGAGCTGATCGAAAAAGTGGTCGAGAAAGAGTTGTCCGTGGCCGACAAAACCATGTCTTACGCCGCCGACACAGTGACCTATTTCTTCTACCTTATTGCCGGTGCCACCTCCATACTCGTGGTGATCGGCTGGAATTCCATCCGCGACATGCGCAACCAGCTCACCAGCCTGGCTGAAAAGCGGGTTAACGAACTGGTGGTGGAATATGAAACCCGGCTGAAGTTCATCGAAGAACAATTGCAGCAGAAATCCGAGATTATTCACCAGAACCAGGCTGACATTGAACGCACTAACGAAGTGCACGCGCTCTGGTTGAAGGCAAGTCAGGAAACGTCCCACCAGAACAAGATTACGGCTTACGACCAGATTCTGGACCTGCGCCCGGACGATGTGGAAGCGCTCAGCTATAAAGCAGACGCCGTGCTGGAGATCCGCGAACCCCTGTGGGCCATCAGCCTGTGCCAGCGCGCGCTCAAACTGGCGCCGGATAACGGCCATGCCCTTTACCAGCTGGCCTGCGCCTACGCTGAGATTGGTCGCTGGGAAGACGCCATCAGCACGCTGGCGAAAGCGCTGGAAATCTCCGAAGCCTACCGGGACGACGCCTCTGTAGACCCAAGTTTCACGCAACTGCACGAACATGAAAGTTTCAGGAGTCTCGTCTTTATTGACCAGGACGACAGCACGGACGCGTAACGTCACAGAGACCGGCACAGAGCTTGCTTACTCGTTCACGAGCAGCAATCTTGTGTTCCGGAGCCACCTGGCCTGATCTGCTTGACAAGCAGCGGACTGTGGTGTTTGTTTAACTCTCTGAGAACATAACAATAACCCTGATTTGAACAGGAATAACATGATGAAAACGTCCGTTAAGAAACTCGCTCTCGCTGTAGGTGCCTCCGCCGCTCTCATGGCCGCCGGTCAGGCCGCTGCTGAGATTCGTATTGGTATTGCCGGGCCAATGACCGGCCCCGTTGCGCAGTATGGTGATATGCAGTTCTCTGGTGCTCGCATGGCCATTGAACGCATCAACGCCGCTGGCGGGGTTATGGGTGAGCAACTCGTGGGTGTTGAAGTAGACGATGTTTGCGATCCCAAGCAGGCCGTGACCGTTGCCAACCGACTGGTCAACGAAGGTGTTCAATATGTGGTGGGTCACCTGTGCTCCAGCTCGACCCAGCCGGCATCTGATATCTATGAAGACGAAGGTATCCTGATGATCACTCCGGCATCCACCAGCCCGGAAATCACTCAGCGCGGATATGAGCTGTTGTTCCGCACCATCGGTCTGGACAGCATGCAGGGACCGGTCGCCGGTAACTACATCGTCAGCCAGAATCCGAACCGGGTCGCCGTTATTCACGACAAACAGCAGTACGGTGAAGGTATCGCCACAGCGGTCCGCGACACCCTGCGTGATGCCGGTGTTGAAGTCGCCATGTTTGAAGGCATCACCGCTGGCGACAAAGACTTTTCGTCACTGGTCACCAAAATCAAACAGGCCAACGTGGATTTCGTGTATTACGGAGGCTACCACCCGGAGCTGGGGCTGATTCTACGCCAGGCCCGCCAGGCGGATGTTTCGTCCAAATTCATGGGGCCTGAAGGCGTCGGCAACAAAGACATCAACACCATTGCCGGTGAATCTGCAGAAGGACTGCTGGTCACCCTGCCACCCAGCTTTGATGAAAAGCCGGAAAACCAGGACCTGGTCGCGGCCTTTGAAGCCAAAGGTGAAGACACCTCCGGTCCGTTCGTATTGACTTCCTATGCCGCCGTCCAACTGATTGCCGATGGCATTGAGCAGGCCGGCTCACAAGATCCGTTCGAAGTCGCCAAAGCACTGCGCGCCGGCACCTTCGAAACGCCGATCGGCACCGTTCAGTTTGACCAGGCCGGGGATATGGAGTCCTTCGAGTTTGTGGTCTACGAATGGCATTCAGATGGCAGCAAAACTCCAGTAAACTGAGCCAAAATCGTTAATAAACGGTAATTATCAGAACACCTTCCCACCGCAACCCGGGGGAAGGTGTTTTTCTGGGCTTCTGCTGACCGCTTTGCTACCCGCCGGACACCCCGGCAAAGGTACGAGGAGTGCGGGCAGCGGGCATTTGGAGTTCCATACTGATGCAAGACCTCCTCTACTTTTCTCAACAGCTCATCAACGGGCTGACGATCGGGAGCACCTATGCCCTGATCGCCATCGGTTACACCATGGTTTACGGCATCATCGGCATGATCAATTTTGCCCATGGTGAGATTTACATGATCGGCGCTTACACTGCACTGATTGCCATTACCGGACTGGCCACCCTGGGGGTCGCCTGGTTGCCGCTAATACTGATCGTGGCACTGCTCTGCGCCATGATTGTCTCGAGCTCTATGGGCTGGGCCGTGGAACGTGTTGCCTATAGGCCAGTTCGCGGACGCCACCGGCTTATCCCGCTGATCTCCGCCATCGGCATGTCCATTTTTCTACAGAACTATGTTCATCTGGCGCAGGGTTCCCGCAACATCGGTTTTCCGGCGCTGATTGACGGCAGCTTCCGCTTTGGCAGCAGCGAGGGTTTCCAGTTGTCACTCTCCTACATGCAGATCACCATCTTTATCACCACGCTTATCTGCATGACCGTGCTCTCTCTGTTCATTTCCCGCTCCCGAATCGGTCGCGCATGCCGGGCGGTTTCTCAGGACCTGGGCATGGCCAATCTGCTCGGCATTGACACCAACCGCATCATCTCCGCGACCTTTGTTATAGGCGCTGCGCTGGCGGCGGTGGCGGGACTTTTGCTGGGCATGTATTACGGCTCGGTTGATCCGCTGTTTGGTTTTATCGCCGGTCTCAAGGCATTCACTGCAGCAGTGCTTGGCGGCATTGGCAGCATCCCGGGCGCCATGCTCGGTGGCCTGATTCTGGGCGTGGCGGAAAGCATGACCTCTGGCTACCTGAGCGGCGAATACAAAGATGTGGTGGCGTTCAGCCTGCTGATTCTGATCCTGTTGTTCAAACCCACCGGACTGCTGGGCAAACCGGAGGTTGAGAAGATCTGATGATTGCACACAACTTTAAACACGCCCTGTTCTGCGCAGTGGTCACTATGGTGGTCGCCTACCCAATCCTGGGCCTCAACCTGGTTGCCCGAGGCACTCGCGTTGGCCTTGAAGGCGCCGATACCACCACCCTGATAGCCATTTTTGTCGCGGCGGTGGTGGTCTTCGCCTTTCAACTTTACCGTGACACCCTTATGGCGGCCTTGGGCAAAATGCCCAAGCTGAACCCTCTCGCCCACCGCGAACCCATGCCCCAGGCCAAACGGGTCAAAATGGAGTCCTGGGTACTGACCGGCATCATCGTGCTGGCACTGTTCTGGCCATTTTTTGTATCCCGTGGCTCGGTCGATCTGGCGACACTGGTTCTGATCTACGTGATGCTGGCATTGGGGCTGAACGTGGTGGTTGGCCTGGCCGGTCTGCTGGATCTGGGCTACGTCGCCTTCTACGCGGTCGGTGCCTACACCTTCGCGCTACTGTCACAATACATGGGCATCTCGTTCTGGATGGCTTTGCCTCTCGGCGCTCTGCTGGCAGCCTTGTTTGGCCTGGTGCTTGGCTTTCCGGTGTTGAGACTACGGGGTGACTATCTGGCCATCGTCACCTTGGGCTTTGGCGAAATCATCCGGATCCTGCTGAACAACTGGACCGCCGTCACCGGTGGCCCGAACGGCATCGGCGGCATTCCGGAGCCGACGCTGTTCGGCATGGAGTTCGGTCGGCGGGTCAAGGAAGAAGGCAACACCTCCTTCCACGAAACCTTCGGCATTGCCTACAGCGGTGAGCACAAGGTGATTTTTCTGTACCTGATTGCACTTGTTCTGGCCGTCATTACGGCACTGGTTATCCGTCGCCTGATGCGCATGCCCGTCGGCCGGGCCTGGGAAGCTTTGCGAGAAGACGAAATTGCCGCCCGTTCTCTGGGCCTGAGCCGCACGGCGGTCAAGTTGTCTGCGTTTACCATTGGCGCTTTCTTTGCGGGCTTTGCCGGCACCGTGTTTGCCTCCAAGCAGGGCTTCATCAGCCCCGAGTCTTTTGTGTTCCTTGAGTCGGCCATCATTCTGGCCATTGTGGTATTGGGCGGCATGGGCTCACAGCTCGGCGTGGTGTTGGCGGCCATTGCGGTCACCATCCTGCCGGAGCTCGCCCGCGAGTTCTCAGACTACCGCATGCTGGTGTTCGGTGCGGCAATGGTGCTGATGATGGTCTGGCGGCCACAAGGCCTGATGCCGATGCGCAGGGCTCATATTGAACTCAAAAGGCAGGAGTGACAGACATGTTAGATGTACAAAATCTGTCCATGCGCTTCGGCGGCCTGCTGGCTGTCGATCAGGTCAGCCTGGACGTTCAGGAGCATGAAATTGTTTCGGTGATTGGCCCTAACGGGGCAGGTAAAACCACGGTCTTCAACTGCCTGAGTGGCTTTTACAAGCCGACCGGAGGCAAGATCGTTTTCGAGGGCCAGGAAGTTCAGGGTAAACCGGATTACAAAATCTCCCGACTGGGCATGGTGCGCACCTTCCAGCATGTGCGCCTGTTCAACCAGATGAGCGTGGTTGAGAACCTGCTGGTAGCCCAGCACCGGCACTTGAACACCAACCTGCTGTCGGGCCTGATCAAGACTCCCAACTACCGTGAGCGGGAGCAGAAGTCCCTCGATCGGGCCGCCTATTGGCTGAACCGCGTCGGTCTTCTGGATCTCGCTAATCGGGATGCCGGTAATCTGGCTTACGGGCAGCAAAGGCGCCTCGAAATTGCCCGCTGCATGGTCACCGAACCAAAACTGCTGATGCTGGATGAGCCGGCCGCAGGCCTGAACCCGGCGGAAACCAAAGACCTCAACCAGCTGATCGTCAGCCTGAAAGAGGACTACCACGTGTCTGTTCTGCTTATCGAACACGACATGAGCCTGGTGATGGATATTTCCGACCGAATTACCGTGATTAACCAGGGCCGCCCCCTGGCCAGCGGTACCCCAAGCGAAGTCCGTGAGAACGACGACGTGATCAAAGCTTATCTGGGCGAGGCCTGAGGAAAAACCATGCTAGTACTGGAAAACGTTCACACCCACTACGGCAAGATCGAGGCGCTGCACGGGGTTTCTGTCGAAGTTAATCAAGGCGAAATCGTCTCGTTGATCGGCGCCAACGGGGCCGGCAAAACCACCCTGCTGATGACGGTTTGCGGTAATCCTCAGGCCAGCTCCGGGCGCATCATCCTGGAAGGCAAAGACATCACCAACGAAGCCACCTCCAACATCATGCGCTCGGGCATTGCCATTGTACCGGAAGGCCGCCGGGTCTTCTCCGGCCTCACAGTTGAAGAAAATCTGCACATGGGCGGGTTCTTCAATACCAAAGCAGAGATTCGCAAAAGCCTGGATCATGTCTACGAGTTGTTCCCGCGCCTGAAAGAGCGGGAGCACCAGCGTGCCGGCACCATGTCTGGCGGCGAACAGCAAATGCTGGCGATTGGCCGCGCATTGATGAGCAAACCCAGAATGATCATTCTGGACGAACCATCACTGGGACTGGCACCCATCATCATTCAGCAGATCTTCCAGATCATTGGTCACCTGAGGGAAGAAGGCATCACCGTGTTTCTGGTCGAGCAGAATGCTCATCAGGCGCTGAATCTGGCGGATCGGGGCTATGTGCTGGAAACAGGGCGCATCCGGCTGCACGACACCGGCAAGAACCTGCTGGCTAATCCGGAAGTGCGGGAGGCGTACCTCGGAGGGTGACCATCATCGGAAAACAAAAAGCCGGAGCGGTATAAACCTGCTCCGGCTTTTTTTCAGGCCAATATCAAGAAGCGTTACTTGATGCTCTTGATGGTGCCTTTGTAGCCTTCAACGGTTACGTCGATGGTTCCGAAGAAACCGTAGCCGTTCTGCTCAACGGTGTAACGCGGAGCGATGATCACGTCTGCACCGGACTCGGTAACAGCGTTGTAGGCAGCAGCAGACTTAACCTTGTCAACCAGGGCTGCACCACCAATCGGCAGAGGCAGAGCACCGCCGGAAGAGCCAACACCATAAGCTACGCCGTCAGCGTACTTTTTGCTGTCGCCCAGAGTCAGCAGGCCGAACAGTTGGGTTACAGAAGCTTGACCAGTGATTTTCTCACCAACCTCGATGTCCGCCTTAACATCGCTATGAACGGTGCCAGTCAGCGGCAGCGACGGAGCGCTAGTGTTGAGGGAGGAGCAACCAGTCATTGCGCCGGCCAGTACAAGTGTTGATGCGATAAGAACTTTTTTCATTGTGATGTCTCCATGTATTTTTAATGCCTTCTTGGCGAGCGCCACTATACTGAACTGGCCTGTATATAACAACATAGAATAACTGCTCGTTTTTTATTCTAATTGTCTACTTATTAATCAAAAACCCTCCGTTATGGCCAACTTGCGTTATTGGAATATCGTCTATACTCAATTCAGCGGTCTCTAGCGCAGGGCTTTTCCCTTCCGGACCGTTTTCACCTAACCGGTCTACCCGTTCTGATGTTAGGTGTTTTGCGACGCAAGCAAAAAACCACATAAAGGAGTGGATAATGAAAAAACTGATCGCAGGAGCAATTCTTCTTGGTGCTTCTTCTATGGCATTTGCCCAGCCAGGCTGTGGTGTAGGCGCCATGATCTGGGAGGGACAGTCTGGCATTGCGCCACATGTACTGGCCGCAACTACCAATGGAACCTTTGGCAACCAGACCTTCGGTATGACAACCGGTACCCTGGGTTGCCAGACCAACCAATCGGTTCAGTCGATGGCCATGTACATGGACAGCAACATTGATAAGGTAGCCCGTGACATGTCACGCGGTAATGGCGAAAACCTGGACACCCTGGCGGTGCTTCTGGGCGTTGATCAGGTAGACCGCGACTCTTTCCGCAAAGTCCTGCAAGACAACTTCGCCACTATCTTCCCGAACGCTGATACCACCTCTGGCGAGGCCGTTGATGCTATCGTATCTCTACTGGAGCAGAACGAGTCGCTGAGCAAGTACGTAGCGGCGTAATCGTTATTGAGTAACGGACATCACAAGCGCCATGGACGGCGCGCTATCGCTCTCCCAAATTTAACCGGACGTACACTATCCCTATGGGCTACCCCTTGCGCACTGGGCAAGCCACACTTTGGCTTGCATGTTTTTTCGCAACGCAGGCAGCTTTCGCCGCCACACCCGAAAACCTTCATAGCCATCCCGTCTGGTTGACCCTTGGTCACTATCATCAAGATACGCTGGGCTCCGGATACACCAGCCAGGCCGATGACCCGGCATTTTTTCTGAGCGAGCATGGCAAAACCTCCCCCCGCGACGAACTGGCGGCCACCCTTGAGGCGATACAGCAGCCTGGCGGCGGTAATGACCACGCCCGTTGCCGCTTCCCGGCCCGTGACGCCTGGCTACGTGAGCAACTGGATTTGCCCGACGCTCAGGTGGATTGCCCGGACTACGACGAATGGTTTGAGGAGCTGAATACCGAAAAAGTCACGTTGGTGTTCGCGGCATCCTACCTGAACAGCCCCTCATCCATGTTCGGCCACACTTTTCTGCGCCTGGACCCGCCGCAGAACGATAGCGAAGCCGACCTGCTGCTGGCCAACACCATTTCGTATGCGGCAGATGCTGCCGAGCATGACAGCGAGCTGCTGTTTGCCTACCGGGGCATCTTTGGTGGTTACCCGGGCATTACCGCTATCCGCCCCTATTATGAAATGATCCGGCTGTACAACGACATCGAACATCGGGATCTCTGGGAATACACGCTGAATCTCAGTCAGCCGGAAGTCGACACCATGCTGGCTCACACCTGGGAAATCCAGGACAAGAATTTCGACTACTACTTTTTTGACGAAAACTGCGCCTATCGGCTGCTGGCCCTGATCGACGCCGCCCGCCCGGGCACCAACCTACTGAACGAAGTCAGCACACACGCCATTCCATCCGACACCGTGCGCTGGGTACGAGACGCTGGCCTGGTGGAGCGTGTTCATTACCGGCCATCTGCGGCCACGGCCGTCAGCCACCGCCTGGATACCCTGCCCCGTGACCAACGGACCATCGCTGCCGCTATCGCAAGCGGCTACGTACAGGTGGACGGCCCGGAACTGCAGCAACTGACGGATCAGGAAAGGGCCTGGGTGCTGGACGCCACCTACGATTACGTTCGCTACCAGAGCGAAGCCAAAGGCTGGCCAAGAGAATTCGCAGCCCCGCTGTCGCACCAGCTGCTGGTGTCGCGCAGCGGAATAAAAGAGGCTCGCGACATGCCACCGGTTCCAGAGCCTGAGATTCGGGACGATCAGGGCCATGACACCTTCCGGGTGTCTCTCGGTTCCGGGCAACTGGCGCATGAGGAATTCACCCAGCTAACATCTGCGCCCCGCCTACCACGACGTACTGGACCCACCCGCCGGCTACCGCTCAGGCGCCCAACTCCAGTTTCTGAGGCTGGACGCGCGCCTCTACCATGACAATCAGGAGCTCCAGGTGGAGCAGCTGGTCGGCGTAGAAATACGCTCACTGAGCCCCCGTAACCAGTTTTTTCACCCACGTCATGGCAGGTCGGCTTTGGCGGTCGCCGCACCGACACCGGCACCGAACGCGTGTTCACACCCTACCTTGAGGGCGGTGCCGGCGGCAGCTGGCGCCTGGGCCAAAACAGCCAGGCCTTTGCCATTGCCACCGCCGACCTGGAAATCGACGACGACATCCGCCGCGGGCATGACTTTGCACCCGGCGCAGACCTTGGCCTGCTGCACCAGACCAACCGGTTCAGCCTGCTGGCTGGTGCCAAAACCAAAGCCTGGATCATCAGCAACCAACACCGGCAGGACCAGCTCTACGTCAAAGGCAACCTCCACATCGGCCGGGAATTCAGCGTGTTCGCCGAATTCACACGGGAAGACCACTTCGACAGGTACCAAAGCACATGGCAGGCTGGCATCCACGCGTACTTCTGAGGCTCAGGTTCAGCTCGACCGTCACCACCCGCCAGCTTGCCCTGGCCGCACTCCTCTGTGCCGGGTTTCTGCAAACCGGCTGCAGCAGCCTGTTCTTCTACCCGGATAAAGTCAGCTACATCACCCCGGATCGACTGAACCTGGATTACGAAGACGTTTACCTCGAAACCAATGACGGCGAAACCCTCCATGGCTGGTGGCTACCGGCCATGACAGACGAGCCCGCCAAAGCCACCGTCTATTACCTGCACGGCAACGCCCAGAACGTCAGCGCCCACATCCTCAACGTGGCCTGGCTTCCCGAGCAGGGCTACAACGTCTTCACCATCGACTACCGCGGCTACGGCCAGTCTACCGGCGCCCCGGACATAGAAGGCGCCTTGCACGACGCCGAAACCGGCCTGCGCTGGCTGGCCGAGCGCCACCCGGAAGACAACCAACCACTGTTCCTGCTCGGCCAGAGTCTCGGCGGCGGCCTCGGCATCGCCCTGGCCAGCGAATGGGTGCAACGTGAAGAACAGCCGGCACTGAGCGGCGTCATCCTGGACGGCACCTTTTCCGGCTTCCGCCTGATCGCGCGCGAAAAACTCGGTGAATTCTGGCTCACCTGGCCTTTCCAGATCCCCCTCAGCTGGACCATACCCGACGAATACGAAGGGGTAGACAGAATCGCCGCCATCGCCCCGGTGCCCGTCAAAATCATCCACAGCGCCCGCGATGGCATTATCCCTTTCCACCACGGCATGCGGCTGCATGAGGCGGCGGAACAACCCAAAGATTTCCTGAGAACCGACACGCCCCATGGCGCGACGTTTATCCTGCCGGCCTATCGGGAGGCGGTGCTGGAGTTTATGGAAGGGGAGCTTTAGGCCCAGAAACGAAAAAACCCGCCAAAAGGCGGGTTTTTCAAGTCTGACTAAACGAATCAGTCAGCGAAGTCAGTCGGCTGCTCGCCT
The DNA here is from genome assembly GCA_018402255.1 of Marinobacter sp. GTDB lineage: Bacteria > Pseudomonadota > Gammaproteobacteria > Pseudomonadales > Oleiphilaceae > Marinobacter. The sequence continues at coordinate 79,985 of JAGYIS010000006.1, forward strand.
TCCTTAACTTCCTTCATGGACAGCTTAACGCGGCCACGATTGTCGACATCCAGAACCTTAACCAGAACTTCCTGACCTTCGCTCAGCTCGTCAGTCACATTCTCGATACGGCGATCAGAGATCTGGGAGATGTGCACCAGACCGTCCTTGCCAGGCAGGATATTAACGAACGCACCAAACTCCACAATCCGCTCAACACGGCCTTTGTAGAGCGCGCCCACTTCAATCTCAGCAGTGATTTCCTTCACACGATTCACCGCAGCCTGAGCAGCGGCAGCATTATCGGCGTAGATCTTCACATTACCGTCGTCGTCCAGATCGATAGATGCACCGGTCTCGTCACAGATCGAACGGATCACAGAACCGCCCTTACCGATAACGTCACGGATCTTGTCCGGATGGATCTTGATGGTGGTGATGCTCGGTGCACGATCAGACAGCTCGGCACGGGGCTCGGAGATCACCTTGTTCATCTCACCCAGAATGTGCAGACGTGCTGCGTGAGCCTGCTCAAGAGCCAGCTCCATGATCTCGTCAGTGATGCCGTTGATCTTGATATCCATCTGCAGAGCAGTGATGCCCTCTTTGGTACCGGCAACCTTGAAATCCATGTCGCCCAAGTGATCTTCGTCACCCAGGATGTCGGTCAGGATCGCGAACTTCTCGCCTTCCTTGACCAGACCCATGGCGATACCGGCAACCGGTGCCTTGATCGGCACGCCAGCGTCCATCAGTGCCAGGCTGGAACCACACACCGACGCCATGGAGCTGGAGCCGTTGGATTCAGTAATCTCAGACACCGCACGAATGGCATACGGGAACTCTTCAATGGTCGGCATAACCGCCAACACGCCACGCTTGGCCAAGCGACCATGACCCACTTCACGACGACCCGGCGCGCCCACACGACCGGTTTCACCAACCGAATACGGAGGGAAGTTGTAGTGGAACAGGAACGGATCTTTACGCTCGCCTTCCAGTGCGTCGATGATCTGAACGTCACGGGTGGTGCCCAAGGTGGCCGTTACGATGGCCTGAGTTTCACCACGGGTGAACAGCGCAGAACCGTGAACAGAAGGCAGAATGCCCACTTCCACTTCGATCGGGCGTACAGTCTTGTTGTCGCGGCCGTCGATACGCGGCTTGCCGTCAATAACCTGCTGACGCACAACCGACTTCTCAACCTTGCCGAAGTACTTCTTGACCAGCTCTGCAGAAGGTTGACCTTCTTCTTCGCCAGCCAGCTTCTCAACGGCTTCCGTCTTGATCTCACCCAGGCGGGTGTAGCGAGCCATCTTGTCGCGAATGGCGTAGGCTTCTTCGATAGCGCTGCCAAACTCGGACTTGATGACGTTCAGCAGTTCAGTGTTCTCCTGCTCTGGCTGCCATTCCCAGCGCGGCTTGCCATTTTCGGCCGCGAATTCCTTGATGGCAGTTACCGCGGTCTGCATTTCCTGGTGAGCAAACAGCACGCCGCCCAGCATCTGGTCCTCGGACAGGCCTTTGGCTTCAGACTCAACCATCAGTACTGCGTCTTCGGTACCGGCAACAACCATATCCAGCAGGGAAGTTTGCAGTTCTTCGAAGGTCGGGTTCAGGAAGTAACCTTTTTCGTTGGTAAAACCAACGCGGGCTGCGCCGATCGGGCCGTCAAACGGGATACCGGAAATCGCCAGTGCGGCCGAAGCCGCCAGCATGGCTGCGATGTCTGGATCGTGGTTCTTGTTGGCAGACATGACGGTCAGGACAACCTGAACTTCGTTCATGTACCCGTTCGGGAACAGCGGGCGAATCGGACGGTCAATCAGGCGTGACGTCAGCGTCTCTTTCTCGGACGGACGGCCTTCACGCTTGAAGAAACCACCGGGGATTTTGCCCGCAGCGTAGGTTTTTTCGAAGTAGTTGACGGTCAACGGGAAGAACGGCTGACCCGGCTTGGCTTCTTTGGCACCCACAACGGTACCCAGTACGGATGTGTCACCGGTCGTTACCAGAACAGAACCTGTCGCCTGACGGGCAACTCGGCCGGTTTCCAGAGTGAAGGTTTCGCCACCCATTTCAAACGTTTTCTTACGTGGTTGCAGATCCACTATTAACTCCTGCTATTCAACTGTTAATACAGGGCCGGATGACCAATTCATCCGCACCCGGATTTCATCAACACCGCAGCAGCTTGATCTGTGAACCGAAAGCCAACCCGTCTGAAAGCTAACAGGCTGTTGCAAAACCCCGGTAAGGCGCGCAGCCATTGCTGCTGCACCCGGGCTTTTCAACAACCTGCTATCAATTTCAGCTTTCCATTACGACAGGGAAAATCCTTCGGTGTCACTGACAAATCAACTGCAGCAAGTCGCTCTCTGGCTTCCCCAAACGGGCAAGCTCAGACAGCGGAAGAGAAGCGCGACTGAACCCGGGACATCCCGGGCCAGTCTTCAGGTCGTTAAACCGGATTAGCGACGCAGACCCAGACGCTTGATCAGCTCAAGGTAGCGGTCAGCGTTTTTACGCTTGAGGTAGTCCAGCAGCTTACGACGCTGGTTTACCATCCGGATCAGGCCGCGGCGGGAATGGTGATCCTGCTTGTTGGCCTTGAAGTGATCCTGCAGCTTGTTGATGTTAGCGCTCAGCAGTGCCACCTGAACTTCAGGGGAACCGGTATCGCCATCAGCTTGCTGATAATCATTAACGATCTGTGCTTTCTCATTGGCAGAAAGTGCCATATTACACCTCATTGGTTGCGATGCTGATACATCCGGCCGAACCGCGCATCTCTACAGCCCGGCTACTCCACGGCGGTCTTACCCGCCGCTACTCTTTACCAGACGGCGCGGCACCAGATTGGTGTCGTCGCCCTCGGGTACAGCTTCTACCAACCCAACGAAGGAATGATCGCCGTAAATACGCACGAACCCCTCAAAAGGCTGACCCGATATTCTAACCGGTTGTCCGTTCAATATCGATACCAGCGGCGAGCCACCCAACCGGTGCTCCGGGAACATGGTCAGCGCGCTTTCTGGCGGCAATAACAGCCCGTCCAGACTCTCACCCTTTTCCCGCATGGCCTCCAGGGCATTGACATCATGGGCTTGCGACAGATCATAACCGGAAGCCATGGTTCGTCTAAGCGCAACGACATGAGCGCCACATCCCAGAGCTTCACCGATATCCTCAACCAATGAGCGTATGTACGTACCTTTGGTGCAGGTAACAGCCATATCCAGCTCATTGTCGCGAATGGCCAGCAGCTTGAGCTCGTAGATGGTCACCGGGCGGGCAGGACGGTCGATCTCGATGCCTTGTCGGGCATACTCGTACAGAGGTTTCCCTTGATGCTTGAGTGCCGAATACATCGACGGAACCTGCTGAATGTCCCCGCGAAAGTTCTCAAGCACCGCCTCGACTTCGGCTTCAGTCAATGCCGGCACCGGCTTTTCTTCAACCACGCCACCTTCACTGTCACCGGTTTCTGTTCGCTCACCCAGGCGCGCCGTGGTGACATACGCTTTGTCACTGTCGAGCATCATCTGGGAAAACTTGGTGGCTTCACCAAAGCACAGCGGCAGAACGCCGGTGGCAAGAGGGTCGAGCGCTCCGGTATGGCCGGCTTTCGCCGCACCATACAGGCGCTTGATCTGCTGAAGAATACCGTTGGACGTGACACCCTGGGGTTTGTCGATCACCAGAATGCCATTTACCTCACGACCTTTACGCCTGCGACTCAAGCGTCACGCTCCGGGTTGTCAGACACGGGATCGTCATTGTCTTCCCGGGGAACCGCCGGCTGATCACCGACGGCTTCACGAATCAGACGATCCATCTTGCGGCTTTGGTTGAGCAGGCTGTCGAAATGAAAGCGCAAGTGAGGCACCACCCGCAGTTTCATCGCGCGCCCGACCTGGCCACGCAAAAACCCCGAAGCCTTGTTCAGGGCCGATAACGAGTCCTGGACGGCCGGAGACTGCTCGGTGAGTTCTTCGGTAGACAGCAACGATACGTAGATATCGGCGTAGCCCAGATCACGGCTCACCTTGACAGCGTTCACCGTGACCATTCCAACGCGAGGATCTTTCACCTCACGCTGGATCAGCTGAGCCAATTCACGCTGCATCTGATCGCCTATGCGATCAATGCGACTGAATTCCCGTGGCATCAGGCCCCCGTAGATTCGAGCTTACGTTCAACACGAACGCGATCAAACACTTCGATCTGGTCGCCCACTTTGACGTCATAGCCCTTAACACCGATACCACATTCCATACCGTTACGGACTTCCTGAACGTCATCCTTGAAGCGACGCAGAGATTCCAGCTCGCCTTCAAAGATCACCACGTTGTCACGCAGCACGCGGATAGGCTTGTTACGATATACGTTGCCCTCGGTCACCATACAGCCAGCCACCTGGCCAAACTTGGGTGAACGGAAGACGTCACGCACATCGGCAACACCCAGAATATCTTCCCGGAACTCAGGCTTGAGCATGCCAGTCAGCGCAAACTTAACATCATCGATCAGGTTGTAGATGATGCTGTAGTAGCGCAAGTCCAGGCCTTCCTGCTCAACCAGACGCTTGGCTGCGTTATCTGCCCGAACGTTGAAACCAAAGATCACGGCATTGGTCGCCATGGCCAGACTGATGTCGGTTTCGGCAATACCGCCGACACCGGACGAGATGATCTTGACCTGAACTTCGTCGTTGCCCAGATCCTGCAAGGCCTTGACGATAGCCTCAAGAGAACCACGCACGTCTGTCTTCAGTACAACGTTGAGGGTTTTAACCTCATCTTTGCCCATGTTCTCGAACATGTTTTCAAGCTTGGAAGCCTGCTGGCGCTGCAAGCGGTGCTCACGCTCGCGGGTTTGACGGAATTCAGCCAGCTCTTTCGCTTTCTTCTCGTCCGCCACGGCGTAGAACTCATCACCGGCATCCGGTGTACCGTTCAGGCCAAGAATCTCAACCGGAATCGACGGGCCAGCCTCTTTAACCTGCTTGCCAGCCTCGTCCGTCATGGCGCGCACTTTACCGAAGAAAGAGCCGGCAACCACCATGTCACCCTGGCGCAGGGTACCGTTCTGAACCAGCACGGTCGCCACAGAACCACGGCCGCGCTCGAGGCTTGACTCAACAACGACGCCCTTGGCAGAGGCATCTGGCGAAGCCTCAAGCTCGAGCACTTCGGCTTGCAGCAGGATGGCCTCGAGTAAGTCATCGATACCAGAACCGGTGTGTGCAGAGACGGGAATGAACTGAACGTCACCGCCCCAGTCTTCCGGAATCACATCCAGCGCCGACAATTCGTTTTTGATCCGATCCGGATCAGCTTCTTCCTTGTCCATCTTGTTGATGGCAACGACCAGGGGAACACCGGCCGACTTGGCGTGCTGTACTGCTTCCTTGGTTTGCGGCATAACACCGTCGTCTGCGGCCACAACCAGGATGACGATGTCGGTGCACTGGGCACCACGGGCACGCATGGCGGTAAAGGCCGCGTGGCCCGGGGTATCCAGGAAAGACACCATGCCGTGATCGGTTTCTACGTGGTAGGCGCCGATGTGCTGGGTAATACCACCGGATTCACCTGCAGCCACTTTGGTGCGACGAATGTAATCCAGCAGCGAGGTCTTACCATGGTCAACGTGACCCATCACACTGACCACAGGCGCACGCTTGATCTTCTCTTTACCTTCGTGCTGTACAGAGATGTTGCTCAGCACTTCTTCTTCAAGGGCATCGTCGCTGACCGCTCTGGGCTTGTGACCCAGCTCTTCGGTAACGAGCATCGCTGTTTCCTGGTCCAGCGGCTGATTGATGGTGGCCATAACACCCATTCCCATCAATGTTTTAATCACATCAGCGGCTTTGACCGCCATGCGCTGGGCAAGATCACCAACGGTGATCACTTCAGGTATCTGTACTTCTCTAACCATGGGCTTGGTTGGCCTCTCAAAAGCGTGACGCTTTTCTTTCGGTTTCTTTTTAGCCCGCAGCTGCTTACGAGGACCGCTATCGTCGTCTTCCTCAGAAATCACCAGTGGTTCGTCAACCGGACGGCTGCGAGGGCCGCGATGGCCAGCCTGTTTCTTCTTTGGCTTGCCTTCTTCGATATCATCTCCGCGCTCGCGTACCTTCTCTTTCTTTTTCTTTGGCTTACGATCCCGGCCTTCATCCTCAGGCGGAGGCATGGGAATATCCTCCGGCGCTGTTGCCAGCTCGGGTTCAGGCGCTTTCGTGGCAGCTGCGGGAGCTTCAGCTGTCGCTGCCTGCTCTGCTGACGGCGCCTCTGTCTGCTGCTCTGCCGTTACTTTCGGTGCTTCTTCGACCACCGGAGTTTCAGCAACCGGCTGCGCAGCTACGTCTTCCAGCTTTTGCACTTCCGCCTCGGCTTCGGCCTCAGGCTGCACTTCCGCACGCTTGATGTAGGTGCGACGCTTACGCACTTCCACATTCACGGTCTTGGCCTTACCGGCCTTCAGCGTGGTTGTCGTTTTACGCTTGAGCGTAATCTTCTGCGGCTCAGCCCCGGCTTCACCGTGGTTCTTTCTCAGATACGCCAGCAACTGCTGCTTCTCATCGCTGGTGACAGCATCGTTTTCGCTGCGAGCTTTAAGGCCCGCCTCTACGATCTGCTTCAGCAAACGATCCACGGGAGCGCCTACATCTGCGGCCAGTTGTTTTACCGTTACATCAGCCATACTGGTCTCCTCTCCCGAATCAGGCCTGGTCTTCAAACCAGGGTGCGCGTGCTGTCATGATTAACTTGCCCGCGCGTTCTTCATCCATACCTTCAATATCGAGCAGATCATCCACAGACTGCTCAGCCAGATCTTCCATGGTACGCACACCCATACCGGCGAGTTTGAACGCCAGAGAACGGTCCATACCTTCCATTTCCAGAAGATCATCTGCGGGTTCCGCACCTTCCAGAGCCTCTTCGCTCGCCAACGCCTGGTTCAGCAGGACGTCCTTGGCGCGACTCCGCAATTCTGTGACGGTGTCTTCATCAAAGCCGTCAATCGCCAGCATCTCTTCCATCGGCACGTAGGCCACCTCTTCAATCGAGGTAAAACCTTCGTCGATCAGAACGCCAGCAAACTCTTCATCCACATCGAGGTGCTTGGTGAAGTGCTCAACCAGTCGCGAGTATTCCTGCTCCTGACGCTCTCCGGCTTCCTCTTCGGTCATGACGTTGAGCGTCCAGCCGGTCAACTCGGTCGCCAGACGAACGTTTTGTCCGTTGCGGCCAATGGCCTGGGCAAGATTGTCTTCGGCAACGGCGACGTCCATGGTGTGGCCGTCTTCGTCCATCACGATAGAGGCTACTTCGGCCGGCGCCATGGAGTTGATCACCAACTGCGCAGGGTTATCGTCCCACAGCACAATATCAACACGCTCTCCGCCCAACTCGTTGGAAACTGCCTGCACCCTGGAGCCACGCATACCGACACAAGCGCCCACCGGATCGATACGACGATCGTTGGTTTTGACGGCGATTTTCGCGCGGGAACCCGGATCACGGGCAGCGCCACGGATCTCGATCAGCTCCTCGGCGATTTCCGGTACTTCAATGCGGAACAGCTCGATCAGCATCTGACCGTCAGTACGGCTCAGAATCAACTGTGGCCCGCGGTGATCTGTGCGAATTTCCAACAGCAGGGCGCGCACACGGTCGCCCATCCGGAAGGTTTCACGCGGGATCAGGTGTTCACGGGGCAACAAGGCTTCAGCGTTGGCACCCAGATCCACGATGACGTTGTCACGTGTCACTTTCTTGACCGTACCAGACACCAGTTCGCCCACTCGGTCGCGATAGCTATCGACAATCTTGGAACGTTCGGCTTCGCGAACCTTCTGGAAGATGATCTGCTTGGCGGCCTGAGCGCCAATCCGACCAAAGGCGACGGACTCAACCTTTTCTTCATGGGTATCGCCCGGCCGGAGGTCGGTATCGATTTCTTCCGCTTCCTGCATGGTAAGTTCGGTACCCAGTGCCGGAACCGCATCATTGTCTACTACCAGCCAACGGCGAAAGGTCTCGTACTCTCCGGTGCGCCGATCGATGGCTACCCGGATATCGGCTTCTTCGTCGTCATAGCGTTTTTTGGCAGCGGTAGCGAGCGCGAGTTCGATCGCCTCAAAAATCACATCCTTATCGACGCCTTTCTCGTTCGAAACGGATTCCACGACCAGCAAGATCTCTTTACTCATTGAATTGCCCTGCCCTAAAAATAATCGATACACCTACAGATTTATTCGAATGTGTCATTCAAAAACCGGAATGATGTTGGCTCTTTCTATGCTGTCAAAGGGCAACAGGTACTCGTGGTCTTCAGCCACGATCACGACTTCGTCGCCCTCTACCCCTTTGATCAGCCCCTGAAACTTGCGCCGGCCTTCAAAGGCCATGCGCAATTTGATCTGTACCTGATGACCAACAAATGCCTGGTACTGCTCAAGACGGAACAGCGGCCGGTCCATACCCGGAGAAGACACCTCAAGGGTGTACTCACTCTGAATCGGGTCTTCCACGTCCATAACGCCACTGATTTGACGACTGACTTTTTCGCAGTCTTCTATACCGATGCCGTTTTCCACATCATCGATAAACACCCGCAGCATGGATTGATAGCCGCGGGAACGATATTCGATACCCCAGAATTCATACCCCAGCCCCTCTACTACCGGGCGCAGTATGTCTTCCAGTTGTTTAAGCTTGGCTGACAAGTGTCGCCGCCTCCGTCTTGAGATTTTCGTACCACAAAAACAAAAAAAGGGCTGTTGATCAGCCCTTTTTATGCACCAGGGCCCTTTACGCCAGGCCCCTTAATCAAAAAGCCCCTATGAGTGGGGCCTTTTGTTGCAAGAATTCGCAGAAAGCCAACCCATACCGGCCCTCTGCCGACAGACACCTGGCCTGCCTGAAAACCGCGACAAAATCGCAGCCTTCAATATCCGCCGGAGTATAGTGACGCCGCGCGGACTGGTCAAGGACTGACCAAAAAAAACGGCCTGGATATTCCAAGCCGTCGTCTACAAAATGGTGCCCAAGGCCGGACTCGAACCGGCACGGCTTTCGCCACTACCCCCTCAAGATAGCGTGTCTACCAGTTCCACCACTTGGGCAGCACCCTTCACTCGAGGTCAGGGAGTTGAGACTCCCCACCCTCGGCTTCGCCATTTGCAGATTCTTCAACACCGGGCGCTGTATCAGCCGGTGCCTGACGGGATTCCTGAACTACCGGAATACCAGCCTCACCTGCCACTTCTGCCCGCTGCTTAGCGAAGATTGCCAGCGAAAAACTTGTTACAAAAAATACAACCGCCATTAACGTGGTCATACGGGTCAGGAAGCTACCGCTACCCTGACTACCGAATACCGTCTGGGAGGCTCCACCACCAAATGCCGCACCGGCATCCGCGCCTTTGCCTTGCTGGATAAGAACCAGGCCCACCAGCGCCACGGCGATCACGACGTGAACTACGACTACTAGTGTTTCCATCAAATCCATACAGACTCTCGTAAACGTGTCGGCTTACGCACCTACCGGAAAGGACCGGCAGATACTGACAAATTCGTCGGCCTTCAGGGACGCACCACCTATAAGACCACCATCGATATCGGGCTCTGCAAACAGAGCGGCCGCATTATCCGCTTTTACACTGCCGCCGTAAAGTACCGAAATATTCCGGGACGGCGCATTCATTTGCTCAAGCACCCCGCGGATCTCCGCATGCATGGCTTGAGCATCTTCTGCGGTGGCTGTTTTCCCGGTACCAATCGCCCAAACGGGCTCATAGGCAACCACCACACGCGACCACTGATCACTGCTCACCGTCGAGAGCCCTTGCCGGACCTGACTGGCAACAATGGATTCGGCCTGACCGGCTTCGCGCTCTTCAAGAGTCTCGCCCACGCACAAGATGGCGGTAAGACCAGACTCCAGAACCCGCGTAACTTTCCGGGCAATCACCTCATCCGATTCAGCAAACAGTTGACGCCTCTCCGAGTGCCCTACCAATACGTATTGGCAACCCAGATCCAACGCCATGCCGGATGAAATCTCTCCGGTGTATGCACCTGACTGCCACTGGCTGACATTCTGCACGCCTGTAGCCAACGCATCACCACAACACCCTATCACCGAGTCAACGTAAAGAGCGGGAGGAATTATGACGACATCCAGAGTGCTCTTTACGGCCTCATCAAGATCGGCAACGTGCTCGCGGATGTCACCAACCAGCTGCTGCACCAGATCTTTCGATCCGTTCATTTTCCAGTTACCGGCTACAATCCTGCGACGCATATCCAATCCCGACTGCCCTAACCTCAGGGAGGGCGAACTATACAGCAGTCATATAGCTCGCACAACCCGGCCCGCCCCACAAAATCAGGGTGTTGACTGCTCGACCACCAGGGCCAGCTGCTCGACGACACGGCGAATGTCTTCGGCATTTCGTCCCTCGGCCATTACCCGGATCAATGGCTCCGTACCGGAGGCCCGCAGCAGGATTCGGCCGGCATCACCAAGTTCCGCTTCTGCGCTGCGCATGGCGTCAACAATATCGGCACGACTGTGTGGATCAAAACGCTGGGCGACGCGCACATTGATCATCTTCTGGGGCAACTTCCGCATGCCTTGACGCAATTCTGCCATGGTCTTGCCGGAGCGGCGAACCGCCAACAACACTTGAAGCGCAGAAACAATGCCATCGCCGGTACTGGTGCAATCACGAATAACCATGTGCCCGGAACCTTCGCCGCCGACCAGCCAGTTGTTCGCCAATAATCGCTCCATCACATAGCGATCACCGACGCTCGCCCGTTCGAATTCGATCCCCAGGTCGCGCAGCGCCAGCTCTACACCCAGATTGGTCATCAGTGTTCCGACGACTCCCCCGTGCAACCGCCCCTCTGAATGGCGCTGTGACGCCAGAATGTACAGCAACTCATCACCGTCCACTTCGGAACCATCCTGGTCCACCATCAGCACGCGATCACCGTCACCGTCGAAGGCGATTCCAAGATCGGCCTTCTTCTCAGCAACCATCTGCTTCAGGGCATCCAGATGGGTCGAGCCCACGTTCAGGTTAATGTTAAGCCCGTCCGGCTTGGCACCTATAACCGTTAGCTGCGCACCAAGCTCCTGAAAGACCTTTGGCGCCACGTGATACGTCGCCCCATGAGCGCAATCAAGCACTATGTGCATGCCATCCAGTGTGAACTCGTTGGGCACGGTGCTTTTACAGAACTCCACATAACGACCAGGCGCATCATCGACGCGACTCGCCTTGCCCAACTCATTCGGCTCACAAACCTGAATCGGCGTATCAAGCCAGCGTTCAATCTCAGACTCAAGCGCATCATCAAGCTTGGTGCCCGCAGGTGAGAAAAACTTGATACCGTTATCGTGGTGCGGATTGTGAGAGGCACTGATAACAATCCCCGCCGACGCCCTGAACGTTCTCGTGAGGTAAGCGATGGCCGGTGTCGGCATCGGCCCCAAAAGCTTCACATCGACGCCTGCGGCAGACAGCCCGGCTTCAAGGGCCGACTCGAACATATAACCGGACAGTCGGGTATCTTTACCAATCAGCACGCTGTTGTGCTGGCCTTTACGCTTGAATGCCTGCCCCGCCGCCCAACCAAGGTGCAGCATGAATTCCGGTGTGATCGGGCGCTCTCCAACACGCCCCCGAATGCCGTCAGTACCAAAATATTTGCGCTGGGACATCAGATTGCCTCCTTTACTGCCGTCACGATCCGGACGGCGTCCACAGTTTCCCGCACATCATGCACCCGGAGGATGCTTGCGCCCTTCATGGCGGATATTGTCGCGGCAGCAAGGCTCGCCGGCAACCTTTCGTTTACATCTCGACCGGTGACAGCGCCCAACATGGATTTCCGGGACACGCCGATCAACAACGGGTGACCCAACAGGTGCATCTGCTCCAGGATCGCCAACAACTGAAAATTATGCTCAACACTTTTGCCAAAACCGAAGCCCGGATCAAGAATGATATTCTCAGGCCGCACCCCCGCGCATTCCGCCACTCGCATTCGTTCAGTAAGAAACGAACTGACTTCCCGCCGAACATTACGGTAACGAGGGTTATCCTGCATGCTATCCGGCTCGCCCTGGATGTGCATGATACACACCGGCACGTCAGCCGCCGCTGCCGCTGCAATGGCACCGTCACGCTGCAGCGCACGAACATCATTGATCATCCCGGCACCCAGCTTTACGGTCTCCGCCATCACGGTCGGGTTGCTGGTATCTACTGAAATAACGGCATCCAGTTCCCGGGCAATAGCTTCAACCACGGGGCAGACTCTATCCAGCTCCTCCTGGGTGGAAACCGGTGAGGCCCCAGGCCTGGTCGACTCTCCGCCGACATCAATAAAGCCAGCACCGTCATTAACCATTTGTCGGGCACGAAGCAGCGCTGCATCCACGGTATTAAAGCAGCCACCATCCGAAAAAGAATCGGGTGTGACGTTCAGGATACCCATGACGTGACAAAGAGACAGGTCCAGCACACGGCCTGCAAAATTCATTTCCATAACAAGCGTTCCGCACATTCACGATTTTGCATAGACAAAAACAAACGCCGCCCGATTATCGGGCGGCGTTTGTTTTTTCTCAATCAACCTGGGCGATCAGTGCTCGCCGGCAGGCCTGCCCATTCCGGGCTGACGCCCGTCATCGGAGTCGCGAGACTCCTGGGCTGGCTCTTCCTCAGCCTTGACACCACCGGTGGGACCGCTGTCGCCCCAGTTTTTTGGTGGGCGTGGCTCACGACCCGCCATAATGTCGTCAATCTGGTGACGATCGATGGTTTCATACTTCATCAGTGCGTCTGCCATCATCTCCAGCTTGTCACGATTATCGACCAGGATCTGCTTGGCTGTCTCGTAGCAGGTATCGATGATATTGCGCACTTCCTCATCTATTCTCTGGGCCGTCTCTGGCGAATACACCGTATGCGACTGACCAGCAGAGCGTCCCAGGAACGGCTCTTCACTGTCGGTATCATATTGCAACGGGCCCAGTTTTTCAGACAACCCCCAGCGAGTCACCATATTACGGGCCAGACTGGTGGCACGCTCAATGTCGTTAGAAGCGCCGGTAGTCACACCGTCAAAGCCAAGTGTCAGCTCTTCAGCAATACGACCACCGAACAGACTGCAAATCGAGCTGGTCAGGAACCGCTTGGAATGACTGTACTTATCTTCTTCCGGCAAGAACATGGTCACGCCCAAAGCACGTCCACGAGGAATGATGCTCACTTTATAAACCGGATCATGCTCTGGCACCAAACGGCCCACAATGGCATGACCAGACTCGTGATAAGCGGTGTTACGCTTTTCTTTCTCGTTCATCACCATGGACTTGCGCTCGGCACCCATCATGATCTTGTCTTTGGCCAGCTCCAGCTCTTCCATGGACACCAAACGCTGGTTACGACGGGCCGCAAACAATGCCGCCTCGTTGACCAGGTTCGCCAGGTCAGCACCGGAGAATCCGGGCGTACCACGGGCAATAACGCCTGGCTCTATGCCATCAGCCAGTGGCACTTTTTTCATGTGCACTTTCAGAATCTGCTCGCGACCCAGGATATCCGGCAAGCTGACCACCACCTGACGGTCAAACCGGCCTGGCCGCAGCAGAGCCGGATCCAGAACGTCGGGACGGTTGGTCGCTGCAATCACGATGACGCCTTCGTTACCCTCAAAGCCGTCCATCTCAACCAGCAACTGGTTCAGGGTTTGCTCGCGCTCATCGTGACCACCGCCCATGCCGGCACCACGGTGACGACCAACGGCATCGATCTCATCGATAAAGATGATGCAAGGACTTTGCTTTTTAGCCTGTTCAAACATGTCGCGAACACGGGAAGCGCCCACACCCACGAACATTTCGACAAAGTCAGAGCCCGAGATCGAGAAGAATGGCACCTTGGCTTCGCCCGCAATCGCTTTGGCGAGAAGGGTCTTACCCGTACCGGGAGGACCGACCATCAGCACACCTTTGGGAATACGGCCACCCAGGCGCTGGAACTTGCTCGGATCTCGCAGGAAATCGACCAGTTCTTTGACGTCTTCTTTGGCTTCATCGACACCAGCCACATCACCAAACGTGGTTTTGATCTGGTCTTCGCTGAGCAATCGCGCCTTGCTTTTGCCAAACGACATCGGGCCTTTGCCACCACCACCGCCCTGCATCTGGCGCATAAAGAACACAAACAGCGCGATAATGATGAGTATCGGGAATGCCGCCACCAAAAGCTGCGTCCACAGGCTCTGGCGCTCAGGCTCCTTACCAATCACTTCTACTTCGTTGGCGAGCAGATCATCCATCAGCTTGTTGTCAGACAGCTGCGGGCGAATAGACTGGAATTGGGAGCCGTCAGAGCGGACACCCTGCACTTCCAGACCATCGATCGTCACTTGCCGGACCTGGCCCTGCTGGACCATCTCCACAAACTGGGAATAGTTGACTTGTTGCCCGCTGGTGGTGGGAGTGAAATTCTGAAACACCATCAGCAGCACGGCGGCTATTACTAGCCAGAGAACCAGATTTTTTGCCATATCGTTCAAGGATCATCACCTGTGAATTGCAGGGCTAAAGCCACTTGGCCACCAACCCTTTTCGGACACCTTACACCAATTATACGTTCGCCGACCAGAAACGGCCTATTCGGAACCGGCCGCCCTACTACACATATTGGGCGCCCGATCCTGAATTACAACGCCTGCTGGTCAATTAACGCGGCCCTGTACGTGATTACAGCCATTTGTGACACCAATTTATCTGTTACAATCATCAAATTATACGTCGTTGTCAGCCCCCATGCCGCTGACCTTTTGTTAATTGCACCGATAAAGAGATTACATCATGAGTTTGTCCTCGGAACAGCGCCGGGAGTACCGGGCCATCGCCCACAATCTGAAGCCTGTCATCATCGTTGGCGACAAAGGCCTGTCCGAAGGGCTCCAGGACGAACTGGATCGCGCCCTGAACGACCACGAGCTAATCAAGATCAAAGTGGCAAGCCAGGACCGCGAAGCCCGCCAAGAAGCCATCAAAGCCCTGTGCGAAGCCTCCAAGGCCGAACTTGTGCAAACCATCGGAAAAATCGCGGTCATTCTGCGTCGGGCCAAAAAACCGAACCCGAAACTATCGAACCTGCTTCGAACCAAGTGAGCTTCAGATAAAAAAAGCCGGCCAGAGTTCCCTCTGGCCGGCTTTTTTTATGCCTGGCACCAATACTCACGCGACAAATGCCGGCTTACCGGGGCACAGGCCCGGGGACCACTCCTCAGGAGCCGCCCCTGAAAAGCCATCCCTCGGTCAGATATATTCCACTTCAGATATTTCGTATTCCACGGTGCCCGAAGGAATACGGATCGCAACCACGTCACCCTCACTCTTGCCCACCAGGGCACGGGCGATGGGCGAAGAAACCGACAGCTTGCCAGCCTTAATATCGGCTTCGTCCTCACCTACGATCTGGTATTTCACTTCTTCGTCGGTATCCATATTCACCAGATGCACCGTGGTGCCGAAAATCACCTTGCCGGTGTTTTCCATCTTGGTAACGTCGATAACCAGAACCGCCGACAATTTGCCCTCGATCTCCTGGATACGACCTTCAATGAAGCTCTGCTGCTCACGCGCCGCGTGGTACTCGGCATTTTCCTTGAGATCCCCATGCTCCCGGGCGTCGGAAATGGCCTGAATTACCCGAGGGCGATCTTCAGATTTCAACTTTTTAAGTTCTTCGCGCAGGCGGGCTTCGCCCGTCGGCGTCATAGGCACTCTGTCAGTAGCCATAGTATTACTTCCCTGCATGCAGGTCCTGGAGGCGACGAACCGTGCGCTCCGGACCAAATTTGATCGCCCGGCAGAAGGCTTCGCCACCTGCCAGGGTGGTTGTATAGGTTACCTTGGTCTGCAATGCCGACTGACGGATTTGCGCCGAGTCGGAAATTGCCTTGCGACCTTCGGTGGTGTTGATGATCAGCTGCACCTGGCCATTCTTGATGGCATCCACAATGTGCGGCCGCCCCTCACGAACCTTGTTAACGCGCTCGGCGGTGATACCCGCCTCCTTCAACGCTTTGGCCGTGCCCGTCGTGGCGATGATCTTGAACCCGGCATCCACCAGGTCACGTGCCACCTTCGCAGCGCCCGGTTTATCAACGTCCCGGACTGACATGAACGCCGTACCCTGAGTCGGCAGGCGCTCACCGATGGCCAATGCCGCCTTGGCAAAGGCTTCATCGAAGCTGTCGCCCAGACCCATTACCTCACCGGTGGATTTCATTTCTGGCCCAAGAATCGGGTCAACCGCCGGAAACTTGTTGAACGGGAACACAGACTCTTTCACCGCGTAATAGGTCGGCACGATCTCCTGAGTGAAATTCAGTTCTTTCAGGGTCTTGCCAGACATTACACGGGCCGCCACTGCCGCCAGCGATACGCCGATGGCCTTGGACACGAAAGGCACGGTGCGGGATGCCCGCGGATTGACTTCGATCACGTAGATCTCGCCATCCTGCCAGGCCAACTGAACGTTCATCAAACCGATAACATCCAGTTCGATTGCCATTTTCTTCACGGCATCGCGCATTTGGTCCTGAACGTCTTTGGGCAGACTGTAGGGCGGCAACGAACAGGCAGAGTCACCGGAGTGAACACCCGCTTGCTCGATATGCTGCATGATGCCGCCAATCACCACATCGGTGCCGTCACAAATGGCATCGATGTCTACTTCGATGGCCGCATTCAGAAAGTGATCCAGCAACACCGGGCTGTCATTGGAAACCAGAACCGCATTGCGCATATAACGCACCAGCTCGGTTTCGTCGTAGACGATTTCCATGGCGCGACCACCCAGCACATAGGACGGACGCACTACCAACGGATAACCAATTTCACGAGCCGCCAGAATGCCTTCTTCATGGCTACGCACGGTGGCGTTTTCCGGCTGGTTCAGGCCCAGGCGCTGAATCATCTGCTGGAAGCGCTCCCGGTCTTCGGCGCGATCAATGGCGTCCGGACTGGTGCCGATGATGGGCACTCCGGCGGCTTCCAGGCCCCGAGCCAGCTTCAATGGAGTCTGACCGCCGTACTGCACAATCACACCCTTGGGCTTCTCGACATTGATGATTTCCAGCACGTCTTCCAGAGTGATCGGCTCGAAGTACAACCGGTCGGAAGTGTCATAGTCGGTCGACACGGTCTCCGGGTTGCAGTTGATCATGATGGTTTCATAGCCGTCTTCGCGCATGGCCAGAGCCGCGTGCACGCAGCAGTAGTCGAACTCGATGCCCTGACCGATACGGTTAGGGCCACCACCGATGACGACGATTTTCTCACGATCCGTGGGCTCTGCCTCGCACTCTTCCTCATAGGTTGAGTACATGTAGGCAGTGTCAGAAGCAAACTCGGCGGCACAGGTATCGACCCGCTTGTAGACCGGCCGGATGCCCAGTTCATGGCGCAGCTTGCGCAAGCTGACCTCCGACAAACCCAACAGTTTTGCTAGACGGGCGTCAGAGAAGCCTTTGCGCTTCAGGCGGAACATGGTGGCGTAGTCGATATCCGCCTTACCTGCCGACTTCAGGGCCTGCTCTTCCCGGATCAGATCTTCTATCTGCACCAGATACCAGGGGTCAACCTTGGTGTGCTGGAACACTTCGTCGACGGTCATACCGGCACGGAAGGCATCGCCGATGTACCAGACCCGCTCTGCGCTCGGAACGTTCAGTTCGCGGGTCAGGGTTTCGCGGGAATTTTCCGATTCGAACTCGTCCAGTTGCTCATCAAAGCCATCGGACCCCACTTCCAAGCCGCGCAGGGCTTTCTGCATCGATTCCTGGAAGGTGCGACCAATGGCCATTACCTCGCCCACCGACTTCATCTGGGTGGTCAGGCGGGCATCGGCCTGCGGGAACTTCTCGAAAGTAAACCGGGGGATTTTGGTGACGACATAGTCGATGCTGGGCTCAAACGACGCCGGGGTGACGCCACCGGTGATCTCGTTCTGCAGCTCATCCAGGGTGTAACCCACCGCCAACTTGGCGGCCACTTTGGCAATCGGGAAACCCGTGGCCTTGGACGCCAATGCAGATGAACGGGACACCCGCGGGTTCATCTCGATAACCACCATGCGGCCGTTGTCCGGATTGATACCGAACTGCACGTTGGAACCACCGGTTTCTACGCCAATCTCACGCAGTACCGCCAACGAGGCGTTCCGCATGATCTGATATTCTTTATCGGTCAGCGTTTGCGCCGGGGCAACGGTGATGGAGTCGCCGGTGTGGACACCCATGGCATCGAAGTTTTCGATCGCGCAGACGATGATGCAGTTGTCGTTTTTGTCCCGGACAACCTCCATTTCGTACTCTTTCCAGCCAATCAGGGATTCATCGATCAACAGCTCATTGGTCGGTGAAAGGTCCAAGCCACGGGTACAGATTTCCTCAAACTCGTCTCTGTTGTAGGCAATGCCGCCACCGGAACCCCCATGGTGAAGGAGGGCCGGATAATGCAGGGGAAGCCGATGTCTTTGCTCGCTTCCCAGGCTTCTGCCATGGAGTGCACAATCGTCGCGCGCGGGCACTCAAGGCCGATTTTCTTCATGGCCTTATCGAAGCGGTCACGATCCTCGGCTTTATCAATGGTATCGGCATTGGCACCGATCATCTCAACACCGTGCTTTTCCAGAACGCCGTGCTTTTCCAGATCCAGTGCGCAGTTGAGCGCGGTCTGACCGCCCATGGTGGGCAGCAAAGCGTCTGGCTTTTCTTTCTCGATGATCTTTTCGACGGTTTTCCAGGTAATTGGCTCGATGTAGGTGGCATCGGCCATGGCCGGGTCGGTCATGATGGTGGCGGGGTTGGAATTCACCAGAATCACCCGGTAGCCCTCTTCGCGCAGGGCCTTACAGGCCTGGGCTCCGGAGTAATCGAACTCGCACGCCTGCCCGATCACAATGGGGCCAGCGCCCAGGATCAGGATGCTTTTGATGTCGGTACGTTTTGGCATGTCTTGGTAAACCTGTCAGCAACTTTTGAATTCTTGCAGCGCAAAACGCGGCGCCTGTGCGTTATCCGTGGTGATCTGCCCTCAGGCCGATCGTGCCTGCATCAACTGGATAAACTCGTCAAACAGCGGCGCCACGTCGTGAGGACCGGGACTGGCTTCCGGGTGACCCTGGAAGCTATAAGCCGCCTTGTCAGTCCGGCGAATGCCCTGCAGGGTGCCATCAAACAGCGATTTGTGAGTCGCTTGCACGGTCGCGGGCAGGGTCGATTCATCTACCGCAAAACCGTGGTTCTGACTGGTAATCATCACCGTGCCCTTGGCAAGATCCTGAACCGGGTGGTTGGCACCGTGGTGACCGTGACCCATTTTCATGGTTTTGGCACCACTGGCCAGCGCCAGCAACTGGTGCCCCAGACAAATACCGAACACAGGGATTTCAGTTTCCAGAACTTGTTTGATCGCGGTGATCGCGTAGTCACAGGGCTCGGGATCGCCCGGGCCATTGGACAGGAAAATGCCGTCCGGCTTCATCGCGAGCACATCGGCGGCGGGCGTTTGCGCCGGTACCACAGTGATCTCGCAGCCCCGTGCGGCCAGCATCCGCAGGATGTTGAATTTTACACCGTAATCCCAGGCCACCACTTTGAATTTGGCCGCGGCCTGTTCACCGTAGCCTGAGGCCAGATCCCATTCAGTCTGGCTCCACTGGTACGCTTTGTCGCAGGTCACCTCTTTGGCCAGATCCATGCCCTTCAGACCCGGAAATGCGTTGGCCAACTCCAGGGCGCGTTCGGCAGTGGCATTCTTGCCCGCCACGATGGCGCCATTCTGGGAGCCTTTATCACGAAGAATCCGCGTCAACCGACGGGTGTCGATGTCGGCAATGCCAACAATATTGTTGCTGCGCAGGTAGTCATCAAGACTGCCCTGATTGCGCCAGCTACTGGCGAGCAAGGGCAGATCACGAATGATCAGGCCAGCGGCGTGAATTCGGTCCGATTCCACGTCTTCTTCGTTCACACCGGTGTTGCCAATGTGCGGATACGTCAGGGTAACGATCTGGCGTGAGTACGACGGGTCCGTCAGGATTTCCTGATAGCCGGTCATGGCAGTGTTGAACACCACCTCGCCGCTGGTTTCTCCGTCTGCGCCGATGGCGGTGCCGTAAAAAAGGCTTCCGTCTGCGAGTGCAAGGATTGCTGGTGTACTCAAGGCTTGTATCCTCATCGAGTGGCGTAAGTTCGTCACGAACAGGAACGCAAGCGCATATTCAGGTTGCAAAAAAGCGAGACAGAGTCGAAACCCGGTCCCGCTTTCTTATAAACTTTTCAAAGGTACGCTTGGTGCAGTTAAATCGCCTCATTGTAAGAAATCTGGCGATTTTTGTCCACGACCATTAACCCTTCAGGCTTAAAACGTCCTGCATGTCGTACAAGCCTGCCGCTTTACCTTCGAGCCACAACGCAGCGCGCATGGCACCTTTTGCAAAGGTCATCCGGCTGCTGGCTTTGTGGGTGATCTCAATGCGCTCGCCTTCGGTGGCGAACAGTACCGTGTGATCGCCCACGACGTCGCCGGCACGAATGGTTTCAAAACCGATTTCTTTGCGGGTGCGCTCACCGGTGAAACCTTCACGACCGTAGACAGCACATTCTTTCAGATCACGGCCAAGCGCACCGGCAACAACCTCGCCCATACGCAAGGCCGTTCCGGACGGGGCGTCTTTTTTGTGGCGATGGTGGGCCTCGATGATTTCGATATCGTAGTCGTCACCCAAGGTGGCAGCCGCTGTTTTCAGAAGGTTGAGCACCACGTTGACGCCCACGCTCATGTTCGGCGCGAACACCAACGGAATTGACTCTGCCGCCAACGCCAACTGTTCTTTCTCAGCGTCGGTCAGGCCCGTGGTGCCAATCACCAACATCTTGCCGTGTGCACTGCAAAAGCGGGCGTTCTCCAGGGTCAGATCAGGAAACGTAAAATCGACCAATACGTCAAAGTCGTCTTTTACATCCGCCAGACTCCCGGCCATTTTGACGCCGGTTTTACCGACGCCGGTCATATCGCCGGCGTCAGCACCGATCAGGCTACTTCCGGGCTCAACAATCGCTGCACCCAACTGCAAACCTTCGGTGCCGTCCACAGCCTCAATCAATACCTTGCCCATGCGCCCGGCGGCGCCGATGATTGCTACCCGCATCTGTTCTGCCCTCAGAATTTCATTTCGTCAAAGAAGCTTTTCACACCCTCAAACCAGGAGGTCTTCTTCGGAGCATGATGAGTGCCATTAGAACCGTCCAGAGTTTTCTGGAATTCATCCAGCAACTCTTTTTGGCGCTTGGTCAGATTAACCGGAGTTTCAATCGTGACTCGACACAACAGGTCACCTGAAGGCCCTCCGCGAACCGGACTAACACCCTTGTTGCGCAACCGGAACAGCTTACCCGTTTGGGTTTCAGCCGGAATTTTCAGTTTTACCCGACCATCCAGCGTTGGCACTTCCAGCTCACCACCCAGCGCGGCATCAACGATGCTGATGGGCACTTCGCAGTAGAGATTGCGGCCATCACGAGTGAAAATGGAGTGCTCGCGCACCGCCATCTGCACGTACAGGTCTCCCGGCGGCCCGCCATCGACGCCCATTTCGCCCTCGCCAGACAACCGAATACGATCACCGGTGTCTACGCCAGGTGGCACTTTCACAGAGAGAGTTTTCTCCTGCCTTACCCGACCCTGACCGTGGCACGACTTGCATGGATTCTTGATAACCTGGCCAGCGCCCCGACAAGTGGGGCAGGCCTGCTGCACGGTGAAGAAGCCCTGCTGCATCCGCACCTGGCCCATGCCTTTGCAGGTACCGCAGGTTTCCGGGGTGGAGCCCTTCTCGGCGCCACTGCCGTCGCAGGTGTCACATTCTTTGTGGCCAGGAATGTTGATCTTGACGGTTTTGCCTTTGACCGCCTCTTCCAGGTCCAGCTCCAGGGTGTAACGAAGGTCAGCGCCCCGAGTGCTGCGACCACGACCACCGCCGCCACCGAAAATGTCGCCAAACACATCGCCGAAAATGTCGGAGAAGCTTCCGCCACCGCCACCGAAACCACCGCCAGCCTGACCGTCCACGCCGGCGTGGCCGAACTGATCGTACGCGGCGCGCTTGCTGGAATCTGCCAGGATTTCGTAGGCTTCGCTGGCATCTTTGAACTTGTTCTCGGCGTCTACATCGTCCGGGTTACGGTCCGGATGGTATTTCATCGCAAGCTTTCGGTACGCCCGCTTAATTTCCTTCTCGTCCGCATCCCGGGAAACCCCGAGTATCTCGTAATAATCGCGCTTGGCCATGCTTTAAAACCCTGTTGTATAACGAGGAAAACGCGAGTCTCGCTCGCGTTTCCCCAACTACCTGATGTACTTCGGATTTACTTCTTGTCGTCGTCTTTGACTTCTTCGAACTCGGCATCAACTGCATCGTCCGCTTTCTGGGACTGAGCCTCGTCCTGACCGCCCGCCTGCTGCTCCTGGGCAGCCTGATCCGCATACATCTTCTGAGCCAGCTCGGAAGACACCTCGGTCAACTTCTGAGTCTTGCTTTCGATGGCTTCCTTGTCAGAGCCAGTCAGCGCTTCCTCAAGATCCTTGATAGCAGCCTCAATGGACTCTTTCTCGCTGTCGGTGACCTTGTCCGCGGCATCGGTCAGGGTTTTGCGTACCGCGTGAACCATGGCATCACCCTGGTTACGCGCCTGCACCAGCTCTTCGAACTTGCGATCTTCATCGGCGTTGGCTTCTGCATCACGCACCATCTTCTCGATTTCGTCGTCGTTCAGACCCGAAGACGCCTTGATCACGATCGACTGCTCTTTACCGGTCGCCTTGTCCTTCGCGGACACGTTCAGGATACCGTTGGCATCGATATCAAAGGTCACTTCGATCTGCGGCACACCGCGCGGCGCCGGCGGAATGTCGGCCAGATCGAAACGGCCCAGCGACTTGTTCTGCTGCGCCTGTTTACGCTCACCCTGCACTACGTGGATAGTAACCGCCGTCTGGCTGTCATCCGCCGTGGAGAAGGTTTGCGACTTCTTGGTCGGGATCGTGGTGTTCTTGTCGATCAACGGTGTCGCAACACCACCCATGGTTTCGATACCCAGGGTCAGCGGCGTGACGTCCAGCAGCAGAACGTCTTTAACATCGCCAGAAAGAACGGCAGCCTGAATCGCAGCACCCATGGCAACGGCTTCATCCGGGTTAACGTCTTTGCGGGCTTCTTTGCCGAAGAACTCTTTTACTTTCTCTTGTACCAGCGGCATACGGGTCTGGCCGCCAACAAGGATAACCTCGTCGATTTCAGACGTGCTCATACCGGCATCCTTCAGCGCCACTTTACAGGGCTCAAGGCTGCGCTGGACCAGATCTTCCACCAGGGATTCCAGCTTGGAACGGGTCAGCTTCACGTTCATGTGCTTCGGACCAGACGCATCGGCCGTGATGTACGGCAGGTTAACGTCGGTCTGCTGGCTGCTGGACAATTCAATCTTGGCCTTCTCACCGGCTTCTTTCAGACGCTGCATGGCCAGAGAGTCACCACGGAGGTCGATACCGCTGTCTTTCTTGAACTGGTCGGCTAGGAATTCGATGATTTTCAGGTCGAAGTCTTCACCACCCAAGAAGGTGTCACCGTTGGTGGCCAGCACTTCAAACTGATGTTCGCCATCGACGTCTGCAATTTCGATGATGGACAGATCGAAGGTACCGCCGCCAAGGTCATAGACCGCGATGGTGCGATCGCCGGTCTTCTTGTCCATGCCGTAAGCAAGGGCAGCGGCCGTCGGCTCGTTAATAATACGCTTTACGTCAAGACCGGCGATCTTACCGGCATCTTTGGTCGCCTGGCGCTGGCTGTCGTTGAAGTAGGCCGGCACGGTAATAACCGCTTCGGTCACTTTCTCGCCCAGGTAGTCTTCCGCTGTTTTCTTCATCTTTTTGAGAATTTCAGCCGACACCTGGGGCGGTGCCATTTTGTCGCCTTTCACTTCAACCCAAGCATCACCGTTGTCCGCCTTGGCAATTTTGTACGGCACCATCTTGATGTCTTTCTGGACCACATCGTCTTCAAAACGACGGCCGATCAGACGCTTGATGGCATACAGGGTGTTGTGGGGGTTGGTTACCGCCTGGCGCTTGGCCGACTGACCGACCAGAATCTCACCGTCGTCTGTGTAGGCAACGATGGACGGGGTCGTGCGATCACCCTCGGCATTTTCAATTACTTTAACCTTGTCGCCATCCATGATGGCTACACAGGAGTTGGTAGTTCCCAAGTCGATACCAATAATCTTGCTCATTGAATCACTCCAAATCTTTCTGAATGCTGTCCCGGGATAAAGCCCCGGATTTTGCTGGTTAATCGCTATATTGGCGCTTTAAACGTTTTTTCAAGCCTGCTCGTCGATCTTTGGTGCACTTTCGGCCTTGGCGACCACCACCATGGCCGGGCGAACAACCCGACCGTTCAGCAGATAACCTTTCTGAACCACCGCCACGACACTGTTTGGCTCAGCATCGGGCGCGGGCACCATCGACATAGCCTCGTGCTGGTTCGGATCAAACGGCTCGCCTACTGGATTAAGCTGCTCAACGTTGAACTTTTTGATGCTGCTCATAAACAGATTGAGGGTCATTTCGACGCCTTCACGGATAGACGCTACCAGCTCGCCAGCCTCTTCCTGCCCTTCGGTACTTTCAACCGCCTTCTCAAGGCTGTCTGCAACCGGAAGCAGCTCCTTGACGAACTTCTCGACGGCAAATTTGTGAGCCTTTTCTACATCGATCTCCGCACGGCGACGAACGTTTTGCATCTCGGCCTGCGCACGCAGCGCCTGATCCTGGTACTCCTGAAGCTTGGCGCTCAGCACATCCAGCTCAGACCCTTCGTCCGATGCGGCGGCTTCCGCACCACCGACCTGCTCGGCCGCAGCTTCCGCTGCTTCGTTGCGTTCATCTACCTGTTCGTTGCGCTTATCGTCAGCACTCATGACAACTCCTGATGGATTTTCCCAAGGCCCTGAGGCCTGCGGCTAAATGAGCCCCGCCTGTACCGGCAGGAAAATACGGCTTTGCGAACGGATATGGGGCCCGCCCGCCTGGTTTCAACCTTAAACAATGCAATCTTTACGTTTTTGGGCGCCGGATCATTTGCAAACGAGAAAAACCCTGTATATATTCACAGCAACTGTATGGAATCACAGTACCCTGAAATGAATCAGAGTATTTTCAGCTCTGACCGGAGGTGATCGGCATGCTTTTACAACTCACGGTATCCAATTACGCCATTGCTGAGCGGGTCGACCTGCATTTCAGCAAGGGCATGACAGCGCTCACCGGTGAAACCGGTGCCGGCAAGTCCATCGTTCTCGACGCGCTCGGCCTGGCTATGGGCGGCCGTGCCGATGCTGGTGCCGTTCGCCATGGTGCCAAACGCGCCGACATTACCGCCAGCTTCGACATCACTCGTATCCCGGAAGCGCGCCAGTGGCTGGAAGAGCACGAGCTCGACGATAAAGACGACTGCATTCTGCGCCGCGCCATCAGCAAAGACGGCCGATCAAAAGCGTTCATCAACGGCCAGCCTTGCCCACTGTCCCAGCTTAAAGAGCTGGGCGGCCAGCTGATGGACATTCACAGCCAACATCAACATCAGTCGCTCCTGCAGAAAGAAACTCATCGCAAATTGCTGGACGAATTTGCCGGTGCGGACAGCCTTGCAGAAGACACCCGGAGCGCCTGGAAAGCCTGGAATCAGATACGGCAAAAACTGAACCTGCGCCGTCAGAACGCCGACGAAGCCGAGGCAAAGCTGCAGCTGCTGCGCTATCAGGTGGAGGAGCTGGACAGGCTCGCCCTGGAGTCCGGCGAACAGGAAGCGCTGGAGCAAGAACAAGGGCAACTCAGCCAGGCCGACGCCGTTCTGCACAGTAGCCATCAGGCCGCGCTGTTATGCTCAGAAGATGAGATCAGTGCATCCGATCTGCTCCGCCAGGCTCTGCAGCAACTGGAGCAGTTGCCGGTTGATGTGCCTGCGCTGGCAGACACCATCCAGATGCTCACCGAAGCCCAGATCCAGATCAGCGAAGCCGGTGACAACCTTCGTCACTTTGTTGAGGATTACGAGGCCGACCCGGCCCGTCTGGCCGAGGTTGAAGAACGACTGAGCGCCATTTACCAGATGGCCCGCAAACACCGCATTACCCCTGAAGAGCTACCCGAGCTACACCAGCGCCTGAGTGCAGAGCTGGCAGAACTGGACGGTGGAGAAGGCAGCCTGGAACAACTGGAAGTTGAGCTTGGCAAACATCGGGAACAATTCGATGAGCTTTCGCACCAACTGACTGAGAAACGTGAGCGCGCAGCCACCGAACTTGACCAGCGCATCGCCGCCGAACTGGTCCAGCTGGGCATGCCCGCTGTGCAGTTTGTCACTCGCCTGGAGCGAAACAGCAACGACGAACCCGCTGCTCACGGTATGGAAGACATTGAATTTCTGGTCAGTGCCAACCCGGGGCAACCTGCCCGGCCGCTCGCCAAAGTCGCTTCCGGGGGCGAACTTTCACGAATCAGCCTTGCAATTCAGGTGGTTGTGGCACAGACCTCGACCACGCCAACCCTGGTGTTCGACGAAGTCGATGTTGGCATTGGCGGCGGCACCGCAGAGGTAGTAGGTCGCCTGTTGCGAGCCCTGGGCAGTAACGGTCAGGTGCTGTGCGTCACGCACTTGCCCCAGGTGGCCGCGCAGTGCCATCAACACCTGTTTGTCAGCAAATTCACCGAACAGGACGCCACCTACTCACGCATTGAACCGCTGGATGATCAGGGCAGGATCAGTGAAGTGGCGAGAATGCTGGGTGGCGTCGACATGACCGAACACACCATTGCCCATGCCCGGGAGATGTTCGTAAAAGGTCAGGCGACCCATCACTGAACCCCCTCTCGCTTCGGAGAGATCTTGGGGCCGGCGTTTGCTGGCCCCTTTTTTTGCTTTATTTTTTATCAGACTTCAAAGGTTTTACGTACAGAATCAGGCTGTGATCAACGATTTCATAGCCATGCTCTTTGGCAATCTTCTGCTGACGCTCTTCAATAATGTCGTCAACAAATTCGACCACCTCACCGGTTTGAGTGCATACCATGTGATCATGGTGATCATCTCCGGCCATCTCAAACACTGCATGACCACCTTCAAAGTTGTGACGCAGCACAAGACCGGCAGCCTCGAACTGGGTCAAAACCCTGTAGACTGTTGCCAGGCCCACATCGTCACCTTGATCCAGAAGCTTTTTATAGACATCCTCAGCACTCAGGTGATGCTCTTTCGCGTTTTCCAGGATGTTGAAGATTTTGACCCTCGGCAGGGTAACCTTCAGACCGACCTTTCGTAATTCGGCGTTTTCAGATGGCATGTTACTATTCACTCGTTGGTGTGCCTTACGGCTTCCGGTATGATGAAGCCGCCGTTCAACGGATAACCCGTTTCACACCTGCTCAATGCAGGCGATTTCAAGATAGAGGATTTCCCCCGGCGATGCAAAAGCTCACAGCTATCGTTCTTATTAGCATTTTATCCTTGGCCGGCTGCGCGTTTCCCGGCGTTTACAAAATCAACGTCCAGCAGGGTAACATCGTCACCGACGAAGAACTGAAAAGCTTGTCTGAAGGCATGCCGAGAAGTCAGGTGCGCGCAGTCATGGGCTCACCCCTGATGCTCAACCCGATTGACCCTTCACGGGAGTACTATGTGTACACCTTCCAGCGTCGGGGCGGTGACATCGAGGAACAACGCATCATTGTCTATTACAAGGGCGACGAGTTCAGCCATTATGAGGCACAGCTACTCGAGGAAACCCCGGCCTACTGATTGCCCGGTCAGAGTCAGGCCTTCTTTTTGGCCCGGTTCAACCGGGCCTGCTTCGGATCTATCTTCAACGGCCGATAGAGTTCAATCCGGTCTCCCTCGCGGAGTTGGTGTGCGACAGGGTCCTTGATCACCTTCCCGAATACACCCATATCAATTGCGTCTGCGTCGATCTCGGGAAAGATATCGGTAATGCCGGACAACTTCACGGCCTCAATGGCGGTAGCGCCTTCAGGAACTTCAACCTCGACAATCTGCTGTTTGTCCGGGCGTGCATAAGCCACCTCTACCAACATCAGACCAACCCTCCCCGATAGATTTCGTCAGCACGACGACAAAACGCATCAACCATGGTGGTGGCGGCCTGATTGAAGACCGGACCAAACGTCATTCTGGACAATGACCCTGAAAACTCGAACTCCAGAGTCAGAATAACCTTGCAGGCATGGTCATCCAGCGCCCTAAAATGCCAGCGGCCCCGCAGATTCTTTAGTGGCCCATCCACCAAGCTCATTTCTATGGTTTCCGGCATCAACAACTGATTACGCGTGGTCAGTCGGTGGCGCACGCCACCCTTGGCAATCTCCAGTGACGCCATAATCTCGGCGTCTGTCTGTTCATGCACTTCCGCCCCGGCGCACCAGGGCAAAAACTCAGGATAGCGGGCAATATCGTTGACCAGGTGGAACATGCGTTCAGCCGAATGCATGACCAATGCGGTCTTATCAATCTGATGAGCCATGAAAACCAGGGTTCCTGCGCGTTACAACCATTGGGACTGGACCGTTGGGCCAGGCCAGCTACACACTATGATAAAGGATATCGGCGCCATTGGGGCTGTTTTCAACCGGTTCGGTCCCCGGAGCACTATCCCTGAGCTCTTGCCGGGAGCCATCTGATTCACCGTCTGGCGCAGACTGCGGTCGCTGAGGCTCGGCCTCCGGCTGGGTCGGCGCAGCCTCCTCTGCGACACTCCCCTGACCACACCAAATTGCAGCGCTGCCGTTATTGCAAAGGTTGGTCAGCGAGAACACCGTGTATTGTAGCCCGATCCAGGCAATGACAACGGGCAACACCAGGCGCATCACCCAGTACCAGATTTTGCGTATGACCACCGGTGTGCTGCCCAGAATTTGCGCCGAGTAACGCCGAGTAAGGCACCAGCCCGCAAACGCAGCGATCAGAATGGCCACCAACGGGATCAGCAGGCCCCCGGTGACCAGTTCAATCCATCGGAACATGGTCGCTCCGGCGAATTGATAATCCGCCCAAAGATTGAACGACAACAACGAAACCAAGCCAGCCATCCAGACCGCAACGCCTGCAATGACCGCTGCCCAGCCCCGAGGTGACCCGGTCCACTCACGCAGCCAGCCAACAACAGGCTCCAGCAGTGAGATTGCCGTGGCCCATACGATCATCACGACCAGAAGAAATACTGCCGCAATCACAACCTGACTGTATGGCAGCTGCGCCAGCGTCACCGGCAACGACACAAACAAAAGACCAAAGCCACGCTCGCCATCCAGACTGGAACCATCCAGCGCCACCGAAAACATCATCAGGCCGGCAACAATGGCGACCAGGGTGTCCATCAACACGACTGCAAGCACCGAGCGTTTCAGTCGCGTGTGGGTAGTGCTGTAAGCACCGAAGATAGCCCACACCCCCATCCCGAGGCCAAGAGTATAAAACGCGTGAAAAAATGCCGCCTGCAAGCTGTCGAAGCCGACATCGTCAGGTCTCAGGGCGAGGATGTAGTCAACCCCCGCGTCAAGCCGCCCGTGACTGGCCGACAATACGAACATAGCCAGCATCAACAGAAATGCAGCAGGTACGATCATGCGCAGAGAGCGCTCCAGCCCCTTCACCACTCCCTGCGCAGAAACCCAGACCACGAGAATCAGGAAAAACGCATGCCAGGCCATAAATTCACGATAGCGACCAGGATTTGAGACAAAATCCGAGAGCATTCCGGTGGCTGACGACTGCGTCGCAACGCCAAAGCGATCAGTTGCACCAAAAAATACGTAGGCAAGCACAATGCCGCCGAATACTGCAGTGAATGACAACACCAGAAACGCCGCGAGAATGCTCAGCGGCCCGGCCAGTCGCCACAGCGGCGAACAACCGGCACTTTTCACCAGACCATCCATTGCCAATACAATGCCGTGACGCGAATGGCGGCCCAGTACCGCCTCCGTCACCATCAAAGGCAAGGTAACCAGTAACAAACAGGCAAGGTACAGCAGCACGAACAGGCCGCCCCCGTGCACACTTGCCAGGTACGGGAACTGCCATAGGTTGGCGAGGCCGACGGTTGCACCGAGCGCGGCCCAGAAAAAAGTAGATTTTCGGGTAAACGACCCGATCGACGTGTGATATTTGCCCAGCATTCCAATCCCTGACAAACAGTGGCGCTCCATTGTAGCTGAACACATGGCACCTGAACGACCTGTACCATCGGTGAAATCGTGACCCGCCCGGCAGTCCTGAGCTACAATGCGCGTTTTGCCGGCACATGCACTCCCCGCCGGCCTACACATTCTTCCGATCCCGGACAGGATTCATGAGCAAGAAGAAAGCAAGCGGACCAACCAGTAGCACTATCGCCCTTAACAAAAAGGCGAAACACGAATATCACATTGAGGACCGATTTGAAGCGGGCCTTGCCCTGCTAGGCTGGGAAGTTAAATCCCTGCGCGCTGGCAAAGGCCAACTGGTGGATGCTTATGTGCTACTGAAAGACGGCGAAGCCTGGTTGCTGGGCGCGCACATCATGCCCTTGAATGCCGCCTCTACTCACGTGATCGCTGACCCGACCCGAACCCGCAAGTTGCTGCTTCACGCCAAAGAGATCGCCCGGATCGTAGGCCAGGTCAGCCAGGACGGCTACACCTGTATTCCGCTGGCGCTGTACTGGAAACACAACAAAGTGAAGTGTGAAATCGCCCTGGTTAAAGGCAAAAAACTCTTCGACAAACGCGCCACCGAAAAGGAACGTGACTGGAACCGCCAGAAGCAGAGAATCATGCGCGAGGCCAACTGAGCCTCGCCTTTCTGTCGCCTTTACCCACTCTTTTGCACCTACCAAAACCCTCCTATACTCAGTGGTTCACTTTACCTCCGACCCCGAAAGCAGTAACCCAGGGCGGCCCCATACCGGTACATAGCATAGGGAGGGCTTATGTCACCTGAACGGACTGCGATGACGTCTGTCGATCGTGCCTGGCTTCGCATGGATACTGCGGAAAATCCGATGATGATATCCGGGGTGCTAATACTGGAACATCCCGTGCCCATTAAGCGGCTGAAGCGCACATTGGAAGAGCGCTTTCTGAAATTTCACCGGTTCCGCCAGCGAGTCGTGAACAAGGGTGATCGGGCCTACTGGCAAGACGACCCGATGTTTGATCTGGACAACCACCTGCACTGCATCGCACTGCCCGGCAAAGCGGGAAAAACAGAACTGCAGGCACTGGCCAGCGACCTCAACAGCACTTCTCTGGATTTCCGCAGACCGCTCTGGCAAATGCACTACATTGATAACTACCACGATGGCGCTGCACTTCTGGTGCGAATTCACCACTGCATCGCCGACGGCATCTCCCTGGCGCGGGTGCTTATGTCGCTAACCGACCGCACGCCGGAACCGAAACTGGAAAGAATTGCCGGGATGCGAAAATCGGCAACCCCGGGGGCTGGTGCCACCTCTCGCCTTCTGCACCGGCTGGTCGATAGCGGGCAGACCGGCTGGCAACAAGCCAAGCTGTTTGTGAGCTCGGTGCGGGAAGAACCCAATTATCCACTCAAACTTGCCACTGCCGCCGGCGGCATTGCCATGGACCTGATCAAACTCGGGTTTGCGCCGTCTGAGCCCGACACCAGCCTGAAACGTCAACTGGTCGGACGCAAGAAAGTAGGTTGGGCCGAACCTTTGGTACTGACGGAGGTAAAACAATGCGCCAAGATCCTGAAGGGGACCGTCAACGACGTTCTGTTGTGCGTGGCCACCGGAGCCCTTAGCCGCCACTTCACAGAGCAGCAACAACCCGTTCCTGAGTGCGGCATTCGGGTAGCGGTGCCATTCAACCTCAGACCTTTGGACCAACCGATCGACAGCCTGGGCAATCAGTTCGGAATGGTCTTGGTGAACCTGCCCATCGAGGTGATGGACCCGATCATGTGCTTCCGACAGGTCCGGGAAAACATGAACCGACTGAAGCGCTCTTACCAGGCGCAAGTCACCTACAGCCTGCTGGACCTGTTCGGACGCGGCCCGGATATACTTGAACGGCGGGCTTTGGACATGCTCAGCAATAAAGCCTCAGCCGTACTCACCAATGTGCCCGGCCCCCGCCACCCGGTCTATCTGGCGGGCAGCAAGCTGATACAACCGATGTTCTGGGTGCCGCAGAGTGGCAATATTGGTATTGGCATGAGCATTTTCAGTTACGCCGATACCGTGCAATTCGGCATTACCATAGACAAGGGCATTCCCGCAGAGCCAGAAGCCGTTATGCAACACTTCAAGGATAGCTTTCAGGCCCTGTACCAGGCTGCCCTGACCGAGGAACACAGCAGAGACATACGGCACGCATCCTAGGCGAGGTAGGTAGAAATAACGAAGAACATAGAGAATGAACCCTTGAAGTCCGTCGATGCGGACACATATACTGAGGCATAAGGGGACGACATGGCTTCGACGCTGGTGGCGAACCCTTGGGTGCATGTCGAGATGGCAGCCAATCTCGTTAATCCAAAGCTGCAACGCAATAGTCGCAAACGACGAAAACTACGCACTAGCAGCGTAAGCTGCTAGTCGTCCTGACCGGGTCGCCCGTAGCCCGGAGCTACATCTCAGGACGTCATCGCTTACGGGATGCTCCGTTATCCAGAGTTCACTGGCTAGCGGCTAAGATTCAAAGAACTCGCCTCCTGCACCCTGGCCTTCGGGTCGCTTGAGGTTAAATCAATAGAAGGACATAAACATGTAGATCTCAAGGCATAGTGCTGGCGGACGCGGGTTCAATTCCCGCCGTCTCCACCAACTTAAACGAGAAAAGCCCCTGATT
>JAGYIS010000007.1 GCA_018402255.1 Marinobacter sp.
ATTCTTCAGGGACCGAAGTCATGCCCCAGGCAAGCGGATTGCAGTTTACCGCCCGTGTAGGCGAATTCCCCTCAGATCACTTCTCGGTTGCCGGCTTTGCGCTGACCGAAAGCCTCTCCCAGTTGTTCCAGGGCCGTGTGCATCTGGCCAGTACCGACCCCGACGTACAAGCGGCGGATATCCTGGAACAACCGGTGGACCTGGTGGTCTGGCAAGACGGCCAGCCAGTGCGGCGCTTCACCGGCGTGGTCAACGAGTTCGTCCGCGGCAACACCGGCCACCGCCGCACTGCCTATGAAGTGGTCATCCAGCCCCCGGCCTGGCGCCTGGGCCTGATGCACAACAGCCGCATCTTCCAGACCCAAAGCACCGACACCATCGTGCGCACCCTGCTGGAAGAGCGGGGCATCATCGACACCGTCTTTGACTTCAAGCGCGCCCCGGAAGAACGGGAATACTGCGTCCAGCACCGGGAATCCGATCTGCAATTTATAGAACGCCTGGCCGCCGAAGAAGGCTGGCACTACCGCTACCAGCACGGCAGCGTGGACGGGGAAGAGCAACCGGCCCTGATCATTGCTGACCACCACGGCGACGCCCCCAAACTGGACCCGGTGCCCTGCAACACCCAGGCCGGCGGTAGCACCAAGCAGGCCTGCGTGTTCCGCTTCGCCTACGAAGAGCGCATCAAAGCCGCCTCGGTGGCGATGAAGGACTACACCTTCAAGAACCCCGCCTACGCCCTGATGCACGAACACAGCGCGGGCGACGTGAGCCACCGGGAAGACTACCAGCACTACGACTACCCCGGCCGCTACAAAGCCGACGCCAGTGGCCAGCCCTTCACCCAGGCCAGACTGGACGCCCTCAGAAACGACGCCAGCCTGGCCAAAGGCGAAAGCAACCGCCCCGACTTCACCGTGGGCGCCAAAGTCGAGCTGCAGGAACACGACAGCCAGAGCCTGAACCGGGAATGGCTGCTGACCGCCATCACCCACACCGGCAAACAGCCCCAGGCGATGCAGGAAGAAGGTGGCAGCCAGCCCACCAGCTACCACAACGACTTCACCGCCATCCCCGCCGATAAAACCTGGCGCCCGCTGTGCGAACACAAACCGATGATGGATGGCCCCAAGATGGCCCTCGTCACCGGCCCGGACGGCGAAGAAATCCACTGCGACCAGTACGGAAGAGTCAAAGTAAGATTCCCCTGGGACCGCTATTCAAAGAACGACGAACACAGCAGCGCCTGGCTCCGAGTCAGCCAGGGCTGGGCCGGCGGCCAATACGGCTTTATGGCCCTGCCCAGAATCGGCAACGAAGTGATTGTGTCCTTCCTGGACGGCGACCCGGACCAGCCGATCATCACCGGCCGCACCTACCACGCCACCAACACACCGCCGTATGCGCTGCCGGAGCACAAAACAAGAACCACTCTGAAAACCAAAACCCACAAGGGTGAGGGCAGCAACGAACTGCGCTTTGAAGACGAAGCCGACCAGGAACAGATCTACGTCCACGCCCAGAAAGACCTGGACCTGCTGACGGAAAACAACCGTACCGAAGTCATCAAGAATGACAGCCACCTGACGGTGGAGAACATTCTTCAGG
Organism: Marinobacter sp.; assembly: GCA_018402255.1. GTDB lineage: Bacteria > Pseudomonadota > Gammaproteobacteria > Pseudomonadales > Oleiphilaceae > Marinobacter. Next base: position 1,612 of record JAGYIS010000007.1, read on the forward strand.
GACCGAAGTCATGCCCCAGGCAAGCGGATTGCAGTTTACCGCCCGTGTAGGCGAATTCCCCTCAGATCACTTCTCGGTTGCCGGCTTTGCGCTGACCGAAAGCCTCTCCCAGTTGTTCCAGGGCCGTGTGCATCTGGCCAGTACCGACCCCGACGTACAAGCGGCGGATATCCTGGAACAACCGGTGGACCTGGTGGTCTGGCAAGATGGCCAGCCAGTGCGGCGTTTTACCGGCGTGGTCAACGAGTTCGTCCGCGGCAACACCGGCCATCGCCGCACCGCCTATGAAGTGGTCATCCAGCCCCCGGCCTGGCGCCTGGGCCTGATGCACAACAGCCGCATCTTCCAGACCCAGAGCACCGACGCCATCGTGCGGACCCTGCTGGAAGAGCGGGGCATCATCGACACGGTGTTCGACTTCAAACGCCCCCCCGAAGAACGGGAATACTGCGTCCAGCACCGGGAATCCGACCTTCAATTTATCGAACGCCTGGCCGCCGAAGAAGGCTGGCACTACCGCTACCAGCACGGCAGCGTGGACGGAGAAGAACAACCGGCGTTAATCATCGCTGACCACCACGGCGATGCTCCCAAACTGGAGCCGGTGCCCTGCAACACCCAGGCCGGCGGCAGCACCAAACAGACCTGCGTGTTCAGCTTCGCCTACGAAGAGCGTATCAAAGCCGCCTCCGTGGCCATGAAGGACTACACCTTCAAAAACCCCGCTTACGCCCTGATGCACGAACAAAGCGCCGGCAGCTCGAACCACCGCGAAGACTACCAGCACTATGATTACCCCGGCCGCTACAAAGCCGACGCCAGTGGCCAGCCCTTCACCCAGGCCAGACTGGACGCCCTCAGAAACGACGCCAGCCTCGCCAAGGGCGAAAGCAACCGCCCCGACTTCACCCCCGGCGCCAAAGTCGAGCTGCAGGAACACGACAGTCAGAGCCTGAACCGGGAATGGCTGCTGACCGCCATCACCCACACCGGCAAACAGCCTCAGGCGATGCAGGAAGAAGGTGGCAGCCAGCCCACCAGCTACCACAACGACTTCACCGCCATCCCCGCCGATAAAACCTGGCGCCCGCTATGCGAACACAAACCCATGATGGACGGCCCCCAGATGGCCATCGTCACCGGCCCCGAGGGTGAAGAGATCCACTGCGACCAGTACGGAAGAGTCAAAGTAAGATTCCCCTGGGACCGCTACTCAAAAAACGACGAACACAGCAGTGCCTGGCTGCGCGTCGCCCAGGGTTGGGCCGGCGGCCAATACGGCTTTATGGCCCTGCCCAGAATCGGCAACGAAGTGATTGTGTCCTTCCTGGACGGCGACCCGGACCAGCCCATCATCACTGGCCGCACCTACCACGCCACCAACACACCGCCGTATGCGCTGCCGGAACACAAAACAAGAACCACCCTGAAAACCAAAACCCACAAGGGTGAGGGCAGTAACGAACTGCGCTTTGAAGACGAAGCCGACCAGGAACAGATCTACGTCCACGCCCAGAAAGACCTGGACCTGCTGACGGAAAACAACCGCACCGAAGTCATCAAGAACGACAGCCACCTGACGGTGGAAAACAACCGCTTCAGCCACACTAAAGGCAACAGCCACCACACCGTGGACGGCGAGAAGCGCGAGCAAACCGGCAAAGACCACAGCTTCAACGTAACCGGCACCCTGCACCTGAAAGCGGGCACCGCTTGGCTCAGTGACTCAGGCACCGAACTGCACATCAAAGCCGGCCAGAAAGCGGTGATCGAAGCCGGTGCCGAAATCACCCTGAAAGCCGGTGGCAGCTTCGTAAAGATCGACCCCAGCGGCGTGGCCTTGGGTGGCGCGAGTATCAAGATGAACGCCGGTGGCGCTGGTGGAAAGGGCAGTGGGCAGAAGGTGCAGGCGCCGGAGATGCCGGGGTTGGTGGATAAGGCTGGTATTCAAAGCCCAGCCCCTGAAGCCTTACCTGAATTACCGGTCCGCCCGATTGCGAAAGCAGACCAAATCAGAGCCATCAAGAACGCTGCGGTTCAAGGTAAGGGTATTTGTCAGCTGTGTGAGTCCAGCAATAAAGGGGGCGTGTGATGTTAATGCCCAGTGGTTTCCTGGATTCTGGACGGACCTTCCTTCTCATAGATGGCGCCAAGGTCGAGAACCTGCCAGAAATAATCTATACAGAGAGTCCCGACGCACCTTGTGATGCACTCTATCGCGGGACTGGACTGGCTGATATGTCGGAGATTTCTCCTTGGCTGGTTGAGGCCCACCCTCAAAGTTCCTTGGGTTCGAAGTGTTTTGATCAGTGGATGCATCGCGGAGTTGCTATTGCTTTGCAGGCGAATACTGGCTTGGATGAGCTTGTGGCGCACTTTAGAGAATTACTAATCGCAAAGTTGGCCACCGGTGGTGAAGTGGTTTTTCGGTTTTACGATCCGGAAATTGCTCGACAACTGCTTATTCAGGATACTCGGAGCGAGACTGCAAAGCGCCTTCTTGGGCCGTGCCATGCTGTTGCAATTCAGGATCGCCGCACGGGAGAGTGGGAGTGCTTTAGGAACAATCAGCCGTCCCTGGAGCCATTTAACGAACCATTTTCCATTCATGAAGAACACCTGGTTGCTATGGAACAGGCTGCGCGCCACACTGCTCTCAGGACCCTTGAGCTGCATACGGCCCAGTACTTCCCTCAACTGTTGCAATCATCAGGTACATCAGAAACTAACTGGGCCACGGTTGCCGATCTGATGTCTGAGGCAACGCGGTATGGACTCTCCAGCACGCGTGATATTGCGCTTTATATCAATACGATCGGCTGGCTAGGCCCCTATGCGTTTGAAGAGAAGCGGGTACAAACACTCTGGCAGAGTCGGGGTGACCAGCCAGAAAGAGCTATGATGCGCATTGCAGAGTATGCGGAGAAACATTCCAGGGAGGAACAGGTAAATGGGTAGTGCGAACAGCTCGGCTTTTTTACATGGAACAGCTGATATCGACTCAGCAACGCAGATGTGTCCACTTCCGCAGAAGACGGTTGCTCTCTACCCAGTGCGCTGGGCGATCAGTCAGGAAGATGTCGCGCTGCCTGCCAATTTCTGCCCGCCAAGCGTGTCATTAGAAAAAACACGATATTGCTTGCGGACACTCACCGCGGGCTGGGTGTATATGTACTCAGAATGGTACGGGACACTCCATGAATATCGTGTTGATGAAGACGGAGTCATCAGCGAAGTTCGGCCCGGGGCTAATTCTGTGCTTCTTCCGGAGGCGGATGCTGAATGTGCTCTACCCTGTATTCACCATCCCGAAGCCGGCACGGTCTTTCTCAAATTCGTACCATATCGCTTGACCATTCGCCTGCAAGAGCTCGCCCGAACAGATGCGGAAGTTCGACGCAATTATATGCAGGCGTTTACTCTGGATGGATTGGCTTCTAACGGCCACGGCGAAAACATTGCACCAACTGAAACTGTCAACCAGTTTGTCGAAGAGTTTCGCGATCGGCAGGCGGATTTTGCATGGAGCCTAACGGATTTCACCCGCAGTTTGTCCGAACAGGACTTGCTGGGCCAGAGTAAGAAAGCGACAGAGTTTTCCTATTGCGTAGCGCTGAACGACGAGATTGGAATCACATCTGAGCTTGGACAACTGCATGCGCTCTACGTCAACTTGATCATGAATCATGCGGAAGAGAATGCCTATCCCTATGCCACGGCCAATCTGGTTGATGCTTTGATTGAGCTTGAGGCCAGTAAAAAGACCGATGCAGATGACCAGGAAGATGTCAGAAATGAATTAAAGGACCGGGTTCGAATTCCAGACAAAGAGGCTTTCGTCGCTCAGTATCACCAGCAAATTGAGGATTATGACCGGGAACGTTGCCGCGTTTTTGATGATTGGAAATGCTGGGTCGATTCCGATCTTCTCGCCAAGAAGCTTGAGTTCCATGATATGTGCATGGCAGTAGGCTTTGAGGCTGCTGAAAAAGAGTTGGCTGAAATTCTGGATGGCTATGTGTCGGCAGAAAAGGGGCGGGAAGATGCCAAAAAGTGGATGGCTGCAGAGCAGGGGCAGGGAGGTCTTGTTGCCGATACCGTTAAAACCGTCCTGTTCCTTGCATCTGCAACAAACAAGATCACTGAGAAGCTGAAAGATTTACCGGGGTTCGACTATGGCAGCCTGAATATTGTCGAGAGCATGTACGACATACCGGACTTTGTAAAGGTGAGTACTGCAACGGACACATTAATGCTGGAGTTTGCGACACCGGCTGTTGAAATGGGCGAATGGGCGAAAAATCGTCAGACTAGACCTCAGTGGAAAAAATGGATCAAGACAGTTAGCCACCGTTATGAAATTACGGTGCATGAGCAAGCGATGTCGTTAGATAAGGCAACCGATTTACTCTTCAAAGCCCATCAAAATGCTCTGATCGCTTCGTCAGGCTATGACTTTTCGGGTGCGACTTTGTCACCGGTTGCTGCAGGTTTGCTGGAAGTCGATATTCGGAATCGATTGCAAAGAAGTATGATTGATGCCTTCCATTTGACACCAGACTTCAAAGACAACCCTTTTGGGTGGTTGCATACGCGACTCGATCCAGTGGTCGAATCCATCAAAGAGAATCGTGGAAAGTTCCTTGGAGCGGTGACATTTTTTCATGCCGTTAACATGTTTAGCTTGATGTCTTCTCTTAAGGAAACCCAGATGGATGTGATGCTGGGTGACCGAAATGTTATTGATAAGTGGGTACCGTTCGTTGATAACCTATGGAGCTTGGTTGAGGGGGTGGTAAACCTCAGTGGATTGTTGATCCGATCAGAGTATGCGCAATCTTTGGGGGTGAGCCTGTCGTCGGCTGGAGGAAGAGTTTCAGTGGCTCTATCCCCAATCAGCGGTATTCAATTAATTTCACAGACATCAAAGGTAATCACGAGAGTATTCGTAAAATACCTTCCTTTTTTGGGGCCAGCACTGTCGCTGATTCTTGAGGGAAGAGTAGCGTGGCGAGCTTGGCACACAGGTCATGATATGGCTGCGGCTCTCGCTGGTGTTCAGATTGGCTTAACGATCGGTATTGGCTCTTTGGTTGCTATGGCATTAGCAGGAACGGCTACAGTAATTGGTGCACCGATTGTTTTGGTAGGTGTTGTGCTGGTGGCAATAGCGACCGCGGTAACCGCTATGCAGATTTACATCGCTCGATCCCGCATCGAAGATTTTTTGTCACTGTCTTTCTGGGGAAACGCTCGAACTCTTCGCCACTGGGACGATCAACTTCGGCCTTCGAATGAAGAACTTTTAGAAGTAAGCCGCTCTATGGTATCAGCTGATGGAGGGGGAAATGTTCGAAAGTATTTCGAGTCTGAAATGGAATCGTTTTATTACCTTGTTTTTTCACCTGTCGTACGAATTACTGAGAGTATGGCAAAACGTCCAGCTTATACTCGACAAGGTGAGTATAAGATCTTGCCTGAACTCACTTCCTTCATCGTGCATTTTCCGGGGTTTGATCAAGCTTCGTGCGTGGCTTCCGTAAGGCTGTTCGAGGTGGAGAGAAATCTGATATTTAAGGATGAGTACAGTGAAATCACGAATATTTTTAATAGTCGTAGAAAGGAAATTATTTCTGAAAATGGGGTAGTTTATGAGTTTACCCATTATAATCATGACAACCGAGATCAACTCGAATTGTACATAGAATATGTCAAGGATGGTCGGAAGATCACGGGGGATGAAGGCCTGAGAATCATCTTAAATGGGAATGATGTAAAAGAGCTGGGGATTAATGAGCGACTCACGTTTGAACTGTGATTTTCCTGAGACTAGTATCGAGCAGGAGCTCGAAAAACGGCTGTATCGAACATATGGTGAGAGGCTAGCGAGCCCGCCTACGAGAAAGGTGGCAGGAATATCCGATTCCTCAAAAGACATGGGCTATGGTATTGCGCACATTAATAGAAGATTTTTAGATATAAGAACGGCCTTTTCTATCTTTCGCTGGGCACAGCCAGGAATCATAAATCTTTTTATGATCGTCGTGCTTGGTATAATGTGGGTGATTGGCCAGTTTTATAAAGAAGCGTTCTCAGCGTCACTGGTACTTTTTGTTCCACTTTGGATTGCCGTATATATATTTGAATTTTCCTTCCCGCTTACTCTGCCCATAAGAATTGATCGAGAAGACAGGGTTGTGTATGTGGCACATCGTGGTACGTTTTATCGAATTCCATGGAACGACCTGGAGGTTAGTTTTTCTTATAATCTACAGTATCTTGGCTCTGGTGTGGTTTGGGATAAGCAATATTATTCCCACATTTATCTTAGGGATAAATATTTTTTTTGTGGCTCTCCGCCCAAAAAATCTATTCAAAGAAAGAAGCTATCTACCAGCTTCAATGAAAAAAAGATATATGAAAGATGGAATTTTATTTTGAGGTATTTTCAGGATGGGCCGAGTTCAGAAGATTTGAAAAACCTAGAACTATTGAATTTTGAATCTTACAAAGAAGTTTTGAAAAATAAGAATTTTGGAATGAAGATTGTTGATATTGTCAGTGTTGTACTTCTGGCGCCTCCCATTATTTTTTGGAGTTTTAGTCCGTTTAGGTTCAAGTGGCCTGCAGAAATTGAGAATATTTTTGGTAGGGCAAACTATTACTGATAGCAAAATCCGATGGTTTGTCAGTATCAGAGTTTTTAGATTAGTAATCGCGTTTAAGGTTTGTAGATAAATTCACTGAAAGTTCATCTATAATTCTTGAATAACTGATTCGCCAAAAAGTTAATGAGGGGGGGTGCCGCAGCATTACAGCTGAAGAACGATGACCGCAAGAAACCGTTCATGATGGTGTCCCCTGCGTGGCCAAGCACTGCTTGGCGAGTTGGTCGAGCAGGACGAGCATCGTCGGGCCTCGCTCCAAGAGGCAAACACGCGTCTACGTGTAGAAAGCGCCTTTCCCGGTTTCTTCAAGGGAGCGGAGATGCTGGCGGTGAAACCACACCTGCAGCTGCTAGAGACAAAGTCCGAGCGGGGGTATTTGTTGGGTGTGAGCGATATGCCCAGGACGACAGTTACGCCATTTGCAAAACCCGAGCTAAAGACCGATGTGCTTCTAGAAGAGGAGTTCGATGGTGGGACCTATGTGTATCTGAAAACGCCCGTTACGCGCAGCGCGGAGTCGCAGCGCTGGCTGGGCGCGGCGGATTTGATCGAAACCTGGACCTATCACTGGAACGTTCGTATTCAGTTGCAAATCCAGACGAAGGAAGGTGAGGCCCCTATGGTGTTTCCCGCCCCCGATCCGGAGGATCCGTTGGTCTACAATACAGATGATCCGAATCACACCGAACCGGACTTTAGTAAAAAGGGTCGTCCATTCTGGTACGACGAACAGGTCCGTTACTATGGATAAACCAGCAAACACAGGGACTGATTTCGGTGGCTACTATGGCATCGAAGCTTACCGTCCCGAATCGATACCGGATCAGCCCGTTCAAAATCAGGACTTCAATCATTCGAAATTGGGGCGATCGGCTGGCTTTCGGCTGCCTTGGGGCGGCACTCAAGAGTTGATGCCGTTGAGCTTGTTTACTCGATGGTCGCCGAAGGACCTGCGAAAGATTGAATCGGGTGAAAGTCTGCTGACTGGGACCGGGGATCAGGGGCAACTCGATCACGAAAGTATTTGTTATTCACCCCTAGCCTTTCGGTCTAAGGTGATCGGTTATTCCCAAGTTATTGGGAAAATTTACTTTTGGGTTGGGCTAACACTTTCTATCGTCACTTATTTGGCGACTGCTTATCAGCTTGGGCCTCCAGAAACACGGTTAACTATTTTTTTAGAATCGTGGCCATTTTTCTTTTTCCTGGTAGGCATGCCCGCTTTCATGTGGCTGTCTTCAATGCTTGTTTTCAAATTTTTCCCGCGATGGAGCGTAAAGGCCGGACGGGGCCCTGAATGGGAACTCGACCGCCGTAACGGGATGGTCCGGGTGTGGCGTTACCGCCGTACAGTGCCTCTCATTGGGCGACGCAAAGTGACGGTCATTGAGGCGCCTTTCTATGAGTTCGACGGCTGGGTGGCAGGCGGCGCGACCCGGTATGGGCCGAGGTTCGATTTCATACTGTGCCATCGCTATAGCAAGTTGAAGGTCCACATCGGCGATATTCTTTTAGGCTGGCACCATGTTTCCCGCCCTTGCTATGCACTCTGGGATTTCCTCCAGAACTACATGGATGTGAGCCGTCCCCTGCCAGAGTTTCCGGTGCTGGAACCCCATCGGCACAAAGATCCGGTAACCGCCGAACACGACCGGAGCACCGACCGCCCCGAACGATACTGGCGGGATATGGACGATACAACGTTCAAGCAAAAATAAGACGAGATGTTCAGTCGGGTCCTGCGCATCAACACCGAACAACGCCCAAACCTGATGGCAAAGAAAGTACGCTATGCGCACATGACGCCAGAGGACATGCTCGCCTATGGGCGCGGCTCCCGTCAGGGTCGTGCTGGGTCTCGTGCACCCAGACCGTCAGTTGGACATGTGCAAAGCGATTGGAAATAAACCAATGACTGCTTACCGTACCTGCACTTATCAATTCTAAAAGCATCGGTTAATGGACTAACTCCGATGGATTCAACGTACTCAAAAGTATCAACCGTCAAGCATCAGGTGTACCCGAAAAGCAGGGCATTGATGTATGCAACCGGCGCTCTATTGTTCGGAACGGCCCTAGGCTTCGGATATCTGTTTTATCTGGAAGCATCGGCCGCGTTTGCATTTGGCTTCGTCATATTTATAAGCATTGTCATGCTGGGTTTGTTGCGGCTGGATTTTGGCAAGATCAATCACATGATTGAGGTGACGCCCCAATTCCTGAGAGTTGACGACTGTATGTTGAATGAGATTGCCTGGCAGGATATCGCTGCTCTCAAGCTGGAAAGTCATTTCAGCAAGGGCATAAAGCGGTCTGCACTTCTGATCGTTTACCTCAAGAACAGTCACCCCTACGACCTGCCAGAACCTGGGCGACTCCTATCCCGCCAGCGATCTGACGGCGGGATTGTTGCCACGAATCTTTATAACTACGCCGGCGATTACAAGGATATCTTCAAAAGCCTCTGTGAAGCGCGAGAAAGCGGTCAGTTTGTTTTGTGGAATCGCTCTCAACATTGAGCACCAGTAGACGCATTTTATGGCCAGAGCAAGGCGACCAAACACTTGCTCGGGTAAACTGGCAGTATCATAAGTGGTCACAAGTATCTGCGGAAAAGGACTTCAGTTTTGGCTTACAAGCGTCTTCTATTTCTGGTTTTGCTATTAATAACCCCTCTCGCCCACGCCGCTGTCTACCAATGGACCGATGCCAACGGCCAAGTCCATTTTGGTGATCGGCCTCCAGCCCAGGTGAAATCCAACGAAGTTCGGGTAAACGCCGCTCCCGCGCAAGTGGATACGAGTGCCCGGGAACGTCATCAGAAAATGACCGAATTTCTGAACCAGCAACAACAGGAACGGGAAGCACGGCAGGCAGATCAAGCCAAGTCTCGAGAGCAGGCGCAGAAGGCTGAGGCGACCTGTCAGAAGCTGCGAGCAAGACTCAAGAACATGGCTCGAATCTCCACCTTCTACAATCTTGATGAGAGTGGTGAGCGGGTGTTTGTCTCGGAAGAAGAGAATGAACAGATACGCGACCGATTCCGGGAAAAAGTTCAAGAAGCGTGCAACCAGGGATAACCCTGGCTGCCTTTTAACCATCAAGCATCAATACAGTGTTATCACAGGGAGAAAACCATGTCAGGAAGTCGCGATCATCTGGAAATGTCGTTTATGTCGATTCAGTGCTTTACCGATGACGGCAAACTCGATGCTGAAGAGCTGGGCTCAATCATGAGCATCGCCGAGCGCGATGGTGTGATCGATGAAAACGAAATCCGGGTGCTTCGGAACATCATATCCAGGATCAAACCGGAAGAGGTGGACGACGCCATGCGACGCCGCTTGCAGGAGATTGAACGCAAAATCAACGTAGCTTGAATGACAGTCCTACTGAGTGGGGAAGTCGGAAGCTTTACTGTTTTGAACAGCATGCAATGAGTACATGCGGCGGTATTTACCGCCGCAAAACCGCCTCCGGCTGACTCAACAGCGCAATCAGCGGATTCTTCTTGAGCACGTAATCCCGCATCAGGTACCCCAACAACAGCCCCAGGGCAAAGCCGCCGAGGTGCGCTGCCCAGGCCACGCCACCTTGCGCGGTAAACATGCCGAACAGGTTGATCAGGCTCCAGATCAGGAAGTACCAGTGGGGGGCGAGTTTCTTCTGGTAGACGATGATCATGAAGCTGAGGCTGGCATGGCGGAACCACATCAGGTATAGCCCGAACAAGGCGGCGATAGAGCCGCTGGCGCCAACCAGTAAAAGCGGCCCCTGGGCAGTATCAAACAGTAGAAGCTCTGCCAGCGCGGCCATCACGCCGGCGAACAGGTAGAGGGCCAGGAAGGCGCCGTGGCCGAGTGCGTCCTCCAGGTTGTCGCCGATGATCCAGAGAAAATACATGTTGCCGACCAGGTGCATCAGTCCACCATGCACAAACTGGTAGGTCAGTAATTGCAGTACGAAGTGTGCTGGGCTCTGGGTGTCAGAATTCAGGCCCAGATTCACGAAAATCCACTCGTTGGCGGCGGGTGTAAGCAGGCCGGCTACAAAAATCAGGCTGCAAAGCACTACCAGTGTGCGGGTGACCCAGGGCGTGCGGTGGGGTTGAATGTTGTATTCCACAGGCATAGAGGTCAGGAACTGGAACAGCCAGGACTTCCAGGTCACTTTCTGGTTCAGATCGGTCAGCGCCTGCTTTAGCTTCGGGGAGTGCATTACCTGGTCGATCTCGTGCTTGTCCAGCCAGACACCGTCGCACTCGGGGCAGCAATCAATTTCTGTGACGTAATGTTCCAGTAACTGGTAATGGACCATAGGCACATGGCAACGACGGCACTGTCGGTCGCTGGCTCGCAGGGCAGCACCGAGATGAAGTTCGTGGTCGTACTCATCGATGCAGTCGTGCTGATGGGCAATCGCCTGATTCAGGGCGCCATCTTCAAACCACAAGCCGTGGCACTGTCGGCAATCCAGTATCGAGGGGTTGCTGGTGGCAACCAGGCCGTCGGTGCGGCAGGCCGGGCAACGTTGGTGTCGTATTCTGGGCATTTGGTCCTTTCCATGGAGTTCTCCGGCGGCTAGTGGCCGGAGTCGGTCAGATAATTCCTGGCAAATCCCTGTAACTCTTCTGCCACCCGATGGCGGATAGCAGCTCGATCCTGCGGATCAAGGCGGTATTTCTGTGCCAGCAGTTCAAAGTCTTCGTCTTTCAGCGTTACCGTCAGCCGAGGCCTGGCTCTGGCTCTTCGGTAAGGCAGTTGCAGAACCTTCCGCACCATGTCGGCCGTGCTCATGTCCTGCAACGCCGCTGATACCCGGAAGGCGCGCTGGATGTCGTTGGAGAGATCAAAGGCCAGTTGCACAGCCTGAACCGCTTGCTCTTCTTTTGACCAGTCCGGTTTCTTTGCCATTGGCTTAGCCTGGATAGGCGCCCCCGTGTTGGGGGCGCAACGATTTACTGAGCCTGGTTGCCGTTGAGGCGGGCAAGAACATCGTTTACCGCGTCTTGCTCGCTGTCAATGCCAGCGGCTTTCAGTTTCTCATCAAGGTCCGCGCCGGTCAGTTCTTTTTCCAGCGAGGCGCTGGCGATCTGCCGGTCTTCTTCCCGGGCCTGGCGATCGCGGATGCGCTCGAGGGTTTCCTTGGCGGTGCTCAGGGAAGACTGGTTGCTGTTGATGTTGGTGTCGATCTGGGCGGTGGTGCGCAGTACCCGCTCGTTGGTTTTCACCACTTGCAGTTCCCGGCGGTAGTCGGCCAGCTGCTTTTCTGCCCGCTGTACGCGCTCCTTCAGGCCGCTGATGCGCTGTTGCAGCAGTTCGCGGGTCTGGGTCAGTTCCCCGGCGCGGCGTTCGTGGCCGACAATGCGTTCTGCCACTTCCCGGGCCAGCTCTTCCTGGCCGGCGGCCAGTGCTTTGCTGGCGTCCTGTTCGCGTTTGCTGGCGCTGTCCTGCTCAACGCGGATCTGCCGGGCCAGCGATGCGGATTCGGCCATCAGGGCAGCCAGTTCCTGCTTGGCCTGTTTCAGTTCCTGCTCGGCATCGCGCAGTTCCTGTTCCAGAATGCGGTTGCCCTGGCCATCGACGACGGCTTCGCCCAGTTCGTTAACACCACCGCGCATGGCGGTCAGAATCTTTTTCAGTACGGTTCTCATGTCTCACCCCTTGCTCAAGCCAGATAGTCTTCAAATGTCTGTAACAGGTCGATGGCATTCTCAGCGAGCGTGACCAGTTCCTGCATGATCTCTGCGGTGCCGGAGGTGGGGCTCAGAGCGCCGTACACCACGTAGTGGTCGCCGGTTTTGCCGAGCGCACTCAGGGGCATGGGAACGCTGATTCTCAGCATGTTTTCATGCAGCTCGTGCAGCCGTTCCGGGTTCAGTTCCTGGGTGTCAAAAAGGTACGCAAGGCACAGAATCTGGGTGTCGGTTACGGTAATGTACACCGGCGTTTCTTCGGCACCGGAAACGGTAACCTGCAGTACCGGCTCGTCACCGGCCACGGGCATAACATCGAAGGTACGGCCGGCATGGGTAGCATCACCCAGGGCCAGGGTGAGGGATTGAGTGTCCACGAATAGCTCCTTCCTGTGGCGTTGAATCGGTTCGGCCGATCCGGACGAACCTTGTCCTGTAGCTTGACATTCTATGTCAGTGATAAGAGTCTATACTCCGCAATTAAATATTTGCAAGAAATAGTTTATTTGGGTTATAACAACCTCCTTCGTTGACATGAACTGTCAAATATTGGATCTACCGGAACGGATATCTGGTCGCGTATGGAAACATTCTTCGCAGTTGCGTTCTCCCTCCCGACGGTGGTTTTCTCGGTACTGCTTTGCGTTGCCATTGTGTATTGGCTGATTTCGTTGTCTGGCATGGGCGACGTCGATACCGATGGTGATATCGACTTTGTTGGCGATTTCAGTGGCCTGATGGTGACGCTGGGCCTGCAAGGTGTGCCTTTGCCGCTGGTGCTCACGCTGCTGTTCCTGATCAGCTGGTTGGCCAGTTATTTTACTGATCTGGTTTTCGGCGCACTGGTGCCCTCGGGCATTCTGCACTGGTTGTACGCTCTGGCGGTGATGTTCATTGCCCTGGTTGTCGGCTTGTTGGCCACATCGATCGTGGTAAGGCCGCTCCGGCCCCTGTTCCGCCGCGCCTATCTGCCGCCTCTTCAAAAACGCATCATCGGCACACCGTGCGTCGTGATTTCGTCTTCTGTTTCTGAAACATCCGGACGGGCAGAAGTCCATCTGGATGGTGCCCATCTGGTGTTGCAGGTGCGCAGCGATTCACCGCTGTCCCATCGGGAACGGGCGGTCTTGATTGAACACATTCCGGATGCCAACGCCTGGTGGGTGGTGCCGGAAACCGAATTTCTGTCCGGCGAATCGGCCGGTTAATCCCGCACTCATTTCTTTCCAATCAGCTCAGGAGAAAGCGTAAATGGATTTATCTTGGATCATACCGGCCTTCATGACGGTAGGTGTTCTGGTTTTGCTGATATTGAGCATTCTGACCCTGTTCAAAGCCTTCTACCGCAAGGTGGATCAGGGCCAGGCACTGATCGTGAACGATCTGTCGCCAACGCCCAAGGTGTACTTCACTGGCGCCATGGTGTTGCCGGTTATTCACCGTTCCGAGATCATGAAAATCTCGGTGATCACCCTGGAGCTGAACCGCACCGGCAAAGAAGGGTTGATCTGTAAAGACAACCTGCGGGCCGACATCACCGTTGCCTTCTACCTGCGGGTAAATGAGACGGCAGAAGATGTGCTGCGGGTCGCCAAATCGGTGGGTGTCGGTCGTGCGTCTGACCGGGACGCGGTTAATGAACTGTTCAATGCCAAATTCAGTGAGGCGTTGAAGACGGTCGGTAAGAAGCTGGAGTTCATGCAGCTGTTTGAGGAGCGTCAGCACTTCCGCGATTCCATCATTGAGACCATTGGTGAGGATCTCAACGGTTACGTGCTGGAAGACGTGGCCATTGATTACCTGGAACAGACGCCGAAAACCTCTCTGGACCCCAACAATATTCTGGATTCTGAAGGCATCAAGCGGATTACTGAAATCACCGCGATGCACAACGTGGAAACCAATCGCCTGGAACGCGACCAGGAACTGGAAATTCAGCGCAAGAACGTCTCTGCCCGTGAGGCGTCGCTGGAATTGGAACGCAGCCAGGCTGATGCGGAAGCCCGTCAGCGCCGTGAAATTGAAACCCTGCAGGCCCGTGAAACTTCCGAGACCGAACAGGTGCGTGAGCAGGAGCGTGCCCGCGCTGAAGCCGCTCGTATCAAGACCGATGAAGAGCTGGCCATTGCCGAAGAGAACAAGCAGCGCCAGATTGAAATGGCCATGAAGGCCCGTGAACGCGCGGTTCAGATTGAAGAAGTGCGGATTCGCCAGGCCCGTGAGCTGGAAGACGTCAACCGTGAACGTGCGGTAGAGATCGAACGCATCGGCATGGAGAAGGCGCTGGAAGGCGAGCGCAAGGAAATTGCTGACATCACCAGCCAGCGTATTGCGGTTGAGCGCAACGTGGCGGAAGAGGAAGAGAACATCAAGGACGTGCGCAACCGTTCTGAAGCGGAGCGCCTGAAGGTCAAGAAAGTGGTGGCTGCGGAAGCGGATGCCGAAGAACTGAAACTCATGGACGTGAAAGCTGCGGAAGCCGCCTTCGAACGCTCCAAGTTTGAAGCTGAGCAAGTGCGAGTCAAAGCCCAGGCAGACCTGGATGCCGCCGAGAAGAAGTCGGTGGCTGACGAGAAGCTGGCTCGTGGTCGTCAGGCAATGGCGGCATCAGACGGGCTTGCCGAAGCGCAGGTCAAGGAAGCTCAGGCGTCTGCAATCCGCGCTGATGGTCTGGCACGGGCCGATGTTAAATCGGCTACTGCCAAGGCGGATGAAGAAGCTGGTCTGGCCGAAGTGCGTGTGCTGGAGCAGCGCCTTGAAACCGAAGCCATGGGTGAAGAGAAGCTGGGTCTGGCCAAGGCCGATGCCCGCAAGGCGATGGTACTGGCAGATGCCGAAGGCGAGCAGCGCATGGGTCATGCCAAGGCCGATGCCCGCGAAGCCATGGCCAAGGCCGAAGCCTCTGGTCTGGTTGAGAAGCTCAAAGCCTATGACAACATGTCTGAAGAGGCGCGTCACTTTGAAGAGTTCCGCATGAACCTGGAAGTTCATGAGAAGGAAGTGATGGCCCAGATCGAGGCTCAGAAGACCGGCATGCTCGAGAATGGCCGCGTGATGGCGGCTGCCCTGAAAGACGCCAAGTTCGAAATGATTGGTGGCGACGGTGGCATCTTCGAGAAGTTTGCCCAGGGCATCGGCTACGGCAAGAGCGTACAGGGTGTTCTGGACAAGTCCCCGTCTCTGCAGGCCGCCCTCGCGGGTATTGCCGGGCGGGTTGCTTCTGAGAAGTCCAGCCGGACTTCCGAAACCGCCTGATGTTCTGGACCGGGTCGGTGCCTGATGGACACTGCCCCGGTCTTCTCCCTTTCAGATTTCTCCTCAGTTCAGGATGATTTGGTATGTCGACGGATCGCACCGGCCTTGAGAGTATTGTTCAGGAAGGCTCTGCCTTCGAAACCATTCAGCGACGGTTAAAAGAGCAGGGTGCCCAGCTGCGCCGAGAGGTTTCCGGGCTCAACCAGGCCCGCGAGGACATCTTTGGCAGTGCCGGCATGAACGTGCTCGGCCGGGCTCGGGTCCGGACCGAAAATAACGCGGTTGCACGGGATGTGGTCCGTCTGGGTGATAGCCTGCTGTTTGGGTTCAACCTGCGTCTGGGGCTGCGCAAGACCCTCGCGATCGAGGACGTGTTCCGGCTGTACCACCTGAACGACGGTGACAGTGGTTTCGAGATGACCGAAGCCGCCATTGAAGGCTCGTTCCTGACCGATGCACGTTTTGTAACTGATTTCAGGGAATTGCAGCAGTATTACAACACCGCCACGCTATCGCAGCTGGTCATCCTGAAGGGCATGCTGCTGATGGCATTCCGGATTGGCGACAAGCTTGATGACCTGAGGGTGTTCCGCTGGGAGTTAAAGCCGGACGGTGAGGTTGGTCGCTATGTGGATAACCGGGGTGAACGGGACCTGACGTTTCCGGATCGTTTCAGCTTTGCGTGGAAATCCGTTGGCCGAGACAGTCAGGTTCAGGGGCGTTCACCGCACCTGAACATTGCCGACACCCTGTTTGTCGACAACCTGCGGGGCAACATTACCTTCAAGGTGGAGAACAACACCGCCACCGGCGAGGGCATCTATCAGGATGCGGTAGAGTCTGATTCCCAGTCGCTGGATGATGCCACCTTCGACTACGCAGACCTGGGTGAGATTCTGCTGGTGCGGATTCTGCCCTTCAATGAAAAACAGTGGCGCTACTACCTGTTCAATCGCACCGAGCGCAAGGTGGAGCGGGTTGATACCATGGCCGGCTCGGTGGCATCGCTGCCGGACAATCACGGCCTGATTTTTCCCTCGGGCTATTACCTGACGACCGGTGAACTGAAAACCTTCCAGATTCCGGATGGGGATTTTCGTCTCAAACGTACCCTGCGCTCGCCCAATGGCGAGGACGTGCTGTATGTGTTCTACGAGCAGCTCACCGGACAGGTGATTCTGTTCCGCTATAACCTGATTCGCAAACAGGCCGATGTGCCGTTGATTGGCCATGGCTTTGCCCTGTTCGAAAATGGTCATCTGGTGATTTTCAACGCCGACAACGAGCCCACTCTCGTGCATCCGTTGCAGGTGTGGGAAACCCCGTTCACATCTGAAACCTTTCATGCCCAGGCCAGTGTTTCGAACGATTCGGAGCTGGCCCGCATTGGTAATCCGGAACTGGTGCGCGGCATCGCCGAGCTGAATACCGTGGCGACCCTGATGGAAGCTGCGGGTGCCAGCGAACGCCACTTTACCGCACTGATTCGTACTGTCGACCGTGTTCTTGATCAGTTCTTCTGGTTGACCGCCCGGCAGGATGAAGCACTGTTTGCCGGTCTCCATCAACAGCTGAGCACCATACGCGGAACCGCCGAACTGGTGTTGGATGAATACGAGAAGGTCCAGAGCATCCGGGCTCAGACGGAAACCGCCATCGCCGAAGTGGCGGATGCCCAAGGCGAATTGATGCGGGATCTGAAACCAGACAGCTGGAAGGCCCCGGACCAGTTCGTCGGCTACCTGGCCCGCCTGCGGGAACACCGGGGCCGGGTGCGTACCCTGAACGATCGCCGTTATGTGGACAAGGCCAGGGTTGAGGCTCTGGAAAGCGATCTGGCTGAGGCGGAAGAGCGCCTGACCGACCGCACCTTCCGTTTTCTGGCATCGCCAGAGGCCCTGGATGGTTATCGGAAGACGTTGACTGAATTGCAGACCGATCTGGTGGACGCCGATACCCGCGACGCGCTCAGAAAGATCGTTGAACGATACCGGGAACTGACCTCCGGACTTGATATGATCCAGGGCATGCTGGCCTCCATGGCCGGTGACGACGCGGCCCTGGAAACCGCCATCACCGACAACATCTCTGGCATCTACGCCACCATTAACCAGCAGCGCTCGGAAGCGGAACTGCGCCTGAAAGAGCAGGGCAGTGCTGAGGCTCGGGCCCAGTTTGCCGCCCGGCTGCGGCTGTTTGAGCAGAGCCTGGCCAATGGTGTGAGTGCGCTGACCGACGTGCGGGAATGCGATGGCTTGATGACGCGCATGCTGGATCAGCTGCAGGAACTGGAAAGCCAGTTTGGTGAGTTTGATGAGTTCCTGGCGGCGGTTCTGGAGCAGCGTGAGAACGCCCACGAAAGCATTGAGGCCCGGCGCCAGCAACTTCAGGATCAGCAGCAACGACGAGTAACGACATTGACCGATGCCGCCGAGCGCATCCTCAAGAACGTTACCCGGCGGACCGAGCGCTTCGCCAGCCCGGAAGAATTACACGCATTCTTTGCCTCCGATGCCATGGTCGCCCGCCTGCGCACCATGGCCAAAGAACTGCGGGAATTGGGCGCTGCCATGGAAGCTGACGATTGTCTCGGGCAGCTGAAAGCGGCCCAGGACAATGCGCTTCGAAGTGTTCGCGACAAGGCCGACATCTTTGAAGACGGCGGTGCGGTCATCCGCCTCGGCAAGCATCGGTTCAGTGTCAACCAGCAGGAGCTGGACCTGACCCTGATTCCGCGGGACGACCATGTCTTGCTGCACCTGACCGGCACCCAGTATTACGAACGGCTGGACGAGCCGGAGCTGGATCGGCTGCGGGGTTACTGGAACATGAGCCAGCCGTCTGAGTCAGACCTGGTGTACCGTGCCGAATACCTGGCGGCGCTGGTGATTGACGAGTTCCGGGCGTTGCCGGATTTACCGGTCAATGTTGCCGATCTGGACGAACTGACCGATTACGTTCGTAAGTTCGCCTCACCCCGTTACCGGGAAGGCTATGAAAAAGGCATTCACGATCATGACGCCGCGCTGATTGTCAGTACACTCTGGCCAGCAACCCAGAGCGCCGGACTGCTGCGTTTCAGCCCTCGGGCCCGGGCGCTGGCGATGCTGTTCTGGGCGGAACTGAGCCAGCAACAGGAGCCCGCGCAGCAGTTGCGGTCGCGATGCCTGTCTGCCGGTATTCTCAGCCGGATGATGCAATCGAATGAACTGCTGGGCTCGCTTGAGCAGGAACTCGGCCCTCGGTTGTCTGAATTTATCGAGACTCATGGGCTTGCGCTGACAGACAAAGGCAGTGCAGAGCGGTCGCTGGTCACCTCTGCTGCCGAGTACCTGGTGCGTCAGCTGGCGGAAGAGTCTGATGCGTTCGAGATAACCCGCTACGCCGGTGAACTGGCCGAAGGGTTCACAGACGCCCTGAAGCGCGACAATCAGTTGGCGCAATATCAGAACGCGCTGAATGTGGTGGCCGGTCAGCCAAAGGCGCGCTGGAGCATTACCAGCCATTGGCTGAAAGCCTGGATGGGCAAGGCCGATCAGCAACACCTGCAACATTATCTGCCAGAAGTGGTAGCGGTGCTTAATGCTGGCGATGCGGTCAAAACCACCGTGCGCAGTGTCGAGTTGGCGTTTCATGTGGAAGGCTTGCTGGGCCAGCACGCCTGCATTGATGAGCGCACACTGAGCTTGCAACTGGATGAATTTGAGGAGCGTTTGCGCCATCACCAGCAGGAAATCATTCCCGGCTGGCAACAGCTGCAGGAAGTCCGTCACCAGGTGTTGGAGCGCTGGCGTGATCAGCTGCGTTTACAAGAGTTTCGGCCCCGGCCATTGTCATCGTTTGTCCGTAACAAACTGATCAGCGAGAGCTACCTGCCGATCATCGGCGACAACCTCGCCAAGCAGATGGGCACCGCCGGTGAAGACCGACGCACAGACCAGTCCGGCCTGTTGATGATGATCTCGCCACCCGGCTACGGTAAAACCACCCTGATGGAATACGTGGCGCACCGCCTGGGCCTGATCTTTATGAAGATCAACTGCCCGAGTCTGGGCCACGACGTCACCTCGCTGGACCCGGAGAAAGCGCCGCATTCCACTGCCGAGGCGGAACTGATCAAGCTCAACCTGGCGCTGGAAATGGGCAACAACGTGATGCTGTATCTGGACGATATCCAGCATACCCATCCGGAGTTCCTGCAGAAGTTCATTTCCCTGTGTGACGGTACCCGGCGGATCGAAGGTGTCTGGCGCGGCCGCACCCGCACCTACGACATGCGCGGCAAACGCTTCTGCGTGGTCATGGCCGGCAACCCCTACACCGAAAGCGGTGAAGTGTTCAAAGTGCCGGACATGCTCGCCAACCGGGCCGATATCTACAACCTGGGCGATGTACTCTCCGGCATGGAACACGCCTTTGCGCTGTCTTACGTCGAGAACAGCCTGAGCTCAAATCCGGTATTGGCACCACTGGCCACCCGAGGCATGGCGGATTTCTATCGCTTTGCCGATCTGGCCGAAGGCAAAACCGTGGCGGATTCGGACTTCGAACACGACTACAGCGCCGCCGAGCGGGACGAAATCGTCGCCCTGTTGAAGAAGATGATCCGGGTGCGGGAAACCGTTCTGCGAGTGAACCAGGCTTACATCGCCTCCAGCGCCCAGGCCGAGGCCTACCGCACCGAGCCGACGTTCAAGCTGCAGGGCAGTTATCGGAACATGAACAAGCTGGCGGAAAAGCTGTCGCCGGTGATGAGTGATGATGAGCTGGAAGCCTTGATCGACGACCATTACCAGGGTGAATCCCAGTTGCTGACCCAGGGCGCGGAAGAAAACCTGCTCAAGCTCAAGCAGATGCGAGGCACCCTGACCGAAGCCGAAGCGGATCGCTGGCAGACCATCTGCGAAGAATACCGTCGCCGCCAACAGGCCGGCGGTGATGAAGAAACCGGTGTCAAAGTAGTGCGCCAGCTGGGCCTGATTTCCGAACACATGCAGCAGTTGGGACAGCAGTTGGTGGCCGGAATGGACAGCCGAAGGGAGACCGAACCGGATCTCGACAAGGCATTGAGCCAGCTGTCCCGCTCCCTCGAAACCGGCCTCACCGAGGGCCTGCAGTCGGTGCAGCTCAACCCGGCAGTCACCGTCAACCTGGACAGCCCGCCCCAGGTAGGCGATGCCCTGATGGCGTTTGCCCGTATCTTTGAGGAATCCATTGTGCCGCTGGTGAAAACCATGGATGGCAAGCTGGATCTGGATCTGAAAACCCAGAGCGAGATGAGTCGGGTGCTGAAGGTGATTCGGGAGTTGCAGGAGCGGTTGTTGGCGGGGTGAGGCCAGGCGCAGAAATGTGAACTTGAGTATCTGTGCTAGGCTTATAGTGTCTTCGCCAGTACATTGCCGGATCCAGTGTGTGGTGAAGCGCTGGCTATGTTTATCGAATATGCCAAATTAGCAGTAAATCTATTGTGTAAGGAGGCAGAAAATGGAAGCAAAATCTACCCAGGACGACTACAACAAGGTAAAGCAGGATCTTCAAGAACTCCGAGAGGATCTGTCCAAACTGACTCGATCGGTTTCCGAAAGCCAAAAAAGCAACATCAGCAGCCTTCGGGATGAAATCCGCCGCGAGAGCCAAGAGGCTTTTGATCAGGTCAAACAAAAGGGTGATCAAGCACTGCATCGCGCCAAGGATGCCGGAGACAAAGCCGTTCATGAGGTTGAGCACAAGATTGAGGAGCGACCGTTTCTCAGTATTCTTATTATGTTTCTGGCCGGTATCCTCGTGGGCAAACTGCTTGATCGCTGATCATGCTTGATTCTGCGCAAGTACAGGGTGCGTTGCGTAAGGCAGCCGCTGCCATCATTGGTTTTGTAATGGCGATGGTCTTGCTTACCGCCCTGCTACTTACCGGGTTTTATCTTTTGGTTCAGGCCGCTGTCCTGGCGCTGTCGCCTTGGCTTGGCGAGGCCGGCGCCATGGGGTTGGCCGGATTTGTCTGTGTTCTTTTATTGACGCTTTTTTTGTACCGATTAAGCCGCCCGAAGTCTTCGACCAAATCCCCAGACTCGGCAGACGGCAAGTCGGGTTCAGGCATTGATGTGCTTCGTAATCTAATCCGGGAAAATCCACTTGAGGCGGCTGCGCTAGCTTTTGCGGTGGGCATCGCGGAACAGGGAGATCCCCGGCTTAAATCCCTGCTCATGGAAGGCGGCATGATTTTGATGAAGCGCACGGACGGCGAACAGCCAGATGGAGGCGGCACCGATGAGGTGTCAGGTCAGAGCGGAACTGGCCCCCAGTGATAGACTTCCGGCCATTGATAATCTTGCTATCTTGCCTTCCGAAGGCTTGACGTTGATCAAGTTCCTTCTCCTCGGAAGGCATACAGTAGGCTTAGTTAATCAATTGACCGAAGGAGAATGCCAATAATGTCTATCGAAAGAC
Source organism: Marinobacter sp. (assembly GCA_018402255.1). GTDB lineage: Bacteria > Pseudomonadota > Gammaproteobacteria > Pseudomonadales > Oleiphilaceae > Marinobacter. The sequence continues at coordinate 23,677 of JAGYIS010000007.1, forward strand.
ACGATCTGTTGCACGAGTTACCTGAGTCCAGAGGGGCGATTCATCATCTGAAGACCAGCAATAATCACTTTGCCAAGCTGTTCGATGAGTATCATGAGCTCGATCACGCGGTTCACCGCATTGAAACTGGTGTCGAGACTACCTCTGACGAGTATCTGGAAAATCAGAAAAAAACGCGTCTGAATCTCAAAGATCAGCTTTACACGATGATTCGTGAGCACGAAGCATCACTCGCCGACTAATGCGTGTTGGCTTGCTGGTCAGTCGCTACTGACTGATCAGAGTCCTGTCTTGCCCATCCCTTCCGTGAAGATCGCTCCCCATTGTCGTATCATCCCTGCCTGACTGATTAATCAATACTCCACAGGAGCCCACCATGATCTGGACTGTATACCTTTCCGGCGAAATCCACACCGACTGGCGTGAGCAGATTGCTGCTGGCGCGGAAGCAGCTGGCCTGCCGGTTGAGTTTACCTCGGCCAATACCGACCACGAGTCCAGCGACGCCGCAGGCGATTTTCTGGGCAAGCCGGAGAGCAATTTCTGGCGTGATCACCAGTCTTCCAAGGTGAACGCTATCCGCACAAAGACCTTGCTTGAGCAGTGCGATCTGGCGGTGATCCGCTTCGGTGACAAGTACAAGCAGTGGAACGCGGCCTTTGATGCCGGCTGCTGTGCGGCCATGGGTACGCCTTACATTACCCTGCACGGTGATGACATTGTGCATCCGCTGAAGGAAGTGGACGCCGCCGCCATGGCCTGGGCGCAGACCCCGGAACAGGTGGTGGAGTTGCTGAAGTACGTCACTGCCTGATTGAACGGTCTCTCGGAGCGCTGTTAAACGGATATAAATGGGGCAAAGGATCATGCCGCACGTCTTTATCTGGTCCGCCAGGGCAATCGCTCTGGCGGTCAGTTTTATCTGCCTGTCATCGGTTTTGTTGCCGGGCGTCGCCCGAGCCCAGCCTCCGGCGATTCCTCTGGCCAATGGTTACCACCAGGGGGTTGATCTCCGGCATTACTGGGTCAGCGAAAAGTTGGACGGAGTCCGGGCTTTCTGGGACGGCGAGCAATTCTGGTCAAGGGGCGGTCACGTTTATCAGGCTCCCGACTGGTTTACCGAGGGATTTCCGGACCATCCTCTGGACGGCGAACTCTGGAGCGGGCGTGAGCAGTTTGCTCAGCTGTCCGGCGTGGTGCGCAAGCAACAGCCGGTCGACCGCGAGTGGCGACAAGTGCGCTTTCATGCCTTTGATCTGCCGCTGGAGAACACGCTGTTTGAGGTTCGCTATCAGCGGTTGACGTCGTTGGTGGCGGCTGCCAGCTCACGCTATCTGGTGCTGGTCAACCAGCGCCCAGTGGCCAGCCATGAGGCGCTGATGGCGCAGCTGGAACAGACGGTTGCCGCCGGTGGCGAAGGGTTGATGCTCAAACGTAAAGCCGGCCTGTACCAGGCCGGGCGCTCTGACGATCTGCTCAAGGTGACAGCTTTTGACGATGCCGAAGCCATTGTGGTTGCCCATCTGCCCGGCAAGGGCAAGTATCAGGGCATGATGGGGGCGCTGGAAGTGGAGCTGGAGAATGGGCGCCGGTTCCGGATCGGCACCGGCTTCAGCGACGCCGACCGGCGCGATCCGCCCAGGCCGGGGGCAACGGTTACTTTTCGCTATCGGGGCTACACCGCAACCGGCTTGCCCCGCTTTGCCAGCTATTTGCGGGTCCGCAATGATGAGCCCGAGCCTGCGGATTAATGTCGGCGTGTCAGGGCGACACCGCCTTGGGGCTTTCAGCCAGCTCTTCCAGAGTGCGGAAGCTGCACTCTTTTTCAGCCATGAAGGTGCGGGCCGAATCGGTCAGTATGTTGTCTTCACTCAGGAACCGGCGGCCCAGCAGAACCGGGTATGAGAACTTGCCGCGGTCGGTCAGTGAGAACTGAGCTTCATGACTGTTGCCTGAGATGCAGAACTCCATCTTCACCACGTAGCGGCGCTGAGATGGCGCGCCTTTTCGTTTGATGAGCACAGTCCGGTGCACGGGCCGTTCAAATTCCAGAATCACCTCTTCATGATCCAGTTCGCCTTCGCTGGGCTGATCCTCGTGATCGCCGAGAGGCAGTTGAAACCGCACCCAGTCTTCGTTGTCCTTCTCGAACGGCTCGACATTTACCGCATGCAGGGAAGAGGTTTTTGCGCCCGTATCCAGCCGGGCTTTCAGCCGGACTTCGGTACTCTCCATCACCACCCATTCGACAAACCCGAGCACTTCCGGATCGGCCTTGGTTGCTTTCGATGAGCTCGCAGCACTGGGGCCTGATGCCAGTAACAGCATCGCAAAAGCAGGTGTCAGTATCGCAAGTCGCATCAAGAGTCCTCTTTGGCTGCCCGTAGTCATGGGGGATATATCCGCTGTTCAAGGCTAGCAGGAATGTCCTGAAACCGTTGTTACCACAGGGTTAACAATTGTTGATCTGGCCATTTTGATGGAAGGCCTATTCGCCCCACAGCCCTATTCTGGCTATAAAACAGCCATATGCCCGGGCCTTGAAGGGCGTACACTGAAAAGATAACGGGAGATTTTCATGATGTCAGTTCTGTCGGCTGGAAAAATTCAGCAGCATATTTCGGCCATTGCCAGTGGTTTTCTGGGGGATTGGCTGGAGGCCCGGGGTAACGGGCTTGCGGTGCCAATGAGGATGTTGATCGATGGTCAGCCCCTGGATGTAGCGAACCCGACGGTAGATGCGCCAGGAAGCACGCTATGCCTGTCGATCCACGGGTTGATGGAACTGGATTCAGTCTGGGACTTTCCTGGCCAGGCCCATGAGCATTACGGTACTCGGTTGGCAGAAGCTGCGGGTGACACCACCGCCTTGAAGCTGCGTTTCAACTCTGGCCGGCCCATCTACCGCAACGGCCAGGATCTGGCCGATCTACTGGAACAGCTGGTGATGCAGTGGCCGGTGCCGGTTAAACGCCTGATTCTTCTGGGGCACAGCATGGGCGGATTGCTGATCCGCAGTGCCTGTCACTACGGTGCAACCCGGCAACATGACTGGATCAGTGCGCAACTGGACTGTGTGTACATCGGCGCACCCCATGATGGCTCCTGGCTGGCCATTGGCGCCCATAAGGTGGCCGACAGGTTGAATCAGGTGCCCAGGGATTATCTGAAGGTGATGGGCGAGGTGATTGACCTGCGCAGCGAGGGTATACGCAACTTGTCCCGCGGGGAGGTATTTGAACCTGGCCTGGATGAGCAGCCGTTGCTGCCGCAGGCTCGGCACTATGTGATCAGCGGACTACTGGCGAGAAAGGCTGGTCACCCGGTGAACACGCTGTTTGGAGATGCGCTGGTGCATGAGTCCAGCGCTCGCGGTGAGCGCAGACCGGGCTGGGCGCTTAACGGCACAGCAAACTTCCCCGGTGTGGATCATCTACGCCTGGCGCACCACCCATTGGTGTGCGGGCAACTGCAGGAGTGGCTGGTATGAACGGACCGGATAATCATGTGCATTGGTGGTTGGGTGTGGCTGACCTGTTGGGCCACGGCATGCAGCACGGTGCGATAAAACTCAAGCGAGTGCACTTGTCGATTGCGGACGAGAGCTTTCGGGTGCTTGAGGCGATACCAGTAACACGTCCCGCTAGTCGGGTTGTCAGGATCTGTCACCATGGCATTTCCCACATCAGTTATTCCAGCGTTGAACTGGCTGGCCAAGCGGTGGCTCTGTTGGCCGCTGCTGCAGCCGCTCGGGGTGTGGTCGATGGCGAACATGGCTAAAACATGAATGATTCTTAGTCGGGTTTTAACCCCATAACGCTGTTTTCCTCGGTAGGGTAGAGCCACGCAATCGGGAGAGATTGATCCCGGTTGAATGTTTTACCAATGGACAACCAAACCGCAGAGGAAAACGCGTTATGAGCTACAAAGCCAATTTTGCGTATGCCACCGTTCTGAGCGCCGCAGTATTTGCTGCCCCGACTGTCTGGGCTCAGGACAACGTTAGCCGCGATCATTCAGGGCCCTACATCAGTGGTAGTTACGGGGGCTACAAATCTCATGGCGGCGAGTTTGATGATGAAAACGATCTGCTTGGCGCGGCTCTGGGGTATCAGTTCAACGAGTTTTTTGCCCTTGAGGCCGAATACATCGACTTCGGTAACTTTGGTGATGACGATGTGGAAGGCAAGCTTAAAGGTGTTGGCTTGAGTGCCATTGGCCGCCTGCCACTCACTCAAAGTTTTGGAATTTATGCCAAGGCCGGTGCGTTTGCATCCGCATTCGATGTCGATGCGTTCGATGAGAGTGAAACCTACGATGAAGTAAATCCATTTGTCGGTGCGGGTGTAGATTTCCGGGTAACCGAGAGTCTGACCGCGTTTGCCGAATACAACCGCTACAACGTGGATATTGATGAAGACGATTTTAACGGCCAGATAACCAACGACGGTCCGGATTTTGATACGGGTCGGATTGGTCTGAAATACCAGTTCTGACCGTGAGGTGGCGCAGCTCAGGTGGGCTGCGCCCTAGCCACGACGATCCTTTGCAGCTGACGGCGAGGCAGTCGTCAGCTCCAGCCGATTCCTACCGTTACGTTTTGCCGCATACAAGGCCTGATCCGCAAGCCGCAGGTACTCGGCGGATGAGTGATCAGGCGAAGGCACACCCAGCGCCAGACCAATACTGACGGTTAGCTCGATGCCTTGCTCCTGGCAAGTGTCGCAACGCTGTGTTGCAACGACAGCCCGAAAGTCGTCAAGTCGTTGCTGGATGTCGGAGGCGTCTTCATAGCTGGTAAAAATTACGAATTCCTCACCACCAAACCGGGCGAGCCGGTCGGTGTCGCGCCGGAAATGTTCGCGCATGGTGCTTGCCAGCGCTTCCAGGCAACGATCGCCTGCATCGTGCCCCCAGTTGTCGTTGATCTTCTTGAAATGGTCGGCATCGACCATGGCCACCGCAAAGCCCGTCTTGTGCCGCAGGCACCACTGGAAGCTGCTCGGGAACTCCCGGTCAAAGTAAGTGCGGTTGCCAAGCCCGGTCAGGCTGTCGGTGATACTCAGTCGCGATAGCGCCGTGTTGGCATCGGCCAGCTTCCGATTCAACCGACCAAGTTTTCGGTTCCAGTACACCAGCAGAGCTGTGACCAACAAGCCTGCCATCAGTATCTGCCAGAACAGGGTGTAATCCACGCGCTCTTCAATACGCAGGTTCCGCCAGGTGCTTTCGAGTCGAGTGCGTTCTTCCACCGACAGACTGGCAACCAGTTTTTGCATGATGTCATGCAAGGTGGGTTCGTCATTGCGGGTGGCGATGGCCAGGGACCAGTCGGCAGGTACACGGCCAATCACTTTAAGATCCGCAAGTGCCATGGACTGCATGTAGTAACTGGCCGTCGCCAGGGTGGTGATGTAACCGGCAAGCTCGCCATTCTGAAGCTTCCTGAGCCCGTCTTCTTCTGATTTAACGGTCACCAGTTGAAGCGACGGGTTACGTGTTTTGAGCAGCTCAGCGAATGCGTAGCCCTCAACAATGCCGACGGGTTGGTCGTCGAGTTCGTTCAGGCGCTGGATAAATGGCGCCTCGATACGTCCGATCACTACATTGGGCACTTCCAGGTAGGGTGAGGTGAAATCCATGTAGGCGGAGCGTTCTGGTGTTCGCATAGCCAAGGGGAACATGTCGCACCGGCGTTCACGCGCAGCAATAACGGCTTGCGGCCAGGTCTGCGCCGGGATCAGCCGAAAACTCAGATTGCCTCGCTGGGTGAACAGATCGAGCAGGTCGGCAGAAAGCCCCGTGTGCTGACCATCCCGTACACCCTCCAGAGGCATCCAGTCGGGGTCAACGCAAATGCGTACCTCTCGGTCTCGTTTATCCAACCATTGTCGTTCGGCTTCCGTCCAGCGGACCTGACCATTTTGGCTGATTGCCCGTTGATCAGTGGCGCCCAGCCAACGGGTTTCTATCACCTGGAGTTCGGTTGGTGTGATGCTCGCCAACGCCTGGTTCAGAATGTCAGTCAAGGGCGACAACGACGGTCGAACACCAAAACGGAGATCCTCCCCGGTGAAGCCCTCGAGTTCGAACTCGCCCGCAATGCGGGTGCCGCTGATGCCCAAATGACGAATCCAGTAGTTGCCGGAGTGTATTGCCCCGATCACCGCATCAACGTCACCCTCGGCGAGGGCTTGAAACATGGATTGCTGCGAACTGAAACTGGTGAGCGACTCGCTGTTGAGAATTCGTCTGAGGGCGTCTTCGTAGTAGATGCCTGCCCCCAGCGCCACTTGATAATCACGGAGATCTTCCAGGCTTTGATAGTCCAGCGATTCGTCACGGGTGAAAATGACGTTGGGGATCCGGTGATAGGGTTCAGTAAAGCGCGCAAATGATTCCCGGTCTGGCCGATACGACATGTTCGCCATGACGTCGATATCGCCATTCTGCAACATCGGGATCAATTCGTCCCACTGGCCGCGTACAGGAATGACCTGCAGGCCGGCGATATCCACCAACCGGTTCATGATGTCGACACTCAGGCCAAGAGCGCGGCCACCATCGGTAAAGCTGAACGGGGCATAATCGTCCATAAAGCCGACCCGGATGGGGCCCAGATTGGCCAGATACTGTTTTTGTTGCGTGCTAAGTGGCAGATCGACTGATGCGCTGACGGTTGCTCCACCAAACTCCTGCCAACGTTGTAGCAGGTTGCGCAGTTTTTCAGGGGGGATGGCATTGAGCCCGAACTGAAGCTTACCAAACAGTTCCAGGTTGTCTTTTTGAACACCGAGGCGGAAATCTTCCCGTGAGAATTGTTCCAGAGGTGCAGGGCCGAGGAATTCGAGGAAGCGAAACCCGGCCTGGTTCGCCAGGTACTCGAGGGTGAGTCGGGGGCCAACGGCAACGTCAATCCAGCCGAAGGCCAGCGCCCTCACCAGGCTGGGCAGAGAATCGTAGGTGGTCAATGGAATGCCGGCATCCTGAAACGCCGTACTGTAGAAAATGTCCTTGACCACGCCGATCCGCAAGCCGGCCATGTCGTTCAGATCCTCAATGGCGGGCAAGTCCCGGGCACTGTCGTGCATCAGGTAAATTTCACGGAAATGGTAGGGATCGGTAAACAGGATGTTTTCTGCCCGGTCTGGCCGCCAGGAGATGCCATCAATGGCGTCCAGATCGCCGCGCAGGAAGGCCGAATAGATGTCGGGCCAGCTACCGGCCCGAAAATCAAAGTTGATGTTACTGTGCCGTGCTACTTCTCGCAGCACGTCAATTGAAAACCCGGCCGGGTTGCGCCCCTCGAAGAAACTGTAGGGTTCGTTGTCGGCAACTACACCAATGGTCACGACCCGGTTTGTGTCTTCCGGGTCGGCTGCCTGAGCAGAAAAGGCGACCAGTAACATCGCACACAAAAGCAGAGCGAACCTGGCAAACCGGGCAGCATCGGTGGGTTTCTGGCCTGGTTGTGTCCGGAGGGTTTGCAAGTTATACCTTCCATGTTGGTTGAGGCCTAAGTGTAGTTGCAGATCGCAACTCCGGGCAATGAAATATGGCTACATCCGGGACACATGCCGGGTAAGCTGGGTCGTTCGGTAAATGCAGGAGCAGAGTAATGACAGACGCCAGTTTTGACTGGAAAAACACCCCGGCCGGAGTGTGGCGCCGGCATCGTTCAGGGCTCCGGGCCATTCGCCGGCTCGACCCGATCCGCTGGGATGAGTTGACCGGCATCGACCCACAAAAGCAGGCTTTGGCCCGCAACACCGAGCGGTTTCTGGCTGGAGAACCGTCCAATAACGCCTTGTTGTGGGGCGCCCGTGGCACCGGAAAGTCGTCCTTGATCAAAGCGTTACTTAATCGCTACCAGCAAAATGGCTTGCGCATGATCGAGGTCGACAAGGACGATCTGGTTAACCTGCCGGAGATTGTGGATGACGTCTGTGACTTGCCGTTCCGGTTTGTGATTTTCTGTGATGACCTGTCGTTCGACGTCGGCGAGTCTGGCTACAAAGCTCTGAAAAGTGTTCTCGAGGGCTCGCTAGAATTGCCGCCGGAGAACGTCCGGGTGTATGCCACCTCAAACCGACGGCACCTGATGCCGGAATTCATGAGTGACAACCTGAACAGTGAGGTGCGGGACGGCGAGCTGCACCCGGCGGAAGCCATCGAAGAGCAAGTCTCTCTGGCGGATCGGTTCGGATTGCAGTTGTCGTTCTATCCATTCCCGCAGGATGTGTATTTGCAGGCGATTGATGCGCTGTTCCCGGACGTAAAGCATCGGCAGCAACTGCATCTGGCCGCGGTCCGGTTTGCCACCAGCAAGGGCGTGCGCAACGGCCGCACCGCGCAGCAGTTCTATCGTCAATTCGCCGGTGATCCGGAGTTTTTCTGAGGCCGGCGGCCTATTGCCGCCGAGCCATGCGGATGAACCGGAAATGAATCATCCGGATACCGAGAAAGACCAGCACCATGACCACGGGAATGGCCACGCCGAGGATCAGGGGTGTGTTGGAAATAACGCCGGTATCCTGCAGTCCGTCCAGAACCAGTTTCAATAAACCGATCAGGTAATAGGAGATGGCGACGACCGAAAAGCCCTCTACGGTATGCTGCATCATCAGCTGGATTCGGGAGCGCCGATCCATGGAACTGAGCAGTTGCTGGTTCTGGCTCTGGATGGCCAGCTCAACCCGCGTGCGCATCATCTCCGAGGCGCGATCCACCCGGCGTGACAGGTCATCCAGTCGCTCTCCGACCGCCTCGCAGGTTTTTACGGCGGGCGTCAACCGGCGTGTCATGAACTCGCTGATGGTCAGGTGGCCCGAGACTTCGTCCTCTTTGAGCTCTTCCAGCCGCGTCAGCACCAGTTGATGGTAGGCCCGGGTGGCTGAAAAACGGAACGTAGAGTGCGCTCGGTGGGCTTCGATGCGCGCGGCAATGTGGGTCAGTTCAGCCAACAGCGCCTGCTCGTCCAGCGATTCGTTGTCGGCCAGCGATTGAGTAATGGTCGCCAGCTTCTGGTCCATGTCATTCAGCCGTGGCGTGATGTCTTTGGCCATGGGCAAAGCCAGCAGCGACATCAGCCGATAGGTTTCGATTTCCATCAAGCGCTGAACCAGTCGTCCCAGCTGACTGTTGGACATTTCATGGTTAAGTACCATAAATCGGCCAAACTGGTCGCTGTGCAGCTGAAACGACCCCAGTACCCGTGCGGCGCCCTCTTGCGGACTGCTGCCGATCAAGCGCATGCCCTCAAAATACTTGCGCATAAAGGCCAGCTCACTGAGTGCATCCTGGGTGGATGGCCGGACTTCAATATGGAACGCACCCACCACGGTGCCGACCAGTTGATCAAGCCAGCCCTCCGGCAGCGGACTGATACCTGTTTCGGTAAACGGCTCCGCCTCTGACACATCCAGATTGGTGAAGGTGTACGAGGCAAACTCCATATGGACCTCGCGCCGGATTCGTAACTGGCCGATGGTGTGTTCGTAGCACCCCTCTTCCTGCTCGGGCCAGGGTTCACCCAGAATTCGGTGCAGTTTTTGTAGATGCTCGAATTGCTGCTGGCGTTGCTCTGGCGAGACCATCACTGCAATGTGGGTGATCCTGGCGTGGGGCGGAATAACCTGGAACGGTCGTGAGTGCAGTTCCTGATAGAGCTCAGCCCGTAATGGATGAAAGTCCATGGAGGAGGGGGTGGCAGTCACGATAAGGTTCCTGGTTCAACGTCGGTCATCGGGATGATAACCCTGAAACAGACACCGTCAATGCGACCTTCGCGCTTGTTTTCGGCATCCACATAACCCCCATGATAGTCGGCAATCAGGCGGACGATCAAAAGCCCCTGGCCCAGATGGCCTTCGCTTTGGCCTTCACGCTGGGAAACAAAGGCGCCGAAGATGTCCACGCCGGTATTGCCGGGCAGTTGTGAGCCTTCGTTGAACACCGACAATTGGTAGTGGTCGGCTTTTGCTTGCAGTTCCACCTCGATCAGGCCGCCCGGCGGGGTAAAATCGCGAGCGTTATCGACCAGTTTATCGAGCATCTGCACGAGCATTTCGGGCGAACCCAGGGCGGGGCAATTGGCGATCGGGCCTTGATAGTCAATCCGGTGCTCAGGGTCCAGTTGCTGGTAGGCCGCGGTGGCTTCCCTGGCAACGCTGGCCAGATCAAACAACTCCTTGTCGGTCTGGTCAAAGCTCTGCTCCAGGCGGGCTGCTTCGCTCATGCTGTTCAGAATCCGCCTGAGGCGTTCGGTGGCGCCGGAGGCACGCTCCAGATATTGCTGGCGTTCCTGCTCCGAGCCGCTGTGGGCCAGGTTTTCCAGAGACGAGCGAACCACGGCGACCGGCGTTTTCAGCTCATGGGACAACCGGCGTGAGAAGCTCTCAAGGTAGCGGTTGTAACTGTGCAGGCGCTCGACCATCTGGCCGAAATGCTGCTGCAGCTGGCCCAGTTCGTCCCGGCTGCGAGCCGGGGGGATCTGGCTCAGAATCCGGCCGTCGTCATCCACGCTGGCACTGACCAGTCGTTGCAGGCGGGCTATACGCCAGGACAAGAAGCTGGCGTACCCCAGTAGCACCAGTGTTAACGCCAGAATAATCAACAGGCTCCGGGCCAGTACGCTGCCCAGTGCCGATCCGGACAGGGTCAGCAGTTGATCAAGGGATTGTTGCAGTACCAGTGAGCGGTCACCAAACAGGCGGTGTTCCGTAGCCAGCCAGACAGAGCCATCGCGGTGTTGCACCAGGTGGTTATCGGGCAGGGTGCCGGTGAATAAGGTGTGATCGGTCTGTTCCAGGGGCGAGGGTTCCGGTTGGTACAGGCGGATCAGGGCGCGCAGGGCATTCAGGGTGATCTGTTCAATCACCTGAAACGGCGAGAGGTCGTCAAAGTCTGTGCCTGGTCGGGTATCCGGGTGCCGGGTGTGGGCAATGATCCAGCCAGCCGGTTCGGTTACGGTCACCTGCTGGCCCTCGCTCAGTTGGCCGGCCAGGGCTCGCTCCAGGGCCGCATGCCTCTGTACCAGTGGCGGAGGTGGTGATATTCCGGTGCCGTGATCGGTTGCCTCATCACCCTGTGCGACCTGAAACCCGAGAAAACTACCCCGGGGCGGCAAAGGCAGTTGCAGTTCCAGCTGCCAGCCAGAGCCACTGTCCCGCCAGGCCCCATGCACCCGGAAGTCGGTGGTTTGTTGGCGATCTTCCCGGTTCGCATGTACCTCTCCAGGGGCCGAGGTGCGCACGATCCAGCGCTGCGCCGCGACCGGTTGCCCGACATCGGTCACGGGTGGTTGCAGCGCCAGCTCAAAGCGATCGTAGGGTTGATCGGGGTTGTTTTGCCGGAACAACTTCATGGCCTGGTTTTGCATTTGCACCAGCAAAAACAGGTGCCGGTCATCGCTGGCGGCCTGCCAACGCAGGTGCGGTTGGCCCGGTGCCGGCAGCGGATCCGCCGATTGCCAGTTTTGCTGGTGATCGCCGTCGTCGTACCCGGCCCAGTCGTCGGCATAGCCGTCCGGTTTAATCGGGGTGCTTGCCTGGCTCACGTAAAGCGCGCCGGTGGTGTGGATCGCCGGCTGGCCCAACAGTGTGTCACCGGCCAGCTCGGCCACTCGTTGGCCACGCTCCTGCAGTTGTTGCAAAGCCTGCTGGCGCAGTGCGGTGTCCAGCTCCAGCACAAACTTCAGTCCCGCCCATGGAATCAGCAACATCAACAGGCTGGCGAGGAACAGCTGGCGTTTAAGGCTCAAGATCAGACCTCACGGGCGTTCCACCGGTAACCCATACCATAGGCGGTCTGAATACCGTCAAAGGCGCTGTCCAGTTGCACGAATTTGCGCCGGATCCGCTTGATATGAGAGGTCACGGTGTTGTCATCCAGCACGGTGCTGGCGGCCTCCATTAACTGGTCCCGGCTGCGGACGTGGCCGGGGTGTTGCACCAGAGCGTGCAGCATCCAGAATTCGGTGACGGTGAGGTCAACGGGCTGGTTGTGCCAGCTGACGGTCATGCGGTCGACATTCACCGTCAGCGGCCCTCGCTGTAACAGTTCGTCCGGTTTCTGCAGGGCTTCTGCCCAGGCCTCGGCCCGGCGCAACAGTGCGGTAATACGCGCCAGCAGATGGTCCAGGCTCATGTCTTTGGTGACGTAATCGTCTGCCCCCAGGCGCAGGCCGTGGACAGAATCAATATCGCCGTCCCGGGCAGTCAGAAAGATGATCGGTAAGGTCGCCGACTGCGCCCGTAGATCCTGACACAGGGTAAAGCCGCCTTCGGGTTCATCTCCGAGCCCGACGTCAATAATGGCCAGGTCCGGCAGTGTCTGGCGCAGCACCTGCCAGGCGGCCGGCCGGTCACCGTACGTAGATACCCGGTAGCCCCGGCGCTCAAAGGCCGCCCGGTAGTTATCCCGAATGCCCGGTTCATCTTCTATCAGAACAATGTGTTTTTTCATCGATCGATCAGTTCAGCAGGATGTGCTGCCATTAAACCATGCCCTCACGCAGGCACAAGCGTGGCTGGCGGTATTGCCATAATTCATCATTTTTTATCGCCGGCCTGCCCGGTTCTGCCACCGGCTTGCCCGCGCCGGCTGGTGCAATGGCATCACTCAAATCCACAAAAAGGATGTCGTGATGATATTGCTGTCGCTGCTTGCTAACCGGGATGGCCGAATCCCGCTGAAATCCATGAAAACCATGAAAACCACCGGCAACCGAGCCAACCGGCCCCGGATTTTTCGTTTTGCTGAAGGGGTCAGCCTTTGGCTGGCGATGCTGATGATGTTGTTCGTGCACCCGATCTACGCGGAAGCCCGCCCAGTAGACATGGAGCAACCCGGGCAACTGTACCTGATGGACGGGCAGAATGCCTGGCAGCAGCCGGCACTGATCCTGGACAGTGATTTCAGCGTGCAGGTAGCGGGCTTGTTGGCGCAGACCACGCTGACCCGAGCGTTCCGCAATACCAGTGACCGCTGGCTGGAAGGGGTGTTTGTATTTCCGTTGCCGGCCAAGGCCACTGTGTATGGCTTGACCATGACCGTGGGTGAGCGCGAAGTGGTCGGGCGCATTGAGGCCAAAGCCAGTGCACGACAAACCTATGAGCGCGCCAAGGCCGCCGGTCAACATGCTGCGACACTCGAGCAACAGCGGCCGAACCTGTTTACCAGCCGGGTCGCCAATATTCCGCCCGGCGAAACAGTTCGGGTTGAGATCCGCTACCAGCAGGTTTTGGATTATCGCCAGGGCGAATTCGAGTTGCGCCTGCCGACCACGCTGACGCCACGCTACATGCCCGGCGAGCCTGTCACCAAGACTGAAAGTCAGTGGCAGTCCGGCTGGGCCCTAGCTACCAGCCAGGTGCCGGATGCCGGTGAAATCAGCCCGTTTACCGTCCGCCCGACCGATGTTGACGGCGCCAGTCACCGGGCCGCGATCGACGTGACGATCGACAGCGGTTTAGCGCTTGCCAGTGTCACCAGTCCCAGCCATCGTTTGCACGTTGAAATGGACGGCAGCCGGGCACAAGTGCGGCCCGAGCAAGGCAAGGTATTGATGGATCGCGATGTGATCGTGAGATGGCGCCCGGCGGCGGGCAGTGAGCCGTCGGCGGCGGTGTTCCATCAGCAGTGGCAGGGTGAGGACTATCTGATGGCCATGGTGCTGCCGCCGGAATCGGTCGGGCCGGTGCTGCGTCGGGAGCTCAGCTTTGTCATTGATACTTCCGGTTCAATGGCGGGTGACGCCATTACACAGGCCCGGTCTGCGCTACTCCGGGGCCTGGACACTCTGCGCCCGGGCGATACCTTCAACGTGATTCAGTTTAACAGCCAGACCCATGCACTGTTTCCCGCCGCGGTGCCGGCACAGGGGCACTATCTCGCCCGAGCCCGGCGTTATGTTCAGGATTTGCAGGCCAATGGCGGTACGGAAATGGCAGGCGCGCTGTCACTAGCCATGAGCATGGACGCCAGCGCGGTCGAGGAGCAGGTCCGTCAGCTGGTATTTATCACGGATGGTGCCGTGGGTAACGAGGCTGCGCTGTTTGATCAGATTCGTTCCGGGCTGAACAATCGGCGGCTGTTTACCGTGGGGATTGGTTCGGCGCCCAACATGCATTTTCTGCGGGAAGCCGCCCGTTGGGGCCGGGGAGAATTCACCGCGATTCACAACAGTGCAGACGTCGATCAGGCGCTGAACCGTCTGTTTGCCGCCATGGAAGCCCCGGTGCTGACCAATCTGGATGTTCGCTGGCCGGATCAGGGCCAGCCGCTGACGCCGGTGCCGGCGCGCCCGGGGGATCTGTTTCGCGGTACGCCACTGATTCAGGTGGTCAAAGGGCTGCCAGCCAGCGGCGTGTTGGATGTGTCTGGCCAGTTGCCGGGTGGGCGAGACTGGCATGTTCGGCTGGATCTGGCCAACTCTGCACCCGCCGGCGGGCTGAACCGACAGTGGGCGCGGGGCCGGATTGACGAGCTGATCGATGCGGCAAGCCTTCAACGCACACCGCCTGACCAGGACTACATTGTTGATTTGTCGACTCGCCACAGCGTGATATCGCCCTTCACCAGTTTTGTCGCGGTTGAACAGCGCAAGGCCCGGCCGGAGGCAGAGCTCGCGGGCAGTGAGGCTATCCCCACATTGCTGCCTGCCGGCAGTCAGCCCGGCATGCTGCGTTACCCGCAAACCGCCACCTTTGGCCCGCTGTTTACCGCACTGGGTCTTGTTGGGCTGATGTTTGCGCTGGCCATTGCGATGCTGAGCCGGAGGCAAACCCTATGAGCCGGTTGCTGCTTATGTTAATCGGGTGCTCCGCGACAGCACTGATGTTCGGGCTCTGGATTCCGTTCAAGGCGCTGGTGGCGCAAGAGTTGCTGACCCTGGCCTGGGCAGAGAGCCAGGCTCGGCAGACTGAAGCAAGACCCTGGCCCTGGGCGGACACCTGGCCGGTGGCACGCCTCGACATACCCGAACTCGGGGCATCGATGATCGTGCTCGAGGGTGTCCATGGCGAAAGTCTGGCGTTCGGGCCTGGTCGGGTGCCGGCTGGCGCCGAGGGACCGGTGATCCTGGCCGGACATCGCGACACGCACTTCAAACCTCTGCAATTTCTGGCACCGGGCAACGAATTACGATTGCAGGGTAAAGACCAGCATTGGCAGCGTTATCGGGTCACCGATATTCGCGTGGTGGACAGCCGCACGGAGTCGATTGATACCCATGCTCTGGATGCTGACACCCTGTTGTTGGTGACCTGTTATCCCTTCGACAGCATGGACGCCCGAGGCCCGCTGCGGTACGTAGTCGAGGCGAGCCCCGTTTACGCACTTGAACAAAAGGATACTGTTGCGGCCCTTTGAGTTTGGCGTACACTCGTACGCCAAATTGATCGGTATCGGAAAGGCAGTATGGCTTTATTGAGAAAAGTGCTGGCGTGGATCAGCGTGGCGGTGTTGTGCTGTCTGGCTTTGGTGATGTACCTGGCCCGTCCGTTTAATCCGGATAACAACCGGCTACTGGGTCGGGCATTGGCTCGGGTAGGGCGGTGCATGCTGGGCATGAAGCGCCCTCTATATGGGGCGGAGAACGTGCCCCAGGGCCGCCCCACGGTGATCATTGCCAATCATCAGCAAAACGATGACCTGTTTGTATTGGGTGATCTTCTGCCGCCGCGCACCGTCACTGTTGGCAAATCGGCATTGTTATGGACGCCGTTTTTTGGTCAGGTATTCTGGCTGGGCGGCAACATCATCCTCAACCGTGGTCGCTCCAGAAAGGCGGTTGCCGTCATGCAGGCCACCAGCGACGCCATTAATCGCCAGAACAAAAGTATCTGGGTATTCCCGGAGGGCACCCGCAGCCGGGGTCGCGGTCTTGGCAAGTTCAAGAAGGGTGCGTTTCATGCGGCGGTTGCTGCCGGTGCGCCAATTACCATGGTGTGTGCGGCCGAGTATCACGGCAAAACCCGGGGCTGGTTTGGCGCCCGCGCCTCTGTGCCCGTGCGTATTCTTCCGCCGGTTGAAACCCGGGGTATGACCGCTGATGACATCCCAGAGTTGATGGCAAAGTGCCATCAACAGATGTCGGAGGCCATTGCCGGCCTCGCCGCAACATCCGGAACTTCTTGAACGGCCGCGAAAAACAGGGCAGTCTTCTGGTCAGTATTTTACTCTGGACGGGTAACCATGGAGGTATGAGCAGATGAGCCTGATCTGGTTTTTGATTATTGGTGGTCTTGCTGGCTGGCTGGCGGGGCTGATCATGAAAGGCAAGGGCTTTGGTGTGCTTGCCAACATCGGTATTGGTATCGTCGGGTCTGTGATTGGCGGTGTCCTTTTTGGCGTGCTGGGGCTGGCGGTAAAGAGTGTGGTCGGTGAGCTGGTAACAGCCACAGTCGGCGCGGTGCTGCTGCTCGCGGTGGTTAACAAGATCAAGCAGGGCTGACCATGATTGTACCCGTAACCGCTGTATTTGCGGCCGCCATCGGCCTGTTGTTGCTGGTGTTGTCTGGCCAGGTAGTAAAGTATCGGCTGAAGTACCGCAAAGGCATGGGCGTGAATGACGACCGGGAGTTTGAGGCGGCGGTCCGTGCCCACGCCAACCTGATCGAGTATGCACCGGTCGGCCTGATCATGTTGGCGATTGCCGAACTCAACGGTGTCTCTTCAAGTCTGATCTACTGGACCGGCATGGCGTTGGTCGTGGGGCGCATTCTTCATGCCTGGGGCATGATCAACGGCAAGGGCGGCCCCCACAAAGCACGCATGGCCGGTATTTTGCTGACCTGGTTAGCGATACTGGTGGCGGCTGTGCTGCTGTTGTGGAATGTCTGGCAAGTGTATGGCTGAGTGATTGGCTTGACCAAAAAAACGGGGCCTGCAGGCCCCGTTTTTGTGTTCAGAACATCCGTTACAGAGCCTGGGCAATGTCCAGTGTGAGGTACTCCAGCTCTACCCGACGGTTTGCGGCATGGTCTTCCGGTCTCGCCAGTGGTCGGTCCGAGCCCCAGGTCGCCAGAACCAGTGCCGACTGGTGAACGCCTTCGCGCATCAGCAAGCGAGCCACGGTATTGGCTCTTTGCCGGGCCAGAAACCGGTTGTACTCATCGGCGCCGAACTGATCGGCATGGCCATGAATTCTCACCCGCACACCGGGGTGGCTTTTCAGGTAGGCCGCGTGTTGCTTGAGTACCTCGAGGTCGCTGGCATCGAGATTATGCTTGTTGAAACCGTAGTGAAAACGGGTGCGGTGAGGGCGAGCCTCGTCACGGGAAAGGCCACCTGCCATTACACCGAACGCCAGTGCCGCCTTGGCCAGCATTTCAGGGTTGTCCAAAACAAGTACGGTCATGTGCAGTATCCTCGAATCCAGAATCCGGTTTTGTTGTTATCATGCTTTCAATATTGATTGTTGGCACGATAACGGCAATTGGCGAATGGTCGATAAGCCTCGGAAGTTGATGGCTACCGATTTAATGGCATTTGTGTGACTGTGTGATGACACTGTCTGGCTGCGTACTGCGCCACAAATCCCGGACAGACTCGCCTTTTCTGCCCGCTGGAGTCCATTACACCGGGAAAAGAAGCCTCTGCTGTGGTAAAAAGCAGCTTTTCAGGGACAGATTGTGATGAATTGTGACCGCCCATGCTGATTATTCCTGCCGAAAACTCGATTAACTGGAAACGCCCGCCGTGGGTAACCCTGGGCCTGATCATGGCTTGCCTGCTGGTGTTTCTGTTTTACCAGGGCGGCGATGACCGCAAGCTGGAATCCGCGCTGGAGCAGTATCTGGACGGTAACCTGCTGGCGTTGGAGGGCCCTGCCTACGAGGACTATCTGCAGCGGGCCATCCGGTTTGACGGCGACCAACAGAGCGTTCTGGAACTTCAGGAGTTCCAGGGCTTGCAGGAAAACAACGAAGCGCTCTGGCAAGCGGTTACTCTGTTGCTGGACCGGGAGTTTTACCAGTACCTTCAGGAAAACCGGGATCTGATCTGGGCCCCCGCGGAGCGCAGTCAGTGGCAACAGCAGCGAACCGCCATCGAAGAACAGTGGATCAGTCGCATGAGCGCCTACCAGTTGGGCCTGGTGCCGGCAGATCTGTCGCTCTACACCCTGATCAGTTACCAGTTTTTGCACGGGGGCTGGGGCCATATTATCGGTAACCTGCTGTTCCTGTTCCTGCTGGGCTTTACCGTCGAAAAAGCACTGGGTGCCGGCCGGTTTCTGGCGGCTTATCTGGTGTGTGGTGCTCTGTCAGGATTGGCATTTGTCGGGTTTTCGATGGGCAGTCACATACCGCTGGTGGGTGCCTCCGGGTCTATCTCCGGGTTGATGGGCATGTATGTGGCCATTTATGGCCTGCAGAAGATCCGGTTTTTCTATTTCCTTGGTTTTTATTTCAACTATTTTCGGGCCCCGGCGATTGCCCTGTTACCGGTCTGGATTGGCAAAGAAATTTACGATTACTGGTATGCCGGTGCCACGGGTATTGCTTACATGGCCCATGCCGGCGGCCTGGTGGCCGGCGCAGCGCTGGTCTGGCTGTTGGGTAAAAGCTGGCTACAAGTGAAAGAGGAGTTTTTCGAGCCGGAAGAAGACGAGCAGGACGCCCGTTTTACCAGCTCCTACGCCCAGGCCATGGCGAGCCTTGGCCGAATGGAATTCGATCTGGCCCGCCGCCAGTTTGAGGCACTGCGGGAGCATTATCCGGAGCGCACCATTGTGCTGGAGCACCTTTACCATCTGGCTAAATTACGCCCGGATCTGCCCGAGTATCGGGACCGTTCCCGGCAGCTGATGAACGATGCCATGGCTCGTCGCCAACCGGAGCAGATGGTGTCGGTATGGCAGGAATATCTGAGCAAGGGTGAGTCCCATCACCCGCTGGCGGTGGAAGACCACAACCGGGTGTTGTTCATCAGCCTGAAACATCACGACCTGAAAGCCGCAGAGAAGGCCTTTGAGCGCATGCGTGCGCACGGTGACCCGGACCTGGTCAATGAGGCCTGCCGATTGCTGCTGGCGGAGTTTGAGAAGCTGCAGATGGAACCAAAAGCACGGCACTACCGGCAGCTGTTACAGAGCCAGCATTGATCGGGCTGGCAGCGAGTTACTCCGATACCTCGAAACTGGCCTTCGGGCCTTTCAGGGGTTGCTGATTGCGGGCCTGCTCCAGCCAGACATCAATGTGCCCCTGAACCGGATGGGTTGTGCAGCGTTTCTTGATGAATGAGAGAAATGCACTCGCCTTTTCCCATTGTTGCAGGCCATTCGCCAACGCCTGGGCGGCAATCAGGTAGGCCGGCGCCAGCTGGTCGCTGTCCGGGAACCGCTTGTGAAAATCCTGCAACAACCGCAGTGCCGGTTTGTAATGCCCACGATGGTAAAGCGCGCTGGCGCATTGCACCGCCAGTTCCGGATCGTCCAGCTGAAAACCGGGTTCTGCGGCTTGCAGGGTCTGGATTAATTGATTCAGGCCGTCGCCATCATGGCGCTGAGCCAGCCAGATCATCAGCCGCGGGTGGTATCGATACAACTCGGTGGTTGCCTGCCTTGCGGTCAGGATCTGATAGAGCTGGCCAATTCGCTTGGGATCGTCGCGATCCTTCTTCAACGCCTCGATCAACATGCTTTGCACCCGGTCGTAGTTGCCATCTTTCAGATTCATATCCAGATCGGCATCAAATCGGGTGCTGCGATCCCGGTGCTGGTTGTCCGCCGCCGTGTTGCCATCCTGAAGGTCTGAAGCGAAGCCCAGCTCTTCCTGATACTGGAACAGCAGGTAACCCAGCATATGGAACAGGATCAGCGTGAAGGTACTGTTCAGAAAGCCTGCCAGCGGCTGGGCAACCCACATCGGGAAGTGATTGACCGCAAAGTCCTGGGCCGCACCAGACGCCAGAGTCAGCAAAATCAGGTAGCCGTACAGCAGGAAGTAGGGTGTGCCAATGCGCGAGATGATCACAGCCAGATTAATCGGGTTGACCGCCGCACCCACCGAGCGCTCCATGGCCAGCACCATGATGCTGGCGGGCAGTGCAAGCACCACAAAGGCCAGGGCCAGCAACATCAGAATCGGGCCGCCAATCATGGCCGCCGTTGCCACCAGCGCCCCCATCAGCACAAACACCAGCAGCTGCAGGATGACAATATCAAACCCGCTGCCGGTAAACGCGACGGAAATCGACGGTGGCTTCAGGTGCCCCTCTGCAGTGTGATTGATCACGGCGTAGGTGTATTTGAACAGGGCCAGGGCCAGCACCAGCCAGATAATCAGCCCGACAATATTGGCCGGCGCCACCACGGGCACCAGAGTGCAAATGGCGATAACAATCAATGGGTCGGTATGGAAGGGATACCGGAAAAAAGCACCGATCCGTTGCCAGAAGGGCACTACCTCGGTGGCGGCGCCAAGGTATCGCATGGCTTTGCTGCACCGGGGGCATAGCGCCATGCGCTGGCGGCTATCAGCGTCGGGCATGCAGCGATTGCAATAATGCATCTGGCACTCACCACAGTGCCACTTGGCCGGATCACCCGGATGGTAATGACAATCGTGCTTCACGGTAGGTCCTGATCCGTCAGAAAACAGCCGCTAATCATGACAGAACTGGCCCCTGTCCGCATCAGATCCGTTCACAGTTAGCGTTTGCCGGCCACCTGAGTACATCCCCTGATCCCCGGCCACGCCAGTGATCTCAGGCCCAGATCGGGCGTATTACTCCTGCACCATTAAACTTCGGAATAACCTTATAAAGAATGCGTGCTTTTTGCCGTTATTCTCACCACAAAGGTAGCGAGGGTAATGAATGCGTAGAACATCCGGTCGGGTTGCGTTGTTTATCCTTGCGTTTGGCTTGCTGGCGTCACTGCCGCTGCTCGGCCATGTCACCCGTGATACCGATTTTTATGGTTTTAAAACCGATTTGCCGGTGCCTGAACTGCCAGGTTACGTGGCCGGTGCTGAGCAATTGCGCCTGGTGTTTTTCGGCTACCAGCATTGCGGCACCGTGTGCCCGTTGCAGTTGATGAATCTGAAGCACCTGCACCAGCGGCTGGAACGGCAGCCGGTGCGGTTTGTGTTTATTACCCTGGACCCGGAACGTGACAGCCAGCAAGAGCTGGATCGAATCATGACAGTGATGGGTGAGAACTTTCGTGCGGTACGCCCTGGCAGTCAGGCCGAGGCCCAGCGCCTGGCGATGGAATTTTCTGAGTTCGCGGCCAGAACCGGCGGCGAACACTACGATTTTGACCACAGCGCCCGAATATACGCAGTAACGCCAGACAACCGGCGGCATCTGCTTTACAGCTCACCCGAACTGGACCTGGATCGGGTGCAGAGCGATATTGAACGGCTTATGGCCGGCCTACAAGGAGGACCGCAATGACGGGATCCTTTCAGCAAGACGATTTTGCCACTCAGCAAACACTGGTCACAGACCGGCAGATGCTGATCATACTGTTGGCCCATGTGCCGGTGGTGGGCTTAGTGGTGCCCTGGGGTTACGGCACCTACAGTTTTGCAATTGTGGCGTCATTGCTGGTAGGTGGCCTGGCGCTGGCAGGCTATTTCATGATGAGGGGCACCAGGGCCTGCTCGGCTCTTTTCGGTACCTGCCTGATGCTGTTCTCCGCTGTCATGATTCAGGCCCAGATGGGTCGGATCGAGATGCATTTTCATATTTTCTCGGCGCTGGCATTGGTGATTATCTATCGCGACTGGTTGCCGGTGGTGGTGGCCGCGGGCGTTATTGCTGTGCATCACCTGTTGCTCACTGGCTTGCAGCTGGCCGAGGCTCAGGCGGGCGGCATGCCGCTGATGATTTTCAACTATGGCTGCAGCTGGGGGATTGCCTTTCTACACGCAGCCTTCGTGGTTTTCGAGGCCAGCATCCTCGTGTTTTTCGCCCTGCAGATGGGTGCAGAACGTCGTCAAAGTTATCGGATGATTGAAATTGTTCGGGCCTTTGACGCTGAAAAGGACCTGCGGGGACGACTGCCGGCGGAAGACAAAAGCGTCAGTGCTACATCCTTCAACCACATGATGGAGCGGTCCTGCGCTCTCATTCTGCAGTTAAAAGAGTTCTCTGTAGAGCTGCGCAGCAATGCGGAGCAGTTGGCGAAAGCCAGCAGCAGTACCCGTCATTATTTGGAGGAACAGCAGCAGCAGGCAGATCAGGTGGCAACGGCAACCAACCAGATGTCGGCCAGTGTGCAGGAAGTAGCGCAGAACGCTCAACAGGCGTCAGAGGCCGCGCAGGATGCATCCCGGTCAGCTATCGACGGCAGCAAGGCCATGACAGATGCCGGCACCATGACTGAGGCCACCAACAAGGCTCTGGAAGAAAGTACCCGTATGGTTGTGCAGCTGGCGGAGAAAGTCGAATCTATCGCCCGGGTAACCGGCTCGATCAATGACATTTCGGACCAGACCAACCTGCTGGCTCTGAACGCTGCCATTGAGGCCGCCCGGGCTGGTGAGCATGGCCGTGGCTTTGCGGTGGTGGCGGATGAAGTCCGCTCGCTGTCTCGCAGGACTCAGGAATTTACCAACGAAATTCGCAGCACAGTAGATGAGTTGAAGAATCTCTCGGAGGCCACCACCGCCGCGATGGAAGTCGGCCAGACCCGGTCTGGCGAATCCAATCGAGCCATTCAAAATGCAGCGGAAGCCATAACACGTATTGAACAGGCCATCGACGCTGTCAGCAGCATGAACAACCAGATTGCCTCAGCCTGCGAGCAACAGGCGGCGACGTCACTGCAGATTAATGAAAACATCCACTCGGTAGCCACCCGAAACGGCCAGGTGGCCGGGGAAGCAGACAAGGTGCGAACAATGGCAGGCGACCTTGAGCAGGCCGTCGGTCAGGTGGACGCGCTGGTCAGCGGCTATCGGTTGCCCTGACAGTCCCGCTGGGAGCGGCGCCGGCTTGCTTCGGGTCGGGGCGTCAGGCATTCCCTGTCGGGATGTTGCGCTGTGACTTGGCCGGCTCCATTCAGCGGCCGAATAACGAACATTCACGGTGTTGAGTTGAAGTATGGTCATTCGGTGCAATAGTTAAAGGAGATCATTGAAAAGGAGGCATCGAATGTCGACCACCACGCCAAGCAAAGACAGTTTGAATACGCTCTCCAGCCTGGAGGCGGGCAGCAGAACATTTCACTATTACAGCCTGCCCAAAGCCGCAGACACCCTGGGCAATCTCAACCGCCTGCCGTTTTCCCTGAAAGTGCTGCTGGAAAACCTGCTGCGCAACGAGGACGACACCACCGTCGATCGTTCGCATATCGATGCCATGGTGCAGTGGCTTGAAGATCGCACTTCCGATACTGAAATCCAGTTCCGCCCGGCCCGGGTACTTATGCAGGACTTCACAGGTGTGCCCGGTGTGGTCGATCTGGCCGCTATGCGTGAGGCGGTGAAAAATGCCGGCAAAGACCCGGCCATGATCAACCCGTTGTCGCCGGTGGATCTGGTGATTGACCATTCGGTGATGGTGGATGAATTCGGCTCTGCCGATTCCTTTCGGGACAACGTCGCCATCGAGATGGAGCGCAACCAGGAACGTTACGAGTTCCTGCGCTGGGGTCAGCAGGCTTTCGACAACTTCCGCGTGGTGCCGCCGGGCACCGGTATCTGCCACCAGGTCAACCTGGAGTACCTTGGCAAAACCGTGTGGCAAAAAGACGTGGATGGCAAAACCATCGCCTATCCGGACACTCTGGTGGGCACCGACTCCCACACCACCATGATCAACGGTCTGGGCATTCTGGGCTGGGGCGTGGGTGGTATCGAGGCGGAAGCCGCGATGCTGGGCCAGCCGGTATCGATGCTGATTCCTGAAGTGGTCGGCTTCAAGATGACCGGCAAGCTGCGCGAAGGCATTACCGCTACGGATCTGGTGCTGACGGTGGTGGAAATGCTGCGCAAGAAAGGCGTGGTGGGCAAGTTTGTCGAATTTTACGGCGACGGCCTGAAAGACATGCCAGTGGCAGACCGGGCTACCATCGCCAACATGGCGCCGGAATACGGGGCCACCTGTGGTTTCTTCCCGGTGGACGAACAGACCATTACCTACATGCGCCTGACCGGCCGTGAGGAAGAGCAGCTGGCGCTGGTGGAAGCCTATGCCAAGGCCCAGGGCTTGTGGCGCGAGCCCGGCCATGAACCCATCTATACCGACAGTCTGGAACTCGACATGGGTGAGGTGGAAGCCAGCCTGGCCGGCCCGAAGCGGCCGCAGGATCGCGTTGCCCTGAAAAATATGAAGGGCGCCTTCGAGCTGGTCATGGAAACCGCAGAGGGCCCGGCCAGCCCCCGGGAAGCGAAGATGGAGTCCGAAGGCGGCGGCACGGCTGTGGGCGTTGATGAAGCCTACTTCGAACACCCCGCCAGCCGGCCGATAGACATCGGTGGCCGTCAGGCCAGGCTGGACCCGGGTGCCGTGGTGATTGCGGCGATTACCTCCTGCACCAATACCTCCAACCCCAGTGTGATGATGGCCGCGGGCCTGATCGCCCAGAAAGCGGTGGCACGAGGCCTGAGTACCAAGCCGTGGGTGAAAACCTCGCTGGCACCGGGTTCCAAAGTGGTCACCGAATACCTGAGAGTGGCCGGCCTGCAGGATGATCTGAATGAACTTGGCTTCAACCTGGTGGGTTATGGCTGCACCACCTGTATCGGCAACTCCGGCCCGCTGCCGGACGCGGTCGAGAAAGCCGTCGTTGACGGGGATCTGACCGTGGCCTCGGTGTTGTCAGGCAACCGCAACTTCGAGGGCCGGGTGCATCCGCTGGTGAGAACCAACTGGCTGGCATCGCCGCCCCTGGTAGTGGCTTACGCCCTTGCCGGCAACGTGCGGCTGGATCTGACCAAAGACCCGCTGGGTGTCGACAACGACGGCAAGCCGGTCTACCTGAGTGATCTCTGGCCCAGCCAGGCCGAGATTGCCGCCGCGGTCGAGAAGGTGAAAACCGACATGTTCCGCAAGGAATACGGTGAGGTATTTGAAGGCGACGACACCTGGAAATCCATCCAGGTGCCCGACAGCAAGGTGTACGACTGGAGTGACAACTCCACCTACATCCAGCATCCCCCTTTCTTCGAAGGCATGGGCGAGCAGCCGGAGCCGATCGAGGACATTCGGGATGCCAGCATTCTGGCGCTGCTGGGGGATTCGGTGACCACCGATCACATCTCCCCGGCCGGCTCTTTCAAGGCCGATACCCCCGCTGGCAAATACCTGCAGGAACACGGGGTGGAGCCGAAAGACTTCAACTCTTATGGCTCTCGCCGGGGTAACCACGAGGTGATGATGCGCGGCACCTTCGCCAACGTGCGCATCCGCAACGAGATGCTCGAGGGTGTAGAAGGCGGCTTCACCAAGTTCGTGCCCACCGGTGAGCAGATGGCCATCTACGATGCCGCCATGAAATACCAGGAGCAGGGCACGCCGCTGGTGGTCATTGCCGGCAAGGAATATGGCACCGGTTCCAGCCGGGATTGGGCCGCCAAGGGCACCCGTCTGCTGGGAGTCAGAGCTGTGGTGGCGGAATCCTACGAGCGTATCCACCGCTCCAACCTGATCGGCATGGGCGTGATGCCGCTGCAGTTCCCGGAAGGTGCGGATCGCAAGAGCCTGAAACTCACCGGTGAGGAAACTATCAGCATTGAGGGCTTGTCTGGCGACATCAAGCCGGGTCAGACCCTGACCATGACGGTGAAGTACAAGGATGGCTCAACAGACACCTGTGAGCTGATATCAAGGATTGATACCGCTAACGAAGCGGTGTACTTCGAACACGGCGGAATTTTGCATTATGTGGTCAGGCAGATGTTGAAAAACGCTTGATTGATAGCCGGGGCAGCAAGTCTGCCCCGGTTTCAATTTTGCCAGAGTCTTTGCAAGACGTTAGGAAACCGGGCAGTTAAGGGCAGATTGTCTTTCTGCCACTGATCGTCGAACGGTGTCAGGGGCTCTGCTTTGAGTACCAAGTGAGGTTCATCACCGCCAAATGGGCCTCGAAGGTTGGGTGGCAGGCGCTGTAATTGAGGTCCGACAGAGACCACAGTGGCTTGCTGCCATTCGCCATCAGGGGTTCGCACTCGCAGAGTTTGTTCAGGTTGTGCCAGTTGGCCATGTCTGGCAGGTAAATAGACAATCAGTTCGGGTGGTTGAGCGGGTCTGATCGTGGCAATCAATGTGCCTGGTCCAACATTTTCACCCTCTGTGACTTCGATGGTTTCGATAACGCCCTCGACAGGTGTCAGAACCTGGAGCCTTTGCAACTGGCCTTCAAGTAGTTTTCGTTCCTGTTCGTTACGGAATCGGAGACGTTGCTCGGCAACGCTCTCCCCAAGCGATTGCCTGTAAGAAATGAGGTCTCCTGCGCGGGCATCGCGGATGTCTTCAGCCGCGCGGAGTTCGCCAAGTGTGGCCGCGCCAGTGCGGACAAGTTTTTCGATGTCTCTTACCCTGGCTTCAGCACGTCCCAACAGCTGTTGAAGGTGATTTTCGAATTGCGCCTGTGATGAGTCCAGCGGTGGTTGTGCCAGCTCACCCAGTTGGTCGAACTGTCGGCGTAGATTGGCATTTTCAAGCTTTGCCAGTTGCTGACCGGCGCGCACAGTGTCCCCTGGCCGGAGTCTAAGCTCGCTCACTGACCCAGGCTCTAACGCCCGGACGTCCATGGTGGGTACAACCAGGACGGCGGGCGTTTCAAGTAACAGAATGCCAGACACCAACTTAACCATGAACCAAACGAAGGGCGCGCTGACAAGCGCCAGTATCAGGTACCACCTGAGACGAAACGCCATTCTCTTGCCGGGAGCATAGAGTACTTTCAGGCCCTCGTCGCGGGTCGGGTTTTTCTCTTTATCGCTACTGAAACGTACCTTCATGTTGGCGCTTTACTCCATGCCTCTTTGGTCATTGCCCGGATAGTACCGCCATGCTTGCCAGGCGACGCCTGCCACGCCAATACCTCGCCATGAAGCCTGCCATTGGCCTTCCAGGCTAGCCAGTCGGGACCGGCTTTGCCCGTGCCAGCTATTGGTGTCAGGAAGTTCTGCTTCGACGCTCTGCACCACCGTAAAGGTAAGGTCGGGCCAGAGTTCAATCGCCGTCGAGGCGAGCTGGCCGACACGATCGGTATTGGTGCTGTAGATCATCACCGAGACATCATGAATGCCGAACTCTGGCAACTGACAAGGCACGCATACTGTTTTGGCGGTGTTCGGGTCTGTAAACCAGCGATGATGGGCCACCAGACTGACCGGCCAGGGACTTGCCTCAACGGCCAGATCAATGGTGTCCGCCCAACCCCTGAGCAGGGTATCGGGTACCGGCCAGGCAAGTTGTTCGACCTCCAGGTCCAGATGAAGCCTGCGAAAGGGAACGTCTGCGAGGCTGGTGATCAATCGGCCCAGATTGGCGCGATGGTCGTCTGTCAGCCACAGCGGTTCACCCAGCAATAAATCCGTTTTAATACCGTGCTGTTCGGCAGCCGTGATGGTTTGTGTCAACGCTGTCACCAGATGATTGTCTTCCAGTTGAGCTGCTGAGACACCCAGGTATATTGCGTCAAAACCCGAGTCCTTAAGGTTGTCCAAAACACGGTCTCTGGAACGTTGATCGAGGAGCTCCTTGCTGTCCCAGACATAGACGGCCTTCGACCAGTTTGGTCCCTGGTCTCCTGTGTGCAAGGTGGGTGGCGATGCCAGAATCCGTTGCTCCGAGTGGTCCGGTTGCAGGCGATCAAACACTTTCAGCGGAGCCAATGCCTGCCATGCACCGTGTTGAGCCAGGATCAGTGCCTGTTCGGAGCGTGCAAGCTCCAGGGTGAGGTTGCGTAAACGTACAAATCCCTCTTCTGCCTCGATAGACTGCCGTTGCCTCTGCTCTTGCAGGCGTACTTCGGCCAACTCGACCCGTTCCCGCGCAAGCTCGAGATTCTGGTATTCATCTCGATACGTCTCCAGAGCCTGGTTCAGCTCCCGCATTATGCTCTCTTGCGCGTCAAGCCATCGGTACCTTGCTGCTGATTTCTGGGTTGCAGCAGTCTCGCGACGGGTCGACAGGCTCCCGAGAGGTACTTCAAAACTGAAGGCTGCGACCAGTCCAGTGCCGGTGCCAGAAATATCGCTGCGCCTGTCTAACTGCTGGCTGACGGAAACCCGGGCATCGATGTCATCATACCAACGATCATCATACTGCTGTCTGGACAACCAGATCAGACGCTGCTTCCTGACGTCTGGGTGCGCTTGAATAACGTTCGCCCATTGCTCAACGTCTGGAATCCGGTTTGGAAGTTCCTCGAAGGCTGCTGTGTGGGCGGCGGTCAATTCCGGTCTGACCAAACGATTCAGGGCGTGGCGCGCCTGGGCCGCATCCTTTCTTGCCGGGGCACAGTCGCGCAGATTCTGGCGCCAGCCTTGCTCCAGCCAGATACGTTCAGAGTCCCGTAGTTCCTGATTGGCATGACGCGTAGCAATCCGTTCTAGCTCAAGACCCGCCAAGCGATGCTGTTGGCTGCACAGCTGCTGGAGTTGCTGAGCTCGCCACCAGTCGGCATAGTGCAGGCGGGCCTCGAGTTCCTGCTCGGCCCGGGCCGTGTCTGCATCCGCTTCCATCGTTTCCGCGGTTGTGTATTCGTTTTGTGTTGCCTGTTGTCGTGTTCTTCAACGTACCCAGCAGTGGATGACTCAAGCCAATGCGTGCTCCGTAACCCTGGTACTCGACACGGCCGGCGGTGGCGTCCAGCTCGCGGAAGCTGCCTGTGTCTGCGCCACCAAAGAGCGACCACCCTTCGCGGGATGATGCACTGTCGGCTCGGGACAAAGCGGTCTTTTGCTCTGCCCGGATGGCATGAAGACGATCCGAATCTTCAAGATTGTCTACCAGCTGTGCAAGGGGCACGCTGGTGTCTGCCGAAACCCCGCTCGAGAGCGTGAGGGCGCACAAATATAGCGTTCGGTAGAGAGAAGTTGGCATCAGAATCGCTTGCCTTTTTTCAGGACCCACCAAGGCGCCATGCTGCTTTCCTCATGGCCCCTTCGGAACATTTCATTGAGTGTGCAGACCACGCCCCAGCATCTTAGCGCAAGCATAAACACCGGGAAGATCGGAATGACGATAGCAAGCTTAAGGTCCTCCTTCGGTCGTTCCGAGATCAGACACAGGCCCAACAGGTAAAACACCAGCGTGACGGCGAAATACAACGAATAAAGCAGAAGAGCAAGAATCAGCAAGCTGTCTACCGGCAGTACGATCAGGCCCAACAGGCAATACCCAACGATCAGAAACGGCAGAACAAGCTGGAAGAAAAAGCCGCTGGCCAGCGTCATCAGAAAATTGCGCCATCCCAGGATTCGGGGTGTCATGCTGTCTGCGTGTTTGCGTATGTAGAGGAAAAACAGATCGCCGTCCCACCTCAGGCGTTGCATGAAAAACGCCTTCAGGGTATCGGGTGCATCGGTATGGCCGACCGCCTCAGGCTCAAAGGGTATGCGAAGCTCGCGGCGGCGCCCGAAATAGCTTTTTATCCTGAGTGTGACATCCAGATCTTCTGCGGTATGTGTATCCCATCCGCCGATGTGTTTCAGAAAGTCCCGGCGGAAGGCGCCAAACGCCCCTGATATGTTGTTGACGGTATTCCACTCTGACAGGCCGGTCTTGGAGGTGTGAATCGATAGGAAATACTCAAATGCCTGAATAAGTGTGGCAAACGACGTCCAGGCGTTTCGCACCCGGAGACTTCCAGAGACGGCCGGTACGTTTGGGTCCTCAAAATGTCGCACCATCATCGCAACCATGTTGTTGTCGAACGATGTGTCGCCATCGAGAGCAAAGATGATGTCGCCGGTCGCCATATCGAGGCCGGCGTTGAGGGACGATACTCGCCCGCCTCGTTGCCATTTGGCGATCGGTCTGACGGTGCGGTTTGGATGGAGGTGGTGGTCAACCTGAAACCTGCGCACGGTGTCCATGGTGACAGTGTTGCTGGTAGCACCGTCGACAACCGGGATAAGTTCAATCTCTCCAGGGTAGATTTGCTCGCAGAGGCTGGTGAGGGTTTTGGCCACATCGGGACCCTCGCTGTAGCACGTGATGATGCATGACACCTTCGGTCGGTAGAAGCTTGGTTTAGGTGTGGAAGACAATTTACGGAGAGACCAGCGCAAGATGCCTGCAATCACCAACAGGTTGAGTGGCAGTTCCAGTAACAGAAAGAATGGAAACAGCATGAGAAACACGCGGGTAACCCCGTCTGCGCTGCCCAGGCTCATCAGTATTTCTGTCATATTCAAAAGCGCCTGATCCATCACCCTGAAACTTCGCCCCCAAGCCGTGCCATCAGCAACGTGCCATCCTCTTGGGCAAGCAGGTCGGTGGGCAGAGTGAATCCCGCGATTCGAATATCAAATCGCACATCATCCTGTTCATGGAAGTTCTGGATGAGGTTGGCTAATCGGCCCCGAAGTATGTTCATGCCGTCCCGATCGGTACTGGGAAGAAGGAGCCACAGTTGTTCCTCGTTCGTGCGAGTGCAACGATCGGTCTCTCTAACTGCCTCCCTGATTCGGTCAATCAAACTGTCCAGTAACGTCATTGCCCGGCTTTGAGTCATGGTCTCCCGGAGGTTGGCAAACCTCAGCACCATGAGTGAGCCATGAGGGAGTACGGAGTATCGCCGAACCTGTTGGATCTGCCAGTCAAGAAGGTTCCGGAATGCGTCGGGATTGATCAGGTTGAGTCGGCCAAAATGTGCCTCGGCCCCTGACTCACTGAACCCCTGACGACAACGCAAGCGACCGCGTTCAGTCAGTGTGAATGCCCGAATTTCGCGAACCTTGAGGTCATCCGGCTGATGATGCTCATCGCAA
The DNA here is from genome assembly GCA_018402255.1 of Marinobacter sp. Lineage (GTDB taxonomy): Bacteria > Pseudomonadota > Gammaproteobacteria > Pseudomonadales > Oleiphilaceae > Marinobacter. Next base: position 54,582 of record JAGYIS010000007.1, read on the forward strand.
TCCAGGCAGCGGGCCTCCACATCGGCATCAACAAAAAAACTTTGGCAGGCCTGGCAGCGGTAGTTTTCAAGAGGACGATCGTAGTCACTGCCAATGTGGCGCAATCTGGCCAGGCAGTTGGGGCAGATCATTACGCCATCTTTCAAAAAGTGTTCCTGGGCGCCAACATGACCACAAGTAAAACAGTGAAGGGCCGGTTGACGAGCAATCTCCAGAGCATTGCATTGAGGGCAGACATCAACGTAATTGAGGTGGCCTGAGTTGCAGTCTCGGCACAGCCTTATCCGGTCTATCAGTTCTCCGGGCTGAAGCCAGTTCTGCTCCTGCATCAGCTTTAACCAGACAAACTGATTTACCGGTTCATCTGAAGACATGGCCTCGAGCAAAGGGTAGTGATAGATGTTCGCGCGCTCCGGCAATCGCTCGGGCTCAATTCGTTTTCGCGGGTGCGCCCAAAGCCAGGCAATGACCCGTTCGTCGAAACGTTCAGGCTTTTTCCCCAGATTGAATGAGTCCAGGCGCTCCTTCCATAACCGCCATATCGGCAAAACATTATCATTGCTCAGATTCACAACGCCATCGACCAGTAATTCGTCTGTTTCCGTTGCCGAGAGTATAAGAGCTAATCGGAATGACTCATGAGATCGCAGTTGGCGAACAAGAGGTGAAATCTTTTCAGGAGCAACATCAATAACCAGAGCGTCGAAAGACCCTGCCTCAACCAATTGCTCGGGCCTGCTGACATGGCTCCAACCATCCGGGAGGCCAGGATTTTTGAGTTCCGACATCAAAAAAACACGTGGGTAGGTGTGACTCATTCAGGCACCTGTCCCGACTTTTTGTGCCCAGGACCGATCTGAGGCGAGACTTCGTATCGGTAATGTAATGCGCAATGTTGCATTCTATGCCTCCTGAAACTTGTTTGGACCAGTGTCTATCTGAGCCAAGGTCTGAAAAATTGTTTATTGAGAGCCACAATTACGCCAGGCCCATAATCTTGGATTGAAAACGTTGCTTTCAGGTTCTGCTGAATATCGTTATTTTAACGCTTGCCCCTTTTCACTCGGATACCTCAAGCTACAGCGGTTGCTCAAGGGATAGCTCAAGCCAGAAGGTGGCGCCTTTGCCTTCAGTTGACTCGAAATCAACGCTGCCACCCATTTGCGTCATGATCTCCCGCGTAATCGCCAGTCCCAGACCGGTACCCTGCCTGCCCCTTGTGCTTGAACTGTCGGCCTGGGCAAATTTCTGGAAGATGCGAGATCGAAAACTGTCGGGAATGCCCGCGCCGTGGTCTGTGACCGAAATTCTGAATTGCTCAGGCAATAGTTTGGTAGAAACCTCTACGCTGGCACCCTCGTCTGAAAACTTGGCAGCGTTTGAGAGCAGGTTGATCAGTGCCTGGCTGAGGCGTTGAGCATCGAACCAGGCCTCTATATCCGGGTGAGCCTGCTCACGAATAACCTGTATTTGCCGGCTCTCCAGATAAGGCGCCAGGCGCTCGATCGATTCCTCGATAACCGGCGCGACAGGTTGTCTGGCCGGGTGCATGGGCATGCGACCAGACACCAGTTTTTCAATGTCGAGCAAATCATTGATCAGATGTTTGAGCTGTTCGGTATTTCTGAGGGCAATAGACACCATCTGTTGAGCTTTCTCGGGCAATTGTCCCAGAGAACTGCTGTTGATAAGGCCCAGTGAACCGGCAATCGAGGTCAGCGGTGTGCGAAGCTCATGGCTCACCGTGGAAATAAACTGGCTTTTCATTTCCTCGATTCTGTGGCGTTCATCAATGTCTGCAATGTATCCGTGCCATAGCACACTGCCATCGGGCAGTTGCTCCGGTCTGGCGGTTCCCTCAACCCAATGCCAGCTGCTGTCTTGCCAGAGAACGCGATATTTCTGTATCCATGGGGTCAAGTTGTCGGCCGATATCTTTATAGAATCGGCGACAACCGCCAGGTCATCCGGGTGAATGCGTTCGAAGGCAGGCGAGGCATCCTTGGCAGCCTGTTCTGCAGTGATCTGGTAAATGGCCCGAATTCCACTGCTGGTATAGGGAAAGGTGCTATGTCCGTCGGGCCACAGACGGAACTGGTACAGCATGCCCGGCGCGTTAGCGACCAGTTTGTCGAGTACTTCTGTGTGCTTTTGTTGCTGAATTATATCGGTAATCCAGCGACCAAGAAGGTTGACGAATGTCTTTTCAGTCTCCGTAAATCCGGGGCGGCGGGGGAGTGCTGAGGAAAAGTTCAGCGTGCCGAACAGCTCGTCGTCAATCCATACCGGCGCAGCCAGGTAACTCTCCAGCTTGAATTTCTGATAACAGGGATGATCACAGAAACGGGAGCGCGCCATGTGGTCAATGGCAAGAACTCGGCCCTGTGCCGCCAGAAGTGAGCAGTAGGTCTGCTCCAGCGGAAAGGTTATGCCATCTTCCAGAGACGTCTGGTGCCGCTCGTGATGCCACAGGACCGTGTAAACGCCGCCAGTGATATTGCTGACAATGGCGGTATCCATTTTGAGATATTGAGTCGCATTGGCAAGCGCGTGTTCGATTCGCTTAGAGACGCTGCCACGGGAGTCCAGAGAAATGTCATTCAGGATGTTCAGTGCCTGAGTTCTCTCAGCATAGTAGGCGCCGAGCTCCTGATACTGAAATTCCCGCTCGACCAGATCAGCAAAATCGCGCAGCGTCCTTTGATCGTCGCTGGAAAAGGTTCTCGGCTTCCTGTCAATCAGGCACAAGGTGCCCAAATGTAAGCCATTCCGGTCACCCAGTGGAGCACCCGCGTAAAAGCGGATGTCGGGTTCGCCAGTGACCAGGGGATTGTCTGCAAATCGTTCGTCCTGTAGTGCATTTTCAACCACGAAGGTATCGGCGCCGAGGATTGCATGGCCACAGAAGGAAATGTCGCGGGCCGTCTCGCGAACGCCGAGGCCGTAGCAGGATTTGAACCACTGGCGGTCCCTGTCAATGAGGGAGACCAGGCATATGGGCACATCAAAGGTTGTGGCGGCGAGCCTGGTGATTCGGTCAAATCGTTCTTCTGGCGGTGTGTCCAGCAGCTGAGCTGCTTCCAGAGCAGACAGTCGTAAGGTTTCGTTTTGGGGCCGGTCTGGCGTTCTCATAAATGCTCCTCGCCCCGGTGATTGGCTTCAGGAAGCTCCAGCCAGAAGTGGGCGCCATTTGAGTAATCATAGCCCACCTCCCCGGACATCAGATGGGCAAGTTCCCGGCATATGGCAAGCCCGAGTCCGGTGCCGGCTTTTGCTCGATTGGAACCGGCTTCTGCCTGGGCAAATCGTTGGAACAGCTCCGGCAGGAAGTGCTCAGGAACACCGTCACCCTGATCGGAAACCGTTATACGTACAAAACCGGGGATTGAGGAATGTGCTTCGACTGTGACGAAACCACCCTTGGGAGAATATTTAATGGCGTTGCTGATAAAGTTATCAAGGACTTGGCGAAGCCGGGCCGGATCCGCAAAAACGCTGAGGCTGTCATCGCTTTTGGCAACAATTTTTACGGAGTAATGCCTGGCCATCGGCTGGTTCCCGACGCACGCAGCCTCAATAGCGTCAATCAGGTCGATGTCACGCATCTGGACGCTGAGTTTACCGGCCACGGCCTTTTCAAAGTCCAGAAGGTCGGTAATCAGTGATTGCAGCTGCTGGCCGTTGCGTAAAGCCAGCTCAACCATGGCTGAGGCCTTCGGCGGCAACTCGCCGGCGGAGCCGGATTGCAGTAATTTCAGAGCGCCATTGATAGATGTCAGCGGCGTGCGCAGCTCATGACTGACGTTTGATACGAACTGGTTTTTCAGGATATCCAACGCTTCCCGCTCTTCCATCAGTGTGTTGAATGCTTTTGCCAGATTTCGGGTTTCCGCCGGCCCCTTGGTAGTCAACCGTTGAGTGGAAGAGCTGTCTGTTGTCATCCTTTTGATCTTTTGGGACATGCCGCCCAGTTGGCGCGTCGCAGCTCTGGCCACAACATAGGTCATAAGCAGTAGTGGAAGCGTGGTGATTAAACTGATCCATAAAAACCCGCGAAACGATGCTCGGGCAGGTTGAATAGCTTGCTTATAAGGTGCTGCACTAAGAAATAGCCAGCCAAGCCGCTCTAGATGTTGGGAGCTGTATACCCAGCGTTGCCCGGAAAAATCTGTGACCACACCGAAGGGGATGCCGGACAAGGCAGCGTCGATCAATGGATCCTCACCCGGGTCTGGAAGGAAAGGCGCCGGTTGATCCTTTTTCAGGGCATCCACCTGGACGAAGTTTCCGGTGTCCAACACCTTGAGAATAGTGCCATTATCAGTCTTAATCTCCTCAGGAAGAATTCCTGCCTCTGCCAGGTTGATGGTGCCACCGGCCAGTCCAAGTAAGTCGCCATCATCACTTTCAATCGGTGCGAGAAACGACAACAGGGGCAAGCCTGTTGTTCGTCCAATGATTGGCCGGCTGACAATCGGCGAGCGGGATTGTACGGCCCGTTTGAAATGGGGGCGATCAGCGTACGAAGTTCCCAGCCGGTTCGGAACAAAACGATTTTCAGCAAGAGCGACGCTCTGGTCATCGAATATCAGCAGACCGCCGCCAAACAGTCGTTCCAGGGCGGGTTGGCGTCCCAGCAACATTTCGAGTTGCGGTAGGGGTAACAGATTGTTGCCGTCAGTCAGCACACTGGCAAACGCTCCCAATGCATTCAGGCGTATAGTCAGTTCCTCGTTTACCCGACTGGCGGCCGCCGATGTCTGCAGCGCCTGGCGCTCTGTAAGTACCTGCTCAAAATCGCGAAGCAGTCTGTCGTAGGCAATAAAAAGAATCAGAGCTACGCTGATAATGATGCTTGAGCTGGCAATCAGCACAATGCGAGCGTTGAGGCTTAAGGTTCGCAAGAAAGGCCCTTATACGAATGGCTGTCAAAGATAAAACATGCTTTGATGAGAATAGTGCATTAGATGTTGTGAATAAAATAGTGAGGAATGCCTTTTGAACAATACAGCCGTTGATCAGTTGCAGGAGCGACTTAGGCTTCTGCAGGAACGGTTTTTCGAGCGCGCCCGGGGCGACGTTGAAACGCTGTCAGGGTTCGCGCGCTTGATTGATCAGCAACAGCTGCCGAAGGTGGAGCTGGAAAAGTGTTATCAGTTGTTGCACCGGATGGCGGGCTCCGCGGGGACATTTGGCTTACCCGAACTGGGCCAGGCGGCCAGGGCGATAGAAAAGCAGATGAAGGCACAGCTTGAATCGGCGACCGATAGCGGTGCAGATGGATTGGTTTCTGTTTCAGTGGCCGTTGCTGATGAACTTCGACAACTTGCCACGCTGCTTGAGAATGCACCTGAAATGGCCACTTCTGCATGTGCTCAGGCCGAAGCAGATTCACATGACGGGGCCCATGGCATGCAAGTCAATGTCATGGCGCTCGGGCACAACCTTGATTATCTGGCGGACCTGGTCAAATCGTTAGCCGTCTACGGTTTTGTCTGTGAGTCTGGCTCTGTTGATTGCCCGAACGACATTGCTGTTCGTCTCAGAGAGCGCTCCAGTGCCTCGATTTTGCTGTGTGAGGACTCAGGGCTGGGCGACGTCATGGGCTTTCGTGAGCAATATTTACCGAAAGCCGAGCACCGCAGGTTTCCGGTGGTATGTGTTGGCCACGAAAACTCGTTTGAGACTTTGTACCGGGTTGCAGAACAAGGGGCAACTGCCTATTTCTGTGAGCCACTGGACATGCCGGAGCTGGCAGAGCGGATTGAATCACTGGTGCTGGAACGCGGTTCCCGTCCCCAGGGCCGGGTGTTGATTGTTGATGATGATCTGGAACTGGGAGAGCACTATTGCCTGGTGCTCAAGCAGGCTGGCATCATTGCTCGCCTGGTTTCTGACCCGGCAGAGTTGATGTCGGAACTGTCGGCGTTTGAGCCGGACCTTGTATTGATGGATGTTCAGTTACGGGACTATTCCGGCGTTACGCTTGCCAGACTGATACGTTATGAGCCGCGCTGGCTGGGTTTGCCCATTGTGTATCTGTCATCGGAGGACAATCCTGAAAATCAGTTAGATGCGTTGTCTAAAGGCGCCGATGAGTTTCTGGTGAAGCCGGTCACCGATGATTACCTTGTCCGGTCGGTGCGGATTCGTTGTTACCGTGCACGCCAGTTATCAGACCTGATGAACCGTGACAGCCTTACCGGGCTGCTCAAACACTCCCTGATCAAGCAGGAAGTCGACAGAGAGCTGGCCCGCTGTCGCCGTGCCGGTCACACCTCGTGTGTGGTCATGCTGGATCTGGATCACTTCAAGCGGGTAAATGATACCTGGGGACATGGTCAGGGCGATATTGTCATTCGTACCCTGGCCAACCTGTTGCGCAACCGGCTGCGCGAGTCTGATGTGATCGGGCGTTATGGTGGCGAAGAGTTTCTGTTGATTCTGCCCGATTGTGAGCCGGTGGTGGCGGTGAAACTCATCGAAGCCATTGGTAAGAGTTTTGCCGAACTCGTGTTCTGGGCAGGAGATGACAGCTTCCAGGTTACCTTGAGTGCAGGCGTCGCTTTGATCAACGATTTCCCTGTTTCCGATCAAGCCATCGAGGCGGCTGATCAGGCACTCTACCAGCGAAAGCGGGATGGACGTAATGGTGTAACTCTCTACCATCCGTCTCTACGCGGTATAAAAGTTTGAGAGGTGCCTGTTGAAAGCATTGATACTGGAAGATGATGAGCTGGTGGGTGAGCTGCTTGAGACTGTCGTAGCGGGCATTCATCAAGGCGCTGCCGTCAGTCTTGCCCGATCCCTGGCCGAAGCTCGGCAAATAGTTGATGGGGGTGGCGGGTATCAGTTGTATCTTATCGACTGGCAGCTGCCAGACGGCTCCGGGCTTGAGTTGGTAAAGCGGGTGCGCGCTCATGATGCTGACGTGCCCATTGTGATGGTCTCCGGCAGGTCTGACCGGGAATCCGTTCTCAGGGCGGCTCACCATGGTATCAGCGGCTACATTACCAAACCCCTGGATGTGCAGTTATTGCATGAACGCCTGACCAAACTGGTGCCGGTCGAAGCCGCTGCTCATGGCTCCGCAGATGAGTATTTGAAGGCGTCATTGAATTCGGTGGTTCAGTTGCCGGCGGACATCGATCCTGCAGATGTGCTGGATCTGATCGGCCGGCAGCAAGAATTGTCGCCGGCTCAGCTGGCGGAGCGTTGGCGTGAAGAAACGGCACTGACGGCCCGCCTGCTGGACGTGGCCAATAGCAGTTCATTCCGGCGCACGGGTAAGCCGGTGGAATCTCTCAGAGACGCCATCAGCAACATGGGCGTGGCCATGTCCTTGAATCAGGCCCTGGCGCTGTCACTGGACGTTGCCGGCAAGATAAACACCCCGGATCTGCAGGCCCAGGCCAGGGCATTCCATGACATGGCATTGCGGGTGGCACGTGAAGCTCAGAAGCTGGCGGTCAGGTTGGGGAAAGCGCCCACACTGTTCCAGCAGGCTGGTCTGTTAAGCCGCCTGGGAGAATTGGCAGTTCTCAAGGTACTGAACCAATTCAGTGTAGAAGGTGGCTCGCTGAGCAGTTCAGAAGTGGAACAGTGCCTGGGCCAGTGGTCCCAGGATTACGGCAATCGGCTTAAAGTGCAGTGGAAGCTACCGCTGAACCTGAGAGAAATGATTGGCGCCGTGCATTTCTTGCCGAAAGACAGTACCCGTGAGGATCGGCTGGTAATGCGGGCTGCCGCACTGATTGCCGGAGCGCAGTCAGAAAGTGAAGACTGTCAGCGACTTTTACGGCGTATTGGTCTGGAACACAAACCATCCACAGAGGAGACGCCGCATGATATCAGTCACTGACGTAACGCTGAATAAAGTTTTGTACGTGGAGGATGACCCGGATATCCGGGCCATTGCAGAGCTGGCACTGCAGGATGTGGGTGGATTTAACGCAGCACTTTGCAGTTCCGGACAACAAGCTCTGCAGGTGGCTCCTGAGTTCGAGCCGGATTTGATTCTTCTGGACGTGATGATGCCTGAAATGGACGGCCCCGAAACCATGCGAAGATTAAAGTCGCTGGATGCGACGCGTTCGACGCCTGTAATCTTCATGACTGCCCGGATTCAGAACTCCGAAATCGAGGAGTATCTGGCATTGGGGGCCATCGGTGTTATCCCCAAGCCGTTCGACCCAATGACTCTGGCAGATGAAATTCGGACATTAGTGGCCGCGCTCTGATCCGGATGCGAAGGTGCGTATTTTAGGGTAGGCTGGCGCTCTGAATATGAACCGACTGCTGAGATAACTATGCCCTCCCCCGACTCTCCAGACGACATCAAAACACGACTGAACCTGGAAACTTCCCGCATTCACTGGCATGAGCTGCAAACCTATTACGCCCGCGGACAAGTGGTGCGGGTAGCGGCGAAACTGGATTTGTTGCATGTGGCCTCTGAGCTCACAGCCGATAACAAGGCCCAGTTCGAGCAGTGGATGGGCAAAGGCGATATTGGCGACGTGTCCCCGGACCTCGCCCGGGCCTGGTATGACCGCAACGCCGAATTGTGGGCGGTGGTGATTGCGCCCTGGGTACTGGTGCAGGACCGTTCTGGCGATAACCTGCACTGACCGCTGTATGAGTGGCCTGGGCTTCAGGCCAGACTTTCTGACTGTGCCTTTCTGAGGATTTTATGCTGACCGGCGCCCTGCTGATACTTGCCCCGTTGTTTCTGGGCTTCGCCATCGCCTTATCCAATCGCCGACTGATGACAGCGATCCATTACACCGTAGAAGGTCTGGTCTATTTCATTCTGGCGCTGCTGGGTCTGGGCCTCGGGCAAATGGACGGCCTGCTGGATCAGTTGGGCACGATGGCCGGTCAGGTCTCAGGCCTGGTGGTTGCGTTGTTGCTGGCGAACATGGCCGGGTTGTGGCTGTTTCATCGGTGGCAGCCAATGACCATTAATGCTGACGAGTCTGAGGCTCGCCCGAGTTACCGACGCCTTTTTCTGGCCGGGATGAAGCCTCTGGCAGCGGTTCTGTTTGGCGTGCTGCTGGGCTACTTTTTGTTATCGCAGCTGCCCATGGTGGATGAGGTGGCCACCTGGGCGTTGATGTTGCTGCTGTTTCTGATCGGCCTGCAACTCCGGAATGCCGGTTTATCATTGCGTAAGTTGCTGTTGAATCGCCAGGGCCTGGGGATTGCACTGGCGTTGGTGTTCAGCTCCCTGTTGGCAGGTGTTGCTCTGATTCCGTGGCTCGATGTGCCCTGGCATCAGGCGTTGGCGCTGGCGTCCGGGTTTGGCTGGTATTCCTTGTCCGGTATTGTGATTGGCGATGCTTTGGGCCCAGCTTGGGGTGGGGTTGCGTTCCTCAATGATGTACTGCGTGAAATCATTGCCCTGGCGCTGATACCGCTGGTGATTGGCGCCAGGCCGGCCATGGCCATTGGTTACGGTGGTGCCACTGCCATGGACTTTACCTTGCCGGTAATCCGCAGCAGTGGCGGACTGGCTTGTGTGCCAGTGGCGATCGCCTCGGGTTTTCTGTTGTCTTTCCTGTCACCGATCTTGATGGGTGTGTTCCTGGCCTTGGGTTAATCGGTTGTTATGGCGGCCTGAATTGATCCGGTGCAATGCTTTGGTCAGATTTACGGCTATAGTAGCTACGTATTAGTATCCGAAGAATAAGCCAAAACCGCCCGGAGCCCATGATGAACCGCCGCCACTTTCTGCAACTGTCTGTTGCTGCCGTTTCGGCTGTGGGCCTGGCTGGCTGCTCCGGGCCCGTTCCGTTGCGCACGGGTATTCACCCCTGGATTGGCTACGAGCCTCTGTACCTGGCCGAAGAATTCGGCTGGCTGCCCGGCTCGGTTGAGCTGGTCAAAGGTGCGGCCGCGACAGATTCGATGAGGGGCTTGCTGTCTGGCGAACTGGATGCCGCGGCCATTACGCTGGATGAGGCGCTCCGGGTATTTTCCGAGGGCGTCCCGCTGCGAGTGGTGGCGGTGGCCGATGTCTCTGTTGGCGCCGATGTGTTGGTGGTCAAACCTGACATTACCAGTCTCAGTGATCTGAGGGGGCGCTCGATCGGAGTTGAGCTTGCCGGGGTGTCTGGAGTAATGCTGTTCGCCATGCTGGAGCGGATTGGCCTGACCTCAGATCAGGTGTCGCTGGTGGATCTGCCGACGGATCGACACGTCGAGGCGTGGCATGGCGGTGATATTGACGCCTCAATCTGTTATGAACCCACTGCGTCTTTGCTAGCGAGGGCAGGCGGCACCCGGCTGTTCGATAGCAGCCAGATGCCAGACACCATTTTTGACGTATTGGTGGTGACTGACCAGGCCGCAAGGCGCCGCCCCGATGCGGTCAGGGATCTGGTGCATGGGCACTTCCGGGGCTTGCGCCACCTGGTGCGCAGCATGCACGACGCGGTATACCGGGTGGCGACGCGTCAGGGCATTTCTCCTGAGGCCGTGCGCCAGTCGCTGGCTACCGTGATGTTGCCGGAACTGGCGGCCAATCAGCGTTATCTGGCTTACCACGGCCGTATCGAGGTTGTCGCAAGACGATTGACCGAGGTGCTGATTCGTGAAGGCCTGATGGAAATGGCGCCGGTGTATGATCACCTGGCGGATCCGTCGTTCCTGCCGAGGAGTGTCTCGTGAGTTTTCGACTCTTGGTGCGCTCATTGATTCTGTTCAGTGCGATTGCGGGCATCTGGTCGTCAACCGTGCTGGCAGACTCAAGGCGTAACCCTGGGTATATTCGCCTATCGGCCGGAGCCGGTCATTCAGGAACGTTATGCTCCGTTGGCTGACTACCTCAGTCAGGAGAGCGGACTGCCAGTGCGCCTGCGTGTGCTCAATCAAGAGGATATGAACCGGGCGCTGGCCTCCAACCAGATCGATTTCTTCCTGACCAACCCCAGTCACTTTCTGGTGATCCGAAGTGATCGAAGCCTCACCGGTGTGTTGGCAACACTTGAGAGGGAATGGCAAGGGCAGTCTACGGGCAGCATTGGTGGCGTTATCCTGACCAGGGCGGGACGGGATGACATCAACCAGTTGGAGGACCTCCGGGGTAAAAGTATCGCCACGCCAGGTATGCATTTTCTGGGTGGCTATCAGGCGCCAGTCCTGAGTTGATGGATGCCGGCGTGGATGTTTTGAGGCATAACCGGGTGGTGCACTTGAGTAGTCATGATCGGGTGATTCGCGCGGTACAGACCGGAGACACTGACATCGGCTTTATCCGGACCGGTGTTCTTGAAGAGCTGCTGTTGGAAAGCCCCGACCTGATGGCGGGTTTAAAGGTGATCAACCAGCAGCAACTGTCTGGCTACCCATTTGTGGTATCAACCCGGCTGTACCCGGAGTGGCCATTCGTGTCTTTGCCCCACGTAGACAGCCGGGTGGTGCGCCGAATTGCCTCAGCCCTGTTCGCCCTGGAGCGGGATCATCCGGCAGCACAAGCTGCGTATATCCGCGGTTTTTCACCGCCGGCGGACTATCAATCGGTAGAGACGCTTGCCCGCACTCTGCGCATGGCACCCTACGATCAGGTCCCCAGAGTCACCTGGCTGGACGTGCTCAACCAGTACCGGGTTTGGGGCATCACCGTCGTGCTTCTGCTTATCTCGCTGATGATCACCAGTCTCTGGTTGAGCCGCCAGCGGCGACAATTGGCCATCGAAGAACGCCGTCTGCGCAGGTTGATTGCCAGTTGGCCGCAGCCGATGCTGATGATTCGTGAGGCCGCACTGGTGGAGTGCAATCGTGCGGCGGTTGAACTGGTACAGTTATACCTCGGAAGCGTCATTGCTGGGCAAGGGCCTTCAGGCGTTTTCTCCCCATAGTCAGCCAGACGGCACCTCCTCACTGCAAAAAATGGATACCCTGATGCGACGGGTGGTCGCTGGTGAGGTGGCCCAGTCCGAATGGTTGCTGGTGCGCTCGGATGGCTCGGAAGTCTGGGTTGATATGACCCTGGCACCGGTTTACGAGAAAGCTCAGGAGACGCCGTCGATCCTGTGCTCCTGGTACGACATCAATCGCCGTAAGCACGCGGAAGAACGCCAGCGGTTGGCGCTTCGGGTCTTCGAGACATGCCCGGGAGGCCATATTTATCACCGATGCCCACGGCGTGGTGATGGACATCAACGAGGCTTACACCCGGATTACTGGGCGCGATCACCGGAGTGCCGTCGGCAGCTTGCCGCCGTTGCCCCTGGACGAAGGTAGCGCCATTCTCATCGCGGCCCGAAAACATGGGGTCTGGGCGGGTGAATTCGCCAGCCGGCACTGGGATGGTCAGGCCACGATGCTGAGCCTGACCCTGAGTAGTGTATTTGATGACCATGGTGGGCTCAGTCATTTCGTTGGTACCTTCACCGATATTACTCAGCTCAAGGAAACCGAAAAACAGCTCCGCACCATGGCGCATTTTGATGCACTGACTGGCCTGCCCAATCGGGTGCTGTTCTCCGACCGACTGCATCAGTCTATGGCTCAGGCCCGCCGCCAGGGTTATCAGCTGGCGGTTATCTATATTGATCTGGACCACTTCAAACCGGTCAACGATGCCTTTGGCCATGATGCCGGTGACGGGTTACTGATCGAGCTTGCCCGGCGAATGCGGGCGACGCTGCGTGAGGAAGATACCCTCGCACGGCTGGGCGGTGACGAGTTTGCTGCCATTGTGGTGAACGTTGCGGATGAGCCCACACTCCAGGCCTTGTTGTCGCGCTTGTTGATCACTGTGTCAGAACCGGTCTGGGTGGCGGACCACAGCGTTGAGGTGTCAGCCAGTCTTGGCTACACCCTCTACCCCCAGGATGTCGAGATGGATGGTGATCAGCTGCTGCGTCAGGCCGATCAGGCTATGTATCGCGCCAAACGGGATGGCAAGAACCGTTACTGCAAGTTCTCTGATTCCGGCACCTGATGCCGGGCGTTGTTGAGAATTTCGGTGGCGGCTTGCCAGTTCAACGCCTTGTTCCATTGATCGTTCAGTCTTCGCACGGCGCTCAGGGTATCCAGCATCTGATCGCCCAGGCCGGTGCTGACATCCCTCCGCACCATCATCTGCAGTGTGGTATTTTTCAGCTGTTGGTACGTGGTTTCCGCGTCGGCAAGAAGATCCGGTGCCGGGCCGTCCGAGGCAACCAGTGCGCGGATGATGTCCAGGTAGTGAGCCAGCAAGTCGGCTTGTTCAGCAAACTCAGTGCGCCGGTCTAATTCCCTGAGTGTCATCAGCCGGGACGCCAGCTCGGTTGCCTCCGCCAGATAACGGCAGGTTCGGATGCTGATGGTCAGGGCGTCCACCACGGAAAGATGCATCTTCTCCGCGCGCAGGCGACCGATGTAGTCGGTGATGGCCTGGTTCAGGCTGCGAATGGCCTCAGCCTTGGGCCGGATGTCGGATCCGGTCAGGCCTTCCCGATCCAGGCATACCCGCAGCAGGCCCCGACTGTGACCAATCAGCCGTTTCATTTCCTGATCTACCGCGCCAATGGCCAGTTCCGGTGTGGTGACCAGCGTGTCATCAAGAAACCGGGGTTCTGCGTTGTCTTCCTCCTTGCTGCGGAACAGCCGGCCGAGAAAGCGGGCAAACGGCTTGGTGAAGGGCAGCATGCAGGCCGCGCCGAGCACGTTGAACAGCGTGTGGAACATCGCCAGCGAGATCGCCGGATTGGCTTCCAGGTTCAACCCGTCGGTCATCAGCGCGACCAACCACAGCATGCCGGGCAGGATTAACAGGGCAATGGCGCCGGTCAGAACGTTAAACAGGATGTGACCAATGGCCAGCCGGCGCGCGTTTGCGGTTGCTTTCAACGCTGACAGCGCCGCTGTGGAGGTAGAGCCCAGATTGGCCCCGATCACCGCGGCTGCGGCATTATCCAGGCTGATCAGGCCGCCGGCAGCGGCGGTCAGGACAATAGCCAGCGCTGCACTGGACGACTGGGTAAGCACGGTTGCCAATAACCCGATCGCCAGGTACGCCGCCAGACCGTAGTCAGGGCTGATAACGCCTTCGCCAGTGAAGCCGCCGGCAAGGGATTCCAGCGCCGTCTTGAGGATCGACAGGCCCAGAAAAAACAGGGCAAAGCCGGCCAGGGCCTCACCCAGGAACTGATTTCTGGGGTTTCGGCTGATCATTTTGGCGCCCACGCCGGCCGCCAGCAGGGGCAGGGCGATGGCTTCGATCTTGAAGCCGAACCCAACCAGGCTGACCAGCCAGCCGGTCATGGTGGTGCCGATGTTGGAGCCGAAAATAACGCCTAGAGATTGCGCCAGGGTCAACAGGCCTGCGTTGACAAAACCAATGGTCGCGACGGTCACGGCACCGGAGTGCTGCACAATGCCGGTAATGGCAAAGCCCGCCATCAATCCCCTCAAGGGAGTGCGGGTCCAGGTGCCCAGCAAGTGGCGCAAATGATGGCCGGCGGCGTTTTTGAGACCGTTGGTCATCATTTCCATGGCCAGCATGAACAGTGCCAGGCCACCCAGAATCTGGAATACCGAAGATATCATGGTGCGGGCGTCATCGTGATGGAAGTTATAAGGGCAAGCTTAGCAGAGGTGGGCAAGATATCCGGGGTCAGGTCAAAAACTTGCGAACATCCAATTTGTACTCTTCCGGATCGACGGCTCGCACGATCCGGTCCTGATTGCCCGCCCGGGCCAGGTCGATGGTTTCGAGCGTTATGGGCAGCCGGAATTTGGTGTGGTACATCACCCTGACCACTGGCAGGCGTTGATCCTGTTCGTTGGTTTCGATCACCACGCCCAGGCGACCGCTCTCCAGCAGCACCAATGAGCCGATCGGATAAAGCCCGATGCAGCGGATAAATTGTTTGACCAGATCCGGATCCAGATGGTCGCCACTCCATTCCAGCAGTTTTTTCAGGCCCTGGGTGGGTGTCATGCCTTTGTGATAAACCCGGTCCGAGGTGATGGCATCATACACGTCGGTGATCGCGACCATGCGGCCGTACTCGGTGATCTCCTGGCCTTTGAGGCCTTCGGGGTAGCCGCTGCCATCCAGTTTTTCATGGTGCTGGGCGGCGGTAATGACGGTGATTTCTCCAATGCCTTCGGTGCCGGCGAGAATATCCCGGGAGTGCCGTGCGTGCAGCTTCATCACCTCGAACTCTTCCGGGCTGAGGCGGCCGGGCTTGTGCAGAATCTCATCGGGAGTCAGGATCTTGCCAAGGTCGTGTAACAGGGCGCCCACGACGGTTTGGTGAAGCACGTCAGCGGAAAACTTGCGGTAGTTACCGAACAGCGACATCAGAACGCTGAGATTCACAGAGTGTTCAAGCAGGTAATTGTCTTTCTCGCGGATTCGCCCCAGGCAGCTCAGGGCGTTGGCATTGCGCAATACCGAATTCTGAAGCTCATCCGCCAGCTGGTGAATGGGCGCAATATCAATGGCCGCGCCCATTTTGACGTTGTTCATGAAGCTGCCAACCAGGCCCTGAGCCTGGCTGTGGATGCGCTGGGCAACCACAATTTCTTCGGTCAGCGTGACTTTCGGT
The DNA here is from genome assembly GCA_018402255.1 of Marinobacter sp. Classification (GTDB taxonomy): domain Bacteria; phylum Pseudomonadota; class Gammaproteobacteria; order Pseudomonadales; family Oleiphilaceae; genus Marinobacter. Next base: position 70,127 of record JAGYIS010000007.1, read on the forward strand.
AAAGCGCCGGGGCTCAGTTCGCCCGCGTTCTGAAGCGCCTGTTCATTTCGGCGGTCTACCTCGGTTGCGGTTTCGGCATCCTGAGAGTCCAGCCCTTTTTCAACGTCAATGTAAACGTAGGTCACCCCCATTCGACGAATCTTGTCGATGGTGTCTTCCCGCTTGATTACCCCTCGTTTGCGCTGGGTGTTGTGGGGAATCCAGTCGTTGTTCAGGTCGGAGATGTACATCCCGACTTTCAACGCAGAAACGGGGATGCGTTTGATCATGATTGCGGGAAGAACGTCCTGAGGCTGTTCTGGTAAGTCTGGCTGACAACCTGATACAGTGGCAGCTCCTTTACCTCGGCAATCTTCTCGGCAATAAACGGCAGGTAGAAGGGCGCGTTCTCACGGCCACGGTAGGGCACCGGGGTGAGGAAGGGCGCATCGGTTTCCAGCAGAATCTGCTCGATTGGCGTCATGCGCACGATGTCTCGCACGTTCTCTGCCTTGTTGAAACTGGTGATGCCGTTAAAACCCAGGCACCAGCCTTGATCCAGCGCGTACTGAGCCAATCCAGGGCCGGAGGTAAAGCTGTGAATCACGCCCCGCCGTTCCAGGCTGTTCTCGAACTCTTTGAGAATGGCGATGGTGTCGTCGTCGGCATCACGGCTGTGGATCACCACCGGGCGCTGGTTATCACAGGCAATCTGCAACTGGCGCCGGAATACTTCCCGCTGTACCTCACGGTCGGCTTTATCGTAGTAGTAATCGAGCCCGATTTCGCCGATGGCGACGATCTTCTCATCCTGGGCATGCTCGCGGATCTCGGCTTCCACCGCATCCGTGTAGCTCTCCGCCTCATGGGGATGAATGCCCTGGGTACCATACAACCATGGGGCGATGTGGCTGAGCTTGCGCACCGTCGCCAGGTTGTCCGGCGACACGGCAATGGTAATCACCCGTTCGATATTGACGTTCCGGCTTTGCTCCAGAATATCTGCCAGGGGCTGGTCTTTCAGGTAGTCCAGGTGGCAGTGGGTCTCGATGATCGGGTGATCGAATACGGGAATCTCACGACGTTTCTTGCTCATGCCCGGCGCTATGCTCCATCACAGCCAGTAAATGGCTGCTATTCTGAGAATGTGATCACGCCAGTTTATCAGTTTGCGTGATCGTTGGGTTGCATGGATGTGATAGGGAGTTTCCTTGATGAAGTATACGGCGTTTGCCCGGTCCTGGTTTCTGGACCCGAAAAAGCCCGCATTCAAAAGTTATCCGACGCTGCTTGCCGAGGACCATGAGTTGCCTGCTCTTGAAGCCAGCCTCGAAGACATAGGCGAGTATCAGCGCAGGCTCTGGGCCAACGGCAAAAAGGCTTTGTTGCTGGTGGTCCATGGTCCTGACACCAGTGGCAAGGATAGCTTGATCCGCACCCTGGCCACCTACGCCGATCCGGCGGGCTTTCATGCCTGGTCTTTCAGCCGGCCCACGGCAACGGAAGCCGCCCATGATTTTTTGTGGCGAGTGACGCCCCTGTTACCGGCATACGGCCAGATGGTGGCGTTCAATCGCAGCCATCACGAGGGCGTGATTGGCGAGCGGGTGTGGCCAGTGCGAACCGCCGACAGTTATGACTGGCGGTCACGCTATCGGGCTATCTGTGATTTTGAGCGGCACTTGGTCAGTGAAGGCACCTGCGTGGTGAAGGTGTGGTTGAACCTGTCTGAAGATGAACACCGGCGCCGACTGCTCAAACGCCTGGACAAACCCCGCAAGCGTTGGAAATTTGATCGCTCTGACATTGACGGCTGGAAGCAGAGAGCGAGCTATCAGGCCTATGCCGAAGAGGCCCTGGCGGCCACCCATACCGATGCCGCGCCCTGGTTTATGGTGCCCGGCGATCGCAAGCCTGAGGCCAGGGCTGTGGTTGCAGCCCTGGTGGCCGAGGTGCTGAAGGCGTTGGCGCCGGATTATCCGAAAGAAGACCCGGAGGTGCTGGCGGAGTATCGGGCGCTGTTGGCGGAACACGGTGTGAGTTAACGGAGGCTGAGCATGCATACTAGTGGTTGTAGGCAGCGGCGTAGTGGGGGTAACCACGGCTTATGAGCTGGCGCGCCGAGGGCATCAGGTGACGGTACTGGATCGCCATTCCCTGGCGGGGAACGAGACCAGCAAGGGTAACGCCGCCCAGCGCTCCTATGGAGTGGTTTACCCCTGGGCAGACCCGGCCATGGTGTTCAAAGCCTTGCCCTGGCTCTTCCAGGCATCCGGCCCGCTGAAAATGAAAATGCCACCCTCGCCAGAGGCGATCCGTTTTATGATGGCGACCTTGCGTTACGCCTGGTCGCCGGGTCTGTTTGGCTTGAACAAACGGGCCATGTTGCGCCTGGGCGTTCATAGCCGGGAACGTTTCCTGGCGCTGGAGCAAGACCATAACCTGGGGTTTGATGGCCAGCATCTGGGTTTGTTGCATCTCGCCAGCACACCGCAAGCCATGGAGGGGTATAAAGCAATTCATGAATTGCTTGAAGAGATGGGGATTGGCTCACGGCTACTCTCGCCGGCGCAAGTGAAGGATGTTGAGCCAGGTATGACCGGCGATGGTCCTCTGTATGGCGCCATTCGTTACGATACCGACGGCACCGGTGATTGCCACCTGTTCTCCCGGGCGCTGGCGAACGTCTGTGAGCAACTGGGTGTTCGCTTCCGCTATCAGGTGGACGTTGAGCGCCTCATCGCCGATGATAGCCGGGTTCAGGCTGTGCAGCTGCGCACCGACGATGGCGGGCTGGAAACCCTTGAGGCCGATGCCTTTGTGATCTGTGCTGGCTGTTGGTCGGGGCAGCTGGTGAGACCATTGGGAATGGACTTGCCCATCTATCCGATCAAAGGCTACAGCATCACTGTGCCCCTGGACGACCCCTCGAAGGCGCCGGTCAGCACGGTTCATGATGACCAGTTAAAAGTCGTGTCTACCCGTTTGGGGAATCGTTTGCGAGCGACCGGTTTTGTCGAGCTGGCGGATTTTAATCGGGATGTTCCGGCGGCCCGGATTGCCACCATCAAGCGTTCGGTCCAGTCGCGTTTTCCGGGCTGTGCCGACCTGTCGGCAGCCGAGACCTGGACCGGCTTCCGGCCGATGACCCCCGACGGCCCGGCGATTATCGGAAAGGTTTCACGAGACAACCTGTTCCTGAACACCGGCCACGGCACATTTGGCTGGACCCTGTCTGCGGGCAGCGCCGCCGTCATCGCGCAGGTGATCGATGGTGAGCAACCCGCCGTGCCGCTGGACCCATTCCGGCCGAGCCGCTTTGCGGAATAACGTTGTATTCCAGAAGGCTTGCTTCACCTCGGTTAAAGGCCTGTTTTATGACATCAACCCCGGCGAGTCTTCACGACCCGGCCCCTGTCTTCAGTCATCGCTGGTGCAGAGTGAACGACTGGCTTGTCCGGCATCAGCCGTTGTGGCGCCCGGTGCCGTTCTCAGAACCCGTACCGGCGTGGCTGCGGGACTATCCGGCGCTGGCCGACTGGCTGGAAGCCATGACCGACCAGGAGTGTGACCACTGGACAGACAGGCCAGAGGCGTTCGCTCGCGAGGCTGCTTGTTTCATATCGGATCTGGCGGAGTATGGCGAGCTGGTCGCCGTCCCGAAATTGACAACCCCTGAGAAGGCACAGGCAGCGGCATTGCCGGAAGTGAGGGCGGTGGATATGCCGGGCCGTAAACGTCTGCAGGCCGGTGCCTTTGCTGCGGCGCTGAGCCCGCTCAACGGTAACCTGGTGGACTGGTGTTGTGGCAAAGGCCATCTGGCGCGCACTTTGGCCGGGCAGGGGGCTGAATCGGTATTGGGGTTTGAGTGGAACGCAGCGCTGGTCAATGATGGCAACCGGCTGGCACAGCATTACCGTGACCCGGTGCAGCTTTACCCGCAGGATGTGATGGCCAGTGACCTGACCTGGCCCGCTGCGGGGCACGGTGTGGCCCTGCACGCTTGTGGCGACCTGCACCGCCAATTGATCCAGTCTGGCAGTGCGGCAAGGGCGACTCGCCTCTCCGTTTCTCCCTGCTGCTACCACCTGATGGCTTCAACGCAACACCGGTTGCTGTCAGAGGCGGCCCGCAACCATGCCAGGCCGCTGACCATGGATCGCAGTGCCCTACGGCTGGCGGTGCAGGAAACGGTCACCGCCCCAGCCAGAGAGCGCAGGCAAGCCACTGTTGTCAGCGTATGGCGTCTGGGCTTCGATGCCTTGCAGCGTCACCTGCGTAACGTTGATGAGTATTTGCCAGTGCCCTCCCATCCCACTCGGTTGAATGCCGGCGATTTCGAGGGTTTTGGCCGGTGGGCGGCCGAGAACAAACAGCTGCCGTTGCCCGCCGGGGTGGATTGGCAATATTGGCGAACGGCAGGTGAACGCCGGTTGCGGCAGGTGCGCCGCCATGAACTTCTACGGCATCTTTTCCGGCGGCCTCTGGAGCTGTGGCTGGTGCTGGATTATGCGGTGTTTCTGCAAGAACAGGGCTATGAGGTGCGCCTTGGCGCCTTCTGTGAACGCTCACTGACCCCACGTAACCTGCTGCTGGATGCGATCAGGGTTTGCGATACTCCACGCGATCAACACAGCCATCCCTGAAATACACATAAGTGAGCTCATACAGTGCACCGTAATAACGGGTCTGATAGATCCAGACTTCCTGCGGGGCGGGGTAGGTTTCCGGTGGATTACCGAAAGCCCTTCGCACGTTGTCCTGAGTCATGCCTTTAACAACCTGGTTGCGAACCAGATAGGTGCGCAGGTCGGTTGAGTTGATGAACCGGCAGGCAGACGCCTCGGTTTCACGATCGGGCTCGCCTTGCTCAGGTTCTTCAATTTGGGGGGCGGGTTCCGGAATATTCTGGTTAAAACTGCCACCGATCCGATTATCCCGAATGTTAATAACGCGGGAATCACCAGTGCATGGCTGATCTGAAAAACTGACGGAGCCGTTGTTCTCGCAACGGTAAACCTGAGCCTGAAGTTCACTGGAAGTGACCACAAGAAAGATAAAAAGTAGACGTGCCGATGTCATGAGTCCGCTCCCGTCAGGTCTTGCTGGCCAAAAAAATAAGGCGCCCGGAGGCGCCTTATTTGTCAGTCCCGATCAGGTCGCGATTAGCGGCGAACCTGAATGCGGGCCTCTACACGGCGGTTCTGGCTGCGTCCAGCTGGCGTGTCGTTAGAGGCAATCGGTTCGGCTTCACCATAACCAACCGCAGAGACACGGCCTGGATCAACGCCCAGAACACTGGTCAGGCGGTTAGCCACAGCTTCAGCACGGCGCTGTGACAGGAACCGGTTGTACTCGGCTTCACCAATGCTGTCAGAGTGACCGGCAATCTCTACAGAAGTTTCCGGGTACTCTTCCATGAAATCGGCTACCTGACGGATTTCATTGTCGTAAGTGGCATCAATGACGGAGCTGTTGGTAGGGAACTGAACCCGCAACTCAATGGTTTCGATGGTTTCAGTCACGCCTTCACAGCCGGTCTCGTCGACAGTGGCTCCTGCTGTCGTGTCTGGACACTGGTCACGGTGGTCGGGCACGCCATCACCGTCACTGTCCAGAGGGCAACCCTGGCTGTCTACCTGAACACCGGCGGGGGTATTCGGGCACTGGTCCCGGTTATCGGGTACGCCGTCGTTGTCAGAATCCATAGGGGCCGGCGCGGGCTCTGGAGCGCGGGCAGGTTCCGGGGCGGAAACCGTGCGAGTGAATGCCCAGCTCACGCCCAGAGACACCATGGTATCGAAAGTACTTTCATCAATACCGTGGAATTCTCTGAGGTCACCACGGATGGAAATGCCGTCGCTGACGTTGTAACGGAAGCCCGCGCCAACATTAACCCGGGTTTCTTCGTGATCCGTACCCGCGGTGGTGTAGGAAATAGTGTCACCCACACCAAATTTGGCGTGCCCGGCACCCAGAGACACGTACGGATTCCAGACGGCGTCCGGGCCGGCGAAATAATAGGTACCGTCAACCCGGATCTCTTCGAAATCTGAGGAGCCGTCAACGTATTTGCGATCGGCATCTGCACGGGAATAGAGCGCCTCAACAGACCAATGCGGACGGAAGCGATACTCCACACCAACGCCGAAGGTGCCGGTTTCGCTCAGATCCCGCTTGTCGTCAAACAACTGGAAACCGGCGAACGGGTTCAGGTAGATAGTTTCCTGGCGATCGGCCAGTGCTGGGGTTGTAAGGGATGTAGCAAGGGCGGCCAAAACGACCGGACGCATGATCTTCATGCAGACTCTCCTGTTTAATTGTTATTTCCTGCATCGGTAATCAGGAACTGAAATTCCGAGAACTGATTGTAATACTTGGAATTTAGGCCAGTTAGCCAAAAAAAACAAAAAAATGATAGTTTTTGATACGTCGGCAATTGTACTCAGTTCACTGACAACGCTGTTTTATTCCGAAACCGCTGAAAAATACAGGTGCGCACTTTTTTTGCTGAAATTGAGCGTGTCAGCGTTGGCAAAGCGCACTTCGAACGAACTTTCGTTTTCTGAGATGACATCACCGGTGCCAAAGATGGCGTGCATAACACGCTTGTGGTGCCAGACAGGTTCCATAGCCTGTTCAACCGGTCTGTTTTGTCCTTCGATGCTCACCCCCTCGCGTTCAGCGTAGCGCAGGCTGACCGGGGTCAGGGGAGAGCCCAGGGTCAGTGACCGTTGCGCAGCGAAATCGTTCCTGTCCAGAGCCGTTCCGAGTTCCAGTGACAATTCAGCGCAGAGCTCTGAGATAAAACGGCTTGGCCCCTGATCGCCCTCAAGGTGCGGCTGCGCGCTTGCTGGTCGGGTAATCAGATGCAAGGCATCGCGGGCGCGGGTCATCCCCACGTACAGCAGCCGGCGCTCGCTCTCCAGTGCCGCGCGGGCGTCGTCCTGTGGCCTGGGGCTGTAGGGCAAGTACTTCTCTTGCAGGCCCGGAATAATCACCACCGGCCACTCCAGACCTTTAGTGCGATGAATGGTGGATAAAAGCACACCATGATCCCGTTTGTCCCCGGCCTGTTGGCGGAGCAACTTGAGATGATCCAGCGCGCCGGCGGCATCCACCTCGAGACTCTTCAGGTAATCCCGGAAGCCCTGAACGGTATCAATCCGCTCCTCGGCGCTGTCGTGGGTCAGCGCCAGACTGCGAATGCCCTCGTACAGATCCATGTGGTCTGCGTAAACGCTGATCAGCCCCGCCACCGGCCCCTGATATCGCTCCAGTTGCGCCAGCACCTCGCCCAGTTTCCGGAGTTTGCGGCCTGGCATTGGCGCCAAGGCATCAAAATCCATGGCCAGCAGTCGCTCATGCCAGGCGCCGTCAAACGCCGCCAGAAACTGCGCCAGATTCTCCAGCTCCGCCTCCTTCAGGCCCACATGGGGAAACCGCAGCAACTGTCGGGCAAGGTCCAGCCGGTCGGAATCTGGCAGCGACTTCAACCGCCCCGTCGCCACCATCAGCAACGCCGTAATGGCTTGCACCTCGCGACTGAACAGGGCGCCTTTGCCGGCATCAATCCGATATGGAATCTGCCGCGCCAGCAACTTGAGCTCAATCGGCACACTCTGGCTCCAAACCCGGAACAGAATCGCGGTTTGACTGTTCAGCGCATCATCCTGTTGCGCGACCAGTTTCAACACCTGATCGCCATCGTTTTCAGCCCGGTGTAACCCTACCGTGGTGGCCGGCGTAGACGGATGCGAATGGCACAACACATCTTTGCGCCCGGTGTTATGGCAGATCAGATGATTCGCCAGCAGCGCCACCCGATGGCCATAGCGAAAGGTAAAGCTCAGCGACTGCTCCATCGGGCTCTCAAACTCATCACTGAACCGCCGCAGAATAAACTCCGGCCGCGCGCCCCGGAACTCGTAAATCGTCTGGTCCGGATCACCCACCACCGTCACCCGGGCCCGATCGCCGGCCACATAGCGCAGCAACAGATGCTGAATCTCATTGGTGTCCTGATACTCATCCACCAGAATCAGATCCATCTTGTTGCCCACCAGCCGCTGCAGTGGCGGATTCTGATGAATCGCCATCACCGGCTCGTACAGCATATCCGCATAACTGATCTGGCTGCGGCCCTTACGCCACTGCTCAAAACTGTGGAACAGATCGACCAGGTACCGGTGCTTGTTGGAATACTCCAGCTCCTCAAACACCACCTCCGCCGGCGCCAGACCGGTCTTCACCCGATCGATAAACCCTGTCGCCGTCTCCACAAACTCCTTCTTGTTGCGCCGGATCTCATCCGCCAGATCTTCCGGCGCCAGCCGTCGTGTCAGCATCCAGGCCTGGTAGGCAATCTCCTGCTCGGTCAGAATCTTGTCCGAAAACCCCGGCAGATAGCCCTCCCGCACAAAGCGCTTGTACAACCGCAGCCCCATCGCGTGATAGGTCCTTACCTCCGGCAGCGCCAACCCGGATTGAGCACACACCTCCTGCAGCTTACGCTCGAAATCGACCCGGGCACTGCGGTTGAACATCAACACCAGCATCCTGTCCGGATCGTGGCCCTGGGCCAGCAAAAACCGGATCCGCCAGGCCAGCGTTGACGTCTTGCCGCTGCCCGCCACGGCGGTGATCACCGAGTGCTCGTAACCGGCAGTAATGATCGCCCGCTGCTCATCGGTCAGGAAGTCAGGCAGGTAAGAAGTATCAGGAATTTGGGGTTTGGTTGGCATGCAGGCTATTGTACGGGCCAACTGGAAGCGGGAATAGCGCTGCCGCATAATCGCGGCTAAGCGATGTTTTAAAGAATATTACTCACACGTTGAGAGCAGGAGGTCGGGACAGCTTTTCAAAACTGTGCGCAGCCATGGATGGCGGAGCCCAAGCGCCCCAGGGATGGGCCGAAGGAGCGAGTTTTGAAAAGCTGTCCCGACCTCCTGCTTACTCCGAAAAAGGAAATAGGAAACGATGAAGACCGATGAATCGCTAAACGTACTGGGCGAAAAGCTTGAAACCTGCGGCACAGACCCGAAAACCGGCTTCTACCGGGACGGCTGCTGCAACACCGGCCCGGATGACCTTGGCAACCACACCGTCTGCAGCATCGTCACCGCAGACTTCCTTGAATACTCCAAAGCCCGGGGCAACGACCTCTCCACCCCCAGGCCCGAATTCGGCTTCCCCGGCCTCAAACCCGGCGACAGCTGGTGCCTCTGCGCCGGCCGCTGGCAAGAAGCCTTCGAAGCCAACAGCGCGCCAAGAGTCAAACTGCGGGCCACCCACCAGAACGCCCTCGACGTTTGCCAACTCAACGACCTGAAAGCCCACACGGCTGACCTGAGCTGAATGACCACCCACGCCAGCCCGGCACCAACCTGGGCAGACCTGCAAATTGCCCTGGCAGCCCATGGCCATCGCCGCCTGGTGCTGGTTGAAGGCGATCAGCAAAGCGCCCTCAGCTGGATTCAGCAACAACTGGCAGACTTGAACACCAGCCACAGCCTGTGGATCGGCAACCCCGATCACGCCGACGCTGTCGGCCTGCCTCATATCCAGGCAAGCCAGTACCGGCAATGGCTGGGCCGGGAAACCAGTTTGCTGATCTGGGACGGCTGGCAAGGTAACCCCCGGACGCCTTCGCGGCACTCTCCGGCACCTTGCAGGCCGGTGGCCTGCTGTTCTGGTTGATGCCACCACTGGCCTACTGGCCTGATCATGCCGATCCGGATTACGCACGAACCGGCCTTGATCAGGCGAAAGAACACCCCTTTGCCGCCCGGCTCGCCCGCAAGCTGGCGCACGACCCCTCGGTGATCCGGGTTCGGGCGGAATCCGACCAGCCGCTGGTCCTGCCCAGCTTGCAGCTCCCGAAAACCTCATTCCAGGCAGACACCACCGAACAACAGCAAGACCTGGTGCGCCAGCTTGAGCGATTTGGGCAGGGCCGCCGTCGACGCCCCCTGGTGATTACCGCCGATCGGGGCCGTGGCAAATCGGCTGCTCTGGGCATGGCTGCCGCAAAATTGTTGTTGGCGGGACGGCAGCGGGTGATCGTCACCGCACCCGCTCGCGACAACCTGAACAGCCTGTTCCGGCACGCGGCGATCGAGCTGGCGGACGATCTGGCACAACAGACGGATGTTGAGCTGACTGCCCGTGGTGGCCAACGCCTGAGTTTTATAGCGGTTCCCGAGCTGTTGTCTGAACGGCCGGAAGCCGAAGTTGTTCTGGTGGATGAAGCCGCAGGCCTGCCCGCCCAATGGTTAAGGGAGATCCTGCTTGGCTGGCCGAGAGTGGCTTTTGCCAGCACAGTGCACGGCTATGAAGGCACCGGCCGGGGCTTCGCGATCCGGTTTCGGGACGTTCTGGACCGTGAAACCCCGCAATGGCGGGCTATGTCGATTCAGCAGCCGGTGCGCTGGGCCCCCGGCGATCCCCTGGAAAAACTGATATTCGAGCTCTTTTTGCTGTCAGCAGAAAGCCCAACCGATCTGGTGGTGAATACATCCGAGATCACCATAGAGCCCTGGTCACCGGCGCAGGCCAGTGATACTGAGCTGGCTGAGGCCTTTGGCCTGCTGGTCGATGCCCACTACCGGACCACCCCCGCCGATCTCAGGCAATGGCTGGACGATCCGGCCGCCCAATCGTGGCGTGCAGTGTATCAGGGCCGCACGGTGGGCCTGTTGTGGGGCAGCGTTGAGGGTGGCCTGGCGGAAGAGCTGGCGGGACAAGTGGTTGCCGGTAAGCGCCGGCTGCGGGGCCACATGCTGGCGCAATCCCTGGCCAGCCATGGCGGCTTTCCCGAAGCGGCCAGCCTGCGAACGCTCCGGATTATCCGGATTGCTGTGTCGGCGCAGGCCCGTCAGCTTGGTATTGGCCGTCGGCTGGTTGCGGCTGCCAAGGCTGCTTGCCAGCAACAGGGCCTGGATGCTCTGGGTGCCAGCTTTGGTGGAACCACGGGTTTGTTGCGATTCTGGCAGGAAAGTGGGCTCAAGGTGGTTCGTGTCGGGCTCCAGCAGGAAGCAACCACCGGCGAGTTTCCGCTGCAGATGTTGCAGGGGTTGTCACCCGCGGGCGTCAAGCTGGAGCAAAGTCTGAGCGCGCGTTTTGCCCGCCATTGGCAGGTGCTGACCCCCAGACATTGGCCTGCCATGAACCCCGATCTGCTGTCGTCGGTTGGCGCGGATTTGCCGCCGCTCCACACACTGGATGACGATGATTGGCGAGACCTCCGTGCCTTTGCCGAAGGCTTTCGAGGTTTTGAACTGGCCTTGCCGGTCTTGCAGATGTTGGCAGCCTGTCGGGGTACTCTGGCGTGGCTATCACACCGGCCAGAGCTGGATCTGTGGTGCCGGGCTGTGCTGCAGGGGTGGTCCTGGCCGCAGTTGCAGGGAGCCGGCTTGTGCGCCGGGCAGCGGGATGGCGAACAGCAGTTAAGACGGCTGGTTGGTCAACTTTTGCAAAACGGACCCGAGTTGTGACCGGTTCGATTTAATTCTGACGGTTTGCTGCCCAGAATGGCTGCAAAAATCATCTAAGAGAATGCAGGTTATGGCCAGGGAAACGGGCAAGGTTCTGTCGCTGTTTGTCATTTGTTTTACGTTACTGACGCTGGTGGGGTGTGCCAGCAGCAATAACCGTTCTGAACCCTCGGCCCAGGCAGTTGATCCGGGGCAGCTGATGACGGCAGTCAGGGCAAATGAGGATAGAACCGTTCTCGAGCTCCTATCGCAGGGCGTGGCTCCGGATCAGGTGGCGAGCAATGGCGAAAGCCCGTTGATGGTGGCCGCCGCCAATGGCAACCGTCGAATCGCGCGCCTGCTGCTGGCGGCAGGCGCCAGGGTTAACGCCCAGGACGACAGTGGCTCCACACCGGTGATCCGGGCTGCCGAAAATGGTCACTTGGCGGTGGTGCGAACACTGCTGGCCGCTGGCGCCAATGTCAATGTGAATCAGGACGGCAAGTCACTGCTGATGAGCGTGGTTTCCAGCGGTGATCTGCTGACCGCCGAAATGCTGTTGGCCGCGGGTGCGGATGTGCATTACCGTGGTCCTGATGGCCGCACTGCACTGGATCTCGCCCGGGCCAGCAACAATCAGGATCTGGAAATGCTGCTGGTGCAGGCGGGTGCCGCCCGCTAGCGGGTTTAGGGGCTCAATCCAGCGCCATGGGATCGTCTGAGTCATCCCATACCGGCTGGAAATGCGCCTCGACAACGTCTTGTGGCACGTCGGTGACCGCAGGATAAGACCAGACCGGTGAGCGGTCCTTGTCGATCAGCAGCGCCCGAATGCCTTCCGCCAGATCGGGCCGGCGGGTGCACTCCATTGCCATCGACAGTTCCATACGGAACACATCTTTCAGCGACATCTGCTGGCCTTTACGCAACTGGTTCCAGATCAGCCAGGCGGTCACCGGGCAGCCCTGCCTGAGTGTTTGGAGGCAAGTTTGCCACCAGGGATCGTCGTCTTCTGAAGTCAGTAATTGATCAATCACATCCGGCAGTTCATCGCCCGCGCTGAGCCGAGCGATGGTTTGCTCGTGCTTCTCCAGATGGCCGGGTGCCAGCGCCCGATAATCCAGTGCATCGAGCTGACTGAGCAGCCGGAACAGTCGGTTATCATCAGCGGCCTGGGCGCCGGTCCAGCGTTCGTCTTGCAGGCGCGTAAGCAGAGTTTCTGTCTGGCTGGGCTCAATCACCAGATCGGCCAGCCCAACCCGGAGTGCATCGCTGACATTAAGCCGCGCTCCGGTTAACCCCATGAACAGGCCCAGGCGTCCGGGCAGCCGGTTCAAAAACCAGCTGGCACCTACGTCCGGGAACAGGCCAATGCTGATTTCCGGCATGGCCAGGGTGACATCCGGCGTGACCAGCCGGTAGCGGCACGCCGAGAGCAGCCCGAGGCCGCCGCCCATCACGACGCCGTGACCAATGCCAACCACCGGCTTGGGAAAGCGGTACAGGCTGAAATTAAGGCGGTATTCTCGGGTGAAGAACCGGGCCGGTGCCTCGGTGTCGCCTTGCCCGCGGAGGCCATCGTACAGCGACCGGATATTGCCGCCGGCGCAGAAGCCCCGTTCGCCAGCCCCCCGCAAGACCACCAGGCAGATCCGGCTGTCGGTTGCCCACTGATCCAGTGCCTCCTGAGCCTGGACCACCATGTCTTCGGTCAAGGCATTCAGTGTGTTTGGCGCGTTCAATGTCAGCAGGCCAATGTGGCCTTCACGGCAGGCGAGTTCCTGGACCTCTACGGGCATGAATGGTGTCTCCGGCAATCGGGTTGCGCTGTTGTCAGTTGGCTTTAGCGGTTTGTTCGTACTGTGGTTCAGTCAGTTCGAGCGTAAAAGAAGACTATGGTCGCACGATTGTCCTTGATCTATCACATTTGAGCCTCGGATTGCCTGTGCTATAAGTGATCTCTGAATTACTGTCCGGTCTTGTTGGTCGGTGGGTAAACGTTAAAACGATGAGAGGGTGAACACAATGAATCTGAAACACTTCGCGGTTGCCGGTCTTTTTGCACTGGGTGCGGCTGCACCTTTCGCTGCTGTGGCGGGTGATGCCGAGGCTGGCAAGGCCAAGGCCGCGGTCTGCGCAGCGTGCCACGGGCAGAACGGTATCTCTCAGATCCCGATGTATCCTAACCTGGCTGGCCAGAAGGAGCAGTACCTGGTTGCTTCAATGAAGGCATACAAAAATGGCCAGCGCCAGGGTGGCCAGGCTCCGATCATGCAGGGCCAGGCAACCGGTCTGAGCGATGCGGATATCGCCAATCTGGCGGCTTTCTACGCGGGCCTGCCCGCTGACGGCGGCAAGTAATGGGTGCGTCAGTGGCGCGGCTCAGGCCGCACCACTGACGATCCGGTAACTCGGCCGATAGGCGGATGAGCCCGGCAGTTTCATTCTATTCTGGGCAACAAACTGCTCCAGCATGGCCTCAAGAGGTTTGATCAGCGTCGGGTCACCGGCAATTTCAAATGGCCCCTTCTGCTGAATCTGCCGAATCCCGTTTTCCTTCACGTTCCCCGCCACAATGCCACTGAACGCCTTGCGCAGATTTGCGGCAATCAGATGCGCCGGTTGGTCCCGATGCAGTTCCAGTGCGCGCATGTTGTCGTGATCGGGCTCAAACGGTAACTGAAACACCGGGTCGATTTTCAGCATCCAGTTAAAATAGTAAGCGTCTTGCATGGCGCGGCGGAAAGTTTCCACCTCTTTCATTCCCTGCTTCATGGTTTGCGCCACGCGAACCGGGTCATCAATGATGATTTCGTACTTGCTGGCGGCTTCGTCGCCCAGCGCATTGCGGATGAACTTGTCGATCATCTCGAAGTACTCTGCGTTCTCCTGGCGGCCGGTGAAGACCACCGGGAACGGCAGATCGGCGTTGTCCGGGTGCAGCAGAATACCCAGCAGGTACAGAATTTCTTCTGCAGTACCCACGCCACCGGGGAATACAATCACGCCGTGGCCGCAGCGGACAAACGCCTCCAGGCGTTTTTCAATATCCGGCATGATCACCAGTTCGTTCACGATCGGGTTGGGCGCTTCGGCCCCGATGATGCCGGGCTCGGTAATGCCTATGTAACGACCGTTTTTCACCCGTTGTTTGGCATGACCAATGGTGGCGCCCTTCATCGGACCTTTCATGGCGCCTGGGCCGCAGCCGGTGCAGATGCTCAGGGCGCGCAAGCCGAGTTGGTGGCCCACGTCTTTGCTGTATTGGTATTCGTCGTGGCCGATGGAGTGGCCGCCCCAGCACACCACAATGTCGGGCTGGCGGCCGGCTACCAGCACCCGGGCGTTGCGCAGGATGTGGAACACCAGGTTGGTGATGTCTTCGGGGTTGTCCCGGCGAAAGCCGGCCACCGTGTTCGGTATGGAGTTGCTGTAAACAATATCGCGCAATACCGAAAACAGGTGTTCCCGGATCGCCCGGAGCATTTCGCCATCGACAAAGGCATGCCCCGGCGCGTTGATCAGTTCCAGCTTCAGGCCTCGTGGCTGGGGTACCAGGCGAACATCAAAGTCAGCGTGTGCCTGCATCAACTCCTGGCAGTCGTCGGTTTCAACGCCGGTGTTGAGAACGGCCAGCGCACACTGGCGGAACAAACGATACAAACCACCCTCGCTCTTGTCCTTGAGACGGTTGACCTCGTGACTGGAGAGGATTTCGAGGCTGCCCTCCGGGGAAACCAGGGCATTCATGGTGGATTCGGTCATCGGTGGTGCAACTCCTGATGGTTTCGGCAATGACGGATTTTGAGCCACTCGGGCAACAAGGTACACTAAGGCCTTTCCGCACATTACGCTACCCGACGTTATTCCGATCAAAGACTTTTTTATGAAACTGCTAATTCGTCCCGCCCCGGAAGTGGCTATCAAGAGTAAACCCGTTCGTCAGCAGCAGATGCGTCAGTTGCGGCAAAATATTCGCAAACTGCTGGCTCGGCTGGACTACAACATCCGGGTGGATGGTAGTTGGGATCGGGTGGATGTGGAGCTGCCCGATGGCCTGGGCCTGGAAGGGCCGGTCATTGACGAGCTGGTTCGTATCCCGGGTATTTCCACCATTCAGGAAATCGGTGTATTTCCTTTTGTGGGCATTGATGATGTCTGCGAAAAGGCCATCGAGGCCTACGCCGAGCGCCTGAGTGGGCAAACCTTTGCGGTTCGTGTGCGCCGCCATGGCAGTCACGAATTCAGGTCCATTGATCTGGAACGCTCGGTGGGTGCAGCGTTACTTGAAGCGTCAAACGCCAGCGGCGTCAACCTCAAGAAACCGGATCTGGAAGTGCGGATCGAGATCAATGAAGAGACTTTCCACATCGCCCATCGCCGGCATGAAGGCCTGGGCGGCTATCCGCTGGGAACCGTCGAAACTGTAATGACACTGGTGTCCGGGGGATACGATTCGTCGGTTGCCGCCTACCTGATGATGCGCCGGGGCATTCGCAGTCACTTCCTGTTCTTCAATCTTGGCGGCACCGCCCATGAGGTGGGTGTGCGCCAGGTGGTGCATTATCTGTGGCAGCGTTATGGCGCGTCCCACAGTGTGAAATTTATCTCGGTGCCGTTCGATGGCGTGGTGGCTGAAATCATGCGCTCGGTGAACCATCGCCACTGGGGCGTGGTGCTCAAACGCCAGATGCTGAAAGCCGCCGCGGAAATTGCCCGCGATTATTCCGCCACGGGTCTGGTGATGGGGGATGCGGTGGCGCAGGTGTCGAGCCAGACACTGACCAATCTGAACGTGGTGGACCGGGCTAGTGATGAAGTGGTTCTGCGACCACTGATCGCCATGGACAAGCAGGAGATCATCCGGATTGCCCGAGACATCGGTACTGAACCTTTTGCCCGCAACATGCCGGAATACTGCGGCGTGATTTCCAGCAAGCCGGTTACCCGCGCCCGGCTGCATCGGGTAGAGGAAGATGAGGCGAACCTGAACCCGGAGGTGCTCGCGCAGGCAGTGGCTTCGCGCAGCGATGCCATGGTCAGCAGTCTTCTGGACAGCATTACCACCCCGGAAGAGATCGAGCTGGTGCAAACACCGTCGGTGGCAGATGTTATCATCGACGTTCGCCACCCCTCGGAAGAGCAGCGCGCACCGCTGTCGCTGACCAACAACCAGGTGCTCAAGATTCCCTTCTATGAGCTGAACCAGCAGTTGTCAGAACTGTCTGGCGACCGCCAGTACCTGCTCTACTGCGACCGGGGCACCATGAGCCGGCTGCACGCCGGCCATTTGCGGGCCGAGGGGCATAGCAACGTGAAGGTGTATACCCCGGCGGCTTGAGTCAGGCCCGGGCAAGCGATTCTGTAACGCAGTAAATTGTGTGACTCGTTTCGCAAATACGAGGCCCAGACTTGAGGCCTCTTGCTGGGTTGTTGTTAACTGGGGTTAATGTTTTTCGGCCTTAACCCCTCTTAACTTGTTTTAGGCGCAGAGATCGCGACTTGGTCTCATCGGGTGTCTTGCGTTAAGGGGTGCATGGATTGCACTTTAAAACCTGAAAGGATGCCCTAATGGCTGCCGCACGCCCTTTTGTTGCCTTTTCCATCTTCGTCTTCGCTATTCTTGTACTGACGATCTCTCCGATCCCGAATGTTCTCTCCATGCCGATGGGTGATGAGATCGTTGGTACGGAAAATGACGACCTCATTATCGTTGGATCCGATGATAGCCAGATTGTGGTGGGGACTGGGGATGATCTCATCATCGGTGGTGCTGGAAGCAATACCTATCACGTTGATGCCGGCGTCGGAGATATCACGGTAATCGAAGTCTCTGGACAAAATGTTGTGGAATTCGGTCCAGGGATTACCTTTTCAGATGTGGCCAGCGGGCTTTGGCGATCAGGAAATGACCTGCAGCTTGTGCTTGGCCAGGATAGCCGAACCCTCACGATCAGCCAATTCTTCTCAATTAAAGACACCATCGTTTCATTTAGTTTCCAGAACGGTCAGCAACTCTCGGCAACGCAATTGTTTCAGGTGTTCGGGCAATCGGCGCCTACTACCGTTGAATCACCCCTTCAGTTAACCAGCACAGCTGATAACAATGGCACGATGACAGGCTCCAGTGAAGCCGACATTTTGGTGGCTTCGGATGACACCCAGCGCATAAACGGGTTGTCGGGAAATGACTACCTGATTGGTCGTAGCGAGCCTGTCACGTTTGAGATATACCCCGGTAACGGTCAGGACTTGATTATAGCTTCGTCGGGGCGTCACGAGATCTTCTTCCGAGGAGGCACTACGTTTAACGATGTAGCGTCTCAGTTGCAGAAGCGCGGCGATGATCTGGTCCTTGGTAATCGCAATAGTGACGATGAAGTTCGCATATATAAGTTCTTTTCACTTGCCAACACCGTTGTGGGCATTCGTTTCGAGTCTGGGGGGCAGCTTCAGGCAGCTCAATTATTTGAGCTCTTTGGTGTAGCTGTACCCTCTGAGGAAATTGAGTATGCCCTCAATGTTGAAGGTACTTTGCTAGACGAAGGAAGTGGAGACGCCGGGGCGGGTGGCGATGAAGATTGCGGTGAGGGGTGCCCTGGTGGCGGGGCAAATCCCGGGGAGGGTGAGCCAGAAGGCGATGAACCTGGGTTGCCTGAGGATCTTCATTGGCTTATCGGCTCCGATGAGGATGATCTGATTTATGCGGGGGGTGGAGACAACCTGATTATTCCTCGGTCAGGCACCGATTATATCGTGGGTGGGCCGGGGGATAATCTTTATTACTTTGAAGCCGGCTTTGGCGACAATGTCATCGTTGAGACCGAGGGCTTCAATGTCATCGAGTTTGACGAATCCATATCCTATTCAGATGTATCTCAGGCGTTTGTGAGATCAGGGAGCGACCTGTTGCTCAGGATTGATTCCAGACAGGTTCGGATTACCATAAGGAATTTCTTTGCTGTTGCTGGCACCGTCGGTGAGTTGAGATTTCATGATGGAGCGTCATTAACGCGTGCCACAATCTTCCAGGTGTTTGGCGAAGATGTGCCGACTGATGGTAGACCGTCCAAGACGTTGGTTTTGGGTGGTGGTCATTCAGATACCTTGGCTGGATCTGGTGAAGACGAATTTATCGTGCCACGAATGGGTGTGCGTGCTGTTCAGCCAGGACAAGGCACAGACTATCTGGTTGGCCGGCTACCAGGAGGCCAAACGCTTCCCCAACGCAATGAAGCTATAACGTTTGAATTAAAGCCGGGTGACGGCCTCAAGACCATAGTCGCTGACAGTGCATTCAGTAACCTCAGATTCACTGGCGACATTGCTCGCCAAGACATGGCCTCGAATATGGTTAGACGAGGCGATGATCTCTTCCTTGAGAGCCAAAGCCATGATGTCGGAGTGCGAGTTGTAAACTTCTTTTCAAGAAAAGGTTTGATCGGAGATATCTATTTTGGGGAGGGCGATGATTATCAGAACACACTGAGTGGCGCTGAGATTCTGGGTAGCTTTGGTGTCTTCCCGGAAACCCTGTCCAGTATGAATGTTCTGATAAAAGGTGCTTCTACTGAGACCTGCGACGCGGGTGGCTTTGACGATTCGGAGGGTTTTGGGCTGACGCCTGAGCAACTGTCTGAATCGAATCAGAATCCACAGATTACGACTTCCCCGAGCTCAGACGCCTGGTACGCCAGCGACTATTTTTATCAAGTAAGAGCCTCAGACGCTGAAAACGACGACCTGTGCTTTCATGTAACCGGCCCTGAGGGTGTTGAAATTGACAGGTATGCTGGCCTGTTGTCCTGGCAGCCGCAGCGACACCAGCTTGGAGAAAATTATTTTGAAGTTCGTGTGGTGGATGAGCGAGGGGGCGAAACCTTGCAGATGTTCCATCTCACTGTGCAGGATCCGAACCGAGAGCCAGCCTTCACCTCTTGGCCTCTGCAGCATGTCGTAGTGGGGCAGAATTATTACTACGAGCTGGGCGCCTCAGATCCTTTTGTGGCGGCAAGCAGGCTCGAGTACTCACTTGTTGCCGGGCCGGATGGCATGGCGCTGGTGGATGATGAGTTGCGATGGACGCCAGGTGAGGCTCAGCTCGGTGGCCATGAAATAGTGATCAGGGTTACGGACCCATACGGGTTAAGCGATACCCAGAACTTCACAATTAATGTTTCGCCACTGGTGAGGCTCGATCAAGTTCCTGAAGGCCAGTCTCGTATTCCGCGAACTGGCGCAAGAATTACACGATATGCAGGCGATGATGGTGCCCTGAGAGTCGGTACAGATCGCTTTTTCGTGCGAGATGATGATCGGGATGTTGTTGTAGATCAGGTTAATGGTTTGGTCTGGCAGGATTCCAGTGATGTCATTTCTGGAGAGCTCAAGAGCTACTATCAGGCTTCTGTGTATTGCAGCAACCTGGAACACGGCGGTATTGATAACTGGCGAATTCCCAACAGGCTCGAGTTGATTTACCTGTTGGACCACAGCCAGACAGCTATAGAGCAGGTTTTCAAATATCAGCTCGGCCAAGGCGTTGGCCGTGAGTGGTTTTTTGCAGCGCCGCAATTACAGGGTCGCCAACGGCAAAATGGAATAAGGCACTGGCGACTCATGGTGAGCTTTGACCGAACCACGATTTTGCCTTCCGATGATAGTAAAACGGCGAGTGTTCGTTGTGTGAGTGGTGAACAGCAGTTTTTGCCATCACTGCACCGCATCGCCAGCCACAACCTTGTGGTTGACCGCGCCAACCACCTGATGTGGCAGGACACGCCTGACCTGGTTGAGGTTCAGGGTAACGTTGAAGACAATCTGGCGTATTGTGAGGCTCTTACTCTTG
This sequence comes from Marinobacter sp., assembly GCA_018402255.1. GTDB lineage: Bacteria > Pseudomonadota > Gammaproteobacteria > Pseudomonadales > Oleiphilaceae > Marinobacter. The sequence goes on from JAGYIS010000007.1 coordinate 90,428, forward strand.
AGGGCTTTTCGGATTGGCGCTTGCCAAACTTTAACGAGTCCCAATTGTTGGTTCGGGAGTTCGAGTACTTTGTATTTGATGGATATCAGTGGCGCCCGAAGTATTTCATCAATGTGCCCGAAAACCGACATTGGCACTCATCTACACTGACAAATGACGACCCCACCCGAGGGTACGTGTTCAGGTACCAGTATGAACCGGCAGTCAACTATGCCGGTAGCTGGGCAGCAAACTCTAACCATCGGATAGCGAGTTTAAGTGCCGACAGCTACTCACCTCGCTGTGTTCGTAATTACGCTGAACCTAGCGTTGTCCTCGCCAATAGTCCTCCGAGTGAGGTCAACTCGGGTGAGCCGGTTGTTTTTGACGGGTCAGAGAGTTATCACGCGGATGGGGAAATTACAGCCTACGAATGGGTTAACCTGACAACAGGCGAGGTGCTTGGCACCAGCGCGGTTGTTGAAGCTCAGTTCGATGAAGCTGGCGCATACGAAATTCAGCTTACTATTACCGACCAGCTTGGTTTGAGTCAGTCTTTAAAAGAACCGATTTCACTGGTTGTTTTCGGTCCTCCAACAATCCAGATTTCAGGCTCTACCCACGTGTGGGCCGGAGACTCATTGATCTTGGATGCCAGCGATACTCAGGATGAGACAGGCATTTCGACCCTGGTCTGGACCGACACTGCTGACGGTAGTGTTGTTGCCACAGGCCCTGTGCTGGAGGTAGATAACGTTGAGCCTGGCCAGCTGACTTTTCGACTGACCGCGACTAATGGGAGAGGCCATAGCGCAGTACAGGACATCATTATTACTGCAATTGCCCGTCCGGAAATTGGTATTGATGGTGCTGACGGCGTTCACGTTGGAGATTCTGTAACCCTGAACGCAGGCCCAGAAGCCTCAGGCCCCTCAGTTGAGTCTGTTCAGTGGCTTTCCTCAGAAACGGGGGAGCTTCTAGCGGAAGGACCCTCATTGGTACTCGATGGTTTGCCGGTAGGGCCGCATCAGGTTGTATTGTCACTCGTTTATGCGAACGGGCTTACGCATCAGCAAGCTGTAGATTTAGAAATCAAAGGGCACAGCCCTGTAATCGAAGTAGAAGGGAGCCTACTGGCAGCAGTCGGTGACATTGTCAGCCTCGATGCTTCTCAGAGCCACGTGCCATTTGGCGAGGTTGCCGCTTTTAGGTGGTTTGAGGGTAATGCTGAGGCACCCTTCAGCAATTCAGCCGCAGTTACATTGTCTGGCTTGCAGGCTGGGAGTTGGCCCTATCGCATTGAAGTCGAGTCGATCAGTGGGCAAGTGGCCAGCAAAACGGTGACGATCCGCATCGGTCACGGCCCTGAAGCACAACTGCCCGGGACACACTACATGTACGAGAACATTCCCATCACGTTGGATGGTGCGGGTAGCTCTGTCGAGGAGGGCACGCTCAGTTATGAGTGGGTGTTGCAAGAGGAGTTGATTTCTCAAGCTGCTTTGGCTGACATAGACGGACTTCCGGCTGGAGAGTATCTGGTTCGGCTGACCGTAACCACCGAGCTTGGACTCTCGGATACGGCCGAACTCAATCTTGTGGTTGAATCCTCCCGGGAATGGCTGACCTGTCCGATTCAACCCGTCGCTGATGACGCCTATGTGACATCGGCGTACCCCGAGGAGAACATCGAATGGCGGGGCAATAATGCGGAGACCGTTGACGATATCGCTCGGGCCTTCAACTACGCCCGCTCCCAGGACCCCTCAGTATTCCAGTATCTGGTAATGCCGGATCAGTCCACCTGGGATGCCATGGATCTGCAGGAGAAGGGCCTCTACCTTGTGAATGCTGAGCGCACCGCACGGGGAATCAAACCCTATGAAGGCGCCGATCCGGACATGGTTCTGGCAGCACAAGAGTTTGCTGATTTCATTCACAGCGGCAACCGTGTGATTGATCATTATGCCGATGGCAGATCGCCTACGCAGCGCATGGATGCATATCCCTACATTCAGCAAAACCGTGATAACACCCCTATCAAGACGGAATCGCTGGCATCGGGAACCCGACAAACGCTGCCCTCGGAAGAGCTTGCACTGGTAAGCGGCATTTACTTCTGGCTGTATCAGGACAAAGACTGGTTTAAGGATTTTGAGTGGGCGGACGGCCCGGCCTGGGGGCATAGGGATCAACTGCTGCAGCCAGCTCTGGATGAAAACAACGGCTCGCCGTATGCAGAGGGTGTTGTTGGCTTCGGAGTGGCGACCGGGCATTACGCCCCCGGACAGCAGCCCACTGCAAGCTATGGCTATGTGACCGCTTTCAAAACGCTTGATCAGGGCGCCAACTGGGATACGTCCCGATTGCAGACCGTTGATGTTTCGGCGGCACAAGGTTGTGGCAACCTTCACCTGATCGAACTTGATGAGTCACAGTTCCAGGTTGAGGGGCTACAGGAGATCCGTCTTGAGCCTCGTACGCTGGTCATGGTGCCTGGAAACGAGACCAGCCTGAGCCTGTTAGGCGTCTATGACGGCGGCCAGACCGTTGATTTTACACCTTATGCACAATTCAGCCCGGACCAGTATTCAGTGGTCGCCATCGACGGCAGCAGCCTGAGTGCTATTCAATCCGGCAATGCGCAGGTGGTCGCGAGGCTGGGTGATAAGCAGTCCAACCGCCTGCATGTTCATGTGCGGCCGCCCACCGACACCAGCAATCTTGAAGGTACCTCAGCGGCAGGCCTTCTGCCCCATGTGCCAGGCAATGCCTCGGTCGGGCATTATGACCCGCTGGCCATGGCGGTCTACACCGGTCTGGCGCAGGACCGCCACGGGGATCCGGCAACGGATGTGCAGATCAGCTTCCTGAATCGCCCAGACCTTGGGTCAACACTTACCGATAATGAAGGTCGCTTTGTGATTGCGGGCCCGGCCGGACACCAGACCCTGGTTTATGAGAAATCGGATCATCTGGTGGTTCAGCGCAGCACAATCGGAGCCTCTAGCGCGTGGTCAAATCTTGACGATGTCATGTTATTGCCCCGTGACCATAAGCAGACGCGCATCGATGTCACCTCCGGGGATACGCAGGTTCATCAATCCACGCTAATCAGTGATGAATATGGCGAGCGCAGGGCGACGGTTGTATTCAATGGTATTACGTCCGCGACGGTACGTTCTGCAGATGGCAGCACACGGGAGCTGGACGATTTCCTGCTGAGTGCGACCGAATTCGAGACGCCGGCCTCCATGCCGGGCGAACTGCCCAGGGAAACCGCCTTCACATTTGCTACCGATTTGCACGTCGCCGGCGTTCACTACAGCGACAGCGTTGTGTTCGACAACGATGTTGTGATGTTTGTTGATAACTTCCTTGGTTTTGAGGTGGGTGAAATTGTACCTATCGGCTACTTCGATCGGCTTGGCAATAAGTGGGTCGCGTCATCCAATGGCGTTGTTGTCCGGGCTCTGGATCAGAACGGCGACGGAAAAATTGACGGTGTGGACTATACCGGAGATGGCATAGCCGATGACCTCAATGGTGATGGAAATACAGCGGATGATGCCCTGGGTCTGGAGGGCTACGAGCCGGGTGACACCCTATGGTGGGGTAGCTTCAACCACTTCACACCGGTTGACTACAACTGGGGCTCCAGCGAAGACGAGGCACCTACGCTGCTGGATATCGACCTTGTGGAACTGTTGGAAGAAAATACAGAGTTCGAATGCACGGGGTCATATGTCAAGCCGTACCAGCAATCCTTCCATGAGGACATCTCCATTGCGGGTACTGACCTGACTCTGCACTACTCCAGCCAGAGAACCGAGGGCTACAAACATAAAGCCCACATCAAGGTCAGTGGCGGTAGTATACCCTCCACCCTTGAGCGAATGATCGTGAAGCTGGAAGTGGCCGGCCATGTGTTCGAGCGTGAACTGGCACCGGCAGCGAACACTGAGGTGGAGTTTGTCTGGGACGGCACAAGCGTTGATGGTGAGCGGCCTGAAGGTATGGTCAGTGGTCGTGTATCCATTGGGTATGAATATCCAGCGCTTTATCTGAGCTCCGGCAATGCGGCGGAAGAGGGCCGTGAGCTTTCCGCGTTCCCGGTGGCGTGGGCCACTACAGGTGACAGCGTAACGCAGGTTCCGGGCCGCCAGAACTATACCAGTTGGCAACGTCGGGGTGTGTCGTTCAAGAACAGCTTTGACCGTCAGTTGGCGAACGGCTGGTCACTCAGCAATGTTCACGAGTTTGACCCCGCAGGGAAGGTTTATCTTGGCAATGGCGGCGTGGTCAATGTTGAAACTCAGTCTCTGGTTCTCAAGACTGGTCTTACCTACAGCCTGATCGAGGGCGATGATGGTTACTACCAGAGCGGTGGTAGCAGTATTGACTACACCGTAAATGACGAGGGCAGCCTGGTAGACAAAGTGACGGGTCTGGAATGGCAGTTTGTTGACCGGCTGTATGAAACCCGAAGTAAAGCGGAGGCGCAGGAGTACTGCGAGACGGACGTAGGCCCGGGAACTGGCTGGCGCCTGCCCACGGCCAAAGAGGTGGGCTATACCATTGAAAAATCAGGAGCCAACGTTGGGCCTGCTATTTACAGCCTGACCCAAGCCAGAGAACTATGGCGTGAAAGCTCGGCAAACCCCGATGAACGTCTCAAACCTGTTATGTGTGTTCGCGGTGAATCCATCGACGAGCGCTATGTTGAGGGTTTGAAGCGGGACGTTAGCCAACAGGTGGTGGTGGACCAGGAAAATGGGCTGATGTGGCAGGACTCATCTGAAAACGCCAGTCTCAAGTTGAACTGGCAGGCCAGTATCCAGCATTGCGAAGCCTCGAACTTCGCTGGGTTTGAAGACTGGCGACTGCCCAACATTAATGAACTGCTCTATGTTCTCCCGAATAACATCTTCGAGAACCAGACACAGTTAATTTTCCCAGATGGGGAATACTGGGATCCTCAGGCGAGCTTCCGGAAACCCTATTGGAGTTCCACCACGAACTTCCAGAATGATGACCAGGCCTGGGCAATCGAGAGTGCGAGCTTCAACAGCGAACGTTTCAGCAAAAATGATGCATACAATGTTCGCTGTGTCCGGGACGCCTCCTCTGCATCCCGCATGCCCTATCGCTTCGACAGCAATGGTAAGCATATTGCCACCATAGACCTGGATAGCGGTAAAACCCTGGTGGAGTTCGCCTACAACGAAAACGGCAAGCTCAACGAAATTACCGACCATTTCGGCAACATCATATCCATTGAGCGAAATGCCGAAGACAAGCCGCAGCGGATTGTGGCACCGGACGGCCAGGTGACCGAACTGACTGTCAATGAGCAGAATAACCTCAGTGCCCTGGCCTACGAAGACGGTAGCGACTACCAGTTCTTCTATCAGGCTGGCGGCCTGCTGACCGAAAAGGTTGATCCCAACGGTTACAGCTACCCCCATGAATTCGATGAAAACGGTCGTGTCTACCAAACCCGAGACCCCGAAGGTGGCCAGTGGGACTTCTTCGATACCCGGGTAGGTATCGGCCACAACCGCTATGGATACACCACCGCGGAGGGTAATCAGTACCAGACCGTTCGCCGAGTGCTGGAGAATGGTGATGTCCGCAAGGAAATCACCTATAAGAATGGGACCACCCTGGTGGATATTCTGAGGGCCGACCAGCTCCAGCAAACCACTCTATACGGCGGTGTCACCACCGTGGTGGACAAGGTGCTGGACCCCAAAACCCTGCAAGAAATCCCCAGCGCTATCACCATCACCCAGCCCAGCGGCCTCGCCAGCACCACAACCATGACGAAGACGTATGGCCAGAACGGTGCGGACACCACCCGCTATAACATCACCACCGATGTAAACGGTGATGTCAGTACGACAGAGGTGGATGCCCGTGCCGGCACACTGACCCAGACCTCCGCCGAAGGCCGTGTAGTCGCCGAAGTGGTGGACCCGGACACCCTGCTCACCCAGGGCGTCTCGGTAGCCGGAATGCTGGACACCGTCTTTGACTACGACCAGCGGGGCCGCCTTGTTGAACAAACCGTGGGCGACCGGAGCACGACCTACAGCTATGACAGCGAAGGCCGCGGCCAGGTAACGGCGATCACGGCCGCTGATGGCAAGCAAACACTTTACGAGTACGATCTGCTTGGCCGTGTAACCAAGGTCACCTACCCGGATGGCCATGCCACGCTCAGTGAGTACGATGAGAATGGCAACCGAACCACACTCGTTGTGCCAACTCCGGCCGATCACGACAACACGTTCAACGGCATCAACCGGGTCACCTCGGAAACCACCCCGCTGGGTGAATCGACCCAATACGAGTACGACCGTGACCGCCGCCTAACCGCCATTGAGCTGCCATCCGGGCAACGTCTGGAACACACTTACACCCAGAGCCGCGTGACCCGGACCGATACGCCGGAAGGGGCAATCCTCTACGACTATCACCATGGCGACCAGCTCAGCCAGGTCAGCGAAGGCAGTGAAACCCTTTCCTACACCTGGGATGGTCGCCTGCTGAAAGAAGCCTGGTATCAGGGCGAACTCAACGAAGGCATCCAGTACGAGCACAACACAAACTTCCAGGTTAGCCAGATCACCTACGCCGGTGACAGTACCAACCTGACCTATGACCGGGACGGCCTGTTAACCGGCATCCACGGCTTCGCCATCGGTCGCCACGCGGATCATGGCCTGCCGGTCAGTCTGGACGACGGCACCCTGAACCGGACGTTTGGCTACAACGGCTACGGGGAAGTCACCGTTGTCCGCACCGAGCTGAATCAGGCTGCGGCCTTTGACTACGAACTGACCTACAACAACGTTGGCCAGATCGTTGGCAAAACCGAAACCCTGCCGGATGGCACCGTCAACCAGTACGGGTATGAGTACGATGATCGCTATCGCCTGACCGAGGTGACCAAAAACAGCCAGTTAGTGGAGCAGTACCAGTACGACGCCAACGGCAACCGCATCCTGGCTACCAGCGCCGAACGGGGCGTATCCGGCAAAACGGCCAGCTACAACCTGGGTGACCAGTTGCAAAGCCAGGGCAACACCAGCTACACCTACGATGGCAACGGTCGCCTGAGCCAGAAGACCACCGGTACCGATGTCACCACCTACGATTACGACAGCCAGAGCCGGCTCAAGCAGGTACAGACCCCGGACCACACCATCAAGTACCGTCACAATGCCCTGGGCAACCGGGTCGCCAAGGTTAAAGATGGGCAAGTGGTGGAACGCTACCTGTGGCAGGACAAGACCACGCTGCTGGCGACCTATGATGGCGATGGCAACCTGAAGCAGCGTTTCAACTACACGCTGGGCCATGCTCCGACAAGCTTTACCGAGAATGGCGAGACCTATTACCTGCTGACGGATCAGTTGGGTAGTCCGAGGGCGATTACTGACAGCGCTGGGCAAGTGGTTAAAGCCATCGAATACGATGCCTATGGCAATGTGATCAATGACAGCAATCCCGGCTTTGAGATTCCGTTCGGATTTGCCGGTGGTCTGAACGATGCGGATACTGGTCTTGTTCGGTTTGGGTATCGGGATTACGACCCCACAACCGGACGCTGGACGGCGCGGGATCCGATTGGTTTTGAGGGTGGGGATACGAATCTTTATGGGTATGTACTGAGTGATCCGGTCAACTGGATTGATCCTCGTGGATTGAACGCTGCCACAATTGCCCCAGGAGCATCAATAGGTTTTGCTGTAGGTGGGCCACCTGGCGCAGTCGTAGGGGGCATAATTGGTTTTGGTGTTGGTGCAGTAGCGAGTTATGTAGGCTGGAGTTGGTACAACAATAAGGCTCCGGATAATGCTTACGATCCAGATGGCCCCAAAGCGCCTGGGAAGCCAGGAGCGGCTGATGGGTTTACAGATCCAAAAAATGGGGAAAAATGGGTTCCAAATCCAAACGGCTCAGGCTCTGGTTGGTTGGATAATAAGGGTAATGTTTGGTGCCCAACAGGGGGAAAGGCAGCTCATGGTGGGGAACACTGGGATGTTCAAAGCCCCGGCAAGGGAGGAAAAAAAGGCAAACACATAAATGTACACCCCGGAGGGAAGGTGAGAGGATGAAAAACATTCAAGTAATTGATGATGCGATTAACTGTACATATGATGTCTTCTCAATAAGTGATGATTTTTTCTTTGAGATTTTTCCTCATGGGCAGGATGTTGAATTTGTGGAGGATTTCTTCGAGCGTGTCGGCGAAATTCGCGCTTTGAAAATCTTGAATAAGCTTTGGGAGAATAGGCAAAATAAGAAAGCTCTTGAGGGCATTCATGGGACTCTTTTTTACGGTCTGAAAGAGGAGAAGGCGCCTTTCTATCCGAGTAAAAGAGAGGCTGAAATGGTGGTCGTCATTCCCGAGTAAAACTAGCGAACCCGAACCGACACGCCGGAAGGGTCGATCCTCTACGACTATCACCACGGTGACCAGCTCAGCCAGGTCAGCGAAGGCATTGAAGCCCTGTCCTACACCTGGGATGGCAGCCTGCTGAAGGAAACCTGGTATCAGGGTGAACTCAACGAGGGCATCCAGTAGGGGCACAACACAAACTTCCAGGTCAGCCAGATCACCTATGCCGGTGACAGTACCAACCTGACCTATGATCGGGACGGCCTGTTAACCGGCATCCACGGCTTCGCCATCGGTCGCCACGCCGATCACGGCCTGCCGGTCAGCCTGGACGATGGCACCCTGAACCGGACGTTTGGCTACAACGGCCACGGGGAAGTCACCGTTGTCAGCACCGAGCTGAATCAGGCTGCGGCCTTCGACTACGAACTGACCTACAACAGCGTCGGCCAGATCGTTGGCAAAACCGAAACCCTGCCGGATGGCACCGTCAACCAGTACGGGTATGAGTACGATGATCGCTATCGCCTGACCGAGGTGACCAAAAACAGCCAGTTGGTGGAACAGTACCAGTACGACGCCAACGGCAATCGCACCCTGGCCACCAGCACCGGGCGAGGCGTCTCAGGTGTTGCCGCCAGCTACAACCTGGGCGACCAGTTACAGAGCTTAGGCAATACCAGCTACACCTACGATGGTAACGGCCGCCTGAGCCAGAAAACTACCTGCACCCTCTTCCGGAGGGTTCTGCTCAGCTAGCTGGATCTTTGTTGCCGAAAGATTACATAGGAGATTTTTCAAAGAGAGGTTTCGCTTGGAGTGTGACTAGGTGCTATGAATAGAAAAGCTAAGCTGTTTATTTAAGGGGTTGGAGGGCTTTCCCTGTTGTATGTGGTTGTTATCTTGTTGGGTAGAGCTCTTTTTCCCGATGAGTTGGGACTTGTCATTGTAATAATCGTGATTGGAGTTCTTGTATTCGCTTCGGTTGAGGAAAATCGTAAAAGAAAGCGAAAGAAGTAGGTTGGCGTGTCACTATTTTTATAAGGGTTCTGTAATAAAAGCATTTTTAGTCGATTAGCATGTATTGCAATAAAACTAGGTAAATGTAGGGTTGAATTTTAGATGAATCGTTTTCTTTCTGTTTATTCGCCAGTTTTTATAATGGTTTTTGGCGCATTGGTGGGCTGCTATTCGATATATGAATTGTTAGTGTGTGAGTTGCTGTACTCAGAAAGTTTGGTGGGCGAAGCATTTATAGTTTTTATGTTCGGTATGTGTTTGCAGAGTTTTAACAAGTACCGAAGAGGTAGAGATTAATGGTAGTTATCGCGGCAATAACATGCTCGTCAAATTTGACCGGGAAGCGTTGGCGGACCTTGAAGTAGGAATAGGCCCCCGTTTGTCATATGCCCTCCAGTGAAGAGCCTGTGCCATCGTGAAGCGTTCACAGTCGATAGCAACAGGCCTTTCATGCAACTCCCGACGAGTTAGTGTCGGTCAGGCCCCCAGCCCCTTGAAAAACTGCTGGACATTCTCGCTGAGGGTGTCCAGATCGTACCCGCCTTCCTGCACCACCAGCGTCGGCAGCCCCAGCTGACGAATGTGGGTGCTGAGCCGGCAGAAGCCCTCGGACGATACCGACACCTTGGCCTGTGGGTCGTCCTTGTAGATATCAAAGCCGAGCGGCAGAACCAGTACATCCGGCTGATACAGGCGGATGGCGGCCAGTGCCTCTTCCAGCTTGTCGAAGAAATCATCTTCGCTGGAGCCGTGGGGCATGGGCAGGTTGATGTTGTAGCCGTAACCTTCGCCTTCACCCCGTTCGTCTTCAAAACCGCTGACCACGGGGTAGAAGTTGGTGGGGTCGCCGTGGATGGAGATGTACAGCACATCGCTGCGGTTGTAGAAAATTTCCTGAATGCCCTGGCCGTGGTGCATATCGGTGTCGAGAATCACGGTGCGAGGGAATCGGCTCTTCATGTGCTCGGCGGCGATGGCTGCGTTATTCAGGTAGCAGAAACCACCGGCGGCATCTTTGCGGGCGTGGTGGCCGGGCGGGCGACAAACGGCATAGGCGGTGCGTTCCCCGGCCATCAGCGCGTCGGCGGCACCGAGGGCGGTCTGGGCTGACCAGTAGGCGGCTTTGTAGGTGTTTTCGCCAATCGGGCAGCTGCCGTCGGCCAGGTAGCAAGCGGCCTCGGCCAGTATGCCGCGCATGGCATTGGGTGAGCGCACAAAGATGTTGGACATCACCTCGTCGCCCCAGTCTTCCATTTCCATCCAACGGCGGTGGGCAGACTCCAGGAATCGGAGATAGCCCAGATCGTGCACTTTGGAAATCGGAGCCGCCCCCTGGTCGGCCGGTTCCAGAACCGGGATTCCCATCGCTTTCAGGCCTTCCAGCATCTGGCTGGTACGGTCTGGCACCTCTTGGGGCTGGCGCATCTGGCCCCGGGTGAAATACGTTTTGGGAATATGCAGATCCTGCATGGGATGAAAAAATGCTTTCATTGAACAGCCTCCTTGGGGGCCCAGGAATATCTCTCCCGAGTATAGGCAGTGATCGTTCAGGGTCAAAACCAGCCATGACTTTACAGGCTGGCGCTCAGGATCCACTATGAAAGACGTTGACGACTAAGACAAGCGTCCTGCACCGGGGCGCGTCAAAAGGCACAGAAGAGGAGCCGAAATGATCGAGTCACCATTACTGGACAACCTCACAGGCTATATCGGCGGTCGCTGGATCGATAACACCGGCGGCAACACGTTTGACGTGTTCAACCCGGCCACCGGAGAAACCCTGGCCAAGGTGGCATCTATGCCGGAAGACGAAGTGCTGGCGGCGGTTGAGGCCGGCAAGTCTGCACTCAGGCTGACCAGCCCCTGGCCCATTGAAACCCGGCGCAAGTGGCTTGAGGACATTCGTGATGGCCTGAGAGAAAACCGGGAAGAGATTGGCCGGATTCTGTGCATGGAACACGGCAAACCACTCAAAGAAGCAGAAGGTGAAGTGGAATACGCCGCCGGCTTCTTTGACTACTGCGCCAAACACATCAACGCGCTCGATGCTCACACACTTGCCGAAAAGCCGAAGGATTGCACCTGGACGGTTCACTATCGCCCGATAGGCGTGGTTGGCCTGATTGTGCCCTGGAACTTCCCGATCGGGATGATCGCCAAAAAACTTTCGGCCGCGCTGGCTGCCGGCTGCCCATCAGTGATCAAACCCGCCAGCGAGACGCCGTTAACCATGGTGGCGCTATTCTCGGTGATGGATAAGCTCGATCTGCCGGATGGTATGGTCAACCTGGTGATGGGCAAAGCCAGCATGATCGGCAAGGTGCTGTGTGAGCATAAAGACGTACCCATGCTCAGCTTTACCGGCTCCACCGAAGTGGGGCGCAGGTTGATTCTGGATACCGCCGAGCAGGTGAAAAAACTGGCGCTGGAGCTGGGCGGTAACGCGCCGTTCATCGTGTTTGACGATGCTGATCTGGATGCTGCAGCGGATAACCTCATTGCCAACAAATTCCGGGGCGGCGGGCAGACCTGTGTGTGCGCCAACCGGATTTTTGTTCATGAGAAGGTGGCGGAGTCCTTTGGCCAGAAGCTGGCCGAGCGGGTCAACCGCATGACGGTCGGCGACGGCATGAATGAGGGTGTTGATATTGGTCCATTGGTCAATCAGGCGGGCTTTGACAAGGTTAAACGTCACCTGGAAGACGCCTTGGCCAACGGTGCAACCCTGGTCGCCGGCAAGAAGCCGGAAGAGCTGGGCAACGGCTTGTTCTTCCCGCCCACGGTGGTGATGGGCGTCGACCGGGAGATGGCCTGCTATCGGGAAGAGACCTTTGGCCCGCTGGTGCCGATGGCGCTGTTCCGCGGCGAGGAAGAAGTCATTGAGGCCGGCAACGACACGGAGTTTGGTTTGGCCTCTTACGTGTTCACTGCGGACGCCGCGCGCGCGCAACGAGTGGCGGGTGGCCTGCGCTTTGGTCACGTTGGCTGGAACACCGGCACGGGCCCAACGCCGGAAGCGCCGTTTGGTGGCATGAAAGCGTCCGGTATTGGCCGGGAAGGTGGCCTGGAAGGCTTGTTCGAGTTTGTGGAAGCGCAAGCGGTGCCGCGAGGCTTCTGAAGCGCTGGTCCATCATGCAAAAAGGCGAGCCGAGGCTCGCCTTTTTGCATTTACAGTCGCGATCAGGGGGTCAGGATGACCTTGACGCTGTCGTCCACATCGGCGGAGTCGATGTAGCCAATGCCGCCTGGCGTAGAGGCCACCTGAGCCTTCACGGCTGCAGAATTGCCTGCTTCTTCAGGTGGCTGGCCACGGCCGGTGAACACCTGCTGAGACCAGAAGGCTTTCAGCTGGGCATCGTTACGGCCGGTGACCTTGTCATGGAACTCGGCACGGGTGGCGTTGCCTTCCGGCAGCTCGAACGGTTTGGCGTTCTGGCCATCGGGCAAGGCTTTGCTGCGGTTCAGGTACAGGTCCCGAACCTCGTTGGCAGCAATGCTGTCGGGGCCACCGGGGTGGCCAATCACCACAACCTCGGCCAGGGCCAGGGGGCTTGCCAGCAAGCTGGCCGCAAACATCAGGCTTAGCTTTTTCATGGGGCCTCCTTAGAATGCCGAGTCGAGTTTCAGGGTGTAAACGTTGGTGCTGTCGGTGTTGCTGCTCAGCATGTAGGCGGTGTTGAGATTGCCGAAGCCTTTCTGCAGGCCGCGCACATGGGTGATGTCTGCCTTGATAGCAACGCCCGGGGTGATGTCCCAACGGGTACCGACGCTGTACTCATTGCGCTGGTAGTTAAGAATCGACTCAGGCACTGCGCCGGGAATAAAGGCGCCGGTGCGCTCGTTGTCGTCCTTGCTCTCTGTCCAGCCAGTGGCGATGTAAGGCGTCCAGCTGCCGAAACGGTGGCCAACGGACAGGTAGGCGGAGTCGGTGTCGGCGAATTTGCCATCGACTTCTACCCGCGTGACTTCACCGATGATCTGCCAGCTGCCGTCGTCATAGCTGGCGCCCAGACCATAGAAGTTGCCGCGGTCGCCGTCGGCGAGTTGAGAGTCCACGGTAACGTTCGGCGGGACAAGGGCAGCGAGACGAGTCGCATCAATATCGGCTTCAGCGGTCGCGGCCACACCACGGACTGTCCAGACATAATCGGTCCAGGTCAGGTTCAGGCCGGCAATGTTACGCAGTTGAACATCACCGGAATTACCGTCTTCATCGGTAAAGCCGGTGAAAAAGTTGGCGTTCAATGAGGAGTTGTCGAAGTTCCAGTTGTAACTGGCATCGGCGCCCACGTAGCTGGTCACCGCAATCGGGCCATACACGCTCTGGGGCGGACGTGCCCAGGGCTGGGCGTAGCCGACTTCAAGCGAATCCGAGTACATGAAGAACGGAATGCGCATCTTGCCTGCACGCAGTTGCAGGTTGTTGGTCGGGCGATGGCTCAGATAGGCCCATTCAACTTCCGGTTCCCAGTCATCGGCGCCGCGGCCAACCAGCTGCATCACAATCTGGCTCTTCTGTGAAACATCGAAGGTGCCTTGCAGGGCGAACAGGCTCAGGTCGTTTACTTCGGATTCGTCGGTGATGCCGGCGTATCCTGCATCGTTACTGCCACGGGCATAACCGGTGCTGAAAAAGCCGTTAAAACGAACGCCGGTATTGCGAGCGGAGTTTACTTGCTGCTGCATGGAGTTCAGCTGCTGCTGCATGCGCTCAAGCGTTTCTTCGGTGCTTTGTTGCGCCAGGGCGGGTGTTGCAGCGATCGCCAGCGCCAGAGGCGCGACGGAGAATAATTTTTTCATCAGGAATATCCTAGTCTTTAGTGATGCATTAAACGCGGAACTGGCCAGCGACACTCTGCAATCCATTACTGACGTCCTGGATTTTGCGGCTTACGGTGTCCAGCTCATCGGTACTTTCCATCACGGCCTCGGCGTTGCGATGCATATCGCCCATATGACCGGTGACTTCTCCGAATGTGGTGCTCTGCTCGTAGGTGGCAGCTGCAATTTGTTCGTTCAGTTCGCTGATCTGCTGAACGCTGTCCAGAATTTTGCTCAGTACTTCACCGGACTCAGTGGTGGCCTCTACGCCCTGGCGAGCCATGCCGACGCTGCCCTGCATGGACTTGACGGCATCGCCTGAGAGTTTGGACAGCTCAGAGATCACCTGTTGAATTTCTTCAGTGGATTTGTGGGTGCGCACGGCCAGCCCGCGTACCTCGTCGGCCACCACTGCAAAGCCCCGGCCATGCTCGCCGGCGCGGGCGGCTTCGATGGCGGCGTTCAGGGCCAGCAGATTGGTTTGCTCAGCCACGGTCTGGATGGTGTCCAGAAGGCCACCGACCCGGACAGAGAAGTCGTCAAACTGATTAACCAGGCCGGCGGTCTTCTCGATCTCGGCCATCAGTTTCTGGATGGTGTTGATATTGTCATTGACCTTTTGCTGGCCCGTGGTCGCAAATTTCGCGGCATCCTGGGTCTGGTCTGACGCAGACGAGGCAAAGCCGGCCACTTCTTCCACACTTTTGACCAGTTCTTCCACCGAGTTCCGGGTTGAGGAAATGGCCTGTGCCTGCTGGCTGATGCGCTGAAGATTGGTTTTGCTGGTGCCGGCAAGGTGGGAGGCAACGTCGTTCAGCTCACCGATGTCGTGTTGAATGGTGCCGAAGGATGTGTGCAGTTTTTCAACAAACAGGTTGAACTGGGTGACCAGTTCGCGCAATTCGTCTTTGCCATCGTAGGCAATGCGTGAGGTCAGGTCGCCTTCACCTGACGCCATGTTTCGCAGTGAGCTGATGATCTGTTGCAGGCTGCGGGAGATCGATTTCCCGATGATCAGGCTCAGGGCAACAAGCACCGCCAGCGCCACCACCAGAATACCCAGAGAGACCGCGCCGGCATCGCTGGAGGCGGTGATGGTATCGTCGATGGCCCGGGTCAACTGGGCTTCCATGCTGTTGCGCATGTTGTCCAGATCGGTTCGCAACTGCTCAAGCCTGGCCGCGTTGGCGGAGGCATCCTGACCGATACGGCTGAAATCCGCGGTGCCTTCAATGATCGAAGTGGCCATGCGTGTCGCATTGCCGTAATAGGTTTCCAGGTCAGCTCTCAGTTGTTCAGCTTGCGGTTTCAGACTGGGATTCAGCGCCGATATTTTCCGCAGATTTCCGGATATTTCATCCCGTTGTTCGCGGGTGGTCTCGAGTTGCTGATCATCGCCCGTGGTTACTGCGCTGCTGATCTGGTTTTCGATCAACTGCAGCAGGCCGCGATTGATGGTAGACAGCTCCAGAGATGGGTAGAGCTGATCACGAACTTCACTGAGACGCTCAGAGTTGTTGCGTTCAGTGACGATGGAAAAGGCCTGGCTGACCACAAAAGCGGCTACCGCAACCACTACCAGCAGTGCCAGTTTGTGAGAAATCTTCAGTGCTGAAAGCATGTTGTCAGTCCCTGTCCGTCAGACCTTTGTCTTAAATCTGGCGGCATTCTAGGTTGTTTTTTGAACGTCTGACACGAAATTAATGTGTCAGTGTGTTAAGGGGGTGTATCGGCGACGATGCCACTCTCTTTAAGCGTAGTCGCAAGATTTCTGAGGGAAATACCCGTATATGGGTAGCAACTCTGCACCAAGGACGAACAGGATCAGGCCTGATACAATGCCTGTAAATTTAACCAGTGAATGAAGCCGATCCCCATGGATGTCTCTCACATTATTGACCCCCTGAACGACGCCCAGCGCGAGGCTGTGACCGCCCAGAACGACCACCTGCTGGTGCTGGCTGGTGCCGGCAGTGGCAAAACCCGGGTGCTGGTGCACCGGATTGCCTGGCTGATGACGGTAGACCGGGTGCCGCCCACCGGCATCCTGGCGGTCACCTTTACCAACAAGGCCGCCAAGGAGATGCGTTACCGCATCGAGGAGATGATGAGCATCCCCTCCCGGGGGTTGTGGTTCGGTACCTTTCACGGCATTGCCCACCGCCTGCTGCGCGCCCACTGGAAAGACGCCGGCCTGCCGGAGAATTTTCAGGTTCTGGACAGTGACGACCAGTTGCGCATGGTCAAACGGGTGATGCGGGAGTTCCAGATTGATGAAAGCCAGTGGCCGCCCAAGCAGGCCCAGTGGTTTATCAACAGTCAGAAAGACGAAGGCTTGCGGGCGGACCACATCCAGGAGAACCCGGGCGATCACTTCACCAGCACCATGATCAAAATCTACCGTCAGTACGAGAAACTCTGTCAGCAGGGCGGGCTGGTGGACTTCGGTGAACTGCTGCTGCGGTCTCACGAGTTGTGGCTGCATCGGCCGGAATTGCTGAAACACTATCAGCAGCGCTTCCAGCACATTCTGGTGGACGAGTTCCAGGACACCAACACCATTCAATATGCCTGGTTGCAGGTGTTGGCCAGCAATCGGGTGCCGCTGACGGTGGTGGGCGACGACGACCAGTCCATCTACGGCTGGCGCGGCGCCAAGATCGAAAACATTCAGCAGTACCAGCGGGACTTTCCCAACGCCCGGCTGGTCAGGCTGGAGCAAAACTATCGCTCCACCCAGATGATCCTGAAAGCCGCCAACTCGGTGATCGCCAACAACCAGGGCCGTTTAGGCAAAGAGCTGTGGACCGACGGCCCGGATGGCGAGCCCATCAGCCTGTACGCAGCATTCAATGAGCAGGACGAAGCCAACTACATCGCCGATTCCATTACCGCCTGGGTTAATGACGGCAACCTGCGCAGTGAGTCGGCGATTCTGTACCGTTCCAATGCCCAGTCCCGGGTGTTGGAAGAATCCCTGATGCGCCAGGGTATTCCTTACCGTGTTTATGGCGGCCTGCGTTTTTACGACCGCCAGGAAATCCGCAATGCGTTGGCCTATTTGCGGCTGGTGCAATACCACCGGGACGACGCCGCTTTTGAGCGGGTGGTGAATATTCCGACCCGGGGCATTGGCGCCAAAAGCCTGGCCGAGCTGCGGGCGTACGCTACCGAACAGGGCATTTCCCTGTGGGAGTCTGCCGAACGGATGCTGGCGGCCGGGCAAGTCAAAGGCCGGGCCAAAACCGGACTGCAGTCGTTTATGGAGATCATCAACGAGTTATCGGCCATGGTGGGTGACGCCTCGCTGCAAGGCCTGATGAAGCAGGCCATCGAAAACAGCGGCCTGAAGGATTACCACGCCAGCGAAAAAGGCGAGAAAGGCCAGGCGAGGGTAGAGAACCTGGAAGAACTGGTGAATGCGCTGTCGGATTTCGAGGTGGAAGACGGCGTGGATGCGTTGTCTGAGTTCATCGCCCAGGCGGCGCTGGATGCCGGCGAATCCCAGGCCGGCGATCACGAAGACAGCGTGCAATTGATGACCCTGCACTCGGCCAAGGGCCTGGAGTTCCCGCTGGTGTTTCTGGCCGGAGTCGAGGAAGGTTTGTTCCCCCACAGCATGTCGCTGGAAGAGCCGGGTCGGATGGAAGAAGAGCGCCGCCTGGCTTATGTGGGCATCACCCGGGCCATGAAAAAGCTGGTGCTTACTTACGCCGAATCCCGCCGTCTGTATGGCCAGGAAAAGTTTCATGCGCTGTCGCGTTTTGTGCGGGAGATCCCCGCGGATTGCCTGCAGGAAGTCCGGTTACGCAACACGGTCACCCGCCCGGCCATGGTGGGTCGCCCCAATGAAAGCATGTTCAGCCAGGATTCGGCCCAGCAGTCCGGCTTCAGTCTCGGTCAGCGCGTGCGCCATCCCAAATTTGGCGAGGGCATTGTGATGAACTCCGAAGGCACCGGGCACCATACCCGGGTGCAGGTGAATTTCGATGAGGGCGCCAAGTGGCTGGTGCTGGCCTATGCGCCTTTGGAAGCCTGCTGATAGAATGGCGCCCGATGTCATAACCAGAGATTTAGATGCATGATTGAAGTATTGGTGCTGGCGGTGGCACTGAGCATGGACGCTTTCGCTGTGTCGATTGGTCTTGGTTCCAAGCACACGAGAAAAACCGGTTCGCTGGCTTTGATGGCCGGGCTGTATTTCGGGGTGTTTCAGGGCCTGATGCCACTGATTGGCTACCTGGGTGGTAAAGGCGTGCTGGGCTGGGTGGAGGCCTATGCCCCATGGGTTGCCTTCCTCCTGCTGACGCTCATTGGTGGCAAGATGATTTATGAGGCGTTCGCAGAGGGGGTAGAGGAAGACATCGCCATCATCACCCAGCGCGTTATGTTGATGCTCGCCATTGCCACCAGCATTGATGCCATGGCCGCCGGATTCGCTCTCACGTTGCTGGACGTTGCGCCCTTGCTGGCATGCCTGATCATTGGTGTGACCACCCTGATGTTCAGTGTCGCCGGGGTTTATATTGGAAGCCGGAGCGGTACGTTTCTTGAGGGCAAGGCGGAGTTTGTTGGGGGCGTGGTGATTGTACTGATCGGGCTCAGGATTCTGTTCACCTGAACCCGATCAAAACGGTGTGTACTGAAACCGGTTACATCAGAACGGCATAGATTACGGCTGCCAGAATGATCCGGTAGATTACGTAAGGCCACATGCCGATGGTGTTGAGCCACTTCAGGAAGAAGTGGATTGCGGTAATAGCCATCAGGAACGAGGTAACGCCGCCCACCAGAAATCCGCTCCAGTCCACGATAACGCCAGACGTAGCCACTTCAAGAAGTTTGACCGACCCCGCCAGAACAATGATCGGAATGGCCAACAGGAACGAAAACCGTGATGCGGCCTCCCGGGACAGGCCCAGAAACAGTCCAGCGGTAATAGTCACACCGGAACGGGAGGTGCCGGGGATCAACGCCAGCGCCTGAGCGCAGCCCACGATGACGGCGTCTTTCCAGGTCAGGGAGTCCATGGATCGTCCCTTGTTGGGGCGCCAATCGGCCCAACCCAGCAGCAAACCGAAAATCAGCGTGGTGAAGAACATCACCTCCACCGCCCGCAATTCATTATCGATCATGTCCAGCAACGCCAGCCCTGCAAGGCCGGCGGGGATGGTGCCGATCACCAGAAACCAGGCCAGGTTGCCCTGGCCAATCATCCGGCGTTTACCCAGAGAGAGCAGGCCATCGCGGGTGATGGCAAAAACGTCTTTGCGGAAGTACAGCACCACCGCCAGCAGGGTGCCGATGTGTACCGCCAGGTCAAAACCAACGCCCTGATCTGCCCAGTCAAAAAAGGCTGGCACCAGAATCAGGTGGCCGGAGCTGGAGATGGGTAGAAATTCGGTCAGTCCCTGAAGCAGGCCCAGGAAAAAGGCTTGGAAAAAATCCATAGGGGGCAGTTCGTTCCGTTCAATCAGAGGTGAGTGCGGAACGGATATTAGCAGGCTCGCCCGGCGCGGAACAGGTTGCCGGTATGGGCGGACGCCAGTCCGCGGTTAGAGCGATTGCCCGGCTCGAAAAATCAATGGCTTACTCCCCCGGCTTAGGTGGTACATCCCAGTGCCGCCTTGGGTTGTCAATAATTGGTCCGGACGATAGCAGGGAGAGCTACGTCAACAAATTAAATGTAACATCGTGTTAAATTTGGCAATAGATTTGTTCCTTCGTCATCTGGAAAGCCATGACCAAGAAAGCCACCATTTATGCAACTGGCGAACGCGGTGTCTATGTCGGGCGCCTGGAGCGCCGGTTCCGGCGGACCAGTGCATCCGCCACCCTTCTGGTGTCGCTGGAAGATGAACTGGAGGTGTGTGATCCGGTGGATGGGGCGCGGCTTGTGGGCCTTAGTTTCCTGGTTCCTCCCGGCTCGCAGCTGGAGTTCGATACCCATGGGGCCAATGTCGCCCTCTTTTTTCTGGATGATTTCGGCACGGATCTTGAGCGCCTGCAGCGTCGCATGCACGCCCTTGCGCATCTGGGTCAGCAACCTGTATTTCATGGTATCGCCGGAAAGGAAGATGTTGTGGCGTTTGCTAATATGCTGCGCTTTCAGCGTCCGTCGCTGGGGACCGCCAGCCAGATTGTAGAAGAGTGGTTGTCCCATCCCTCACGGGTGGTCCAACCGCCGGATCCACGTATCGTTAAGGCCGTTCAGCTTTTGAAAGGGAATTACGAGCGCAACGTTTCCGTGGCGTGGATAGCCCGGGAAGTGGGGCTTTCGGCCCCGCATCTGACACAGCTGTTCAAGAAGACAACAGGTTGTTCGATGCGCCGGTTTCGCCTGTGGCACCGGATTTTTGTCACCGCCGCCAACTTGACGCAGAGCGTACCGCTCACGGAAGCCGCACTGGCCGCCGGGTTCAGCGACTATTCCCAGTTCTCCCGCACCTATCGGGAACTGGTCGGAGCCAGCCCTGCCCAGGCCAGGGACAATACGGAGCTTAATCTAAGCGGATATTTGAATGCGTGCCCTTATGAAACACCATCCGTGGCGTTTCGCGGGGTTGCGAAGTAGGGGGAACGGAGTGCCGGGTAAAAGCGCTGTTTTACCCGGCCCGCTGTTGTCGACAAAGGCCGTCAGTCCATCCTAGCGGACACGATGCCAGGGGCCTCTGGGCCAGGTTTTTTCGCCCCAGTTAATCAGATCGTTGATGGCGCTATCCGCCACGCCGATTTTGCGCAACTCCGGAATCACCCGGTAGGTGTTCCGGCCCTGGTACTCGCCCAGATCAAAGACGCAAGTGCCGCTACAGGATGAGAAATTGGTGCTGTTTCTGTCCTGCACCTTGCGGTTCTGGTTTGCATTGGCCCAGTCCCGCGCTGTCGCATTGTTGGCGTCTGCAACGAAGTCTTCGATCATCGCCTGAGCCAGCCGGCCCCACAGCGGTTGACCAACGCTGGATTGAGTGTCGGTATTGGTCCTGTTTCTGGCCGTGCCATAGTAGACGTAGGGTTGTGCGGTACGTAAGTCGAGGCCGTTCTCAATACCGTACTTGCCGTTGGTCTGTGTCTGGCGCTGCTTGATCATGGTGGCCCAGAAACGATAACCCTGATCGATACCCGAATAACGCTGCAACAGCTCAACGTGACTGTAAGTGTAGGCATAATGCGCGGGGATGGTTTCCCGGTAGCCTGGATTCAGGATCATCGTCAGGTGATACCAGCTGTTGCTTTCCAGAATGCCGAGCATGGAGTTTTGCGTGAAGTACTGTCGGCCTTCGCCGGTGCCCGTGTAGTGCGGAGGACGGTCGAAGACGTTGCGGCCATCCACTACCCAGCCTCGAGCCTCGCTGGCATCGATGCAACGACCACCCGAGCAGACACGCTTGCCTCGCGTCATGGACTCCTGCTCCAGGTCATTGCTGTGCACGACCTCCCACATTTTAACGGAAGCCCAGGCGGATAGGCCGCGTTTGGCAATTTCGACAAACTCAAGGGCCTCCCGGGAGTTCTCGATGGCATTACAGCTATTCCAGTTGATGGAAGGCATCGGGAACCGGGTGGATTCAAGTACATTGCCATTCAGGGCTCGCCAGGGAGCACCGCCTTCACAGTTACCGCCTCTGCGCAGCCAGCTGGCAACACGGGTGTTGATATTGCCTATGTTTCTGGGTGTGGGATTGTTTTCGGCATCCTGGTAGAGCTTTTCATAGTACGGCATGCCCACGTTGTTGCCTCTGTAATCGGAGCGAATCACTGAGTCAGAGGTATCAAACACGTCGTCTGGATGGATAATCGGCAGCCACTGATTCCACTCCGGCATCGGGATATTCAACGGCAATTCCCGGAAGTTCAGCGTCGCGTAACGATCGACCACATTGCGCACAGCGTTGAGGGAGGTCCCGTCCGGGAAGAGGTAGGGTGCGATCTCCTTGTCGTCATCCAGAATGGCATCCACACCGGCACCCGCCGCCCACTCATAAGCGGGGCGACTGTCCAGGCCCGAGCCTGGCTGATAGGCCGGGTTCCATGGTCTGGCCTGATTCACGACCGGAATATCAAGGCTACGGATATAGGACGCGATCTTTTCACCATCGGCCTGGGTCAGGCCGTGAAATTTGGACCTTTCGATGATGGACAGGTTTGAGAAGTTAAAATACTGCAGATCACGACCGTCAGTCGCGTGACACCCCGCGCACGAGGCCCGCAACTGCCCATCGAGGGGACCACGGCCGTTGCCCCGGCCATCCAGGCTATCGACCCAGGGGTCATAGAGAATGTTGTTCTGATGCCAGAGATCCCGGCCTTCTGCTATAGCGCTGGATGAGGCGCGTGGGGGCGTCCAGTAGGACGGGTCATCCAGTACAAACTCGTTGTCGTTCAAAACCTTGCGTGACAGGCTGCCATTTTCCAGCAGGTTCAGTTCGATAATTCTGAAGCCAATACTTGGGGCTTCGGCGTCTGTGTGTTCAAAGGTAAGGGTATTTTCGCCTCGGACCAGCCCGCTTACGGGCACAGTCATGCGAACGGTGCGAAAGCCACCGCCAATGCCGCCGTAATCCGCTTCGCCGCCAATGATGTCGATGTCACTGTTGCCATAGACGCGGCCGTTTTCGATGAAGTGCTTCAGCGGAATCGCGGCACCGCCGTTCACCCGAACTGTTGCTTTCACCTTGGAGGTGTTTTTGTCGAGCCGGATATCGTGGTAGCCACAGACATTACAGCGCAGATAGAGATGGGTGATAGCGGACGGATCATAAAGCTCGAAAGTTACACTTTTTCTCGTGCCAGCGGGCCCCAGGACTTCAATCGGCAACTGAATCGAACCATCGGCGGTATTGTCATCGCCTGAGCCATTGCCGTCGCCGCCACCTGAATCGCCCGCGCGAACCGTGATGGTAACGGCCTCACTGTCCAGCAAACTGCTGTTCGTGTTCTTGCTTCTCACCACCAGTGAATGGGAGCCCGCGGGCAGACCGTCGACTGAAAATTCATAGGGAGCGGAGGAGTCAAGGCTGTGGTAGTTGCCGTTGATCCACAGGCGCGCCACCCGGACGCCATCCGGGTCAAACGCATTGGCTTGAACGGTGAAGCGCTCACCTGCTGCCAGTGTCGTCCCGTTTGATGGTGAGGTGATGACCGTATAGGGCTGGTTGTTTTTGACCGAAATGGTCACCGGCTGGCTATCCAGCGAGTCGCCCTTCTGGTTTTTGGTTCTCACCATCAGGGTGTGCTCGCCCTCAGGAAGATTGGTGAGGGTAAATTCGAACGGGGCGGTGTTAGTCATGGCATGGTAATTACCGTTAAGCCAAAGCCGGGCAACCTCAACGCCCTCCGGATCAAAGGCATCCACGATCACCGTTACGGCGTCGTTGGGCGCAACCTCCAGTCCGCTGGCGGGCGAGGTGATGGTTGTGTAAGGGTCAGGGTCGCCGGTTTCACCATCGCCGTTCACCGCCCATACCGGCGTGTCGCCCGCATAAATCGCCAGTGAGCCATCGTTATTGAGTACCAGACGATTTGCACGGGAGCCGTTAGTGCGGGAGCGCCAAACGGCATTGCCGCTGCGGGTGCGCAGCACCAGATTGCCATCATCCTGCATGGTCAGGCGGGTTGCCCCGGAACCATGGGTACCGCTGGACCAGACGGCGTCGCGGGCGCGGTTGCGCAGTACCAGGTTGCCGTCTCCCTGCAGGTACAGGCCGTACCGGCCGTTCGCCGAGGCCAGTGAACTGTTTAATTCGAGCCGGTCATTCTGCATCAGGCTGTTGGCGGCCGTTGGCCGGTCACCACCCGCGGCTGATGCCTCCAGGGCAAAGGTCAGTAGCACGGCCAACAGGCCGTACAGAAGAAGCACCGGTTTCCCGGCTCTCTTTGAAATGAGCATTCTCGTTATCTCCTGCGAACTAGTTTGCTTTTATTATGGGTGCCGTCGTGAGGCGGTCTTTCGGTTAATAGCCCGTCCCGGGGAGTCGTCGACTCTCCGGGACGGGCCAGTTAGCAGGGAGGTTATCTTTTCGGTTCTTTGGTGGGCTTGAACAAACTGATGATTCTGGTTGTTTTGTGACGCAGTGGGCCAGCGGGCCGTCGGGCGGCTTTCAATCAGGCCGGGAAATGCCCCCGGGTTTTGTTGGCGAACTTCACCAGCATCAGCATCAGCGGGACTTCCACCAGCACACCCACCACGGTGGCCAGGGCCGCGCCGGATTGCAGGCCGAACAGGGCAATGGCCGCCGCCACCGCCAATTCGAAGAAGTTACTGGCGCCGATCATGGCGCCGGGCGCGGCGATGCAGTGGCGCACTTTCCACATTTTTGCCCAGCCGTAGGCGATGGCGAAAATCAGCACGGTCTGGAGGATGAGTGGCACCGCAATCAGGGCGATGTGCAGCGGGTTTTCCAGAATCACCTCGCCCTGAAAGGCGAACAGCAATACCAGAGTGACAATCAGCGCCGCCGGCGTCACCGGCCCAAGCCGCTTCATGAATACCTCGTCGTACCATTGCTCGCCATGGCGGGCAATCAGGGTGCGGCGGGTCAGGTAGCCGGCCACCAGTGGAATCACGATGTACAGCACCACCGACAGAATGACGGTATCCCAGGGCACCTGGATGTCGGAGATGCCGAGCAGGAACACCACGATGGGCGCAAAGGCGAACAGCATGATGATGTCGTTCAGGGACACCTGCACCAGCGTGTAGGCGGCATCGCCCTTGGTCAGGTAGCTCCAGACAAACACCATGGCGGTGCAGGGTGCTGCGCCCAGCAGAATGGCGCCGGCCAGGTATTCGCTGGCCAGTTCTGGTGCGATGAACGGCTCAAACACCACCAT
Organism: Marinobacter sp.; assembly: GCA_018402255.1. Taxonomy (GTDB): domain Bacteria; phylum Pseudomonadota; class Gammaproteobacteria; order Pseudomonadales; family Oleiphilaceae; genus Marinobacter. The sequence continues at coordinate 115,488 of JAGYIS010000007.1, forward strand.
CAGGAAAAACCAGGCGATGGCAAACATGGTGAAAGGTTTGATCAGCCAGTTGACGATGGTGGTGATGGCCAGGCCTTTGGGTTCTTTGCGCACACCCACGATGGCGCTGAAATCAATCTGTGCCATCATCGGGAAGATCATGGCCCAGATCAGAATGGCGATGGGGATGGAGACCTGGGCGTACTCAAAGCGGGACAGGGTCTCGGGTATCGAGGGCGCCAGCTGGCCCAGTGCCACGCCGGCCACGATCGCCAGCGCCACCCAAACGGACAGGTAACGCCCGAACAGATCCATGCCGCCGGCGCTGTCTTCAACGGGGGTTAGGTCGGTCTTGCTGCTCATCAGTTGGCTCTCAGATGGATCGTTGGTTTACGCGTTTGGACAGTTCGGCCGCACTTTCCTTGCGCTCGGAGTAGCGATCGGTCAGATAGTCGCTGCGGCCCCGCACCAGCAGGGTGAATTTTACCAGCTCCTCCATCACATCCACGATGCGGTCGTAATAGGCCGAAGGCTTCATACGGTCGTTGTCGTCAAATTCCATGAACGCCTTGGGCACGGAGGACTGATTCGGAATGGTGACCATCCGCATCCAGCGCCCCAGCACCCGCAACTGATTGACTGCGTTGAACGACTGCGAGCCCCCACACACCTGCATCACTGCCAGGGTTTTGCCCTGGGTAGGGCGTACGGCGCCGATGGACAAGGGAATCCAGTCGATCTGGGTTTTCATGATGCCGGTCATGGCGCCATGGCGTTCCGGAGAGCACCACACCATGCCCTCACTCCACTGCACCAGCTCTCGCAACTCCTGAACCTTGGGGTGGGAGGCATCTTCGGCATCGGCCAGAGGCAGACCGCGCGGATTAAAGATACGGGTTTCCGCCCCCATGGCTTCCAGCAGCCGGGCGCCTTCTTCCACCGCCAGGCGGCTGAACGAGCGCTCGCGCAGGGAGCCGTACAGCAGCAGAATCCGCGGGGCATGACTGGAGGCCTTCGGTGGCAAAGACTTTGTATGCCGTCGGCGCATCAAACAGGTCGGGTTCAATATTCGGGAGATCTTGTGTGGTCATGTTTGAGGGCTTGTCCTTTACGACATGAGATTGTCACACTATTATGCATAAAATAAGATATGCGTAAAATTGAATATGCAGGAAAACAGATATGAAGCGCCGTGTTCTTTTTGTCTGCACCGCCAATAGCGCCCGGTCACTGATGGCAGAAGCTTTGCTCCGGCATATGGCCGGAGACCGGTTCGAAGTGGCCAGCGCCGGTACCGAACCCGCTGAACCGCACCCCTTGGCATTACAGGTGCTGCAGGAAGCCGGTATTCCTGTGGAGGGGCTGTACAGCAAATCGTTGTCTGAGCTGCAGGGCCAGTACTGGGATTACGTGATTACTCTGTGTGAAAAGGCTGCCCGGGAGTGCGCCAGTGTATCGTCCGGTGCCCAGCAGATCGCCTGGGACTTTCCGGACCCGGCCGAGGCCAACCGGCACGCCACCTTTGCGTTGACGCTCAAGGAGCTCAAGGAGCGCATCGGCCTGTTCACCCTGGTTCATCAGAAAGAGACCGGCCTGAAACCGGCGGACTACAACCCGGTGACTGTGTTCAAGGCCATGGCTGATGACTTGCGACTGGCCGCCCTGTTGCTGATCCGGGACCAGGAAAAGCTGTGCGTGTGCGAGCTGACTGAAGCCTTGGAGGTATCGCAACCGAAAGTGAGCCGTCATCTGGCCACGCTGCGGGACGCCGGGTTGCTGGAAACCGAGCGCCGCGGCCAATGGGTCTATTATTACCTTAACCCCCGGCTGCCGGCCTGGGTGGGGCGGGTGCTGGATGAGACCGCCCAGAGCAACAGGGTGTTGATCGAACGACCTTTGGTGCAGTTGCAGGCCATGGCCGAGCGCCCGGTTGTTCAGTGCCCCTGACTATTCAACCGATACACGGATTGCGAACGTCGCAAGGAGATCATCATGAGCAAAATCAAAGTAGGCATTAATGGATTCGGCCGTATCGGCCGGCTGGCGTTGCGTGCCGCCTGGGCCTGGCCGGAACTGGAATTTGTCGCCATCAACGACCCGGGTGCGGATGCTCATACGCTGTCGCATCTGCTGAACTTCGACAGTGTGCATGGCCGCTGGGGCCACGAAGCAAGCGCAGACGGCGACAACATGGTGATCGAAGGTCAGCGCATCCGGGTAACCCGCAACAAAGCCATTGCCGATACTGACTGGTCTGGCTGCGATCTGGTGATCGAAGCCAGCGGCGTCAACAAGACGGTCAAGGTGCTGCAGGGATATCTGGATCAGGGCGTGAAGCGCGTGGTGGTGACGGCCCCGGTGAAAGAGGCCGGCGCCAAGAACATTGTCATGGGCGTGAACGAGCATATCTTCGATCCGGCCAACGACCGCATCGTTACCGCTGCATCCTGCACCACCAACTGCCTGGCGCCGGTGGTCAAGGTGATTCACGAGAAACTGGGCATCAAGCATGGCTCGATCACGACCATCCACAGCCTGACCAATACCCAGACCATCATTGATGCGCCGCATAAGGATCTGCGCCGGGCCCGGGCCTGTGGCAGTTCGTTAATCCCGACCAGCACCGGTTCCGCCACGGCGATTATCGAGATTTTCCCGGAGCTGAAAGGCCGGCTGGATGGCCACGCGGTGCGTATTCCGTTGATTAATGCCTCACTGACCGATTGTGTGTTTGAGGTTGAGACACCGACCGACCGCGACGCCGTGAATCAAATGCTGAAAGAGGCCGCTGAAGGCGAATTGAAAGACATACTGGGCTACGAAGAACGCCCGCTGGTGTCTATCGATTACAAAACCGACCCCCGTTCGTCGATTGTTGATGCGCTGTCTACGCTGGTGATCAACGGTACCCAGGTGAAAATCTACGCCTGGTACGACAACGAGTGGGGCTACGCCAACCGCACCGTAGAGCTGGTGCGCAAGGTGGGCCTGGCCTGATATGACCGCTGACATCCGACAGTACCTGGTGATCACCGGCAACTACTGGGCCTTTACCCTGACGGACGGGGCCCTGCGGATGCTGGTGGTGCTGCACTTTAACCAGTTGGGTTATTCGCCGCTGGAAATTGCCCTGCTGTTCGTGTTTTACGAATTTTTCGGGGTGGTGACCAATCTGGTGGGTGGCTATCTGGGTGCCCGTATGGGCCTGAACCGCACCATGAACATCGGGCTGTTTCTGCAGATTGTGGCGCTGGCCATGCTGGCGGTTCCGTCGGCCATGTTGACGGTGGTCTGGGTGATGGTTGCCCAGGCGCTGTCGGGCATCGCCAAAGACCTCAACAAGATGTCCGCCAAGAGCGGCATCAAGTTGCTGGTGCCGGATGAGCAGCAGGGCACCCTGTATAAGTGGGTTGCCATCCTGACCGGATCCAAGAACACCCTCAAGGGTGTGGGTTTCTTCCTCGGCGGTGTGCTGCTGATGACCGCCGGCTTCAAGGGCGCGGTGATTATCATGGCCGTCGGCCTTGGCCTGGTGTGGCTGGCCAGTTTGTTCTTGCTGGGGCAGGATCTGGGCAAGAGCAAGGCCAAACCGAAGTTCACCGATATTCTGTCCAAGAGTCGCGCTATCAACGTGTTGTCGGCAGCGCGAATGTTCCTGTTCGGGGCCCGGGATGTCTGGTTTGTGGTGGCGCTACCGGTTTACCTGCACACTGTATTTGGCTGGGACCACTGGCAAGTGGGCGGTTTTATGGCCAGCTGGATCATCGGTTATGGCTTTATCCAGACTATTGCGCCCCGCATTACCGGCAACATGGAAGGCAAGCGGCCGGTAGTGCTGTGGGCCGCTGTCCTGGCGCTGATTCCGGCAGCCATTGCCGGTGGCCTGATGGCGGGTTGGTCGCCGCAGTGGGTGGTGGTTGGCGGGCTGCTGTTGTTCGGCGTGCTATTTGCGATTAACTCCTCCCTGCACAGCTACCTGATTGTCAGCTATGCCCGGGGTGACGGCGTCTCGCTGGATGTGGGGTTCTATTACATGTCCAACGCTGCCGGTCGGTTGCTGGGTACCATACTGTCTGGTTGGGTGTACCAGGTCTATGGGCTGGAGGCCTGTTTGTGGATCTCGGCGGGGCTGGTGGCCACGGCGGCTTTACTGTCTGTTTTACTGCCGGAGCGTCGGCCAGTGATGGCCTGAGTGGGCGTTAAAACCGCACCACCAGACCAGCACCGGCTTCTACCTGCAGGTATCCGCTGCTGCGGAATTTGAGCTCACATCCCCCGGAGCAGAACACCGAACCACCGGAATCCAGGGCGGTGTAGACACCGCGCAGGTCCAGTCGCAGGCGTAATTGTTCACTCAAGTAAAATTGGTAGCCGCCGCCGAGCGACAGGGCAGCTCGATGGTGGGTGTCGAAGCGGGAATCGTCCGGTTCCAGTCGGGTAACGCCCAGTACGCCGGAGACAAATCCTCCGTAGGTCTTGCCGCCAGGGAAGTACAGCCCGCCGAATTGCAGTTGGTAGATGGTCAGGTCGATGGATTGTGTGTCCGGAGCGAACAGGCCGTCGTCCAGCCTGGCCGAAGTGTTTTGTTGTCCAAAGTAGAGCTCGCCCTGTTTGCCCGCTTCCGGCAGGTCGAAGTTGACCACCAGCCCATGGCTGACGGAATCCCTGAAACGGATCTCATCATCGGTGCTGGCGCCGGCCGTTTCTATATCCACCGAGCCACCCATGCGGTAGCCGACAAAAGGCGACAAGCCGATGTCTGCTGCCACTGGTGATGAGGCCAGAGTCAGGGTGAGCAGGGCGGCGATGAGGATTCGAAGGATCATTGATGCTGTTTCTCGACCGTGGGTTACTGGCAAGATGATGTGCAATGGTGTAACCATTACAGATTCGGCTGACCCTGCCAATAGGGCTGAACAAACCGTGTAGAAGGGAGGTGTTATGTCTGAACCCCAAGTGGTTGTGATTACCGGTGCCAACCGTGGCATTGGCCTGGAGCTGGCCCGGCATTACGCGCGGGAGGGCTGTGAGGTGATCGGTGTGTGTCGGCAGTCCTCGGACGAACTGGCCGCGGTCGCGGGCCAGGTGATTGACGGGGTGGATGTCACCACCGATGCGGGTATTGAGAAACTCACGTCGGCGCTTGCGGGCAAGTCCATCGGCCTGCTGATCAACAACGCCGGGCTGTTGCAGGATGAAAAGCTAGGCAGCATCGATTTCGATTCCATCCGCACCCAGATGGAAATCAACGCCTACGCACCGCTGCGAGTAACCGAAGCCCTGGTTTCGCAAATCCGTGAAGGTGGCAAGATCGCCAACATCACCAGCCGTATGGGCTCCATTGCCGATAACGACTCTGGCGGCCGTTACGGCTATCGCGCTTCGAAGGCTGCTCTTAATGCTTTTGGTAAATCCCTGGCGATGGACTTGAAACCACGGGGTATTGCCGTGGCCCAGTTACACCCGGGCTATGTGCAGACCCGGATGGTGAATTTTGGCGGCTTGATCACTCCGGAAGAGTCTGCCAAAGGGCTGGCTGAGCGCATTGCCGGCCTGAACCTGGGAAACACCGGATCGTTCTGGCACAGCAACGGCGACGAACTGCCCTGGTGATTGAATGAAGACAACGTGACCGGTTTACTGCGTCAGCATCCGCTGGCGGTTATTGTTCTGGCTCAGCTCTTCGGCACCTCCCTCTGGTTCAGTATCAACGGGGTGTGGCTGTCGCTGTCTGCAGAACTGGGGTTGTCAGAATCCGACCTGGGGCGGCTAACTCTGTCGGTTCAGGCCGGATTTATTGCCGGCACGCTGGTGCTGGCGGTCACCGGGCTGGCAGACCGCTTTGGTGCCAGCCGCATCTTTCTGGTTGCCAGCCTGCTCGGCGCTCTGGCCAATGCCGGCTTTGTGCTGGTGGCCGGGATGTCCCCGGTGGACAGTGTACTGCGCTTTGCCACCGGGCTGTGTCTGGCGGGTATCTATCCGCTGGGCATGAAGCTGGTGATTGCCTGGACGCCCAAGCATGCTGGTGCTGCGTTGGCATGGTTGGTGGGCATGCTGACACTGGGCACCGCGCTTCCTCACCTTATGCGGGGCGCAACTCTGGGGCTGCCCTGGCAATGGCCATTGTTGGCGGCCTCCTGCCTCGCGCTGTTGGGCGGATGGTTGGTGTTCCTGTTGGGAGATGGACCGCACTTGCCTAAAAGCAGTGGCCGGCTGCCGCTCAGCCGGGGCCTGGCTGCCTTGCGTATCCCCCGGTTTCGGGCCGTGGCGGGTGGCTACTTTGGGCACATGTGGGAACTCTACGCTTTCTGGACTCTCGTGCCGTTGCTGATTGGCCGGGAATTACAGCGCCTGGGGCAGGGTGAGGTGCTCGTGCCCTGGCTGTCGTTTGCGATCATTGGTGTTGGCGCAGTTGGCTGCATTGGCGGAGGCTGGCTCAGTCGTAGCCTGGGCAGTGCGTGGGTGGCCAGACGGGCGCTGATGGTGTCCGGGGCGCTTTGTCTGCTGTATCCCTGGTTAAACGGTATGTCGCCATTACTCATGATTGCGTTACTGATGATCTGGGGGATTGCCGTGGTGGCCGATTCGCCACAATTTTCAGCACTGGCGGCGGCCAGCGCGCCAAAGGAGACCGTAGGGTCGTCCCTGGCGGTGATGAACGCCGTGGGTTTTGGTCTGACCCTGCCGGCCATCTGGTTGACCAGTAGCCTTTGGAGCAGCTGGGGTGTCTGGGTGGCGGTGTTGCTGTTGCCCGGGCCGGTGTTTGGTTTGTGGTCACTTTCAAGAGAGGGCAAGCACTGAGATGACAATCACCGGTAGCCGGCCACGCCTGCTGGTGTTGTCTGCTTACGATGCCCAGAGCCATCAACGTTGGCGGCGCCAGTTGGTGCAGTCGCTTGAGGGTTATGAGTGGCACAGCCTGAGCCTGCCGCCGCGTTTCTTTCAGTGGCGTATTCGGGGAAATGCATTGTCCTGGTTGCAGGAACCTTGCCTGAAACAGCCCTGGGATCTGATCATTTCGACCTCCATGGTGGATCTGGCTACCCTGAAAGGCCTGCACCCCGGCCTGGCCCAAACCCCCTGCCTGGTGTACATGCATGAAAACCAGTTCGCCTTCCCGGTGTCGGCTGCTCAGCGGGGCCGGGTCGAGCCCATGATGGTAAATCTGTACAGCGCGCTGACGGCTGATTGCGTGGTGTTCAACAGCGACTGGAATCGGACCAGTTTTCTGGATGGCGTAGGCGGGTTTCTCAAGAAAATGCCGGACCAGGTGCCTGCGGGTCTGGTCGCCCAGTTGGCCGAAAAGTCCCGGGTGATTCCGGTACCGATTGAGGACCGATTGTTTGTGGATCGGCCGGCTCTTGTGAATTGGGCATGTCCGCATCTGCTTTGGAATCACCGCTGGGAATACGACAAAGCGCCAGAGCGGTTACTGACGCTCCTGCAGGAATTGACCCGCCGGTCGGTGCCTTTTCGTCTGAGTGTGGTGGGTGAGAGCTTTCGCCGGTACCCGGGGGCGTTTGATCAGATCCACCAGCAATTCAGGGATCAGATCGAACACTGGGGCTTTATGGAAAGTCGGGATGCCTACGATCAGCTGTTGCGCCAGGCGGATGTGGTCGTCTCCACGGCGCTGCATGATTTTCAGGGGTTGTCGATGTTAGAGGCGATGGCGTCCGGCTGTGTACCCCTGGCACCCGACCGGCTGGCTTACCGCGAATACGTGCCGGATGAGTGTCGCTATATGGGTGACGAGCAGGATGCCGACGCCGAAGCACAAGCGGCGGCGGACTGCCTCCAGTCGCTGATGCAGCAACACCCGGCGCCATGCCCACCAGACGCCTGGCGGTCATCGAGGCTGGCCGGGCATTATCAGGGGCTGTTTGATGAAATAATCGGCCAAATGACGCCTGTGCGGGCCTGAGGGAATTTGCCAGATCAGCTTACTTTTTGTACTTTTCTCTGGTATTATTCGCGCGCTCTTTTGGTCATCAGTGGCCTCCACTAACACATGCTGAAGCGACACCGTGACGATTCCTCCACCCTAGCGTTCAAGCTTTACCCCCTCCCTCGTTTATCTGTTGAGCAAGGTCTCAAGCCTCTGTTTTGTCGCCCCGTGATCGGGTGCCCGGGTTACTTTGTCTCAGCGTTTCATTAGCGAAACTGCGGTCGATCTAACAATGCCCAAAACGGTTATGTCTGGCTTTACTCACAATTTTCTTGGCAATGCCCCGGTCTGGTACAAGCAGACCATTCTCCTGTTTTTATTGATTAATCCACTGGTGTTATGGGCCTTTGGGCCGGTGGCAACAGGCTGGCTGCTGGTCGCAGAGTTTATTTTTACCCTGGCCATGGCACTGAAGTGTTATCCATTGCTGCCGGGTGGACTGCTGGCAACCGAGGCTTTGCTGATCGGGCTGGCAACACCCGATGCGGTGTATCACGAAGTGCTGGTCAACCTCCCCGTTATCCTGCTGCTGATGTTCATGGTGGCGGGTATCTACTTTATGAAGCAGCTGCTGCTGGTGGCGTTTACGCAGATTTTGGTGGGAGTGCGCTCCAAATCGGCTCTATCGCTGCTATTTTGCGCGGCGGCGGCTCTGCTGTCGGCCTTTCTGGATGCCTTGACGGTCACTGCGGTGATCATCAGCGTCGCCGTCGGCTTCTACTCGGTGTACCACAAAGTCGCCTCCGGGCGCGGTTATCAGCACGCTGACCACAATGCCCAAAGTGATGACCATGTTATTGAGCTGCACCGTGAGGATCTGGTGCAGTTCCGTGCCTTTCTGCGCAGCTTGTTGATGCACGGTGCCATCGGTACCGCTCTGGGTGGCGTCGCCACGATGGTGGGCGAACCGCAAAATCTGTTGATTGCCAAGGTGGTGGGGTGGGACTTTGCGGAGTTCTTCGTGCGTATGGCACCGATCAGCATGCCTGTTTTGCTGGCCGGGTTGCTGACGTGCTGGGGCCTGGAGAAGTTACGCTGGTTTGGTTACGGTGCCCGTTTGCCCAGGCCAGTTCGGCAGGTGCTCGAAGAGTTTGCCGACAACGAACGCAGCAAGCGTACCAAGGCAGATCAGGCGGCGTTGTGGGTTCAGGCGGCGGCAGCCGTGATCCTGGTGATTGGTCTGGCCTTTCACATCGCGGAAGTCGGACTGATTGGCCTGTTGGTGATTATCCTGATTACCTCATTCAACGGGGTGACCGATGAGCACCAGATTGGCAAGGCGTTTCAGGAGTCGCTGCCGTTTACCTCGTTGCTGGTGGTGTTCTTTGCGGTGGTGGCGGTGATTCACCAACAGCATCTGTTCAAACCTGTGATTGATTTTGTACTGACCCAGCCTGAGGCGAACCAACCGGCCCTGTTCTTTATGGCCAATGGCCTGCTGTCGATGATCAGCGACAACGTGTTTGTGGCGACGGTTTACATCAGTGAGATCAAGCAATCTCTGGATGCCGGTGCCATCAGCACCGAACATTTCCAGAAACTGGCAGTGGCTATCAATACCGGCACCAACCTGCCGAGTGTGGCAACACCAAACGGCCAGGCGGCGTTCCTGTTCCTGTTGACGTCGGCCATTGCGCCACTGGTGCGTTTGTCCTACGGACGCATGGTTGTCATGGCTCTTCCCTACACTCTGGTGATGGGCGGTGTTGGCTTACTGTCGGTTATCCAGTTCCTGTAATTACCCAATAACAAAAAAAGCGCAGCCGTTTCAGTGGTTGCGCTCCGACCATTTATTAACTCTCAACCGGATTCAATGAATATGCTCAGCAGTATACGAAACAACTGGTTCTCCAACATTCGCGGCGATCTGCTCGCCGGCATCGTGGTGGCGCTGGCGCTGATTCCCGAGGCCATTGCCTTTTCCATCATTGCCGGCGTAGACCCGAAAGTTGGTCTGTACGCGTCGTTCTGTATCGCAGTGGTGATTGCCTTTGTTGGCGGTCGCCCAGGCATGATTTCGGCGGCGACCGGCGCGATGGCGCTGTTGATGATCACGCTGGTCAAGGAGCATGGCCTGGAATACTTGCTGGCCGCCACGTTGTTGACCGGCGTTTTGCAGATTATTGCAGGTTATCTCAAGCTCGGAGCCTTGATGCGGTTTGTTTCCCGCTCGGTGGTGACCGGCTTCGTGAATGCCCTGGCGATTCTCATCTTTATGGCCCAGTTGCCGGAGCTGACGAATGTCACCTGGCATGTCTATGCGATGACGGCCGGCGGTCTGGCCATTATCTACCTGTTCCCGCTGATTCCGGTGATTGGCAAGATCCTGCCCTCACCGTTGATTTGCATCGTGGTGCTGACGGGTTTGGCGATGTATCTGAATATGGATATCCGCACTGTGGGTGACATGGGCGAGTTGCCGGATACCCTGCCGATCTTTCTGTGGCCGGATGTGCCGCTGAACCTTGAGACGTTGATGATCATCCTGCCCTACGCGATAGCTCTCACTGTAGTCGGCTTGCTGGAATCCATGATGACCGCAACGATCGTGGATGATCTGACCGACACTACCAGTGACCGTAACCGCGAGTGCAAAGGCCAGGGTATTGCCAATATTGGCTCCGGCCTGCTCGGTGGCATGGCAGGCTGTGCCATGATCGGCCAGTCCATCATCAATATCAAATCTGGTGGCCGTACCCGGTTGTCTACCTTGTCAGCCGGCCTGTTCCTGCTGATCATGGTGCTGGTGCTCGACAAGTGGCTGGTGCAAATCCCGATGGCAGCGCTGGTTGCCGTCATGATCATGGTATCAATCGGTACCTTCAGTTGGGCTTCCATCAAGAATCTCAAAGAGCATCCACTGTCCACCAACATCGTCATGGTAGTGACGGTGGTTGTTGTGGTGGCTACCCACAACCTGGCGTTCGGTGTGTTGGCGGGCGTGCTCCTGGCTGCGCTGTTCTTCGCCAACAAGGTCGGACAGTACATGCTCGTCACGGCGAAGTACGATGAAGAAACTGAAACCCGCACCTACACGGTGGTTGGTCAGGTGTTCTTCAGCTCGTCCGAGAAGTTCATTGAATCGTTCGACTTCAAGGAAGCGGTTGAGAATGTGGTTATTGACGTGAGCCGCGCCCACTTCTGGGATATCACCGCCGTGGCTGCGCTCGACAAAGCGGTTGTGAAGTTCCGCCGTGAAGGTGCAGAGGTGGAGGTGCTTGGTCTCAATGAGGCGAGCGCGACCATTGTGGATCGCTTCGGTGTTCACGATAAGCCAGACGCCGTAGAACGTTTGATGGCCCACTAACGGAGTAGACGGGATGACGATAGATAAGCAATCCACAGAGGCTCAGAAGCCTTTGCACGTTGTAGCCTGCATCGACGCTTCCAGATCAGCGCTGGGCGTTTGCGACTACGCGGCCTGGGCAAGTCAGCGTATGCGAGTACCTCTGACCTTGCTGCACGCTCTTGACGAGGAAAAATACCCGGCCAAGACGGATATGACCGGCAGCATTGGCCTGGGCAGCCGCGAGCAGCTTCAGGAAGATTTGGTCAACCTGGACAGGGAGCGCAGCAAGCTTGCCTTGAAACATGGCCATCATCTGCTGGATGAAGCGGAGAAGCGAGTGTTGGTATCGGGTGTGGAAAGTGTGACCAAGCGCCAACGCCACAACAATCTGGCGAATTCTCTGGTGGATCTTGAGCCAGAGTCCCGGCTGTTCGTGTTGGGCCTGCAAGGTGAGAGCAGCACTGCGGTGGGCCGTCATATTGGCAGCCAGCTGGAAACGGTGATTCGTAGCGTGCACCGCCCGGTGTTGCTGGTGCCGGATGAGTTTTCAGCGCCGCGCAGTGCCATGCTGGCGTTTGATGGCAGTTCCACCGCGTTCCGCAGCATTGAACTGCTGGCCGGCACCCCGGTATTCAAAGGTCTGCCGCTGCACCTGGTGATGGTTGGCGCTGATACCGAAGAACACCGCTCTCAGCTCAAACGCGCGGAAGAAGCGCTGGCACCTAAGGGCATGCAGGTTCACGTCGCCATTCGTGACGGTGATGTAGAGCAAACCCTGCACGCCTATCAGGAAGAGCACAACATCGACGTGCTGATCATGGGCGCCTATGGCCATTCCCGTATCCGTCAGTTCCTGGTGGGTAGCACGACCACCAGGATGCTGGAAACGGCCAAAAAGCCCCTGGTTATCCTGCGCTGACAAAGCCGTTTGGCAAGGTCATGATCCGCAGCTGAGCAACTTCAGCTCTGCGCCATGGCCTTGCCCTCTTGCCCTCCTGCTTGCCGTTGCCCAAACCGCCACCTAGACTCAAAACAACCTAAAGGTTGTGACAAGGAGTCCCGGCAATGGCTTACCAGACCCTCGATGGCAATGAAGCCGTGGCCTCGGTGGCTTACCGCCTGAGTGAAACCATTGCCATTTACCCGATCACTCCGGCATCGGTGATGGGGGAGCACGCCGATGACTGGGCGGCGCTGGGCAGGCCTAACCTCTGGGGCCAGGTCCCGGGCGTGGTGGAAATGCAGTCGGAAGCCGGCGCGGCCGGCGCCATGCACGGGGCGCTGCAGGCGGGTTCGCTGGTGACCACCTTTACCGCCTCCCAGGGCTTGCTGCTGATGCTGCCCAACCTGTACAAAATTGCTGGCGAGCTGACGCCGTTTTGCATGCACGTGGCCGCCCGCAGCCTGGCCACCCATGCCCTGTCTATTTTCTGTGACCACTCCGATGTGATGAGCGCCCGGGGCACCGGTTTTGCGCTGCTGGCCTCCGGCTCGGTGCAGGAAGCCCAGGATCTGGCCGCCATTGGCCACGCGGTGACCCTGGAGAGCCGGGTGCCGGTGATGCACTTTTTCGACGGCTTCCGCACCTCCCATGAAATCGCCAAGATTGTCGCACTGAGTGATGACGAACTGACCGCCCTGGTGCCCCATGAGGGCATAGCCGCCCATCGCAACCGGCGCATGACGCCTGATCGCCCGGTGCTGCGCGGCACCTCCCAGAACCCGGATGCCTTCTTCCAGTCCCGGGAAGCCAGCAACCCCTTCTATCAGGCGTTTCCGGACCGGCTGGAATCGGTGATGGCGCGCTTTGCCGAGATCACCGGACGCCAGTACCAGCTGTTTGATTACGTGGGCCATCCGCAGGCGGAGCGGGTGGCGATCTTGATGGGTTCCGGCGCCGAATGCGCCCATGAAACCGTGGACTGGCTAATGGCGCAGGGTGAAAAGGTGGGCGTGCTCAAGGTGCGCCTGTTCCGGCCCTTCGCCACCGACCGTTTCCTGCAGGCGCTGCCTGAAACCGTGAAACATCTGGCGGTGCTGGACCGCACCAAGGAGCCCGGTGCCCAGGGCGAGCCGTTGCTGCTGGAAGTCAGCGGCGCTTTAATGGAAGCCTGGAGTCGGGGCGATCGGCCGACACTGCCCCGGGTGATCGGCGGGCGTTACGGTCTGTCGTCCCGGGAATTCACCCCGGCCATGGTGTGTGCGGTGTTTGCTCAGCTAAACGAGCCGGCACCGAAAACCCGCTTTACGGTCGGGGTTCGCGACGACGTAACGCACCTTTCGCTGGATGTGGACAGCGCCCTCGACATCGAGTCGCCGAAAACCCGGCGGGCGTTGTTCTTTGGTCTGGGCGCTGACGGTACCGTCAGCAGCAACAAGGCCAGCATCAAGATCCTCGGTGAGGGCACGGACCTGTTTGCCCAGGGCCATTTTGTCTACGACTCCAAGAAATCCGGCGCCACCACGGTCTCGCACCTGCGTTTCGGGCCGCTACCCATTCGCTCCAGTTACGAGATTCGCCAGGCCCAGTTTGTGGCGGTGCATGCGCCGCAGTTTCTGGAGCGGTTTCGATGTGCTGGAACACGCGGCGCCAGGCGCCATGGTGTTACTGAATGTGCCCTGGGCACCGGACGAGGTGTGGGACCGGTTATCGGTCGAAGCCCAGCGGGCACTGGTCGAGCGCAAGGCCCACCTGTTCGTGATTGATGCCGCCGACGTGGCCGAAAAAGCCGGCCTGGAGCGGCGCATCAACACGGTGATGCAGGTGTGCTTCTTTGCTCTGGCCGACATATTGCCCCGGGAAGCAGGCCATTGCCCACATCAAGAAATCCATCCGTCGAGACCTGGGGCCGGCGCGGGCCGGAAGTGGTGCGCCGCAATGTCGAGGCGGTGGATTCCGCCCTCGCCAACCTGCACGAGGTGACGGTGCCGGACGAGGTGACCGCCAACCGCCGTCGCCCGCCAACCGTGCCGGAGGATGCGCCGGACTTCGTCCAGAAAGTGACCCGGCTACTGATGGAAGGCCAGGGCGACAAGTTGCCGGTCAGCGCCTTTCCCATCGACGGCACCTGGCCGACCGGCACCAGCCAGTACGAGAAACGCAGCATTGCCCAGGACATCCCGATCTGGGAATCGGACCTCTGCGTTCAGTGCAATTTCTGCGCAATGATCTGCCCGCATACGGCGATTGTCAGCAAGGTGTTTGAGCCGGAGGCTGGCAAGGGTGCCCCGGACACCTTCGAGGCGGTGCCCGAGACCCACACCCCGGAACTGGTGGGGCTGGATTACCGGATCCAGGTGGCTCCGGAAGACTGCACCGGTTGCGGTTTGTGTGTGGAGGTGTGCCCGGCCAAGGATCGCACCCAGCCCAAGCGCAAGGCCATCAACATGAGGCCGCTGGAAGACCACCGGGAGGCCGAGGCGAGCAACCTGGCGTTCCTGCGCAGCGTTCCGGATGTGCCCCGGGAACGCATTCCCCGGGACTTCAAGTCGCTGCCGCTGTTGATTCCCCTGTTTGAATACTCCGGTGCCTGCGCCGGTTGTGGTGAGACGCCCTACATTCGCCTGCTGACCCAGTTGCTCGGCGACCGGCTGTTGCTTGCCAACGCCACCGGCTGTACCTCTATCTACGGCGGCAACCTGCCGACCACGCCCTACACCGTGAACGCCGATGGCCGCGGGCCAACCTGGAACAACTCGCTGTTCGAGGATGCGGCAGAGTTGGGCCTGGGCATGCGCATGGGGCTGAACAAGCTGGTGGGCCGGGCCCGGCAGTTGCTGGAGGACATGAAATCGAACCTGCCTGCGGCCTTGTACCGGGACCTGACCGGCCCCTGCGCCACCCTCGATGAAACCGCCATGGCGGCGCGGCGTGAGGCGGTCGGTCGGCTGCGCGACTGGCTGGCGGATCAGCAGGGTCCGGAGGTGAACGAACTGGCCAGTCTGGCCGATGAGCTGTGCCCGAAGAGCGTCTGGGTGATTGGCGGTGATGGCTGGGCTTACGACATCGGCTACGGCGGCCTCGACCATGCCCTGGCCTCCGGCCAGAACCTCAAGCTGCTGGTGCTGGACACCGAGGTCTATTCCAACACCGGCGGCCAGCAATCCAAGGCCACGCCCATGGGGGCGGTGGCCAAGTTTGCCGCCGCCGGCAAGGAAACCCGCAAGAAGGATCTGGGCCTGCTGGCCATGAGCTATGGCCATGTCTACGTCGCCCAGATTGCCATGCAGTCCCACAGTAATCAGGCCAGCAAGGCGCTACAGGAAGCGGAAAACTACGATGGCCCGGCGCTGATCATCGCCCACAGCCCCTGCATTGCCCACGGCTACGACCTGCTGCACTCGCCGGCGCAACAGAAGCGGGCGGTGGACAGCTGGGCCTGGCCGCTGTATCGCTTTGATCCCCGGCGCACACCCGAGGGGCTGCCGCCCCTGCAGCTGGATTCGGTGCGCCAGAAAGTGCCGATGAAAGCCTACATGCAGGAAGAAGCCCGTTTCCGCATGTTGGAATTGCGAGACCCGCAGCGCTATGAACAGCTGGCGGCGGCGGCCAGCGATGCGGCCAACGAGCAGCGCGAGCTGTACATGCAACTGGCCGGTATCCATTTTGAGCCCCATGAACGGCTAAACAATCCGGACACGGGAGCAGAGCATCATGACTGACCTGACAACCCAATGGCTCGGGCTTAACCTGTGCTCGCCACTGGTGGTCGGCGCCAGCCCGCTCACCGATGACCTGGACGCGCTCAAGGCCTGCGTGGACGCCGGCGCCGGCGCGGTGGTGATGCACTCGCTGTTCGAGGAACAGCTGGTGGCGGAGCAGATGGCGGCCCATCGGTTTATCGATTCCCGCATCAATACGGACGCCGAGGCCCGCTCGTTCTTTCCGGAATCCGACGTGTTTGCCATGGGCTCCAGCAGCTACCTCAAGCGCCTGGAGCAGTTGCAAAGCTCGCTGGATGTGCCGGTGATCGCCTCGCTTAACGGTATCTCCCCCGGCGGCTGGACTCAGCACGCCCGGGAGCTGGAGGAGGCGGGAGCGTCGGCGATTGAATTGAATCTTTACGACCTGGCCACGGACCCATCCGACACCGCCATTACTCTGGAACAGCGCCAGCTTAAAGTCGTGCGTTCGGTGGTGCAGCAGGTCAGTATCCCCGTCAGCGTTAAGCTGTCGCCCTTCTATTCGGCGTTACCCTCATTTGTCGCCGGGCTAGAGGCTGCGGGCGCTCATGGCCTGGTGCTGTTCAACCGCTTCTATCAGCCAGACATGGATCTGGATGAGCTGGAACTGAGTCGGGAAGTGGTGCTCTCCACCAACGCCGAACTGCCGGTCCGGTTGCATGCCATGGCCATGTTGTTCAATCGCACCGGGCTCGAGATGGCAGCCTCTGGCGGAGTGCACACCGGTGACGATGCCGCCAAGGCGATACTGTCTGGCGCCACGGTGGTGCAGGTGGTGTCGGCGTTGCTGGCGGAAGGGCCATCGGCACTGGCCAGAATCACCGATGAAATGACCCAGCGCCTGTCGGCGATGGGCTATACCTCCCTGGTCGAAGCTCGAGGTGCCCTGTCACTGGATAATGCGCCTAACGCCCGGACCTGGGAACGCTTGAATTACGCCCGTCTTTTGCAGGGCTGGCAGTCAATGCGGTAGCGGGTATCTGAACCGAGCTCCAGCCTGGCCCGTAAGCAACCGGAAGGTGTTCAGCGGTTTTGGTCTGGCACTTCCCGAATGCGGCCGTGTTCATCAATAGCTACGTAAACAAACAGTCCTTCGGTCACCTTGCGGGGATTCTTGGCAGTGCGGTCCAGGGTCCAGACCTCCACATTGATTTTCATCGAGCTGCGGCCGATGTCGACCAACTCGCAGTAGCAACTGACCTGAGAGCCCACCCGCAGCGGCGACAGAAACTCCATCCGGTCCATGGCGACAGTCGCATTGCGGCCCAGGGAAGTGCGACCAGCCATGGTGGCTGCAGCGATATCCATTTGTTTGACCAGCCAGCCGGCAAACACGTCGCCATTGGCGTTGGTGTCTGAGGGCAGAGGGATAATCTGCAGCGTCAGTTCACCGCGAGGGATGGGTTTGTCATCATCGTATGCCGTCATGAAAGTCGCTCGTATAAATGCTTATGAGTTGTTTTCCTTGCATGGTAACGGGCTGGCGGCGCTCTGCAAGAAAATTTGAACAATGTGATCTATATTTCAAGAGCTGTAACAAAGTTGTCACGAAGTGCTTTTAGGATTCACTCATCGGTAAAGAAGATCCTTACACAACGTCCACCGATAATGGAGACTTAACGTGATGAAACTGAAAGCAGCTCTTGCCTCTGTCGCCCTGGCGGGCAGCATTGCCGCCGTGTCCACCCCGGCCATGGCCCGTGACACCATCAACATTGTAGGTTCCTCGACGGTTTACCCGTTCGCCACCGTGGTGGCTGAGCGTTTTGGTCGTAACACTGATTTCCCGACTCCGAAGCTTGAGTCCACCGGCTCCGGCGGCGGTCTGAAGTTGTTCTGTGACGGCATTGGCACCCAGTATGCCGACATTACCAACGCTTCACGCCGCATGAAGACCAGCGAGTTTGAAAACTGCCAGGCCAACGGCGTGAAAGACATTGTTGAAGTGCGTATCGGCTCCGACGGTATCGTAATCGCTTCTGGCAACGATGCGCCGGAATTGAACCTGTCGCTGCAGCAGTTGTTCCTGGCTCTGGCAAAAGACGTTCCTAATCCGGATGGCGGCGACAACCTGGTTGCCAATCCTTATGAGAAGTGGAGCGACATCAGCTCTGATCTGCCGAACATCGAGATCAGCGTAATGGGTCCCCCTCCGACTTCCGGTACCCGTGATGCTTTCGTTGAGATTGCAATGGAAGGTGGCTGCAAGAAGTACGACTGGATCAAGTCCATGGGTAAGAGCGAAATGCGCGGTGTATGTCATAACCTGCGTGAAGACGGCGCGTTTATTGAAGCGGGCGAGAACGATAACCTGATTGTTCAGCGTCTGATTCGTGATAACGGCACTTACGGTGTGTTCGGCTTCAGCTTCTTTGACGAGAACCGTGGCCAGCTGCAGGTCGCTGAAATTGACGGAGTTGCTCCTTCTCAGGATACCATTGGCGACGACAGCTACCCGGTAGCGCGTTCCATGTTCTTCTATGTCAAGAAAGCTCACGTAGACGTTGTTCCGGGCATTCAGGAATACGTTTCTGAGTTCACCAGCGAAGGCGCTTGGGGTGACAACGGCTATCTGGTTGACGTAGGCCTGATCCCGAACCCACGCAATGTGCGTATTCAGGCAGCGAAGGACGCCCAGGCCCTGAAGACAATGACCGGTAACGAGCTGTAATACGGCCTTTATCGGCACCAGGGACGGTGGTGAATAGGGAACGCGGGCCACAGTGCCCGCGTTCCCTTTGTTACGTTTAGATGAATTTCAGGTGGGTATGCTGGCAGAATGGCACAACGCCCGTTAACTCTCCCGGTTTTTTGATGCAGAGACTGTTATGCAAACAGCCAATCTTCTTCCTTTAATCCTGGTCCTTGCCCTCGTGGCCTATGGCCTCGCTTATATGCGCTCAAGGGCCGTAGCTGCGCCGTTAGGCGGTATTCGCAACCTTAAAGCCCTGCCTTTTTATTATGCGGCCCGGGCTTCCCTCTGGTGCGGCATTCCCGCCCTGATCGTGCTGGCTGCCTGGGTAGGCTTTGAGGGCCGAGTCATCCAGGGCATCGTGTTAGCCACTTTGCCGCCGGAACTTATTCCAACCTCGCCAGGGCAGGCCAGTCTGACTCTGTCACAGATCAGTAACGTGGCAGCAGGCAAGCTCAATCCTGATTTTGTGCCAGAGGGCATTGCCGGTGCGGCCAGTCTGCTGGAAACCTTGCGCAGCAACAGCGCAACCTTCAAAACGGTGTTGGTGTTGTTGATCGCAGTGCTCGGCGGCACGTTTGCCTGGTTCCGCGTTATGCCTCAAGTGAATGCCAGGGTCAGTGTCGAGGCCACGTTGCGCCGGATCTTTTTCGTCTGCGCGGCTGTGGCAGTTTTAACGACGGTAGGCATTGTGTTCTCGGTTATCCTGGAAACCATCCGATTCTTCGGCAAGGTTTCCTTTGTCGATTTCTTCTTCGGAGCAAACTGGAGTCCGCAGACAGCCTTGCGGGCTGATCAAGTCGGTGCCGATGGTTCGTTCGGCATGATACCGCTGTTTACTGGCACCTTGCTGATCTCTGCCATCGCACTTTTGGTTGCCGTGCCTGTGGGTCTGCTCTCGGCTATTTACTTGTCTGAATACGCAAACAAAAAAGTGCGTGCGATAGCCAAGCCGTTGCTGGAAATGCTGTCAGGAGTTCCGACGGTGGTTTATGGCTTCTTTGCGGCCTTGACCGTGGCGCCGTTCATTCGGGATCTTGCCGAAACCATCGGGTTGGAGGCGTCGTCTCAAAGCGCTCTGGCTGCTGGGTTGGTCATGGGTATCATGATCATTCCTTTCGTGTCGTCCCTGTCAGACGACGTGATTAATGCCGTGCCTCAGACTCTCAGGGATGGCTCTCTTGCGCTTGGTGCAACTCAGTCTGAAACCATGAAAAACGTCATCTTTCCGGCGGCGTTGCCGGGGATCATGGGCGGTATCCTGCTCGCGGCTTCACGAGCCATCGGCGAAACCATGATCGTGGTGATGGCAGCTGGCCTGGCGGCCAATCTGACCGCAAACCCCCTCGAAACAGTGACAACCGTGACGGTTCAGATCGCAACATTGCTGGTCGGCGATCAGGAGTTTGATAGCGCCAAGACACTGGCTGCCTTTGCTCTGGGCCTGATGCTGTTCATTGTCACCCTGATTCTTAACGTGATTGCCCTGAAGATTGTTCGCAAATATAGGGAACAGTATGACTGATCAACGCTCTCAGGCGGAGATTGTCCGCCAGTCGCTCAAGCGCCGGTATCGTAAAGAGCGCCGTTTCCGTCTTTATGGTATGACGGCCATCGTGATTGCTCTGGCATCACTCTTCATCCTGTTTGCCGACATTATCGGCAAGGGTTACACCGGTTTCATAAAGACCACGATCACTCTGGAGGTCACTCTGGACTCCGAGGCGATGTACCTGGATGACCCCACAGATGCCGACCAGCGTTCGATGGCCGACTTCAATGCTCCGATTATCAACGCCCTGAGTGATTTGATTCCGGGTGTTGAAAATCGTGCCGCACAGCGCGAGCTCAGTCGTCTGGTGGGGAGCTACGGCGCCAGCCAGATCCGAGATATGCTCAGAGCCAATCCGGAACTCCTGAATACCACCCAGACCATGACGTTTTTGGCTCACGACCGTGTGTCTGTGTACGTCAAACACGCGGACAACCCCAACTACAGCATTCGCTTGTCCGAGCAGCAGCAGGCGTGGGTTGACGAGCTTGTGGAAAAGGGCGTGATTGAAACCAGCTTCAATGACGTTCTGTTCTCCAGCGGCGATTCCCGAGAGCCCTCTAATGCCGGTATTTTGGGCGCCGTTGTTGGTTCTCTGCTGACCATGGTGGTGACGCTGGTTATTGCGTTTCCGGTTGGTGTGGCTGCGGCGATCTATCTGGAAGAGTTTGCTCCCCAGAACCGGTTCACCGACTTCATTGAGGTCAACATCAATAACCTTGCCGCCGTGCCCTCAATTATCTTTGGTTTGTTGGGTCTCGCGGTGTTTATCGGGTTGTTCGGTATGCCCCGATCGGTGCCGGTGGTGGGCGGCCTGGTGCTGGCGTTAATGACGTTACCAACGATCATCATCTCCAGCCGGGCGGCGATCAAGAGCGTGCCGCCTTCCATTCGGGAAGCGGCAGAAGGGATTGGCGCCTCGAAAATGCAGGTGGTACTGCACCACGTTCTGCCGCTGGCGATGCCTGGTATGTTGACCGGCTCGATCATCGGGATGGCTCAAGCTCTGGGTGAGACGGCGCCGTTGTTGTTGATTGGAATGGTCGCTTTTATCGTGGAGATCCCGGATGGGTTCTTCAGCTCGGCAACGGTGTTGCCGGTGCAGGTCTATTTGTGGGCAACCAGTGCCGAGCAAGGTTTCATTGAGCTTGCGTCTGCGGGAATCATGATCCTGTTGACCTTCCTGATCAGTATGAATGCATTGGCCATCTGGCTGCGTAAGCGTCTTGAGCGCCGGTGGTAAAGGAGCGAATAATGAGTATCAATCAAAATATCCCTAACGTGGCCGAAAAGCCGAATGAGGCACCTATGACCAAGCAGGCGGCGGCATTGGCTGTGGAAGCAAAACGCGAAGACATCATCGTCGAAGAGGGTAAAACTGTCGGCTTGCCGTACTCTGACAACCCCAAGTTCAAACTTCGCAACGTTGAGGTGTTCTATGGCGAAGATCGTGCGATCAAGGACATCAGCCTGGACATCGCCCGGAACGAGGTGATTTCTTTTATCGGCCCGTCCGGCTGCGGCAAGTCTACCTTTTTGCGTTGCCTGAACCGTATGAACGACAGCATTGATATTTGCCGGGTCAAAGGTCAGTTGATGCTGGATGATGTCGATATCTACCACTCGAAAAGGGACGTGGTGGAATTGCGTGCCCGCATCGGTATGGTGTTCCAGAAGCCCAATCCGTTCCCCAAGTCGATCTACGATAACGTGGCCTACGGCCCGCGCATCCACGGCCTGGCCAATCGTAAATCGGATCTGGATGAGATCGTTGAGAACAGCTTGCGCAAAGCCGGTCTCTGGAATGAGGTGAAGGACCGGCTGGATGCCACTGCCACCGGTATGTCTGGCGGCCAGCAGCAGCGCTTGTGTATTGCTCGTGCCATTGCAGTTAGCCCGGAAGTGATCCTGATGGATGAGCCCTGCTCTGCACTGGACCCCATCGCCACCGCCAAGGTGGAGGAGTTGATTGCCGAGATGTCTGAGAGCTACACCATCGTGATCGTGACTCACTCCATGCAGCAGGCGGCTCGGGTCTCCCATCGCACCGCGTACTTCCACCTGGGGCACCTGGTGGAGGTGAATGAGACTGACAAGGTGTTTACCTCTCCGGAACACGAGTTGACCGAATCTTACATTACTGGCCGCTTTGGTTGATCGCAGCCCCGGAACATTGGAGATAACAGCTATGCCGAACAAAAAGGACGATGTATACGGAGATCACATCTCCGCCAAGTTCAATGATGAACTGACCGAGCTTAAAACCCAGTTTCTGAATATGGGTGGTCTGGTTGAAAGCCAGGTAGAGCAGGCGCTTCAGGCTCTGGTAGACAGTGATGGCCAGTTGGCGGAGCAGACTCGCCTGAAGGACAAAGTAGTCGATGAGATGGAAACCAATCTGGATGAAGAGGCCATACTGGTTATCGCCCGTCGGCAGCCCACTGCGCGGGATCTGCGCCTGGTGATTTCGGTCATCAAGATGGTGGCGGATCTTGAGCGGGTGGGCGATGAGGCCAAGAAGATTGCCAAGATGGCCATCAAGTTGACGGAAGAAGGCCAGGCGCCGCGGGGCTATGTGGAAGTTCGTCACATTGGTACCCACGTGCTGAGCATGCTGCACGATGCGCTGGATGCCTTTGCCCGGCTGGATGCGGATCAGGCGTTAAGGGTCATGAAAGAAGACAAACGGGTGGATGAAGAGTACCAGGCTGCGGCCAGGGCTCTGCTGACGTTCATGATGGAAGATACCCGCAATATCAGTCGCTGCATGATGGTGATGTGGGTGCTGCGGGCCCTTGAGCGCGTTGGCGATCACGCCTGCAACATTGCCGAGCATGTGATCTTCATGGCCAAGGGTGAGGATGTTCGCCATACGCCGATGGAAGAAGCAGAGCGGGTGGTGGGCCGGTAACGCTAGAGTCTGGGAGTTGGCTGCTGTGCGGGTTGCCTTTACGGGACACGCTCAAGCCATCCCTGGGCGCTCAGCTTTCGCCATCCATGGCGAAAGATAGTCCCGTAAAGGCACGACGGCACAGTGGCCATCCAGTCCATTGAGCTGGCTTCCCTGAGATCAGGCTTGCTTCATTTTGTCCGTATACGGCGGCCAGCCCATCGGTTTGCCTGCCAGCAGGTGCAGGTGGATGTGAAACACCGTCTGCCCTGCATTTTCCCCGCAGTTCATCACCACCCGATAGCCATCTTCGGCAAAGCCCATGTCTTTGGCGAGCTTGCTGGCTACCCAATACAGATGCCCGACCACTTCCCGATCGCCTTCTTCGATGTCGTTGATGGTGGCGATGGCCTTTTTCGGAATGATCAGCAGATGCACCGGGGCCTGGGGGTTGATGTCCCGGAACGCCAGGCTGAGGTCGTCTTCGTAGACGATGTCGGCCGGGATTTCCCGGTTGATGATCTTGGTGAAGATGGTTTCAGACATGATGGCTCCTTGGTTGTTGTCGGAATATGGGAATCAGTCGCCTAGATGCGGTTTATGCCGGGCAGGCGGTTGAGGATTTGTTGCACCGGGCGGGGTAGCTGCTCGTCCAGGCCCATGGCGTAGCGGGCCACCCGGTTGCGGGCGAAGGGCAGGGCGCGAGCGGCGCCAAGGCCGAGGTTGCGGGCCAGGTGTACCGGCGGGATGGCGTTGCTGAACAGGTGGTAGAACAGGTCCATGGCCAGCATCATGCGCCGGTTGGCGGGGCGCCGCTGGTGTTCATACTGGGCCAGCCAGCGCGGATTGGCCAGGTCATCGCCACTGCGCCGGGCTTCTTTGATCAGACCCTGCAGGCATTGGGCGTCCTGGAAGCCCAGGTTGACCCCCTGGCCTGCGAGCGGGTTGATGGTATGGGCGGCATCGCCCGCCAGCACGACGCGGTTCAGCACGTACTGTTTGGCGTGTTGGCGGGCTATCGGGAAGCTGGCCTTGGCATCAATGTGGGTGAGTTCCGGCAATCTGGCTGGAAAGGCCCGGCGGATTTCAGTAATCAGGTCCTGATTGTCCAGGACCTTGAGTTCGGCCAGTCGGGCCGGGCTGTCGTACCAGACCAGCGAGCCCCAGGTTTCGCCCGGGTGTTGGTCGCCAGCGCTGTGCAGGGGCAGGAAGGCTCTGGGACCACTGGGGAAAAATCCCTGCCAGGTAATGTCTTCGGGTTGACCCTGATAGCGTACCGAAATCACCATGGCCTGTTGCTCGTACTGATCCCGGGCAACCCCGATGCCCGCTAACGTGCGTACTTTCGACAGGGCGCCATCTGCGCCAATGACCAGTTGCCCGGTCAGTTGGCTGCCGTCCTCAAGGGTCACGGTTGCGGCGTCTGCGTTCTGCTCGAGCGCCTGAATACCCTCGCCGGTCAGCAGGGTAACGTCTGCTTCGCGCTGGACCGATTGCCAGAGGGCATTCTGAGTGATGCTGTTCTCAACGATATGGCCGAGGTGTGATGCACCCAGCTCTGTGGCGCTGAACTCGACTTCGGTCATGGTGCCGGGTAGCAGTCGGCTCAGAGGATGCGGGGTGTCATCCCAAACCGCTAACCGGCGATAGGGTGTGGCGCGCATGGCCAGAATGTCTTGCCAGGCGCCAAGACTTTGCAGGTAACGCTCACTGCCGGCGCTGAGGGCCGATACCCGGATGTCCGGACTGGCGCTGGGGTCAAAGCTGGCTGGAGTCGCCTTGTCGATCAGGGCAACTTGGATGCCTTGCTGGCCCAATCCTGTGGCCAGCGCCGCGCCGACCATGCCGGCGCCCACGATGATGATGTCGAATGCTTGAGTCATATCCGGTTCCTGTCTGATGGCCTCAGTTTACGCGATGACGTCATACAGACAAGCAGCCGGGATCAATCCGGAGGGGATCAGTACCCCGCGAGCGCAGATTCCTTTCGGGTTTCCGGTTTTCGACGGTTTTTTTGCAGCCAGGCCGGTTTCTGGGTGCCGGGGCGAACGAAGCCCTGATGGATGACAACGGGCTGCACCAGGTTCAGGAAGTCGGTGGTCTTCATATGAATGGATTCGGTGTGCGTGCCGGCGGCAAAGGCCAGTTCTGGCTGTTCGGTTAACACTTCGGCGCAGTACACCGTCATGCCGAACAGGTTGCCGAACGGTGGCATGGCACCCACTTCACAGTCCGGGAAACGATCCTGGAATTCCTGTTCATCCGCAAGATCGACAAAATCGGTGTCCAGAACCCGTGATAAACGATCCCAGCGCACGCGCCAGGTGGCTGGCATCACCAGCATGGCCATCTTGCCATCGAGTTCGATAATGACGGTTTTGACAACCCGGTCACCGGCAATCTTGACGTGATGGGCCAGCTGTTGAGCCGTGAAGGCAGGGGGGTGAGACAGGCACATGTACTCGACACTGGCCTCATCCATCAACTCTCTTAACTGCTGTACCGGCATAGTGACAACCTCTTACCAGCAATGACAGCGGTCCGGGGCCGACGGCCTGATGCGCGGTTCGGCCGATGGCTCCGGTGGCGGCGCTGTTGTTATCAGCACCACCGCCATTAATGATCAGCTTAGTAGAGGTAACACAGAATGCGAGTAACCAAGTGTGTTGTTTAGATACCAATCACTCTGTTTTGTACATGTGCACGTCCCGCTGCGGGAATGGAATGGTGATGCCTTCAGCATCAAACGCCTTTTTGACTTTCTCTTGCATGTCCCAGTAGTACGGCCAGAGGTCATCTGTAGCCACCCAGGCGCGGAACATCAGGTCTACAGAGCTGTCGCCAAGTGCGCCCACGCAAATTCTGGGTGCGGGGTCTTTCAGGGAGCGTTCGTCTTCATCAAACAGGCGTTGAAGAATTTGCTTGGCCTTGTCGATGTCGTCGTCATAGTGAATGCCAAAGGTCATGTCGCAGCGGCGCTTGTCGTAGATGCTGACGTTCACCAGCGTGGCATTTGAGAGGCTGCCGTTGGGGATGACAATTCGGCGATTGTCGAAGGTGTTAACCACGGTATAGAGGATCTGGATTTCCGCCACGGCACCCAGGAAACCTTCGGCTTCAATGGTGTCGCCCACCTTGAATGGCTTGAAAATCAGGATCAGCACACCGCCGGCGAAGTTGGCGAGGCTGCCTTGCAGGGCCAGACCAATGGCCAGGCCAGCGGCACCGATGACGGCAATAAAGGAGGTGGTTGCAATGCCAATCATCGAGGCAACTGAAATCAGCAGCATGACTTTGAACACGGCACTGATCAGGCCACACAGGAATTTGTTCAGGGTTGGGTCTTTTTGCCCAAGCTTTTTGTCGAGGACAGAAACAAAGCGATTGATCAGCCAGAGACCGACAATCAGCGTGACGACGGCCAGAACGACTTTGGGCGCGTAGACCATGATCAGGGCAATGGCCTGATCCAGCCACTGAGCGGCTTGTTCGTTACCGTTAAACAGATCTTCCATTGGATGGGGCTCCTTGTTCGTTAGTATTTTTGGGGAAGGTGTCTGGACCGGGCAAACTCCCGAAGGCTATCCGGATTGCCTTTGATCAGAATCCTGCCCTGTTTGTGGCTCAATTGATAGTCGTACATCGGGTCATAGTAGTCGCTCAGCAGGGATTCGATCCAGCCATGGTGGCCGTCAAGTTGACCGTGTGACTGTTGTTGATCGAGCGCCTGTTCCATTTGATGCCGTAATCGTTGGTAGCGCTCGCCGCCCAGGCGTTTCCGGATTCGTTCCAGAGCGCTGAGCAGGTAGTCCCGAAAGTTTAGCCAGCCAGCCTCCTCTCCGTCCCTCGCAATGTAGTCTGCCAGCATACTCTCGACATAGTCGGCGCGGATGATGGCGATGCGTTCTTCCATCGTCTGCTCCAGCACCAGTAACGGGGACGCCGCCATGCGCGCGCGCAGGCGATCGGGTAAGGCGCAGCGGCCAACCAGGCGGCTTTCATCTTCCAGATACACGGGCCCGCCAATCTGGTGATGGGCTTTGAGCATGGCAATGGCGAGCCGGTTCTCAAAATCAATCTGGGACGGTTGCGGTGTCACCTGCCGGCCAAAACTGGAACCACGATGATTGGCCAGGCCTTCCAGATCGACCGGGTTGGGAAGGTCCAGCAGTACCCGGGTTTTGCCCGTTCCGGTGCGGCCACTCAGCACGATAAATTCCTGGCTCTCGATCAACTGATCAAGACTGTCGATCAGGAATCGGCGCAGGGCCTTGTAGCCCCCTTTGATAAGAGGGTAGTCAATGCCAGAGTCTTTGATCCATTGCTGCGTCAGTCGTGAGCGTAGGCCGCCACGAAAACAGAATAGGTAGCCTTCAGGGTGTCGGGTGGCAAAGCGCTTCCAGGCCTCTATGCGTTGCGCTTTGATATCGCCGGCTACCAGTTGGTGGCCCAGTTCGATAGCTTGGTCCTGACCTTTTTCCTTGTAGCAGATGCCTATCCGGTGCCGCTCTTCGTCATTCATCAGCGGTGCGTTTTCCGCGCCGGGAAAGCTGCCTTTGGCGTACTCGACCGGTGCCCGCACATCCAGCAGAGGGATGTCGTTCAGGAACAGGTTGAGATAGTCATCGGTGTCGGGTCTGCTGGCCATATCCGGGGATCGCTGTTGCTCAGGATGAGGCGGCAGTATACCGGACTGCCGATATCCCGGCCAAAAGGTACAATGCGGGATTCAATACGGCTACCGAGGCAGAGGATGATGCCAGAAAAACTCAATCAGCACCTTCAGAAGACGCTGACCCGCGGTCGTGTGGCTGAGTCGACCCCGGCGGGTTGCCCGGATTTGCCCCTGTATCTGTTCGATCCGTCGGTCTTGGAGGGGCCGTTGAGTCACGATGAAGCCCAGTCGGTAGTGGCAGAGCCCGCATACTGGTCGTTCTGCTGGGCCAGTGGTCAGGTGTTGGCACAATGGATTCTGGACCATCCGGCACTGGTGGCGGGTAAGACGGTACTGGATTTTGGCTCTGGCTCCGGCGTGGTTGCTGTTGCGGCTGCCAGGGCAGGTGCCGCCCGGGCGATTGCCTGTGATATTGACCCGGCGGCGCTGGATGCAGCGTCGGCCAATGCGCGGCTGAATGGTATTGAGGTGGAGCTCTGCGCCGGCTGGGCTGGCCGGCCTTCAACTCTGGACCTGATTACCGCGGCAGATGTGCTGTATGACCCGGACAATCGTCCGCTACTGGACGAATTTCTGGTATCAGCTGAGCAGGTCTTGTTGGCGGATTCTCGGGTAAAGAATCTGAATAATCCGGGATATATCCGTCAAGCGGTTATTGAGGCCAGAACCTGGCCGGATCTGAACGAGTTTGAAGAGTTCAATCAGGTGCGGATATACCTGGCGCAGTCATCTGGCAGGTAGTGGCGGGCGGCAACTGAGGGATAAAAATAAGGTGTAAAAATAAAGGGCAGCGGTAAGGCTGCCCTTCACAGGTGCTGAACCGCTCATCCTGAGCAGTTCAGATTCGGAACAGGTCGGCGCCTCCGTGCGCTTTGGGCAACAGCCTTGTTGCCAGTCCTTTTGTCCGCTCCGTGGTGCCAGCGTCCGAGCCAGCCTTCCAATTAGTATCCCTTAAGCGAGGCGTCCATGTGTCCTTGCCTCTCCCCACAATCCGTGCGGGGGTGCTTCCAGTGCGTCATCCATTTCCTTGTCATCCCTGACGTTGATCACTATACCGAAGCCAACTTTACAAACGTGTGAACTGTGTACGCCAAATTGAACATGCAACTATCGGCCTAATAGTTTTTGCTTAAAAATCATTAATCTGGCGAACAGTAAAGGGTGAATGCTCACGTCTGCGCACGTTACACGGCTACAAGTGCTTACAGCCATGTAAGAGATATCTCACACGGAGTCGGGCGAATCTCGCAAGTCTGCCTGGCGGGCGATCCGTAGCCCGGGCCAGGGAAGCATGCCGATGGCAATGCCAAAGGCGTCTGCCAGTACATCCGCCATGGAAAAGTGACGGTAGGGCAGGGTCGCTTGAACCGCCTCCAGCATCAGGCCAAAGCTGAGCAGCGCGGGCGCAAACCACCAGGCACTGAGTCGGGGCCAGGCCAGCCGGGTGAGAATGGTCAGCTCGATAAAGGCAATGATGTGGTTGACCTTGTCGTTGTCGGACGACGGGATCGGGTAGCTGGCATTAGTTGTGGCCAGGAACAGGATCGCTGCGATGGAGATTATCAGGGCGGCTTGCCAGAGCCGGCGCATGCTCAAGAGGGTTTCAATAAGGTTCCGGGGGTGGGGCATAAGGTATCCGGGCGTTGATGCAAGCTGTGGGAACGTTCACGACATGATATGCTTTGCACCCCGTTATTGTCATGGCAGCAGAGGCTTACCGGTAATGCTCAAGGGAAATTTCTTTCGCGGACTGGGCTACCTGAGCGAAGGGTTCAGGCTGATTCGCCAGCCGGGTTTGCGGTTGTTTGTCATCATTCCTGTTGTCATCAATGTGGTTCTGTTCGGCTTGCTGTTCTATTTTCTGGCGGAGCTGTTCGCGCTCATGATTGCCGGTGCCATGGCCTGGTTGCCGGACTGGGCATGGCTGCAGGCGCTGGATTGGCTGTTCTGGATTCTCTATGGCGTGGTCATCCTGCTGATGCTGGCTTATGGCTTTGTCATTGTGGCCAACCTGATCGGGTCTCCGTTCTATGGCTACCTGTCGGAGCTGACTGAAAAGCATCTGACCGGTCAGGAAGTCAGCACCGAAGGCGGCTGGGCCGCCATCGTCAAGGACATTCCCCGGGCACTTTGGCGAGAACTTCATAAAATTGCCTATTACCTGCCCAGAGCGCTGGGCCTGTTGATCATCGGGCTTATCCCGGTGGTCAATCTGGTGGCCGCCTTGCTGTGGTTTCTGTTCAACAGCTGGATGATGGCGCTGCAATACGTGGATTACCCTGCCGACAATCACAAGGTCAGCTTTTCCCGCTTGCGCAAAGATCTGGCTGCCAGCCGGTTGTCGGCACTGGGGTTCGGGCTGCCCGTCGCCCTGGCGGCGATGGTGCCGGTGCTTAACCTGATTGTTGTGCCAGCCGCCGTGTGTGGCGCAACGGCCTATTGGGTTCGGGAAAACGATTCAAATCAACAGTAACTTGCGAGCGGAGGTTTCTTGGAAACATCGGAATTTGTTATCGGCCAGCGTTGGGTCAGCCACAGTGATACCGCGCTGGGCCTGGGTATTGTTACCGACGTTTCAGGGCGCAGAGTCACGCTTGGCTTTCCTGCGGCCGATGAGGAGCGCACCTACGCCATCGATAATGCGCCGCTGTCACGCATCATCTATCAACAGGGTGAGGACATTGAAACCTTTGAGGGTGAGCGCTACGTGGTGCGCGCAGTTGAAGAACTCAACGGCGTTCTGGTCTATCACGCTGATGATGGCGACGATATCCATCAGATTTCCGAGGTCAAGCTGGCAGGTTCGGTCAATTTTTCAGCGCCTCAGCAACGTTTGTTTGCCGGTCAATTCGATCGCAACGGTGCTTTCCGTTTGCGGGTTTCCACGCTGCAGCATTTAGACCGACTGAGGGCTTCGCCTGCTCAGGGCTTGATTGGTGCTCGCACCCAGCATCTTCCGCATCAGCTCTACATTGCTCACGAAGTGGCCCGCCGCCACGCGCCCCGGGTATTACTGGCTGATGAAGTCGGTCTGGGTAAAACCATTGAGGCCGGCTTGATCCTGCATTACCAGCTGCACACCGGCCGTGCCCGCCGGGCACTGATTGTGGTACCGGATTCGCTGATTCACCAGTGGCTGGTGGAGATGCTGCGCCGCTTTAATCTGCGCTTTTCGATTGTGGATCAGAGCCGTTATGACGACATCAAGGCTCAGGAAAGCGACGTTGATGCGCTGATGAGTCATATCTTTGGCGATGACGAGCGGATTAATCCGTTCGAGGCCGATCAGCTGGTGTTGTGCAGTCTCGATTTTCTGGTGAAGAGCGAGCAGGCCCGCAATGATGCGCTTGCGGCCGGCTGGGACTTGATGGTGGTAGACGAAGCGCACCACCTGGCCTGGTCTGAGGAACAGGCGAGCCCGGAATATGAGGTGGTGGAAAGCCTGTCGGCAGCCAGTAAGGGCTTACTCCTGCTGACCGCGACGCCGGAACAGGTGGGCGTGGCCAGTCACTTCGCCCGCCTGCGCTTGCTGGATCCGGCTCGCTTTCACGATCTCGAAGCTTTCCGCCAGGACGAACAACAGTACGAGGCCATCAACAAGGTGGTGCGCCGGTTGCTCGAAGTGCCAGACAGCATCAGCGCAGACGACAAAGCCGCGCTCGCCAACTGGCTTGGCGACGAGCTGAACGAGCTGCTGGCCAGAGACAACCCGCATCAGGCCGTCATTGATGCTCTGTTGGACCGTCACGGCACTGGCCGGGTGCTGTTCCGCAACACCCGCGCTGCGATTCAGGGGTTCCCGGCCCGGCAACCCTTGCCGGAACCACTGCCTTGCCCGCCGCTTTATGATGAGCTGCGCTTCGGCAACATTGGTCTGGCGCCAGAGCAGTCGGTGGATGAAGAACAATGGCTGGCGGAAGATCCGCGGGTGGCCTGGCTGGAAAAGAAACTGGCCGGTCTGCGTCCGGCCAAGGTGGTAGTGATCTGTGCCCGCGCCGATACCGCCATGGCTCTGGAACACTATCTTCAGCTGCGGGCGGGTATTCGCAGTGCGGCGTTCCACGAGCATCTGAGCCTGCTGGAGCGGGATCGGGCGGCCGCCTATTTTGCCGACAGCGAGCAGGGCGCCCAGGCGCTGATCTGCTCGGAGATCGGCAGTGAGGGTCGCAACTTCCAGTTTGCTCATCATCTGGTGCTGTTTGACTTGCCGGCCAATCCGGATTTACTGGAACAGCGCATCGGTCGGCTGGACCGCATTGGCCAGACCCAGGCCATCCGCATTCACATTCCCTATCTGCAGGGTACCAGTCAGGAAGTCCAGTACCGCTGGTTTCAGGACGGACTGAACGCCTTTGCAGAGAGCTGCGCGGTCGGCGTGGCGGTGCATGAGCAGGTAAGTGACCACTGGCAAAAAGCGCTGGACGGTGACGAGGCCGCGCTGGAGCCCCTGCTGGCGGCCAGCTCGGCGGAAACCCAGCGCCTGAAAACCCTGCTGCATAATGGCCGGGATGCACTGATTGAGCTGAATTCCTGCCGCCGGGACGAGGCCGATGCGCTGATTGCAAGCATTGAGCAGGAAGAAGGCTCGGCGCAGGTTCGCGATTACATGGTGCAGGCCTTTGATATTTTGGGCGTAGACATGGAGGACCACAGCGAGCATGCCGACGTGCTCAAGCCCGGCGAACAATATCAGGCCGGTCATGTGGCAGAGTTGCCGGAGGACGGTCTGACTGTTACCTGGGAGCGGGAGCAGGCCCTGCAGCGTGAAGATATGGCGTTTATGAGTTGGGAACACCCGATGGTGACCGGTATCATGGACTCGGTGACCAGCTCTGGCCTCGGCAAAGCTGCACTGGCCAACTTGTCGGTAAAAGCCCTACCGGCCGGGACTTTGCTGCTGGAAGCCTTGTTCGCGGTGCATTGCCCGGCACCGGAAAGCTTGCAGCTGACCCGTTATCTGCCGGTGTCTCCGCTGCGATTGGTGGTGGACGTTAACGGTCGGGACCTGTCCAACGCCTTGCCTCATGATCGGCTGAATGAGCTCTGTTCCAACATCCGTCGGCGCACCGCCCAAGCCATCGTGCCGCGCATCCGCGCTGAAGTGGAGACCATGGTTGACCATGTTGAGCAGCTGGCAGCACCGCACCTGTCGTCTTTGCAGGAGAAGGCCCTGGCGCAGGTCGAGGCAGGCTTTGTGCCCGAGGTTCGTCGGCTGGAGGCCCTGCAAAGAGTTAATCCGGCCATCCGTGACGAAGAGATAGCGTATCTGCGTGGACAACTGGAGGCAGCGAGAGAGGCGGTAGGCCATGCCAGTCTGGCCCTGGAGGGTATCCGGGTGATCGTTACCTCCTGAGTGGGTAACGGTCGGGAACGTGTCGCGATCTGGCAAGATGACATCTGATAGAGTAAGTTGAGCGTAACGAAGTGTTATAAGACTTTGGTTGTTATCCAAAGCATCAAATCCATGGAAGACAGAGAGATCCTGAGATGACGTTGATTCTGTTTCTGGTAGCACTGGCCGGCCTGTTGTTTGTG
This sequence comes from Marinobacter sp., assembly GCA_018402255.1. GTDB lineage: Bacteria > Pseudomonadota > Gammaproteobacteria > Pseudomonadales > Oleiphilaceae > Marinobacter. Next base: position 148,731 of record JAGYIS010000007.1, read on the forward strand.
CTGCGCCGCGAATCGGGTGCCAAGCCCGCCATCGGTGTGATGGTTGTGGTTGGCGCGGTGTCCTTGTTTACGGCCTCTGGATGGCTGGCGCTGGTGCTGTTTATCGGTGCTGGTATCACGGCGGTTGCAGGACTGCCGCAGTTCCGTATCAACTGGCTGACCCCTCGCGTTTTTGCGATGTTTAAGAAGGTGGCACCAAAAGTGTCCGAAACCGAGAAGGTTGCGCTGGAAGCGGGTACTGTCGGTTGGGACGGTGAGTTGTTCACCGGGCGCCCGGACTGGCATAACCTGCTGATCAATCGCCACACCGGTCTGAGCGAGGCGGAGCAGTCGTTCGTCGATAACCAGTGCACCCAAGCCATTTCCATGTGTAATGCCTGGGATTTGGCTGTTGAGCGCGCTGACCTTCCGAAAGCTGTTTGGGACTTGCTCAAGAAAGAGAAGTTTTTCGGGATGATCATCCCGGAAGAGTACGGCGGCTTGGGGTTCTCGGCTAAAGCACAGACAGCGGTGCTGCAAAAGCTGGCAGCCAACGAAATGTTGATGGTCACCGTGGGTGTGCCCAACTCCCTCGGCCCCGGCGAGCTGCTGGTAAAATACGGTACTGAAGATCAGAAAAAATATTACCTTCCGAGGTTGGCGGATGGCCGCGAGATTCCCTGTTTTGGCCTGACCGGTCCCCGTGCTGGCTCTGACGCCACCTCGCTGCCCGACACCGGCATCGTGTGCAAGCAGACAGTCGATGGCAAAGAAGTGTTGGGTATTCGCCTCAATTTCGAGAAGCGTTGGATTACCCTGGCGCCGGTGGCCACCGTGGTTGGCCTGGCGTTCCGCATGTTTGATCCGGATGGTCTGCTGGGCGAGACCGAAGACTACGGTATTACCTGCGCCTTGATACCGCGGGATACCGATGGCATGGAAATCGGCCGTCGTCACTGCCCGATCGGCACCCCGTTTATGAACGGTCCGATTAAAGGTACCGATGTGTTTATTCCGCTGGACTACATCATAGGCGGACAGGAAATGGCTGGTCAGGGCTGGCGCATGCTGGTTGAGTGCCTGTCGGTTGGTCGATGCATTACCCTGCCGTCCGGAGCGGCTGGTGGCGCGGCTTATGCTGTGGGCACGGCGGGTGGCTTTACCCGTGTTCGCCGCCAGTTCAATACCCCGGTGGCAGAGATGGAGGGCGTACAGGCGCCTTTGGCCCGGATTGCGGCCAAGACCTATATCACCCAGGCGGCCGTTAACCACACCGCCAATATGATCGATAAGGGCGAAAAGCCGGCGGTGCCGTCGGCCATTCTCAAGTACCATCTGACTGAGTTCTCCCGTGACATCCTGACGGACGCTATGGACGTGCACGGTGGTAAAGCGGTCACCCTGGGGCCCCGTAATTATCTTGGTATTGGCTACAGTGGCTCGGCGGTCTCGATCACTGTTGAGGGTGCCAACATCATGACCCGCAGCCTGATGATCTTTGGCCAGGGTGCCATTCGCTGCCATCCCTATGTGCTGAAAGAGCTGGCGGCCAAGGATAACGACGATCTGAAGGCGTTCGACGAGGCCTTCTTTGGCCATGCCGGTCTGATCTTTGGCAATGCCGCTCGAGCGTTTACTCAGGCCCTGAGTATTGGCAAGGCCGACGTACCGTTTGACAGTGCTTCCCGCAAGTACGCTCAGGCCCTGGCGCGGTTCAGTTCTGCCTTCGGTTTGTGCGCCGACGCTGCCATGACCACCCTGGGTGGCGAGCTGAAAATGCGTGAGCTGATTTCCGCTCGTCTGGGCGACATGCTGTCCAATCTGTATCTGGCGTCGATGGTGCTGAAGAACTGGCACGAAACCCAGCCGGTTGAGGGCGAGAAAGAGATTATGCAATACAGCCTGGCGTTCTTGCTGCACCGGACTGAGCAGGCGCTGGACGAGTTCCTGCAGAACCTGCCCAACCGACCGGTCGCCATGGCGCTGCGTGTGATCACCTTGCCGTTGGGTTGCCGCTGGGATGCCCCGCACGACGACCTGGCCCGCAAGCTGGCCCGTTCGATCTCGACGGATACGCCGATTCGGAACAAGCTGATGGCGGGCGCCTGGACCACCGATGGTGAGGGCACCGTCGAAAACCCGGTAGCTCGCTATAACGGGCTGCTCAAGGACTATGACAAGGCTGAACAGCTTTATCGCAAGGCCAACAAGGCCTACGCCAAAGGTGAGTTGCCGATGACCGCGCTGCATCCCGAAGAGCGCTTTGAAGCGGCGTTGTCGGCGGGCATCTTCAGTAAGGAAGAGGCAGACTTCATGCGTCAGTACGAAGCCGTTGTGTTGGAAATGCTGACGGTCGACGACTTCCCCTTTGATGAGTTTGCCCGTGATAAAGACACGCTCATAGACCACAACCCGGCCTGACCGGGTCGGTCGCTATGTGGTTGTCTTTCATAGCTGTCAGTGTTGGCGCCGTTATCGGCGCCAACCTGCGTTGGGTCCTCGGACTTTGGCTGAATGCCAGTTATCACGCGATCCCCTGGGGAACTCTGGTGGCCAATCTGAGTGGTGGCTGGATGGTGGGCTTGCTGATCGGGTTTTTCACCCAGAGCAATGCTCTGGCTCCTGAGTGGCGGCTCTTCGCCATCACTGGCCTGTGCGGTGCCTTGACCACCTTCTCAACCTTTTCTCTGGAAATGTTCAGCGCCCTGCAGGAAGGCAAGTGGGCGATGGCGATCACCGGAATTCTGGCCCACGTGCTCGGGTCGCTCCTGATGACGGCGTTGGGGTTCTACACTTTCACTCTGATCAAGGGCTGAGCAGTATTTTGGGGCCTGGTCAGACTGTGTACCACTACCTACATAAATTCTTGAAATTGCCCTTGGCAAGCCGGGAATTCCAGAGTAGAGTGGTTTTCGTAGGAAAGATTAGCACAGCAGTTCATGAATAAGACGTACCTCCGCAGTTAGTAGTGACCGTCCTGTTTTTGATTCCGCGAGTTCAGTTTTTCCGCTAAACGCTGACCAGCGCCGTGCAGGTTTCTGGCAGCAGATAATATGATTGATTTCAGGAAGTTTAAGTATGTCTACTACTACCGGTACTGTTAAGTTCTTCAACGAAGCTAAAGGCTTTGGCTTTATCACTCGTGAAGGCGGCCCGGACGTATTCGTTCACTACAGCGCCATCCAGGGCTCTGGTTTCAAGACTCTGGCCGAAGGCCAGCAGGTCGAGTTCACCGTTACTCAGGGCCAGAAAGGTCCTCAGGCGGAGAACGTTGTTCCTCTGTAACCTTTACAGGTTGAGGAACATCAAAAAGGCAGCCTCGGCTGCCTTTTTGCGTATCTGACGGCTGAGTTTCAGTCGGCAAATATTTCCTGGTAAAACCGCATCGTGCCATCCCACGAGCGCATGGCGGCGCTTTCATCATAGGCAATCGGCATTCCGAATTTCTCGGCCACCTCATCGGCACCTGGGTTGGTGAATGAGTGAGTTACACCGGGGAAGTTGACCAGCGTAAGATCCACCTCTGCGTTCTGCATTTCTCGCACCAGACCGGCCACTTGCTCAGACGGTACCATCGGGTCAGCACCGCCGGTGTAGACCTGAACCCTGGCTTTGACTGCGCCAGCTTCTGCCTGAATCGGGCTGCCAAGAGCTCCGTGGTAACTTACAACCCCATCGAGATCGACACCCATGCGGGCCATGTTGAGGACAACCGCACCGCCGAAGCAATAGCCTTGCGCTGCGATTTTGTCTGAATTGACGCTGGCGTGGCTCTGGAGAATTTCCTTGGCTTTCAGGAACCGGGCCTTGACCTGTTCCATGTTGCTGGTGGCCTCCTGCATGAACTCCTGAGCGGTATCCGGGTGTTCAGCCAGTTTGCCGTCACCGTACATGTCGAGGGCGAAGGCAGTGTAACCGGAGGCCGCCAGTTTTTCGGCTTGCTCCCGCGCGAAGGAGTTATGGCCCCACCACTCATGCACCACCAGCACGCCTGGGCGTTTGCCTTCCTGTTCATCGTCCCAGGCCAGGTAACCACTGAATGATTGACCGTCGACTTCATAGGTGATCTGTTCTGTTTGCAGTTCAGCCTGTGCGCTGGCTCCAGCGACGGCGAGGGTCAGCGCGGTGGCGCGTGCCGTTGTTTTTATTGAAATCATGTAGTTGTTCACTCCGTGTGTGGGTTGGATAGTCCTTCTATTACGACCAGCTTTACCGGTTCGATGACTGCATGTCTAAGAACGAAACGATCCAACTAGTCAGCCTTGTTCGATAAAATAGCATAAGCCTGCTCTGTTAACCTGGCTAAACTTGACTATAGTAAAGGGCAGGAACGGTGATAAGTTCGAACTTGTTTGGGCGCCGTATCCACCCATACCAATAACATTAATAACGAGGGGGTGGTCTATGCTCCTGTCACACGCGTTTGGTCTGTTTACTCACCCGGACCAAGAGTGGGCATCCATAAAGAAAGAACACGAACATCCAACCCGGCTGTACGTGACCTACGTGGTCATTCTGGCCGCGATCGCTCCGATCTGTGCCTACATATCAACCGCGCATTTTGGTTGGTCGGTGGGTAATGAGCGGTTGATCAAACTGACCGAAATAAGCGCCTATCCAGCTCAGCGTATTGACATACCTTGCGATGCTGGTTGGAGTGTTTGCCTTGGGTTACGCCATTAACTGGATGGCGAAAACCTACGGTGCCAAGGAGGAACACGTTCCTTCCAATGGCATCGCTCTGGCAGCTTATTCTTGCACACCGCTGTTTCTGGCGGGCTTTGCGCTGTTGTACCCGGTGCCCTGGTTTAACGCCATCGTGTTTCTGGTGGCGGCTTGCTACGGTGCCTGGCTCATGTTTGATGGCTTGCCCATCGTCATGGGTATCGAAAAGGATCGCGCTGTGATGTACGCCGGGGCACTGCTAACCGTGGCTCTGGTGATACTGGTCTCGACCCGGGTCGGCTCGGTGTTGCTCTGGAACCTGGGTGTTGGCCCGGTGTTCATCAGTGGGTGACGACCGGTAAAATCTGAAGACATGAAAAACGGGGGCTTTGGTCCCCGTTTTTTTGTGACCGAATTCTAAGGTTTCCCCTGGTTGTCGGAATTTGCCACAGACCTGTCGCAATCCGGCAACGCGTTCTTCATGTCCGCAGTCTAGCTTCGAAAGAGCTGTCGCGTGTCCGCACGGTCAGGGCTGGCAGGTCAGAAGAGCAAAAAACCAAACAGGGGACGATCATGGCAAGACTTTCACGCAGGGATTTTCTGAAGGCATCCGCGATGGGTATGGGCGCCGTTGTTATCTCAACCGGCCTGGCCGGCTGTGTTCTGGATAGCAAGGATAAACGAACGGTGGCGTTCAGTCATGGCGTCGCCAGCGGCGATCCGCTGCAGGACAGTGTCATTCTCTGGACACGGGTGGTACCGGAGCGCGGATCTTCCGTGCAGGTTGGTTGGGAAATTGCGGAGGATGAAAACTTTACCCGGCTGATTCAATCGGGCACCGCGGACGCGTCTGAACAGCATGACTTCACTATCAAGGTTGATGCGCAGGGCCTGAATGCGGGCCAAACGTATTACTACCGGTTCCGGTCCGCAAACAAGACGTCTCCGGTTGGGATAACCCGCACCCTGCCCGATGGCAGTGTTGATCGGGTGAAATTGGCGGTAGTGTCCTGCTCACATTATCCGGCCGGTTATTTCAACGTCTACAAGGAAGTGGCCGCCCAGGAGGGTCTGGATGCGATTGTGCACCTTGGTGATTATATCTACGAATACAGCAGCGACAGCACCAGCTATGCCGCCGCCGATGCAGGGGATCTGGGACGCACTTTCCCGGAGGATAACAATCTCGAGTTGATCACGCTGACCGATTATCGACGCCGGTACGATATCTACCGAACCGACGTCGACCTTCAGCTACTGCATCAAAAACTGCCGTTTATCGTGGTCTGGGATGATCACGAAGTGGCCAACGATACCTGGCTAAACGGTGCCGAGAATCATAACCCCGATCAGGGTGACGGCGACTTCACCGAGCGCAAGATCGCAGCGCTTCGTGCCTTCTTTGAATGGATGCCGATCCGACCGGTGATTGAAGGCAGTCAAGAAACCATTTACCGGAGTTTCCGGTTTGGTGATCTGGTGGATCTGCACATGCTGGATACCCGGATCATTGGTCGGGACCAGCAGCTGGACTACATGGATTATCTGGGGGAAGGCGGCCTCAACGTTGCCCAGTTCACTGCTGACGTGTCTGACGCCAATCGCACCTTGCTGGGGGCCGAACAGCAGTTGTGGCTGCAGGCCGCCCTGGCCTCAAGTGCTGCCACCTGGCAGGTTCTGGGCCAGCAGGTACTGATGGGACGAATGAATCTGCCGGCGGAGCTGTTGATGGCCATCGCCACGCAACAGCTCGAAGGCGTGCCGCAGGCGCTGGCCGAACTGGCCACGATCAAAGTAAGAATTTTGCAGGGAGACCCGAGCGTCACCGATCAGGAGCGGGCCAGGCTTGAGTTGTCTGCGCCTTACAATCTGGATGCCTGGGATGGCTATCAGTTCGAGAGAGAAACGGTGCTGGGGACCGCCAGGCAACTGAACAAGAACCTGGTGGTGTTGGCCGGCGATACCCACAATGCCTGGGCGAACAATCTGAAAGACAGGGATGGCCATCAGGTCGGTGTGGAGTTTGCCACTGCCTCGGTCACCTCGCCGGGCCTGGAAGGGTACCTGGGGCTGCCGGACGCGATGATTCCGGACGCTGAGCAAGGCATCGGGTTGTTAGTTGATGACCTGGAGTACCTCAACATCAGCCAGAGAGGCTATATGCTGGTTACTTTCACGCCAGATGAGGCCCGTGCAGACTGGTATTTCCTGGATACGGTAAAAAGCCGGGAATACGAGGTCGACACCCAGGCTGCGACATCTATGCGAGTGCTGCCAGGTGCCGGCAATCGCAGCCTGGAACCTGTCGCGGGTTGACGTCGAGCTGAGCCCGGGCATTGCCCCGGGTTTGGTTGCCCGGTAGGGTGAGGACAAAGCATCGCATTGTTCCAGGCTGTTTGCAGCACGATTGACCTGGGGCATTGGCAGAGTTTCAAATCTGCTGTTTAGTAGATGGCAATCCGTTTGCAGGGAGCAGACTATGCCCGACCGTTCGTCCGTGACGTCCCAGAACACCAAACACTCGACCGCGCCAGTTGACACATTCTGGCATGCTTTGGACTCTTCCGAAGCCCGTAAGCAGCTCGAGGCAGACCGCCCGCTTAACGGTGCAGACGTGGCTGCACGTCTCGCCAGTTATGGCCCTAACCAGCTGCCGGAAACCCGCCGGTCCGGACCACTGGCAAGACTGGGGCGTCAGCTCCGGAATTTTCTTATTTATGTGTTGATGACGGCGGTTGTGATCACCGCGGCACTGGGTCATTGGGTGGACGCGGGTGTGATTCTGGCGGTGGTGGTGGTCCAGACCCTGGTTGGATTTATTCAGGAGGGCAAAGCTGAGCAGGCGCTGTCAGCAATACGGCACATGCTGGCGCCAAAAGCCCGTGTCGTTCGGGAGGATGGGCAGCATCAGGTCGACGCGGCCGGCCTGGTGCCGGGCGATACCGTGCTGCTTGAGCCGGGTGATCGGGTGCCGGCGGACATTCGGCTGGAAAAGTGCCACAACCTGAAAATTGAAGAAGCGATTCTGACCGGCGAATCCGAAGCGGTCGATAAGGATGTCGAGTCGGTCGATCAGGGTTCGGCGTTGGGAGATCAGGTCAGCATGGCCTTCTCCGGCACAATGGTGGCCACGGGCACGGGCCGGGGGGTGGTGGTTCGCACCGGTGCCAGCTCAGAAATTGGCCGCATTTCCGGATTGCTGGCAACCACAACCACGCTCAAAACACCGTTGCTGGAGCAAATGGATCGGTTTGCCCGCGTTCTGTCGATCATTGTAATTCTGGCCGGCATCGCCATTTTCTTCGGGGGGTTGGCGTTCAGTGGCCTGGCGTTCCGGGAATTGTTCATGGCGGTGGTGGGCCTGACCGTGGCGGCCATCCCTGAGGGCCTGCCAGCGATCCTGACCATCACACTGGCCATTGGCGTGCGCCAGATGGCCAAGCGTAAAGCCGTGGTGCGCCGGATGCCGGTGATCGAAACACTGGGGGCAGTCTCGGTAATCTGTTCAGACAAAACCGGCACCTTGACCCGTAATGAGATGATGGTGACTGCGCTGGTTGCCGGTGGTCAGCGATTTGAGGTTACTGGCGAAGGCTATAGCTTTGAAGGATCGGTCTGCCAGCAGGATCAGCTGGCTGAGGACTCTGTGTTGCTGTCGGAAATGGCCAGAGCGGCGGCGCTGTGCAACGATGCCAGCATCAGTGATCGGGAGGGGCAGCCGGTGATTCACGGTGACCCCATGGAGGCGGCACTGAAAGTGTTTGCCCGTAAAGCTGAATTCGACGTGGAGGCCAGCAGCGGTGAATGGCCCCGGATTGACGAGATCCCTTTCGATACGCGCATTCGTTTTATGGCGACGCTTCACCACGACCACCATGGCCACGAAGTCGCCTATTTAAAGGGGGCGCCAGAACGCATTCTGGACATGTGTCAGCAGGAGGTCACCGCGACAGGCGATACCGTGGCCCTGGATCACCGGGCGTGGGAGGCGACGATTACCGAGATGGCGTCAGAAGGCTTGCGCGTTCTGGCGATGGCCCGAAGACCCATGGCTTCGGGGGCGGGCTCACTGGTGGTCGAGGACCTTGAGCAGGGAGCCGAGCTACTGGGTGTGGTGGGGTTACTGGACCCGCCCCGGCAGGAGGCCATTCGGGCCATCGAAGACTGCCATAATGCCGGTATCCGGGTGAAGATGATCACCGGGGATCATGCCCTGACGGCGGGCGCGATCGCTCGCAAACTGGGTTTGCGGAATAGTGAACGAGTACTGACCGGTAAGGAACTGGACGATCTGACCGATGACCAGCTCGCGGCGCTGGCGGGAGAGGTGGATGTGTTCGCCCGCACCAGTCCCGAGCACAAGCTGCGACTGGTGCAAGCGCTGCAGGCGTTACACGGTGTAGTGGCCATGACCGGTGATGGTGTAAACGATGCCCCGGCCCTGAAGCGTGCCGATGTCGGCATTGCTATGGGCGTAAAAGGCTCTGAGGCCGCCCGCGAGGCGTCGTCAGTGGTGCTGCTGGATGATAACTTTGCCAGTATCGCCGCCGCCGTTCGTGAAGGCCGAACGGTTTATGCCAATCTGCGCAAGGCCATTGCCTTTCTGCTGCCGATCAACGGTGGCGAATCGGTCAGTCTGGTGACCGCGCTTTTGTTGGGGCTGACATTGCCCATCTCTGCGTTGCAGATTCTCTGGGTCAATATGGTCAGCTCAGTGGTTTTGGCGATGACTCTGGCGTTCGAGCCGCCCGAGCCCGGGGTGATGAAACAGCCGCCACGGCCAAAAGACGAATCCTTGCTTCAGGGGTTCGTGGTCTGGCGGGTGGCGTTCGTATCGCTGCTGTTCCTGACCGGCATTTTCGGCGCCTGGTTCTGGGCCATGCACCGGTACGATGATACCGCGGTGGCAAGCACCCTGGCGGTGAATACCCTGGTTGCCATGGAGGTGTTCTACCTGTTTGCGGTGCGCTACCTCGATACCCCCTCCATCACGCTGAGAGGCGTGCTGGGAACGCCGATTGTGCTGTTGGCGGTTAGTGCGGTGATTGGCCTTCAGTTGCTGTTCACCTACGCGCCCTGGTTCCAGACGACCTTTGGTACCGGTGCCCTGACTCTTGAGTCTTTGGGTTTTGCGACTCTGGCTGGCATCGCCGTGCTAGTGTTGCTGGAGCTTGAAACCGTTATCCGCAGGCGAATCCTCAGACCAGCCCGCGGGTAATCACAGAAGGGTCTCCCCGACCCTCAACGGCGGCCAGCTCGGCGCTGGACAACCATTCGCCGGGCGGCTTGTCCATGACGTCGGCACAAGCGGCCAGCGCGTGTGCCCAGGAGCATTGGTTGGCAAACAGCATGCCGGCCTCGTTCAGTGTGCCGCCCCGGTTGATGTAGCCGAGCACCCGGGTATGAAGTGGTTGGGGAAACAGTGTGTGAATATGCCCACGAAAGACTTCCGGGCGCATATGCGTTAACGCAACCCGCCGACGCATACGATGCGGAAACAGCCGTTCCTGTTCAAACTCGGTCAGGCAGGCTTCGGCCTCAAACGGATCCCGAGGCTGGCGGAAACGGCCAGGTTCTTGCACATAGACCAGTCGGAATGGTGTACGGGTTTCACGCAGGCGCTCGCAGGCACGGATGGCCTCAGACAGCTGATAGGCACCGTTGGCAATGAGCAGCAGGGGCTCGGTGCCGGCCGAGGTGTCTTCATCGACCACCAGGCTGCCATGCTTTGCCAGTGTGTCTGCCTCTGTCGAATTGAACACGCAGGGGCGCTCCCGTTTCGGAATCACCATGCAACTGATCCGGCCACGCTCACGGAATACTGAGGGCAGCACGGCCAGGGCACTGTTGTAGTCGGCAGGGAACAAGACCCGGGAGACATCACTCATTTCGCCGAGCATGGCTTCACAGAAAGTGGTGTCCTGATGGGATTGTTCGTTCTTGCCGTTCTCCCAGGTATGGGAGGTGGCGATGACCGGGAACCCTAGCCAGCGAGCCGGGCGGCCCACTTCCTTCTGGTGCCGGGCGAAGATCAGTTCCTGACGGACGGCTCCGAGCATCTTCACGCAGAAGGCTTCGTAGCTGGCAACCAGGTTGAGCCCGGCCTTGTTGGCCAGGCACGCCGAGACCACCGCCTCCTCATTGAGTGCGGTGATGATATGCCCGTGGATGGATTCGTCGTCGCTTTCTGGGTCGTTGACCCGGTGTTTGAGGTCTTTCAGAACGCCGGTCAGGCGATTGCTGGACAGTTCATCCGGATTGCCGACCCGGGGCCGAAGGTCAGGATTGCTGGCCACCAGGGCCCGGAAAAAGTCGTCCACTGCGGCCATCGGAGACGCCTTGCTTTGGCTCCAGGGCAGCTTTGGCATGATCGGTTCCCGGGGATCACGCATCGCCAGCGGGTGATCACGTTCAATGGGTCTTTGCTGCTGATGATGCTCGTTCAGCGCGGCCACGGCCCACTCGAGTTCTTCCGGGCTGACCCAGAGCGGGTTGATGTGTTCGTTGAACAGCTCGCGTGCCCGGGCATCGATGCGCGGACTGCCGGGCAGCGGTAAGTTATGGGCCGAATTCTGCCCGGCTCCGTAGAAGCCAAAACCTTTGACCGTTTCCGCTATGCCGTACGGAATCCGCGCAGGGTAAACGGTTTCGCCTTTGATGGCGGCTTTGCCGTTTGCCTCCAGGGCCTGTTCCATGTCGAACAGTGCGCAGACAAACGCCGCCGGGTCGCGGCCATCAAATCGGACCGGGTCAAAGCCCCGGGCCTGCAGGTGCTCTTCGAAGCGCTCCAGCCCCTCGCGGGTGCCCAGCTCGGTTCTTTGCTCTATTCGGCGACCGTTGGCGATCATGATCGGTAACACCAGGCCGCAGTCCTCTGCGCGCCACCAGCGCGGAATCCAGTCACTGCCTCGCTGCTCTTCAGCGGCGCCATCGGACAGAAACGCCACCAGTGATTCGCCGGGTAACGGCATGTGAGCATACTGCAGTTCGGCGAAACCCAGATAACCACCCTCCATAATGCCGCCGGCAGTATGCGGATTAACGTGGCTGCCCAGAGGCGAGGCCACAGTGCCGTCGGGTTTTTGGCGATAGCTGTAAAAATCAGAGGCTAACCGGGATAAACCTTCCGCTGCCTGATAGCGGCTGCGTTGCTCCGGGTGCAGGTTGCCGGTGAGAACATTTAATGCATCAACGGCTGCCACACAGTGTCCCTGGCCCATCAGCCAGCTGCGGGTTTGGCCGGTCAGGTTGTTCAGCGCCAGGTAGGCGGCGTAAGCCGGTACCATGTTCAGCGCACCGCCAGTGTGGCCCTCCGGCGACGCTTTGAAATCCTGGGCTGACAGCGCTGCACCGGAAATGTCGACCCGGTTACAATAGGTCATATGGACCACCAGCCACAGTCCGGCACTGGTCAGCCGATCAAGGTAGGCCAGTTTCTGGTAAACAGTGTCTGGGTCGGGTTGGAGCCCGGCTGCCACGAGTTTAGTTGCGAGGGCTTGAACTCGGGCCCCGGTTTCGGCGGAATGCTGGATAACGCCATAGCCTTTTTGCCAGCGCTGCCAGGCAGCACTGTCAGCAGCGGTGGCTGATGTGGATCCTGGTGTTATGGGCGATGACATAAACGGCCTCCGTGGCATGGGTAAGTGTGAAATAAGTTTAGAGCGCTGTGGTGTTATCGCTCTTGATGCAGATCAGTCGTAACTGCATCTTTTCGGAAGCGCCATGACAGGGTGCAGGTAGACAGGTGGGCTTGGGTTGGTCGGCGATTCGTTATAGGATATTGACTTTAAATCGTGCTGAAAGGAATCAGACTATGAGTAAAGCCATCGTGCTGTTGGGAGATCTGGGTTCAGATCATCAGGGATTTCCGCCCACTCCGGTTATTGCAGGCTCACCCGACGTGCTGGTTGATGGAAAGCCGGTCGCACGTCTTGGCGATCCCCTGGCGCCGCACTCCAAACCCAAGCATCCCCCTCATCCCCGCGCTATCGCAGCTGGCTCAACCACCGTGATGATTAACGGCAAGCCTGCCGCCGTTACGGGCAGCGCAGTGTCCTGCGGTGGCGTCACCATTGGCAGCGGGTCAGTCATCATTGGCGGTTAACTGCAGCGCGGTTGCTCTTTCCGGCCTGCCCCAGTAATAACCCTGGCCATGCAGGCCAGGGAACTGCTGCAGCCAGAGAGCAATGGCTTCGTCCTCAACGCCTTCTACCACCACGTCAAGATCCAGCGCTTCACCGAGCTCCAGGGCCGCTCTCAGAATCTTCTGGCGGACGGGATAGAGCAACACATCGGCCAGAAAGCTGCGGTCAATCTTCAATTCGTCCAGCGGAAAGCTGGCCAGATTGCCGAGCGATGAATGGCCTGAGCCGAAATCATCCAGGGCAATTCTGAAGCCCATCTGACTCAGCGTTCGGATGGTGTTTCTGGCAACGTCCGGATCCGCCATGGCGGCGGTTTCGGTGATCTCGAGAATGACGCAGGCCGGGCTCACCGCGTGCCGCCGGGTGATGGCCCCGGCCTCCTCGTGAAACAGCGGGTGGGCAATGTCTTTGGCTGATATGTTGACGGCTACCCCAATGCTGTCTCCGTGCCGGGTCTTGAGTGCCGCGAAATCCTGACAGGCCTGTTCCAGCACCCAGAGTGTGACCGAGTGAATGATGCCGACCTGCTCCGCCAGAGGAATCCAGTGATCGGGAGGAATTCGGCCGAACTGCGGGTGTTGCCAGCGAATCAATGCTTCAACGGAGCGAACCTTGCCGTCCCGGATGTTCACTTTGGGTTGATATTCCAGCCACATCTCCCCAGATCGCAAGGCACCCTCAACGTCCAGCATCAGAATCTGTTGCTGGTATTGCCAGTCGGCGATCGACGAGTCATAGATCGCGAGGGTGCGGGAGTCATCCAGAGAGGCAAAGCCGGCAGCCGAGAGAACGCTAGCTGCATCGGCACCGTGATCCGGCGCATAGGCTACCCCTACTGACGCCGCCCAGGAGAATGAAAACCGACCTTCCCGGAAGCTCTCGGACAGCCATTGGCTGACGGTTTCTATCAGCTCGCAATCCCGATCACTGTCGGTACGCATCATGGCGAAGGCGTGGTTTACGGTGTCGAGGGTTGCGATGCCATAGCCGTTGATCATGATCAGCCGGTCACCGAGGGTGCGCTTCAAATAGCGGTTCAGTTGCCTCAGGTATTGCTTGAGCAGATCCTCCGCGGCCCGGTAGCCCAGAGCCTGCTCCAGTTCGTTAAAGCGCGCCAGTCTGACCAGGCAAAGCAGGTAAGGTGTTTGCTCGCTGTCGATGCTGGCCAGGGTTTCCTCAAGCATGGGGCGATTGGGTTTTCCGGTAACCCGATGGGTTTTCAGTACCCGGTCATAGTCCTGTTCAATGCGAGCCCGCAGCCTCTGTTCTTCGCGTACCAGAACATCAGAACTCAGGCGCCGCTTACGCTCCTCCAGCAGCAGGCGCCCGACACCACTGGTCAGGATCAGCGAGCCGGCGGCCGCGCCCAGAAAGAACGCGGAGTCTGTAAACGGTGTGATGGGCAGCCAGCCGGTGGTTCGAAGTGAGGTAATGATGGAGCCAATCAGAATGGTCAGCACGGACAGTGCAAAATAGCGGGCATAGGGCTGGCGGCGCAACTGACTGAAAACCAAAACAAAAATGAAGGCTCCGCCGGCAGCGCTGATCACCAGAAACACGTCTTGACCTAGTATGGGTATCGCTAGTGGCGCCGCAATCAGGTGCAGGCCGGCGGCGACGCTGAATCCCCGCAATGTGATGGCGACCGGTTTGCTGACCGCCATAAAGTGTGGGGTGAACTCGCACAAGGCAATCAAGCAGAGCGGCAGGCTGACCGAAAGCAGGGAGTTGAGCTCCGGAAGGTTTGGCCAGAGCAGCCAGTGTCCCAGGCCATCCATCACCAGTTGACTGTAGATGACACCGATGGTCAGAACGCTGAGCCAGGCCAGCCCCGGCCGTTTCAATTTCGCGACGATGCTCAGATTGAACAGCAGGGCAAAAGCCAGCAAACCGGTCACGAAGGATTTCCAGGCGACGGTAAATGTGCCCTCGCTGATCACCTGGTGACCGTCTGCCACCGACAGCGGTAACATCACCGGTCCGCTGTTGCGCACTTCGACCAGCAGCGTGGTTGCTCCTGGCTGGAGAGTCACTGGCCAGATCCATTGGGGCAGGGCGACTTGCCGACTATCGAATGGGTACAGGTCGCCCATCACCGGTAATCTCTCGACAGTCCCGTCCGGGTGAATCAGGGCCGGTTCCAGATGGTCCAGATAGGGCGCAGCCACCACCACCTGACTGGCAACCGGGTCTGTGCCTGAGGTCGTTAACTCAAAGCGAAACGTGGCGGGCTGATTGGGGTAGCCAATGCCGGCACGGTCGTTCGACAGCGGTCGCCAGAGCCTGTTGTGCCCATGTTCGAGGACGTTGGCCAGTGGTGCCAGCAGATATCGGGTTTCGGGATGCAACTCAACCGCCGGCGCATGGGTATTGTTGGCCGATGGTATGCGCTCTGGTTGAGTGGGAGAAGACGTCAGCAGGGCGGCGGTCAAGCCGTATCCAGCTGCGAGCAGCAGAATAATAAATGGCGTCCAGCGATTCAGCCACCGAATGGAGGCGGGCTTGGTCAGCGAGAGGCTGCCGGTTTGGCTTGCTGGCTCGGAATCCATTCGTTGAACATCCTGACAATCATCAAGGCCGGAATTTACGAGAACTTACAACCGTTAACGATATGTAACATTATGAATTTCATGAAATTTTATCCTATTTTTAATTATTTTGCATTTTCTGTTTTAAACGGTCGATTAAAATGAGACCTGCACACCCGTTGACAGGCACTGGTATAGTAATGGTGGTAAACGGTGTTTCAGGATTTGGCTCAGGAGTGTTCAAGCAGTATGTTGTTGATCAGGCAGTTTATTATTTCACCATTGTTGCTGACCGTCGTGTTATCCCTTGTCGCGACCGGTAGCTACGGCGCCGTCGCTGATCGACCCGCACTTGCGTCGGTAAACGCAGCGGCCGCCATCGCTGGTGACGACACATTGCTGTTCGGAAAAAACGCTGAACGACCGGTGCCGATAGCGTCGATCACCAAGCTGATGACGGCCCTGGTGGTGGTTGAATCCGGCCTTGATATGTCAGAGTGGTTGACCTTTGAAGAGCGTCACTTACCGGCTGCCGCTAATGCCTGGACCCGAATCCGGGTGGGCTCCCAGCTGCAGCGCAGGGACGTACTGCGCATTGCCCTGATGTCTTCCGAAAACTTTGCCGCTTACACGCTTGCGAGAAGCTTTCCCGGGGGCTTCGACGGTTTTGTTGTCGCCATGAACGCGAAAGCACGTTCGCTTGGTATGAACAATACCCGGTTTGTTGACCCCACCGGGCTTTCCATTGAAAACGTATCCAGCGCCGCCGATCTGGTCCGTCTGGCCAATGCGGCCATGGCCCATCCGGTTATTGGTGAATTCTCAACGACTGGTTATTACCGGGCTCAGTTCAGAGGGCCCAGGTACAGCCTGTCGTTTGGCAATACCAATGCGCTGGTGCACCGTGAAAGCTGGGGCGTTGGTTTGAGCAAGACGGGTTATCTGTCTGATGCAGGGCGCTGTCTGATCATGGTGTCCGATATGGACGAAAAGCCGGTGATTACCGTTTTGCTGGACTCGTTGGGCACCCGTTCTCCGATGGGTGATGCCGGGCGAATCAAACGCTGGCTGGCGACGGGAGAGCCGGGCTCGGTAGCGGCGGCTGCAAAACGTTATGAGCAAGAAAAAAATGCTGCCTGGGTGGCGGCGGAACAGGGCCAGACGGCTCGCGCCACGCAATAGAGAGGATGTTGGCATTCATGATTCAGATACTGACCACCGGTGGTACCATCGACAAGGTGTATTTTGACGCCAACAGTACGTTTGAGATCGGCGACAGCCTGCTACCGGAGCTGCTCCGGGAAGCCAATATCCAGGAGGGTTATGAGATCCGGGAGTTGATGCGCAAAGACAGCCTGGAGCTGACCGACGATGACCGTGCAAGCATCCTTGCGGCGGTCGAGACGTCGGATGCTGCCAGGATTGTGATTACTCATGGCACCGACACCATGGCCCAGACTGCGCAGGTCCTGAAGCCATTGACCGACCGCACCATTGTTCTGACCGGCGCCATGCAACCGGCCCGAATGCGACGGACCGACGCCATCTTTAACGTCGGCTTTGCCTGGGCGGCGGCTCAGCTGCTCCCGCCGGGGGTCTATATTGCGATGAACGGCGAAGTGTTTGAAGCGGGTGCGGTGCGCAAAAACCTGGAAGCCCAGAAGTTTGAGCGCATTGCCGGCGAGGATTAACCCGGCTCGCGGATGGCGCTGATTTCATCCGCGGTCAGCGCGCGATACTGGCCCGGTGCCAATGTGTCATCCAGTGTGATGGCGCCAATGCTCAGGCGGTGCAGGGCCTCTACATGATTACCCACCGCTGCCAGCATCCGTTTCACCTGATGGTAGCGTCCTTCCCGTATGGTCAGTTCAATCGTGGTTTCAGAGTGGACCAGCACCTGAGCCGGTTGGGTTGGCTTGTCTTCGCCGTGCAGTTGGACGCCGTGCTCAAGCATCACGCAGGCCTCGTCTGGCAATGGTTCTGCCAGGGTTACCCGATAGGTTTTGGCGCAGTCTCTGCGAGGCGATGTGACCTGATGCGACCACTGGCCGTCGCTGGTCAGTAACAGCAGGCCGGTGGTGTCTTTGTCGAGCCGTCCAGCGATATGGACGTGCCTGGCAAGGTCTGCGGGGAGCAGGTCCAGTGCCGTCGGCTGGCTACTGTCGGTGGTTGCGCTGATCACTCCGGCAGGTTTGTTCATCATCAGATACAGATCGCCCGGCAGCATCAGCAGCCGATCGTCCAGCACGACCTGATCTCGCTCGCGAACGTGGGTGCTGGCGCTTTTACAGCGCGTGCCGTTGACCGATACCCGGCCACTGATGACGGCTCGCCGCGCATCCTTGCGGGAGAGCTCCGAACTGGTGGCGATACGCTGGTCCAGGCGCATCAGCAGGCTTTTCCCTGTTCCGGAATCGAGAGCGTGGCCAGGCACAGCACCGGAGCGTCGCCGGTCAGCCGCGACCAGAGCAGCGGCAGGGCGTCTCGGTTGATTGCAGGCCTCGGCTTCTGACTGCTTGTCACTTCGAGTATGTCGCCGTCCGTGGTCTCGGCCACGATGAACGTAAAGGGGTGTGCCCCGGGAATACCCAGACGGATGTCGGTCGCGGTGATCTGACTGCCAGCCTGCTCATAGTGCAAAAAGCCCTTGGTGAACCATTCAAGACGGCGAACCTCCGGCAGCATGGCAACAGACTGGGCAATGTCCGGATTGCGGGCAAAATGCTCCAGGCTCAACTGGTCGCTGTCATCAAGAAACCCGGTGACGATTTCGATTCTTGCGTCCTGATCGATCGCGGTGACCCGCCACAACACGGTATTGAAGGGCATGGGCTGAACCATGAGCGAAGCCTGCGCCATGCCCGCCTCCGCCAATGCCGGGCGCACTCTTTCAGTGATCATCTGCTGGGCCGCCAGGCTCCAGCCCAGATACAGGCTCGACAACAGCAGTCCGGCCGCGACGGCTGTCAGGGCGGGCGGGCGAATCAGAAATACCAGACAACCGGCCAGCAAGGGCAGGGTGTACAGCGGGTCAATAATGAAAATACTGTTGAGCGCCACGGGGCTGCCCAAGGGCCAGAACAGTTGAGTGCCATAGGTGGTAAAGGCATCCAGCAAGGGGTGGGTGACCAGTATCAACCCGACCAGTGCCAGCCAGCGCTGATAGGAAATGGCGGGTTTCCAGCGGCAAAGCCCCCACGCCAGCAGGAATGACAAGGGCACAAGAACAAACAGGGAGTGGCTGAAACCGCGGTGCTGGGTGAAGTTGGCCACGGCGGTGCCGTAGTCGATGACCACGTCGAGATCGGGCAGAGTGCCGATGAGCGCACCGGTGAGTAATGCGGATCTGCCCAGCGTTTTGCCGGCGATGGCCCCGGCAATGGACGCGCCAAGAGCAGCCTGAGTGATGGAATCCATGGATCTCCGAAACCGTATCTGAGTGATGTGTCAGATATTATGCTCGGATTCGGCAATCAGATCACGAGGGGGAGGGAGAAAAGCACTGACGACCGGGTGGCCGCCAGTGCAGGTTACGATCAGGCCTTGCGACGACGGGTCAGGCCGAGACCGGCCAGACCCAGACCGAGAAGGGCCAGGGTGCCGGGTTCCGGGACCGAGCGAACGTTGAGTTTGGCCAGGAGGTTGACCGATGTGGCCTCACCTTCGGGCGTACTCACGTGATCCGCGCCACCGTCGAAACCAAGCAGCGACAGAGAATAGATGTTTGAGCCGAACTGGAATTCCGAGCTCTCGATCATATTGTCGAGTCGAACGATGTCATCGACGTCCTGAGCCGAGCAGCCAAACAGCCAGGATAATGGGCCGCAGACTTCGTTCGGGGTTTCGTTATGCAGAAACTCGAACGTGTAGGGGCCTGTTACGTTGCTGTCCACCGGCGTTGTTGAGAAGGTTGCGAACACATCAAGGCTGACGCCGGTAATGGCGCTTCCGGTGATCGGGTTGTTGAAGTGGGTAAAAACACCAAGCACAAACGCGTCATCGGATGTGATGGTCTCCGGCAAGTTGGCAGGCCCCTGGAAGCCATAACCACTCTGCGGGCCATTTGAACAGGTTTTCCACCACAGCGCGCCAGAGCAGGTTTCTTCTCCGGTACCCCAGCGAAGCTCACTGGTGCCAACACCCTGAATATTGCTGCCATTGGTTGGCGCTCCCCAAGCTCCGCTTACCGATTCCAGGTCCACTGGAAATGCTGCGGCAGTGCCGGCAAAGCCCATAGCCGTGCTGGCAA
Source organism: Marinobacter sp. (assembly GCA_018402255.1). Classification (GTDB taxonomy): domain Bacteria; phylum Pseudomonadota; class Gammaproteobacteria; order Pseudomonadales; family Oleiphilaceae; genus Marinobacter. The sequence goes on from JAGYIS010000007.1 coordinate 168,296, forward strand.
TGAGTCCTTTCATAAGATTATTCATAGTCTATACCCTGCTACCTGTTGGATCTGTCTTCCCCGGAACTGATTGGGGATCGTGATGCCAGTAAAGCCAGATCCATGCCAGGTTTTTTGTGCTTAATTTTCAGTAAGCTGCAGGGCGGTTTTGTTCAGTGTGTAAAAAGAGCTGACAGATAAGCTGTCAGCTCTCAAGGTGGAGCCCAAGCTTTTCAAGCAGGGACGCCGAGGGCATACCATCGGCGATCAACCCTTCGGCCTTCTGAAAGGCACGAATCGCTTTTCGGGTGTTGGAACCCATGATTCCGTCAGGCTTGCCGCTGTCGTAGCCTTTGCCGTTCAGGCTTTCCTGCAGCTGAATAACCTGGTCGCGGGACAGGGTAGGTTGATCTTCCGGAGGCGGGGTTTGCAGTCCTCCGGCGCCGGCAATCCGGTCCGCCAGGTGGCCCACAGACACCGCGTAGAACTCTGAGCGGTTCCAGCCCATGATCACCCGGAAGTTGCTGTAAACCAGAAATGCTGGGCCTTTATGGCCGCTGGGCACCACCAAGGCGGCTTCAATGGGCTCCTGGGCGAGCGCATTGCCAAAGGCATCGGTGATGCCCAGGTCGCGCCATTCGTCCAGCGGCAGCCGGCGGCCATCGGTCAGGCTGAAATCGAAGTTTTCAGGCAGCAGCACTTCCCGGCCCCAACGATAGTCGCCGTCCCAGCCCATGGATTGCAGAAAGCGGCCGGCGGACATCATGGCGTCCGGCAAGCTGTTCCAGAGATCCCGTCGACCATCGCCATCGGCATCCACCGCATGTTGCAGAAACACCGTGGGCATAAACTGGACATGGCCCATGGCACCGGCCCATGAGCCCTCCATCTGTTCCGCCGGAATTGCGCCCTCGTCGATGATCTTCAGGGCGGCCACGAACTGCTCGGTAAAGAAGCTACTGCGGCGGGGGTCACAAGCCAGGGTTGCCAGAGAACTGGGTACCGACATCTTGCCAAAATAGCTGCCGAAGTTGGTTTCGAGACCCCAGAACGAGACCAGGTACGGAGCCGGCACGCCGGTTTCGCGGGTAACCCGATCGAGCAATTCGCGATGAGTTTCGAGCATTTCCCGGCCTTTGCTGATCCGGGCCTCATTCACCCGGCGATTGAAATAATCCGCAAAGGTCGTCGTGAACTCCGGTTGCCTGCGGTCCAGCTCGATGACCCGTTCCAGGTAAGTGACGTCTGCCATTACCGATTGTGTGGTGCCTTCACTGACACCCGCGCTGAGGGCCGTGGCCTCGAGGGTTTGTTTGCACTCGTTGAATTCGGCGTCCGTCATGGTCGGCACGCTCTGGGCCTGGGCGCTCATGGCCAGGGTGCTCAGTGATACCGCCGCCAGGGTGCGTCGGATAATTAACCGGGTCGTCAGATGAGCCACAGGAAACCTCGCGAGACATTGAATAGCTTTGTTTAAAGCCATGGTAGCCTGTTTCAAGCATGGGAAAACACTGCATTTAGGCATGATGGGTGACAATTCTTTAATACCGGGTGTGATGTGTCGCGTTTGTCGTCTTTTTGTTGTGGGTGGGTCACGGTGGGGCAGGGATGTTCTATAGTTGTCGGATGCAGACAAGCCCGGAGCGGATGTGGTTATGGCAACGTTGAAAGCGCTGGTGGTGGATGATGCCAGCTTTGTTAGGGACCTGGTCAAACGAACGGTGCGCCAGCGTTTCCCGGTGATTGAAACGACCGATGCCCAGAATGGGCGCCGGGCGCAGTCTCTGATGTCGCGCAACAGTTTTGATCTTGTGCTTTGCGACTGGGAAATGCCGGAGATGTCCGGGCTTGAGTTGTTGCAGTGGATGCGCCAGCAGCCGCAGTACGAGAAAGTGCCGTTTATCATGATCACCAGCCGGGGCGACAAGGACCATGTTATTGAGGCCGTCAAGGAAGGGGTTTCGGAGTATCTCGGCAAGCCGTTCAGTCCCGAGGGCTTGAGCAAAAAGATTATCAAGGTGATGGGGCGCCGGCTGAAAGAGGCAATGGATCACGGTGGCAAGTCGATGGAGGGCCCGGCCGACGCATTCAAGGAGTCTGCCACGCTTTTGACCCAGAAGCGCGAGGCACCGGACGTCAGGCCAGAATCGACTGCCAGGACACCGAATCCGGACAATCCCCTGTCAACAGGGGCGAACCCTGCTCCGGCTACTGCCAAGCCCGCAGCGCGCGGTGCCATGAGTCTTGCATCTGTAAGGTTTTCCGACAGTACGCTCAAGTCAGTGGTGAAAGATATCAATCTGACCGAGGTGCGGGTCATTGCCAAGCGAGACCAGATGTTCCCGGGCATTCTCGATCAGGCCGTGGTCGACATTGAGGTTGGTGATGGCCAGATGGCGCGACTGAACGGCTATGTGCATCAGTTGCAGGCGGTTGATAAGCGCCAGGACACCGATTTTGTCAGTGTAACGATCCGGTTTGTTGATGAAGACCCAAAGAAGCTGGAAGACCTGTCCCGATTCGTAGCTCGGTTTCGGGCTGGCGGTCGCTGACCCCGGACACCATTGATCAGTGGCCGGATGTTTCCGGTATTCGCTCGGCCAGGCGTTCCCGGGGGAAGTGGCAGATAAATTCGCTGCCTTCTCCGATGCTGCTTTTGATTTCCAGATTCCCGTCGTGGTTGAGTAACACGTGTTTGACGATGGCCAGCCCCAGCCCGGTGCCGCCGGTGTCTTTATGGCGACTGGGGTCGGCCCGGTAAAAGCGCTCGGTCAGGCGGGGAATGTGGATCGGGTCGATGCCAATGCCGCTGTCTTTGACCGACAGGTGGGCGCCGTCCCGATTGGTGCTCCAGGAGACGTTAATGCTGCCGTTGGCCGGGGTGTATTTCACCGCGTTGAAAATCAGGTTTGAGAAGGCGCTTCGGAGCTGGCTTTCATCGCCTTTCAGCAGTCGCTGATCGTTCACCTGCACCGTGATCTGATGCATTTTGTCGCCGCTGAGCGCTCGTGCGTCGTGGCAGATCTGGGTTAATAGAGCGTCCACATCGGTCAGTGAGTCGTCCAGGGTGTGTTCACCGGTCTCGATCTTGGATAGCAATATCAGATCGGTAATCAGTGCCTCCATCCGCGACGACTGGGCCGCCATGGTGTTGATGGCTCGTCGCCATTTGGGGGGCAGTTCATCCGCGTGATCGACCAGCGTTTCCAGGTAACCACTGATCACGGTCAGCGGTGTTCGCATTTCGTGCGACACGTTGCCGACAAAATCTCTGCGCATCTGCTCCAGTTGGTACAGGCGGGTGACATCTTTGGCCACGATCAGGCGGTCATCATCGCCGAACAGGCTGATCTGAATCTGCAGATGAATGTGCGGTTTGGCGGGTGAATTTATATCCAGCGGATCCCGGTAATCGCGTGCATCAAAGTAGGCTTTGAAGGCGGGTGTGCGGATCAGGTTGTGGATGTACTGGCCCCGGTCTTTGTCAGTTTTGAAGCCCAGCAGGTATTCGGCCGAGCCGTTCCACCACTCCATCGCCCCTCGGGCATCGGTCATGATCACGCCGTCACGCATGGCGTTGGTGGACTCCTGCACCCGGTTAATCTGCGCGCGCAGGCGGTCCTGGGTCAGTAAGTGGGCCCGGTGTACCTTGTGCAAATTGTCAAAAATGTCGCCCCAAAGCCCGACACTTTGTGGCGGTTCGTCCGGCGCGCCTGGGTTGGCGAGCCATTGGTGGAGTCGTCTTGCCTGTACCAGGGTCCACCAAAGATAAACCACCAGGCCCAGCAGCAGGCCCAGCAGTGGCTGGCCAAAAAACAAGCCGATCAGGGTGGTGCACGCCAGGCCAACAAGGATCAGGCGCAGATATCGTGACCAGTTGTGTTGCATCAAATACTGCCTTGTTGTGTGTCCGGCGCTGATGCGGTAAGGCCGGAGAGGCTCAGGCGGCCCGTGTTGAAAACCGGTATCCGGTGCCCCGGACAGTCTGGATCAGATGATCGTACTTGTCGCCAAGTGCCTTGCGCAAGCGCCGGATATGCACATCCACCGTGCGTTCCTCGACATAGACATTGCCGCCCCAGACCTGGTCCAGCAACTGCGAGCGAGTGTACACCCGCTCCTGGTGGGTCATGAAGAACTGCAGCAGGCGGTATTCTGTCGGGCCCATGGTCAGGGCGCCTTCTGCTGAGGTGACCCGGTGGCCGATTGGGTCGAGGGTCAGGCCGTCGACTTCAATGGGGCTGTCCACGCCCGGCGGAGTGGCCCGGCGGAGCACCGCTTTGAGCCGTGCAACCAGTTCCCTCGGGCTGAACGGTTTGGTGATGTAATCGTCTGCGCCGGCTTCCAGACCCTGGATCTTGTTGTCTTCTTCCACTTTGGCGGTCAGCATGATGATGGGGATGTCTGCGGTGGCCTCTTCCTTTTAAGGCGGCGGGCCAGTTCTACGCCACTGGTGCCAGGCAGCATCCAGTCGAGCAGAATCAGATCCGGTTGTTTATCGACAATCAGGGCATGGGCCTCGCGGGCATCCGCTGCCTCAATATAGTCGTAGTCCGCCATTTCGAGTGCGACCGCGATCATTTCGCGAATGGCCGCTTCGTCATCGACGATCAGGACAGTTTTTCCAGTCATGAGCATTAACCTGTGTCAGACCCCGGGAGCCTCAGTGTTGCTCCCCGATTATTGTTGCTGGTCCATTACAGCGTGTCTTTGTTACAAGTATATGACATAAGGCGTGGGTCTGGGGGCAGGTCAGATCATCAGATCCAGTATCAGCCCGGCGAAAACCGCAAAGCCCGCCCAGTTGTTATTGAGGAAGGCTTTGAAGCAGCCCTCCCGGGAGCGTTCCCTGGCCAGGTACTGCTGGTACACGAAAAGCGTCGCCATGGTCACCACCCCCAGGTAATAAAAGCTGCCCAGCTCGGCCTGGTCGCCGACCATAATCAGAATCACAACGACCATGGCTTGCAGCACGCCAATGATGGCGCGATCGGCTTCACCAAACAGAACGGCCGTAGATTTGATGCCGATCTTGACGTCGTCATCCCGGTCGACCATGGCATAGAGGGTGTCGTAGGCCACGGTCCAGAGTACGTTGGCGGTGAACAGCAGCCAGGTCAGCTGGGTAAGTGCATTGGCTTCTGCTGCCCAGGCCATGGGTATGGCCCAGGAAAAGGCGGCACCCAGGAACAGCTGTGGCAGATGGGTGTGCCGCTTCATGAACGGGTAGATAAACGCCAGCAGGGCACCACCAAACGACAGGTACAGGGTGAGCGGATTGGTGAACAGCAGTACCATGAGAAACGACACCAGGCACAGGCCGCCAAACAGGGCCAGAGCTTCCCAAGCCTTGATGCGGCCCGCCGTCAGTGGACGATCCTGGGTGCGTTTGACGTGTCGGTCCAGGTCTCGGTCGGCAAAGTCGTTGATGGCGCAGCCCGCCGCTCGCATGAAGAACACGCCGAGGGTAAAGATCACGATGTTGGCAACAGACGGGCTGCCCTCACCAGCCAGCCAGAGCGCCCACCAGGTTGGCCACAGTAGCAGCAGAGTACCGATAGGCCGATCGATTCGCAGCAGTTTTGCGTAGTCAGTCAGGCGAATCTGGACGTGTTCTGGCAAAGCGTTTTGCAGCATGGCTCGGATCATCCGTTGATGAGTGCGTGGGGCAGGGCAGATTATAGCCAGCGTGGTGGTGAGGATTAAAGCCGGTGTTTGTTGTGGTAGAGAGCCGGCAGCAGATATTCACCGACCATCAGGGCGTCTTTGCCGTGATGGAACAACGAGCGGCGCGCCAGTTGCGGTTGCTGGGGCCGGGTGGTTTGGCACAAGCCGGTTTCCAGTGGGCCGCGCAACCAGTCCGGGCTGCTGAACAGGTAGGCGCCGAGGGGTTTGTTGCCAAGGTTGCGCAGTCGACGCCCCTTACCTTCGAGACAAGCCTGCGGGATGATGGTTCTGGCAAGCACCCAGGGTTGGCCGTCGCCGCACAATCGGACTTCCGGATCCACGCCCGTTGCCGGGCAGCCAGGCCGAGTCGCCTGGCTTCTTCCGCTGAGGGCACACCAAAGCCTTCGGTGCAGACCTCGACATGAAAGCGATGCCGGCATTGCTGCTGCAGTGCGCGGGTAAATGACCCTTCCACCTGCAACCAGTAACGAGCCGCGCCATGCACCTCAGGATTGTATAACCCGGCGGCGCTCAGGGAGCGATACCAGTGCGTGACTGGAATGGTCAGATCCTGACTCCGGTCACAGTCCTTTGACGGCATAGATCCCGGGGGCGTTACGCCAGTAGCCTTTGTAGTCCATGCCATAACCGAACAGGAAGCGATCTTCCACGTACAGGCCGGTGAAATCGGCTTTCAGACCCGGCCGGGCCTTCCGGCCGTGATCCTTGTCAACCAGCACAGCGGTCAGCACTTCGCGGGCACCGTGGGCGAGGCAGTAATCCGCAATGGCGCAGAGAGTCGTACCTTCATCGAGAATGTCATCGACAATCAGCACGGTGCGATTTTTCATGTCTGCCTCTGGCTGAAGTTTCCACTCCAGAATGCCGCCTGTGGTTTCCTGGCGGTAGCGAGTGGCATGCAGGTATTCGGCCTGCACCGGAAACTTGAGCCGGGTCAACAGTTGGCCAGTCAGGATGAGGCCGCCGTTCATGACGCAGAACAGCAGAGGGTTGCTGTCTTTGAGGCGATCGGTAATGGCGTGCGCCAGCGAGTCGATGGCGCTGCTTACCTGCTGTTCAGTCACCAGGCAGTCGGCTTCGGCCATGACCTGGTTCATTTCGGCGACGGTATCGGTCATATCGGTTCGGATCCTGTCGTAAAGCGGCCGATTATACCGAAGAGGGCGCACCGAAGGGAGGGGCGTATGGCAACCGATGCATCTGTAATTACGGCTATTGGCACAAAACCCGTGACCTGGCTGTCCATACTGGCATTGGTCGATGGTGAGGTGGCAGGTATCATGCCCGCTGTTTGAAGCGTTTGAACTGGTCGGACGGTTGTCTATTTCTTAAAGCTAACGCTTGATTGTTGCATTGTCAGACAATAATATTCGACCAACATTTATCGGAGAGCAATTATGAAGAAGTGGCAGTGTGTAGTTTGTGGTTTGATTTACGACGAAGCGGAAGGCTGGCCGGAAGATGGCATTGCGCCGGGAACCACCTGGGACGACGTGCCCGAAGATTGGGTGTGCCCGGACTGTGGCGTTGGCAAAGAAGACTTCGAGATGATCGAGATCAGCTGATAACGGAGCAGGATAATGACCGACCAGGCACCGATTGTGATTGTGGGTACCGGCTTGTCCGGGTACTCACTGGTGAGAGAGTTCCGCAAGCTGGACAAGAATGTCCCGATCATCATGGTGACGGCGGACGACGGCGTGAGTTATTCCAAGCCGATGTTGTCGACCGGGTTTACCAAGGCCAAGGACGCCGAGGGACTGGCGCAGGCCAACACCGACGCCATGGCCGAGCAACTCGGTGTTGAGGTGCGGAGCTTCACGACGGTGACTGGCATCGACGCCGACCGCCATGAGTTGGTGCTGGGCGATCAGCGGCTGGGCTACAGCAAGCTGGTGCTGGCCTGGGGCGCGGATGTGATTCGGCTCACGCTGGCCGGGGATGGTCTGGAGCGTGTTCACTCCATCAACGATCTGATGGACTACCGGGCCTTCCGGAAGGCTCTGGAAGGCGGCAAGCGGGTCGCCATTATGGGGGCTGGCCTGATCGGTTGTGAGTTTGCCAACGACCTGCGTAATGGCGGCTATGAGGTGGACGTTATTGCGCCGGATACTGCCGTGATGCCCAGCCTTCTGCCGGAACCCGCCGCCCGCGCTGTCCAGCACGAACTGACGGAGCTGGGTGTGGGTTTTCACCTCGGTACGGTCGTGGACCGGGTAGACCACAGCGCCACCGGGGTACGGCTGACACTTGCCAATGGCGAAACGTTGGAGGCGGACCTGGTGGTTTCAGCCGTGGGTCTGCGCCCGCGCACGGAACTGGCCAGGGCGGCAGGCATTGATACCGGCAAAGGTATCAAGGTTAACCGTGCGCTGGAGACCTCAGCGGCGGATGTCTATGCCCTGGGCGATTGCGCCGAGGTGGATGGCCAGGTGTTGCTTTACGTATTGCCGTTAATGGCGTGTGCCCGGGCGCTGGCAAAAACCCTGGCGGGCGAGCGCACAGACGTTCGCTACGGCACCATGCCGATCATGATCAAGACTCCCTGCTGCCCGACTGCGGTTTGCCCGCCGCCGGCCGGCGCCGAGGGCGACTGGCAATTCGAACAGGACGGCTCTGATGTCAAAGCGTTGTTCACTTCACCGGCAGGTGAGGTTCTGGGATTTGCCGTGACCGGCCGTTTTGCGGTTGAAAAGCAGACTCTGGCGAAAGAAGTTCCACCCATCCATCCGGGTTGATGTCGCTCGCCTTCGGGGCCAGAGGGCCCCGATTCTCCCTTTCTTTACCGGTAGTCGTTGCCAAATTGTCCTGTCTGGGGTAGAAAACCCGTTCGTGAGCTAACAAACGACAGGAGCAGGCATGCGTGAAGTAACCCGAAAGCTGGTGGAGTTGCTGGATTTATCCCCCATCGGTGATGATCATTTTCAGGGTGAGAGCGAAGACCTGGGTTTTCCCCACGTGTTTGGCGGTCAGGTGCTGGGGCAGGCGCTGATGGCGGCCAGTCGCACGGTGGAGAATCGTTTGTGCCACTCACTGCACGCGTATTTCCTGCGCCCGGGCAACCACAGCATGCCGATTGATTACGAGGTGCAGCGGGTCCGTGATGGCGGCACCTTTGCCGTGCGGCGGGTAATTGCCCGGCAGGATGGCAAGGAAATCCTGACCGGCTCGATGTCGTTTCAGGTTGCTGAATCGGGCCTGGATCATCAGTTGGCGATGCCGGAGGCACCAGACCCGGATTCGCTCAAGTCCGAGCAGGACTGGGGCAAGCTGATTGCGGAGAAAGTGCCGGAACACCTGCGCGACCTGCTGATTCGGGATCGTCCTATCGAAATCCGGCCGGTCAATCCGGTCAATCCGTTCAAACCAGAGAAGCGCCCGCCGCATCGTCAGAACTGGTTTCGGGCCATGGGGCCATTGCCGGATGACCCGGTGCTGCATCAGTGCCTGTTGACCTACGCCTCCGATTTTACCTTCCTGGGTACATCCCTGAATCCGCACGGAAGAACCTTTATGAGCAAAGGGATGCAGGTGGCCAGTCTTGACCATGCTATCTGGTTTCATCGGGACTTCCGGATGGACGACTGGCTGCTGTACGACAAAGACAGCCCCAGCGCCTCTGGCGGACGTGGTTTCAATCGGGGTAATTTCTTTACGCGGGACGGTGTGCTGGTAGCCTCAACCACTCAGGAGGCGTTGATCCGCGAACGGCAGGGCTGATCTGATAGCCAGCTCACCATCTCGTCAAACGGCAACGGTCTGGTCAGGACATAACCCTGGATCAGATCGCAGCCCATCTCTTTCAGCAGTTTCAGTGTAGCTTCATCTTCCACGCCTTCCGCCACCACGTTGTAGCCCAGGCTATGGCACATGTTGATGGTGGTACGGACGATGACTCTGTCCTCTTCGCGGTGGGCCAGATCGGTAATCAATGATCGATCGATTTTTATCTCATTGGCCGGCAACTGTTTGATGTACGAGAGGGACGAATATCCGGAGCCGAAATCATCAATGGCCAGCGGAATGCCGGCAGCATTCAGGGCGTTAAGTGCTTTCAGTGAGTTCAGCGGGTCCTGCATCATGGAGGTCTCCGTGACCTCAAAGGTGATCGCGCCGATATGCTCGTGGTAGCTCTGCATCAGGCGCTGAACAAACACTGCAAAATCCGGCTCCCTCAGGTTGTTCGGGGAAATGTTCACGGCGATGCCGGTTTCAAAGCCCAGTTCCAGTAACCGGCCGCGCATCTCCAGCGCTTCCTGCAATACCCAGCGGGTCAGGGGTTTGATCAGGCCGCTTTGCTCAGCGAGCGCGATCAGCTCATCGGCCGGTACGGGTTGGTCCCGATCCGGCCAGCGGATCAAGGCTTCAAGGCCATCAATATTGCCTGTTTTCAGCGATAGCTTGGGCTGAAGATAGAGTGCCAGAGCGTGATTGTCGATTGCGTGCCGGAGTTCGGTGACCATGGTCAGCCGTTCGGCACTGTAGGAATCCCGGGTAGCCTTGTAGTAGGCAATGCCTCGTTCCCGTGCCCGTTCAGAACCTTCGGCAATGACCGCGCGGCGGATCAGGGTGCTGGCGTCGGTGCCGTGATCGGGGTAAAAGGCAACTCCCAGCTGCGGGGCGAGTGGCACCTGCATGCCCAGAAAGTCCATGGGGTAGCGCACTTCATCTATGCTGCGTAGCACCGTTCTGTGGGCAGACTCCGCCTGTTTGGCATCGACCAGAAAGGCGAACGTCTGGGGCTCCAGGCTGGCCAGGTAAAAGTTGCGAATATCGGACTGTTCGATGGCAAGGGCGCCCGGCACATCACGAATCACCGCGTTGAAGTGTTTCGACGCCAGCTCCAGAATCCGATCACTGTTGCGGTGGCCCAGGGTTTTGGTGACCGAATTCAGGTTGTTCAGATGAATAATCACAATGCCATAACGTTTTTGGTCGCTGGCCTGCATCAATTCGCTCAGCCGCATCTCGAAACTGCTGCGGTTGGGGAGACCCGTCAGGGGGTTATGAAGTGCCTGGTCCATCAGCCGGAGCTCGGCCGTGCGTCGGGCTTCCAGGGCCCGCAGTTCGGCTTCCCGGGCGAGGACCTTGTCTTGTCGTTCCCGGTAGATGCGGACCGCCAGCGCCAGGCTCAAAAGGATGGCTTCCAGAGCGGAGCCAATCTGCATGCCATAGGCCGTAATAAAGTTGTTGGGGATCAGGCCGTACTTGTTGGCCCCGGTGATGGCGCTGCCCAGGGTGAGCGCGCCCCAGGCCAGCGTGTAATAGACCGCCTGAGGGTTACCCCTGGCCCACTGTATCGGTCCGACAATGGTCAGCAGCAGGCAGCTGGGAATGGCCAGAGCTACGGTCAGGCGACTGCCGGTACTGTAGTCGACCACAAAGGTTGTTGCTGCGACCACAAGATTTACCGCAATGGTCAGCAGGATCAGCCGGTCCAGAATGGGGCTTGTGCGACTGAGTTGTAGAAAGGATCGGGAGAACAGTAACGTGAAGACCATGGCCAAAGGCACGGTCAGCAACATGGCCCGGTTCTGAAAGGCGGGCAGGTCTGGCCACAGCAGCTGGTATGTGATGCCGTTCAGGCTGCCCACCAGGATCAGGTAGCCGAGGGTAGACAATACGTACAGCAGATAGACCTGTTCTCGCAGTGCCACAAAGACAAACAGGTTGAAGCAGATAACCGTGATCAGAATGCCGTAGTAGCCCGCATGCAGTTGACTCTCAGTGGAGGCCTTTTCAAAGTAGCTGCGGCTGTTCCAGAGTTTCAGGGGTACTTGCATGGCACCGTCAGTTTGGACTCTGAGCAGTATCTGGTATTGCTGATCGGGTTCGAGTTGGAACGGGAACAGAAAATGCGGGTGTTTGACCGGGCGCTCTGCAAACGGCAGCTTATCGCCGGTACTGACATGTTGAATGATCGTTTCGTTCTGAAGCAGGTAGAAATCGAGGTAATCCAGTTGTGGGTAGCTGATTTCAAGCAGTGTGATCAGTTCCGGATGCCTGATCTGAAAACGCAGCCAGATATGGTCCCGGATGTAGCCAAAATTGGGAGTTGTTTCCGGCAGTGCCTGCCATTGACTCGAGTCAAGCGCCTGTTGCGGAGTTAGCTGAGTGTCCGTAGACAGCCTGAGGTATTCCATTTCCGGGATATACGAGTGGTTTGCCGCTTGAGTGGTCAGCGGCAGAAGTCAGAAACAGAAGCAACAGAGCCAATAATTTAGCCGGAATCATCAGAGTCACAGACTACCGTTTTTGTCATTATGGCTCCGAGTATGGCCTGTCGTCGGAGGCGGCTCAAGCGACGTTGCCCATCAATTTGGTAACTTGTGTTACCAAAGGTCAAATCCCGTTAACCCAGCTTTTTGCCCAGGGCACCGCCTCGGTTTCGGGCTCCAGGGTTTCTAAGGCATCAATCTTCAGCGAGTCGCCAATCTTGCGGGCGCTGGTTTCGTAGAGGGCTTCTTCCATCAAGGCGCCGGCGCCACAGAAGGTGTCACCGTAGGAGCTGTCGCCGAGAACGATGACGCCAAATGGCCGGCCTGGCTGCTGTGGCAACTGGTCTTTCAGATCGACATAGAACGGCAGAAGGTTTGGCGGCAGCTCGCCCTGCCCGGTGGTGGAGGTGCATACCAGCAGGGCGTCGTCGTTGCTGGTGATGTCTTCCAGTTGCGGGTTTTCCAGAACCACCACCTGGTGCCCCTCGGTCTCCAGTTCTTTGCCAATGCTGCGAGCGGTCAGCAATGCCCCGCCATAAACGCTGCCTACCAGAATACGAATTGCTGCCATGTGACTGCCTTTTGCTGCTTGAACGTTTGGCCGAGTGGCCAGCCGGGCCCGATCATAGCGGGGGCAATCCGCTTGCTCAAGCCTCTGGGCCAGGAGTACTGGCCTGCTCGGGATTGTCCTGGCTGCGGACTCTGGGCGCTATCCGGTTTCGGCCGGCATTTTTGGCGTTATAAAGTTGGATGTCGGCCTGCTTGAGCAGTTCATTTACTGAATTGGCTTTGGAAATAGAACAGACGCCGGCACTGATGGTGACGGGCAATAGCACCCCCTGGTGACGGAATTCGGTCGAGGACACTTCCGACCGCAGGCGCTCTGCCAGTGTCAGCGCCTGCAGCAGTGTGGTATCTGGCAGCAACAGCAGGAATTCTTCGCCGCCCCAGCGCGCGGCCACATCCGATTGCCGGATGATGGTTCCGGTCAGGCTCTGAAAACTGTTGCAGAACGGCGTCGCCGGCGTCATGACCGTAGTCGTCGTTGACCCGCTTGAACAGGTCCAGGTCGATCAGCACCACAGAGAAGTGGTGGCCTGCCCGTTTGAACCGCGAGAACTCCATGTTCAGGCGGCTCTGCATGTCTCTGCGATTGGCCAGCCCGGTCAGCTCGTCGGTGCGCGCCGCGTATTCATGAGCTTTGGCCAGCTCCAGCAACTTGTTGCGGGCCCGCAAACGACTCGCTTCCAGCACAAAGCAGAAGAGGGACTCGAAAGTGAGGGTAGCGAAAAAACGGATTTTGAAATCGATCGAGTATTCTGCCGTCACAAACGGCAAGCCCGGAAACTGGAAAACAATAAGGGCGACCAGGTAGCAGAACAGCAGAATAGCGGTGCCGCCCTTGAGACTGGTCAGATAAAACAGCAGGGGCGGAAACACATAGAACCACAGGGGCCCGGTGTTGCTCTCGCCGCCGGACGCCAACAAGTAGGCAAACAACAGGCTGACGGTGATCAGCAAACCGGCCTTCTGGACATAGCGATCCCGTTTCAGGGCATACCAGCCGATGTTCAGGACGATAGGCAGAATAAACAGCCACAATACCCAGGCATGAGTGGTGTGGTCTGCATGCCAGGCTTTGGCACCAATGCCCGCAAGGAAGATGACCGCGCTTGCCGAGAGACCGGTCAGTAGTCGTGATATCTGCCGCTCTTCCTGTTCGCTTGAATCAGGGTGATCGGCGATGGTTTTATCGTTCATAAGCCGGTCTTATCATTTTTATGACGCGCTTTGGCGGAGTATGCGTCAATTTATGTGGCAGTTGCAGGCCCGTTTCTCGGAATGTGACGTCGGTCTGTATGTCAGTTATGTTTCAATTGTATGGCAAAAATTTTATAGTTCGCACCCTGTGGCGAGATTGCCCGAATTTCACTCAGCTTAAAAGAGATGACCCCAACTATGGCCCGTTCCAGCAGCTTTCTGGATACCATTCTCACCAGCCCCTCCACGGAACGGTACAGGGTCGGCCTCAGCGTTCTTTTCTTACTCTTTGTCTGGATAATGGTCGGCGCTTTCAGTCAGGGTTTGCCCAACAATACGTCTGCTGATGGCTGCGGCAGTGATTGGTGGCTACATGGCCATCAATATTGGCGCCAACGATGTCGCCAACAATGTTGGCCCGGCGGTGGGTTCTGGTGCTCTGTCACTGGGGGCAGCTGTTTTACTGGCGGCTGTTTTTGAGGCTGGCGGTGCGATCATTGCGGGTGGTGATGTGGTTTCGACCATCAAAGGCGGAATTATTGATCCGACCACGCTGGAAGATCCGCAGGCGTTTGTCTGGCTGATGACGGCGGCCCTTCTGGCGGGTGCTTTGTGGTTGAATCTTGCCACCTGGATGGGCGCGCCTGTCTCTACCACGCACTCCATTGTTGGTGGTGTTCTGGGCGCCGGTATCGCTGCTGGCGGCTGGGCCATCGCTGATTGGTCAGTGATGAGCAAAATAGTCGCGAGCTGGGTGATCTCTCCGGTGCTTGGTGGTGTTCTGGCGGCTCTGTTCCTGTTCGCCATCAAAAAGACGGTTCTGTATCGACAGAATCTGGTTGCTTCTGCTCGTACGTTTGTTCCCTGGCTGGTTTCGATCATGGCGTGGGCCTTTGGCACATACCTGATGATCAAAGGCGTGAGCAAGCTGGTTGATCTGACCTTTGTGCAGTCGTCCCTGGTGGGGTTGGCGGTTGCTGTTGTGGTCTTTTTCATTATGCGCACGCTGGTAGGCCGTAAAGCGGCCACCATGGAAAACAGCACCGATGGCGTCAACGCTCTGTTCACCTGGCCGTTGATCTTTGCGGCGGCGTTGCTCAGTTTTGCTCATGGGGCTAACGACGTGGCGAACGCCATTGGCCCGCTGGCTGCCATTAACGATGCCATTCAAGCCGGTGGCGGTGTCGTGACGACGGCCAGTATTCCGTTGTGGATCATGCTGGTAGGCGCCTTTGGTCTGGCGGTGGGCCTGATGTTGTTTGGTCCAAGGCTGATCAAAACCGTGGGCAGTGAAATTACCGAACTCGATAAAACCCGCGCTTTTTGTATTGCGTTGTCGGCGGCATTGACCGTGATTCTGGCGTCCCAGTTGGGTTTGCCGGTCAGTTCTACTCACATCGCCATTGGCGGGGTGTTTGGTGTTGGTTTCCTGCGCGAATATCTGAAGTCTAACTATGCGACCCAATTGCACAAAATTATTGAGCATCATGATCCGTCCGAACAGGAGCGCCTGAAGCCGTTCCTGGAAGACTTCCGCAACGCCTCAGTTGAAGAAATGGAATACCTGTTGAAGCAGGCCAAGAAGAAAAAAGATCAGGTGCCGCTGTCGAAGTCCGAGCGTAAGCGTCTGAAAAAGATCTATAAGGAAGAGATGGTCAAGCGTTCACACTTGTTCAGAATTGCAGCGGCCTGGATTATTACGGTGCCGGCGTCTGCCTTGATGGCGGCGTTTCTGTTCTTTACCCTTCGTGGCTTGCTGGGCTGATCGTTTATCGGGGGCTGGTGACAGCCCCGCTGTTTGGCCATACTAGAGGCATTGCGCGAAGCGGGTTTGCTTTGCGGTGGTTCACATTCGGGGAGTAGAGAATGAGTTCATCGTCCGAGAGCCGTCAGGCCAAGATGATTGAAGAGTTACGGGTGTTCATCAAGAAGGTGATGAGTGAGCCGACCATTGCGGTTAAATCCATGGAGATTGCCCGCAAGTACAAGGGTGAGCCCAATTCTGACGAGCTGATTGCCCGCGAGATCAGTGCCAACACCACGATCCGTATTCCGGAGAACTGGAGCGAGGCGGACAAGATGTTTCTGGAGATCCTGCACGAAGTGCTGGATGACGAAGACGCGCTTTACTGAGTCTGGCTTCTGCTTCGGAGTGGGTTCGGTTTCAGAGTAGGTTGGGGCTTGTGGGGCCCTTTCCAAAACACGCTGTGAATACGTCCTTGTACGCTCTGCTCCGCCATCCATGGCTCCGCAAGGTTTTGGAAAGGGCTCCCACAAGCCCCGCCCCGTAACTTTGAGGGGTACTAACCTGTTTTGTGGCAAGCCGTCAGCGGGGTCTGATCTCAGGCCTGTCTGGCTTCTTTTCTGTTCTGCTTTAGTACCGCTTCCGCCATCTGGTGCAGAGATGGCGATCTCGTCTGCAATACCATCTTCCTTCGACAAGTTCCCTTTGTTCCTTCAGGATGTCTTCCAGAATTTCCGGTGTTGTTAACGGGTTAGCCAATACCACCCGGAACACGATGCAGGGGAAGTGGTAATACTTGGCCGGCTCCAGGCGGGTTCGGGAGACGAATGCCTTGCCGCGCTCCCGCTGGGTTTTCTGGATGAACTTGGTGATTCGGTTCAGGCAGGTATTCATCTTCTCTGCCTGGAGTTCATCGGCGACAGCCAGGGCTTGCTGGGCGATCTCAGGGCAATACCGGTAGGTCAGTATGTTCAGTTCTGGTCGGGTGACCAGTTCGAAGTCTGGTTGTTCGTCGATCATCTGGGCGAAGGTTTTGGCCTTCTCTATGCCCTGGTCGATCAGGATTTCGTAGCCTTCCCGGGCCAGGATTTTCAGGCCAGAGTGGATCAGCATGGACATGCCCGGGCGGGAGCCTTCGAGGGTGGTGCTGCCGAGGTCTCTGGAGCCTTTTCGGATGATGTACTGAGCGTGGTGTTCGACCGCGCTGGCCAGGCTGGGGTCTTTGAACACGACCAGGCCGACACCCATGGGCACGTACAGTTGTTTGTGGGCATCGAAGGTTACCGAGTCGGCGTTTTCGATGCCCCGTAACAAGTGCCGGTAGGTGCGGGAAAACAGGGTTGGGCCACCCCAGGCCGCGTCTACGTGGAAGTGGGCGCCGAATTCGCGGGCGATGTCGGCCATGGCGTCCAATGGGTCGACGTTGCCGGTTTCGGTGGTGCCAGCCACGCCGCAGATGGCCATGACTTTGATTTTCTGTTTCTGCAATTCCAGGCATTTATCGCGCAGGGCGTCGGTCTGGATGCAGTTGTTGTCGTCGGTGTCGACCGGTACCAGGGCGTCACGGCCGAGGCCGAGGACGTCGGCGGCTTTGCGCAGGGAGTAATGGCCGCGTTTGGAGACGACGATGGCGGCGCCTTCGTAGCCATAGTATTTCAGGGCCCGGAACAGGCCTTCTTCGTGCAGGCCACGAAAACTGCCTTCGGCCGGGAAGGCGCGGTTACGGGCGACCCAGAGGGCGGTCAGGTTGGCGACGGTGCCGCCTGAACACATGGCGCCCAGAGCGTGCCGGGGGTCGTGCATCCATTTGCGGTAAAAGGCGCCGTCTTGCTGGTACACCAGCCGGTGAATCATGCCCAGTACCTGGCGCTCCATAGGCGTGAAAGCCTTGGAGGTTTCGGTTTTGACCAGGTTCTGGTTCAGGGCAATCATGATTTTGGACAGCGGCAGCATGAAGTAGGGCAGTGCCGAGGTCATATGGCCGATAAACGCCGGTGAGGCGGTGTGTACGGAGTTGGCCACGAGTTTGTCGAGCAGGAACTGGGCTTGCTCTGAAACAAACACCGGTTTTTCGGGGATGACGGAGTCGGCGAAGTTCTTTTCGACGTCAGACAGGTCTCGTTCAACGGCAACGATGTGTTCCTGGAGAAATCCAGCCAGATTACGGGAGATGTTCTGGTCTATGCGGCTCAGCGTTGATTCCGGTGCTTCGGGCACCGTGAATACGCGATACATGGCTTCAATCGAGGCCTGAGCGGATTTCTTTTTTCCGGTCATAGATCCACACGCAATTCAGTGGTTATCCGAGGGGTTGGTTCCGGAAACCCAGCGGACGGGGCCAGGCGGGGCCTGGCATTTGTAATGCTGTCCTGCCTGTTGGCAGGTCATGTATTCCCTGAGGGGCGGTAGTATAAGGCTTGAGCAGCATTGACGCTATGCCCTGGGGTATTGGATATTCTGGTTGTTGTGTCGGGGTCAGAGGATTTCCCGGTGGACGTCGAGTATGGCGGCGTCGATGCGGTCCTGGATGTCTTTTTCGACCTGGTCGAGGCGCTGGGTGATCTGTTGGGCGCTGGCGCCCAGGGCGGCGATGGTCCAGGTGGCGCAATCGAGGGCGTCGTGGTCTGCTGTTTCGCTGACGGCCAGGTCAGGTTCTTTGCCCCAGATGGCTTTCATGGCGGTGAAGGCTTTTCGTTTGGCTTTGAGGTCTTCGCAGGCGTAGAGCTGGAAGTGCAGTGTCAGGACGCCGATGTGCGGAGTGATCGTGGTCTGGGTTGGCGTGTTGCCTTCCCTAAGCAGCTTTCTCAGGGCTTCTGACATTTTTTGGGTCCAGCTTTTGGTGGAGGAACCGGGGAGGAACAGCTTTCCAAAACACGCTGTGAATACTTCCTTGTACGCTCTGCTCCGCCATCCATGGCTCCGCAAGGTTTTGGGAAGCTGTTCCTCCCCGGTTCTCAAACATTTTACGGGGAGTCCCTTCAGCCCGCCCTCTTAGATGTCAGGCACGAGCTGATCGGTTTTTTTCTAGCCTACTACAGGCGTTGCCCGTTTGATAATCGCCGCCGGGTTGGTGCCGGAGGGCAGGTTGCCGTAGTTCATGCCGCCGCTGGCTTGCAGGCGGGAGGCGCAGAAGGCGTCGGCGACGTCTTTGTCGCCAAAGCGCAGCAGCAGGGAGCCTTGCATGACGAGGGCCAGGCGGTCGACGAGGTTGCGGGCCCGGTACTGGAAGTCGCTGATGTCGGCGAAGTCGTGCTGGAGCTGGGCCAGGAACTGGTCGAAGCGGCGGTCGGTCGCCTTTGGCCTGGGCGGCTTCTTTGAAGAAGGCGTCGAGGCTTTCGGGTTCTTTCTGGATGGCGCGCAGGGTGTCCAGGCACTGGACGTTGCCGCTGCCTTCCCAGATGGCGTTGACCGGGGATTCCCGGAACAGTCTGGGCATGATGCAGTCTTCCATCACGCCGCTGCCGCCGATGCACTCCATGGCTTCGTAGGCGTGGTTGGGGGTGCGTTTGCAGATCCAGTATTTGCCGACAGGGGTGGCCAGTCTTGCCAGCAGGCGTTCGTGTTCGTTGTTCTGGTTGTCCATGGCCCGTGCTACGCGCAGGGTGTAGGCCAGTGCGGCTTCGTTTTCGATGATCAGATCGGCCAGTACGTTCTGCATCAGCGGCTGGTCGCTCAGGCGGGCGCCGAAGGCGCTGCGGTGGTGGCAGTGGTGGGTGGCCTGGGCGACGGCCTGGCGCATGCCGGCGGTGCTGCCAATCATGCAGTCGAAGCGGGTCATGGCGACCATTTCGATGATGGTGGGTACGCCGCGGCCTTCTTCGCCGACCATCCAGGCCAGGGCGCCACGGATTTCGACTTCGCTGGAGGCGTTGGCGACGTTGCCCATTTTGTTTTTCAGCTGCTGCACCTGCCATGGGTTTTTGCTGCCGTCCGGGCGCCATCGGGGCATCAGGAAGCAGGACAGGCCGCTGGCGGTCTGGGCCAGCACCAGGAAGGCGTCACACATGGGGGCGGAGACAAACCATTTGTGGCCGACCAGTTCGTAGGGCTGGCCGGGGCCTTCCTGAGCTGTGGCGTAGGCGCGGGTGGTGTTGGCGCGTACGTCACTGCCACCCTGTTTTTCGGTCATTGCCATGCCGATGGTGACGGAGGTTTTCTCGGTATCTGGCACATTGCGGCTGTCGTATTCGTTGGTCAGGATTTTCGGGGCCCAGAGCTTGGCCAGGTCTGGCTGGTTCTGGATGGACGGGATGGCCGCGAAGGTCATGGTGATCGGACAGCAGTGGGCCGCTTCTACCTGGGAGTGCAGGTAGTATTTTGCGGCCCGGGCTACGTGGGCGCCGGGTCCCGGTTTGGTCCAGGGGGAGCTGTGCAGGCCGTTTTCCAGGGCGACGCGCATCAATTCGTGATACGCAGGGTGGAAGCTGACTTCATCAACCCGGTGGCCGTAGCGGTCGTGGGTCCGGAAGCTGGGCTTGTTGGCGTTGGCCAGGTGGCCCAGTTCGATGGTGTCGGCTTTACCGGCCCAGGCGCCGAACTGGCTCAGGTCGTCATGGGCGTGACCGGCGCCTTCGCGGAGCACCGCTTCCCGCAATGCGATGTCCTGGTCGTAGAGGTTGTAGTCTTGCAGCGCATCGGGCTGGTTGGTCACCTCATGGGTCGCGGACAGGTAGCGGTCGTCCTTCGGCGGTTGCTCGGTGGCTGGACGATGGCTGCGTTGCGGGCTGTTCATGGTTAGCTCCTGGAGTCGGTCAACCCCCGGATGCAGAAGCAGACGATGGCATTGACCAGTGCATCTTGATGGTTGTCGTTGTCTGGAGTGGCATCTGTCTGTGTTGGCGACAGTGGCCCCACCAGGGATTCTGATATGGCTCCGACCAGGCAGGTGCTGCTCAATCGGGCGATTCTGTTCCGGCAGGCAGCCTTCAGCAATGCCTTCCCGGATCGCCTGTTCAAACAAGCTGGCGTAAGCTTTCCGGTAAACCAGTCGCTCTTCTTCAACTTTCGGGTCGACCGGCTCGGCGATCAGGGCCCAGGCTTTCATCGGGCCTTTGAGCGCTCGCTGTGCGAATTTTCGCAATGCGTTATCCAGGCGCTCTACAGCATTGCCCGGCACGGACAGTGCCTCTGCTACTTTGTCGACTTCCCGCTGCGTCGCCAGCCGGAAGATCTCGGCAAACAGGTCCTCACGGGATTCGAAGTGGCGATAGATGGTGCCGGTTGCTACGCCTGCCAGGCCCGCTATGCGGGTGACTCTGGCGCTTCGAAAACCGCCTTCCGCGACGCACTCCCAGGTACATTCGATGATATTGTTACGCGCCTGGGCTTTGCGTTGCCGCATCTTTTCTGTTTCGCGATAAGCCATGCCGGCTCCTTAGCAAGTAGTGAATCACTATTCATTCTTTGTGTCAATTTGCTGGCCTGTCTGGAGCCTCTTTATACAGTCAATATAAATCATGCGCTTGAGGCCAGTTACAAAAAGTTACAAAAAATGTGTTGTCAGGAAATAGCGTCGTCACGAAAACCGGATTATAAAGACGCCAAGACGGGCCCACAGGTGGCCGGCGGTCGAGACGGGGTGTTGCCCGATCGGGCTTATACAGCACCTGGAATTTTGTTTTCGTTGATGGAGATAACCGCATGAGTGAATTCGACGAGAGCAATCTGGAGCAGTCCGGTAGTACCTGGAGTGGCGACAGTGATGATAACCATTCGATTGCCAGCCGGGCGCGGGTAAGGGCCCAGTTGCAGTCAGACATCGATGCCTTTTTACAGGGCGGGGGCAGAATACAGGAGCTGGACACATCGCTGCGTTCTGATTCGCCTCGCAAAGTAGAGGTAGGCTTTAACAACCGCTCGCTTTGACGTCCTTCCAACGGAATCCCTTCGTTTGTGGGCGGCTGGTCTAAGCCGCCCGTTTTTTGTAATCAGTTTGTCATCAATCAACGGCACGCTTGGCCTTGACCTGCAATGGCGGGCCTCTGGGGTGTATGATGTCATTACTTTTCAGAACCATCCATATTCAGGAGGTTATTCGTGCCAAAGCTGCGCCCGTCGCTGTCCAGTCGAGCTTATCCGTCTACCCGTTTGCGCCGCAATCGCGCCAGTGATTTTTCCCGTCGTCTGGTCCGGGAAAATCAGCTGAGCCCGGACAACCTGATCTACCCGGTTTTCGTGCTGGAGGGTGACAACCAGCGGGAGGCGGTGCCCTCCATGCCCGGAGTTGAACGCCTGAGCATCGATTTACTGGTGGCGCAGGCGGCTGAGCTGGTGGAGCTGGGTATTCCTGCGGTGGCGCTCTTCCCGGTGGTACCGGCTGAGCGCAAGAATTTGTCCGGCTCGGGTGCCTGGGACTCGGACGGTCTGGCCCAGCGCGCAGTTCGCGCACTCAAGAAGGCCTATCCCGACCTCGGCGTGATTACCGATGTGGCACTGGATCCCTTCACCACTCACGGCCAGGACGGCATTATTGATAACGACGGTTATGTGCTCAACGATGTCACTGTCGAAGCCCTGGTCAACCAGGCGCTGTCTCATGCCGATGCCGGCGCGGATGTGGTGGCACCGTCCGATATGATGGATGGTCGGGTAGCCGCCATCCGTGAGGCCCTGGAGGGCGCCGGTTATGTGAATACCCGAATTCTGGCCTACTCTGCCAAATATGCCTCCAGTTATTACGGCCCGTTCCGGGACGCGGTGGGTCTGCCGCCAATCTGGGTAAGAGCGACAAGTCGACCTACCAGATGGACCCGGCCAACAGCGACGAGGCGATTCATGAGGTGAGTATGGATCTGGCCGAAGGCGCTGACATGGTGATGATCAAGCCGGGTATGCCGTATCTGGATATCGTGTACCGGGTAAAAACCGAACTGCAGGTGCCGACTTTTGTCTATCAGGTCAGTGGTGAGTACGCCATGCACATGGCCGCAGCCCAGAATGGCTGGCTGGACGGTGATGCGGTGATGATGGAAAGCCTGATGGCCATGCGCCGGGCGGGCGCCGATGGCATCTTGACCTATTTTGCGGTGCGTGCAGCGAGACTGATGAAGGATCGCGCGCGAACCTAGACGGGACATCGAGAGCCCGGACCAACCATGGATGTAATGAGTAATGACGACCGAGACAGTACAGTCAGCAGTAAGCGATGATCACAGTGTGCCCGCGCCGGTAGAGGTGCCGCCAGTCGGTGAAGAGATCAACCTGGACGCCAGTGAAAACTTCTTTAACCGGGAGCTGAGCCAGCTGCAGTTCAATTACCGCGTCTTGAAACAGGCATTGGACACGACCCATCCGCTGATTAACCGGCTGATCTTTTCCTGCATTTTCAGCAGCAATATGGATGAGTTTTTTGAGATCCGGGTTGCGGGACTGCGCCAGCAGATCAAATACGGTCGTGAAACCGTGGGCGTTGATGGCATGCTGCATGAGCAGGTGCTGGCGGAGATCAGTCGTGTCGCTCATGAATACATCCATGAGCAGTACGACATTTTGAACAACATCTTGATTCCCGAGCTGGAGAAAGAAAACATTCACTTTGTCCGGCGACGGGAATGGACGCCGGCTCAGGCGGAGTGGGTGCGTAATTACTTTGATGAAGAAATTTTGCCGGTGGTCAGCCCGATCGGACTGGACCCATCGCACCCGTTCCCCCGGCTGGTCAACAAGAGCCTGAACTTTATCGTTGAGCTTGACGGTAAAGATGCCTTTGGTCGTGAAACCGGTATGGCGATTGTGCCGGCTCCACGTTCGCTGCCGCGCCTGGTACGCCTGCCGGATGATGTGTGTGACGGTGGCGATAATCTGGTGTTTCTGTCATCGATGATCCACGCCCACGCCGATGAGCTGTTCCCGGGTATGGAGGTCAAAGGTTGTTATCAGTTCCGGCTGACCCGTAATGCCGACCTTGAACTGGAGGATGATCTGGTCGATCTGGCCTCCGCGCTGCGGGGCGAGTTGCTCAGTCGTCGGTTTGGCGACGGTGTGCGGCTGGAGGTGGCCGACAACTGCCCGGACGAGCTAACTCATTTCCTGCTGCGGGAATTCGGCCTGACCGAGCGCGATCTTTACCAGGTGCACGGGCCGGTCAACCTGACCCGGTTGCTCGCGGTGGGTAGCCTGGTGGATCGCCCGGACCTGACCTATTCCAGCTTTTCACCGTCGATTCCGCGCCAGATTCGCAGCAAGGAATCCATGTTCGATGCCATCCGCAAGCGCCCCTTGCTGTTGCTGCACCCCTACGAAAACTTTAGCCCGGTGGTGGATCTGTTGCGCCAGGCGGCGAAAGATCCCCAGGTGCTGGCCATCCGCCAGACCCTGTACCGCACTGGCGCTGATTCCGAAATTGTCGAAGCACTGGCCGATGCGGCGCGTCGTGGTAAGGAAGTGACCGCCGTCATCGAGTTGCGGGCACGGTTCAGCGAAGCGGAAAACCTCGAGCTGGCCAGCCGCTTGCAAGAAGCTGGGGTGATCGTGGTGTATGGCGTGGTGGGCTACAAAACCCACGCCAAGATGATTCTCATCGTTCGCCGTGAAGAAGGTCGGTTGCGCCGTTACGTGCACCTGGGCACCGGTAACTATCATGCTGGCAATGCCCGGTTGTACACCGACTACAGCTTTATGACCTGCGACGAATCCATCGGTGATGACGTCAACAAGCTGTTTCAGCAGCTGACGGGCATGGGCAAGGCGCTGAAGATCAAAAAACTGTTCCACGCGCCGTTCACGCTGCACAACCGCTTGATCAGCCTGATCGAGCGGGAGACCAGTCACGGTGAGCAGGGGCGCATTATCTTCAAGTTCAATGCGCTGACCGAGCCTCAGATGATCAAGGCGCTGTATCGTGCGTCTCAGGCCGGGGTAAAAATCGATCTGGTCATCCGGGGCATCTGCTGCTTGAGGCCGGGCGTGCCCGGTTTGTCCGAAAACATCCGGGTGCGGTCGATTATCGGGCGTTTTCTTGAGCATACCCGGGTCTATTATTTTGACAACAACGGTCACCCGGACGTGTATTGTTCAAGTGCGGATGGCATGGAGCGAAACCTGCTGAGCCGGATTGAAACGGCGTTCCCGATTGAAGAGCCGGCCTTACTGGCCCGCCTGCGGGATGATCTGGACGCCTATCTTGTCGATAATTGCCAGTCCTGGGTGTTGCAGCCAGACGGCAGTTATATCCAGAACCAGCCCGCTGAGGGCGAAGAGCGCATGGCATCGCAGCTGGTGTTGCTGGACCGGCTGACGGCCAAACTCAATTGATACGCCGTTTTTTTTCGGCACGACATAATCAGACAACAGGATTGGAACCTTGAATCTAAAAAAATGGACGATCGCCGGCGCGGCGGTTTTGGTGGTTGCCGGTGTGGCTCCCTGGGGTGTGGGGTATCTGACCGAGCAACACTGGCAGGAAGCCACGCGTGAAGTGAACAGTGCCCAGCCATTTCTGCGCATGCAAACCGATAAATACCAACGAGGCCTGCTGGGGTCTGAGGTGTCGGGGACGGTGACTCTGCTGGACCCTGCCACCGGAGAGAGCAATGAATTTGAATTTGAGGTTAAAGTCTCACACGGTGTCACCGGCAGTTATCTGGACTTCCGACCAACGCAGGGCTGGCAGCCAGACGGCGCTGAGTGGTTTCCCGAGGCGGACCCCAAGCTGACCCTCGAAACCCGGGTCTGGGGATCGGCCACGCTGGAGTTGCAGGCACCGGTAACACAGATCGATCACCCGATGAGCGGCGGTTCATTCCGCAGCAGTGGCGGCCTGGCACGACTGGACATTGGCAGCATGGGCGAGAAAGCCAACATGCTAATGGTCTGGCCCGCGGTGGTTGTGGTTGGACCGGCCATGAACGTGAGTATCGAGAATATTCAGCTGGAGCAAAGCCTGGCCTGGCTCTCGGGCGATATCTGGACGGGGTCAGGAACCATGACGGTAGAGTCGGTCACCTTGCAGGGGCTACAGCCTGAACCGCTGACTCTGAGCGGTTTGTCTTTGACCAGTCACAGCGAGGCCGATCGCAAGGGCGAGCGCCTGGACTCGACCATGTTGCTGGCCCTGGACTCAGTGGCGTTTGAGGATGAGGCCTTTGGTCCGCACCGGATGGAAGTGGCTGTGGATGGCCTGGATGTGGCCAGCTGGAATGCGTTCAGCGCGGTCATGACCGAGATGCAAACCATGGCGCAGCCGCCGGCAGGCCAATCCCCGCAAGCCTCGTTTGAGCAGCAGATGGCAATGATGCAGCGGTTCAGTGATTCGGTTCGGGGTCTGGCGGCTGCCGGATTTTCGGCCGGCATACGGGAGCTGAGTCTGGCTACTCCCGAGGGCCCGGTGCAGGGCAATCTGGAGCTTTCGCATCCTGAGCTGTCTGACAGCGAGCGCGCCAATATGCTGATGGTCATGCAGCAATTGACGGGCTCACTGGATTTCAGCATGCCGTTGGCGCTGGCTGAAGATTACCCGGAAGTCCGCATGCAGGTGGCGCCGCTGATCAAGCAGGGCCTGCTCGTGGAGAGCGGTGATCAGCTGGTGATGGCCGGTCGCATGGAAAATCTGGTGCTGGATATCAATGGCCTTGAGATTCCTTTGCCCCCGCTGCTGTAGGCTTTAACCACTGAACTTGTTGGCGAGGGCTTCTGCGACGGCGGGGTCGACGAATTCGGAAACGTCTCCGCCCAGGGAGGCGATTTCCCGGATCAGTGTGGATGAGATGTAGGACAGGTGGTTGGCCGGTGTAAGGAACACGCTTTCGATTTCCGGGGCCAGCCGGCGGTTCATGTCAGCGAGCTGAAATTCGTACTCGAAGTCGGAGACGGCGCGCAGTCCGCGCAGGATGACGGTGGCGTTCTGTTCTCTGACGAAGTCGGCCAACAGGTTGCTGAAGCCGGTGACGGTGACGTTTGGGATGTGTGCGGTGGCCTTGCGGACGAGTTCGCAGCGCTCTTCGAGGTTGAGCAGGGGCTGCTTCTTCGAGTTGTAGGCGACGGCGACGACGATTTCATCAAACATGCGGCCGGCTCGTTCGATCAGGTCGGTGTGGCCGTTGGTGATCGGATCGAAGGTGCCTGGGTAGATGACTTTGGGCATGCACAGCTCCTTTTGGTGATGCCCGTAGGATAGCAGGAACCATAGGCGCGCTGTAGTCCGGAGCCCTGTTCAAGGCTGTCTTGGTTGTTTGCGTGGCATGTGCAGCGTCTTCCCTCCCGGGAAACGCTACAAGCACATCCATGTGCGCTTGACTCAGGCCATCCATGGCCTTCGACATTCCCGGGAGGGAAGACGCTGCACATGCGGCTAGCACCCTGCATGCCGCTCCGAGAATGGCGTTACGCTCTGACCAATCTTTGCGCCAGCCTGGTGCTGTTTCGTGCCGCTAATGCATACACCGACAACTGCGGGTTCGCGCCGATACTGGTGGGGAAGATCGAGGCGTCGTGGATGCTCAGGTTGGTCACGTGATGGTGTTCGCCGAAGCCGTTGACCACCGAGTCTTTGGCGTTGGCGCCCATGCCGCAGCCACCCATCTGGTGGGCGGTAAACAGGCGTGCACGGTGGGGTTTCATGGGCAGGTTGTTGATGGCGGTTCTGGCCTGGTTCCAGTTGGTGTACCAGTCGGAGTCCAGGTGCATGGCCTGGACGGCTTCGGCGCCGGCGGCGAACTGGATTTCCGCCATGTGCAGGTAGGCCTCACGGATGCCCTGCCACAGGTAGTCGGTGATCGGGTAGTCGAGTATCGGACTGCCGTCGTCACGCAGGGACACGGTGCCACCGGGGCTGTCCGGGTGGAAGCCGTCCCGGAGCAAGGCGATAACCGACTGCATTTGGGGCAGTTGGCCCAGGTTGCCTGCTTGGTCTTTGCCGTGGCCGGGTACTACGCCGGCGGCCATGGCGGGGTGCAGGGGCGGCACTTCCAGTTTGTAGCCAATCGGACCGTCGACACCGTGTTTGAAGTTGAACTCATCGGAGTAGATCGATTGAGGCGCGCCGTGGAACGGGTCGACCTTGGCAGACATGCGGGCGACGGTGGCGTTGACCGGGTGGATGAAGGAGCGTTTGCCGACCCGCTGGTACGGGTCTGGCAGTTGCGAGCGCAGCAGCAGGCCGGGGGAGCCGATGGCGCTGGCGGCGACCACGAAGTGCCGGGCTTTCAGGGTGACGGTCACGCCGGACGGGTGCACACCGTCGGGTCCCATGGCGCTGGCTTGCAGGTGGTCGATGCGGTCCTGGTTCATCACCAGGCGCTCGGCGCGCAGGCCGTGGAACAGCTGGGCGTCGTTGTCGAGGGCACCGGGTATGGTGGTCATCAGTGCGCCCTGTTTGGCGTTGGTGGGGCAGCCCACGCCGCAGTAGCCCAGATTCCAGCAGCCTTTAACGTTTCTCCGGATGACCTGCCAGGAGTAGCCAAGTCGCTCGCAACCCTGGCGCAGAATGTCGTTGTTCAGGTTGGGCGGCGTCATCCATGGCGTCATGGTGTGGCGCTCCTCTCGTCCGCCGAACCAGGGTGCCATGGCGTCTGGTGTGAGGTCGCCCAGGCCCAGAGACTGGCTCCAGTAATTCAGGGTCTCATCCGGTGTCCGGAAGCTGCTGGTCCAGTTCACCGTGGTTGAGCCACCCACGCACCGGCCTTGCAGGATGGCAATGGCGCCATCAGCCGTCACCCGGCTCATGCCCTCCTGATAAAGACTGGCGTAGGCGGTCAGTTCGTCCATCTTGAAGTCTTTCTGATAATACAGCCGGCCTTCTTCGACCAGAATGACGGACAATCCCCGCTTGGCAAGAATCTCCGCCGTGGTGCCACCACCGGCGCCGGTGCCAATCACCACCACGTCGGCCTCCACGGTCTGGTCGTTGGTCAGTTTGCTGGCATCGGTAACCTTCCAGCCAGAAGCCAGGCCCCGGGCGATAGGATCGTTCATGGACATACTGCTCTCCGTTATCCGGGTGTAATCAGGCGTTCTGGAATTGGGGAAGGGCATCCACTGCCCATTGGGGAGGTCCGGGGTAGCCAGAAAGATGCCAATGCGGCTCGTGGCCGTAAAAGCCACATTACTGATCTTGGTCAGTGCGATGTAGCCGTTATTCAGCAGCCCGATACGACTGTTGCGCCAGCGATTCAGGAAGGCGTCCGCATCCTCTGTGCTGACCGACGGCCAGTCCGACCAGACCCTCGCCAGCGCGATCCGGGTGGGGGCAAAATTCAGCAAGTCGAACAGCTTGCGCAGCTCCTGCTGATTCGCCGGCCCGAACATCGCAATGCCCTGATCCACCCGCTCGATGGTCCCGGCAATGGCAAATCGCTGTTGATTCGACTCCTCCGGCAAGGCTCCGGCAAACATCGCCGGCAGCAGCGCTTCAAAAAGTGCAATATCGTCCCGGCTCAGAAACTGGAATTGATAACCGGCATTGGTGCGGGTGTCGACGGCACTGATCCTTCCTGCGGGCGCCGTGGCACAGCCTGTCAGGCCGGCAGTCATGCTGACGCTCGCGAGAAACAATGTGCCGCCGAGGCCGGTTTTAAGGAAGCTGCGTCTGTTCAGCTCTGGTTGTGTGTCAGAGTGATTGTGCGGAATGTGATCAGTCATTGTTGAGGCATCTTCTATCGTTGTTATTTTTAGGCGGATAGCACGTTGCATGATGGCCAGGGGGTGAGAGGCCTTTCCGGGACTGTGCAAAACAGGGATGTTTTGCTCAAGCCTACATGGACGTATTCACGGCGTGTCCCGGAAAGGCCTCTCACCTCCTGGCCGCACCCAACTCGAAGGCTGGGCCAGAAGCAAAACCTCAAATCAGCGAATAAACAGCTTATAAACCATCCGATGAGCAGCCGTTCCGTGCGGCGCATACACAAACTTGCCGCTGTTGAACTTCTGCTTGGTAAAGATCGCCCGGTGATGAGAAAAGGTCAGGAAACCTTCGCGGCCATGATAATGGCCCATGCCCGAATCACCGATGCCCCCAAACGGCAGATCATCCTGCGCCACATGCATCAGCGAATCGTTGATGCACATCCCGCCGGATAACGTGTGGTCCACCACCTGCTGCTGGTGTGACTTGTCATAGCCAAAGAAATACAGCGCCAGCGGCCGCGGCCGGTCATTGATGTAATGAATCGCCTCATCCAGATTGCCGTAACTGACCACCGGCAGGATGGGTCCGAAAATCTCATCCTGCATCACCTTCATATCCGGCGTGGTCTTCAGCACCAGCGTCAGCGGAATCTTGCGGGTGCCATCCTTCATATTCTCATTGGCCGGATTGATCTCCACCAACTCGGCACCCTTGGCGCGGGCGTCCTCCAGATAACCCTGCAGCCGCTCATACTGACGCTCATTGATAATGGCGGTGTAATCGTCGTTGTCCCGCAGGCTCGGGTACATTTCGGCAAAGCGGGCCCGGAACTCATCAACAAACGCCTGCACCCGATCGGCCGGGCACAGCACATAATCCGGAGCCACACAGGTCTGCCCGGCATTGAAGGCTTTACCAAAGGCAATGCGCTGCGCGGCATCTTCCATCGGCACATCCGGTGACACAATCGCGGGTGACTTGCCACCCAGCTCCAGGGTAACCGGTGTCAGGTTCTCCGCGGCGGCCCGCATTACCAGCTTGCCGACCGTGGTCGAACCGGTGAACAATAAATGGTCAAACGGGCGCTGGGAAAAGTCTGCGGCCACATCGGCTTCACCGTTGATCACCGAGACCAGATCTTCCGGGAACATCGACTCGATGATTTCCTTGAACAGTGCCGACGTGTGGGGGGTGAATTCCGACATCTTGATCATCGTGCGGTTACCCGCTGCCAACGATGCTACCAGCGGGCCGACGGCCAGATACAAAGGGTAGTTCCAGGGCACGATAAC
>JAGYIS010000008.1 GCA_018402255.1 Marinobacter sp.
TCTGCTCTACCAACTGAGCTATCCGGGCGTGTTGGGCTATGTACCTCAACGGGGCGCTATTAAACCGGTTTAGGGTTTGGGAGTCAAGGCTGGCCGGCAAAAATATTCTGAAAGATTCTGCGGCTGTACAGACCTTGATCAACCTGGCTATTTTTCTGGTGGTACGTAGCCTTCGGCCTTGTCGAAAGGCTCGTTATTGAAGAAGCGTTCCATCTGGGCCTGGAGGTATTTGCGGTTGTTCGGGTCCATCATACTCAGGTGTTTTTCGTTGATCAGCATGGTCTGCTGATGTTGCCATTCCTCCCAGGCCTGTTTGGAGATGTTCTCGTAGATATCCTGGCCTTTGGGGCCCGGCATGGGCGGCATGGTCAGGCCTTCCAGGTCTTTCTGGTATTTCCGGCAGAATACGGTGCGGCTCATGGCAGCTCCTGTGTTGATTTGGATTTGGTCGGATCATAACAGATCCCAGGACCGCCTGGCTTGAGGGCGAGCAAGGCCGGGGCTCAAAGCAGGGCAGTCTGCTCCGGTCCGGTCAGTAGGGTACGAATGGGAGTCGGCAGTCCGAGAGTCAGGGCCTCGTCGCGGTGCAACCAGCGCAATCTGTCGGTGTCTGCTATTTGTGTGCTTCTGATAACCGGTAATCGAGCGGGCTGTATGTGCAGGTGGTAGTGGCTGAAGGTGTGGCGAAAACCGCTGATCAGATCCGGGTTGCTACAGGCGATGCCGAGCTCTCTTTCACAGGCATCCTGCAGCTCTTCACTGCCATAGGCCGGGTCCAGTTCCGGCAGGCTCCAGAGGCCGCCCCAGATGCCACTGGGGGGTCTGCGCTCCAGCAATATCCGGCCTTCTGCGTCTTCCAATATCAGCATCCAGGTGGTTTTTTCTGGCTTGGCTTTTTTCGGTTTTGATCCCGGGTATAGCTGGGTTTCAGAGTTTGCGTAGGCCTGGCAATCGGTGCTTAGCGGGCAGGTCTCGCACTTGGGTTTGCTGCGAGTGCACACCATGGCGCCCAGATCCATGATGGCCTGGGTGTAGTCCCTGGCCCGATCGTCGGGTGTGTGAGTTTCAGCGTGCTCCCAGAGTGCATTCGATACCGAGGTCTGTCCGGGCCAGCCCGGAACGGCGTGATAGCGGGCCAGTACCCGTTTTACATTGCCATCCAGGATCGTCGCCCGCTGCTCAAATGCCTGGGCAATAATGGCTGCAGCGGTTGATCGGCCAATGCCGGTCAGGGATTCGAGTTGTTCCTGATCGCAGGGAAACTCGCCCTGGTGTGCCTCGACAACTTGTTTTGCGGCCTTGTGCAGGTTGCGGGCACGGGCGTAATAGCCCAGGCCGGACCAGTGACTGAGCACATCGTCTTCCGGTGCCTGGGCCAGTGTCTGGACATCCGGAAAGGTTGCCATAAAGGCTTCGAAGTAGGGAATCACCGTGGTGACCTGGGTCTGCTGAAGCATGATCTCAGAGACCCAGACCCGGTAGGCGTTCCGGTTATGATGCCACGGCAGGTTGTGCCTGCCGTGTTGGTCGTACCAGGCCAGTAGCCGGTCAGCAAACCGATCGCTCATCGGTTGAATAGTCCCCGTACGGCGTCTCGAACGCTTTCGCCTTCTTCACCGAGGCGCTTGTCGATTTCTTCGCGGGCCCGTTCCTCAGCGCGCTGTTTGGCTCTGTCCGTTTCTTCCCGAACTTTAGCTCGGGCAGCGTTAGCGGCGATGTCTTTCAGGGTGTCACGGAAACGCGAGCCATCAAAAGAGCACAGCCCTGCGGGGTCCTCAGAAAAATTGCCCCGGCACTCTACCGGGATGACTACGTTCTCAACGTACTCGGTCACCCGGCAGGCGTTATCGCGATGGATTTCGCCAACCACTCGCAGGCCCAGTTCGTAATCAAGTATCGTTTGTGCCAGGTCGACGGTGCCGTTGCCTTCCAGACGCATACCCGCCAAGGCAGCTACCAGGTCGGTATTGTTCAGGGTGTTACCGTCAATTTTGAGGGTGCCGCGCATATCGTTAAATGGTGTGTGGGTGCCCCAATCTGTCGCGCTCAGCGTGTCCTGGTTAACCAGTGCAATGCCTTGGCAAGCCATTCGGGTCAGGTTCATGTTGCGGATAAGACCCTCGGCCAGATTGAAGTTGATTTCGCCTTTGGCGTTGTTGCGCAGGTCAGATAGGCGGTTGCCAGTGGAGTTAACGCTCACGTCCATGTTGGCCGCCCCTGACAGCATGTCTACTTCGGCCAGATCTGTCAGCAGGGGTAATGTCTGAATATTGCTGATGTCTTTGCTGATGGTCCATTGTGGATTGTCAGATCTGGCATCCAACGTCACGTTGGCCGCAAAAGAACCCTCGTAAAGTTTGCCGCTGAATTCGTCCACTTTCAGCACGCCGTCTTTTGCGGTAGTGCTGGCTTTGATTTCGTTAATGGTCAGGTTGCTGATGATCAGTTCGCCCAGGCCAAAGTCGATGTCCAGCAGCAGGTCACGGATGGTTTCCAGTGGCAGCAGGTCGGTTTCCGGGCCAGCCTCTGCGGTTTGCTGAGGGGTGGTCTGAACTTCATCGGCATCAGTTTCAGAGGTGGGCGGGAGATAGCGGTCAGCATTGATTTTGTCGCCCTGAAGGTTGAACGTCAGCCCGCCGTTGGTCAGGTTGTAGCTGCCGCCACCATTAAAAGTGGTGTCGTCCAGCGTGATGTTCAGGTCGCTCAGGGCAACGGTGCCCGGTTGGCCGCCGAGATTGGTCGACAGGGCGATCGCTTTGAGCACGTCCGGGTCGTCGGTTTCGATGGCAGGCTGGCCCAGGCTGCTCAGCAACTGCTTGAGCGAGAAGGGGGAAATTTCCAGGCGGCCGTCAATGGCGGGTGTTGCTCCAAAGCCATTCACGTTCAATTCGGTGCTAAGTCTGAGGTTGGCTAAGGAAGCGGTAAAGTCGCTCAGTGAGGCGGTTTCCTCCTCCAGGTTGGCCACCAGCGAGCCGCCCACTTCGGCGGTCACGGATTCGCCACCGAACGGTTCGCCGCTCATGTCGAAGACCGCCTTCAGGCCGGACATGGCAAACTCGTTCAGGGCCTGGTTGGCGTTAAGGCGTGCACTGATGCGGCCATCAACCGCGAACTGGGGCTGAGTGGTTTCAACCTTGAAACGAATGTCGAGCGGGAATTCGGAGCCCAGGGTAATGTCGCTGGCGGACACCGTGAAATCTTCCAGCACCACCGATTGCCCGGTGCTCAGGTCGCTATAGTGAACACGGGCGTTGGTGATTTCGACGTTCTCGACATTGAAATCAAGCATGTCGCCGGTGCCTGCGTCTTCTGCGGTTTGTGTCGGCTCGGTGGCGGCCTGTTCAGCGGTTTCCGCAGGCTCGCCTTCGGGCATGATCCGTGTCCAGTTGCCTTCGCCTTGCTCGTTCACTTCCAGTCGCGTATCCAGACCATCCAGCAGGAAGGTGTTCACCCGGGGAGCCATGGCAATCAGCGACCAGAAATCGATCTGGGCGACCAGGCGCTCCAGAGCAACCAGACGGTCACCTTCCAGAGTAGCTTCGACATCATTCAGTTCCAGGCCCAGAGGAATAAAAGACCAGCCAATGTCACCTTCAAGGATCAGGTCCAGGTTGGTGTGTTTCTCAACCGCCGCCTCAATCTGGGGTTTGTAATCATTGGGGTTGATCACGGCCACGGCAATGGCCACGGCTACGACGGCCAGCACAATCAGGGCAATCACGGCATAAAGCGCGTAACGGATAACTTTCATGGTACGAGTTCCTTGTCTTTCCGGCAGCGTGTGCCTGACATATTACGAATGAATAACCCAAAGGATAACGCAGGGTTAGTAAATTAACAGTGCAGGAATATGACAATGCCGTAGTCTTGGTTCAAAATACTCATTTTTACGGAGCCGGTGCGCATGCCCGGCACACAAACAAACATAATAAGGAGTTGGCTGTGGCCATTACCGTATCGATTGAGCTGAACCGGGACCTGGAAATTCCCGCAGGCTATGACGACGTATTCGATCTGTTGGCAGACGTTCCCAAATCTGCCAGCCACTTCCCGAAAGTAGACAAACTGATTGACCTCGGTGGCAACGCCTACCGCTGGGAAATGGAAAAAGTGGGTGTCGATAAACACGCCATCCAGTCCGTCTATGCCTGCACCTATCATGCCGATAAAGCCAACGGAAAAATCACCTGGGAGCCTGTTAAAGGCGAGGGTAACGGCGTGGTCAGCGGTGCCTGGACGCTCACAGCTAATGGCGACAATTCAACCAAAGTACGCTTCCAGACCAGCGCCCAGCTGACCGTACCCCTGCCCAGCCTGCTCAAACTGGCCATCAGCCCGGTGATCAAGCACGAGTTCAACAGCCTTGTAGACACCTATATGGCTAACCTGAAGAAGGCGTTCTGAGCTATCAGGGCGATTGACGCGGTTGCGGGACTCCGGCTGTGTTAACGGGTATAATCTGCTGATTGAACTTTCACAGTAGCAAGCCTGTTTTCTAGACGGAGTCTCCATGGCCGAACGCAAGGCACGGGTAGAGCGCAATACCCTTGAAACCCAGATTACTGTCGAGATTAATCTCGACGGCACCGGTAAAGCCAACTTTGACACCGGTGTGCCTTTCCTTGAGCACATGATGGATCAGATTGCCCGCCACGGGCTGGTGGACCTGGACATCACCTGCAAGGGCGATCTGCACATCGACGACCACCACACCGTGGAAGACGTCGGCATTACCCTTGGTCAGGCTTTCAAACAAGCTGTTGGCGACAAAAAAGGCATCCGTCGTTACGGCCATGCCTACGTGCCTCTGGACGAAGCATTATCCCGAGTGGTCATCGACCTCTCGGGCCGTCCAGGTTTGCTTATGGATGTACCCTACACCCGCGCCAGCGTGGGTGGCTTTGACGTAGACCTGTTTGCAGAGTTCTTCCAGGGCTTCGTCAACCATTCCTTGGTGACCCTGCACATCGACAACCTGAAGGGCAAGAACACCCATCACCAGATCGAAACCGTGTTCAAAGCCTTCGGCCGCGCACTGCGCATGGCGATTGAAATGGACGAGCGCATGGCGGGCATCACCCCGTCCACCAAAGGCTCCCTGTAAACGGTCATCGTAAGGAACAGACACACCATGAAGACCGTCGCCATCATTGACTACGGCATGGGCAACCTTCATTCAGCCCGCAAAGCTGTAGAACACGTGGCCCCGGACTGCACCGTACTGGTCACAGACGATGCCGCCAAAATCCGCGAAGCCGACCGGGTTATCCTAC
This sequence comes from Marinobacter sp., assembly GCA_018402255.1. Taxonomy (GTDB): domain Bacteria; phylum Pseudomonadota; class Gammaproteobacteria; order Pseudomonadales; family Oleiphilaceae; genus Marinobacter. Next base: position 5,274 of record JAGYIS010000008.1, read on the forward strand.
CCGGCGTTGGCGCCATCCGTGACTGCATGGCCGAAATGCACCGTTTGGGTGTGGTTGAGCTTGTTAAAGAAGTCTCCCGGGACCGCCCGTTCCTCGGCATCTGCGTCGGCATGCAGGCCCTGATGGCCCGCAGCGAAGAAAATGGCGGCGTAGAGGGCATCGGCCTGTTCCCTTCGGAAGTTCGTTACTTTGGCGACAACCTCACCGAAAACGGCGAACGCCTGAAAGTGCCCCACATGGGCTGGAATCAGGTCTACCATACCGTAGACCACCCGCTCTGGCACAACATCCCGGACGGCGACCGCTTCTACTTTGTACATAGCTACTACGCCGAAGCCGAAGGTAACGCCAACATGGCTGGCCGCGCGCGCTATGGTTACGACCTGGCGGCGGCGGTGGCGAGAGACAACATATTTGCAGTGCAGTTCCACCCGGAGAAAAGCGCCCGGGCAGGCCTGCAGCTGTTGGAAAACTTTACGAACTGGACTGGAAAAAGCTGAGGGAGAAACTCGTTCGTTGCTGCTCGGATGATTTTGCGGGCAAGAAACGAGTAGCCCGCTGATGCGGGGAGAGCCCTCCGGGACTGTCTGCAGCAAGGATGCTGCAGTCAAGCGTACACGGACGTATTCACAGCGTGTCCCGGAGGGCTCTCCCCGTAGCAGTGGGCGGGCGGCCATCTCCCATATGGCAAACTCCGAGGAAGAACAAAATGCTGATTATCCCCGCTATCGACCTGAAAGACGGCAAATGCGTAAGACTGCGCCAGGGCCGCATGGAAGACTCCACCGTATTCGGTGACGATCCCGTAGACATGGCCACCAAGTGGGTCAACGCCGGCGCCCGCCGCCTGCACCTGGTCGACCTCAACGGTGCCTTTGCCGGCGAGCCGGTCAACGGTGAAATTGTTAAAGCCATTGCCGTGAAATACCCCAATTTGCCCATCCAGATTGGCGGCGGCATCCGCTCTGCGGAAATTATTGAAACCTACCTCAAGGCCGGCGTGCAATGGGTCATCATCGGCACCAAAGCCGTTAAAGAGCCTGAATTTGTCACAGAAATGTGTAAACAGTTTCCTGGCCACATCATCGTCGGGCTTGACGCTAAAGACGGCCGCGTGGCCACCGATGGCTGGGCCGAAGTCTCCGAAGTGATGGCGGTAGACCTGGCCAAACGCTTCGCCAACGACGGCGTGTCTTCCATTGTTTACACCGACATCGCCCGTGACGGCATGATGCAGGGCGTGAACGTGGAAGCCACCGCCAAGCTGGCGGAAGAGGGCGGTATCCCCGTAATCGCCTCTGGCGGCGTCACCAACATGGACGACCTCAAGCGCCTGGCGACCGTAGCAGACAAAGGCGTGATCGGTGCCATCACCGGCCGTGCCATTTACGAGGGCACCCTGGACGTTGCTGAAGCCCAGGCTTTCTGCGACAGCCTGAGAAAATAAGGGGTTCACCATGGCACTGGCAAAACGCATTATTCCCTGCCTCGACGTCGACAAAGGCCGCGTGGTCAAAGGTGTCAATTTTGTGGATATCCGGGATGCCGGCGACCCGGTAGAAGTCGCACGTCGTTACAACGAACAGGGCGCCGACGAAATCACCTTCCTGGACATTACCGCCAGCAGTGAAAGCCGCGACACCACCTACGAAACCGTCGAGCGCATGGCGGCAGAAGTGTTCATTCCGCTGACTGTCGGCGGTGGTGTGCGCACGGTAGACGACATCCGCAAGTTGTTGAATGCTGGTGCTGACAAGGTCTCCATCAACACGGCGGCGGTGTTCAATCCTGAGTTTGTCCGTGAAGCGGCAGAGCGTTTTGGCCGGCAATGCATTGTGGTAGCTATTGATGCCAAGCGAGTGAGCGCTGAAGGTGAAGAGCCCCGCTGGGAAATCTTCACCCACGGCGGCCGCAAGCCGACCGGATTGGATGCGGTTGAATGGGCTCGTAAAATGGTAGCAATGGGGGCAGGGGAGCTCCTGCTCACCAGCATGGATCGCGACGGCACCAAGATTGGCTTCGACCTGGGGCTTACTCGCGCCATCAGCGATGCGGTGGCAGTACCGGTGATTGCTTCAGGTGGAGTTGGCGAGCTGCAACACCTGGCAGATGGTGTCACTCAAGGCGGAGCTGATGCCGTGCTGGCAGCGTCTATTTTCCACTTTGGCCAGCACACCATCCCTGAAGCCAAGGCTTTTATGAAGGCCCAAGGCATAGAAGTCCGCGATTAATTGCCTCTTGCAAAAGCAGGCCGAATGGCCTGCTTTTCGTCTTCCGCAAACATTTCTACATTACCGTTACGCATAGCCCAGATACCGCTGATGGTGGCGACAGCGATACCTTGTTCGTCCAGTGCTGGCAAATGCTTTTCAAGGTAGTCCACGGTGACTTTGTGCGGGTGGCCAATGCCGATGGCCGTGCCATTTTCTTTGGCGGTTTTGATCAGCAGCTTGAATTGCTGGTCCACAAACTCTTCGGTTTGCTCGTGATCCAGAAATACGTCGCGCGTCAGGCTTGGGATCTGATAAGCATCAGCGACACTGCCGGCAATCGAGGTCGCAATGGTACGACTGTCAACAAAGTAGACCGGGTAGCGGTTCAGCTCCTTCATTACCCAGTCCATGGGCTGGAGCTGCTGCGTGAGCAGACTGCCCATGTGATTGTTGACGCCACTGACGTGTGGGATCGACTGCAGGGATCGCCGAAGTGTCCTGGTCAGCGTGATTTCGTCCATGTCCGGTGTCAGCCCGCCCGGCCCCAACCCAAAGTTACGGGTGTTGGCCATGGGCGCGTGAAGCATGATTTCCTTGTTCTGCTGATGGGCCAGTTTGGCCAGCGGAACGGTGTTTTTCAGAAACGGTAAAAACGCCAGCGTCAGTGGTTGGTCGATCTGAGCCAACCGTCGCCCCTCATGAACATTGTGGCCCATGTCATCAATGATGATGGCAATGGTTGGTGGAAACTGTTCGTTGCCCGACGAGGCAGAAAGCGCCACCGGGCTGGCTATAACGCCAGCCAGCAGCGCGAATGTTCTGAAAAGTCTCACTGATTCTTGCCCTGGTCTCTGCGGTTGAGAATGTTCATGCCTTTAAGCAGATTCAGGGCAGAGCGCAGCTGATAATCGCGTTCCGCGGCTGAGGCCTGGGTTTCGCTGTTATCGTCCTGTTCTGTCCGGTCATCTACCTCGTTATCACCTTGTAGGTGGCCACTGAGGTCAGCCTCTGTAAAGAACGGCTGGCCGTCCAGTTCCGTAAGTTCGGCGGGACGTACCACGATGTCGGGTTTGATGCCGGTCGCCTGGATGGAGCGGCCATCAGGCGTGAAGTAGCGAGCCGTCGTCATCTTGATGGCGTGGGTTTCGTCCAGAGGAATAACGGTTTGTACGCTGCCTTTGCCGAACGATTTGGTGCCCATGATAACGGCGCGACCATGATCCTGCAGCGCACCGGCCAGAATCTCCGACGCTGAGGCAGAACCGCCATTGATCAGAACCACAATGGGGGTGCCTTCCATTACATCGCCGGCTTTGGCGCTGAATCGCAGGCGGGAACTCTGAATCCGGCCTTCGGTGTAGACGATCAGGCCTTCGTCCAGCAGTGCGTCTGCGGTTTCAACAGCGGCTTGCAAAACGCCACCCGGGTTGTTGCGGACATCAATGATCAGACCGTCCAGGTCGCCGCCATATTCTTCTTCCAGCCCACTTAGCGCCTGCCGGAACTGGCGGCCCGTTTCAGCCTGGAACTGGGTGATGCGCACGTAGCCGTAGCCGTTTTCCATCATGCGGGATTTGATGCTGGTGACTTTGATTACGTCCCGGGTTACGTCAATCTCGATGGGGCCGTTTTCGCCGTCACGCATGATCGTGAGTGTAAGCACTGTGCCGGGTTTGCCTCGCATGAGCTTGACGGCTTCCTCAAGGGACATTCCCTTGACCGGTTTTTCGCCCAGTTTAATGATCAGGTCGCCAGCCTGAACGCCTGCTTTCTGGGCCGGAGTGTCATCAATCGGTGCAATCACCTTTACGAAGCCATTCTCCATGCCGACTTCGATGCCCAGGCCGCCAAATTCTCCAGACGTGCTTTCCTCAAGCTGCTCGTAATCCTTTGGGGCCAGATACGTGGAGTGGGGATCAAGATCCGAGAGCATGCCTTTGATGGCGCTCTCCAGCAGTTTGCGGTCCGATACTTCTTCGACGTAGGCCGCTTTGATGCGACTGAAGACCTCGGTGAACTTTCTCAGTTCGTCCAGCGGTAATTGTTCTTCCGGGTCAGGGAGTTGGATCTGAACGCGCTCGCCATTCTGGATGCCATCCAGAATCTGTTGAGTCTGGGCGTCCTGGTCTTGCGCCATTGCCAGTCCCGACGCGGCAAAGAAACAGGTGGCTAGAGTAATGCAGCGCAGTGGCGAGATCTGGAGTGTACTTCTGACCCGTTTCATTCACATATCCTGTTGTGTTTCCGCAAGTTGGACTGACCGGTGCTTGAGACAGTATGGCGCTCGACAGAGCGTTTGTCAGCCCTTTGCTTCAGGGTTTGCCAAGCCAGTTGCGGGGATTGACTGGTTTGCCGTTCTGGCGCACCTCAAAATAGATGGCCGGGTCCTCGGTGCCGCCTGTGCGACCGGCCAGAGCCACGGTTTCGCCGGCTGCCACCCAGTCGCCGGGCTCAGTAAACAGACTGCTGCTGTGCCCATAAAGCGTGAGGTAGCCATCGCCATGATCAATGATGGTCATCAGTCCAAAGCCGCGAAGCCAGTTGGCAAAGACCACTCGGCCATAGTGCACGGCTTTGATTTCGGCGTCTTCCCGGGTGTTCATGATGATGCCGTTGCGGCGCAGCTTGCCATCGGCATAGGCAGCGCCGTAGTTGCTCACCACGCGGCCTTTGGCGGGCCAGGGCAGGCTGTTGCGAAGAGATTTGAATGGCCTGGATTCATTGGGCGCCGGTATGCTGGCAATGGCTTGCTGAACTTCCTCAAGCAGCCGCTCCAGACGTTCCCGGTTGGCCTCAAGATCCTCACGTTCGCCGCGGCGGTTACGTATATCAGTGTTCAGTGCGGCCAGCGTCTGTTCGCGCTCTTTTCTGCTGTCGGCCAGCTGTTGCTGCCGCTGTTCCAGGTTCGCTTCGGTTTGAGCCAGTTCAATCCGGCTGGCCTGAACTTCCGCTCGGGCTGCCTTCAGCTCCCTGAGGCTGGCCTGAAAGGCTTCAAGGCGCGTAACGGTATCCCGGCTCAGGTATTCGTAGTAGGACATGGTGCGGGCAATCATGCCCGGCTCGATTTCGTTGAGCAGGATCTTCAGGGCGGGAGCGTCTCCCTCCATCCAGGCGGCGCGAATCTGTTTTTTCAGGCCCTCGCGCTGCTTTTCCAGGGTAGTCGCCAGTTCGTTTTCCTGTTTTTGCAGTTCAGTCAGCCGCTGCTGCTGTACGTCGGCCTGAACGCGCAGGCTGCGGCGTTCGCGGGTCAGTTCGCTGATCCTGCGTTCGTTCGCCACCAGCTGTTTTTCGAGGTCACTGCGGTTTTTTTCGGCACTGACCAGCCATTTGTCGATGCTGGCAATGCGCTTTTTCAGCGCCTCTACCTGGGCCGGCGTAACGTCCTGTTCGGCATAAACCAACGAGGCCCCCATCAGGAGGGCCAGCGTTAATATCGCGGAGCGAAGCAACACCAGCGCGCGCAGCCCGATCAGGCCAGAACGGCCAGGCTGTGCCCGGTCATTTCCTTCGGCGGAGTGTCTCCCATCAGGGCCAGCAGTGTGGGCGCGATATCAGACAGGCTACCGCCGTCCTTAAGGGTGACTGTGCGGGGGCCAGTGTAAACCAGTGGCACCGGACCGATGGTGTGGGAGGTGTGCACTTGCCCGGAGTTCGGGTCGGTCATCTGCTCGCAGTTGCCGTGATCGGCGGTGATCAGGGCTTCTCCACCAACTTCATCCAGGGCTTCGACAACGCGCTGAACACAGTGGTCCAGACATTCTGCGGCCTTGATGGCAGCATCGAGCTTTCCGGTATGGCCGACCATGTCGCCGTTGGCGTAGTTGCACACGATCAGGTCGTACTTGCCGCTTTTGATGGCTTCAACCAGCTTGTCAGTGACCTCAGGTGCGCTCATTTCAGGCTGCAGATCGTACGTGGCTACCTTTGGTGATGGCACAAGAATGCGGTCTTCACCGGCAAACGGGGTCTCCATGCCGCCGTTAAAGAAGAAGGTGACGTGGGCGTACTTTTCAGTCTCGGAAATGCGCAACTGGGTTTTGCCCAGTGCCGCCATGTATTCACCCAGACCATTGGTCAGTTGCTCGGGCGGGTAGGCACAGGTTGTCTTGATGTCGGCGGCGTATTCGGTGAGCATCACGAAATCGGCCAGTTCCGGGTGCTTGCGACGATCGAAGCCGTCAAAATCCTTGTCGACAAAGGTGCGCGTCATTTCCCGGGCGCGGTCAGCGCGGAAGTTCATGAACAGCACTGCGTCACCGTCATTGATGGTACCGGCGGGCTGGCCTTCAGCGCGAATATGGGTAGCTTTTACAAACTCGTCGTTTTCACCGCGCTCATAGGCATGCTCCAGGGCGGTGATCGGATCTTCGAAAGTGAACTCTGTGTCGCCCAGAGTCATGGCGTTATAGGCGGATTCTACGCGATCCCAGCGGTTGTCGCGGTCCATGGCGAAATAACGGCCAACGATGGTCGCTACCCGGCCAACGCCCAGGTGTTTCATTTTTGCAGCGGCTTTTTCCAGTGATGGGCGAGCGCTGCGTGGCGGCATGTCGCGGCCATCGAGGAAGGCATGAATGTAGACTTCCTTGGCGCCATGGGCGGCGGCAACCTCAGCGGCTGCCAGCATATGATCTTCATGGCTATGAACACCGCCGGGCGAGAGCAGGCCCATAATGTGAACGGCTTTGCCATTGGCGACGGCTTTGTCGATGGCGTTGCACAAGGCCTTGTTGTTCTGAAATTCACCGTCTTCCAGATCTTTGTCAATGCGCGTCAGGCTCTGATAGACCACCCGGCCGGCGCCCAGGTTCATGTGGCCTACTTCCGAGTTCCCCATCTGGCCCTGGGGCAGCCCCACAAACATGCCTGAGGTATTGATCAGGGTTTTGGGCTGATTCTGCCAGAGCTTGTCCCAGAACGGGGTCTGGGCGTTGGAGATGGCGTTGTCGTCAGCCGGGTCACGGTGGCCCCAGCCGTCGAGAATGATCAGTGCAGTGGGCTTGCGCGTCTCGGTCATTATTTCGTCCGGTTGGTTGCGAAAGTAACAGAATTAAAGAGGGTCAGATTGTAACCGTTTTCATTTGCGCAGGCCACGCGGTATAGCTCAAGACGATAAATGAAGCCGATGCAACTCGGCTATCGTCACCACCACATCTACCCCGCCTTCTGTGACCGCGCGTGGGTGTGTATAATCCGGCCAAACCAATCTTCAGGGTAGTTTCATGGACCGTTTGTTCGAATTCGTTGTTAATCATTACATTCTGGTATCGCTGTTCGTGGCCTTTCTGCTGGCTATTCTGGTGCTGGAGTCGCGCCGTGGCGGCGCCAAGATTTCGGCTCAGGGCGCGGTGTCACTGATCAACAAGGATGAAGCCGTGGTGGTGGATATTCGCGACCGCAAGGAATTTGGAGAAGGTCGCATCACCGGCTCCGTCAACATTCCGCTGAACAGCCTGAAAAGTCGCGCTAACGAGCTGAGCAAGTTCAAGGAAAAGCAGATTATTGTGGCCGACAAGATGGGCCAGCACTCTGCCATGGCGGTAAAGCAACTGAACGCAGAAGGTTATGCGAATGTGCTTCGTCTGAATGGCGGCATCGCGGACTGGAAAGCCAGCAACCTGCCACTGGTCAAGAAATAACAGGGCTTGATCTGATTGGCGATCTGACGCACTGTTTCACATTACCGGCCGGGGCCTCGAAGTAGACTGTTCCGGCAAACGTGACTATAACAACGGGCCTCGCCCTTACTACGAGAACGAAAGGACTGATCATGGCTGAGAATCAGCAAGCCGCAGGCAACGAAAACCAGAACCAACCCCAGTTTGCCCTTCAGCGTATTTATGTGAAGGACCTGTCTTTTGAATCCCCGAACTCTCCGACGGTTTTTCAGGAGCAGTGGAAACCACAGGTAAATCTGGATCTGAACACGTCACACAACAAAATCAGCGACAATCAGTATGAAGTGGTGCTGTCTCTGACCGTGACTGCGAAAATGGGCGAGAAAGTCGCTTACATCGTTGAGATCCAGCAGGCGGGCGTGTTCATGGTTTCCGGTATTGAAGGTCCGCAGCTGGGCCAGATGCTGGGCGCTTACTGCCCGACCATTCTGTTCCCTTATGCTCGTGAAGCCATTGACGGTATCGTCAACAAAGGCAGCTTCCCGGCCTTGATGCTGGCGCCGGTGAACTTTGACGCCATCTACGCCCAGGCGCTCAAACGCAAGCAGGAAGAAGCCGCAGGCGAAGCGAAAGAAGAGCAGACCCATTAAACGTTTAGCTTTCTGGAAATTTGAAAAACCGGCCAAGGCCGGTTTTTTTGTGTTCGCTTGATATTCGTCGATGGCACTTGATCTATAACAAAAACTAAACAATAATCGTTCGCATTACGTTTATTGGTGAGTGGTCATGATGAATTCAAAAGACGGTCTCCGGCGGTGGTCGCTGTTCTTTTTGCTTTTAGGAGGCTCCGGCAATCTGGTTGCCGAGGCCTTCTATCTGGATGAGCTGGTTGTCACTGGAACGAGAACGGAGCGTAAGTTGTTGGATGCTCCTGTACGCACCGAGGTCGTCACCGCTCAAGAACTTGAGAAAACCCATGCGCGAAGTGTGAAAGAGGCGCTGGAGAACGTGCCTGGGCTTCAGTTGAGGGAAATTCACGGAAAGCCCGGGTATGAGGTTTGGTTGCAGGGCGTTGAGGCTGACCGGGTTCTAGTGCTGATCGATGGTATGCCAATTACTGCTACGACTGGTTCATCGGTCGATGTCAGCCAGTTGGCTGTTCTTGATATCGAGCGTGTTGAATTGGTCAAAGGGGCGGTGTCGGCTCAATACGGTAGTGCCGGTATTGGTGGGGTCGTTAACATTATTACCCGTCCACCGGCCTCCGGGCTCTCCGGTCAGTTCACCACCGATATCGGTAGCTATGGCGATCAGAACCCCTCCGGCGAAAAAGCCGACCCTGCGCGATATTCGGCCCGGGCCACTATCCAGGGAGGCAATGAACAGCTGGCCCTGCGTTTATCTGCGTCACACCAGCATTCCGATGGCATTGATCCGGAACCGGAGACCTGGGCCCGCCCGGGTGATGAATATGATCGCACCGATATCAGCTTCCGCACCGACTGGTCTCCGAGCGGCAACCACCGACTGAGCGCCGCGGTCGCCCGGTTCGAGGAGGAGTCCGGGTCACGGTTCACCGAACGCAACCCGCCTTTTTTCGTCAATCAGGGTAAGGATGAAGCGGTCACTCGCACCCGCTATACCCTCTCTGGCGATCATGGTCGCAATTCCGATTTGCGTGCCGGTTGGTCCGCCGTCCATGAGATCCTGAACGACGATACCTTGAAGTATACCGGCGGCGGGGTCTTTGATGACCGTCGTGCCGAATCCAGGTTGTCCCGTTTCTCGGCCCATCTGGGCAAGCCGGTAGGGCTCAGTCACCACCTGCAGGGTGGTGTCGATTTCAATCGCGAAACGCTCAATCAGACCAAGGACGGCGCTTCCGAGCTGGGCGCCGAACCTCGCCGACAACGTGAGAGCCAGGAAGTCTGGGTTCAGGACACCTGGATGCCCACCGCGAATCTTGAGTTGGTACCCGGCGTCCGGCTCCAGAATGACTCCGATTTCGGAACCCACTCGGCACCGAAGATCAATGCGCGTTACGACCTGGTCCGGAGCGATTCCCTGACCGGCTTTCTTCGTGGTGGTGTTGGCGCCGGATACCGGGTTCCGAATCTGAAGGAACGGCATTTTACCTTTGACCACAGCCAGCTTGGCTACATCGTGCAGGGGACTCCCGATTTGCAGCCGGAGGAGTCCGTCAGCTATCAGTTTGGCGGGGGGCTGTCCTGGAACCGGACGATGTGGCTGGAAGCGAACGCCTTCGTTAACGACATCAAGCAGTTGATTCAGACTTCACCCGATGCTGAGGCCACCCAGGCACGGAACGACGGTGTTCAGGTTTTCAGTTATGAAAATCTTGCCGAGGCAAGGACCTGGGGGATCGAGACCACCGCTGGCTGGGAACCCTCCGGGAACTGGCGGCTCACCGCCGGCTATACCCTGACCCGAACCGAAGACGTAGCGACCGGCGATGAACTCAATCGCCGCCCGAGGCATCAGGCCCGCCTCGGACTGGATGGTCCGCTTGGACTGCAAGGCCTGTCCTGGAGCGCCCGGCTTCGCTACCAGAGTAAAGAGTTCGTGGATGCTGCCGCCGGAACCGAATCCCCGGGGTATACAACAGCCGACCTTAAACTGAATTACCGGTTTTCAGACCAGCTCCGGCTGTTTGCCGGGGCTGACAACATCACCGACGAACAGCGCGATTTTTCCAATGCCAGCGAAGATTTCAGACCGGTTGCCGGGCGTTTTCTCTACGCCGGGCTGACGGTTTCCTTTGGCGAATGATGCCTGACCACCAAAAAAACGATAGGAAGGAGATATCCATGGATCTTTTTGATACCAGACCCCCGGCCATTGTGCTGGCTGCCCTGGCTCTAACGGCTTGTGGCGGGGGCAGCGACAACTCCATCGCGGAGAACGATGCAGATAATGTCAGCCGTTTTTCCGAGCAGTTGATGCCTGCGGCAACTGAGACCGTCTACCTGAATCTGGAAACCGGAGAGATGGTGGAGGAAGGCGACGATTGGCAGATCGCGGCGAACCGTTTGAACTTCAAGGTGAACAGTGGTGCTTCCGGAAATGGCAGCGTTGTTGGCGCCCTGGCAATTGCCCAGGACGATTTCTATGACGGTAGCGGTGATCCCGATGCGAACGTGTTCACCAACGCGACCGCCAACTCCGAGGAGGAACATCTGCTGGGCATTCTCGAAGCACCGGGGAGCTGGCAGGAGGATGCCTTCGCCAGTGCGTTTGGGTCTTCAGATAGCTGGTCTCAATACGACTTTGCCACGGGCGTGATCAGCGAGGCCGAAGATGTTGGCTATCTGGTGCGCTCTGCTGAGGGAAACAGCTATGCCCGAATGCGGGTTGTCGACTTCGACTTTCCGACTCGGGATACAAGTATACCTGGTATTCGAGATTTCACTTTCGAGTTTGATGTGCAGGCAGCGGGCGCGACCCAATTTGGTGGTTCCCCGGTAACGTTCACTGCGCCAACAGGGTACGCCGAGAACGACGGAGGGGATGTTTGCTTCGATTTTGACTCTGCTTCCGTTGTCGATTGTGAAACCAGCGAGGTCTGGGATGTCCAGGTCGGCTTCTCCGGTCGCGACTGGTATCTGAAATCCAACAGCGGGGTATCCGGCAACGGCAGTGGCGGCGCCTCCGACCCGATGACCTGGGCCGAACTTTCTGCCAATGACAGCGATCCGGGTGTTCCACAGCTCTATAACACGGACTCAACCGGCGGGGTATTCACGGATAACACCTGGTACGCCTACAACCTGACCAATCAGCATAAGATCTGGCCGAATTTCCGGACCTTCCTGATTAAGGCCGATGCCGATGATCCTGAGTCGACGGTCTGGGCGCTGCAGATTGTCGGCTACTACGACCAGAACGGAACAAGTGGCCAGCCCACGGTGCGTTGGTTGCCCGTTGAACTTCAGCAGGCGCAGGAGTAATCCCATGCAACAGACAGCGATGGCAACAGGCACGGCAACCGATTCGCTCGCAGCGCGCTGGCGGACACTGGAGGAAGCAGAGCCAAATATGAGGGTCCGTCAGATGGCGGATAAGTTGGGGGTGAGCGAGATGGAATTGGTTCGGCTGCGTGGCGGCGACGCACTGATTCCTCTCAAGGACAATTTCGGGGATCTTCTCAAGGCCCTTGAGAACGTCGGTCCGGTCATGATTCTGAGCCGCAACAACGAAGTGGTCCATGAAGTGACCGGCACCTTCAAGGATTTCACCAGCGGAAGGTCCGGGGCCATGGGGCTGGCCGTTGGTGAGATCGACATCCGCGTGTTTTTCAAACACTGGGCCTATGGCTACCGGGTGCAGGAAAAGGTTCGCTCCGGTTTGAGGGAGAGTCTGCAGTTCTTCGACCAGTACGGGGCTGCGGTCCACAAAATCTACCGGGTTGGCGATACCGATGGCGAGGCATGGGAGCGCCTGGTCCATTCCTTCGCAGATCAAGAGCTGCGGCCGTTCAAGCCTCAGGGCACCCGCCCGGTTCCTCAACGGGTCGCGCCAGAAGCGGTTAACGCGGAGGTTCTTCGCGAGGGCTGGCGGGAGCTCAAGGATGTCCATCATTTCGGTGCGCTTCTGAAGCGGGCCGGTACTGATCGGCTGACGGCGCTGGAACTGTTGAGAGGCGAATGGGCTACCGAGCTTGAGCGAACCGATGGCGACGTGCTGGACCGGCTACTGGAGCTGCTTCGGGATGCTCAGTGCCCAGCTATGTTCTTCGTTGGCAATCCCGGGATCGTGCAGATTTTCACGGGCAAGGTGGCCAATTTGCGCCGCACCGGTCCCTGGATGAACGTTCTGGACACCGGCTTTAACTTGCACGCCAACACCGAATTAATCCGGCACTGGTGGCTGGTCCGGCGCCCCTCCGCAGACGGCATCATTACCTCTGTGGAAGCGTTCAATGCCGACGGCGAGCTGGTGTTGACGGTGTTCGGGGAGCGTAAGCCGGGTACCCCGGAATCCGGGTTCTGGCGGGAACAGGCGGCCGCGCTGGAGACGTTGTTATGATCTTTCGGGTTGTTGCGTGGTTCCTGTTGGCGACAGTATTCGTGTCTTCCGCTCAAGCGGGAGATCCGCCCCGGGTTGTGACCGCTGACGGCGCCATTACCGAGATCGTCTATCGGCTGGGTCTGGAATCACTGTTGGTGGGGGTGGACACCACCAGCGGATATCCGGAACAGACCGAGTCTCTTCCGAAGGTCGGTTACCTGAGGGCGCTGCCCTTTGAAGGAGTGCTGGCCCTGAAGCCGGATTTGTTAATTACCTCCGAGCAGGCCGCTCCGGAAGAGAATCTGGACCGCCTGGCAAGGGCCGGTGTTCAAGTGGAGAAGCTGCCTTCGGCATGGACGCCGAAAGCAGCACTGGAGCGGATCGAGTCTGTGGGCCGCTTGCTGGGAAGCGAAGAAAGGGCTGTGCGGCTGGCTTCTGACCTGCGGTCAAAGATCAACCGGATTCAGCAGGCATCGTCGGCCAGGGGAAGCGAGCCAAAGGTGCTCTTTATTCTTGCAGCAGGTAATCACTCGGTGATGCTGGCGGGGGAGGGCACGGCTGCTGCAGCACTGCTGGACTCTATCGACGCGGTAAATGCGGTGTCCGGAATCCAGGGCTATAAGCCGGCAAATCGGGAAGCGATCCTGGCCTCGCAGCCGGATGCCATTGTGATTGCGGAATCCACATCGGGCCAGTTCGAGATCCGATCCTGGCCGGAGGTGGAGCGTCTTGACGCCTGGCAAAACGGGCGCCGGCTGGTGGCAGACAGCATGATGCTGTTGGGTTTTGGCCCGCGCCTGCCCGATGCGATGGCTGCGGTGAACGAAGTATTGCCTGCGCCATCGAATGTGGCAGCCAATGATTCGTGACGCCGCAGGCCGACTCGGTTTTGCGCCATCCCTCGCGATTGTGATCTCAGCTGCGGTTATTGTGGCCCTGGTGTCCATCACTAGCGGAGCCTATCCGCTGTCGGTCGCTGATATCCTGAGCGTGATCACCAGCCGTGAAGCCAGCGATCCGGTAGCGTCAATGGTCCTGCTGGAAGTGCGCATGCCGAGACTCTTGCTGGGCTTTCTGGTCGGAGCGGTGCTGGCGGTCTCGGGGGCCCTTCTGCAGGGCCTGTTTCGTAATCCATTGGCCGACCCGGGGCTGATCGGGGTCTCCGCCGGTGCGTCCCTGGCCGCTATTGCGGTGATCGTGCTGGGCAATACCTGGCTTGGTGGCTGGCTGGCCATGACTGGCGAATGGGCTCTGCCCATTGCGGCTTTTTTCGGAGGCAGCTGTACTGTGCTGCTGGCCTGGCGCATTGCCAATCGGTTCGGGCAGACCTCGGTGGCAACCCTGCTACTGGCCGGTATCGCGATTAACGCCGTGGCAGGTGCCGCCACTGGCCTTCTGACGTTTTACGCCAACGATGAAGAGCTGCGTTCGCTGACCTTCTGGACCATGGGCAGCCTCGGCCACGCCGGCTGGGACGATCTTTTGGTGGGCGCTCCATTCATGCTGTTGGCATTGTTTGTCGCTCCCTGGCTGGCCCGCCCACTGGATGCTTTTTTACTGGGAGAGTCGGTGGTCGGGCATCTGGGTTACCGCACTGATACCGTCAAGAAGGCCGCTATCCTGGTGGTCGGCCTGGGGGTCGGAGCGGCTGTTGCTGTAAGTGGGCTGATCGGGTTTGTCGGGTTGGTGGTGCCCCACCTGGTTCGTCAGTTGCTCGGGGCCAGTCACCGGGTGGTGCTGCCGCTCAGTGCCCTGGTGGGGGGGACCCTTCTGGTGGCCGCCGATTCCCTGGCAAGGGTGGTGGTAGCGCCGGCGGAGTTGCCCATTGGCCTGATGATGGCGCTGATCGGTGGGCCCTTCTTCCTGGCACTTCTGTTGAGGACAAAGGTGATCTGATGGTTCTTTCCGTTAACAGCGTCAGCGTCTCACTGGGGCGTTCCCGGATCGTGAATGACATCGATTGTTACCTGCGGGCAGGAGAGCTGTTGATGCTCCTGGGTCCGAATGGCGCTGGTAAATCAACGTTGCTGAAGGCGATCAGTGGCGATCTTCCCTACGTTGGGAGTGTCCGTTTTGCAGGCCGGGAGCTTGGACAATGGCGCCCGGAATGGCTGGCACGGCAGCGTGCCGTGATGCCCCAGAGGGTGGAGGTGAATTTTCCGTTGACGGTGGAGGAGGTCGTACGCCTTGGCCGACCCAAAACAGCGTCTGTTGGCAGTGACCCCGTGGTCGATCAGCTGATGAGCGAACTGGATATTGGTCACCTGAGGCATCGGCTGGTTCCCGCTCTGTCAGGGGGGGAGCAGCAGCGACTGCAACTGGCACGGGTTCTGGCCCAGATCATAGACAGTCCAGGAGACAGGCTGCTGTTGCTGGATGAATGCACATCCGCCCTTGACCCGGCGCATCAGCAAATGGTGCTGGAGCTTGTTCATCGCCTGGCGAAGAACCAGGGCATAGCCGTACTGGCGGTTGTACACGACCTGAACCTTGCCGCCCAATTTGCGGATCGCCTGCTGGTGATGAAGGCCGGATGTCTTGTTCACGAAGGCTCAGCCAGGGAGGTGCTTACGCCTGACCTGCTCGAAGCCGTCTACGGGTTTACGGCCAGGGTGATTGAGTTGGATGAAGGTTACCCTATGGTGGTGCCCCGGCGTGGGGGGCTCCCGAATGCTTATCTGGCACCCGGGAATCCTAGCTGCCGCCAGGCCTCGTAAACCACCAGGGCTGCTGTGTTGGAGAGATTCAGGCTCCGGCTTTCCGGCTGCATTGGAACCCGCAGGCGATGGTCAGGCAGAAGGCCTTCACGGATGTCGGCGGGCAGGCCCCGGGTTTCCGGGCCGAACATCAGGTAGTCTCCGTCCTGATAGCTCACCTGATGGTAGTGAGTACTGCCTTTGGTGGTCAGCCCGAACAGGCGTGCGGGTTGCTCGCTGGCCAGAAATTCCTGGTAGTTCTTGTGGATCCTGACCGTGGCGTACTCGCTGTAATCCAGCCCGGCCCGCCGCATCTGCTTGTCTTCGAGGGAAAACCCCAGCGGTTCGATCAGATGCAGCTGGCAGCCGGTGTTGGCGCATAGCCGGATGATATTGCCGGTGTTCGGCGGTATCTCCGGCTCGTACAGGACAACGTGGAGCACTGGGCTTAGCGTTCCACGGCCAGGGCGACACCCATGCCGCCGCCAATGCAAAGCGTGGCCAGGCCTTTTTTGGCATCACGGCGCACCATCTCATGCAGCAGGCTGACCAGGATGCGGCAGCCGGAGGCGCCGATCGGGTGGCCCAGGGCAATGGCGCCGCCGTTTACGTTCACTTTACTGGCGTCCCAGCCCATGTCGCGGTTGACCGAAATGGCCTGAGCGGCAAAGGCTTCGTTGGCTTCGATCAGGTCCAGGTCAGCAGCAGACCAGCCGGCCCGTTCCAGGCAACGCGTGCTGGCAGGGATCGGGCCAGTACCCATGATGGTGGGGTCTACGCCGGCGTTGGCGTGGGCCTTGATAGTAACCAACGGAGTCAGGCCCAGCTCTTTGGCTTTGTCGGCACTGCATACCATGACCGCAGCGGCGCCATCATTCAGTGACGAGGCATTGCCGGCGGTGACCGAGCCGTCTTTTTTGAAGGCTGGACGAAGCTTGCCAAGACCCTCGGCGCTGACGCCATCACGGGGGCATTCGTCTTTGTTGACGATCAGCGGATCGCCTTTGCGCTGGGGAATGCTGACCGGAACAATCTGCCCATCAAAGTGACCGGCGTTCTGAGCAGCAACGGCTTTTTGCTGAGACGCAGCGGCAAATTCATCCTGCTCTTCCCGGCTGATGTCGTACTTCTCAACAATGTTCTCGGCGGTGATGCCCATGTGGTAATCATTGAAAGCGTCCCACAGGCCATCGTTGACCATGGTGTCGATCATGCTCCAGTTACCCATACGCTGGCCGTTGCGGCTGTTGGGCAGTACGTGTGGGGCCTGGCTCATGCTTTCCTGGCCACCGGCGATGATCATTTCAGCATCGCCGCACTGGATGGACTGCACCGCCATGTGCACCGCTTTCAGGCCGGAGCCACACACCTTGTTGATGGTGATGGCGGGCACGGATGCGGGCAGGCCGGCATGAATAGACGCCTGGCGGGCCGGATTCTGGCCGCAGCCAGCCGTGAGTACCTGGCCCAGGATAACCTCGCCAATTTGATCCCCGGCAACGCCGGTTTCTTCCATCAGAGCCTTGATGACGGCAGCGCCAAGCTGGTCTGCCCGCAGGCTGGACAGGCCACCACCAAAGCTGCCAATGGCGGTACGTTTTGCGGCAACAATGACAACATCACGCATGGGAAATCTCCGTCGCTAAGGGCAGGCTCTGAAGGTGGCCCGCCGGCATTTTTCATAATGGCGGGCATTGTAGCGGGAAAGCGGGGGCGCGCCAAAACCACCAAGGTCGGGGTTGTGATGGCGCGGGGGTTACATGTTGAGGCTGCGGCCGCCATCAACAGACAAAACTTGCCCGGTAACAAAGGGCGCGTCGCACAACAGATAGGCGATGGCGCCGGCTATGTCATCCGGGTTGCCGGTACGAGCCAGCGGTGTTTTGTCGAGAATGGCCTGTTGATGGGCTGGGTCAACCTCGGCATCGCCCTCGGGCCAGAGAATCGCACCCGGCGACACCCCGTTCACCCGGATCTGCGGAGCAAGATCCTTTGCCCAGGAACGGGTCAGCGCTGCCAGTCCTGCTTTGCTGGCGCAGTACAGGGGGTGGTCGCTGAGCGGTTTTTCGCTGTAGATGTCGATCAGATTCACCACGCCGCCGGCGGATTTGGCCAGCTCTGGCAGGCAATGCTTCAGCAAAAAAAAGGGTGCTTTCAGGTTGGCGCCCAGGATCTTGTCCCAGTCTTCTTCCGTGGAATGTTCTGTCGCTCTGGGGTAGAACACTGAGGCGTTATTGACCAGACCATCAAGACGTTGCCATTGCTGACCCGCTGCCCTGGCCAGGTGAGCAAGCTCGTCAGCGTTGGTGAGATCAGCCTGAACCGACGTTGCGGAATCAGCACGTTCCCGGTTGAGCTTATCGACGAGCTGCCTGGCCTGCTCTGCCCGGGAGCGATAGTGAATAACCACATTCCAGCCGCGAGCATGCAGGGTTTCGGCGGTGCGGGCGCCAAGCCGGTGAGCGGCGCCGGTGATCAGAGCAACAGGGGCAGCCATGGAGATTTCCTCAGGGTTATTGGGTCAGTACCTGCCTGATACGTTGCAGACGCTCGTTACGGATTGCAGCGCCCAGCTCCTGGCCCGATAAACCTTGCTTGATCAAGGCCTGCGGGCTGACTTCCAGAGCCGCCCTGGCAGCGGTGCGTAGCTGGTCGATGAACTCCGCCAGTTCAGTGCCCGTGGTGCAGTGCAATGTGTCGACCAGATGCTCAAAGCGTTCGGCCCGGCGCCAGATGTCGGCTTGGTCGAATAGTGCCATGGCTTCTTCCGGAGTGATTGCGCCGGCCTCATGGTCGGCCAGGCTCTGCATGAACAGGCAAACAAGATGAACCATGTCCCGGCAGTCATTGGGGCTTTTCATGGCCTTTGCGCGGTTTAGCGCCGCAGGCTCGGGCACTGTGCAGAGCAGGGCGGCAAATCGCTGGGCAGTGCTGCCGCCCCGGCGATGAACGCAGTGCAGGCCCTGCAGACCTTTGCAAAAGGTGTCTGTGTCTGCGAGCTCCGGAATCAGCTGGTCCAGAGCTCCGAGTTCCCTGAGCACATCAAAGAATACGCCCGGCGCCTGTTCATGCAGGGCCCGTTGCACCTCCTGCCAAACCCTTTCAGGAGCCAGGTCGGCCAGCTCATTACCACTGACCATGGCGCGCATCATGGCCATGGTTTGTTGGCAAACCGTAAAGCCCAGAGGTTGCAGACGGGCGGCAAACCGTGCTGTTCTGAGGATGCGCAGGGGGTCTTCAGCAAAGGCTTCCGACACATGCCGGAGCGTTTTCTGTTCAAGATCGGCGTGGCCGTGGAAAGGGTCAACCAGCTGGCCACCTTCGGTTTCTGCCATGGCGTTGATGGTCAGGTCGCGGCGTTTGAGGTCTTCGTCAAGCGTGACATCCGGCGCGCTGTAGACGGTAAAACCATGATACCCACGCCCCTGTTTGCGCTCGGTGCGGGCCAGGGCGTATTCCTCGCCGGTTTTCGGGTGCAGAAACACCGGGAAGTCAGCGCCAACCTGTTTGAATCCTTTGCTGCGCATTTGATCCGGCGTGGCGCCGACCACTACCCAGTCCCGGTCTTTGACTTGAAGCCCGAGTAACTTGTCCCGGACGGCGCCGCCTACCAGATAGATTTGCATGAAACGGGGGCTTCCTGTGTGGCTGATGAAGAGATATGCCATGGATTATCCGGTCGGCGGCGGCCAGAGGCAAATGCAGAGAAAGGCTCCCGGTTTTCCATACAGGTACAAAAAAGCCCGGCCTGCAGGGTGCAGGCCGGGCCTTGAATGCAGGGTTGCTTAGAAAGACGTGCCAAGCTCGATGGCTGCGCCAACATCTGCACTGCTATAGAGCGCACCCAGATCAACGCGGGCGCCGAGAATGTTCAGGCCAAGACCGGCGGTGAACTGTGTGTCTTCTTCAATGCCATCGTTGTCGTCGTTGCTGGCCAGGTTGTGGCGCGCACCAATGCGCAACTGGGCGTAACGCCAGGCATCAAACTCGGCGCCAAGGGCCAGCCACTGGGTGTCGTCCTCATACCCGAACGCTTTTTTCTTGGTCAGGTCCAGCTCAGCGGTGACCACGTGGTAGTCGCTCTTGTGGGCGATGCCGGCGGTGACCATCGGGTTGAGTTCGAGCGTGTACTTGTCTTCGTCAATGCGCGTTTGTGCTGAATCCAGCTCCATCGGAATCAGGTTTTTTACCACAACACCGGCATTCCATTCGCGGTTTTCACCGAAGGCGTAGGCGGCGCCGATGTCGAGGTTAAAGCCGCTTTTGTCAGTCTGGTATTCGTCGGCATCGAAGTCGTCATCTTCGAAGTCAGAGACGCTTTCGGTGTATTGAAACGTGCGGAGTTCAACATACTTTGGAGAAACGCCCACCTGTAAGGCGTTCCCATTGTTCAGCTGGAAGGTAGAGGCAAAGCTCACTCCGGCTTCAACTACGGCGGATGCCAAAATGCGACCGCGGGAATTAAGGCTCTCTTCAAGATTTACCGAATCGACCAGTGATGGATCGAGCGCTGCTATGCCCTCCAGAATCGCAAGGTCGTTTTCGTCCAGTTCACCTCGCACGGTGGCCGTGAGGTTGCCGGTGGTAAAAAACCAACGGCAAAGCTGGGGCCAGGAACCGCAAAACCGAGGCCGAGCCCAACGTTAGCGCGCATGGTGTCGCGGTCAAATGCTTCGAGCCGGGTGATCAGGTCGCGGGCATTGGCTTGTGCTTCTGCTGGATTGCTGGATTTGAAGTCTTCGAAACCGTCGATCAGGTCTTGAATGTCATCCACCTGATCTACCACTTCTTCTTCGTCGGCTAACCGCGCATTGACCGAGGGCAGCATCAGCCCGAAGTCATCCGCCCAGTCGTGCTGCGGTGCCGCCATCATGGCCGGGTTTGCCAGTGGTGCGGCAGATGGATGAGCAACGGCAACGCCGGTGCCGCCCATGGCGAAGGAGCGCGCAGACATCGCGCCCTGTGGACTGGCCAAGGCCGAAGTAGTGGCAACAGAAAGGCTGATGGCCAGGGACAGTTTGCAGAGGCGAGCTGTTTTCATGAGAAATCCTGATGTTGTTTTGATGCAGATACAAATGATTAAGCTATTGAAAGGTTAGACCAGTTTATTCTGAGACTCAGCGCACAACCGGTAACGGTTTGTTCTTAACTGTAAAGGCAGGCAGGTTTTTGCCGCTGAATCGTCACGTAGAATGTTGATTTTTTAAATAAGCAATTAATATCAGTTCGTTACTGATGCTGGCGTGATTATTTCATGGTTGGTCTTAAAGTGTTTTCCGGAGACAAGATAATGACACTGCGATGGACCCTTATTCCTGTTCTGGCTTTTGCCCTGAGCGCTTGCGCGCCCGTTGGCGGTCACCGTCAAAGCCAGCAGGATAATGCCAGAGAGTTCAAACCGATTACCGTTCGGGTCAGTGGCTTTAGTACCTATGAGGATGTTCGCGAGGATCGTCTTAACACGCGCAAGCGTTTAATGGCGCGGCGTGCCTCCCAGTTGGATGCCTACCGTAATCTGGCGGAGCGGGTGTATGGCACCGTGATCTATGGCAGTTCTACCGTGAACGATTTCGTGGTCCACAATGACACCTTCCGCACCTACGTAGACAGTTACATCCGTGGTGCGCGTATGGTCGCCGTGAATGAGCACAGTGATGGCGTGGTGGAGACGGTTATGGAGTTGAGGCTGGAACCCCGGTTCCGTCAATGCGTGGCCCGTGTGTCAGAAGATCAGGTTCGGGATGTCTGTGCGATTCCCATGCCCAGGCACAATGACCGGGTGGGTGACGTCGAAGCCCGTCGCACCAACTCACTGTATTATCTGGACTAAGCCGCCGTTGCCTTGGCGCGTTGCGGGAGACCTATGAAGCCTATCGTTTTATTGATGTTGTGGTTATGCGCCGGCGTGGTCAATGCGGCTACGTTTGAAGGCGTGGGCCATGCCAATATCCGGGAAAACAATCTGGATCAGGCCCGCGCGGAGGCTCGGCAGGCGGCCATGCGCGATCTCGCCCTGCAGTTTGAAGCCAGCATCAGCACTCAGGATACCCTGGAAAACGGTGAACTCACCCAGTCACAAACGCGGTTGTCATCCAGGGCTCAGCTGCACAATGCCACCATCGTGGATGAATACCGCAGCGGTAACCTGTTGCGGGTCATTGTGCGGGCCGAACTGGCTGCTGCCTCGGGCAGTGACAGTTGCAAAGCTGGCGATGCCTCCGGCTTGCGTAAGCGGGTTGCGGTTACCGGTTTTCCGATCGTGATGCCTCAGCAGGGCGGCAGTCCGGCATTGGATGACGCCGGCGAGAAGTTGCCGCTGGCACTGGTGTCTCGCCTGCAGGCGCAGGGCAGGATGCAGGTGCTGGGATCGACGTCTCTGCAGCTGTTCAGCAACTTGCCGGATGCCCCTACGTCGCAACAAAACCTGACTGCGAATCATCTCACCAACGTTTTGCAGCTGGCCCGTGAGCTGGGTGCCCAGTTTGTGGTGTCTGGCGTGATTCGCGATATAGGTTTGTCTGATCCCAACGCCTGGGGCAGCTCGATCACCAATCGCATGCAGCGCAGCATCGGGCTGGTCGATACCACTCGCCGATTTGAGGCGGAAGTGATGGTGTTTGACGGTTTCAGCGGCTCACCGGTGCTTCGGCAACGGTTTGCAACTTCGGCGCGCTGGGATCCGAAAGGCAGTGGCAGCGGTGGCTTTGCCTCGGCGGGTTTTGAAAAGTCGGAGTGGGGGCAGGCTGTTACTGGTGTGATCAATGACATGACCGCAGCGGTCAACTCGGCGCTCGCCTGTCAGCCGTTTATGGCTCGGGTAACACGGGTGGACAGTGATCGCGTGACCCTGGCTTCTGGCGCTACTGCCGGTTTGCGACCGGGTGACGAGCTGAATATCTACCGCAGCCAGCGCTACTTTGATTCGCTGGAGGGTACGCCGGAATTATCGGATGCCGGGGTGTCTATTACTCTGGATAATGTTCACCCGGATTTCAGTACCGGCCGCCTGCCAGTGACTGGCGGCCAGGTAAACGTTCAGCGGGATGATATCGCCATTATCTGGTGAACTCAGGCGGCGGCTTCGGCTGCCGCAATGTCCCGGATCTTGCCGACCATCGCCCGCAGGCCGTTGCCCCGGGTCGGAGAGATGTGACGGAACAGGTCGAGTTGCTCGAACAGTTCATCAATGTCGGTAGCCAACAGATCTCTGGCCGGCTTACCGTTCAGTGCGACCAGAATTATGGCGGCCAGGCCGCGAACGATCATGGCGTCCGAATCGATCAACAGGAACAGTTTGCCGCTGTCTGGGTCGTGGTGGTGAATCAGCCAGACCTGGCTCTGGCAGCCATGCACGTAGTTTTCTTCAACCCGCTCGTCGTCCGGAAACCCTGGCAGTTGCTTGCCCAGATCGATGATGTAGGCATAGCGGTCTTCCCAGTCATCCAGGAATTCGAAGGCGTCCAGAACGTCTTCCAGTGTGGTTTTGGTACCCAGGGGGTTGTCGAGAAATTGCTGTTTGCTGGCGCTCATAGCATCCCCAGTTCCAGTTTGGCTTCGTCGGTAAGCATGTCGTTGTTCCAGGGCGGATCAAAGGTGAGCTCTACCGTCACTTTGTCCACGTTGGGCACGTGCTCCACCTTGCGCTTCACATCTTCGGTAATCACCGGGCCCATGCCACAGCCTGCGGCGGTCAGGGTCATGGTAATCTGGATGTGGTTGCCGTTCTCGGTGCCATTCTCGATCTTGCAGTTGTAGATCAGGCCCAGGTCCACCACGTTGACCGGAATTTCCGGGTCGTAGCAGTTACGCAGCGCTTCCCACACCTGATTCTCGTTAATCGTGCCGTCTTCGGGCGTTTCGAAACTGCTTTCCAGGGGCTGCTTGCCCAGGGCGTCGGCGTCATGGCCTTCAATGCGGGCCAGATTACCGTTTACCGCTACGGTAAAGGTGCCACCGAGCGACTGGGTGATAGTCACAAAGGTGTCCGACGGAATCATGATTTCGGTTCCGGAGGGTACCAGGCGGGCTTCCACCTCGCGCTTGGTCAGGACGACTTCCCGTTCTTGCATGCTCAAAAAAGCCTCTTTTTATGTCACCGTAAAGCTTTCGCCGCAGCCACACTCCGCCGTGGCGTTGGGATTGCGGAAGCGAAACAGGGAGTTAACCCCCTCGGTAACAAAGTCGATTTCAATGCCGTTCACCAGGGGCAGGTGTTCCTGCTTCACGTACACATCTACGCCGTCGATCGCGAAAATCCGATCCTCGGATGTGCTTTCTTCTACCCACTGGGTTTCATACTTGAAGCCGGAGCAGCCACTTTTTCTGATGGCCAGGCGGATGCCTTTGGCTTCGGGTCTTTTGTCCAGTTGCTTGCGGACGTGTTTGACGGCGGTTGGCGTCATGGTCACATTCACATCGTTCGGGGTGAAGACTTCGGTTGTCATGTGTCCACCTCCTCAGGTAAACAGACGCTGGATTTTTTGCAGGCCGGTGAACAGTTTCTCGACCTCCTCCAGCGTATTGTAGAACGCGAATGAAGCCCGGGCTGTACCGGGTACTCCGTAGAAATCCATCAGTGGCATGGCGCAGTGATGGCCGGTACGGATGGCGATGCCTTGCTGGTCCAGCAGGGTGCCAATGTCACTGGGGTGCAAGCCCGCGATCTTGAACGACATCACCGGGACCTTGTGCTTTGCGGTACCGATCACTTCCATGCCGGGTACGGTTTCGACCAGCTCGTTAGCGCGCACCAGCAGAGCATTTTCGGCGGCTTCCATGGCCTTGCGGTCCAGGCCGTCCATATAATTGATGGCAGCGGCCAGGCCAACGGCCTCGGCGATCGCCGGGGTGCCGGCTTCAAATTTGTAGGGCAACACATTCCAGGTGGTGCGCTCGAAAGACACCCGCTCAATCATCTCGCCACCGCCCTGATAGGGGGGCATCTCTTCGAGCAGTTGCGAACGGCCATAGAGCACACCAATACCGGTGGGGCCGAACAGCTTATGAGCCGAGAACACGTAAAAGTCACAGTCCAGAGCCTGAACATCCGGCTTGAAGTGCGGCACTGCCTGGGCGCCGTCAATCAGTGTGATCACACCCAGTTTTTTGGCCTGCTCAATCAGCGATGCGATCGGGTTAACCGTGCCGAGCACGTTGGAAACGTGGGTGATGGCCAGAATGCGGGTGCGCTCGGTAAGCAAGCTGTTGAACGAGTCCAGATCCAGTTCGCCCTCGGGGGTTACCTGAATGGGGACTACTTTGGCGCCGGTGCGCTCGGCCAGCATCTGCCAGGGTACGATATTGGCGTGATGCTCCATGTGACTGACCAGAATCTCGTCGCCGGCTTTCAGGCGCGGGGCCAGGCCATTGGCGACCAGGTTGATGGCTTCGGTGGTGCCACGGGTCCAGATGACCTCTTTGGTGCTGGCGGCGTTGAGAAAGTGGCGAACAATTTCCCGGGCTCCTTCGAAAGCGGCGGTCGCCCGGTCCCCCAGGGTGTGGGCACCCCGGTGCACGTTGGAATGCATTTCGCGATAGTAGCGGTCCATGGCATCGAGCACGGCCAGGGGCTTTTGAGCCGAGGCGCCGTTGTCCAGGTACACCAGCGGCTTGCCGTTAATTTCCTGAGCCAGGATCGGGAAGTCGCGGCGAATGGCTTCTACGTCAAACGCCTTGGTAACGGTGTTGTTTGCCACGGACAGATCGCTCATGCCTTCAGATCTCCTGGAAGGTTTGCTCGAAGAAATCGTTCAGTCGCAGCTGAGCGGTTTCGCGCACGGCCTGGACCGGAATCTGGCTGACCAGCTCGTTGATAAACGCCATGGTCAGCAGTACGTTCGCTTCCCGGCGGCCAATGCCACGAGACACCAGGTAGAACAGTGAGGTTTCGTCCAACTGGCCGATGGTGGCGCCGTGGGCGCATTTGACATCGTCTGCGTAGATTTCAAGCTCGGGCTTGGTGTCGATTTCAGCGCCATTGTTAAGCAGCAGGTTCTTGTTATTCATATCCGCGTTGGACTTTTGAGCGTCCTGGTGGATATGAATACGGCCATTGAATATCGCATGAGACTGGTCCGCAGCAATGTTGCGATAGGTCTCTTCGCTATTGCAGTTGGCGGCCACGTGGTCAATGGAGGTGTGGTTGTCGTAGTGCTGTTTGCCCTGGGTGACCACCACGCCATTGAGCTTGGTTTCTGCCCCTTCGCCTTCGAGGCGGACTTGCAGGTCGTGCCGGCGCAGCTGGCCGCCGAAGCCTACACAGTGGCTCTCGAACCGTGAGTTTTGGGCTTGCAGTACGCCGGTGGCGCCAATGTGCTGAACCTGCTCGCCTTCCATGTTCAGGCGGATACTGGTGATCCTGGCGCCGTCAGCCAGATTGAATTCGGTGACGGTGTTGACCAGCACTGCGGCTTCGCCGTTGGAGGTGTACTCTTCCACCAGGGTCATCTGGCTGTTAGCGCCGGCTTCCACATAGATGCGCGGGTAGGCCGAGCCACAGGCATCTGCTGCCGTGTTGTGGATGATAAACAGGGGCTGGTCCAGCACCGCACCCGGCTGGAGCCGAATCAGCAATCCGTCTTCAAAGCGGGCGCCGTTTACGCGGGCGAATTGAGCCTGCTCATGGTCCAGAGTGCTGCCCAGTTGCACAGACAGCGTCTGGGCCTCATCTGCATCGAGATCGCTGAAGCTCTGGATCGAAATGCCGTCCAGGTCGGGATACTCGCTGGCTTCCGGGATCATGACACCGTTGGTGAACACGACCTTGTAACCGGGTATCGCCAGGCTGGTGCCTGCTTTGCCTTCTGCCGGCAGGGAAATCGCCATGTCGTCTGACAACTTGAGGTACTTGCTGGAGTACTTCCAGTTCTCGGTTTTGCGGGTAGGCAGTGGCATATTAACCAAAGCGCTAGCCCTTTGTTTGCGCAGCGCCAGCAAGGGCTCAGGCAGGGTTTGCCCGGCCGGATGCAGGAAGGCGCTGGAAAGCGTTGGTGCTGGTTTCATTCCGCGACCTCCTGATCAGTTGCTGGTGTCTTCGTCTTTGATGCCCAACCAACCGTAACCGCGCTCTTCGAGCTCAAGGGCCAGTTCGCGGCCGCCGGACTTAACGATCTTGCCGCCGGCCAGTACGTGCACATAATCTGGCACGATGTGGTTCAGCAGGCGCTGGTAGTGAGTCACCATCAGGATGGCGCGGTCTTCAGCCCGCAGGGCGTTGACGCCGTTAGAGACCACTTGCAGTGCGTCGATGTCGAGGCCTGAGTCAGTCTCGTCGAGGATCGCAAGCTTGGGCTGCAGCAGAAGGGCCTGCATGATCTCGTTGCGTTTTTTCTCGCCGCCGGAGAATCCTTCGTTGACGCCGCGCTTAAGAAAAGCGGGGTCCAGATCGACCTGCCTGGAGACTTCCTTGGCCAGCTTCATGAACTCAGCGGCGTTCATTTCTTCTTCGCCACGATGCTTGCGCATGGCGTTGACAGCGGTGCGCAGGAACTGCAGGTTGCTGACGCCGGGGATTTCTACCGGGTACTGGAATGCCAGGAAGATGCCTTCGCGGGCACGCTCTTCGGTGGCCAGGTCCAGCAGGTTGTCGCCATTGAGGGTGACCTCACCGCTGGTAATCTCAAATGCTTCGTTACCTGCCAGGACCTGTGACAGGGTGCTCTTACCGGAGCCGTTGGGGCCCATAATGGCATGAACTTCCCCGGCTTTGATCTCCAGGTTGATGCCTTTGAGGATTTCTTTGCCCTCAACGGAGGCGTGCAGGTTTTTGATGCTCAGCATGTGTAGCGTCTCTCTGTATTCGCGAATTCGATAGTGAAGAAATTAACCGACTGACCCTTCAAGGCTGACTTCAAGCAGTTTGCCGGCTTCCACCGCAAACTCCATGGGCAGCTCTTTGAACACCTCCTTACAGAAGCCATTCACGATCATTGAAACAGCTTGTTCCGGGTCGATGCCGCGCTGACGGCAGAGGAACATCTGCTCGTCGCTGACCTTGGAGGTGGTGGCTTCGTGTTCCACGATGGCCGATTTGTTCTTGCTTTCGATGTACGGGAAGGTGTGCGCGCCGCAGCGGTCGCCAATCAGCAGCGAGTCGCACTGGGTAAAGTTACGTGCACCGTCCGCACCCGGACCGAATTTCACCAGGCCGCGGTAGGCGTTGGAGCTGCGGCCAGCCGAGATGCCTTTGGAGATGATGGTGCTCTTGGTGTTTTTGCCAAGGTGGATCATCTTGGTGCCGGTGTCGGCCTGCTGGTAATTGTGGGTGAGCGCGACGGAATAGAATTCGCCGACGCTGTTGTCACCACGCAATACGCAGCTGGGATATTTCCAGGTAATGGCGGAGCCGGTTTCGACCTGGGTCCAGGACACCTTGGCGTTCTTGCCGATGCAGGCGGCACGTTTGGTGACGAAGTTGTAGATGCCACCTTTGCCGTTTTCGTCGCCCGGATACCAGTTTTGCACCGTGGAGTATTTGATCTGGGCGTCGTCCAGGATAACCAGTTCGACCACGGCTGCGTGCAGCTGGTTTTCGTCCCGCATCGGTGCCGTGCAGCCTTCGAGGTAGCTGACGTAACTGCCTTCTTCGGCAATGATCAGTGTGCGCTCGAACTGGCCGGTGTTGGCGGCGTTGATGCGGAAGTAGGTGGACAGCTCCATTGGGCAGCGGACGCCTTTCGGTATGTACACGAAAGAGCCGTCGGAGAAGACCGCGGAGTTGAGGGCGGCGAAATAGTTGTCGCCGGCCGGGACAACGCTGCCCAGGTATTTTTTCACCAGCTCCGGGTACTTTTGCACCGCTTCGGAGATGGGGCAGAAGATCACGCCGGCTTTTTCCAGCGGTTCTTTGAAGGTGGTGGCCACGGAGACAGAGTCGAAGACGGCATCAACCGCTACGCCGGCCAGCTTGGCCCGTTCGTGCAGGGGTATGCCGAGTTTTTCGTAGGTGCGCAGCAGCTCCGGATCGACTTCGTCCAGGCTCTGGGGCATGTCTTCCGGGCGCTTGGGCGCGGAGTAGTAGGAGATGGAGTTGTAGTCCACCTTGGGGAAATCGACGTGGGCCCACTCGGGTTCGTCCATTTCCAGCCAGCGACGATAGGCTTTCAGGCGCCACTCGAGCATGAACTCGGGTTCCTGCTTGAGTTCAGACAGGCGGCGGATTACGTCTTCATTGAGGCCGGGCTCGAAGGTGTCGGATTCGATTTCAGTGACAAATCCGTGCTCGTATTCCCGTTTGATCAGCTCTTTCACCTCTTTGTCGGTGGTCGCCATGATCGTCGCTCCGTAATTCTCTCATCTTGGGCTTGGTGCCCTGTGTTTCGCCGAGCATGCCCTTGGCTGGGTGGTGTCGGCGGATGTCTTCGATTTGCTGGTGCTGCAATGGTCGCTCGTGTCCTTGAGTACGCCTTGCAATCGGTTTTTGGATGACGGGGAGGGCCGAATTTTTGGTCTTTCCCGTTGCTTCTGGCGAGTGATTATACAATACCAGAGTAAATTAGTCAGGTATTAAATCGGTCGTGGGAGGATTATACCTTAATCGGCACTCGGGGCACTAAAGGACGGGTTATTGCCTTGATAGACTTTGGTGTGTCTTTTGTTGCAGGTTTGGGAGTTGGGTTGCTTGTAGCCTGCGTGCTTTGGGGGTGAGCGCCGAGCGGGCCGGCCTTCCCAAAACACGCTGTGAATACATCCCTGTACGCTCTGCTCCGCCATCCATGGCTCCGCAAGGTTTTGGGAAGGCCGGCCCGCCCAGCACTGCTGATCTTGTGCAATCCGCTACTGGAGTCGCCGCTCGCTCAAGTCAGTTTTGGGGCAGGATTCGGGTCAGGTAGGTGAAGTCCAGGTTCTCTGGCAAATGGTCCGGTTTGGGGATTCTGACGATGTGACCGCTGCCTGGGGCGTAGTCCATGGAGTCGCCATTGCGGTTTTCCATGGTGGCGGCCGAGAAGCGCAGGTTGCCGGCGGGGGTGATCAGTTCGAGTTGGTCGCCGGGGGCGAATTTGTTTTTGACGTCGATAGTGAGCCATCGGTCGTCGGTGTCGGTGATGGTGCCGACGACTTGCTGGGTGCCGAGGAAGGAGGAGCCCTGTTCGTAGGTCTGGTATTCCTGGGGTACGTGGCGACGCAGGAAGCCTTCGGTGTAGCCGCGGTTGGAGAGGGCCTCGAGGTTGTCCATCATGTGCATGTCGAAGGGTTTGCCGGCGAGGGCGTCGTTGATGGCCTGGCGGTAGACTTGAGTGGTGCGGGCGACGTAGTAGGTGCTTTTGGTGCGGCCTTCGATTTTGAGGGAGTGCACGCCCATGTTGATGAGCTCCGCGACATGCTGGACGGCGCGCAGGTCTTTGGAGTTCATGATGTAGGTGCCATGCTCGTCTTCGTAGGCGGGGATGTAGCCGCCGGGGCGGTTGGGTTCTTCGAGCAGGATTTCTTTGGGTTCGAATGCCTGCACGGCGCTGTTTGCTGATGTGGCGATGAGGTCGCCGGTCTGGTCTGTGCTGTGTGCCACTTCTTTGTAGTCCCAGCGGCAGGCGTTGGTGCAGGCGCCCTGGTTGGCGTCGCGGTGGTTCATGTAGCCAGACAGCAGGCAGCGGCCGGAGTAAGCCATGCACAGGGCGCCGTGGACGAAGACTTCCAGTTCCATGGCGGGGACTTTTTCGCGGATTTCGCGGATTTCGTTGAGGGCCAGTTCCCGGGACAGGATGACGCGGTTGATGCCCTGGCGGCGCCAGAATTCGACGGTGGCCCAGTTGACGGCGTTGGCTTGTACCGACAGGTGGATGGGTTGGTCTGGCCAGGTTTCCCTCACCAGCATGATCAGGCCAGGATCAGACATGATCAGGGCGTCGGGTTTTTGTTCGATGACCGGTGCCAGATCTCGCAGGTAGCTGCGCACTTTATCGTTGTGAGGTGCTATGTTTGATACAAGATAGAACTGTTTGCCCAGTTGATGGGCGCGTTCTATGCCAGCGCCGAGGGCTGCAACGTCTTTGAAACTGTTGTTCCTTACTCTCAGCGAGTAGCGGGGCTGGCCTGCGTAGACAGCATCGGCGCCATAGGCAAAGGCGGTTTCAAGGTGTTCTGGGGTGCCGGCGGGCGCGAGCAGTTCCGGGGTGGTCATGGGGGCTCCGGGTGGTTCAGGCGGTCG
Organism: Marinobacter sp.; assembly: GCA_018402255.1. Lineage (GTDB taxonomy): Bacteria > Pseudomonadota > Gammaproteobacteria > Pseudomonadales > Oleiphilaceae > Marinobacter. The sequence goes on from JAGYIS010000008.1 coordinate 35,971, forward strand.
ATGTTTGCGGGTGGGGTGTGTGAATGTTTGAATTTTGCCCGAAGTCGATCACAGTTCCATTGATCTTGCTCAAAGGTCGTATTGATTGCGTTCGGCTAACGCGTGTACGCTGGCGCAGTTTTCAGGATGAGTGGTAATAGAATGACGGGAGGAGTTGGCATGGCATCAGAGTCTCTGAAGCCCGGGGTTTCGAAGCGTTCACTGAGCATGCGGGTCAGTTTTTTGATTCGGGTTCAATTGGCGCGCGGCAAGGTGGGTGTGGAGACGGTGGCGGCGCAGTTGAATATGAGCCGCTACACCCTTCACAAGAAGTTAAAGCAGGAAGGGCTGACATTTGCTGCTTTGCTTGAGCAGGTTCGTCGTGACCAGGCGATCACGTACATGAAGGATAAAACCAAGCCGCTGGTAGAGATTGCCGAACAGCTTGGATTTTCGGAACTGAGCGCATTCAGCCGGGCGTTCAAGCGCTGGATGGGCACTCCGCCGGCTGAATACCGTTCACTCAGGCTGTCCTGATCAGACTTTCTTGAAGATCAGGGTGGCGTTGGTGCCGCCGAAGCCAAAGCTGTTGCTCATCACCAGATCGAGGTTCTGATTATCCATGCGTTCGCGAACGATGGGGTAGCCATCAGCGCCTTCGTCCAGGTTCTGGATGTTGGCAGACGGCGCGATGAAGCCTTCTCTTTGCATGATCAGGGAGTAGATGGCCTCATGAACGCCTGCGGCACCCAGAGCGTGACCGCACAGGGGTTTAGTGGAGCTCAATGGCGGAATCTTGTCACCAAAGGTTTCTTTGAGTGCTTTCAGTTCGGTGATGTCGCCGGCCGGGGTGCTGGTGCCGTGGGTGTTGATGTAACTGATCTCACCGTCCACCTGGGCCATGGCCTGCTTCATGCAGCGAATGGCGCCCTCACCGCTTGGGGCTACCATGTCGGCGCCGTCCGAAGTGGCACCAAAACCGACCAGTTCCGCCAGGATGGTCGCGCCGCGAGCCTCCGCGTGCTCCAGGGATTCCAGTACCAGTGCGCCACCGCCACCTGAGATAACAAAACCGTCGCGGTCTGCATCGTAGGTACGTGAGGCCAGTTCCGGCGTGTCGTTGTACTTGGTAGAAAGCGCACCCATGGCGTCAAACATCAGGCTCAGGGTCCAGTGAATGTCTTCACCGCCGCCGGCAAGCATCACATCCTGACGGCCCAGGGCGATCTGGTCAGCCGCGTGGCCAATGCAGTGAGCACTGGTGGCGCAGGCTGAGGTGATGCCGTAGTTAATGCCGGTAATGCCAAAAGCGGTAGTAATGGATGCGTTAATGGCGCTACCCATGGTGCGGGGTACCCGGTAGGGGCCAACCCGGCGAATGCCTTTGTCGCGGTGGGTGTCGATGGCGTCCAGAAGTTCTACCGTAGAGGCGCCGCCAGTTCCAAATACTGCACCGGTGGTGTTGGCGCGAATCTGTTCGTCGGTCAGGCCGGCCTGTTCGATGGCTTCTTTCGCAGACAGGTAGCAATAGCCTGCGGCAGGTGACATGAAGCGCCAGATCTTACGGTCAATCAGTTCCGACAGGTTCAGATCGATCTTGCCCGCAACATGGCTGCGCAGGCCGCTGTCCCGTGCTTCCTCACTGAAAGCAATGCCGGAGCGGGATTCCCGAAGGGACTGGGCTACTTCTTTCTGGTTGGTGCCAAGGCTGGAGACAATCCCCATACCGGTAATTACAACACGACGCATCTTGCTAACTCCTAAAAGTCATCTGTAGACGTAAACAGGCCAACTCGCAGGTCTTTGGCGGTGTAAATTTCTTTGCCATCCACTTCCATTCGGGCATCTGCGATGGCCATGGTCAGCTTGCGGCGAATCAGGCGCTTGATGTCCAGATGGTAGGTGACCTTCTTGTTGGTTGGCAGTACCTGACCAAAGAACTTCACTTCGCCGGCACCCAATGCGCGGCCCTTGCCTTCGCCACCACCCCAGGCCAGGAAAAAGCCGACCAGTTGCCACATGGCATCAAGGCCCAGGCAGCCAGGCATGACCGGGTCGCCCTGAAAATGGACTTTGAAGAACCACAGGTCCGGATTGATGTCGAGTTCTGCCACCAGGCTGCCTTTACCATACAGTCCGTCATCTGCGCCAACGTGCGTAATGCGATCTACCATCAGCATTTCATCGATGGGCAGGCGCATGGCGCCTGGGAAAAGTTCGCCGTGCCCGCAGCGGATCAGGTCTTCTTTGTCAAAGTGATCAGGATACATGTTGCCTGTGTCTCTGTTGCAAAATGATGTCTTGTTACTTTAGCTCGTGTCACGAGAAGAGCTATTGACCTTTAGTGGATAATTGCACTTTTGATGTGATTCGGAGCGTGAGAATAAGTTCAGTGTACACGATGATGCGGCGAGTTTTGGCAGGATTTGCGGTTTTGAATGCAGGCGCGCCCGCGCCAGAGCGGTGCGCCTGAGGGTAGCGCCGCGTCAGCCGTCTTTGCCGTCGGCTCTTGGGCTGGCGAGGATACCGGCGTAGCGGAAAAGAAAAATAAGATAAGCAAGGGTCCAGAGCAGGGTGCTGGTGCCGATGCCGGGGTGCCAGGGGATTACATCGAACGCGGTGAGTACCCGAATGACAGCCGCCAGCTGAATCGCTGCAAAAGCCAGGAGCATTCCGCCGGGCAGCGTCAAGGGCCGGCCAGTGTGACCCAGCGAGACCCGCGCAATAACGCCCAGTATCAGGCAGCCCACGGCGCCGGTGCCTGCGGCGTGAGTCCAGGCGTTGCTGGGCCAGCCAGCCAGCAGGGAACCTGCCAGCAAAATCAATGCAACCGGCACCCAGAGTATGGATAGATGCAGAATCCACAGCAGGGGTTCTTTACGGAACAGCCAGCCCTTCCAGTTGTAAAGGCGAGCCAGCATTAGCGCTGCCGCTGCGATTGCAAGAACGGCGGTGATCAGGCTCCAGCCCGTGACCAGTGACGCCATCAGCAGGATCATGGTGAACACAGTCGCCATGTCCAGGGTGGGGATCATTTTTACCGCTGAGCCGTCGCCGCCTCTCTGGCGTAGCCAGGCTGCGGAAAATGCGGGCGTAATGCGGCCGCCGATAATGCTGATGAGTGCCATGGCCATGATCAGGGCGCCGTAGCTGAACGCCATGTCTTGTCGGGTGACAAAGCCAATTTGCATCAGCCAGAGCAGGCCAAGCACAACCAGGATCATTAGTTGTCGTTTTTGCTGTGCCTTCCACACGCGCCAGCCGGCATCGACCATCACCAGCGGCAGAAACGCCAGGTTCACACCCTGTACCAGCCACTCGGGCAGGTTGCCACCAAAGGCAAGCAATAGCCGGCCGGCGAGCCAGACACCCCAAAGCAGGGCCAGCAGGGTTCCGTTCAGGCGCTCGGTTTGAGTCCACACGCAGACGGCGGTCAGCAGAAAACCGGCAATGGCTGCCGATAAGAAACCGAACAGCATTTCGTGTTGGTGCCAGAACATGACCGGGCATGGCCAGTGGTAACCGGGCAATGCCGGACACTTCAAGAACCCACAGGGGGATCGCGATGACCGCCAGTAGCGCCATGGACAGGAAAAAGATACGGAATGGGTAAGCAAACAACTGACGGACGCTGGCGACGCTGCGCTCAGGAGCGCTTGGAACGGCGGGCATACAGTTCTCCCAAATACATGTATATGGGGTGTATGTTAATCGTCACCAACGGGATTAACCATACCTGCTTGGGGGTATTTTGCGTACAATGCGGGCATCATTTTGATCCACAAAGGAATGCTCTATGAGTGCCTACGTATTGCTGAAGATGCTGCACATGGCCACCGCCTACCTGACAATTATCCTGTTCGCTTTGCGGCTGGTGCTCGATGCGGCTGGTCGCCCTGGCTGGCGGCAAACCCCGTTGCGGTTTATTCCTCACATCAACGACACTATTCTTCTGGTGTCGGCGATTTCGCTGCTGTTTGTGGTCGGTTACATCTCCGCCATGCCGGGCTGGATTATTGCCAAAATCGTCTTGCTGATTGGCTATATTATTGCTGGTGTGTTTGCCCTGAAAACCACGGTGGCCAAGCCTGTGCGGATTATTGCTGCAGTCCTCGCCCTGGCGCAGGTGCTCGGTATTCTTCACCTGGCCATGGCGAAACCGTTCTTCGGCTAAAACGCCTTATTTCCGCTCGCTGATCTGCCTGGTCAGTTCCTGTAGCTGTTGCTGAACAGCCTGGAGCTGGCGGGCGATCTCGTCCCGCTCGTCATGGGCTTTTTCGGCCTCTTTGGCATTCTGCTCTTCCCCCATCACTTCCAGTATTGCTCCGATCATCATGTTCAGAAATACGAATGCTGTCAGGAAGATAAAGGTCAGGTAATAGACCCAGCTCAGCGGGTATACCGCCATGGTGTCGTACATCACATCCGTCCAGTCTTCAAAGGTGGCTACCCGGAACAGCGTCAGCATGGCGATGGAGACATCTCCCCACAGGAACTCGTCAATATCCGCAAAGAACATGGAGCCCATGGCTGCGTAGATATAAAAGATAATGAACATCAGCAGGGCGATGTAACCCATGCGCGGAATGGCTTTAAGCAGCGAGTTGATCAGAAAGCGCAGCTCCGGCACCACTGAAACCAGTCGCAGTACCCGGAACACCCGCAACAGTCGACCCAGCAGCACGGCCTCGGCGTTATCCAGGGGGATCAGGCTGCCAACGACCACCAGGGTATCAAACAGGTTCCAGCCATCGAGCAGAAAGCGTTTTTTGTTCTGGCACACGCCAAAACGGAACAGGATTTCAATCAGGAAAAACAGGGTAATGGCGTTGTCCAGAATACCGAGGCTCTGGGATACCAGCGGCGGAACGTCGTAGGTTTTCGCGCCAATGGTCAGTGCTGACAGGATGATGATGGTAATGACAGCGCCCTGAAACAGCTTGCTGGACTCAACGCGGCGCAGTTGTTCGAAACCGGATGTGGGGCTTAATTCGGACGACATGGCAGACAATGGCTCCAGAAGGTTCGCGGGAAGGGGGCAGAATTTTAAAGTGCCTGCCGCAAATTGGGTAGCGTGAATTTTGCTCAAGGGTGGCGAAGATGCCTGTGATCGTGACTAATAAGCCGTGCTTATTTCTCATAATCAGAATTATTCATTCGTGCTATGGGCTTTGCATTTCCATAATCAGGTCACAAACAACAATATCCAAAAGAGTGACTTCCCATGGCAGATAGACCCGAGTTAGCCGGCTGGCGCTGGGGGCCGTTTACTTTTCGCGTGCCTTTTTATCATACCCGCTTGTGTTGGTCCGAGTTTTTGCAGGGGCTTTTTGTTTCTGCGGCAACGGGCCTGGCTCTGATTCCGGTAATGACCGCTTTTTTTGGTTTGAGCTTTGAGGAAGCCGTTGCGCTCTCCATGATTCATGCCTCGTTGATTGCATCGGCGGTTATCGTTTTCGGCGAGCCGTATGCGGGGGGCTGGATAACGCCTGCCTTGCCGCTGATTCTGGCGTTTGTCATCGGAGGTTATGAAGACCCGGTCAGCCGCTTTCAGGCCATGACGGCCCTGAGCCTTGTGTTTGCCGGGCTTGTTCTGATGCTTGGCATTACCGGGTTGGGCCGGCGCTTCATCATCTGGCTGCCAGACACGCTCAAAGCCGGAATCATTCTTGGTGCTTCGATTGCCGCGCTTAAGCGGGTATTTGTGGATGATGCCGAGCGCTTCCTGCTGGAGCAGCCCATTGCCACAGGGTTGGCTTGCGCCATCTGCCTGATCTTCACCTTCTCGGTACCGATGCAGAAGCTCAAGGAGCGCAACCGGTTCTTCTTCATGCTGGGGGCGCTGGGCTTGTTGCCGGGCTTTCTGGCCGCGGCGCTTATCGGACCGCTGGTGGGAGAAGTGAATTTCGATATTCAGTGGGGCTTTGTGGTGCCGCCGCTGGGTGAGGCCCTGGCGAAGGCATCGCCGCTGGTTAACGGCTGGCCGTCGCAGGATATGATTCTCCAGAGCATCCCCCTGGCGTTGATCGCCTACATTATTCTGTTCGGGGACCTGGTCACTGGTAACGAGGTGCTCCGGGAAGGCCTGAAAGTCCGCAAGGACGAGCACATCGACATCAACCTGAATCGCACTCACTTTTCCCTGTCGATTCGTAATGCCATTATGGGCATTGTTGCGCCGTTCTTCCCGACCCAGGGCGCGGTCTGGACCGGCGTGCACGTCATCGTGGTCCAGCGCTGGAAGCAGGGACCGAAGTCCATGAACAGTCTGCACAGTGGGCTGGCCTCTTATTATCTGATGGGCATACCGTTTATCTACTTCCTGTTGCCGTTGCTGACCGGGCTGAAGCCTTTGTTGGGGGTCGCGCTGTCACTCACCCTGGTGCTGACGGGTTTTGCCTGTGCTTATATCGCCATGTCGATTCCCAGAAGCAATGCGTCCAGGGGGACCGTTGTTCTGATTGGTGCCTCACTGGCGTTCTTTGAGCCCTGGCAGGGACTGTTGATCGGCGTTGTGGCCACCTTGGCACTGGTGGGCTGGGACAGGAGCCCTGACCCGATCCCTCACGACGAATGAGAGAAGCACAGGTCGGATCAGCTTCTGGCTATCCGACCTGTTGCAGAATGACCTGCCACGCTTCATCACTGACCGGCATCACTGAGAGTCGGCTGCCCTTCCTGATCAGTGCCAGATCACCCAGGCCGGGGAGGGATTTCAGTTCATCCAGAGGGATCAGCCGCGGAAGTTTGTAGACAAAACTCATATCCACCGCTTGCCAGCGGGGTTTCTCCAGGGTGCTTTTGCGGTCGTGGTAGGGCGATGCTGGATCAAACTGGCTTGGGTCCGGGTAGGCGCTTCGGGTGACCGTCACTACGCCGGCGATGCCGATGTGTTTGCAGCTGGAATGGTAAACAAAGACTTCGTCGCCCTCTGACATCTGTGACAGAAAGTTCCGGGCCTGATAGTTCCTGACGCCATCCCACGGAATGCTGGCGCCCGATTTGGCGGCAAAGTCGTCGATGCTGCATTCCGAGGGTTCGGTTTTGACCAGCCATCTTGCCATGGGAGTCTGTCTCCGTGTGATGAGGTTGCCCCCGAGTATACAGGTAACGGCTATGCCGTATGGGGCAGCACACCAAAATAGACGGCACTGAAATGACACGCGCTGCCGCCAATCACGAACAGATGCCAGACGGCGTGCATGTAAGGGATGCGATCCGCCAGGTAAAACGCCACCCCCGCGGTATAGATGACGCCGCCGGCAATCATCAGGTAAAGCGATACCTCATTCAGGTTAGCAACCAGGTCGGATGAGGCAAAAATAATCAGCCATCCCATCGCGACGTAAATGCCAACCCGCGCCAGCTTGAACCGGTTCTTGAATATCACTTTGAGCACCACGCCGGTCAGCGCCAGGGACCAGATGATGGCAAACAGTGTCCAGCCGGTGGAGCCGCGCATGTTCACCAGCAGGAACGGTGTGTAGGTGCCGGCGATCAACAGGAAGATGGCGCAGTGGTCCAGAGTCTTGAACGCTGTTTTCAGCGCCGGACTGCGAGCGCCGTGGTAAAGCGCAGAGGCCATATAGAGTAAGATCAGTGAGGCACCAAAGACGCTGAAACTGACGATTTTCCAGACGTCACCCAACTGGCTGGCACCGACAATCAGCGCCACCGTGCCGATCACGCTGAGGATGGCGCCGAGGCCGTGGGTCGCGCTGTTGATCCATTCTTCAATGCGGTAATGCACAGATTCCGAGGTGGTTTGGCTGTGGTTCATGGGCACGGTCATCTATGGTTGCCTGTATTGGCGGAAAGTATGAGTGAGTTCAGCGTACACTTGTACGCCAGTATTTGCCATGGCTGCGCTGTGACTATATTCAGAAAAATTGAATGACCTGCTGCAAATCTTCCGTTTTGCGGTTTCGCTTCCGCCGGTTAGGCTTGTTCTCATACAAAACAAACACAGGAGATTATCCGATGGCGAAAGTACTGGTTCTTTATTATTCAATGTATGGCCATATGGAAACCATGGCCAACACCGTGGCCGAGGGCGCCAAAGGCGTGTCAGGCGCGGATGTGGTGGTTAAGCGCGTACCTGAAACCATGCCCGATGAAGCGTTCCGGAACGCCGGTGGCAAGACAGACCAGAGCGCGCCAGTAGCGAGCCCGGCCGAGCTGGCCGACTACGATGCCATCATCTTTGGTACACCGACCCGCTTTGGCAATATGGCTGGCCAGATGCGCACCTTCCTGGATCAGACCGGCGGGTTGTGGGCGGAAGGCAAGCTGCACGGAAAGGTCGGCAGCGTGTTTACCTCAACCGGCACGGGCGGCGGTCAGGAGCACACCATCAGCTCCTTCTGGACCACGCTTGCCCACCACGGCATGGTCATTGTGCCATTGGGATACGGCATTCCTGACTTCTTTGATATCTCTGAAATGAACGGCGGAACGCCTTACGGCGCCTCCACCATCGCCGGCGGCGACGGTTCACGCCAACCCAGCGAGAAAGAGCTGAACATTGCCCGTTATCAGGGCAAGCATGTGGCCGAGCTGGCGGTGAAACTGCACGGCTGATGAGCGGGTTTGTGATCCGTTGAACGCAAGCAAGGGCAGTGGGTTAACCTCTGCCCTTGCTGTTTTTGGGGAATACCTGTCTGCGCTGAACTCAGAACCGGTAGTTAACCTGTGCAGCCAGGCTGTGCAGGGTGCCCTCGCTGGTACCGATGGCACGATGGTTACTGCCGGCTGGATTTTCAACGGCAGTCACGTCGCCTTCCTTGATCTGAATCCAGGAGTAGGCCAGATCAACCGACAGATTGTCCCACCACTGGTAGCTGGCGCCCAGTCCGAACACATAGCGGTCGTTATCCGGCCCCCGGGGCGTTCTGAAATCGGTGTTCTTCAGCGGGCTCTGGTCGAAGCTGGCGCCGGTTCGTAAAGTTAGCCGGTCGTCCCAGGCATAGCTGGCACCCACGCCGACGCGGTAGCTGTCTTCAAATTCCAGAGGCTGCACCAGATCGCGCCGGCGCACGTCGTCACCGCTTTCCGTGATGTCAGAGCCGCCCCGGGTGGAGGTGTCCACGTACGACAAACGCAGCTCGTCATACACGCTCCAGTTGGTGTAGGTGACGCTGCCCATCACCGCAATACGATCCGTCCACTGATGGAAGGCGCTTAGGGTGAGCACGTCAGGCAGGGTAATGGTGGATTCCAGATCACCCCCCAGGGCACCCCGTTCGTCAAAAGCGGACGCGACGGCATCCCGGGCATCTTCCTCGGTGATGTTGGCAAAGCCCTGAACCGTTTGTACCAGGCGTTCCCGGAACTCCGGATCAAACACCTCTTTACGCTTGGCCTGGCCGGTGGCTACGTGTTCAGTGCGGCTGCGGTAATTCAGCCCGAATCGGGTGCGGTCGCTGTATTCCCACAACAGGCCAAAGCTCAGGCCAAAGGCCATGCTGTCGAGCTCGATGTCGTTCTCGATATCGAACTGGGAGCCAATGCGGGCGACGGCATCCTCAGCCGTGGCCCGGGCGGCGGCTTCGCCTTCCTGTTCCCGAACTCTATCAACCAGTGCCTCGGCAACCAGATAGCCAGTATCAATCTGATTGGTGAGTTTGGCATCGTACATCTGGATGTAACCACCAAAGCCGACCGTCACCGTGTCGGTGGCGCGGAAGGCGAATACCGGATTGATATTGACCGTGGTTTGGGAGGTCTCCTCAGAGTGATAGCGCCCGGCCCAGCCGGCGGGGAAGTCACTGCCCGAGGCAAACGGCGCATAGATGCCAACGCCGACGGCGGCATCGTCACTGATCCGGTGTGCCAGGTACAGGTGTGGAGCGATCGACACTTCTTTGCTGCTGGCATTGCCGGGCCCGCTGACGGGGGTGGGTTCAAGGCCATAGGGCAGCTCGATCTTCTCCCGTTGAACACGGACGTCGTAGTTCAGGTCGGCGTAGATCGCGCTGACACCCAGACTGGTCTGGGTGCCGGAAAGCCGAAGCAGTCCCGCCGGGTTATGGGCAACCGCGGACGCGTCTTCCAGCAATGCGGCGGTGCCGGCGAAGCCGTGGCCCATTTCCTTGGTGCCATGTTGGGTCAGCTCCAGACCGGCGCCGTGCGCTACCGATGAGGCAGCCATGATGGCTGCGGGCAGCAAGGCCCGCAGTGGAGTGTTTGCAGAAAACATAATACTTATCCTGTTATCTGATCAGAGACGAACGTCGATAAAATCTTCGATGACGGTGAGCGCAGCCGGGTCATTAAAGAAATCCGCGACCTGCATCTGCATTTCAAAGTGGACCGCTTCGCCGTTCGGCAGGGCCACGGTGGCTCCGGTTTCATCGCTGCGGGGATCATCTACCAGAGTGTCTGGCAGCAGCGGTGAGGAGTGGGCACCGAACCGGAACGGCACGGCAATCTGTAGACCTTGCGGCGTGGTACCGTCGGCGCGGGTTGACGGGGTAACTATGCCGCTGTCCAGATTGCTCTGGCCGACAAACTCCAGCCCCATGGCATTGGCCAGCGGCGTGCTACCGGCAAGAGGAGCGTTTGGGCTCACCGAGGGCGGCAGTACGAGGTCCGACGGGCTGGCTTCGCTGCCGTTGTTGCCGACCACTTGGGAGAGGTACACCGGGCGAGCCTGGGGATCACCATTGGCGTCATCCGGGTTGGCGATGGCCTGGGCATGGTTGAGAGGGTCAACAGAGTCGATGGCTGCCTGCACCACCGCGAAGAACCGGAAGTAATCCTCGGTGCCCGGGAACACACCGGATTCCGCCAGGCCTTCAGCCAGCTGCGGCCCGATGGTGTCGGAGGCGGCCAGGGTTTCCATGATGCCGCCAGTGGGCGTCAGCATGGCAACGGAACGAATATCCGGGTCCTGGGCCAGGAACGGGGCGGCGACGATGTTGCCGACAGAGTGGCCGAGGAAGTGGAGTTCGTTGAAGTTGACGTGTTCGAAGAGCTTGATTGAGAAGCGGCTCGAACTACAGGTTTTGGTTAGCCCAAAATCGTCGAATACACCGTCGGCTGTGCCGCACTGACTAATTTGACCACTGCGAATGTAATGGACAAGGGAAACCAGATCCAGGCCGCCCTGGCGCAGGGTGTCGCGTTGGGTGAGCGGTTGGGACGGGTTCAGGAAGTGGGCGCCGGAGCTGTCGATGATGCCATCGGCTGCGTCGTTTTCACCACCAACGAGGTCCAGGTAAAAGGTGCGCTCGATTTTCAGGGGAATGATGTTCCGTGCCGCGTTCAAGTCAGAGTTAAAGAGTTGGTCGTTGAGATTGGCTGCATGCAGATCCAACCGGCTATCGCCTTCCGGCAACTGATTACGCACCAGCCCGTGCAGGGGCATGTCGATGGCAATGACGGCGAAACCTTTGCGGGCCAGCTCAGAGGCAATGGCCAGGGCGTTAGTACGGTCTTGCTGGATGGCGTGCTGGAAGATAACCAAAGGGTAGCCGCCTTCCGGGCGAGGGGGCACTTCTGACGCGTCCGGATCTGGCACCGCAAGCACAACCGGAACGGTGTTCCAGCCGGTTAGCTGAGGTGCCTGGGCATTCGCTCCGTCGGTGAGTCCTCTCGCTTCGTCTGTGTTGCAGCTGCCGGCGTCGCAGGTCCACTTCGACGACAGCACAACGTCGTCTGTGGTCGGGGTGTTGCCCCAGATATCGGTATTTTCTGGCGTTGCGATAAACGAAGGCAGTTTGATTGTGCCGGGGAAGATAATCGCTTTGTCGCCCGGAGCCTTTGGTGCGTCGCGCCCCGGGAGCGAACTGATGGTCAGAAAACAGACGGCGGTTTCACAGGTCACGCCACCGTCAATTGGAGCTGGGAACCCGCTGGTCTTGATCGCCTTCGCCAGCTCAAGGAAGGTTTCATCCTGCTGCTGCGTGGTTACACCCCAGCCCAGCAACAGATCATCCCGGCTCAGGCCGAAACGGCTGTCGTCCATTAGTGGTGCAATGGCCGGATTGGTGGTGCACTGCAGCAGAGCCGGATCGGACCGGTCCGGACTGTCACATTCGCTCAGCAGGTTGGTGCCTTTGGCGATGGACCACTGCAATGGGCTGCCTACCATGGCGCCCTCAGGGTCAAGCACGCCCTTGGTGATGACAGCCGTGTAGCTTGTGCCTTTGTCCAGGGCGCCGGTGGGTATGATCAACAGCTCGTGCGCCTCAGCATTGTATTGCACACGGTACTCGGTTTCCGGTTCCAGCTCACGGTCTACCGCTGTGGGCTGAACCCGCTCCGGGTAGGTGTTACCGGTCGTGATCATCCGGAACACCCGGACGGTGTCGCCAGCCTGCAGGCTGGCGGCGTCTACATCACCGGTAAAGGCGACGCGCCAGGGCGCGATGGTGGAAAAACCGTCCAGTTCGTTCAGGCCTTGAACCAGTGCCGCAGATGAGGCTTCCGGATCTGCCACTGGTGCGTTGACGGTACCGTCCTTCGGAGCCGTTGCATCGGCCTCGAACAGGAGGTTGGTTGGGAATGGCAGAATCTGGTTGGCCGGATCAAAGGCCACGTTGACCGCGGAAAACCCGCGATCGCCCTGGTCTCCGGAACCGTTGCCCGCGCCCGTGGTGTCATTGGACGTGGCCTCACCGCCGGTGCTCAGACAACCGGCCAACATGATGGCAAGGGAGCTTGCCAATAGCCCTTTTACGGAAGTAACCGGCAGACAGCTTGACTGCAACTTCATGGTAAAACACCCCACATTACGGCTTATAGTATTTGTTTACAGAACCGAACGGGATGTTACGTATGTGGCGGTGGGGTTTATTGGCTGGACCTACAAGGCGCTACGTCAGAACGGCATAATCACTGTTTTTCCGTTCTCAGATCCTTGGCACGCGGGGGTTTCAGGTAGGGTGTGATCCGTGTCCCAAACTTTGGGATCAGCTTTTTCTGGCGGATTTCAGGCGTGAGAAAGTCGCCGGCACAACGCCTAACCAGGATGCAAGTTGGTTGTCGGGCACCCGCCTGATCAGCTCCGGATACTCGTCAATCAACAATGCATAACGTTCGTTTGCCGGCATGGTGTGTTTGCGGTATTCCCGCATGCTGGTGAGCTCTGCGATCTCCTCGGTGAGTACCAGGGCAAACTTGGCCCAGAGTCCGTCACCGTGACTCTGGATAGCCGAGCGGAAGGCGGCGAAATCGGCAACCCAGACTGTAGCGGGCAGTACGCTGGTGAGGCACAGTGTGTTGCGCACGGTGCGGCTGCGCCCGAATACCGGCCAGATCAGGTCGCCCTCGGTGAAGAAGTGGTGGATGGCGATTTTTCCGGTCGGGGATTCTCTGAACAGTCGGAGGATGCCGTACTGGATGAGGTAAACATTGGCCCAGGGGCGGTCGTGTTTTTCCAGCGGTGTTTCGGCGTCTATGCGTTTCTGGTGAAACAGGCGGGACAGGTCGCTCAAAAACAGGGCTTCCGGGTTGTCCTGTTTTTCGTTCAGGCAGATCCCGAAGGCGTGACTCAGGCCGTTAAGCAGAGCCACTTCTGCCGGCGCAGTGTCGTAGCGGATGATGTCTTTGGTTCCATCTCCCAGCAAGCAGGGTGCGGAGGCGATGGGAGGCCTGAAACTGCTGTTCATAATCTAACCTTCGCGGCATTGGCGTAGGTCAATTATCCTACCATAAAACAAACATCCAAAATGACTTAAATGGTTAAGTCTATTTGACGAAATCGATAAGTATATTGCCTATGCTGGACGCTACAGGTGGGGAGGCCCTTTCCGAAACTGTGCGCAGCCAGGGATGGCGGAGCCCAAGCGTCACATGGATGTGCCGCAAGGAGCGTGTTTCGGAAAGGGCCTCCCCACCTGTAGCAGATGCACCAAATCGGCAGGCTGGAACGAACACGAAAGCGGCTCAGTGGCTGGTGCCTTCCTCGTAATTAATCTTGTTCCAGACATTGTACTTGCCTGATGGCTTCTTCATGGGAATGCGCTTCTCTTCCTCCAGCGTGTCGGCGTCGTAAACGATGATGGCGCCGTCGTCGTCCCAGATGCTCAACAGCAGCTTTTCACCATGGCGGTCGAATTCCACGTGGGCGGCGACTTTGCCGGGTTCCGGTTGCAGGGTCTTGACGATTTCCAGGGTCTGTTTGTCGATGATGTGAACCTTGTCGGCGTTGGGGCCGAAGAACACATCGGCCCAGGCATAGCGGGAGTTTTCATGGCTGCGCATGAAGAAACCCGGGCCTTCGGTGTCCAGAGTCTTGATCACCTTCCAGGTGTCCATGTCGATGATGGAGATGGCACCGGTCCGGAAATGGGGTGTGGCCATCACGCGTCGGCCTTCTTGCTGCCAGGTGATGCCGGAGCCCAGATGAGGCATGCCCGGCAGGGGCAGTTCGGCGGTGGTTTTGCCCGTATCCAGATCGATCACCACGCCGTGCTTGCCATCGCGGGCGGCGCCGATCAGGTGCTGGTAGCCGGGGTCGAAAAAGAAGTCGTCCAGCAGGGTGTCGGTGGTCATGCGCCGGATTACGGCGCTGTTGTCTTCGATAGTGATTTCCCAGGTTTCCGGGATGTCTTTCAGGGCGGCAATAAAGCTGCCTCTGGGCGGTGCTGTGTAAACAGCGCTGACTCGAGAACTGTCGCCGGCGCCATTCTCCACCGGGACAAGATCCAGCAACTCCAGGTTGGCGGCATCGAACAGCACCAGGGTATGGGGCAGGTAGTTGGCCGCCATCACATAGTGGCCATCGGCGGAGACCGCGATGTTGCGCATGTTGATGCCGGCGCGCACTTCCGCCACCACTTTCAGGTTGTAGATGTCGTATTTGGTAATCCAGCCATCGCGGGAGCCGAAGTAAACGTAGCGGCCATCGGGGCTGTATTTGGGGCCGCCGTGCAGGGCGAAGCGACTGGGGAAGCGGTGGATCGGTTCCATTTTGTCGCCATCCAGCAGGGTGACGTGGTGGTCGCCGATTTCCACCACCAGGAACAGGTTCATCAGGTCGGCCTCAAATACCGGCTGATCCGGCAGCGAGCCTGCAGAATGAGTGACGTCGCGGCTGGTCTGGATTTCTGTCTTGCCCCACTTAAGCGGGTGGGTCGGCGCCTGGTACATGAATTCGGTGAGTGCTGTGATCTGCTGATCGTTCAGCAGGGTTTGGTAACCTGCCATCTGGGTAGCAGGGCGGCCTTCACGTATCACCCGTTCGGCCTCGGACTTTTTCAGGCGAGACAGGTTGTCCGGCAACAGCGCCGGCCCCATGCCGCCGAGGCGGTCAGTGCCATGGCAGGCGGCGCAGTGTTGCAGGTACAGGCTGTCGGTATCAACGGTGTCTTCGGCCTGGGCCATGCCCGCTACCAATGCAGCGGCGAGTATCAGGCTCTGGTGTAATCCAATGTGCATCTTTTTAAGGTTCACCAGCAACAGCTCCCGGTTTCAGGTGTTCAATTGATTCAGTGTTCAGGCTGGCCGGCCCGCGGCGGTTGCTGCCGCCAGACCGGTCAGAGCGCTGTTCCAGCCAGCCTGGGCCGGGCGGGCCAGTTTCTCGGCCAGTTGCACCACGTCCCCAACGATAATCAGCGTGGGCGGCTGGAAGTCTTCCCGTGCAATGGTCTCTACCAGGTCGTCCAGGGTGGTGACGGTCATGTGCTGCAGTGGCGTGGTACCGCGCTCCACCAGGGCCACCGGGCATTGTCCCGACAGGCCATGGGCGGTCAGCTCCCGTACGATGGTGGGGGCGTTGTGCAGGCCCATGTAGAACACCCGGGTCTGACCCGGCGCCGCCAGCACGGCCCAGTTGAGTTCGAGGGTCTGATCGGCTTTGCGGTGGCCGGTGACGAAGGTCACGCTCTGGGCATGATCCCGGTGTGTCAGCGGAATACCACAGTAGGCGGCGCAGCCGGCGGCGGAGGTAATGCCCGGTACCACCTGGAAGTCGATGTCGTTATCCACCAGAAACTCGGCTTCTTCGCCGCCGCGGCCGAAGATATACGGGTCACCGCCTTTCAGGCGCACCACCCGGCGCTGCTTCATGGCGAGCTGGACCAGCAGCTCGTTGGTGTCTTCCTGGGGCACGTAATGGCAACCGCTGGCCTTGCCCACGTGAATGCGCTCGGCCCGGGGGTTCACCAGCTCCATGATCTGCGGCGACACCAGCCGGTCGTAGACAATGGCGTCGGCCTGCTGAATCAGCATCAATGCCCGGAGGGTCAGCAGGCCCGGGTCGCCCGGACCGGCGCCGACGATGGCAACCTCACCTGCACGCAGCGGCTGTTCCGCCAGCTGGAATTCCACCAGGCATTTCTTGCGAGGGTTTGTGGTCATGAGGTGCATCCTTACAGGTGGTGAACCGGAATTTCGATGGCCGCGGCGGCGACCCGTCTGGGCAGGTCAGTGACCACGCCGATTTCATCGTTGGTGAGGTAACAGCCGGGGTCTTCTTCCCAGTAATCACCGGAGATGTTGTAGGCCCGTACCCGGGTGTTGCCGTTGCACATGCCCAGGAATTTGCAGTCGGCACAGCGACCTTTCACCGGCCTCGGGTATTGGCGGAAGCCCTGCATCAGCGGG
This sequence comes from Marinobacter sp., assembly GCA_018402255.1. GTDB lineage: Bacteria > Pseudomonadota > Gammaproteobacteria > Pseudomonadales > Oleiphilaceae > Marinobacter. The sequence continues at coordinate 52,501 of JAGYIS010000008.1, forward strand.
TCGGTGGTCTCGGACCAGATCTTCGAGAACGGCGTTTCTCTGACGTTGCCGAGGTTGTAGTCCCACCAGAAGGTATCCGGGTGAACCACGCCCAGGTTGTCGATGTTGGAGATGTTCACCCCGGAGGAGTTGCCGCCCCAGTGGGTCAGGCGCTGGCTCAGGGCTTCGACCTGATCCGGGTAGTGTTCCTTGGCCCACTCAATCAGGAAGGGACCATCGGCGTCGTTGTTACCGGTGACGTATTCCCGCTCGATGCCACGCTGGAGTTCATCGTGGCAGTGGTTGAACAGCAGGGTCATGGCGTCGCGGGTCATGTCGTACCAGGCGTCGCGCTTGCGGTTGCGGCCGCCGCGGCCGGAATAGTTCAGGTGCGACAGGTAGAACTTATCGATGTCGTGCTCATCGAGCATCTCCAGCATGGCGGGCAGTTCCGGGTAGTTGTCCTGGGTCAGGGTGAAGCGCAGGCCCACCTTGATGCCGGCCTGTTTGCACAGGGCGACCGCGTGCATGGACTCCCGGAAGGCCCCTTGCTTCTGGCGGAATTCGTCGTGGGTCTGCTCCAGACCGTCGATGCTGATGCCAACGTAGTCGTAGCCGGCGGCGGCAATCCGGTCGATGTTGTCTTCGGTGATCAGGGTGCCGTTGGTGGACAGGCCGACATAAAAGCCCATTTCCTTGGCCCGGTGTGAAATCTCGAAAATGTCCGGGCGCATCAACGGCTCGCCGCCGGAGAGGATCAGCACCGGCACGCCGAAGGCCTTGAGGTCGTCCATCACGGTGTAGACCTCGTCGGTACTCAGTTCGCCCTTGAAGTCGATGTCTGCCGAGATTGAATAGCAGTGCTTGCAGGTCAGGTTGCAGCGGCGGATCAGGTTCCAGATCACCACCGGGCCACTGGGTTTGGGCACCGGCTGCACCGGCGTCGGGTTCATCAGGCTTTTGATGTAGCGGGTCATGCGAAACATGGTTGGTCTCTCTCTAGGTTTTCAGTCGCAATCCGGTTTTTTTCAGAATTGCCGAACTGTAGAGAATGGTATGGCCTGAGCAGGTGTCGCCCAGCAGCTCCCGGATGGTGTCCGGCTTTGTGTTCGACTTCGTCACGGCTGGTGCCATGGACCATGGCAAACAGGTTGTAACTCCAGTAGGGCAGGTGTCGGGGGCGGCGATAGCAATGGCTGACAAACGGCAGGTCGCCGACCTTCTGACCCATGGTTGCGATAGCCTGGTCGGTCACGTCCCACACGGTCATGCCGTTAAACCGGTACCCGAGTTTGTAGTGATCCGGCACCGCGGCTACCCGGCGGATGATGCCGTTGGCCTGCATGGCCCGGAACCGGTCCAGCACCTGCTCCGCTGGCATGTCGAGCTGGCGCCCGAGCTCGGCCCAGGGGTCCGGCACCAGCGGCAGACCGGATTGGGTGGCCAGTATCAGCGCCCGGTCCTGATCGCTCAGGGCTGCCTCAGACTTCAAAGTGGAGGTGGACATGAAACTCCTGCTCCTTGGGCATGTTGTAAACGGGGTGGCCGGTCAGGGCCTCGATCTGCCCGATGGTGTCGGCGATGCCGGCCGGGGTTTCGGTGGCCAGCACAAACCACATGTTCAGTTCGTGTTCCCGGCGGTAGTTGTGGGCAACCTGGTGAAAGCTGTTGACCTGCCCGGCCACCCGATCAAAGTCTTGATCGGGAATGCGCATGGCCGCGAGAGTCAGGCCGCCGCCCATTTCGCCGGCGTGAAACATCGGTCCGAAACGGCTGAGGGTGCCGTTGGCCAGCAGGGCTTTCAGGTGTTCCAGCAGCTCGTGTTGGTCAATGCCGATTTCCTCGGCTACGTCCTGGTAGGGCGTTCTGGTCAGCGGCAGTCCGACTTGCAGACGGTTGATGATGGCCCGTTCCACCGGTGTGAAGTCCGGCGCCGCCGGGGCATTGCCCGGGCGCTCAGCAAGGGCTGACATAGCGGCCTCCACGTTGCAGGTAAGCCTTGCTGCTGAACAGCACCGAGTAGGGTGTTTCCTGCAGCTGGTGGCCTTCAATCAGGCTGGCCAGCTGCTGCCGCACGCGCTCACGGGTAACGCCGTGAATCATGCAGAACAGGTTGTAGGGCCAGTCCGGCAACTCGCCTGCGGGCGCTGATAGCACAGGGTGACAAAAGGGACTGCCGCCAGCGCGTTGCCGAGCTCGCACATCTGCTGGTCCGGGCACATCCCAGACCACCATGGCGTTGGCCTGGTAACCCAGGGTGCGGTGCTTGACCACCAGGCCCAGACGCTTGATCAGGCCCTGTTGCTGCCACTGGCGTAATCGCACTCATCACCTGTGTGTTCGGTCAGGCCGACGCGCTCGGCCAGGGTCTGATAAGGCCGCGGGGTCAGCGGTAGACCGGTTTCCAGTTGCTCGCGCAGTCGCAGCAAGCCCCAGGCGCTGATGGATTCGCTGACTAACAGGTAATTCTGATGTGGACCGATGGCCGGCAGATTCATGGCAAGACCTCCCAGTCGATATCAAAGCCCAGATCGATGTGAAAGCCTTCGACCATCGGTAGCCTCAGCATGGGCAGCGCCAGCTGGTGTTCCAGTTCGTCCAGACGCTCTTCCAGCGTGTCTTCATCTGGCTGCGGTCATCACAAACCAGAGGTTGTAAGTGTGCTCCCGGGCGTAATTGTGGTTCACCCCCGGGGCACGGTTGATTCTGTGCCGCCACCAGATCGATCTGATCGTCTGGTGCGGCCACGGCCGCCAGTAAACTGGCGCCGGCTTTGCTGTGTTCAAACACCGGGCCGACCCGGCTGAGCACCTGCTGCTCCTGAAGGGCAGACAGCCTTTCGATCACCTCCTGCTCGGTCAGGCCCAGGTGCTGGGCCATGACCTCGTAGGGGCGCTCGCAGATCGGCAGGTTACGCTGGTAACGGTCGATCAGGTGTCGGTCTGCTGCATCCAGTCTCATCAGTTGCTCCTCCGGGCCAGTGGCCGGATCAGTACACGTCGTGCTGGGTGTTGTAAGTGTTGAACTTACCGGTCGGAGTGACCATATAGTCGCCCTTGATCACCTTCTTCAGCTTCCGGGTCTTGTCGTCAACCACCACGATGGCGGACTTCTTGTCCTGGGTATTCCAGATAGAGAACCAGACTTCGTCGCCCGCCTGGTTGTATTCCGGCTGTACGACCCGTTTGGGACCCTCGCCCAGGTCAGCCCACGCGGCCAGCGGCAGTACTTCATAGCCGGCATCAAAGTTGTTGATGTCGAAGACCGCAATGCTCTGGCTGACGTCCTCAGCCGGGTTCAGAGAGGTATCGACCCACAGGTTGGTGGATTTCGGGTGGGTCTTCACAAACAGGGAACCGCCGCCCTGGCCATTAACGGAGCGAACGACTTTCCAGGCGTTGTCCGGGTGGCCTTCCGGGTCAGTGCCGATCATCTGGATGGTCTGGTCACCCAGGTGAGAGGTTGCCCACACCGGACCATGCTCAGGATCCACGAAGTTGGCGCCACGACCCGGATGCGGGATCTTGCCTACGTCGACCAGTGCTTCGAGGTTGCGGTCCTGGGCGTCAACAACGGCGATCTTGTCGGAGTTGTTGGCGGCGGTCAGGAAGTAGCGCATGCTGGCGTCCCAGCCCCCGTCGTGCAGGTATTTGGCTGCGTCGATCGAGGTGATGGTCATGTTGTCCAGGTCTTCGTAATTGGCGAGCAGGATCTTGCCGGTTTCCTTGACGTTGATGATGAACTCAGGATGCGCGTGGGAGGCGACAATAGCGGCAACGCGGGGCTCAGGGTGATATTCCTGATCGCCGACGGTCATGCCGCGGGTGCCAACGATTTTCTTCGGCTCCAGGGTTTCACCGTCCATGATCACGAACTGGGGTGGCCAGTAGGTGCCGGCAATGGCGTATTTGTCTTCCCAGCCTTTGAACTTGGAGGTTTCAACAGAACGCGCTTCCATGCCCACTTTGATCTTGGCCACGGTTTGCGGCTCTTCCATCCACAGGTCAATCATGTTGATCAGCGCGTCGCGGCCAATAACCATCACATAGCGGCCAGAGGCAGACATCCGGGAGATGTGCACCGCGTAGCCGGTGTCGATGATCTTCACGGCTTCCTTGGAATCGCCGTCAATGAGGGCAATCTGGCCGGCATCACGCAGGGTGACACTGAACAGGTTCTCCAGATCCAGATCGTTCATCTGCTTCTTGGGGCGATCTTCTGGTGCCACGAGCACTTCCCAGGATTGCTTCATGTCTTCCAGGCCAAACTCGGGAGGCTGGGGCGGCTCGTGCATGATGTACTTGGACATCAGCTCCACCTGCTCTTCGGTGAAATCACCGGAGGTCAGCCAGTTGGGCATACCGGCGGGCGAGCCGTAGCTGATAAAGGCCTTCAGGTAATCCATGCCGCGTTCCTGGGTGATGTCCGGGGTCAGCGGTTTACCGGTGGCGCCTTTGCGCAGTACACCGTGACAACCTGCGCAGCGCTCGAAATAGATCTGTTTGGCTTCTTCGAATTCCGCGTCGGTCAGGTCCGGTGCGCCGGGGGTACGAACAATCTTCGCGGATGCCGCATCGATACTGCTGGGGGTGCCTTCGTACGCCATGGCGGATTCGTCAACATCTTTTGATGCTGCCTGGGCCGTCATGACGCCGAACGACGCCATGGCCACAGCCAGGGCCAGGGGTTTGATCATTAATTGGGTTGCTCTCATCAGGGTCTCTCCTTAGGTTCCAGAGTGCTCCCTAGGTTTCTCCTGTTGGGGCTTCCAGACATTGATTAATGTCATGAGAATGTATGTTTTACAGAGAGTACCTCCCCGTGGGTATGACTTAAGATCAATGGTGCAGGCGTTAATATTTAATCAATATCAAGGTTATCGTTGGTGGGTGCCCGCAGCATGACAGCATGGATTCAGGAGGGACTGCGATGACCGAACGCATGGGCACTGCAAGGCGATGGCTGATTTGCCTGGCTGGTGGACTGCTGCTGTCCTCGCCGGTTTTGTCGGCGGGCCCCGATAACGTCGCCGAACTGCAGAATTTTGTGATTCAGGATTGCGGCTCCTGTCATGGGCTGACTTTCAGAGGCGGGCTTGGACCGCCACTGCGACCGGAGAACATCGACCACCTTTCGGAAGCGGCGCTGTCTGCCATTATCCGTGAGGGTATTCCGGGCACCGCGATGCCGCCCTGGAAAGCCCTGCTCAATGATCAGGACATTGCCTGGATCAGCCGGCAGTTGAAATCTGGCCGCCTGCTGAATGAGAAAAGCAGCACCGGCCAACCCCGTTAATGACCAAGGACACGCCATGAGAAAGCTGAGCGCCCGGATTTTGATCATAGTTGCGAGCACGCTGTTGTCTGGCTGCCAGGCGTTTACGGACCAAGAACCTGTTGCGTTACGGGGTACGGGGGATCTGGGGCTGGTGATCGAACGGGCGTCTGGCTCGGTGCTGGTGATTGATCACTCCGAGTATCAGATCCTGGGCAGGGTAGAGGGCCTGGGGGACCTGTCTCACGCCTCGGTGGTGTATTCCCGTGACGCTCGCTACGGCTATGTGTTCGGCCGCGATGGCGGTTTGACCCAGGTAGACCTGTTAACGCAAACGATCGCTAACAGGGTGGTTCAGTCTGGCAACAGCATCGGCGGAGCGATTTCTCAGGATGGCCGTTATGTTGCCGTGTCTAACTACGAACCCGGTGGTGTGAATATTTTTGATAGCAAAACTTTGGAGCCAGTGCTGACCATTCCCGCGGACTTTGTGAGCGCCAGTGGCGAGAACGCCCAGTCCAAAACGGTAGGTTTGGTGGATGCTCCCGGCAACCAGTTTGTGTTCAGTCTGTTTGATGCCGGTGAGATCTGGACCGTGGATATGATCCCGTCACCACCCGAAGTGACCCGTTTCCCGGCGGGCAAACAGCCCTATGATGCCTTGATCACTCCGGATGGCCGCTACTACATTGCCGGCCTGTTCGGTGAGGACGGGCTATCGATGATGGACCTGTGGCAGCAGGATAAAACCGTGCAACGCATTCTTCCCGATTACGGTAAGGGAGAACAGCGCCTGCCGGTGTACAAGATGCCGCACCTGGAAGGCTGGGCCATCGCCGATGGCCACGCGTTTGTGCCGGCGGTTGGTCGCCATGAAGTACTGGTGGCAAGACTGGATGACTGGCACATGGTGCAGCGCATTCCCGTGCACGGCCAGCCGGTATTTGTGATGGCCAGCCCGGACAACCGGCAGATCTGGGTCAGCTTTGCCCATCCGGACAACGACGTGGTGCAGGTGATTGATTCGCAAACCCGGGAAGTGATTCGCAATCTGGAACCCGGCAAATCTGTGCTGCACATGGAGTTCACCCCCCGGGGTGAAGAGGTCTGGGTGTCCTCCCGGGACAGCAATCGCATCACCGTTTACAGCACGCGAACGCTGGAAGCCGTCGCCACTCTCCCAGCGCAGAAGCCGTCCGGTATTTTCTTCAGCAGCCGGGCCCATGCGCTTGGGCTGTGATACGCAAAGGAGCTGGTGGTTGGTGCTCATGGCCACCGGCCTGGCACCGGTGTTTCCCGCTCTGGCCGGCGAGAATGTTGAGTTGAGGGTGTACACGGAGTTGTCGTCTTACACCGTGGCGCAAAACCGGTTGAAAGCCTATCTCGACCGGCAAGGATGTGATGCGAGCGTAAAAATTGCCGTGGCTGAGCCAGTGGCGGGAGCAGAATTCGGGGATTGGGGCGTGCGCTCAGGGCTGGTTTTCTCCGCACAGCCTGTTGGCGGTGAGCGGGCTCTCAAGGCTGTTAACGCGACAGGGCAGAGCCCGGTGCCGGTGTGGGTAACCCGGAAAACCTCGGGGGTTCGCTCCCTGGCAGAGCTGCACGGCCGGGACGTCTCTCTGGTGGCCGGGGCTGACCCGGTGGGCGCGGCAGCCGCTCTGCAGGCGTTGGCGGGTCAGGGCGTTACCCCTTCCCGGGGCCAGCGTTATTTTGCGGCAGATTACAGTTCCGCCCTGGGCCTGTTGCTACACAACAACACCCATGCGGCGGTTTCGGAGCTGGGGTTTGTATCGGGATTGATGGAATCGCAAGGGTTGGCGGTTACCTGGCAAGGCCAACCTGTAGAGGGTGCCGGCTGGTATCAAACCGCATCGGAGGGATCGGCCAGGCAGGTTGATCTTTGCCTGGCGGCGCTGACTCGGATACAGAGATCCGATGATCGGCAGATGTTTCAGTTATTCCCGGAATGGGTGTCCGGTTTTGTGTCACCCGAATCCACGCAAGAAAAGGATAGTGCCCCATGACTTTTTACCAGCCTGTAGGCAACGAAGTGGAACTGTTCAGCGCCGCGGCCGATAACGGGTTGCCGGTTCTGATCAAAGGCCCGACCGGCTGCGGAAAAACCCGCTTTGTCCGGTACATGGCCGAAAAACTGGGCCGGCCGGTGTACACCGTGGCTTGCCACGACGATCTGACGGCCTCCGACCTGGTGGGTCGCCATCTGATCGGCCCGGACGGCACTTACTGGCAGGACGGCCCTCTGACCCGGGCGGTGCGGGAAGGTGGCATCTGCTATCTGGACGAGGTGGTGGAAGCCCGAAAGGACACCACAGTGGTGTTGCACCCGCTGGCCGATGATCGCCGGGAACTGCCCATCGAGCGCACTGGCGAACTGCTGCAGGCAGCGCCGGGATTCATGCTGGTGGTGTCCTACAACCCTGGCTACCAGAGCCTGCTCAAGGGCATGAAGCCGAGCACCCGGCAGCGGTTTGTGTCGATGAGTTTCGATTATCCGAAACCGGAAGTCGAGCAGATGATTGTGCAGGAGGAAGCCGGCTGTGACGCAGACCTGGCGAAGCAGCTGGTGAGCCTGGCGGCGTCTTTGCGCAAGCTGAAAGATCACGATCTGGAAGAGGCGGCGTCGACCCGCTTGTTGATTCATACCGCTTATTTGATCCACTCCGGTGTGCCGGCTGTTGAAGCCTGCCGCGCCGGACTCATCGAACCGTTGTCGGACGACGCGGTTACTGTCAATGCACTCATGGAGGTGGTGTATGCCTTATTCGGCCAGTCAGAAGAGTGAAGCGCCCGGGGCGGTTGCTCCGGTTGCCTGGTATTTGTTGAACTTGCTGGCGTTGCCGGTTATCGGTTTTATCGTGTTGCTTTCGATTGCGATGAAGTCCGGGGAAGATAATCCGGTACGTCGTGCTCACAGCAAGGCGGGTGTTTATATGTCGATTCTGGGGGCTTTGCTGATCAGTTCCGGGGTGGGGATTTCCTGGCTGATGCATGGCAATACCGGGAGCTTCTGGACCTTCGCCATCGTTTGGGCGATCGTTATGCACACGTCGTTTGTGCTTTGGGGGATGATTGCCTTAGCCCAAGCAATAGGTGATAAACCCCCATACTTCCCCAAAAAGTTGATGTAACCCGCCAGAGTCTGGGCCGGAGGCCGGTGGGGAGGTTTTCCAAAACCTTGCGGAGCCATGGATGGCGGAGCAGAGCGTACAGGGAAGTATTCACAGCGTGTTTTGGAAAACCTCCCCACCGGCCTGTGGCTTACTCCAAAAGCTCACGCAACAAAATGAATCCCCGCAAGCACCGCAACAACCACAACCGTCCAGCCCTGTGACGCCAATCGCCAGCCGAAGGGCGCATGCTTCATTTCCATGAAGTGGTCGACCAGAAGCACGGCTTTTACGATCACCAGTGGAAACGCCAGCCACACCAGAATCGCCGGATTCAGACCCATCTGCATGGCAAAGACCGGCGCCATGGTGCAGGCCATCAGGGTGAGGTAGACCGCTAACATCCGCTCGTCTCCTTACGCTATAACGTAGAGCATGGGGAACAGCACCAGCCACACCAGGTCGACCATGTGCCAGTAGGAGGCGCCGGATTCCATGCTGTTCATGTCGTCGCCGGTGTATTCACCTTTCTTCACCTTAACCGCCAGTACCACCAGGACAATCTGGCCCAGCACCACGTGCATGAAGTGGAAGAAGGTGAGGAAGAAATAGAACATGAAGAAGGTGTCAGTGCCCAGGTTGTAGCCGTTGGAATACAGGTCGATGTATTCCCAGAGTTTGCCGAAGGTGTAGATGCAGGAGGCCGCTATGGCACCCCACAACAGGGCGGCGGTGCCGGGCTTGCCGTCGCGCAGGTGGTGAACGGACAGGGCCACCAGATAGCTGGCGGTGATCAGGCCGATGGTGTTGATCAGGCCGGTCCAGGGGTGCAGCACCTCCCGGCCGGCGGAGAAGGTGGCCGGGTCGAGGCTGCGGGCGATGCCGAAGCCGATGAACAGGATTCCGAACACCGCCAGTTCCGCGAAGATGAAGAACCAGACGGCGAGGTCGCCGGGCAGGTGCGGTGATCGGGCGGCCTGGCTGTCAGCCATTTAATCCTCCGTTATCGGGTCAGGTTCAGGTACAGCTTGGGCAACTGCGCGGGCAGTTGGGTCGGGTCTTTGATCACCACGTAATTGGTGCTGCCGAAGACGTAGGGCAGGTATTCGTTGGCCTCTTCATCGATGGTGACGCAGAACGGGGTCAGGCCGGCCCGGTGGGCTTCCTGAACCGCCATGCGGGTATCTTCCACACCGTAGCGGCCCTCGTACAGGTCCAGGTCGTTGGGTTTGCCGTCGGTCAGCAGCAGCAGGATTTTCTGATGCTCCGGCCGGGCCCGGAGCAGTTTGGTGGACTGGCGGATGGCTGCGCCCATGCGGGTGTAATAGCCGGGCTCCAGCGCCTGGATACGGCCCCGGCTGGTGTCGTTGTAGGGCTCGTCAAAGCCTTTGATGTGATGAAAACGAATGTGGTCTCTGCGTCGCGATGAGAAGGCGAACAGGGCAAAGGGGTCACGGCTGGCGGTGAGGGCTTCGCTGAGTAATTGCAGGCCATCCCGGGCGATGTCGATCACTCGTTGATTGTTGTTGATGTAGGTGTCGGTCGACAGCGAGATGTCCGCCAGTACCAGGCAGGCCAGGTCGCGCTGGTTCTGTTTGCACTGGCGGAACAGCTTCTGGTCCAGGTCGCCGGCCCCTCGTCTTTGTTGGACAACTCGCTCCAGGCAGGCATCCAGGTCCAGCTCTTCGCCTTCCCGTTGCCGTCGTTCCCATTGGCGCAGGGGTTTCAGGGCGCTGAATTGCCGGCGTAAGGTCTGGGCCGGGGACTTCAGGCGTTCCGGTAATGGCGAGGGCACGGCATCCCGGCTGAGCAGCGGCTGCAGGCAGCAAAAGTTGTCCCGGAAGCCCTGGCGGCGCCAGTCCCATTCGGGTAAGTGGATGCCCGGGCCCAGGAACAGGTCGTCGTTTTCTTCCGAAGGCAGGTCCAGGTCAAACTTGATGGCGGAGGACGCTTCCCGGCGGTCCATGGAGATTGAAATCATGTCCATGTCATCGGCTACGGAATCGGCATCGTCTTCGTCACTGTCATCCCCGGCCCGGTCCACGGGTATGAACTCGGACCAGGAGAACAGACTTTCAAGCCGGAACAGCATGATGCCCTGGTCTTTATCAAAGGCATCCACTCGCTCGGCGCGGCGGCGCTTGCGTTTTTTGGCCAGCCCGCCGGATTTCGAGTGGGTATTGTCGTCGCCGCCGATGATCTGGCCCTTGAGTCTGCCGCGGCCCAACACCGGGTAGAGCCACAAAATCACCGGCCAGGGGTCCGTCATGGCGTCAGGAAGATGACGAACACTGCCAGGATGTATCAGGGCCTGGCGGATGGCTGTTTCGCGCTTTGCCTCTACACCGGGCAAGCTGTCCGGATCCGGCCGCCATTGCAAGGTGTGGCGAACCAGTCGTTGATACATGGGTTCGAGCCCCGGCCACTGACCAAGCAATCGCTGCACCATGGCCTGGTTGCCCTGCAGCCAGCTGTGGTGGTGAATCTCCCCCAGTGACGCCAGAGCCGCGAGCCATAGGTAAAGGTCCCGGTTGGCTTTGCGGGATGGGAACAGCGCCAGGCGGTCTGGCAGGCGAAGGCTGTCTTCATCACGCCAGGCCAGTTCGAACTTGCGGTGAGTGCCGGCCAATTTGTGCAGAAAGCGGCGGCGAATCTGAAATTGTCTGGGTTCTGCTACCACCAGGCTCAGGGCAGGATCGCCACCCATGGCGCGGAACAGGACTCCCAGGGTGCGTGCTTCGTCTTTCAGGTGCACGGTGTGTTCGGGAAACTCGCCCATCGCCTGGCGGGTTACGTATTCGTGCCACTTTAGTCCGACCCACTCTTCCATAACGACTCCTGAATCAGGCGCGGGATTGGCGCGGAGGGGAGTGTATCTGGCGTACCGGAATCAACACGGTTTGCTTGCCAGGGGTTCCGGGTTCCCAGGTCAACAGGGAGCCTTCCGGGTTGTCTTTTTGCACCTCGCGGCAGGCGCTCACGCACTGCAGGCACTGGGTGCAGGAAAACTTGGCCCGCTTATGGCTGCGGGTAGGCAGGCGCATGGGGCAGGCTTCGTCACAGGCCTTGGTGCAGTCCCGACAGGCGGCGGCCCGTTCGGTGTCGAAGGTCACCACCCGAGCCTTGCCATTGGTCATCCAGGCGATGCTCTGCACCAGGCCGAAGGCGCAGCCATATTTGCAAAACAGGTGCCGGGCAAACAGAAAGTCAAAGGTGAACACTGCGGTGGCAACAGCAAGAAAAATGCCGGGGTACAGGCTCAGTTGTCCGGTGATTAAATCGGTATACAGCGGAATTGGCGGCAGCAGGTAAGACAGCATGGCCAGCGCCCATGAGAATCCGATCAGGGCGCAGATCACGGTGAGGCCTGCCCAGTGAAGCGCCTTGCCGGTATTGCCTTTGTTCAGCGCCTCCCAAAGAGTGGGGCGACCTGTTATCCGGGTCATCAGATCGTTGATGGTTTCAACAACGGAAAAGTGCGGGCACAGCCATCCGCAATAGAGACGGCCCCATTTGAGAGAAATCCAGAGCACCAGCGGCACAAGAACCAGAATCGGCAGAACAAACCAGAACAGTACCTGACTGGCGACTTCGGTCGGGGTGCTGTGGGCGACCCAGTCCAGATTCAGGTTGAACGAGAGCGGAAAACCGAACAGTACAAAGTGGGTTTCGGTCAGGTCGTATCGGAAGATATTAAGTACCGGCGCAAGCAGAAACAGCAGGAAAAAGACGCAGCGGGTAATCAGGCGCTTTTGCTGAAGGGTGTCTTTCGGGTTGACGGTCTGCGCATGCACGGAGTTTGTCCAGAATCGGGATGATTGCCGGGGTCAAATTGACCCCGGCGGTTATGCCTGATCAGGCGTCAGCCGTAGCAGGCCCGCGTACTTCTTCTTCCGGGCCAGCCTGGCCCTTGATGAAGAAGCTGCCGAGGTAAACGACCAGACCGGCCATGAAGAAGGCGCCCGCGACGAATCGCATCCAGTAGAACAGGGCAATCTGATCCTGACCTGCCATGAACGACAGCGCTTCACCATCGCCCGGGATGCGTTGCAGCCATACCTGCAGCACACCGGCGGCGGTCAGGAACAGGGTGATGAACACCATGGAAATGGTCATCAGCCAGAAGCCCCACATTTCGACAACCTGCGCCGTGTTGCTGTTGCCGTATGGACGGCCGCGCATGATGGGCACCGCGTAGGAGATGATGGTCAGTACGATCATCACGTAGGCGCCGTAGAACGCCATATGGCCGTGGGCTGCGGTAATCTGGCTGCCGTGGGTGTAGTAGTTCACCGGGGCCAGGGTGTGCAGGAAGCCCCACACGCCCGCGCCCAGGAACGCCATCACGGTTGTGCCCATGGCCCAAAGCATAGCGGCCTTGTTCGGGTGATTGCGGCGGCGACGGTTGATCATGTTGAAGGCGAACACCACCATCATGAAGAATGGCAGGGGCTCCAGGGCAGAGAACACCGAGCCCAGCCACAGCCAGTATGGAGGCGGTCCGATCCAGAAGAAGTGGTGGCCGGTGCCGATGATGCCGGTAATCAGCGCCATGGCAACGATCACGTACAGCCACTTCTCGATCACTTCACGGTCTACACCGGTCAGTTTGATCAGCACATAGGCCAGGATGGCACCCATGATCAGTTCCCAAACGCCTTCGACCCACAGGTGAATAACAAACCACCAGAAGTACTTGTCGGTGGCCAGGTTGCTCGGGTTGTAAAACGCGAACAGCCACAGTACAGCCAGACCGATCAGACCGGTGATCAGTATGATATTGACCACGGTCTTGCGGCCCTTGAGAGCAGTCATGATGACGTTATACAGGAAGCCAAGGATGACCAGCAGCAGACCTATCTTGGTGATGGTTGGCTGCTCCAGGAACTCCCTCCCCATGGTCGGGAAGTATTCATTGAAGGTCAGCTCCGCCAAACGTGCGTAGTCTACAAACAGGTAGCCAAGAACGGTCAGGGTGCCAGCCGCAGCAAATACCCAGAACAGTATCCACGCCAGCAGCGGGCTGTGCAGCTCGGTTTGCGCCTCTTCAGGCACCATGTAGTAGGTGGCGCCCATAAAGCCGAACAACAGCCAGACAATCAGCAGGTTGGTATGAACCATCCTGGCAACGTTGAAGGGGATTTCCGGAAACAGGAAATCGCCAACCACGTACTGGAGCCCCAGCACCAGGCCGAACACGATCTGGCCGACAAACAGGAGCAGGGCGAAGATGAAGTAGGGCATGGAGACCCGTTGAGATTCGTATTTCATGCTTGTTCCCTCAGCCTTCGATGTTGGGTGGCCAGTTGTTGTCGTCGATCTTGGATGTCCACTCCAGGAACGCGCTCAGGTCATCAATCTCCTGATCGGTGAGATTGAAGTTCGGCATCTGCCGGCGGCCAGGAACGTTGGTTGGCATGGCGTTCATCCAGGCCCGCATGTACGACTTGAAGATCTCGGTGTCACCTGCGCCCCGACGGTCGAACACGTTGGCCAGCTCCGGGGCAAAGTAAGCGCCTTCCCCCATGATGGAGTGACAACCCACGCAGTTGTTGTTCTCCCAGAGGTGCTTGCCACGCACGACTTCTTCGGTGAGTTGATCGCGGTTATCCCGCTCGGGCATTGCCCGGATCTGTGTGTCAAAAGTCAGGGTCAGGAACAACAGGACGAAGAATGCACTTCCCCCCAGATATATGTTCCTGGCCATGCTTTTGGTAAAGCGCTCGGCCATGGTCTCTCTCCTTGCTTGTTGGAATACCCGACTGCCCTGCTAGGATATAAAGATGTATCCGTAATGCTATTGATGATTATCAAAGAACGGGGTGGGTTTCTCTATTGCGCCGGGGAGTTACCTCTTCATGGGTAGGTGGTAGACTGCCCCGTTTGGCGTAAAGGTTCCGCTCTCGTCCGGAGGCTCCATGGCGGCCGCTTTGGCTTTGTTTATCAAACTCCTTCCACTTTATGTGACGGTCGCCCTTGGCTGGATTGCCGGGCGTTATCTGGAGGCCAGCGGCAAACATATCGCGGGCATCATGCTTTACATCGTGACGCCCTCGGTGGTGTTTTCCGGTGTGATGGCAGCGCCGCTTACGCCACAGGTTATTTTGCTGCCAGCGCTGGTGTTCGGGTTCTGTACCGTAATTGCGTTGGTGCATCTGGCTATTGCCCGCAGGGTGCTGACCGATGGCAGTGCGTCCGTCATTCCGCTTTCGGTGGGTACCGGCAACACGGGGTACTTTGGTATACCGGTGGCGCTGTTGCTGTTCGGCGAGCAGGGCCTGGCGCTCTACATCGTCTGTATGCTTGGCACCACGCTGTTCGAGAACTCGGTCGGTTTCTATCTCGCCGCACGGGGGAAATACAGCATTCGTGATGCACTGGTGAGGGTGGCAAGACTGCCATCGGTGTATGCGTTTGCAGCGGCGGTGGCGCTGAACCTGTCAGGGGTGTCCATTCCGGGGGCATTTGTGCCGTTGTTCGATAATCTGCGCGGTGCCTACAGCATTCTGGGCATGATGATTATCGGCATGGGCATACTGAGCTTTCGGGGTCTGGCCGGTAATCCGGTGTTCACCGGCCTTGCCTTCTTCGGCAAGTTTGTCAGTTGGCCGTTACTGGCGCTGGTTTTCTGGTGGCTGGATGCGCACCTGCTGGGCATATACGACCTGGCGGTGCATCAGGCGATTTTCCTTATTTCCATTACCCCCATTGCCGCCAACACCGTGGTGATCGCCACCTTGCTGGACGCCGCGCCCCGGCAGGCGGCAGGCACCACCTTGCTCAGCACGCTGTTTGCGCTCGGTTTTATTCCGGTGATGATTGCCTGGGTGTTCGGGGCTTAAGCCAGAACAGCCCTGCCAATAGCAGGCCGGAAGAAAACCCCAGCCAGTGCGCTTGCCAGATCACCGGACCGCCGATCAGCTGAGTGGCATCAGTAAAACCTGTCCCGGTTGCTTCCATCAGCAATTTTCCGGTCAGCAGGATGAGGACACTGGCAGACAACATGCGCTCATCCTTCCAGCCCCGCACAGCAAGCATAGCGCCCAGCCCATGCAGACAGCCGGAAAAGCCCCGATAGCCAGGCAAATCCGGTTGAAGCAACATCAGCCCCAGAGAAATGCCCAGCGCGATGAACAGCACCGCCACTACAGTCTGCCATAACGACAGAAAACGAGGGTAAAGCAGCCAGAGGGCCGCGAGCCCGGTCAGGTTCAGCAGCAGGTGCCAGCCGTTCAGATGAACCACATGCCCGGTCAGCAGCCGCCACCATTGCTCGGTCTGGAACAGGCCTGGCTGCCACTCCAGTGCGGCAGCCGGTGCCAGATAAAGCAGTGCCAATAAAATCATCAACCCTGGCGCCGGGCTGTTAACCACTCGATACCCCATTCGGGACCCATGCCTCATTAATACAGATTGTTACGTTAAGTGTCTGGCTGGTAAGGCCGACACGCTTTAGTTTGCGCGAAACCGATGGGACTGAACAGAAAGGGATTCGCTAGTGAGAAACTCATGCCGTTTTCTGGTGATTGTTGCAACCTGGTTGTGGGCACTGTCCGCGCCATTGCAGGCAGATACTGCCGATTCATTGAGCTTGTGGGTCGATGGTACGAGTTACCAGGTTGACCTGACTGACAATGACCGGCTGGCATCCGCACTGGGGCCGCATCAGGCATTACTGGAAGGCCGTCATTTTCAGGGTCAGGTTGCTGAAGACCCGGAGAGTTGGGTTCGGGTGTCCAGAATGTCTGGGGGTTGGGAGGGTCTCGCTTACCTGTTTGGCCGTGTGCATGTGATCGGTGGCGATAACTCCGGGCATGAGGTTGCGCCCATGAGCTTCAGTTTTCAGAATCCGCCCCGCTGCGGACTGGACCATGCTCACAGCGAGGCAGAGCTCTCTCCTGATGCCATGATGTCGCCCATGATGGCCCAGGCAGTTTCCGCCAGTTACGACAGCTTGTGTGAGGGTCGGGTGGCAGGAGCCTGTTTGTTGCTGGAGCTGGAGGTAGCATTTGATCTGCAGTTCCAACAAAAATTTCCCGATGACTTTCAGGATCGCGCTGTCAGCATTCTGAATATGGTTGAGGGTTTCTACTTTGAACAGTTCGGTATCGGTTTTGATACGCTGAGCCTGACCTTTCTGAAAAGTGATGTGTTTACCACCTCCACATCGGCTAATGAGTTATTGGGTGATGTCCGTGCCAAAGTGTTGGCGGGCAGCTTGCCTTTTCAGGAGAACCGCCGGGCACTGTTCCATCTGATCAGTGGCCGGGATTTCGACGGCAGTACGGCCGGGTTGGCCTACGTAGGCACGCTCTGCAACACCAACGGTTACGGTACTGGTGTGACCAATGCCTTCTCCAGCAATGTATTGACCGCGGTGGTGGTGGCTCACGAACTGGGCCACAACTTTGGTTCAGGCCATGACGGTGATGACAACAGTTGCCCTTCGGGGTTTGTCATGAGCCCCTGGGCCAATCCGGATGCCACCCGTTTTTCATCATGCTCTGAGACCAGTTTTATTGAAACGATCAACAGTCGGTCTGGCCTTGATCAGTGCTTCAACTTTCCTGCGGATGCGTCACTTCGAGCCCTGGCGTCTAATCCGTCAGAAGTGCCTTACGCCGACAGTTTCCAGGCAACCTATGAAGTTGGCTATCAGAGAGCCTCTGAAACCGCCAACTGGCTAGACATCACGGGAAGGATTTCCGGTGCGCAAACTCGCCTGGATCTGGTGACGGTTGATGGCGTGCCCTGTGATATCGAAGGTGACCGCTACCATTGCGGTGATGTGCTACCGAACAATGGCGGGCAGCAATTGACCGTTCAGGGATATTCTGGAACCAGTTCGGAAGTGGTCATTACTCAGGAAGTTTTCCTGGTAAGCCTGAACGGCGAAGTTAAAGACATCGTGCCTGAGAACAACCGAATTGAGAGCCGGTACGCCGTTACGCCGAGAGCCATCGCAGCGCCCACCAATCTCCGTATTGCAAGGCTGGATCAAGGTTTCGCCCTCGAGTGGGAAACCAGTGCAAGCGCTGGCGCTGACTATCGGGTGGAACGACGAGGACCATCGGATTCTGGGTTTGCAAACGTATCGGGCAGGCTGGCGTCTGGGTCAACCAGTTACCAGGACCTTGCCATGGTGGATGCAGGCGAGTATCAGTACCGGATTGTAGCGTTACAGGACGGCCTGCGCTCGGTGCCAAGTAACACCGTGACGGCGTCCTGGGTTGAACCCCCGGTGGCGCCGATCAATCTTGATATCTCGGAATTGGACGGCGATGTCGTGCTGGCGTGGCAAAGTCAGCCCGGACCGCAAACAGACTATGGCATTGAGCGTCGTCGTATTGACGATACGACTCACCCCTGGAAGGTGTTAGCAAGCTTACCTGCCACCGAGGCAATGTTCCTGGATGCGACAGCCGTTGCGGGTATGGTTTACCAGTACCGTGTTGTTGCAATTAACGCAGAAAGAACCGACACCAGCGCATTGGTGCAGATCAGCCTTTCTGACAGCGGTGGAACCGAGGCTGGTGAACCCGGTGCGGATGAGCCGCTGGTAGGCCGGATGCCTCCGGAAAACGATGACAGCAGCAGCTCTGGCGGCAGTGGCGGTGGCAGTGCTGGCGCCAGTTGGCTGCTGCTGATGCTGATGGCGGGCCTACTGAAAGGGATTGTGCGCAGGAGGTCAGCGTGATCGTAAAAAACATCAGTAGCCTGCTGGCGCTCGGATTGTTGCTGACTGCCTGCGCCGGCACGGGTAAAGATGCCGAACCGGTGAGCAGCCTCCCGGAAGCCCTGTTGGTCTGGCAGTCACAGGCGGTTGCCGGCTATGAAGTCACCATCGAACAAACCTGTTTCTGCCCGCCGGATCTGCTGCAGCCCATGCGAGTAACGGTCAGGGAGGGCAAGGTGATCGACATCGAAGGGCTGGAGCAACCCCTGAACCACCCTGAAGTGCTGGATGAGGGGCGGCTCACCATAGAAGGCCTGTTCAGCTTGATCGCAGATTCCAGTGAATCAGCGAGCAAGCTGGTGGTGCAATATGATCAGCAATACGGCTTCCCGGTGACACTGGAAATTGATGGTAGCCCATTCATTGCCGATGACGAGTTCTCCTATCGGCTGAGCGACTTCCAGCCTTATTGATTGCCTCAGCTCTCCTGAACGATAACGGGATGAGCTGCCCGGGCATTGGCAATATCAGACCGGGCATGCCGAACCACACTGATGCCTGCGGTGAACGCCAAGGTGCCCATAATGCCCGCCACGAGCAGGTCCGGCCAGGCTGAGCCAGTGCCGAATACCCCGAGTGCTGCGATCATGACGGCAACATTACCAACCGCATCGTTGCGGCTGCACAGCCAGACAGAGCGCATGTCTGAATCGCCCTCCCGAAACCGGAACAGCATCACGGCCACTGAAAAGTTGGCGATCAGGGCAAGAAAACCCACGGTGCCCATGGTCAGTGGTTCGGGAGTTATACCCGCTTGCATAACGTACAGCCCCCGGCCCCAGACCACCAGGCCAAATGCCGCCATCGTCAGCCCTTTGACCAGCGCCGCGCGGCCACGCCACAGCATCCCCATGCTTAACACCGTCAAAGACAGTAAATAGTTGGCGCTGTCACCAAAGAAATCGATGGCATCCGCCATGAGTGATACCGAGCCAGAATGGAGGCTGGCCAATCCTTCCACGAAGAACATGGTCAGGTTGACCCATAGTGCGATCCAGAGCGCCTTGCGGAAACCTGGAGCAGGGGTTTTGGGTGTCGGAGCAGAACAGTTGCAAGCCATCAGAGACCTCGTTTTATAGGAGTTGTCTCTATTGAAAACCCTGAAGTTGCTACAGGGTCAAGGCCTGGGATGATTATTTTCCATGAGTGCCGGGAACATGGTTTGGTGCCCGGTGATCGTCCACCCGGTCCAGCTCTTTGGTGAGGCCACCAAGAATGCCGCATTCGCTCACGGTGCGCCCTTGGGAGCATGCCCTCTGGAGCCGTTCCAGGGTCTGTTCCAGACCGGCCAGCTCGGTTAGACGTTCGCGCACATGACTCAGGTGCCGGGCAAGCAGGGCGTCCACTTCACTGCAGTCTGCCTCCGGATTGTCGGCTAGCCGGATCAACTCCCGTATCTCATCCTGGGTCATGTCGAGGTTGCGACAGCGTTTGATGAACAGCAATCGATCAAGATGATCATGTCGGTACTGGCGGTAGCCACTGGCATTGCGACCAGGTTCCGGCATCAGGCCGATCTTTTCGTAGTAGCGAATGGTTTCAACAGGAAGGCCCGTTGTTTTTGACAGTTCGCCGATTTTCATACCCAGGCACCTCTCTATGATTTTCGCGGTAGGGCTACTGCAGCGCTCAGGCCACCTTTTGCGCCGTGGCTGAAGGTTACCCTGCCACCGTAGCGCTGCACGATGTCCCGGACAATGGCGAGTCCCAGTCCATGGCCGGGTGTTTGCTCGTCCAGCCGCAGCCCACGGCTGCCAAGGTAATCCAGGTGTTCATCAGCGACCCCGGGGCCATCATCCGTAACAACAATCTTCACCTCGTTCGCTGATTCGGTGAGCAAGAGTTCTATGTTGTCAGTGGCCCATTTACCGGCATTATCGAGCAGGTTGCCGAAAACTTCGTTCAAGTCATGCTCCTCAACGGGCCAACGGTGTTCGTCCGCTAGATCGGTGGCCAGCTCAAACGATTTTTCCGGGTACAAACGGCCCAGCATCCACAACAAATCCCTGGCCTGCTTGACCGGCAGTGCGCTTTTTCCGATCTGTGGCCCCGCAAACCGGCTCCGGCGCATCTCGGTTTCAAGCTGTCTGTCGATGTCGCTGAGCCGGCGAGCCATTTCGTCTCTTAATGCCGGATCCAGTGGCCGGCTGTCGTCCTCAAGTATCTGTCGGACTGCAGCGATGGGGGTTTTGACACTGTGGGAGAGGTTGGCCAGGGCATCCCGGGAGCGCTCAAGTCGCTGATCCAGCGAATCCAGAAGCTGGTTCAGTTGGTTTACCAGGGGGCGGAATTCTTCTGGTGCCCGGACATCAATTCGTGAAATGGAGCCACCCTGAAGTTTGGTCAGGGCAGATTGCAGTGAGGCTACTGGCCGCAGCGCGAGCGCGATGCCCACCCAGATAACAGCAACCAGTAGCAGGATCAGCAGAATCGATACGATGGCTGTCCATGCATGTAACTCCGCCTGGCTTGCTCTGAGCGCGTCCATGTCCTCGGCTACGATAATGACCATGGGGGCATCCCCAATATTGATTTCGCGGCGGTAGGCCAGGATATCGGATGGCGCGCCCGCTGCGCCCAAGCCCTGCACCCGAATGCTTCCCTGTTGACTGGTCTCCAACAGTGGTTCGAGCAAGGGGCGCCAGGAGTCCGGAGAGATGGTGGTGGCGGCGGGGGCGTGGAGCACGAATGCATGGTGGAACACCTCTTCGAAATAGTCCCCGGTCTGCAGTGCATCCAGTTGGCCTCCGGACTGGCGCACCTGCAGCTCCAGAAATGCGACCTCGTCGTGCAACCTCCCCTCTACGAAGTCCCGCGACATGCGGTCCAACAGTAAACCGTGGACTACCCACGCCAGCGCCATTAACACAATGCCCGAGGGTAACAGGAGCGTAAGCAGGGTGGTTCTGACGGAGAGGGGCTTAGTGATCGGCATCATTGAACAGGTATCCCTGCCCCCGCCGGGTCGCAATGGTTTCGGTACCGACCAGCTTTCTTAACCGGCGGATGTAGGCTTCGATGACGTTGTCACTCGGGTTGTCGTTGAGGCTGTAGAGTTGTTCCATGAGCTGGTCTTTGGAGAATACGTGCCCCGGGCGGTTCATCAGGCATCTGAGCAGGCGGAATTCGGTGCCCGTCAGGGTGTGTTCGCTGCCATCCAGCATTTTCAGGCTTTGCCGGTTTTCGTCCAGCTCGAAACGCCCGGCTTTGACAGATGAGGAGACCCGCCCATCGCCGCGCCGGATGATCGCATTGAGGCGGGCAACCAGCTCTTCGGTCTGAAAGGGTTTGGCCAGGTAGTCATCGGCGCCGGCTTTCAGACCGTCGACCTTGTCTTGCCAATCGCCCCGGGCGGTCAGAATAAGAACTGGAAAATCGATGTGATGAGCGCGCCATTGTTTGAGTGCTGTCAAACCATTGCCGTCGGGCAGGCCCAGGTCCAGTACACACACCCGATAGCTTTCCTGTGAGCCCAGAATGCCAGCTTCTTTTAACGTTTGTGCGACATCGACACTGAAACCTGCTTTTTCAAGCTGACGTGAAAGGCCGTCAGCCAACAGTCGGTCATCCTCTACCAGCAGTAATCTCATCTGAATTGCCCCGTTTGCAGCGGTTACCGGTTGTCCTCCGACGCACTATGCCGCAGTAGTCTGAATTCATCCTGAACAGCAATTAATCGGCTTTTTCAGCAAGAATTCAGGTTGGTGGGCCATGGTGTCGGCTGGTCACTCTGCACTCGAATGTTGTGCGCTCCCGGCACCCATTCTACATCAGCCACAATACAGGAGACTTTCTGATGACAATAACAAGGTTTATCGCTGCAGCCGCCGCACTGTCGTTCTCAGCCACCGCCTTTGGCGCCGGCACCCATGGCCACGGGCACGGACAAAATGCCGCTATCGGTGAACCTGCTGCCGCCTCCGACGCTACCCGCACCGTCACGGTCGCCATGTACGACAACTACTACGAGCCGGAAACCATCGACGTACAGCAAGGCGAAGTGGTGCGCTTTGTGGTGGAGAATCACGGCCAACTGGTGCATGAGTTCAATCTGGGAACCCCCGACATGCATGAAGCCCATCAGGAAGAAATGTCCATGATGGTGGAGCACGGTGTGATCGACGGCGGTCGCATCAACCACGAAATGATGGAAATGGACATGGGTGACGGCCACTCCATGAAACATGACGACCCGAACAGCGTTCTGTTGGAGCCTGGCCAGAGCGGGGAGTTGGTCTGGCGCTTTTCCGGTGACACCACTCTGGAGTTCGCCTGTAACGTGCCCGGGCACTATCAGGCCGGTATGTACGGTGATGTCAGGTTTCAACAGTAAACGGGAGTCAGCATTATGACCAAGCGTCTGATTGCAGGAGCATTTGCGATGCTGCTGTCGATAATGGCATGGGCCGGTGAGTACGATCTGACGGTTGACCGGGTCACCATAGACACCGGTGATTTCAAGAAGCAGGGCATTGGCTACAACGGTTCTTCGCCCGGGCCGGTGCTCCGGTTCAAAGAAGGCGAAGAGGCGGTCATCAACGTCACCAACAACCTTGATGAGACAACGTCGGTACATTGGCACGGGCTGATCCTGCCGTTTGACCAGGACGGCGTGCCGGGCGTCAGCTTTCCGGGCATCCCACCCGGGGAGACCTTTACCTACCGGTTTCCCGTTGTGCAGGCAGGCACCTACTGGTACCACAGCCATTCCGGATTTCAGGAGCCTGATGGTGCCTATGGGGCCATCGTGATCGAACCCGAGGGCCGGGAGCCATTCCGGTATGACCGTGATTATGTGGTTCAGCTGGCGGATAAGCACCCGCACTCTGGCGATCGCGTCATGCGGAACCTGAAGTCGTCTCCGGATTACTACAATCGCCAGCAGCAGACGGTGGTGGACTTCTTTGCAGAATCCCGCGACAACGGCTTCATGGCGACCCTTCGTGATCGCATGATGTGGGGCCAGATGCGCATGATGAAGGCGGACGTTGAAGATGTGCAGGGCTTTACCGGCCTGATCAATGGCAAGGGCCCGGAGCAGAACTGGACCGGCCTGTTCAAACCTGGTGAACGGGTGCGCCTGCGCTTCATCAACTCTTCTGCGATGACCTATTTTGACGTGCGCATCCCGGGCCTGAAGATGACCGTGGTGCAGGCTGACGGCAATAACGTGAGGCCGGTCAGCGTGGACGAGTTCCGTATTGGGGTGGCGGAAACGTACGACGTTATCGTTCATATCCGGGATGAAGAGGCCTACACCATTTTCGCTGAATCCATGGGCCGTTCGGGCTTTGCCAGGGGGACCTTGGCGCCCCGTGAAGGCATGGTTGCCGAGG
Source organism: Marinobacter sp. (assembly GCA_018402255.1). GTDB lineage: Bacteria > Pseudomonadota > Gammaproteobacteria > Pseudomonadales > Oleiphilaceae > Marinobacter. The sequence continues at coordinate 75,954 of JAGYIS010000008.1, forward strand.
TGCCTGAACTTCGGGACGCGCCGATGCTGACGATGGCAGACATGGCGGGCCACATGGATCATGGCTCAATGGACCATGGAAGCATGGACCACGGCAGTATGGATCACGGCTCGATGGACCATGGAAGCATGGACCACGGCAGTATGGATCATGGTTCGATGGATCACGGAAGCATGAAGCAAGGCGATATGGATCACTCGGCGCATATGGGGGACACGCAGCAAGACCCGTTCTATGCAAGCGGAAGCGGCCTGCTGCCAAAGGCCAGCAATGGTGGCAAGTTTCTCTCCTACGCTGACCTCAAAGCCCAGAGCCCTTTGTATGAAGAGCGTGAGCCAACCCGCGAGATCGAGATGCGGCTGACCGGCAACATGGAGCGCTATGAGTGGAGTATTAATGGCATCAAATATGAGGATTCGGATCCGATAGTGCTGCAGTATGGTGAGCGGGTGCGCTTCAAATTCGTCAACGAAACCATGATGACCCACCCGATGCACCTGCACGGCATGTGGTCGATTCTGGACGTGGACGCCGGCCAGTGGAATCCGATCAAACACGTGATCAGTGTGGCACCCGCGACCACGGTATATATGGAAACCGAGGTAGATGCGCCGGGTGAATGGGTATTCCACTGTCACCTGTCTTATCACGCCGCAGCGGGCATGTTCCGAAAGGTCGTTGTAGAGGGCGGCCCTGAAGAAGAGGTGGTGACCGGGCAAGCGGATACGCAAGGAGATGACGCATGAGCGCTGATAAATATCTGGTTGCCACATTGTCTGCTGCGCTGGGGTTGAGCCTGTTGCCAGCGCAGGTTGCTGCTGATATGGCGGTTAATGCTCACAGCGCCACCGCTTTCTGGGGTGTGAGTGCCGAAAAATTTGAGTATCGCTACAGCGATTCCGATGAAGAGCTGGCAGTGATTGAATCCGATGCCTGGTACGGCAGCGACGAACTGAAGTTTCGGTGGCAGTTCACGGGGGAGTGGGAGGAAGCCCACAACGCGTGGGAAACCCTGGAAAACCAGTTTCTGGCCCAGGCCCCCATCGATGACTTCTGGGACGCCAAGGCAGGTATTCGCATAGATACACCGGAGGGCCCGGACCGCGTCTACGGCGTGATCGGGCTGACTGGCCTGGCGCCGTACTGGTTCGAGATCGACACCAACCTGTATGTCAGTGACGAGGGCGACGCCTCGGTGGATTTTGAGGCCGAGTACGAGCTGTTGATCACCAATTACTGGATTGTCTCCGCTACCTTTGAAACCCTGCTGGCGTTCTCTGAAGATCGGGAAATCGGCGTGGGTAAAGGGGTCAACTCGACAGAAGTCGGGTTGCGGCTGAGTTATGACCTGATCGATCGCTCCTTCTCACCCTATGTGGGCGTAGTCCATGAGCGCAAATACGGCGACACAGCCGATCTCGCCCGCGCCAGCGGCGGTGGCACCGAGGACTGGTTTGCGGTGGTGGGTGCCCGCCTGGCGTTTTGATGCCCGGTTCCCATGCCTGAAGGCTACAATGAGAACGACTCACGGCATGGGAGCGTAATTATGAGCTGGATTATTACCAAATACGCCATCACCGCTGCGCTGGTGGTATTGGTCTCGGAAGTGGCAAAGCGCAGCGACAAACTCGGCGCACTGATTGCCGCGCTGCCCATGGTGACTGTGCTGGCGATGGTCTGGATGTATGTTGAACATCAGCCGGCAGACAAGATCGCCAATCATGCCTGGTACACCTTCTGGTATGTGCTGCCTACCTTGCCGATGTTTTTGTTGTTTCCGTTTCTGCTGCCCCGGTTAGGATTCTGGGTTTCGCTGGGGATGGGCGCTCTGGTGACTATTGTCAGTTTTGTTTTTGTTGCCTTTGTTGTGCGGCGCTTCGGCATCGCTCTGATGTGACTTTTTGTACCGGGTAAAACTTGACCGGGATGATCTCAATCAATCCTCGCGTTCATGGCGGCGTCCAGGAGCTGCCGTTTCAGGCCCAATTCAGTTTTATGGTCTTTACTGTAGCTGAAGCTCATCAATACTGATGGAAAGGAAGATGTCATGACCAGATTTGCTCGTTTGGTGGCCTGTTTCGTGCTCGTTTCGACGCCCCTGATGGTGCAAATGCTGGAGCACCAGGCGCAGAGTCAGAGAGGACGTTAGGTAACACACTGACACGGAGTGTTTATGGTTTTCAGAAAATATCCCGGTGACCTGTTGTTGCTGGGGCTTCTGTTGCTGCCGGTGATAGTTGTTGCTCCAGGGATACCCTGGACTGAGCAGGGCTGGCTGTATTCTCTGGCTGAGCTGGCCGGGGTGTTTGCTCTGTCCGCGTTTCTGCTGGCGGGCATGCTGTCAGCCCGTGTTCCCGGTACCGATCCCTGGTTCGGTGGTCTGGTGCGGGTTTGGGTCGTGCATCGCTGGCTGGGGGTCTCGGCGTTTATGCTGGTGATGGTCCATGTGCTGTTGTTGGCGCTGGCCATGCTGCCGGTGTCGCTGGGGGCCAGTGTTACCACGCTGTTTCCGCCTCTGAGCCATTGGCAGGTCTGGGCGGGCTGGGCCGCGTTTGTCGCCATGCTGATCTTCATTGCGCCCACGCTGGGTTTCTTTGGCACTCTGCACTATCAAAACTGGAAACGCCTGCACCTGTTGTCGGCGCCGGCACTGGTGTTGGCGTTGGTGCACACCCTGATGCTCTCGACTACGGTCTGGGTCTGGTGGCTGCTCTCGGTGCTGGCTCTGGCGGCCATCGCCTGGCGCAAACTGCTGTCGCCCCGGCTGGCCAGGAAGCTCTATTTGGTAGAAGGCATCGATAGGCTCGCCCGTGGGGTGGTGGAGCTGCGCCTGCGCCCGAAGGGCAAGGGGATTCGCTGGCAGGCCGGGCAGTTTGTGTATCTGACACCGATGGACGCCTCGCTGGCGGCCGGGTATCGGGAAGAGCACCCTTACACCATTGCCTCGGGCTCGGGAGACGATGAACTGAGAATCGGCATCAAAGCGGTTGGCGATGCTACTCAGGCGCTCATGGACATCAACCCGGGCGCGGAGGTGCGAGTTGAAGGCCCTTATGGAATCTTTTTCGAAGAAACCGGAGGCAAGCAAGCGGCCCCGGTTGGGCCAGAGCCGCAGCGCAAGCAGTTGTGGCTGGCGGGCGGTATTGGCATTACACCGTTTGTCTCGGGTGCCCGGGACCGGATGGAGAACAGGGATAGGCAACGGCCGGCCGCCAGCCTCTTCTACCTGGCCAACCGGCCGGAGCGGGCCTATTACCTGGACGAACTGGCCCGCATTGCCGAGGCCTGCGAAGGCTTTGATGTGCATACCCATTACATGAACGAGCACGGTGTGATCACCCGGGATTACCTGGCCGGGCACTGCCCGGATTACGCTGAGCGAGAGATCTACATGTGCGGGCCACCGGGCATGATCAGCCACCTGCAAACCCTGCTCAGGCACGAAGGAGTGCCAGCCCATCGCATTCACACGGAGGCGTTTGACTTCTTATGACCAGCAACCGAATTGCCTACACCTCGCTTGTTGCCTTTGTCAGTGTGGTACTGACCCTGGTGGTGGTTAACCTGGTTCAGGGTAGCCCGGACACTTCATCTGCCAGTGCAGGTGGCAGTGCCAGTGATGAGGCAGTTTACCGTCTTGATCAGGTGGCTGAGCACAATCATGCCGGCAGTTGCTGGAAGGTGATTGACGGTGTGGTGTACGACCTTACCGAGTATTTGCCGAATCACCCGACGGAGGAAGAGGTCTTCACTCGCTGGTGCGGCAAAGAGGCTACCCTGGCCTGGCTCGATAAGGGCAACGGTCGGCCCCACAGCCCCCGAGCTGCCGCGAGGCTGGAGAACTACCGGATTGGCGTGATTGAAGGGGGCAGTCCAGCCCCGGCGCCGGCTGTATCTGCAGTACCTTCCCCAAAGCCGGTTACCGGTGATGATAATCAGGGCAGGATGATACTGGGGCTGGCTCCGGGTAACTATCTGGATGGCACCTACCGGGGCAACTTCATCGACCGGGGGCAGAACCAGGTTGGCCTGCAGTTCCGGCTTGAGGCTGGCCGGATCAAGGGGATGTCTTATCGGCAGCTGTTCTACAGGGATCAGGATTACCTGAAGCTTGATGATACCGCCGACCTTTACCCGGTTTTACGCCAGTACCAGCAGCTTGCCGAACGGCTGGAAGGCGAGCCGGTGGAGGCCATTTTCCGGCTGTATCAGGCAGAGAACGTGGTGGATGATATTGACGGATACTCTGGCGCAACGTTGCGAGGGGCGAAGGTGATCAGCGCCTTTCGTGATGGCCTGAACCGGGGTGTGTACAGCTGGTAGGCCGGTTGTTAACGGCAGATGAGCGCCTGCCCGTGCGCATGTTTTCCGGCCGGTGGCCAGACTATGTTAGGCTTTTGGGAACTTTAACAGGGGGTTAGCGAACCAACTCCCTGTTACCGCCACGGAAAAGGAGAGCCTATGCCGCCAGCGCCAGTATCACCTTTGATCACTGTTGTGTTCCGTGGCACGGTTCTGTTTGTGGTGTGGTGGGCGCTGACGCTGGGGGAGTCTTCCGGCCTGGCCTTTGGTGCCGTGGTGTCGGCTCTGGTGGCTGTCGTATCCCTGCGCCTGTTCCCCGCCTCAGGCTTTTCGGTCCGGCCAGCGGGGCTGATGCTGTTCCTTGGTTATTTCCTGTCCCGGTCGGTCGTGGCTGGTGTCGATGTGGCCCGGCGGCTGTTGTCGCCGGCCTTGCCGGTGCAGCCCGGTGAAATCACCCTGACGTTGAATTTGCCGGAAGGCAGCCCCCGCTGGTTGCTGGCGAACACCCTGTCTTTGATGCCCGGCACCCTCAGTATCCTGCTTGAAGGAAATCGGCTGACCTTGCATTGCCTGGATACCCGCGACCCGGTGGAGCGCGATGTGCGTGAAACCGAACGGCAGGTGGGCCGGGTGTTCGGGCTGGCGGTTGATGACTCTGCGGAGGCAGCCCGGTGACCCTGATGCTCCAGGCCGTTGCCGCCTTCCTGTTGTTGACGCTGCTGATTGCGCTGGTGCGGATCTGGCGTGGCCCGGCACCGGCAGACCGGATGCTGGCATCGCAGCTGTTCGGCACCACCGGGGTGGCGTTGTTGATGGTGCTGGCCCATGCCCAGTCCATGCCGACGCTGATGGATGTGGCGTTGATTCTGGCGGTGCTGTCCGTGCTGGCGATTGTGGCCTTTGTCACCCGGGTGGTGCGGATCGATCAGTCACCGCAGCGGCCGGATTCGGATTCGGGTTCGGGTTCAGGTGCAGAGGTGCGCCATGACTGATTCCCTGATGTTTGTGATGCAGGCGGTGCTGCTGGTTTTGGGCTGCCTGTTCTTTGCGGTGGGCACTCTGGGGTTGTTCCGTTTCTCCGACACCCTGACCCGAATCCACGCGCTCACCAAGGTGGACAACCTGGGGCTTGGTTTCATAGTGCTGGCACTGTTACCGCTGGCACCTTCGCTGGCGGGCGGCCTGAAAACCCTGTTGATCTGGGCGGCGGCGCTGGCCGCCAGTGCCACCTCGGCCCATCTGATTGCCCGCGCCGTGCACGTTCGCCCGGAACCCCCTGAAACCGGGGAGGCCGACCATGATTGAATGGTTTCTGGATGGCATGCTGGTGCTGGCTTTGCTGACCACCGCCGTGGCGGTGCTGGCGTCCCGGAACCTGTTCCGGGCAGTGGTCATGTTTATTGCCTTCGGCTTGCTGATGGCCCTGGCCTGGGTCCGTTTGCAGGCCCCGGACATCGCGTTGGCAGAAGCGGCCATAGGTGCCGGTCTGACCGGGGTGTTGCTGCTCGATGCCGCCCGGCATCTGGGGTACAGCCGGGGAGGGCGGCCGGAGTGATGCGTGCGTTGAGCGTCGTTACCATGACCGCCGTTTGCCTCGCCTTTGCCGGCTTGCTCGGGCTGGCCGTCTGGCACATTGCGGGCTCGCCAGCACCGGTGAACCTGCCGGGCCTGCTGGCGGAGAACCTCGATGCCAGCGGTGTTGAACATCCCATTACCGCTGTGCTGCTGAACTTTCGCAGCTACGACACCCTGCTGGAAATTGGCGTTCTGGTGATTGCCGGTATTGCCGGGATATCCATGGCCAAAACCACGTCTCTGGAAGACCCGGACCTGCGCACCTCCGACTCCCTGCTCTATGCCCTTCAGCGCTGGTTTGTGCCACTGATGCTGGTGCTGGCGGGCTACCTGCTCTGGGCCGGCTCCGACCGCCCGGGTGGGGCGTTTCAGGCGGGGGCCGTGCTCGCCGCCTCTGGTGTGATGATGCGCCTGGGCGGCATCCCCATGGATTTCCTGCGCCCCGGGGTGTTGTTACGCCTTGGCCTGGCCCTTGGCTTTACCGTGTTTCTGCTGGTGGCAGTGGCCAGTGCCCTGGCCGGAGAAGCATTCCTGGCCTACCCGGCAGGCTTTGCCAAGCCGCTGATTCTGGTGATCGAAACGGTGCTCACTTTCTCCATTGCCATGGTGCTGCTGGCACTGTTTGTCTCGGCGCCGGTTAACCGGGCGCAGGAACCGGAGGAGGGCGAACACGAATGACCATTCACCTGCTGTATGCCTTCGCTGGTGTGGCGCTGTGTGGCATCGGATTGTTCGGATTTATCCGGCTGGACCACCTGCTGAGGAAGCTGATGGCCTTCAATCTGATGGGCTCCGGGGTGTTTCTGGTTATGGTTGGCCTCGCCCAGCGAGGCGGTCAGCCAGATCCTGTACCTCAGGCTTTGGTACTAACTGGCATTGTGGTGGCGGTCGCAGCCACGGCACTGGCCGTAGTGCTGATTCGCCGTTACTACCATTTGTCTGGCCAGATCACGTTGGCCGAGCCGGGGCGAGAACCTGTAAAAAAGCCCGCTGCCGACGCGCACCGTGAGGGCCCGACTGAATGACCCTGTGGTTAATGGCTGGCCTATTGTTTACGCCCCTGGCCTGGGCTGTGCTGACGCTCTTGGTGGATTTCCGCATGGGCCGGGCGGTGACCTGGCTGGGTATTCTGGTGCAGGTGCTGGTGTCGCTGGGTTTGTGGGCAGCTGTCGCCAGCGACGGCGGCTTTTACTACTTGCTCGGTGGCTGGCAGGCACCTCTGGGCATAGAGCTGCGCGTCGATGGTCTGGCGGTGACCTTTGTCTTGCTGACCGCCTTGGTGGCAGCAGCCTGCGGCTGGCATGCAAGCGTCTATCTTGATCCCGGCAAAAGCTGGCATCGCTATTTCTGGCCTCTGTTCTGGTTTCTTTGGGCGGGCCTGAATGTGGTCTGGCTCGGCGGCGATCTGTTCAATTTGTATGTCGGGCTGGAGCTGATCAGCCTGGCGGCCGTTGGCCTGGTTGCCCTCGGGGGGCAGGCTGCGGCGTTGCGGGCGGCGATTCGTTACCTGATGGCCGCCTTGCTGGGCTCTCTGGCGTATCTGCTGGGGGTGGCGCTGATCTATGGCCAGTTTGGCACGCTTTCCCTCGCGGACGTTACCGCCTTGCTGAGCGATGGCACGGTTGCGGCCGGTCAGACTTTTCCACTGGTGTTGATGCTGTTCGGGCTGGCCCTTAAAACCGCGTTGTTCCCCATGCATGGCTGGTTGCCACCGGCCCATGGTATCGCCAAGTCGCCGGTCAGTGCCCTGTTGTCGGCGCTGGTGGTGAAAGCGTCGTTCTACATTGCTGCCCGGCTCTGGCTGGATCTGGGTGGGCACCTTGGTGGTTATGAGCTGGCTCAGTTGATAGGTGTGCTGGGCGGCTTGGCGGTGATCTGGGGCAGCTGGCTGGCCTTCCGGCAGACTAAGCTGAAACAGGTGGTGGCCTACTCGTCGGTAGCGCAGATTGGTTATCTGTTCTTGCTGTTTCCACTGACCTGGGGCGTGACCGACGCCATCTCCCTGCAGGCCCAACAAGGGATTACCCTGCAGGTCATCAGCCACGCCCTGGCCAAGGCCGCGATGTTCCTGGCGGCCGGTAATCTGATCATGTCGGTGGGCAGTAACCGGGTGGATGCTCTGGCCGGTGTCAGCCGATTTTTGCCGTTCTCGCTGTTCTCCTTCGGGCTGGCCGGGGTGTCGCTGATGGGCTTGCCGCCGACCGGTGGTTTTGCTGCCAAATGGTTGTTGCTGCAGGCCAGTCTGGCCAGTGGTCAATGGTGGTGGCTGGGGGTTCTGCTGGCGGGTGGTTTGCTGTCTGCGGCTTACGTGTTCCGGGTGTATCAGGCCTCGTTCATCGACAATACCGACACTGATCATTTTTTTCATCCGCCCAAAAGCCTGGAGGTGATTCCGCTAATTCTGGCCCTGCTGTCACTGGGCCTTGGTCTGGTGGCTGAGCCCGTATTGTCGGTAATGGCCTTGCCGTTTGAAGGGAGCAGTCGATGAGCCTGAGTGTGCTGATGCCGGTGTTTGCTCTGATGACCTCCCTGCTGGCCTCGGTAGTTCTGTTTGCGTTGCCGGAAAAGGGCTACCGGCTCAGGACAACCATTAACCTGGTGGCCGCGGTGGTGAAAATTGCCCTTGTGGCGGTCATGATCTGGGGCATTGCCCGGGGCAGGGAATATGAAGCCGCCTTCACCATGCTGCCGGGTGTCGAATTCGTGCTGCGGGCCGATGCCCTGTCCATGCTGTTTGCCGGGCTGTCGGCCCTGTTGTGGTTGCTGACCACCATCTATGCCGTGGGTTATCTGGAAGACTCCCCCAACCGCAGTCGTTTCTTCGGGTTTTTCAGCTTGTGTGTGGCCAGCACCATGGGCATCGCGCTTGCCGGCAACCTGTTCACCTTCTTTCTGTTCTACGAAATGCTCACCTTGTCTACCTACCCGCTGGTGGTGCATAGAGGCACGCGCAAGGCTCTCAGGGCGGGGCGTAACTATATAATCTACACCCTGACCGGTGGTGCAGTGTTGTTGCTCGCCATTGCCTGGTTACATGGTCTGGTGGGTGATCTGCGCTTTCAGGAGGGTGGCCACTTCGCCGGTGTGGATCCGTCGTTACAGGCGCCCCTGACCATTATCTTTGTGCTTTTGATGACCGGCTTGGGTGTTAAGGCAGCGTTGGTGCCGCTCCATGGCTGGCTGCCCCAGGCGATGGTGGCACCGGCGCCGGTCAGTGCCTTGCTGCACGCGGTAGCGGTGGTTAAAGCCGGCGCCTTTGGCATCATCCGGGTGGTCTTCGAAGTGTATGGCCTCGAAGCCGCGGAGGCCATGGGACTGCTGGCAGGGCTGGCACTGGTTGCGGCCTTTACCATTATCTATGGCTCTACCCGGGCGCTCTATCAGATTGACCTGAAACGACGGCTGGCGTTCTCGACGATCAGCCAGGTGTCTTACATCGTGTTGGGCCTGTGCCTGTTCGGGCCACTGGGCGTGATGGGTGGCCTGGTGCATCTGGTGCATCAGGGCATCATGAAAATCACCTTGTTCTTCTGTGCCGGCAACTACGCCGAAACCCTGGGCGTGCACCGTATCGACGAACTGGATGGCGCGGGTAAGCGCATGCCGGGCACGTCGGTGGCGTTTACTCTCGGGGCGTTCGGCATGATTGGTGCGCCACCGTTGGCGGGCTTTATCACCAAGTGGACCATGGGCGCGGGTGCGCTCGAGGTGGGTATGGACTGGGTGGTGGCGGTTCTGGTGGTCAGTAGCTTGCTGAATGCCGCGTATTTTCTACCGATTCTGCATCGACTCTGGTTTGCCGAACAGCAACAGGCCTGGCCCCATGAGCGCCGTTGGGGCCGACTTGAAACCAGTCCCTGGTTGCTATGGCCGCCCCTGGTGACGGCGGTGCTGCTGGTGTTGGCGGGTATTCTTGCCAATGTGCCCTTCAGCCCACTGAGCTGGGCGGAACTGATTGTGTTGCGGGAGGTGGCGCTGTGATCTTCGCCTCTGCGCCGTTTGTTCTGCTCAGTGTTATGTTGCCGCTTGTTTCGGTGTTGTTGGCGCTGCGTGCCGATTGGCAACAGATCTATCGTTACTGCCTGCCAGTGTTGCCGTTGCCGGCCTTATTGATGGGCTTGTTGGCGGAGCCTGACTGGTGGCTGGAGTTGCCCGGGTTGATGATCGGCGGATTGTGGGGGGTGGACGACCTTCGTCGGGCCTTCCTGTTGTTGACTGCGACACTCTGGCTGATCGGTGGCGTGTTCGCCATCGGCTACCTGAAAGACCACAAATTGCGCCGGTTCTGTGTGTTCTGGGCGCTGACACTGGCTGGCAATCTGGGCCTTGTGATTGCTCTGGACGTGGCCAGCTTTTACAGTTTTTTTGCCCTGATGACGTTTGCCGGTTATGGCCTGGTGGTGCACGAGGGCACTGATGAAGCCAACCGCGCGGGCCGGGTGTATCTGGCCATGGCCGTGGTGGGGGAGATGGCGATACTGTCTGGCCTGCTGATGGCGGCTCAACTGGCGGGCAGTGGCTTACTGGCGGACTTGCCGGCAGCCATCGCCGATGCGGATCGACGCTGGTTGATCATGCTGTTGTTGCTGGCAGGTTTCGGGGTGAAGGCCGGTTTGCCGTTGTTGCACTTCTGGCTTCCGCTGGCGCATCCGGTAGCCCCGACACCGGCCAGTGCCGTGCTCAGTGGCGCCATGATCAAAGCCGGCCTGCTGGGCTGGCTGGTGACCCTGCCCTTCGGGGAGGTGTCTCTGCCGGATTGGGGCAACGGGTTGGTGCTGCTCGGAGCAGTGGGTTCGCTGGGTGGCGCCGCATTGGGCCTGTGCCAGCAGCGCCCGAAAGCGGTACTGGCCTATTCCAGTATCAGCCAGATGGGGCTGATCACGTTGATGGTGGGCGCGGCACTGGCCAATGCAGAGGCTGCGGCACCGTTGTTTGCGGTGATGGCGCTGTACGTGTTGCATCATGGCCTGGCCAAGGGCAGCTTGTTTTTGTCTACAGGGATGGCGTTGCCGGCCAGCCGTGGCGGCCAGTGGCTGATGTGGTTGCTGATTGCGCTGCCGGGGCTGTCTCTGGCCGGTTTGCCGTTTACCAGTGGCGCTGCGAGTAAACTGGCGATGAAAGAGCTTCTCAAACCGGACCGCTTTGATTTCGCTATGGCCGCTTATTTATCCGTGCTGATGAGTGCCGGTGCTGTGGCTACCATGTTGCTGGTCTGGCGGTTTCTCTGGGTGCAGCGTGCGGGTGCCAGCACCGGTAGCAATCCTTCGTTTCTATGGCTTGGCTGGGGCTTGGCGACGGCCGCCAGTGTTGTCCTGTTCTGGTTGTTGCCCTGGCATGCCGACGTTCCGCAAAAAGCCTGGTTGAGCGCCATGGTGCAGGACGCCTGGAGTCTGTTCTGGCCCATTCTGGTGGCCACGCTGTTAGCGGCCGTGGCGTTGCGTTTAGTCAAACAGCGATAGCTGATTGTCAGGACGTTGGCTGCTGGTGGCCTTGGGTCGTGTCTGATGCGGTCCTTTGCGGCTGCCGTGACGGTCCAGAACACGGCCGGTTTCTTCGCGGCTGACGTATTGCTTGCGAAAATCCCCTACCGCCTTGCGCGCGGCGCGGGCAGCCTGCTCATGGTCACACACCGGGGCTGTGTAGGTATTGCCGCCGAAGCGGGCCTTCTGTGTCGGCGTCATCAGCCAGGGGGTGTGAATCATCTCGGTGGGTACGCCGGCCAGCTCAGGAATCCAGCGGCGGATGAACTCGCCCTCCGGGTCCAGTTTCTGGCTCTGTAATACCGGGTTGTAGATACGCAGGGCATTGATGCCAGTCAGGCCGGATTGCATTTGAGTTTGGGAGTAGTGAATGCCGGGCTCGAAATCGGTGAACAGTCGGGCCAGGTGCAGGGCCGGATCACGCCAGTGCAGCCAAAACTGATAACTGGCCACGGCCATCAACATGGCGCGCATCCGGAAATTGATCCAGCCGGTGTGTTGCAACGCTCGCATGCAGGCGTCCACCAGCGGCCAGCCGGTCAGGCCTTCCTGCCAGCGCTGCAATCGCTCTGAATCGTTCGGCCCTGTTTTCATCCCCTCCAGTTCCCGATGCATGGCGCGAAATTCCAGCTCCGGCTCGTCTTCCAGCTTCTGGATAAAGTGGCAATGCCAATGCAGGCGCGAGCGAAAGCTGGTCAGGCTTTTCTTCTTTCGGGGCAGGCTGTTGCGGTGCTCCCCGGCAATTTTGGCGCTCTGATACACCTCGCGCAGGCTGACGGTGCCGTAGGCCAGGTGAGGGCTGAGGCGGGAACAGGCGCGGACCGCCGTCAGGGGGCTGGAAATGTTGTACTGGTAGCCCACGCAGCGACGGTCAAGGAAAGACGCCAGCAGCTTCTCTCCCCGCAGGCTGCCGCCAGCCTGACGGTCCGGGCAGCGATCGGGTCGCGCAAACGCAGGTGCAGTGGCGTCGGGCCGGGGCAGGTGTGAGGGGTCGATGGCAGGAATGGCCGCTGGCGCGTCCAATACCGGTTGGCGCATCAGTTTGCTCCAGGCCTTGTCCCAGACATCCCGGTCTTTCAGTCGCCGTACCACGCCAAACTGGTGCCATTCCCGGAACTCAACTCCGGCTTCCGAACACCAGTCGATCACGGATTTGTCTCTCTCAAACGTCCACAAACCACCGGTTTCCTGGTGGCAGAACACACGCCCGATGGCGTGGCATTCCCGGAGCTGTTTGAGTGCGCTGACGACCGACCCGCGCATTACCAGCAGCTGGCTACCGGCTTTGCGTAACTGCTGTTGCAGATCGTTCAGCGAATCCTGAATGAAGTCCCATTGGCGCCCACTGGTATCGGGTTGGTGCCAGTATTCGTCTTCGATCACGTATAACGGGATCACCGGCTCGCCCAAGGTTGCTGCAGCTACCAGGGGTGCGTGATCGCGGGTGCGCAAGTCGCGCTTGTACCACACCACCGTGGTCATGCTGAGGCGCCTCCAGCTTCACTCCGGGCACGCCGGCACCGTTCGCTGCAGTAGCGAACATGGTCCCAGTCCTTTGCCCATTTCTTGCGCCAGGTGAAGGGGCGCTGGCAGATCGGGCAGGTTTTTTCAGGCAGGTTCGGTTTTTTGTGCATCGACGTTTTATGGGTTTAACTGAAAGAGTGGGTTTCGCTTTTATACGTCTCTGATGTGTCACGGGTTTTCTTATGTCTCAAATTGATGAAAGTATCCAGCCTCCATCTGTACTGATTTTCGACTGGCACGGCACGCTGGTGGATACCCACGACGCCATGTTCAGCGCGATGGAAGACATGTTGCCGCAGCTGGAAGATCTGGATCTGGTGGGCCAGTTGTTGCCGGAGGAGCAATGCCGCACGCAAGACGATGCCCGGCTGGTTCGCTACATCAGGATTTTCCGGCGCCTGCATCCTCGTATTCTGACGGAGCGCCGGGTGTCACGTACCGACATCTTTAATGCCATTTTCGGTGATAACAAAGCTGCCAAGTTGGTTGCGCATCAAGCCTATAACACCGCTTACCGAAAATACTTCGGACAGGTGAAGCCGTTCCCGCCAGGCGCCTATGAGTATCTGTCAGCCCTGAAGGCGATGGGCATCAAGCTGGCGGTGTCTACCAATCGCAATCGGGAGTTTCTGGATAAAGAGCTGGCGATGGTGGATGAAGGGCGCTGGCATCATCTGTTTGACGCGACCGTGTGCGCCGATGATGTCACCGAGTACAAACCCGACCCCCAAGTGATCCTGAAGGTGCTGGAACAGCTCGGCTTGCCGCCGGATCACAGGGCCTGGTACGTGGGTGACAGCTACGTGGATATGCTGACTGCTCATCATGCCGGGGTGTCTGGCGTGTTCTACAACGGTGCGGGTTGGGAGCCTGAGCGGATCGCCAGCTGGTTTACAAGGCGGGACGCTCCCGCCGCCATTCTGGACAGTTTTGAGGAGTTGATGGATCTGCTCGGGCTGCTGGAGCGGTTGCATCCGGCCGGCTTCAGTGCGCGACCGGCGGAGGTGCGGCCAAAGCCCTTCCCGCCGCCCGAGCGACCAGAGCCACGCATAGAGCCGGACTGGCACCCGGCGGTGGTGAAGTTGATCCGCCCGGCCGTGGTGTTGTTCGACTGGCACGCGACCCTGGTCGACACCCTGGACGCCATGTATCACGCGGTGGATGACATGCTTCCGGATTTTCATGCGCTCGGATTGATGGGCCGCATGGTTGTCCCGGAAGACAGCAAAACCCCGGAAGATGCTCGCCTGGTGGCCTACGTTCGAGAATTTGCCAGACTGCACCCGCGCGTGAAGGCTGACCGGAAAATCTCCCGCACGGATATTTTTGAAGTGTTGTTCGGGGAGGACCAGGAGGCCAAGCAAGTGGCCCACAAAGCCTTCAATCACCATTATCGCAATCACTACGGCACCGTTAAGGCATTCGAGCCCAGAGTCAGGCATGTTCTTGAGGGGCTGCACCGGCTGGGCATTCAGGTGGGGGTGATCACCAACCGGGATCGTGAGTTTTTTGAGCACGAGTTGGCGGCGGTGGAAGACACCGGCTGGACCCATCTGTTCGAGGTGGACGTGTGTGGTGATGATACGCCTTTGCGCAAACCACACCCGGACCAGTTGTTGCTGGCGGCGCAAAAGCTGGATTACCCGCCAGGCCCGAGCGTGTGGTACGTGGGTGACTCCACCACCGATGTGATTGCTGCCAAGCGCGCTGGCATGACGTCGGTGTTCTTTAACGGCGCGCAGTGGGACCAGCCCTGGTTGAACCGGATATTTCCCGGCACCCACAAGCACCCGGACAAGCCGGATGTGGTAGTCAACGACTTCTCGGAATTCTGGGCGCTGGTGCTGGCGTGCGAGGTGGGGCCGCCCTGAATGTTACTGCCCGTCAGGTGCTGGTCTTTTGTTAGCGTTGGACTGCTCGAAATTGTGCAGTGTTTCTTCGATCGCAAGACCCAGAGAGAGCACGCCCTCAACACCGTTGTTAGGCTCCTGCAATGGCACCGGCACACTGACGGTAATCTGGAACTGACGGGTTGAGGCGTCGTAGCGAATCGGGGATATCCAGAGATCGGCTTTGCGTTCCGCTCGAAGCCCGACTTCCGTCACAATTTCCTGAAATTTGGGCTCATCGCCCTGCCAGTAGTCAGACGAAAGCTGGCTCATGGCCACCAGTGCGCCTTTTTGTCGGTGAGCAAAATCTCGGTGATCAGGTCGGGATGATTGGCTTGCCAACGGCTCAGGCTTTGCGAAGCTGGCAATGCCAGGATCTCGCTGGCCAATGGTGTTGGTTGCTCTGGTGCCAGTGCCTGCCAGATGGTGTCTTGGGTGAGTATGTCGGTAAAGGTATCAAACCTTGGGCCCTGGTGGATCGCCTGGGGTAAGTTGATCTGGCTGACCAGGTCCCGAATCAACTGATTGGCCACACTGGCAACATGGAGATGCTCTTCTTCAGTGAGTTGCATGTGCTGGCCCATACAGCTCGCTAGCTGCCGGTTGAACTGAGTCATAAAGCCAGGGTGTTCAGTGGCGAAGCTTGCATTCAGGTACAGGTGCAACGGGGCGTAACGTAAAAATCGGTGCTCCAGGGACTGGCCCAATGATGGCTGCTCTGCCTGGAGTGCCGCCATCACTCTTTGGTCCATCAAGGCCAGATCGATTCGATGTCGGCTCAGCAGCGCTGGCAGCTGCTCCGGCGCGCTCACCGTCATAGAGGGTTGCAAACCTTGGTTAACAAGCCAGGCCTCTTCATTGCTGCCACCGACAACACCGATTCTGGCGGCTCCCACCTCTGGCCAGACATCCCGGTAAAACCAGTACCATTTTTCGAGGGCTACCGGGTGGCTGATCAGCGCGGTTTCATCCATGGCCGGCGATGGGTCAACGGCAAAGTAGCCATCTACCAGGTTGCGCTGAAGGGCGAAGCGGGCCCGGCTCTGAGGCATCAGGCGAATGTGAGTGCTGGCACCGGCCAGCTCCATGGCACAGCGAATGGTCGCGACGGTTTCACCGATAACCTGAGGCCCGTCTGGTGACGGATTGGCGTACTGGTAAGGGGGCGACTCAAAGGTGTAAAGGCTGTACACCTCATGGCCAGCGGTAGCGATCGGGGAAATCACGGCAAGTAGTATGACGACGGTAAACACCCTGACAGACATGCCTTGCTCCAGCATCCGTGTTGCTGACAAAGAACTCGATGCACGAAGCATAGCAGTCATTCCGGTGCTTTTCCGTAAGCCCTTTATCCAATGCATGTTAAAGCTCTTCAATGTGCTCCAGCAGCCATTCACCCCGGCTGATAATCGCCTGTCGACGCTGCTCAGGTTGTTTGTCCCAGTTCCGGTACATCATGGTCATCCGTGGATTGTTGGCAAAATCGTCCCGGTGACGATCAATAAAGTGCCAGTAAAGGGCATTGAACGGGCAGGCCCGCTCGCCGGTCGCATCCTGCACCCGGTAGTGGCAATTCTGGCAGTGGTCAGACATCCGCTGGATGTATTTGCCACTGGCCGCGTAGGGCTTGGAACCCAGGTAGCCGCCATCGGCATGCATCACCATACCCAGAGTGTTTGGTAGCTCTACCCAGTCAAAGGCGTCGATATACACCGCCAGGTACCAGTCGCAGATGTCGGCCGGCTCTATACCGGTCAGCAGGGCGAAATTGCCGGTCACCATCAAACGCTGAATGTGGTGGGCATAGGCGTTGCGGGCGCTGGCATCGATGGCTTTGTGCAGACAGCGCATTTTGGTGTCACCGGTCCAGTAAAACCAGGGCAGGGCACGGGTGTTGCCAAGTCGGTTTTCCTGCGCGTAACCGGGCATCAGCAGCCAGTAGATACCGCGCACAAATTCGCGCCAGCCAATGATCTGGCGCACAAAGCCCTCTACCGCATTCAGGGGTGCCCGGCCGGAATACCAGGCTTGAACGACCGCCTCACAGGTGGTGACCGGGTCCAGCAAACCGGTGTTCAGGTAGGGCGACAGAATGGAGTGGAACAGCCAGTCTTCGTGGTCAGACATGGCATCCTGATAGTCTCCGAAACAGGGCAGAGCAAAGTCGATAAAGTGTTCCAGCGCCTGTTGCGCCTGCTCGTGAGTGACGGCGAAGTGAAAGTCGTCGTTGCTACCGAAGTGATCGGCAAAGTGGTCATCCACCAGTTGCAGAACGTCGCGGGTTACCGCATCGGGTTCCACTCTGAAAGGCGCTGGCGCGGGTGGCTTGCCGGACCACTTTTTCCGGTTACTGGCGTCGAAGTTCCATTGTTCGCCTTCCGGCTTGCCATCCGGCGTCATCAATAGCCCGGTTTTTTACGCATCTCGCGGTAGAAGAACTCCATGCGCAGTTGTTTGCGCCCTTTGGCCCACGTGGCAAACTCCTCTTTGTGGCAAACAAACCGGGTGTCTGGGTGAATCTCAACCGGAATGCCAAGCGACTCATGCCATTGGCAGATCTGCGAATGCAGCCGCCACTCACCGCACTCGGTGGTCATCAGCGCATCGGGCTTGAGCTCGTTGGTCAGTCGTGCGACGACGGCTTCGAGGGATTTGTCGGGATTGTCCGGGTGGTAGGTCTGGTAATGCACCCGCCAGCCGTCCTGCTCCAGCTCCCGGGCAAAGTGGCGCATGGCGCTGAAGATGAAGGCCAGCTTCTTCTTGTGGTGATTGGTGTAGCTGGCCTCGTCGTACACCTCGGCCATCACCACCTGGTCCTGGTGTTTGTCTGCCTTCGCCAGGGCAGACAACTGGGGGCTCAACTGGTCGCCAAGTATCAGAATCAGGTTGGCCATTCGGTCCACTCCGGTCGCAAGGATTATCCTAAAGGGGTAGGCACAATACGCCATCAGCGCAAGGGTGGTTCAGTGTCTATGTTGATAGACTTCAGATGATACGTGTCAATTGGTGCCTGGCCCCGGTGGGGCATAATGGCCACTTTCCGGCTTGCCGATCATTTCTGACCTTAGAGTTTCTACTATGGCTTCCAACACCGCAGCAGATAACAACCTGCCCGCCTTTATCTGGGATGAGGCGCTGATCCGCCGCTATGATCTGAGCGGCCCCCGTTACACCTCGTACCCGACGGCGGTGGAATTTACCCAAACTTACGGCATTGACGACATGGTCAAAGCCGCAGGCCGCAGCAAGGCAGCCGGCGGCCCGATTTCCCTGTACACGCACCTGCCGTTCTGCGCGCACCTCTGCTACTACTGCGCCTGCAACAAGGTGATCACCAAAAAGCGCGACAAGGCGATGCCCTATGTCGAGCGGGTGCTGAAGGAGGCGGCTATCCAGTCCCGGCTGTTTGGTGCCGACCGGCCGGTGCAGCAGTTGCACTGGGGCGGCGGCACACCGACTTTCCTGCCGAAGGATGTGATGCAACACCTGATGGCGGGTTATGGGGAACTGTTCAACCTGCAGACCGGCGAAGACCGCGATTACAGTGTTGAGATCGACCCACGGGAAGTGGACGAGGACACCCTGTCGACGCTCTGGGAGCTGGGCTTTAACCGCATCAGTCTGGGTGTTCAGGATGTGAATCCGCAGGTGCAGAAGGCGGTTAATCGCGTTCAGCCCCGCGAAATGACCGAAGCGGTGCTCACTGAAGCGCGCCAGCTGGGCTTCCGCTCGATCAATCTGGATCTGATCTACGGCTTGCCGTACCAGACCCCGGACAGCTTCGCTGAAACCCTGGAGTCGGTGATCGAGATGTCGCCAGACCGGCTCTCGGTATTCAGCTACGCCCATCTGCCGGATCGCTTCTACCCGCAAACCCGGATTCAGCAGGACACACTACCCAGTCCGCAGCAGAAGCTGACCATCCTGCACAACACGATTAACCGTTTGCTGGAAGCCGGCTACGAATACATCGGCATGGACCACTTCGCCAAGCCGGACGACAGCCTGGCTGTGGCCCAGCGTGAAGGCCGCCTGCACCGGAATTTCCAGGGCTACACCACCCATTCGGATTGCGATCTGGTATCGCTGGGTGTATCCGCCATTGGCCAGACCGACGATGCCTATTTCCAGAACAACCACGATCTGCCGTCCTGGGAGGCGTCCATTGATGCGGGCCAACTGGCGGTCATCCGGGGCGTCGGCCTGAGCCGGGATGACCGCATCCGCCGCTGGGTGATTGGTCAGCTGATCTGTCAGTTCCGCCTGGATCGCAAGCAGTTTACCGACCAGTGGGGCGAGGACTTTGATCGCTACTTTACCGATGAGCTGAACCGCTTGAAGCCGATGATCCAGGACGAGTTGATCGGCGACAGCGGCCTCGTGTTGCAGGTGCAGCCGGCCGGTCGATTGCTGATTCGGGCGATTTGCCAGATTTTTGATATGTACCGTAAAGAAGGCGCCAGCCAGCGGTTCTCTCGGATTATCTGAGCGGTATTCGCGAGAGCTGAACGAACAAGGGCTGCCATCTGGCAGCCCTTGTTCGTTTAAGGTGGGATGATTAACTGGCCACTTTGAACTCATTGGCCAGATCCTGAAGCCTGCGGGCAAGCCTGGCCTGTTCCTGAGTCACCTGGCTAATCTCCTGCGATCCGGTCAGGGTCAGAATTGCGGCCTCACTGACCGATTCCATGCTGCCGGCCAACTCCCTGGTGACGGCAACCTGCTCTTCAGACGCGGTGGCAATCTGGGTGGCCATGTCGGAGATGCTGTTTACATCGGTCAGGATGTCGGCAAAGGTCTTCTCCATCTCGGAAGCCTGATCGCTGGTCTGGTTGGCGAGCTTGTGGCTGGCCACGATGGACCGGCTGGCGCTGTCGGTAATGTGCTTGAAGCCGTTGATGATATCTTCAATCTGGGTAGTCGATTCGTGGGTCTGCCTGGCCAGGGTGCGTACTTCATCGGCCACTACCGCGAAGCCCCGGCCATGCTCACCAGCCCTTGCGGCCTCGATGGCCGCGTTCAACGCCAGCAAGTTGGTCTGATCGGCGACTTTACGGATCACATCCACCACTTCGCTAATGGAGCCGCTGCGCTCCTCCAGTTCTTCAATCACCTGATTCACTTCCTGAACCGATTTAGCCAGGGTGCGAATCTGGGCCACGCTGTCATGAAGTACTTTTTCACCGGTCTGGCTCTTGTCCATAGCCCGGCTTGAGGCATCCGCTACTTGTTGGGTGTTCTGTGAGATTTCCTCAGAGGTGGCTGACATCTCTTCGGTGGCGGCCGCTACCTGCTCAATCTGCTGTTGCTGGTTTTTGATCTGGCCGGAATTTTGGCCAGCGGTAGAACTGGTCTCTTCGGTGGCCGTGGCCAACTGCACGCTGGCTTTATCGATCTGAAGCAGCGCGTCGCTGAAGCGGCCGAACAGTTCGTTGATGGCCTTGGCAATGGTCCCGGTTTCGTCTTTGCTCGACACCGGGATTTCCCGTGTCAGGTCTTTGTTGTCCATGGCATAGCGTACGCCGGTCAACAAGGCTGCTACCTGGTTATGAATAGCATGGATTATCACCAGCATCAGCAAAATCACAATAATGATAGCCCCGCCGGCAATCGCAGAGGCGCCAACGAGTGCTGTGCGGGCACTACTGACCGCCTCAGCGGCTCTGGCTTCCACCTGGGTCAGCATCTGGCTGCGGATAGTGTTGATGGCTTCAATGCGTCTGGTTGCTGCGGCAAACCACTCGCCGGGGTCAAGGGCATACATGCCAGATGGGCTGCTGAGCAGGGTTTCACGCTGGCTCCGGAACTCTCGACTTGCCGGAAGGTTTGCCAGCTGTGTGATGTCACCTCGAAGATCGGAATCGCCCGGTAACATGCTGACAGCCGCATTCAGATAGGCGTCCTGCTGACCGCTCATGCCGGTTACCCGCCCGAGAGTCGGCAGGTCAAAGTCACCGGATCGAATGAGTGCCGCGCCATTGGCGCGCTCCCGCCCGGCCATTTCCGCGGCTTCGGCCAGCGCAAAATAGCCGTTGATCTGGCGGCTCAGGTCGGCGTCGGTGGAGCGGCGCACCAGAAGGGGTACCCGCTCAACCATTTCCATGATCATCGTGGTGTACTGGCTGGCAGATTCGGCACTGTTGATGTTGCGGTTGTCGATATCCTGGCGGAGCCTGCCAAGGCCAGACAGCTGTTGCTCAAGGCGCTCAATGCTGGCCTTGATCGCGCGGTCAAAATCAGTGTCAGACACCAGTGCCTGAAGTCCGTTGCGGTAGGTCCGCAGGCTTTGGTCTGTGTCCTGTCGTTGGGAAGCCAGTTCCCGCTTTGTCTGTTGCTCGCCACTGGAGCCCGCTGCGCTCGACAGCACAACAGCCGAGCGGCCCCGTTCCTTTTGCAAAGACTCGATCAGTGGATCTCCAAGCTCTGCCAGATTCACCATGGCCTGTAATTGGCGCATGTTGTTGAGGTCGTCCGCGTTACGACTGATGCTGAAAGTGGCAAAGAAAACGATAACCAACAATGCCGGCAACACCAGGGTGATGAGCTTTCCGCGCATGGAGAGGTTGTTGATGAATGACATGGAAGGTCCCCTTCACTGAATTTATTCGTCCATTGTGGGCAAGTGTAGCAGTTGGGGATATTCACAAGTTGGGGTAGGTGTAGAGGTAGTTTCAGCTCTGTAAGTTGCTGTAAAGGAATGTTAGTTGTCTGACTTTAATCAATTAATCTCAGGTGTAGGTAGTAGTGCGATGAATACCTCTTCAGTGATATAGCCAGCCTTTGGTGTGCCAGCGAACAGACCAGACCAGGGCTTGGGGCTAGTCTGGCGCTGTACCCATCACCATAACCAGAGGAGGGGATGCTCATGAGTATGTTCAATGCGGATGAAATGAAAGGCAAATGGAAGCAACAGGTCGGAAAAGCAAAAATGACCTGGGGCAAGTTGACGGAGGATGAACTTCTCGAAGCAGAAGGCCGCCAGGAGAAACTGGCGGGTCTGGTTCAGGAACGTTATGCCGTTACCCGGGAAGAAGCCGAGAAGCAGGTGAAAGAGTTTTTCGGTAAAAGTTAAGGTTGGTCAGCCCGCCCAGACCACGAGTCCAGATCTCGCGGTTTGGCGCTGGGCCTAACAGGAGCATGCTGTCATGCTGGAAACAATTGCCGTCATACTGTTGATACTTTGGGCCCTGGGCTTGGTTACCTCCTATTCCATGGGAGGCTTTATTCACATTCTGTTGGTGGTCGCGATTGTGGTCATACTGCTGCGGGTGATTCGTGGTCGAAGTTTGTAAGCTTTTGATTCGCATGGTGACAAAGGTCAAGGCATGCCCTGTGAAAGTGGCGTTATGGTAGCGCCACCCTTGCATTGGAGAATGCCATGGAACTCGTCTGCCCCGCGGGTAGTCTTCCCGCTCTGAAAACCGCCGTCGATAACGGCGCCGATGCGGTCTATTTTGGTTTCCGCGACAGCACCAACGCCCGCCAGTTTGCCGGCCTGAACTTCAATGAGACTCGCGCCGGTGAGGGCATTGAATATGCCCACGCCAAAGGCAGCCGGGTATTTTGCGCAATCAATACCTACCCACAACCGGACGGCTGGGAGCAGTGGAAGGGAGCTGTCGACCGCGCCGCCAATCTGGGCGTGGATGCCATCATCCTCGCCGACATGGGCCTGCTGGACTACGCCGCCAACAAATATCCGGATACTCCTCGCCATTTGTCTGTGCAGGGTTCTGCTACCAGTCACGAAGCCCTCTCTTTTTACAAGGACAACTTTGATATCCGCCGGGCGGTATTGCCCCGGGTGCTCTCTATTGATCAGGTGCGGAGCGTCGCCAAACAAAGCCCGGTGGAACTGGAAGTCTTTGCCTTCGGCAGCCTGTGCATCATGGCTGAGGGCCGTTGCTATCTATCGTCTTACCTCACCGATGAGTCCCCGAATACCCGTGGCGCCTGCTCGCCTGCCAAAGCTGTTCGCTGGCAGGACACCCCGCAAGGCCTCGAATCCCGTCTGAACAACGTGTTGATTGACCGTTATGGCCCCGGTGAATCCGCGGGTTATCCAACCCTGTGCAAGGGCCGCTTTGAGGTGGAGGGCATGGTCTATCACGCCATTGAAGAGCCGGTCAGCCTCAACACCCTGGACCTGCTGCCAGAGCTCAAAGCACTGGGCATCAGCGCGGTGAAGATCGAAGGCCGCCAACGCAGCCCCGCCTACATTGCCGACGTTGCCCGCACCTGGCGGCAGGCGCTGGATCGGCTGCACGCAACGCCCGGGATGTTCTCCGTAGAGAGTCAGTGGAACAAGACGCTGGCCGGGCTCTCCGAGGGTGGCCTGACCACCATTGGCGCCTATCATCGCAAGTGGAAATGAGGTTCAACGGTTTATGATGAAATTATCCCTTGGCCCGATTCTGTGGTTCTGGTCCAGGCAGTCCGTGTTCGATTTCTACGCCAAGGCCGCTGAATGGCCGGTAGATACCATTTACCTGGGTGAGGTGGTCTGTTCCCGTCGCCGTGAGCTCAAGCCGGATGACTGGCTGGAGCTGGCGCGGGATCTGAAAGCCTGTGGCAAGAACGTGGTGCTTTCTACCCTCACGCTGATTGAATCCGAAGCCGACCTGCGCCGCCTGCGCAGGTTCTGCGAACAGGATGAATTCCTGGTGGAGGCAAACGATCAGAGCGCCCTGCAGGTGGCCATCCGCAACAAGATTCCCTTTGTTACCGGCCCCGCCATGAACATCTACAACACCGCCACCCTGAAAGTCCTGGCCAGACAGGGGTTGCAGGGCTGGAACCTGCCGGTGGAATTGGGCAAGGAAACCCTGGCGCAACTGATCAACGAGCTAAAGGCCGAAGGACTGGATTTGCCGGCAGAAGTTTTCTCCTGGGGTTTCCTGCCTCTGGCCTGGTCGTCCCGCTGCTTCACGGCCCGCCATTACAACCTGCCGAAAGACAACTGCGAGTTCCGCTGCCTGGAGCACCCGGACGGAATGGAACTGCGCTCCCGGGAACGCCAGGAGCTGTTTCGCCTGAACGGCATTTCTACGCTGTCTGGTTCCCGCTATGACCTGATGCGGGAGCTGCCGGAGATGACACGGATGGGCGTAAGCACCGTGCGCCTGAGCCCGGAACACATTGGTATGGATCAAGTGGTCAAACGCTTTGACCAGGTACGCCGGGGGGAAATGCCAGCCACTGACCCGCTGCAGTTGGTGGAAGCGCCGCCGTGCAATGGGTATTGGTACGGCAAGCCGGGGATGGAGCAGGAGCTGTTATCGTAACGGCGCTGGCGGCGCTATGATCAGATCAGCAAGCGTCGCCAGTGAAGATCCCATTCCAGACTGTCCAGCAGATTCTTGATTCCCAGCCCCAGCTCGGTATCCCCCTCAATCACCAGTCGTCGCTGAAAGAACAGTTGGTCGGGGTCCTGTTGGCGTTCGGCCAGGATCTTGAACGCCATCAGCGAGCCCCGGATGGTCGCCTCTCCCGGCCCATCCACTACCCGCAGCCGTTTGGTCCAGAAACCGATGGTGATACCTGGCTGGCCGCCGTTGATTTCCAGTCGTACCCGTCTGCCTTCAAAGTCGTCGAACTCGCCGTCGGCGATAGCCTCTGCAAACAGCCGGTTTAGCGGGGCTTCGGCAATCAACTGTTTGAATGGCACGGGGATCTGGCGATTGATGGCCTCCAGCAGAGGGGCGGGAGAGGGCAAGCATTGCCTGGCAACGGCAAGCGATTGTGCCAACAAAGGATTGTTCAGGATTGCGGTGGTAGGTAATGAAAACACCATGCTCTACTCCGGGTGGTCAGCAACCGGCCCAGAGTAAAGCAATATCAGTGGTAGTGGTTTGATATAACTCAGCTCTTGTGCAGGCCTTCTTCAACCGCCCAGACGGCCACCTCAACCCGCGAACGCAGGTTCATTTTCTTCAGCAAATGTTTGACGTGAACCTTCACCGTACCGTCGCTGATGTCCAGCTTGCGACCGATCATCTTGTTTGATAACCCTTCAGATATCAGTTTCAGAATGTCTTTTTCCCGGGGCGTCAGGCTGTCGTAATTCGGGCGTGACGCCCGCTGGGGTTTGTTGGAGCGTAAGGCCTGGGCCAGCAGAGTGGTTAGCCGGTCACTGATCACCATCTTGCCGACGGCGGCCTGGTGCAGCTGGGTGATCATGTCTTCGGGTTCCATGTCTTTCAGCAGGTAACCGTCGGCACCGGCCTGCAGCGCAGCGACCACGTCGTCTTCCTGATCGGAGACGGTGAACATGACAATGCGCGAACTGATGTTCTGTTCCCGCAGCTTTCTCAGTGCCTGAATGCCGTCCATTTCGGGCATGTTCAGGTCCATCAGAATCAGATCCGGTTCGGTTTCGAGCGCCAGCTTGATGCCATCGGCGGCGTTGCTCGCCTCCCCGATAACGGCCATATCGTCTTCCAGACCAATCAGCTGCTTGATGCCCTGACGGAGCAGGGGGTGGTCATCGATCAGCAGGATGCTTGCGGGTGCTTCAGCCATATTCATTCTCATTGGTATTGGTTTGCAGTTCAGGCCGTTGACGATTCTGAGGGAATCAGGTTACGGCTTTTGGGCACAAATGTTAACGCGACTTCTACGCCGCCTTCGTCCCGGTTGTCGACCAGGACCTTGCCGCCCAGTGTGCGGGCCCGGTCTTGCATGATGACAAGACCATAGTGGTTTACCGGTTGATCGCCGCCGGGCAGGCCTTTGCCATTATCGCGGATGCTGGCTCTGACCTGGGGTGATTCAAACAGGACTCTGACGGCAATATCGGTGGCGTCAGCATGTTTAACGGCGTTGGCCAACCCTTCACGGATAATCTGCAGGGTATGGATTTCTTCATTGGGCGACAGGGTTTGTGGCGGCAGGTTGTACTCAAATACCACCGGCTTGCCCAGTCTGTCGGAGAACTCATCAATCGTTTTGCGCAATGCCGTGGCCAGGTCCGGGGTGTCGAGCTTCAGCCGGAATGTCGCCAGCAGTTCTCTCAGCTGACGATAGGCACTGTTCAGGCCATTGCTGAGTTCATCCAGTATGTCATCGTGGATGGGCTTTTGTTCGCCGGCAATGTTCAGTCGCCGCAGCCGGGTGACCTGCATCTTGAGATACGACAGGGACTGCGCGAGTGAGTCGTGCAATTCCCGGGCGATGACGGTGCGCTCCTCCGCCAGGGTCATTTGTTGTTCTTCGGTGATCTGTTTTTCCAGGAAAATGGCCGTGGCCAGCTGGTCGGTCAGGGTTTCAAGCAGACGACGGGCGGTGGCCGACAAGCCTTTTTCCGACGGGTACCAGACCTCCAGGGTGCCCAGCAGCTGCCCGGGTGTTCGAATGGGCAATAGCAAACGGCGCCCATCGTTATTCTCCAGAGGCATTGCATCGTAAACCTCGGGCGTCACAAGGCAGGCATTGCAGTGGTGATCCCGGCAGTAA
Source organism: Marinobacter sp. (assembly GCA_018402255.1). Lineage (GTDB taxonomy): Bacteria > Pseudomonadota > Gammaproteobacteria > Pseudomonadales > Oleiphilaceae > Marinobacter. The sequence goes on from JAGYIS010000008.1 coordinate 102,178, forward strand.
AAGGGGCGCTTGTCGGTTGCGGTGGTAATGGCTTCTACGGGTTCGGCCGACTCCTTGTCATGCAGGAACAGCCGGATAGGGCCAATGCCCAGGAGCTGTTCAAGCTCCTGAAGCATGGGTATGGCGCCGCTGCACAGATCATGATTGGCAAACAATCCCCGGCTGGCAGCGTGCATCACCTGCAGCGCCTGATGACTGATTTCCAGCTCCTCGGTCTTTTGCCGGGCTTTGCTTTCAAGCTCGTTGTAGGTCAGTGCCAACTCGCTGGACATCTGGTCAAAGGCCGAGCCCAGCGTTGCCAATTCATCTGACCCTTTCAGATTGGCTTTGCGAGAAAAGTCCTGGTTGCCGACGGCACTGGCGATGCTGACCAGTTTGCGCAATGGCCGAAGTACCCGGTTCTTCAGGTCAAAAAACAGCGCGATCACAATCAGTATTGAGAACACCAGGCTGATGATCTGAATCAGGTGCAGCAGGTCAATGCGAGCCTCAGTGCGATGCTCCAGCATGGTGACCAGTGTATTCACCTCCGCAATGTAGTCTTCAACCGCCACCACCATCGCGTTGGTGATCCGGGTGCCGGGCTGGTGGCTTTCAATGGCAGGTCGCAGCTCGGATTCCCAGGTGCTGGTCACCCGCTGGTACTGCTGGGCCAGAGGATGGTCAGAGGTTTTTGGCACGGAGCGCAGAATGGAGATGTTCTGCAGCCGGCGATGGTAGTTGGCAATGCGATCGGCGACCGAGGCGTGCCCATTACTGACATCGTCGGTCGCAGATCGGGCGATCAGTTGAAATGCGCCCATACGAAGAGCTCCCGCCAGGTTGATGGCCGTCGCGTTGCCTTCAATGCTGCTGGAAACCGCCAGAGTGGTCGACATGCTGACAATGGCTGTCAGCACAATGGCGCCAATGACCACGGCAAGCCGGTTAACGAGGGGGCTTCTTGATCTCATTTGATACATTCTGCCTGGATATTATCGGAGAAATAGCCTGACTCACCAGATTATGGTGCAAGGTCCCATTTACTGATACCTCCTTGAGGATAGTCAATTACCCCAATGGTTGATAAGCCATCATAGCTTTTGACCCTGCCATGGGCAAAAGATGAAACTAAAAGTTACCTTTACGGGGTGGTGACATGGAGCAGCAAGCAGAGCAGGGTGACGACACACGGGATTCGCTGGCGGTGATTATACCGCTGGCGTTGACCGGGTTTGTTATCGCCGCTGGCTGCTGGACTCTGTTTGCCGTTGCGGGCGTGCACTTGCGAGCAGAGCTGGCGCTGTCCAATCTGCAGTTTGGCGTGTTGCTGGCCATGCCGATGGCCGTCAGTGCCTTGCTGGCGATACCGGCCGGGCTTGCCGCCCAGCGTTATGGAGCCCGCTTTGTCATGCTCTGGTGCCTTTCAGGGCTGGCCATGTGCATGGCCTTGCTGCTAGCTGTAAATACCTACTATGGCTATCTGGCGGTTGCCGGCGGGCTGGGTCTGGCCGGGGGCTTTTACAGTGCAGGCATACAGTTCGTTGTCAGTCATTGTGATGCCAGACGGTTGGGATTGGTGCTGGGAGTATTTGGGGCCGGGGTTACCGGTGCCGGTTTTACCTATTATCTGGTGCCGTTGTTCCATAATGCCTTCGCCTGGCAGGGTGTGCCTCTGGCCTATCTGATTGTGCTGTTGTTGGTGATCGCGTTATTGCTGATGCTGACCGACCCCGAGCCCCCCGGCGGGAACCCGATGCAACCGTTCTCACAAGCCAGGGCAAGTGCTCTTCTGCGCAGTGGCCGCTCCTTGTACCTGAGTGTGTACTTTGGCGTCGTTGCAGGCAGTTTCTTTGCCTTGGCTCTTTGGCTGCCGGATTTTCTGTCAGCTCAGTTCCAGCTCCAGTTGGATGCCGGTGCTCGAATGGCGCAATGGTTCGTTATTCCCGGAGCGTTGGCCCAGATCGCGGGGGGAGCTTTGTCAGACCGGTTTGGCAGTTCAGTCGTGGCCAGTCGCGCGCTGTTTATGTGCCTGGTTGCGCTGTTCGTCCTGTCATACCCTCCAATGACCCTCGCCATAGACAGTATTGAATCCATCATTGTTATTGAGTTCGCGTTACCGCTTACCGTTGAGCGAGGGCTGATCGTGGTATTGGGTGTCGCTATGGGCTGCGCCATGGGCAGCCTTCAGCGCATGGTAATCCTGGCAAACCGTTCCGACGCGGCGCTGTTCGCCGGGCTATTGCTGGTCGCTGCTTGCTCCATTGCGTTTGTGTTGCCGGTGCTTTTTGGTGCGGTGAACCAGTGGCTTGGGGTGCGGACCGCAGTGTTCATGATCCTGTTTGCACTGCTTGGCGGCAACCTTGTCCTGTTTGCTTATGACGCCCGCCAACAGGAGCGAAAAAACCTTCTCAGCCAGAAGCTCGAGCGATTTGACAGCGACCAGGGCGAAACCCGGTAGATCGGTTAATTGACTTAACTCAACTACTCAACAAGAACTCGCTTTATACCTCCATCGGGGGAGCGATTTTCCACATGTATCCTCCTACTATCTAAAACAAGATTACACATGCATGAATATGCGCGGGGGATACACCCATGGCCATGACACAAAGTGTCGACAACCAACATAACAAACCTGTCCTAGTCGCCGTCAGCAATGCACTGGATCAAACCGATGGCTTGGAAACCCTTCGCAGCCACGCCATGTTCAGCAGCCTTAGAGCCAGTGATCTTGATCACCTGATCCATCAATCCCGACACTTGCGCCTGAGCCACCACCAACTCCTGTACCGCCAGGACATGCCGGCTCACCATTTTTTCTTCGTTATCTCGGGACGACTGCGGCTCTACCGGCTGGACTCCTCCGGCATCGACCGAACCCTCGACAGTATCGCCCCCGGGGACTGCTTCGCTGAGGTCATGATCTACGCCGATCCGCCCCGGTACGCCTGCTACGCAGAGGCACTCAAAACCAGCGAAGTGTTGATGATCCCCGTGAAGGTTTACCAGGAGTTGCTCAGTCAGCACCCGGAGTACGCCCAGGCTGCTCTTCGCCACTACGCCATACGCGCAGTCACCCGTTTCCACGATCTGGAAATCATGACCATTCAAAGCGCTCGGGATCGTCTGATTCGCTATCTGATCGATCTATTGCCAAACGGGGCCCGTGAGAGCGGTGAAGTTGAACTGCCACTGCCCAAGTGCCTGGTTGCCTCGCGCCTGGCCATGCAGCCGGAAACCTTCTCCCGCATCCTGGCGGACCTCAAAGCCAGTGGTCTGGTGAGGGTCAATCGCAGCAAGCTGTTTATTGCGGATCCTCAGCGGCTGATGGCTCTCAGTCAGTGACCTTTTCGGGCCCTCCGGGCCCTTTTTTAAAGCCATGTTCTATCGGGACAGGCGACCAGGGGGTTTGAGTGTTTAGCGGAATTCGTTTGGTTTTTATCGCATTGATGGCCTTAGCCAGTGCCGCGTCAGCCAGCGCCCAGCCATTGAGTGAGTATGAGCCCGTTGGCGCTCGCCAGGTGATACAGATTGCCATGCCTTCCGTGACCAGCTTCCAGCCGCACGAGGACAATCGCGCCATTCAGGAGCTGTACGCCGGTGACGAACTGGTGGGCTTCGGTTACCAGACCCTGGATTTTGTGCAAACTCCGGCCTATTCCGGCAAGCCTCTGAACGCCATGGTCGTGCTCGACACCGAGGGCGAGATCAAAGGTGCGAGGGTTATTCATCATGATGAACCGATCCTGCTGATCGGCATCCCCGAAATCAAGATGCACGAGTTCACTGATCAATACGCGGGCCTCAAAGCCGATCAGCGAGTCACGGTGGGCGGTAAGTCGTCTGAGCGCCGCATTGCCGTCGACGGTTTGTCTGGTGCCACCGTCACTGTAATGGTGATTAACGAAGTCATCATGCGAACCGCCCACCGGATTGGTGGTGAGCTGGGACTGGTCGAGAGCGCAGGCCTTGGCAAACGTCCGCCCAGGGCAGAGGTTACCAAAGACGCTTTTCGTAAACGTTCGTGGACGGAGCTGACCGGTGACGGGTCGATCCGCCGGATGCTACTGACCCGGGGACAGGTGGACGATGCTTTTGCCGGTGGGCCGGCAGAGGGCTATGAAACCGCTGCGCCCGATCAGCGCGATGACCCCCTGATCGATTTGTACGCCGCCTATCTGGATGCCCCCACCATTGGTCGTAACCTTCTGGGTGAGCGCCAATACCAGTGGCTGACCTCGGAGCTGAAAGAAGGTGAACATGCCATCGCCGTGCTGGCAACCGGCTCTTATTCCTTCCGTGGTTCGGGTTATGTTCGTGGCGGTATCTTTGATCGCCTGCAGATTCGCCAGTTCGGCGACACCTTCAACTTTCGTGATCTGGATTACTACCGCCTGAGCGATGTGTATCTGGGCGACATGCCGCGCCTGCCAGAGATGGCGATCTTCATCATCCGTCAGCAATACAACTTCGACCCCGGTGAGCCCTGGTCCCTGGAGCTGACCGTCAAGCGCCAGACCGGTCCGCTGGACAGCGAGTTTGCGGTGTTCCCGTTGGAATACCAGTTACCAGATCAGTACTACACCCGCGCCGAACCGGAGCTGACTCAGGAGGAGTGGCTGGAAGAGCAGCCTCTGTGGGTTCAGGTCTGGTACAAAAAACAGTTCCAGATTGTGGTGCTGGGGCTGGGTGTTGGCGTTCTGCTGTTCATCCTGTTTTTCCAGGACTGGCTGGTGAAAAAGCCGCGCATGATGCGCTGGATCCGTCATGCCTTTCTGACCTACACCCTGTTCTTTATCGGCTGGTACGCCCTTGGTCAACTCTCCATCGTCAACGTGCTGACCTTTGTGAACAGCCTGATCAGCGGGTTCCAGTGGGAGACCTTCCTGATCGACCCGATGCTGTTTGTGCTCTGGTCAGTGGTGGCCGGGATTGTGCTGCTCTGGGGTCGGGCCGTCTATTGCGGCTGGCTGTGCCCTTTTGGTGCCTTGCAGGAATTGATCAACGAGATCGCCCGCAAGTTGAAAGTACCCCAATACACGGTGCCTTTTACCTGGCATGAGCGCTTATGGGCGATCAAATACATCATCCTGCTGGTGCTGTTCGGCGTCTCGCTCGACTCCCTGGCGACCGCTGAGAAAATGGCCGAGGTTGAGCCCTTCAAAACCGCCATCACGCTGCACTTCGACCGTACCTGGCCATTCGTGACCTACGCCGTATTGCTGCTGGTGGTGAACCTCTTCACTCGCAAAGTCTATTGCCGTTACCTGTGCCCCCTGGGCGCCGCGCTGGCGCTACCCACAAAGCTGAGGGTGTTCGACTGGCTCAAACGCCGCAAAGAGTGTGGTAACCCCTGCCGCCTGTGCGACCACGAGTGTGAGGTCCAGGCCATTCACCCGGACGGGCACATCAATTACATGGAATGCCATTACTGCCTGGATTGCCAGATGACCTATTTCGATGACCACAAGTGCCCGCCTTTGATCGTGAAGCGTCGGGGCAAGCGCCGTGGTCACAACGCACCGGGCCACCCGGAGGAAATCCCCGTGACGCAGGTGCCTTGAGCAGTACCCATAAAAAAAGCATGAAAAGCGAAAACCGCCATAACCGATAACGGAGTTAGAGCTATGACTAAGAAAGATGATCTGAGCAAAGAGTCGCCAGAGGTTGGCCTGAGCCGCCGTCGTTTCATGGGCGCTGCCGCGGTGGCAGGTGTTGCCGGTGCGACCGGGCTTGGCACCACGCTGATGACCCGTGAGTCATTTGCGGCGGCCGCTCAGGAGGCCCGCAACAACGCACATGTGGGACCAGGCGAGCTGGATGAATACTACGGATTCTGGAGCGGTGGCCACCAGGGCGAGGTGCGCGTGTTGGGCGTGCCTTCCATGCGTGAACTGATGCGGATTCCCGTATTCAACGTCGACTCTGCCACGGGGTGGGGCATTACCGACGAAAGTAAGGAAATTCTGGGCCGGGACAAGCTGTACCCGAACGGCGATTGCCATCACCCGCACGTGTCGATGGAAGACGGGCGTTACGACGGCAAGTACCTGTTCATCAATGACAAGGCTAACAGCCGCATAGCCCGTATCCGTCTGGATATCTTCAAAACGGATAAGGTCACCCACATCCCGAACGTACAGGCGATTCACGGCCTGCGACTGCAGAAGGTGCCCCGCACCAACTATGTCTTCTGTAACGCCGAATTTGTGATCCCTCATCCGAACGATGGCAGCGATTACAGTCTTGAGAACAGCTACACCATGTTCACCGCAGTGGACGCGGAAACCATGGAAGTGTCCTGGCAGGTGATTGTTGACGGCAACCTGGACAACACCGACGCCGACTTCACCGGCAAGTACGCGGCCTCGACTTGTTACAACTCTGAAAAAGCCATCGATCTGGCCGGCACCATGCGTAACGATCGTGACTGGGTAGTGGTATTCAATGTCGAACGTATTGAAGCGGCAGTGAAGGCTGGTAACTTCAAGACCCTCGGTGACTCAGACGTGCCGGTGGTTGACGGGCGTAAAGGCTCCCAGTTGACCCGCTACATTCCGGTGCCGAAGAATCCGCACGGCCTGAACACGTCTCCTGATGGCCAGTACTTCATTGCCGCCGGTAAGCTGTCGCCGACAGTATCGATCATCGAAATCGCCCGGCTGGACGACCTGTTCGATGACAAGATCAGCGATCGCGATCCGATTGTTGCCGAGCCGGAGCTGGGCCTTGGGCCTCTGCACACCACCTACGACGGTCGTGGTAATGCCTACACCACGCTGTTTATCGATAGCCAGGTGGTTAAGTGGAACATTGCTGATGCCATCAAGCACTACAACGGTGAGAACGTTAATTACATCCGTCAGAAGCTGGATGTGCACTATCAGCCGGGCCACAACCATGCGTCTTTGACAGAGTCGCGGGATGCCGATGGCAAGTGGCTGGTGGTGTTGTCGAAGTTCTCGAAGGATCGCTTCCTGCCCGTTGGCCCGCTGCATCCGGAGAACGATCAGCTGATTGATATTTCCGGTGAGGAGATGAAGCTGGTTCACGATGGCCCGGCATTTGCGGAGCCTCACGACTGCATTCTGGTGCGCCGTGATCAGATTCGGCCCAAGAAAATCTGGGATCGCAACGATGCCTTTTTCGCACCTACCCGTGCCCAGGCCGATAAGGACGGGATTACCCTTGAGTCTGACAGCAAGGTGATCCGCGATGGCAACAAGGTGCGGGTGTACATGACCTCGATTGCGCCTCAGTTCGGGTTGTTGGAGTTCAAGGTGAAGGAGGGTGATGAGGTTACGGTGATTGTGACCAACCTGGACTCCATCGAGGATGTGACTCACGGTTTCTGTATGGTGAACCATGGCGTGAGTATGGAGGTGAGCCCGCAGCAGACGGCGTCTGTGACCTTTACGGCCGGTAAGCCTGGCGTGTACTGGTATTACTGCAACTGGTTCTGCCATGCGCTGCATATGGAGATGGGTGGTCGCATGTTGGTCGAGAAGGCCTGACCTTCTGTTGTTTGGTTCGGGGTCCCTTATTTGGGGCCCCAGCCTGTTGGTTGCGGTGAAGCAAACCAATGGGAGGGGCCTTTCCAAAACACGCTGTGGATACGTCCTTGTACGCTCTGCTTCGCCATCCATGGCTTCGCAAGGTTTTGGAAAGGCCCCTCCCATTGATTTGCCCGGCATTGTGCAGCCCTCTGGGAGCTGCAGATTTGAAGAGTTTCCCCGTGTGTTGTCTGAGATTGCGATGTACACGGGTTATTTATCAACCATAGAGAGCATTTGATGTATCGACTTTTGCGTTATGGAGTGGCCCTGTCAGTCGCTCTGATTTCGCTGACCGCAAGTGCCAACCTGCAAGATCAGCTGGATGCCCTGGAGCCCGGGGCGTTGTTTGAGCTTCCTTCGGAACCGCTTTCGCCGTTCGTTATTCGGGTACCCGGGGTGTCTGTGTCTTGTGCGCAGGGTACGGTGATTGACGGTGCCGGGCAGGGGAATACGGTGGAGATTCTGGCGGAGGGGGTGTCGTTTTCCGGGTGTGAGGTGCGCAACTGGGGGCAGGATCTGAATGAGCTGGATGCCGGGGTGTTTGTCGCTCGGGAGGCGCGCGGCGCGGTGGTTGAGAACAACCGGTTGCAGGGGCCGGCGTTTGGGGTTTGGTTGGATGCGACGCCGGATGTGACGGTGAAAGGCAATGTGATTCGCGGTGAGCTCAGCCTGCGCTCGCAGGATCGGGGCAACGGGATTCACCTGTTCAACACCACCGGGGCGTTGATCGAGGGCAACGACGTCAGTCAGACCCGGGACGGCATCTACATCGAGACTGCCAATAATAACGAGATCCGCAAGAACGTGATGACGGACCTGCGTTACGGCATTCATTACATGTATTCGATGCGCAATTTGCTGGAGGGTAATGTCACCCGCGGCACCCGCACGGGTTATGCCCTGATGCAGAGCAAGTACCTGACGGTGGTGAATAACCGGTCGGAGAATGATGAGAATTACGGGATTCTGATGAATTTCATCACCAACTCCACCCTGACGGGCAATGTGGTGACCGGGGTGTCTCAGGGCCAGACCGGCGGTGTCATGATCTCCGGGGGTGAGGGTAAGGCGGTTTTCATCTACAACTCCCTGTACAACACCTTCGAGGGCAACCTGTTTGCCAACAGCAACATCGGCATTCATCTGACCGCCGGTTCAGAGCAGAACGAGGTGTTTGATAATGCCTTTGTGAACAACGAGCGCCAGGTCAAGTATGTGGCTACCCGCACCCAGTCCTGGGCGAAGGATGGGCGGGGCAATTTCTGGAGTGATTATCTGGGTTGGGACCGTAACCAGGATGGTTTGGGCGATGTGGCTTATGAGCCCAACGACAATGTCGACCGCTTGCTGTGGAAATATCCGGAGGCCCGGGTGCTGATGTTCAGCCCGGCGGTGGACACCTTGCGCTGGGTGCAAGAGGCGTTTCCTGTGGTGAAGTCTGCCGGGGTGAGCGATCCCCATCCTTTGATGCGAATTCCTGAACACCTGCAATCGGAGCGCCGATGAACTGTTTTCGACTGGAGAATGTCAGCCACCGTTATGCCAAGGCAACAGTGCTGCACGGAGTGGATCTGCGGCTGGAGCCGGGCGAGATTCTTGGGCTGTTTGGCCACAACGGCGCCGGCAAGACCACCTCGATCAAGCTGATTCTGGGGTTGATGAAGCCGAGCGAGGGCAAATTGTCGGTGTTGGGCGGTGCGGCGGGCGATCCGCAGGTCAGCCAGCACATTGGTTACTTGCCGGAGAACGTGATGTTCTACCCACAGCTGACCGGTCGGGAAATTCTCAGCCACTTTGCCCGGCTCAAAGGCGCATCGCTTAAGCAGGTGCCGGCGTTGCTGGAACAGGTGGGGCTGGACGACGCCATGGATGCCCGCACCAAAACCTATTCCAAAGGCATGCGCCAGCGCCTGGGTCTTGCACAGGCATTGCTGGGTAAGCCGAAACTGCTGATGCTGGACGAACCCACCGTAGGCCTGGACCCGGTTGCCACGGCGGATCTGTATCGGTTGTTGCGGCGCCTGCGGGATGAAGGCGCGGGCATTGTGCTTTGCTCCCACGTGTTGCCGGGCGTTGAACCCTATATCGATCGCGCTGCCATTCTTACCGACGGCGCCCTGAAAGCCGCGGGTGATCTGCCGGCCCTGCGCCGACAGGCCAATATGCCGGTCTCTCTCACGCTGGAACCCGCCAACGGTCTGGCTGCACTGGAAAAGGTGATTGATGGTACTGGCTCGAATGCAGGCCTGATGATCAAAAGTGACAACGGCCGGTTGTTGGTGGATGTGCGGCCAGAGGAAAAGATGACACTAATCCAGGCTTTGATGCGTTCCGGCGAAGTGGCGGATCTGGGCATACACCAGCCCAGTCTGGAAGATATCTACGTTCACTTTATCGGTTCTGGTGGCCTGGCCCACCGGGGAGGCAGCCAATGAACGCGATCTGGACCATTGCCCGTAAAGAACTCAGCGACAGCTTCCGCAACCGTTGGATCGTCGCAATCAGTCTGGTATTTGCCACCCTGGCACTCGGCATAGCCTGGTTCGGCGCCGCCGCCTCTGGCCAGGTAGGTTACGCCTCCACCCCGGCCACCATCGCCAGCCTGGCCAGTCTCGGCATATTTCTGATACCGCTGATCGCGCTGTTGCTCGCCTACGATGCCATCGTTGGCGAAGAAGAGGGCGGCACCTTGCTGCTGTTAATGACCTACCCGCTCAGTAAAAGCCAGCTGCTGCTGGGGAAATTCCTGGGCCATGGACTGACCCTCGCCCTGGCCACCCTGATCGGTTTTGGCGTGGCCGGCGTGGCCATAGCGCTGTTGGTTGAGGATGTCGCGGTCAACGCGTTAGCCCTGGCCATGGGCCGATTCATCGGCTCCACCATCCTGCTGGGCTGGGGCTTTATCGCCCTGGCGTATCTGGTCAGTGTTCGTGTCAGCGAAAAACCGGTCGCCGCGGGCATGGCCCTGGCGATCTGGTTCTTTTTCGTGTTGATCTTTGACCTGATGCTGCTGGGCACCCTGGTGGCCAGCGAAGGCAAACTCAACCCGGAACTGCTGCCCTGGCTGCTCATGCTTAACCCCACCGACATCTACCGCCTGCTCAACATCGTCGCCTTCGGTGACAGTGCCCAGCTCAGCGGCGTACTCAGCCTGGGCTCCGATCTGCCCATCGGCGCCCGCGGCCTGTGGCTGGGCCTGATCCTCTGGTGCGCCCTTCCACTGGCCGGCGCCCTGTTACTGTTCAAAAATCGCAGAATCTGACCACCGGAGAACCCAGAACATGACTCGTACCATCAACATATGGCTCATCGTCGCATTGGCTGCCATTGCCCTGGCAGGCTGCTCCGGCGATGAACCACAAACCCTGGCCAAACCCGACCCCGTCCATTTTGAATCCGGCGACGAATGCCACGTCTGCGGCATGGCCATCACCGGCTTCCCGGGGCCAAAAGGGCAACTGTTCACCGAACGCGAACAGCACACCCGTAAATTCTGCTCAACCAAAGACATGTTCGCCTGGTTCCTGCAGCCCGAAAACGTCAACCGCGACCACACCCTCTACGTCCACAACATGGCGCAAACCCACTGGGACCATCCGGACGACACCCACCTGATCGACGCCCGTGAAGCCTTCTACGTGGCCGGCTCCAACCGCACTGGGGCCATGGGCCCAACCCTGGCGTCTTTTGAAACCGAAACCGAAGCCAGCGACTTCGCTGCAGAATACGGCGGCCAGGTACTGGCCTTCGCCGACATCACCCTGGACCACCTGAACGCCGGCATGGCGATGCATGGGATGGACGGTATGGGTGAGCACGAAGACATGAATGCTGACCATTCAACGGCAGAAAACCATAGCGGGCACCTGGACCACTAAAGCCGCTTTACGTGATTATTTGGGGGTTAGTGGATTGGCAAGGATAGCCAATCGAAAGTTAGCGTTTTAAAGACTCCCCCTCACCAGATCGCTATCGCGAAACCCGAAGGGGCCAGACGTAAACGAACGAGATCAACCGCCGGTCATATTCATAAACCGAAGAATCTCAACATCCCCATCAGCAGAAAAATGATGCCGCTCCGGCTTCAGATCCATCGCATCGATAATGGTTTGCCGCAGCTTATCGTCCGTCACAGGATGGCTCCGAAGCACTCGCATCAAATCCACCGAATGCTCATTGCCCAGACACAGCAACAACCGCCCCTCCACCGTTACCCGAACCCGGTTACAGGTCGAACAAAAGTTATGGGAATGCGGTGAAATAAACCCGACACGAATTGAACTGTCGGGCATCCGATAATAACGAGCCGGCCCGCCAGAATTCTCTGTAGCCTCAATCAACTCATGATGCTCGCTAATCAGCTCGCGCACCTCATCGCTGGTACACAACGCCAAACCGCGATCATGCTCAGAAATCTCACCCAGCGGCATCTCCTCAATAAAGGTGATATCCACCTGCTTGGCCCGGGCAAACTCGATCAGCTCCGGAATTTCCTCATCGTTACGGCCCTTCATTACCACCGTATTCAACTTGATGCCCCGAAAGCCAGCGTCCCTGGCCGCATCAATGCCCTCAAGCACCTGATCCAGATTGCCGGTACGGGTAATGTTGCGGAACTTGTCCCGGTCCAGTGAATCCAGACTGATGTTAAGGCGATGCAGGCCCGCCTTGCGCAGTTTCTCGGCCATTACCGGCAACTGACTGCCATTGGTGGTCATGGCGAAATCCCGTAAACCGTAGGTGCCAATCTCCGTGACCAGATCCAGAATATCTTTGCGGACCAGCGGCTCGCCGCCGGTCAGCCGGATCTTCTCGGTGCCAAGGCTGACAAAGTTGCGGGCGATCCTGGCGATTTCTTCCAGGGTCAACACCTGCTGGCGGGGCAGAAAGGTCATTTCTTCGGCCATGCAGTACACGCAACGGAAATCGCAGCGGTCAGTCACCGATAGGCGCACATAGTTTACGGTGCGGCCAAATCGGTCTGTCAGTCTGGTCTGTGGCATGGGAATGCGGTCCTGTCTCAACGCAGTAGCGTAAGTGTAGACCAAGTATGGCAAAACTTGCGTGCTATTCCGATACCTATCGCGCGGTAATCTCTCCAGCGACTTCTCTATAGCGATGGATTCTTTTCTCTATAAGGTGTATTTTTAATGAATGTAATGGTGGTGTGATTTGGATCGCGAAAACAAGGTAGAATAGATGCAGTTATGAACAGTCGCCAAGCCCGCAGCACAGAAGCACAAACCGGTAAAACCGGTTTCCGAATTCTTGCGTATATATCTCTCGGTATAGCTGCAGTGGGAGTGATACTTCCATTGTTGCCGACCACGCCGTTTGTTCTGCTTGCCGCTTATTTTGCCAGTAAGGGCTCTCCAGCGTTCGCGTTATGGCTGGAAGATCACCCTAAATTTGGCCCTGCCATTGTGCAGTGGCGGCACAGAAGGGCGATACCCGCAACGGCGAAGGTGCTGGCTTGCAGCATGATGGTTCTGAGCTGGACCATGCTGGTCTGGCTGGGCTCGCCAGTGTTTGTGTTGACTGTTTCGGGGCTGTTTTTGCTGAGTGTTGCCGGGTATTTGCTCACGAGGCCGTCCCGTTGACGATTTCTTACATTTTTGGAGTATTGAATGCACATCACCCGCTATACCGACTATTCGCTCAGGGTTCTGATTTATCTGGCTGAACAGGGTGATCGGCTGGCCACTATCCAGGAAATTGCCGACAGCTACGAAATCTCGAAAAACCACTTGATGAAGGTTGTGCATCAGCTCAACAAGAAGGGCTACATCGAGACCATTCGCGGCAAAAAGGCGGAATGCGACTGCACATGGCCCCGAATGAGATCAACATTGGTGTGCTGGTTCGTGAAACCGAACAGGATCTCAGCATCGTTGAATGTTTCTCAACGAAGAATGCCTGCAAGATCACGTCGGTATGTGGCCTGAAAGGCATGTTCAACCAGGCGCTGAAGGCCTTTCTGGATACGCTCGACAACTACACATTGGCCGATGTGATCCAGGATCATCATCGGCCGCAGTTGGTGCGCTTGCTTCAGATCGCCTGAAGCTCGCGCTTGCCCTCCAGGCGGGTTCTCAGGGCATCTGGCAGGGAGTAGCGGGCAATGCGGCTCAGCACGGTGCCGTATTGCTTTGCGAAGGTGCCGGTATTGTAGGGAATGTCGTGTTTTTTACACACGGCCTGTACCTTCTTCGAGATTTCCGGGTAACGGTGTGCTGGCAGGTCCGGGAACACGTGGTGTTCAACCTGATAGCTCAGGTGGCCGCTCAGCACATGCAACCATTTGCCACCGGTAAAGTTGGATGAGCCCGTCAACTGGCGCAAGTACCAGTGGCCTTTGCTCTCGCCTTCGCACTCTTCTTCGCTGAACGTTTCCGCATCCTGGGTGAAGTGCCCGCAGAAAATCACGGTTGACGCCCACAGGTTCCGGATCAGGTTGGCGCCCACGTTACCTGCCAGAACAATCGGTGCCACCGGCAAGGTAAGCACGGGAAAGAACACGTAATCCTTGAACGCCTGGCGGCCACCCTTGCGGGCAAAGTCTTTCAGGAACGGTATCTTGTCGCGCAAACGGATCTCACGACGAGTTAGCTTCTCCGTTTCCAGTTCGTGCAGGCCGACACCCCACTGGAACAGGGTGCTGAGCAGGACGTAGTTAATAAATTGCAGGGAATGCCAGGGTTTCCAGCGCTCGTCGTCACTCAGGCGCAACACCGCATAACCGTAATCCCGGTCTTTACCAATGATGTTGGTATAGGTGTGGTGTTCATAGTTGTGGGTTCGGCGCCAGGATTCGCTGGAGCAGGCGGTATCCCATTCGTAGGTTTGAGAATTCAGGCTGGGGTCGTTCATCCAGTCGTACTGGCCATGCATCACATTGTGGCCGATCTCCATGTTCTCCAGAATCTTGGCAATGCCCAGGCTGGCAGTCGCGGCCACAAACACCGGGGGAATAAAGCCAAAGGGCATCATCACCCGGCCGCCGATTTCCAGCGTACGGTGCAGGCGCACTATCTTGCGGATGTAGTTGGCATCACGCTCACCAAGGTCGGCCAGCACTTCATCCCGGATGGCGTCCAGATCGTTCTGCAATTCGTTCAATTGCTCTTCGTTGAGTTTTTTCATGATGCGCTCCTTACGACCCGTTTGGTCGCAGTATTGAATTTTGGTTTATACGTTCAGGGCGACCGGGCCCTGAGGGACTGAAACACACAGTTGCACGGTCTCTTCACCGGGGCCGGATACTTTGCCGGTGAGGCGGTTAACTACGGTGCCACTGGTTTTGCGGCAACTGCACTGATGGCAAATGCCCATGCGGCAGCCATGCTGTGGTTTCAGGCCGGCGGCTTCGGCGATTTCCAGCAGGTTGGCGTCGCCCTCGGAACCCACTTTCAGATTGCTGGTGGTAAAGGTGACTTCGCCGCCAAGCTGGTCGCTGTTCAGTTGTGCCTGTGCCGGGGGGGCAAAAAAAGTGCTGTGGATCTGTTGCTCTTTCACGCCGCGCTGGCTCAGCAGATCATTGGCCAGGTCCATCAGGCCCTTCGGGCCACACAGGTACACTTCCCGTACTTTCAGGCCGGTTACCGGCGTCAGGTCGCTGTCCTTCAGGTAGCGGGGTGCTTCGCCCTCATGGGTTGCGATGATTGTCAGTGACAGCGCGGGCCAGCGGGCGGCCAGTGCGGTCAGGGCTTCCCGGGCGATCACATCATCCTGGGTGCGCACGAAGTAGAGCAGGGCAACCGATGCGCGATAGTTTTCGGCGGCCATGGTCTCCAGCTGGCTTAGAATCGGCGTGATGCCACTGCCACCGGCAATATAAAGCACGGGTTTGGCAGGCTGCGGAATCTGGAAGTCACCAAAGGCTTCGGTCAGGCCGATCACATCGCCTTCTTCCAGCGAGTCGTGCATCCAGTTGGTTACCAGACCGCCGGGCAGGCGCTTGATGGTCAGCGTGATCTGCCCCTGAATCTCCCAAAGCAGAGGTGAACTGGACAAACTGAAGGTTCGGGTTCGACGAACGCCGTTTACATCGGTACAGATGTTCACATGCTGCCCCGCCTGAAAGCCGGTCCAGCGCTTTGGCCGGTGTCAGTACAAAGGTTTTGGTGTCGCCGGTCTCTGCAATAATGCGATCAACCCGCGCTGGTGTGTACTCTTGTACCCACATAGGATTGAGGGTTTCAGCCAATGGATCAAGCCAGGCGGCCGGGTTGTCCCGGTTCATTAACTGCCGGCCCAGCCAGTGGAATGCTTTGGTATTTGAAATGCGTGCCAGCATGATGTTTTCTCCGAATCTGTTGCTACTTGTCTGTGGTGATGTGTACAAGTGTTCACTTATGTGTACGACTGTACACAGCAATCCTGTTTTCAACAATCTTTGTTTCTGTGTTGGCTCAAAATGACAAGCTGGCAGGACTTTTCTTCGGTCTAATGTGTACACTTGTGAACCGGATAAACGTGGTACGGACAACTCAATGGCAGAACAACAAAGACGCAGACCGGGCGAAACCCGCGAGAAGCTGATGAATGCAGCCCTGGCCCTGGTGGGCAAAGGACGACATTTCGCCAGCTTGGGGATTCGGGAAATCACCCGACAGGCTGGCGTGGTGCCTACCTCGTTCTATCGACACTTCCGCAGCGTGGATGATCTCGGCTTGCAGTTAGTCGATGAGCTGGGGCTGGTGTTGCGGCGGATGATGCGCGAGGCTCGAGCAAATGTGCTGCAGGCAGACAAGCTGATTGAAGAATCGGTAGGTATTTTCGTGGCTCACGCTCAGGCCAATCGCAGTTTCTTTCTGTTTATGGCTCAGGGATTGGCCGGTGAGAGGCCGGGCAGTGCAGGAGGGGATTCGCAGTGAGATGCGATTCTTTGCCAGTGAACTGGCCAACGATTTACGACGGCTTCGGTTGGTGGAGCATCTCAGCGACGCCGATCTGGATCTCACCTGCGATCTGGTCGTGCGCACGGTGGCGTTCAGTCTGACTGACTTGCTTAGCGTTTCAGAAGATGACGACTATCAGGTGGGCCAGGTGCGCAAACGCACGACGCGCTTCCTGCAGATGGTGTTTGTCGGCGCTGCCCACTGGAACAGCAGCAGCGCCTGAAACAGAGATTATTTGGTGGCTTTTTTCGCCCGGGTTTTCCGGGGTTTTGGTGGCAGGATCAGGTGCTCAAGCTCATCCAGAGCCTCGCCGGTATAGACAGCGAGTTTCTGCATGCTGGGCAGGGTGTCCCTGCAGCCGGTAAAGCCGAAGTTCAGGGAGCCGTCATAGCTCAGGCAGGTGATGTTTAGCGCGCCGCCATGAGCAATCAGCGACACCGGGTAGGTGGCTTCCAGTCTGGCGCCTTCATAGTAGAGGGTTCTTTCCGGCCCCGGCACGTTAGAGATGGTGACGTTGAATACCGGCCGCATGCGGCCGCCAAGGCCAGACATCAACTGCAGGATGTAAGGCGACATCAGCAACATGGTGTACTGGGTCAGCGCGCTGCGGGGCAGTTTGGACAGGTGTTCTTTGGCACGCCGGGTAGAAGACTTGATCTGTTGCAATCGGTTCAGTGGGTCGGCTTCATCGGTGGCCAGCGAGGCAATCATAAAGCTGATCTGAGTGCCGGTGCCTTCGTCGTCGGCAGGGCGGATATTTACAGGAATGCCCGCCGTCAGAGGGATCTCGGGCACGCTGTCCTGTTCCTGCAGAAAACGCCTTAAAGCGGTACCGCAAAGATACAGCACAATGTCATTCAGCGACCCGCCGGAAGCATGAGCCAGGTTCTTCAACCGGTCGAGTTGGTAATGCTGGGTGGCAAACCGGCGTTGCCCGGTCACCCGGTGGTTGAGGATGGAGACAGGGCCGGTGAAGGGCGCGGTCAGGCCGTCCTCCGGATGCCGTACCGAGTGCAGCAGGCGATTGCCGGCCTGCCAGAGCCGGGGCGCCATATCCGCCTGCAGCTTGAGGGCATCCATCGCTTGAGACACCGCGGCAGGGACGCTGGCTTCTTTATCGGTTTTGCTGCCCCGGCGGCGCTCCGGGCGCACAGTCCAGGGTGGCAGCATGTTTCTGCGCTCAGGGTCTGTGGTCAGCACCCGCTGCATCAAACGTACGCCACTGATGCCATCGATCATTGAGTGGTGCATTTTGGTGTAGAGGGCAAACCGGTTGTTCTCGAGCCCTTCAATCACATGGCACTCCCACAGGGGGCGAGCAAAATCCAGTGGATTGGAATGCAGTCGCGACACCAGGATGCCCAGTTCCCGCTCACCGCCCGGGCGGGGCAGGGCAGAATGTCTGACGTGATAATCGAGATCGATGTCCTTATCGATTTTCCAGGCCGGTGCAACCAGGCGTCCCAGGAAACCGGACCAGGCCAGTTTGTATCCCCAGGGGGCTGCAACGTCACCTGCTTCTTTCATGCGGGATACCATATCCCGCAGAAACGTTTCCGGTGCGCCATCCGGCAATGAAAAAATCTGTAGGGTACCCACGTGCATCGGGGTATCTTCAGATTCCACAGCGAGCCAGGATGCGTCCAAGGTTGCGAGACGTTTCATTCCTTGTTGTTCTCCGCCAGTCGGTCGTATTTTGATTGTTACTTGCAAGTATACGGATTACTGAGCAAACAGACGATCAAAACCACGAACTATTGTGGGGCGCTTTTTCAAGGTTTTACAGTTACATAATGTAGCCATCCTGCGCTGCAGATCTGTCTGGTAGTGTGCTAATTTCTGCCTGTTAAATAACGAATAACAATGAATTTTGGAGGCTTTGTGGAATCCAGCCCGCTGATCTCGGCCGGTTTGCCGGTGGCGCTTTTCATCATCATGATCGGTATCGGGATGACCCTGACTGCCCGGGATTTCCGGCAGGTGGCGGTTTATCCTCGCGGCATCGTGGTGGGTACGATTGCCCAGATTGTTCTGATGCCGTTGGTGGCCTTCGCTTTGGCCTATATCTTTTCAGTCTCCCCCGCGATTGCCGTCGGGCTGGTGATTATTGCCGCCTGCCCCGGCGGTACGACGTCCAACTTGTTCGTATTGCTGGCCCGGGGCAACATTGCGTTGTCTATTGTTCTGACGGTCACGGCCAGCCTGATTACGATTCTCACTCTGCCTCTTTTTGCCAACCTGGCCCTGCAACATTTTATGGGCACGGAAGAAAATATTTCCCTGCCAGTGGGCAAGACCATCGGAATGCTGGTTGGCATCGTATTGTTTCCTGTTGCGATCGGAATGTTTGTGCGCACCCGCAAACCTGAGTTGGCCAAAAAGGCCGAGAGTGTCGTGAGTATTTTTGGTGGTGTGGTATTGGCGGTGCTGATTGTGGCTCTCATTTTCGGAGTGCGGGATCAGCTCTGGGACCTGCTCAAACAGGCGGGGCCATCCACCATCATGCTGAATGTCGATCGGTATTGCGCTGGGGCTGTTGGCCGGGCGTGATGGCAGGGTCTGACCCAGCGCGAGTCGCTGGCCGTGGCGGTCGAACTGGGTGTGAAGAACGGCACCATCGGCTTGATGGTGACGCTGACCCTGCTGGAGTCCAGCGCCATGTCGATACCGGCTGCGGTCTATGGCGTGCTGATGTTCCCGATCGGGTTCTTGCTGGCGATGTATGGCCGCAGCATCATTCCCAAATCCAACATGCAGGCCGCCTCCCGGTCAGTCGATTGACAGATCTGCCAGCCCCTCGCTGCCACCAAAGACAGACGGGCATGAAGACATCACTGTTACCCTGAGTACAAAGATTTTCAGCTCAGGATAACAATAATGATGCCTCTTGCCCTTCGAACGCCCCCTTCCTGCCACTGGATCACCCGGTGTCTTTTACTGGCGACCACCTTCGCGATGTCCTGCCTCCCGGTTCTGACCTGGGCCAACGAAGACTTGCGGGCGAAGGTTTATGACCAGAGCCTTCCCCTGGAACAGCGTATCAACGCCATGCAGGAATTGACCGGCCTGCAGCCCGATCCAGACCGGAGCTACCGGGTATGTGTCTGGGATATCTTTGGGCGCTCCGGCCCTATTTATGGCGCAGCCCAGGATCAGCGGCACAGAATTCTTCAGTACGGTATCAACGTAGAGATGGTGCCATACACCAGCGAATCGGTGATGGTAGAAGAGCTCAAATCCGGTACCTGCGACGCCGCCCTGATGAGTGGGCTGCGTGCGCGATTGTTCAATCAATACACCGGCACCCTGGATTCGATTGGCGGCTTCCCGGATCACGAGCAAATGCAGTTGGGCTTGCAGCTGATGGCCGATCCCCGCAGTGCGGATCGCATGGTGAGCAACGGTTATGTGGTGATGGGTATTGCTCCAGCAGGCGCCGCCCATGTGTTTGTGAACGACCGCAGTATCAATACCCTGGCAAAGGCATCCGGCAAGCGAGTGGTGGTGCTGGATTACGATCCTACCCAGGCGGAGATGATTTCCGGGGTGGGGGCAACACCGGTGGTCGCTGACATTGTTAATGCCCCCAATATGTTCAATACCGGGGTGGTCGACGTGCTGGCAGCACCGCTGGCAGCCTATGAGGTATTGGAGCTGCACAAGGGGCTGGAGCCGGACGGTGGCATTATCGACCTGCCGTTGACCCATATCACCATGCAGCTGATTGGCCGCGCCGAAGTCATCTCCAACGAACTGGCTCAGCTTGTGCGAGAGGCTTTTTTCCAAGGGTCCGATGAAATCATCAGCCGTGTCCGGATGGAAGAGGAAAAGGTGCCGGACAAGTGGTGGATCAGAATTCCCGCTGATGATCGTCGGGAATACGATGCCATGATGCAGGCGGCGCGGCTGGAATTGCGTGAGCAAGGCTACTACAGCGGGGACATGTTGACCCTGCAGCGCAAGATCCGGTGCCGCGCTGATGGTAGCCGGGAGGAATGCAGTAATCCGGTGGAGTAAGCCATGACCACCGAGTCTCGTACCACCCCGGTATCCGCCAGTCGCACCTGGTCAATGACCCTGGCCAGCGTGCCGATGCTGGCCATTCTTGTACTGACGTTGTTGGCCTCGGTAGGCGAAACCCTGCACTCACGGATACTGGAAATCGGCGGGGAAACCTGGCCCGACTACTTCAACCTGCGGGTGATCGACCGGACCAGCGCGCCGGGTTGCCAGGTCGTGAGCGATGAAGAAGCGGCCGTAGACCTGGCGGTTGCGGTTAAAAAGGCGGAAAGATCTGCCGACCCATTTGCCGATGTGTTCGGCGACCAGATTGACCGTGAACAGGTCCGCGCTTCGGTGTTGGCCGCATCCCGCGCCTGCGAGAGTCGTCTTGCTAATTGGGAACGCTTACAGTCGCTCAATGGTCCGGGGGTTCAGGCTTTCGTTCTGATAGAGACAGGGCTGTCTCAGGCCGTTCTGCTGGTAACCGGAAATCGTCGGGTGCTGCTGGGGCTGATGCTGCTGTTCTGTGCAGCGGCCGCAACCCTGGGGCGCCAGCACATTGCCCTCCGCCCTGTAGAAAGCCGTCTGGATGATCGGGTTGCCACGGTTTCCCAATTGGTGGCCAACGGGTTACTGACCGCCTCTACCTGGCTTTATCGGCAACAGGAACTGGCCCAGGCAGAGGCCGGCATGGCCCTGGCTCATCTGTTCATGCACGATATCTGGGTGGCGGGTTTTGGTTCGCTCACCCTGATTTCCCTCTGGCAGCTGCGCCAGCGGAGGGATGACCTGCCTGTGGGCAGAAGCTGGTCTCGGGCCATGCTGAGCGTGCCTCTCTACAGCTTCATGTGTATTTCTGCCTCCATCCAGTTTGCGTTTCACGGCTTCTACCACGGTATTGCCGTCTACCTCACCATGATGGCGGAGTTATCGGCATTGTTCCTCAACCTCGGGCTCTACGTGTGGGTGGGTATGTTGCTGGCGCGCACCCATCTTCCCAGGAAGGTATTCGATGTTCTGCGACCCTGGCGGTTGCCTCCGAAATGGCTCGGGGTGGCGGTGCTTCTGCTCACCGCCTTGCCCACTGCGTATAGCGGCGCGTCCGGGATCTTTATTCTGGCGGCCGGCCTCACGCTTTACCGGGAACTTCGGCGCGCGGGTACATCGGAGCAACTGGCGCTGGCGACCACGGCGATCTCCGGCTCCATGGGGACCATGCTGCGTCCCTGTCTGCTGGTGGTCATCGTTGCCACCCTCAACAACAGTGTGACCACCGACGAAATGTTCAGCGCCGGCGCCAGGGTATTGCTGTTGACCGCGTCGGTTTACGCCATTTATGTGTTCCTGATCGGCGGACCGTCGAAAGGAAAAATCGCGCCTTTGCGGGAGGCGGTGCCCGGCATGCTGCGTGCGTTGGTGCCGCTTCTGCCTTATGTAGCCATTTTCGCGGGCGTGATCCTGCTGTGGAATCTACTGCTGGATCGGGGGCTGGATGAGTTCTCTGCGCCAGCCATTCTGCCGTTGATTTTGCTGCTGGTGCTGGCGTTCGAGCGTTGTGTGCTCAGGTCACCGGACCCTGACGCTGATGATTTGCCGGAGGATGCCCGTGGTCCGTTGGCAAGCGGCTTTTCGCCCGCTGTGTTGCGCGCTACCCGTGAATCCAGTGCCCTGATCGGTGCGCTGCTGATGTTGATGGCGCTGTCCGTCAGTGTCGGCGGCCTGATCGAGCGTTCGGGCCTGCTCGAGTTGTTCCCTGAACAACTGGGGTCGGTATGGCTGACACTCACGCTGCTGATGGGCTTGCTGGTGTTTATTGGCATGATCATGGACCCCTATGGCGCGGTACTGTTGGTAAACGCCACGCTGGCACCCATCGCCCTGAACAATGGAATCGATCCACTTCACTTCTGGGTGATGACCGTGCTGGCATTTGAAATGGGGTATCTGACTCCGCCGGTGGCGCTCAACCATTTGCTGACCCGTCAGGTGGTGGGTGTGCCCACATCGCCGGAGAGCCTGTATGGTACCTTCTGGCAGCGCAATTTCCGCTTCATTCTCCCGGTGCTGGTCATGGGCACTACACTGATGATGGTGACGTACCTGCCAGCCTTTGGGAGCACAATATTCCAACTATTGTTGGGTATTCAGTCTCCGGCTTAGTCGTTATGCTCAGGTCTGCGCGGATGTGATCGGCTTCGTGGCTGGTGCGTATCATGCAACTGATGGCAGGGGAGTGGTGGAGTGGAAGAGAAAGCCCAGGGGCATGGTTACTCACGGCGGTTGGTGATTGTGTTCGCCGTTGTGTCGGGAATGATGCCGACGAGCAAGTTGGTGGCGCAGGTTGCGGACGAGGGTGAAGTGATCGGCGAAGTCGTTCTGGAAGTGACCTCACCTCGCCTGGCTCGTGACCTTTACGATACCCCCGCGGCGGTCAGCGTAGTGGACGCCCCCGCCATCCGTCAGGGCCAGCAGCGCTTGCAACTGGACGAATCCCTCAATACCGTGCCTGGGCTTTTCTTCCAGAACCGTTACAACTTCGCCCAGAATCTGCGACTGTCGACCCGGGGTTTCGGGGCTCGCGCGCCCTTCGGTATTCGCGGTATCCGCATTCAGGTAGACGGCATTCCCTATACCCTGCCGGATGGCCAGTCGCAGATTGATGCCATCGACCTGGATTCCGCTCAGCGCATTGAGGTAATTCGGGGCCCGTCCTCGGTGCAGTATGGCAATGCCGCCGGTGGTGTGCTGGATATCACCACGGCCCGTGGCGATGATTTGCCCCCTGGTGCCCGGCTGCGCCTTGATGGCGGCAGCGATGATTACCGCAAGGCGGCCATTCAGGGCAATGGTGCTCGCGGCGACACCAGTGCCATCGCAACGCTGTCCTGGGTGAATGTAAACGGCCACCGGGAACAGAGCGAAGCTGAAAAAGGTCTGTTCAACGCCCGTATTTCCCACGAGCTGGATTCGGAGCGTGAGCTGACTGCCACCTTCAACGCCTTGCATAACCCGAAAGCCCAGGACCCGGGCGGTCTGACCCTGGCCCAGGTAGAGGAAGACCCAAACCAGGCCACCTTCATGGCCAAGCGCCTGGATAGCGGTCAGACGGTGAATCAGCAAACCCTGGGGCTGCAGTATCAGGACGCCGCCGTATTGCCCGGTGAGGTGACCGTGAACACCTTTTACAGCCATCGGGATTTCGCCCAGCAGTTGCCTTTTCCCGGCGCCAGCCGAGTGGCCTACGACCGCCATTTTTACGGAATCAGTTCCCAGTACCAGCAAGGTTCCGAGCTGGCCGGGCGACCTTTGACCTGGGTAACCGGCGCGGATGTCCATCGGCAGTCGGATGACCGTCGGCGCTACCAGGTATCACCCCTGGGCGAGATTACCGGGCAAACCCAGGCAGAAACCCAGAACGCGACAAATATGGCTGTATTCGCCCAAGGGGATCTGGCGCTGACGGATCGGTTGAATTTTTCACTCGGGACCCGCTGGGATCATCTGCGCCTGTCGGTTGATGATGACCGGCTTGAGGACGGAGACGATTCCGGCAGCCGGACGTTCCGGGAAGTCAGCGGCGTGGTTGGCCTGAGCTATCGCCTGGCGCCCCGGCATCAAGTATACGCCACCCTTGGCACGGCATTCGAGTCACCCACCTTTACCGAGTTTGCCAACCCCTCTGGTGCCGGTGGTTTTAACCCGGAGGTGGAGCCGCAAACGGCGTTGAACCGCGAGGTTGGTGTTCGCGGCTTGTGGGGTAACTCGCTCAGCTATGACCTGGCTTTGTTTTCCATCCGGGTTAGGGATGAAATCCTGCCCTACGAGTTGGACGGCCGCACCTTCTACGAAAATGCCGGCGAAACCCGACGCAATGGCGTTGAGCTGGGCATGGATTGGGATATCTCATACGCCTGGCGGGTGACCACGGCACTGACTCTGGCGGACTATGAGCTGCGCGACTTCACAGACGAACAGGGCAATGAGGCTGACGGCAATGACATCCCCGGCCTGCCCGGCACGCTCTGGGTGTCTGAACTGGAGTGGCGAGGCATGGCTGGACGGTTCGCGGCGCTGGAGTGGCAGTACGTTGGCAGCTTTTATGCCGAGAACAGCAACCAGACCAAGGTAAGCGATTACTGGTTGCTGGGCGCCCGCGCCGGTGACTCCGTGCGCCTGGGTAATCAGACGCTCAATCTCTATGCCGGCGTTCGCAACATGCTCGACGAGGATTACTTCAGCAACGTGCGTATCAATGCAAACGCAAACCGGCCTATCGAGGACAGGGGCTACTTCGAACCCGGCGCCGGAAGAACTTTCTACGCGGGCCTTGAGTGGGTATTCTGAGGCTCCCAAAGAAGAATAACCCAGGGTAGTCGACACCATGCAAACCAAGTTTCTCCTTGAAGAAGACCAGATGCCGAAGTACTGGTACAACCTGCAGGCGGATTTTGCCAAGCCCCTGCCTGCGGTGTTGCACCCGGTCACCCAGCAGCCTGTTGGGCCGGCAGATCTCGAGCCTTTGTTCCCCCAGGCGTTGATTGAGCAAGAAGTGACCACTGAGCGGGAGGTGGAAATCCCTGATCCCGTGCGTGATGTGTACCGCATGTGGCGGCCGGCGCCGATGTTCCGTGCCCACCGGCTTGAAAAAGCTCTGGGTACCCCGGCGAAGATTTTTTACAAATACGAGGGCGGAAGCCCCGCCGGTAGCCACAAGCCCAACTCCGCTATACCCCAGGCATTCTTCAATCGTGAGGCCGGTATTCGCACCCTCACCACCGAAACCGGTGCAGGCCAGTGGGGCACGTCACTGTCATTTGCCGGCTCCCTGTTCGATATGGACGTCACCGTCTTCCAGGTGCGGGTTTCCTACGACCAGAAACCTTACCGGCGGGCGGTCATGGAAACCTATGGCGCCAACTGCGTGGCTTCGCCGTCCAACCTCACGGAATTCGGTCGCAAGGTACTGGCGGAGAATCCGGACCACACCGGTAGTCTGGGTATTGCCATTTCTGAGGCGGTAGAGCTGGCGGTCAAAGACCCGAAAACCAAGTATGCCCTGGGTTCGGTGTTGAACCATGTGCTCCTGCACCAGACCGTGATCGGGTTGGAGAGCATGAAGCAGATGGAAATGGCTGATTGCTGGCCGGATGTGATCGTCGGCTGCACTGGTGGCGGATCAAACTTTGCAGGCATTGCTTTCCCGTTCATTGGCCACGCCCTGCGCGGTGGCGAGAACCCCCGAATTGTCGCGGTAGAGCCTTCTGCCTGCCCGACGCTGACCCGGGGCAAGTACGCTTATGACTATGGCGACACGGCCCAGATGACACCGCTGACCAAGATGCATACCCTTGGTTCCGGCTTTACACCACCCGGTTTCCACGCCGGTGGTCTGCGTTACCACGGCATGGCGCCCATGGTGTCTCACGCCAAAGAGCTTGGCCTGTTCGAAGCGGTGTCTTACACCCAGCGTGAATGCTTTGAGGCGGGCGTGCTGTTTGCCCGAAATGAAGGCATCGTGCCGGCGCCAGAAGCCAACCATGCGGTCAAAGGCGCCATTGACGAAGCGTTGCGCTGTAAGCGTGAGGGCAAGGAAGAGGTCATTCTTTTTAACCTGTGTGGTCACGGCCACTTCGATATGGTCGCCTACACCTCCTACTTTGCCGGTGAGCTCAGCGATCACGAGTATGATGATCAGGAACTGGCCATGGCGCTGTCCGGCCTGCCATCGGTCCGTGGCTGATAGTAAAGGGGGGCTGTCTATCAGCCCCCCTTTACTGGCACTCAGTTATCCCGATCGATCTGAATGGGCGTCATCTCGCCCAGGCGGAACTCGATTTCCAGTTCGCGTCCGCCCTCGTCATCACCTTCCACTTCAACGTAGCCATCTGACTTGACGTCGATTTCTTCCAGCATGGTCATACCATTATCACGAGCAACATCAAGGTAGCCGCGCAGGTCGTCGGCGCTGATGCCCCAGGGCTGGCCGCCCCGCTTCTGGCGTTTCTCTTTCTCGATGTTGCCGTTTCTGTCGAAGTCGATTTCGACATACCAGCCGTCTTCAATCCAGCCTTCCACTTCCATCTCGTTGTCATCGTCCAGCTCAACGCTGCGGAAATGGGTGATGCCGTAGTCTGAGCCAGCGGCGATGGCTTTTTCTGCTTCATCAAGTGTCCCAGACGCCATTGCTAACGGGCTAATGGCAAGAGTGGATAGCAGGGCCGTTGTAATGAGCTTTTTCATGGCATTCTCCTTTTGCTTCAGTATAAGGTTGTTTCGGAACCTTGCTGAGGCGATTGCTCAGCATGTGGCCATACTAAACAATGCTATCTTGCAGGAGCGTGAGCGCTTCATTCATGTTCTGTTCATCCGGGCTCTGACACACTTTGTCATTATGAATGTACGACTGTTTTCTGATACGACCTGGTTAACTCGCTTCCGGTACGTAGCGGGCTGGGCACTAATGTCTTTGCTCCTCGCTGTTGGCAGCATCGGGTTTAATCACGCGCTGGCAGATGATGATGTCGACTGGCGCCAGCTGCATCAGGATGTTCAGCAAGGCCGGATTAAATCGCTGTCTGAAATTCTCGATGCGCTGGCCAAAGATTGGATAGGCGAGGTCATCGATGTGGATATTGAGCGAGAGGACGGCCGGCTGATCTATGAAATAGAACTGCTGGGCCCCCAGGGACAGCGTGCCGAATTTGAGATAGATGCCGCCACTGGCGAAATTCTGGAAATTGAAGGCCGCAACCTCCGTGATATGGAGCGTCGATGAAAATACTGCTGGTAGAAGACGATGTGGCGCTGGCGCGTAATTTAAAGCAGTCGCTGGAGAGCGCCGGAGTGTTGGTGACCCTGGCCGATGACGGTAAAACGGCGGATTACCTGGTGACCACCGAGCAGTTTGATGCGGTTGTGCTGGACCTGGGTTTGCCGGATGGCAGTGGCGTGCAATGGTTGAGTTCCTGGCGACAGCAGGGCATTGAGCTGCCTGTTCTGATACTGACCGCCCGTGAACGCTGGTCGGATAAAGCGGCCGGGTTTTCCGCCGGCGCAGATGATTACGTGACCAAACCTTTTGAAACCGCCGAGGTTATGTTCCGGCTGCGCGCTCTGGTGCGCCGTGCTCATGGCCATGCCCACCCGGTGATATCTGTAGGGGACATCGCACTGGATACCCACGCCGGGCAAATAACCTGCTCCGGCATGCCGGTATCGCTCACGGCCCAGGAGTTCAGGCTGTTGTCTTATCTGATCCATGCATCTCCCCGGGTTGTCAGCCGCTCCGAGCTGTCAGAACACGTCTACGACGGTGATCAGGAGCCGGATTCCAACGTGATTGATGTCCAGGTAAGTCGTCTTCGCCGAAAACTGGGCAGTGAAACCATTGAGACGGTTCGCGGCCAGGGCTATCGAATGAATCACAGCGGTGAAACAGGCGAATGCTGAACCGATTGAAGCGCTGGCCCATTGCCCTCCGGATGTCGGTTTCTGCGCTGATATTGCTGATGCTGCTACTGCCTCTGGCGGCGGGCATGCTCGCGTGGAATTTTCGCCAGACCATGGAAGCCTCATTCAACAATCAACTGGCATCGCTGTTGGACGCGGTTGTGTCGAGCGTGCATTACAGTGCCGAAGACGATGCTCTGGCGTTGCGGCGCGAACTGGTCGACCCGCGCTTCAGTCGGGTTTTTTCCGGCTGGTACTGGCAGGCCACCGCCGGAGCCGAACGGGTGCTGACATCCCGCTCGCTCTGGGACCAGCGGCTGGATGTACCAGACACCCGGGAGCTGAATTTCCAGCGCATTGACGGCCCCCGTGGCCAGCGGCTGATCGTGGCCTCCCGGCAGGTTTTGCTGACCGCGATCAGGCAGCCGGTGACCATCTCGCTGGCGGCGGAGGCAGAGGGTCTTGAAGCCGATATCCGGCGGTTTCAGACCCTGCTGTTCGTGTCTCTGGTGGCGCTGGGTGTTTTGCTGTCGGTGCTGGTCTGGTTGCAGGTTGTCTGGGGGTTGGCACCCCTGCGCAAGATCGAGCGCAGCCTGAAAGCGGTAGAAGCTGGCGACCGGGCCACGCTGGAGACAAGCCTGCCGGAGGAGCTTGCCAGCCTTGCGCGAACCATCAATCTGGTTATGGAGCGAGATCAGGCGCTGATTGAGCGGGGTCGAACGGCGGCCGGCAATCTGGCTCACTCCCTGAAAACGCCGGTGACGGTGTTAACGACCTTGTCCGAGCGCCTGCCTGAGTCGCAAAAACAAGAGTTTTCTGTTGAGCTGCAAAGGATCAACGAGGCCGTTCGCCATCATCTTGCCCGGGCTTCGGCCGCGGGCCCGATCGCCCTGGGGGGCGGGATAGTGCTGGAGAGTGCACTGGCGCCGGTATTGGATGCTCTCCGCACCCTGGCCAAGCGGCGGAACATTACCCTGGAATCTTCTGTTGACCCTGCTCTAAGGGTAAGGGTGGAGCAGCAGGATATTGAGGAAATCGTCGGCAATTTACTGGAAAATGCACTGAAATGGGCGAAAAGCCGTGTTGTTCTGAGGGTGGCTGGCCAGCCGGACGGGGTGTGTATTACGGTCGAGGACGACGGCCCCGGGATGTCGGAAGAAGACGCTGAGCTGGCTTTGAGCCGGGGTTCGCGCCTGGATGAGACACGTTCAGGGTCCGGCCTGGGCCTGGCCATTGTGCAGGATCTGGCAGGCCTTTATGGCGGCACACTGAGCCTTACGCACAGCGCCGCCGGTGGCCTCAAGGCAGAGGTGCTTATCCCCTCGGCGTGAGCGGCTAGTCTTCGGTCCGTTGAGGGCAGTGATGCTCTTCCACCACAGTGCCGTCGTCGACGCTTTCCAGGTGCACATCAAACCCCCAAAGCCGGTGCGTGTGCCGGAGCACTTCATCGGTTTCCTTGCCCAGAGGCACCCGGTCGACCGGGATGTGCCTCAGGGTTAGCGAGCGGTCGCCGCGCACATCCACATTCCATACCTGAATATTGGGCTCCCGATAGCTGAGGTTGTACTGGCGTGCGAGCTTCTCTCTGAGAATGCGGTAGCCAGGCTCGTCATGAATGGCGGTAACCTCGTAGTGATCCTCCTGGTCATCGTTTTCAATGGCGAACAGCCTGAGGTCCCGCATCACTTTTGGTGATAGAAACTGCTGGATAAAGCTCTCATCCTTGAAGTTGCGCATGGCAAAGTGCAGGGTTTCGAGCCAGTCTTTGCCGGCAATGTCGGGGAACCAGGCCCGGTCTTCATCGGTGGGATGTTCACAGATCCGGCGCAGATCGGTGAAAATGCAGAAACCCAGAGTGTAAGGGTTGATGCCGGAATACCAGGGGCTGTTGAATGGGGGCTGGTAAACCACCGCGGTGTGGCTTTGCAGGAATTCCAGCATGAAGCCGTCGGTGACCAGGCCTTTCTCATACATCCGGTGCAGCAGGGTGTAGTGCCAGAAGGTGGCCCAGCCCTCGTTCATCACCTGGGTCTGGCGTTGCGGGTAAAAATACTGGGCGAGCTTGCGAACAATCCGTACCAGCTCCCGTTGCCAGGTTTCCAGCAGCGGCGCGTTCTTCTCTATGAAGTACAGCAGGTTTTCCTGAGGCTCTGAAGGAAAGCGAGGCTTGCGCTTGACCGGATCGTCATCTTCCTCGGGTTTCGGGATCGTACGCCACAGGTCGTTGATCCTGCGTTGCTGGTATTCTTCCCGTTCTTTCTGGCGCAGCACCTCTTCGGCAGCTGAGATAGGTGAGGGGCGCTTATAGCGGTCCACGCCATAGTTCATCAGCGCATGGCAGGAGTCGAGGATTTGTTCGACCGCATCCACGCCGTGGCGTTCTTCACACTCGGAGACATAGTTCCGGGCAAACACCAGGTAATCAATAATGGCGCTGGCGTCGGTCCAGGTGCGGAACAGGTAGTTGCCCTTGAAAAACGAGTTGTGACCATAGCTGGCGTGAGCAATCACCAGAGCCTGCATGGGCAGGGTGTTCTCTTCCATCAGATAGGCAATGCAGGGGTTGGAGTTGATCACGATCTCGTAGGCCAGCCCCATCTGCCCGCGCTGGTATCCCTTGGAGGTCTGCAAAAACTGCTTGCCGAAGGACCAGTGGTGATAGCCCACCGGCATGCCCACCGAGCTGTAGGCGTCCATCATCTGCTCAGCGGTGATGACTTCGACCTGGTTGGGGTAGGTGTCCAGTCCGAATTCGGCGGCGCACTTGGCAATCTCTTCGTCGTACTTCTGGATCAGCTCGAAAGTCCATTCGGAGCCGGTGGATATGGGCGTTCCTGCCTTGGGATGTTCGCTCTCCGGTGCGTTTGGGCGATCAATCAGGCTGCTCATGCCACTTTCCTCTCGAACAACTGTCGGAACACCGGATAGATATCCGCCGGGTCGGCAATCTGTTGCATGGCAAAACTCTGGGGGAACTGCTCCAGAATTTTCTCGTATTCGTACCAGAGCATCTGGTGGTCCTGGGGCGTAATCTCGATGTAAGAGTAGTACTGCACCAGAGGCAAAATGCTGTCGGCCAGCAGTTTGCTGCACACCGGGGAGTCGTCATTCCAGTTGTCGCCGTCGGAAGCCTGGGCGGCGTAGATGTTCCACTCCGCCGGCGAGTAGCGGGCGTCAATGATACGGTGCATCAGTTTCAGCGCGCTGGAGACAATAGTGCCGCCGGTTTCCCGTGAGTAGAAAAACTCTTCTTCGTCCACTTCCTTGGCGCTGGTGTGGTGGCGAATGAACACCACCTCGATCTTCTTGTAGTTCTTTTTCAGGAACAGGTACAGCAGGATAAAAAAGCGCTTGGCGATGTCTTTGTGCATCTGGGTCATGGAGCCAGACACGTCCATCAGGCAAAACATGACGGCACTGGTGGCCGGTTTGGGCTGTTTCTGGTGCTGTCGGTAACGCAGGTCGATTTCATCGATGAAAGGAATGCGTTTAACGTTGGCTTTAAGCCGGGCAATCTCCTCTTCCAGCACTTTGATCTGGTCTTCGTGGCTGAACGCCGGGTCCAGATCGTCCGGGGCGGTTTGCAAGGCCTCCAGTTGCTTTTCCAGATCCCTGATTTTCTTTTTGCGGGCGCCGCCCAAGCCCAGTCTGCGGGCATGAGCGCCCCGCAGTGAGCGCACCACGTCCAGCTTGGCCGGCACGCCCTGACTGGTGAAGCCGGCCCGCACGTAGCTGAAGGCCTCGGTATCTTTCAGTTTCTTGCGGGCCAGATTGGGTAATTCCAGATCATCAAACAGAAACTCCAGAAACTCTTCCTGAGTAATCTGGAAGGCGAACTCGTCCATGCCTTCGCCATCCGGGCTGGCCTGGCCTTGCCCTTGCCCCTGGCCACCGCCGCCCTCGGGTTTGGCGATGGTGTCGCCGGCGACCCATTCCTGGTTGCCGGGGTGGACTACCTCACGCCGCCCGCCCGGGCCGTGATGAAACACAGGCTCCTGGATGTCCCGTGCCGGAATGCTGACTTTCTCGCCCCGCTCAATATCAGTAATGGAGCGTTTCTGAACGGCCTCAGACACCGCTTTTTTGATGTGGTGGCGGTACCTGCGCAGAAACCGTTCCCGGTTTACTGCGCTTTTGTTCTTGCCGTTCAGGCGCCGGTCGACGATGTGGGTCATACCCATACTACTGCTCCCGCTGGCGGTTAATGGGATTTACGCACACGCAGATACCACTCGGCGAGCAAGCGGACCTGTTTCTCGGTGTACCCACGATCGACCATGCGTTCCACAAACTGCTTGTGCTTCTTCTGGTCTTCCTGGCTGGCTTTCGGATTGAACGAGATGACCGGCAGCAGGTCTTCGGTGTTCGAGAACATCTTTTTCTCGATCACGCTGCGTAGCTTCTCGTAGCTGAGCCAGCTCGGATTCTGACCCTGGTTGTTGGCTCGGGCCCGCAACACAAAGTTAACCACTTCGTTGCGGAAGTCCTTGGGATTGCTGATGCCCGCGGGCTTCTCGATCTTCTCCAGCTCATCGTTGATGGAGCCCCGGTCGAGGATTTCTCCGGTTTCCGGATCGCGGAATTCCTGGTCCTGAATCCACAGGTCGGCATAGGTCACGTAGCGGTCGAACAGGTTCTGACCGTATTCGCTGTAGCTTTCCAGGTAGGCCGTCTGGATTTCCTTGCCGATAAACTGCACGTAGTGGGGGGCAAGATACTCTTTAATAAATCGCAGGTAGCGCTCCTGGGTTTCCGGGGCGTACTGCTCCTGTTCGATCTGCTTCTCCAGCACGTACAGCAGGTGCACCGGATTGGCAGCGATTTCGGTGGTGTCAAAGTTGAACACTTTTGACAGAATCTTGAAGGCGAAACGGGTAGACAAGCCGTCCATGCCTTCCATCACTCCTGCCGCATCACGATATTCCTGGATGGACTTGGCTTTCGGGTCGGTGTCTTTGATGCTCTGGCCGTCGTACACCTTCATCTTGGAGAAGATGCTGGAGTTTTCCGGCTCCTTGATGCGCGACAGCACTGAGAATTGAGCCAGCATGTCCAGGGTGTCCGGGGCACAGGGCGCGCCAGACAGGGAGCTGCTTTTCAGCAGTTTGCGGTAGATTTCGATTTCTTCGGTAACCCGCACACAGTAGGGCACCTTGACGATGTACACCCGGTCCAGGAACGCCTCGTTGTGCTTGTTGTTGCGGAAGGTCTGCCACTCGGATTCGTTGGAGTGGGCCAGAATCACGCCGTCAAAGGGTACAGACCCCATGCCTTCGGTGGTGTTGTAGTTGCCTTCCTGGGTCGCGGTCAGCAGTGGGTGCAGCACCTTGATGGGTGCCTTGAACATTTCCACAAACTCCATCAGACCCTGGTTAGCCTTGCACAGGCCACCGCTGAAGCTGTAGGCATCGGGGTCGTCCTGGGAGTAGTCTTCCAGCATCCGGATGTTGACCTTGCCCACCAGAGCAGAGATGTCCTGGTTGTTATCGTCTCCGGGCTCGGTTTTGGAAACGCCGATCTGATCGAGCACAGAGGGGTAGCGCTTCACCACCCGGAACTGACTGATGTCACCGCCGAATTCGTGCAGCCGTTTGACCGCCCAGGGTGACATGATGTTCTTCAGGTAACGGCCCGGGATGCCGTATTCCTCTTCCAGAATCGGGCCGTCTTCGTCCGGGTCAAACAGTCCCAAAGGGCTCTCGTTCAACGGCGAATCCTTGATGGCGTAGAACGGCACCTTCTGCATCAGGGCTTTGAGCTTTTCTGCGAGAGAAGATTTGCCGCCGCCAACGGGGCCGAGCAGATAAAGAATCTGTTTCTTTTCTTCCAGTCCCTGCGCTGCATGGCGGAAGAACGACACGATGTTTTCAACGGCCTCTTCCATGCCGTAAAACTCAGAGAATTCGGGGTAACGTTTGATGACTTTGTTGGAAAAAATGCGTGACAGGCGAGGGTCACGGGAGGTGTCGATCAGTTCTGGCTCGCCGATGGCTATCAGCATTCGCTCAGCGGCGGTGCTGTAGGCTGTTGGGTCGTTTTTGCAGATCTCCAGGTATTCCTCAAGGGAATATTCTTCCTCCTGAGTCGATGCATACCGGTCTTTGAAGTGCTGCAGAATGCTCATAGATGCCCCTCGCTTACTCTTGCTTGTTATAAGGCTGCTTTAATTCACGCAATGTCCCCGTTGCTGTAACGCCGCCGGTCCCGGCGGTGTGCTCTGTTTAGTAGGTTGATGGGATGGTGTTCATAAACAGCTTTACGTTATCCGGAGTGTTCCGGCCTGTTTAATCTGATCTTAGTTCAGAGTACGGGGGTTGGACAGGTGGGGTTCAAATTAGGTTCATTAAATTATGTTATGGCCCCACCGATGCCTGACCGGTGAGGCAGATCTTGAACCTGTTACTTCTTGATCAGTCTGAATACGCTCTCTGTGGCGCCGTTCTGCAGGCCCCTGCGTTTGGCGAATGGATTGTCTCTGGCCATATCTTTCTTGAGCACCTGGGTAATGTCGTAGTCTTCACCATAAAGCCGGTGGACTTCTTCATCATTGACGTTGAACGGAGGGCCTTTCATTTCGTTACTGTCGTAATCCAGGGTGATCAGCAGTATTTCCGTGCCGTCCGGTATGACCGCAGTCAGGTGGTCAACATAGCCTTTGCGCATGTCCTGGGGCAGGGCGATCAGGGCAGCACGGTCGTAAACCAGACGTATATGCTTCAGATCATCCGGCACCAGCTGGAAAAAATCGCCACACCAGAGTTGCAGGTCGTCGTGCTTGAAGGTAGTGAAGGGCTCACCCGGGTGTACCTTGGCTTTTTCGCCTGCTTCTCCGAAAAAATCCTTGCAAGCAATGTCGCTCAGCTCTACGCCGATGACTGGGTGGCCCCGGTCGTGCAGCCACCACATGTCGTGAGCTTTCCCGCACAGGGGCACGAAGACGGCCTGGGTTCCGGTGCCGGCCAGCTCCGGCCAGTGATCGCGCAGGTATTGGTTGACGGTGCCTTCGTGGAAGCCGGTTTGCTCTTTGGCCCAGCGTTCATGCCAGAATTCATGTTCCATGGTGTGCCTCCCGTGATTTGCTGGTTTTCCCCAGTCTAGCTTACTCTTTGCCAATCTTGAGACAGGAGAAAAGTATGAACGCGGTCTTTCTGGATGCCCTTACCCTTGGCCGGGATGTGGACTTGTCGCCGATTGAACAGGTGACGGGTGGATTGACCTGCCATGACCGCACGGCCCCCGGGCAGGTTCTGGAGAGAATCCAGGGTTTTGACACGGTGCTGGTCAACAAGGTGGTGCTTGGGCGCGAGCACTTTGAGGCCTGCCCGGAGCTGAAGACCATTGCCGTGGTGGCCACGGGGTTGAATAACATTGACCAACTGGCGGCGAAAGAACACGGTATCAAGGTCATGAATGTGACCCACTATGGCCGTTCCACGGTCGCCCAGCACACCATGGCGCTGATTCTGGCCCTGGCTACCCGATTGATCGATTACAACCGGGATGCCCGGAATGGCACCTGGGGCAAGAGCGATATGTTTTGCCTGATGGATTACCCGATCATGGAGCTGGAAGGAAAAACTCTGGGCATCATCGGGTATGGCGACCTGGGGCAGGGCGTTGCGGAACGGGCAAAAGCCTTCGGGATGAACATTGTGCTGGGCTGTCGCCCAGGGCAGGAGCCGGGTGAGGTAGAGGGTTACCCGCGAGTGCCGCTGGATGAGCTGCTGGCGCAGGCGGATGTGCTGTCATTGCATTGCCTGCTGACGGATGACACCCGCAACATGATCGGTGAACGGGAACTGGACCTGATGAAGCCCACGGCGTTACTGATCAATACCAGCCGAGGCGGGCTGGTGAATGAGACGGCGCTGGTGGAGGCGTTGCGAAAGGGGAAAATAGGCGGTGCGGGTTTTGATGTGCTCACTGAAGAGCCCCCGCGCAACGGTAACCCGCTGCTCGCGGAGGATATTCCGAACTTGATTGTGACACCACACTCCGCCTGGGCGAGCCGCGAGGCCCGTCAGCGGATTGTTGAGATTACCGCGAGAAATCTGGAATCCGCTTGTGTACTGCCATCCGACTGATAAGCTGTAGAAAACACAAACAAGCAGGACGTTGAGTGGCTTCGATTCAAATTAAAGAACGGTTGCAGACTGCGGAAACCTGGATTCTCGCCAACCCCAATCCGCCCCAGAAATGGCCGTGGACCTGGCTCTACAAGACCGGTCGCTCGGTCTATGCGGTGGCGCGGGATGTCATCAGCGGTCAGTTGACTCTACATTCCATGAGCCTGGTGTACACCACACTGCTGAGTATTGTGCCGCTGCTGGCGTTGAGTTTTTCGGTGCTCAAGGCAATGGGCGTGCACCAGCGTATGGAGCCTATCCTGTTCCAGTTCTTTGAGCCGATGGGACCTCAGGGCATCGAAGTGGCTGAGCAGATACTGGGATTCGTCGATAACATGAAGGTGGGGGTGCTGGGTTCGGTCGGCCTGGCGTTGTTGGTGTATACCGTCGTATCTCTGGTGCAGAAGATCGAGCGCTCTTTCAATATGATCTGGCGGGTGCCTGAGATGCGCTCGATGGCCCAACGTTTCAGCAATTACCTGAGTGTGATCATGGTGGGGCCGTTGTTGATGGTGTCCGCCATTGGTGTCACGGCGACTATATTTTCATCGGATGCGGTGCAGCAATTCATGATGTTCGAGCCGTTCGGCTCACTGATTGTCTTTTTCAGCAGATTCACGCCGTTTTTCCTGGTGGTCGGTGCATTCACCTTCGTGTACGTGTTTATTCCCAACACCCGGGTAAAGTTTCGGTATGCATTTATTGCCGGTCTGGTGGCGGGTGTTTCATGGCAGGCGGCGGGCATGTTGTTTGCCTCGTTTGTGGCAGGTTCAACCAAATACGCGGCGATCTATTCCGGCTTTGCCGTCGGCATTATTTTGCTGATCTGGACCTACCTGAACTGGATGATTCTGCTACTTGGCGCCAGTCTCGCTTTTTATATGCAAAACCCGGGTTCGGTGGCCAAACGCCAGAATGTGCAGTTGGCTCCTGAGCTTCAGGAGCGTGTGGGGCTTGCATTGATGTGGATGGTGGCCAAGCCGTTCAGCCGGGGCGAGCCAGCTCCGCAACAGGAAGCGCTGGAGTATGAGCTGCGAGTGCCCGGTGAGGTTACCCGCAGTGTCAGCGACAAACTGATTCGCGCGGGCCTGCTCTCCTTGGCTGGCCGCAATGGTGACCAGTTGGTTCCCGGCAAGGCACTTGAGCTGATTACCGTCGGCAGTGTGCTGAAGACCGTTCGCTGCGATGAAGACCGAGTGGTCGACCGGTTGCCGGCGGGTTCGGTGCCGGTTCAACTGATTGATGTCGCGGGCCAGCGCGACGATGTCAGCTTTGCCGCCTTGTTGGGTATTGATAACGGGGAGGGCCAGGCCGCGACCGCTAAAACCTGATCAGGTTCGGGGCTGCGAACCCTTGCCTTCCTGTAGCATTCTGAGCAAGGTGGTTCTGACCGGCGTGATTTGCTCTGGCGTCAAGTGCACGATCCGCTTCAGATCGTCTTCCGACAGATTGCGCTGGCGGGCATGGCGAAGTACTTCACGGGTGCCCAGCAGCAATCCGTCGGTGAGGGCGGTGTGCTTCTGTTTCGGGGCCGGTCGTTCGGCCGCCAGTAGCCAGGCATGATATTTGGGCGGCAGGTTCCAGACGTTGGCCAGTAGCTGACATGCGGCCCATTGGTAACGTGTCAAAGCCAGCCTGAGCAGAGCAGGGGCGGGTTCACTACCGGTATTCTGGGATCGGCAGATGCGTGCCAGTTCCCTGCGAATGGTGATGTAGCCCAAAGCCGGCAACAGCCCGACCATGAAGTGGGCGCTGGTGTCATCCCGATGTATCCGGGCAATCAGCTCCGATGCCCTTGCGCACGTCAGTCCCCATCGCCAGGCCCGCTGAGCGAAGAGCGCTTCGCGGCTGTTTCTGGCGGCCATCATGGGGCGCATGACCGCCGCTGAAATAACACTTCGGATACCATCCAGTCCCAACACGAAAACCGCTTGATCAACGGACTCGATGGTGTGATCACCGGGCCGAAAATAGGGGCTGTTGGCGACTTGCAGCAACTGATCAGTCAATGATGGATCGTTCAGGATGATGTCGGTGATGGTCTTGCGGTCGGTGGTCTCATTGGACAGGGTTCGCATCAACATCGGCAGACTGCCCGGTTTACGGGGTAACTCTTCCATCTCACTTTCGCGCAGTCGCCGTTCCAGCTCCTGCAAGGCCGGATCGTTTGAGCCGGAGTCTGGCCCGGATTTGGTCACAGGAACATCAAGAAGCCAGTAAAACAGGTGATCTTCAAGTTGGCCGACAATGTCCGAGTCAGACGACTGCTGTTCTGGGTTGGTGCTTTGCACCGGGTTAAACAGGCGTGTCTCGGTGACGTCGGCGGCAGGCTGTGGGGACGAGAACAAACCTGAGAACCAGGTAAAAAAGCCCGGCATCCATTGCCTCCGGATTAACGTGTATTTAAATGTGACCGGTTATTGCGCTGAGTATAGTTGCGTGAAGCAACTCTGCACAGTTCTTTGCCGGTCTTAGAAGAAAGATTCTCCAAACACGAACACCAGTTGGCAGACGCCGGCTATCAGGCCGAGGAAGGCACCTACCAGGATCAGTTTGATCTCGTCTTCCTGAAAGCAGGGGCGCAGCAGATCCTGGAACTCTTCAGACGACAACGCAATCATTCGCTCAACCATGATGGATTCCACCGCGCGCGCGCGATCGGTTTCGAACACCGGGTTGTTGAAGGAACTCTTCGAAATCTCGATGGCTTTCTGGCCCACCTGGTTTTTGAGGGTGGCGAAACCGGTCGGGCCAAAGGCTACCTGGGTCAACGCCTTGCCCATACCTGCGGTTTCATCAACCAGGGGTTTGATGTGTTTTTTCACCATGTTGCGGGCACGCTCGCCTTTCGGGCCTTCCATGATGGCGTTGATGATGTTGCCTACGGTGAGTATTTCGTGGGTGACGATGTGACAGAACGACTCCGCCACGGCCGGCTGGCGCTTGAGAAACAGGCCTTGCAGCCGCAAGGGACCGACTTTATGTTCTTTTAAAGGCCGGAAGATGACGTTCAGTGCAATCCAGTTGGTGGCCCAGCCCACCAGCAGGCCGAACAGTGGCAGTACCCAGACAGCGGGGTACAAGTACCAGACGGCCATCTGAATCAGGCCAAACAGGAAACCGAAGTAAAGGCCGGAGTTGATGATGAAGCGAAATTCAACGTCGCCGCATTCGAGGAAGATGCGATTGAGCAGTCTTTTATCCCGGGCCAGGCGTTCAATGACCATGCCTTTGATGTCAAGCAGGTCTTCGATGTTGTCGGAGATGTCACCGACCAGGTTGTCGACCAGTTGGGGAGTGGATTTGCGCACCCGGTCGTAGACCATTTTGCGGGCGGAGGCGGGTAGGTTCTCCCAGAAGGTCGGGTATTCTTTGAGCATGAGTTCGTCGACGTATTCTTCAACGCGGGGGTCGACGGTGTAGATGATGTGGGCCGCGAGGACTTTGGGGTCGATCTGTTCGAAGATTTCCTGGACGGTGCCGATTTTGGAGATGGTGGCGTCGACGCTGATGGCGGCCATTTTTCGGGCTTTTGACGGGATGATGCCTTGCCAGCCGAGCAGCGGTGGTTTGCCGATGAACTCCAGGGGGTAGAAGGTCATTTTGATGGCGAGCCAGTTGGTGGTCCAGCCGATCAGGGCGGCGATTACCGGGATACTGAGGTATTGCCAGAATTCTGGGTTGGTCAACAGGCTAGTCATTCGGTGCTCTTGTTAGTTTGGCTTGAGTGCTTGCGGCTGGTCGGGGGACAGGTTTCCAAAACACGCTGTGAATACATCCGTGTACGCTCTGCTCCGCCATCCATGGCTCCGCAAGGTTTTGGAAACCTGTCCCCCGACCAGCCGCCCCGGCTTAGGGGTGGTCGGCCAAGTTTTGTCAGACAAGGATAATGTTGTTCACCGCCAGATCTGTCAATGACTGGGATGCCGCTAGGGTTGCCTTTCTGGGCCACACGTCTCAATTGCCAATATCTCCCCACAACCACTGACACAACGCCAGAGCCGTCACCGGTGCGGTTTCCGTGCGCAGAACGCGGGGTCCGAGGGCGACTGGCAGGAAGCCGCTTTGCTCTGCCAGAGTAATTTCATCAGCACTCAGGCCGCCTTCCGGGCCGATCATAAGGGCAACGCTGGCGGGTTTGGCCAGAGTGTTAAGGGATTGCTCGGTGCGGTGATGCAGGACCAGTCGCAGGTCGCAGGTTTGGCTGTACGCCAGCCACTCAGGCACGGTCATTACCGGCAGTATGTCTGGCACACGGGCGCGGCCGCATTGTTCGGCGGCGCTGATGGCGACTTGTTGCCAGTGGCGCAGGCGTTTTTCTTCCCGGTCGCCTTTGAGCTTTACTTCGGAGCGTTCGGTGGTCAGCGGCACGATGGTGGTGACGCCCATTTCCACGGCTTTTTGCACGGCGTAGTCCATGCGGTCGCCTTTGGAGAGGGTTTGGCCCAGTACGATGCCCAGGGGGGATTCGGTCCGGTTTTCTTCCGCCGCAAGGATGTCGACGGTGACGTTCTTTTTGCCAGCCTGGGTGATGGTGGCGCTGTAGTCCTGGCCATCGTTGTTGAACAAACGCAGTTCCTGGCCGGGTTGCATGCGCAGTACCCGGCCGACGTGGTTGGCGGCGTTGTCATCGAGTTCACATTGGCTGCCCACCTGAAGGGGGCTGTCGGTGAAGATTCTGGGTATGCGCATGGGCGTGTACCCTTAACCTTTCACGGCAATGCCGATGCCTTCGGTGGCCACCTGTGCCAGATGGCGAATCTGGTCCTCGGTGATCACGTAAGGGGGCATGAAGTAAACCACGTTACCCAGTGGGCGCAGCAGGGCCTGGCGGGTGAGGGAGTGTTGGTAGACTCTCAGACCGCGGCGTTCCTGCCAGGGGAAGGGGGTTTTGCTGGCTTTGTCTTTGACCATTTCGATGGCCAGGGTCATGCCGTGCTGGCGGATGTCACCCACGTTGGGGTGGTCGGCCAGGTGGGCGACGGAGTCGGCCATGCAGCGGGACAGCTGCCGGT
Organism: Marinobacter sp.; assembly: GCA_018402255.1. GTDB lineage: Bacteria > Pseudomonadota > Gammaproteobacteria > Pseudomonadales > Oleiphilaceae > Marinobacter. The sequence goes on from JAGYIS010000008.1 coordinate 143,208, forward strand.
TGTTTTCGATGACGTTGTCATCCCGGAAAATATCCAGGGTAGCCAGGGCGACGGCGCAACCGATGGGGTTGCCGGTGTAGCTGTGGCTGTGCAGGAAGGCGCGCATGGTTTCGTAGTCGTCGTAGAACGCATCGTAGATTTTATCGGTGGTCAGCACCACAGACAGCGGCAGGTAGCCGGCGGTGAGCCCTTTGGACAGGCACATGAAATCCGGGGTGATGCCCGCTTGCTCGCAGGCAAACAGGGTGCCTGTGCGGCCAAAGCCAACGGCGATTTCATCGGCCAGCAGGTGTACGCCGTAGCGGTCGCAGGCCTCGCGCAGTTTGGTGTGGTAAATCGGGTGGTGCATGCGCATGCCACCGGCACACTGGATCAAGGGCTCAACCACCACGGCACAGATTTCGTCGTGCTTTTCTGCCAGCAGTTGTTCCATGGCCTCAAACTGACGCAGGGCGTATTCCTCGTCGGTCTCTCCGGGCTCTTTGTTGTAGGCATCCGGTGATGGCGCGGTCAACACTTCCATCAACAGCGGCTGGTAGGTGTCTTTATATAGCGCGACATCGCCCAGAGCCAGGGCGCCCAGGGTTTCGCCATGGTAGCTGTTGCTCAGGTTAACGAAGTTTTTCTTGCCGGGCTTGCCCAGGTTTTTCCAGTAGTGATAACTCATTTTCAGAGCGGCTTCGATGGCGGAGGAGCCATTGTCTGCATAGAAACACTTGTTCAGACCTTCCGGTGTGACCTCGATCAGTCGCTCAGACAGGTTGACCACGGGCTCATGGGTGAATCCCGCCAGGATGACGTGCTCCAGCTGGCCGATCTGTTCCTGAATCGCAGAGTTGATGCGCGGGTTGGCATGGCCGAACAGATTGACCCACCAGGAGCTGACCGCATCGATGTATCGGTTGCTTTCAAAATCCTCCACCCACACGCCTTCGCCCCGTTTGATGGGGATCAGTGGCAGTGATTCGTGGTCTTTCATCTGGGTACAGGGGTGCCAGACAGATTTCAGGTCTCGTGCGACCAGGTCGGCATTGCGCATGGTTGTCTCCTGTCAGCCCTGGGCGGGTCGGTGTGAGTTTTGAGCGCCCATGATACTGCCCACAACGCCGCCTTAACAGCGCTGAAGTGTGAACCAATCGGTCTGGCCTCCACGCCGTGGTTTGCTGCCGTCGCGGCCAATGCCGCCGCATCAGGCTGTGGCAACAATAGTGAGCATTACCATACGGAGGTTTTTATGGAGCTTACGCTGGAGCATCCTTACGATGCAGGGTTGGATTATGTGATTGCCAGGTTTTTTTCGGAGGATCATATTCACGAAAAAAATGAAAAACTGGGAGCCCGCAACGTCAGGGTTGCCGAAATCCAGAAGGATGACTCTGCTGGAAAGCTCGTTGTTGAGCGGGAACTGACCGCGTCCGCTGAAGTACCCGGTGTGCTGGCTGGTTTTCATCGGGAATGGAATCGGGTGCGCCAGGAAGAACACTGGTTCCGGAAAGACGAAGGTGAGTGGCATTGTGAGTTTCGGGTAAAGATCGAGGGTGTGCCCGCAAGGATCAAAGGGGTGATGCGCCTGCTGGGCAACGGCGACCGTTGCATTAATTACGTTAATCTTTCTGTTCTGTGCGAGGTGCCTTTTCTGGGGCGGAAAATCGCACGGTTCCTGGCAGAAGACTCCCAGGCCAAGATTGATCGGGAGTACCAAGCCATCTGTCATCTGCTTTAAGTCTGTCGTACGTTACAATCCTTCCAGTATACAGGTGTGCACATTAATTTTCGGGCAGGACCTTCGGGTGCTGCCCGGCACCTGGATCATCCGCAATTGTGTCCAGCAGGTTGCGAGTTCATTAATAAACGAAAAATAATGACAGGTCTCGCATAATTGGCTATTTCTTGAGCGATTTTCGTGAAAAAACGCACGCATGTTCATTTTAGTCCCCTGCCGCGCTGTTGAATTTCCCCTCAGACCATAGAATGGGTTTCAGTTTACAACTGTAAGCTAAAACAAAAATCAGATTAGCCTCGGTCCGGGTTGTACAGGCTGCTCAAAACGTAAAAAAGGAAGACGCAATGAGTCGGCGTACACCTAATACCGGAGGCGATGCATCCGGTGGCATTGTTGCTCGTTACTGCCCGGTCAAACGCATCAGCGTGAAAGAAATCCGGCAAATGTACGATGTTTTTCATCAGTACTATGCCGAAACCGATATGGATACGTTTATCCGGGATCTGAGCCATAAACAGGGTGTTATTCTGATCCGCACCCGGAAGGACCAGCGAGTGGTGGGTTTTTCCACCATTGTCAGCCTGGATATGGAGATCGGGCGTCTGCGCAGCCGGGGCGTGTTCAGCGGCGATACGATCATCGAGCGTGAATTCTGGGGAACCCGCAAGCTGCAGGTCGCCTTCCTGATTTACCTGTTACGGGAAAAGCTGCGTAGGCCCTTCCGGCCGTTGTACTGGTTGTTGATCAGCAAGGGCTACAAGACCTATCTGCTGATGGCCAACAACTTCCACAATTACTACCCTCACCCGGAGCAAAGCAATCCGGAATTACTTCCGGTGGTACGCCACTATTGCGATGCAATGTTTCCCGGCCATTATGACCCTGACCGGGGCGTCCTGGATTTCGGCGAAGGGGCTCAACATCTGAAGGGCGAGGTTGCGGCCATCACCGACGACCTGAAGCAACGGGTTCCGAAGATCCGCTTCTTCGAAGAATGTAACCCCACCTGGCACGAAGGAACCGAATTGCCGTGCGTTGGCCAGGTCAACCTGTCTGCGGTAACGGCATTCATTGCCAAGGTGTTTCGCGGTTATGTGTCTTCACTGCGAACCTCAGCACGCTCCGGTGTGATGAGTGCGGAGCAGGGGCAATGAGTGGAGATGTGCTAGGGCATACTCTGTTGCGCCAGGTGGTTCGGCCGGGAGCCCGCTCTTTTCAGCGCAGCTGTCAGCAGCTTGAGCGCGTGCAGCGCAGTAAACTGGCGCGCACGCTCCGGCAGGTTGCCCGCAGCCCTTTGGGCAAAATTCGGGGTGTGGATGCCAGCTGGAGCTGGGAGCAGTTTGCCCAGCGTATGCCGATTACCGAGTATCAGGATTGGGCGCACCCGATAGCCAGCCAGATGGCCAGCCAATCGTCTGGCCTGATCCGTTCACCGGTGCGCCGATATCAGCCAACCAGTGGCTCCAGCGCCGCCATCAAGTGGATTCCCTACACTGGCCAGTTCCTGAAAGAACTGGATGGCGCGATTGCACCCTGGCTGGCTGACCTCTATCAGAACTACCCGGGTATCCGCCAGGGTGTGCACTATTGGTCGTTGTCGTGGTTGCCGACCGACATGCGCCAGGAGTCCGGTGACCAGCTCAACGACGATATGAAGCTCCTGAGCCTGGGAAAGCGCTGGCTGACCGGCCGTACACAGGCGGTACCCGAATCGGTTGCGCTGGCGCCAACGTCGGATGACTCGCTGTTTGCCACGCTGGCGAGTCTGGTGGCAAACCAGAATCTCAGTGTCATGTCAGTCTGGAGCCCAACCTTTGCTCTCGCATTGCTGGATAAACTGCCGCTCTGGCGCGAGGAGCTGAGTGACGTATTGGCCAGCGGGCATTGGGGGCGCCGGCTTGAGGCTTTACGTCAGGTGCCGGCGCCGATGAATCTTCAGGCTTCGGAGTTGCTGGATGGCTGGGATGGTCGTCCGAATCCGATGTTCCATCGCTCGCTCTGGCCGCAGCTGTCATTGATCAGTGCCTGGAATACGGCCGCAGCCGAACCCTGGGCGAGAAAGCTCAAGGCCTTCCTGCCGCAAGCGGAGTTTCAGGGTAAAGGGCTGTGGGCGACTGAGGGCGTGGTGACCATACCCCAGACACCGATGGCATCCGATAATCTGGAGCCGGATTACGTTCTGGCGGTGAACTCCCATGTCTACGAATTTGAAGACCCGGACACCGGTGCGGTCTATCCGCCCTGGCAGCTTGAGCGTGGCCAGGTAGTGGCGCCCTTGCTGACCACCGGAGCGGGTTTGTTGCGCTACCGGCTTGGCGATCTGCTTGAGGTAACCGGCTTCCGGGGCGAGGCGCCGTGCCTGACGTTTCTGGGGCGCGGAGGCACGACGGACATGGTCGGGGAGAAAATCAGCCGCGTGACTGCGCAGCAGTTACTGGATAGCCTGCCTTGGCCCGCAGGCGTCAGCCCGGTCATCCTGCTTGCCAGCCAGGAGGAGGGCCAATTGCCTCGCTATGTGCTGTTGGCGGACGCCTCCGCAGGCCTGGATGATCGCCACCTTCGCAGTCACAGCGAACGCCTGACGGATCGACTGGAGGAAGGCCTCAATCAAAACTTCCATTATCAGCTGGCCCGCAACCTCGGCCAGCTGGCGCCCGCTCTGTGTATTTGCCAGCCAGACATACACCGGCAGTATCTGGAGGCTTGCCGCCAGCGCGGGATGATCGAAGGCAACATCAAAGTAGAAGCATTGAGAAGCTGGCAAGGTGCTTTGCCAGTTGAGCCATCGTCTGCGCCCATAAAAGTGCGCTGGCAACTGACTGATCAGGAGATTCTGGTATGAGTGGCCAGGTAACGTCAGCCTACCGGGTTCGGGAGGCACGGCAGGATGATAACGAGGGCATTCTCAGGCTGCTGGCGGACAACCCGCAGCCGGGCCCGGTGAACCTTGCCTTCGAGCGGTCCCCGGATTACTTTCACGGTGCCAGTGTCAGTTCGTTCGACCCCGCCGTTTTTGTCATCGAACAGCCTGATCAGAAAAATTTGGTGGGTGTGTACAACATTGGCAGCCGTGACCTGTACGTCAACGGCGCCGCACAAAAAGTGCATTACGCCCACGATTTCCGCATTGATCCGAAGGCGCGAGGCGGCGAAGCGATTTTTATGGCCTATGATCGTGGCCGCCGCATTCTGGAGACCGCACCCTGGACCCAGGCCGTGATTCTGGCGGACAACGAGCACTACTTGCGCTCGGTTCGTAAACGCATGGCCGGGTTACCGGCGTTCTATGCCGCTGGCGATATTCGCACCAGCCTGCTGACCGGGCGCAAGCGGCGCCTTCGCCACAACGAAGGCCTGAACATCCGTATGGCGACCCGCGATGATCTGGGTGCCATGCAGGCATTCCATGATCGAGAGGCAAGCCGCCGGCAGTTCGCTCCGGTATGCCGGTTTGCAGACGTTGCCGAAAAGCATCCCTATTACCGCGGGCTCGACCTGTCGGATTTCTGGCTCGCCTTTGATGGCGATGAACTGGTGGGGCTGGCCGGAACCTGGGATCAGAAAGGCTTCCGGCAAACCCGGGTGGCGGGCTATAACCGGTCACTGAAGCTGGCCCGGCCGCTCTATAACGGCTGGTCGCGCATGACCGGTGGTATGCACTTACCGGCCACCGGGGAATGCTTCAATTACCGGATGATCCATACCGTGATGGTGCGTGAGCAGGATCCGCTCATCCTGGATGCGCTGCTCAGTCATTTGCATCGCTGTTACGGCCCCTACTATGACGCGTTGATTTGCGCGTTCTTTGAAGGCGATGCCGCCGAAAATATTCTGGCAGGATTTTCCCGGCGGGTGATGCATAGCCATCACTTCCTGATGACGTGGGGCGAAGCTGACCCCACGGCATCGCTGGACGCGGGCCTGCCGCTTCATGCCGATGTGGCCAGGTTGTAGTCCTATGAGCAAAAAGACTGCCGGAACTGCGCTGAAGCCGGTCAGGGTTGGCGCCATTCTGGCGCTTGTGGTGGCGGGACTGCTTGCCATCGTTTACTGGACCGCGCCGGAGCAGACCGGGCGCGTGGTAGCGGTGGTCACTCCCGAGTTTGATGTGATGCGGGTTCAGCCGGCGGATATTCCGTTGTCCCTGCACAGCCAGGGGGTGGCTGAGCCCCGCAGTAGCATCACTCTGGCCTTTCGAACCGAGGGCGAGATCACCCGGGTCGCACCTGAGTTTGAAGACGGAGGCTGGGTTGAAGCGGGCGACCCGCTGGTCTGGCTGGAACGGCAACCTCTGGAGCTGGCACTGGGACAGCGTAAACATGAGTTGGCCAGCGCCCGCCTGCATCTCGAGCGTACCCGTGCCAATGCCCACATGGCGCGGCGGGATGTATCCTCCAAATCTACCGCTTATGCTCGCAATGAACCGCAGTTGCAAGAGGCGGAAGCTCGACTCGAAGCTGCCCGGCAGGCTGTCACTCAGGCCGAGGCCGATCTGGAACGTGCGGTAATGACCGCGCCGTTCTCGGGCAGATTGAAAGGCGTTTCGGTCAGTCAGGGGGAGTGGGTAACGCCCGGCCAGGCTCTGGGTCAGCTCTACAGCGCGAGAACCATGGAGGTGCGCCTGCCGGTACGGGATGACTGGCTGGCCCTGTTGGACGAGCGGTCCGGTATTCTGGGGGCCGCCACCGAAGCCCTGGACATCCAGGTTGCCCTGAGCGGTCGATTTGCCGGTGAACAGCGCGTCTGGCGTGGGGTGATTACCCGCCGGGAAGGCGGTATCAGTCGCAATCAGATGAGTTGGCTGATCGCCGAGGTGGCGGCTGATAGCAGTCCGGTGCTGCTGGAGCCCGGTGTGTTTGTGGAGGCCGAGATTGAGGGGAGGCAACTGAAGCAAGCGTTGGCCTTGCCGCGCTCGGCACTTCAGAAAGATCAAACGGTCTGGTTGGTGGACGAGTCCGGCAAGTTGCAACAACGCACCATTGAACCGGTGCACAGTGACCGACAGCATATCTACCTTACCGGTGGTCTGGCTGCCGGTGAGCGCGTGCTGCTGCGTGGCAGTGAAATGCTGGGCGAGGGTATGCAGGTGGACGTGCGCGAAGTGGATGTTCAGCCGGTGTACCGGCCACGACCGGTGGTCTCACAAATGGATCTGGGGCTCTGACGGTGGGGTTAATTGACTGGTTCATCGATCGCCCCGCCGTTGCCAATCTGCTGGCCTTTTTGCTGCTGGCGGGCGGTATTTTTGCACTCAACCACACCCGTCAGGAAACGCTCCCCAACGTGCCCCTGGAGCGCATTGGTGTCGTATCCGAGTTGCCTTCGGCGTCGCCCTCGGAAGTTGAGCAGCGGTTGTGCTATCCACTGGAAACCGCGATCGCAACCGTGGAAGGCGTGACCGACATTCGCAGCGAGTCCCGCGAGGGTGTGTGCTCCATTACCGTGGATGTGGTCGAAGGCGAGAACGCCGGTGAGGTGAGGGACCGGATGGCCGCTCGGGTGCAGGCGCTGTCGAACCTGCCGCCGGATGCCACCGCCGCCAGAGTGGAAGAGGTGGTGTTTCGCAATCGGGTAGCGCGCCTGCTGGTGGTGGGCGGCGACCAACCCATGCGGTTGCATTCCATCGCCAGGCAGTTGCGCAGCGAGCTGCTGGCCTTGCCTGAAATTTCCGAGGTGCGGCTGGAGGGCCTGCCGGAACGGGAGATCAGTCTGACGGTGAGCCGTCAGAATCTGCACCGTTACGACCTCACGCTGCAAGAAATTGCCGATGCCATCGATAAAGACACCGGGCGGGTTCCGGGCGGCATGATGCGCGGCCCCGAACAGAATTCGCTGTTACTCGCTGGCCGTACGCCGGAATCGGCAGAGGCATACGGTGACGCGGTGGTGCGTCGCGGGCGCGACGGCGAAGCATTGTACTTCCGCGATCTGGGGCAGGTGGAGGATGGTTTTCATCGGGATGCCATGGGGTTGTGGCTGGATGGCCAGCGGGCCGTGGCACTGGATGTATACCGCATCGGACAACAGGATGTGGTGGCTACCGTGGAGGCGGTATACCAGTTTCTGGATCAGGCCCGCCTGCCCGACGGTGTAACTCTGCAAATCTGGCAGGACGATGCAAGACAGTACCTCGACCGGTCATCCCTGCTGTGGACCAATGCGCTGCAGGGGCTGGTGCTTCTGGTTCTGTTACTAGGTGTGTTTTTTGGACTGCGCCTGTCGTTCTGGGTCGCGGCGGGCATTCCGGTGGCGATGATCGGTGCCTGTGTGATTCTTCCGTTGACGGGTGGCTCGCTGAATACCATTTCCCTGTTCGCCTTTATTCTGGTGCTGGGCATTGTGGTGGATGATGCCGTGATCGTCGGCGAAAGCGTTGCCGATCAGATCCGGCTTCAAGGGCCGGGGCGGCAGGCGGTTCGGGATGGCACAGTGCGTGTCGCCTTGCCGATCGTGGTGGCCGTGGTGACAACCGCCCTGAGCTTTACGCCGATGCTGTTCCTGCCGGGCCCGGAAGGAGAGTTCATGCGGGTTGTGCCGATCATCGCCATCACCGTATTGGCTCTTTCTCTGATTGAATCGTTGCTGATCTTGCCATCCCACCTCAAGCATGCGTCATCGGGTAGCCGCCGTGGTAGCTGGCTGGAGCCGCTTGAACGCATGAGTGATCGGATCAATCAGCGTTTTGAAGCGCTTGTTCGGCGGCATGTGGAGCCGATGGTGCAAGGCCTGTTGCACTGGCGGTTGGCTGTACTGACTGGGTTCTTCGGGCTGTTTCTGTTTTGCTTCGCCTTGATGCACAGTGGCTGGCTCAGCGTCACCATGTTCTCGAATGTGGCTGGGGACAGAGTGATTGCCGACCTCAGATTTACGGAGGGCACCAGTGGCCAGCGTGTGCTTGAGGCTACCCGGGCGCTGCAACTGAGCGCGAGCGATCTGCAACGACAGCTGACCAATGAGCGGGGCGAACCACTGATTACCTCGGTACTGGCCGAGCAGGGCCGCAGGGATAACTATTCAACGGCCCACGACCCCTCCGCGCAGTTAAGGGCCCGTGTATCCTTGGCTCTGGCGCCGGGCGAGAGCCCGCTGCCGCCGGATGAGATCGCCAATGCGTGGCGGCGCTCCTTCATGGCCCCGGAGGGTGTGGTCTCTATGCGCTTTCACACCAGCATTAACCAGATCAAGCCGGATATTCACGTCAATCTCTATCACCCTGATCCTGACACGCTGATGGCGATGTCTGCAGAGCTGGAGTCGTTGCTGGCAAGCCTGGATGGTGTGTATGAGATTGGCAACAACATGCGGGCCGGCTTTACCGAGCTGGACCTGCGGCTTCGGCCTGGCGGGGAGCTGGCAGGGCTGGATGAAGGGAGTCTGGGCCAGCAGGTCAGGATGGCCTTCCAGGGCGTGGAGATTGATCGCCTGCCCATGGGGGACCACGATGTTCCGGTGGTGCTGCGGTTACCGGATGACCAGACCAACAGTCTGTGGCATCTGGAGCAGTTGCCTGTCTCCATGGCTCCGGGCAATGAGCCGGACGCCAGGGCAGGTCAAGATAATGCCCGGGCGCCGTTGAGCGTTCTGGCTGATATTCAGTCGCACCGGACGCCGGCAGTGATTCCCCATTACGACCGCAAAACGAGTGCCACGGTGACTGCCTATGTTGAAACGGCGATTTCCTCATCCGGCAAGGTGATGGCCCACCTGCAGCAGCACTGGCTGAACGAATTATCCCAACGATGGCCCGGTGCCAGTTGGGAGCAGGCTGGGAAGCCGGTGGCGATCGCCATGTTTCTGGACTACCTGACTGCGAGTTACCTGGTCGCCATGGTCGCGATGTTCTTCGTGCTGACCATGATGTTCGGAAACTACTGGCAGCCCCTGCTGATTGTCGCCGCCATCCCTTTCGGCCTGGTGGGCGCAGTATTGGGCCACGCTGCGTTGGGGCTGGATCTCACTCTCTGGTCGGTGGTGGGTATGGTGGCGGTCAGTGGCGTGGTGATCAACGATAACCTGGTGTTGATCGATCGAATCAATGATCACCGCAAGACCACGAAAACCCTGGTGGATGCCATTCGCCTCGGCATTCGGGATCGGGTGAAGCCGATCGTCCTGACCACGCTGACCACCTTCCTGGCGGTGATGCCGCTGGCGTTTGAGACCAATCCCCAGGCCGGATTTCTGGTGCCGATGGCGGTGTCACTGGGGTTTGGTGTGCTGTTCGCCAGCCTCACCACGCTGTTGCTGGTGCCCTGCCTGATGGTACTCGGCAGCGATGCCGGGGAATGGCTTGGCCGGCAGGTGGCGCGCCTGCGCCGCTCGTCGGAAGCGGATTCGGTGGACCAGGCCTATCAGGCCGGAGTGCTGGCGGGTGAGCTTGCCACCCGGGCTGGCACCACACCCGTCAACCCTTACCGGGATGACGTGCTGGCCGCCAGCTGGGAGGCCGGTGCCGGAGACGCGAACCCCGTTTGATCAGCGAGGCAGTCGCTCCCAGATTGTCACTTCGGACAGTGTATGCTGGAATTTATGCTGTGTCTCACGAATGACAAACGGCACTTTTTGAGGTGCACCCACCAGCCGGAAATGACCGCCAAGGTGTTCCTTCAACCCATCCAGTGTGGTGTGGTTCTCGCCGTCTTTTTTGAAGCCACCAATCCACTCCTCCTTGGGCGTATGCTCTTCCAGCCAGGTGTAGGGAGAGGCAATCACCAGTATGCCGCCGTCGTTGATGCGCTCGTGGATGCTGTCCAGAAAACGCCGGGGTTTATAGAGCCTGTCGATCAGGTTGGCGGCAAGTACCAGGTCGTAACCGGTGAGTTGCGGTTTCAGGTTGCAGGCATCACCCTGCTGGAACGATACCTTGTCAGCGTATTCCGCCAACCCGAGTCCATCCAGAGTGCGGGTGTGATAACTCACCAGCTCGCCCTCTTCTGCAAGGGCGTAGCGGATCGATCCCTGCTCGGCCATCTCAACGCCAAGGCGAATAAAGTTGGCTGAAAAATCGATACCGTCCACCTTGTCGAACTGTCGGGCCAGCTCAAAGCTTGAACGCCCGCAGGCGCAGCCAAGATCGAGTGCTTTTCCGGTGGGTTTGCCGTGCATGGCCTGAAGCGCAAGGTCTGCCATGGCTTTTGGGAAATTCGCCACACCATACCAGGTGTCACCAAAGTGAAACTCGGCGTATTCAGTTAACAAGCGGTCGCTTTCGTAGTAAGCATTGGGCTGTGAGGCCTCCGCATCGGATGAGATGTAGCGAAAGCCTGCGTGCTGGAAAAAATGCCGACGGAACGCATAGCGCGCTGCCAGCCTGGCTTCGTTACCAGAGGAAATCCAGGAACCGCCTTTGATCAGATTGTGTTGGCCGTCAAAAGTGGGTGTGGTGAAGTCGTCATACAGAGGGTGGACTTTAAAACCGTCGAAAGGATAAGTCGGCGTTTCCACCCACTGCCACACGTTACCGACCACATCAAACCATTTACCGTGACGGAAACGGGTTACCGGGCAGGAGGACGCCCCGTGATCCAGGTGAAGATTGCCGTGGGCGGGCCCTTCGCCAACCTCTTTCACACCTGCGGCTGCGCAAAGCCGGTGCCACTCGTCTTCTGTTGGCAGGCGAATGGGTTGTCCGGTTTGCTCCCGCTTCCATTCACAGAACGCTTTGGCCTCGTGGAAGTTGACCTCTACCGGCCAGTCCCAGGGCATGTCCACTTCTTCGGTCATCAGGCGTAATTGCCAGCCATTATGCCAGCGCCAGAAAGTCGGGTGTTTGGCCCCTGCAAACTGTCGCCAGGCCCGCCCCTCGTCACTCCAGCAGGCTTCCTGTTGGTACCCGCCATCTTCAACAAATTCGAGGAACTCCTGGTTGCTGACCAGGAACTGGCTCGCCTTGAATTCTTCAACGCTGGCCGTATGTTCGCCGTACTCGTTGTCCCACCCGTAATAGGCATCGTCGTAAGGTTTGCCGATACGGATGTCACCGCCGGGTACTGTGATGAATTCGTTTTCTGGTGCTTCGCCGGTCTCGTGATTGGGGGCCCACTGAGGTTGCGGCCTGACTCTGGCAAGGTCGTGCTGGCGTATCAGGACAGAAGACGTTTCAAGATGAATGCGCTCATGCTCAATGCCCATGACAATGGGCCACCAGGGGCTTTCCCAGTTGATCGGTAACGTCATTGGCAGAGTATCGATGAGTTCGAGAACCTTGCCGCGAACCTTGCTGCGATAATCCATGACTTCGGCAACGGTGGGCCAGTCGTAATGATCGTCATTGAGATCATCCCAGCTCATTTCGTCCACACCGACAGCAAAGGTCGATTCCATACGAGGGTCAAGGCGCTCGGGTAACAGCTTGGCCAACGTCAGCTTGTTAACGAAAAAAGTTGCGGTGTGGCCGAGGTAGAAGATAAGCGGGTGTCTCAGAGGTATGGATTTCTTATAAAAGCCCGCGTCATCTGCGAGACAGTCAAACAAACGTGTGTAGGTGTCGAACGTGTTGGTGAAGTACAGCGCTATTTCACGACGCTTTTCTTCGGGGGTACCGTCATCAAGCTTTGGAGTTCTGCGCAACGATGTCATTGATAAGGATTCTTGCGATTCACTCGGGGCTCTTCGGTCCGTAGCTGACAATGTCATGGTGTAACACGTCCTTCCGTTTGTTGGATTTAGTTCCGATACGCTGAACCACGGCGTCACGGTTCAACTCCACCGCAAGAATAGAATGTAGGCCGTGTTTTTTGAAATTGACGCTTTTCAGCGATTACTACGTAAATCACTCTCGAAACTCGCACGATCGCGACAATTCCTGTAGCCTGCGCGGCTTTTTCTTCGAGAGACAGACGTTATGACGGATAAACCTCACCACGCCCGCCGGGCCAAATCCAGTGCCTTGGCGGACAGTGATCCGGTGGTTCTGGTTCTCACCATTGGTTTTATCGTGCTGTTCGTCGGTGCGTCGGTTGTTGGTAGTGATTACGTTGCCAGCCTGATTGGCAGCGGTTTCACCTGGACGGCAACTTACCTGGGTTCGTTCTTTCAACTGCTCTTACTGCTGACATTCTTTATCGCGGTTGGCACCGCGTTCAGCCGCGCTGGGGCTGCGAGGGTGGGTGGCCTTGATCGTCCGGAGATCGGGCGCTTTCGCTGGTTGTCGATGATCATGTGTACTCTGCTGGCGGGTGGCGGTGTGTTTTTGCCGCCGGTGAGCCGGTTTATCATTTTGTGGTCACTCCACCTGCGTTCGATACCGAAGCAGGCACCGCCGCTGCCGTTGCCCCCGCGCTGGCTCAGTCGTTTACCCATTGGGGTTTTCTGGCCTGGGCGGTTCTCGGGTCTTTGACCGCCCTCGTGTTGACGCGAGCGCATTACGATCAGGGCAAGCCGCTGCAACCAAGAACGCTGCTGTATCCGGTGTTTGGCGAGAAAATCATTCAGGGCCGGCTTGGCGGTGTTGTCGATGCCTTTTGCGTAATCGCCGTGGTTGCGGGCACCGTTGGCCCGATTGGTTTTCTGGCCACCCAGATGAGTTTCGGCTTGCACGAGCTGTTTGGCGTGGCGGATGGTTATGGCACCCAGCTTACGGTGCTGATCATACTGGCCGGGGTTTACATGACCTCTGCCATGACCGGGCTGCATAAAGGCATACAGCTGTTGAGCCGCTTCAATGTGCTGCTGGCACTGGCCATTGCGGCCGTGATCTTCATCTTCGGGCCCACGTTGTTTCTGGCGGACGCCTACACGCAGTCCATGGGCGAGTATGTGACATCGTTCTTCAGCATGGCGACGATGACGGCGCAAACCGCACCGGACTGGTGGATGAAGTGGTGGACAGTCTTCTTTTTTGCCTGGTTCATTGGTTATACGCCCTTGATGGCGGTTTTTGTTGCCCGGATATCCCGTGGGCGGACAGTGCGGGAAATGATTCTGGCAGTGGCTCTGCTGGCACCCATTGCCACCACCATCTGGTTTACGCTTTTGGGCGGCTCCGGCATTTATCACCAGCTGGCCGGCACCTTTGATTTAACCGGTGCTTTGAACGATTTCCGTTTTGACGTTGCAACTCTGACCGTCGCGCAGGCACTGCCAGGGGGCACCTGGATGGCCGCTGCAATCCTGCTTCTGACCACCATTTTTGTTGCCACCACCGGGGATTCCATGAGTTACGCGATCGCTATGGTTGGCGCTGGCCATGATGAGCCAAGCCCGTGGATTCGCGTATTCTGGGGCGGCGCTATGGCGCTGATGGCAGCGATTCTTCTGTATATGGGGGCAGGCCAGATTGGCGTGTTGCAACAGTTCATTGTCCTGACGGCGATCCCGGTTTCATTGATTATCCTTCCGTCGCTGTGGACAGGCCCGAAAGCGGCGATGGCAATGGCACGGGAGCAAGGGCTGGTGTAGTCTTCCAGAGAGCAAGTTGGCCCGCGGCGTGTGCGGCTGATTTGTAGTCATTGCCGGGGCGGACTCTTGGAGGTTTGATGCTGGAAGCGTTTGAGGCGGGCGTCAGGGCGTGGTTGTTGCCCGGGGTATCGGCGGTTTCTGCCGTGCTCGCCACCTATATTGTTTTCCGGTTGGCGCTCGCGTTGTTCCGCCGTTTCTCCGAATCGAGAACCGTACTGCGATTGTTCCTCGACGCTGCGGCCCAAGCTCTCGGCGTTGTGTTTTGCCTGTTGGCGTTGACCGGGTCGCTCAGCGTGGCGCCGGCAGACCTGCCATTGTTGTCGGCCGTTCAGCTTACCACCACGTTACTGCTCATCCTTGCTATCACCTGGGCTACAGTCAGGCTGACCTCTGCCATTGGCGATGTCATTGTGGCCCTGAACCCGGTGCTTGAAGGGCACTGGAAACGCGCACGGAAGGTCGAAACCCAAACCCGCTTTCTGGTTCGCGCGCTGAACATCCTGATCGTTATTATAGGGTTTGGGGCAGCATTGATGAGTTTTGAGTCCGTCCAGCACATGGGGGCAAGTCTGCTGGCTTCCGCCGGTGTCGGCGGCTTGATTCTGGGCTTTGCCGCCCGTCCCGTCCTGAGCAATTTGCTGGCAGGGATGCAGATTGCACTCACCCAACCTTTTCGCATAGATGACGTGCTTCACGTGCAGGGAGAATGGTGCTGGGTAGAAGAGGTGACTGCCACCTATGTGGTGGTCAGAGTGTGGGATCTTCGGCGCCTGGTTATCCCTTTGCAGTGGTTTATCGAAAATCCGTTTCAGAACTGGTCGAGGAATACCTCGGATCTGCTGGGAGCCGTGTTTATCTGGGTGGATTACACCATGCCGGTGGAACCGCTACGGCAGGAGTTCAACCGGCTGCTGTCTGAGTCGAGACTCTGGGATGGCAAGCTGGCAACCGTCCAGGTGACCGATGCCAGCGATCAGGCTCTGCAGGTGCGTTTTTTGATGAGTGCCGCAGATTCCACCAGCAACTGGGATCTCAGGTGCGCTATGCGTGAAGGGCTCGTCACGTTCATACAAGAACACTACCCCGCTCAGCTGCCCCGTGTACGGGCCCGGTTGGTCGATAACTGAACATATTTTGAGGAGTTGTCATGCCCACACAAACTGTCTGGATTACCGGAGCTTCCTCCGGCATTGGCGAGGCGCTTGCGCTGGAATACGCGAAAAATGGCGCACGCCTGGTGTTATCGGCCCGGCGCGAGAGCGAACTGGAGCGGGTTGCGGGTTGTTGCCGGGATGCCGGGCTTGGCGCCGATCAGGTATTGGTGTTGCCGCTGGATGTCACGGATTGGGAATCTCTGCCTGGCAAGGTTCAAACCGTGCTGGATACCTTTGGTGCCATCGATCTGCTGGTGAATAACGCCGGGGTGTCACAGCGTTCGCTGTGCAAAGACACCGACATGTCGGTGTACCAGAAGTTGATGGATGTTGATGTCATGGGCCAGATTGCCCTGACCAAGGCGGTGTTGCCCCATATGCTGGAGCGTGGCTCCGGCCACCTGGCGGTGACTGCCAGTGTTGCCGGAAAGGTGGGGGCGCCCATGCGAACTGGTTACTGTGCGGCCAAACATGCGGTGATGGGCTTTTTTGACGCTCTGCGTGCTGAAGTGGAAGGCGAGGGCGTGAGCGTCTCAACCATCACCCCGGGTTTTATCCGTACCGATATTTCCCGCAATGCGTTGGCGGGTGACGGGTCCAACTACGGCAAACTCGATGATGACATCGCCGGAGGCATGGACGTCAACGAGTGCGCGGCGGTGGTCTTTAAGGGGCTGCAGGCGAAGAAACGTGAGATCCCGGTGGGCAAGGGCAAGGAAATGGCCGCGCTCTGGGTTAAGCGGCTGTCACCAGAATTACTGTTCCGTCTCGCCAAGGCGTAAAGTCTCGAGTGCCGGAAAGCGACAAGACCACGATAGAAAGAGTGAGCATATGAGCAATGACGGTTTGGCCGAGATACTTGGTCTGGATGGTGAAGAACGCTATGACTACTTTCTCAGCCTGGTGGCTGAAGAGAGGGAAGTCTGGATTCTGGTGAATGCAGACAACCGCTTCCTGAAAATTTCGTCTGAGGATGAGGGTGTCGAGTACCTGCCAGTTTGGCCGGCATCAGCCTTCGCAATGGAATACGCCAAGGGCGCTGACGATCTGTCGCCCAAAAGCATTTCGCTGCCGGACTTTTTCCGCAAGTGGGTGCCCGGGCTGAGCAAAGATGGCCTCGAGGTGGGAGTGCTCCCCGGCCTCGATAAAACCGTCTGGATTACCGAGGCCGAGGAATTGAAGCGCGACCTGCAGGACGCGATGTCCGATTTCTAATGGGCCAGCACCCGGGACAGAAACGCCTGAGTGCGTTCGTTCTGGGGGTTGTCGAAAACATCGGCCGGGTTGCCTTCTTCCACAATTTGACCCTCGTGGATGTAGATCACCCGGTCGGCCACTTCCCGCGCAAAGCCCATTTCGTGGGTGACCACCATCATCGTCATGCCTTCTTTGGCGAGCTCCCGCATGACGTCCAACACCTCACCGATCATTTCCGGATCCAGCGCTGAGGTGGGCTCATCAAACAGCATCAACCGGGGCTCCATTGCCAATGCCCGGGCAATCGCCACCCGTTGTTGCTGGCCACCCGACAACTGACTGGGATACTTATCGGCCTGATTGCCGATGCCAACCCGATCCAGCAGCCGCTCTGCAGTCGCCTTTGCCACAACTTGAGAGGCATTTTTGACCTTCATCGGCGCCAGCATGATGTTCTTCTTCACCGTCAGGTGTGGGAACAGATTGAACTGCTGAAACACCATGCCCACTTCCTTGCGGATGTCGGCCAGAGTTTTCTGGTTGCCGGCCTTCGGGGCGAGCCGGTGACTGTCTACTTCCAGGGTTCCGGATTCGTATTCTTCCAGTCCGTTGACGCAGCGAATGAGGGTGGATTTGCCGGAGCCGCTGGCACCGATAATCACCACCACCTCGCCTTGTTCAACGGTCAGGTCAATGTTTTTGAGGACATGCAATTTACCGAAGTACTTGTTCATGCCCTTCATTTTTACAATCTGAGTCATGGTTCGGGTTCCTTCAGATCGACGCAACGCCGCGGCGCTCAAGCAGTCGCAGGAGCAAGGACAGGGTCAGGGTAATCGCCAGGTACATGAGGGCCACCACAAAATACACCTCAAACGCGGTGAAGGTGTTGGCTATATACACCTGGCCCTGGCGGACCAATTCGCCCACGCCGATGACCGAGAACAGCGAAGTGTCCTTGATGCTGACGATGCCCTGGTTGCCGAGTGGCGGAATCATGCGTCGGAACGCCTGGGGCCAGGTAATCGACCAGAACGTCTGGCTTCGGGACAGGCCCAGTGACAACCCGGCTTCACTCTGGCCTTTATCGATGGACTGCACGCCGCCGCGCACCACTTCTGATATGTAGGCGCCGGAGTTCAAGGCAATGGCGGCGATGCCGGCCGTGAGCGGATCGATAGGGCGGCCAACCAGGTCAGGCAGGCCATAGAAGATAAACAGAACCTGCACCAGAATTGGCGTGCCGCGAAAAATTTCGATGTAGGTGATCGCGGGCCAGCGCAGGAACCAGTTTTTGTTGATGCTGAGCAAGCCGAACAGGATGCCCAGAACAAAACCGATGGCGAGGCCACCGAAGGAAATCATCAGAGTGTAAGGAATACCCTTGGCGAGATAGGGGATGGCGTTAAATGCCGCCTGCCAGTCAAACTGAAACTGGAATTCCACAGTGTGAATCTCCGTTGAGTTGGGAGGAGCTGGTCAGGGCGTTGTGCGCCCTGACCAGAGCAAGTGGTGGTTTACTCGCTTTCAGGCATCGGGCCAAACCATTTTTCATAAATGGTTTTGTAGGTGCCATCCGCTTTGATCTCAGCCAATGCTTCATTGACCGGGCCAACCCATTCACTGCCTTTTTTCAAGGCAATGCCGTATTGCTGGCCTTCATACAGCGGGCCAACAGTCTTCACCTGGCCTTCGCCCCGAGTGCTGGCAAAGTAACCGACGTTGGGGGCGTCGTAGAACACGGCATCAATGGCTCGAGACATCAGAGCCATGTACATGTCGGAGCTGCCCGGGTAGGGCGTGACACCGTCATCCTCCTCGAGGGTTTTCATCAGGTAGTCATAGCTGGTGCTGCCGATCTTGGTACCGACCTTTTTGCCTTCGAGGTCAGACATTTCCTGAACATCATCGCCTTCTCTCACCAGAATACGCAGACCGGAATCGTAGTAGGGATCGGAAAAATCGACGATCTGCCCGCGCTCTTCAGTGATGGTGATGCCGGCGATCGCAATGTCGACGTTGCCAGTCTGGAGCGCCGGGATGATGCCGTTAAAATCCATGGTGTTCAGGTCGTAATCAAAGCCCGCGCGTTCGGCCACCTCGGCAATGATGTCCATGTCGAAGCCGATCATTTCGCCGGTTTCCTGGTCCATCATTTCGAAGGGTACAAAGCTCGGGTCTGTGACTACTCTGAGGGTATCCGCGTTAACCGAGGTTGCCGCTACCGACAGTGCCAGGCCCGCGCCCAGTGTTTTCAGCCAATTGGTGCTCATGCTTTCTCCTTTCTGTTTTTATGCTCCATTTGCCCGGTAAGGCAATCCGTCCTGGCACATGTTTGTATCTGTGCCCGACCGGGAGCGTTGATGGGGATGCATCAGATACACTCTAGACCATGAAACGAGGATTTGCAGAAAATCAGGAAGTTAGCATCGCGATGTTTGCACATCAGACGCTCATGGGGCGTGCTTGGCATATGCTTAGATGATGGCAATCCGTGCCAAAGAAATTTAATTTGCGGTTTTCTTACCTGTAGCTGCTATATATATGTGTGTTGATTAACTATTAGAAGGTGCATCGTTAATGAGGCTTTTTATTCAGTCTGGGGAAGTGAAGTTCCAAAGCTCAAGGATTTCTCCAATAACTCGCTCGCTTATGATCGGATTGGCCGTTGCTACAGCTGCAGGCTGCGGTGGTGGCGGTGGTGGTGGCAGTTCGTCCAGTGGCGAACAGTCCGAGGCCAGCGTTGGCACCTTTCTGGACAGTCGAGTTGCCAATGTGGACTACACGTTGAGTTCAGGCGGTGTGGGCGTTACGGATATTAACGGGCAGTTTCCGCTGCGGGAGAATGATCGGATTACTTTTTCAATCGGTGGCATTACGTTGCCTGAAATAGCCGCCAAATCAACGATTACACCGCTCGATATTTTTTCGACCGACAACGTTCGTGATGTCCGAGTGGTCAATCTGTTGAGATTCCTTCAAACCATCGACGAAGACAATGATCCGTCGAATGGGATTGTCGTTACTGACACCATCAAGGAAGCGGCAAGAGATGCAATCATCCAATTTGATAGTCCGACTTTCGACACAGATGCGCAGAACATCATCACTCCCACTTTAGGTGGCCGACCGCTGATCACTGAAGATGAAGCTGTTGATCACTTCGAGGAGACGTTGGCCTCGCTGCCTCCTCGCGGTGTTTACTATGAGATCTATGGCATGCAGGAGGGAGACTTCCGGAATTCGATCAGCGGGCGCACGCTTATTGGCACATCGGCCGGCGGTAATGTATTCCGCGTTGAAGGTTTCGATCGCTTTATATTATTTGTTCCAGCGAATTCGAGCCGGGTTTTCGTGGACGCAATCAGATTTTCGAAGCCTTTCCCGGAATTTCCATGGCTTGAAAGTGCGCCCGGGGAAGAATTTTTCCATCGTGATGACGGATTCAGTCCGTACGCCGACGACGCCAGTTGCACATGGACTACAGATTGCGTGGCGTTTGACGCGGAGAACATGCCATTCATCTTGCCTGGTGAGTCCTTCATTGAGGGTGAGCCAGACGACTACGCTATTGCATCAACGGTTGGGGAGAATTCTTATTACCAGTTCTCGACGTTTGGGACTAATGTTATGCAGGTTTTCCTGACTAGCAACCCCATTCTCGCCGAAGGTCTCTAGTCGGTTTCGATTGTGAGATATGAGCCCCCGCCAGACTGACAGGGGGCTTTTTTCGTTTAGGGCTATCAGAAGGCAATCTTTTCCCGGTCAGTAATACCCAGGTTCTTCCAGATGGAAAGGCTGGGCTCAACCTGATTCAGGGTGTAGAAATGCAGCCCCGGCGCGCCGGCCTGGAGCAGCTTTTCACACATGCGGGTGACCACTTCCTCACCAAACTGGCGGATGCTGTCGCTGTCGTCGCCATAGGCTTCAAGCTGCTTGCGAATCCAGCGCGGAATTTCCGCACCGCACATGTCAGAGAAACGCACCAGACTGGAAAAGTTGACGATGGGCATGATGCCCGGCACCACCGGAATGGTGACGCCCATCTTCTCCAGGCGGTCGATGAAGTAGAAGTAGCTGTCCGCGTTGAAAAAGTACTGGGTGATGGCGCTGTTGGCACCAGCCTGTACCTTGCGGGCAAAGTTCTTCAGATCATCTTCTGCGCTGCGGGCCTGAGGGTGAAACTCCGGGTAGGCAGCCACTTCCAGATTGAAGTGATCACCGCTGTGCTCCCGGATAAATTCCACCAGCTCGTTGGCGTAACGCAGCTCACCGGAGGCGCCCATGCCTGAGGGCAGGTCGCCGCGCAGGGCGACGATCCGGTTGATGCCGTTCTCTTTATACAGGTCCAGCAGCTCGCCAATCTCTGCGCGGGTACCACCCACGCAGGACAGGTGCGGGGCTGTGGAAATGCCCTGTTTGTGCAGGTTCAGCACCGTTTCAATGGTGCGGTCCCGGGTGGAGCCGCCGGCGCCGAAGGTGACCGAGAAAAAATCCGGGTTCACCTCGGCCAGCTGGTTGCGCACTGCCTGGAGTTTTTCCTTGCCCTGATCCGTCTTGGGCGGGAAAAACTCAAAGCTGAAGCGGCGCTTGAATTGCTTCTGGGATTCCATGATAACGTCCGCTTAGTACCTGTAAGTTTCCGGCTTGTACGGGCCTTCGACCGGCACGCCGATGTACTTGGCCTGATCTGTGGTCATCTTGGTGATCACGCCACCAAAGCCTTCCACCATGGCGCGGGCCACTTCTTCATCCAGCTGCTTGGGCAGGACCTGAACGTAAACGCCCTTGGCCTTGGATTCTGCGGGCAGGTCGGCGAACTTGCGCTCGAACAGATACATCTGGGCCAGCACCTGGTTGGCGAAGGAGCCATCCATGATCCGGGACGGGTGACCGGTCGCGTTGCCCAGGTTCACCAGGCGGCCTTCGGACAGCAGGATCAAGTGGTCATTGGCGGCTTTGTCGCGGTAGATCACGTGTACCTGCGGTTTGACCTCGTCCCACTCCCAGTTCTTGCGCATGTAGGCGGTGTCGATTTCGTTGTCGAAGTGACCGATATTGCACACCACGGCGCCATTCTTCAGCGCTTTCAGCATGTTGGAATCGCACACATTGACGTTGCCTGTGGTGGTGACCAGCAGATCCGTGGTGCCCAGCAGCTCGGTATTGATGCTCTGCTCGGTGCCGGTGTTGATGCCGTCGATGTAAGGCGATACCACTTCAAAGCCGTCCATGCAGGCCTGCATGGCACAGATCGGATCGGCCTCGGTGATCTTTACGATCATGCCTTCCTGACGCAGCGACAGCGCAGAGCCTTTGCCCACATCACCGTAGCCGATTACCAGCGCCTTCTTGCCAGACAGCAAGTGGTCGGTGGCGCGCTTGATGGCGTCGTTCAGGCTGTGGCGACAGCCATACTTGTTGTCGTTCTTGGACTTGGTCACCGAGTCGTTGACGTTGATGGCCGGGATCTTCAGAGTGCCGTCGCGCAGCATTTCCTGCAGACGGTGCACGCCGGTGGTGGTCTCCTCGGTTACGCCGTGGCAGTTCTCGATGATCTGCGGGTATTCGTTGTGCAGCAGCTCGGTCAGGTCACCGCCGTCATCCAGGATCATGTTTGGCTGCCAGCCGTCGACGTCTGCGCCGATAGTCTTGTGCAGGCACCACTCGTATTCTTCGTCGGTTTCGCCTTTCCAGGCAAACACCGGAATGCCCTGGGCTGCAACAGCGGCTGCGGCCTGATCCTGGGTCGAGAAGATGTTGCACGAGGACCAGCGCACGTTGGCGCCCAGCTCTACCAGCGTCTCGATCAACACCGCGGTCTGGATGGTCATGTGGATGCAGCCCATCACGTTTGCGCCTTTCAGGGGCTGGTCTGCCTTGTACTTTTCACGCAGCTTCATCAGCGCCGGCATTTCGCCTTCGGCGATCTTGATTTCTTTGCGGCCCCAGTCGGCGAGGGTGATGTCACGAACTTTGTAATCTTCGAAAGTTTTCAGCTGTTCTGCTGGAGTGCTCATGGTGTGCTCCTGTCAGTTCTGGTTTGGCGTATTCAATCTGTGTGAAGTGTTGAATACGCCCGGGAATCCGGTTTGGCTTTAAATGCCGGCCGCGTCTTTAAGCGCTGCGGCGCGGTCGGTCTTTTCCCATGGAAAAGCGGTAAAGGTCTTGCCGCCGACGGTCATTTCATAAGGGTTGCGACCGAAGTGGCCGTAAGCTGCGGTCTGGCGATACATCGGGTGCAACAGGTCGAGCATGTTGGTGATCGCGTAGGGGCGCAGGTCGAAGTGCGCACGCACCAGATCGATGATCTTGTCGTCGCCGATTTTGCCGGTGCCGAAGGTGTTCAGGGAGATAGACGTAGGCTGTGCCACACCGATGGCGTAGGACACCTGAATCTCGCACTTTTCGGCCAGGCCGGCAGCCACGATGTTCTTGGCGACATAGCGGCCGGCGTAGGCCGCAGAGCGGTCAACCTTTGAGGGGTCTTTGCCGGAGAAGGCGCCGCCACCGTGGCGAGCCATGCCGCCGTAAGTGTCGACGATGATCTTACGGCCGGTCAGGCCGCAGTCGCCCACGGGCCCACCGATCACGAACTTGCCGGTCGGGTTGATGTGGAACTCGGTGTCTTTGTGCAGCAGCTCGGCCGGCAGGGTGTGCTTGACGATCAGCTCCATAACGGCTTCTTTCAGGTCGGCCTGGGTGACGTCCGGATCGTGTTGGGTAGATAAAACCACGGCGTCGATACCAACCACCTGGCCATTCTCATAGCGGCAGGTAACCTGGCTCTTGGCATCCGGGCGCAGCCAGGGCAGCAGACCGCTCTTGCGGGCTTCAGCCTGGCGCTGAACCAGCCGGTGCGAGAAGGTGATCGGCGCAGGCATCAGTACGTCGGTTTCGTTGCTGGCATAGCCGAACATCAAGCCCTGGTCACCGGCACCCTGATCTTCCGGCTTCTGGCGATCCACGCCCTGGGCGATATCCACAGACTGCTTACCGATGATGTTGATCACACCACAGGTGTCGCCGTCGTAACCTACGTCAGAGGAGGTGTAGCCCACGTCTTTGATCACGCCGCGCACCAGATCTTCCAGATCGACCCAGGCGTTGGTGGTGATTTCACCGCCAACGATGGCCACGCCGGTTTTCACCATGGTTTCGCAGGCAACACGGGCGTGTGGGTCGTCGGTCAGAATGGCATCCAGCACCGCGTCTGAAATTTGGTCAGCCAGTTTGTCCGGGTGGCCTTCAGAGACGGATTCAGACGTGAAAATGTTGTAGTCAGACATAGATGTGCTCCTTGTTGAGCGTTTTCATGTTCATACCGACTCTGCCAGGAGTGACTTGCCGGATGCCTTGGTTGTCAGAGTGTACGTAATTCTACGTACGTCAATATCAAAGTTTTTTGATGTTCCAGTGCTGGCGCGGGTTTCAGCCCACTCCAGACGTTTTCCAGAATTCCCGTACCTGCACCTGAAAACCGTTGCGCAGGCCGATAAACAATTGCTCGCCAGCGGCCAGGCCGGCCTCTGCGGCCCAGGCCGTCAACTCTTCTGGTTCAAAGCCGAGCCAGAGGTCACCGCAGTTGGTTTTGGCCCAGTCCTGATCGTGACTGCAAAGATCGCTGACGATAAAACAGCCGCCGTTATTCATCAGCGCTGCGGCATCCAGAAAAATGTCTGCCGGGCTGGGCACATGGTGCAACACCATGTTGGCAACAATCAGGTCAAAGGCATCGCCGCGGGCCAGCACGGTATCGGTAACGCCTTCAATCAAGTCAACGTTATTCAGTCTTTCATCAATGCAGGTGCGGGTGGCCTTGGCCAACATGTCCTTGCTGTTGTCCAGACCCACCACGTGCTCGAACAGCTCAGACAGCACCGGCAGAAAGCCGCCTTCACCCGGGCCAATTTCCAGCACGCTGCGCCAGTCCTGACGGCTGGCTCGTTTGCGGATCAGTCCCGCTGTCGGTTCGGCATACAAATCAAACGCCGCAATCAGCTCCTGTTGTTCCCGGAACTGTTCGGAGTGGCGTGAGAAAAAAGCCTGCGACTGGTCGGCTCTTTGTTCCCGAATGGCCTCAATTTTTTCCACCAGTGGTGGTGGCAGCGGTACCCGGTCGACCGTTTCAAAAATCTGCCTAATGGCCTGGTCCAGCAACTTGTCGGTGTCCAGGTGCAAAGGGCGCCGGTAAAAAATGGCGTTGCCTTCACGTTGGGATTCCAGCAAGCCGGCTTTGTGCATCACTTTCAGGTGATGGCTCATGCCGGACTGGCGCATATCAAACATCTGGCTCAACTCAAGCACACCGAAGGTGTCCCGGCGCAGCACCCGTAAAATCTCCAGGCGCAGAGGATCACCGCTTGCCTTGAAGATCGGTGCCAGGGCGTCTATCGACGACGTGTTAAAAGCCGGTGTATTGAGTGATGTCATGGGAGGCAAGTGTAGGGGCGTTCGATTGATCGATCAATAGCCATATCAAAATATTTTGATATAGATTTATCATTCTTTGAAATTCATAGGGTTTGGCGATTTTGTGGCTGCCCCATCGGTAAACCACTACATATGGATTTGCCCCAGCACACCGTAATCGGCGAAAATACGCGCCTTCTTTTTGAGCAGTAGTTGCAGCTTGAAGTCTTTTCCTGAAAAACACTGGAGAATTGTCAATGCCATCTCGTAAAGATCTCGCCAACGCCATTCGCGCGCTGAGCATGGATGCGGTTCAGAAAGCCAAATCCGGCCACCCGGGCGCGCCCATGGGTATGGCGGATATCGCCGAGGTGCTGTGGAACGATTACCTCAGCCACAACCCGGCCAACCCGCAGTGGGCCAACCGCGACCGCTTTGTACTGTCGAACGGCCATGGCTCCATGCTGCAGTATTCCCTGCTGCACCTGAGCGGGTACGACGTGTCCATTGACGACATCAAGAACTTCCGCCAACTGCACTCCAAGACTCCGGGTCATCCCGAATACGGCTACACCCCGGGTATTGAAACCACCACCGGCCCGCTGGGTCAGGGCATTGCCAACGCGGTCGGCTTTGCGCTCGCTGAGAAGGCACTGGCGGCCCAGTTCAATCGTCCTGGTCACGACATTGTTGACCACTACACCTACGCGTTTCTGGGCGATGGCTGCCTGATGGAAGGCATTTCCCACGAAGTGGCCTCCCTGGCCGGCACTCTGGGCCTGGGCAAGCTGGTGTTTTTCTATGATGACAACGGCATCTCCATCGATGGTGAAGTCGAAGGCTGGTTTACCGATAACACGCCGCAGCGTTTCGAATCCTATGGCTGGCAGGTGATCCCCGCCGTTGACGGGCATGATGCCGACGCCATTCGCGCTGCCCTTGAACAGGCTCGCGCCAACACCGAACAGCCCACGCTGATCTGCTGCAAGACCATCATTGGTTTTGGCTCGCCCAACAAGCAGGGCAAAGAAGATTGCCACGGCGCTCCGCTGGGTGACGACGAAATTGCCCTGACCCGCAAAGCCCTGGGCTGGGAACACGGTCCTTTTGAGGTGCCGTCAGAAATCTATGCCGCCTGGGATGGCAAAGAAAAAGGCGCTGCCGCACAAAGCGCCTGGGAAGAGAAGTTCGCCGCCTACGAAAAAGCCGAGCCGCAGCTGGCCGCTGAATTCAAGCGCCGCATGGCCGGTGACCTGCCCGCCGATTTTTCCGAAAAAGCTCAGGCCTATATCCAGGAATGCCAGGACAAAGGCGACACCATTGCCTCCCGCAAGGCGTCCCAGAATGCTCTGAATGCTTATGGCCCGATGCTGCCTGAACTGTTGGGCGGCTCCGCTGACCTGGCGGGCTCTAACCTGACCATCTGGTCTGGCTGCAAGGGCGTGACCAAAGACGACGCCTCTGGCAACTACATCTATTACGGTGTACGTGAATTCGGTATGGCCGCCATCATGAACGGCCTGGCCCTGCACGGCGGTTTTGTACCCTACGGCGCCACTTTCCTGATCTTCATGGAGTACTGCCGCAACGCGGTGCGCATGGCCGCCCTGATGAAGCAGCGCTCCATTTTTGTGTTCACCCACGACTCCATCGGTCTCGGTGAAGACGGTCCGACGCACCAGCCCATCGAGCAGATGGCCAGCCTGCGGACCACACCAAACATGAGCACCTGGCGCCCGGCCGATGCCGTGGAATCTGCCGTGGCCTGGAAAGCAGCGCTTGAACGCAACGACGGCCCCACCGCTATGGTGTTCTCCCGTCAGAACCTGCCACACCAGCAGCGTGACGCCGAGCAACTGGCAAACGTCGCCAAGGGTGGCTACGTGCTGTCAGACAGCGAAGGCACGCCGGACCTGATCCTGATCGCTACCGGCTCTGAAGTAGGCCTGGCGCAAGATGTTGCCGCCAAGCTCCGTGAACAGGGCAACGGTGTGCGCGTTGTCTCCATGCCGTCCACCGACGTCTTCGACGCCCAGAGCGCCGAGTACAAGCAGCAAGTACTGCCGCTGGAAGTCACCAATCGCATCGCCGTCGAAGCTGGCATCGCTGACTACTGGTACAAATACGTTGGCCTGGACGGCCGGGTTGTGGGCATGACCACCTTTGGTGAGTCTGCACCGGCCGGCGAGTTGTTCAAGGAATTCGGCTTCACCGTCGACAACATCCTGGAAGTGGCTGCAGAACTGCTGGACGCTTGATGAGTAACTCAAAGCCCTTTCGTATCGCCATCAACGGGTACGGCCGAATCGGTCAGTGCGTGTTGCGGGCCTTGTATGAAAACGGCTATCGCGACCACCTGCAGGTGGTCGCGATCAACGAGTTATCAGACATAGACACCATCGCACACCTCACCAAATACGACTCCACCCACGGGCGGTTTCACGGTGACGTGGCGGTGGATGGCGATAATCTGGTGGTGAACGGCGATCGCATCCGTGTGTTGCGGCATCCGGACCCGAGCGATCTGCCCTGGCGGTTGCTGGATGTGGATCTGGTGCTGGAATGCTCCGGCGCCTATTCCGACCGTCAAACCGCTCAAAAGCACATCGATACCGGCGCCCCGCGCTTGCTGTTTTCCCAGCCCGGCGAGGCCGATGTCGACCGCACCGTGGTGTTTGGCATCAACGACAACACCTTGAGCCCGGAAGATGTGATCGTTGCGGCGGGTTCCTGCACCACCAACTGTCTGGTACCTGTGATTAAGGTATTGGACGACGCCTTCGGCGTAGAGCAGGGCAGCACCACCACCATCCACGCTGCCATGAACGACCAGCCAGTCATCGATGCGTATCACCACCAGGACCTGCGCCGCACCCGCAGCGCGCTCCATAACATCGTACCGGTCGACACCGGCCTGGCCCGTGGCATTGAACGGTTGTTGCCCCATATGGAAGGCCGGTTCAGCTCCGTCGCCATGCGCGTGCCAACCCTGAACGTGTCCGCCATCGACATGGTGGTCAACGTGCGCAAGGCCACCGATGTAGCGGCGGTAAACCGGCTATTAAAAGACGCCGCCCAGGGATCGCTGAACGGCATCCTCGGCTACACTGATGAATTGCTGGCTAGCTCGGATTTTAACCACGACTCCCACTCCGGCGTCGTCGACGGCGGCCAGACCAGAGTCACCGGCGGCACCATGGTGAAAGTGCTGTGCTGGTTCGACAACGAATGGGGCTTCGCCAACCGAATGCTGGACGTCAGCCAGGCTTGGTTGGCCAAACAAGACGGATACAAAGGGTCTGACCCCGAACGGGTCAGACCCCACCCATAGGCTTAATTATTTGCACCTGTGAACCCATAACTACGGAACCTGATTATGGCCATCAAAAAAATGACTGACCTGAACCTCGCCGGCAAGCGGGTTCTGATTCGTGAAGACCTCAACGTCCCGGTCAAAGACGGCAAGGTATCCAGCGACGCCCGCATTCGCGCCTCGCTGCCGACCATCCAGGCCGCCAAAGACGCTGGCGCCAAAGTCATGCTGATGTCCCATCTTGGTCGTCCGGAAGAAGGCGTCTATGACGACGCCTCCTCCATGAAGCCCGTAGCTGAGCACCTGAGCACCCTGCTGGGCCAGGAAGTGCGCCTGATCAAAGACTACCTGAACGGCGTTGAAGTAGCCGACGGCGAAGTGGTGCTGTTCGAAAACGTTCGCTTCAACAAGGGCGAAAAGAAAGA
The DNA here is from genome assembly GCA_018402255.1 of Marinobacter sp. Lineage (GTDB taxonomy): Bacteria > Pseudomonadota > Gammaproteobacteria > Pseudomonadales > Oleiphilaceae > Marinobacter. Next base: position 171,831 of record JAGYIS010000008.1, read on the forward strand.
CAACGAAGACCTGGCCAAGCAATACGCGGCCCTGTGCGATGTCTTCGTGATGGACGCCTTCGGCACCGCCCACCGCGCTCAGGCATCTACCCACGGCGTAGCGAAATTCGCCCCCGAAGCCTGCGCTGGCCCGCTGCTGGCAGCAGAACTCGACGCCCTCGGTAAAGCCCTCGACAACCCGGCCAAACCGGTCGTGGCCATCGTTGGCGGCTCCAAAGTCTCCACCAAACTGGACGTGCTCAACGCCCTGGAACACGTGTGTGACCAGATCATCGTCGGCGGCGGCATCGCCAACACCTTCCTGGCCGCTGCTGGCCATCCGGTCGGCAAATCCCTGTGCGAACACGACCTGATCGACACCGCCAAGGAAATCGCCAGCCGAGTGGAAATCCCGCTGCCGGTTGACGTAGTGGTTGCCAGCGAATTCGCCGAAACCGCCACCGCCACGGTGAAAAACATCTCCGACGTCAGCGCCGGCGACATGATCCTCGACGTAGGCCCGGAAACCGCCGGCCAGTTCGCGAGCCTGCTCAAGAACGCCAAAACCATCCTGTGGAACGGTCCGGTCGGCGTATTCGAATTCGACCAGTTCGGCAACGGCACCAAAGCCTTGGCCGAAGCCATCGCCGAAAGCGACGCCTTCTCCCTGGCCGGTGGCGGCGACACCGTCGCAGCCGTTGACAAATACGGCATAGCTGACAAGATCTCCTACATCTCCACCGGCGGCGGCGCGTTCCTCGAATTCGTGGAAGGCAAAACCCTGCCGGCAGTAGCCGTACTGGAAGAGCGTGGCGCTTAAGGGACCACGCATAAGCTAGATTCGCGAGGCTGGTGGCGGGTTGGTCTGCCGAGACTGTGCGCAGCATGGATGCTGCGCTCAAGCCTACATGGACGTATTCACGGCGTGTCTCGGGAGGCCAACCCGCCGCCAGCCGAAGCAGACTCCAAAGTCTGAAAACGAACAGAATTCAAACCTCAAAAAGTCAACGAAGGAGACAACCCATGGCCCTGATTTCGCTGCGGCAACTTCTGGACCACGCCGCCGAGCATGGTTACGGTGTGCCAGCCTTTAACGTAAACAACCTCGAACAAATGCGCGCCATCATGGAAGCCGCCGACAAAACCGACTCCCCGGTGATTGTTCAGGCCTCCGCCGGTGCCCGCAAATACGCCGGTGCCCCCTTCCTGCGCCACCTGATCCTGGCCGCCATCGAAGAATGGCCGCACATCCCGGTCGTTATGCATCAGGACCACGGCACCAGCCCGTCCGTATGCCAGCGCTCCATCCAGCTCGGCTTCAGCTCCGTCATGATGGACGGCTCCCTGGGTGAAGATGGCAAAACCCCGATGGACTACGACTACAACGTAGACGTCACCCGCCGCACCGTCGAAATGGCCCACGCTTGTGGTGTTTCCGTAGAAGGCGAACTGGGCTGCCTGGGCTCCCTCGAAACCGGCCAGGCCGGTGAAGAAGACGGCATCGGCGCAGAAGGCATTCTGGACCACAGCCAGATGCTGACCGATCCCGAAGAAGCCGCCGACTTCGTCAAGAAAACCCACGTTGATGCCCTGGCCATCGCCATCGGCACCAGCCACGGCGCCTACAAGTTTACCCGTCCACCGACCGGTGACATCCTGGCCATCGAGCAAATCAAAGCCATCCACAAGCGCATTCCAGATACTCACCTGGTCATGCACGGCTCCAGCTCTGTACCCCAGGAATGGCTGAAGGTCATCAACGAATTCGGTGGTGAAATCCCGGAAACCTACGGTGTGCCGGTGGAAGAAATCGTCGAAGGCATCAAGCACGGCGTACGCAAGGTCAACATCGACACCGACCTGCGCCTCGCCAGCACCGGCGCGGTCCGTCGTTTCCTGGCCGAAAACCCGGCCGAGTTCGACCCGCGTAAATTCCTCAAGGCCACCATGGTCGCGATGACCGATATCTGCATCGCCCGCTACGAAGCCTTCGGCTGCGCCGGCCAGGCCAGCAAGATCAAGCCGCTGAACCTCGAGCAGATGTTCGAGCGTTATGAGGCTGGGGAGTTGGACCCCAAGGTTAAGTAAGCTGCCCCAAAAAGCCCCCGCGAGTCGGGGGCTTTTTTATTGTTTATCCCCAGGGAATTCCTTTTCACAAAAGCATCTGCAATACCAGCTATATTTGTCAGGAAAGTAATATCATTTTCCGGACAAATATAGTGCCATTACGTTAATGAAAAGCATGGAAAATAAGACAGTTAGGAGGGTTTATGGGATGGGTAGGTGTTGGTCTTTTTCAAGGAAAAGATTTCAGCCTTTTGGGAAGTGCCGATTCCATTGATAAAGCTCTTTCTCGTCTTGCCGTGAAAGGTACGACTCGCAGGCTCACTCGCGGGTTGTATGATTTTCCTCGTTACAGTAAATGGCTCAAGTCAGATCTGGGACCTGACATGGGTCAGGTGCCCACGCGTTGGCCCGGAAGTTTGGCCGGACGATTCAGGTAACAGGTCATGAGACGCTGAATTGAAAGGTTTTCTGAAGATATTGACCTAATTCTGGACTGGACCGGGCTTAGCGAGGAAGCGCCAGGGGGCGAGAGGAGTAAAGCTCAGCAACGGAAGTCATTCTTGAGCAGGGTGATGCTATCTTATACCGATTTCTGCATGGCATACGGTGGAAAGTCTAGGTGTTTCGATCAGTGTGACCTTCACAGATTTCAATACGGTCAATCAATTTCATGGAGTGTCCTCGATGAGTAGTGCTCGTGAAAGTTTTTCACCTTTTAAGGCAATTAAATTGACTAGCACAAAGCATGCAGGTGGGAGAACGTAATCTTGCCCATATACAAATTATGCGTATCGGCGGGCTTGCTATGCCTATTGATCAGCTCTTCCGCAGTAGGTCAGCCCGATCCAAATAAATTCAAAAACCTAGAAGTTGGCCCTTCATACGAAGAGGCGCTTGAAGAAATCGAAAAAAAATATCCAGCTTCAAGGCATTCAAATACAAGGACTATCGTCATTTATTACTGTTGGCCGGATTCAAAAGGAAGTTTTCATCCGTTGAGTCATTCAGCATGTTCAGGGATGGTTCGATCCGATGCCGATGCCGATGCCGATGCCGATGCAGTAAAGGCAACATATAGTTATTTTCCTAGGGGCAAGGAGAATGTCGCCGAGACGCATCCCAGTTTTCTGGAAGGCCTGTTGAGCTTGGACTTACCTCAGGATTTCAATCTGGCCGTTTCAGGGAAAACGCCTTATGAGATTGCCTATGAAAATTATAATAGTAATGTGGTGGATAGACGCATAAAACTAAAGCCTGTTGACGATCACAGGTTTCAAGGGTTGCAATTATATCTGCGTGAATCGGACTTCAGTAAATTGTCAAATGAACGAGAAAGGGTGCTCTCGAAAATACGCACCTATTGGGTATCTATAAATGATTATGAAACTTGGGTGGGTAATCCTTTTTTGGTTTCATGCAACCCCACAACCCAATGCCGTACTCAGCTCGATCTTGGAAATGGGTGGGTTTTAGGAGTGCGGTTTCCAGAGAGAATACTGGAGAATTGGGAAGAATTTTTAAAAAACCTAGAAATATCTGAATGCCACATATGGAGATAGCGGTATGGCCTTTAAGTTTAGTGAAGATGCGTATATTGAATTCGAAGCCATATTTGAGCAGGCTCTTGAAAAGGATGAGGTAGTTGCTGCTGATTTGGTCGTTGTAGATTTGCAAAGTTATGGTTTGAAGGCGCTGTAAAGGTCAATAAAGGTGAAGGTGCGTTTTCAGCATTTATTAGGCGGCACGACTCGCCAGCCCATGCTTAGGCTTGGTCGTGAATTCGGATAATAACTGCAGCACTTTGGCGTAACGAGCTAGAGGCAGGAGGGCCGTTGCTGGCACCCGCACGGGCTTTGCCGACCAAAGTGAAGCAGTGATGAAGTCCCGACAAGTGACCCCGACACAACGAGACCAGATATGGGCCCTTCGTATGCCCGGCAAAAGCCAACGTCAGATCGCAGCAATGCTTTGCTGCCACAGCAGCACGATCAGCCGTGAACTGCGGCGTAATAGCGTTCGCGGTTATGACCCGGAGAAGGCGCAATGTCAGGGGATGGTCCGGCGCAGAGTCGTCTTCAAGCGCCACAAGCGAGTGTCCTGGCTGACAAAATGTGTGCCCGAGCGGTTGAAGCAACACTGGAGCCCTGAACAAATCGCCGGGTTCATGGGCCGCATGAACGCGCCGATGCGGGTCAGTCACCAATGGATCTATGACTTGATCCATCGCGATCGCCGCAAAGGCGGGAAGCTCTGGACTTACTGTCGACACCGGAACAATTGTGGTCGCAAACGCAGAGCGAAGTAAGCAGGCCTCGGCTAAATCCCGAATTGGGTCGGGATTGGTGCCGCCCTAAAGAGATTGAGCGTCGCGCCGTGCTTGGCCAATGGGAAAGTGACACGGTGCTCCAGGGCCACAAACAGTCTGGATTGGTGACCTTGGTGGGGCGTCGAAGAGGTTACTTGCTTGCTGGACAACGGAAGCGAGTTTGTGGGGCACGAGCATGTCGCCAACAAGTTGGACTTGGCCGCCTATTTTTGTGACCCATACGCTCAGGCCAGAGCGGCCCAAACGAGAATACGAACGGCTTGCGGCGACAGTATTATCCCAAAGGGACGAACTTCATTAGGCTGGCTCAAACACACACCAACCGCGTAGTTGAGCAGTTGAATAATCGGCCCAGAAAACGCTTGGGCTACCGGACACCGGCAGAGGTGTCCTGGGGTAAATATTTTGGGGCACTATGAATGAGCGGTGCTGCGGCTGTTAGTTGAATCCACGCTTAAGGTGGGCGACTGCGTTTATGATCTTGTTCGGAAGGTTTGCTGCGCAACAACGTCCACAGATCTGGGCGTTGAAACACCTGTGTTTGACCGTTTAGCCGGTTTTCTTCCCCAGCCTCTCCAGCGCCATCAGCGTATCCGTGTAGTTCGCAAACCGGTTCAGATACTCCGGCGATAACCGCTGCATTTCTGCTATGGCCCGGCTCACCAGACGGTGAGCGTTCATGGGGCCGGCGTCTTTGGGGATTTGTTCGATGGCGTGGCGAATGCGGTCCTGAAGCGCCTGTGCACCATAATCCGCTTTTACCCGGGCCATGGCCTTCAAGGGTTGAAGTCTGCCGTTGCTGGCAGGGTGGTGTGCGGTACCGGAGTCTTCTGCTGCCTCACCAAACACCCGCTGTTCCAGTTCCGATCGGGGATCGGTTGCCGGTACTTCCGGTGCCTGGTTGAGCACGGCCAACAGAGCGGCCAGTGGTGAGAACTGACGAGGTTGGTCATGTTGCGTCGCTTGATTCGCCAGTTCGCATTTGGCCTGAAACTCACTGACGGCCTGCACCAGCTTCTGCCAATGCCGGGTGTGCTGCAGACCGTTTGCCGCCAGCCGCTGCGCCAGTGCGTCCAGGTAGCGGAAGCGAACCGGATCGAGCTGGTCCGCCCCGCAACGCCGGAGTTCCTCGATAAGCGGATTCATGACGGAAGCATCAAGGACTGCAGACATCAGTTGTCGGCCCCAGTCCCGGTGTCAGAGGCGGTGCCGGGTGCCCGCGGCACGGTGCTGATCTCCACTCTTCGGTTCTGGGCCCGGGAATCGGCATCCACATTGGGCACGGCCGGATGGTGCGGGCCAAACGCGGCGGCGAATACCCGGTCATTGGGTAAGCCCAGTTCTGTCAACGAACGAGTGACGGTGAGCGCCCGTTGAGCCGACAAGCCCCAGTTATCCTGGTAACGGTTGCCCGGGTGCATGGGCAGGTCGTCGGTGAAGCCGCTCACCATCAGCAATTCATCGTGCTGTGTCAGGTAGGTTTGCAGGGGGCGAATCAGCGATTCCAGAATTTCCTCGCCTTCGGCCTGCAACTGGTCCGAATTCAGCTCAAACAATACGTTACCGCTGATGCCGATGCGGCCATCCCGAAAAGTGACCAGTCCCTTGGTGAGCGGGTCTTCCAGGGCCTGCTCCAGGGCTATTCTGCGCTGCTCTTCCGCCTCCCGCTTCTCGATTTCGTGGGCCAGTGACTGGCTCAGCTCCAGCTGAATACCAATCACCCACACCAGAATCAGCGCCAGAATACCCACCAGCGCCGCCATCAGGTCGGAGAATATGGCCCAGACCGGTGCCGATTGCTGTTCGCCGCCTTCCAGCTGCTCCATCAGCCGGCCTCGCTGGGTTCGGCCCGGCGCAGTGCCGCGGCGGCATCAATCACATCTTTCTGGGCGCTGACGCTCAGGTCGATCACTTCTCTTGCCTGGGCCACGTAATAGGCCAGTTGCTCATCGTGGCGGGTGCCGGCGTTATCCAGTGCTTTCTGGATATCCGAAAGGCTGGCGATGACCTGCTGGTTGGACTGGCTGAACAGCTCAATGGCCTGCGCAAACGCATCGCTCAGGGCACCGACTTCCTGGCTGCTGCCGGTAATGTCGTCGCCCAGTTTGCCAAGCTGCTGGCTTTGTTCCTGAATCAGGGTGTTAAAGCGCTCGCTGATGCCGGTGAGGGTTTCGCCGGCGTCGCTGATCAGGGCATCTACCGCATCCCGCTGGCTGTCGGCGGTGCTGCGCTGGCTTTCCAGCAGGCTGTCCAGTTCCTGCACCAGTCGCTGGCGTTCTTCCAGAAGCTCGTTTTCTCGCTCGCTGTTGCGGGCGATTTCGCTTTGCAGCTGGCGGATCACCTCGGCGGCTGCCTTCGGGGTTTCAGAGGCGGTTTCGATCAGGCGGGTCATGGGGCCTTCCAGCGCGGTGCCCAGCTCTGCCAGGTGTTTTGCTACCGTCGCTTCAAGGCTTTCCATCCGCGCCGCAGAGGCGTCAGTGCGCCCGGCCTCCTGCTCTCGCAGTTCGGAAAGCTGTTTGCCAATGGTCGCTACCAGTTGTCCGATGCCCGCCCTCTGGGACTCAACCAACTCTGCGCTGCTGGACTTCAGGTGTTCGGCGCTTTCCGCCAGTTGCTGTTGCTGCTCTGTCAGCCCGATCTGTTGTTGCTTGGTGATGTCTGAGGCACAGGTTTTTAGCTGTTCCAGCAGCTGATGCTGGCTTTGCTGGCTGCGCTGTTCAAGGGTCTCCAGTATTCTGGCATTTAGTTGCTGCTGTTCGTTCAGATTCTGCTGCCAGCGCTCGCCAGCCTCACTGGTGGTTTTCTGAAAGCCGGCGGTCAGCTCGGCCAGGTGCTGCCGGGCATCGTCTGACCAACTCTGCTGGAGGGTGTGGGCATCCTTCTGAAGATGCTCCATGGCCTGGGTGACAATCGGCTCCACCCTTTCTGCCGCCTGCTTTGAGCTGTCATCGAGCGCCGTTTTCAGGGATTGGGCGACGGAATCGGCCAGGGTCTGGTAATGGCTGCCGACGGTACTGTGGAACTCCTGCTGGTTGCGGGTCAGGGATTGTTCCAGTTGCTGGCCGAGCTGCTCCATGCGTGTGGTCATGCGCTCCATGGCCGAGGCCATCTCCGGCAGGGCCCTGGCCTGGGTTTCCAGTGCCTGGAACGCCTGCTGGCGTTGATGGTCGGCAGACAGGTGATGCAGTTTTTCCCGCAGGGCGGTATCCAGTGTGCGAGATGCCTGCAACCGGTCGCGCCGGCTGAGGGTAGAAGCCAGCCCAAGCATCGCGGAAGCCGCGACACCGGCAATGGAGGTGCCAAAGGCCAGGCTCAGCCCCGCGATGGGGGCGGCCAGGGCGCTGCGGATGGCGCTGAGTTCGGTGCTGTTGTCCAGTGCAGAGGCGGCGCCGCCCAGGGTCACGATCATGCCGGCAAAGGTGCCCAGCAGGCCGAGCATCACAAGCAGGCCGGTCAGGTAGGGCGTCAGTTGCGGGCCGGGCAGGCCCGCGGCATGGCCTTCAATCCGCCGCTCAACCGGAAACTGCAGGGGCTGGGGCAGGGCGTTCAGCCAGCCAGCTACCTGTTCGTGGCTTTCCGGTAACTGGCCCACTTTTTCGGCCAGCTGCCAGGTTTGCCGGCGAAAGTTCACCAGCTCGCCAAAGCCCAGGCAATACACCACACCAATCAGGCCGGTGAACGCCAGGGCCAGCAGGTCGGAATCAATGAAACCCGCACCAATCCAGCAAACCACGGCGATGCCGATGCCGAATGCCAGGATAAAAAACAGTCTGCTCATGGGGTGTTGTTAACCTCGTTGTGGCAAGCTTCGAGCAAACCCAGTACTGGTTCCAGCCGAACGTCCAGTTCAGCGAGTAACAATGCCTGCGCTTCCTCGCAGTAACGGTAGAACCAGTGATCGGGTGCGTGGCTTGAATTATGGGGTTGGTCAGAAGGTGCCTGTAATTGCCGGAATTGCTGCTCCAGCACTTGGGTCACCTGTGCAAAACACTGGCTGGTGTAGCCGGCTATGGTATGGTCGAACACTGAGTCGAGTTCTGCCAGCCGTGCCAGGGCCTGGCCCTGATCTTTCATGGATTTGCGGACTTTATCCCGCAACTGGCGGCTGGTGGCGGCAATTCTTCGCTGTAATACCAGCCACGCATTTAATACCGGCTCAAACTCCGGTTCGCCTTCAAACTCAAGTTCATCCACCCAGGTGTGAATCCGGCGAACCAGTGCCCGGCGGGTGGTGACCAGCTCGTCAGTCAGTTTGTCGACCACCGCACCTTGCACCTGGCCTGGCTGCCGGGCGCGGTAGGCAGTGGCGGCGTCCAGGGTCATGGTGTCGCCAAGGCCAAAAAGCCGGCTCAGGCGCTCTGCGAAACAGGGCAGGACGTCAGAAGCTGCAGGCGCACCCAGCCGGGCCAGTTGTGCCAGCAGTTTTGATGAATGGGCTTTATTTGCCTGCGGCTGGTTCGGCATCCGTTCGGTGTCTCACTCCGTGATCAGATCGGGCTAACGTCAAACGGTGCTATTCTACTGGCTTACGGAAGTGAAGCATAATGACCGTACCGTGAGGCACCGCACGGCATTTTGATCGGGTGGAGATGAGCATGAGACCCTGAGCAACAAACATCCTTGCTGTGGTAGTGAGTCGCAGGGAACCGGTTACAATAGACGCCGATCGTTTGTGAATCGATAAATCAAGCCAGTTGGAAAGGATTGCCAGATGTCTGAGCAGGAAGCACCTGAAGTACAGATTAGCGCCACGTTTGTTGAGAAAATCAACTTTGCCTGCCACCAGAGTGCCTTCGCAATACTGCGGGAGCTGAAGGTTCAGAATCTCGACGCCAAGGAAGGTTTGTCTGATCTCACCATTGTTCTCGAAGCCTCTCCGGGCTTTTTGAAGCGTAAAGAGTGGAAGGTGGATTACCTTGCAGCGAAGGAGCTCCTGCTCGTCAAAGATCGTGATCTGGAGCTGGATGGTGGCTTCCTTTACGGCCTGACGGAGTCGATGCGTGGTGCGGTAACCGTTCAAGTGCTGCGGGCTGGGCGGGTGCTTTCGGAAAGAGTGATCCAGGTAGAACTGCTGGCTTGCAATGAGTGGGGTGGTGCGGAGTACATGCCCGAGTTGCTGGCGTCGTTCTGTACGCCGAATGCCCCGACTATTGATCGTTTGCTGGGGCAGGCGAGCCAGATTCTGCGCAAAGCCGGCAAGCCGGATGCCCTTGACGGATACCGATCCGGCAGCCGTGAGCAGGTATGGCTGCAGGCCTCCGCGATCTATTCCGCGGTGGTCAACATGCAAGTGAGCTATGCCCTGCCGCCCGCCAGTTTTGAATCCAATGGTCAGAAAATCCGCCTTCCTGGCCAGATCGAAAACAGCCGGGTGGCCACCTGCCTGGATTCCACGCTTTTGCTGGCAGCCGCGTTCGAGCAGGCAAACCTGAACCCGATGATTGTTCTGACTCGCGGCCATGCCCTTGTCGGCCTGTGGCTGGAAAACGAAGATCTGTCGAGCATTGTGCTTCGGGACCCTCAGATCCTGCGTCAGCGGATTCCGCTTAAAGAACTGATCCTGATTGAAACCACCCTCGCTACCCAGCACCCGCCAGTGTCTTTTTCCAGAGCGGTCGCTGCTGGTAACGATCAGATGTCGATATCCGAGGACGACAAATTTATTGCCGCCGTTGACATTCGCCGCGCGCGAGCTCACCGGTTTAATCCCATCAGTCTGAAAAGTCCGATCGCTGCGGAACCTGATAATCCCAGCATCAGCGAACCTACGGAGCTGGCGCTGGAAGAGGCCCCCGATCTTAACTCCAATCCGCCGGAGTATCTGGAGCAGAATATCCCTGACGACACGCCGGAAGGGCGGGTGGAGCGCTGGCAGCGAAAACTGCTGGATTTGTCGGCCAGGAACCCGCTTCTCAATTACCGTCATGGTGTCAGCAGCCTGTCGATCCTGACGGTTGCTCCGGCAGAACTGGAAGACTTACTGGCCAGTGGCGCCAAAATTTCGATCTCACCTTACCCCTGGTTGCAAACCAAAAAGCAGGATTCGGAACTGCATCAGCAACGAACGGGCGAAGAACTCAAAGCCGCCTATGTCAGGGATGCCTTCAGCAAGAACCAGGTTCTTGTGGACATGCCACAGAATGAGCTGGATCGCCGGGCGGTCGAAATCTACCGGCGGGCGCAAACCTCGCTCAGGGAAGGGGGTTCTAACACGCTGTTCCTGGCCATGGGCTTCATGGTATGGCGCTCACGGGAGAATAACCGGGTTTACCGGGCGCCGCTGGTGTTATTGCCGGTAACGCTGGAACGCAAATCGGTGCGGCAGGGCATCCGGATTGTCGCCAATGATGACGAGCCCCGGTTCAACACCACGCTGCTGGAAATGCTGAGACGGGATTTCGGCATCGATATCCACGGTTTTGATGATGCCTTGCCCCGGGACGACCATGGCGTGGATATTCCCGGCATCTGGAATGTAGTGCGTCATGCCATTAAGGATGTCGCAGGCTTTGAAGTGGTGGAAAATGTGGTTCTCGGGCACTTTTCATTTGCCAAGTATCTGATGTGGAGGGATCTCGTCGATCGCTCTGCCGCGTTGAAAGAAAGCCCGGTTGTGAAACATCTGATCGAGTCCCCCCGGGATCCATACGACAGCGATATCCGGTTTGTTAACGCTAGAGACATCGATAAGGAATACAAACCCGCAGATTTTCTGACGCCGCTTCCCGCGGACTCGTCCCAGATGTCGGCTATCGCAACGGCGGATCTCGGTAAGGATTTCGTGATCATCGGTCCGCCCGGAACCGGTAAAAGCCAGACCATTAGTAACCTGATTGCCCACATGCTGGGTAAGGGCAAGAAGGTTCTGTTTGTGTCGGAAAAGACCGCTGCCCTGGAAGTGGTGCACCGCCGGTTGCGTGATGTGGGGCTGGGACAATTCTGTCTGGAGCTGCATTCCAACAAAGCCAGCAAAGCGGATGTGCTGGCTCAGCTTGGCGCGTCCTGGAGCAACGCGGCCCGAACTCCGGTGGCAGGTTGGCAACGTGAAGCTGACCGCCTCAGGGCGCAGCGCGACAGCCTGAATAACCTGGTGAATGCCCTGCATGAGCGGCACCGCAACGGCCTGACCCCCCACTATGCCATCGGGGTAAAGGTCCGGGATCAGGCGTTGACCGAAAAAGTACGGCTCGGCTGGGAACAGACTGATGCTCACGACGAGCAACAGTTGCAGCACCTCAGAGAGATGGCCGAGCTCCTTCGAGTGCAAGCCCGAGCGGTTGGGCAGTTTGACGGCCACCCGCTGAAAGTGATCAATCATTACGAATGGCACCCCCAGTGGCAGGAACAGTTGGTGAGCGCTGCCGAAGGTTTGCAGGCCGGGGCTGCCCGCTTGGCCGATCAACTGGCTGAGCTGGAGAAGGCTATTGGGGTTAAGCTGGGGTCGGTGAACCTGTCACGGTTCGAAAGCGTGGTCGAGCTGGGCCAGACCCTGCTTGACTGTTACGGCAAGCGCGTCGCGTTTGCATTGGAGCCTGAAGGCCAGGAATACCTCAACGGCATCACGGACGTGGTGCCTTATCTTGAACGTTATCAGGCTGCTTTGCCGAAACTGAGTTGTCCATACGAGCCCCTAGCCTGGCAAAAGCTGGACGCACACAGCCTTGGCCGGGCATGGGAAGAGGCGGCAGCAACCTGGTGGCCCAAAGACTGGTTTGCCAAGCGCAAGGTTCGAAAGGCGATGCGCCAGGGCGGAGCCCAGGCCAAACCGGACCCGGCCAGCGACATTCCCTTGCTGCAAGAACTACGGGAAACCGGTGGTCATATCGATCGCCTGGAGGCTCTGCTTAACAGCTTGCGCGGCTGGAATCGCTATGAGACAGGCACCGGCGTCATCAGTGACCTTCATACGCTGGGCACCCGGGTTCGCTCTGTGGTCAGCAAACTGGCCGACAGTGCTGACAGCCTGATTGCGCTGCGTACCGGCGTTCGTACTCTGCTGCACGATGCCAACGACTTGCTGGCGCCGGAAGCCGCAGTCGGCAAAGTGATTACCGGGTTTCTGGCAGCCGCTTCGGCGTTTGAGCAGCAAAGGGCGCACTTTGAACAGCTGGCCGGTGTGCAGCTGGAAGAGTACCTTCCGGCAGAAGCGTCCGCCTGCGAACAGATTGCCAGCCTTTGCCAGCAGGTCGCAGGCCATCAATCGTCCTTGAGAGACTGGTGTGCCTGGGTTCGGCGACGGTCGGAAGCGCTGGCCCTGCAGCTCGCCCCAATGGTCGATGCCATTGAGAGTGGCAGCGTGACACCGGAGGAAATCCCCGCAGCTTTTGAGGCGGCCTACTGTAACTGGTGGTCCGCCGGAGTCATCGGAGAGAACGAAACCCTGAGAACCTTCTCATCTCCGGAGCATGAAGCGACCATTCAGCGGTTCCGGGAACTGGACTCCCGGTTCTGCGAACTGACGGCCCGGCATATTGCGGCCGAGCTGTCGCACCACATACCTGAACAAGGCGACGTAACCCGCAGCTCACACTGGGGCATTCTGCGCCATGAGCTGCAAAAGAAAGCCCGGCATAAATCGGTTCGGGAACTGATGCAATTGATGCCGGACGTCGTCACGACCCTGGCCCCTTGCCTGATGATGTCGCCACTCTCGATTGCCCAGTATCTGTCGGCAGATCAGGCGCTGTTTGATGTGGTGATTTTTGATGAGGCGTCACAGATCACGGTGGGTGACGCCATTGGCTCGCTGGCCCGTGGCCGGCAGGTGATCGTGGCGGGAGACCCAAAACAGATGCCGCCCACCAACTTCTTCTCCCGTTCCGATGACGACCCGGATGGCGACATGGACGGCGAGAGCGATCTGGAAAGCATTCTGGACGAGCTGATTGGCGCCAGTATTCCTCAACGGGTGCTGAACCTGCACTACCGGTCACGGCGGGAAAGCCTGATCGCGTTCTCTAACCGACAATACTACGACAGCTCCCTGGTCACCTTTCCTGCACCGGTCCACCCGGACAACGGCGTGTCTCTGGTGCGGGTAGACGGGCTCTACGGCCGTGGGGCGGAACGCAACAACCCCGAGGAAGCCAAAGCCATCGTGGCGGAAATCGTTCGCCGACTCACCTCCGATGACGAGTCGGTTCGCCAGCAATCCATCGGGGTGGTGACGTTCAACACCGAGCAGCAAGCAACGATTGAAGATTTACTCGATGAAGCGCGCGCAAAAGATCCATCCATCGAATGGGCCTTCTCGGAGGACAACAATCTGGAACCGGTTTTCGTGAAGAACCTGGAAACCGTACAAGGAGACGAACGGGACGTCATTCTGTTCAGCATCACTTACGGTCCGGACCATTTAGGCCGGATAACCATGGATTTCGGGCCCTTGAACCGAACCGGTGGTGAGCGCCGTCTGAACGTGGCATTGACCCGGGCTCGTACTCGGATGATGGTGTTTACCAGCATGCCTCCGGAAGCGATCGATCTGTCGCGCACCCAGGCTCGTGCGGTGGCGGATCTGAAACATTTCATGGAGTTTGCCGAGCGTGGTGTGCAGGCTTTTGGCCGTCAGGGCACACAGGCCATAGATGACATTCAGGCGCCCTTGGAGGCCGCGGTGGCAAGATCACTGCAGAGCAAAGGGTGGGACGTTCACTCTCAGGTTGGCGCTTCGGCCTACCGGATCGACATCGGGATTGCTCACCCGGATGTACCGGGTACCTACCTTGCGGGCATCGAGTGCGACGGAGAAATGTACCTGAGCTCACCCTACGCCCGGGAACGGGACAAAATCCGCCAGAGTGTGATGGAAGGGCTCGGTTGGACACTCTTCCGTGTCTGGGCAACAGACTGGTGGACCAACCCGGAGAAAGCTCTGGAAGACTTGGATGGCGCTCTGCGCAAGCGACTGGAGCAGGGCTGATATCTTGGGGGTGAGCTGTAAGGTCTTAATTCACCCCATACTGCCGCGGCCGCTCAAATCGATAGAAGCCTTGCTCTTCTTCTTTGGCGATGGTCGGTGCGGCGATTCCGAAGTGTTCTTCGCGCAGGTTGCTCAGGGCTGCATCGAGTGCTTCGCCAGACAAGCGCTGCCTGAGCGCTTCCCGCTCTTCGCTATAGGCTCTGCCGTTCTGCCACTTCTCTTCCCGGGCCTGGTCTTGCTCGGCCAGCCGTTCGATGGCGTCGCTGGAATAGCCCAGCTGCTGGCGGAGCGCATCGATGGTCTGCTGGCGCTGATCGGCGGGCATGCTGGCCAGTTGTGACTGCACGCTGTTCATCGAAAACAGGGCATGGCCCATAGCGCCGGAACCAACGAATTGGCGGGTCAGGTCATTGCCGTAAAGTTCATCTGCCGTACTTTGCAGTTGGTAGGTCAGCTCGGTCAGCTGGAGTTCGCCGGATTGGTCCAGTCTGGCCAGTTCTTGCTGGAAGGCTTCAGACTGCTCTTCCACCGCATTTTGTTCTTCGGCCCAGATCTCGCTGGCCAGGGTGCCAAAAATGGCTTCTCGTTGTTGCCAGACTTCGGCGCTTCGTTCCAGTGCCGGCAGGCTCTGAAGCCGGAACTCGTGATTATCCAGCCAGTCGTGATAGCGGTCCAGGTTGGCGATCAGTGTCAGAATCTGGCCGGCGAGTTCGGGAAAGGCCGTCGTGATAGCGTCCTCAAAGAGCTCGTGGCCAGAGGATGGGTAACGTTCCAGCAGGGCCCGGCGCTCGTTATACAGGCGGGCCTGGGTGGCTGGCTCTGAAATGGTTTCGCCATAGTGCTCCAGGTAATGAACGGCCAATTCCATAATCAGTCGCGAAGGGTCCTGATTTTCCTGTTTGGCAATAATCGCCGCAGACGCCCCGGGGTCTGGACCCTGGTGTTCGGCCAGGCCGGATAGGTTGACTGGGCTTTGCGGTAGTGCCAGATAGGCGCCCGCTGCTCCCACCACAAGCGACACCGAAACAATGGCAAACAGCATTTTGCTTTTCATGGTTCAGCTACCTTAAAACCCCGGTGACCGCCTGGTCGCCGGGGTTTGTCGTTATCAGAGCAAAGGTTGCAGTTTTGGCCAGATCAGGTCCGCAATTTTTTTGGAACCGCTGTCTGCCGGGTGGATGCCGTCAAAAATGATGTCGCGCTCGGTGATCACCGGGCGGGGGTCAACAAAGGTACAGCTGAGCACCGAGTTCTCGCAGGCTCTGGCAAGCGTGGCATTGCCATAGTCGACGGCTTCTTTCAGGTCTTTCAGCCGGAACAGGCCGTTCTTGGTGTAGTAGTAGCCCACCAGAATGCCCTGATCAACGCCGGCCTCGGCCACTTCATTGAGGAAGTCCACGCCTTCAACATAGATGTTGTCGATGAAGTCTTTGCACTTCTGGCTCAGGCGACCAAATCGATACCAGGGGGTCTTGCAGCTGTTGGAGTTCAAAAAAATGGCGGGAATCAGAATGTCGTTGCCGCCGGCATCACCCACCATCGTCTCGATGTCCGGGTTGTCGGCAAGGGCCTCCCGGAACTGGTCAGGAATTGAGGGAGCAATCAACTCTCCAGACAATTCGGCACCAGAGACGGTGTAACGGCGAAAGGTTTCGCCGGCTTTGGCTTCCAGTTGATTCTGGATTTCACCAGACAGCGCGAAAATTGAGTCTCCGACGAACACCACCTGATTGTTGTCGGCATCGGTCACCTTGTCGTTGCTGAGCAGGTAGCCCAGATCACTGCAACCGGTGAACAGTAACGCAACCATCAGTGCAGTCAGTGGCTTCAGGATGCTGGCATCGGCTATCGCTGGTAGCGACAGCCCGTTGTTGTGATTGTTGTTCATGTAGCAACTCCGTTTGTAAGGAATAATTGTTGTTGTGATGGGTACTGCTCATGAATAGTGGGCCGAACCGGTGGATAATTGAAATCGAAAGGCTGGTTAAAAATTGTCCTATTCGGCCATCGTCAGCCGGATGTGACCGGTGTCACGTTATCAGCGCCCTGGCGCTGAAGATCCGGTTTGATCCACAGCAATTCTGAAACAGTCCTGCCTTGTAAATTCTGCGCCAGCGTCAACTATAAGTAATCAGAGACACATCGTTGATCTGCTGTGAGGAACTCCATGGACTTCAAAGATTATTACGCTGTCCTTGGTGTGGGCGAGTCTGCCTCACCCGAAGACATCAAAAAGGCTTACCGCAAGCTGGCGCGCAAGTTTCACCCGGATGTCAGTAAAGAAGAAAACGCCACCGACAAATTCAAGGATGTGGGCGAAGCCTATGAAGTGCTGAAAGACCCGGAGAAGCGCGCCGAGTACGACCAGCTGCGCAAATACGGCGCCAAAGGTGATGGCTCGTTCCAGCCGCCCCCGGGCTGGCAGAGTGCCTCCGGTTTTGGCGGCGGTGGTTACACCGAAGCCGATGCCAGTCAATTCAGTGATTTTTTTGAGGAGATCTTTGGTGGTGCCCGGCGTGGCGGTGGGTCGTCCGGGGCAGGTGGCGGCTTTCGCCAGAGCAGAAAAATGCGCGGCGAAGACGTACACGCCCGCCTGGCGCTGTTTCTGGAAGAGGCATTCAACGGGTGTGACAAGCAGGTGTCGTTCACCGTGCACGATGCCGATGAGCATGGCCGTGTAATGCCGCGTCAAAAAACGCTGAAGGTAAAGATTCCTGCGGGCATGCGCGATGGCCAGCACATCCGGCTCAAAGGGCAGGGTGCGCCAGGTATGGGCGGCGGCGAGCCGGGCGATCTGTTCATCGAGGTAGAACTGGCACCCCATCCGCACTTTGCGGTGGAAGGTCATGATGTGTTGCTAACCGTTCCGGTGGCGCCTTGGGAGGCCGCCCTGGGTGCAACGATCACCATCCCGACCATGGCGGGCAAGGTCAATGTAAAGGTGCCCCAAGGGACCACCAGTGGCCGCAAACTGCGGTTAAAAGGTAAAGGGTTCCCCGGTAAACACCCGGGAGACCAGATTGTGATTCTGCAAGTGGCCATGCCAGAGCAGCACAGCCCGGAAGCGACCAAGCTTTATGAAAAACTCGCTGAACTGGAGAAAGGCTTCAATCCACGCAACAAACTGCATGTGTGATCGGGGGTAGCCATGACTAGCAAAGATCAGATCGTGACCGTGGGAATCACCGACGCCAACGGCAGTACCTTCACGCTTCGGGAAGTGTGCGAGCGCGGTGACTGCCACGCAGAGTTCGTCATCAAACTGGTGAGCTATGGCATCATCGCGCCGGTTGAGGAAGTGCCCGAGGCCCGCCAATGGCAGTTTGATGTAGATGCGCTAGCCCGTTTGCAAAAAGCCATGCGATTACAGCGGGACCTGAAGCTCAATCTGCCCGGCCTGGCGGTATCTCTGGACCTGCTCGACGAAGTGCAGGACATGCGCAGAGAAATCGCGCGACTCAACCAGCAACTTCGTCAGCTAATGGATGATTGAACGTATGGGGTAGCGCCGGTAGCACTGCCCCTGCGATTACCCTTTGCCCTGTTCCAGGGTCTGAATCTCCGCGTAAATCTTCTCTGCCTCCTCCATCAGCGTGCCGTGACTGCGTAAATCCCCGTTACGTTGGGCATGCAGTGCCTTGGCAAGCTTCTCTTCATAGGCTTTTTGCAGTTTCTTCTTCGGATCGCTTTTCAAAAATCCCAGCATATCGTTGGCCCGGTTGAGGTGTTTGTTCAAAGGTATACGAAGTTCCGGGCGCAGGGTTCATAAAATTTTAATGGGCAAAAACTGGACAAATAAAAATATGGGATTAAATTCCCAAATGTGAATTGGGAAAAATATCCCAAAACTAACTGGCCGCCGTGGCCAACAAAGCGAATACAGAACTGCCTGGAGACAAATCATGAAACGCAACGCACTAACAACAGCAGTGAGAATGGTAATAGCAGGAACCCTGGCCGGAACTCTGGCCGCCTGTGGCGGCGGCGGTTCCGGTGGTGGTGGATCGGTAAGCGGCAGCAGTGACGGCACCAGCGTAGGAGCGGTGACCGGGTTTGGCAGTGTCTATGTCAATGGCACCCGCTTTGAAACCAACGGATCGGTGAGCAGTGACGACGGCATTGAGCGTGAAGACCAGCTTGAAAAAGGCATGATCCTGAAAGTTAAAGGCTCCTGGGATGGCCGGGGCGAGGGCCGCGCTGAGCGGGTTTCCTACGACGACACCCTGCGCGGTCCTTTGACGGGTGCAAGTTTTGACTCGGTTGAAGTGGGTGTCGAGCCCGATACCGGCACGTTACAAATGCTGGGGCAAACCATTATTTTCGACAAACAGACCGTATTCCGTGGCGCTACGCCGGACCAGTTGGTCGCAAACCCGACCACCTACCGGGTGCGCATCAGTGGATGGCGCACCGACAACGGTGAATTCCGGGCCAGCTATGTGGGCGCAAATGTCATTGGCCTGGATTTTGACGGCCCCAACGAGGTGGAACTCGAGGGTATCGTGCAGTCACTGGATAAAACTGCCCAGACCTTTACCATCAATGGCTTCCAGATTGATTACTCACTGGCGGTGGGCGACGACGACTTCGACCTGGATGAGCTGGAGAACGGAATTGGCGTTGAAGTGGAAGGCTACCTTCAGGACGGCGTTCTGATGGCGACAGAAATCGAAGACGAAGATGACCTGTTTGATGATGACGACGACGTCGAAATCTCCGGAGACATTTACGACTTTGATAGCGCCAATCGCAGTTTCCGTATTAACGGTGTGTTGGTGCAATACAATCGCGGTACCGAGTTTGACGATATCCGCGAGAGTAACTTGCAGAACGGCCTGTTCGTCAAAGTGGAAGGTGATTTCCGCAACGGTGTGCTGGTCGCAGAGGAGATCGAGGGCCGTGACGGGGATGTGGAACTGGAAGGCCGTGTGGAAGAGATCGATCTGACCAATGAAGTGCTGATGGTCAGCGGTATCCGGGTACAACTCACGCCCAATACCCTGATTGAAGACGATGACGACAACCGCCGGCGCAGTCGTGTGGAAGACATCAACGGCTTTCGGGTTGGAGATTTCCTGGAGGTTGAAGGGCGTCAGCGCAGCACCGATGGCGGCTATCTCGAAGCGTACACCATTGAGCGTGAAGACGATGACGATGATGATGACTACGAGCTGGAAGCACGGATCGATGCGATAAACAGCACCACCATCACCTTCATGAATCTTGAGATTTTGCTCAACGACTACAGCACCGATGGTGCGCGTGCGGGTGATGAAGTCGAGGTGGAATACCGTCGCACGTCAGGCGGGCAATATGAACTGACTGACGATCTTGATGATTGATCGGTTGCGGGTGATCGGGCTACCAGGAACGGTGGCCCGATCCTGGCTTTTTTGGTTGCTATGGGAATATAATCCCAAACATGACTGATCCCAACACACATCCGTTGCACAAAGCGCTGTTCCGCATTCTGCGCCCCCTGGCCAGATTGTTGTTGCGAAATGGCGTTCCCTTCGGGGAGTTCTCCGAGCTGGTGAAGCGAGCCTATGTGGAAGCGGCCCTTGAAGATGTCACCGATGGCCGACGCAAACCCACAGACTCGCGGGCGGCGGTAATGACGGGTCTGACCCGCAAAGAAGTAAAACGCCAGCGGGATATTCTGGCCGGCCAGAACCCGGCACGGGAAGCCACCTCTCATGCCAATCGGGCTTCACGAGTGGTGTCCGGCTGGGTTCACGACCCGTCATTCCAGGCCGGTGATGGCCAGCCAGCGGCGCTGTCTTTTGAGGGTGATCGCAGTTTTGTGGGACTGGTGCGCAAATACAGTGGCGACATGCCGCCACGAGCGGTGTTGGACGAACTTCTGCGGG
Organism: Marinobacter sp.; assembly: GCA_018402255.1. GTDB lineage: Bacteria > Pseudomonadota > Gammaproteobacteria > Pseudomonadales > Oleiphilaceae > Marinobacter. The sequence continues at coordinate 191,995 of JAGYIS010000008.1, forward strand.
TCGGGGTTGTGGTGGTCGAAGAAGGAACAGGTCAGTTGCATCTTCGCAAACGGGCCTATGTTCCATCCGGAGATAGCGAAGATATGCTCCAGATCTTCGGCGAGGACGTATCTGATCTTATAGCAACCGTTGATCACAATCTGGTTAGCAGCGAAAACGGCCGGGAGCCGTTATTCCAGAGAACGCTGACCTACAACAATATTCCTCCGGATGTTATCGAGCGATGGCGCAAGCACGCCGCAGGGCGCTCCCAGGCACTGCTTGAAGATCTGGACAGTTGGCTGGGGCCTTATGATCGGGACGTTTCCGATGCCGGCAATCGCGATAACGCTGGAGAAGCTGTGAGAACTGGCGTCAGTATTTTCTATTTTGAAGAGCCGGTTCAAACGGTCAACAGCGGAGACAATCAATGATGGCCCTGAACCTGTCGAACAGCCAACCTGCGCGTTGGCAACCCACAGAGTTGGTCAATACATTGCTGTCACCGGGCGCCCGCCAGGTGATTCGATGCTGGCTTGGCCCCTCGGGTTTTCTGGACGATCACCATCACCCCAGAATGCTGTTGTCCCTGATCAATGAGCCAGGCAGTTTTCCTGATCTTGTGCACGCCGCTAACGCCAACCTGGTGCCCGCTGTTGTGCTCAATGAATTGCTCAGAAAAGGCATTGTCGAAACCCTGGAGAGCGGCCATATTTTACTGAGGCGAAGCGCTTATGCCCCGTCGGGCCAACAGGGTTCGCAGCCACCGGAAGACGTTGAAGACACCTTCGGATTCAACCCGCCCCGTCGCCGTTTTAACGATATCTGAACCCTGTCGCTGGTCCGGAAGACCGGCTGGAGATCAACATGAAGCCTGAACATCTGCACAAACGGTTATCTCTGATCCTTGCCCCACTGGCCTTTGGCGTACTTGGCGCCTGTGGCGGCGCCGGGGGAGGCGGCGTTGGTGTTGCCGATGGTGGTATTCGCGGCACCGGCTCCAGCGTTGGGCCGGTATCTGGCTTTGGCAGCGTGTTTGTGAATGGGGTCAGGTTTGAAACCGACGGCAACGTCGTCAGCAACGATGGTATTGGTTTCGAGAACCAGCTCGACAAGGGCATGATCCTGCGAATTGATGGCGAGTGGCGAACCGATGGCAGCGGCACTGCCAACGCTGTTGAGTATGATGATACTTTCAGAGGTACGGTGTCTGGCGTGAGCGTTGCCGAAGTGTCTCGGGATGGAAGCCCACGTTCAGGCACGCTCACGTTGTTCGGCCAGGCTATAACGTTTGACCGCCAGACGGTATTCAGCGTGCCGGGTGGATTCGATAACGACAATGCTCTGAATGACAAGCTGGTTCGGGTCAGCGCGTGGCGCACGGGTAGTGGCTATCGGGCCAGCTACGTTGGCGTTATCGAAAATTTACCGAACCAGTACGTCGAACTTGAGGGACCGGTCAGCTTGCATGGTGAGAGCGGCGATTCATTCAAGATCGGTAGCCAGCGGGTGATCTACCTTTCCGATGACGTATTCCGGGATGGTGTGACTGCGGATGACCTCGACGACACAAACCGTTTTGTCGAAGTGGAAGGCGCTTTGAACGGTCTTGGTGATATCGTTGCCGAAACCATCCGCCCGGCAGACAGCCGCCGGTTCCTCGGAACGGAAGACGAAGACATTGAACTCACTGGCCCCGTTGAAGGTTATACTCCAAGTGGATCAGAGTTTCTGTTGAACGGTGTCACCATCGTCATCACTGACGACACTGACTTCGACGACATCAGTCGCAGTCGTTTGCAGGATGGTCTCCTGGTAAATGTGGAAGGTGAATTCCGGGGCGGCGTTGTCATTGCTGAAGAAATCGAACTGTTTGAGGGCGATTCGGAGGTTGAGGCTGAAGTGTTGGGTGTAGGACTCCGTCCAAACAGCTGGAATATCGGTGGCGTAACGGTCGTGCTGACCAATTCAACGCTCATTGAATACGACGACGGACTGACCGCGATCTCCCCCGGGGTGTCTGCCGAAGTGGAGGGGATCGAGCGCAGAACAGACACGGAGGTCTATCTCGAGGCCTTGAATATCGAAGTTGAGGCGCCGGATGGGGGCGACGAGTCCGAGTTTGAGATGACCGGGCCGTTCTCTCCAGCCCAGCGGCAGGGGAGTTTCATTGAAGTGCTTGGCGTTTCTATGACGATTGACATTGGCGCCATTCAAGGCGACCTGACTGGCTGTGACTTTGTGGAAGTCGAGTATGAGCCGAATAACGGCGGGTACATAGCTACTGAAATTGAATGTGAAGACTAAACCATGAACCACCTGGCCCACACCTTCCTCGCCCCGGACTCACCGGAGGCCCGTGTGGGCAGCATTCTAGGGGACTTTACCCGAGGGGTGGAGCTGTCGGCATTGCCAGAGCCTGTGATCCGGGGCGTTCGTCATCACCGCTCGGTGGATGTGTTCACCGATCAGCACCCGGCGGTGCTGGCCAGCAAAGCCTTGTTCTCAGCGCAGCGCCGCCGCTTTGCCGGCGTTGCGCTGGACATTCTTTACGACCATTACCTGCTGCGACATTGGCATCGGTTCAGCCAGACAGACCACAACCGCTTTGTCAGTGCCGTCTACCATGAGCTCGAAACCCACGAACACCTGATGCCCCCGCCGATGCTCAAAGTTACCCGGCGCATGGTGCAGCATGACTGGTTTGGCGCCTACGAAGACTTCGAAAATATCGGTTACGCCCTCGACCGGGTAGCGGACCGCATCCGTTTTCCTAACCGCTTTGCCGGTATCATCGAAGAAATCCGGGCCAACGATGAGCTGCTCGAGGCCCAATTTCTTCAGTTCTTCCCGGAGTTAATCACCTTTGCCAGTGAGGATGCAGCGGGCCTCTCACCCCAGCCGTGAGCGTGCTTGCCGGTACTCATCACTGAGCCTTTTGACCAGCGCCTCCACGCTCGGCACATCCTTGATCTGACTCACACCCTGACCGGCCGACCACACCGTCTTCCAGGCCTTGGCTTCCTCATCCATGGGCTTGAGCTTCTCGCCATAATTCACATCGCCGGCCTGATTCAGCTTGTCCATGTCGAAGCCGGCCGCCTCCAGACTCTGGCGCATAAAACTGGCCGGCACCCCGGACACCGCCGGCGTATGAATAATATCGCCAGACACCGCCTCAATGATCATGTTGCGGTAGGCGTCCTCGGCTTCCGGATTCCTCGGTATTGATAAACCGCGTGCCCATATAGGCGAGATCCGCGCCCATCGCCTGCGCCGCCAGCACATCTTCACCGTGAGACAAACCGCCCGCCAGCAGAATCGTGCCGTCGAACACCTCGCGGATCTCATGCACCAGAACGAACGGATTGATCGTGCCAGCATGGCCACCGGCCCCGGCGGCCACCGCAATAATGCCATCGACCCCGGCTTCTGCCGCCTTGCGTGCATGCTTCTGATTGGTCACATCATGAAACACCAGCCCACCGTAGCTGTGTACCGCCTCCACCACCTGACTGGCAGCGCCCAGAGACGTAATCACAATCGGCACCTGATGCTTCACACACGATTCCAGATCCGCCTGCCAGCGCGGGTTGGTTCTATGCACCACCAGATTCACCGCATAGGGCGCAGTGACGTTGTCCGGATGGGCGGCTTGCCAATTAGTCAGGTCCGTCTTCATCTGCACCAGCCACTGCTCAAAATCTTCACTGCTGCGCTGGTTCAGCGCCGGAAAACTCCCTACAACCCCGGCCTTACAGCAGGCCAGCGCCAACTCGGGCGAAGAAATCAGAAACATCGGCGCGGCAATCAGCGGTAAAGACAGGCAATTTTTCAGTTGGTCGGGTACTGGCATGTTGAGTCCTTGATTTTTATTGGAACTTTTTCAGGATATAAGAGATCTTAGCCTGCCTGCTAAACGGATAAAACAAAAGGAGCCCCTGATGGGTGAAGCAAAACGACGTAAACAGACCGGCGCACCCTCGCCGCGCAACAACGCAAACAGAAAACCCGCGATCATTGCAGTCTCTGTTGTCGTGGCCGTTGCCGTCATCGTCGGCGTTTACGCCATGACCATACCCCCTGCGCCCACCGACAGCTCCTTACCGGTTGCGGCCGCTAACGCATCCGACTTTCCCGCCTCCCTGGACCAGTACGGCATCTCCGTCGGCCCTGAGGATGCCCCCGTCGTCGTCCGCGAATTCGCCGACTACCAATGCCCCGCCTGCGCCAGCTTCGCCCCGGCCAGTAAGCGCCTGAAAGACGAATACGTCGACACCGGCAAAGTCCGCTTCGTCTACTTCGACCTGCCCCTGCGCCAACACCAAAACGCCGTACCCGCCGCCCAGGCAGCCCGCTGCGCCGGCGACCAGGGCCAATACTGGCAAATGCACGACAAGCTTTACGACGCCCAAAGCGCATGGAGCGGCTCAAACGACCCGGTCGTCACCTTCACCCGCTACGCCAATGACCTGGGCCTGGAAGAACGCCGCTTCCGCCGCTGCCTGACCACCGAGCTGCACAAAGAAGCCGTGGAAGACAGCCTGCAAGTGGCTGTGCAAATGCGGGTGACCAGCACCCCGACGGTGATGGTAGACAACATCCAGTTAACAAGACCAGGCTGGGGCCAGTTGTCGGCGGTCGTCGAGCGTGAGCTGAACAAGGCCGAAAACTGATCGAAAGCACTGCCGCTATCACTCAACGGTGTTTGTGACGGCAAATTAAGACGTGAGCCGTGGGTGGGGAACGCCCTTCCAAAATCGTGCGGAGCCATGGATGGCGGAGCCGAGCGTACAGGGAAGTATTCACAGCGTATTTTGGAAGGGCGTTCCCCATCCATGGCGGAGCACCTGGCACCGGTGGCCCCAAACACCCATAGCGGCCATCCCCAACTTGCGCCCAATGTCTAATTCGTTAAACTCTGGCCCCAAATACAAACCCCAAACCATGCTCCGGATTTACGATCCGGCCCGCAGGAGAAAACCATGAGCAACGAAATCGTCGTCTGCGCACTCTACAAGTTCGCCGTCCTGAATGATTACAAAGAACTACGCCAGCCTCTACTGAAGCTGATGCTCGAACAAGACGTCCACGGCACCCTGCTGTTGGCCCGCGAAGGCATCAACGGCACCATCGCCGGCAGCCGTGAAGGCATCGACACCATCAAAGCCTGGCTCGGCAGCGACCAACGCTTCGAAGGCATCGACTACAAAGAATCCTACGTCGACATTCAGCCCTTCAAACGCACCAAAGTTAAGCTCAAAAAAGAAATCGTCACCATGGGCGTCGACGGCATCGACCCCAAGCGTATCGTCGGCACCTACGTTGATGCCAAAGCATGGAACGACCTGATCTCCGACCCCGAGGTACTGCTCGTCGACACCCGCAACCAGTACGAAGTCGAGATTGGCACCTTCAAAAACGCCGTCAATCCGGCCACTGACACCTTCCGGGAATTTCCCGAGTATGTGAAACAGAACCTGGACCCAGCCAAGCACAAAAAAGTCGCCATGTTCTGCACCGGCGGCATCCGCTGTGAAAAATCCACGGCGTACCTGAAAGAACAAGGCTTTGAAGAGGTGTATCACCTCAAAGGTGGCATCCTGAAATACCTGGAAGACGTACCCCAGGAACAAAGCTTGTGGCAAGGCGAGTGCTTTGTATTTGACGATAGGGTAACCGTCAACCACAGCCTTGAGCGTGGCGACTATGACCAGTGCCACGCCTGCCGCCGACCGATTACCGAAGACGATAAACATCGTCCGGAATACGAACAGGGCGTTAGCTGCCACCAGTGCATTGAGTCACTGACAGAAGAGCAGAAAGCCAGATTCAAAGAGCGCGAACTCCAGATGCGACTGGCTGAAGAGCGCGGAGAAGTGCATGTAGGGGGTGAAGCTGCCCGAATCATTGCCGAACGAAAGGCCCGCAAGAAGGCCGAGCGTGAGCAGCAAGCCCGTAGAAGTCTGGAGGGAGAAGCAGCGCGTAAGTCTGCAACGAACTGATAACGATCCCGACCAAGGAGACATTATGGGTATCCGAACACCACTGACGATTGCGTGCCTGGCACTGGCCCCGATGGCACAAGCTCAGGACAGCCGCAACTGGGATGGAGAAGCCGAGCTTGGCTTTCTCATGACCTCGGGCAATACCGACGAAACCAAGCTGGATGGCCGCCTGGGCTTGAAGCACGAAACCGAGACCTGGCGTAACACCGGGGACTTCCGCTCCCGGTACACCGAGGCCGAAGACCAGACCACCGCTGAGGAATACAAGGCAGCGCTGGAAGCAGACTACAAGTTTGATGAGCAGCAATACTGGTTTGTTCGCGGTGCCTATGAAGACGACCGGTTCTCTGGTTATGACTTCGAGTCGACATTGACCACCGGTTATGGAAACCGTGTTTGGCAGCAGGGTGATCGCTCGTTTCTGGACCTTTCGATCGGAGGCGGTTATCGCTACAACAAGCTCAGAGAAGATGATGTGGACGGCAGCAATACCGAAGAAGAGGCCATCGCAAGATTGGCGGGGCAGTTTGATTATGCGCTGTCTGAATCCGCGTTGTTTCGCCAGAAGCTGAGCACCGAGATTGGCCTGGACGAGAACAACACCATCAGCCAGTCCGAAACGTCACTGCAAAGCAGCATCGTGGGCAGCTTGTCCATGAAGCTGGCGTATCGGGTCAAGCATGTGTCCGATGCCCCTGCCGGCTCAGATCAAACCGATACTGAGACGTCCCTGTCGTTACTGTACGGCTTCTGAGGCAAGAGTTCCTGGCTATAAAAAAGGGCGAATGGTTTAACCATTCGCCCTTTTTTTCGCCGTCTCAACTACACGTTATTCCTCAGTCCCAGCTCGTCCGGGTAGGGCGTCAGGTACTTCTGGGTGTGCAGGTAATCCACCGGTTCCTTGCGCTGTGCCAGCCGCAGTAACGTCATCGGCACCACCAAAGGAATTTCACCCCGGCGGTAAGCTTCGATCTGCTCCAGCAACACCGTTTTTTCCTCGGCCGACATGCCCTCTTTCAGAAACCCCAACAAATGCTGCATGGCATTCACATGGGAGCCGCGGCTGACTTTCTGGGTCATCGCCTCCATGAACAGATGGATGTAGCGGTTGGCAATGGTTGCCAAGGGTTCCGATTTCAGGTCACCCAGCATGGGGCCAAGCTGGCGGTAGATCTTCTCGGAGTGCGCCAGCAGGGTGAATTTGTGACGGGTATGAAAGTTAATGAGTGCCTGCTTGCCCAGCTGGTCGCCTGCGACGTTCTGCATCCAGTCGTCATAGGCGAACACCCGCTCAATGAAGTTTTCCCGCAGCAAGTTGTCGTTCAGGCGGCCTTCCTCTTCCACCGGCATTAACGGGAACGCCTTCATCAGCGCATCGGCAAACATGCCCCTGCCGTCCCGATGCACAAAACTGCCCTCGGCGTTGTGTACTTTGATCCGCTCCATGCCGCAGCTGGGGGATTTGGCCATCAGGATATAGCCGCGCAGATCCGCCAGGGTGGGTAGAATGTCGCGGATAAAGCCCTGCATGGCCTCGGTGTGATCCGCCGCGCCGCGGCTCTCAACCAGGTGCAGGCCATCGGCGTGTTCGCGCAGCTGGATGGCCGGGCGGGGCACACCCAGGCCGGCTTCCAGTTCCGGGCAGATAGAGCGGAACTCAAAATGTTTTGCCAGCACTTGAGTGCAGTAACGGGAATGCTTGTGGCCACCGTCGTGGCGAACTTCCTTGCCGAGCAGGCAAGTGCTAATGCCAACAGGAATACCGGTCACAGAGGTCTCCATAGATCAGGTGCCAGAATGTGGTGCCAAGGATGCACTTTCAGTGTAAACCGTTCAGTCGGCGCTTGGCACCTCAGATTCGCTCGAAGGTTCGCTGCGCTTGGCGCGAGCCGCCAAGCTGGTGGCGTAGATGGTGCGTACGTCCTTGGCGAACTGTTCCACCGAGTAATCCGCCGCGAATGACCGGGCCTGGGCGGACAGGGATTCTCTCAGATCATCGTCTTCCAGAATCTGCCGCACCCGGGCTACCCACTGGGGCTGCTTCTCCGGCGTTTTGAAGCCGTTCAGACCATCACGGACGACATCGTCGATGCCACTTGAGCGCACCGCCACGACGGGTAAGCCAGCCGACATGGCCTCCAGAATCACCATGCCCTGAGTCTCCGATTTGGAGGCGAACAGGAATGCGTCACCCAGGTTGTACCACAGCGCCATATCTTCCGGTTTTATCGCACCGGCCAATTGAAAGTACGACTCCAGCCCCTGGCTTTCAATTTTCTTCTGCAGCCGGTCCCGCTGGTGGCCATCGCCAATCATCAGGAAGCGGAAGGGTACGTCAGTCTCTTGTCGCAGCCGGTCGATGGCATCAATCATGAAGTCGATGTTCTTCTCATTCGACAGCCGGGCAACACTGATAAAGACCTTTTGATCGGTCAGCCCAAGTTTTTGCCGCAGCGATTTCAGCTGATCCTGATCCACCGACTGAAACCGCTGATATTCAATGCCAGTGGGTTGCACGAACGTGGGCGTGGTGACGCCGATCATGCGCAGATACTCTTCTGTGGAGTCGGTGGGCACTATCACGCTGTCGCAGCGGTTGGCAAAGCGCTTGATCAGCGCATGGGAAATCAGATTGCGGAACAGCATGCCGGGCAGGGGCACGAAGTGTGCGTAGTGTTCCAGCCGGGTGTGGTAAGTGTAGATGGCGGGCACCCGGAGGCGCTTTGCCACAAACAGCCCGAGGCTGCCGAGCCAGAACGGGTGATGCAGGTGAATAACGTCAGGCTTGAAGGCCTGTACCTGTCTATAGGTGCGGGGCAAAAAGATATTGGCGAGCCGGAATTCACGTTTCTCGCCCATGGCGATGAGCGACGGTACCCGGATGACACGGGATTCCTGCTCAGCCTGGTTTTTATAGCGCGGGGCGACAATTAAGGTCTCGTCGCCTGACTCATCAAGCCCTTTGCGCAAACGTTCGATGGAAATGGGAACCCCCCCGATGAAGGGCAGATAATTGTTGGTAAACATCGCCACTCGAAGAGGCTTTTCCAGCCAGGGTGCTGGGTCCAGATCATAATCCGGATAGTAATTCTTGCCGATGAAGATCAACTGGTAGAGTTTGATGGTCAGCGCGAGGAACACGGAGACAATCAGGATGAAGTTCAGGTAGCCGGTGTAAAACAGGGAATAAATAAAGAACCAGAAGCCCTCCATTCGCTCCCAGAAGGGGTGCTGACCAACCTCAAGGCGCTTCATCTGGTGTTTTATGTCGCCGTCGGCGGATACATCCACGGCAACATAGTGATAAAAGCTGTCTTCCGTATTGAGCACCAGGCCGCCGGCACCCCCGGTGGTAACAAAACGGGTATCGCCGATTTGTTGCTCGTCATAGATGGCGACATTGGCGGAGAACACCAGGTCGATCTTGTGCTGGCTTATGATATCCAGCAACTCGGAGCGGAACTCGGCCGGCTGAAGGTAGTCGTCTTCATCATCAAACAGCGCAGGGGTTTCCGGCGTTAAGGGCGGATGACCAACAAACAGAATATGTGCGTTGCTGGTGTCGTTGGCCAGGAGGTCCCTAAGCCAGCGGACTTGCCAGGACCAAGGGGTCTTGCCCGTGCTGTCCAGAAAAATCAGCCGCGCGTTGCCGGTGCGCACGCTGTAAAAGTGTGGACCGAAGTGCTCGTAAAACCGGAAACTGCCGAAATCATCCCGTTCATGGGGGCCGAAGGTCAGCAAATACGGCATGGTCAGATTGCTCAGAGTGCCCTGAATGGCCCGGTATTTGTCTTCACCGCCACCGCTGACGGCGTTGCCGGCGGATACCAGAAAATCCAGATCGGTGCTGTTCAGTTCCGGGATAATGCGGCGCTCGAATATCCCGACAGAATTATTGATATTGCCAACGACCGCGAACCGGATGCCATCGCCCGGCGGCGTTCGCTCATAGATGCGCTCAATCTGTTCGCTGTGCAGCGCCTCTAGATCCTGTTTGAAGAAATTCAGGTAGGCTTTATAGCTCAACAGCCCAACCACGATCAGCAGGCACACGTAGAACAGCAGCTTGAGTGGATTTCGAAAGATCATGGGCCCTCCCGGCGGCTTTTAAGTAATTCCCTTTGCATCACCAACAGCCCGATGATCATGCCCAGATAAATCGTCAGAAACCGCCAGGCCACGGTCACCAACACAAGATGATTGCCAGAGAGCGTGCCCTGGAAAAAGCTGCCGAACACGCCTTCAGAAATGCCGGAAGCGCCAGGCGTGGGCGCGAAGTACATGATAAATGTAGTGACCACCAGCAATCCCAGGGTAGTCAGGTAATTCACACTATAGCCCAGGCCATGAATCAGCAGTGCGGGAAAGCTGAACAGACTCAGTAAAAATAGCGCCGTGAATGCAATGGAAAGCAAGACGTCCCGTGGCTTGCCCTTCAGGTAGTCGCTGAAGCTGGAGGCAAAGCGGAGCAGCTCCCGGCGCAATTTGAACTGCCAACGGTCGTGTCGGCGATGACTGATCAGATGGCAACCGCGCGCTGCCCGGACCAGCCCGCCAAGAGGGGCTATCAGCCAACGGGTGCGAAACAACAGAACGGCAAAAAATCCGAGGTAGATGGTGACAAAAACGGCCAGTGCCGTCGTCATCTCAGAAGACCAGGCATGGCCATCCAGGGCGTCGAGCGTGAGCAGGAACACCGGGGTCAGGCAAAAGATGAAGATCACCGCCAGCACGGTTCGGATGGTGGTTGCGGCCGTTGCTCTGGCCACCGGCACGCCGTTACGGGTCAGATACCAGATCTGCGCAAAGCCTCCGCCCGTGGCCATGGGCGTAACGTTCGAGAAAAACAGATTGATAAACACCAGTTTGAACAGCTTGCGAAAGGGCAGCTTGTGGCCGAGCGCCCGCAACGTAAAGTGCAGGCGCAAGCCGTCCGACAGAAAATACACCACCAGCAGGAGCACGGCAGGAACAAGGAAGGAAGCAGAGAGCAGTCGGGTGTCGAATTCAAAACTGCGGGCCGCAAACCGGTCGTAAACCACGTAAACCCCGGCTGCGGTCATCGCCAGGAACAGCAGGGTAAAGGCAAAAAGTCGTCGCCAGGAGGTTTGTTTCCGGTAATCGCTTGCTGTGCTGCTGTCCATCGCCTGCCCGCCTGATAAAGGCGAGCAGTTTAACCCTTTGGGTGCAGGGGCTGTCCAGCGTCTGTCAGTGGCCGTAAACCATCATGGTGGTGTTGCTGATGACAAAATCGGTGAACTGCACAGAACCAATACTGGTACCGCCCACCTTGAATACCGGCATGTCGATGTCTGCGCGGAACTCCACATCGTGAATCGACAGGCCATCTTTGCCAGACACCGCCCCGGTGCCCCGGGACAACTTGGCGGTGGCGTGCGCCATACCAAAATGGCCGAGCGTATCGTTGCCCCGGCGGTTATGGATCTGCAGTCCCTCAATACCGACGGCGGCGAAGTTGAAGATAAAGATAAGGTCTGCGGCATCCCAGTTCAGGCTGCCGTTGGTCACTTCAAAATGGGTGTCGAGCTGCAGCTCCGAGCCCGACACCGTGTTGCCGTTGGCCAGGGTGCGGGTTGAGTTGCCGCCGTTGCGAATAACCAGATCGGTCGGGCCAATATAGCCCTGCAGGTTGATGTCGGAAAACAGATTGGTGCTGCCATCGGTGCCGGAGGTGGTGATGGCGTCGATGGCCAGCTCAAAGTCGACGGCTTGCAGGTAGTCTTCAAGACTGGAGGGGTCGCCGTAATCGGTGGCGCCCAGATGAATCACAAGATCACCGCTGTTGAACTGTTTGCCAAAGCTGCCCGCGACCGAATACTTTGCCAGTGCGTCAGCGACATCCGGATTGCTGGTATCGATCAGGCCTGCGTTGGCACGGCGGGCGATTTCCGAGAAGCCGTGGGTCAGCACCTCGCCCTCGCCGGCAATATCGATGGTCATCTTGAGGTTGTCCAGCACCGAATCATTGTGGCCGGACAGCCGCAAGCCGTTGACGCTCAGGGTGCCCTCGTCGGTCCAGGCCAGGCGATCAATGCTCAGTTTGGTTTCCAGCTCGATAGACACCCCGGCTTGCCCTGTGACCGAAGCCATGGCGGAGTCGTCCAGCGGTGTGAAATCGGCCAGGGCGGGCATCGATACGCCGCCGGCAACAAGGCAGGCAAACGCCAGTGTTGGCCTGAATGGATGCAGGATAAAAGTAGACATGGTGGCCCCGGTTTCTGTTCGACGGATTCTTGTTGTTATTCAGTGGCGCTGAAAGCGCACTGAAGGGCCGCAGGGACAGCAGGACCAAGGCTGCGGTGGTTATTTGTTACACAGTGTTACTGTATGCCGGCACCGCCGGCGGATCTGTGTGACTGATCACATCTTGAGCGCGAGGGTGCGGGCTCAGCCCAGAGCCTGCTGGATGAGCTGCTTCTGGTGCTCGGCAAAGTCGTGAATGAGCCGTTGGCTTTTGGTGGTATCCCGCGCCATCACGGCCTTAGGCAGCTCGGCGAAGAATGTGCTGGTCTGAGCCAGCCCCTGCCGGTACCGGTCCGCGCCAAGGTAATAGGCGCGGCTGACCGCCGGTTTGAAGTTGGACAGCGCCTCGGTCAGGAACGGGTTGTCGACCACCGCACAGCAGGTTTCCATAACGTTAAAGCTGGCCTCTACCACCGCGCTGATGTCTGCCTGCGGTTGCCGGATCTGCTCGGTCACCTGGCTGACAGAATTGAGCAATCTGTCCAGATCCGCTTCCTGCCAGCGTTCGCACAAGCGGGTTGCCAGCATCACCAGCAGGTGCATGTAAACGTCGTAGAGTTCGGCGGCGAACTTGGCATTCAACTGAGTGGCAGCGGCGCCTTTCCGGGGGATAATCTCAACCAGGTGCCAGCGTTCAAGGGTATACAGTGCCTCTTTGACGGAGGCCCGGCTGACTTTCAATTCGACCGCCAGCGGCGCCTCATGAATGCGCTCGCCAGGGCGGATCTGCCCGGTCATGATGCGTTCGGCCAGGTAGTTGGCGATTTGCTCGGCCAGGGTGTTGGGCACCTGAAAATCCATAATGGCTCTCTGAAAAAATGGGCGAACCGGTCAGCCAGAGTGCTGGCTTCCGATGGGTCGCTGAATGCGCGCCAGTTTACCATAGCCTTGAAATCCAACGCTCTTGCACTCAGGTATAAAGGTTGAACTCTCAATTTGATAAGGAAAACCACCATGCCCAAGCATTTTGAGCAGGCGCCTGGCCTGCACGACGCACCGGTCCCGGAGACAGAGGGTTTTGTCTTTAACCAGACCATGATGCGCATCAAAGAGCCTGAGCGTTCGATGGATTTCTACACCCGGGTAATGGGTATGCGCCTGGTGCGCAAACTGGACTTTCCGGAGATGAAATTCACCCTGTATTTTCTGGGTTATCTGGACGAAAAGCAGGCCCAGCTTGTACCCAATGATGATGCTCACCGCACCACATATACGTTTGGCCGGGAAGCCATGCTGGAGCTGACCCACAACTGGGGCACCGAAGAGGACCCGGACTTTGCCTACCACAATGGCAACGACCAGCCCCAGGGCTTTGGCCACATTGGCATTGCGGTACCGGACGTCTACAGCGCCTGCGAGCGCTTCGAGAAACTGGGTGTGGAGTTTGTTAAAAAACCGGACGACGGCAAAATGAAGGGCCTGGCCTTTATCAAGGACCCGGACGGCTACTGGATTGAAATCCTGCAGCCGAACATGCTGGAAAAAACCCGCAAATAGATCGGATCGCGCCGGCCCCGCCTCAGCCTTCCTGGCGGTTGCCGGGCGCCCTGCCATAACGTGACGCGACGATCACCGCGACCGTCAGGATCACGGCCCCGGCAATGCCGATCGGCCCCAGAATTTCCCCCAGAATCAACCATGCCAGCAATGCCACAAACAGCGGCTCCAGTGTCACGATGATGCTGGAGAGCGTGGCCGGAGTGGTCTTCATCCCCGCGAAAAAGCACAGGTAACCGATACAGGTGGGCACCACGCCGATGTACAGAATCATCAACCAATGCTGGACGCCCAGAGTGCCTAAGCCGTCAAAGCCACCGCTGATGGCGACGACCGGCAACAGCAACAGTGCAGCGGTCGAAAAGCAGATGAAGGCTGTGGTGAAAACCGGCGTGCCGGCGGAGTTGTAACGGCTGGTCAGAGTGAACCCGGTGTACACAGCCGCCGCCAGCAGTGCCACCAGAATGCCCGCCAGGCGCAGGGTGCCGGCGGTGCCCATGTCACTGATAACCAGCATACTGGTGCCAATGATCGCGGCCACAGCTGCCACGATGGTCAGCAGGCCAGGTTTTTCGCCCAGCAGCGGCGCGGCCAGGATTGCCACCAGCACCGGCGGTAAGCAGAGCGAAATCAGTGTCGCAATACCCGCACCGGTCAAATCCACCGCGAGCAGATAGCTGCCCTGATAGAACGCCTGGAAAAGCCCCATGGCGGCCAGTGGCAACAGGGCTTTTTTGGTGAGCCCGCGCAACGAGCTCCCTGGAGCATTTTGGCCCGGATGGGTAGCTTCCAACTGGCGCTGCTCGCGGCGCATGAGCAGCCAGAAAAAGGGCAGGGCAACTACTAGCCTCAGCAGGGCAAGGGTGATGGCCGCCAGTTCGGTGCCGGTAAACAGGAATTTGGCAACAATGCCTGTAGTGCCCCAGAGCAATGCGGCCAGAGCAATGAGAAGCGCGCCTTGGATCATGAAAAAGCCAGAGTTGGATCAACAGAAGCGGGAAAGACTAACAGCGGCAGGCGGGTGACACCAGTGGTGGGAAATACGGGCAGCAGGGCGCTGCCCGTAACGGCTTATTCGACGGACAAGCGCTCGGCGTTGTTTTCAACGGTGCGGGCGCCAATGCCTTTTACACTGGCCAGATCTTCTACCGACTGGAACGGGCCGTTTTCATCGCGATAAGCAACAATGGCTTGGGCCTTGCTTTCACCAATGCCGTTCAGTGAGGCGAGTGTGGCTACATCGGCGGTGTTGATGTTGACGGCACTTGATTCGTTGGCGTTTACAAAGCCGGTCGCCAGGGAGAAGAGCAGAACGAGGGTTGCAAGAATGCCTGTGTGCTTCATTGGAGAGCTCCGTATGTTATTTGACGTTGTTATGTTCCGTCAGGGAGACAAGCCAGTGATTAATACTGCATATGTTCGGTGTGGGTGCGGTGCGATCTGGGGGAGGGTGTTACGAAGATTGTCGAGTTAGTGCACGGAAGGGACCACTGTCCATGTAGTCCCGAAATTCCGTGGCTGACCCCTGCCTGATCCTTCAGGCTGCGCATCATCCTGAGCACTTCGTCCTTGCGGTCGTCCCTGTAGCCCTGATCCTTCGGGCAACTCCGTATTCCCTGGAGTTCTCTTCCCTGAACCAACATCCGTGCTGGCTTGTCATCCCTGACGACGACCATTCTACGCAGGGCGGTTTCATTAATAATCGGACATCTGCCCCCTGGCGTGTGCGATATCTCTCACACGTCTGTGAGCCGCCAGGTGAACCCTAATTCATTGTTTGATCGCCACTTTTTGGGCAATTTCTTGCCCGGACTTGTGAGCCTCTGCTGCTTCTTTGATGCGCTCCATGGTGATCTCCCGTACCGCTTTCTGGCTGGTGCGGATGTGCATGGTCAGCCGGTCTGCGGCCTCGGCAGCGTGGCCGGTTCTCAGCGCCTCGAGGATCTGTGCGTGTTCCACGTAGGTGGCGTCTACCCGGTCGTCGCGGGTAAAGTCCAGCCGCCGGATGATGCGCAGGCGGTCGGTGATTTCACGGTGTATGCGGGTCATCTCCCGGTTGCCGGCGGCGGCGACCAGGTCGCAATGAAAGCTTTCGTCGAGTGCCCGCACGGTGCTGCCCACGGCCCGCTCGGAGGGGTGGTCTGGGTTCCAGATGGCAATCAGGGTGCGCAGGGTTTGCGGTTCTTCGGGCATGGCGCAGATTTTGTGCATGGCGGCCCGTTCCAGGGTGATCCGCAGGTCATACAGTTCTTCCACCTGCTGGAAATCAAACGGCTTGACCTGCCAGCCGCTGCGGAACAGCACGTCAACGTAGCCTTCCCGCTGCAACCGGTACAAGGCCTCGCGCACGGGGGTGCGGCTGGCGTCCAGGCGAGCACCCACGTCCCCCTCGCTGAATTTGTCCCCAGGGATCAACCGGAACTCAAAAATATCGTCCTTCAGGGCTTCATAAACCCTGTCTGCCATGGAGGCCTTTCTTTTGGTGTTTGTCGCCATTTTCGAGTTTGCCCTCTTTTATTGGTGCGGGAGGCCTGTTGATTTGGAGTTCGGCTCTGGGCGCGGCTATCGGGGAGGCTGTTCAAAAGACGCCGTGAACCCATCCATGGGGGCTTGAGCGCAGCATCCCTGCTGCGCACACTTTTGAACAGCCTCCCCGATAGCCACGCCCAACTCCCTATGCCTGCAAGAGGCGTCCGCCGAGACAGTGGTGCTGGCACGTCATTCCACATCCAGTTTCAGGCAATCGTAATCGCTTTTTCCACGCCGCAATCACTGGAGCCAACCAAGCCGCTGTGCGGGAACCCCTCCACAGACTGTGCGCAGCAGGGATGCTGCGCCCAAGCCTACACGGACGTATTCACGGCGTGTCTGTGGAGGGGTTCCCACACAGCGGCGTCATCGCCGAACAAGCTGCCAGCACCATAGAAGCCCCCTCTCAAAGTCAGACTTCGATGCTTAGCAGAGGCTCCCCGGGAGTAACGGATTTACCGGGCTCCACATGCAAGGCGCTGATCTTGCCGGACAGGGTCGCGTTTACCTCGAACTCCATCTTCATAGCTTCTACGATCACCAATGGATCACCCTCTGCCACCGTATCACCGGGCTTCACCAGGCACTTCCAGATGTTGCCGGCAATCTCCGCACTCACCAGCTCGCCAAACCGCTCAAGGCTGGAGGCATCCACTTTCGGTGGTGCCTTCGCCAAGCGGTCCAGTTCTTCCGCTTCGCTTTCTTTCCACAAGGCCACCTCTTTAGCGTAGGCCGCTTGCTGCAGTTTGCGGAACTCGGCAATGGAATTTTCGTTGGCGTCCAGGAAGGCCTGGTGGGATTTCAGGTCGAAGGTTTCCTCTTCGATCTTGATCTCCAGCTTGCCAGCGCGGAACTGGTCGCGCATTTCGGTCAGTTCGTCTTCGGTGACCGGGTAGTAGCACACCTGGTCGAAGAACCGCAGCAGCCAGGGCGCGCCTTCGGCGAATTGTTGATTCTTCAGATACTTGTTCCAGATCGGCAGGGTTCGGCCCACCAGCTGATAGCCGCCGGGGGAGTCCATGCCGTAGATGCACATGTAGATGCCGCCGATGCCCACGGTGCCTTCGGCGGTGTAGGTTCTGGCCGGGTTGTATTTGGAGGTGAGCAAGCGGTGCCTTGGGTCCAGGGGCACGGCACACGGAGCGCCCAGGTAAACGTCGCCCAGGCCCAGGATCAGGTAGCGGGCGGAGAACAGCACGTCGCGGACGTCGTCCCGGCTGGGCAGGCCGTTGATGCGTTGCATGAAGTCGACGTTATTGGGCAGCCAGGGTGCGGTGTCTCGCACCGACTGGCGGTATTTGTCGACGGCTTCCAGGGTGGCGCTGTCTTCGAAGGCCATGGGCAGGTGTACCACCCGGCTGCGCACTTTCAGTTCATCGGTGGCTGGCAGGGTGCGTTCCAGGTCCAGCAGGTAGGTCATCAGGGATTGCTGGGGCAGAATCCGGGAGTCGTATCGCAGCTGCAGGGAGCGAACGCCGGGCGACAGTTCCAGCAGGCCGCTGGGCTGCACGTCGGCGATGGCTTCCATCAGTGAGTGGATGCGCATGCGCGCGCCCAGATCGAGCACGTTGGCGCCGTATTCCAGCAGGATGTACTGGTCACCGGCCTGGCGGTAGGTGACTTCGGGGCGGCCGTCGGTTTCGTCCAGATGCGCGAGTATGGTGGCAGACAAGCCATTCAACGGGGCCAGGTCCGGCGTGATCAGGTTTGCGGCCGGCGGTGCCATCAGGCTCTTGATGGCGAGCTCCTGGCGTTCCGACAATTTAACCGCAGTGTCGCAATCGATGGCCACAAAGCGGATGGTGTCGCCGGGTTTTACCTGGCCTACTTTCCACAATTCGGCCTTGGCAATGGTCACCGGGCACACAAAGCCGCCCAGGCTGGGGCCGTCCTTGGTGAGGATGACCGGCATATCACCGGTAAAGTTGATCGAGCCGATGGCGTATTCGGTGTCGTGGATGTTGGAGGGGTGCAAGCCGGCTTCGCCGCCGTCTTCACGGGTGAATTCCGGTTTCGGGCCGTTCAGGCGAATGCCCAGGCGGTTGGAGTTGTAATGCACCTCCCAGTCCTGCTCGAAGAATTTCTCGATGGATTTTTCCGAGAAGAAATCCGGGGCGCCGTGGGGGCCATAGAGCACGCCGATTTCCCAGTGACTGGGGTAATCCGGGATCAGGTCCGGGTCGGCCGGTGCGGGGTCGTGGGTTGGTCCCGGTGTGGTGCAGGCGGGCAACTCCAGCTGGCTGATGCCCAGCATGTCGCCCGGGCGCAAAGGCCGGCCGCCGTGGCCGCCGAACTGGCCGAGGGCAAAGGTGGAACGACTGCCCAGGTACACCGGCACGTCAAAACCGCCACGCACGGCCAGGTAAGTACGGCAACCCCTGATGGCCTTGCCGACGGCCAGCACCTGGCCGGCTTTGACGGTGATGGGTTTCCAGAATTCGACGGCCTTATTGTCCAGGGTGGCTTCGGTCAGGGCGCCGGTTAGCGCTACTACCGAATCCTTGTGGAACTTCAGGCTGGGGCCGATCAGTGTCGCCTCCAGGCCAGCGGCGTCGTTGTGGTTACCGACAATCCGGTTGGCGATGCGGAAGGCGTAATCGTCCATCGGGCCACTGGGCGGCACGCCGATGTTCCAGTAGCCAACGCGACCGGGGTAATCCTGCACCGTGGTGTAGGTGCCGGGTTTGACGATTTCGGCCACCGAGGGTTTGAATTCGAAGCTCTCCAGCGCGCGGGTAGACACCACGCCCTCGGCAAAGCTCTTTTGAGCGACCACCTGGCGCAGGTAGTCCAGGTTGGTGGCGATGCCCATCAGGCGGGTTTCGGCCAGGGCGGCTTTCAATTTGGCCAGGGCATCGGCGCGGTCTGTGCCGTGTACGATCAGCTTGGCGATCATCGGATCGTAGTGGGCGGAAA
Source organism: Marinobacter sp. (assembly GCA_018402255.1). Classification (GTDB taxonomy): domain Bacteria; phylum Pseudomonadota; class Gammaproteobacteria; order Pseudomonadales; family Oleiphilaceae; genus Marinobacter. The sequence goes on from JAGYIS010000008.1 coordinate 211,188, forward strand.
CCTCACTGCCGTTTTCCACCCAGGTGTCGACCCGCACGCCGTCCTCCGGCCAGTACACATCGGTCAGCTCACCGGGGGAGGGCTGGAAATCCTTGAGCGGGTCTTCCGCGTAAATGCGCACCTCCATGGAGGCGCCGTTAAGTTCCGGCTGGAAGCTGGCCAGATCCGGGCTTTCGCCGGCGGCAATCTTCAGCATCCACTCGATCAGGTCCAGACCGGTGACAGACTCGGTGACCGGGTGCTCTACCTGTAAGCGGGTATTCACTTCCAGAAAGTAGAACTCGTCCCGCTCTTCGTCATAGATGTATTCCACGGTGCCGGCGGAGCGGTAATTCACCGATTGCCCGAGCGACACGGCCGCATCCAGCATGGCCTGGCGCGTGGTGGCTGGCAGGTTGGGGGCCGGGGTTTCTTCCACCACCTTCTGGTTGCGGCGCTGCAGGGAGCAATCCCGTTCCCCCAGGGCGACCACGTTGCCGTGGCCATCGCCGAACATCTGCACTTCCACATGGCGGGCCCGGGCGATGAAGCGCTCCAGGAACACGCCGCTGTCGTTGAAAAAGCTCTGGCCCTGGCGGCGCACGGTTTCAAAAGCGTCCCGCAGTTCGCTGATCGCTGTTGCAGCGGGTCAGGCCGATGCCGCCACCGCCGGCGGTGCTTTTCAGCATCACCGGATAGCCCAGGCGCTCGGCGGTTTGCAGGGCTTCGTCCAGGCTTTCCAGCAGACCACTGCCCGGGGCCAGGGGCACGCCGGCGGCTTCCGCCAGTTCCCGGGCCCGGTGCTTCAGGCCAAATTCGCGCATTTGGGTGGGCGTGGGGCCGATAAACACAATGCCTTCGGCTTCGCAGGTTTCGGCAAAGTCGGCGTTTTCGGACAAAAAGCCGTAGCCGGGAATGATGGCTTCCGCGCCGGTCTGTTTGGCGGCGGCCAGAATCTGGACCTTGTCCAGATAGGTTTCGCTGGCGCCTTTGCCCACCAGGGCTACAGCCTCATCGGCACTGCTGACGTGCAGGCTGTGGCGATCTTCGTGAGAGTGGACGGCGACGCTGGCCACGCCCATGGCCTTGAGGGTGCGGATGGTGCGGACGGCGATTTCGCCTCGGTTGGCGATGAGTACTTTTTTGAACATGTTGTTTGATCTCCGGAGTTAGTGGGGTCAGACCCGTGGAGTCTGACCCCGAATCGCGACTTGGGCGGCTAATCCCTGGGTGGGGTCTGACCCGCGGGTCAGACCCCGATGCGCATCATTGGGTGGCAGCTCCCGATTTGATGAAGGCGCGCCAGCCGCCGAATTCGGTGACGTCTCTGGCGCCGGTGAAGCCGTAGCCTTCGCAGATGAAGCCGTTTACCCAGCGGCCGTCGGCGAGCTCTACATTGCCGATGCCGAGTGGGGCAGGGATCAGGTCAACGAAGGAGCCAAACTCCGAGGCGGCCATTTCCCAGACTTCCAGCACGATCTCGGCGCCGTCTTGCTCTACCCGTTTCAGGCCCGGTTTCGGTGGGGTGGTGTTGGGCAGGGCATAAAGGCGGTAATTCGCCGTGGTGGTGGTTTGCTCCAGCAACCGGCCCCGGCGTTCGGTCAGCTGAGTGTTCAGGGGCATACCCGACAAATGCGCGCCTACCACCGCAACCTGCACCATGGGCACGGCGGGTTGGTAAGTGGCCACTTCCTCGGGCCGGGGCTTGTCTGTTGCACCCAGGGGCGTTGGGTGGGCGTTCAGCCATTGGCTGGCCAGGGTTTGCAGTTCGCGGTCTTTCCAGGCGCCGCTGATCAGCGTTACGCCGAAGGGCAGGCCGTCGTCGCGGAAGCCGGCGGGCACCGCCAGGGCGCACAAATCCGCCAGATTCACGAAGTTGGTGTAGGTGCCCAGCTGGCTGTTGAGCTCCACCGGGTTGGCGTTCACCGCATCGATGGTGGGCGCGATGGGGGCCGTGGGCACCAGCAGACCGTCTATTTCCGACAGCAACGTATCGATCTGGCGCACCAATTCTTCTTTGCGGTATTGGGCTTTAAAGGTAGCTGTGGCGCTGAACTTGCCGGCGTTGCTGATGATGCTCCGCACTGTGGTGTTTATGTCTGCGGCGTGGTTGGCCATAAAGTCTTCCACTGCCGCGTGGCGCTCGGCCACCCAGGGGCCTTCATAGAGCAGCGCGGCCAGTTCCAGCATGGGGGTGAAATCCAGCGGCACCAGTTCAATGCCGGCGGTGTCCAGCTGGCGCCATTGGCTGAGCGCCGTGTTCCAGGCAGCTTCCGCCTGCTGATCACCAAAAACCGGGGTTGTCCGGGATCGCCAGCCGCTGAACCGGGCCGGAACGGCGAATGGCCGGGGCATCCAGTGGCAAAGCGGTGGGGGCTTTACGGGAATAGGCATCGGCGGGCTCAAAGCCACTAATACAGTCGGCCACCAGCGCCGCATCGTTAATGGTCAGGCCGAACACCGACACGCAATCCAATGACCGGCACGCCGGCACCACACCTTCAATGCTGAACAGGCCTTTGGTGGGTTTCAGCCCCACCAGATTATTCAGCCCGGCCGGCACGCGGCCCGAGCCGGCGGTATCCGTACCCAGGGAAAACGGCACCAGGCCACGGGCCACCACAGAGGCAGAACCAGAGCTGGAGCCGCCGCTGATCACCTTCTTGTTAAAGCTGTTAGACACCGCCCCATAAGGCGAGCGGGTGCCCACCAGGCCGGTGGCGAACTGGTCCAGGTTGGTTTTGCCAATCAGTACCGCGCCGGCGGCTTTGAGCTTGCGCACCACAGCAGCGTCTTGTTCCGGTTGGTAAGCAAAGGCCGGGCAGCCGGCGGTGGTGGCCAGGCCTGCGAGGTCGATGTTGTCTTTGATGGCGAATGGAATGCCATACAGGGGCAGCTGGCCCAGATCGCCATCCACGCTTTCCAGGCGCTCAGACAACTCCACCATGGCGCTGTTCAGTGCCGGGTCATCCAGCCGGGCAATCCAGGCGTTGTCGTTGTCGTCCAGATAATCCAGCAGCTTGCTGATCAGGGCTTCTGGCTCCGCGCCATCCTTATAGGCTTGCTGCCAGTCCGCAATCGTCCATCCGAGAGTGGTGGGCATGGGTTGTCCTCATGTGTGGTCAAACTTGTATACATGAGTATTGGCAAGGCCCGTGCCATTCAGTCCGAACAATCAAATAAATCAATAAAAACAAATAGATAGCTATTTTCTCATGATGGGCGCCTGTTTTCTGCCTGCACCACAGGGGAGCACAAACCCCCTGAAAGGCACCAAAATCAGGCCTTAATCTCCAGAAAACTCTCGCTAATCTCAGGGTCTGTTAGCTTGTATACTAGATAAGTTATTGTTTGTGTTGTGATTTATGGTGAGTTGGAACGGCAGATGCAAAAGCCCGGTTGCGTTCGACGACTTACAACCCAAAGAAAAGGATTCACAACATGAGCATCAAAAAACACGTGAAACTGGGCCTGTCTGCATTGGCACTGTCTGTCTCCTTCCATGCAATGGCGGCGGAAGACCCCATCAAGGTAGGTATCCTGCATTCCCTCTCCGGCACCATGGCGATCAGTGAAACCGCCCTGAAAGACACCATGGAAATGTTGATTGAAAAGCAGAACGAGCAAGGCGGCGTTAACGGCCGTATGCTGGAAGCGGTGGTGGTAGACCCGGCCTCCAACTGGCCACTGTTCGCCGAGAAAGCCCGCGAGCTGCTGGAAAAAGAAAAAGTCGACGTGATCTTCGGGAACTGGACGTCGGTATCGCGCAAGTCGGTATTGCCGGTAGTGGAAGAGCTGAACGGCCTGTTGTTCTATCCGGTGCAGTACGAAGGCGAAGAGTCTTCTGAAAACGTGTTTTACACCGGTGCCGCGCCCAACCAACAGGCCATTCCAGCGGTGAACTACCTGAAAGACGAGCTGGGCGTTGAGCGCTGGGTACTGGCAGGCACCGATTACGTCTACCCGCGCACCACCAACAAGATCCTGGAAACCTATTTGAAAGACATGGGTGTGGCAGAAGCCGACATCATGATCAACTACACGCCTTTCGGGCATTCCGACTGGCAGTCCATCGTCTCTGACATCAAGGCCTTCGGCAGTGCCGGCAAGAAAACCGCCGTGGTCTCCACCATCAACGGCGACGCCAACGTGCCGTTCTACCGCGAGCTGGGCAACCAGGGTATTTCCTCTTCAGACATCCCGGTGGTGGCTTTCTCCGTGGGTGAGCAGGAACTCTCTGGCATCGACACCGGCCCTCTGGTCGGCCACCTGGCGGCGTGGAACTACTTCATGAGCGTAGACAACGACGCCAACTACGACTTCATCGACGCCTGGGTTGAATTCAAAGGCGACGACAAGGCGGTCACCAATGACCCGATGGAAGCCCACTACATTGGCTTCAACATGTACGTTGAGGCGGTGAAAAAAGCCGGCACCACTGACGTAGAGGCGATTAAAGAAGCCATCATCGGCGTCGCCGTGCCCAACCTGACCGGCGGCATTGCCACCATGATGCCGAACCACCACATCACCAAACCGGTGCTGATTGGCGAGATCCAGGACAACGGCCAGTTCTCCGTGGTGTGGGAAACCTCCTCCACCGTGGCCGGCGATGCCTGGTCTGACTTCCTGCCGGGTTCCCGTGACCTGATCGCCGACTGGCGCGCCCCGATGAAGTGCGGCAACTTCAACGTTAAAACCGGCAGCTGCGGTGCCTCTGCCGGCGAGCAAGCTCTGGCTGACGCCGAATAAGCCTGTGAGCCAACCCGGGGCGGCGTGATCGCCTCGGGTGTTTCTGGTCTTCGCACCACGCCATTTCTCAGCTCTTCATTTTCAACAACAGGACGGACCCATGGGCATCCTCCGATCACTCCTATCGCTGCGCCTTGCCTCGCTGCTGGTTTTGTTGATGGCAATCGCAGCCCCGGCCTTCAGCCAGACTGAAGAAGACCCCGGGCAGGCCTTGCTCGCCAACCTGGCTGATGCCTCCCCCCGGCAGATGGACGCGGCCATCGAAGCCATCGTGAACAGCGGCGACCCCAGAGCCCGAAGCTGGCTGGACGCCTTCGGCAACAACCGCCTGAGCCGCAACAAAGACACCGGGCAAGTCGTGGTGGTGCTGCGCAACGTGGGCCGTGACTGGACCATCGCCGACCCCCTGACCGGTGAAAACCTGGGCGAGATCTCCCGCCGGGAACTGGACCGGGTGAACATCAACAACGCCATCCGCGGCAAGCTGGAAGGCGTGCTGGCAATGCTGGACCTGTACTCCACCAACCCAGAGATACAGAGAACCGCCGCCGAAGCCATGATGGGCAAGGTCAACGAGACCGTTATTGAGCCCCTGAATAACCTCCTGGCGCAGGATTTACCGGCTCGGGTTCGCGACCGCCTTGAGCTGGCCGTTGCCATCTATCAACTGGAGCAGGGCGATGCCCAGGCCAAAGCCGACGCCATTACCACGCTGACCGGCAGCCTGCACAGCCGCGCCCGCGCCGCCCTCAACAACGCCGTGGCCGGGGATGATCCTGCCATTGCCGCCAGCGCCAAAGCAGCGCTGATCTCCATCGAACAGAAACTGAAAATGAACCGCGCCGCGGAAACCCTGTATTTCGGGTTGTCCCTTGGCTCGGTACTGGTGCTGGCGGCCATTGGCCTGGCCATCACCTTCGGCGTGATGGGCGTGATCAACATGGCCCACGGCGAACTGATCATGCTGGGTGCCTACACCACCTGGGGCATGCAGCAACTGTTACCGGGCCAGCCCGGGCTGGCGCTGATATTGTCCATTCCGGCCGGGTTTATGGTGGCCGCGCTGGCGGGCATCGCCATCGAGCGCAGCGTGATCCAGTACCTCAAAGGCCGCCCGCTGGAAACCCTGCTGGCCACCTTTGGCATCAGCCTGATTCTGCAGCAACTGGTGCGCACGGTGATCTCTCCCCTCAACCGCTCTGTGACCACCCCGGAATGGATGAGCGGATCGCTGGTGATCAACGACGCCCTGTCGCTCACCCTCAACCGCCTGTATGTGATTGGCTTTGCCCTGGTGGTGTTCGCCGGGCTGATGCTGATCATGCGCCGAACCCGCCTCGGGCTGGAAGTGCGCGCCGTTACCCAGAACCGCGCCATGGCCCGCTCCATGGGCATCAAGGCCACTCGGGTAGACATCATGACCTTTGCCCTGGGCTCCGGCGTGGCCGGGCTGGCGGGTGTGGCGCTGTCACAGATCACCAACGTCGGCCCCAACCTGGGCCAGAACTACATCATCGACTCGTTCATGGTGGTGGTGTTCGGCGGCGTGGGTAACCTCTGGGGCACCCTGGTAGCCGGGCTTACCCTGGGCACCATCAACCAGATTCTGGAACCCTGGGCCGGCGCGGTACTGGCCAAGATCATGGTTCTCGTCATGATCATCCTGTTCATTCAAAAACGGCCGCGGGGACTCTTTCCCCAGAAGGGCCGAGCGGCGGAGGGCTGAGTTATGGCTTCATCACAAACCTGGCTGCTCCGGCCCTTGCAGGAGCGTTCCACCCAGATCTTCCTGGGCGTGCTGATCAGCGCCTTGATCGTGGTCACCTTTTTGCACCTGTTCATGCCACAGGACAGTGCCCTGCACGTGAGCGCCTACACCGTCACCCTGCTGGGTAAATACCTGTGCTACGCCTTGCTGGCGGTGGCGGTAGACCTGGTGTGGGGTTACCTGGGCATTCTCAGCCTGGGCCACGGCGCCTTCTTTGCCCTCGGCGGTTACGCCATGGGCATGTACCTGATGCGCCAGATCGGCGATCGCGGTACCTACGGCGATCCGGTGCTGCCAGACTTCATGGTGTTCCTGAACTGGGACACACTGCCCTGGTACTGGCAGGGCTTCGACATGGCCTGGTTCGCCTTCATCATGGTGCTGCTGGCCCCGGGCCTGCTGGCGCTGGTGTTCGGCTTTCTGGCCTTCCGCTCACGGGTAACCGGGGTGTACCTGTCGATCATCACCCAGGCACTCACCTTCGCCCTGATGCTGGCCTTCTTCCGCAACGAAATGGGCTTTGGCGGCAACAACGGCCTGACCGACTTCCGCGACATCCTCGGTTTTAACCTGCGCACAGACGCCACAAGGCTGGGGCTGTTCATCGCCACCGGCATTGCGCTGGCCATTGGCTACATCATTTGCCGGGCCATCGTCACCAGCAAACTGGGCCGGGTAAGCGTTGCCTGCCGGGACGCCGAAGCCCGCACCCGCTTCCTGGGTTACCGGGTAGAACGGGTGCAACTCTTTGTGTTCGTGGTGTCCGCCATGCTGGCGGGCGTGGCCGGTGCCTTGTACGTGCCGCAAGTGGGCATCATCAACCCCAGCGAGTTCTCGCCGCTGTTCTCCATCGAGATCGTGGTGTGGGTGGCCCTTGGTGGCCGAGCCACCCTGTACGGTGCTGTGATTGGCGCCATCCTGGTGAACTACGCCAAAACCGTGCTCACCGGCGTCATGCCGGACGCCTGGCTGTTCGCCCTGGGCGCGCTGTTTGTACTGGTCACCGTGTTCCTGCCCAAAGGCATCGCCGGCCTGCTGCAAAAGCGCAAAAAAGCCCAACACGACGATGACCCCGCCACCGCCCAGGAGGCCACCGCATGAGCATGTTCGAACAATTGGCCAAGCGCGATCAGGTATTTGAATTCCTGGCGCCGGCCGCCTCCCCGGTGGACGTGCGCCACGGCCCTATCCTGTACCTGGAAGACGTGAACGTGAGTTTTGACGGCTTCAAAGCCATCAACAACCTCAACCTCACCGTGGACGACGGCGAACTGCGCTGCATCATCGGGCCGAATGGCGCGGGTAAAACCACCATGATGGACATCATTACCGGTAAAACCCGGCCGGATACCGGCTCCGTGTGGTTCGGCAGCCGCCACAACCTGCTGACCATGACCGAGCCCGACATCGCCAGCCTGGGCATCGGCCGCAAGTTCCAGAAACCCACGGTGTTTGAAGCGCTCACCGTGTTCGAAAACCTGGAACTGGCCATGGCCACCGACAAACGCATATTCCCAACCCTGACCGCCATCATGAAACCGGAATACCGGGACCGCATCGACGAAGTGCTGGAGATGATCAAACTGAAAACCCTGCGCGACAAACCCGCCGGTATTCTCTCCCACGGCCAGAAACAGTGGCTGGAAATCGGCATGCTGCTGATGCAGAAACCCAGACTGCTGCTGGTGGACGAACCGGTGGCCGGCATGACTGAACAGGAAATGGAACGCACCGCCGAACTGCTCACCAGCCTGGCCGGCAAACAGTCGGTAGTGGTGGTGGAACACGACATGGGCTTTGTGCGCTCCATCGCCCGCCAGGTCACCGTGCTGCACCAGGGCAGCGTGCTGGCAGAAGGCACCATGGACCAGGTCTCCAACGACCCGGAAGTGATCAAGGTCTACCTGGGGGAGGAGGCGTAATGCTGAAGATTCAGAAGCTCAACCAATACTACGGCGAAAGCCACACCCTCTGGGATCTGGACCTGGACGTACCCCAGGGCCAGTGCACCTGCGTGATGGGCCGCAACGGCGTGGGCAAAACCACCTTGATGAAATGCATCATGGGCGAGGAAACCACCAAAAGCGGCAGCATCGAGTTTGCCCAGGATGTGGAACTCACCAAGAAGAAGATCGAAGACCGTTCACGCCTCGGCATCGGCTACGTTCCCCAGGGCAGGCAGATATTCCCGCTGCTGACCGTGGAAGAAAACCTGCGCACCGGCCTGGCCGTGCGCAAGGACGGCAGCAAGAAAATCCCCGAGCGGGTGTATGAGCTGTTTCCGGTGTTGAAGGAAATGAAACACCGTAGAGGGGGCGACCTGTCTGGCGGGCAGCAACAGCAGCTGGCCATTGGCCGGGCGCTGGTGATTGAGCCCAGGCTGCTGATATTGGATGAGCCGGGGGAGGGGATTCAGCCGAACATCGTTGCTCAAATCGGAGAAGTGATCCGCCGGCTTATCGAGGAGGATGGGCTCACCGTTCTTCTGGTTGAGCAGAAGTTGCCGTTTGCGCGGAAGTATGCGGATCGGTTTGCGATTTTGGATCGGGGGCGGCGCGTGGCAGAGGATGAGATTGCAGGGCTGACCGATGAACTTGATCAAGAAGCATCTGACCGTTTAACTGCTTCGGTACCCTCATGCTCTGGCAGGAATAAAAGCCCTATCTTTCAGAACTCTGCGCTGAGCGGTGCTTGGTGCGGAGTTTTTGTTTTTTTGTAACCTCGGCAGGAAATCGGTGCCAACTTGGGCTAATGTAGGTAGCTATACGCTACGCACACACCGATAGTTAGGGATGACGACCGATGAGCCAGTCTGCGCTGTTTGAGCCTTTTCTTGCCTTCTTGAGTTTCAATTCCTCCAGAAAATTTTCTTGGCCTCCGCAGTTGGGGGATTTTGACTGCTTCGTTATTGCAACTATTACGAAATCAAATAATTATGAGGAAGGTCATGGCAGTGCTTTCTAATATCATGATTAAATTGATAAAATTAACAGTTTCATGTGGAATGTTAGTGGTTTTCGGATGTCAAAGTTTTGCGGAAACAACGCGCACAGTCCAATCACTGTTAGCCGCCAAGAGAAAAGCCTGAGAATAAGAGAGAATAATGGAAATATATAGCGTTGCAGAAGTGTTTAATGAGAGTGAAGTCCCTGTTCTTACTTTTGTTGAGCCAAAAGAATACAACGATTTAGTTGGATCTCTAGTTACTAGCGGTAAACATGTAACGTTAAGTGGTCCATCCGGCTGTGGAAAAACAACCCTTGCTAAAAAATCATTGGATGAGGCAGGCTTCGGGCCAGGGAAAACTCATTGGATCTCTGGAAGGGATCATTCGCACATCGAAGAAATAAGCCAAATATTTTGCAAGGAGTTCTCCTGTGAAAATGATGAGGATGAAATCCTTTTGTGTTTACAAGCAGCTGGAATTGTTGTCTTAGATGATTTTCACCACCTTACTGAAAAAGTAAGAAATTATATAGGATACAAACTAAAGCGCTGGCATGAAAAAGATGTTCGCTTCTTTATAATTGGAATAGCTAGTTCAAGTAAAAAGATGCTTGATATTGATTCCGAACTAGGTATTAGAAATGACGTTTATGAGATGAAGCGCCAAGGAGATGATTTTAGTAGGCAGGTAATTGAGCTGGGCGAGAAACACTTAAATATAAAAATTTCAGATAATGCTCGCTCTCAATTCGTAAAAGCAGCTTCTGGTATACCTTCGGCAATACAAGTCATTTGTAGAGTAGCATGTATTCGAAACAAGATATTTAAAACCCAAGCTTCTCAGGCAGATGTAGATTGCCAAATGGAAGACATTAAAGACGGGGTGCTAAGGATCTATAGAGGAAAGTACCACAATAAGCTAGTAGGGCTTTGTAAAGGGAAGCAACAAGCTAGATCAGTTCATAATACTTATTTCGACATAATAAAAATAATTGGGATAGTTGGTAAAGGAGAAGTTCAGTTTCAGGAAATTCAACAAAGACTACTGGCGTCAATTGATGATGCTAAAGAAAAAGCAAAGAAGACAACGTCCTTTCACAACTGTATTAAATACCTTCCTGCAGTCATAGAGGAACGAGGCCTCGAAGACGCGATATATGTTAACCGTGATTCTGAAAGCATATCTATTGAAGATCCTTCTTTCGGTTTGTATTTAAGTCTTACAGACCTTGATGGAAATTGGTCAGTCAATTAAGCTTAGGCGTACAGGCTACCCATGGGATGTTGCGGTTTTCATTCGCAGGAGAAGACAGGGCTATTGTTGAGGAAGTTAAAGATATATTGAATAGTTCTGGCTATACGGTTTTCTATGACTTTGATGTTCAACATCAGCTCTGGGGCACCGATCTTAGAATGAAGCTGGCAGATGTTTATGCGAATGATGCCCAGTATATGGTAATATTTCTATCAAATCATTACCCTGAAAAAGATTGGACAAATTTTGAACTGGAGATTGGAAAAGAGGCTAGAGGAAAAAGAACTGATACTTATTTGCTGCCTGTCGTTATTGATCAAGTTCCTATTGTAGGGTTATCTTCAAATGTTGGCCACATCGATCTAAGAAGATGCACAACTGAGGATCTAGCAAAATCCTTGATTGAGAAAATAGAACAAGGCTAATAATAGCTCTGTCGGAGAAATTTCCCGCTTCGCTCTATATTTTCCGCAGAGCTAGAAGTTAGAGTAGAGAGTGTACTTAATGAAGAAGTTTATAGCTGGAAAGATAGAAGAGCTAAAAAATGATCCATCGTCACCAGTGTATCGTGTAATAGCGGGATTCTTGGTGTCATTTATACTATCTTCCTATCCCTATATTCGTTTTTCTTATTTATATGTGGGAAAACGGGTTCTACTCGTATGACGTGATAGGTGAAGGGTTCTTCTGTTAGTATATTTTTACGCAAACCTTATATTGCTTATTGTCATTTCATTTTTTATGTTTGGTTCTGTAACCACGACGATGCTAACGTGGAAAAACTTATTGTCAAGCCCCGAGAAAAAAGGAGACGCCGTTGTTGTGGCTTTAATGTCAAATTTGGGGTTTATAATTTTGAACTCTTTTATTTTTATTTCCCTTTATATTTAATGTTATTGGCGGACGACAAGGGAATCTATTTTTTGTAATTCTTGTTTCTATTGTTGTTGTCTCAACTGATAACAGCTTTGGCTGTGGGAACTGCAAGTTTTTATTTTAAAGTGGTGATCCTGGTAACTGGGCTGATGTATTCTTTGCCTTTGCTTAACTCAGAAAAGGCCTCAATATTACTGGCGGATGGCTTAAGATTTTTAGCGCGGGAATCAAGGTGTTCAGCTGATTAGTACTAATACTCAGTCACCATTCCAGATTGATGGTGAGCTTGTATTTCTTTCTCCAGAATTTGTATATCTGAAAGGGAAAGAAAAAGATAAATTGATGATTATTCCAAGGCATGATTCCCTGAACATTATTTATCACAAGAAATCTAACCAATAGGCGAAGCCGACCGGTACGGCGCTTCGCTTCGTCGTCGCGGCTTACCTCACTGTTATGCGGCAATACGAATAACGGAGTTAATTTTTGAAACCTACATCTGAACAGCAGCTAAACCGATTAGTTTCTGAACTGCTTAAAGACTTAGCGGAAGATAACCTTGCAATTTTCGCTGGTGCAGGGCTATCTGCTCCCGCAGGATTTGTGAGTTGGTCTGAGCTGCTTCGGCCAATAGCAGAAGAGCTTGAGCTAGAGGTTGAACGAGAAACAGACTTGGTAGCTTTAGCTCAGTATCATTGCAACTCCAATTTGGCAAATAGGGGAAAGCTTAATCAATTATTGATCAATGAGTTATCTGATGAGTCGGAAATCACAGCCAATCACAGAATTCTTGCAAAGCTTCCAGTGTCAACGTACTGGACCACTAACTATGACAAACTTATTGAAAAGGCTTTGACCGAAGCGGGAAAGATACCGGACACTAAGTATCGGATTAAGCAGCTTAGTTTCACTAAACGAGGTCGTGATGCCGTTGTTTATAAAATGCATGGTGATATTGAGCATCCCGATGAGGCTGTGCTTACAAAAGATGATTATGAAAATTATCACGTTAGAATGCAGCCATTCATTAATGCCTTAAGCGGTGACTTGGTCTCTAAAACGTTTTTATTTCTTGGGTTTAGTTTTACAGACCCTAATTTAGATTATATTCTTAGTCGGGTAAGGGTTGCATACTCGACCGACCAAAGACAACATTATTGCATACAAAGAGTTGTTGTAGCGGAAGCCGGTGAAGAGCAGGCGGATACGGAATACAGGGAGCGAAAGCAGGAGTTATTTATACAGGATTTGCTCCGGTTCGGTATAAAAACGGTATTGGTCTCAGATTATTCGGAAATAACTGAAATTCTTCGGAAGCTAGAGTGGTCATATAGACGTAGGACAGTTTTTCTATCTGGTGCTGCATATGAGTATGGTCGATGGGCCTCTTCAGAGGCGGAGAGTTTTATTTACTCTTTGGCGAAAGACATCGCAGCTCTCGATTTTAGAATTGTCTCTGGTTTTGGGTTAGGTGTGGGAAGCTCTGTTATTACAGGTGTTTTAGAACATGTGTATATGAGCGGAAAACGGCTCGATTTGGATCAGCTGATTCTAAGGCCATTTCCTCAATCCGAAATCGGTTCTCGATCAATTGCTGAAATATGGCATGAGTATCGTACTGATATGATTTCTTACTCCGGCATAGCTATATTCCTTTTTGGTAATAAAATAAAGGATGATGAGGTCGTGCTTTCGGATGGGCTTATCAAAGAGTATGAAATTGCAAAGGCCAACGATCTTCTTCTACTTCCTATCGGTGCTACGGAGTATGCTACGCGTGATATTTATTCCACGCTGATGAAAGAGGGCTATTTTGATAGTCCTAACTTCCCAGTTGATGCTCGTAAATATATAGATCATCTAGGCGATGTTAATTCAGATCTGTCAACGATTAAAAAAGCAGTTATTGATTTGCTAAAGTCTTTGAAATGAGGAGGACAGTATGACCAAACGAAATTGTTTCTATAGCTTTCATTATTTGCCAGATAATTGGCGTGCTGGAACAGTACGTAGTATCGGAGCAATAGATGGAAATAAGCCCACATCCGACAATAATTGGGAAGAAGTAAAAAAAGGTGGGGATGCTGCAATCAAGAAATGGATTGCAAATGAAATGTCTGGTAAATCATGTGTTGTTGTTCTTGTCGGTAGCAACACTGCCGGCCGAAAATGGATTAATCATGAAATAATCAAAGGTTGGGATGATGGCAAGGGAGTTGTCGGAATCTATATCCATGGATTAAAAGATAGCAATGGCAACGTTTCAACTAAGGGTAAAAACCCCTTTGACTCAATTGGTTATGGAAATGCAGGAAAAATTGTCGTCAATTGTGAAGTGTTATAATCCCTCCGGATCAACAAGCCAAGAAAAATATAACTGGATAAAAACCCATCTCGCGAATGCGGTGGAAGAGGCGATCCGTATCAGGAAAGAAAACTGATGCTTTACCGCATATGGTAAACCAGGACAGACTTATTTCCCCGGACCGACGGTAGTATTCATGGATGAGCTTGGAAAAATAGACCTCTCCCGGTTTCGCTAGAATTGTGACCGTAGGTTCCCGAGTGAACAGTGCAGAAACGGGGGCAGCATGAAGTACTTTGCTTACGGCTCGAATATGTCACTCCTCAGATTAAGAGCGAGGGTTCCAAGCGCGGAGCGAATCGGTATGTTCACGCTCGTTGAGCATGCCCTTCGGTTTCATAAGTGGAGCAGGAAAGACAAATCCGCAAAATGCGACGCACTGTTTACCGGAAATCCGCAGGACGTCGTCATTGGCGCACTGTTTGAGATACCGCGCGACGAGAAAGGCCCGCTGGACAGGGCTGAGGGTTTGGGCTTCGGTTACGATGAAAAGCGGGTCACGGTTACGGATGCTCTCGGGAATTCCCTTGACGCTTTTACCTACTGTGCAACGTCAACGGATCCGTCTTTGCTGCCTCACTCCTGGTATGTGAATCACGTCATCGTTGGTGCGAAAGAAACCGGCGTTCCCGCTGACTACCTTGATGCCATTTCAGCCACGCGAAGCCAGGAAGACCCTGATCGAAAACGAGATGCGAGAGAGCGGGCAATCTACGATTAAAAGCGGCTCGCCAGGGTCTAAAAAATGGGATCGCCCGTTGCTTTGACGGCATAGAACAGGCAATCGCTCTTCGCAATCACCGGGTTGGTGGTGATCATGAAGGCTTTGAGGGCCTGGGCGGGGTAGATTCGCCCATCCTTGATTTGAAGCACCTGTTCCAGGTTTTCGGTCCGCTCCTGCTCGGAATATTCCATCAGTGCACCCAGGCGGAAAACCGGGACAGATCTATTTCTAGGGGCTTTTGATGTAAAAAACACTCTTATCCCGAACGCTCATCTCAAACAACTCGCTCGCTCGAATCAAATCACTCAGCTTCTTGTACCCATAATTCACCGGGGAGAAGGAGCTGTTGTTGGAAATATACTGCCCAACCTTGCCCAGGTGCGCCCAGCCGTCATCATCTGCGGTCTGTTCCACCGCCGTTCGCAGTGTCCGTACCAGAAGCGTGTCACCCCTGAGCTCGTTGCGGGTGCGCTTTGCGGTGGCTGTTGGTTTGGCGGTGTCGCCGCTTTCATTGTCGTCTTGCTCCTCCGACTCTTCGCGCAGGTTTTCCGTGTAGATGAATTGAGAGCACGCGTTCACGAAGGGCATGGGTGTTTTGCGCTCGCCGAAGCCAAAGACCGGTAGCCCGGCCTCAAGAATGCGCATGACCAAAGGGGTAAAGTCGGAATCGCTGGTCATCAGGGCAAACGCATCGACGTTTCCGCTGTAGAGCAGATCCATGGCGTCGATAATCATGGATGCGTCAGTCGCGTTTTTGCCGGTGGTGTAGGCAAATTGCTGAATTGGCCGAATGGCGTTGGCGTGCAGTTTTTCAATCCAGCCCCCCAATTGAGGGCCATTCCAGTTGCCATGGGCATGGCGCACGTTCACAGCGCCGTACTTGGCAAGCTCCTGAAGTACGCCCTCAATGGATTGGTGGCTGACGTTGTCGCAGTCGATCAGGAGCGCAATTTTGTAGTTGTTGTTCATCGTGCTTGGGCTTTCCCTGTCTTGGATGAAACTAGCCTAGAGGGCAGAGCGGTAAACTTCCACTCTGAAATTGATTGTCACCTGGTTGCCGCATGCCATTCCGTCGTTAGCATATTACTGCCCCCCGATTCCTTTCAGGATTTCGTGTTCGATTTCTTCCCAGCTGAAGTTGTCCAGTACCAGTTGAGTAAACAGGTCCGGCTTATCCGGTGAGGTGAGCATGATGATGGTTTTCTTCGGATTGAACGCGATATAGGCGTTGATCTCGCCCATGGTTACCAAGCTGGCTTCCTTTTCTTTGGCCGGTTCCAGGGTCATTCTGATGACGCCTTCGAGCTCCTTTCGGAGCTCGGGGTTCTTAACTGCACTGAGGTCACGATTGAAGATATAGCTGGGCACCTCATTCATTTGAATAGATGGATTGCCCCAGTCATCGGATGTAACCACCGTGGCATAAAGACCTTTGTGTTTGTTGTACAGAATGAGCTCGCCATCACTGCCGATGAAGGTTGCGCCGGCCAGTGATTCAAGGGGGAGCTTAATAGGGTGCGCTGTACGGCTGATGGTGACGCCGGAAGCCTCTGTACGAGGTTCGACAGGATCAAGCACACTGAGTTTGGGAGAGGCGCAGGCCGAAGCTGACAGGCATAGCAGCAGGGCCAAAACGGTTGTTCTGAATCGCTTCATGTTCCGGTTCCTTTGGAGAAGTTTCAGTCCTTTGGGTAAAAGTCTACTGTTTGAAAATGCGGATGGAAAGGAGGCGGTCCTGATGGAACTATCACGACGCCTATTAAAGCAGGGTGGGCTTTGGGGATGACCTCGACATTGCAGGCCGGGTTCTGTTCGCGCGGCTTGACGAGAAAACCGGGACAAATCTATTTTCTGGCTCTCAGTTCCAGGGCGTGAAACCAACCCTTCTGCCAGGAAACACCTCTCGGGCCGGAAATTAAGGGAAGCCTCAGTCGCTTTTTCGGCAACACCACGATCTCCCACACACAATCCCCGAAAAACTCGAAAGTGATCCCGCCGGAATCCTCGCATTTCAGGTTACGAAAGTGCCCGGTGGTGTAGGGGGCGCCGAGTGTCACTGTATCGATTCTGTTGAGGTCTTCATCCAACAAGTGGATGTGGAGCGAGTCTTCGAAGGGGATGTCGTCGGTCAGAAATAGAAGGTATTGATTGCCGTGCTGCACACAGGCCTCGAGAACGGTACCTTCCAGTGGCTCTTGGGATGTCCGTCCAGCAATGGTTGCGAAACTCGTTGCGAGTTCCTGATCATTGCCTTCGCTTGCCAGTGTCAGGCTGGCGTCTTCCCGGATAAGCTGGTGCGCGTAGCTTACCATGGCGAGGGAATTATGCCCCGTTTGATGTGTTCATTGGTTCGAGCTCTGTATTCATCAGCATCACCGCTGATCACCTCCGCGCTGACTTTATCGATCAAAGGTTTACTGAAATCTTGGTTACGATCACGGCCACAGGGCAGGCAACTTGCCTTCCACCATGCAATGGCTTCGCCTTTGCCTGAGAACCCAACCACGAGGTAATGCATATACTGGTAGTCCTGCCGGGGGTATTGGCTGTACCAGTCCTCGAGTTTTTCATCCAGGTCATCGGGAAGCTGGAACGTTGTTTCATAAAAAGTCTGAGTTCTGTAGGAGAACCACCGCGCGTAAACCTTGGTCGGCGCCGGTTTGGGGTCGACAACAATTATGCCCCCTTGAGGTGGACGCTGATTGAAGCCACTTTCTTTGGAGCCTCCTCGCGCGCTCCAGTTGTCATCAAAAATGACTTCCTCTATCCACACCGGCCAGCCTTCCGGGCCGCCTGCGACCTGCACTGAGAAATCGTAGGTTCGCGGCTCCGATCCGCAGGCCGTGGACGTTAGCACTGCCAGTGCGAGTAAAGCGCTTCTCAGTAGCTTAATTGATGGCATGATCTGCAATTTCCATTGGCTTTGCGGCATTGGCAGGATTATTGGCGTAAATCTCCCGCCGGCCTGACGGGTGCGGTGGGTTCGAAATGCTGTAATGTGGGTCGTGTGATGTGTGGATGTAATCACCGAGGTATTGCTTGGCAGAATCCAATGCCATTCCGCTGGATTTCCACTGTTTCAGGGCGAGCTTAAGGGCTTCAGGCAGGGTATAGTCTTTGCTGCTTGGGTCTAGCCCATCGAGAGGCACTCCGGACTTGACCGCATATTGGTGCATTTGGTGCAGCGTATAAATGGCTAGTTCCTTTCTTGTCCGCCTTCTTTCCTGAACATGAATATCTCCATTGGGTTGTGGAACGGCAACAACAGTTCTGCCTGGTTTTGCATACTGCTGCTCTAGTTGTGACATTGCCGTTCTCTGGGTATGCCCCCCATCGGCGAGTCCGGAGTGAATGCCGAGGATGATCTTCTCAATATTTTCAAAGCCCTTATCCGGGTTTTCATAGCCTCCGCCTACGTCAGCATGGACACCGGGCAATCCTTTTTCAGTAAAATGCGACGGGCCATTGCCATTGGCATCCATGATGCTGGATAACGGGAAGTGTTTCCGGATTTCGTGGTAAGCGGTGAAATGCACTACTCGTTTCGCACTTGTTGCCGCCAAGTTAAGATTGAAGTCCAGATTTTGATCATTTCCAGGAAGGTAGAAACTACCGACGGTATCGAATATTCCAAGAAAATTTACTTCAGCGATCACGTCTTCTGGAAAACCGGGAATGCTCTCGAAGCTGACCATTCCGTGGCCGGAGAACGCAGATCGAAATACAGGTAGCCTTAGCGTATTCGGCCACTGGTTTATCAAGTTAACGAAATGCCTCGCTAAAGCGGCTCCGCGACTAAAGCCAAAGACGTCAAAGACCACCCTGTCGTAATTACCCTGATTCAGGATCTGCTTTGTGTTCAACACCGCTTGCGCTATACGTGAATGCCCGCCTTCGTTTCCTATTCCAAGCGCCATATTAAAGTTGTGTTCCTGAACTTCGAAGCCGTCATGTGTTTGTTGGCCGTCAGAGGTTCCTGGCCCGGGAACATAAATTGACTGTACGGTACCCCCCGCACTTTGGTCCCGGTACAAATCATGGAGTTTACCTACGTTAGTTACGTCCCTACTTGTTAACTTTCTGTCGTTGTATTTATGGTTCCCGGTCCCGTCAAAGAAGATCCCAATACGCAATGTATTACTTTCTTCCTGTCCCGATGTTTCTTGTTCATTTGTTTGGGCAGGCTGTAAACCCTGAGTCATGTCAGACCGACTTCGACCTCTGGTCGCAATGTCGGGATTAGACGGCGGTGTTTGTGTGTTGCCTGTTCTGGAATCAAAAGGGGCCGTTCTTTCGCTTGATTGTGATTGTCTGTGCGTCGCCAATGACTGGCTATTTCCGTGAGTCGGGGAAGAAGACGTCCTCGAAAATGGTGCGGGCGTGAAGCTGTCCCCGATAACGACGCTACCACTCCCAATCGTCACCCCGCCACAACTGACAGTGCTGCCGGTAACAGCGGCTGGTATACCATTGATCAGTACAGTGGATGAGCCTGCGGCAATTGCACGAGCGTGCGGCGGGTGCTTGGGCTTGGAGTGAGGGGCAAGTGGATCTCCAACGCGGGCAACTGGCTTGCCATCAATCAGTACATCAGGCGAGCCGGCAATCACGGGGGTTGGTGGAAATCCGTTATGGTCCGTACCCAGGTCGCCGAGCAAGACGACTTTCTTTCCGCTCATGGTTGTTCCTTTTATCATCCTTGACGAACGCAGCGCTGGTGATTAGTCGAGCACTGCGGGCCTTCCGTTGGGTCACGCTAATCCATCGCAACCACAAGGAGTTTACCAAGGCGCGGGGGGCTGTCAATTTCCCCAGGTGAACAGGAAAACCGGGACAGATCTATTCTCGTGATGTCTCTGGTAGCTCAGGAAAAATAGATCTATCCCGGTTTTGCCTTCCCTCAGTCAGCGCCTTTTAGAGCCTGGCTATTGCTACTGGCAACACCCGCCTCAACCAGGTTGAGTCTGAGGCGCTCCACGCGCCGCCGGTTAACGCCCAGATCATAAAAGCCGACCAGCGACTGGGATCGGACATCCAGACTGCGTCGGTCCGGGCTCACCAGAACTTCGAAGTAGTCGGGAAAGCGGAGCAGGTCGCTATGAAAGGTCATGTCCAGATAGCCAAAGCGCGAGTCATTGAGACTGGCGCCCGGCATTTCTTTGGCGACAGCTTTAACGGTGTCCCATGTCGGCTGATCCAGGGGCGCAGACAGCTGAATGGGTTTCACGTGATAGAGGCCCACTGATGAGGTGCTGGATACACAGTTCAGGAAGGGCGTGCAGCCATCAAGAGCGAAGTCGGTACCGGATGAAGGTACATGGCTGGTCGAAGAGCAGCCTGTTAGCAGGAGTACTGTCAGTAGAGCAAAACATCGCATGTTTGATTCCAGAGGATCCATTGTCAGGTGGGAATCCAGTGTAGCTCTATCCTGAAATAGAACTGATGGGGTGAAGCTTTGCCTTCCCTTGCAAGCGGATAGGTAGCGATTCCGCACCGAATGTCTGATCTAATCAGGTATCCCGTTTCTCCCTGATGGCTTGCTCCGCACGCTCAGAAAGGTACTTAGCGAACTCGTCACCCGCGAATGCTCTGGTTCTGCCAGCCTCCAGGTCTTGCTGGCCCGCATCGATGGCGGCTCTTAGGTCATTCATTTTCGTGACGTAGCGGGACTCGGCTTCCTCGACCATTCTCAGGCCGGCGCGAAGTACCTCGCTCGCATTTTGATAACGGCCCGAGGCAACCAGGTGATCGACGACCTGGGATTGATGGTTAGTGAGTACGATGTTTCTTGTTGCCATGAGCATGACCCTGTCAGCATTGCATTGGCATAATATGCCAATGCATGGATTTCCTGTCTAGGGGGTGGGGAGACGCTGATGCCCAGGCGGGCCAGAGTGATTGTGCCCGGTTTTCTGATTTATGTTCCCAGCTCCTACAGCTCCTACAGCTCCTCAGCCCGGCGGTAACACCCGATCAATAATTCCACACAACGCATCCAGCCCCTCCGTCAGCGCTGCCGGCCCTGGCTGAAGAATCAGTGGTGATTTAATCTCATACAGGTGGTTGTTTGCCACGGCTGGAATATCACGCCAGCCGGGCCGATCGGCTACTTGCTCCGGGCGGAATTTACGCCCGCACCAGGAGCCGATGATGATGTCTGGTTTGCGCTGGATGACGTCTTCGGGGGTTTCGATGATGCGCTCCCTGGCACCGGGTTCGGCTGCCCGTTCCGGGAAGATATCCTCGCCACCGGCAATATCAATCAGCTCTGACACCCAGCCTATTCCGGTGATCATAGGGTCGCCCCATTCCTCAAAGTATACCCGGGGGCGATTTGGTTTCGCTCTTTCCGCTCTTATTCTTTCAATCCTGTCAGCTAGCGCCTGAGCATAGACGTCGGTTTGGTCAGCAAGGCCCAGCATGCCGCCAAGGGTTCGGATCATGGACAGGATTCCCGCCACGGTGCGCTGATTGAAGATGTGCACGGCCATGCCGCTGCGCACCAGCTCGGCTGCGATGTCGGCCTGCATGTCTGAAAACCCCACCACCAGATCTGGCTTCAGTTCCAGAATTTTCCCGATCTTGGCGGAGGTGAAGGCAGAAACCTTGGGCTTTTCCTTCCTGGCTCTCTCGGGTCGAACGGTGAATCCGGATATGCCGACGATGCGGTCCTCTGCGCCAATGGCGTAGAGAGTCTCTGTGGTTTCTTCGGTAAGGCAGACAATTCGCTGGGGATAATTCATTGAGGCATTATAACTCGGAAGCCGGGGATTTGATCAGCGCCAGGTTAGCCCAGATCAATTATCTGGGTAACCCGGCCCGCTTTTCCGGAGACATTCCCTTTTCCCACTCAGCTTCCTTACCCGGCGCTGGCAAAAACCGCCCAAACTCGATCATCTGGGTGGCCGGAATGTCCTGCAGATAGATCCAGACATCTTCAGCCGTGATGTCTGCGATCTGAGCGATTTCTTCAAGCATCTGGCTCGTCAGGGCCTGTTTGATCTCGATGCTTCTGCCCTCCCGCACCAAGCCGTGCACATACACCTGAGGCGAGGTGTTCATACTGCCACCCACAAAGTGGTCGCCCTTATTGACCGCAGAAAACAGAACCTGGGCAAAGAACCGGGTAGCGCCGGTTTGGGCACTGTGGGCCGCTGTGATGGCCTCGGCGATCTGTGATTTCTGCTGCGGCGACAGAGACAGGTTCGCGACCGTGACGGTGTAAGTGGGCATGGGCAACTCCTATCGAGGGTGAACGCTTTGCCTGATCATAGACAGGCCTGGACATCGTCCCCAAGCGCAATTTCTCCGGCTGAAACCACCCGCGTCGTGATTCCTCCGTGGCCGCGCATGGCGTTGTAGCCGCCGGGCCCGAGCGCCGTCTCCATCTTGCTGCAGGGATGGCAAAGGCCAGTGTATTCCAGCACCACATTGCCAATCCGGAATTGCTTACCCTTCAGGGCCAGCAGGTTCAGGCCGGAGACCACGATGTTGCGCCGGAAAACATCGGGTGCGATGGCCTCGCGTTGCAGGCAGGACGCAATGGCGTGCAGGTGTTCCTGCTGGATGAGGGTTACCTGCCGTTTGCTGGTTTCGCGACCCTTGAATCGGTCTCCCTCCAGGCCCTTGCCAGGGTTTATCGCCACGCTGTCGAGCGCCTGCATGGGCTCACCGCGTGCGGGGCGGATACCGATCCATTCCACGCGACCGCATTGGGGCAGGGTGTCCAGCAGGGTTTGAAGTGGGGTTGGTTCAGACATCGGCGCTCGCTCGTACATAGAGGCGAAACAGCTCCGCCTTTCGATAATCACGAAGGTATCAAAAAATCGGAGAAAACCCATTCTTTTGCTGAGGCGTAAGCGTATCGTTTGGGTTAGCGCATTGTTGAGGAGTAGCTATATTTCGGATTCACGTAGAGCGGGTGCTTGGAAAGGATATCGACTTGGTTTTCGAGGCCATCGCAGACCATGCTCGCTACGACCGGTTCCCCGGGGTGAGCAAGTCTGTGCTGATTGAAGAGGGAAAAGATGAGAAAAATGGCACCGGTGCGCTCCGGGTGATCGGCGCCGGCCGGCTTGAACTGACTGAGCGAATTACGCGGTTTGAGAGGCCAAGCCGGATGGACTATCGCATTGAGAAATCCAGCCCGTTCCGCGTTCAGCACACGAAGGGGGATATTGTTTTAAAGCCCGAGGGCGACCAGACACGTGTCATCTGGATTTCGGAGGGGGCTGTGCAGGTGCCCTTGCTTGGAAGGATGATGGATCGGGTGGCTGAGAGAAGCTTTTCGAAAGCCTTTAATTCGCTGCTAAAGGCAATAGAACGACTCTAAGGGCATGGAATCGGCTTTTCCTTTCGGGCTCTCTCGGACTGCAGATGAACCCGGGGATGCAAACAATGGCGTCCTCGGCGCCATGGCGTAGAGATTTTCTATGGTTTCTTCGGGCACAGTTTTTGGAGAGATGCTTTTAAACCCATTTTGGGTATAATTGTACCTTAATTGGGTATTTCGGGGTTTGTATGGGAAATCAACAGCTTTCGAAGCAAATGGGAATGGCGGAAGCGCTTTTCCCCACGACCCGGCAAAAGGTTTTAAAGCTCTTTTTCTTGAGGCCCGATGCCGAATTTGCTCTACGCGAGGTAATCGACGCGGTGGGCGCAGGGTCTGGCGCGGTGCAACGAGAGGTGGCGCGGCTGGTCGATTGCGGACTTGTTTTTCAAGATCTTCGAGGCCGGCAAAAGCGTTACAGGGTAAATCGAGAATCCCCGATTTACCCTGAGCTCGCCTCTCTGGTGACGAAATTGCTCGGCCCAGAATCTCAGATCGATGCTGCGTTACAACCTCTGTACTCTGAGATTGATCTTGCGGTGCTTTACGGTTCGGTGGCGAAGGGTGTCGATCACGCAGGAAGCGATGTTGATCTCTTGCTAGTATCCGACACTGTGAGTCTGGAAGAAATTTTCGAGACCCTTGAGCCGGCAGAACGTTCGCTCGCCCGAACCATTAATCCTACGGTGTATACTCGAAGTGACTTCACAAGCCGTATTGAGAAACAGCAATCTTTCCTTACCAGGGTCCTGGATGGGCCTTGCATCCTACTTAAAGGGAATTTGGATGAATTCGGAATCTCTCGACAATCTGGTCAAGATTAATAAGCTCCATAGGGAGCCTCCCGATGCAGAAGAAATCAAAGGATTGATGCGCTCTGGGACTGTTCGTTTGAACGATGCACGTCTTGAATCGCTAAGTGTCGAAAGCCGTTTTGATCTCTCGTACAACGCTGCACATGCGCTGTCACTCGCCGCTTTACGGCATTGCGGTTATCGGTCGGACAATCGCTATCTCGTCTTTCAATGTTTACAACACACCCTGGGGTTGTCGGCGGCGAAATGGCGGGTGCTTGATCAAGCCCATAAAAAGAGAAATCTGGCGGAATATGAAGGGGAGATCGACCTGAGCCCTGCCTTGGTTCAGAGTATTCTCAAAATCGCAGAAGAGATCGAGGAGGCCGTGCTCAGGCTAACGGGCGATTGAAGGATTCTGATGGATAAGGCTTTTTCGCATTGGTTCAGGGCGCTGTGGAATGGTTCGCATTGAAATGAGTGGTCAGGACAAAACTGACCAAATCTCTGATTGGAAAATTACACGGTCAAGAACGTCTTTTGATCTAGAGGTCCGTTTTCCGTCTGGAAAGACGTTTCGACGGCCATTAGCGGATTGCAAGATAGAACCGACAGAGGTCTTCGAAAATTGCCTGCTCTCGAAAGACTTGGGACGCTCCTACCAGGAGGCGAAAAAGGTCACTGTGTTTGGTGAAAAGCAGGCGCTGGTTCGGTACCCCAGCTCAGAAAAGGATTATTTATTCAAACGAAAAAATATTGTTATTGAACAATCTGCCAATTTCAAACAAGGCACAGTTTACCAATACTTTCTTAAGGTCGCGGAGGCGAGAGCAAGAGCTGTTGCGTCGAGTAAAGATGACGAGGAGTTTTCGCCGGATAGCCTTTTGAAGAATCAGCTGGGTAAAATTCTGCCGAATCCTGATTCGGTATTGAACGCTTACTTCTCAGGTGAATCTGTGTCCCGAGAAGCTCCTGAACAACTCATCTTTCCATTCGGCCTGAATGAAAGTCAGCTTTTAGCAACCAGGCGGGCTTTCCAATCTCAGGTAAGCGTTATTCAGGGCCCGCCGGGAACTGGCAAAACGCAGACTATCTTGAACATCATCGCTAACATTCTCCTGCAGGGAAAAACCGTCGCGGTTTTGTCCAATGCCAACTCGGCGGTGGAGAATATTTATGAAAAACTGAAAACTCATGACCTCGACTATCTATCGGCGCAGCTGGGGAATCGTGATAACCGTAAACGGTTCTTTGAAGGCCCACCGTCTATCCCCGAGTTAGCCTCTGCACCAGCAGACGTAGTACCCACTCTGTTGGACATCACTCGACAGCTCGGTGCGATCGAGAATGTTCTTCATGCTCAAACCAATGCAGCTTTGTTGAAGGCCGAGATTAGAGAATTGTTGGCAGAGAGCCGTCATTTAACACAGTGGATAGAGGATGATTCGGAATCTGCTGGTGAGTGTTTTGACGCGAAGCTTTCTGCGAAGTACCAGTTTCCCGCAAGCCAACTGATCGAGCTGATCGCATTTCTAAATCTTTTAGAAGACAAACCCGTTTCTCTGCGCGATCGCCTGACGCTTTTTTTGCGTTACCGAATTGTCCGCACGAAATATTTTCGCACCGCGAAGCAGCGGAATGGCCTTGTACAGTTGCTTCAGAAGCAATATTACGAGAGGGCTCTGCAAAAGAAAGAGCTAGAACTAAAAACTCTCCAAAAGACTCTTGAAGACAACGATCTGGAAACCCTGACCCTCGAAATTGCCAAGTCATCTCTGGCGCATTTGCGGTCAGAGTTGGGTCGGAGGAAATGGCCGGACATTGATTTTAAAGAGGCGTCTAATAGCCAGCTCCCCAAAGATTTTTTTCAGCGTTTTCCGATTGTCGGAAGCAGTACCCATTCGGTTTTGGCATCGGTAGGGGCTGGCACTGTGCTTGATTACGCCATCATCGATGAGGCCTCCCAGCAGGACATCTTGCCCGGAATTCTGGCGATGAGCTGTGCCCGAAACCTTATTATTGTTGGCGATACAAAACAGCTCAAACCGGTTCTTAAACCAATCGAGCAGGCCTCGCCCGACGAGAGATACGACTGTTCAACGCAAAGTTTGCTTGATTCATGCCTTAAGGTTTTCGGTGAGACCGCGCCGGTCACGTTGCTGAAAGAACATTACCGGTGTGACCCCATGATTATCCAATTCTGCAACCAGCAGTTTTACGAAAATCAACTCATCCCCATGACCGAGGGGACGCATCCAGATCCCATGCGACTGATTATTACGGCCAAAGGTAATCACGCTCGAGGATTCAAAAACCTTCGTGAAATAGACTCGATTCTCCACGTTTTGGAGCGCTCTGAGAAAGGACTGTCTGAAGATTCGGACGGGCGAGGTTTTATCTCGCCTTACAATGCTCAGGTGGATCTTGCGAAAGGGGCATTACCCGTGGATTTCGCGAGTAAAACCGCGCACAAATTCCAGGGCAGAGAGTGCGATGAAATCGTTTTTTCCACAGTACTGGACAATAAGTCTGCAGACGATCATCAGCAGATAAGTTTTGTCGATGACCCTCAACTTGTTAACGTCGCTGTTTCTCGCGCAAAAAAGCAATTTACTCTGGTCACAGGCGAGGAAGTATTCAATAAAGCGCAAGGCCACATTGCGGCACTGGTCAGGTATATTGAGTATTACGGTTCTGGTGAGCCGAATCAGGTCATCAAGTCCCCTGTGGTCTCGGCATTCGACTTGTTGTATCGAGAGTATGACAAATCGCTGAACCGATTGAAGAATCTGCTTCGATCGTCAGATTCTGATTTCAAGTCAGAGCAAATCGTTGCTCAGATTCTTCGTGATTCCCTTACTCGGGATTCCAATCGGGATCTCAAAGTTTTCCCACAAATTCCACTGAATCAGATTGTTTCCGCCCGCTCGCTGTCACTGACGAACGACGAAACAGCATTTTTGTACTCCCGAAGTAGCTGCGACTTTGTCATTTATTTCAAAGTCGGCAAGAAACCCTTGGCGGTGATTGAAGTAGACGGCGGGTCTCATGAGTCAGATGTTCAGCGGCGTCGGGACGCCTTGAAGGACAGTATTCTCCGAAAAGCAGGCGTTGAAATACTGCGGTTGAAGACTGTCCAGAGCCGGATTGAGGAACGTGTCCTCAAATTCTTGTATCGAATCCAGGGCTCCTCACCTCATTGAGCCAATAAAATCCAGTCTTAAAAACCGGGGCAGATTTATTTTTACGGTTTCTACAGTTTTTATGAGTGAGCGTATTCCGCTGATAACCGTATTCTGTTCCCGATAGCCACAAAAGAACTAGTGTACAAAAAGAAAGCCTAATATTGGCAATGAAAAGCAGATAGGGGGCAAAGTTCCGCCGGGAAATCTGTTCAACGCTGCATGCCGAAAGAGAAGTCCTGGATTTGGTTTTGAAACAGATCCATCGCAGAAGGTTATTGAATCCGCCCACTGAAGAAACAGTGGATATGATCGATGACTATTTCAATGAAAGAACGAAAATAATAAATCGCGAAAGCTGGGCAGGAATAAAACAATCTGGAATGGCTGCCGCTTTCGACGCCACCAGTAGTGTTATCCGACCGGCAATCAGAGAGCAGCTGGTTCGCAGATATGAAGGCGGTCGACTGCAAGTATGGAAGAAAATCGAATCTTTTCAGCAGCAACGTCGATCCACCAGATCGGTTAAAGTTATCAACATTGAAAGCGGGGGCTCCATGATTGAAAGACAGGTAAATGTTAGCGGGACAGGAAGCATCGTAAATGTTGCCGACTACATAAGTGATGTAAAAAATACGGTCAACAATAATATTTCAAGCTCGTCTGCTTCGGATGAGGTTATTTCTCTAGTCGATGAATTAACCAAAGAAATAGAAAGAATTTCAAACCAGATTGATCCTGTCCAACTGAAGAAAATGGGCAAAAATGTTCAGGCCTTAAGTTCAGAGGTGGCCAGCGAAGAACCAGACAGAAGGTGGTATGAGGTAAGCATACAAGGAATAGTCGATGCGGCTAAAGCTGTTGGTGATATCGCTGAGCCCGTCATTAAGGTTGCAAAGAAATTATCGCTGTTATTGCTCGCATAGGATAGTTGAAGACAGGCAGTGCGCCGATATAAATCGGTAGAAGATTGGAGGTGAAGTCCCTCTATCCGGCAAGATCTAGCTAATCACCTAGCTATCAGCCGCTTATTGCTGCACCCGTCGTGGGGCTCGAGGCCTCTAAAGTAGTTGTTTTTCTCAACCGATAGGCTAAATTTGAAAAGAGGGTGAAAGCCCTATCTCGCCGACTGATCATGGATGATTTCCGTTGTAGCGAATGCCCATGCTTGATCGCTGAAATCCTTCCTCATGACGCAGTTCTGCCGGCTCCAGTCTGGATACGGAGGTTCTCTTGTGGCAAAAAATACTATCTTTATGGTTCATGGTGTGGGAGCACACCAGGAAGGCTGGGCGTTTGCTGACGATGGCCCGGTCGCGGCACTGGTCAAAGCAGCCAACTATTACCCAGGGTTCAGTGAACAGGACACGCTCACCAACAGTGTTGAGTTTGTTGAAATCCGCTACGACCACATCTTCGATCGCATTCTCTCGAACTGGCAAGCGCTGGCCGGAGGACTGACTGACCTGCCGGGCGCAACACCGGAAGCGGTGACCAAGGTGCGGGATGCCATTACCAATTATGGCGACCCGAGCAGCAGCTTTTTCACCAGTCACGGCATGGATGCGGTCTTCTATTCCAGCTTCGCCTTGGTGCGCCGCCTGGTGCAACTGACTGTCGCCGCAAAAATCATGAAAACCGTGGCAGAGCATGGCAACAAAGATCGGCGCTACGCTATCGTTGCCCATTCCCTCGGAACCGCCGTCGCTCACGATGCGATTCATCGCATGGCCAGCACACAATGGTTGACGACCAATGTGCGCGACGGCCAGAGGGTTTTGTCGGAACTTGCGGATTTGCCTGCCAACTCGGATGCATTGGCTGACCTGCTAAAGCGCTACAAAGCCAATCCTTTTGGTCCCGGCAAGTTCACCTTCGACGGTATTTTTATGATCGCCAATACCAGCGCCTTGTTGCATGGCGACACGCCCGTGCCGGGCAAAAGCCTGGTCAGGCCGCGCATGGCCAGGCCCAATCCGGACCAGTACATGTGTTCAAACTTTTTCAATATTGATCACAGTCTCGACCCAATTGCCAAAGTGAAACGCTTCCGGGCTGAGGAAGCGTGGCCAGCATCCGCCAACTTCGACATGGCAATCGACCTGTTTGACATTAATCACATCCACGATGTGAACGTCCATGGTTTGGGTCATTACCTTGCCAATCCGAAAGTACACCGGGAAATACTCAGACTGATGGTGCCCCACCGCTTCAGCGACGCCGATTATCAACAGGCGAAACAGCGGACAGAAAAGGGGGGCGACTTTCCTAAGTTGGGTGACGCCTATCGGGACGAAGATCGGCAGGAAGAACTGGTGGCCAAACTGGAAGGTATTTCTGAAAAGCTGGGCATTAATGCAAAAGTTGAGGGCCTGGTGAAGCTTTACATCGCGCTGGACTCCATCTACGACGAACTACGCAGCGAGGGTCTGAACCATGTTTAGCGCCCATAGTTTTCACAGTTTGAGTTTTC
Organism: Marinobacter sp.; assembly: GCA_018402255.1. Classification (GTDB taxonomy): domain Bacteria; phylum Pseudomonadota; class Gammaproteobacteria; order Pseudomonadales; family Oleiphilaceae; genus Marinobacter. The sequence continues at coordinate 240,631 of JAGYIS010000008.1, forward strand.
TGTTTCTCTGTTCATTTATAGTGGCTATGCCAGCGCATGCGCAACAGCCCTGGTGTGGTGTACATATGCCACAGGCCGAACATCCCCTGAGTTGGTCGAACCTTCAGCCACCGGTGCAGGATAGGCTGGACGCGGGCGAATATGAAGAGGCCTACAGATTCATCGTTGATGCCTATGCTGTTCACTATGGTGAGCAGAACCAGAAGCTGGCTCAGGCACTGAGGCGGAAACTGGCCCGTTACCTGACTCTTCGTGAAACGCAGGGTGAGCGCCCACAGGACTGGGACGGTTCTCAAAACAACCGAAGGAACACATATAATCTGACCCTCGAAGGCGCATCATCATCCGGCAGTGAAGACAAGGTTAATACCGTGTCCTGCGCCAGCGATGCCTGGGCTGGTACCGAGTCACCGGAAGTCGCCGTGTTTTATGTGGCCAATGCCATGCAGGAGACGATGGAAGAAGGACAGGGCTTGCTCCTGAAACTGGCGGCGAACGAGGCGGATGCCGTGCGCCGCAGTCACCACGACTGGCTGTTGAACGGGTTTGCCATGTGGCCTTGGGAGCTCAAGGCCAATGAGTTCAGGATTGATAAAGAATTCAACAGCACTGCACCGGACTGGCAATTGGTTGTGCTGCGACCCACTCCTGCGCTGGCCATCCGTAGTGACACCCTTGCCAGCACTGAGCTGGACACAGCGTTGATGCTCGAGCCTTTGGGCTTCGTGCGATACTTCGAAGGCAGTCGCTACCGAGACTGGTGGGGCGTATCGCCCATTGTCACGGTGACCGATGACAATGGTGCTGGTTATGGCCTGCTGGCACGCTACAACGAATTTGTGCTGGGCGCTGCTCACCATGAGTCGGTGGACGAAGTGCTGGTGTATTTTAGTGTGGATCTTTACCAATACCTGTTGAGCAATGAGGAGAAAATGCGTCGAGCCAAGGCATTTTTCGGCAGCCAGTAGTTGATGGACAAAGGCGCATAAGCCTTTGAAGCAGGATGCAGAGGCTGGCAAAGCTCAGCCTCTAATGCTCACTATAACGGGAGGATAGGGTGGTAACCGACCTTGGAGAACCGGGATAGATTTGTTTTCCCGGCCCGGCGGTAACATATTCATGGATGAAACTGGAAAATAGACCTGTCCCGGTTTTGCTAAGATCATTACTCGTGATTCCTGAGTAAACAGTGCAGTCACGGAGGCAGCATGAAGTATTTTGCTTACGGATCGAATATGTTTGGGCTTCGGCTACGATGAAAAGCGGCTCGCCAGGGTCTAAAAAATGGGATCGCCCGTTGCCTTGACCGCATAGAACAGGCAATCGCTCTTCGCAATCACCGGGTTGGTGGTGATCATGAAGGCCTTGAGGGCCTGAGCGGGGTAGATTCGCCCATCCTTGATTTGAAGCACCTGTTCCATGTTCTCGGTCCGGTTGTGGCTGATCGCCGTGAGAACGTCCAGGCCTTTTTGCCCAACCCATCCGAGCGGCTCATCCGGCGACACAATCCCGAAATTGCGGTGTTCGATGTCGGGCGGAAACGTGAGGTCCGTCTGCCCGCTGGGCGTTAACCGGTACTCGATCGTCGCATCGGGTGCCAACTCCACCCGAATCGGATTGCGCAGTACCGCAACGTTCCATTCCGTTTGTTCCAGCGATAGCACGTCAGATTGTGAGGCATACCGAACCAGCCCTTCGTACGCCAGTTGGTGCGCGTAGATCATCCTGAGCCCCGCCACACTCGATGGTGACGGTGGGCACCTCCTGCTCGGAATATTCCATCAGTGCACCCAGGCGAAGGTCCGTCATGATCAGCCGGTCGGTAAACAGCGACGCCAGCGCTTGATGGGCAGCGTCGTTGGTGATGGTCACCGCGAAGGCAGGGCCAGTGCCGGAGGTGTTGTGCACGTCCAGCAGGCACTCGGGATTGGCTGTCTGAAGTTCGGCCAGCATGGCCTGGGCAATGGCGCCTTCCTCGCCTTCAAACGGTTCTTTGAAGCACCGGTTCAGATCACGGCCGCCTGGCAGTTGGCGCAGCGACAATACCGGCGGGATTTTCGCGGGCTGGACGCCGCCCAGAAGGAACAGCAGGTTGACCTCCGGGGTGTGCTGCTCCAGTAGCCATCGGTGAATCGCGAACAGGCCTGAGGGTTCGTTGCCGTGCAGCAGCGTCGCCATGGCCCGGGTTCTTGACGGATCGCGGCCAGCAACGCGAACCACCGTGGGCCGTTGCAGCCGGTTCAGCCATTCCAGGGGCGAGCGGCCCAGGGTCTGGGGTGACGGGTTGTTGAGATAATCCAGGGTGTTCGAGCGGCTCATGGTGACAAGGTCCATTCGTGCAGGGGTGTGTTTGTCTTCTGATGGCTCATGTAAAGAGACAGCATACTCTTGAACGCCTCGTCGGGAGTCTGGGACCTGAAGAAAGACTCGGTGACCTGTCGCTGCCATCGGGCGCCCGTCATTCGGGTTTGTATGCGGCCTTCGATGATTCCGAGCAGACGGTGGATCTCCGCCTCGTCCACCGCGGTTCGTTGCAAGGCTTCCCGGGCGCGCGGCAGCAGGTCACGGGCAACGTTCAACAGGGGGGTGTCCTGTAACTGTACCTGGTCTTTGTGGGGCCAGATAACGTCTGCGCCGATGCCGTATTTGGCGGCACGATAGAAATTGTGTTCGGTGTAATGAAAGGGAAGTATCGACGTCAGGTGAGGGATATCCTCGAGTACGGCCAACGCCGCTCCGATCACGAACAGCCCGTTCGCGCACATATCCACGGCCGTTGGCCCGGCCGGCATGGAACGAATTTCGATGCGCAGATGGCCGCCGTCTGTATGATCAAAAATGGCCCGGTTCCAGGGCCATGTAGTCCCATGGTGTAGTCGCAGTTCGGCCAGTTCCGGTACCTCTCCCCGGTCAATAACCGCCATCGGATCTTCTTCCGACATCAACGGAAGGATGGGGGGATACAAGGAGGCCGAGGCTGCGAACAGCTCCCAGGCGCTGCGTGCCCAGCCGTTGCCGTAATAGACCCGTGGCGGGTGTTTCCAGGTTCTGTGGTTGGGCGAGCGGCTGTCGACGGATTGTTTGAACAGGGCGATTCGGGTTTCGTCCCAGAGGTGGTGGCCGAAAAGGCTGGGCGAATTGCTGGCCAGCGCCAGCGCAAGGGGCGTCACCAGCTGCACGGCGTTGAAATAGTCGGCAAAGCGGTGGGCGGGAACGCGCCAGTGCAGCTGGAACGAGGTGGTCGCCCCTTCCATGGTGACGTCGTCCGCTTCCAGGTCGATGACGTCGTTGCCACCGATATGGATGCTGAAGGGCTCGCCCCGTTGCTGGATCAAGGCGTTGGATAGCGCATGGTAGCGGGGTTCGTCTGTCATCACCTTGGCGCCCATATCGGACTGGCGCAACGTGGGTAGAATGCCGATGGGGACCAGTTCGCCATTCAACGGGGCGGCGTGCTGGTTGATTCGCTGCATGGCCCTGAGCAGTTCCTGCTCGGTTCTGGCAAAGGGGGCGCCCTTGAAGGCCTGGGGGCTGAGGTTGTATTCAAGGTTGAAGCGGTTGAGCTCAACCGTCAGTTGTGGGTCCTGAACGCTGGCGGCTAGTTCTGTGTTGATCGGCTGAACGCGCAGGTCCGGGTTTACGATGTAGAACTCGACCTCGGCACCAATGGAAGATTCTCCCTCACCAAAGCCTGGCCGGTTTAGAAGGCGGGTGAGTGCGGTCAGGTCCGTTCGCACCTTGGCTGCAAAACGGTCAAAGTCTTCCGGCGTAAATTCCGATTGTTGTATCGACAGTCCCATAGCGGCTGTGTCTCTAGCACTGGCTTACTTTGATAGTAGCGGAAATGAGGGGTGCGCGAGTGACTGACCGATCGAGAAAAGCGATATGATGACGTCTTCCGGAGGCCTTAACCCCTTCTCAACGATTATCCTGGCTCAGGGTTAAAACGCCCGATTGCTGGGAAAAGTTCAGCTGCCCAAGCACGCTCATGCCCAGCAACACCATATCGGGGTCCATGGCGGGATTGATGGTGCCGGGTACATTGTAGAAAGTCATATCGCCCAGGCGGAGTTCCTGAATGGTCGTGCGCCACACATTGACCGTGCCAGCGGCGGTTTGCGCACGTCCGGATTGGCCCCGGGTAAGGCCTGCTTTTTGGGCAAGGGCTTCTGAGACTGCCACGGTTGTGGCGCCGGTATCCAGGATGAAGGTGACGTTCTGGTTGTTGATGGTGCCGTTTGCTAAATAATGGCCTTGGCGGTTGGCCTGTAGTTCAATTTCAGTGTTGCCACCAAGGGTGTGACTGACCAGTTGCTGATTCGGGTTGTTTTGTTGGGAGCCCCAACTGCCGAAAAAATGCGTTACAACGGCGAGTAATACAACCCAGAAACCAGTGAAGTACAGGATGTATCGGATTTCCGGTCTAATGATGCCAGGTTTGCTCATCCTGTTCCTTGTGTGGGGCGTGGGCAGGTTGTTTCAATACTACCTTGACCACTCGCTCGTACACAGGGGCGAAACCGCTTCGCCCTTTGATTTTCAGGAGGGTATCAAAAAATCGAAGAAAACCCATTCTTTTGATGGGGTGAAAGAAGGAAGTTGTGTTAAAACATCGAGGGGTAGCAAAGGGGCCCATGAATGCAAATCGGTGTCATTTCAGACACCCACAGTAACATCCGCCCCAATATCCACACTTGTGAGGGGAGAACGCTATGGCCGGCGGATGGTCGCGGGATGGTGCCGTTCAGGATCAGATTGACGCGAGTATTGATGACGAAGTACAACGTGCCCGGAGCCAGCTCAGCGGCGGTGAGAGCGCCGTCGATTGTGATGAATGCGGCAGTGCTATTCCTGAAGCCCGCCGCAAGGCTATTCCGGGAGTGAGGCTGTGTATTGCCTGCCAGTCTGCCCGTGAAGAACAGCAGTCGACGTCGCGCGGGATTAATCGACGGGGCAGCAAAGATAGCCAGTTGAGGTGAGTGCCTTTCCTGCGAAAGAGTAGTTGGCTTCAAGGTCTCAAAAAACCTGGATAACATACTCTAATACCACAAAACGGAATCTGTGCGTTCCAAGCAAGGATAAGCTGAGGTCTAAACATGTTAAAGAATTCGCTGTTGGCATTTCTCGCTAGGTTGTTCGAGGAGGTCAAGACGTTTTATCCATTTTTGATTTTTTTTATATTTGTGTTTTTTGTTTTTACCTATGACTACGACGTAGAGTTAGAGGAGCGACCGTGGCATGAAATGTATGGCTATGGGCATGAAGTAGAAGTCGCATTAGATGAGGTTATTGGAGATTATTCTTTAGAAACATGGGGAAAGTACGCTAATTTACATCGTTCGAAGGCAAATAGAAGATTTCGTCATAGAATAAACGAGCTAAAAGAGAAGTATGGGCCAGTAGATCAGTGCAATATTGAACCGTTCAAGTACATGAAAAGAGATTATTTCATTACTAAAGAGTCCTATTTTTGGCGCTGGGAGTCAGAGTGTTATTTTGAAAAAGACAGAGGCTTAGCGGTGGTCGACTTCGTTATTGATTATAGCGGATTGAAATTATTGCACTGGGAAATAAAACCTATATAACAGGTTAAGATGGGTGAGGTTATAGACCTTACTTCGTCGGTTTCAGAAAATGCTGAGGTACGCTCACTTCCTCATAGCGCTTTCACCAACCCCAGAGACACACTGGCCTGTGGAACCGTGTAATCTTGGTCCAGCACCAGGCTGGCTGCTTCCTGTTTGAACTCAGGAGAAAAAGAACGTCGCTTTCTGGTTATCAGACACCTCGTTTATGGTTGCAATATTGCCACCTACGTTGGTGCCCATAATCATCGAACCGCTACCAAGAGCTATCAAACAGACATGACGAGAAAGACATTAGGTTTAACCGGAACACGAAATAAAGACCCTAAACCCGTGGCTGAGGAAGCCGAAGCTGTGGTTGAGGCTGATCCCCAAAAGCGTTTTTTAAACGGTGTGGCGATCAATCCAGCGCCGGCGATTCGCTTGGAGTCAGGTTCAGAAAAGCTCACGGTGCGAGCCATGGATTTGATTACGCCGATTGGAATGGGGCAGAGAGGTTTGATCGTTGCACCGCCGGGTTCTGGAAAATCGACGATTTTGAAGCATATTTGCCAGGCGGTGGGAATGGCGTATCCGGAGATTAAACTTTACGCGTTATTGATCGATGAGCGACCCGAAGAGGTCACGGATTTCAGGCGTAGCGTCCCGGCTGAGGTACACGCTTCTTCTTCGGATGAAAGCTATGCTCATCACGTTCGCGTTGCCGATGAGCTTCTTGATATCGCCCGCCAACAAGCTGGCGAGGGTCACAACGTCATGATTGTGATTGATTCTCTCACGAGGCTTTCACGTGTCCATAATGCGGAGCGAAAGAGCAGCGGTCGTACTATGTCTGGCGGGATTGATGCGCGAGCGATGGAGATCCCGCGCAGGTTTTTTGGCGCGGCAAGAAACATTGAGAATGGCGGCTCGCTGACCATTTTGGCCACCGTTCTGGTGGATACCGGCAGCCGTATGGACCAGGTTATCTTTGAGGAATTTAAAGGCACGGGGAACATGGAACTGGTTTTATCAAGAGACGTTGCGAGTCAGCGTATCTTCCCCGCGCTGGATATTTCGAAAAGCAGTACACGCCGTGAAGAGCTGCTGTTAGATCCAAAATATCTAGACAAAATACGAGCGTTGCGCCGGGCGCTTGGCGGCCTCAAGCCGCTAGAGGGCACAAGAAAGCTGGTTGAGCTGCTTGAGAAGTACCCTACCAATGCGGAGCTTCTGAACAGCATCTCCGGAACGCACACTGATTGAATGTGCGGAAAACCGGTGAGACCGGGACAAGTGGTGGGTTATCGACATTGGTGGTAACAATCTACGGCTGATTGCCTTCATTGAATTTCGTGATAATCGTATGTACGTAAAACACATCTGCAGTCACGCCGAATACGACCGGCTGACTGACAAATACCGTCGTAGTAAGGAGTGAGGCCTATGTTATCGCCTGCTTTTGTTGAGATAAGAGATGCGCTGGCTCAGGTGCCTTTCGTGGCCCACATTGAGGCTCAGGATGACTACGAGCAAGCGTTGGAGCTAATGGATCAGTTGGTGGACGACTACGACGCCAATCGGCTGTTAATTGAGATTCTGGCTGTCAGCATTGAGCGCTGGGAGGATCAGTCTGCTGAGTTTTCCGACTTTAATGCCACTGTTGCTGAAACGGACAGGGGGATTGCTGTACTGAAAACCCTGATGGCTCAACACGGTCTTGGGGTGGCTGATCTGCCAGAGTTGGGTTCAAAGGGCAATGTGAGCAAAATTCTCAACGGTGCTGAAGGGAAAAAGCTGACCCGCAAACATATGGAAGCGTTGGGTAAGCGGTTCGGGGTGCCTCCAGTATTGTTTTTCTGAAAACGACGGACCGAAGGAGAAAAACGATATGAGCACCGCGGCAGCGGCCTATCCAATCGGTACGCCCGGCACTCCCTGGGGTGAAGCGGAACGTGCTCAATGGCTGTCACGGCAGACCCGTCAACGCAGTTACGAGTCCGATGTGTTGAACGTGATCGAGCGGCTGCGTTCGCGCTTTGATGTGCATGAGTATGGCTGTCTGGAATATGGCCCGGACGTTTATCCGCTGATGGCGATCCGCAGCCGCAACTGGCGCGCCGATCGGCCGGTGGTGCTGATTACGGGCGGCGCTCATGCACCTGGTCGCTTCGCTCGATGAGCCAATACTGGTGCACGTCGACCTGCACGAGACGACCGATACCGACGAAACCGAGTTCCGCCCGGCGCTTGCGGCCCGCGATGGTAAATCGTTTGAGCCGGGTAACATTCCGGACGGCTTCTACCTGGTGGATGACACCGAGAACCCGCAGCCTGAATTCCAGCAGGCGGTGATCGAGGCGGTGGAAAAGATCACCCATATCGCGCCGGCGGATGACAAGGGCGAAATCATCGGCTCACCGGCGACCGCTCGGGGCGTGATTCAGTATCCACTGGCGCAGCTTGGCCTTTGCACCAGCCTGACCAACGCCCGCTACAGAACCACCACCGAGGTATACCCAGACAGCGACCGAGTGACCCCCGAGCAATGCAATGCCGCGCAGGTTGCGGCTGTGCGTGCGGCGATCGACTATGCGCTGTCAGTACACCCGATCAATAATCCTACCTAATGGATCTAACCCATCCGTCAGCGCCAATGGCGTAGCGGGTCTCGGCTCGCTGCTTGATTTCCGGCCATTTGGCCCGATTGTTTCCAATATCTGACACATCAGAGGCCGACCAATCATGACTGACATCCGACACCTCGTATGCCCCCATTGCCACAAAACCAATCGCGTACCGGCCGAGAAGCTTTCGGCCGGGGGCAACTGTGGCGCGTGCAAGCAACCGCTCTGGCCGGACCAGCTGCTGGATCTTACGGAGCAGACGTTTGCGGCACACACCGGGCGCAGCGATGTGCCGGTGCTGGTAGATTTCTGGGCCAGCTGGTGTGGGCCTTGCAAAGCGATGGCGCCGCAGTTCGAGCAGGCGGCGAACGCCTGGCGCGGTAAAGTGCGTTTTGCCAAACTGAACACGGAGCAATCACCGGGGCCGGCCGGGCAGTTTGGCATTCGCAGCATTCCCACAATGATCCTGTTCCAGAATGGCCGGGAAGTGGCCCGTCAGAGCGGTGCGATGAATCAGGCGCAGATCAGCCAGTGGCTGCAATCGAAGGGGATTCTGTAGGCCGTCGATCATGTGCTGCCTGATTGATCAGTTTGGACGAAGGGTTCAGGATCAAAAAGCGCCAGCCGTGTTAAAGTCGGATTTGGAATGGAATAGAACCGGAGGTAGCTCTCGTGAATAAGCCTCTCAGAAAAGGATTTATGGCGCCGTTGTGCCTCGTGCTCCTGGTTATATTCCTTGCGCTTCCTGGCGTCTCGGCGGCAAGCAGCAAGCTGACATTCGCGTTCAGCGAAGCCTCGCCACCTTACAGTTCGTCATCTGACGAGAAGGCTGTTGGGCTGTTTCCAGATTTGGTGCAGCTGACGTTCAGTTTTATACCCGACTACACCACGGAGAATGTAGTGTTGCCCTGGTCAAGGGCGCAGTACAACGTCAGGCAGGGCCTTACCGATGGCTTATTCACCTATCCGTCGAAGGAGCGACTGAGCTATGCAATCTTTTCAGCTTTACCGCTCTTCACTCAGGATTTCGGCCACCTGGTTTACTCGGCTGACAATCCCAATCGAAACGCTATCGAATCGGCGACCAGCTTTGCTGACTTATCCCGTTTGACGGTGATCGTCGAGAGGGGCTCCAAATGGGAAGAGGACAATATTCCCGATTATCTGGCGCGTGTGCCGGGCCAGCACCTGAATACGATGATGCATCTACTCATGCTGCGAGGGGCAGGGGATTTTATGGTGCAGCCCGCTGAAGACGCTCGATTTGCCGCTCAAGAGCTTGGTTACTCGAACAAGCTGAAAATACGTAAGGTTGATTTTATTCCCAATTCCCAGATCCCTTTCCACATTGGCGTTTCGCGGAAGCTGCCGTTCGCTATGGAGGTGATCGATCAGGTTGATGCGGTCATGCGGAGCCCTGAATTCCAATCACAACAGAACACACTGATTGAAAATTATCGATAGCGCGAAAACCGTATCGGGGACAGATCTATTTTCTGGTGAATTTAACGGCATAGGATGGGCGAATAGTATCTAATAGGTGTTCATGTGACACCCAGATAACAAACGCAGAGACAGGCCCGACTATGCATGTGGATAAAGCAAAAAAGCGTATTGCCAAGCAGGTCAAGAAGGGCTTCCACGGCTATCCGTTAGTGTCGCTGGAGTACTTTGGAAAAACGCCGGGTTCGGCCACCGAGGTCGTTATTTCATTTATCGAGGAAGAGGGTGCGGATCCGCAGAAGCAGACCGTTGTGAGTGGCGGTGACGCCCGGGAAGATGAAACGATTCAATCCACCCTGCTAAAAATTATTGAGCGGGTGGGTGCCAAAACGGTGACTGAGGTCGACGGCATTTCCACTCTCGATAAAAACTGACCCGGAACCCGAGATGTTTAAGCCCAGTTGTTACAGCTGCCGGAAAAAGTTTGAGCCATCTGCGCTGAGGGTTTCTTACTCGAAGAATTACTGCGAAGGCTGCGGTGTTGGGTTGTTTGGTGAGGATTACTTCAACTTCCCGCCAAAGCCTGCGCCAACAACCCGGAAGAACCTGGTGGTTCATGTTGCAGTGCTTATTTTCGGCGCTGTTTTTTTCGCGTTATGGCTTTCGATTAGCGGGTTTTGAGGGCGAAAGCCCGATAAAGCCGGTTGCCCCAACTGCCCGGCAGAACCTGTCGTGCATTGTGCTGTGATTCTTTTTGGTTTCCCGCGTTTTTTATCCGCCTTTCTTGAATTTTGCTTTGCAGTTGCCGCTCATGCACATCGTGCAGTAGTGCTCACGGTCTTCGTGTTTGGTGCCCTCTGCGAGCGTGATGCCGCAGCCGTTGCAGAGCAGGATGGCAAGTTCGCCCTCAATTTTCACAATTGCGTTCTGGTAATTCATAAGCAGATCTCGAGAAAACCCATTTCTTGAAAGGGGCGTATGGGTATTTTGTCTGTCAGTACTGATGATAAGGAGTAGCTATGTTTCGCATTCACGTTGAGAGGCTTCTCAACACTGACATAAATACGGTCTTTGAGGCCATCGCAGATCATGCCCGTTACGATCGATTTCCCGGCGTTAGCAAGTCTTTGCTGATTGAAGAAGGTAAAGACGAGAAAAACGGCACGGGCGCGCTTCGGATTATCGGCGCCGGCCGGCTCGAACTAAGCGAACGTATTACGCAGTTTGAGCGGCCAAACAGGATGCACTATCGCATTGAAAAATCGAGCCCGTTCGCTGTTCAGCATACGAGGGGCGAGATCGTTTTAAAGGCTGAGGGTCAACAGACCCGCGTGGTCTGGATCTCCGAAGGGCATGTGCGAGTGCCACTGCTCGGCCGGTTGATGGATCGGGCAGCTGAGCGCAGTTTCTCTAAAGCCTTCAATTCGTTGCTCAAGGCCATTGAGCGGCTTTGAGGTCTATCTGGTGAGGGCACGCTCAATTATCGGCGAGCGCACGCACACAGCGGTTAAATAGCTCCGCCGAGAAAAACCGGTGTTCGCCTGGTTGCCGCGCTACGAACAGCTGGCCACCGGATTCGCGGATTCCGCCTTCGATCATCAGGTTATCGCTCATCTCGAAGTCTTCAATGGTGTGGCCCAGTTCATCCAGGGCGGTTGCGCCAGCCCGTTCCCGGTAGTGCCGGTTGTCGAGGGTGAACCCAAAGGCGGGCTTGCCCTGGCCGACCATGTAACCGACCTCGAACACGGTGCCCGGATCAGCGCTGATGCCCCGGAACGGGGTGAGGTTGGCAATGATGGCGTCACAGCTATTCATCAGTTCGCGATTGGCCTGGTAAATCCGGTGGCCGCGCTCGGGTTTTGCCTCGTCGTCTGAAAACGCCAGCGCCGTGTCCAGCGGGTCGACACCCTCGAATCCGGCGTCTTGGAGCAGGCGTTTTTTCTCAGCCACGATGGCCTTGTGTTCTCCCGCCGGGAAGAAGACTTCCGGGCCGGCGAGGTAGATGCGTTTTGATTTTGGCATGTTGATGTCGTTTCTCGCTTGAGCGTGAAGGTAATCTGATACAAGCTTAGTCAGCTCTTCGGCGGCTGAAATAGGCGGTTGCCGTTCAAGCCGGCCAATGACGGCGTCTTGAAATTTATGGATCATTCTTCACCTGGAACACACAAAGCTCAAGGAGGAGTGCTGTGCTTATTAAATATATTTTGAGTCACAAAAAAGCGCTCACTCTATGTGGCGGATGCCTGGTGATCGCCCTGACGCTGTACCCGATGTTCTATCGCACCTGGGCTTTTGGTTCGGATGCCTGGGGGCTATCAATCATAGCGATCCTTGATCCTGAAGAACTGCCCTGGAGCCCCTCGGATTTCAATAGTCTGGCGATCCGGCCTGCAGTGGCCTACTGGCTTCTCACCAATTTCGACTGGCCCTATGAACGCTGTGGTAGAGCGATGACCGCGATGGGTGGTTGTTCGCAACCTTTGGTCAATTTCGTAGGCGCCTCGTTGGATAAACACGATACTGATTCCATCATGACGCGCCGTGGCTATGCGTTGATTCGACATTTTGCGGCAAGGGGAGAGCCGTTAAACGGCTATCACAACGGGCTTGCACCGGTGCATGAAGCCGTCCTTTACGCTGATGTTCGCTATCTCCGCGCACTTCTGCAGCTGGGGGCGGATCCAAGCCTGCCGATTGATAGTCCGGAGAAGGACTATCATGGCTTTGACGCGTTTGAGTTCGCAGCGTTCCTGGAATCCCGGAGCCAAAGAAATTTTCGGGATATCCGGGCGGAGCTTGACGCTCTATAGGCGGGCTCGATCAATCTCAACCGCTTCCAGCTTTACCCGAAAACCACAGGCTTCCCACACATATGTCTTATCCAGGAGTCGTTATATGAGTTTGGCTATCGCACTACATGTTCTCTCTGCCGTGATCTGGGTTGGCGGTATGTTTTTCGCTTACATGGCCATGCGCCCGGCGGTAGTTGAGGTGATTGATGCCTCCCAGCGGGGCGCGCTGTGGTGTGCCACCTTGTCCCGGTTTTTTCAGTGGGTATGGGTGGCGGTGTTTCTGTTGCTGGTGACCGGTTACTGGATGCTCTTCAGCGTGTTCGGTGGCATGGCCGGTGCCGGCTGGCATATCCACGTGATGCAGGGGCTGGGGATAGTGATGATCCTGCTCTATGCTCACGTTTACTTCGCTCCTTTCCGGCGGCTGAAGCAGGCGGTTGCCAATCAGGACCCCCAGGAGGGTGGGCGTCAGGTGGGGCAGATTCGCAAGCTGGTGGGTACCAATCTGATTCTTGGGCTGATTGTGGTGGCGATTGGGGCTGGTGGGCGATATTTGTAGTAACCCCTTAATACCCGCCTCGCCATCGCCGCTGCTACTGTTTCCTGACCTGGCAACACAAACACAAGGAGACAGCCATGAGCGGGAAGAAGATTCTGATGATTACGGGTGATTTCACCGAGGATTACGAAACCATGGTGCCGTTTCAGGCACTGCAGGCCGTTGGCCATACGGTTCACGCCGTTTGCCCCGACAAGAAAGCAGGCGACACGGTCGCCACGGCCATTCATGATTTTGAGGGCGACCAGACCTACAGTGAAAAGCCCGGCCACCGCTTTGCCCTGAATGCGGATTTTGACGGACTGGACCCCGCCAATTATGACGCGTTGGTGGTGCCTGGCGGCCGCGCTCCGGAGTACCTGCGGCTCAACAAGCAGGTGCAGAATCTGGTTCGTCATTTCTTTGAAACCAACAAGCCGGTGGCGGCAATCTGCCACGGCGCTCAGTTGTTGGCCGCAGCAGGGGTTCTGGAGGGCCGTAAATGCTCTGCCTATCCGGCCTGCCAGCCGGAAGTGGAACTGGCCGGCGGTACCTTTGCCGCTATCGAGGTTGATCAGGCGGTCACCGATGCTAATCTGGTAACAGCACCAGCGTGGCCTGCCCATCCGGCCTGGCTTTCGCAGTTCTTCAAGTTGCTGGATCAGTAGCGCAGCAGGGGCCATTTGGCTGGCCCCTTAGTACCTCAGGCGCCATCAATTACTCTCGGGGAGGCCGTCATGTGCAAGCTCTTTATCAACGCCGATTCGGAGCTTTGGGTTAGCCGGACCCACTCCCTGCGTATTGACGGCATGGTCACCAGTGTGCGGATGGAAAACGCCTTTTGGCAGGTACTGTCGGAGCTGGCTGAGCGCGATGGTATGAATCTGCCGCAGATGATCACCCGGCTTTACCACGAGTCCATTGATGCCGGCCATGATCTCGGCAATTTCACATCCTTCCTTCGGGTCTGCGCGCTGCGCTATCTTGAGCTGCAACTGAGTGGCGACGTGCCGAGGGATACCCGGGTACCGATTGCCTCACTGGATGCAGACCGGATTCTTGCTGGTAAACGCGGTAAATCGGTGGCACCGGAAGTGGTGAGTAAGGCAAGGCACTAACCGCCAGACATCCCAGGTTTCCATGTTCGAGGATTCAGCCCCTGATCCTCAAACTATTGGTCTTTTATTGGTCAAATGCCCTGGAACGAACACCAGCATTTCATTGTTCGCCGGCATTGCATAATCTTCCCGCAGCACCAATCCCACCGCCTGGGCCAGCGCAGACAGATCCTCGATATCGCGGATGCCCATGTGTTGTGCCTGTGATCTTAGTGACTGATCGAACGCCCGATTGCTCTCACTGGTGAACTTGCCCTGGTGCCTGAACGGTCCATACAGGCAAAACGTGCCGTCATCAGGCAGGCTTGCGCCGATACCCTGGAACATTTGTTCCACTTCTGTCCAGGCCATGATGTGGGCGGTGTTGGCAGAGAACGCCCATCTGAATTCTCGCACCACCCATGGTGTGTTTCCCACGTCCAGCTCAAGCATGGGGAGTATGTTTGGCAGTGCGGCCTGTTCCAGCCGGGCGACCGCCAGGTGCGCGGCTCTGGGGTGGTCGGTGGGTTGCCACTGCAGGTGGTGCATGCCTGCGGCAAAGTGAACGGCGTGTTGTCCTGTACCGGTGCCTATCTCCAGCACGGTGCCTGCTGCGTTAAAAATCTCGCGCAGTCGTTCCAGTATGGGGGCCTTGTTGTTTTCGCAGGCCTGGGAAAAGGGCAGTGGTGTGGTCATCAATCAGCATCTCCTTTTCTGGCAAAGGTATCACAAAGGGATTCTGCCGATTAGGCGACGATAGTGAGTTGCGTTGTAATTGTTGCAGTGATGGGCTTGATGGGTTCGCCAAGACAAACAATTGTCTATTTTACGATACTTTTAAATTACGTAACTCTCGGAAACTGAAATAGCTTTTCCGGAAAGATAGGCTGCTCATGTTGCCGGGTGGTCAAGCGGCTCTGCCGATGACGTCACGAAACGCTGAAGCTCAAACCTGAATCAAAGTACCTTGGAGATCTGCATGAAAGTCGCTAAAAAAATCATCATCGCATGTTTGATGGCTGGGATGTCTCACTCGGTTCTGGCGCAAACGTCTATCGAGAAGACTCTGGATGAAAACGGGGTCACAGCATGCAGAGATGAGGTGAGGAAGGTAACAAAATTCCTGGCGAAAGATCACGGTGAGTCAAGTCACGTTACTTGGCATACCACTCAGCCTAACCGGAGAAATGTTAGTGCCGTCATGATGAAGGACTACTCCGATGGCGACTCGCACATCACGTTTAATATGAACCCGGAAGGCAACGCGTGTGATTGGTCATACACTGAAACCTACTTCGTCCCTTCACGTTGTACCGCGACCCGCGAGAAAATGATCGCCGATGCTGATTTCGTCACCGAAATGGGTGACACCGCAATTTACGAACTAGGAGCTCTTGATTACTACCTGACGGACCTGAAACAAGGCTGCCTGGTCACGAAGAAAGAGTCTTCATACCAATAAGCATGGGGCTTTGTTGGCTTGTTCGAGAGGCGAAACAGATTCGCCTTTCCTGGCTAAATGTGGCACCAAAAGATCAAAGAAAACCCATTTCTTTGATCTGAGTCTACTCAAGGCCCTTGCAGTCATATGATCCTTTCATGATAATGATTGTCGTTTACAAATAATGTCAATTGTCATAAGGGGTTGCTATGAATCCGTTTAATAAAACTGTTGCTGTGATGGTTCTCAGTGTTTGCACTATGTCGGCTGCTGCCACTGAAAAGCCGGATCATTTTGAGGGAAAGCAGTCCAGGACTCTTCAGGAAGCCGTATCTAATTTCGTTGAGTACAACGCAAAGCTTGCCGATATTGTTGGTAAGGACGAGCTTAGCGGAGCGGATATGGCCGAAGTGCATGAGCTGACTTACACCATCGAAAACGCGCTGGCGAAGATCAACCAAGCTACTGAAACCATGGCTGTGGATCTGGAAGAAGTACACTTGGCCTCCGAATCCGCCGATGTCGAAACGGTGAAAAGCCGCGGGAAGAAATTTCTGGAAAGCGCAAAAACTTTGATCGACTGATTTGGGTTTAAAGGTGCTTTGGTCGAGCCGGCAAAAGCTGTACGGGCCGGCTCAGCTTTATTCACGTACCGACCAATACGCGATTGCGCCCTGTTTGTTTGGCGCGGTAAAGCGCCTGGTCTGCGCGCTCAAACAGGGTGCTGAATTCAGCATCGTCCGGGGTCACCTGGCACAGGCCGATACTGACCGTGATCGCAAGGCCTCCTGAGAACTCCGTATTCTACACCGCTTTGCGGATCTTTTCCGCGACACCCAAGGCATTTGGCTCAGCGGGGGTATCCGGTAGCAGTGCGGCGAATTCCTCGCCACCTTAGCGGGCGGCGGATGCGAGTTGTTCGATCGGGCGGCTTAACCGGGCTGCCAGACGATGGGCGATCAGTGCGAATACCAGCACGGCCATCAAGCCGAGTAACCACAAATGATTGCGCAGTGCTTCTGCCGGGGCCAGCGCAGCCATGACCGGCTGGCGCAGGACAATACGCCAGTCCAGTCCCGGCGCAAAGTCCATGTCTACTTGAATGCTTGCGGTCAGATATTCCTGGCCATCGGCCCAGCGAACCCAGCGGTGGTCGTCGTGAGACTGACGGATGTCGGGCAGCTCTGTCTTGCCCACATGAGAAAAGGGGTAGATGACGTTATCGTTGCGATCTGCGATTAGCAGCTCAATACCTGACTCCGAAAGATCAGCCGTCATCACCGATTCCACGGTATTGGTCACCCAGTGCCAGTGCGCATGGGCACCCAGAACTCCGCGAATTTCGCCGTCCGTGCCCTTGATGGGCGTGGCAAAATCGATAAAGCGAAGCGGTTGGCCCGGCGAATCGTTGGGCAGCTTTTTGGCCAGCAGTGCAGCCTCGTGCACGTCACCCACAAAGCGGCCTTTGAGCGCTTCCTGAAACCAGGGCCGATGATCTACCTGGGCATCGACCAGAAGGCCATTTGTAGCCTGAGTCACGCGGCCGTTAATATCGACAACGCCGATCCAGGCGTACTCATTATTGGCCTCCTGGCGCATATCGAGTGCTTGCCTGATGGGGTTGCTGCCCAAGTCTGATTCGACGAACAGCGGCGAGCGAGCCAACAGGGAAATTTCCTTGTCTCGCTCTCGAATGTTTGTTTCAAGAAGGTCGGTGGCAGACTTGGCGCGGTCTTTCAGAGTGGGGAGAGGCTTTGCCCTATCAAAATCAGCCACATCGTTCCGGGCGATAAAATAGGATGTGCGGGCAACGTCAAGCGACTAAGCTTTGGTGAGTGAGTCGAGAGGCGCATTCCGTAGGGAGCCTGTTTTTACGTGGCTGGAAAGCAAACGGACAAGGGGTTTGTTATCAGGGGGGCTCAGAAAGACAATCTGCCTGAAATGGTGGGGTTCCTTGCCAAGCTGGCGCTGACGGAATCGAAAGCACAAAAAGGGAACGAAAGGGCATGATCGGCGATCGCAGGGTAAATGTGTTTTATGACGAAGTGATGCTTGGGCACCACCCGGAAGTGGATCTGCCCTTTATGCCCAGCCGGGTAGAGAAGCGCGTGAGGTCGATTCTTCAGGGCCTGAATTTCAAATGGAGTTATCCGGAACACCCGGGGCGGCTTTCTGCCATCAAGGCGTACCTGGATGAACATCCAATAACAGGCGTTCAGTTATGCAGCGGCGCGGCCCCGGCGACTTATGAACAGTTAGCTAAAGTGCACACTTCCTCTTACCTGGACCATCTTTTTTCAATGGCGGGTAAGCGTGCCTGGCTCGATAAGGACACCACGGCGGTGTCGCCGGAGAGTATCAATGCCGCCACAGCGGCAGCCGGCAACGCCATTGCTGCGGTAGAAAGCGTGGTGAAGGGTGACTGCCAAAGTGCATTCGCCCTTGTACGACCGCCGGGCCACCACGCCGAGCCGGTGCGGGCTCGGGGGTTTTGCCTGTTAAACAACGTAGCAATAGCCGCGGCCCATGCCCAGGCCAAACTGGGTTGTGAACGCATACTGATCATCGACTGGGACGCCCATCACGGCAACGGCACTCAGGACATCTTTTGGGCCGATCCGGATGTACTGTTTTTCGACACCCACTGTGCAGCGCCGTTTTACCCCGGGTCTGGTCATCTTGAGGAGGTGGGAGACGGTCTGGGTGAAGGTTACACCATCAATGTGCCACTGCCCGAGGCCGCAGGCGACGTGGCCTTCGAGAAGGTGTTCCGCGAGATTCTGGGTCCGGCCGCGGATTATTTCGAGCCAGACCTTATTCTGGTTTCGGCCGGGTTCGATCCTCACCGCAATGATATGGCTCTGAACCTGACTTACGATGGCTTCAGGGCGATCACGCGCATTGTTCAAGGCATCGCCGACAAGCATTGTGACGGTCGGCTGGCCTTGGTTCTTGAGGGCGGCTATAACCTGACCTCGCTGTCCAACGGCGTGCATGCAGTGCTTGAAACCCTGGCCGGCGGCGACGTTCCGGAGATCCGGGAAGTCGGCGTTAAAGAGGTCGAGGAGGCCGAGGAGTTTCATCGCTCGGCCTTTCGCGATCTTGAGGAGTAACCGCCGACACCGGTTATAATGGCTGACTTCCAAACGTCACAGAGAACCTTATGCCAATCGAAAAAAATCAGGTCGTCTTGTTTCATTACAGTGTCAAGGATGAACAAGGTAACTTAGTTGAGAAATCCCATGGGGGCGAGCCCAATGCCTACCTGCACGGCCACGGTGGCATTATCAGAGGCCTGGAGGAAGCCCTGGAAGGTCGTGAAGCAGGCGAAAGCTTCAGCGTTACCGTTGCACCAGAAAAAGCCTATGGTCCACGCAAGACTGATGCAGTGCAGCGTGTGCCGATCAAACATTTGATGGGTGCCAAACGCTGGAAAGCAGGCATGATCGCACAGGTGCAAACCGAGCAGGGCCCTCGCCATGTGGTCGTGGTTAAGGTTGGCCATAAGTTTGCGGATGTCGATACCAACCATCCGATGGCCGGCAGAACTCTGACCTTTGATGTCGACATCGTTGAAGTACGCGCTGCCGATCCGGAAGAGATCGCGCACGGTCACGCGCATGGGCCGGGCGGTCACCACTAAGAAGGTGGGCGCTGTTGCGTGTTAGTGTAAAAAGCACAAGCGTTGGGGCTTTGCTGATCGATCTATTAGTAAAAGGAAATACGGATGACTCTAGGATGGGTGGCAGCGGGCACCGTTGGCCAGGTTCTGCTGGCGTACATGATGTTTATATTGGTGGTTTTTGGGTTCAGTGCCATTGGTAACTCCCACCGACCTACGCCGTTTGATTTTTCGGTGTTGGACTCGGCGATGTATGCCGTGCCGGCGAGCTGCATTGCCAGTGCTGTCGTTGTGATCGTGCTCTATCGTTTGGGCGCGGGGAAATTGGCGTATCTTTGGTATACCGCACCGTTGTTTTTGTTTTCGGGGTACCTGGTATACATCAAGCTGTTTATTGAGCGAGAAGCTTAACGGCAGTTGGTAGCCAGTGCATAGGTTATGTAGCGGCCGTTTGTGTTAATCATTTCGCGCTCGTGCTGGCTTGCAATATCATGCTTGAACGGCTCCAGCCCGAGGTGTTTTCGGGTTGCCCACCTGGCATTGCTGTCGAATTCTTTTTTCATCAGTTCCAGGTTGCCGCACGATTCATTCAGGTAGCGCTTTTCAGACACATACACGTCAAAACCGTCACTGGAAATAAAGTTTTGGGACGCACATCCATAAGACAGTAGTGCCATCAGCAGAACAATGCTGTATTTAGAACGTGAATACATTTTCGCAGATGAAACCTTTATCAACATCGGTAATGGCAACTCCGGGTGGCATAAACATTTGCGTGGTGAACAGCACATTTGAGCCTTGCTGCTCAAAGATGATCTTGTTGACAATAAACCGATCCATATCCACGTTGATGGTCAGGTTTTCGGTGATGTCGCTCTTGCTCAGGCTTGTCGGGCTGGCAATGTGAAACTCAACATAGTCGGAGAAAACGACCGTGTCGTACACATAGTAGTACTCGGTTGCTTTGGCCGTATTTGCGTACGACTGATAGAGATCGTTCATGTCGACGTTATCAAACATCACCTGGTACTGAACGATGTTTCCGCCATCGCCATAGAATGCACCGGCATGGTTGCCGATGATCAGCTTGTCTGTGCAACCGGGTAACCCAAGTGGATCAAGCTCAACGTCCAGAGCGACTTTACTGCCTTTGGTTTTGCTGTCCTCGATTTCAACCCAGAAGCGGCTGGAACGATAGCCACTCTTCTCGACTAAAATGTCGTAGTCACCCGGAGTCAGTTTTATCCCATCTCGATATTTGGGGCCGATATTCATAATCTTGATATCGGGGTTGTCGACATTGGTGTTTATGCTCAACTCGTGGGTTTCAGGAGTGGCGTTTGCCAAAGCCCTGGTGGACCCCGCGGAGGCTACCGCCGAAACCCCTTCTCGCAAACTGGAGCGTACGGCATCTTTTAACCTGGTCTCCGGGAATTTGATTTTCGTAGGTTCGATGAGATCATGTACCTGCTCGAACACGGCTCTTGCCGCTTTGGGGAACGGAATCGCCTCGAAAATTTGCCGACCGGCACTGATCAGTGAGGCTGAGTAACTGTAAACCCCGACCGAGAGAAGGGCACATAGAAGGAGTAATCTAACCATTGTTTAAAAACCAATCGTAGGCATCGTTGAAAATAAACAGGGAGATGTTATCTGCCATCGGATAGCCCGTGATCAGGCCTTCCATCCGTAGGCGGCCATACAGCAGCGCGCTGAATAGGCCGACGAGTCCTCCCAGCATGACGGTGCAGGCGCCGACGTAGAGCGTCTTCGATAACGGGTCTGCTGCGGGTTGCCGACCTTGCGCTATGCGCTTTTCGATATAAGCCTCGGCAATGATCACGAAGGCGACGATAGACAACAGGTACTCAATTGACGACAGATCGATGCCCGGCAGCAATCCGATCAACAATGACAAAACTACACCCAATACCAACGACGCCGGAAAGGCGAGCGCTTGGGAGTAGGAGAAGGCGGTTTCTTCTCGGTGCCAGAAGGTAAGTGAGCTCATGCCCCAGACCAGCGGCAGGGCCAGTAACATCAAAGCGTCGATGATGACTTCCGAGGCCGCCTCGAATCGTACTGTACGTGAAAATGCCAGCACGACGATCAGGGTGATGATCCAGGCAATAATACTCTCGGTGATCTTCAGGGCTACTTTCATGATTGCTTTTCAGTCAGGAGCGCGGTATGCGCGCAATAAAGTGGCAGCTGGTTTCATGTTTTTCGGGAGATTATCAGTAATCTATTGCGCTTGCAGGGAGTTTTCTCGAACCAGACAAGGTTTTTGCAGGGTTTTGCAGTTGTGTTGCAGAATTTTGCGTTTCTGCAGCCAAAGTCGCTGCAGAGTATAATGTTTCGCCTGGGTCCGTCGCAGAGAATTCTTCTCCTATTCAATAATTAAGCCCCCTTAAATGAGCAGACCTTTCAAACTGCGGCCATACCAGCAAGAAGCCGTCGATGCCACGCTGAATCATTTCCGCAAGTCCGACGAATCGGCGGTCATCGTGCTGCCCACCGGCGCCGGTAAAAGCCTGGTCATCGCCGAGTTGGCCCGTCTTGCCCGGCGCAAGATTCTGGTGCTGACTCACGTCAAAGGAGCTGGTTGAGCAGAATCACGCCAAGTACCAGAGTTATGGGTTAGTGGGCGGCATCTTCTCCGCCGGGCTGAAGCGCAAGGAAAACCGGCATCAGGTGACCTTTGCCAGTGTGCAGTCGGTGTCGGCGAATCTGGATCTGTTCAGGGATGAGTACTCGCTGGTCATCATTGATGAGTGCCATCGGGTCAGCGGGGAGGAGACAAGTCAGTATCAGCGGATCATCGAGCTGCTGCGGCACCAGAATGATTCCCTGAAAGTGCTCGGTTTGACCGCCACCCCCTATCGCCTGGCGATGGGTTGGATCTACCGCTATCACTACCGGGGTTTTGTTCGCGGCTCCGATGACGAGCAGAACAAGCCGTTTGTGCACTGCATCTATGAGTTGCCGCTGAGTTACATGATCAACCGCGGTTATCTCACAAAGCCTGAGTTGGTCAATGCGGCCGTGGCGCAATACGATTTTTCCGCCCTCGCTCAGGACCGGTTTGGTGAGTATGCGGAAAAAGACGTTAATCAGCTGCTTGGGAAGCATAAGCGTGTAACGCGCGCCATCATCGAACAGGTAGTGGCGCTTGCCGCCGAGCGGCAGGGAGTGATGATCTTTGCGGCCACCGTGGAGCACGCGCGGGAGATCACTGGCTATTTGCCGGAGCATGAAACCGCCCTGGTGACCGGTGCGACCGATCTCAAAGAGCGGGACCTGCTGATCCAGCGCTTCAAGCAGCGGCAGTTGAAGTATCTGGTGAACGTGTCTGTGCTCACCACGGGTTTTGATGCGCCCCACGTGGATTTCATTGCCATTCTTCGCCCTACCCAGTCAGTCAGCCTCTATCAGCAGATGGTAGGCCGTGGGCTTCGCCTGGACGATGGCAAGCAGGATTGTCTGGTGATGGATTACGCGGGCAACCATGTGAACCTGCACCACCCGGAGGTAGGAGAGCCGAAACCAAATCCCGACAGCGAGCCGGTGCAGGTGTTCTGCCCGAGCTGTGGTTTCGCCAACATCTTCTGGGGAAAGACCGACAGTGAAGGGCGAGTGATCGAACATTACGGCCGCCGGTGCCAGGGGTTGATCGGCGCCGTGGAGGGGGATGAACCCGCTGGGCTAGGCCAACGCCCCGAACAGTGTGATTACCGTTTTCGGTTCAAGGAGTGCCCCCATTGCGGTGCCGAGAATGACATTGCTGCCCGCAACTGCAATCAGTGCCATACAGCCATCATCGATCCTGATGATCAGCTTAGAGACGCCCTGAAACTCAAAGATGCCATGGTGATGCGTTGTGCCGGCATCACGTTACGTGTCGATGCCAACAAACTGAAAATCACCTATCACGGGGAAGATGGCGAGGAACTCGGCGAGTCGTTTGACTTCAGTAAACCTTCACAGCGCACCGTGTTTAACCGGCTGTTTGGACGTCGCTTCGCGAACAGCCAGGCTCCGAAAGCGTTCAGCAGTGTGAACGAGGTGCTGGAGATACAAAGCCTTTTGCCGGCGCCGGATTTTGTGATTGCCCGCAAGCAGAAGCATTATTGGCAGGTGCAGGATAGGGTTTTTGACTATTGGGGGCAGTATCGGAAAGCGAATGAAGTGTAACGCCGTTAACGGGCTTCCTCAGATCTCAAGAAAAGCGGGATGAGGGTTATCGGCCACATCGGAGATCACCTTGGCTGGTTTGAGCCAGGATAGCGAACGCAAAAAAACGATTCACCTTGCAGTTGGCTTACAACTGATCGGAAAACTCATGATTTACGTCCCGATGTTTGGCTTCATCCGCCCTTACGGCAATAATCACGTCCCGTAATCTGGCATCCTGCGGTAACTGCCAGTAATCAATCGCAATCTGTGGGGCGGCAATGTTCTCGTACTTACCGTTATCCACGCCCTCCAGGTATTCGGTATAACTGTATACGGCCTCTTCTTCGAGATAGCCGACGATACGGTGCGCGGTTTTGCTGGATAGAAGGTAGAGTAGAAAAAAACCGTTATAGAAAACGCCTTGAGCGATCACGATGATGATTCGCTCGAGCAAGGTTGGCTGGGCGATCTGTATAAACGTCAGCAGATGCATGCGCTCATTTTCCGCCTCGGCGAGCAAGGTATGTATCCAGCCGTCATCGTCTTTCATACGACGCAGTGATCTTAGATGCTGGATGTTTCCGGCCACCATGCCCGGCACTGCTGCCACGGTCTCCAGCACTACCGCACGATGGCCGTAGCGTCCGGCAAAAAAAGTGTCGGCAAAAAAGCGCATAAAGCGGACAGTAAATAACGCGAGGCGATCTGAAAAGCTTTGCGGAGAGTGGTGACGGTGCTGAATTTCTGCTGTTGATTTGTTCATCTTGACTCCTCGAATACGGTACTCGACGAATGTGCGGCTACTCACGCTCACATACAGTCGGTATCCGAGTACAAGTTATGCACGCTCAAAGCATTTGGGTGACTATAGACTATCCTGCATGGATTTTCGTTTCGCAATAAAAAAGGCAGCCTGAAGAGGCTGCCTTTTTGAGTCACGTAATGGCTGTTATTTACAGACCAATAACGTTCTCTGCCTGCGGGCCTTTTTGGCCTTCGGTCACGCTGAATTCAACTTCCTGGCCTTCGGCCAAGGTCTTGAATCCGCCGCCCTGAATAGAGCTGTAATGAACAAAAACGTCTGCACCGCCTTCACGAGTAATAAAGCCGAAACCTTTTGCTTCATTGAAGAACTTAACGTTGCCTTTAATTGTAGACATAATAATTATCCTGATTTTAATCAATAATGTGCTGTCAAAAATCGTTGTGATGTTTGCTCAGCGATATGCGGGAAATAAAAAACGTGCAGGGTCAAAAACAGGACGAGAAGTATGTCAACTCAAAAGGTCTTATTCGTGAAATGCTTTGCTAAATCTTTCCAACGACGATCACACTACGCTAATTAATAGGCTGTGCATAGCATAGTATTAAATTGTTTTTGGGTTGCCCGGGCGGAGGGGGTCCACAGCGCTTAAATTTCACTCCGAACAATTTTTTCCTGTTTCGGATATAATGCGCAGTTCAGATTGGCGACCAAGCCAACTGTTGACCTGGAGAGCACCATGAGTAAGAAACCCGTAAAAGCGACATTGACAACTGCCATGATCGAAGAGCAAACAGCTGCTTTTTTGAAGTCTGGTGGGGTTGTCGAGCATGTGGTTAAAGGTAAGAGTGGGCAATTTGCGTCTCCAGGGACAAAGCAGATTAACCTGAAAGCCAGCTAAAAACCGGTATCGCGGTGGTGCTTCACGATTGAACTCAGGCGATATCCTGAAAGGTAACCTACCATTAGGGAGTGGTTCACTCACTTGAAGGAGTAGGTTATGAACGCGATCAACAGCACACAGAGCTTTGCCTTTGGTTTGATCTTCACCGCATCGATGGTTGCCGGTGCTCACGCCGCGACACCCGCTCCGGATGGGGCGGGAGTGTATTTTGTCACGCCATTGCATGGGCAGACGGTGAGTTCTCCGGTTACCGTGCGGTTTGGTCTGGAAGGCCTGGGCGTTGCACCGGCCGGCGTGGAGCGAGAAAAAACCGGACACCATCACTTGCTGGTTAATGTAGACGACTTGCCGGCACTGGATACACCAATCCCAGCGGATGAGCGCCACATTCATTTTGGCGGCGGGCAAACCCAGACCACTTTGGAGCTGCCTCCGGGTGAGCACACCCTGCAACTCCTGGTGGGCGATCACCTTCATATTCCCCATCAGCCTCCCGTTATGTCTGAGAAGATCACCATTACGGTGGAGTAGTAGTCCGCAGTGGCACTCCCGGATGGGTGCATGGATGCTGGATGATCGGGGTGGATTGGTTCCGCTTTGAATAGATTTACCCCGATTCTCGCCGCTTTTGGTGCGTCGAATTAATTTACACCCTCATTTTCCTGTTGATTCAATTTATTGATTTTATTGTGGTTAATTGTTGGTATGTGGCTTGCTTGGACATACTCCATCTAGCGCCTTGTTTGGCGCCCACAAAAGGAAAGTGACGGATGAAACTTAAACTGGTGATGGCTTCAGCTCTGCTCGCTGCTTCCGTGCAGGCTAACGCGACGTTGATTATCGACAATTCAACGACTGGACTTTACAACTCAGGGCTTGGAGATCTTGCCGCTATGGATGGTCCGGGTGGTTTTCTTCTGGGAGCAAATATCAGCGAAGGCGATCCAACCATTGAGCTGGCAGCAGATCCAGGCTTTGCATTTACACCGGAGTTTGGCGCAGATTGGCTGAATGGCGATTACACTGGCGGTACCTGGAGTGGTCCGGGCGCAGCCATCCCGAGCACCTGGGCAGTGAATACTGAAACGGCCATTGTGTATGACTTCTTTCTTGATGGCCTCTCTGACCTGACCATAGACGTTGGTGTGGATAACGGCATCGTGATGTGGTTGGACGGCGTCTTTATTTTCGGCGCAACCCGCTCAGGGGGTGCCAACCTGAATGAGTACGACATCAACCTGTCAGGCATTGCCGCTGGTGATCACTCACTGCAGATCCTCCGCGCAGACCATGGTGGAAGCACGGGTTACGCCATTGAAGTGCGCGCGCAGACGGTACAGGTCTCTGAGCCTGCCACCCTGGGACTGATTGGTCTTGGTTTGGCAGGTTTGATCGCAACGCGCCGGAGAAAGCAGGCGGTTTGATTGCTGGGCAGGAAACGGATGTCTCAATACAGCGGGATTCGCTGTATTGTTGAGTATCCGAGATCTCTGGAAGCTTCGCCATTTCTCTGACGGAGCTTCCAGTCAGGATTCCTCACTTCACGTCATAAATATCGATAATACTCTGTGCCAGTGTGAGGTCGTTGTCGTTGTTCAGAGCGAGTTGATTCAGTGCCTTGATGGTGGTTTGCTCCTCCGATTCGTCAACACCAATCAAGCGTAAAATCGAGTCTACTTTTTCGCCACCACCAGTTGCGAGTTGATGACGAATCTCACCACTGAAAGCAATCAGAAGCTCTTTAATTCTGCGAGGATTAGATGTTGAGACGCCGATAGGTGTGTCTGGTCGTAAAGTCACAAAATACTGATCAGGTGAGAACTCATGAATCGCGCCAGAAACGCCGTCAGTGGTTGATCCCACGAGCCCGCCAAATACTATGTTTCCGAAGAACCAAGGATTAGTCGTAGTGGAGAGTTGAGCAGTGTGGGTTTTATAGCCCTCTTTCTCAAATGTAATTGCCTGGTTCGAGCCTTTGTCGACTTGAACTGTTAATGGCGTTTTACCTAGAACCCGTCCTGCTACGGTTACGGTCGCTTCGTCTGGCTCGCTATTGAATGTCAGTTTTTGGTCAGTTCCAGTTACGATTGAAGCGCAACCGCTCGTTAGTAACATGGCAGCAAGAACTGCCAGGATTAAATGTGATTTCATGAGTTTACCTTGTCTGTGCCGACGTAAAGAATGCAGTCTCATTGCGCAAGAGAGATATCACGGGGATTGATTTCAAGCTCTGAGAGTGCCCCCAGCAACCCCGCGATGTTTGCTTTTCCTGACCCTTCATTCGCCAATCGCAGTCTTTTGATTGCAGCAAAGGCATCGCCAATGGTTGCAGTGTAGGGTGCGACAATCGTTTCGTTCAGGATTACGGCGTCATCATTCTGTCGATCCGTCAGAATGTATTTGACGTGAGTTGTCACTGTGAAGTTGAGCCCAAACAGGGGTTGGATCACCTCAAGCAAAATTACTTCAAGTTGATATCGGCCTTTGCCCGACAAGAGTCCCTGCTCCAGCAGGCTTTCTTTAATTGCCCCGGAGAATGCATCATTGTCGATTTCCGATGTCCAGGCGGGATTGGTTTTTTCGCCACCTGTCACAGTCGATATGCCCATATTGTTCTCCAGGCTGGTATCAAACTGCATGGCGGGACCGTCGTAGATCATGTTTTCCATCTTTGCGCCAGAAGCACAGCCGGCCAGGTAACTTAAAGAGACAAGTACGATAATGATTTTTATAAGCGGCACACTGGATTCCTTTGTTTAGCTGGTAGTTTTTGTTGTATCGGTTAGCGGTAATGGTTCTGCAGTTAGAATCGGGCAGAAAGCCCCAGGCCACCAGATGCGGCTGTCGCGTCAATTCCGCTGCCAGCGAAGTCTTCATAATCGCTGGAATCTCTGAAATGAATCCAGAATTCGAGAGAAACGGGGTTCCAGTTGTAGCCAATGCCACCGCCGAGCATCAGGCCACTGAAATCGTATTCATCGCTATACCCGCTATATTCGAGCGTTTCACTGAAAAAGCCGACTGAGCCATACGCTTTGAAGCCTGTTGAGGCAAGGCCTGTGCCTGCAAGGAGGCTGCCTTCAACGGCGACCAGATCCAGGTTTGAGTCATCCTCATAACTTTGATTGGCGTATGTCAGGCGGAACGCAACGTTGTCGTTTACAGCTGCCGTACCGAATAGTGCGAAGCCGCCAAACCGCTCATCTTCAGTTCCGTAATAAGTGTCATAGCTCACCGCGGTAGCGAACGAAGCGATGCCCACTGAAAAGCGCTTCTGATCTACATCTTCGCTGGAAAATGCAGGTGTAGCTGCCATCGAGATTGCCGCTATCAGCATGGCTTTTTTAAACATTATCTAGTCCTTCTTGTGTATCGCGCGTCGATCGGCTTTGCTTTTGCAGTATTTTCATTGCCAAGGCGGAGTGCTCGTTACCTTATTTAAAAAATATGCAGATCAGCGCATTAGGATGAATCTGAACATGAGCAGTAGTGCGATGATGTGGGGAGGGTACTGGGACTATCCGACATCCACTGTCGCTTATGAAAGGTTACAATTTCGTTACTTGAGGATAATGCCCGAAGGCGAGAGGAAGATGAAGGTCGGTTTTCAATATTTTACATTTGATATGAGTTTTATGTTATTGCCTAGTCACTCAAGTTCAACCCCATATCCCAAAAGTCGATTTCCAGCCGGGTAGCGTCCCGGAATATCCGGGTGAGTTGTATGAACCGGGCCGGCGTGACGTCCGCCAGGCGTTCGTCCAGCCAGCGGATTTCCGCCTGCATGGCGTTCTGGAACTCTTCGCTTTCGTACATGACGATCCAGGCATCGTAGGGGTTTGCATCGCCCCGCAGGGTCACTGGCCGTTGGTTCAGCCAGTTGGCGATTTCTCCGTAGCCGACCATGCAAGGCGACAGTGCTACATGCAGATCCAGCAGGTCGCCGCGGTTGCCTGTGTCCAGCACGTATCGGGTGTAGGCCAGGGTGGCGCGGGCTTCGGGCAGGTTGTTGAGTTCCTGCTCCGAAATTCCCCATTCCTTGCAATAGCTGATGTGTAAGGCCAGCTCTGTATCAAGGATGGCCAGCAACCCATCCTTGGCTTGCAGGAGGTCTGCCAGGGTTGTGCTTTTGTAAGCGGCCAGGGCATAGGCCCGGGCAAACTGGATCAGGAACAGATAATCCTGCTTCAGGTAGTGCTGGAAGGCTTCCGGCGCCAGCGAGCCATCGCCAAGCTGCTCCACAAAGCGGTGCTCAATGTAGTCCCGCCACTCGCTAGGGCAGGCGTTTTTGAGGTCTTCGGACCGGTAGGACATGAAAACTCCGTCAAGACTTTATTGGTCGCTCTGGGCCGGGCCTTCTTCAGGCAAAATCGTACTCACCACCCTTTTCAAGCGCGGCCTTGTATGAGGGTCTTGCGTGGACTCGTTCAACCCAGGCGGTGATGTGTGGGCGGGTGCTGCCAACAATTCCCCGGGCTACGGACGCTTCGAGCGGGAAGCTCATCTGAATATCCGCCGCGCTGAGGTTGTCGCCCAAAAACCAGGTGTTCTTCGCAAGATGGGCTTCCACAAAATCCAGGTGCGTTTTGATCATGGGGCCGATGAAAATCTGGTTGGTTTTATCGGCAATGCCTTTTGCCACGGGCTTGATAAAAAACGGCATCGGGCTGGTTTTTACTTTCTCGAACACCAGTCGCATCACCAGCGGCGGCATTAAAGAGCCTTCGGCATAATGCATCCAGTACGTGTAATCCAGCCAGGCCTGGCCACCGCCCTCGGGCAGCATGGTGTCTTTGCCGTAGGTGTGGGCAAGGTATTCGATAATGGCGCCAGACTCTGCCACCACCAGATCACCATCGGTAATCACCGGTGATTTGCCCAGAGGATGTACCTTCTTGAGACTTGCCGGTGCCAACATGGTTTCGGCATCGCGCTCGTAATACTTGATTTCGTAGGGTACACCCAGCTCTTCAAGCATCCAGAGAACGCGTTGTGAGCGGGAATTATTAAGGTGATGAACTGTGATCATGTCGCAACTCCATTCGCATCAAAAGAATAAGCAGAGTATCAGAGTAGGCTGCAAATGGCTTTTTGGTTCACTACCGCCGTGGTTTGAGTCACTATTTGGCAAATTACCTTTCAATCTCTCATCAGGAGGTAGGCAATGTCGGAGTCAACACTGAAGGATCAACTGAGCAGCGCTGTAAAAGATGCGATGCGGAGTAAAGATAAGGTTCGCCTGGTCACCTTGCGTATGGCGCAGGCTGCCGTCAAACAGATCGAGATTGATGAACGCCGTGAGCTGAGCGACGACGATGTACTGAAAGTGCTGGACAAGATGCTCAAACAGCGCCGTGATGCCGCCAGCCAGTACGATGCCGCCGGTCGCCAGGAGCTGGGCGATAAAGAAAGGGCAGAAATGGTGATCATTGAAGAGTTTATGCCTGCTGCACTGTCGGAAGAAGAACTGGACGGCCTGATTCGTGCCGCTATCAGTTCTACCGGCGCCCAGGGCATGCAAGACATGGGTGGCGTGATGAATGAACTGCGTCCACAGGTTACCGGTCGGGTCGATATGGGGCTGTTGAGCAAGAAGGTGCGTGCAGCGTTGGCGGGGTAAAGTAGAAAAGGCCGCATTTGCGGCCTTTTCTATATGAGCGCGAAAATGTTAGCGCCGGCGGCGCGAAAGCCCCAGGCCGAGCAGGCCAACGCTCAGAAGTGCCAGGGTGCCAGGCTCTGGCACAGCGACCACTTTCACATCATCCAGGAAGTTGCCAATGGTGCCCGTTTCCGGAACAACGGATGTGAACATCAAACGCGTGCTCAATGCGGTTGCAACGAAGGTGTCGGTGAAGACGCTCCAGCCAGCGGTGGTGTGGTCAGTCAGCAACCAGTCCAGAGATGTGCCGCCGTCGGGGATGATCGAAAACTCGAAAGCTTCGTTATTGTTCTGGCGTGCCTGGTAAGCAAAGCTCACGTTGTAGGCATTGCCGATAACGGTGTCTATGTCCTGGAAGATGCTGAAGGCTGAGCCGTTGCCGGGATCTGCGTTCAATTCAGCAAACTGAGTGCCTTCGTAGGCCGTCCGGCCGTTATAGTTGTCCCAGATTTCAATGCGGCTTCCTTCCCAGCCGGGGACATCGCTGGGGAAAAACGCCTGCCAGGCTCCGGTGGCTACGTCGGGATCTTCGAAGCTTCCGTTAACGATGAGATTGGCGCTTGCCGGTGCCGCAAAGGCAAGCGAGAGGCTGAGTGTGCCAAGGGTGGCAATTCGACGGAAAAGAGACATCTTATATTCCTTTCGTTTGTCATTCGGTTGGTTTGTTATGTAGGAGCAAGTGCGGTGCCAGACGCCTTTTTTATGTGATATTTCAATCTAAAAAGGTCTTCAGGGGGCGCTGGATAATGTTGATATGTAAATTTGATCGACACATAAAGGTTTGTTCGGTCGGGTGCCTGGGGTGGTGGCATGGTTTCAATAGTCCTATGCAGCTTGGCATCCAGCCTCAGGAACATTACGGTGGTTTTGTACTCCAACTCATTCAGGCTCAATTCGTTCGGAGAAATTGGCTATGGGCGTTCTGTTGGCGATTCTCGCCGTATTATTTCTGGCTCTGATCATCATTGTTCCGTTGGTTGAGAAGTATGCCCCCAAGGGCGAAAGCCGGGACTACAGCAAAATATCAAAGTGGCTCATACCCTTAATGGCAGTGGCTCTGGTGCTGCAGTTATTTCGACATTACTTTGCGTGAGATGGGCTTATGTCTGATAAGGAGCTGCGTACCAAGTCTGACAAGCAGGCGATTGATCAGTTTATCAACCAGGTTCGAGCCCTGCCCAGGCAGGGGGGAGCCCAGGGGCGGCTGATCTTTGCGCTGGATGCCACCGCCAGCCGGGAGGCGACCTGGGATCAAGCCTGCCACTTGCAGAGTGAGCTGTTCCTGGCAACTAAAGACTTGGGCGGTCTGGCCATCCAGCTTTGTTACTATCGGGGTTATGGCGAGTTCAAGTCGACGAAGTTTGTTTCGGAAACAGCACAGCTGCTGAATTTGATGAACGGGGTGTCCTGCCTGGGTGGGCGTACCCAGATCAGCCGGGTTTTGGCGCATGCCGTGAAGGAGACGCGAGCACAGGCAGTCAAAGCGGTGGTGTTCATCGGTGATTGCTGTGAAGAGCCGGTGGATGAGCTGTGCCATGCCGCTGGCGAACTGGGCATGCTGCGGACCCCGGTGTTCATGTTTCATGAGGGCGGTGATGCGCATGCCAGGGCTGTTTTCCAGCAAGTGAGCAAGCTGTCTGGCGGCGCTTATGCCCCCTTTGATCGCAACAGCCCGCAGGTGCTCAAGGATCTTATGGCGGCGGTTGCGGTCTATGCCTCCGGGGGAGCGAAAGCCCTGCAGGATTTTTCCAGCCGCAGCTCTGCGGAGGTAAGGCGTTTGACTCAGCAGATCCGATAGTGCCTGGTTCATTCATTTCAACGTTCGGGGTATTTGAGTGCCGTTAACGCTACTGGTTATCGTGCTGTCAGTTGTAGCCTGGGTTTGGCTGCGAAATCAGCCTGCCAGCCAACGTAAACCCGCCATTATCAAGCTGGTGTTGTTTGCCGGTACAGGTCTGGTTTTACTGATGGCGGTCACCGGTCGCCTGCACTTTTTGTTCGCGCTACTGGCATTTCTCTTCCCGCTGCTGCGCCGGATATTGCCATCTTTGTTGTCGGGATGGGTGGCGGGGGCTGCGAAAGCAAAGCCGGGCAATAAATCCAATGTTGCCAGTGAGATTCTGGATATGACCCTGGACCACGACTCTGGCGAGATGACCGGTAAGATCCTGAAGGGCCCTATGGCCGACAGGGTGCTGGACGATCTGAGCGAGCAAGAGTTTATTGAGCTGTTAGGCTACTGTAGGCAACACGATGAGGATTCGGCTCGGCTGTTGGAGACCTATCTGGACAGGCGGTTCGGAGACTCCTGGCACGCCGATGATCACGGGAGTGGTGATGACGAACCTGTCTGGTGATCGTGGCCATACCGGAGGGCCGTTAACCAACAGCGAAGCGCTCGATATCCTTGGTCTGGAGCCCGGTGCCAGCCGCGAGGAAATCATTCAGGCTCACAGGAAGATGATGCAGAAGGTGCACCCGGATCGTGGGGGCAGTAACTATCTGGCGGCTCGAATTAATGAGGCTAAAGAGTGCCTGCTGAACTGAAACCCTGTCGGTGATAGCCATCTGGTAATTTGTAATCCCCTTCTGCTTGAGTCTCCGTTAACACGGTGACCACTTCCATACCTGCACTGGCACTATAGAGATCAGAGTTGGGTGCGACTTTTATGGCCATCAGCCCCCGGTTTGCGGCCAGGGCCATTGGGTTACCGATGACCGGGAAGGGGATCGGCCCTGTGTCAGTATTTTTTACAATGTCGAAAAGCTCGGCAAGCTCTGAAAAGAAGGCGGCCAACACGGCGCCATTGGCAATGGCATCTGTCCTGGCAAGGCACGCGGTGCCGAGTAGCCGGTCGCCCTTGCGGTGGTACTCGACCATGTCATGCCATTGGCATTTAATGCCGGCAAACTCGCCCTCGGTGCCTTGGGCGACGAAATCATCCACATGGCCCACGGTACTTTGGCTGGCCCGCTCAAACAGTTGTTCAAAGCGAAGCAGAGAAAGAGCTCTTTCATCCTCTGGCAGTGAGGCAATGCTGGCTTCAAACTTATCAACTTCGCTGGCGAGCCTTTCGGCAAAAACCTGTACTTCTGTCCGGTTGATGAGTTGAGCTACCTGGCGATCATGATCGAGCACCCAGAGTTCGCCCGTGTTTGAGTCGAAGAAAGAACTCAGTTGATGGGTTTCCGACAACGAGGCCACAAACGAGGTGCCAATGACTGTCTGGGTTCGGGTGCGGTTTTCCCCCGTGGCCTGCTCGACCGTCAATCGGGTTATGGGTGATTCAGCCACGACAGGTAAAGCCGGCAATATTGCAGCCATCGTCAAACAGCGTGCGAGCTTGGTAAATGAGGGCATGTCCGCTACTCGAGCAAGAAGGCTGTGTGCTCATACACTCTCTGTGAACAGGGCAGCCAGCAAAGCGCTGGCTGCCCATGAAGGTTAGCTCAGAGACGATTTTGAAACCACCAGGTACCGACGCCCCCACAGTGCGATGATGCCCAGCAAGAGCAAGGTCAAGGTCATTGGCTCAGGCACCTTGGCGATCGACTTGCCGCTCAGCAGAAGTTGATACGCCTGGTTGCCCAGATAGCTGTGGGCGGCTGTGGTGGGGTGGATCTCATCCCAGAAAACGAAGTCACCCGGGTTGGCGCAGCTTTGTTCAGATGGGAAAAAACCACCGCTCACAGACCGGCACTCCCCTGTGGTGTTGGAAAATCCGAAAGCAGCCGGGTCGGCGAGCAGGTCGTTGAACAAACCGAACACATCGAAGTAGAAAATGTCAGCGTCTGTGGTTTGGGCCAGCTCGAAGAGTCCCTGCTCCAGCCCTTGATTCCAGGCGGTTGATACTTCGGTGCCTGAGGTGCTGTTGAGGGTGGTGCGAAACTCCGGGATGCTGCCAAGGTCCGGCAGGTTCGGTACCAGCAGGGTGGTTACTCCGCTGTCCAGCAAGCCGCCAAGCATTCCGAACCAGGAGTTCAACTGAGCGTTGATGGCGGCCAGCGGGTCTGCGCTGCCGACCAGGTCGCGCATGTCGTTACCGCCTGCCCAGGCGACAAACAACGCGTCAGGGTCGGAAGGCGCGCCAGCCTGCCGGTTGAAGTATTGGGTATTTTGCGTGAGCAAACCCGCAGAGACGCCACCGGCGTTGTCCACGCGGGCACCGCCGTAGGCGAAATTATTGCCGCCACTGGTGGAGTTTGTCGCGCGCGGCATGGCGAGTGCGTCTGCCAGATACTCATGCCACACTGGACCATTACTGAAACGGCCATTGGGGCCATATCCGGCTGCCGCCGCTATGGGTCCAAAAGAGCCCAGGGGTACCTGGCTTCGGGTATTGCCGGTATCTGAGAGGCTGTCACCGAAAACGTAGATATCGCTGTAGCTGATAGGGCTGGCTCCAACGGAAAAACTGGTTAGAGCCAGAGACGCAGTTACAAAGAGTGAGGCGCCCAGGGTGCTTCGGTTTTTAGTCGTCATTGTTATTTACCTTTTCTGTTTTGTGATTTTTGTTCTATTAAGGTGCTGAGCAATATGTTAAGCAACATGGTGGCCAAAGATGGTATTGCCGCGGGTTTGCAATCACTTGTGTAAATCTTTCGTTACACCTTCGGTTTTTTTCAGGCGAATGTGTAAATTTGTTGGACAATAGGGCGAGGCGTGGTGGCGCGCTGGTTCAGGCATTCTTAGGGGCGATCGGAAGGCTCGGGAACGGGTTGGTTTTGCGGTTTACATTTATGCCTATATCTCCGTTCCCGTAAGCATGATAAAACGTCTCCGCCCAGCGGCCGCAGGTGATATTTGCGCCGCCCGGAACTCTTCCGTTCATCAGGATTTCAGCATGTCAGATAAATTTTTCTTTAAAGGCCGGCAAGACGCCCGCCAGCACCACACGGCTTATGGCGGATTCAAGACCAATGCCAGTCAGAAGAGTGGTAGCAAGAAGTTCCCGCTAGCCCTGACCGTGACCAGCGAGGCGCGTAAACAAGAAATTGAGGCACAGGTGGCCGAAGCCGAGCTCTACGCGAATATTACAGTGGATACCCGCGAGGGCGCCGTTGAATCCATTGCTGAATTGACCGTTCTGTTGGAAAAGCCCGCCCCGGTTACGACGACGAAGGCGCCGTCGCGCAACGACCCGTGCACCTGTGGCAGTGGTCTGAAGTTCAAGAAGTGTTGCGGCCTGGCGTAAAAGGGGAGTGCGATGATTGTTTGCGGAGTTGAACTGACCGGTAGTGATGCGGTGGTTTGCATGCTGAAGCTGGACCGAGGGCAAATCAGCCTGTTGGAGAGCAAGGTGCGTAAGCTGTCGCTGAGCAAAAACCACACTCGCGATGACCTGAAACACTTCCAGGCAGCGTTTTCGGAATTGATGGCGGAACATGAGGTGACATGCGTCGCCATCAAGGAGCGGATGCCCAAGGGCAAGTTTGCCGGTGGTGCGATCAGCTTCAAGCTGGAGGCGGCCCTTCAGCTGATTAACGATACTGAGCTGGAGGTGAAATTGCTCCCACCGGCACTGATCAAATCCACGCTGGCCGCAAACCCTCTGCCCATTCCTTTTGAAGAGACTGGCTTGAAAGTCTTCCAGGAAACCGCTTTCACCGCAGCCTTTGTTGGATTGATGGCCAGATAAGCGGGCACCATCGCACGAAGGGCCCATTGGAGAATGCATGGCGAAGCAACCTATCGAAGCCCAGCAACGGGCTACCTTGCAACGACTGGATACGTTCAGTCGTTTGATGGACAGCAGCATTGGTCTTCCATTTACTCGCTTCAAGTTTGGGATAGAAGCGATTATCGGCCTGGTGCCGGTGGTGGGAGACTTCGTTGGTCTGGTGTTGTCCTGTTATGTTCTGGTTGAGGCGCACCGGGCAGGTGCCAGCACAACGGTGAAACGCCAAATGCTGCGCAACATGGTGATCGACTTGTTGGGAGGCTTGCTGCCCGTGGTGGGCGATGCGTTTGATGCCATTTATAAAGCTAACACCCGCAACACGCGACTGCTGCGAACGTACCTGGAACATCAGTTGGCTGTTGAACCTCCGCCACCGCCGTTCCCATGGAAGACGTTGATTGGGCTGTCGATTTTCTTTGCTGCTATCGTTGGGTGGATTGCCTTTATTTGGTAACTGGAGACGCTTTCCGGGCCTTACGCCACCCTAGCGGAGAAATTCCCTGTGCTTTCCTGAAAGCATGGGAGAAGCCACTGACATCGCTGTATCCGAGGATTTCGGAGAGCAAGGTAATGTCCATGGTACTGGACTGCAGATGCCAGCAGGCGGATCTCATGCGCAGGCTGTTGACCAACTCTTTGAACGTTACGCCTCGCTGTTTTAGTTGCCTTTGCAGGGTGCGTTTATTCAGCCCGAGTAGTTGGCTTACGTTTTCAATGGACGCTTCCTGAACGCCCAGGGTTTGCTGAATCAACAGGCTCACCTGCTGGACGACATCCAGTTCGTGGTCTTGGATCAATTCTCTGAGGTAGGCCATCGCCGCGGTTTTGACGGCGTCGTTCTGACTCCTGAGCGGCTCATCGAGTAATTGTGTTTCCAGCCAGAGCGCATCATGTTCGTGATTGAACGAAACGTCTGTTTTGAAATACCGGCGATAGGTGCTGATGGGTGAAAGCGGTGCATGGCTGAATTCAAGCCTGACAAACCGGAAACCGGGCCGAATCAATACCCGGCAAAGTTGATAGCAGGCACTCAGCGCCAGCTCCCGGTACTGCCGGGTGTCTGTGATGTCGTAGAAGTTTTCATAGCGCTGAAGGGCAGTGACGGCACCGTGGCTGTGGTAATCCCAATATTCGGATTGGTTGTGAAAACACACGAAGCTACGCGCCGAGTGCAACGCCTCCCGGGGCGTTCTGCAATGCCTCAGTACCACACCTAACGGGCCAAGGATGCGAAAGTCCTGACTGGCCCCTAACCGTAATCCGAAATCTGCACAGCCAAGCGTT
Organism: Marinobacter sp.; assembly: GCA_018402255.1. GTDB lineage: Bacteria > Pseudomonadota > Gammaproteobacteria > Pseudomonadales > Oleiphilaceae > Marinobacter. The sequence continues at coordinate 278,222 of JAGYIS010000008.1, forward strand.
GTTGCGCTGGTCTCCAGCAGTTGAACAAAGTCTCGGATGTTCATGCTTTGCAGGTCGCTTTTCAGTGCCTCCGCAGACAGTCCATAGTCTGCCAGCAGGCGGTGGGGGTCCCCGCCTAAATCCTCTACCAGCACGTCGAAGCCTTTCAGGGCGCTGGTTCGAATCTGGTATTCCACCGTTGCTGTCATGTCGCAGGGCTATCCGGGCCGTTTTCATTCTATCCTGAGAGAAGTGTCACTAAATAACAAGAATGAACCCTGAGTCCGTCTTAATCTGGCAAGCATCCATACAACAACAAGCTCTGAAAAGGGAAAGCGCGATGGCTCAGTATGACGTTCTTATCGAGGGCGGCCGTTACTTTGACGGCACCGGTGCACCCTCATCCATTCGCAATCTGGCGATCAAGGATGGCCGTGTTGCCCGAGTCACCGAAGAAGCCATCGATCATGCTCAGGCCGACCGGGTGATCAATGCCTACCGGCAAGTGGGTGACGCCGGGATTCCTGGATACCCACACCCATTACGATGCTGAGCTGCTGGTTAGCCCGAGCCTGTCGGAATCGGTGCGCCATGGTGTGACCACGGTGCTGGTGGGCAGTTGTTCCCTGAGCATGATTTGCAGCGACTACGAGGATGCCTCTGACATTTTCACCCGGGTTGAAACGGTGCCGCGGGAGCGAGTGCTGCCGATCCTGAAAGCCCACAAAACCTGGTCAACTCCCAGGCAGTGGGTGGCGCATGTCAACACGGTGCCTCTGGGCCCTAACGTCATCAGTTTTCTGGGGCACAGCGATTTACGGGTAGGGGTGATGGGCCTGAGTCGAGCCACAGACCTGGCGATTCAGCCAACGGCCGAGGAGATGCAGGCCATGGAGGCGCAGCTTAAGGAAGCTCTGGATGAAGGGTTCCTGGGGCTGTCCACCATGTGCCTGAAGTGGGACAAGATAGACGGCGATCGGGAATGGTCCAAGAGTCTGCCCAGCACTTATGCCAAGTGGAGTGAAATCGCCCGACTGAACAAGCTGGTGCGCCAGTATGGCCGGGTGCATCAGGGTGCCCCGAATGCGGCTACGCCGTTGCAGATCCTCCAGTACGTGCGCGAGTGCCTCGGTTGGTTGCGTCGGCCCCTGAAAACCACGCTGATCAGTCAGATGGACCTTAAGGGCAGCGCCTACCTGACCAACCTGACCAAGTTGACCTCCATATTGACCAATGCGTTGCGCGGTGACTTCCGCTGGCAGGTATTGCCCACCCCGTTCACGGTCTATGCCGATGGCATTGACGTGGTGTTCTTCGAGGAGTTCGGCGCCGGTGAAATGGCGCTGGATCTGAAAGACGCGGTGGAGCGTAACGAGCTGCTGAAAGACGAGGCTTACCGCCGTAAGTTCCGGAAGTTCTACGGCGAGAAGCTGAGCCCTCGGGTGTGGCAGCGGGACTTTGGTGACGCCATGATCATCGACTGCCCGGATGAATCCCTGATTGGTAAGAATTTCGAGGAGGTAGCCAACGCCCGGGGCGTGCACGTGGTCGATCTGTTCCTGGATCTGGTGGTGGAATTCGGCAAGAAGATCCGCTGGTACACGACCGTGGGAAACCACCGCAAACAGGTGCTCAAGCGCATCGTCAAAGACCCCCGCTCCCTGATTACCTTCAGTGACGCCGGCGCCCATATCCGCAACATGGCTTTTTACAACCTTCCGCTGCGCATGCTGAAACTGGTGCACGATTCCATTGACGAAGGCGATCCCATGATGACCATGGAGCAGGCGGTGCACCGCCTGACTGGCGACCAGGCCGACTGGTTTGGCGTTGACGCGGGCAAGATCCGTGAGGGCGACCGCGCGGATGTGGTCGTGCTGGACCCTTCAGGGTTTGGTCAGAATCTGGAACAAGTGCACTGGGGTGACATGGAGAACTTTGACCTGCAGCGCCTGGTTAACCGTAATCCTGGCATCGTCAAAACGGTACTGATCAACGGCAAGCTGGCGGTAGATGAGGAGGAGATCTTGCCCGAGCTGGGACGTGAGATGGGGTTTGGGAGGTTTATTCCAGCCAGCTAAAAGTTTCGTGACCGGTTCTCAAAAACGGTAAAACAAAGGCATAAAAACAGTGGGTGTTTTGTTACTGTATTGGCTCGATTACGCCTTAGTTTCAGGAGAAACACAGCTGTGTTTGAAGGCCAGGGAAGTCAGGAAGTCGGCGCTGCTTCGAAGTACCCCAGACAGAATTCCGGTTTGCACCAACCAATGAAAGTCCCCCGAGCCTGGTGGTGGGATTTCATTCTTCATGCCTCCACGTTCGGGTTGTACACCATGTTCTGGCTCGTGGGGCGACTCCGTGAAATACGCAGTTTAGGGCGGCATGATGTAAAACCCTGGCTATGGTTCTTTGTACCGCTGTTCGTGCCCGCTCAGTTTGTTGCATTGCCCAGGCTGACTCGTTATCTGCGGGACCTGGAGCAGACAAACGGAGTGCCGGTCTGGGGAGCGAACCGCTACGCATGGATAGTTGGTGTTATATCGGTCTCTGCCTTTTTAACGCTCAGGAACGTATTGCGACTCCGCTTTGGGCATTCGTGTTTGCAATGTTGGTCTGGGGTGGGCTGTTCACCATTCTGGAAATGCGGTTCAACACACTTAAGCGAAGCCTGGCGAACCCGCAATTTCGGGATAACCGCCGCGGCTATAGTTGGTGGGAGTGGTCGATTGCGCTGCCAATGGCTTGTGTCACGTTTGGTGTGTTGCCATACCTGAGTCTTGGGGCGCTGGGAATATATGACATTGACGACCTGCCCGCTGGCGATGTGTACGTCGATGTCGAGGGGCGTTTTCAGTTTCCGGTGCCAGCCGAGGGCTGGGTTCGGGTAAGGCCGGGAACGTTCGCGCAGGATGAGTCGCTTTTTGAAATGCGTGGTCCAGCCGAAGATGTTTGGGCCATCGTATACCATTACGAAGGCCTGTCTCTTGAAGAGCTTGCGGTTGACCGCCGGCAGACGCTTTACAGCAGCATTCGAAGAGCTGGCTGTGAGGAGTTCCGGCAATTTGTTGGGGGCAGTCTCAATGTTGCCGCCCAGATAACCTGCACTGGCATGGATCTGAACATGCCATCAATGTGGTCCACCGGAATTGTTGAGAGTGAACACGGCCTCTATGAACTTATCGTTTATATGACGACCCCTGCCTCGACGTTCAATAGGCGGAAGCCGGAACTGCTTCGAATGACCGGGGAGTTTAAAGCGTTATGAGGTGGTCTCTGCTGGCTTTATTGATGCTCATGGCTGCAGGTGTTGCGGCCAAGCCATCCGTGCAATGGAGCTCTCCCGAATTTTCAGGGCTTCATAAACTTGCCTCGGAGTTTCGGGGTCAAGAGGATCGGCCGGGTGAGCTGACGCGTCTGGAGTTTAAAACCGATATCAGGGTAGACAAAGACACCGTTCGCCGGCGGGTGAGGGATGTGTGGTATTACTCATCCAGCAATGATGTGCAGAATAATGGAACCGATCGGATCTACTTTGATGAGCAGACCGATCAGCTGACGGTTCATCTCGCTGGGTCCATTGATGCTAAAGGCCGGTTGCATGCCTTTGAGGCTGACAACCTGAAAATCACCACTGTGGACAATGACAACACGTTCACAGACAGGCGTCAGGCGGTGATAGCTTTGCCCGGACTGGGGGCGGGCAGTGTTGCAATGCTCGAATACGAGATTGTGACAGACAGGTCCCGACTGGAAATGGGATGGGCTGACATTTTTTCATCACAAATAATGGCGCCCGTCAGTGACTGGATGCTGTCGGTGCAGTGGACGGACGGGGAACAGGTTGCCTGGGAGGGAGGCGGTCAGTGGATATTGTGCGAGGGTGACAGTAATGGGCTGCTGTGTTCGGGCGCGGACATTCCGGCTGTTCGGCTCGCAGGTGAGTATAGCTGGGCCGACGAGATCAACCACCTGATCGTTGGCGAAGCGAAAAGTTGGGACGCGGTTATCGATCGTGCGAGAACTGCATTTGATCAGGCGTTAGCTGATACCCGTGGTGGCGACGAGCTATTGGTGGAGCTTCAAACCGGCAGGTTAAGCCAGTCTGAGCAGATCGCTCTGATTCACGAATTTGTAGCCAGAGATATCCGGTATGTTTCCATGTCAGAGCTGGGGCATGCCGTAACGCCCCATTCTGTCGCTTCCACACTCTCCACTCGGTATGGCGACTGTAAGGATAAGTCGGCTGTGCTTTACCATTTGTTGCATCAGATTGGTGTTGAGGCCTATCCCGTTCTGGTGGCTACAGAGCGGAGCGATTCGTCCCGACTTGCGGTTCCCAGCATGCGATATTTTGATCATATGGTCGTCTGCTTTGAGTTGGAAGGAAGCACACGCTGCCTGGACGCGACAGATGCCCACACAGACTGGTTACACACCCCCGCCTGGATCCAGGGCAAAGTGGCGCTGAAACTTGAGCCAGAATCTAAGCCCCGTGTGATTGATGTTGCACCTTTCCGCTGGAAAGTTCGGGTGAACAGCGAGTTTCACTTTACAGCGCAGGGCGGGGCGACAGAGCAGCAGACGCGTACCTATATCGGGGAGTATGCAGGGATGTTCCGTAACTTCCTCTCTGGTATGAACTCGGATAGTCGTCGGGAATGGGCAGTGAAAAACTATCAGGAGCAGGTGTCTGATCTGGTAGAGCCGGTGTTCGAATTCACTGGACTGGAGTCATTGACCCCGGAGGTCAGTGTTCGGTCAGCGACTGAATACGACCCGTTCCTCAACCCGGAGGAGTCCATGTCCTATTTCGAGCACAGTGCATGGCTCAATCAGGAGATTCACAGCCTGTATCTTGAAAAAACCGGGCGCACCGCACGGTTCCCGGGATTACAAGTAGAGACAACTCATCGGTTTGACGTGGGAGAGGCCTGGTTACTGACAACGTTGACGCCGGAGTTCGAGTATTCAAACAATTTCGGGCGCATGGTGCGCTATGTGCAACATCGTGATGACAAGAACCTCAAGGTGATCACCAAACTCGAAATTCCCGAGCAATCTGTCCGTCAGGGCGATGTGGATCGATTTAATCAGTTTCTCGATGTGCTGGTGCGAGAATCCCGCATCAGCTTTGCGGGACAATAGTTTTAACTGGACGGCATTGGTGGCTTTGGGGATATCGCCGTCGCGCAGGCTTTCCAGATCGTAACCGCCATAGCCTGTCGCGTCGGCTAACATGTAATGGCTGTTATTCTGCGTTTAGCCGATATCGAGGTGGTTTCTGGTCATGGCCAAAAGGTCTTTTGTTCGCAAATCGCTGCGCTTCTTCGCTCTGGCCTTCGGTGCCGTTATGGCGCTGGTCTTGCTCACCATTCTGCTGTTCCGGTATGTGAACCCTCCCTCGTCGGCTTTTATGTTGGCGCACCAGGTCAGCAGTGCTTCCCAGCCATTGCAACATGAGTGGGTGCCCATGTCTGAGATTTCGCCCTGGATGGCGCTGGCGGTGGTTGCCAGTGAAGATCAGCGATTTCCGCACCACCTGGGGGTAGACTTCGATGCCATCCGCAAAGCGGTGTCGGAGTATAAGGCGGGTGAAGGGCTGCGGGGCGCCAGCACCATCACCCAGCAAACAGCCAAGAATCTTTTTCTGTGGAACGGTCGCAGTTTTGCGCGCAAGGCCATCGAAGCGGGCCTGGCGGTGACCATTGACGGCCTCTGGCCGAAGCAGCGTGTGCTTGAGGTATACCTGAATATTGCCGAGTTCGGCCCCGGTATCTATGGAGTGGAGGCGGCCAGTCAGGCCTACTTTGGACTGCCAGCCTGGGCACTGTCTGAAGTTCAGGCCGCCCGATTGGCGGCGGTCCTGCCTAACCCGAAAGTGCTGAGCGTCACTTCGCCAACGCCCTATGTTTTGGAGCGGGTGGACTGGATTCGCGGGCAGATGGATCAACTGTCCGGGCTAAGTTATCTTGAGGCGTTGTAAGTGGTCTGCTGCGCCGCTGTACCTATTCGATACCCAAATGTCATTGGACCTGCAGTGGAGTGAGATATGAAAGTCATGGTCCTTGGTGCCACAGGGTTAACGGGCAGCCTGGTGGTGGAAAAGTTGCTGGTGAGGAAGGAAATTTCTTCGGTGGTTGTGCCTGTCCGCAAGCCACTGGCGCTTGCTCATTCGAAACTCTCGCAACGCGTTATTGATTTTGAGGCCATGGCAGATCACGCGTCGATCTTTGCCGTGGATGTGCTGGTCTGTTGCCTGGGGACCACCATCAAGAAGGCTGGTTCTCAGGAGGCCTTTCGTAAGGTTGATTATGACTACGCGCTGACCGCTGCAGCGCTGGCCAAAAGGGCCGGAGCGAAAGCCCTGATTCTGATGTCCGCTATCGGCGCATCTGCCCGGTCGGCGGTTTTTTACAGTCGCGTAAAAGGCGAGCTGGAAGACGCGGTACGGGCGTTGGAGTTCTCCTACCTTGCGATCTATCACCCGAGCCTGTTGCTGGGCCAGCGGCAGGAGCATCGCACAGCAGAATCGCTGGGTATGGCGGTTATGCCAGCGGCCAACCAGCTGTTGATTGGCCCGCTGCGCAAGTACCGTGCAATTGAGGCGGAAAGGGTTGCACAGGCCATGGTTAATGAGCTTACTGGCTTGACCAAATTGAAAGCGGCCGGTGCGGTTGTGAACGAGCGGGAATACTCCGATATCGTTACACTGGCGCGCTCTGGTTAGGTGATGCAGACGTCGAATACAGGCTCAAATTTGCTCAAAGAAGGACAGTGTTGCGTTGAGGCGTGACACTCACAGGGATTCGTTAAGGAGACAGACCGTTTGTACATATTAGTTGCAAAGTTAGTAGCACTTTTTTGCTGTCTTCTTTACCTCAGAAAGTCATCCCAGCGGATGTTTGCTGCGATAATCTACGGATTCCTGTCGCTGCTGATCACGATGATTGTGTTACTGACAGAAAATCATCAGCTCTCAGGTAATGACTGGCTGGGACTTGCCGTCGGCTTCTTTTTTGATGTGGGTGTGGCGGGGGCCGGGTTCTGGTTAATAGATCGCTATCAAAGTCGCCTTGAGGTCTTTTTCCCTGCAGTTGTTTTGGGGGTCGCAATTAACCTTGTTGGCCATTTCTGGATATTCCAATCTGTCTCGGGGGCTGTCAGCAGGTCTCAGCCCTCTACTCCCAGAGCAGCGGCCCACCTGACTTTTCCACCGCACCTCTGGTCTCATCACAAAACGTTATCCATGCCTGCAGACACGTGCGCTGAGCATGCCCTGTCTGCATTTAACGCTTTTGCGTTCACGTCAGTTGCCCAGAGTGGCACATACCTTTATGGCAACTCTGGCGCCAATAGAGTGGTGATGAAATGTGTAGAGCGCGGCAATGATAAGAGCTTTGTGTACATTGCGGTCGCCGGTCCGGATAAAGCGGTGGTTGAAGATTTGCGTAACAGTTTGGCAAGGAGCCTTTGAATGAGCGACGCTAGCTCAAAATTTCCGATTAAAAGTGCGTCTTTGGCGCTGTTGTTGGGTTTCGTAATTGCTGCCCTGATTGTCCGCTTAGGTATCGACGGAGGCAGCCAAAAAGCGAAATGGCAAGACTTGAGGGTTCCTGCGCAACTGGATGGTGATTTTATAACCGCCCTGAATTACCACTCGAATAGCGGGCGCATGATCACTGGCTTTGAATCGGGCCATGCGGCGCAGACAGAACGCTCGGGGCAGGCTACTCTGGTTCATGGGCACAATTACCGGGTTAATCACATTGCTGTTACGGATGATGGGGTTCTTTCTGCAACATCAGCGTCTGAGGCTGTCATCTGGAACCATGAGACTGGCCAGGCTCTCGCCACACTGAGCGACGTCAATGGTCCGATGCTGTGGGCGGAAGAGGGAGGGGCCTTGTTTGTCGTCCGCAAAGGGAGGGTTAGCATCTATGATGTGGTTGATCGACGATTCCACTCATCAGAAGTTCGCTGTGGTAGTTCTGTCACAGCAATAGCGTTGGACAAGCTAAATGGTATTTTGGCTGCAGGCTCCAACAACGGGCATCTCTGTTTATGGAAGGTTATTACTTCGGATGCATTTCGTGGACTGGACTTGATAACACAAACTGAGGGAACCGATCAGCCCAGAAACCAGGTTAAAACGCTTGAATTCTCGCAGCAAGGTGATGAATTGCTTGCGGTCTTCTCCGTGGGCCGGGTGCAGCGTTTGTCAGTTCCTGATCTCGCGATCATTCAGTCTAAAATGCCCCAGCTTTCTTCCATTCTAGACGCGGATTTTCTGAACCCTGTTGCAGGATCTGTTGCTCTGGCGGGCAGGATGCCTCATTGGGACGGTGATGAAGATTACTTTGTTGAGCTGTTTAATTTGAGCACAGGACAGTCAGATATTGTGAAAGCCAAAACGAGCACGATGAATCATCTTGCCTGGGTTCCCGGAAGTGGCCAACTGATTGTCGGTAATGTCACCAAGTATCTTTTGCTGGATGTTCCGCCTGAATTCCATTGAAGGGAGCTCGAAGAGGTCCAACGCCTGTTCGTCTTGCCAGAGAGATTCGGCGAGCTGCGTTTGAACACGCAGCTCGCCGAATATTAATGCCTCTTGAGTTTTAACTCCGAAACAACAGTTCTGGCGTAACCCGGGCTTTCGCCCGTATCAGGATTACCGGTCAAGATACTGCGACAGATGAAGCGCAAAGCTTCCGTTGTCCTGGGCACTATAGCCTGAATACAGCTTGTCGCCATCGACGGCGACGCTGCCGGTGGTAATCTGCACGCCCCGGTCTATTTTGGATTCGGCCACGCGGCTGCCATCACTTTCATACTTGGCGTTGAAGCCGTCGCCTACCACAAACAGGTCAGAGCCTTTCAGAACAGCATCTTTCACGATGCCGTTTCGGGATGTTTTGTTCCAGATTACCCGGCCGCTGCTGTCGAGCTTGGCGATTCGGTGGCCATCGGCGTTGGAGGCTGTCAGCCAGAGATCGCCACGATAGTCTTCGAAGACCAACGCAGGGCCTGGAATGCCAAAGCTGTTATAAGCCGCGCTGAACGTTCTGGTCCAGAGTTTGTCTCCGCTCGGCGTGTAGCGAGTAATGCGCGCACCGCCGTTATCCGCCAGCAGGTTGGTCGCAACGATGTCGCCGTTCATGGTGAACATCACTTCGCCACCTGGATACTCGTTGGCTTCACCGGTTTGTTGCCACAGGCGCTGGCCATTGGCATTGAACAGGCTGACGGCCTGTCCACTGGCAACAACAAACTCACCGCTGGTGTTGGCGGTTACCGCGCTGGCGGTATGGTCTGCATGTTCAATCTGCTGAAGCTGGGTGCCATCCAGGCTGAAAACCTGTGTGTTGGGACCGGTGGTGTAGAGTTTGTCGTTGTTAAGGCTCAACGCGCGCATTTCGCTGTCGGCACTGAGCTGCTGGCGCCAGCGCTCGTTGCCGTTGGCATCGGCACTGATCAGCCAGGCACCGCTAAAGGATGAGTTTTCATCCGGCACTCTGAACTGGTTGGCCAGAATATAGACGTTGTCTTGCGCGTCCAGGACCATGGCCAGAACACTGTCATCGCTGCGGTAATCGCCGGTGGCAAGGTTGAATTCACGGGCCCAGAGCCGTTGGCCGCGATCGTTGAAACGAACAAGAACAAGGTTCTGTTCGAGGTCAGCCAATCCAAAACGGATAGCGGTTCCAGCCACAAGTACATCACCAAAACTGTTGACAGCCATGTCATCCAGCCAGGTGAGGCGATCGGATTCAACATCCGCTTTATGGTTGTACAGACTGACCCATTCCGGCTTGATGGCGGCGGTACAGGCAGTGATCAGAATAAGAGACAGCAGCAGCGTAAGGGTTTTCTTCGGGGTACTGAGTTGCATAAGAACAACACTCCGTTGTGTGGGTAAGAATCCATGGTTTACTGCGCTCACAGAAGCGGTGTTGTTCTTGGAATGGCTTAACGAGCAGGCCGGAAAAGTTTAGGGGAGCAAATTAGGTAATACACACTAGGTTGTGTCAAAACGGTAACTGCATAATATTTTTACAAAAATTTACTTATAGTTTGGTTTTTTCGGTAGAGGATTCTAACTTCTGTGTAATAATCATCTCATGTGAACGTTTACGTGGCGTTTTGCATTACAGCGATTAACAAGGACTAAGGAAGCAACATGGAACACTTTTTGGACGGATTTCGTAATTTTGCCAACTTCAATGGCCGGGCAACCCGGACACAGTATTGGATGTTTATACTTTTCTACATGCTGATTTATATCGGCTTGTCGGTCATCGATGTTTTGCTGGGTACTATTGTTCTTGCCGGGATCTTCAGCCTGGTGATGTTGATTCCCGCCATTTCCTACGCGACGCGCCGGCTGCATGATATTGGACGCACTGGCTGGTGGCAGCTCATTGCCCTCATTCCGCTTATCGGCGCCATTGTGTTGCTCGTCTTTCTGGTCCAGAAGTCGCAGGGACCGAATCAATACGGTGAGCCGGTCAACGCTGAACCTTCCGTCGCTTAATAAAGTAAAGCCGGGCACTTGTTGCCCGGCTTTACTTTTGAACAAATCAAAGCCCTGAACCGGCATGCATTCAGATGCAGTGCGCTGGTGGTTCTCAGTAGCAGGAGTTCGGTGAAGAGTCCGGATTAATGTCGCCCGCAACTTCTTCCGGGTCAATCCCGTGGCTGATCAGAACTTCCCGCACAAAATTTACTTGCGCCAGAATTCGATCAGCATCCTCACCGTATTCGAACCGATTGACCTCCACCGGCTGGGGCATGAAGGTGAACGCGGTTTTCAGGGCGGTGAGCGTATCTTCGTCAGTCATTGCGCATTGTCCTCAAATATTCAGGGCCGAATTGTATTTTACGACATCCCTCTTGATCAGCAATTTCCCGTCACGGACAGATGCCAGCACTGGTTGTTGTCCGAGCAATACTTCGTAGGGGGTCTGGCCCTGCTGAACAATGCACCGTGCGGGCAGTCCTTTGGCGATACCATAGTCTTTCAGGTCCAGCGCGGCGGCACCGTTGTCGGTGATCAGCTCCAATGACCGCTCGATCTGGCTCATGCCCAGCATGTGGCAGGCGTGCAGGCCGACGTCCAGGGTGCGCAGTATGTTGCCATTGCCGATGGGGTACCAGGGGTCGCGGATAGAATCCTGACCGAAGGCGACTTTCAGCCCGGCGTCCAGCAATTCTGGCACGCGGGTGAGGCCTCGGCGTTTTGGGTAGCCATCAAAACGGCCTTGCAGGTGCAGACTTTCGGTGGGCATCGACAGGAACCGCAGGCCAGATTTTTTAGCAGGCGGAACAGGCGGCTGCAATAAGCATCGTTATAGGATCCCATGGCGCACGTGTGGCTGGCGGTTACCCGGGAGCCATAGTCCAGGCGCAAGGCTTCAGCGGCGAGTACTTCCAGGAATCGGGATTCCGGATCGTCGATTTCATCGCAGTGCACATCCACCAGGCGGTCGTGTTTGTGGGCCAGCTCCATCAGCCAGCGAACAGACTCCGCACCGTAATCCCGGGTGAATTCAAAGTGGGGAATGCCACCCACTACATCCGCGCCCAGGCGCACGGCCTCTTCCATCAACTCGCGGCCGTTTTTGAAAGACAGGATGCCTTCCTGAGGAAACGCGACGATCTGTAGATCGACAAATTCCGCAGTGTGCTCACGCACCTCTAACATCGCTTTGAGGGCTGTCAGGCTTGGATCGGTTACGTCCACGTGGGTGCGCACATACTGGATGCCATGGGCGGCGAACAGTTTGAGCGTTTGGGTGGCGCGTTTGATCACATCGTCGTGGGTGAGGGTGGCTTTGCGTTCTGCCCAGCACTCAATACCTTCGAACAGCGTGCCGCTCTGGTTCCATCGTGGCTCGCCAGCGGTCATGGCGGCATCCAGGTGGATGTGGGGTTCCACAAAGGCAGGCGTAACCAGATTGCCGGCTGCGTCCAGCTCGTTGTTGCCGGCCGTAGCCAGTTCGGGCAAGGCGATAATGTCGGTGAAGCGGCCATTGGCGATGGTGAGCTTGTGCAGCCCCTCGCGGCTAGGTAGGCGGGCATTTACGATGGCGGTCAGTTGTTCAGTCATGTTGTCTCCTGATGGCGGCTCACCGGCGGTGTTGGTTTCAACAGCAGGTGAGCCAGTAGCAGTGCTTTAAAGCGCGCTGCCCGGTCGGTTTCGTTGGGCAGTGTATCGGCCAGTTGGTTCATTCGATTGCGAACGGTATTTCGGTGGCAGCTCAGGGCTTTCGCCATGGCGCTCTGATTCCCCTGGCACGCAATCCAGGCGTCGAGCAGGTCTGCTGAGCCGGCCAACCTGTCAGCATCGAGCGGCTCGCGACCGGCGTGCTCAGCCCAGATGATCGCCCTGCTGATGGCTTCGGTGACTTCTACCATGGGCAGGGAATAGGGCTGTTCAAACAGTGGAATGGCCAGGTCGTCGGCCAGATGGCACAAAGTATTCGGCAACTGACCAATGTACGCGTCGCCGGTCAGCATCACCAGCCCGGAAACTCCGCATTGCTTGCCCTCATACAGGCATTCGGCCAGATTCTGGGGGCTGCGATGCCGGCTGATGCCAGTGACGAACACCAGTTCGCCACCTTTGACCCAATCTTTGAAGGAACGATTCTCGGCGAGGTAAGGCCAGCGCACAGGGTTGTTTGTGGCTGCGCTGCCGCCGCGAAGCCGGATGGCGCCGAGCCCGGGCAATTTGGGCACATCCAGACATCGCAAGGTCATCTAGACGTTCCCCATAACCAGGGCCCGGCGTTCACGTACCGCCTGGCTGACCACCAGGACCACGCTGTAACTGAAGGCCGCCATGAGCACCCCGACAATGGGGGCGATCCAAGGCGACGTGTAGGCCGCCGCGGAACCGATCGCGTAGGCCGCCAGGCCGGGTACGTTGAACGCTGGCAGAGTTGTCGTGGCCAGGTTCGGGTATTGCCGTTTGTAGCCGACAAAATAGCTGGCCATGATCACGCCCCCGATGGGAGGAATAAACGTACCCAGTAAAACCAGAAACGGAATCAGCCACTGGTACATGCCTGCTACCGCCAGGACAGTGCCGATGGCAGCGCCCACAACGGTGACCATCTTGCGCCGACGCGTACGGACCAGATTGCAGCCGGCCACGGCAAAGTTATAGACGGTATTGTCCTGGGTGGTCCAGAGATTCAGGAACAGCATCAGGATGCCGAGGGTTGCGAGCCCTTGAGCGACCATAATGTCCACAATATCCGCCTGCTGATACACCAGCGCGCCGAAGGCGCCGATCAGGGTCATCAGGCCGTTGCCCAGGAAAAAGGCCAGCAGGGTAGCGATTACCGCGGTCTTGCCGGATTTGGCGAAACGGGTCCAGTTGGTGGCCTGGGTACCGCCACTGACAAAGGTACCGAACACCAGGGTGATAGCGGCGGGCACGGTCATGTCGCTGGTTGGGGTGATCGCGAGCAATCCAGACAGGCCCCCAGCGTCAGACGTCGCAATGCTCATGCTAACGGCCACCAGAATGATCATGGCCGGCACGGCAATCCGGGACAGCCACTCCAGACCCCGGTAGCCGATAAAAGCCGTAACGCAAAAGGCGAAACCGAACACCACCATGAGAGGCAGGGTCAGGCTTTCCGGCAGGCCGGTGAGCTTGACCAGCAGTATTGCCATGGTGGCGGTGCCCCAGGCGTACCAGCCGATCTGGGTGAAGCCCAGAATGAGGTCAGAGAGCTTGCTGCCTACTTCGCCAAAGGTAAACCGGCTCATCAGTGCTGTGTTGAGACCGCTTTTGGCCGCGATGTAGCCGAGTATGGCAGCGTAGGTGCCAAGTAGCAGGTTACCGACAGCAAGCACCATTAACATGGTCGAAAAATCAAACGCGACACCGACGCTACCGCCGGCCCACATGGTGGCGGTAAAGAAAGTGAAGCCTAGAAGAACCAGCCCCATGGACCACACGCTTTTGCGTTGGTCCATGGGTACAGGGCTTAGAGGGTAATCCTGTTCTTGTGGGGTAACCTGAGCAGTCATGGCGATCTCTCCGTATCGTGGGTCAACACGTCAGGGGATCGCAACCTTTGTGCCATGAGGCAGTCTTTGGGGTAAAAGGAGTCTGATGACAGGGTTGCCTTTGTGCAATGTGCACAAAGGCGGTTCCGTTGGGGTAGTTACTGTTCTGGTTATGCGTCGCGTTGGTGCGGTTTAACGCGTGATTCACCCTGATGGTGCGTAATTCTGGATTACAGTGAATGCCCCAGTAGGCCAAGTACGCCGAGCGCAATCAGATAGCCGGCTACAATGTAATTAAGCAGTTTTGGGAAAACCAGAATGGCGATGCCGGCGCCAAGGCTGATAAGGGGTGCAAGTTCCAGATGCAGTGTCATAGTTAATCCTCCTGAGGACTTGTGTTTCAACAGATCTTTCTGATTAGAGCACAGTGGCTTTGATGAACAAAACCGGAGTGGGGGATTTGTTTGGAGGGGACGATGGATAACCGGTGGTTTCTGGTACTGGCGGACCTTATCCTGGTGTTGCACATGGTGCTCGTCGCTTTTGTGATTCTGGGGCTGGTCGTCACGTTTGCAGGGCATTTTCTCAAGTGGCACTGGGTGCGCAACTTCTGGTTTCGGCTCAGCCACCTGATCGTGATCGGTATCGTGGTCCTGCAATCCTGGCTTGGCGTGCTCTGCCCATTGACGGTGTGGGAAATGACGCTTCGGGAAAAGGCGGGTCGCGCGGCCTACGACGGCTCATTCATCCAGCATTGGCTGCAATCTGTACTTTACTATAGCGCACCGGACTGGGTGTTTGTTCTGGTGTATTCGGTGTTCGGAGCACTGGTGCTGGCCAGTTGGTTTTGGGTGCGGCCCCGGTGGCCCGGTAAATAGCTGAAGATCAACCCGCTGCACCGAAGCCAGAAGGCCCGGGCAGCGCTCAGAAGTGGTTCTACTTTCTGAAGAACGTGAGGAAGGCCCCTGCCGCAGCTGCGGCAGCACCACCGATCAGATACCACATGGTTTCATCGGTAAACCGCCCAGTGAACGTTTCAGTGACCTGGTTGCCGAGAGACTGTGTGGACTGGTAGCCGAAATAGAGCAGGGCGACACCCACCACGAGCAGAACGATGCCGGCCAGTTTTGAACTTCCCATGACAATCTCCTTATAAGTTGGTTATACCCGCAACATGACGGGTTGTCGTGTAGAGCTTTACATCGCAGCGTCTGGCTGGCAACAGAATACTCACTTATTTTCGAAGTCAAGCTGAATTAAGTTTGTTTTAAAAAGGGCTCACGCTTTCATTTATATGGAATAAATAAAAAATTTAATTTAAATGTATCTTATAGTATGAATTAGGAATATAAGAGTGTGTGGCTGTTCTTCAAGTGGCTGCAAAGATATACCAAACACGCAATCACCACAGGTTCTCGCGAGCTATCGAAGGCTGCGAGTGTGTGAGGCATCCCGGAACGAGCATGTTACTTTTCTTGCTCATTCCCATGTCCGTTTATATACGTATCGGCGGATTACAGTAGTAGGAAAATATTATGGGATTTAAAAAAGATACCAATAAGTATTTATTTGGTGCTTCCTATATGTTGTTGGCGCTGTCTTTGTCTGCCTGCAATAATAGTAATAGCTCTAATAACAGCATGGATGCGCCAATCGTTATTGCTGATTTTGCAGTGACTTCTACTGCGCCGACCGATGGCGCGACGAATGTCGGGATTAATAGCAAGGTTGTTGCGGTTTTCAACAAAGATGTGGCGAGCGCATCAGTGAACCAGGCGAACTTTTCATTGCAGGGTGCGAGTGAAACGGCGGTCGTTGGCGCAGTGTCATACAATGCCGCCACCAAGACAGCCATGCTTACGCCAGGCAGTGTCCTGTCAGGATCTACGGTGTATTCGGCGACTCTGACCGGGGACATTGAAGACCAGAATGGTGACTCGCTGATAGAAGATGTTGTCTGGACCTTCACGACAGCAGCATTGGCCGATACCACGGCGCCAACACTCAATACCATTGCGACCAATCCCAAGGATGGCGATACAGGGGTTATACGCAACGTCAAACTCAACCTGGTGTTCAGTGAGGCGATAGATCCGACCACAGTGACCACGGCCAACATCTCCCTTAGCGACGCCAGTGGCCAAGTTGACGGGACTTTGTCTTTCATTAATCCCACCACAGTGGTGCTGTCACCGGACGCAAATCTTGAGGCGGGTGTGCTGCATACCTTGACGCTGAGCGCCAACATTGCCGATCTTGCGGATAACAACCTGGCGGAAACCACCTTGGCCTTCACTACAGGTGAGGACGTCTCCAGCAGCCCTGCGGCGGTTGACCTCGGAACTGCCGGTAACTATGTGTTGCTCGCGAAAACTGGCATTTCCACTACCGGCACCACTGATATTCTCGGCGACATTGCCGTCAGCCCTGCCGCCCGCAGTTTTCTGACCGGATTTGATGAGACACTGGATGCCAGCGGCACCTTTGCGACCTCTGCTCTGGTAACCGGTGAGTTGTTTGCGGCCAACATGGCGCCGGGCACCCCAACCATACTGACCACCGCTGTCGGCGATATGGAAGCCGCTTACACCGATGCCGCTGGGCGCTCTGACCCCGACTTTACCGAACTGGGTGCGGGTGAAATTGGTGGCCTGACTCTGGATCCCGGTCTCTACAAGTGGGGAACGGGCGTTCTGGTGACGTCTGATGTAACCCTGAACGGCGATGCAAATGCCGTCTGGATCTTCCAGATTGCCGAAGGCCTGAAGCTGCAAGATGGCAAGTCGATCGTTCTGTCCGGAGGTGCGCTGCCTCACAATGTGTTCTGGCAGGTGGCGGAGGGTGTCACACTTCAGGCGGGCACCACCTTCAATGGAATTATACTGGGGCAGACCGGCGTTGAAATGCTTTCAGGCGCAGCATTGAACGGTCGCGCTCTGGTGCAGACCGCGGTGACACTGATCGCCAACGACGTTAATCAGCCAGCGGAATAGCAACCACTGGACGAGGGGGAAATTCCTGAGGCCCAGCTGCAGGGATTCAGGCCCCGATACTAAAAAAGGACCCCTCGGGGTCCTTTTTTTTAAACACTATTCCCGAGGCGAACGCTCGACAATCATGGCGTGAGTCACACGCCCCCTGTGCTCAGAAACCGTAGGATCGGGATATGGTCTCTATGTCGCCGGAGTTGACTAACTTCTGGTAACTGTCCTCTAACGCAGCAAGAACTTTCGGGTCTGTGCCTTTGTTGATGGCGAGGTACATCGGGGTCTCACGGAAAACCAGAACCTGCTTCAGGCCAGTCACGTCTGAAGCATCGGCAGCCAGATATGGGCCGGCCAGGCCGTCTGCGACCCACAGGTCAATCTGATCTTGTACCAGTCGCCGGGCGTTCAGGCCATTGTTGCTGATGGCTGATACGTCGAAGCCTTTATCGACGAGGTAGTTGGTCATGACATCACCGTTGTAGCCGCCAATCTTGTATTTTGCGGCATCTTCCAGATTCTTCAGCGTGATCGCGGATCCCGGTTTGGCAAACAGGGTCCACTTGATGGTGGCCAGCGGACCAACCCAGTCGAACGCCGGGTCACGGTCTTTGGTTTTCGACACACAGTAGATGCCATGGTCTGGGTGGTGTTCAGTCCGCTTGAGACCGTAGCTCAAGTCCCGCAGTTTGATACTGTAGTCGACATTGGCGCGCTCAAGTACGGCGTTCAATACGTCTGTGCACAGGCCAGTTATATCTTTCTCCGAGTGAGCAAACGGCTGGCCACTGGTGGTCATGTTGTAGGGCGGATACTGTTCTGTGTAAATTCTCAGCTCCGCGTTGGCGTAACCGGAAATCAGCAACAAGCTGAAAAGCAAACCGATTGTCCCTTTCATGCACTCACTCCATTTCTGACAGGTTTTTAATGAGCGCGGAATGATATTGAACGGGTGCATCGTTGGGCAGTGCGGATTCCTCTTCTTTACTTTTGTAAATTACGTGGTTCCCGTCGTGAGGGTGCGGAATGCGGCGATATCTCAACCCTCTCCGGGGAAGATTAATCTGGGTTTGTTGCCTGGCGGGATTGGGCGCGGGAGACGGAAAAAGACTCAAAGTATCGGTCGTATTGTCCGCTGTCCCGGAACGCCTGCAGGCGTTCATTGAATCTGGCCATCAGTTGCTTTGTGTCTGGCCGGGTTTTGGGAAACATCAAGAAGCTCTCGTTTTCGAGCAGAGGTTGTGGGTGGAAGGTGACCATGGCGGCTTCACTCTCGGTCATTTCCCGCCGGAGGATGTGGTGGCCTACGCTGATTTCTTCGGGAAACGCATCAATTCGATCAAACAACAGTCGGCGGAAGTTGAGCAGGGTGCTGGACACCCATTCAATATCCAGCTCTCCGTTTTCAACGGCCTCATCGAACGCCTGGCCGTAGCTGTAACCAATGCTGCCGCCAAGCCTCAGGTCAGACAAGTCCTCAACGCTCGACCATTGAATGGGTTGGTCTTTCAGGTGAAAAATGACGAACCGTTCTTTCAGGACCGGGTCGCTGAAGCGAAAGTCCTGTTCCCGATCCGGCGCGTGCATCCACACCGCCGTCGCATCGTGTTTACCTTGCGCCGCTTCGTAGTAGGCTCGTTTCCAGGGTAGAAAGTGATAGCTAACCTCAAAGCCTTCTTCTGCGAAAACGTCACGTAGTAGCCGGGCGACAACGCCTTGGTCTGGGGCTTGCTGATCGAAGTAGGGTGGCCAGTCGCCGACCGCTATGCTGAGTTCGTGGGTATCGTCCGCCGTGACTGTTTGGGTCCATGTAAACAGTGATACCAGTGCGATGGTCAGGTATCGCTTCATATCAAGACTCCGGAATCGGCGCATTACCAGTGATGAGATCAAGAACTTGCGCACCGTATTAACTGAAAATAGCAGCGTTTACCGAGTATTCATAGTTTCACTTTTCCTCTGAGCGCCTTGGTCTTGCCTTTCTGGGTTTTGGTATCGACACGTCGTCGTTGAGAGCCCTTGGTGGGCTTCGTTGGGCGCCGGGCTTTCTGGAACTTTACCGCTTCCTGAATCAGCTCTTGCAGACGCGCCAGAGCATCTTCTTTGTTCAGTTCAAGGGTTCGGAATGACTGTGCTTTGATAATCACAATGCCTTCCTTACTGATGCGCTGGTCAGAGAGCGCCATCAGCCGCTCCTTGTAAACCGGGGGCAAACTGGAGCGCAGAATATCAAAACGCAGATGCACGGCAGAGGCCACTTTGTTGACGTTCTGGCCGCCGGCCCCCTGGGCACGGATCTGGGTGATGTCGATTTCCCAGTCGGCCAGTTCAACTGCATTGGAAATTTTAAGCATGCGATCCCGTTACTTTCAGTGTATTTGCAGGCTGAAAACCCATAGTCGGTGTGGGCTGGTTGCAGGTTCACTATACCTGAATTGCGAGTTAAACACGGCCCTGACACCGGGGTTACGCCCATTGAGCGACCGTAGATTCAGGAGGTTAATTGTCCGGAATGGGGCGCCTGGCGGCTGCATTCAGGCCACGAACCAGCCATGTTCTGGTGTCCTGGGGGTCGATAACTGCATCAATTTCAAGATAACTGGCGACGTTGATGGCCTTGCCTTGTTCGTAGGCCTTTGCGACCAGCGCATCAAACATGTTTTTGCGGGATGACTCATCCGGCTGGGCCGCCAGCTCCTTGGCAAAGCCCAGGCGAACCGCCCCTTCCAGGCCCATAGGGCCGAATTCTCCGCTGGGCCAGGCTGCGGTAAAAAAGGGTGTCAGCGTGCTGCCGGCGGCCATGGCTTGTGCGCCAAGCCCATAGGCTTTGCGCAAAACCACGGTGTAGAAGGGCACTGACAGCTTGGCAGCGGCCACAAACATGTTGGCTACGCGACGAACCGTGGCCTGCGTTTCTGCCTCTGGCCCGACCATGAATCCCGGAGTGTCACACAATGAGAGTATGGGTAATTTGTGGGTATTGCAGAGCTCCATAAAGCGAGTTGCCTTGTCGCCGGCGGCGGCATCTACTGCACCACCCAAATGCATCGGGTTGTTGGCGATCAGGCCGATGGGGCGGCCTTCAATACGGATGAACGCAGTGATCAGCCCCGGTGCAAATTGGCGGCGCAGCTCCAGAACACTGTCGTCATCGGCGAGGGTCCTGATCACCTCTCGGATGTCGTAGACGCGCATCCGGTTTTCCGGAATCAGGTGGCGGAGCCGGCGCTGGTCCTCGCAGGTCCATTCCTTGAGTGTGCCCTGAAAGTAGGACAGGTATTGTTTTGCGGTCCGGACCGCTTCAGCCTCATCTTCAACCAGAATATCGATCACCCCGTTGGGAGCCATCACGGAAACCGGCCCTATCTCTTCCGGGGTGTAACTGCCTAAACCGCCACCTTCGATCATCGCCGGGCCCGCCATGCCGACATTGGCGTTTTGTGTGGCAATAATGGTATCGCAACAGCCCAGCAAGGCCGCATTGCCCGCGAAGCAGCGGCCAGAAACAATGCCGAGGGTGGGCACTTTGCCGGATAGCCTGGCCATACTGATAAAGCTCTGGCAATCGAGATAGGAGACCCCGTTGGTGTCGGTATCTGACGGGCGCCCGCCGCCGCCTTCCGCAAACAGTACCAGAGGTATGTGCCATTGCTCAGCCAGCGCCAGGATGCGGTCCGCTTTACGGTGATTGGCCAATCCCTGGGTGCCGGCAAACACCGTATAATCGTAGGCCATGGCGGCGCAGCTGGCGGCTGCCGCACCAAAGGTTTCAGCATTTACGGTGCCGATGGCAGTGATCAGCCCATCCGCCGGGCTCAGTTCAATAAGCTTGTCGATTGACCGACGGCGGCGTTGAGCGGCCAGAGCCAGGGCGCCGTATTCGTTGTAGCTGTTGGGGTCGAGCAACTGTTCGACGTTCTGCCGGGCGGTTCTTTGGTTGGTTCTGTGGCGTTTCGCAACGGCATCCGGGCGGCGATCATCCGTTAATTTTGAGTGTCGCTCGAGCGCCTCGTCGAGATCGGCCCGAATGTATTCAAGATCGACAGCCTGCTCTGTTTGAGCAATGCCGGCACCCTCCTCGCCGGGTTCCAGGAATATTAACGCCTCGCCGCGAGTCACCATGGATCCCGGCACGGCGATGATGGTCTGCACTATGCCGGACTGGCTGGCCTTTACGACGAATTCCATTTTCATCGCCTCAAGCACCGCGATGGTCTGTCCTTTGGCAACGGTATCGCCTTCGGTCACGTCAAGGCTGACGACTGTGCCCATGCTGGGGGCTTCTACGCTGATCATGCCCGCAGGCAAGGGTGGTGCTTCGGCGTTAGCGGCCGAGGTTGTCTGGATGTTATCAAAGTGCAGTTGCGGGTGTTTTGGATCGGTCGTTAAAGGAATAAGCTCTGGAAGTTGTGCTTCCACAAATCGCGTTGTGACCTTCCAGGCTTCGACGGCGGGGTGTTTCAACAGATTTTGCAACAGGCCGATATTGCTGGCCACGCCGGATAAACGGAACTCACACAGTGCCCGATAAAGCCGGCGAAGGGCTGACCCGTAGTCGTGACCATGGGCTATGAGCTTGGCCAGCAGAGAGTCATAGACGGGGCTGATGGTGTACCCCGCGTAACCTGAGCCATCCACCCGCAGACCGGGGCCTGTGGGAGGTTCATAGGCGGTGATGGTGCCCCCGAGGGTACTGTGTCTCCATTGGCCTGGAGAAATTCTGCGTTGATTCTTGCCTGAATGGCGAAGCCGCGGGGTTCGGGCGCCGTCTCGAGTGCGAGCCCGGATAACGTATGGCCGGAGAATAGTTTCAATTGGCTCTGAACAAGATCAACACCGGTGACTTCTTCGGTTACCGTGTGCTCTACCTGCACCCGCGGATTGGCTTCCATAAAATAGAACTGACCGGGCCGATCCTCATCCACCAGAAATTCAAAGGTACCCAGTCCCTGATAGTTGACTGCCTTCGCCATGACAAGGGCGCAGTCGATCATGGCGTCGCGGATGGCAGGATTGAGATTGGGGCTGGGCGCGATCTCGACGAGTTTCTGATTGCGTCGTTGTAAGCTGCAGTCCCGCTCCCAGAGGTGGGTGACGGCACCGGTGCCATCACCCAGAATCTGGATTTCGATGTGACGGGCCCGGGCAATCAACTGCTCCACGTAAAGCTCGTTAGTGCCGAATGCCATTTGTGCCTCGGATTGACAGCGAGTGTAAGCCTGTTCGAGCTCACTTTCGCGGCTCACCGCGCGTATCCCGCGACCGCCACCGCCCGCAACGGCTTTCAGCATCAGGGCGCCGTGTTCGGCCAGGAATGCTGCCGCCTGTGCAAGAGTGGCTGGATGGTTGATGCCGTTGACTAAAGGTACACCGCAGCGTTCTGCCAAGGCTCGGGCTGAGGATTTGTTGCCGAATAGCTCCAGTACCTCCGGTTTCGGGCCGATGAATACCAGGCCGGCCTGCTCACACCTGCGAGCGAATGCCGCGTTTTCTGCCAGAAACCCATAACCGGGATGAATTGCATCGCAGCCGTTTGCCGTGGCTGCGGCAATCAACTGCTCCATGTCGAGGTAAGCTTTGACACCACGGCCCGCCAGAGGCACCGATTGATCTGACTGGCGCGTGTGCAGACTTGCTGCATCGTCCTCGGCAAACACGGTAATGGCTCGAATATTCAGTTCGTTGCAGGCGCGGGCAATTCGGATGGCGATTTCGCCACGGTTGGCGATCAGGACGGAGCTGAAGGTCATGGTTTTATCCCAGGGATGCGGCTTTTATTCTGGTTATGAGTCTCCGGTTATCCTAGGAAGGGAATAATAATGAAGCAAATGAATTTTATTGAGGTCGGGGTATGAGCAGGGGGAATAAAGCCCCTGCTCATCATTACTCGGCGGCCAGGCAGAGATCTACTTGCTATCATCTGGTAACGAATTCGAGCGAAGCCGCGCCAGTACCTGCTCTGCACTGCCCACGCCATTGTCGATGCCGGCTGCTTTCAGCTTCGCATCCAGGTTGTCGTTGTCCTGCTCATGATCCAGATCCATCATGGCGGCTTCAATGTCTTCAGCCTCAGCTTGCCTTGCCTGAATCCGGGATACCGACTGATTAAGGTCTTCCATGTGACTGCTCAGCCCTCGTGCGTGCCCCCGAAGTTGACGTGTCACCTGCTCGGCATGGCGGTTGGCCCGCGCCAGCCGGAGTTCACTGTGGAAGTGCTTGAGTGCCCGGCCAGAGTCCCGCAGTTGTTTGCGCAATCGGGTTTCCTGTTGCTGCAGTTTGTCGTGTTGCTGCTGCTGGCGTTGCAGCAGCGGCTCATCTTCTGCAATCAGGTTGGCCAGCTCGAGCGCCAGGGCCTCTTCATGTTTCTCAAGGGCTTCGGTGGCTTGCCGTTCCCGTTTGGCAATGGAGGCCTTAAGGTGTTCATTATCCCTGGCCAGCCGGGTTTTCTCGGCCATTAGGCAGGCCAGTTCACGCTTGGAGCGGGCGATGGCCTGTTCGGCATCGCGAAGTTCCTGTTCGAAGATGCGGATGCCGTTGGCATCCACCAGTCTTGCGACCGGTTCCTGGGCCGATGCCCGGAACAAGGTGTCCAGTTTGCGCCAGATGCTCATGGTGTTACTCCCCGTATTCTTTCAGCAGTTGATGGGTACGTGCCTCGGAGATGCGGTTCACGATGCGGTGATGTTCGTGTTCGTCGCGAATGGTTTTGGATAGGGTGATGGTGGTGCTCACCAGGAAAAGTGCACTGATGGCCATGTATCCTTTGAGTACCAGGTCTACGGGGGCCAGCACCACGCCAGCGGCTGCGGCAAAGATGGCAATGGCAAAAGATACTTTCACGAAGAAGACCCAGCCGGCTGAATTGCTTTTGAGTTCGCTTTCCATAATTAACTCCTGTTGACGTTGTTGTCGGGAACGTCGCTACTCTCGATGATCAGCCTGGATGCGGCGAGCATTACCGAAAAAGTATTGGCTAAATGTGCTCTTGGTATTGAATGGTGATACCTTTGGTTGGTGATCATCAGGGGGTGGAGCAATGGCTCAAACCAGCACAATTGTCAGTGAACTGAAACGGCAACTTAGGGCCCACGGATTCACCTATCAGGATGTTGCGCAAGCACTCGACCTGTCAGAGGCCAGTGTTAAGCGGTTGTTCTCAGACCGTCAGTTTTCGTTGAAACGACTGGATCAGATCTGCGGTCTGATGGGAATGGAGATTACCGATCTGGTTCGAAAGCTGGCGCCAGAGCCGAGAGTTGAAAAACTCTCGCTGGAGCAGGAAAAGGAGTTGGTGTCAGACGTTCGACTGCTGCTGGTGGCGGTCTGCGCCATGAACCGCTGGCAATTTGACGAGATACTTCGCAGTTATCAGATATCGGAAGCCGAATTGATCCGGTTTCTGGCCCGTCTTGATCGTATGGGTGTGGTCGAGTTGTTGCCGGGAAACCGGATCAAGGTGTTGGTCAGTCATGATTTTACCTGGCAGCCCAACGGCCCGATCCAGCGATTTTTCGAAACCGAAGTGCAGCAGGACTTTCTGAAATGTCGCTTTCGTCAACCGGGTGAGCTGCGACTTTTTGTCAGTGGCATGCTCTCCCCGCAATCCAACGAATCGGTGCAGCAAAAGCTGAAACGGCTGGCCCTGGAGTTTCGCCATTGCCATGAGGAAGATCTGGCGCTGCCCCTGGAGCAGCGTTTTGGTGTCAGCCTGCTCATGGCCATGCGGCCATGGGAGATAGACGCCTTCGCAAGCCTCCGGCGGGCGGAGGCAAGGAAGGCATATCCGGGTGCATGAGCAATGTCGCTGCGGTTTTGGGTAGCTTGGCGTTAGCTGGCTATGTCTTTATCATCGGCCCTCACACCCCAAAAACGGAAAGTGTTAATGAAGTTTCCCATCGTTACGGTTGCCATGGTCTCTGTCGCCCTTGTTTATGTGTTCTGGGGCCAGTCCCAGGAGCAATCGGATCCCACCGATCCGGCCCGCTTCTCTAATCTGCAGGCCAATCCGGTCAAGAGCAGTGAGGTGGTGGACTGGGCCATTACTCAGATCCCGGAGGTGTGTGCTCAGGCGATGGGTAAAGATGAGGGCGGCGATGCCCTGGCGGAATGCGTGGATCGGGCACAGCCCCGCACCTCCACGTGCCGCCGGGCCGTTTACGATCATTTTCCGGATATCGTCAACTCTGAGGCGCTGTTCCGTGACGTTTCCATCTCTATGATGAACTGCCTGGTGCCGCAATCGGGCATCGTCCGACCGTGAACCGGCCCGTGAGGCTGCTCAGGTCTTTACCTGTTGCCTCGGATCGCCCACAATCTTGGCATTCTGTTGTAAACAAACACTCACTTAAATCTGGCAGTAGATGAGGGCATACAGGTGACTGAACTGGTAACTTACGAATTGAATGACGGCATCGCGACCATCACCCTGAACAACGGTAAGGCCAATGCGTTGGGGCACGATGTTTTTGAGGGGCTGAATGCTGCCCTTGATCGTGCCGAGCAGGACAAGGCCATCGTTATCCTGACTGGCCAGCCCGGCATGTTCTCCGGCGGCTACGACCTGAAAGAAATGCAGAAAGGCCCGAAAGAGGCGATGGCGCTGGTGAAGATCGGCTCAACCCTGACCCGCCGCCTCTCGGCGTTTCCGCTTCCGGTGATCGGCGCTTGCAGTGGTCATGCCATTGCTAAAGGGGCTTTTGTCTTGTTGTCTGTGGATTACCGGATTGGTGTGGAAGGTGGCTTCAAGCTGGGCCTGAATGAAGTGGCCATTGGCATGACCATGCACCACGCGGGCATCGAGATTGCTCGCCATCGCATGCCGGCCCCTTATTTTTATCGCTCGGTGGTAAATGCGGAAATCTTCAACCCGGAAGGTGCCGTTGCGGCCGGTTTCCTGGATGAACTGGTGGCCCCTGAGCAGTTGATGGAGCGAGCAGTGGCGGTGGCGACTCAGATGAAGCAGCTGAACCTGAACGCTCACAAGCAGACCAAGTTGAAAGTGAAAGCAGATTACCTGGCGTTGCTGGACCGCTGCATTGAGCAGGATGCCGCGCACTTTGATCTGATGGGTTAACGCTTGGCCGTTATATGATGCTTACCTGATCAAAATCCCTGCATAGCTCGCCAACGCATGATTGGTGCCGCTTGCAGGGAAGTGTCCTCGCCTTGCTAACAAAGTTATCCACAGATTCTGTGGGTAAACACGAAACGGAGTTGAGTGTTATGTCTGAGAAACCGGGCAAGCCGGTGGCGGCCTCTGCCATCGATAAGCATGTATACAAGGTGTTTCCCAACGACATGAACTCACACAACACCGTGTTCGGTGGCATGATCATGGCCAAGTGTGATCGGTTGGCGTTGGTAGTGGCAGAGCGCCATTCGGCGCATGTCTGCGTGACCGCAGCGGTAGACTCCATTCACTTTCGGGCCCCCGCCAAGGGTAACGACACACTGCTGTTCAATCTGTCGCTGAATCGCAGTTGGGGCTCCTCGATGGAAATTGGTGCCCGGGTGGAGGCCGAGAACAGTTATACCGGCGAAACCCGCCACATCCTCTCGGCGTTTTTTACCTTTGTGGCACTGGATGAGAATGGCCGGCCGGTGGACGTGCCTCCGGTGATTCCGGAAACCAGGGATCAGGTGCGTCGTTTTGAGAGTGCGGAGATTCGTCGGGAAGGCCGGCTCAGAACCCGAGACGAAATTTCCCGGGCAAATGGCTGAGAGGCTATCGCTTCTTGAATTTAGTCATGGTATATCAGCGCCACAGTAAACCCTTTATTTTCGGAACCAGACGTTATGCCAAAAGCGAGTGAGATCAAGAAGAACCAGGCGGTTGAATACGATGGACGAGTCTATTTTGTAAGAGACATCGAGCGCTCGGTACCGCAAGGCCGCGCCGGTGGCAGCCTGTACCGCATGCGGATGTACGATGTGGTCACTGACCAGAAGCTGGATGAGACCTTCAAAGACTCAGATATGCTCAACCTTGCTGATCTGGTGCGCCGCTCGGTGACGTTCTCGTATGCCGATGGCGATGAATATGTCTTCATGGACAATGAAGACTTTACCCAGTACATGCTGAATAAAAGCGCGATTGAAGAAGAGCTGCTGTTCATCACTGAGGACACTCAGGGCGTGATGGCCATTCTGGTGTCGGACACTCCGGTAGCGCTGGACCTGCCGCCGACGGTCGAGTTGTCCATTGAAGAAACGGACCCGTCGGTTAAGGGCGGCTCTGCAACAGCCCGCACCAAACCTGCCAGGCTGACCACCGGTCTGGTGGTGCAGGTGCCCGAGCATATCTCCACAGGCGATCGTATCAAGGTCAACGTGGAAGAGCGGAAGTTTCTCAGCCGCGCCTGATGCTGATACAGCTCTGTCACCCGATGGAGCTGATTTCGTCTTTGGTCAGGTGGCGATAGCCGCCGATGGGAAGCCCAGGGTCCAGTATCAGGCTTCCCATACTTTCCCGATGCAGTGACGTTACCCGGTTGCCCACAGCGTGGAACATGCGTTTGACCTGGTGATAGCGCCCTTCAAAGATCGTCACTCTGGCTTCACGGTCGCTCAGTTGTTCCAGTCGGGCGGGAGAGGTGGTCAGCTGCTCGAATTCAAACCAGATGCCTTCGGCAAAGCGTTCTGAGGTTTGCGGGCTGATGGGCTCAGCAGTTGTCACCCGATAGACTTTCGGAATCTTGATAGCGGGTTCCGTCAACCGTCGTGACCATTGCCCGTCGCTACTGAGAATCAGCAGTCCGGTACTTGCCCGGTCCAGACGTCCGCCAATGTGCAGGTGTGCTCGCAGATCCGGTTCTATCAATTCCACCACCGTCGGATGTTGCTCATCCCGGGTTGCACTCAGATAACCAGCGGGTTTGTGCAGCATCAGGTAGTACGCGGGCTGCGCCTGCTGGACGATGTGCTGATCTATTCGGACTTCCTCGAATCGGGGAACATCCACGCTGCCGTCCCGGCAAACTCTACCATCTACCAACACGCGCCCCGCCGCCAGTAGCTGATTGGCAAGGCGTCGGCTGACTCCGTTCTGGTTGCTGATAATGCGTGAGAGTTTCATTCCGAAGGCAGGGCAGGCGTCAATCGGCTGAGTTTTTTCATCAGTTTGCGCCAGCCTATAGGCAGGCGCTCTTCCAGCGAGTTCAGTCGGGACTTATCCACCGTCCAAGGGTCAAATTCCTGCTTTCGCCCATAGATTACCCAGTTGTTGGTGCGGCTCTTGAACACCAGCAGTACCGGGAACTGGCGCTTGAGTTCCCGGACAAGATTGCCGTCCGGCTCCGGCATCCGGTGGTAGTTCAGGACCAGCCAGCCGGTGTCTGACAGTGCTCGTCCGCAGGCTTTTATAAACTGCCGCTGGCTCTGCGCCGGGCTCATCCGGTCTGCGCTGTACAGATCGGTCAGAACCATATCGGTGCCAGCCTCGGGCAGCTGGTCTATGGCCAGGCGGGCGTCGGCAATCTGCACGCTCAACCGGTCGGATTCGGGCAGGGCAAACCATTCCTTTGCGATGTCCGCTACCTTCCGGCGCAGTTCGTAAACCTCGATGGTGCTTTGGGGCAGGATGGTAAACAGCCCGTGGGCCAGAACGCCGCCGCCAAGGCCCAGCACCGTCACCCGGGCAGGGTCGCAGAAGGCAATGGGTAACAGCATGGCGCGGTTGTATTCGTGTACCGGCACATGGGGAGCCGCACGCAGAATCTTGCTTTGTTCGAACACCGAGTCAAAGCTCAGAATCCGATGCTTCCGGTCGTCAATGACCAGAATATTGCCGTGGGGATCGCTGGCAACATGAACAATGTCGCCCTTGATTTCCGGGCGCTTGATGATAGTGCCCATCAGTTCGCCGCGTAACGCTGATGCAGAATGCCGACACGCTCAACGTAGGCTTTGGTCTCGGCAAACGGAGGGATGCCATTGTAACGGCCGACCGCACCCGGGCCTGCGTTGTAAGCCGCCGTCGCGAGCCGGGTGTCACCGCCGAAACGCTGCAGCATTTTTGCCAGATAGTTCACGCCGCCTCGAATATTCTCGGTTACCTCCAGGGCATTTTCGACCCCGAGTTCTTTGGCGGTGCCAGGCATCAACTGCATCAGACCCTGGGCTCCGACCGGTGAGATGGCGGCAGGATTAAAGGCGGATTCCGCGTGGATGACGGCACGAACCAGAGCTGGGTCGACGTCAAACTCCCGGGCAGCGGTCAGGATTTCATCCCGATAGGGGCGGACAAACAAGGGTGTTTTGTGCCAGTCAACTTTGGAGCCGGGATCGCAGGCGTAACAATGGAAACGGATCACGTCGAAGTCGGCATCGCTGGGGCGCTGACTGCTGTAGGCAATCACGCCGTGTTCATCGGTATAGCGATAAACCGTTTCGTTCCGGCTGGAAGCCCGGGGCTGGGTTTGGCTGCTCTTGACGTTGGTAAACTCGACCCGGCCATCAGGATGGACGATGCGCTGTATGCTGTCTGCATGGGCAAGGCCTGCCAACAGCAGTGCGCCTGCTATCAGCGTCGCAGTGGTTTTGGTCAGAATGGCGATACAGCGGTGATTCATCAAAGGCCCGGTGTTTTTATCCGATACGTGGTTCTTTGACCATTATCGCGGTAGATGCCCCTTCAAGTGTAGGAGTTTCGTGCGTTGATGATACGGATTGTTGGTAAGGTCACAAACCCTTGTGAGGGGAGAAATGCATTCAGATCAATTCATCCGAGATTATTCTCTGGCTCCGGATTATTTAAGCTAGACTGCAAATAAATCCATTGATCCGGAGCTTCTATGCCTTTCTCCCCAAACCATCTTGCCGAACTGAATTTGTTGCTGCAGTTTCCTTCTGTGTCAACTCAGGAAGGGATCAAAGTACACGCTCATACCGCAGCACCCGAGACTGTAGAGGCTGCTGAGGCACTTTTTGCCAAAGGACTGATCAGCCAGAACGATGGTGGTTATCTGACGCCGCTCGGGTGCGAGGCCGTTGAATTCACACAAAAGCTGCAGTCAATGCTGGCCGGCGCCTGATCGCCGCAGTCCGTAGTCGCCGGTCTGGGCCTGCCAGACCGGCTGGTTTCCGTAAACATCGTTGAACCGACACCCCTGAACGCAAGCCGAGTCTGATTGATGCCACCGGTTTTCTACTCTTTTTTTGTTCCTGCGCTGTTTGTCTGGCTTTGGAGCACCGGGTTTATTGGTGCCAAGTACGGGCTGCCGTTTGCTGAGCCGTTCACTCTGCTGTCGATTCGTATGCTGCTGACGTTGTTGCCGCTGGCGGTCCTGGCCTGGTTGATGAAAGCCCGCTGGCCGGGTTGGCGTGGTGCCGGCCACCTGGCGGTGACCGGGCTGCTGGTGCATGGCTGTTACCTTGGCGGGGTGTTC
The DNA here is from genome assembly GCA_018402255.1 of Marinobacter sp. Taxonomy (GTDB): domain Bacteria; phylum Pseudomonadota; class Gammaproteobacteria; order Pseudomonadales; family Oleiphilaceae; genus Marinobacter. The sequence goes on from JAGYIS010000008.1 coordinate 308,592, forward strand.
TATGCCATTGACCAGGGCATGTCCTCAGGATTGGTGTCGTTGATTGTCGGACTGCAGCCGCTGGTCACCGCCTTGGCTGCTGTTGTCTTCCTGAAAGAGGCGGTTACTCGCCGACAATGGTTAGGCCTGCTGATGGGGCTTGCCGGTGTCAGCCTGGTGATGATTGAAAAGTTTGGACGGAGCGGTGGTGGCGAGGTCAGCCTCTCGGCGCTCACCTTGTTGTGGGCAGGATTGGCATTGGTGGGTATTTCACTGGGCACGGTTTATCAGAAGCGTTACGGCACCTCTGTGGATCTGGTGTCTGGCACCATGATTCAGTTCAGCGCTGCTGCAATGTTGTTTGCCATTGGTGCCTTTGCTTTTGAAAGCCGGGAAGTGCAATGGACCCTTCAGTTCAAATTTGCACTGGGATGGTTGGTGTTCGGTTTGTCGATCAGTGCGGTATTGATTCTGATGTGGCTGATTCGTCGTGGTGCGGCCTCTCAGGTCGCCAGCCTTTTCTATCTGGTACCTCCGGTTACCGCGTTGGAGGCCTTTATACTGTTTGATGAGCGCCTGGGGCCAATGGCCATGACGGGGGGTGCTATTGCGGTTGCTGGCGTGGCCCTGGTGGTAATCACAGGGCCACGTAAGGCAGCGGCTTAGCTGGGTCAGATCTTGGGTCCTTTGCCCCTCAGCGCGTTCACAAGAAGTGAGACAACGAGCAACACAATAAAAATAAAGAAAAGAATTTTCGCAAAACCCGCAGCGGTTCCGGCGATACCGCCAAAGCCGAGAACACCCGCAATAATAGCAATGACAAGACAGACTACGGCCCAATAGAGCATTTTCGATCCTCCTTTGAATGGCTCGTTAATGAACTTGGCACAGCGTTGGGGAATCCGCAATAAATGAGCTGATCTGTTGATGAATAGTAATGGCGGGTACAGATTCTTGCTCCACGAAGTCATCTTTTGGGTCAGGTTGTCGTGTTTTCAGATACGTTTTGTGACTGAATTTTCCGGGTTGAAACAGGACTCCGGTTGCTGGGTGGCATAAACTGTCAAAAGCACTGGCATAAAGTGACAGATCTGCGCGTTCTAGCGTCATACCAACAATCACCGCCCAGAGGAAATCTCATATGCACAACCTGATTGCATCAGCAAGGAAGACCCTGCAACGAACTGCCAAAGCATCGCTTATGATGGTCACGCTTGCGGGTGCCAGTTCCGCGATACAGGCTGCTGAGCGTCTCTACATCTTTACCGAGCATTACCCGCCCTACAATGCGTCAGTCTCAGGTGAGGGGTTTGCCCACAATGAAGATGAGATTACTGGTATCTGCACCGACATGGTGAAAGCGGCGATGGCCCGTGTGGATTATGACGTTGTGATGAAAATGCGCGTGTGGAGCTATGCCTACGACTGGGTACAGGGACGTGATAATCACGGACTGTTCTGCACTGCACGCACGGATGAGCGTGAGGATCTGTTCCAGTGGGTCGGTCCGCTGGCGCCAATCCAGTGGACACTGTTTGCGGCACCGGATTCCGACATTACCCTGGAAAACCTGGATGACGCCAAGGAATTGCGAATCGCCGGCTATCGGGGTGATGTGATGTCCGATTACCTGGTAGATCAGGGCTTTGATGTAATCATGAATTCGGCCGGCGATGTTAACCCCCGGCGCCTTGCGCTTGGTCAGGCTGACCTTTGGGTCACCGACGGTCTGGTGGGTCCGCTGGTCGCGGAAGAGGAGCACGGCATTGTCGGCTTGAAGCCGGTACTGGTGTTCCGGGAAACGCCCATGTACCTGGCGATGAGTAAAGAGACCTCCCCGGACGTTATCAGCGACCTGCAACGGGCGATAGACGATGCGCGCGATGCCGGTGAGTTCGATCAGATTATCTCCCGCTATCAATAAGCGGTGGTCAGATCGTTTTTGGCGGTTCTGTGACCCTAGTTTGTTCGCTCTGTGGGGTACACGGAGCGTGACAGGGTCGGTTCGCAGCCAATTACCCGCCGGGCTTTCCGGTGGGCATGCAGGTACCAGCGTTGCCCGCCCTGGGTGAAGGTGTCGGGCCTGATCTGCACATCTACGGTTTCCATGGTGGCTGGGATGGGGGTGCCGTCCGCGTGCCGGTAAACGCAACTGGTGCCGATGGTCAGTGCCTGCCGGACGGGCACTTCAATAAACTCATCGTCGCGTACGGTCGGGGCCTGGCCGTCGATGTCGGTGACTTTCAGGCAGGGCCCGAAGTGAATCCGGTCTATATCATCCACAGTTTCTTCCAGGCAGTGATAGGCGCTCAGGAACACGACATTGTCGGCGACACCTTCCTGTCGGTCTGGAAGATTCTGACAGCCGAGCAGGGTGAGGAAGAGTACTGGCGCAGCGATCACTTTCATGGTCATTGTCTCCTGGGTGTGGGCATCAGGTCACCATGGGCGTCCATTCGCAAGGCATCAATCAGCTTTTGGTCTCGCCCGTAAATATCATTTCGGAATTGAATAATTCCGAGACTGTCGACCCAGACGGTCCAGTACTGCAGATGCACGGTCACCGGGGTTCTGAGGACTGCGTTCACCGGTTCCCTCATCTCGATGGCACGGTCGATATTTTGTCTGGACCAGTTGCTGTTGCCTTCCAGCAGCCATTCAGCCAGCTCCATCGGTTTTTCTACCCGGATGCAGCCAGAGCTGAGCGTCCGCTCGGTACGGCCGAACAGTGACTGTCCGGGGGTGTCGTGCAGATAGACATCGTACTGGTTGGGAAACATAAACTTAACCTGGCCCATGGCGTTGTATGGCCCGGGCTCCTGAACCAGCTGGTATGGGAAATTGTCTCTGGATAATGAGTGCCAATCGATCGTTGCCGGATCAATTTCCATGCGATCCGCGCCCCAGCCCTGATATACCTTGAAGTTCATTCTGGTCAGGTAATCGGGGTCGCGGCGAATCAGCGGCAGTTGATCCTCAATCATCAGCTTGCGCGGAACCGTCCAGGTTGGATTGAACGCCAGGTAGCGGATGCGGTCACTGAAGACCGGCGTTTGTCGGTAAGGTCCACCCACAATGACTTTTTGACGCTGTACCTCCTCACCATTCCTGACCAGCACCATATCAAAGCCCGCGATGTTGACCAGCACATAGGTTTCTCCCAGATCTTCGGGCAGCCAGCGCCAACGTTCCAGATTGGCATCCAGCTGGCGAATTCGTTCGACGGGCAGCCGGTTCAGGGCGGTGAAGGTCTGGCGTCCGATAATACCATCCGGCTCCAGTCCGTGACGGGCCTGGAATGCGGGAACCGCCCGGATCAGCTCGTCGGTATAACGTTCACTGGTAAATATGGCGTCAAACTCATCCTGAGCATCGTTGTCGGCGGTAGGAATATCACCCAGTAGCATCAGGCGACGGCGTATCTCTGGCAGGCGCGGGTCGTTGTCTCCGGGGCGAATGGAGGGCTTCGATTCCAGAGCTGGCCAGGGCTGGCCCAACAGGGTGGTCAGTGTGCGTCGGGCCGAGACCAGTCTCTGGTAGTTTGGCGACGACGGCCTCAGCGTTTGCAAGGCTTGATGGATATCATCCTCACGCAACGCGGTGTCGAGCACAGTGTGCATGTCACGCTCATACCGATTCGCCGCCCACTCGGCGTCAATGCTTTGCGGGTTTACTTTGCCGTCCTGTAGATGCGATGCCAGTAACAGGAAGGCATCCGACAGCACAAGATCAAGATCGGCTTGCAGCTCTTGTTCGGAAGAGCCCTCCGGCTGAAGTGCCAGGGCTGCGATGGTTTCGTGGTGATAATCCGTTGGGTTAAGGCCCTGGTCAGAAACCTCGCTGATGGCCTGTGCCAGTTGCCGGCGGGCGTTGTAGGAACCCCAGGCGAGATTGAAGTTTCTGGCCTCATAAAAGTGAGTCAGCGCTTGTTTTGCCATCAAGGGGGAATCAAGAACGGTCACCGAATGGCCCGCCTGCAGGGCCTCAATTCGGTTGATAATGCCGTCGTCGCTGTGCGCAAGCTGTGAGAACAGCAGAGTCAGAACGATCGGTACGGATAAGAGGGGCCTGAAGCTTCCTGGACGAGCACCTTGCATGATTCTGCCTCCTTGCGGGCCAGAACCCTGCAAGACGACACGGGTGGCCTGATCCTGGCGCGCCCGTATCTGCAGGGATCTGGTTTAATCCTGAGTGTCCTCCCAGTATATCCTGAAGCCGCTGAGTTGGCTTGCCCGAGTTTAGCCGGCGCGTCCGAACATGCGCTCGAGAAAACCCAGTTCCCTGACGTCGGCAACCGGTAGCGTATCTACCTCAGCCATGGCCTGGCGCCAGAACACTTCCGGGGTATCAAGATGCTCTACTTTTTTGCGCTCGTCCGGACTGTAGTGGTTATGGTCTCCGGAGACGCCAGCCTCCAACAGCGCCTGAGACCAAAGATAGAGCGCAGCCCTGATGGTTCTGAGCAGTCGGCAATAGGCATCGCGACTAAGGTTGATGGCGAGTTCCGCGGTCAGATTGATCTGTTTTTGCAGACTCACCAGGTCGTCTTTATCCAGCGATACCCGGTTGCCATTACCTTTTTTGCAGTTCAGGCAGATCTGTTCGAGTGATTTCACACCTTCTGCCAGGTCGAGGTGCGCAAATTCTTTGGTTTGTTGCTCATTGACCGGCGCCGGAATCCATCCGTACTGGGGCGATTTGGCAACGATGTGCCCCGGCAGGTTCAAACGGTAAGGCGGTGCTTTGTCTTTGTCTGGATAACCATCAAATTCTACCCGGAGCCAGGCGGCCATCTGCCGGTGCCTGAGCATGGTCGCGAGGGTAATGGCAGATGGCAGTATATCGGCGAGCAGATCACCGGCATCCTGGGTGCGTTCCATGAGGTGATCAACGGATGTTGACATGATTATCTCCCTGAGGGCGCGCGAAACCCCTCGTTGTTTTTGTTTTTGGTTCTCCTGTTTCTGGTAGAGGAGTAACCTGTGGTTAGAAATTAAGCAGCAGTAAAGGATTGCGCTGTTGTAAAAGCGTTATTGCTTTGTAACGACGGGTAAGCAAGGGGGAGCCAGAGATGAACGGTCAGGTTCCGGAGTTCAGTGCGTTACGCCAGCAGATGGTCAGGCAGCAGATTGCCGGGCGGGGCATCGTTGATCAACGGGTGCTTGAGGCCATGGGACGAGTGCCCAGGGAGAGCTTTGTCCCGGAGCATCTGGTGAGTGAAGCCTATGAGGATTACCCCCTGCCCATCGGCTGTGGGCAGACTATTTCACAACCCTACGTTGTCGCGTTGATGGCGCAGTTATTGGCCCTGAAAGGACGTGAGCGGGTATTGGATATAGGTACCGGTTCCGGTTACGCGGCTGCGGTACTCGCCTCTATCGCACTTGAAGTCTTCAGCATTGAACGGGTTCCGGAGCTGGCGGAACTGGCGCTAGGCAATTTGCAGCGGGCCGGATTCAGTCAAGTGCGCATGCGCTGTGGTGACGGCACGCTTGGTTGGCCAGAGGCTGCGCCCTTTGATGGTATCTGTGTGGCAGCCGGGGCACCTGCGGTACCAGAGTCACTCAAGCAGCAACTGTCTGTCGGTGGTCGCCTGGTGATTCCCGTGGGTTCCGAACAGGGTGCTCAGCGGCTGGTGTGCATTACCCGACAATCGGATGCCGATTTTGAGCGTCAGGATTTCGGTGATGTGCGGTTTGTCCCCTTGGTGGGCGAGCACGGCTGGTCGTGAGACTGTCACTGCGGCTCGCCCGCATGGGTGCTCTCGAAAATCTTGTCAGCAGACGCCGCCACAAAGCCCGGGTATAGCTGGCCATCCGCGCCAGGGTAACGCCGGGCAAATTCGTAAAAGCAGCTGGGTACGGCGGCCACCTGATCCGAAAACGCCAGATCGATCCGGTCGGCCATGGTGGAGGATTGCTCGAGCAAATCCTCTGGTGATCCTTTCACCTCTCCGCCGGCAGTATTGATCTGAAAACCATGGTCTTTGAGCAGTTGGTTCATCTGGGGCAGGCTCTGGATTTGCTCAAGATGGTTGATGCTGACGGTGAAGTGATTGGCGCGATAGCCCCAGGCTGCCGTCCAGGCCGCGTACTCACTTTCTTCCAGTAGTGTCCTGTAGGTGGCGTAGTCCAGAGCCCAGTGTCGCCCGGAGTAGAGAAAGTCATCGCCACTGACCGCATCTGGTTCAATTTGCGACACCAGCCGGGTTACGGTGGCTTGAAGGGCGGGTGAGCACTGGTCTACCAGCAGCTCGGAAATAAATACTTTGGGCACGTTCTGGTTCGGGTGCTCATAATGCCGGGCGTAGAGCTTTTTCGCCTCAAAATGATACTCACCGCCCTGGCGGTAACCCAGGCTGGTGAAATGCCGGGCCAGGGCCTCCAGACCGACAGGCGCCAGATTGAAAGTGCGCAGGGCAATGTGATCGTTGACGATGGCTTGACGCTCCTGCGTGGCCAGAATCTGGTGAATGCGCTCAGCGGAGGGCGTGACCTCTTTGTACGACTGCCATAGCCGAGAAAACAGGGTGGTGAGATCAGTGTGCATGGTGAACCTCTTGTCCGGTTGCTGCAGAATTTGGCCGGCGCGCGGACTGGCGAATGATCGGTAACGCGCATGCCTGGCGGGTGTCGCTCAGGCCGAGCTGCTGTGCGAGCCCGAGTGGCACAGAGAGCTGAGCCGGTAAGTCATCCCCATGGGGAATGTTGAAAAGAGTAGCCCGGAACTCGGCGCAGTGGGTGTTGGCCAGAATGACAGTGTCGCTTGCCCCATGTGCCGCCACGGATGTCTTCAGTTCTATGTCGCACAGGGCGGTGTTACGAACGCTGTTGATGGCTTTTCTGGGGCATTCGACGGTAGGCCCCGCATCAAGCAGGTCAACAAACCCTTTGTACCTGAAGCCTTCCTGTTCCAGCATCCGCAACGCGGGCCGGGTGTGTTCATGCACTTGCCCAACGGCTGCGCGAGCCCGGTCATCCATCGATGAGCTCAGCAGTGCCCCGGCAGGAATCCGTTGCTCCAGAAAGCAGGCCTGGCTGCCGGTGTTCAACTGGGTGACGGTGGCAAAATCCAGATCGGCGACCTTGTGCCTGAGCCAGTGCCAGAAGGGCGAGTGACCGGATGCATCTGAAATCCCCCGCATCTCGGCAATGACCGTATCGGAGAACCGCTGAGGGTGCAGCGCCATAAACAAAAAACGCACTCTGGACAGGAGCTTTCCTGCATTGGCCTGACGAAACTGAGGGCGCAGGTACAGGGAACAGATCTCGGTGCATCCTTTGTAGTGCTCACAGGCTGTCAGAGTTACCTGATGCTGGCGTGCTCCGCTGCCTTTGACGCGAGCGCATCTGAAATGACGCAATGGCCGGTCAAGACCCACAGAAGCCTGAATGCCGGTGGTGCCCATGATGGCGCCGGAGCGTTCATCCTCAAGCACGAAAAGATAGTGTTCGTTTGTGGGAGCAATAACCGCCCGGGTAAAGCTCTGCATGGAATGGGTAATTTTCTGAGCGAGTGCATCCCGGTCAGGCATCAACGAAGTAAAGCCTGGCCCGGATTCAAGAGCAATGTCATACAGGGCGCTGAGGTCAGCTGGTGTCACCGGTCTTATCAACATGGCTGGTACCTGAATATTGTTGGTATTCAGTATGAGATGCTGGCGGGCCAATCTGTAGATTCGAATTGTTCGATTTGATCTATAATTCGGACAAATTGGTAGCAAAGGCTTGTCAAAATGGTCGCAATGCAGGATCAGAAGTTGTTGAAGCTGCTCAGGCTGAACGCCCGCGCCAGTGTTACGGACCTGGCCAAGGCCATGCACGTGTCCCGGTCAACCATTCAGAACCGGATGGCTCGGCTGGAAAACAGCGGAGTGATTCAGGGTTATACCGTGCAGTTGGGCGGGGAGTTTTCGGCCAGCCAGGTCGAGGCTCATGTATCTTTGAAGGTCAGCCAAAAGCTGACGGCCAGAACCAATCAGGAACTGGAGCAGATCAGCCAGGTTTGTCAGCTGTGCGCAGTCAGCGGGGAATACGACTTGATTGCCATTGTTCAGGCCCAGTCATTGGAAGAGTTGAGCCGGATTCTGGACGACATCGCCAATCTTGAAGGCGTGGAGAGAACCAACTCAGCGGTGGTTCTGGAAACCCGGTTCAGGCGCTGAGCAACTGCTCAGGAGCCCAGCATTCCTGCGTACGCGGTGTACAGAAAGGCGGCAGATCCGACAAGGATAACGGCCCAGGCGGGAAAAATCAGGACAGAGCGTGTTGTTATTTTCATGGCAAACTCCTGTGGTATTGGTTATCAATACGCGATAGCAATCAATCTAGACCAGACTTGACAGATGTCACGAAAGTTTTTGAGAGCTGAGTCTCAGCTTCGAGCTAAATGGCCAATGCCTGGGACGTTTATTGCTATTGAGAGCCTGCCAAAGTTGGCTAGTATGAAACGAATAACAATAACGCGATTGCAGACAATCTGAAGATAACAACAAAAGGGAGCCACCATGGCCGTAGACCCGAAGAAGCAGACGTCCTTGCATTGCCTGTATTACTGGGCCGAACAAACGCCAGACAACGTGTACCTGACTCAGCCCTACCCCGATGGGCATGTGGAAGATATCACCTGGGCCGAAGCCGCTGACCAGGTGTCGCGGATGGCGGCGCACTTGAATAGCCTTGGTTTGCCGGAGCACAGCAACCTGGGGATATTGGGCAAGAACAGCGCCCACTGGATTCTTGCAGATCTGGCTATCTGGGCGGCTGGCCACGTCAGTGTCCCCCTATACCCGACCTTGAACGGCGAGACCGCCGCCTATGTGCTTGAGCACAGCGAGGCGAAACTGCTGTTCCTGGGCAAGCTGGATGGCACCGCCGACGGCTGGCACGACATCAAGCATCATATTCCGGCGGATCTTCCGATTGTATCACTGCCGCTATCGCCGCGAGACGACACACCCAAATGGCAGGAGATCATCAAAGAGCAGTCTCCGGCGGAACCTAAACTGCCCGATCCAGACGCACTGGCCACCATTGTATATACCTCTGGCAGCACCGGTCGGCCGAAAGGGGTGATGCACAGCTTCCGCACCATGATTTCGGTGGCGGACGGCCTGCAGCAGTTATTCCCGGTATCGTCCAGCGAGCGCATGCTGTCTTACCTGCCGCTGGCCCACGTTGCCGAGCGCGCCGCCGTGGAAACCCAGTCGTTGTATTACGGTTTTCATCTTTACTTCGCCAACTCACTGGACACCTTTCAGGAAGACCTGCAGCGAGCACGGCCAACCCTGTTCTTCTCGGTACCGCGCCTGTGGATGAAGTTCTATCTTGGCGTAAACGCCAAACTACCGCCGAAGAAACAGAAAATTCTGTTCAACATACCCATCCTCAATTCCCTGATAAAAAAGAAAGTGCTCAAGCAGCTTGGCCTTGATCACTGCCGGGCCGCCTTAACGGGTGCCGCACCTCTATCCGGAGAAATTATTGGCTGGTACCGAAATCTGGGCCTGGAGCTGCTGGAGGTCTACGGTATGTCAGAGAACTTTGGATATTCCCACTGCAACCGACCCGGCAAGGCAAAAGTGGGCAGTGTGGGCATGGCCAATCCGGGTGTTTCGCACCGCATTGGCGACGGTGGTGAGGTTCAGGTCAAGAGCCCGGGCCAGATGCTGGGCTATTACAAGAACGAGGAGAAGACCAGGGAAGACCTGACAGACGACGGCTTCCTGAAAACCGGAGACATGGGCGAAATCGACCAGAACGGTTACCTGCGTATTACCGGCCGGGTGAAGGATCTTTTCAAAACTTCCAAAGGCAAGTACGTGGTGCCGGTGCCCATCGAAAACCGCTTCAATCATCCGAAAGCCGAAGTGGTATGCGTGGCTGGTGCCAACCAGTCGCAACCCTGCCTGATGGTTCTGCTGTCAGAAGAAGCCCGGGATGAGCTGGATCGCGGTGCCGATCGTAGCGAGTTGGAACAGGAACTGACCCGGGAGCTGGATGCGGTCAATGCAGAAAGTGAGTCCCACGAAAAAGTCGCATTTGTGGTGGTGGTCAAGGAGCCCTGGACCATGGAGAACGGCATGCTGACCCCAACCATGAAGATCAAGCGGAATGTGATCGAGGACTTTTACAACCAGAAAATGGACAGCTGGTTTGAGCAGAAGCGTAAAGTGATCTGGGAGTTCTGATCCGGCCCGTTGAACAATAAAAAACGCCGACATGTTTCCATGTCGGCGTTTTTTTATGCCTTGGCCTTGACGGCCAGGTTGCTATCAGTGGCTGCTTTGAACCGGGGAGATCTCTTGCGCTACCTCCGCGGCTTTGCGATTGAAAACGCGAACCTTTCGACTGATAAACTGCATCGCCTGCTTGGCAGCATTGCGAGTATACTGGCGCCTGACCTCAGTACTGTTGTGGAGGATACTGGACGGCAGCGGGTTTACGGTTGCGATATGGTTCTGAGTCATAGCGCCTTCCTCCTTATCTGGTGGATTAATTAGTTATCTATCTTTAATTTAAAACTATTCTAGGGGTTCTTATTTGCAGTTTGAATACGTTAAAATCCGTACTCGCGTTGCAAATATGCAGTAACTATGGACTGGGATTATCTTCGATATATAAGAGCTCTGGCAATAGGTGGAACGCTCGCGAAAGCCGGTGAAATGCTGGGCGTGCACCAAACCACTGTTTTACGACGACTTGATCAGATGGAAGAGTCGCTGGGTGTGCAGTTTTTTGAGCGCAATCGGGAAGGCTTGCAGCTCACCCCGGTGGGCGAAATGGTTTTTCGTGAGGCCCAGAAGCTTGCCACTGACGTGGAAAATCTGGAGCGTAAACTGGTCGGCGACGATGCCGCACCGGTCGGAAAGGTCAGAGTCGCCGCCGAAGACGTGATGATGAATGAGCTGCTCAGCCCAATTCTGGCTGAACTGGTTCATGAGTATCCAGACATCGAGCTGGAAGTGCTGACCGATAACGATGTGGCTAATCTCAGTCACCGGGAAGCAGACTTGACGCTACGGCCGGAAAACAAGCCTCAGGCGACTCTTGAGGGGACGCGCATTGCGTCTATTGAGTCCGCGGTTTACGGAGCGTCCCGATACTGCCGACGTAACCGGGGCATGGACGTAGAACATCATCCTGAGGCCTGTACCTGGATTATCCCGGATGAAAGTTTCAGCCATCTGGCCGCCGGCCGCTGGTATCGCAAACACCTCAAGAACGTGACCTCGGTGATTCGCTGTAACAGCTTGCAGTCCATGGTTGCCCTGGCGAGAGCCGGGGCAGGGCTGGCGGTTTTACCTTGCTATCTTGGTGAGGCCGCGAAAGAGTTGCGTCGGTTGTCAGATCCCCTCGACGGTGAAAGCGTGGACCTTTGGCTGCACGTCAATCAGGACACCCAGCAAATGGCCCGGGTTCGGATTGTGATGGAGTTTCTCGTGGAGCGCCTGAAAGCTTTGGAATCCGTTATCGAAATCAGCAGTCCGCTTTGAGCTTAGTCATCGGATTGGCAGAACGGCCAAAACTGATACCAGCGCCAGCACTGGAAGTCGGCTTCGCACTGTTTTAGCTGGTTGTCATAACGGAAGGCGCGGTTCTGAACCCGTTGGGCCAGATTCATAATGGCCGGCTTTTGCTCGAATGAGCGCCGGGCATAACCACCCCGTCCTTCGTGATAGGCCAGGTAAAGCTGGCGGGGTGCCGTCAGTGGAATGTCCAGGTGTTGATGGCTGAGGTGGTTGTACCAGCCAACAAAATCCAGCGCGTACTGCATGTCGGTGCGCACCGTGCGCCAGGTGGTTTCGTTGGCGATCAGGTATTCGCCCCATGCGGGGTCAAGCGCTTGCGCATAACCCAGAGCGGTGGTGGGGCGTGTCCAGGGTATCCGGCCCCAGAGTTTGGTGCGCGGTGGCCGGGCGTGGCTGCGGAATGACGATTCGTAATAGACAAAGGCCAGTTGCGTCGCGATGGGGGTGCCCCATTTTTCCTGGGAGGCACGAGCGTAGTCGTACCAGACCGTGTGCTCCCGGAAGATGTCGCAGATGTTCTCCGGACGGCTTGGTGGTTCAGGTGCCAGAAGGCTGAAACGGAGCGTGGCCCAGACGCCGATGATCAGCCCCAGTATTGGCAGGCCATACCAGCTCAGGCGGGACCGCCAGACATTAAATCGCTTGTTGTGGATTTTTCTGTGTTTTCCGGTCTTTCTGCGAATCATCCCTACCAAACTGTCATCTCCGAAGGCCCTGGGCCGCTTGCCGGAATGCCTCCTGCCGTGTCATAACATCGGTGTTCCAGTAACAGGATAATAGTGAAATGAGATTGATCTCCCTAGTTAAACCTCTTTTAGTCTCCGGACTTATGTTATCGGGCACCGCTTATGCTTCGCCCGGCGCTCAGGAGGTTCTGCAGGCGTCTCCGGTTGATGACATCGTCGGCCAGTACCCGGAAATGATGAGCCAGGGCATCCGGGATGGTCTCAAGCAGAGTGGCCAGGTGCCCTCCATGGTGGCAGACACCATTGGTTACGTGGTCAGCAGCAGTTACCGGGCAGATGACATTGAGAAGAAGATCGTGTCGGGCCTTGAGGCGTCGTTGAGCAGTGCACAGCTTGAGGCGGTGAACGATTGGTATCAGACCCCGGTGGCCCAAAAAATAGCTCAGGCCGAAATTGCTGCCTCTGCACCCGCCATTTGGCCTGAAATCCGCAGCCAGGCACCGGCGTTGAATGAAGCCAACAGGGATTCGGCAAGAGAAAAACTGTTTGATCGCTTTGATCGAGCCTCCCGTGCCACCGAGACCACGGTGGATACCACCATTGCAGTGCAACTGGGGCTTGCCACGGCCATGGCGGCGCTGAGCAGTGATTCTGTGCACTATGAGCAGTTGAGCAAACGTCTGGAAAGTCAGCGGTCCATGCTGCAGGGAATGGTTGGCCAGCAGGTTTACGACAGCTATCTGTTTACCTATCGCAACATCAGCCTGCAGGAAATGAATCTGTATATGGATTTTCTGGAGAGCGATGCGGGCTCAAGCTTTACGCGCGTGGTGACGGACAGCCTTCAGGAGGCTATTACTGCGCCGATTGAAAACATCGGTGTTCAGCTTGCCCGGTTTATGAACTTTGGGGCAGGTGAGTCTCGGTGACTCCGCTTTAATTGCGTCCAGTCAACTTCTTGTATCGAGCGGGAAAATATAATGTCATAGGTTGTGACGCCAGAGTCCGGATGGCTCTGGCGTATTTTTACCTCTCGTACAGGAAGTTCTATGTCTGTCCAAAAGCATTTCCCCCTCTCTATTCCATTAGTGTCGCTTTTCCTGATTGTTCTGTTTGTGTCTGGGTGTGAAAAAGACACGCCAGTGGTCGAGGATGTTGTCAGGCCCGCAAAAATGATGGTTTTGACAGAGGCATCCTCTATCGCCGCCAGGCGATTCAGTGGTCGGGCTGAAGCCGCCGAGCGCTCAGCGTTGGCTTTCCGCGTGCCGGGACGGGTTGACGCTGTGTATTTTGACGTGGGCGATGAGGTTGCCCCCGGCGACCTGTTGGCAGAGCTGGATGCCCGCGATTTCAGGCTTAAAGTTCAGGAGCTGGAGTCTCAATTGGCCTCGGCCAATGCCGCTCTGGAGGAAGCTGAAAAAAACTACCGCCGCGCGGAAGAGCTGGTCGAGCGCGGGGTTATCAGTCAGTCGGAATTTGATCGGCTTGAGGGCGGTTTTCGCCGGGCCAGAGGGCAGCGGGACGCGGCCCTTGAAGGCCTGGAAACCGCACGGGCGGCTCTGGCTGACACGCGGTTGACGGCACCTTTCACCGGCGTTGTTAATCGTCGGATGGTGGAGCCTTTCGAACAGGTGAGCCCACAACAGCCGCAGTTCGTGATTGATGATATCTCCAGAATTGAAGTGACTGTTGCGGTTCCCGAGAGCCTGATCCGCTTTCGCAATCGGTTGGATCATGTCGATGTGTTCTTTCCCGCCCTGAGTGATTCTGCATTCTCCGCTCGTGTGCGCAGTGTCGGGCTGGATGTGGCGTCTGACAGTCAGGCCTACCCGGTCAGAGTGACTATTGAAAACAGTGATCGGGCGCTGCTGCCCGGCATGACCGCAGAGGTTTCGTTCCAGGCCAGTCTTGCCAATACCGCCTGGGAAGGCAGCTTCCTGGTTCCGTTAACATCCCTCTTTGATCGAGACGGTGAAAGCCGGGTATGGGTATGGGATGCCGATAGCGGGGAGGTTTCATCCAGAATCGTCGAAGTACAGTCTTTGGAGCCCGAGGCGGTTCGGGTGACGGGCGATCTTGAAACTGGAATGAGAGTGATCACCGCTGGCGCTCAGCACCTTCGGGAGGGCCAGAGGGTGCGGAAGCTAGACACCGGTGAAGTGGTGGGATCATGAATCGGGTGATTGCAGAAGCTTCGATTCGAAAGCACCGCGCCCTCGGCTTTACGGTGCTTGTTGTCGCCCTTATCGGTGTTTTTTCATTATTTAAGCTGGGTCAGCTGGAGGATCCGGAGTTTACTATTCGCACAGCCGTGGTCATTACACAGTATCCCGGCGCCGATGCCCATCGGGTCGAACAGGAAGTGACGGAGGTGCTCGAACGGGAGATTCAGCAACTCGGTGAGCTGGATGAGCTGGAGTCTTTCAGTCGGGAAGGCGTGTCTGTCATCTACGTTCATGTTGGTGAGCAATACGGCGGTGAGCAGCTCAGGCAGATATGGGATGAGCTTCGGAAGAAGGTCTTCCGGGCGTCGGCTGAACTGCCGGGTACGGTTCGCGGCCCGCTTGTGAATGACGAGTTCGGTGACGTCTACAGTTCTCTGCTGTCTGTAACCGGAGACGGCTATAGCTATGCCGAACTCAGCGACATTACTGATTTTCTGAGGCAGGAGCTGCTCAGGGTTGATCAGGTCGGTAAAGTTGAAATATTCGGAGACCAGGGTGAGCGTGTGTTTCTCGAAACCAGTCGCGCCAAGATCGCCGAACTGGGATTAACGCCGAATCTTGTGGTTGCCGCTCTGCAGCGGCAAAACGTGGTAGCACCGGGTGGCATGGTGGATTTGGGGCCCCGGCGGCTGGGTATATACGCAACGGGCGTGTTGCAGTCGGTAGAGGAGCTGGCTGAATTGGCGATTCGTAGCCCGATATCCGGCCAGTTAATTCGGGTGTCTGACTTTGCTGAGGTGCATCGTGGTTACGCAGAGCCGCCCGAAGCCATGTTGCGGTTTAATGGTCAGGCAGCGCTTTCACTGGGGGTTGTCCCTGTTGCCGGCGCCAATATCGTTGACTTGAATGAACGGATTCAGTCGACCCTTGGTCAGCTGGAAGAGCAATTGCCGGTAGGTGTGGAAGTCGGTGCCATAGCACTCCAGGCGAACCAGGTAGAACAGGCTATTGGAGAGTTTGTTACCAGCCTGGTGACGGCTGTGATGATCGTGATCGGGGTTTTGATGCTGTCCCTGGGGTTCCGGACCGGGTTGATTGTCAGTGTCGGTGTGCCTCTGACAATCATGGCAACGTTTGTGTGCATGTTCCTGATGAACATCGATCTGCACCGGGTTTCACTGGGCGCGCTGGTGATTGTCCTGGGCATGTTGGTTGATAACGCGATTGTTGTTTCTGAGCTCATTCAGACCCGGATGCGCCAGGGAGTCGACCGGCTCGAGGCTATTACCCAGTCGGTCGCTGAAACCTTTTGGCCCCTGCTGTCGGCAACATTGATCGCAATACTGGCGTTTTCTCCGATAGTACTGACGCAAACGACGACCGGTGAATTTACCCGGTCACTGTTCTGGGTGGTCGCGGCGAGTTTGTTGATTTCATGGATTCTGGCGATGACGTTTACGCCTCTACTTGCCCACCGTTACCTGAAAGCCGGCGCAGACTCGGGCGACAGCGACGGTGTCCGGGCGCGTTTCTATGGGTTCTGTGAGCGAGCTTATCACCGGGTTTTGGCTTACAAAGGGGTTACGCTGACGGTTATTGGTGGAGCCTTTCTGGCGGCGATGCTGGCGTTCACTCTGATTCCTCAGATATTTTTCCCGCCGGCCCAGCGAGCGCAGTTTCTGGTTGATTACTGGTTGCCGGAAGGGAGCCGGATAGAGCAAACCGCGAACGACATGTCGGAGATCGAGACCTTTTTGCTCGACCAACCGGGCGTCAGCAACATTACGTCGTTTATTGGTGAAGGCGCTCCTCGGTTCTACCTGCCCATGATTCCCGAACCGGCGAACCCGGCATTTGGACAGATCCTGGTCAACCTGGATTCAGTCGACCGGCTGGAGGACACCATGCAGGCAGTTGCAGTCCAGCTGCGCTCTGCGTTTCCCGACGCTCAGCCACGAGTGCGTGCCATGCAGCTTGGGGAGCCGGTTCGTTTCCCGTTACAACTGAGGGTAACCGGGCCTGATCAGCAGAAGCTTCGAGACCTTGCTTCAGAGTTGGGCGCGATTATGGCTGCAACGCCTGGCGTGGCCGATTTGCGGGACGACTGGCGGCAAGCGCGACCACGGATTACCGTTGAAGTGGATCAGGACCGGGCTCGGCGCAGTGGTGTTTCGTCAACGGCGATCAATGATGCTTTGAACACGGCGTTCGCTGGGCAAGCGATCGGCCTGTACCACGAGGATGACAAACGTATTCCGATTATCTGGCGATTCCCATTGAGTGAGCGGGCCGACCCCTCCCGCATCGAAACCATGGTTGTCTGGCCAGATGAGGGCAGAACGCCGGTGCCTCTGGCGCAAATGGCGACCGTCAACCTCGAGTGGGGGCCAGGCATGATCTGGCGCCACGATCGTGAGCGGGCCATTACTCTGCAGGCAGACCTGCATCCGGACCAAACCGCAGCGAACGTTCAGGGTCGCATCGACGATGCCATCGCCGGGTTTGAGATGCCGGCGGGTTATCGTACCTATTGGGATGGTGAAGTGGCGCAGGCCGCTGAAGCCAGGGCAGGTGTGCTGGCGCCGGTACCGGTGGTGCTGGGTTTGATGATTCTGGTTCTGATGTTCCAGTTCAACAGCTACCGAAAAACCCTGTTGGTCATGATGACCGTGCCGCTGGGTGTCATTGGAGTAACGGCAGGCTTGCTGGTGTTCAACCAACCCTTCGGTTTTATGGCGCTGTTGGGGACGATGAGCCTGTCCGGGATGATTATCCGGAATGCCGTGGTCATGATCGAGCAGATAGAACTTGAGCAGCAACGGCAGCAGGATTATTACAATGCGCTGGTGGCGGCTGCGGTCAGCAGGGTCCGGCCTATTGTTCTGACCACGCTGACGACGGTACTGGGTCTCTTGCCGCTGGCATTATCCGGACCATTCTGGGCACCCATGGCGATTGCGATCATGGTCGGACTGGGACTTTCTGCGGTGCTTACCCTGGTATTTGTGCCGGTCGGCTATGCCTTTTTGTTCAAGGTCCGGAAGCAGGCAGTGTAACTGCTGGAAGAAAACCCGAATTGAGGGGGATGTGACTGGCAGGGAACGCTCAATGACCGTGCCGTCTGCAGGTTCTGGCCCTGCAGACGGCGGGCTTTCCTCAGCTGCGGGAAGTAACTTCCAGCAGGTGATAACCAAACTGAGTCTTGATCGGACCCATAACGGTGTTCAGTTCACCGCTGAATACCGCCTTGTCGAACTCGGGAACCATCTGGCCCGGTCCAAAAGAGCCCAAGTCGCCGCCGTTACGGCCAGACGGGCAAGAAGAATGCTGCTTGGCCGCTTCTGCGAAATCCTGGCCACCTTCAATCGCCTTTTTCAGTTCTTCGCATTTCGCTTCGCTGTCTACCAGAATGTGGCGTGCTGTTGCTTGTGCCATGATCATTATCCTGTTGCTGGATGGATGGGAATCTCAGAACCGAATGCTGCCCGCACAGCCGGCCTGAGGCAAGCGCTTTTTATCCGTGTTTCTGCGGCCTCACAGTCCTGCGTGCAAACCTGTACAATGCCGGCTTTCTTTTGCCGGCGCGGCGCTGGCCCTCACGCTGATAGGTTCTTTTCTTGATTTCCACTGCCAATATCACCATGCAATTCGGGGCCAAGCCCCTGTTTGAAAACGTGTCTGCCAAGTTTGGCAACGGCAACCGTTACGGCCTGATCGGCGCCAACGGTTGCGGAAAATCCACGCTTATGAAAATTCTGGGTGGCGATCTGGAGCCCTCTGCGGGCCAGGTCATGCTCGAGCCGAACGTTCGTCTCGGTAAACTGCGCCAGGATCAGTTCGCCTACGAGGACTGCACGGTAATCGACACCGTGATCATGGGCCATGAAGATCTGTGGCACGTGAAGAAAGAGCGTGACCGCATCTATTCTCTGCCAGAAATGAGCGAAGAAGATGGCATGGCGGTGGCGGACCTGGAAGTCGAGTTCGCCGAGATGGACGGCTACACCGCCGAGTCCCGCGCCGGTGAACTGTTGCTCGGTCTTGATATTCCACTGGAGCAGCACAACGGCCCGATGAGCGCACTGGCCCCGGGCTGGAAGCTGCGGGTGTTGCTGGCACAAGCCCTTTTTCAGACCCGGACGTACTGCTGCTGGATGAGCCCACCAACCACCTGGACATCAACACCATCCGTTGGCTGGAAACGATACTGGTTGCCCGTAACAGCACCATGATCATCATCTCTCACGACCGCCACTTCCTGAACAGCGTGTGCACCCACATGGCGGACCTGGATTACGGCGAGCTGCGCCTGTTCCCGGGCAACTACGACGAATACATGACCGCGGCCACCCAGGCCCGCGAGCGGATGCTGTCGGACAACGCCAAGAAGAAGGCCCAGATTGCCGAGCTGCAGCAGTTTGTCAGCCGATTCTCCGCCAACGCCTCCAAGGCCAAGCAGGCTACTTCCCGGGCCAAGCAGATTGACAAGATCCAGCTGGAAGACGTCAAGCCGTCCAGTCGGGTAAGCCCGTTCATCCGTTTTGAGCAGGAAAAGAAACTGCACCGCCAGGCCGTTACCCTGAATGGCCTGACCAAAGGCTTTGAAGACGGCCCGCTGTTCAAAAATCTGAACCTGCAGATCGAATCCGGCGAGCGGGTGGCGATCATCGGCCCCAACGGTATTGGTAAAACCACGCTGTTGCAGTGTTTGGCTGGCGCTTATGAGCCGGACAGTGGCGAAGTCAAGTGGACCGACAGCGCGCAGGTCGGTTACTTCGCCCAGGACCACACCGCTGACTTTGCCCGGGACGATACGTTGTCTGACTGGATGGCGCAGTGGACCAAGGGCGGCGAGCAGCTGGTGCGCGGCACCCTGGGGCGGATGTTGTTCTCTGGCGACGATATTGGTAAATCGGTGCGGGTGATTTCCGGTGGTGAGCAGGGGCGTATGCTGTTCGGCAAGCTGATTTTGCAGAAGCCAAACGTGATGCTGATGGATGAGCCGACCAACCACCTGGATATGGAGTCCATCGAGGCGCTTAACCTGGCGCTGGAGAACTATCCGGGTACGCTGATTTTCGTCAGTCACGATCGGGAGTTTGTTTCTTCGCTGGCGACGCGGATCATCGAGTTGAAGGCGGATGGCATTACGGACTTCAGTGGTACCTATGATGATTATCTTCGGAGTCAGGGCTACTTCTGATTTCGGCTTTGGGTGTTTGCGGACGGTTGGGTAGGCCTGTCCAAAAAACGCTCCTTACGGCACATCCATGTGGCGCTTGGGCTCCGCCATCCCTGGCTCCGCACATTTTTGGACAGGCCTACCCAACCGTCCGCTCGTACCTTGGAGTGGCCCGCTAAGAACAAATGGAATTTCCGATGAGTGAGAACAAAGTTATTGGCGCTACACGAAAGTGGGTCGAAGATGTTGTCGTCGGCTACAACTTGTGCCCGTTTGCGAAGCGGGAACTGGTCAGGGACCGGGTCCGCTTTGTGGTGACGGAGGCAGAGAACGAAGACGATCTTCTGAAAGCCCTGCATGCCGAGTTGCAGCGGCTTGAGGACGAACCGGATATCGAGACCACACTGCTGATTCATCCGGGTGTGTTGCAGGACTTTGATGCCTACAACGAGTTCCTGGACACCGCCGAAGGCCTGGTGGCGTATCTGGAGCTGGAGGGGATTTATCAGGTCGCCAGTTTTCACCCGGACTACCAGTTTGCCGAGACCGAGCCGGGGGCGGCGGAGAATTACACCAATCGGTCTCCGTTCCCCATGCTGCATTTATTGCGCGAAGCGAGTCTTGAAGCCGCTATTGACAGTTACCCGGATGTCGATGGCATTCCCGACCGGAATATTGCGCTGATGAATGAGCTGGGTGCAGAGAAGATGCGGAGTGTTCTGTCAGGTTGCTTTGGAAGTTCCTCGAATTCAGCTGAATAGTCCGGGGAGTCGTTGGGGGACCGCCTTCCAAAACTGTGCGCAGCCATGGATGGCGGAGCTCAAGCGTCACATGGACGTGCCGAAGGAGCGTGTTTTGGAAGGCGGTCCCCCAACGGCGATGACGCTGGAGTTTAAGCAAGAGGGTATTGACGTTAAGGGAGTGAGACTGTGGGACTGCTTTTCGAACAAATTGACAGCCAGCCCTCGGTGATCGGGGAGATTACCCTTCGCCGCCGTAAGATTCCGGCACTGGGTGAACGGGACATATACGAAGTGAAGCTGGGCGAGGAATTTCTCATGTCCAGTATGTTCGTGGATGCCGAAGTGGCCCTCTCCGACATCGGGCTGGGTGCAACCGAAGGCGACAACCTCAGCGTCGTCGTTGGCGGCCTGGGCCTGGGCTACACCGCCGTTGCTGCCCTCAAGCACCCGCGCGTCAGCGAATTGCTCGTAGTGGAGTACCTGCAGCCGGTTATCGGCTGGCACCAGCAAGAACTCGTGCCCCTGGGCAAAGACCTCAATGCCGACCCCCGCAACCGCTACATCCAGGGCAGCTTCTTCGATCTCGCCATTGCCGATCCGGACACCGGTGGCTTTGATCCCGAATCGCCCGGCAAGCAATTCGACGCCATTCTGCTCGACATTGACCACTCGCCTCGCGCTCTACTGCATGACTCCAGCGCCAGCTTCTACAGCACCGAAAATATCACCCTGATGGCCCGGCAAATCAAGCCTCGTGGCGTGTTTGCCATGTGGTCGAATGAAGGCGAAGACGAAGAGTTCATGGCCGTCTTGCGGGACGTATTCATTGATGTCGCCTGCCACGTTGTTGGCTTCTTCAATCCGTTTCAGAACAAGGAATCGTTCAACACGGTTTACGTCGCCCGCAAGCCCGGCTGATGATTCGACGCTAAAAACCACCAAAGCGAGACCTTGAAGGCCTCGCTTTGGTGGTCAAAGCAGATTGGGGTGTAGCGGAAAACCTCAGGAAAAGCCGAGTTGCTTGCGCCATTTGTGTAGAAGGAACTCGGTGTCGTGCTGCCAGGGGTGGAAGTCTGGCTTGAAGTAATCCAGGTACTCCGGAATGATCGCGGTGAACATGCCTTTAGGTCCCCACACCCGATTCAGACCTTTGGCCCAGGAGCGCAGGTTGAGTAACTGCTTGTCCTCGCGCATCAATTCCACGATGAAGGAATGGATGGCCACCATGATCAGTGCGGTGATCAGGGCCATGGTACCCATGCGGATGGCGTAGTCGACCACGCTCTTGTCGTAGAGCGTCTCGTAGGTGTCGAAGGCCACCGCTTTATGTTCGTTCTCTTCAACGCAGTGCCAGGCCCACAGCGTGCGCATGGACGGGTCGATGGCGTTGACCAGATCCTCACGCTTGAGCAGCTGGGCAGACAGGATGCCGGTGAAGTGCTCGAGGGCGACGGTCGCCGCCAAATGCGCCCGTTTGTTGTTCAGCAGTGGCAGGTTCTTCACCGACAGGAAGCCCCGGGTCCAGCCTTCCAGTTTCTTGATATCAAACCCCTGATGGATCGCTCCATCGTTGAAGTGACCGTGCTCTTTAGCGTGCATGGCCTCCTGACCGATGAAGGCGCTGATGTCTTTCTGCAGTTGTGGGTCGTTGATCTGATCGCGCACGGCGCGCACGCTGTCCACAAAGAATCGCTCTCCGTCAGGAAACAAAGCTGACAGGGCGTTGAAGAGATGGGTCATGAATGGGTCACTGTCGACCCAGTGCCGTGGGACCTGCTCAAAACCGAAGTCCTGACGGCGTACGGGAAACGATGCGGTTACTGCTGACATGGTCTGACCTCTGTGATTCATTGTTCTACAAGGTCAACTTTACGGCACTCGCTTATCTTTCGGCCGGTTATAAAGGGACAGAGTTCGGTCACGACTGTAAAACCGGGTTAAAAACGTGAGCCGAAAGGGGTTGAAAGTGAGTGGGCGGCCAGCGGACGCCCACTCCCAGGTGCTTACGCCAGGTTGTAGATAAACACCACGGCGACCGCCACCGGGGTAACAAACCGCACCGTCACGAACCACAGATTGAACATGGCGGGTGACAGCGACAGTTCGTTTTCCATGGCCTGGCGCGACATCACCCAGCCTGCGAACAGGGCAACCAGCAAGCCGCCTAACGGTAGCAGGATGTTGGCGGTGAAGAAGTCCAGCAGGTCGAAGATGGTCTTGCCCTCCAGCATGGGTATGAAGCCCAGCGGAGCGAAATCAGCCCACAGGTTCAGGGACAGGATCGAGGCAATGCCCAGGGCCCAGCAAACGGCTCCGGCCGCGACGGTGCTGACGGCGCGGTTCATGCCTTTTTGCTCTTCCAGCCACTCCACAATCGGCTCCAGTAGCGAAATCCCTGACGTCCACGCCGCGAAAATCAGCAGTACAAAGAACAATGTGCCAAACAGGGTGCCCATGGGCATCTGGCCAAAGGCCAGTGGCAGCGTCTGGAAGATCAGTCCGGGACCTGCGCCGGGCTCGAGACCGTTGGCAAAGACAATCGGGAAGATGGCGAGGCCCGCAAGCAGCGCAACCCCGGTGTCGATGACGGATACGGTGATGGAGGTTTTGGCGATGGAGATGTTTTTGGGCAAATAGGAGCCATAAGCCATCATCACCGCCATACCGAGGCTCAGGGTAAAGAACGCATGGCCGAGGGCGACCAGGATGCCGGACGTGGTGAGTTTGGAGAAGTCAGGCTGGAACAGGAAGGCTGCGGCCTGGCCAAAGTGCCCGGTGGTCATGGCATAGCCCACCACAACCAGCAGCAGAACGAACAATGCGGGCATCAGAATACTGACCGCCCGCTCCAGCCCGGAACGCACACCTCTGGCAACTACGACCATCACCAGTGCCATGAACAGGGTGTGCCAGGTCAGCAGGGTGACAGGATCGCTGAGCAGTCCCGAGAATATGGCGCCAACCGCCTCCGCAGACTGGCCGGCGAGTTGGCCGCTGGCGGTGGTACCGACATAGGAAATGGCCCAGCCGCCAATCACCGAATAGAACGAAAGGATCAGGAAGCCGGCCAGAACACCAACCACCCCTACCAGTTTCCAGGCTGGTTTCAGCCGGTCGCGTTCGGTAATCAGGCGAAGGCTGTTAACCGGGCTGCGGCCACCGCGGCGGCCGATCATGACCTCTGCCATCATGATGGGAATGCCAACGATGGCGATGCAGAGCAGATACACCAGAACAAAGGCTCCGCCGCCGTTCTCGCCGGTAACGTAGGGGAACTTCCAGATATTGCCCAGGCCGACGGCAGAGCCGGTGGCGGCAAGGATAAAGGCAAGGCGTGACGACCAGAGGCCGCGCTTGGCGTTGGAGCCTTCAAGTGCCCCTGAATAGGTGGCTGAATCTGATGACATGACAATCTCCTGCGGTACTTGTTGTTGTCAGGAATGAAAAAGGGGTAGCTGCAAACGTTTGCAGCTACCCAGGAAGGCGCGCCGGGGTCAGGTTACCCGGCGCATGCCAACCGCTCAGGCGCCAGCCCGGCACCAGCGGTGTGCTTTTGAAACCGTTCCTCGGCCAGCTCATTGGCGATGGCTCCGGTCGGGCGGGCCGACCTGTCGGAACGATTGAAAATTTCGGTCAGGGTGTCGCCAATGCGTTCAACATGGGCGCGCACTGTTTCAGGCGTCGCCCCGGTGCGCTCGTAGAACACATCGATGATGCCCCCGGCGTTGATGGCGAAGTCCGGGGCATAGAGAATGCCGCGCTCCTGCAGCATGGCGTCGTGCCTTGGGTGCGCCAACAGGTTGTTGGCTGCACCGGCGACAATGGTGGCCCTGAGCTGCGCGATGCTGTCATCGTTCAGTACTGCGCCCATGGCGCAGGGGGCGACCACATCGACCGGCAGGTACAGGATGTCCTCAGCGGCCGCCGGTTTCGCGCCCAATTGCTCTATCGCCCGGCGCATGTTGTCTTCGTGAATGTCATAGACCCAGAGCTCCGCTCCGGCGTCTTTGAGATGTTGGGCGAGCCGGAAACCGACGTTGCCAATGCCCTGAATGGCGACTTTCAGACCGGTGAGATCATGCCTGCCCAGCTTGTGCTGAACCGCAGCTTGCAGGCCAATAAAGGTGCCGTATGCGGTGGCCGGGGAGGGGTCGCCGTTGCTGGGTTTGCCGTCAAAGCCGGGGCGGGCCGCAATGCCGGCTACGTGCCTGGTGTGCTGACCCATCACCTTGAGATCCGGCACGCTGGTACCGGAGTCCTCGGCGGCGATGTATTGGCCGCCCAGGCTTTCGAGGTGGCGGCCCATGGCTTGCATCAGGGCATCGGTTTTGTCTTTGCGGGGATCTCCGATGATCACCGATTTGCCGCCGCCAAGGTCGAGATTGGCGAGCGCGGATTTGTAGGTCATGCCCCGGGAGAGGCGCAAGACATCGCGCAGGGCTTCTTCGTCGCAGGCATAAGGATACATCCGGCAACCGCCTAGAGCCGGGCCTCGGGACGTGTTGTGGATGGCGACGATGGCCTTCAGTCCGGTTTCCGGATCACAGAAAAACGACAGGTGTTCGTGGTTGTCGAACTCGGGATGGCTGAATACGTTCATGGCGTTTTGCCTCTCTTCGATGGCCACGGCTACCCTTGTGGGGCCTGCCGTGGCAATTTGTTGTTTTGGTCAGACGGCAGCGTTGGCGATCTGTTGATGGGCCAGGCTATTCGGGTCGAGCTCTTCAACGAGTTGGCGGCGCTCCTTTCGGCTTGCCTGGTAGGCGTGCTCTTTCACCGGGCCATAGCCGCGAATTTTCGCGGGCAGTGAGGCGAGGCTGCGGGCTGCGTTGGCGTGGTTCTGGTTCAGGTGTTTCAGCAGAAAAGCCACATCCGCCTCGTATTCCCGAATGATCTTGCGCTCCAGCCGGCGATCGGCGGTGTAACCGAAGGGGTCCAGCGGAGTGCCCCGCAGGCTCCGGGCTTTCGCCAACAGGGCAAACGCGGTTTCCATCCAGGGGCCGAATTTGAGCTTTCTGGGGCGATTTCCATGTTTGCTGCGACTCAGCAGCGGTGGGGCAAGATTGAATTCCAGTTCCACTTCACCTTCAAACTCTGCCTCAAGCTGCTTGCGTAAGCTGCCGTTGCTGAACAGGCGGGCTACTTCGTATTCGTCTTTATACGCCAGCACTTTGGCGTAGTTTTCGGCGATGGCGCGGAGCAGCATCGGGTCTCGGCCCAGCCGGGTGTTGATGGTTTGCTCGGCATTGCGAATCAGAGCTTCGTAGCGTTTGGCCAGAGCTCCGTTCTGATACTCGGTCAGATGCGCTTTGTTGCGTTCGACCAGCTGATCGACGGTTTCCATTACCTGAACGGTCTGCACGCCGGCGCCTTGAGGTTTCGGAAAGGCCAGCCCTTTGACCTTGTCCAGATCGTGGGCAGCACGGCGGCCCCAGAGAAACGCCTGCTTGTTCTTGTCGATGGAGACCTTGTTCAGTTCGATGGCCCGCTCGATGGCTTCAGCGCTCAAAGGCAGCAGACCCTTTTGATAGGCAAAGCCCACGGTGAACAGGTTGACCGCCATGCCGTCACCCATGAGTGCCTTGGCCAGGCCGCCGGCGTCGAGGAACCAGCTGTCGTCGGTGCGGCAAGCTTCCCGCACACTCTGCTGCATGGAGTCACCGGGGAATTGAATGTCCGGGTCCCGGGTGAAGGCCGCGGGCATGGACGGCTCGGCGTTGACAACAGCACGGGATAAACGGGTATCCAGCTTGGCCAGCGCGTCATCGGTGGCGGCGACCATCAGATCAAACGCCAGCATCAGATCTGCTTCGCCAGCGGGAATGCGCACGGCGTGAATGTTTTCCTGATGATCGCTGATCCGAATGTGGCTGACCACCGCGCCAAACTTCTGGGCCAGACCCGCTTGATCGAGCACCGATACGCCTTTGCCTTCAAGGTGCGCTGCCATGCCCAGCAGGGCACTGACGGTCACCACCCCGGTACCGCCTACGCCGGTCAGCAGAATGCTGTAAGGGTTATTGCCGGTCACCGGTGTGGGTTCAGGCAGGGCGGGGAAATCCACATCCGCACGTACACCCGCCGGCTTCTTCAGTTTGCCGCCTTTCACGGTGACAAAACTGGGGCAAAACCCGCGCACGCAAGAGAAGTCCTTGTTGCAGGATGATTGGTCGATGGTGCGCTTGCGGCCAGCGTCGGTTTCCTTGGGCAGGATTGAAAGGCAGTTGGATTGAATGCCGCAATCGCCACAGCCTTCGCAAACGTCGGAATGAATCATCACCCGCTGATCGGGATCGGCGAGAGTGCCGCGTTTGCGACGACGGCGTTTCTCGGCGGCGCAGGTCTGGTCGTAGATGATCACCGAACAGCCCTCGATGTCCCTTAATTCCCGTTGCACGGCATCCAGATCGTCGCGATCGTGAAAGGTAGTGCGGTCGGCAAAGTCGGCTCTGGACGGGTACTTGTCGATATCGTCACTGACCACGGCAATGCGACGCACGCCTTCGCCGTAGAGCTGGTGGCTGATTTGTTGCACGGTGAGGGTGCCGTCTACCGGCTGGCCGCCGGTCATGGCCACGGCGTCGTTGTACAGGATCTTGTAGGTGATGTTGGCGCCGGAAGCGATGGCGGCGCGAATGGCCAGCACGCCGGAGTGGAAATAGGTGCCGTCGCCGAGATTCTGGAACACGTGTTTCTGGTGCGTGAACGGTGCCTGGCCCAGCCAGGTGACGCCTTCTCCGCCCATCTGAGTGAAGGTGTCGGTGCCCCGCTCCATCCAGGTGGCCATGTAATGGCAGCCAATGCCGCCCAGGGCGCGACTGCCCTCCGGTACCCGAGTAGAGGTGTTGTGGGGGCAGCCGGAGCAGAAGTGCGGCGTGCGTTCCAGGCGTTCCCGGGGGCTGGCCAGGCTGCTCTCTTTCTCGGTCAGGAAATCCAGGCGTTTTTGCAGGGTCTCGTTGCAAAAACGACCGTCCAGTCGTGAAGCGATCGCGCGGGCAACCATGGCCGGGGTCAATTCGGCGATCGTGGGGAGCAGGTCATCACCTTGCTCGTTACGTTTGCCAATTACCTTGGGGCGGTTAGCGTCTTGCCAGCTGTAAAGCTGGGCTTTGAGCTGGTCTTCGATCAGCCCGCGTTTTTCTTCCACCACGAGTATTTCGTCGAGGCCTTCGGCAAACTCGACAATGCCTTCGGGCTCCAGTGGCCAGGGCATCGCGACCTTGTAGACGGTCAGTCCGATCACTTCACGTTCATCCTGCCCCAGGCCCAGATCTGCCAATGCCTGGATCACATCCAGATAAGCCTTGCCCGTGGTCACAATACCCAGTCTCGGCTGGCGGACGTAGAGCACCGTGTGGTCGAGCCGGTTGGCGCGGCAGAACGCTTTGGCCGCCTCCAGCTTGTAACGTTGCAGTCGTTCTTCCTGCGCCATGGGTTTGTCAGGCCAGCGGGAATTCAGGCCGCCCTCTGGCAGCTGGAAATGTTGAGGGATGCGGATGTTGATGCGGCTGAGGTCGAGATTGGCTGAGATGGACGAATCCATGTTCTCGGCCAGTGCCTTGAAACCGATCCAGCAACCGCTGAAGCGGGACATGGCCCAACCGTAGAGGCCCATATCCAGAATGTCCTGAATCCCGGCAGGGTTCAGAACCGGCATGGAAGCATCCATGAAGCCGTAGTCGCTTTGATGAGGCAGGGTGGACGATTTGCAGGCATGGTCATCGCCGGCCACCGCAAGTACGCCGCCAAAATGGGAGGTGCCAGCGGCGTTGGCGTGTTTGAACACATCGCCGGTGCGGTCAACGCCCGGGCCCTTGCCGTACCAGAGTGCGAACACGCCGTCGTACTTGGCGCCTTCAAAAATATTCACCTGCTGGCTGCCCCAGACGGCGGTAGCGCCGAGGTCTTCGTTTACGCCAGGCAGGAAGTGGATGTTCTTTTTGCTGAGGTAGTCCCGGGCTTTCCAGAGGACTTTGTCAAACCCACCCAGGGGCGAACCGCGGTAACCGGAAATAAATCCTGCCGTGTTCAGTCCGTTCTGCTGGTCGAGTTGGGCTTGGAGTAGCGGGAGTCTTGCGAGAGCCTGGCTGCCGTTCATGTAGACAGAGCCGGTGTCTTTTTCCCAGACATCGTCAAGGCTGACAGGACGCAGCCCCGTTAGGGGGCGTGAAAGATCAGACATTGTGAAATCCTCTCCCACCTGGCCGGATCTCGGCGGTAGGCTTATCTTGTTTTTGTCGTTCCGGCTTTTGGCCGGCGTTTCGATTTCAGTGTCCGTCCCGAAGGATTGGCCGGGGTGCCCTTGTGGGGCTGGACAGAAAACAAGCTAGATTAAGTTTACGTGAGCGTCAACAATCGATGGCTACTCAATATGGCGATAAATATGACTAGTTCATGTAACTGATTGAGCTTGCAGGCATAAAAATCTGCCAGGTCACGGTTAATACCTATTCGCGTTTTTGTGCGTTACGTCATAAGTTCTATAGATGCCTGCCTATCGATATCAGTTTCAGTCGCGCAACGTGCGCCTCGAGTTTCTTCGCTTATTGCCCATCTCATTGTTTGTGGTGGCGTTTGGTGCTGCCTTTGGTTTGGCCGCGATCCAGAAGGGCCTGTCGCCGCTTGAAGCCATTCTTATGAGTACCACTGTGTTTGCGGGTGCATCGCAGTTTGCGGCGGTTGATATGTGGGGCACGCAGGTGTCTGTGCTGCCGATGATGGCGGTGGTTTTTGCCATCAACTCCCGGCACTTGCTGATGGGTGCCTCGCTTTACCCCATGCTGAAAGACGTGCCAACAGGCCGGCGTTACGGACTGCTGTTGCTGCTGACCGATGCCAACTGGGCGGTATCGGCCCAGGATTATCAGAACGGCCGGCGCAACCTTGAGGTGATTCTGGGCGGTGGACTGGTGCTCTGGCTGGCCTGGATTGTGGGTACGGCACTGGGTGTGTATTTCGGCGGTCTGTTGCAGAATCCGAAGGCTTTGGGTCTCGATATGGTGTTGGGTTGCTTCCTGTTTGCGATGGCGCTGGGCGGCAAGAAGTCACCGCGGGTGCTGGTGGCCTGGCTGGTTGCCGGCGTTGCCTCGCTGACGGCCTGGAAGTGGTTGCCGCCCAACATGCACGTGGTCGTCGGCGCGCTTGCCGGTGGCGTAATCGGTTTATTCTGGCTGGAACCAAAGCCTCAGGAAAAACAGTCAGAGGCGGAGGGCGACCATGGCCATTGAAACCACGACCCTGGGCGTGCTCGGCCTGATTGCCATCATGACCCTGACCACCCTGGTGACCCGCTTCGGTGGCGTGTTCATTATGTCGTTCCTGCGCATCAGCCCTCGGATCGAGAGCTTTATCAATACTATGGCCAGCTCGGTACTGATTGCGATCATTGTGCCCATGGCGGTCTCCGGTGATCTGGGTGCGCTGGCGGCACTGGTCGCGACCGGTGTGTCGATGCTGGTGATCCGAAAACCGCTGCCGGCCATTGCTATCGGTCTTCTGGCCGCCGCCCTGGTGCGTTATTTCGGGTAACGTTTCTGATTCAGGGTTGATTAAAAACCGCTCAAGTTTTCCGGTTTGTTGCCGTTAACCCCATAAGGTTAGTGGAGGCGCCAAACCATGATTTCATCCAGTCAGATTTCCCTGTTTCAGAACAGCACCCGCCAGGTATCGGCGATGGACAGCACCCAGCTGCGCATTACCCAGCAAAATGGCGGCTTGCCCCAACAGGGACTGCAGGCAGGTGCTACTGAGTTGTCTCTGTTCCGGCAGGCGGCGTATCGCTTCAGCAGCCAGGAACAACTGGCCTTCAGCAGCGCAAGCCAGGTTAACGGCGACAACCGCACCGCTACCTTCACCAGCGCTGAACTGATCGAGAAATCCGCCGATTTGTTTCTCTTGGGCCAGCAAGCTCTGACCGTCAGCCGTGCGGCACTGGGTGGTGACGCGGTGGGCGAAGTCCAGGGCAGCATGTCGGTTACAGCTGGCAAGTACATGTTCTATTCGGAAAGTGAGAGCCGCAGCTTTGCCTCAAGTGGCAGCATCAGTTTGCAGAACGGCGAAACCATTGATTTCACCCTGTCGCTGCGTCAGTCCCAATCCAGAACCTATGAATACTCCGAGCTGGTTCAGATCCAGGAGCGACCGCTCACCGACCCTCTGGTAATCAACTTCGGCGCCTCCACCGCCCGCCTCACCGATACACTGTTTGAGTTTGATATGAACGGCAACGGCCAGACCAGTCAGTTTGCCAGCCTGGGAGCCGGCAGTGGCTATTTGGTGTTCGACCGCAACGGCAATGGCAAAGTGGACGACGGCTCCGAATTATTCGGCCCTCAATCCGGCTCCGGTTTCGGTGAGTTGGCCAGTTTCGATGACGACGGCAACCGCTGGATCGACGCCAACGATGAGGTGTTCAAATCCCTGTCGGTCTGGGTACAGACCGCCGACGGCGGCGGTGCCTTGCGGTCGCTGGATGAGGTAGGTGTACAAGCGCTGTACGTGGGCAGTGCGGATGACCGCTTCACCCTGACCAACCCGCAAGGCGTGCCGCTTGGCCAGATCAAAGCGTCCGGCATTTACCTGACGACCGATGGTGAAGTCCGCACACTGGAAGAACTGGACCTGGCTGAACAGAACACGGAGAAGGCTCCAGCGGAAGACGACCTCGCTCGGCTTTCGCGGCGACAATGGCGCAGGTAATGGCAACTCGAATGGTAATTCAGGTTCCAATGGTAATTCTGACGATGCACTGGTCCGGTAGATGCCCGCATTGAGGCCATGCAGAATGCCTTGGAAAAGCTCAATGAGATCCGCGAAAAACAGCAGGATTTTATTGAGGCTTCCAAGGAGCAGGGTAAGAAGAAATCCCCGCTGGATGACTATCTCAATATCATCGACCGGTTACGTCAGCACCTGCTGAACAGCCAGGATGAAAAGAAACAGGCAGCCAGTCGCTACCTTGAATTCGCAAAGCTCTGATTTGCAGCTTGGGAGTCTGAACCGGTCGGGTGGGCCTTCCCAAAAACGCTGTGAATACGTCCATGTACGCTTGGCTCCGCCATCCATGACTACGCACATTTTTGGGAAGGCCCACCCGACCGGTTCTCCCGAACCTACGGAGTGGATCCCGGCATCGGATTAGTATTCCGCAACGCCAGTTCGCCCAGACCGGGCAACTTGATGCCAAGGGCCAGAGGGTTAACGCCCAGTGACAGGCCCAGGATGTTCACCTCCAGGCCCTCCCGCACCCCAGCCAATACACCGAAATATCCGCCGAGCGAGAGCTGATAGCCAGCGCCGCCAGGCGTTGAAGCACCTACTCGATTGCCCAGATAATCTTTGCCGATGGCATGGTTGGGTAGTGCCACGTTTAAATCTGGCGTTTCACGAATCACCCAGGCCACAAAGGTGTTGCTGTTGGGGCCTGGCCAGGCTTCATACTCGGACGCATAGGGGTAAGACTCGACCGCCCGGTAAATGTCCGGAATCAGTGCTTTTGCCTGTTCTCCGCGAATATCAGCATAGAGCTCGGGCCGGGCGCCGAACCAGTGCCGGTCGGGATCGTCCGGGCGGGAGCTGACCACATGTTGGCGCCAGCCAATCACCTCGTGCACCTGATACTGGTCGGCCCCTTCTTCCTTGGTGGCCACCCAGGTATGCACCGCAAAATAGCCACGCCAGCTCCAGGCGCGGGCGCCGTAGACCTGCACGATCGCCTCGTGAACCTGCGCCGGGTCGGGCGCGATACCCGCGCTTTCCCGGGTCGCGGTTTGCCAGCTGTTACGTTCTGGCTGGGCACCGTTCGCGGCCAGCAGAATCGGGCCGGATAGCAGCAGTAATAGCGCACCCATAAACCAGCCGGTGTATTTCAATAATCGCGTCATAGGCCGTGTCCGTATTGAGGAGACTACAGTGACTCTACCCATTCAGGTAAGTTCCGGATCACTTGCACCTTGAGCCTTGGTTACCGGTTGGATCTTCAGGAGCTTCTGATCGTTCGCTGACGGATGGACGATGCCAGTTGATTGATCAGATCCCGTGCATCGCCCTCATGCAGGCTGTGGCACTTGTCCTGCAGTACCCGCCGGTCGTGACTGGACGAGGCGTTAGAGACGTCTTTCAGCAGGTCCAGGTGCTGGCAGGCAGCCAGGTGTGCTTTGATTTCGGTATCAATGAATCGGGTGCAAAGTCCTTCGACGACTTCACTGCAGAACGGCCGGTTGCGATTGAGCAGGCTCCGGGCCTCCAGGGCGGCGTGCCGGGCTTCCAGTCGTAATTCGCCTGACGCCTCGCCAGCCTCGACTGCCCTCAGGAACATGCCTAGGCGGTCGTGCAGATGCCACATCTGGGGCCAGATTTTGTCATAGGCCTCTTTTTCAGTTTGATAACGGGCTTCGTCCAACGGAGAAGAACTGTGTGCCGGAGCCGCTGAGTCGCTTGTGTGGTTGAACTGCGCTACCCGGATGTCGTCCACCTCGCGCCAAAGCGTGTCAGAACGCTCCCGCAAGGTTGCGATCTGCTCCTGGTGTCGCCGACGGGAGCCCGTACTGAGCAAGATGGCGATCAGGGCAAATAGCAGCGCACCGGCCGCGAGCAGAAGCGGCAGGTTGTCTGATGACAATAGATTCCAAAGCTGGCCTGTATCCATGGCGTTCGACCTCCGTCGAATTCCTGTTCCGGTGTTTCAGTATAGAGCTTAATCCTGCTCTTGCTGTCGGAATGGCAACGCCGCCTCGGCATCCTCGAAATAACCTGCCACATGGTCTGCTTCTTCCCGGGTAAAGTCGGCAATCGCCTCTCTGAACCCCGGGTGCAGAATACCGTGCCAGGAGTGCGTGAGTATGGGCTCGAACCCGCGCACCAGTTTGTGCTCGCCCTGTGCGCCGGCGTCAAAGTGCTGAAGTCCCAGTGTCAGCGCCAGCTCGATGCCCTGGTAGTAACAGGTTTCAAAATGCAGGTGATTGTATTCTTCCAGGCACCCCCAGTAACGGCCGTAGAGCGTATCTTCACCGGCCAGGAACAGTGCTCCGGCAATCATCTCGCCTTCTTGCACCGCCAAAATCAGATGCAGATGCTCCGGCATGGCCTCTCTGAGCTGTTCGAAGAATTGTTTGTTGAGATAGGGCGGCCGGCCCCGTTTCAGATACGTGGCTTGATAAAAAACGTAAAAGGCTGACAGTGCCTGATCTGAGATATCCCGCCCGTGAACGTGGCGAAAGCGGATACCCTGGTCGGCGACCTGGCGCCGTTCTTTGCGAATGGATTTCCGTTTGCGAGAGGTGAGCACCCCGAGGAAATCATCAAAACTCTGGTAGTCCCGGTTGTGCCAGTGGAACTGGCAGCCGATGCGGTGCAATTCCTGGTCATGATGCAGCAGGGCCTGATCTGCCTTGTTCGGGAACAGTAGATGCCAGGAGTGAGCACCGATCTGTGTGGTCAGTCGGGTCAGAAGATCGTCGAGCAGCTGAGGCGTTAATTTCGCTCTGAGCGCATCGCTGAGCAGCAACCTGGAACCCTGGGAAGGGGTAAACGGCACGGCTATCAGGAGCTTGGGATAGTAGGGCAGACCGTGGCGCTGGTATGCGTCGGCCCAACCCCAGTCGAACACGTACTCACCCATGGAATGGGTTTTCAGGTAGCCGGGTGCCAGGCCACAGATTTCGCCGTTTATCCGGAAAATCAGATGGCTGGGCGTCCACCCCGTTTCTGGAACGGTGCAGCCCGAGCTTTCCAGAGCCTGAAAGAACTCGTAACGCAGGAAAGGTTGGCTGCAACCGGCCAGTCGTTGCCAGTCCTGTTGGGGAATATCAGCAATGCTGGCGCAGGTTTCCAGGGTAATCTCGAATGAAGCGGATTCTGCCATGATGGTATTCAGACTCTGTTAACGACCTTCATACCATACGACAGAACCCGCCTTGTGATCACTTCTCGATGTCAGCGCAGTGCTTTTCCATCTTCTGCTGCCAGTTGCCCATGCGTTCCTGATGCTTCTGCTGGCGTTCCTGGTGGATCTCGTCCCAGATCTCGCGTTGCTCGTCACTCAGTTGCAAGCGGTCGGCCATGTCTGCCCGGTGCTGCTCCATCTCGGCGCGGCGTTCTTCGCGGTTGTAGCGGCCTTTGCCCTCGCGCATGTTTTCACACATTTCCTGTTTGTCTGCCTTGCTGTGCGAGTGTTTCTTGCCGTGGTGATCAGCCATGGCAGCAGGGCTCGCAGCAAACAGAGCCGCCATCAGCACACCGGCGGTGAATAGAGATGTTTTTGCTTTCATGGTGGTTACCTCTTGGGTTTGTTTTGCCTGTCAGGCGTTATTCATTAATAACCATGTTAAGCCGAAGCCCCGTCAGATGGTGTCAGCTGGGTGTAAAGGTTCGGTAAAGAAAAAAGTGGCGGGCTCAGAACAGGTTACAGGCCGTGCTAGACTGTGGCCGGACAACGGATGAGAGAACACTATGCAGAACCGGGTATTGTTGATTGAGGATGACGACGAGCTGAGAGAGCTGCTGGCCAGATACCTCACCAATCAGGGCTTCACCGTGCGCGAAGCGGCCAACGGTCAAGACGGTCTGGCGCTGGCGTTGGGGCAGGATTGCGATATTGTGGTTCTGGATATCATGTTGCCCGACATCAACGGTCTGGATGTACTGCGTGAGCTCAGGCGCCAGACCCATCTGCCGGTGATCTTGCTGACTGCCCGCGGTGATGAGACCGACCGGATTGTTGGCTTTGAAGTGGGCGCTGACGACTACATTCCCAAGCCCTGTAATCCCCGCGAGCTGGTTGCACGGCTGCAGGCTTTACTGCGCAGAATTGCCTGGGACCAGAGA
Source organism: Marinobacter sp. (assembly GCA_018402255.1). Classification (GTDB taxonomy): domain Bacteria; phylum Pseudomonadota; class Gammaproteobacteria; order Pseudomonadales; family Oleiphilaceae; genus Marinobacter. The sequence goes on from JAGYIS010000008.1 coordinate 343,700, forward strand.
ACGGATGTGGATGGTAGCCGTATCTATGGTGACCTTCGGGTTGAGCCTGGCCAGCGGCGGATCTATCAGAGCGATACGCCTCTTGAACTGACCGCAACCGAATACGAAGTGCTGCAGGTATTGCTGGCCCATGCCGGCAGTGTGGTGCGAAAAACCGATTTGATGCAGTGGGCTTTGGGCCGAAGGCTCGAGGCCTATGACCGAACCCTGGATATGCACATCAGTAATCTTCGCAAAAAACTGGGTAACGATGACCCGCCCAGAATCGAGACAGTGCGCGGCCTGGGCTACAGTTACCGGGTGCCGGCGGTATGAAACGATTCATGTTCCCCTTGTTCTGGCGTATTTTTCTGTCGATCTGGCTGGCAATGGCAATCACCGTGGTTGCCAGCAACCTGGCAACCCGTTATTTGCTTGACCGGGAGCGTCAGGCCATTGAACGCCAGGTAGGCTTGCACGAAGTCGCTCGGGAGGCGCTGGATCTGCGCATTCAGGATAACCGCGGTGAAATGTGGCGATTTCTTCGGGCGGAAGGGGAGCGACTTCAGCTGCACCTGATGCTCATCGAGAAAGAGCAGGGGCAACACCGTCTGCCCCGCAATATTCGTGAGCGTATCCAGTCCGGCTGGTATCCCAACAAACCGGCCGTGATTGATCTGGATGAAGGCTTTCAGCTAGTGGCCTGGCCGCGAATGGGCGGAGAGGGGTGGCTGGACCCCCGGTTGTTCCGATTTGTCGAATTCGGCCTGGCGTTTATTCTGATCTCCCTGGCATGTTGGTGGATCGCCCGACTGGTTTCCCGGCCGCTCCGGCACATGGAGGGCACCGCCCGTGCTATTGCCGAGGGTGACACCGGTTTGCGAGTAACCAACCGTATTGCCCGTCGTCGCGATGAGGTGGGACAGCTGGCCACCGCCTTCAACGCCATGACGGATCGTTTGTGCCAGTTGCTGGATCGGCAGAACCATCTGTTGCGGGATATCTCCCATGATTTGAGAACGCCGCTGGCCCGGCAGCGGGTGGCGATTGAGCTGGCCAGCGACGCGGGTGCCGACAGGGCACTGATGGATAGTATCCTGCGCCAGAATGAACGGCTGGAAACCATGACAGGTCAGATTCTGACTCTGTATCGGGTTTCCGAGAATGGCGGTTCTATCGGGCGAGAGCCGGTTAAACCACTGGTGCTGATAAATCGGGTACTGGGTGATGCGGCCGACTACGCCGAGCATCGGGGTGTCGACTGCAACCTGGTCGCGGCTGATGACACAAGGGCTATTTCGGTATTGGGCGATGCCGGCCTGTTACAGCGCGCCTTCGACAATGTGTTGCAGAATGCCCTGGACCATACCCCGCCGGGAAAAGCCATCAAGGTGTCGCTGTCGACGGTTGCGGAGCGCATTGAGGTGGTTGTGGCAGATGAAGGTCCGGGAGCACCGGATGATCTGTTGTCGCACCTGTTCGAGCCGTTCTTTCGTGCCGACAAGTCCAGAGGTGGCAAAGGCTGGGGGCTTGGTCTGGCCATTGCCCGCGACATCGTCAATGCCCACGATGGCACTATTGTGGCGGGCAATCGGCCGGACGGCGGATTGCAGGTCACCATCCAGTTACCGATTTTTATCGGCGGCTGATGATTTTTTGCGGGCGGCGTGGGGTGCTCTGGCTCGGCCTCCTCGTCATCCGGTTTAAGATGAACGGCGGAGGAAAAATCGATGCCTTCCTGTAATTCGTCTTCATCATAGCGAATGCCACAGGCGGCTTTTCGGATTTTTGCCGGACTGGCGGTGCCGGGCTTTTGGTTGTCATTGTCGTCGGATGTCATAGGGTGCCTCATGAACAAAGATTACCCGATCCCTGCAGGATACCTTGAGCGAGAAACGGAAGTGAAGAAGAGCCGTTTTATTGCCCGGGTATACCCGGTCGGAAGCCGGGATGAAGTGCGGGAGCGCGTGGCCGAGGCGCATAAGGATTATCCGGACGCTCGCCATGTGTGCTGGGGCTACCAGATTGGCCGGCCGGGTTCGGCGGCAGAGGCCGCGATGAATGACGATGGTGAGCCCTCAGGTACCGCCGGCAAACCCATTCTGAATGTTATTCAGCACAAGGATATGGGCGATGTGTTGGTGATCGTGATTCGCTATTTCGGCGGTATCAAGCTGGGCGCAGGCGGTTTGGTGCGCGCTTATGCCGGTGCCGCCGAAAGTGTGCTTTCTGACGTGTCTCGTGTGATACAGCAGGCTCGGGTGCAGGCCCGGGTCGGGCTTGATTTTGCTGATGAACAGCCCCTGAGGCACTGGTGTGAAGGGCACGAGGGCATCGTCGACTCAATTGATTACAGTGCCAGGGTCGATGCCTTGGTTTCGTTGCCAGAAACCAGGCAAAGTGAATTCGCTGCGTTTTGTGATGCCCAGAAGCTGGATTACCGTTTTGAAACCTGACCCACGTGGCGAGCCGAACCCTCGTTGCGGGGCGTATACTGAAAACAAGAACCTACCTTGTGGGAGAAAACCTATGCGTATTCTGCTAATCGCTGCCATGGTCGCCGTTTTGGCGGGGTGTGCCAGTAATGTGGTCACGGATTACAATTCCGCGACGGTGTTTGGTAATTACACCAGTTGGGCTTATGCGCCTTCGCAACAAGACAGTGGGGTGACCTCGCTGGACGATGCCAGGGTTCGTACTGCAATTGAGCGTGAACTCAACCGTAAGGCCCTGAAACAGACAGCGGATACCGAGGCAGACCTGTTGATCAGCTGGCAGATCGTGCCAGAGGACCGGCTGGAGCAGGTGGGTGTTGGTCTCGGCTTCGGTTTTGGTCGCGGTAATTTTGGCTGGGGGGTGTCTGCACCGCCACCGGTCAGAGAAATCACCGAGGGCAAGCTGGTGATCGAGCTGGCTGATCGTCGAAATTCTGAGGTTATCTGGCGTGCTGCCAGTCGGCGCTATCTGAACGAAAACCAGTCTCCGGAAACCCGTCGCAAGCTGATTGATGAGGTTGTCTCCGAGATGTTTTCGAAATACCCTCCGGGCGTGAACTGATCATCAGGCGGGATCTCATTGATGGGTATGAAGAAGCGAGAAGGCGGTCTGGTCTTTTCCACAGAGCAGGGCCGGATGTGTCCTGAATGCCGTAATCCGGTTGCCGACTGCGTTTGCGGGCAACCGGCCCGGCCGGCCGGAGATGGCGTGGTGCGGGTAAGCCGTGAAACCAAGGGCCGAAAAGGCAAAGGCGTTACGCTGATTACAGGCATACCGCTGGATGACAACGAACTGAAGGCCTACACCAAAGTGCTAAAAGCCAAATGCGGCACAGGTGGTACAGTAAAAGACGGCGTGGTGGAGATTCAGGGCGATCAGCGGGATATTCTGGTGCCTCTGCTCCAGCAGAAAGGATGGACCGTCAAACGGGCGGGTGGCTGACGTTCGATCAACCGTAGATTCTCGAGGGGAGTGAGGCATGCAGGTACTGGTACTGGGGGCTGGGGTCGTTGGTGTGACTACGGCCTGGTATCTTCAGGCACAGGGTCACCAGGTTACCGTCGTTGATCGCCAGAGCTTGTCGGGTCTGGAGACCAGTTATGCCAACGGTGGTCAGGTTTCGGTGTCTCATGCGGAGCCCTGGGCCAATCCGTCGGCCCCTCTGAAAGTCATGAAGTGGCTGTTTCGGCCCGATGCGCCGCTGTTGTTTCGTCCACGGCTCGACGTGTACCAGTGGCGGTGGGCACTGTCGTTTCTGACTCAGTGTACCTCTGCGAAAGCCGCCTACAATATTCGTCAGATGGTCAACCTGGGCACCTACAGCCGGTCCCGTTTGCAGGCGTTGCGTAAAGAAGCCAATCTGGATTACGACCATCTGGAAAAAGGCATTCTGCATTTCTATACCAATCCTGAAGAGTTTGATGCGGCTCTGGAGCCGGCTCGCATCATGCGGGATCTGGGTTGTGACCGGCAGGTGATTGACGCCGAGCGCGCGGTCGAGCTGGAGCCCGCGCTGGCCCCGATACGCCGTCGTATTGCCGGGGCAACCTTCACGGCTGACGACGAGAGCGGTGATGCCAGAAAGTTCACCCAGGCCCTTGCCCGTCGCTGTGAGGAGGCGGGGGTGGAGTTCCTGTATGGCACAGAGGTGCTGGATTTCGACCGGGCCGGCGATCGCATACTGGGTGTTCAGGTGCTCAGGGAAGGCCGGCATCAAACTCTGAGAGCCGACAGTTATGTTCTGAGCCTTGGGAGTTTCAGTGCTGTGCTGGCCCGAAGGCTAGGCTTGTTCCTGAATATCTACCCGGCCAAGGGCTACTCGATCACGGTGCCGGTCAAGAGCCATGAGGCTGCCTTCAACGTCAGCCTGACGGACGATGAATACAAGCTGGTGTATTCAAGGCTGGGCGACCGGATGCGCGTGGCGGGAACTGCTGAACTGAACGGCTACAGCCGCGATCTGAACTACACCCGATGCCGCGCAATCGTTCGCCGAGCGGCCGAGATCATGCCAGAGGCCGGCGAGTGGGATAAGGCGGAGTTCTGGACCGGACTGCGGCCGACCACGCCGTCCAATGTGCCTTATATTGGTAAAAGCCATTTCACCAATCTGTACCTGAACACTGGCCACGGGACGTTGGGCTGGACTCACTCCTGTGGCTCGGCGGCGGCGTTGGCCGACATCGTTGACGGGCGAAAGCCTGAGGTGGATTTTGCGTTTGCCGGGATTTAATTCATGGCCATAAAAAAGCCGGCAGTTGGGAGCAACTGCCGGCTTTTTTGTTTGTGGGTTTATCAGTCTTTCAACTGATCCCGAATCAGCTTCTTGTTGATCTTGCCAACACTGGTCTTGGGAATGTCCTCAACAAAGTCGATTTGTTCAGGAATGGCCCACTTGTTGATGTCGCCACTCTCAACGAACTTGCTCAGGTGCTGCTGGATATCTTTCAGCGACACGTCTTCGCCAGGCTTCAGGGTGACCAGGGCGTAAGGCCGCTCACCCCATTTCTCGTCCGGCACACCGACCACGGCGGCGCCGGCGACGGCCGGGTGCTGGCTGATCAGGTTTTCCAGGTCCAGTGACGACAGCCATTCACCACCGGTCTTGATCACATCCTTGATGCGGTCTTTGATGGTCAGTGTGTTGTCGGGCTCCATGGATGCGACATCGCCGGTATGTAGCCAGCCACCCTGCCACAGGTCTTCGCCTTTTTGCGGTTCTTTGAAATAACTCTGTGTCAGCCAGGGCGAGCGAGCCACTACCTCGCCTTTGGCTTCGCCGTCGTGGGGCACCGGGTTGCCGTCGGGGTCGACGATTTCCAGCTCGACCAGCGGCGCGGCAATGCCGGTTTTCACCCGGATCGCGGTCTGCTGTTCCAGCGGCAGTTCCATGTCTTCCGGCTTGAGGTGAGACGCACTCAGCAATGGACAGGTTTCAGACATACCGTAGGCGGTGTACATCTTGATGCCAAGCCTGGCGCCGGCATCACAAAGACCCTTGGTCAGTGCGCTACCGCCGATCAGCACGTGCCAGTTGTTCAGATTGGCGGTCTTGATGGATTCGGTGGCCATCATCATCTGCATGATGGTGGGTACGCAGTGTGAGAAAGTGACTTTGTGTTCTTTCAGCAAGTCGACCAGCAGTTCTGGCTCGTAACGGCCAGGGTAGACCTGCTTGATGCCCATCATGGTGGCGGCGTAGGGCACGCCCCAGGCGTGGACGTGGAACATCGGAGTCAGCGGCATGTACACCGAAGACGAGCGCAGCAGCGGCATTTCGTCGAACGAGGCCACCGTGCCGGTCATCACCAGGGTGTGCAGCACCAGCTGTCGGTGGCTGAAGTACACGCCTTTCGGGTTGCCGGTGGTGCCGGTGGTGTAAAAGGTGGTGGCAACGCTGTTCTCGTCGAAGTCCGGGAAATCGAACTGGTTGTCGGCTTCGGCCAGCAAGGCTTCGTAGTCACCGATAGTATCTACCGACGTCGCTTTTGCGGCGTCGTTGTCGGTCAACTGAATCCAGGTCTTGACGGTCTTGATCTCGTCTTTGACGCCTTCGATGATCGGCAGGAAGTCATCGTGCACCAGCACCACGTCGTCTTCAGCATGATTCATGGTGTACACAATCTGCTCGGGCGACAGTCGTACGTTAACGGTGTGAAGGATGGCGCCGATCATGGGAATGGCGAAGAAACACTCCAGATAGCGTGGCGTGTCCCAGTCCATCACCGCCACCGTATCACCGGCTTTCACGCCGGCGTCGGTCAGAGCATTGGCCAGACGGTGGATGCGTTCTACAAGATCGGTGTAGGTGTATTTGCTTCGGTTAGCATAGATGATTTCCTGGTCCGGATTGTAGCGGGGACCGGACAGCAGGAGTTGTTTGATCAGGAGGGGGTATTGGTGAGCGTTTTCGGCCGCTGGGAGAATGCGGGTTTTTGCCATGATGTCCACCTCTTCGACGTCTGATGAATGGTTGTTTTTATTGATTCAATCTTCGTCATCCTCGCTTCGCTTCTTGTGCGTGGGCGGGATGACGCTTTCCGGTGCGGGTTCAAAGCCGCTGTAAAGGCTGTGAGTTTTTTCGTCGTAGTTGTCTTTCAGTTCATCCTTTATGGTGCCTTCCCATAGAGGTGTGCCCAGGAAATAACCAGCGCGACCAATAACGTGGGCCGCGATGGGAGCAGTGATCAGAATGAAAATAACAATGGCGAAGGCCCGGGTAAACACGACGACATCGGCAAAGTGCATCGCCACGCCAGCCATAGTCATCATCGCACCCATGGCGCCGGCTTTGGTGGAGGCATGCATCCGTGTAGGCAGATCCGGCAGCCGAAGGATGCCGACCGCCGCCAGAATCATAAAGCCGGCACCGGTCAGCAGCAGTATGGAAACAATCAGTTCACTCACTCTTGCGTCCTCCTCGCTCCAGGAAGCGGGCAAAACCAACAGCGGTCAGAAACGCCGTCAGTGCAATAACGATGGCGACATCCAGCAGGCTCGAGACCCCGGTGTCAATGGCATGGACGCCTACATAACCGACCACGATGGAGGCAATCAGTTCCAGGGATACCACACGGTCGGGCAGCGATGGCCCTTTGGTCAGCCGGATAAACGCAAATAGCAGCGCCACCGACAGCATGAAATAGACAATATTGATAACAACACTCAGCATGCTTCAGCTCCTCAGCGCATGATCTTCAGTATCCGGAACTCAAGTTCCTTGAGATCCTTGCGCAACTGCTCCTCATCCTGCAGGAACATGGCATGAATATAGAGCACTCGCCGGTCATCCGAGACGTCCAGGCTTAACGTGCCGGGGGTCAGGGAGATGAAACTGCTCAGGAACATGATTTCGGCATCACTGTGTGCTTCCATCTCATAGGCGATCACGCCGGGCTTCATGTACCAGACCGGCGTGGCGACGTCGTAAGCGACCCGGAAGTTCGCCTTGACCAGCTCCTTGATAAAGAACAGGGAAAACGAAATCAGCCTGGGCAGCCGGCGCGAATACCCCTTGAGCGCCGGAACATGCTTCTGCAGCACCATCAGTGCCAGATAGCCGAAGATCAGGCCGGCAAGCAGGTTCCAGGCGGTAAACGATCCGCTCAGGGCAACCCAGGCCAGCGCCAGACAGACGTTCCAGAAAAATCCGATCATGGCTGATTACCTCCTAACACCGCCTCGATATACAGTTGCGGGTTCATCAGCTGCTTGGCCGACATTTCTGCCAATTCATAGATTGGCTGGCCATAAAGACCGATGATCAAGGTGCAGATGGCCAGACTAACCATGGGGACGTAATAGGCCCAGGCGTGCTTCTCATTCAGCTTGCCTTTGAGCTCTTCGGTGTTGTGTACGTGATCCGGAATTTTCTTCCAGAACACCTCAGCCCAGATCTTGATCATCGAGTAAAGCGTGAGCAGTCCCACCAGCAGGGCAACAAAGGTCACCAGATAGGCTTCGGCTTCCAGCGCGGCGCGGATGATCACAAACTTGGCAAAAAAGCCCGAGAGCGGCGGTATGCCCGCCAGTGACAGCGCGGGAATCAGGAACAACACAGCCAGCAGCGGACGGTACTTGTAGACGCCGCCAAGATTCTTGAGTTCATAGCTGCCCAGCAGACGGTAAGTAAAGCCGCTGACCAGGAACAGGTTCGTCTTAACGATGATGTGGTGCATGATGTAGAACACACCACCAATGATGGCCAAGGGTGTGTACAGAGCGAGCCCGAGCATCATGTAGCCGATCTGGCTGACGATGTGGAACGACAGGATGCGCCGGAACTCGAACTGAGCAGCCGCGCCCAGCACACCGGTCAGCATGGTCAGTGTGGCCGCCCACAGCAGAATGTTGTGGGTGTAGTCGACATCCTGAGTGAATATCAGTGTGAACATCCGGAACAGGGCATACACGCCGACTTTGGTCAGCAGACCGGCAAACAGCGCCGATACAGCAACCTGAGGCGTATGGTAAGAAGCCGGAAGCCAGAAAAACAGAGGAAATGCCGCCGCCTTGATGCCGAACGAGACCATGAACATCATGGCCACCACGGTAATCATTCCCGGATCTTCCACCTGGCTGACTTTCTGGGCGATATCCGCCATGTTCAGGGTGCCAACCATGCCGTAGAGCAGGCCAACGGCCGACAGGAAGATTGCCGATGAGAACAGGTTGAGGGTGACGTATTTAATGGCGCCTTCCATCTGAGCCCGCTCGCCGCCGAGGGTCAGCAGGGCGAACGATGCCAGCAGCATCACTTCAAACCAGACGAAAAGGTTGAAGATGTCGCCAGTCAGGAAAGAACCGGCGACACCGGCCAGCAACAGATGCATCAGCGGATAATAGCCGAACTTCTCATGCCCGCGCGGGGTCGACGCAAGTGAGTAAATCGCAATCGCCAGACCGATAATGCCGGTCAATACAATCATGATGGCAGCCAGTACGTCGGCGACAAAGACGATGCTGAAGGGCGCTGGCCAGCTGCCCATCTGCATGGTGACGAAGCCATGCTCAGTGGTAGACATCAGCAGCCAGATGCCGCTCCAGAGCAGCAAAATATTGGCCAGTACCGCCAGAATGCGCTGATAGCGAACCGAGCGCCAGAGCGATAAAGACAACGCACCGGCAGTCAGCGGGATCAGTACAGGAAGAATCAGTTCCGGGCTCAAGTGTCCGTATCCTTCATTTGGTCCAGGTCATCGGTTCCTACCACTTCATAGGCACGGCGGATAAGAACCACTGCGAAGGCCAGTACGCCAAAGGCAATCACGATTGCCGTCAGGATCAACGCCTGGGGTAAGGGGTCAGCAACAATGCCGGCCGGGCCGCTGGCACCTTCCGGAATTAACGGGGGCGCGCCGCGCGTCATGCCGGATACCACAAAAATCAGCAGGTTAGCTGCGTTGCTCAGGATCATCAGGCCGATGACCAGTTTGACGATTGAACGCCTGAGCATCATGTAGAACGCTGCGGTGAACATAATACCCACCACGTAAGCCATCAGGCTCTCCATAGAGATCCTCCGGGTGTTTGCTCTGAATCGCGGGTCACTCTTCAGACTCCATCAGGCCGATCACAAAGGTCATGATGGTTCCGAGCACCGCAAAGTAGACCCCGATGTCGAAAATCAGGGGGGTAGAAAGCTTCAAATAGTCACCGCCGGGCAAAGGCAACTCCCACCAATGGGCAGTGAGCATGGGCTGGCCGGAAAACAGTGCCGGCAAGGTCGAGGCCAGGCCAAGCAACAGGCCGGCACCCAGAAGGTCTCTGGGGCCTGCCCGCAGAATCCGGCGGGCAGCCTCGGCGCCAAAGGCGAAGGCGTAAAGGACAAAAGCTCCGGCGGCAACCAGGCCACCAATAAAGCCACCGCCTGGCTCGTCGTGGCCCCGGAACAGCAGGAAGATCGAGAACATCAACTGCAGCGGCATGATCAACAGCGCCGCAGTGTGCAGAATCATGGTGTTGGATTTCATGGTTTATGCTGATCCTCCGCTTTCAGTTTCAGCATCGACAGCACACCCAGGGCCGCGAGTGACAGTACAAAGATTTCACCCAGGGTATCCAGTGCCCGGAAGTCCACCAGAATCACGTTCACGATGTTCCGGCCATAGGCCAGTGGCGCGCTGTTCTCGACGTAGTAGCTTGAAATGCTCTCGAAGTACTGGATGTCGAGCACCGCAAGCATCATCAGTGTGATGACGACGCCGGCAAACACGGACACCGCGAGATCACGGTAGCGTTGGAACGGCGTTGACAGGTTGACGAATTCAGGCAGTTTGAACAACACCAGAACCAGCAGGATGACCGTGAGGGTTTCTACCAGCAACTGGGTTATCCCGAGATCCGGCGCGCTGAACAGTATGAAGGTCAGTGCCACGCCGAAGCCCAGCACGCCCATGGATGCAACGGATCCAAGCCGCGAGTGCGTGCCGCTGGCAAAGACGGCTGAGGCGACCAGCAACAGGGCGATGCCCCATTCATAGAAATGGCTGTCGGCCAGATTCAGCGTAAAGTGCACTCCGTACTGGTCCAGCATGGTGTAGCCGGCCAGTCCGAAAGTGACTGCCACCAGCACCAGCATATAAATGCCCAGAACGCCATTTTGCAGCAGCCTGGTCTGCCAGCTGGCAACCACGGTAATCCACTCCATCACTTTGAAGTAGCCTGCCTCCGGGCCAACGCGGCTGCCCGCGAAGTTGACCGCGTTGAGGCCAGGCTGAATGCTGGGCCAGGCACGGAATAGCAGCAGACCAACCACCAGACTGACACCAGACAGAATCAGCGGCATATTGATGCCATGCCAGAGTGCCAGATGGAAATCCACTGGCGTGCCATGGACCGACGCGACCGCTGCCTTGAACAGGACGTTTTCCGGGATAAACGGCATCAAGCCAAACGCGAGTGCAATGATGGTCAGCACGGCAGGCCCGACAAGCATGCCGAAAGGTGCCTCATGGGGTGCTTTCGGCGTGTTGCCCGGGGCGCCAAAGAACGGCTTGATGGCCACCAGCCCGGCAACGCCCACGATCAGGATGGCAGAAGTGACGGTTGCAACCAGCAGCAGGCTGCTCCAGAGCGGAGCGTCAAGCAGTGCCTCGAGCATCAGTTCTTTGGCAATAAATCCGAACAGGGGTGGAAGGCCGGCCAGCGACAGAGCCGCAAATACCGCGATGGTGGCAGTCACCGGCATCGACTTGCGCAGCCCGCCCATGCGCGTGATGTCTTTGGTGCCGGTTTCATGATCCAGGGCGCCGGCCAGCATGAACAGCGCGCCCTTGTATAAGGAGTGGGCGACCAGAAAGCAGATAAACGCGGTCATGGCCAGTTCGGTGCCGACGCCTATCAGCATCGTCAGTGTGCCCAGCGCCATCACGGTAGAGTAGGCCAGGACTTTCTTGATGCCGGTACTGCTGAAGGCAAACCAGGCGCCGGTCAGCATGGTGACGGCACCAAAGCCCATCAGCATCATGGTCCATAGCTCACCCTCACCCAGGGCAGGATTGAGGCGCGCCATAAGGTAGATGCCTGCTTTGACCATGGTTGCCGAATGCAGAAACGCCGAAACGGGCGTTGGCGCAGCCATAGCGTTGGGCAGCCAGAAATGGAAAGGAACCTGTGCCGATTTGGTAAACGCGCCGGCCAACAGACACAGCACGGCACCGGTGTAGAATACATGCTGATGGATCGGATCGCTTGAGGCCAGAATGGCAGACAGCGAATAGCTGTCGGTCATGATCGCCAGCATGATCAGGCCCGCCATCAGTGCCAAACCACCGGCCACCGTCACAAACAAACCTTGCAGCGCACACTTTCTGGCCTCCAGGTCTTCATGGTTGAAACCGATCAGCATGTAAGAGGTGATGCTGGTCAATTCCCAGAATACAAAGAGGGTGATGAGGTTGTCTGACAGCACCAGTCCCAGCATCGACGCCATGAACGACAACATGATGACAAAGAACCGGGCCAGGTATTTGTGTCCTGCCAGATAAGAGCCCGCATAGATCAGAATGAAGGTTCCGATCCCGCTGATCAGCAAGGCAAAGGTCAGGGACAGGCCATCAACCAGGAAATTGAGTGAGATGCCAAGCCCCGGTAACCATTGGTATTCCAGCAGAAGTGGTCCGTCCTGAACCTGCGACAGAAACGTGCTGAAGTAAACCGCGAGGCTCGCCGGCAGCAAGCTGAGCAACCAACCGATGTATTTTCCTGCGACCCGGTGCAGAAGGGGCGCGAAAAGAGCCAGCAAAAAGCCGGATAACACAGCCAATAGCATGCGCGTCAAAGCTCCGTTTTGGCACCTGAACGATATACTGTCGCGTGGGTGCAGGATATTGGTTGATAGGCAATAGCTATGGTTTCTACCTTTAAAGGCGCCAGAAAGACTATCTGACAGATTGATCAAAGGCAAGGCAAACCGTGCGGCACAAGGTGTCTGCCCGAAACGGCTATAAATAAGCAGGACGTAGACAGGTCATACCTTAGTCGTAGTAGGGTGTGCTAACCTTTTGCGGTCTTCATTCATCAGACTCGGGCGACTTCTATCATGGCTTCGACATACCCCAACTTGCTGAAACCACTCGATCTTGGCTTCACCGAACTCAAAAACCGGGTGCTGATGGGTTCCATGCACACGGGCCTTGAGGATCGCTTCTGGAATATTCACAAGTTTGCCCGTTATTTTGCGGAGCGTGCCGAAGGCGGTGTTGGCCTGATGGTCACCGGTGGCTACTCGCCCAACCTTGTGGGGCAACTGGCGCCGCTGGCGTCGACCATGAATAACCGGGGTACCGCGCTGCTGCATCGCCACGTCACGGGCGCTGTCCATGAAGCGGGTGGCAAGATCTGCATGCAGTTGCTGCATGCCGGGCGTTATGGTTACCAGCCGTTGATTGTGTCTGCCTCTGCGACCAAGGCACCGATCAGCCCATTCAAGGCTCGGGCTCTGTCCACCAAGGGCGTTGAACGGCAGATTAACGATTTTGTCAGCGCCGCCAAGCTGGCGAAGTTCGCCGGCTACGACGGCGTTGAAGTGATGGGTTCCGAAGGCTATTTCATCAATCAGTTCCTGTGCGAACGCACCAACAAACGCACCGACAAATGGGGTGGGCCCTTTGAAAACCGGATGCGCTTGCCGGTAGAAATCGTCCGGCGCATGCGTGAGGCGGTTGGGCCCGAGTTCATTATTATCTACCGGCTGTCCATGCTCGATCTGGTAGAGGGCGGCCAGACCTGGGACCAGGTTGTGACGCTTGGGTAAGGCCATCGAGCAGGCGGGTGCCACGATCATCAACACCGGCATTGGCTGGCACGAAGCCAGAGTGCCCACCATTGTGACCTCGGTGCCTCGCGGCGGTTTTGCGGACGTGACCGCCAAGTTTTACGGTGAGGTGGGCATCCCGATCTGCACCACCAATCGCATCAACACACCTGAGAAAGGCGAAGAGATTCTTGCTGCCGGCAAAGCGGACATGGTTTCCATGGCCAGGCCCTTATTGGCCGACAGCGAATTCGTGCGCAAGGCCGAGCAAGGTCGCAGTGATGAAATCAATACCTGCATCGCCTGCAATCAGGCCTGTCTGGACCATGCTTTCCAGGCCAAACGAGCCTCTTGTCTGGTAAACCCCAGGGCTTGTCATGAAACAGAACTGGTGCTCACAGTCGCGCCGGTGGTGCGGCGCGTAGCCGTCGTAGGCGCTGGTCCTGCAGGGTTGGCTGCGGCGACGACGGCGGCGAAGCGAGGTCACAAGGTGACACTGTTTGAAGCCGACGACAAAATTGGCGGGCAGTTCAACTACGCCAAGCGCATCCCGGGTAAAGAAGAGTTTTACGAAACACTGCGTTATTTCCAGCGTCAGATCGAGTTGTTGGATATCGAGCTGAAGCTCAACACTCCCATCGAGGCAGCTGAGCTGGCGGACCAAGGATTCGACGATGTCATCATTGCTACCGGTGTGAAACCCAGAACACCAAAGATCGAGGGTATAGACCATCCGAAAGTACTCGGTTATCTCGATGTACTTCGTCACAACAAACCAGTCGGAAAAACGGTGGCGGTGATTGGTGCTGGCGGTATCGGCTTTGATGTCAGCGAATTCCTGACTCATGACTTCAGCCAGCACCCGGAGGGTGAACAAGTCAGCGTTGCGGCCTGGCAGGCGGAGTGGGGCGTTAGTCCAACCTTTGACGGTCCCGGCGGCCTGGCGGAACGGGAGCCGACCCCATCGCCGCGCAAGATCTATCTGATGCAGCGGAAAACCGGCAAAGTCGGTGGTGGTCTGGGCAAGACCTCGGGCTGGGTTCACCGGAACAGTCTGAAACACCGTGAGGTTGAAATGCTAAAAGGTTGTAGCTACGACCGCATTGATGACGAAGGCTTGCACATCACGCTGACGGACAAAAACGGCAAAGCTCAGGAGAGCAGGGTGTTACCGGTGGACAATGTGATTATCTGCGCCGGCCAGGAACCCTTCCGGCAACTGTTTGATCAGCTTGCGGAGTCTGGTGTTAAAGCGCACTTGATTGGTGGAGCAGATATCGCGGAAGAACTGGACGCCAAACGCGCCATCCGGCAGGGCACCGAAGTGGCAGCAAGGATCTGAACCCGGCCCAAAACGGCAACAGGTGACAACAAAGGGCACCCAGTTGCCGGCTGAGGCAGTGGCTACCGAACGGACTTCAGTGCGTTGGAAATGGCTTCTGCCTCAGCTTCCAGCACCTGACACCTCAGGCTATAGCCTTGCTGCAGAGCATGCTCAAGTTGCTTGCGCTTCATGTCGTACAGGCGGTTCAGAATGTTGGCCTGGTTTTGCTTGATCGGTGCGTTCATGGCGGACCTCCCCATATGTACACCCGTCGGTATTCTTTACGTTGCCAGGCAAAACCTGGCCTTCTGATGAATTCCAAGCATAACCCGGGCCACAATCGTTCGGGCCGAGTTCAGCGTCCGAATCTGGATCGGTAAACACCCGGTGCCATACCGGTGTGTTTCCGGAACAGACGGCTGAAAGAACTGACGTCTTCATAGCCCACCAGACGGGTGATCTCCTCCACGGAAACCCGCGAATTTTCCAGATGCTGGCGAGCCGCCTCAATACGAAGCGTCTGCAGATAGCCTGTGGGTGTATCGCCAGTCGCCTGCCTGAACCGACGAATCAAAGAGCGCTCAGTCAGCCCGCCCAGCGCGGCTAAAGACGTCAGTGTTACCGGCTGACTGAAGTGGACATCCAGCCAATCCTGAATCTCGAGGATAGGGCTGTCCGAGTGGTAGCGTCGGGCTTGCAACGCACTGTAGGGCGCCTGACTGGTTCGCCCGGCATCAATCACAAACGCTTTCGCCAACTCACGGGCCACCTGCGGCCCCGCCAACCGCTCCACCAGGTACACCCCGAGATCCCACCACGCCATCCCGCCGCCGGCGCAAGCAACCGGACCATCCACCGTCACCAGTTTCTGCGGCTGGAGATCCACGGCTGGAAACTGCTCTCGAAAAGGATTGCTGAAGCCCCAATGCGTCGTTGCCTGGCGATAATCCAGCAACCCTGCTGCCGCCAACAGAAACGCTCCGGTGCAGTTGCTGGCCACGCGAACCCCGCCGTCCCCGGCGCCATGAAATTGCTCAAGCCACCGAATCAGCTCCGAATTGCTCGCTAAAGTTTGATCAATTGGTGCACCAATCGTTGGAATGATCACCAAATCATCAACCCCGAAGGTCTCGGCCTCTCGCCAGGAACCGTCTGCGAGTAATGTCAGCCCGTTGATACACCGACAGGGCTCGCCAGACTCTGTCAGCAGGCGGGTTCTGAAATAAGCCTGAGGCTGCTGCCCATGAATCCGAGCCCAGGTGACCCCGGCCATCCGGAAAAGATCGATAACGCCAGTAATCGCACTGGCAAGCGCGCCGTTAAAGCCAATGATGGTGACGGTTTTCATAAAATGGCGGATTCCACCATGAATAAGTCAGAAATGACAATTCCAACCAGTGTAGTGGTTGTGAGAGGCTAGGGCCAATAAACAGGAGAGCCAGAATGACCGACACCCTGATCGACCGCCGTGACCTTGATTTCCAACTCTACGAAGTCATGAACACCGAAACCCTCACCCAGCGTGAGCGCTTCAGTGAACACAGCAAAGAAACCTTCGACGCGGTCATCGAAACCGCCGACAAAATGGCGAAAGAGAAATTCGCCAACCACAACAGCGCCGCCGACAAAGACGAGCCCAGGTTCGTTAACGGCCAGGTCGAGATGCTGCCAGACGTAAAGGTCGCCTTCGACGCCTACGCCGAAGCCGGTTTCCTCGCTGGTCGCTACGATTACGACCTGGGCGGCATGCAATTGCCGGAATCGGTCATGGCCGCCTGTAACGGTTTCTTCACCGCCGCCAACCCGGGCACCGCAGGTTATCCGTTCCTCACGACCGCCGCCGCCAATCTCATCCGGGTGTTCGGCAATGACGAACAGAAAACCCGGTTTTTGCCACACATGCTTAACGGCCGCTACAGCGGCACCATGGCCCTGACCGAGCCCCACGCCGGCTCCAGCCTGGCGGATATCCGCACCTCCGCCACGCCAACCGATGATGGCCACTACCTGATCAAAGGCGCCAAAATCTACATCTCTGGCGGCGAGCAGAGCATCACCGAAAACATCGTCCACATGGTGCTGGCCAAAATCAAAGGCGCACCGGCCGGTGTCAAAGGCATCTCCCTGTTCATCGTCCCGAAATTTCATGTGGACGAGGCCGGTAACCCGGGCGAACGCAACGGCGTTAGCCTCGCTGGCCTGATTCACAAGCTCGGCTATCGGGGCACCACCTCCACCGCCCTGAGCTTCGGCGACGACGCCCCGTGCCACGGCTATCTGGTGGGCGAGCCCCATCAGGGCCTGAAATACATGTTCCAGATGATGAACGAAGCCCGCATCGGCGTCGGCTTCGGCGCTGCCGTCATCGGCTACCGTGGTTACATGCACAGCCTGGAGTACGCCAAAGACCGCCTGCAGGGCCGCAAAGCCAGCGAAAAGAACCCGGAAAGCCCGCAGGTGCCCATCATTGAGCACGCCGACGTGCGCAGAATGTTGCTGGCCCAAAAAGCCTACAGTGAAGGCGGCCTGGCCTTGTGCCTCTACGGTGCTCGGTTGATGGACGATCAGCACACCCACCCGGATGAGCAAAAACGTGTCGAAGCCGGCAAACTGCTGGACCTGCTCACGCCCGTGATCAAAGCCTGGCCTTCCGAATTTGGCCTGAAAGCCAACGACCTGGCGATTCAGGTCTACGGTGGGGCCGGTTACACCCGCGAATACCCGGCCGAACAGTGCTGGCGCGATAACCGCCTGAACCCGATCCACGAGGGCGCCAACGGCATCCAGGCCCTGGATCTGCTGGGCCGCAAAATCTGGCAGGACCAGAGCCACGGCCTGCAACTGCTGATGCAGGAGATGCAGGTGGACCTGCAAGCCGCCACCACCGACCGCTGCCAGCAGTGGGCGCTGTCTCTTAGCGAAACCCTGCAACAGGCCGTCAAAGTCACCCAGAGTCTGGGCAAATCCCTGATGAACGGCGAAGTAGACAAAACCCTCGCCAACGCCAGCTGCTACCTGCACCTGTTTGGCCACATCATCGTCGCCTGGATGTGGCTGCGCCAAGCTAATGCGGCAGCCAACGCCGTGGCCTCGGCCAACAGCGACAGCGAACGCAACTTCTACCAAGGCAAACTCCAGGCCGCTCAGTATTTCTTCCACTGGGAGTTGCCCACCGTGGCCCAGGATCTGGTCTTGCTCCGCAACCAGGATGATACGTGCCTGAACATGAAGGCCGATTGGTTTTAGTTTCGGTGCTCTTCCGGCCCTAGCCTGCGAATATTGGTGATGGCGCAATCGGCTGGGCGCCCTTCCAGGGACACGCTACGAGCACGTCCCTGTGCGCTCGGCTGTGGCCATCCATGGCCACAGACGGTCCCTGAAAGGGCGCCCAGCCGCTCGCGCCCAGACAATGTGCTGGCCGCCGATCATAGAACCCTTAGGGGACGGGAGAGCAAGGTTTTTTGAACGGTATTTCTGCATAAGTCCGAGCATGGGCAACGGGGAGGTCTTTCCAGGACCGTTGAGGGCCATGGACGGCCCGAAACGAGCCTACAGGGACGTACTCGTGGGCGTGTCCTGGAAAGACCTCCCCGTTGACCATGCCTGCACCCACATAGACAGGCTAGGGCCGTATTAAGAGGAAATGTGCATGTCACTGGTAAACATAGAAAAACAAGGCCACATCTTGCTGATTGGCCTGAACCGCCCGGAAAAAATGAACGCCATGAACCGGGCCATGTACCACGAAATCGCTGCTGCCTACTATCAGCTCCAGAATGATCCGGAGCTGCGCGTGGCCGTGATGTACGCCAATGGCGACCACTTCACCAGCGGCTTGCAACTGGACGACTGGGCCGGCGTGTTCGCCAACGGCAAAGGCATCGAACCTGGGGAGGGCGAACTCGACCCCTTTGACATCACCGGCGACAGCCTCACCAAACCCGTTGTCTTCGCCGCTCAGGGCATCTGCTTCACCTGCGGCGTCGAAATGATGCTCAACACCGACATCCGCGTCGCCGCCAAAGGTACCCGTTTCGCCCAACTGGAAGTCAAACGCGGCATCTTCGCCTGCGGTGGCGCCACCATCCGCCTGCAGCGAGAGATCGGCTGGGGCAACGCCCAACGCTACCTGCTCACCGGCGAAGAATGGACCGCCGAGCAGGCTTATCAATGGGGCCTGATCCAGGAGCTCGTTGAGCCCGGCGAACAGCTCAACAAAGCCCTGGAAATTGCCGAGAAAATCGCCAAAGCCGCACCTCTGGGTGTTCAGGGCAGCCTGAAGTCGTCCAAGATCTCCGTCAGCGAAGGCCAGGAAGCCGCCAAGCAGAGCCTGTTCCCGGACCTGCGCCCGGTGATGGCCAGCGAAGACGTAAAAGAGGGAATCCAGTCGTTTCTGGAAAGACGGGAAGCGGTGTTCAAAGGCCAGTAGCTGGATTGACCCGTTATTCGAAATCTCCTCCGTATAGATCGTTGGTGCAACGACTATCCCACGGAAGCGTAAGCGGCGGGTTGGGGCCACCCTTCCGGGAGTGTGCGCAGCAGGGGTGCTGCGCTCAAGCCCCCACGGATGGGTTCACGGCGTCTCCCGGAAGGGTGGCCCCAACCCGCAGCCGGCACCTAACCCACAGGCTAGGGCCGGTGATCAAATCAATATATCAGTCAGGCCTCAGGCAGCCTCAGATGCAGTTTTGTTTCCTGATTTGCGGGCAGAAGCCTCAGCAGCCACTTTCGCAGCATAATCCGCATACTTGGCCATCAGTTCGTCCTTACGGTCCGGATCCCAGTTAATCTTTGACAGATCGCCCTCGTAGTGATCAATCACCCGCTTATCCATGGTCTCGTACCACCACTGGGGCAAGTAGGCCGGCAACAACATCGACGCGTAACCACCCGGCAACTGCGGCGCATTCTCAAAATGCCTCAAGGCCTGGTAGCTCCGGGTCGGATGCGCATGATGGTCCGAATGCCGCTGTAACTGATACAGGAACAGATTGGTCACCACATGGTTGCTGTTCCAGCTGTGCTCCGGTTGCGTACGCTCATACTTGCCAGACTTATCCTTCTGGCGTAGCAAACCGTAGTGCTCAATGTAATTCACACTCTCCAGCAAACTGGCGCCATAAACCGCCTGCGCCGCCAGGAACGGAACCGCACGCGGGCCGCACAGCAGCGTCGTCGCGCCAAAGAACCCGGCGCTCATCGCCCAGCCCTGCAACAGCTCATTGTCCAGGCTCCAGAAACTCTTACCCTTGCGCTCAAGACGGGCCTTCTCGATCTTCACGGACGACTTCATGCCGCCAAACACCGTGCGCGGCAGAAACTTCCAGAAACTCTCACCCATGCGGCTGCTGGCCGGATCTTCCGGCGTTGCCACTCGCTTGTGATGGCCAAAGTTATGTTCCACCACGAAATGGGTGTAGCCGGTGGGTGCCAGCGCCGCCATCGCCATCAGCTTATTGAACTTGCTGGATTTGTGCCCCAACTCGTGGGCAGTGTTGATACCCACGCCATTGATGGCTCCGACCGTCAGCGTCAGCCCGATCTTGTCCTCCAGCGGCGTGTTTTTGCGGCTGGCCAGCCAGGCGCCCATCACCGTCATGGCGTACTGAGTCGGAATGAAGGCCTTGACGATGCGATCGTAGTATTTGTCCTGTTCAAGGGATCGGACTGCGGATTCTGGCGGGTTGCTTTTGTCCTCACCGATGGCGCGATCAAGCGCCGGAATGATGCCGTGCACCAGTGCCGGACCGGTCCAGGCCAGGGCTTTCAGTTTTTTCGGTGCGATGGCGTAGCCGGTCAGTGCCGCCAGACCAATGCCGGGCAAGGCAGGGCTGAGCAGCCACATGTAGCGCTTTGGGTCTTTCCAGTCGGCCTTGCTGAGGGGGCTACTCACTTGATGGGAGTCCAGAGACTCTTTCGCTTTGGCGTTCATGGTTGGCTCTCCGCTGTGTTCTTTGGATTTGTTGTTTCAATTTATGTCGGACAATCTTGCAATACAACAAAATCCAGGAGCGGATCAGAATGATGGCCTGTTATGACAATGCTGTGATATCACCAAAAGACGTCGAGGTTTTCTGGCCGTTGTCAGTTAATGGGGTTGAGCGCGGTGGCGATACCTGCATTTGTGGTCCAGACTTCAACCAAACAAAAACAACAGGGACGACCCTATGAGCGCCACTCATCCATCACCGTCGACGGTTTGTTGGTCGGTACAACAAATGCTTCGTGAGTATGTTGGCACGCAGCGAATCGCTGAGATTATCTACCAGGACCCCGCCGGCCAGATTTGTTCGGTGCACGCAACCATCCGGGATCTTTTGAGCCGTGCGGGCCATGATTTTCTGGTATTGGGAACGGGGAAAGTGGTCGGTGTTGAGCACATCATCATGATTGACGGGCAACGGTTTACCAAAGAGTAATCAGCAGGTAATTGCCTTCTTTACCCCATCACATCTACTCTGTGCATGGTTTAAACATGTATCAACAGAGGGATATGTTATGAACAAGCTCACCCTGAGCGCACTGGCTTTGGTTGCAACGATCGGTTTGGCTGGTTGCAGCTCTGAAAGCGATGAAGGTGCCGATTTTGAGCAGGCAGGCGATAACGCCGCCGAAATGATGGATGATGCTACCGATTCTGCCGAGGAAACCTGGGAAGAGGCGACCGGACAGGACGAGAGCGCCTGGGGCGAAGTGAAGGAAGGCGCTGAAGAAGCCGGTGAAGAAATGGGCGAAGCCGCCGATGACGCTGGTGACGCCATGGAAGAAGGCTATGACGAGATGACTCAGTAATTTGCTGAAGAGTCTCTGCAAGCGCGGGAGGCGCCCGTCGTCTGGCGCCTCCGTTGTCGCTCTCCGCAACTGTCAAATAATGTTAACCGGACTGACTTAAAACCGTTTACATACTGTCACACTTCCCACCGAAAATTGCCTCTCGACAACCTGGATTCGTCCAACAACCCGAGAGAGGCAACACATGGCCAAGCACGACCTTGACTCCAATTATCTGGATCCGAACTACGAACCCGTCGTAAATCACTCTGGTAATACCCCTTTTGCCGATGTTCTGGCTTCCCGCATGCAGCGCCGTACTGTTATGAAAGGCAGTGTAGGTGCAGCCTTGGCTGGTTTTATGGGGTTTAGCCTTACGGGCTGCGGTAGTGACAGTAATGACAGCGGAAGCGATCTTGGCGGTAATACCGAAACGCCGCCGGTTGACACTACCCTTGGCTTTCAGGCCGTACCAGTCTCCAGTGCCAACGAAGTCGTGGTTCCAGAGGGCTATGTGTCCGAGGCGTTCCTGCCATGGGGGACGCCCATCACTGGGTCGTATCCTGAATACCGTCCAGATGGCACCAATACGGGTGCCGAGCAGGAACAGCAGGTTGGCATGCATCACGATGGCATGCATTTTTATCCCATTGATCAGAAGTCCGGGGGCAATAGTTCCGAAGAGGGCCTTCTGGTAATGAATCACGAGTACATCAATCAGGGTGCACTCCACGCAAACGGCCCAACTCGCGCAGCGGACAACGGCGGTGTGCGTCCTGCGGATGAAGTGCGCAAAGAAATTGCCGCCCATGGCGTCTCCGTCGTCCATATCAAGAAAGACAGCGAGGGCAAGTGGGACGTCGTGTTTGGTAGCCGCTACAACCGAAGAATTACCGGTGCCACACCAATGGATATTCGCGGCCCGGTGCGGGGCTATCACAAGTTGGTGACACCCTATAGCCTTAATGCGACTGAAACCCGGGGTACTCTCAATAACTGTGCTATGGGCACGAGCCCCTGGGGTACTTACCTCACAGCGGAAGAGAACTGGCACGGCTACTTTGCCCACGACAACGATGCCGCGGTTCGCCCCCGTGAGTATGTGCGTCACAACGTGAGTGGCAGTTCCAGGTACGACTGGGAAAAAGCAGATAGTGCTCTGGACCAGTATCAGCGTTTCGATGTCACTCCTCAGGAAGGCGGTTCGGCTGAGACGGACTACCGTTTTGAGGCGAATACCTTTGGATACATGGTTGAAATCGATCCATTTACGCCGGAAAGCAAGCCGCAGAAGCGCACAGCCCTGGGCCGCTTTGGTCATGAAGGTGTGATCTTTGCTCCCGCTAAAGAAGGTGAGCCTGTGGTTTGTTACTCTGGTGACGATTCGCAGTTTGAGTACATTTACAAATTTGTTTCTGCCAAACCGTACTATGCCGCCACGGCTGATGGCTCGCTGCTGGATGAAGGCACGCTCTACGTTGCCAGATTCAACGATGACGGCTCAGGTGAATGGCTGGCGTTGTCACTGGATGACGCTGGGTTTGCAGCCAAGGTATCGGCTGCAGAGGGCGAGGAAGTCGGGCGCAGTGGCATCCTGTTCGACGGTTTTGAAAACCAGGCCGATGTACTTGTGAATACCCGGTTGGCCGCGGATATCGCAGGTGCTACTCCGATGGATCGGCCTGAGTGGGGCGCGATAGACCCGAATACCGGAGAAGTCTATTTTACGCTCACCAACAACAGTCGGCGCACCGAAGACGAAGTGGATGCGGCCAACCCGATTGTGCGTAACCGCAACGGCCACATCATTCGCTGGCAGGAGGCCGGTAACGAGTTTACCGCGACTGAATTCGAGTGGGATATCTTTGTCTTTGCTGGGGAGCAGGGCACTGAGACGGTGGTCGGTGACGAAGCAGTGGTTACACTGGATGACACCAACATCTTCAACAGCCCGGATGGTTTGTGGTTTGACTACAATGGGCGCCTGTGGATTCAGACTGACGGCTACAGCAACGAGACCTTTGGAAACCAGATGATGTTGGCCGCAGACCCGGTAACTCGGGACATCCGCCGGTTCTTCGTTGGTCCTCAGGGTTGTGAGGTGACCGGTGTGGTGACGACGCCAGACAGCGCCACCATGTTCGTTAATATCCAGCACCCTCGCAACAACTGGCCAAACGCTGCCGAGGATCGCCCTCGCGATGCTACTGTCATCGTTACCCGCTCAGATGGAGGCGTAATCGGCGTCTGATCGCTGATTTTTAACGGCTTCGATGAGTAACCCGCGTCCCCGCAAGGGGCCGCGGGTTTTTTATTTCAGAATTCGCGGAAATCGCCGATAACACAATCAGGGTTTAAATAGTGGTATCCAGAATCCACTAAAGTATGAGTTATTAACACACGTCAATTCATTACTCTCAGTCCTGGCCTGTCATAACAAGATGTTTGCGTACGCAATGATACAAAAGAGGGCACCATGGGGTTACTCGATCGCACTTCAATCATTTGGGGACTGGGTGTTGCTATTGTGCTTGGCCTTGTTAGCCCGTGGGTGGCCCCGTTGCTAGGTCTGGACGGCGCTTCGCTGTTTATCGGCGTGGTGATTGGCCTGGTGGTCGCGGTCGGCTATCTGCTGGTTCGTGTGCTGGAGCCTGTCGAGCGTGGCATTGCCGGATTGAATGACGGCACCCTCGCCAACGATCACCCCTGGCACAGCAGTGCCAGCAGTTACTGGCGGATGCCCGAGCAGGCCGGGCACTGGTAGAAACCCTTTCTCACAGCGCCGATCGCAATGCCATTTCAGCGGCAGAAGTCTCGTTTGCCGCAGACCAGGTCAAAAAGCGCCTGGATCAACAGGTTGAAGAAACCGCGCAAATGGCGGATTACGCTGGCCAGATTACCGAGTCGGTTCGTGAATCGTCGGAGCAGGCCACCAACGCTGCGACCATGGCGCTGCAAAATCGCGAAGTCAGTGTCGAGGGCCGTCAGGCTCTGGCATCCGCCATTGAAAGCGTGCGCACTGTGCATCAGCAATCCGCTGAAAACCTGGGCCTGATTCAGGCGCTCAATGAAAAATCCACCAAGATCCAAGGCGTAACCTCAACCATCCAGGGCATTGCCGAGCAGACCAACCTGCTGGCATTGAACGCTGCTATAGAGGCGGCCAGAGCTGGCGATCAGGGGCGCGGGTTTGCGGTGGTTGCAGACGAAGTGCGGCAGCTTGCAGGTCGCACCGCTCAGGCCACCAGTGAGGTGGCGGAAACCCTGGAAGAAATTCAGGGTGACACGTCTGTGATTGTGGCCCGTATCGAGGACCTCGCCCGTTCAGTAGAACAGGGCCTGGAATCTGTTGAGGGCGTTGGCGTGCAATTAGACCTGATCCGGGATCAGTCTGACCGGGTACAGCAACAAGTCGCCCGCATTGCTGAAATTGATCAGAATAACGAGCAAAGTCTGGATCGGGTGTTTTCGGCGATCGAATCGGTGCGCGATCACATTGCGGAGAGCGACAGCAGTGTTGCTTCGCTGGCGGATCAGGCGTCTACCCTGATGGAGCTGGCGGAAAAGGCCAATGCTGCCTTCGCCCTGAACAGCTCACAGAGTTACCACCGGACGTTTTACGATCAGGCGCGCAATGGTGCCGCTCAGATCGGCAAGCTGTTTGAGCAAGCGATCGTGGATGGCAAGCTGACTGAGTCAGCGTTGTTTGACAAGAAACGTGAGCCTGTGCCGAATACTGATCCCCAGCAGTACACCAGCAGTTTTGACCGATACACCGATCAGGCGCTGCCCGCCGTGCAAGAGGTCATCAAAAGTTACCGGGATGAAGTTGTGTTTGCCATTGCCTGCGCCCCGGATGGCTATGTGCCGACCCATAACCGGGATTTTGCGCATCCGCCCACCGGCAACCCGGAGGTGGATCTGGTCAAAAGTCGAAGCAAGCGCCTGTTCAATGACCGCACCGGCATTCGTTGTGGCAGCCACACGGAAGACATGCTGTTACAGACCTACCGCCGGGACACCGGAGAAATCATGCACGACCTGTCGGTGCCCATCTATGTGAACGGCAAGCACTGGGGTGGCTTTCGGGTAGGTTATCGGCCTTCCGGCCACTGAGTCCCGCTGTTAGACTAATGGTTTGATGAACAGGAGTGCAGCGTGACAGAACCCGAATACATCCCCGCAGAGTCTGAGTCGCAAAGCGCAAAAGGTGCGGAGTCGGCCCGCAATCTGGCCATTGTTGTCTATATCCTTCAGGGGTTAGCGTTTTTGCTGGGTGGCATCACGGCGCTGGTGGGCGTGATCATTAACTACGTCAAACTGGACGAGGTTCGTGGCACCTGGATCGAGCCACATTTTCGCTGGCAGATCCGTACCTTCTGGATCGGTCTGCTGTGGCTGGTGATCGGCACCATCACCCTGGCGCTGATCATCGGCTGGTTCATTCTTCTGGGCATGGCCATCTGGGTGATCTATCGCATCGTCAAAGGCGCCCTGGCACTGAACGACGGCAAGGCTCCCGAATAACTGGCGGTGGCTGGCGGGTCAGTCGGTAGTAACTTCTCTCAGCCGCACAGCGCAGAGGGTTCCGGCCAGGCCCATCAAGCCGAGCACAATGATGACTGCAACGTCTGAAATCAGCGACAGGGCCGCAGTCAGCCCGCCGGTAATCAGCAGTAAAACCCCGATAACCGTGTTGCTGACGGCCGTATAGTCGGTCCGTTTGTTGCCGCCCGCCATGTCCACCAGGTAGGTCTTGCGGCCCAGGCGCACGCCGGCGTGAGCAATGCTCAGAACAAAGAACGCCAGTGGATAGAACCAATCTCCGCCTACCCCGGTGCCGAATACCAGTGCGGCTGTGCCGACCAGCAGGCAAACGAGGCTGGCCATGGTAGCCCCCGAATGATGACTCGGCGGCTTGATGTGTCTGCGGCCCAGCCCCAGAAACTGGCACTCACCGAACTGGCCAGACTGCTGGCCAGCAAAAACACGCCGAGCATCCAGCCAGCCTCGGACTCCCGCTGGGCCAGCACCACGAAGTAGGGCGAGGCCAGAGCGGAACACAACAGAAGGGCTCGGGTAATTACAAAGTGTCGGAACGGCGCATCGTCCCGCAAAAGAGACAAGCTCTGAACCGCCTCAGCCAGGGCGTTGTTGCCGCCGTCAGTCTCGCCGGGAAGCTCCTCAACCCCCGCAAACAGGATTCCGGCAACAATCCACAGTAGTGCCGCCAGTAACAGCAATAGGGTATAAAAGCCCAGAGTTGGGTCGCCGCGATCCCAGAACAGCAGGGCGGTCATGGCTACCGTCAGGGAGCCGCCCAGAGTGGTGGCCAATCCGGAAAGGCGGCCTCGCCTCGTTTTCGGAATGCACTTGCCCTGTACGTCTTTCATTGCAACGGAGCAGAAACCCCGCGCCAGGGAAAATCCGATCAGGCCTGCCACAATGCCCATACCTGCCGCGTAGCCCTCCATAAACCAGACACTGGCTGCCATGCCCACCACGCTGACCGCCTGGCCAAAACTACCGAGCGTCCAGAACCACTTTCGAACGGCTTTGCGCCGCACCCAGGCGCCGATCACCATCTGCGGAATCATGGAGCCGGATTCCCGGATTGGCACCAGCCAGGCGACCAGTGCCGGCGCGCCAACGGCGCTCATCATCCAGGCAAGTACAGTTTTTGGGCTGATCAGCAGATCACCCAGCTTGGTCAGCACATTGGCGGCAAGAATCAGGAAAAAGTTTTTCGGCACTTCCCGACAGGCCTCTTCGGGAATGTCTTTGCAGATTCTGGCGTCTTCCTCGTTGGCGATCAGGCCATAGAGTTGGTCGATTCTGGCTTGGTTCTGGCTGGGCAACGGGTGTCCTCCTCAATTAGCGAGCATCAGCATAGCAGGTCGGGTGAGCGAAAATCATCGCACAAGTACTCGCCCGGCAACCGCTGAGGTTGTCTGCTGCCAACGACTGGTGCTTAATAAGCCCCTGAAATCAGGAGCCCCCTATGCTGAGTTACCTCCATGCCTTTCACGCTGGCAACTTTGCCGACGTTCAGAAACATGCCGCACTGGTGTTGACGCTGGTCATGATGCAGGCGAAGAAATCGCCGATTGCCTGTTTTGACTCCCATGCCGGTAGTGCACTCTATGATCTGACCAGTGAGCGCGCCAGAAAGACCGCCGAGGCGGACGCTGGTGTGCAGCGGTTATGGCCGCTGCGCCCGGCACTGGCGTCGGCTGACTGGCAACCTCTGCTGGAGGTTCTGCGCCGGCACACAGGTAAGGACGACCAACTTCAGAGCTATCCTGGTTCTCCGGCATGGTTTGCTGAGTTTGCTCGACCCGGCGATACCATTACTGCATTTGAGTTGCACCCGACTGAAGGGCGCAGTCTGGAGGCCTGGGCATCTTCGGCAGGGGTCCGGGTAGTGCAGCAGGATGGCCTGACGGGCCTTTTGAAACGGTTGCCGCCGGCGCAGCCACGACTGCTGACGTTGATTGACCCTTCCTACGAAATCAAGGATGACTATGGCCAGGTGGCCGATACTTTGATCCGGGCATGGCAGAAGTGCCGTCATGGGGTCTATCTTATCTGGTATCCGATCCTCACCAGCGGTCTTCAGCAGCCCTTGATCGATGCGCTGGAGAAGGGGCCGGTGCGTAAGATCCTGCGCAGCGAGGTGATGCTTGAGCAGCCACCTGAGCGCGGGATGGTGGGCTCTGGTATGTTGGTGGTTAACCCACCCTGGGGATTTGAGCCGCGTTTTGCGGCCATGATGAACGATCTGCGGGGTATTGACCGGCTTGGCATCACCGCATCCCAGACCTGGCTGGTTCCGGAATGAACTTAGGGAGAGGCAGCATTGACGAATGACGTTGTTCAGGATCATCCGTATTTGCCGGGTGGACTGATATCGCTGGAGCATTGGAATACCCCCGAAACGTCGGTGCATAAATCCCTTCGGGGCGCCCTGAATGATATTTTGCTGCAACTCCGAGTCGGGATCAGCCCTGATGACCAGGCGTTTAAGAGCCTGGACGACCTGCCGATGCTGAAGGGCGACAAGCTTCGGGTGTTTGCACCAGAACCGGATTCTGAGCTTCTGGCAAAGGCGCTTCAGGATCAATGGGCTCGGCTCCGGCAGGCTGGCGCCCATCAGCGCAATGTGAGTTTTGTGGTGGCCCCGCCATTTTCTGGCGTGGCCGAGGCGTTGTGTCGCACCCAGCGGCGCATACTGACGCCGCCTGACAACCTGTTTATGACTGAGCAAGACGCGGCGGCGTGGTGGGATGAGCAGCTGGCAGGTGGTGACTGGATAGTGCCGGAGTTGGCAGACTTCTGGTTACGTCATCAGTCCGGGCTGAATCTGTTGCGGGAATTTTTTGCCCGGATAGCCCTGGATCACGCAGGCAATGGTGTTGTCGGCTGTGTCAGTTGGTGCTGGCAGTTCTGGACACAGTACCTGCCGGAATTGAGCCTCGCGCCTTACACGCTGGCACCGCTCACCGGAGAACAGATGACGCGCTGGTTTGACTATCTGGCCTCAGAGCGGGGTGAGCAGCAAGTCATCGCGAGAATGACCCACGACGGGTTGTATGTACTGCCGGTCCCGGAAGAGAAAACCCGGCTCAAATACAGCAGCTTTACCCAGGACCTGGCTACCCTGGCCAGGGGCAATCGGGGCATCGCCCGGGCCATCTGGCAGCGGGCCTTGAGAGCGCGGCCTGAGAAATCAGAAGCGCACGAAGGTAAAGAGAACAGAGAAAAGAGGGAGCCAGTCGACATCGGAGGGAGGCAATGTTGGGTGGTGCCACTGGATCAGTTGAGCCTGCCATCTGTGCCCCAAAGTGCTGGCCGGCAACCCGGTCACATTCTGCATGCCCTGCTGTTGCACAACGGCCTGACCACAGAACAGTTGCACATGGTGACCGGCCTGCCAGAACAGGAAGTCTGCCTGACCCTGGACAAACTGTTGCGGGCAGAGCTGATATACCGGAATCAGACATCCGGAGCCTACGAGGTGACACCTCTGGGCTATCCGGCCGTGCGTAAAAATCTGCAGGGTCGCGGCTATCCGGTGGATGGCTTCTAGGAGAGCGCTATGGAAGGTTTTGGTTTCAAGGATACCTTCTCAACCATCACAACGGATTCATTACTGGAGGCGCTGCTGGTTGTTGTTGTCGCGTCTTTTCTGATCATGCTGGTTCAGAAGCTGATACCGGCATTGGCCGGTAAGCTGGGCGGCAAGATCCGTAGGTACCTGCTGGCCTCGGTGCCGCTTCTGAGATTGTTGATCATTGTATTGACCATCGTCACGGTGGTGCCGATTCTGGTGGAGCCATCGTTTGAGAACATGGTGGCTGTCTTCGGGGCGCTGGGACTGGCCCTGGGTTTTGCGTTCAAGGATTACGCCAACAGCCTGATTGCCGGGATCGTCACGCTCTATGAGATGCCCTATCGCCCCGGTGACTGGATTGAGGTGAACGGCCAATACGGCGAAGTGCGCTCGATCGGGACCCGCGCTGCGGAAATGGTGACTCTGGACGATACCGTAATTGTCATACCCCACAGCCTGTTATGGAATACGCTGTTGGCCAATGGTAACGATGGTACGGATAATCTGATGTGCGTGGCTGAGCTGTTTCTCGATCCCAATCACGATGTAGCGCGGATGCAGAATCTGTTCAGGGATGCCGTGTTCACCTGCCCCCTGACCAAAACCTACCAGCCGGTACTGGTCACCGTATCTGCTACGGACGATGCCATGCGTTACAGGCTCAAAGCCTACCCACTTGAGCCCAGGGAGCAGGCCCGGTTCATTTCCGATCTTACCGCCCGGGCAGCAGCAGTTTGTGCCAGCGAGGGTGTCCGGATGGTATCCAAGCGGGTGACCACACCGGCTTAGGGCTGCGGCCAGTTTTCCACATACTCGAGCAGAGCTTTGCCTTGTGATCCGGTCATTTCAAGGTAGGCATCCCGTACCGGCAAGCTGGCCTGACGAAAGCGCTCTCGCTCTTCCTCGGTCAGCTGGACGATGCGGATGTCCGCTTGCTCCAGCATCTGTTCAAGCCGCTGCTGGTTCAGCTCCTGCTGGCTTTCCCAGGCACGCTCGGCCAGATCCGAGATGGCATTGTGCAACCAGTCACGCTCCTGTTCTGTTAGCCCATCGTACCAGGCGTCGTTGGCCACTATTGAGGCAATAAATCGCGAGGCCTGGGCCATGGTCAGCGTGGTCTGAACCTCGTGGAAATCCATTTCTTCTATGGCAAAGATCGGGTTGGTCTGGGCGTCAATTTTGCGAAGCTGAAGGTCGCTGTAAACCTGCGCAAACGGAGTCTGCACCGGCTCGGCACCGTATGCACGAAAGGCTTCCGCTGCCATGGCGGAGGTCATGGTGCGGATGCGAAGCCCCTGGAATTGTTCCGGCGAGCGCAGTGGCTGATTGGCTGACCAGGCCATCCAACCCTCTGCAATGAAGCCAAGCAGTTGCAACCCCGCGCTTCGATACGGCGGCTGAAGCCGGGAGGTCAGTTCCGGATCCAGTAACAGGCCTTGCACCATGGCAGGCTCATCGGGCAGCAAAAAATGCAGGTTGAACAGGCCGGTTTCGGGCACTTTGTCCGCCAGGTGACCCGGTGATGCGAAGGCGAGGTTGACGGAGCCATTGCTGGCCAGTTCGGTGAGCTGAACTGAGGTGCCCAGAGATCCATAAGGGAAGATATCCACGACAATGCGACCATCAGAGATGGTTTCGATATGCTCTCTGAACGATTCTGCGTAGATGTGCTGTACGCTGCCCTCTATCTCTTCCAGGGCAAAGCGCCAGGTAACCGGGTATTGCTCGGTGTCGGAGTGTTTGCTGCCCTGACCGGGCTGCGCTGTGTCATCCGAGCACCCGGAAAGTATTAAAGCCAGCAATGCCATCGGGAGCCAACGGCCACAGGGAGTTTTGTTCATGACGACGGACTCCGGTCCGGGATTGGATAATCAACAACGCGTTCGCGGTTTTTGAAAATGTAACACAAAAAGCCCCGCTAAGTGCGGGGCTGAAAGACGAACCGGATTTAGCTCAGGTTTACATCATGGAATCAATGCGCTCGCGAACATCTGGCTGGCTGCTGTAAGCCGTTGCGATTGCATTGTAGGTGGGGATGTCCATACCGGAGTCTTCGATCACAGAAACCATTTCGTCATTGGCTTCCATCTGAAGCTCCTGGGCTTTTTCCTGGGAATCAGCGGCTTCAATCTTGGCAATGTAATCCTCGCGGACTTCCATTACACCGGATTGCGCCTCCACGAACTGGTTCAGCTCGGAATCGCTGTAGTTTGCCTGCTGAGCTTCGGCTGCCGGATCTGCGTAGCCTGAGCCCTGATCAGCGGCTGAATCCTGTTGTGCCATCGCAGGTGCGGCGGCGAGCAGTGCGAGCGATGCTGTTACGGAAATAAGCAGTTTATTCATAAACAGACTCCTTGCTGAGTGGCGGGTTGAATTTAAAAGTCCGCCGATTTGTGAAGTTCAATCGGATACTTACAAGCGCTGTGCCAACTTTTCTCATTCTCAATAAATTGTTTATAAACAGTGGGTTAAGGAAAATGTGGCGTTAAATTGGAGTAATCTGGGTTGTGGCGAAATGCCACATGTGGCACAAATGCTGTGACACTCTTGTCCAGGATCTATCTATGGCATCCCTTCGTCGTCGTATTGGTGACCTGTTCCGGTCTCTGCAGCTGACATTGGTTCTGAGTATTGTGGTGCCGTTGTTACTTTTCAGTGGTATTGCCATCTATATCGGCCTCGGTTCGGTCGAGAAAGCTCTGAACGAACGCTTGCGCGAAGATCTGGAACTGGTCGCACGGGCAGTCAGCGGGCCGCTTTCCAATGCACTGGTTGAAAAAGACCAATTGGTGCTTGGGGAGTCCCTCAAATCCATTTTTCAGATTGGTCGCATCTCCGGGGCTTCTGTTTTCGATGAAGACGGTAACCGGATTGCCAGCCTGGGGGTGGCGGATGCTGATGTTACAAACAGCGTCAGCGCGGAGCGGGTGATTTCCAGCGGTGAGTTGGGCGGAGCGTTTCGGCGGGTGGATGGTGAGTCGGTGTTTTCCCAGTTTACGCCGCTGGTCGGTGAGGATGGTCGCATTCAGGGACTGCTCCAGGTTACCCGTCAGCGCAGCGACTTCCACGATCTGGTGGCTTCCAGTCGCTGGTGGGCAGTCGGCATCTGGTCCGTTCTGGCGGCCATCATTATTCTGGTGGTGGTACTGGGGCACTACCGCACGGTGGGGCGGCACGTGAATCGCCTGATGGAAAACATGGAGCAACTGGCACCCGGGAAATGGCTGCTAACCACTCCGGCGGCAGGGCCAAGGGAGCTGCGGCAAATTCACCAGGCCATTGGCAACATGGGCCAGCGCATGGATGCAGCGGAATCCGAAATCGAAGAACGGATTGCTCGCGAGCGCTCATTGGCTGAGCAGCTGGAGTACCAGGAAAAGGTTGCGATGATCGGTCGCGTTGCCGGCGGCGTTGCCCATGAGCTGGGTGCGCCGCTCAATGTGATTCAGGGCCGGGCGAGAATTCTGGCGCGTTCCGGATTGCCGGATGACCAGCAGCGGCACCTGGACGATATTGATCACCAGGTCACCCGCATGACCACCATCATTCAGCAGCTTCTGGATTGTTTTCGTCATGTCCCGGACTCCCGGCGGCGGCTGGACTTGTCCGACGTATTGCAGGATGTGATGGCCCGGGTGTCTGAAGATCAGCGCTGTGGCGGATGCCAGATTGAGGTTGAAGGTCTGGATCAGCCGATGCCGACCAGAGCCGAGCCTTTGCGGATTGGCCTTGCGTGCCTGAATGTGATCCGCAATGGTTGCCAGTCTGCCCAGAGCAAACTGAAGGTTTCTGCTCATGAATCAGAGCGCAGTTGGGAAGTCCGGGTGGAGGATGACGGCCCGGGTATTCCGGCGCCCGACCGTAAGAAGATCTTTGAACCGTTCTTTAGTACCCGCCCTGCCGGAGAGGGCACCGGCCTGGGGTTGGCCGTGGTTAACAGCGTTCTCAAGGAGCACGGTGGCCACGTGGAAGTTGCCGAGAGCAGCCTGGGCGGCTGCCGTATGAGTTTGTATTTTGCTAAGGAGAACGGTGTATGACCAGCTCGGGCGGTACCATTTTACTGGTGGAAGATGATCAGAGCCTCGGCCAGTTGTTGTCGGAAGAGCTGGAGATGGACGGTTACAGCATGATGCGGGCCGGCACAGTCGATGAAGCCCGTCAGCAACTCCAGGATCAGCGCCCGGCACTGATTGTGTCGGACCTGCGTTTACCCGATGGTCACGGCATGCAGGTGTTGGCGTTTCAGCAGGCTGAGCATCCGGGTATTCCTTTTATTGTCATTACCGCCTTTGGCACGGTTGATCAGGCCGTCGAGGCGTTGAAGGCCGGTGCGGATGATTTTCTGACGAAACCGTTGTCGACCGATCATCTGCGATTGAAAATAAAGCGGCTGCTGGCCCAGGCGGATATCAACCGGCAACTGGCGGAAATTCAGGCCAATCAGAACGGCAGCGATAATCTCGGGCTAGTGGGGGCAGTCCCGCCATGGCGAGACTGAGAGCCGAAATCCAGCAGGTGGCCCGCAGTCAGGCGGCGGTTCTGATCAATGGTGAGAGCGGTACCGGTAAAGAGCTGGTTGCCCGGGCAGTGCATCAACAAAGTGACCGGGCAGGGCAGTCGTTTCTGGCCGTCAATTGCGCCGGTATCCCGCCAGACCTCATGGAAAGTGAGTTTTTTGGTCACGAGCCGGGCGCGTTTACCGGTGCCCGGCAGGCTCGGAAAGGTCTGTTTGCCGAGGCCAGTGGTGGCACACTGCTACTGGATGAAATCGGTGAGATGCCGCTGGCCCTGCAAGCCAAGTTGTTGCGGGTATTGCAGGAAGGGTCGATCAAGCCGGTGGGTGCGGATCATGAAGAGTCGGTTGATGTCCGGATTCTGGCCGCAACGCATGTGAACCTGATGAAGGCGGTGGAACAGGGCGAATTCCGGGAGGACCTGTATTATCGGCTCGAAACCCTGACATTGAGCGTTCCGCCGTTGCGCGAGCGTGGTGAAGATGTCGAACTGCTTGCGATGCACTTTCTGAAAGAAGCCTGCCGGCGCCACAACCGAGGTTTTATCAAACTCAGCGATGTCTCGCTCAGAGTCATCGGGGATTATCCGTTCCCGGGTAACGTCAGGGAACTGTCCAGCGCCATCGAGCGAGCGGTGACCTTTTGTGAGGGCGACACCATTCAGCCGGAGCATCTGCCGGAGCGCATCCGCAAGCGTCAGAGCGGCGCTTCGCAAGTGGTCTCAACGCCGGGCGGGACCAACCTGTCGGAATGGCCAACGCTGGATACCCTGCAGCAGGATTACGTGCGCCGGGTGATGGCGGCGGTGGATGGCAACAAGCGTCGTGCGGCCCAGATTCTGGGGGTCAATCGCCGTACCCTCTATCGCTGGCTGGATGCCGAAGCGGGGCAGGGTAATGCCTGACCAGAAACAGGCCATGATGTATGGCCTGGCCACGGTTCTGCTCTGGTCGACCGTGGCCACGGCATTCAAGCTTGCCCTGGCCGAGCTGGCGCCGGTGCAGATGCTGTTGGTGGCCTGCACTGCCTCCGTTTTGGTGATGGGGTTGATTCTGGTGATTCAGGGCCGCTGGTCCTGGGTGTTCCAGCTCTCCAGAAGGCAGTACCTGCAGTCTGTGGGCATGGGGTTGATCAACCCCTGCCTGTACTATTTTTTTCTGTTTGGCGCTTTTGACCGATTACCGGCCCAGGAGGCTCAGCCACTGAACTACACCTGGGCGCTGGTGCTGGCGTATTTGTCGGTGCCGTTCCTGGGCCAGAAGCTGCGCCGTATTGATGTCCTGGCGGGATTGGTGTGTTACGCCGGCGTGGTGGTGATCGCAACCCGGGGCGCAGTGACCTCGCTCAGCTTTTCAGACCCGGTCGGCGTCGCCCTGGCGCTCGGCAGTACTGTGGTGTGGGCCGGTTACTGGATCCTGGCCACCCGAGATACCCGGGATCCGGTGGTGGGCCTGTTTCTTAATTTTACGTTCGGGTTGCCCTTTATTGCGCTGGCGTGCTGGTACACCGAGGGTCTGGGTTTGCCGCTGGGCGGGTCATTGGCGGCTGCGGTTTACGTTGGCGTGTTCGAAATGGGCATTGCCTTTGTGCTCTGGTCTCAGGCCATGAAAAAAGCGGAAAATACCTCGAAAGTCAGCAATCTGATATTCATCTCGCCGTTTTTATCACTGGTGTTTATCTACTTCATCCTTGGCGAGACCATTCTTCCTTCCACTTATATCGGGCTGACGCTGATCATGGCGGGGCTCTGGTTGCAGCAAATGAAAACGCGCAAGCGGGAGCAGTCGCTAAGCCATGAGTAACCCCTGGTATCTGTACCTGGTGCGCACAGCATCGGGCAGTCTGTACACCGGCATCACCACCGACGTGGACCGGCGATTTGCCGAACATCAGGCCGGAGCACCGAAAGGCGCCCGCAGTTTGCGGGGTAAAGGGCCTTTGACCCTGGCTTTTCAGGCGCCGGCCGGCGACCGTAGCCTGGCCTCAAAGCTGGAGTGTCAGGTAAAGCGTTGGCCCAAGGCCCGCAAAGAGGCGTTGATCAGGGGTGAGTTCAGTCTGACAGATGGTTCCTGATGTGATGGGCGGCGACCGTCATGGCCTGGGTTGCTCTGGCCAGTTGGCCACTGTGCACCTGAAACACGTGCCAGAGATTGTTGTAGATCTCCAGACGGGTTTCGACACCGTCCCGTTTAGCCGCGTCGGCCAGGCGAGTGGCATCGTTGAGCAGTATTTCCTGGCTGCCAACCTGGATCAGCATCGGGGGCAGCGCGCTCAGATCGCCGTACACAGGTGAAATCAAAGGATTGGTGAGCGGCTCGCCGGCGGCGTACAGTCTGGCGGCGTTGGCGGTCCAGCTTTCTTGCAGCACCGGTTCGCACTCGGGGTGGTAGAGGTCGGATTGGCTGAGGTCGGTCCAGGGTGAAAAACAGGTGATGGACGAAGGTAAGGGCTGTTTGTGATCACGCAGCCGCAGGCATATTGCCAGAGCCAGCCCACCGCCTGCCGAATCGCCGGCCAGTGCAATAGATCCAGCCGGAATGCTCTGGTTGATCAGTGCCAGATAGACCGATTCGGCATCGTCTGGCGCAGCCGGGAACGGGTGTTCCGGGGCCAGCCGATACTCAGGCGTAATGACTTCGCAGCCGGACAGCTTCGCCAGATGGCCAGTGATGCCCCGGTGGGTATTGGCAGAGCCGATGATGTAACCACCGCCGTGCAGATAGATAATGGTGCCACGGGGCTCCGGTGTCGCTACCGTCCGAATCACCGGCACACTACCCAGGTCATCCCGGGTGAATCGGGCGCTGCGGGGTGGTATGGATGTCCGGTAAGCCTGACGGATCAGCTGGCGCTGCCATTTCAGGGGCACAGCATTCGAGAGCATGGGGCGGACCATGCGCTGCATGGTCTGGCGCAACCCGGCTTCAAGAAGCGGCTGGAACATCTGTGTTCTCCCTCGTGAATGCGTTAGGATGACCATCAATTATCTATTCATGACGGGCGTTTAACTCTACGTGTACTGGAAAACAGATACCATAGAAATACCGAATTGGGACAGGCATTCTCTGCTGGAGCGTTTGGAGCCTTTCGATCCTGCTGCCAGGCGGGAACTCAGCGCCGAGATGGAGGCTTACTGCCGGTTCTATGGCCTCGACTTGTGGGTGGAACACCCGGAGGTGTCCTATCACCAGGGCTATATCAAGGCCGACAAGCACGAAGTCATGGTGCATTATTTTCGCCGGCCCGGAGCCTCTGAGACCAAAGGTACGGTGTTTATCCTGCACGGCTATTTTGACCACGTAGGCCTTTATACTCAATTGATTGACCGCTGTCTTGGTGCGGGTTTTGATGTGCTGGCTTACGATCAGCCGGGGCACGGGCTCTCAAGCGGCACACCAGCCGCTATTGGCAGTTTTCTTGAGTACCAGGCGGTGTTGTCTGAGGTGATGGCCCGGATTCGGGAAAAGATCCGAGGCCCCTGGTTTGCCGTTGGGCAGAGTACCGGCGGGGCGATTCTGATCGACTACCTGTTATCGAATCACCACGATCAGCACAGTTCTGCATTTAAAAAGGTGGTTTTGCTGGCGCCTCTGGTGCGGCCAGTAGGCTGGCTTGGCGCGAAAACGCTACACAGCCTGGCCAAACCGTTTCTGAGTCGATGGCGCAGGGTGTTTGGAGCAAACAGCGGGAATACCCGTTTTCTTCGGTTTCTCCGGGAGCACGATCCCTTGCAGGCCAGAGCTGTGCATGTGGACTGGGTGAGTGCCTTGCGTCAGTGGGTGCCGCACATTGAATCAGCGCGGCCTGTGGATTTTCCTGTGACCGTGGTTCAGGGTGAGAAAGATCTGACCGTGGACTGGCAGCACAATCTGAGAATCCTCAGAAATAAATTTTCGTCTGTCAGGGAACAAAGAATACCCGACGGTCGTCATCATCTTGTGAACGAAGCTCAGGATTTGCAGGCAACGGTGTTTAACACCATTATTGATACATTCACGGAATAACGGTGGCCCTTGCGACTACGTATTGGCCAGTCAGAAGACAATGCAGGAGATAAAAGTGAAAAAAACCATCCTTGCCTTTGCAGTGGCAACTGTTGGCCTCAGCGGCTGTATGACGTACGACCCGTACACCGGCGAAGAAAAAACATCCAGCGCAACTAAAGGCAGCATCATCGGCGCTATCGGTGGCGCAGCCGTCGGTGCGGCAACCTCCAGCCGCAGTGACCGTGGCAAGGGTGCTCTGATTGGCGCGGCCAGCGGCGCAGCAGTCGGCGGTGGTATCGGCTATTACATGGATCGCCAGGAGGCACAGCTCCGCCAGCGACTGGAAGGCACTGGCGTTCGTGTAGTCCGTAATGGCGATCAGATTGAGCTGGTTATGCCGGGCAACGTGACCTTCGACACCAACCAATCGACCATTCGCCCAGGCTTCAACGATACGCTGGAATCGGTCTCACTGGTGCTCAAGGAGTTTGACCAGACCATCATCCAGATCGAAGGCCATACCGACAGCACCGGTGCTGAAAGTTACAACCAGCTGTTGTCTGAGCGTCGTGCCTCATCGGTTCGCGACTTTCTTTTGAATCAGGGCATCGAGCCGCGCCGGACCCGCGCTGTGGGTTACGGTCAGCGTTATCCGATTGCCTCCAACGACTCAGCCTCCGGCCGGGAGCAGAACCGTCGGGTCGAGTTGACGCTGGTGCCAATGCAGTAACTGTTTTTCCAGCAAAAGAAAAACCCCGGAGACGTGAGTCTGCGGGGTTTTTTATTACCGGAGCCTTCTGTCAGAACAGAACGCGACAGCGAATGGTGCCCTTGACCTGGAGCAGTTTCTCCAGGGCCAGTTCACCGTAGGCCTTGTCTACGTCGACCACCACGTAACCAATGTCTTCCTTGGTTTGCAGATACTGACCGCAAATGTTGATGCCGTTTGCAGAAAATACCTGGTTGATCTCAGACATCACACCCGGCACGTTCTCGTGAATGTGCAGCAGGCGGTGCTGATTCGGATGTGATGGCAGCGCAACTTCCGGGAAGTTGACGGACGACACGGAGGTGCCGTTGTCGCTGTACATGGCCAGCTTCTCGGCCACTTCACGGCCGATGTTTTCCTGGGCCTCGATGGTGGAACCACCCACATGCGGAGTCAGGATGCAGTTGTCGAACTCACGCAGCGGAGAAATGAATTCTTCATCGTTGGACTTCGGCTCAACCGGGAAAACATCAACCGCAGCGCCCAGCAGCTTGCCCGAGCGCAGGGCATCGGCCAGGGCGTCGATGTCGACCACGGTGCCGCGGGAGGCGTTCATCAGGATGGAACCAGGCTTCATCTGGGCAAACTGCTCGGCCTTGAACATGTACTTGGTGGCCGGGGTTTCCGGAACATGCAGAGACACAACGTCTGAGATGTTCAGCAGCTCTTGCAAGGTGCCGACCTGAGTGGCGTTGCCGATCGACAGCTTGGACACTACATCGTAGAAGTAAACGTCCATGCCCAGGCCTTCGGCCAGAACGCTGAACTGGGTGCCGATGTTGCCATAGCCGATGATGCCCAGCTTTTTGCCCCGGATCTCGTAGCTGTTCTTGGCGGACTTCAGCCATTCACCACGGTGAGCCTTGGCGCTCTTTTCGGGTACACCGCGCAGCAGCAGGATGGCCTGAGCCAGCACCAGCTCAGCAACTGAGCGGGTATTGGAGAAGGGGGCATTGAATACCGCAATACCGCGACGGGTAGCCGCCTGCAGATCCACCTGGTTGGTACCGATACAGAAACAGCCCACCGCCACCAGTTTCTTGGCAGCTTCAAATACTTTTGCAGTCAGCTGGGTACGCGAGCGGATACCAACGAAGTGTGCATCGGCAATTTTATCAACCAGCTCGTCTTCGCCCAGTGAATGGCTCAGATACTCGATGTTGGTGTAACCCGCAGCGTTCAGGGTATCAATGGCAGATTGATGCACGCCTTCCAGCAGCAGGATCCGGATTTTGCTCTTTTCGAGAGACGTATTTGACATGGGCTTTGCTTCCGAACCTTTCGTCATGTGAAATGACCTGTGGCCGGGGATCGTCAGCCTGGCTCACAGAACAGGGGCGGTATGATACCATAAACGGAGATTTTCACAGCGCGCCGGATTGCCTGAATCAATTCCCCGTGAATCCGTTCATCACGGGCCCCGGCCCTAACCTGACGAGACTGATGCATCTATGAATTCCGAACAGATCATTGCTTCCCTCAAAGAACTGATGGCGACCGGTGATGCCCCGGGCAAAGTGCTGACCGATCCGGCCGATCTGGACACCTACGGTAAGGACTGGACCAAAATCTATCCGCCCAAGCCCCTGGCCATCGCGTTGCCCAAGACGACCGAGCAGGTCCAGGCGCTGGTGAAATTTGCCAATGAGCATCAGGTGGCGTTGGTGCCCTCCGGTGGCCGCACGGGCTTGAGTGCCGGCGCCGTGGCCGCCAATGGCGAAGTGGTCGTGGCGTTCGACAACATGAATCAGATCCTGGAATTCAGCGCCAGTGATCGTACCGTTCGTTGCCAGGCCGGTGTTGTCACAGAACAGCTGCAAACCTTTGCCGCAGATAACAGCCTGTATTACCCGGTGGATTTTGCCTCGGCCGGCTCCAGCCAGCTGGGTGGTAACTTGTCCACCAACGCTGGTGGTATCAAGGTGATCCGTTGGGGCATGAGCCGCGACTGGGTGGCTGGCCTGAAAGTCGTCACCGGCAAGGGTGATATTCTGGATCTGAACAAAGACCTGGCCAAGAACAACACCGGTTACGACCTGCGCCATCTGTTTATTGGTGCTGAAGGCACGCTGGGCTTTATCACCGAAGCCACCATGAAGCTGACCCGCACTCCGGACGACCTGACGGTACTGGTGCTCGGCCTGAACGATCTCACCAACACCATGGACGTGTTGCAGGCGTTCCAGCAAAAGCTCGACCTGACCGCGTACGAGTTCTTCTCCCATCAGGCCATGGGCCACGTACTGGCGCACGGCCAGGTGCAAGCGCCGTTCGAAACCGAAGCGCCATACTATGCACTGCTTGAATTCGAAGCGGTGTCTGACCAGGCGATGGGCGATGCTCTGGCCCTGTTTGAAGAATGTGTAGAGAATGGCTGGGTGCTGGATGGCGTTATCAGCCAGAGCGAAACCCAGGCCAAGAACCTGTGGCAGTTGCGGGAGCGGATTTCCGAATCGATCGCGCCCAGAACGCCCTACAAGAACGACCTGTCGGTGGTGGTTTCCAAGGTGCCGGGCTTCCTGCAGGAAATCGACAGTGTGGTGACCGAGCACTATCCTGACTTTGAGATCATCTGGTTCGGCCACATCGGCGATGGCAACCTGCACCTGAACATCCTCAAACCGGAAGGCATGGCCAACGAAGACTTCTTCGAGAAATGCCAGCAGGTCAACAAGTGGGTGTTTGAAATTGTCGAGCGCTATCAGGGCAGTGTTTCTGCCGAACACGGCGTTGGCATGACCAAAAAGCCCTACCTGCAGTACACTCGCAGCGAAGTGGAAATCGCCTATCTGCGCGGTATCAAGCAGGTATTCGACCCCAACGGCATCATGAACCCGGGTAAAATCTTCGACTGATCCCGGTTCGTTGAAAGCGAGGTTTTCAGCGAGTGCAGGAACATATCGTGGTACTCACCGGCGCTGGCATCAGCGCCGAAAGCGGTCTCTCCACCTTCCGCGACAGCGGCGGCCTGTGGGAGCAGCACAGCGTCTACGACGTTGCGACACCCGAGGCGTTCGAGCGCAACCGGGATCTGGTGCTACGCTTTTATAACGAACGCCGCCGGCAGCTCCAGAACGTTCAGCCCAACCCAGCGCATCGCCTGCTGGCCGACCTGGAAAGCCGGTTTCGTGTAACGGTAGTCACCCAGAACGTCGACGACCTGCACGAGCGGGGTGGTTCCAGCACGGTGCTGCACCTGCACGGCGAACTCACCAAGGCCCGCAGTTCCTCCTACCCCGAGCTGATTTACGATATTGGCTACCGCGACATCAATCCCGGCGATCTCTGCGACCGCGGCGCCCAGCTGCGGCCCCACATTGTCTGGTTCGGTGAGGAAGTGCCCATGCTGGACGCCGCGGCTGAGGTGGTTCGGACCGCCGATCGTCTGCTGATCGTTGGCACGTCACTGCAGGTCTACCCGGCGGCAGGCCTGGTTTACGAAGTCGATATTGATGTGCCCATCACGGTAATTGATCCTGGCGAACCGGCATCGGTTTCCAGAGCCAGAGTCATTCGTAAAGGTGCAAGCGATGGCTTAAGTGAGTGGATTAAAACGTTGGCTTAGCACCTAGGTTCGATGCGCTGTTGTGAGGGATGACTTCC
This sequence comes from Marinobacter sp., assembly GCA_018402255.1. Lineage (GTDB taxonomy): Bacteria > Pseudomonadota > Gammaproteobacteria > Pseudomonadales > Oleiphilaceae > Marinobacter. Next base: position 386,011 of record JAGYIS010000008.1, read on the forward strand.
AAAACTGTGCGCAGCCATGGATGGCGGAGCCCAAGCGCCACATGGATGTGCCGAAGGAGCGTGTTTTGGAAGTCATCCCTCACAACGGCGCAAACTCCCAAAGCTTAAGTGCTATGCAGCCACCCCAGCAATTCGCCTTCTTGGATTCCCTTTCGTAATCATAAGCTACACTCAAGGTTACGCCATTGATGGCGCGCCTTCGTTGTTTGTGGGGCTAACAGAGTCTGGCATTCAAGGAGCTACATACATGAGTATGTTGAAGGAATTCAAAGAGTTTGCGGTCAAAGGCAATGTTGTCGACATGGCCGTGGGTATCATCATCGGAGTGGCTTTCGGCAAAATCGTATCGTCATTCGTGGCTGACGTCCTGATGCCACCCATTGGTATGCTGATTGGCGGAGTGGATTTCTCCAACCTTGTGATAACGCTGAAAGCGGCGGAAGAAGGGGTGGAAGCTGTTGCCTTGCGCTATGGCGTGTTTCTTCAGGCGGTTTTCGATTTTGTGATCGTCGCGTTCGCTGTATTTATGGCGGTAAAAGCCCTGAACAGCATGCGCAAGAAAGAGGCTGAGACACCGGCAGCGCCTCCTGCGCCCTCTGCCCAGGAGCAATTGTTGATGGAAATCCGGGATCTCTTGAAACAGAAACCCTGACCGGCCAGATTCAGGCCAGAGCGTCGGGTGGAGAAAGGCTGCCCGACGTTTCCTCCAGATACCTTTGCAGTTCAGGGCCAAAAGCCGCCTGTACGCCCAGTCGCTTCAACATCCAGTAATGCCCTGCAATCATCCGGTCAACAAAGATACTTTCCACCGGCGGCTTGAAGTAATCCAGATACTTGAACACTGTGCTCGTTTTAGCCGCCACCTGTTTATGAATGTCTGCCTCGGCAAAATCGTAAGGCTCATCGTCCATGAACGGAATGATCAGAATGTCCCGCCACATCGCATAGTAGGCTTCGTCAACGGCTGGTTGATTGTCTACGCGGGCGCCCAGATCAATCAAATGACGATCCAGCGCCGAATAATCCTCGCCAAGAGCTGCCAGCAAGGCTTTGCGATAGGCCTCGACAATGTGTGGCTTGAGTTTCTTAACGCAGCCAAAGTCGTACATGATGATGGTGCCATCGGGCCGGTAGGCAAAGTTGCCCGCGTGGGGGTCGCCGTGGATGCATTGGAACCGGAACAGCTGGTCCGCCATGATGGTAAAAATGCGGTGACCAATCAGATTGAGGGTTTCCTGGCTGTAGCGCTCCGGCGTCACCTTGCTGACATGATCGCCCTCGACCAGCTGCAGGGTTAACACCCGCCGGGTGGAATGGCTTTCGACCACCTCCGGGATGATCACCCAGGACTGGTCTTTGTGGAATTCCTGGAACAGCTTGAGATTGCGGGCCTCATTCTCGTAGTCCAGTTCTTCTTTCAGGCGCACACGAATTTCACTGAACAGCTGATCGACCGTTTCTTTGGGCATTTTCAACAGGCCGCCGAGCTTCAGGGCCAGGCGCAGTTGCTTGAGGTCGGAATCGCAGGACTCGTCGACACCGGGGTACTGCACTTTTACGATCACATCGGTGCCGTCGTGCAGACGGGCGCGGTGTACCTGGCCAATAGACGCTGAGGCGTAAGGGGTTTCCTGGAGGTATTCGTACAGTTCGCCAACCGGCTTGCCCAGTTCCTGCTCCACCTGCTCGAGAATGACTTCGAACGGCATGGGAGGCGCTTCTTTCTGTAGCTTCTCCAGTGCGTCGGAAAACTCTTTTGGCAAGAAATCCTGGGTCTGGGAGGCGATCTGCCCGACCTTCATCACGGCACCTTTCAATTCGCCAAGGGTATCGGCAATCTGGTCCGCCATTCGGGTGTAGCTTTCGCTCTGGGCGCCTTCGTCATCGACCGAGCGGAACATGCGCCGCGCTCTCTGGCCTGCGTACTGGCCGGCGACGGATGCCGTCATACCTGCCAGCTTGAAGAAACGCCCTGTGCGTGAAGTAACCGGTTTCCTGGCCATGGTGGTGCTGGTATCCCTGAAACAAAAGGTTCGCCTGAATATGCGTTCAGACGGGCAATTCAGACCACTGTCGTTTCCACAAAAAGCACATCTTCCAGCTCAAGAGACAGGGTTTGCCCTGAAACCAGCGGCCCGACACCTTTGGGTGTTCCGGTCAGTACCACATCTCCCGGTTGCAGGGTGAACTGGCTGCTCATGTGGGCGATCAACGGCACAATTGGATTCAGCATATCACGGCTGTCGCCGGTCTGTTGGCGTTGGCCGTCGATGTCCAGAGTAAAGTGAATATTGCCTCTGGGGAGTTTGTCGGCTGCGACAAAAGGCGAGAGCGGGCAGGCGCCATCAAAACCTTTGGCTCGCTCCCACGGCTGGCCCTTTTCCTTGAGTTTGCTCTGAACGTCCCGAAGGGTCAGGTCCAGGGCCAGGCCAAAGCCCAGAATGGCAGCCTCAACCTCACTGGCGGAGGCGTTGGTGAGGGGGCGGCCAATGAGCACGGCCAGCTCAGTCTCAAAATGTACTGCGCCCTGATTGCGGGGAAAGTCCAGGGGGCGGGTGATGTGGACCGCTGCTGTGGAAGGCTTGATAAACAGCAGCGGCTCATCCGGCACCAGGTTGTTCAACTCCCGGGCGTGTTCGGCGTAGTTGCGACCAATGCACACGATTTTGCCAAGCGGCAGGTGGACGGGAGTGCCGTCTTTCCAGTGGTGCTGATAATCGGACATGGTCGCCTCCGGTGGTGCTGAGTGGAGGGTTATTCCCCCTCGAATGAACACACAGTATAAACCTGCAGACCTTCTTCCTGCAGCTTGCGGGAACCGCCCAGATCGGGAAGGTCGATCATCGCGGCCACTTCCACGATCTCTGCGCCGATCCGGCGGATCAGGCGAGTGGCTGCCAGCATGGTGCCCCCGGTGGCGATCAGGTCGTCGACCAGCACCACTTTGTCGCCGGGCTTGAACGCATCCTTGTGCAGTTCGACCGACGCGGTGCCGTATTCCAGCTCGTAGTCTTCCACCAGGGTGTCGAAGGGCAGCTTGCCTTTCTTGCGCACCAGCACGAGCGATGCGTTCAGCTCATAGGCCAGGGCGGAGCCAATGATGAAGCCCCGGGCGTCGACCGCAGCAACGGCATCGATGTGCTGGCCATGGTAACGGTGGACAAAGGCGTCGATCAGCTTGCGGAAGGCGGTTTTGTCTTGCAGTACCGTGGTGATGTCCCGGAAAGACACGCCAGGCTTGGGCCAGTCCGGCACGGTGCGGATAGCTTTTTTAATGCTTTCGGAAAAATAATCCATAACTCACCTGTGCGGGTGCGGCTTATGCCACATCCAGAAACATGAATTTCAGTACGAAGACAACAGCGATGGTGGTGACGCTCCAGTTCAGGTCGGACCACTTGCCGGCCAGAGCCTTGACGGCCACATAGGTAATAAAGCCCAGAGCAATGCCGTCGGCGATAGAAAAGGTCAGCGGCATCATCAGCGCCGTTACAATGGCGGGTGCGATGTCGGTAATGTCGTCCCAGTCTACCAGTTTCAGGCCGCTGGCCATCAGGCAGGCCACATACAGCAGCGCCGGAGCGGTAGCGTAGGGCGGAATCACACTGGCGATGGGTGAGAACAGTAAGCAGGCCAGGAATAGCAGGGCCACCACTACGGCAGTCAGGCCGGTGCGGCCACCGGCTGCTATACCGGCAGTAGATTCCACGTAACTGGTGGTGGTGGAGGTACCCAGGGCGGCACCCGACATGGTGGCCACCGAGTCAGACATCAGGGCCCGGCCCAGGCGCGGCAGTTTGCCGTCTTTATCCAGCAGACCGCCCTTCTGGGCGGCTCCCACCAGGGTGCCGGAGGTGTCAAACAGATCGACAAACAGGAAGGCAAACACCACGCTGATCATGCCGACATTCAGGGCGCCAGCCAGGTCAAGTTGCATAAAGGTGGGTGCAATGCTCGGCGGGGCCGACACCAAACCCTCAAACTCCACCATGCCGAAGGCCATGGCTGCGGCGGTCACGGCAATAATGCCGATCATTACCGAGCCTGTGATCTGCCGGAATGACAGGGCACAGATCAGCACGAAGCCTGCAAAGAACAGCAGTGCCTCTGGCACCTTGACGTCACCGAGACTGACCAGGGTGGCCGGGTGATCCACCACAATGCCGGCATTTTTCAGTGCAATCAGGGCCAGGAAGAAGCCGATGCCTGCAGAGATGCCAAAGCGAAGTGACAGGGGGATGGAGTTGATAATCCATTCCCGGACCTTGAAGATGCTGAGCAAAAAGAACAGGAAACCGGAAATGAACACGGCCCCGAGAGCCACCTGCCAGCTGTAACCCATGCTGCCGACGACAGTGAACGAGAAAAATGCGTTCAGGCCCATGCCCGGCGCGAGCGCGATCGGATAATTGGCCCACAGACCCATGATCAGAGTGCCGATCACCGCAGCCAGACAGGTTGCTACAAACACCGCACCGAAATCCATGCCGGTGGAAGAGAGTAGACTGGGGTTGACCACGATGATGTAAGCCATGGTCAGAAAGGTGGTAATACCTGCTACCACTTCTTTACGAACATTGGTGCCGTGGGCCTGGAGTTGGAACAGTCGTTCAAGCATGACGGGGGCTGCCTCTCGGGATGCCTGGGTTGGAGTTTGAAAGTCGGTTTACGTGCGGAGAACGTGAACTGGGTGAAAAAACGGCAATCTTACCGGCTCATGACGCTGAGGCCAAGGGATGATTGACAGTTCAGTTTGCCGTGTGGTCGCGCTGTAGCCGGATATCGAAGCGCACCGCCAACATCCGCACAATCACGATGAACAGCAGCCCGATGGTCAGCGCAAGTGATTCGCTTTCGAGGTACCACTGACAAACAAAGTACAGCCAGCAGCCGGCAAACGCGATTGAGGCGTAGATCTGATCCTTGCGGAAGATAAACGGCACTTCGTTACACAGGGTGTCGCGCAGAGCGCCCCCAAAGCAACCGGTCATGACCCCCAGCATTGAGGCGATAAACCAGGAGTGGCCCAGATCCAGCGCTAACTGGGCGCCCAGAATGGAGAAAATCCCCAGGCCAATCGCATCCGGAAAAACGATACGGGATTCCTTCAGGCTGTGAGCCCGGCTCCAATAGCTGAACACTAGAGGCCATGGCCAGTATCAGAATCGGCTGCTCCTCATGCTTGATCCAGTACAACGGGTGGTTATCCATGATCAGATCCCGTAGGGTGCCGCCACCCAATGCGGTAATGAAGCCGATCGCAAACACCCCCACAGGGTCCATGTTCTTCGAGCGTGCGACGATCATGCCGGAGATGGCAAATGCCACAACGCCTATCATTTCAAGTAAATAGATAATGTCGAACATGGGTGACTCTGGGCCTGAGAGTTACGGGTTCAATTACATTCAGATCAGGTGCGCGAAGGATAGCCGAATTCCGTCAGGGATTCATCAGGGGCAATTCGTTGCCTGGCCGCGCCTCGGCAAGTGATCTGTCTGCCTATATCAGGGCGTATCTTGATCGACCCCTCGTTTTCATCTATTCGGAGTACCACAATATGTCGCTGATTCGCCTTGCCTATGCCAGTGAAGCCACCTTTGAAGCCAAACCCCTGGAAAAAGGCGTAGAGCCCCATGTTGCTCGTATTTTGCTGGTTTCCAGACGAAATAATGCAAAAGTGAGTGTTGTGGGCGGGCTGTATTACGGCGATAACCGTTTCTTTCAATACCTTGAGGGCGAGGAAGAGGCGGTCAGGGCGACCTATCAGCGCATCCAGCAAGACCCGCGTCATCGTAACGTGCGCACCTTGATTGAAGAGCCGATTGCCGCTCCGACCTTTACTAACTGGTCCATGAAGTATGTCCCTGCCTCGGCCGATGTGCAGGCATTTCTGAACCGCCATAAATTGGCAGACTTCAACCCGATGGCTTTTGACAGCGAGCAGTGCGAGGAAATGATCGACCTTATCCGCCGCTCCAGCCAGGATCAGAAGTCGGTGAACTACGATGAGACGAACCGCAAGACCGCACCGGCCCCGCAGACCTTGTCTACGGGTCTGAAAGTGGGTTTGATTTCGGCAGCGGCCTGTCTGGTGGTGGCACTGGTTTTGGTCGCAACCATGCTTTGAGTCTTTATCAGCAAGACTTATGCGAAACGATAAGCCATCTTGATTTGCTTCATGGTGCAAGTATGTTTAGCTTGATGTCAGTCAATAACAAGCTGAACAGAACCGTTGTTGCGCCCGGCGTTGCTGGATTCCTGCCCCGGGCTCACGTCATCAGGAGCGATCATGAAAGCCATCTTATGCAAGGAACATGGCCCCGCTGAAAAGCTGGTCATTGAAGACATCTCCAGCCCGGAAGCGAAGGGCCGGGGCGTCAAGATCCGGGTCAAGGCCGCGGGCCTGAACTTCCCGGACACGTTGATTATCGAAGGCAAGTACCAGCTTCAGCCTCCCTTGCCGTTTTCACCAGGTGGCGAGTTGGCGGGCGAAGTCATCGAAGTTGGCGAGAAGGTCACGCAATTCAAACCCGGCGACCGTGTAGCCGCCTTGACCGGCTGGGGTGCATTCGCAGAAGAAGTGGTTGCGCCGGAATCCAACCTGTTGCCGCTTCCCGACAGCATGTCTTACGAGCAGGCTGCCGGCTTCATGATGGTTTACGGCACCTCTTACTACGCGCTGAAACAGCGGGCCAACATCCAGTCTGGCGAGACTTTGCTGGTACTTGGTGCCAGCGGTGGTGTTGGTCTGGCAACGGTAGAGCTTGGCAAGGCTATGGGCGCACGAGTAATCGCTGCAGCCAGCACCGCCGAGAAACTTGCGGTTGCAAAAGCGGCCGGCGCCGATGAGTTGATTAACTACTCTGAAGAATCCCTGAAAGAGGCGGTCAAGAAGCTCACCAAGGGCAAGGGCGTAGACGTGGTCTACGATCCGGTCGGTGGTGATTTCACCGAACAGGCTCTGCGTTCCATGGCCTGGAATGGCCGCCACCTGATCATCGGCTTTGCTGCCGGCGATATTCCGAAAGTGCCTGCTAACCTGACGCTGTTGAAAGGTTGTTCTGTCGTCGGTGTATTCTGGGGCAGCTTCACCCAGCGCGAGCCAGAGGCCAGTGCCCAGAACATGATGGCGCTGCTGAAGTTGTTCAGCGAAGGCAAAATTGACCCGAAAGTCAGCCAGATTTTCGAGTTCGACCAGTACGCCGAAGCCCTGGGTGCTCTGACTGGTCGCCGTGCGACCGGCAAGATCGTTCTTCGCGTTGGCTCCTGAGTTAGGGTTCGGCTTGGGCTCCTAGCCTTCTGGTTGCGGGGTGGGTACGAGTGGGTGGCCCCTCCCAAAAAACGCTACGAGCACATCCATGTGCGCTTCGCTCCGGCCATCCATGGCCTCCGAGATTTTTGGGAGGGGCCACCCACTCGTACCGCCAACGTCACAGGTGTAGTCAGAGTTACCACCACTCCTAGCTACAAGAAAGTGGCTGAGTATGAGTTGGAGGTTTTTGGACGATTGCTCGGAGTTTGCATGGCCGGGTTGGCTTGGGCTTCCAAAAAATCTTGAGGGCCAGGGATGGCCCGAACGAAGCGCACATGGATGTGCTCGTAGCGTTTTTTTGGAAGCCCAAGCCAACCCGGCTAACTCCAAACCAAGCAGGCTAGGGCCAGAACCCGACGCCACCCCCCCAAAATCAGAACCGAACCCCGCCAGCGTCAATGTCAGTCACCAACGCCGGCGTTAACTGGGTATAACCGGAGGTGCCCGGCAGCCACGCGTAAACGTCGACACCGGGCTGGTCCAGGGAATAGCCGAGCTTCTGGATATCCACCTTGCGATACTTGAACGTACCCGTTTTCTCGATGGCGTGGGTTACCCGCACGAACACCGGCACCGCATAGGGCGGCAGGTTGTCCTGAAGGTAGGCGAACAGCTTGTCAGTATCGAAGTCGGCGTCAGGATCGTTGGGCACCAGGGTCACCATACCGGCCTTGCCGTTGGTGTCCGGAATCTCCACACCATAAACGATAGCTTCCTGCACCATGCCCGAGCCATCAAGGATGTTCTCCACCTCGGTGGTGGAGACGTTCTCGCCCTTCCAGCGGAAGGTATCGCCCATGCGGTCGACAAACTGCAGATGGCGGCAGCCTATTTCTTTTAGCACGTCGCCGGTATTGAACCAGGCATCGCCTTTTTTGAAGGCCTCTCGGAGGATCGATTTCTCGGTGGCGTCTGGTTGGGTGTAACCCTCGAAGGCCCACTTTTTGGTGATCTCACCGATCAACAGCCCCGGATCGCCTTTTTTGACTTCCTCCAGGCGGCCTTTCTCGTTACGAATCGGATCTCGCGTGCCTTCGTGGTATTTGACCAGTTTGTAGGGCGCCGTGGAGAAGCCGACGGTGTTGTCCATGTTGAAAAAGTTGCTGAAGCCGATATTGCCCTCGGACGAGGCGTATAACTCGGACACCATGCCAATACCAAAGCGGTCCTTGAACTCTTGCCAGATGGAGGGGCGCAGGCCGTTGCCGATCATCTTGGTCAGGTGATGATTGCGGTCTTGATCGCTGGGGGGCTGGTTCAGCAGATAGCGGCAGAGTTCGCCCACGTAGCCAAAGGTGGTGGCCCGGTATTTCCGGACATCGTCCCAGAACGCAGTAGCTGAGAATTTACGGCGCAGGGCGATGGCAGAGCCGCCGGCCAGGACCGAGCCCCAGCAAACCAGCAGGGCGGTGCCATGGTACAGAGGCAGAGTGCAGTACAAAACGTCTTCCGGTTCCATGGCCAGCGACAGCATGCCGAAGCCGCCGTAGGCCCGAACAAATTTCCGGTGTGAGCCGGGGGCGGCCTTAGGCAGCCCGGTGGTACCGGAGGTGTAGAGGTAAACGGCGGTATCGCCCATCACCACCGGATTACTCAGCATCGGGCGACTGGCCGGGCGCTGGCTGACCTCGTGAGCCAGGTTGACGTAGCCGTCTGGGGCGTCGCCAAACATGTTCAGGGTGTTGGTGTCTGCCAAAAACAGCAACGGGTTGCTGTGTCGCAGCTGAATGTCGTCGCGGATATCTTCAGCTTGCTCCAGCAATTCCTCACCAACTACCAACATACGCGGTTCAATCAGGGTGATGCTGTGAGTCAGCACCTTGCCCTTCTGGGAGGTGTTGAGCATCGCGCAGGCAACGCCGACTTTACCCGCCCCCGCAACGATTGCCAGCAGTTCCGGGCGGTTTTCAAGCAATACCGCAATGGAGTCGCCTCTAACCAGGCCCTGGTCTTTAAGGTAGTGGGCGATGCGGTTGGTCCAGGCATCGAATTCTTGCCAGGTGATGGTTCTGTCCTCGAACAGAATGGCCGGACGGTTAGGGTATTTTGTGGCATTGCGTTCGATCAGTGTGCCCAGGGTCAATTCTTTGTTGTTGTCTTTGACGGCGTAATAGTAGAGCCCTTTGGCAATAAACGGGAACCGGCGGAGCACGCCGGGCAGGCTGCGTATCAGGTTGCGGGCAGTTACGATGTCTTGGCTCATAGCGATATCCGTTTTCGTCGTTATCGTTGTAAATGTTATGAGCCCCTGACGCCGCTTGTGCCCGGGGCTGATTCAGAAATCTGCGCGGCCGGGCGGATGGATCATGCGCCGGCTTCCTCATTTGTGCCTATTTCAACCAGCAGCTGGCTGCGTTTGACCTGATCACCGGCACTGGTCAGAACCTGGCTGACGGTGCCGTCCCGATCGGCCTTGACCGGATGCTCCATTTTCATGGCTTCCAGGATGACGAGGGTCTGACCCTGTTGCACGGTGTCACCCGCAGCAACCAGCACATCAATAATGCCACCATCCATACTGGCCATGATCCGGCCACTGCCTGCACCTTGGGCACCGGTTGCCGGCTGATGAGTAATGTCCTGTACTGACCAGGACCGGCCACACGCCTGCAAATATAGGGAATCGCCGTCCCGATGATATTGGCACCGTTGACGAACGCCCTTGTCGATAATGCATAACAGGCCGGGTGCCTGGCTGTGTAGTTGCAGTTCGTAGTGCTCATCGCCGTGGACAACCGTCAACCTGTGCCCGCTATGGCGCACCAGCAATTCCACGGTGTCATCGTCCACTTCCAGCTTCATCGGGATGGCCGTGGCCGGGGCGTTGCTCCAGCCTTCCTGGCCAGCACCGCCCAGGCTCAGGGCGCAGGCGCTCAGGGCGAGTTCCCGGATGGTCAGCGGTTGCGGCGACAGGGATGGGTCATCCTTGAACGCTTGTTGCAGGAACGCGGTGGTGGCCTCACCGGCGCCAAAGGTGTCGTCCGCGATGATGCGGCTGAGGAAGTGGCGGTTGGTGGTAACACCAAACACGGTGGTGTCTTCCAGTGCCCGGATCAGGCGCCGGCGGGCCTGGTCCCGGTTCTCGCCCCAGGCGATGACTTTCGCCAGCATGGGGTCGTAATGGGGGCTGACCACATCGCCGGAGCGCACGCCGGTGTCAAAGCGCAGGCCGTCACCTTCGGCCGGTGTGAACTGATGCAGGGTGCCGGTTTGCGGGGTGAAGCCGCTGGCCGGGTCTTCGGCGTACAGTCGCACTTCGATGGCGTGGCCGTTGAGCTGGATTTGGTCCTGGCTTAGCGGCAGTGGCTGGCCTTCGGCGACCATCAGCTGCCAGGCGACCAGATCCTGACCGGTGATCAGTTCGGTGACCGGGTGCTCGACCTGCAGGCGGGTGTTCATTTCCAGGAAGTAGAAATTGCGATGTTTGTCGACCAGGAATTCGACGGTGCCGGCGCCTTCGTAGCCGCAGGCCAGGGCGGCTTTGACGGCGGCTTCGCCCATGGCCTGACGCAGTTCCGGGGTGACGAAGGGCGAGGGTGCTTCTTCGACGACTTTCTGGTGCCGGCGCTGTACGGAGCAGTCCCGTTCGCCCAAGTAGACGGCGTTGCCGTGGCGGTCGGCGAAGACCTGGATTTCCACGTGGCGGGGTTCGATGACGGCTTTTTCGAGGATTAGTTCGTCGTCGCCGAAGGCCTGTTTGGCTTCGGAGCGGGCCCGTTTGATGTTGTCGGCCAGGTCGCTTTCGCTGTCGACCAGGCGCATGCCGCGGCCACCGCCGCCGGCGGAGGCTTTGAGCATGAGCGGGTAGCCGATGTCTTTGGCGGCGGCGATCAGTTCGTCGTCGCTGGCCTTGTTCCCTTTGACCGGGCCTTCATAGCCGGGGACGACGGGTACGCCCGCTTTTTGCATGGCGATTTTGGAGCGGCGTTTGCTGCCCATGAGTTCGATGGCATTCTCGGGCGGGCCGACGAAGGTGAGGCCAGCCCGTTTGACGGCTTTGGCGAAGTCGGCGTTTTCGGAGAGAAAGCCGTAGCCGGGGTGGATGCAGTCGGCGCCGGTGATCCGGGCGGCATCCAGGATGGCGTTCGCGCTCAGGTAGGAGGCGCTGACTTGTGCCGGGCCAATGCAGATGGCTTCGTCAGCCTGTTCTACGTGCAGTGCGTTGGCGTCGGCTTCGGAGTAGACGGCCACGGTTCGGTAGCCCAGCGCTTTGGCTGTGCGGATAACCCGGACGGCGATTTCGCCCCGGTTTGCTATGAGAAGTTTTTTTAGCATTGGTGTGGTCTCGTGTTTCGGAGCTTGTCCGCACCGCTGGCGGGGAGTGCCTCCGGAAAAACGCTACGAGCACATCCATGTGCGCTTCGCTCCGGCCATCCATGGCCTCCGAGATTTTCCGGAGGCACTCCCCGCCAGCGGCGCTTCCGCTGACTTTGTTCGTGCCTGCAACAGGCTTTGTATACCGACTGCCGCTTCTGCGTTCTGGTTAGTTCTGGTCTATCGCCCACTTGGGTTCACGCTTTTGCATAAACGCCATGGTGCCTTCTGTGCCCTCGGCGCCACGAATGGCCGCGGCGAACTTTTCCGCCGCGTCATCCAGCAAACCGGCCATGGGTTCGTGACCGACCCGGTGCAGCAGGGCTTTGGTTTCGGCGGTGGCACTTGGCGCACACAAACGAACTCGCTCCAGAGCGGCGGCCAGCAAAGTTTCGATGTGCTCTTCGCTGTCCGCGACCTGGTGGACGATACCCAAAGCACAGGCTTCCGCCGCGTCGATTCTCAAACCCAGCAGCGCCAGTCGCCGGGCCTGGGTCAGGCCGATGCGTTCGACCACGAACGGGGCGATCTGGGCCGGGATGACGCCCAGGGTGGTTTCTGGCATGCCGAATTTGGCGGTCGGGCCGGCGATGGCGACGTCGGAGACGCAGGCCAGGCCGAAGCCGCCGCCCATGACGGCGCCTTCGGTGATGGCGATGACAACTTTGGCGGATTCGTTGACCTGCTGGATCATCTGGCCGAAGGCGCGGTTGAGCTTGTAGAACGGGTCGTCGCGGCCTTCGCCGGCTTGCTGGCCGCGGGCGCCGGCCATGTCTTTGATATCGCCGCCGGCGCAGAAGTGGCCACCAGCACCGCGGATGACCACAGCGCGAATGCTTTCGTCATTTTCAACTTCGCTGAACACGGTGGACAGTTCCGCGACCATGTGAAGGCTCATGGCGTTGCGGACTTCCGGGCGGTTGATGGTAATGAACAGTGTAGGGCCCTGTTTTTCGAGAATCAGGGTTTCACACTGTGGTAATTGCTGTTCCATATCTGGCTCCGTTTCAGGCGGGCATCGGGTACTAATGGCAATGTTCGGGGCCTTGTAGGCAGGTAGAGCTTTCCGGGACTGTCTGCAGCAGGGATGCTGCAGTCAAGCGTACATGGATGTATTTACAGCGTGTCCCGGAAAGCTCTACCTGCCTACATGGCTTTGCACAGCGTCAGTCGCGTTTCTTGCCAGGCAAGGTGCCCATCAGCTTGCAGATAATACCCAGCATGATTTCGTCGGCACCGCCGCCGATGGAAACCAGGCGCACGTCACGGTAGGCGCGGGCCAGGGGGTTTTCCCACATGTAGCCGTTACCACCCCAGAACTGCAGGCAACTGTCGGTGACTTCGCGGCCCAGGCGTCCCGCCTTGAGTTTGGCCATGGATGCCAGTTTGGTGACGTCTTTGCCTTCGACATGCAGCTCACAGGCCTGGTAGGTCAGCGCCCGCAGAGCTTCGACTTCGGTCTGCAGTTCGGCCAGGCGGAAGTGAATGTATTGATTGTCGATCAGCGGCTGACCGAAGGTCTTACGCTCACGGCAGTACTCGATGGTCTGGGTGATGCAATGCTCCAGTGCCTTGATCACATTGGCCGCGCCCCACAGGCGCTCTTCCTGGAACTGAACCATCTGCATCATAAAACCGGTGCCTTCGGCACCGATGCGGTTGCGTTGGGGTACGCGCACGTCGTCAAAGAATATCTGAGCGGTTTCAGATGAGCGCATGCCGAGTTTGTTCAGATGCGGGCTCATGGAAATGCCCGGAGTGTTCATCGGTACGATGATCAGGGTCTTGTTCTTGTGCGGCTTGTCGTCGCTGGTGTTGGCCAGAAGGCACATGAAGTCGGCTTTCGGCGAGTTGGTGATCCACATTTTTGAGCCGTTGATGACGTAGTCATCGCCGTCTTTCTTCGCGGTGGTTTTCAGGCCGGCAACGTCTGAGCCCGCGCCCACTTCACTGACACCGATGCAGCCGACCATGTCGCCCGAGATGGCCGGAGCCAGGAAGTCGCGTTTGAGCTCGTCAGAACCAAAGCGGGCAATGGCCGGGGTGCACATGTCGGTTTGCACCCCGACGGCCAGCGGGACACCGCCGCATTTGGCCATGCCGAGTTCTTCCGCAGCCACCAGGTTGTAGCTGTAATCCAGGCCCATGCCGCCGTATTCTTCCGGCTTCTGGATACCCAGCAGGCCAAGGTTGCCGAGTTTCTTGAATAGCTCGTGGATCGGGAACTCGCCGGCTTCTTCCCACTCATCGCAGTGTGGATTGATCTCTTTTTCAACAAAATCTCTTACGGTTTTTCTCAGAGCTTCGTGTTCAGGTGTGAATTTCATTGTTGTTCTCCTTAAAGAATCAGAAGCGGGCTACGCCATAAGCATTAGGGCGGAGTTGTCTTTGTTCGGCTTCGCGGCAGACCGACAAGGCCATGGCCAGCACGCGCCGGGTGTCCCTTGGGTCGATCAGGCCGTCGTCCCATAATCTGGCGGTGCCGAAGAGTGCTGTGGAGCCGTCTTCCAACTTTTTAGCCGTGGCCTGCTCCAGGAACGCCAGGGTCTTTTCGTCCGGTTCTATGCCGCTTTTGCGTTGTTTGTCTTCCGCCACGATACGCATCACCTTACCGGCCTGGGCCGGACCCATGACGGCGGTGCGGCTGTTGGGCCAGGCAAATATGAATCTTGGGTCCAGGCCGCGGCCGCACATGGCGTAGTTGCCGGCGCCGTAGGAGCCGCCCACCACCACGGCAATCTTCGGCACCCGGCAGTTGGCGACGGCCTGCAACATCTTGGAGCCGTGTTTGATGATGCCGTTCTGCTCGGAGTGCGTGCCCACCATAAAGCCGGTGGTGTTGTGCAGGAACAGAATTGGCGTGCCGGCCTGGTCGCACAATTGAATGAACTGTGCCGCTTTGGTGGCACCGGCCGGGGTGATCGGGCCGTTGTTGCCGATGATGCCGACACTGTGGCCGTGAATGCGGATAGTGCCGCACACGGTCTGGCTGTCGTAATCGTTCTTGAAATCCAGGAAGCGAGAGCCATCGGCGATACGGGCGAGAATGTCGCGCACGTCGTAAGGCTTCTTGGCATCGGCTGGAATAACCCCGAGCAGCTCATTGGCGGGGTAAATGGGTTCTTCCCACTGCGGCGTCTGGCGCAGTGGCAGGTTTTCATTCCAGGGCAGGGCACCGAGGATTTCGCGGGCCTGACGAATACCATCAGCGTCGTCTTCGGCCAGGTACTCGGCGGTGCCGGCCACGGTGGCATGCATTTCAGCGCCGCCCAGTTCTTCATCGGTGGCGATTTCGCCAGTAGCGGCCTTCAGCAGAGGGGGGCCAGCCAGGAACATCTTTGCTTGCTCACGCACGGTAATGACGTAATCCGACAGCCCCGGCTGATAGGCTCCGCCTGCAGTGGCGTTGCCGTGTACCACGGTCACCTGTGGGATGCCCGCTGCGGACATACGCGCCTGGTTGGCAAAGCCCCGGGCGCCGAGCACGAAAATATCGGTGGCGTAGTTCAGGTTGGCACCGCCGGATTCCGACAGCGACACCACCGGTAATTTGTTCTCCATAGCGATTTGCTGCAACCGCAGAGTCTTGTCCAGCCCGGCGGGCGTGATCGTGCCGCCCTTAATCGCGCTGTTACTCGCCACCACCAGGCAGCGCACTCCCGCGACCTGACCGATACCGGCAATAATGCCGCCACCGGCCAGGGAGCCGTCTTTGTCGTCGTGCATCTTGTAACCGGCCAGCGAGCACAGTTCCAGAAATTCACTGCCCCGATCCAGTAAACGGTTGATCCGATCCCGCGGCAGCAACTTGCCCCGCTTGGTGAACTTGTCCCGGGCCGATTCCGCCAGGTCCAGCACCTTCTGCTCCACATCCCGGAAGGTCGCGATGTGCGCTTCCATGGCCTCAACATTGGCCCGGAACTCGTCAGACTGGGGCGTTATGGTTGTTTCCAGTACCTGCATGGGAAATCCTCAGTCGTCACTTAATACTTTCGGCGTTACCGCCCGATGGAACCCGTTGTACGGCTGGTTGTTCTTGGCCTTCGGCATTGGCCACACCCGGCCCCCGTGAGACGCCGCACCGTCGATGCGCAAGCAGTCACCACTGATAAACGCAGCGCCCTGACTCAGCAGAAAACAGATGGCCGAACTCACCTCGGACTCCGTGCCCATGCGCTTGATCGGCACCGCATCCGCCAGACCCTTGATCCAGGACTTCATGTGCGCCGGGTAGTTATCCATGCCGCTGGACGCAATCCACCCCGGCGCCACCGCATTCACCCGAACCCCGGACGGCGCCCATTCAACCGCCGCCGTCTGGGTAAAATTCACCATCCCGGCCCGGGCCGCACCAGAGTGCCCCATGCCCGGCATGCCGCCCCACATATCCGCGACAATGTTGACGATCGATCCGCCGGTCTTGCTCAGTGCCTGGGTGTAAGCCTCCCGGGCCATCAGAAAACCACCGGTCAGATTCGTCCGCACCACGGTTTCCCAACCCTTCTGATTGATGCCTGTCAGCGGCGACGCAAACTGGCCCCCGGCGTTGTTCACCAGACCATCCAGTCGGCCATGCTCGGCAATAATGGCTTTCACCGTTGCCTTCACCGATTCCTCTTCCCGGATGTCGCAGGCATGAGCGCTGGCAATGCCGCCGTCTTGCTCGATCTCGGCTTTAACGGCGTCGACCTTCTCCTGCTTACGACCGACCAGCGCAACCCGAGCACCCAGGGCTGCCAGTTCGTGCGCCGTGCAACGGCCAATACCAGAGCCGCCGCCGGTAACAATAAACACCTGGCCTTCAAACAACCCGGGCCGGAGAACAGACTGATAACTCATAAAAATTCCTTATTTGAATACAAAGAATCCACGTAGAAAGTCGGAGCGCCCCGCTGGGGGAGGGCCCTACAAAAATGTGCGGAGCCATGGATGGCGGAGCCCAAGCGCCACATGGATGTGCCGAAGGAGCGTTTTTTGTAGGGCCCTCCCCCAGTGGGGTGCTTACTCCGCAACCTGATAATTAGGTTCATTGCTGCACCAGGTTAGAAGGCACCGGCACCGGAAACTCCAATAGCTGCTGCGCAAACGCCTTGCCCTGCGGATCAATCCGCAAACTGGCCACACCGCCACCACCCAAACTGTGCTCCAACAAAAAGTTGAACGCATGCAGCCCCGGCATCGCCCAACGAGTCACCCTGCCGGATTCTGGATTCAGGGTATGCGCCATCCACTTGGCGACGGCCTGCTCCGTCAAGGCAGCTTCGATAAACGGCAGATACTCCGGCTCCCGCGCAATCACTCCGATGTTGCTGTGATCGCCCTTATCTCCGGACCGAGCCCAGGCCAGCTGAATCAGTGGCACCGTCGTATCCGTCGACACCTCAATGCGGGTTTCCGGCTCAGGCGCCAACGAAGCCGCATCAAAACCGCCCTCGCAAACTACCTCAACGGCCGATTTCTCACCCGCCAGATCCACCGACACCGACACCTCGGACTTCGGCACCAGACACGAATACAAACGAATCTTCGGCCACACCGTCGGTCGGCCGCCAACAATGCCGGTAATCCCCGGCGCCATTCCCGTGGCCGCCTGGGCAATCTCCCGGGAGAACAGCACCAGTGCCTCCTTTTTGGGATGCGCCGTTGCAATCTTCACCACCACCTCGCGGGTATCGCTGCAGCGGCCATGGTCGCCATAGGTGGTCTCCGTACCCAGCAACTCAATACTGGTTTCAGAGTAGTCCGGTAATCCACGCTCACTGAACATCCGGGAGGTCTTTTCAAGAATCGCTTCGGCAACCCGTTGCGCCTTGGCCGCTGCGTTGATGCCGCCCATCAGGAAGGTCACCGTGCATTTGAAGCCATCCGGCCAGGTGCCAGACACCTTATAGCTGTCGGTCGGGGGCAGGCCCCGGGCACCGGATACATGGACCTGATCCTTGCCGACTTCTTCCAGTATTACCTGGGTGAAATCGCAGGTGACATCCGGCAGCAAGTAGCCCCGTGGGTCGCCAATTTCGTACACCAGCTGCTCGCCAACCGTGCCTCGGCTCACCAGTCCGCCAGTGCCCTCCGGCTTGGTCATCACAAAATCACCGGAGGCGCTGACCTCGGCAATCGGGAAGCCCATGTTGGCGTAGCCATCGGCTACCTGCTCCCAGTCGGTAAAGTTACCGCCCGTAGACTGCGCTCCGCATTCCAACAGGTGCCCGGCCAAACTGCCCTGAGCCAGCTTGTGATAATCGTTCCAGTCCCAGCCAAACTCGTGAATCAGTGGCGCCAGTACCAGTGCGCTGTCTGCTACCCGACCGGTAATAATAATATCGGCACCCTGATCCAGCGCCGCTACTAAACCGGGCGCACCCAGGTAGGCGTTCAGGCTTACCATCATGGCGGGGAAGGGCTGGCCGGTGGTCATCTCGGTGATGCCGGCATCAGCGAGTGTCTTTTTCTTCATTACCAGGTCGTCGCCCAGCACCAGGGCGATTTTCAGATTAACTCCTGCTTTCTCACACTCGGCCTGCAGCGCGTCGCGACAGGCTATCGGGTTAACCCCTCCGGCGTTGGCCAGCACCCGAATGCCTTTGGCCTTGATGTCGCCCAGCAGCGGCGCCATCACCGTTTGCACGAAATCCCGGGCGTAGCCCTGGGTGGGGTCCTTCATCTTTTGGCCGGCCATGATCGACATGGTGATCTCGGCCAGATAGTCCGCCACCAGGTAATCAATGTTGCCCTGATGCACCAACTGAGCGGCGGCGGTCTCTGTGTCGCCCCAGAACGCGGACGAACAACCGATGCGAATGGGCTTGTGAGAGTCTGACATGATGTTTGCCTTGTTCTTTGTGCCCGGCAGTCAGGGGCTGGTCCAACGATAACATTGACAATACCAAGCAAGCGCTTGGTTTGTAAACAGGCAGATCTCAGGTAAAATACAAATACTTTTTTTAGCCAACTGGAAAGCCCTTGTGAGCCAGAACCCGATTCTCAAATCCCTGATTGCCGAACAGCTCGTCTCTGATCCTGGTAGTGCCCGTGGACGCTTGCTAACAGAGGCGGCTCGTCTGTTCCGGGATAAAGGCTATGAGCGTACTACCGTGAGGGATCTTGCCGCTGCGGTTGGTATTCAGTCCGGTAGTCTGTTCCACCATTTCCGCACCAAAGAGGAAATTCTCAAGGCCGTTATGGTAGAAACCATTCGTCTGAACACGGCGTTGATGCAGGCGGCCGCAGACCAGGCCGAGTCACCCCGGGGTAAGTTGAAAGCCTTGGTCCGGGCGGAGCTGGAATCGATTAATGGCCAGACCGGTGAGGCAATGGCCGTGCTGGTTTATGAATGGCGCAGTCTTTCTGAGGGTTCGCGGGCCGAAGTGCTTGAGTTGCGCGACATCTATGAAGGGCTTTGGCTCTCGGTGCTTGAAGAGCTCAGCGGTAAAGGGCAGCTCAAGGCCGAGCCTTTCATTGTGCGCCGGATGCTGACCGGAGCATTGAGCTGGACGGTCACCTGGTATAAGCCAGAGCGCGGTGGCTTGACCCTCGATGGACTGACTGAGCAGGTCATGGCAATGATGGGGCTGTAGGCCTGTTCATGTTTGTTAATAATAAACTGGCACCTTTGTTCTTAAATGGGATAGATCCATAACCTTATGTTTTTAATAAATAAAAATTATTAAAACCCTTTCCCTCCCGGGCCATTGGCCTGATCGGCATGCTAGTTTCGGCATTCGAGCCATTTTTGTCCGACAAGATTCAACGCATTCTGCACGCCGTAGATTCCTTACATACAAAAACAAAGTGCACAGGGCAAATTATGATCTACCCGAAGGTCTCGCTATTGGGCCGTTGCTCGGCTCTGCTCAAATCTCTCTCCCTAGCCGGACTCGCGTTGGTTTTGGCGGGTTGCTCTGCCAACCCGATCTACTCAACCACCGGCATGGTGCTCTCAAGCTATTCCGAATCTGAAGCGACACCTTACGTGATGCAAATGTCGGATACCGGCATGGCCTGTGCGTTGGGTGAAGGTACCGACCCGCTGATCTACTCCTTCTCAAGAGTAACGTCAGCACCGGACAATACCGGTTCGCTGCTCATGCTGCTGGCGGCCAATTGCATGGAATACCGTGCCTGGGAAGCCGAGCTGAACTACCTGCGTGCGGAATACAACGGCGACATACCGCTGGCTAAAGACGCCCGTGAAGCCGCCAAGCGCTTACACGCCAGAACCGCAGAGCGACGCTACCAGGCGTATCAGCGCGCAATGGCAGCCTATGATTTTGACCCCGCCGCGGAACAGCTTGAGTGCCCGTTTCTGTTTAACGACCAGGATGAGCTGACCTTTTTGCTGGGATTGCTGACGGGCATGCAGTCCATTGTTAACGACGCCAGCTCTGGTGCCATGGCCGGCGTGCCTCGAAACATTGCACCGCGCACCGAGCGCGCAGCTCAATGCGTCGACAATGAAAAGTGGGGCGGCCTGCCCAATGCGATCCGCGCTCTGGTTTGGTTGCTGTTGCCGGATACCCGTCCTGAGTTGTCGCCAGACCCCTGGCAAGTGCTGGAAAACAGCGCAGAGCGGGGTGTCGAAGTCGGTTTCCGTGCTTCGCACGCGGTGCAGGTGGTTGCCGCCGAAACCTTTGGCCGTGATGACGTTCTGGCCGAGGCAATCGCAAGCTTCGCCGAGGCTGAGGACAGGATTGATGTGTGGACCGACTATCGGCTGGTGGATGAAGTGGCCCGAACGGTCGTTCAGTTCTCGTCAGACAAACATTGGACCGCTAATTATGGCCACCGCACACCTGGCAACTTCTTCGGCAAGATGAGCCCGGAGCGGACCAATAACAATACTGAAGTCATGGATCTGGACGGCCTGCTCTGAGGCGGCCGCCAGTTTCAAACTCCGTTTGCCCACAAACACAAGAATGACCCGGAGGTCGTCATGATCCGTAAATCCCTCGCTGCATTAACTCTGGTGGCTGCTGCTCCGCTGGCATCCGCCCAAACCGTGACCATGTGCGTATTCGACGTTATCGGCGCCAACGGCGACGTGTATAACCTGGTCAAAGACTATGCCCTGGAAATGAAGTCACACGGTGTCGACTTCAATCTGCGCCCCTACACTGATGAAGGCGTGGCCGTCGGCGACTTTAACGCGGGCCAGTGCGATGCCGTTGCCGCAACCGATATCCGAATTCGTCCGTTCAACCGTTTTACCGGCAGTGTCAGCGCGGTTGGCGCTATCCCCACATACGATGATCTGGAAACCTTGCTGGCGACACTGGCTCAGCCCAAAGCTGCCTCTTTGATGAAGTCTGATGGCTACGAAGTGTTGGCCATTGTGCCGGCCGGTGCAGGCTACCTGTTCGTGAATGATCGCAGCATCAACACCGCCGGTAAGCTGGCGGGCAAGCGGATGGCCACGCTGGACTACCAGCGCGACGCCATTCACATGGTCAATCACATCAAAGCGACGGTGGTGCCGTCAGACATCACCAACTTTGCGGGCAAGTTCAACAATGGGTCGGTTGATACCGCCTACGCTCCGGCCTTCGCCTATGAAGCTCTGGAACTCTACAAAGGTATCGGTGATAAAGGTGGCATTGTTGATTACCCGCTGGCCCAGCTGACCATTCAGGTTGTGGCTCGTGAGGGTGCTCTGGATGACGACGCTGCCCAGAAATCCCGGGAAGTCGCCTGGGACATGTTTCCCCAGGCCATGAGTCTCATTGAAAGCCAGGAAAAGGCCATCCCTGAGAAACAGTGGATCCGCATTCCTGAGCAGGACATTACCGGTTATCAGGAAATGTTTCGGGAAAACCGTCTGGAGATGCGTGACGGCGTGAACGGAGCGCCCAGTGTGTATGACCCGCGGATGATGGGACTGTTGAGCAAAATTCGCTGCGCCAGCAATCCGGGTGCGTCTGAGTGTACCGCAGATAACCGGGAATAATCGGAGAGGACGAACATGAACTGGCGTGCAATGACTGCCTCAGGCGTAAGGACCCAATACCCCGTGCATCGGCTGCACGGGGCCATCCTCCTGCTGTTACTCCTGGCGACCTTGCTGATGGGTATGGGCAACTCGCTCCACTCCAGAATGCTCTGGATCGGGGAGCAGGTATGGCCCAATTATTACTTGCTTAACCCCGATGCAACGCAGCCCACCTGCAACATGTTCATAGATGTAGACAGTGAGGTGGAGCGTCGGGTCCAGGCCTATAAGCCGGACCCCGACGATCTGTTCAGCTCGCCACCCAATCCAGAGGCGATCAAGCAGTCGTTGCAAAGCAACCTGGCTTTGTGTGAACAGCGCCACCTGCAGTTTGCGGAAAACCAGAAGCACGCCACCTGGGCGCTTGGCGCCTATAAGAGTGTGGAGCAGGGGTTGGCTGGCTTTCTGCTCAACAATATTGACCTGACCAAGTTCCTGTTCATTGCCATGTTCGCCATGGCAGCGGCCATTGCCGCACTGGACGCTGATCATATTGCCCTCCGGTTGCCTCGAAATCGGGCCGAATGGCGGCTGAGCCAGGGTGTCCAGTTCATTGTGAATGGTCTGATGGTACTCTCTCTCAATGCCTATCTCGGGCGATTATCGACATCACCCGGGACCGATAGTACTGCGATTCTGCAGTACGCCTGGGCAGGGGTGTTTGGCCTGTTCATGGTGATCAATGCGGTGCGCTTTGTGTACATACCGGAAAGGATGAAGGCGGGGGCACTGTCGTTGTCTTCAGGGCTGGTTGTCCCCCTGTATTGCGGGATGGGCCTGATCGCGATGAGCTACTTTTTCTTCGTCGATGGCTATACCTCAGGCCTGGCGATCTATTTCGGCATGATGGCCAATCTGTCGTCCATGTTCATCAACATCGGCCTTTATGTGCTGGTGGGCATGATGCTCAAGCAGACCCGGATTCCCGAATTGCTGCTGAATCTGGTCAAGCCGTTTAATCTGCCGGCGCCGATGCTGGCGTCGGTCATTATTTTTGCTACTGCGTTCCCGACCGCGTTTACGGGTGCTTCGGGCATCTTCATTCTGGCGGTCGGTGGTGTTATTTACGATGAATTGCGCAAGGCCGGTGCCGGTCGTCAGCTTTCACTGGCGACCACCGCCATGTCTGGCAGTCTGGGTGTCGTGCTCAATCCCTGTTTGTTGATTGTGGTGATTGCGGCGCTGAATAAAGAGGTGACCACGTCCGAGATGTATGGCTGGGGCTTCTGGGTGTTTATCCTGTCTGCCAGCCTGTTCTCCTTTATCGTGTGCAAGACGGAAGGCAACTGGAAGCCCAAGCCGGCCCCCGGTGCTTTCCGTGCCGCGCTGCGTGAACTGCTGCCACTGGTACCTTATGCCCTGACAGCGGCGGCGGTGATCCTGGCGGTCTGGGTTGTGCTCGGTCTCAAATTCAACGAGTACAGCGCACCGATGATCCTGCCTTTGGTGATGCTTGCCCTGGTGGTGCTGGATGCTGGCAAAACCAGTCGGGAAACTTCAGTCAGTCGTGTGCAAACGTTCTTTGATCGCAGTACTGCGGCGGCCAGCGATTCGGCGGTGCACATCGGCGCGTTGCTTGCGTTGATCGGGTTCTCTATCTGTCTGGGCGGAATTCTGGAACGCTCGGATATTGTGCACGCCTTTTTCCCCGAAAGCCTCACCAGTGCCTGGGTGGCCATGCTGGTGATCGTGGTCATGCTGACACTGATCGGCATGGTGATGGATCCGTTCGGTGCCGTGATCCTGGTATCGGCGACCATTGCCCAGCCCGCCATCCAGATCGGCATAGACCCGCTGCATTTCTGGATCGTGTGTCTGGTGGCGTTTGAACTTGGCTATTTGAGCCCGCCGGTGGCCTTGAACCATCTGCTGACCCGGCAGGTGGTTGGCGAAACGGAAGTTCTGGTGGCCGAACGTACCGGATCGTTCTGGAATCGGTACAAACGACTGTTGCTGCCGTTGGCGGTTATGGTGCCCAGCCTGCTGCTGGTGGCCTTTGTGCCCATGCTGTTTTACGCCTTGTAGTCGGCGTGCAGTTCAAAAACCCGTGAAGTTCTGCTTCACGGGTTTTTTGTTAGTCAGGGTGCAGTCGGGCTTTGGGGATGGGGAGAAGATTGGAGGGGTATTCTGAAACACGCTGTGAATACGTCCCTGTACGCTCCGCTCCGCCATCCATGGCTCCGCAGGGTTTCAGAATGCCCCTCCAACCTTCTCCCTCCACACTCTTCCATAGGGAATTTATGGGACCTGGCGCCAGCCAATTGTGGAACTTTTGCCCTATAGTTTGCGTATGGTTAAGGACGGCCAACAGATTATGAAAAGAGGGTTCCCGTGAGACGATCATTGCCGCTTTATCTTGTGCTCTCAGGAGTCATGTTGTTCGCAGGATGCGGCGGTGGTTCAGGAGGTTCGGAATCTTCGCCTCCGGCCATTGATCCTGGCCCATTGTCTGGCGTGATCAGTATTGAAGCCGGCAGTCGGATTGATCAGGACACGATGGACCAGTTGGGGTTCGCAGGTGCCAGTCCCGCGAGTGCCGTTCAGGTGTTGCCTGCGAGTTTTGTGCTCGCGGGCTATGTCAGCGGTCGTGATGGCGCATACGACCTGTTGAATGGCCAGCGATTTGTGTACGTTGCCGATGCTGTGGATAGCTACAGTGTGCCGATGGCGCCGGGTGAAACCGTCACATTGAGGAACTCTGGCAGTCGCCAAGGTAACTCCGAGCTCGAGCTGATATTGAAAGGTAACGGCCTGACCGAATTGTCTGAGACCACAAGCACGGCGTCACCGTCGGTGAGCCTGACATTGCCCGAGGGGTCGCCGGACGCCGTTTACAGGGTCGATGTAAGGGTCGTCGGCAACGCTCCTGTTCGCTATGTAATGGCCAAGACCGCGGGTGCCCAGTTCGATAGCCTCAGTCTGGACTGGCCAAACCATGGCTTCGCGCCGGGGGAGGCGATCGTCAGCCTTGATGCAAGTCGCCGTGGAGCGATGTCTGCGTTGGCGGTTGGTCTGGCAGATGCGGAGCGTCATCTTGGTGGTAATGACTGGTTGATGCGCATGCCGGTGCAGGCGTCGAGCCGAGCTGGAAATGCCTCAGCCATGTATGCCGAGACACTGGACTGGATTTCGGAGCTTCGCCAAGCCCCCGGAATCAGCGGGGCGGAGCCGAACTATCTGTTTACCAGTATGCAGCAAGGCCCCGCTTTGACGCCGGTGGATGAAGACCTGTATCGCCTGCAATGGCACTACGATCTGATTAACGGCCCCGGGGCATGGCAGTTGGCGCC
The DNA here is from genome assembly GCA_018402255.1 of Marinobacter sp. GTDB lineage: Bacteria > Pseudomonadota > Gammaproteobacteria > Pseudomonadales > Oleiphilaceae > Marinobacter. Next base: position 410,913 of record JAGYIS010000008.1, read on the forward strand.
GGGCGGTGGTTCTGGGGTTCAGGTGGCGGTACTCGATTCCGGGCTATTCAGCCCAGATCGCGTCAATCGACTATGGCATCCTGATCTCAATGCAAACGTGGGTGCTGGCCGGGATTTTGTCGATGGTGGCAACTTTCCGGAAGATCCGGGCAGCAGCGTCGGCGCCAATGTATTTCATGGCACACACGTGGCTGGCACCATAGGTGCCGAAGTCAACGGGGCCGGGATTGGCGGCGTGGCTTTCGGTTCTGAGATTGTTCCGGTACGCGTTCTGGGTGAGGGTGGTACCGGCTCTTCAGATGATCTGATCGACGCCATTCGCTGGGTCACGGGGCAGGATTTCCCGCCGGTGAGTGAGCCCAGGGCCCAGGTGGTCAATCTCAGTCTGGGTGGCCTGCCCCGTATTCAGCGGTTGGAAGATGCCATCGCCTTCGGGGTCAATCGCGGCGTTATTTTTGTCGGTGCTGCCGGTAACTCTGCGACTTCTGTTCCTTCCTACCCTGCGGCTTCTCCCAATGTGCTGGCGGTCAGCGCAGTGGATGCTGGCGGTCGGCTGGCTTCGTATTCCAATTTCGGCAACTGGATCGACCTCGCCGCGCCGGGAGGTGACGCCAGCCGGGACGGTAACAATGACGGCCGTGCCGATGTGGTCTGGAGTACCAGCGCCGTTGCCGGTGCAAGTGGCTTTGAGGCCAGCTTTACAGGGTTGCAGGGGACCTCAATGGCCACGCCGCATGTCTCTGCTGTCATGGCGCTTATGAAAGAGCAAAATAACGGGCTCTCCTATCAGAACGTTCGGGCGCTTTTGCTGGACGGGCAGCTGACCGATTATCCGGGGAGTCGAAGCGATCAACTGGGCTACGGTATCCTCGATGCCGCCAGAGCGCTTCAGGCCAACCTTGGGCAAGGCGTCACGATTCTGTCCCCCTCACCGTCGCTGGTCTCTTTGAGTAACGAGGGCAAGACCAGTGAACTCGTCACACTCAGTCGTATCGGTGATGCTGGCGTTTCAGGTGTTACTGTCACTCAAGCACCGGATTGGATCAATGTTACCGCGCCAGTGGCTGAGGGTTCCGACTACTCACTGACCGTGTCTCTCATTGAATCAATGATAGAGCCTGACACGGCCTATCGCGGCGAGATCCTGGTGACCTACGACTCTGACCAGAATGGTCGGACGTTGCGGATACCGGTGATTGCTCAGATCCTCAGCGATGAGCAGGCCCGTAACGCGGGCGCCCACTTTGTCATACTGGTGGGGACCACGCCGGACGAGGATGGGTTCTACTGGGCGGAAGCCCAGGTGGCGGCGGAAGCCGTCAACGGCCGCTATGAGTTTCGCTTTGAGTCAGATGATGGTGAAGAGCCCCGCCGGCTGAGTGAAGTCCGCCCTGGCGACTATTACCTGGTGGCGGGCACCGATATCGATGGCGATGGCATCATTTGTCAGCCCGGTGAGGCCTGTGCCGAGTATCCGATTTCCGGATTGCGGGAAGTGATCACCATAAAGGAGGGCGAGAGTCTGTCGAATATCCGGATGACGACCAGTTTTACCCGCCCCACCATCACCGCAGAAACGCCAGACATCTTGCCCAGGCCAGGCTTTCGGGGTTACCGTTTGATCACGCAGGAGGGTGACAACCCCCAGAGAGATATCCGACCCAGGACCACACAATGATCCCACGCTTTGCCTATGGTTTTGCCTTGCCCATCACCGCTGCTTTGCTCACAGCCTGCAGCGCCACTGGCGGAGCTGAAGGCGTCGAGCCTAGCGTTCGGCAGGTTACCCAGTCGGCCCATTGCGGCCTGACCGGCCCGGGCGTAGCGCTGGCCAGCTCCAGTGCAGAGCTTGAGGCTTTGCTGGATGTAGGTGGTCAGAACATGTCGACGGGCGTGATCCGGCAGGTCAATCTGGATAACGAGTCGCTGGTGATTGTGACTCTGGGCCAGAAGCCAACGGCAGGTTACGGTGTGGGTCTGAGTTCTGCGTCTAAAACGGGCCAGACACTCAAGCTGGGTATGGATGTCACAGAACCCGCGCCCGGTATGATGGTGGCACAGGTAATCACGTCCCCCTGTGTGGTGCTGGCAGTAGCCGAGCAAGACTGGCAGCGCCTCGAAATTTCCGGGCTGACCGAGAAGCTGATTGTGAAAGAGGTCGGAAACTGAATTCACTTGGCTTCACCACAAAACAACCGTTGATCTTTCGGCCCGAATCCCTAAGCTATGGCTCAGCTTTTACGACCAATCGCGGAGCCATGCCATTTCTATGAGCGAGCAACTTTACAACGCCGATGCCATTGAAGTCCTGAGCGGTCTCGACCCGGTACGCAAACGCCCGGGCATGTACACCGACACATCAAGACCGAACCACCTGGCCCAGGAAGTCATCGACAACAGCGTTGATGAAGCGCTGGCCGGCCATGCCCGCCGAATTGACGTGATCCTGCACAGTGATAACTCCCTGAGCGTCGAAGACGATGGCAGGGGCATGCCGGTCGACATGCACAAAGAAGAGGGCGTGTCGGGTGTTGAGCTGATCCTGACCCGGCTGCACGCCGGCGGTAAGTTCTCCCAGGGCAACTACAACTTTTCGGGCGGTCTGCACGGCGTTGGTGTTTCGGTGGTCAACGCCCTGTCTACGCATCTGGAGATCACCATCAAGCGTGATGGCCAGGTACACAGGATGACGTTCGCCAACGGCGACAAGGCCTCTGAGCTCGCGGTGATTGATTCCGTTGGCAAACGCAATACAGGCACCCGCCTGAAGTTCACCCCGGATTCCAAATATTTCGACAGCCCGAATTTCTCAGTCAGTCGCCTGCGCCACAATCTGCGTGCCAAAGCGGTGCTATGCCCGGGCCTGACGGTGACTTTCCTGCAGGAAAAAACCGGCGAGAAGGATGAGTGGCTTTATGAAGACGGCCTTCGCGACTACCTGCGTACGGCGCTCGCGGATATTGAGGCGGTTCCGCTGGAGCCGTTTACCGGCAGCCTCTCTGGCAATAAAGAAGCGGTAGATTGGGCGATCCAGTGGCTGCCTGAGGGTGGCGACGCTGTGATGGAGAGCTACGTCAACCTGATCCCCACGGCTCAGGGTGGCACCCATGTTAACGGGCTGCGTACCGGCCTGCTCGAAGCGATGCGCGAGTTCTGTGAGTTCCGCAGTCTGCTGCCCCGGGGCGTCAAGCTGTCGCCTGAGGACATCTGGGAGCGAGTGGCCTATGTGTTGTCGTTCAAGATGCAAGAGCCCCAGTTTTCTGGTCAGACCAAAGAGCGGCTTTCCTCCCGTGAGGCTGCAGCCTTTGTTTCTGGTGTGGTCAAGGATGCGTTCAGTCTCTGGCTGAACCAGCACACCGATATTGCCGAAGTGTTGGCGGAGTTGTTTATCAACAACGCGCAACGTCGCCTGAAGGCCAGTAAGAAGGTGGCCCGTAAACGGGTGACCTCTGGACCCGCGCTGCCGGGTAAACTGGCGGACTGTTCAGGCTCGGATACCAACCGCTCCGAACTGTTCCTGGTAGAAGGGGACTCTGCAGGCGGTTCTGCCAAGCAGGCCCGGGATCGTGAATTTCAGGCGGTGATGCCGCTACGGGGCAAGATTCTGAATACCTGGGAAGTCGACTCCAGCGAGATCCTCGCCTCACAGGAAGTGCATGATATTGCGGTTGCCATCGGTGTTGACCCCAGTTCCGATGACCTGACCGGGCTGCGCTATAACAAGGTCTGCATCCTGGCGGACGCCGACTCTGACGGTTTGCACATCGCCACTTTGTTGTGTGCACTCTTTGTTAAACACTTTCGCCCATTGGTCACCGCCGGCCATGTGTTTGTCGCCATGCCGCCGCTGTATCGGGTGGATCTGGGTAAAGAGACTTTCTATGCCCTGGATGAGCATGAACGCCAGGGCATTCTCGACCGCCTGGCGGCAGAAAACCGCAAAGGCAAAATTCAGGTTACCCGCTTCAAGGGGCTGGGCGAGATGAATCCGCTGCAGTTACGGGAAACCACCATGGCGCCGGACACCCGCCGCCTGGTGATGCTCACCCTGGAAGAGGGCGACGACACCGATGAATGCATGGACATGTTGCTGGGTAAAAAGCGTGCCTCTGACCGCCGGGTTTGGCTTGAAGCCTACGGCAACATGGCGGATGTCCCGGTCTGATATTCCCAATAGTGCTATAAGAATCATCCTTTATTCTTTATCAGAATTGAAATAGTCCGCTATCCTGCCAGTTTTCAAGTCGGAAAAACCGCGTTATGGACTGGCAAGGATGGTTCTCACTGGGGTTGGCGGTTGCCTCCCTGGCATTGATGAGCTCAGGGCGATTTGCGCCACATCTGGTGATGATGGCATCGCTGGTGGTGCTCAGTGCAAGCGGAATTATTGGTCCTGAGCAGGCGCTGGTGGGTTTCAGCAATGCCGGTCTGATCACGGTTGTTGCGCTGTTTGTGGTTGCCTCCGGAGTGCATCATTCCGGTGGCGTTGATCTGCTGGTGCGCTACGTTCTTGGTAGTCCTAAAACCGTGCGCGGTGCCCAGGCCCGCATTGCCCTTCCGGTCACTCTATTGAGTGGCTTTCTGAACAACACCCCCGTTGTTGCTACCATGATTCCTGCGGTGCTTGCCTGGTCCCGAAAAATCGGTGTTTCGCCGTCCAAATTGATGATTCCTCTTAGTTATGCTGCCATTCTGGGTGGCACACTGACCATGATTGGCACCAGCACCAATCTGGTGGTGAACGGTCAGTATCAGCAGTTAACCGGGGGCGAGGGGTTTTCCATCTTTGCAATTACCCAGGTCGGGCTGCCAGTGGCCATCATCGGTATTACAGTGATGCTGCTGTTTATGCCGCGCTTCCTTCCCGACCGCAAAGACCAGCAGAAGTTTGGGTCTGTAAAAGAGTTTACCCTTGAAGTTGCCGTGGCTTTTGAGGGACCGCTGGTCGGCAAGACCGTGGGTGAAGCCGGGCTCAGGGAGCTCGACAGGCTCTATCTGGTAGAGATTGAGCGAGACGGCAGTGTCGTGACCGCCGTGCCCTCGGAGGAGCGCTTGCGTAGCGGAGATCGCCTGGTTTTTGCAGGAGACACCCAGGCCGTGTCCGATTTGCTCAGAATCAACGGCATTGTGCCTTCGGTGCATGACGATGAGCCCTCGCTCAGCAAGGTCCGCGCCGAACGGCGTCTTGTTGAGGCGGTTCTGTCGCCGCAATCGGATGTGCTCGGCCAGACCATACGGGATGCCCGTTTCCGGGACCGTTACGGTGCTGTGGTACTGGCGGTCGCTCGCGGTGGGGAAAGGGTGCCCGGCAATCTGGGCAATATCCGCTTGAAGCCCGGAGACGTCCTTTTGCTGGAAGCTCGTCCTGCCTTTGTTAGCCGTCAGCGCTACAACAAGGACTTTCTGTTAATCAACGACCTGGAAACCGAGGCACCCCGCCACGATCGGGCCTGGTTGTCCTGGGGGATTCTGTTCGTGCTGGTTGGCCTGGCGGCCTGCGGTGTCATGACCATGCTGAATGCGGCATTGGTGGGTGCGTTTTTGATGATCCTGTCCGGTTGCTGCTCCGTGGGTCAGGCTCAGAAATCGGTTGATGTGCCGGTGATACTGACCATTGCAGCCTCCTTTGCATTGGGTGGTGCGCTGGAGCAGACCGGTGCTGCCAGCTATCTGGCCGGAGCCGTGTTCGATCTCAGCTATGGCAATACCTTACTGGCGTTGTTGCTGGTGTACCTTGTGGTATCGGTGTTGACTGAGGTCATCACCAATAATGCGGCGGCAGTGCTGATCCTGCCCGTGGTGCTTTCGCTGACTGCGGCTATGGGGGTGGATGCCGAGCCTTTCATTATTGCCGTTATGATGGCGGCCTCGGCGAGTTTTGCGACACCGCTGGGGTATCAGACCAACATGATGGTGTTCGGGCCCGGCGGTTACCGTTTTGGTGACTTTGTGAAGGTGGGCTTGCCGATGAATCTGTTCATTGGAGTGCTGACGGTGGGAGTGATTTCAGTGGTCTATGGTGTTTGATGGGCGTTGGCAAGGATGTCACAGCAGAGCACTTTGAGCTCGCCCTGGCACTGATACGCGAGTGACAGGGTTACGCACATATAGGCCCCGGTGACGCAAAGATAGGGCGTGGTAACGTGCAGATTGTCTGGCTGGGCAAGCGCCTGGCGCAAGTATTGCTGACGGAACCAGTCCGCGCTCGCGGTGTTCTCCAGAGGCAGAAAGCGAGGGTCCTGATTGCGAACCGTGGCGTCTGAGACCAGAGTGTCTGTAATCTGAACGCCTTTGTTATCCACCAGGTAACAGCGTGAGACGGTCGGGTGATTCAGTAATTCAAAGCAGGCGAGCTCCATTCGCTGACCTAGCTGGAGCTTTTCGGTAGCACGGTGAAACGGTGTGCGGAAAAAACTGACCAACTGTTGGGTTGGGTCCTGCGTGATCCGCTTGCGTTTTTTGTATTCCAGTAACAACTCGTCCAGATCTGCCAGCGCATGGGGCAGTTCCTCAAATTCCAGGCAAGGCCTCCGGAAGTAGAACCCCTGAACAAAATCGACCCCGGCATCTATCGCGATCATCGCCTGATCTCGGGTTTCTACGCCCTCCAGCAGGACCAGGCAGCCGGATTGGTGTAGCAGGGTCACCATGCCGTTAAGAATATGGCGTGCGCGCTGGTCCTCCAGGGCGCGGGTCAGCAGAGTCCGGTCCAGTTTCACGATATCCGGTGACAGGTTCCAGATCCGTTCAAAGTTGGAGTGGCCGGCACCGAAGTCATCAATGGCGATCAGACAGCCGAGATCGCGGTAGTAGGCGACGGTATCCTTCAGTCGCTCAGCGTCATCGGTGGGCTGCTCGACAATTTCCATCACGATTCGATGGGGCGGAAGCCCTGTCTTCTTGAGAAGCGCGCCAAAAAACGAATCTGACTGGCTGCCGCTGGTGACCACCCTGGGCGAAACGTTCAAAAACAGCCAGTTCAGCTGATCCTTGATGCCACTGTAATTGCGGATATGAAGGTATCGGCAGAGCCGGTCCAGCAGCAGGTTCTCTGCTTCGGAGTCAGGTAGTTCAAAAAGATGCAATGGAAGAACGGCGGAGTTGTCGTTGTCGAAGGCGCGAATCAACGCTTCGTAACCGACGGTTCGCTTGTGGGAAATACTGTAAATAGGCTGTAGCGCGGTTCTGAGCTTCAGGCCCCTGAAATCGGCTGTCCAGGTGTCGCCCTGCTGATTCAACATGGGGGATAGCAGGTCAACTTCCGGAGCCGGCATTTTTTCAGGAAGGCTGTGAGACATAGGCGAATCTGAACCGTCAAACGAACGCATCAGTACCGGATTAAGCCACAAACCGATCACTGAACTGTTAGCCAGAGCGCCTGAATCCCTGGCACTGTTGCCTATTTTTCAAGGCGTTAACTGATTTTGAAGAGGAAGATTGCCAAAAAACAAGAATCATTACCACTGTTTAAGTCGTAAATGTGGAAACAGTTTGTGACTTTGTGTTCTTGTGGTGTGCTGGAAGGGCAAGTGCGGGAGGCTGCACCCCGGCGTGGGCCGGGGCGCAGGTACAATCAGATCAATTGTTGCTGGGTACTGCTACGGATTCGTCGAATTCGAGTTCCATGTCGTTTCCTCTCGGTCACTGAGGCCCCCTGACGGGGCGAATTAAGTATGGGTAAAGTTTATCGTGATCATGAATCTGGACAATCCGTAAAACCCGTATTCGACCAAAGTGGCCGATGCGCGAAGCGATCGATTGATCAGATAATTTGATGTATCTCGGCAGAATATTTTGATTTTCACTGGCCAGACAGCGATCTAGACTGATTTTAGAGATCGAGGCTTGCCCGGTTGCTGTACTTTGGCTCACGGATGAAGGACATCGTCACATCATGAAATTGGTCAACACCCAAAGCCGTTACGGTTTCATTTCCATCAGTCTTCATTGGCTCGTGGCATTAGCGGTGATTGGTTTGTTCGGACTGGGTTGGTGGATGGTTGGTCTGTCTTACTACGATCCCTGGTATCGCCAGGGACCGGACATTCATCGCAGCGTGGGTATCCTGCTGTTTATCGTGATGCTCGCCAGACTGTTGTGGCGCCTGGCCAGTCCGCCGCCCAAACCATTGCCGGAGCATCAGCGTTGGGAGGTGCTGGCCGCCCATGCAGCTCACTGGATGTTGTACCTGCTTTTGTTTGTGGCGATGAGTAGTGGGTACCTGATCACCACCGCCGACGGGTCTTCGATCAGCGTGTTTGGATGGTTTGATGTGCCGTCCGTGACGGGCAGGGTGCGGGGCATGGAGGATACCGCGGGTGTTGTTCACTACTGGAGCACCTGGGCGCTGGTGGTGTTGGCGGGAATGCACGCTTTGGCCGCGCTCAAGCACCATTTCATTGATCGAGACTCAACACTCAAGCGCATGATAGGGCGAGCCTGACCCAGGATCCCAAACATTTTGCAGAGAGTCTGCAGTTAATTGTCTGAAACGAAAAAGGAGAAAAGCATGAAGAAATTACTACTCGCCTCGGCCGTATCTTTGACGATGTTCGGCACCGTGAGTGCCGATGAGCATAGCGGTACCTATGCCTTCGATACTGAGGGAGCGCATCAGTTTGTTACCTTCAAAATCTCACACCTGGGATACAGCTGGCTGTATGGCCGGTTTAACGATTTTGATGGCGAGTTTGTCTACGACGCCGAGAATCCGGAAAACAGCACGGTCAATGTAACCATCGACACCGCCAGCGTGGATTCCAATCATGCAGAGCGTGACAAACACCTGCGTAACGAGGACTTCCTGTACGTCAACGAGTTTCCGCAGGCGACCTTCAAGAGCACTCGAGTGGTTCTCGATGAGGATGGCGAAGCCGATGTCATCGGCGACTTTACGCTGCGTGGCGTCACCCGCGAGATTACCCTTGATGTAGAAATGCATGGTCACGGCGAGGATCCCTGGGGCGGCTACCGCATGGGCTTTGATGCAGAAACCGAGCTGCGACTGAAGGATTTCGGTATCCCGATGGATCTGGGCGAAGCCTCAGAAACCGTCGAGATCAAGATTTCTGTTGAAGGTATCCGCCAGTAATATCGGCTTTTGCCTGGGTGCAGGTTCCGGGCTTATACCCGGAACCTGCCAGTTTGTTGTTCAAGCTCCATGGCGTACCCCTCCAATGATTTGCTTATGGCGTCAATGGCCTGCGAGCGCTCGGCACTGGCGGCGGCAAGATCATTTATGTCCGTAATGCTGCGGTTTATTTCATCCACCACTTGAGTCTGCTCTTCGGTGGCCGATGCCACACTGGTGTTGACGTCAGTAATGTTGGCAATGGCCTCAAGAATAGCCTGCAGCTCCTGCTCCGCTTCTGTCGCCAGCTTTTCCGTTTCTGATGCTTCCTTGCTCCCGGTTTCCATAACATTGACGACATCCGCCACGCCGGTCTGCAGTGATGTGATCATGGTCTGGATATCTTCGGTGGATTGCTGGGTGCGTTGGGCAAGCGTTCTTACCTCGTCGGCCACGACGGCGAACCCGCGCCCTTGCTCACCAGCGCGGGCAGCCTCGATGGCGGCATTCAACGCCAGCAGGTTTGTCTGCTCGGCAATGCCACGAATCACATCCAGCACTGAGGTAATGTTGTCGGAGTCTGAAGACAGCTTTCGGATAACGTCGACCGCTTTGGAAATCTGGGCGGCGAGCCGGTGAACCTGCCTGGAGGAGCTCCGGATGATCTCGGCACTGTTGGTGCCCTTGGTTTCTGCCTCCCGGGTGATCTCGGCGGCGCGGGACGCGTTGCCCGCCACTTCCTCGATGGCACTTTGCATCTCGTTGATGGCGGTGGCGACCATGGAAATGGAATCGGTCTGCCGGGCAACGCCTTCATTGTTATCGTTGGCGGCTGCGGCAAGCTCAGTAGCGCCTTCACCAAGATTGCGACTCAGCGCCTGAATCGAGCCAATCATGCCCTGAAGATTTTCCAGTACGTGGTTAAAACTCTTGGCCAGTTGGCCCAGGTCATCTTCCACCGTTACCGGGATCCGTTTGGTCAGGTCGCCTTCACCCTGGGCGATGTTGTCAAGTTGCGCACGGAGTGCGGCGATCGAACGGATGATCAGCCTCAGGAAAACGGCGAACAACGCAATGCTCAGCAAGATGGCAATTACGCTGATCAAAAGAATGGCTGCGGAGCTGGCCTTGCCCTCCGAAGACGCCTCCTGGGCGCGCTCCTGAGCCTGCTGGTCGGCATGGGCGCCGGCGTTATCGAAGTAATTCCGTAGTTGGTTGAACCGGGCAAGAGTTTCGGCGTTGGCGAGGGTTCTGGCCTGGGCTGGGTTGCCGTTGTCGGCGAGCTCCAGAGCCTGGCGAGCAGAGCTTTCCCAGCGATCGAAAGCGCCGTCAAAGCCTTGCGTAACCTGTGAAATGCCCGTGCCACGCAGGCGCTCTGTGCCCTGATTGAACCTGCGCCTGGCTTGTTCGACGTTTTCGTTGAACTCGTTGAGGGCGTCGGCGGTGTTCTCGTTATTGGAGGCTAGATCAATAAAATCCAGTTGTGCGATCAGGGCTTGGTAGAGATCCCGGTCACCATTGAGAATTTCGCTGATGGCGGGCAAATAACTGGAGGCAATGTCGTCGGTGTCAGAAACCAGATTTCTGGCAGTCTGAACACTGAATATCCCGATAAAAACGAGCGCAACGGCGGTGATGGCGAACGGTAGCGCGATTTTGGAGCGCAACCCCAGATTGTTCAGAACATTCATAGAGCCTCCAGCTTTTATTATTACTCTTATCGCTAAAGAGTAGCAGGAGGCGGGTAATTGTCACTTTGGGGCCGGACAAAAGCCTGATTTGACGAAAAAGGCCTGAGTCAGTGATGTTGGGAGTTGCCGGGGGGCTCACTGGTCCGGCAAAGGTGACGCTGGCGCAGGAATTGCCCCACAAAGATGACGGCGCCAATCAGAAATCCGGCCCACAGATAAGTGGCGGGAATCTGGAAGCTGCCGCTAATGGCAAACTCCACCAGGAGCATCAGGACGACGGCCAGGGCCGCATTTACCAGCGCTGTCACCAGCGCATGCCCGCAGGCTTTGAGATTCGGTGTCATAGATTTCCGCTTGTGAGGGAAGATAACGACGTTCTGATCACTGTGGCGAGCATACGGTGCACCTTACAGACTCTCCATGCGGGAATTCCGCTATTGGAAATTGGTGTATCGGTGCTTGCGTCCATATAATGTGCGCCACATTGCCCGGTATCCGTGCCGGGGGCAGAGGACGGCGTCAACGCCACACTTCACATCAGGCAGTTAAGGCAAAGAGGCATCTATGCCAGAGTTTCAGATAACGGATGAAGGGTTTGAACGAGTCGCGCTACGGGATTATACCGAGAAGGCCTACCTCGACTATTCCATGTACGTCATTCTGGACCGCGCCTTGCCCAACGTGGGCGATGGGCTCAAGCCGGTTCAGCGGCGTATCGTGTATGCCATGTCGGAACTGGGGCTGAAGTCCACCTCCAAGTACAAGAAGTCCGCCCGCACCGTGGGTGACGTGCTGGGCAAGTTCCACCCTCACGGTGACAGTGCCTGCTACGAAGCCATGGTGCTGATGGCGCAGCCGTTTTCTTACCGGTACCCACTGGTTGATGGTCAGGGCAACTGGGGCGCACCGGATGATCCGAAGTCGTTCGCCGCCATGCGATATACCGAATCCCGGCTCTCGCGTTTTGCCGATGCGCTGCTGGGTGAGCTGGGCCAGGGTACCGTGGATTGGGTGCCAAACTTTGATGGCACCATGGACGAGCCTTCGGTATTGCCCGCCCGCTTGCCCCATGTGCTGCTGAACGGCACCACCGGTATTGCCGTGGGCATGGCCACGGATATTCCGCCCCACAACGTGCGCGAAGTGACCGCCGCCTGTATTCGTTTGCTGGACGAGCCGGAGGCAACGGTCGATCAGCTGCTGGAGCACATCCAGGGCCCGGACTACCCGACCTACGCTGAAATTATCACGCCCCGCAAGGACCTTCGGCAAATCTATGACACCGGTCGCGGCTCGGTGCGGATGCGGGCCCGATGGATACGTGAGAGCGGCGAGATTGTGATTACCGATCTGCCGCACCAGGCGTCCGGTAACAAGATTCTGGAGCAGATTGCGCAGCAGATGCAGGTCAAGAAGTTGCCAATGGTGGCCGATCTGCGCGATGAGTCCGACCATGAGAACCCGACGCGGCTGGTGATTGTGCCCCGCTCCAACCGGGTCGATCTGGACGGTTTGATGGCGCACCTGTTTGCCAGCACCGATCTTGAGAAAACCTACCGGGTTAACATCAACGTCATCGGGAATGACGGTCGCCCGGGTGTCAAAGGCCTGCATCAGATTCTCACCGAATGGCTGGCGTTCCGGAAGAGTACCGTCACCCGCCGGTTGCAGCATCGTCTGGACAAGGTTCTGGCTCGGCTGCATTTGTTGGAAGGCTTGTTGATCGCTTACCTCAACATTGATGAAGTGATTGAGATTATTCGTACCGAAGACAAGCCCAAGGCAGAGTTGATGGCTCGATTTGGTCTGTCTGCCGATCAGGCCGAAGCCATTCTAGAGCTAAAGTTGCGCCATCTGGCCAAGCTTGAGGAAATGAAAATCCGCGGCGAGCAGGATGAGTTGTCCGCTGAGCGGGATGAGCTGCAGTCGATCCTCGGGTCGCAGGAGCGCCTTCGGGAATTGATCAAAACCGAGTTGCAGCAGGATGCCGAAACCTACGGCGATGATCGCCGCTCGCCGATTGTTGCCCGAGAGGAGGCCAGAGCCTTCAGTGAAACCGACCTGGTCTCCAACGATCCGGTTACCGTGGTGCTGTCCGAAAAAGGCTGGGTAAGAGCGGCCAAAGGGCACGATATCGACCCGACCGGGCTCAGTTACAAGGGTGGCGATCATTTTGCCCTGGCCGCGTGCGGCCGTAACAACCAGCAGGCGATCTTCCTCGATTCGACCGGTCGGGCCTACTCGTTAATGGCGCACAGCCTGCCGTCGGCCCGGGGCCAGGGCGAGCCGCTGACCGGCCGCATCAATCCGCCGTCCGGGGCCACCTTCTCCGGTTTGTTGATGGGGGAGCCGGAGCGAAAGACCTTGCTGGTGACCGATGGTGGCTACGGCTTTGTGACCTCACTGAACGACATGGTGGGCAAGAATCGGGCTGGTAAGGCGGTGGTCAGTGTGCCCAAGGGGGCCCGCATCATGCCGCCGGTGATGATTCCGGAAACCGTTTCCACACTCTACCTGGCCGCGATCTCCAACGAGGGGCGCATGCTGGTGTTCCCGCTCAGCGAGTTGCCGGAGCTGGCCAAGGGTAAGGGCAACAAGATCATCAGCATACCGTCTGCGCGGGTGCAGAGCCGCGAAGAGTATGTGGTCGCCGTCGCGGTCTTCGGCGAGGAAGACCAGTTGGAGGTCAAGGCCGGTAAGCGCAAGCTTGGGCTGCGCTTCAGTGATCTCGAGCACTATCTGGGCGAGCGTGGTCGCCGTGGTCACAAACTGCCGCGCGGACTTCAGCGGGTTGACGGCATTGATGTCATACCTTCGGCGGCACGGGCCCAGGAAGAGGAGAGTGCAGACAGTGAGTGAACTGGTACTGGTGAATGTGTCCGGGCGTGACAAGCCCGGGCTGACGTCGGAAATTACCGGCATCATGGGACAGTACGATGTCCGGATTCTGGACATTGGCCAGGCGGTCATTCACGACCACCTGACCTGGGGCATCCTGATCGAGATTCCGGACGAGTCCAAGTCGTCTCCGGTGATCCGGGATCTGCTGTTCCGGCTGCACGCGCTCGACCTTCAGGTGCGCTTTGCGCCGATCACGGTCGAGGACTATCAGACCTGGGCGGAAGCGCGCAATCGCGCCTGCTACATCGTCACCCTGCTGTCCCGCGACATCAAGGCCGAGCAGATTGCCCGGGTCTCTGCCATTACCGCCCGACACGGCCTGAACATCGATAACATTACCCGCCTGTCGGCCCGACCATCGCTGAATTCGGCCGACAACCGCATTGCCTGTGTCGAGTTTTCCGTCCGCGGTACGCCGTCGGATCTGGAACAGCTGCGGGCGGACTTTCTGCACATTGCCGGCGAAATGAACGTGGACATCGCGTTTCAGGAAGATTCCATCTTCCGGCGCAATCGCCGCCTGGTGGTGTTTGATATGGACTCCACCCTGATCGAAGCGGAAGTCATCGACGAGCTGGCCCATGAGGCCGGCGTCGGTGAACAGGTTGCCGAGATCACTGAAAGGGCGATGCAGGGCGAGCTCGACTTCAGTCAGAGCTTTGCCGAGCGCCTGGCGCTGCTCAAGGGGCTGGATGAGTCGGTGCTGGAAGGCATTGCCAACCGTCTGCGGATGACCGAGGGGGCGGAACACCTGATCCTCAGTCTCAAGGCACTTGGCTATCGAACGGCAATTTTGTCAGGCGGTTTTACCTACTTTGCCCGTCATCTGCAACGCAAGCTCGGTATCGACTATGTGTACGCCAATGAGCTGGATATTGTGGATGGCAAGGTCACCGGTCAGGTGAAAGGGCAGATCGTCGATGGCAAGCGTAAAGCTGAGTTATTGCTGGAGATTGCCGAGAAGGAGCACATATCGCGAGAGCAGGTGATTGCTGTTGGCGATGGCGCCAACGATCTGCCGATGCTGAGTCAGGCGGGCCTGGGCGTGGCCTTCCGCGCCAAACCTCTGGTCAAGGAGTCGGCCCGGCACTCCATCTCTACCCTGGGGCTGGACGCGATTCTTTATCTGATCGGTTTTCGCGAAAGCGAAACCAATCAGACCCTGAAAAACGCCGGGCTCTGAACGCACAACGGGCGAGGTTTTGATGCCTCGCCCTTTGCTTCAAGCGTGGTCCGCTCGGATCAATTGTCCCCGAAGTCGTAGTTCATCTCCGGTACCGGTGCCTGCAGGTAGTAGCCCTGGATGTAATTGACGCCGGCTTGCCACAAGGTGGCGAGCACCCCGGCGTTTTCCACCAGTGGAATAATGGTCAGCTTGCCTGCGCTTTGCAGGCTCTTCACCATTTCTTTGACCTGCTCTTTGGCTTCATCGCTCTTCTGGATTTCTTCGGTGAAAGAGCCGTCAATTTTCACATAATCCGCTTCAATGTGCTTGAGCGTGTTGAAGGGATTGAGGGCGCAGCCAAACTGACAGATCGACACCTTGCTGTGCAGCTCATGCACGGATTTGGTGAACTCCTTGGCCTGCTTCATGTAATTGTTGGCGTCTCCTTCCCGGATCTGGAAAATCAGCGAATCGCCGGGCAGGCGAGCGGCTTTCAGGGCAACGCTGAGCCAGGGTGTAAAGGTTTTATCTTGCAGGGTTTCTGCCGTGATGTTCAGGAACAGTCGGGTGTCATGGCCCCTTGAACGGTGGCTGGCGAGCTGCTTGATGGTTTGCAGGATCACCCAGCGGTCGATCTTGATGGCGGTGTCGCTCGGGCCCATGGGGGGCAGGAAGTCGTATGGCGACACTTCCTCGTTGTCTTTGTCGAGCATCCGGACGAAGGCTTCGTAATGCTCTTCGCCTTCACCCCGGAGGTTGATGATCGGCTGGAACAGCAAGCGGAAGCGGTTTTCATCCAGCGCCTTGATAATCGCCTCAACCGAGTTGCTCTCGTCCAGCGCTTCGTATTCGACCGGGTTGTAAACCACAACGCCGTTACCACGCTCGTGGCCTTCGAGCTTTTTCACCTCGGCGGAGGCGATATGGGCCCGGGCCATTAACTCCTCGGCCTTCGGGGAGTTCTCGGTGATGGCGGCAACGCCGATGGACACCGTCAGTGGTACGGTCTTGCCATTAATGTCGAACAGGTGGTCCTCAACGGCTTTTCGGACGCGTTCACAAGTGCTTTCCATGCTCTTTTCATCACAGGGCAGGCACATCAGGCAGAAAGCGTCATCGCTCAATCTGGCCAGTGTCATGTCATCGCCCGCCTGCTCGCGCAGTAACGTAGCCAGGTCGCCCAATAACAAGTCGGCGCCAGCAATACCAACCTGGCCTTTCATGCTCATAAAGCTGTCCAGCGCAATATAAGCCAAGGCCCCGGATTGGTTGTTCTTGCCGGCCGTGGCAATCGCCTGCGCCAGGGCATCCATCAGGTACTGACGATTAAACAAGCCTGTCAGGAGGTCCTGACTGCTGATCTGTTTGAGTTTCTCTTCCAGCTCGGCATCGCTGTGCTCTGGCTGCAAAACAATCTGGGTGCAGGTTTCGCTGTCGTAGGTGGCGGCAGAAACAGACATGGTGACACTGAGTTCCTGGTCATCACTACGGCGGGCCACGCAGTTGAGTGTCATGCCGTCTTTGCCGTTCTCGGCAAAGGCCTTCATGAAGTCTTTGTACTTGTCCTGACTTTCTGACGTCAGGGTGTCCAGGATTGGAATGCAGATCAGGTCGTCGATGTCGTCATAGCCCAGAAATTCCATGTACGACTGGTTGGCGTAGATGTGCATGCCGTCGTTGATGTAGGCAATGGCGTCTTTCGAGCTTTCCAGCAACAGCTGGCAACGCTGCTCGGCCTCGCGCAGGTGAGACTCGAGGGCGCGACGTCTGCGGCGTTCATCCAGGGCAGCCAGCTCCCGTTTTACAACCAACACCAGAAGGTCTTTGTATTCGAAAGGGACAACGTCTTGTCCACCTGCGCGAATAATGTTGACGGTCCGCTCTCTGCTCGGTTCTTCAGTCAACAAGATGAACGGGATGTCTTTATCCATTCGCTTGACCATGGCGAGTGCATCATCCGGACCGAAATCCTGCTCCAGGTCTCTGGCCAGCAGCAAGTCCCAGTTACTGGACTTGAGTGCATCTTCCAGATCTTCTTCGGAGGTTATCCTGTGGGCACGGGTGGCCTTGCCTGAATTGCGGAGCAGGCTGATCATGGATTCGGCATCGTTTTGGGATGGATCAAGAATCAGCAGGTGTACGGTCGCGTTTTTTTTCTGCATTCGTAAGACGTCTCATGGATACGCATTGGTGTTGCTGGCGTGCAGATTGCTGGAAAACTCATGAGCCGGCAGGGCGTTGCCACAGAGTTCGGGTGAGGGTTCCGGTGCCGGTTTGCAGAGCCAGACGGTCACTTACGCTGAATGATGCAGGGGTTGGCGATCAATAACAACCCTGACGATGGCGGCGGTTCACAGTCCGTGTAACTGCTCACCTACAACGATGGCCACAGAGAATCAAATTCATCTTCTGTGGCACCGGGTGTCGAGGGTGGCGCTCCGGTGACTCCTTTAATCGTCGAAGGGCTTTGCAACTTCAGTTCAAACTGGCTGATGCTGCCAGTGGCCGAGACTTTTTTCAGGAGCTGTCCCTGGTCTTCACGGCCGTCGTGGAGCAGCGAGATCCGGCTGCCGTTCTGGAAGGGCAGTCTGGGTGTGATCAGCGTGGCTGCCTGATTGACGACACTGATCTCAGGCAACAGCAGGCCACGAAGATATTCGCTGCTGGTGCCGACTTTCTGTATCAAGCGAACGCCGCAGGGCGCCGCACTGGGTGCCAGCAATTCAATGCCGACTTGGGTGCCCTGGTTACGAACCTGGCGCAACCAGCGCACCACCGCAACACTCCAGGGATGTGATTTCTGCTCTCTCACGCCGAGAATTTCACCCGCTTGCAGGGCAGTGGGTATATTGCTCTCCCAGGCCACGCAGTAGCCACCTGGACTGGTATTGATCAACAGGGCCTGGTTGGCTCGGGGCCGAGTGACTTCGGTGCCTGTGGGCGCGGAGGCACCAGTACTGGTCTTGAAATTGATCGGGGCGTCTGCCGAATGCAGGCGGTCCTCGTTGGGGCCTGCGTCGTGGGCGCCGGACCAGGCGTCGCCTTTACGGTTGGCATTGCGGATAAACAGATTGTCCTGATCCGGGTCGCCGTTGTCGTTACCGTTCAGGAATTCTGCAAAGGTCTTTTCCCCGGCAACAAAATAATGCACGGCGGTCAGGCCTACGCAGATGTCCAGGCTGCCCTGGCTGGCAATGCGGTTGAAGTTCCGTTTCGCGAGAATACCCAATGCCTGGATAAGGTGGGTGAGCAGGGTGTCGCTGACTTTTGGTGGTATCTGCAGCCGCGGTGTGTCTTTGCTGTGGCTTTGCCTCGCGTGTAGCGTTTCAGACAGTTGGGTGGACAGCTCTCGGGTGTCAAAGCCAAAGCTTTCATTGCCTGGGTTGTTTTCAAGCAGGCTCCGGTAAATTGGCGGGCAGTCCAGTTCCATGTTGGTAATGAACAGGCTGTCTGTGCCGATGTCGGGGCCGCACTGGCTGAACTCGGTCCAGGACTCCATTAACTCGTAAACCAGCGTCAATTCGGCTTGTCGTAACTGGTTCGGGCGGGCACAACCCAGCAGCAGGATGCGCTTGTAGCTGTCAGCGACGGTGCTGGACCGGCGGTGGGTCAGGGTGTCGTCATCAACCTCCTGCGCGCTCAACTTGTTCCGATGGGCAAAGCGATACAGGCGGTGGCACTCAATCCAGCTTTGTGCCGGGCTCGGGCAGTACAGTTGGTGCGAGCGCACAATGGTGGCTGCCAGCTCGGAAATGGCCCGGTGAATAGCGGTGGCAACGTGGCGACGGTTTTTCTCGAGTCCGCCATTATCGAGGTATTCGAGAACGCACAGTTTATATCCACTAGCCAGGTGCAGCTGCAGTGCCTGCGCAAGATTGGCGATCTTGCGTTGCTTTTCCGGCAGCGCGATAGCCAGCCCGAGAAAATGCCGTGATAACTCGTCACAGACGAAATGGATCTTGTCGCGGATCAGTTCCAGAAACTGCATGCGCTGCTGGGGCGAGAGAAACAGGTGGTTCAGTTCAATCACCGCGTGATACAGCTGGCGCGACGCCTCACCGATGTTGGCCATTGGCAACTGGTCTACCCACAGGCGGAAAGCCTTGGGCGTGGTATCACAAAACGACAGGCTTGCCGTCTTCTGTTCAGGAACCTTCAAGTCAGGTTTCAGAATTTTACCTTCCATGTTCTCGCGCCAGTGTCTGAGCCGCTTTACGTATGTTTCGACCGAAAGTGCCGAAAATACATGCTTTTATTGTGGGTAACCATTGAACTGTAAGATAGCAAAGCGATAACAAAAAGCGAGAAGATCATGAGTTGACAATGTTTGACAAGTCAAAACGGGCCAGCTTATGCGACATGTCTCATTATGGGGCAGCGGCGACTGGCCAGTGGTCGATGGCAACGGGTGTTTTGCTGGCTTCGCCAGGGAGTTCTCTGACCAGTTTCGGTACCAGAAAGCCAGGTAGCCGCTTCATTAGATCCTGCACCAGCCTGGCAGCCGTCTGATCGCAAACATCAAAATGGTGCGCCCCCGCGACGGGGTCAAAGGCGTGCAGGTAATAAGGCATCACGCCGGCATCGAACAGCTCTTCGCTGAGCGTAGCAAGGGTATCAGCACAATCATTTACCCCTTTGAGTATGACGCTCTGATTGAGCAGTGTGACGCCGGCCTGCTTCAGACGAGCAAACGCTTGCCGGGTTGCTGGGTCCAGTTCAGCCGGGTGATTGACGTGCACCACCAGAATCTTCTGAAGCGGCGTTGCTTCCAGCCATTGCAGCAGTGCGTCACACACCCTCTGAGGGATGACCACCGGCAACCGGGAGTGAATCCGCAGTCGCTTGATATGAGGCACCTCTGCCAGGGCTATGGCCCACTGCGCCAATAAGCGATCGTTGACGGCCAGGGGGTCACCACCACTGAGGATGACTTCGTTGATATCCGGACTAGCGTTCAGGCTGTCCAGCACCTGCTGACGATCTTCTGGCCCGAGTCTCTGAGAGTCATAGGGGAAGTGCCGGCGAAAGCAGTAGCGGCAGTTGATGGCGCACTGGCCGGTTACCATCAATAAGGCCCGGCTCTGGTACTTCCGGATCAGGCCGGTGGTCTGAATAGCGGTGTTTTCTGCCAATGGATCGCGAACGTACCCTGGCTGATGTAAGGCTTCGTCAGCGAGCGGCAGAACCTGGCGTAACAGGGGGTCGTTGGCGTTGCCATGTTGCATGCGCCGGAGAAAAGGCTCCGGTACCCGCACGGAAAACAGCCGATGGCCTGCGTTAGCACCCTTTAACCAGGGCTCAAGCGGCAGCCCAAGGCGGGTCAGAAGCTGCTCAGGGCTGGTCACGGAATCCGCCAGAATCTGCTGCCAGGTCTGTATCGGTGAGCCGGCTTGATTCCGCTGGCCAGCAACGTTGGAAGAAGGCGCTTCGTTACGGGCTTCTATACGGGCAGGGGTTCGCTGTATCATAGCGACCTTCGAAATTTTAACGACAGTCTGTCAGGTGGACATTTCATGGCTTCATATTCTACCAACGAATTCCGCAGCGGTCTCAAGGTTTTGCTGGATGGCGACCCTTGTATCATTCTGGAGAACGAGTTCGTCAAGCCCGGCAAGGGCCAGGCATTCAACCGCGTCAGGCTCCGCAACCTGATGTCCAACCGTGTCTGGGAGCGTACCTTCAAGTCTGGCGAGACTCTGGAAGCTGCCGATGTCATGGATCAGGACATGGAATATCTCTATACCGACGGCGAGTTCTGGCACTTTATGCTGACCGATGGCTCGTTCGAGCAGTACGCGGCTGACGCGAAAGCGGTTGGCGACACAGTCAAATGGCTTAAAGAGCAAGACGTTTACACGGTTACTCTTTACAACGGTGCCCCGCTGTCAGTCACACCGCCTAACTTTGTCGAGCTGGAAGTGGTCGATACTGATCCCGGCATGAAAGGCGACACGGCTCAGGGTGGCTCCAAGCCGGCAACCCTGTCTACCGGTGCGGTGGTGAGCGTACCGCTATTCATCGTTATTGGTGAAGTGTTGAAAGTGGATACCCGCTCCGGCGAATACGTTAACCGCGTAAAAAGCAGCTGATCCCGCAATGACGGATCAGCCTGTCTGGCGGCCAACTGCCTCGCGGGAAAATCTGAAAAGCCGTGCACAGCAGCTTGCGTATGTGCGCGGCTTTTTTGCTGAGCGAGAGGTTTTGGAAGTAGAAACGCCGGTCCTCGGGCGCCACGGTGTCACCGACGTCAATCTGGAGGGCGTGGCCGCATCGATTGACGCGGCTGGGGTCTCTGGCGGCTGGCTGCAGACGTCGCCGGAATATCATATGAAACGCCTGCTGGCGGCCGGTTCCGGATCTATTTTTCAGGTTGCCCGCGTGTTTCGTAACGGTGAACGAGGTGGTCGCCATAACCCCGAGTTTTCCATGCTGGAGTGGTATCGGGTCGGCTTTGATGACACGGAGCTGATGGCGGAAGTCGCCGATCTGGTGTGCGGCTGGCTGGGCTGCGACCGGCCGCAGGTGTTGAATTATCGGGATGCGGTTCGGACTATTGCCGGTTTCGATCCCATGACCATTTCTGCTCATGATCTCTATCAGGTTTGCCAGCAATGGCTGGAGCCGGAGCAGTTGGCGGGCATGAGTCGAGACGATTGCCTGGACCTGGTCATGAGTTTCAAGGTGGAGCCTGAACTGGGGCAGGCTCGGCCGGTCTTTGTTACCCACTACCCCGCGTCGCAGGCGGCCCTGGCGAGAATTACAACGAAGCATGGCTATCCGGTCGCCCATAGGTTTGAGCTCTACATCAAAGGCCTTGAACTGTGCAATGGTTACTGGGAACTGACCGAGCCCTCGGAGCAACGGCAACGCTTTGACCAGGATAACAGGCGCCGCCGATCGGTGGGTAAGCCGGAAATGACGGTTGATCAGGCCTTTCTGTCAGCGTTGGATGCTGGTTTGCCGGCCTGTTCTGGCGTGGCCCTTGGGCTGGACCGGTTGCTCATGCTTAAAACCGGTGCAGCCCGCATTGAAGAGGTGCTCGCATTCCCTATCGAACGCGCCTGAGCAGATTGCTCAGCGGGCATCGGATGCCAGTGTTCCGAACGCCTCTCCCATCTGGACGGTCTTGCCGGCGATTTGTTCTGCATTCCATGTCACGGCCCCTTTGGGCATAACCAGAACCACCGTAGAGCCCAGGCGAAAACGACCCATTTCATCGCCCTTTTCAAACTTGATCGCCTGGTCGTCCTGATAGTGCCAGCGAGTCAGTTTTGCAGGATTCGGGGCGATGACACCGGCCCAGGTAGTTTCCATACTGCCAACGATCATGGCGCCAACCAGCACCATGGCCATTGGCCCGGCGTCTGTATCAAAAATACAGACCACTCGTTCGTTTCTGGCAAAAAGATTGGGCACATTCTCAGCGGTTACCGGATTCACAGAAAACAGGTTGCCCGGAACATACACCATTTCACGGAGCGTGCCCGCCATGGGCATGTGAATGCGGTGATAGTCCTTGGGTGACAGGTAAATCGTTGAGAATTGACCCTCCCGGAAGGGGGTGGCGCTGGGTTCATCGCCGCCCAACAGTTCGGTGAGGCCGAAAGACTGGCCTTTGGCCTGAAACACACGGTCATTGCTGACCTGGCCCAGCTGGCTGATGGCGCCATCAACGGGGCTGACAAAAACGTCGTCGCCGGGAGTAATGGTACGGGCGCCGGGCTTGAGTTCGCGAGTGAAAAACGCATTAAACGACGGGTAGGCGGTGGGGTCTGATTCGGCGGCCTCGCTCATGTTTACCCCGTAACGGCCGATAAACCAGTTGACCACACGGTTTTTAAGGGCAGGGGAACCGGTGCTGTCGGCCAGGCGCCCGGCAAGATGCGACACCGTCCGCTGGGGCGTAACGTATTGGCTCAGAACAAACAGTTTATCAAGCATGAAAAGACTCTCGGCGGAACAAAGCGGGCAGTCTAGCAAACACCGTGCAGTGTATAGAAATTGTTTCACGGCTTCGCGGATGGCCCGGAGGCTTGCTATGATCAGGACACATTGCCGGTGTAGGGCATAAATGACTCCTGCGGTTTAGCGGTAGCAGTCAACCAGACAACAAAAGGCGTACATAAATCCATGCTGCTGATCATTGGTTCGGTAATCGTTGTAGTGAGTGTGCTGGGCGGGTATGTCCTGCATGGTGGCCATCTTGCGGTGTTGTGGCAACCGACTGAGGTGTTGATCATCGGTGGAGCGGCTGTGGGTGCATTTATCATCGCTAATCCGATGCACACCGTCAAAGAAGTGGGCAAGGGCATCATGCGTCTGCTCACCGGCTCTCCCTTTAACAAGTCCTACTACATGGATTTGCTGAGCCTGTTGTATGAAGTGTTTGATAAATCCCGCAAGCAAGGTGTGATGGCGATTGAAGAAGACATAGACAACCCTGAAAACAGCCAGATCTTTACCCGTTATCCAGCCATCATGAAGTCGCGCCATTTGCTGGAATTCATTACTGACTATCTGCGTATCATCAGCTCCGGCAACATGGCGCCCCATGAACTGGAAGGCATGATGGAAAATGAGATAGACAGCCGTCAGCATGAGTTGGAAGAGCCGGCGCATGCGGTGAACAAAGTGGCGGATGCACTGCCGGGGCTGGGTATTGTGGCGGCTGTTCTGGGCATCGTCATTACCATGGGCATCATCTCGGAAGGGCCAGAATTGATCGGTCTGAGTGTGGCGGCTGCCCTGGTTGGTACCTTTCTGGGAATCTGGATGGGCTATGGTTTTGTCGGGCCTATGTCTGTTTCAATGGAACACTCCGCCAAGTATGAGCTCAAGGCATATGAATGTGTGAAGTCGGCTGTCGTAGCAACTGTGTCTGGTCAGGCGCCACAGATGGCCATTGAGTTTGGGCGCAAAGCATTGCCTTCCGACAAACGCCCTGGCTTCCAGGAATTAAACGATCACGTGCGCTCCAAATAGTCATCGGAGCAGCGGCAGCCGGAGTTAGGGTGTGGAAGAGCAACCGATCATCATCAAGCGTAAAAAGGTAGTCGCTGCCGGGCACCATGGCGGCTCCTGGAAAGTTGCGTTTGCCGATTTTGCCACAGCCATGATGGCGTTCTTTCTGGTGCTCTGGTTGACAGCAACCGCGTCTCCGGAGCAGAAGCTGGCGATTGAGGGGTATTTTAAAGATCCGGTAGGCTTTATGGAGGGAGGAGCGTCCAGCCCGGTGGATTTGGGGGGGAGCGCATCGGTGATCAACGAAGCGACCCAGGATATCGACTCGAACCCTGTCCAGATTCAGGATGAGGTAGTTGATCAACTGGCGGATACTCTGGAGCAGCGCCGCATGCAGCAGCTGTTTCAGGAGCTTCAGGAGCGAATTGAGCAGAATGAAACACTGCAGGAGTTCAAGGATCAGTTGCTTATCGACATCACCGATGAGGGCTTGAGAATCCAGATTGTTGACCGTTCCAACCGGCCGATGTTCGACAGTGGTCGGGCAGAGCTCAAGTACTATTCTCAGGACATTCTGTTTGAGTTGGCTAATACGCTGGGCTCCGTCAACAACAAGCTCAGCATTACCGGGCATACCGACTCCACACCCTTCAGGGGGCGGCCCGGTTACACCAACTGGGAGCTTTCTTCCGACCGGGCCAATACCGCGCGCAGGGCTCTGGTCGCCGGTGGCGTGCGCCTGGAGCAGATTGCCCGGGTGGTCGGTTTGAGCGATTCCGTGCTGTTTGACAAAGAAAACCCGATGGCACCGGTAAATCGCCGCATCTCAATCATTGTATTGAACAAGAAAGCCGCAGACAGCATCGAATCCGGTGCAGGCCGGTCGGACCAGCCGGTTATTGACCTCACCCAGCCAAGCGAGGAGGCGCAACAGGAGGCTTCTGATCGTCTTGAGAGTGGTGACTGGTTTGAAGAGCGCCAGGAACCAGCTCCTGGGGAGCTGAACTGGTAAATCTCGCCCACCCGATCGCCTGGGTGTGATCAGGTCAGTTTGAGCCCGCGAGCTTGCTGTTCTGCCATGCCCTGAAGAATCCGGTGAAAGCTTTTCAGTCGTTCCCTGGATAAGGTGCCTGCCTCGGCTGCGGCATCCAGGGCGCAACCGGGATCACCCATGTGCCGGCAATTGCGGAATTTGCACAGGCCGATCAACGGTCGGATCTCCCGGAAGCCGTATTCCACTTCCTGCGTTGTCATATGCCACAAGCCAAACTCCCGAATGCCCGGAGAGTCTATAAGATCGCCACCCGCAGGCAGGTGGAACAGCTTGGCGGTGGTGGTGGTGTGAACGCCTTTGCCGGTGCTCTCGGAGACCGCGCCGACTCTAAGCAGTTCATCCGGTAACAAAGTCTGGATAATCGATGATTTGCCAACTCCGGACTGTCCCACAAATACCGACGTCTGATTCCGAACCAGTGCTTCCACTTCCGGCGCGGGCTTGCCATCGCTGGCCGTGGCGGATGTTCTGGCCACCTTGTAACCGAGTGCCTCGTAGCGGGCCAGAAGGGTATCGATCTGCCTGCGATTCTGATCATTGATCAGATCGGTCTTGTTGAGCAGTATCACCGCGGGGATGTCAGAGCTTTCAGACGCCACCAGATAACGGTCAATCAGATTATCGTGGGGTTCGGGCTCGGGCGCGATCACCAGGATGATGTGATCGATATTGGCGGCAACGGGTTTGAGTGCCCCGAAATTATCCGGGCGCTGTAACAGATTGCCGCGTTCGCAGCGGGCTACAATGACTCCGGTCTCGCTTTTGCCTGGCCGCCAGACCACTCGGTCTCCAGTCACCAGGCTGTCGATGTTTGCTCGCACAAAGCATCGGAACACTCGCCCTGGCTCATCACCTTCCAGTGCTTCAATATCCAGCTGCTGACCGTAGTGGGCAATCACCAACCCTTCCTGCTCGGGCCCCAGTTCGCCAGCTTCCGCCTGCTCCTCGACGGCCTTTTCACGGCGAGCCATGCGGGTGGTCCGCTCGTTCTGGATTTTCTCGATGCGCCATTGCTGGCGTTTGTTCAGTTTGCGCTTGGCCATTGGGTTCCGTGTGTTGCAGGAAAGTGGTGTGACACATGATACGTGAATCATGGACAATAGGCAGGGTTTCTCAATTGTGCCGCACGGGCACCTCTTATCAATGGCATAGGTTTCAAAACGATGAGCAACGGCGATCGACTGGTATGGATAGACCTCGAAATGACTGGCCTGGATCCTGAAAAAGAGAAGATCATCGAGATGGCTACAATCATCACCGATTCGGACCTGAACACCATCGCCGAGGGCCCGGTGATTGCCGTCCACCAGCCAGACAGCCTGCTCGACAGCATGGACGAGTGGTGCACCAATACCCACGGTGCGAGCGGTCTGACTCAGCGCGTCAAAGACAGCAACATCAGCGAAGCCGAGGCCGAACAGCAGACACTGGACTTCCTGAAGCTGCACCTGGCCAAGGGTCAGTCACCTTTGTGCGGCAACAGCATCGGTCAGGATCGGCGGTTTCTGGTCAAATACATGCCGGAGCTGGAAGAGTTCTTTCATTACCGCAATCTGGATGTGTCTACCATCAAGGAGCTAGCTCGGCGCTGGCGTCCGGATGTGCTTGACGGTGTGAAGAAAAAGGGCAGCCACCTGGCGCTCGACGACATCCGTGACTCGATTGACGAGCTACGCCACTACCGCGAACACTTCTTCAAGCTGTAGGGCTGTCTGAGCGCTACTGGCCGTGTTGTTGCAGTGCCCAGGCAACATGCTCGCGCACCAGTTCCGAGGGGTGGTTTGCCCGCTGCTTTAACGCTTCAATTACCGGAATGGTTGTCGGGGCGTTGCCCAGCCCGACAGCCAGGTTGCGCAGCCAGTTTTCATAGCCGGTACGGCGAATGGCCGAACCTTCGGTGCGAATCAGGAATTGTTGTTCGCTCCAAAGAAACAGTTCAGCAAGCGATGAGTTATCCAGCTGATGACGGGGCGAAAAATCGGCCTCCCGGGTTGGTTTGCTGAACTTGTTCCAGGGGCAGATCAGCTGGCAATCGTCGCAACCAAACACTCGATTACCCATTTTTGAGCGCAGCTCCTCAGGGATCGGGCCATTGAGTTCAATGGTGAGGTAGCTGATGCAGCGGCGAGCGTCCAGTAAGTGAGCGCCCACAAAAGCATCCGTTGGGCATACCTCCAGGCAGGCGGAGCAGGTGCCGCAGTGCTGGCTGTTGAACGGTGGGTCGACCGGCAAGGGGGCGCTTGTGAAAATTTCGCCCAGAAAGAAGTAAGAGCCGGCTTTCGGGTGAATCACCATGTTGTTTTTGCCGATCCAGCCCAGCCCTGCACGTTGTGCCAGGCCGCGCTCCAGAACCGGAGCACTGTCGACGAAAGCCCGGTAATCGTAGCCGCCGACCGCCTCATCAATCCACTTGGCCAGCGTGGCCAGGCGCTTGCGCATCAGTTTGTGGTAATCCCGGCCCAGGGCGTAGCGAGTGATGTAGGCGGCTTCCCGGTCAGCGAGTACTCGCCCCGGATTATCGGGGGCTGACAGGTAGTCCATGCGTACCGAGATCACCCGCAAGGTTCCCGGTACCAGAGCGTCCGGGGTGTAGCGTTTGTTACCGTGATCGGCCATGTAGGCCATCTCGCCGTGGTAGCCGGCGCTCAACCACTGCTGCAAACGTTCGGCGTGGGGCCCGGTGTCCGCGTCGGTTATGCCTGCATCGGCAAACCCCAGTTCTTGCGCCCACTGCCGGATCTGGTCCGGCAGGGCGGACAGGTCTGGTCGGTCTGTGGCGGTGTCATCTGAGTTCTGTATCGATGTCATGGATGCGATGCTGGCAGCGTAACCTGCGAAGATTTAATTTGATTAAGTTATGACCTTTTTTCCTGTTTTGCTATTCTTTACAGGTATCTGGCCAATTTTCTTAAACCGGTTTCTTTAGCGGGAGCTCCGGAGAATGCCCACGCGCCCTGCGCACAGTCTATCAGAAGCCTTGTTCTCCGCCGATTCGGTGCGGGCGATGGACCGCTATCTGATTGATCGGCAAGGTGTCGATGGCTTTGAACTTATGCAGTCGGCGGCACGCTCGGCGTTTCGCCAGTTGATCAAGCGTTGGCCGGCACCCGGCGTCGTTCTGGTCTTTTGTGGGGCGGGCAACAACGGTGGTGATGGCTATCTTGTGGCCGCCAACGCCCAGCGACATGGTTTATCCGTCGAATGCATCGCTGTGGCTCCTGTGGCAAGTCTGCAGGGTGATGCCCTGAAGGCGCTGAATAAGGCGCGCTCAGATGGCGTTGTGATTGCCGAGCTGAGCGAACTGGCTGAGGGCGATATTGAACGCAAGCTGGGCGCTGCCGATCTGGTGGTTGATGCGTTGCTGGGGACGGGAGTTACCGGAGCGCCCCGGGCGCCTTTTGCTGACATCATCCGGCAGATCAACGCGACGGCGTTGCCGGTACTGGCCGTAGACCTGCCATCAGGGCTGAATGCGACGACGGGTGCGGCTGACGGAGAGGTGATTCAGGCGGAACTGACGGTGACATTTATAGGCGCCAAGGTTGGCCTCTATACAGGTGTCGGTGCCGGCGTCTGCGGAACTGTGGTTTTTGATGCGCTTGATGCTGGTCACGATGTCACTCAGAGTGGTGAGCAGCCGATTGCCAGGCTGCAGGAATGGCAGGGTTGTCAGCGCTGGCTGTCGCCCAGGCTTTTGAATGCACACAAGGGCCAGTTTGGTCATGTGCTTGTGGTAGCTGGGGATCGTGGTTTTGGTGGTGCCGGTATCATGGCTGCTGAGGCAGCGTCGCGGGCCGGGGCCGGGCTGGTTTCGTTAGCTACGCGCCCGGAGCATGTCACCGCTGCGCTGGCTCGCTGCCCGTGGTTGATGGTGCACGGCTTGATTCACGGTTCTGAGTTGCCTGCATTATTGGCCAAGGCTGATGTGGTGGTTTGCGGCCCGGGCATGGGTCAGTTGGCCTGGGGGCAACAAATGCTGCAGCAGGTCCTGGCGAGCGGCAAGCCCCGGGTATTGGACGCTGACGCCCTGAACCTGATGGCCGGGCGCGTGCCGGTGACCGCGAATGAGCATATTCTTACGCCACACCCTGGTGAGGCCGCCCGGCTGCTGGGGTGCGATGTGCGTGAGGTTGAATCGGACCGCTTGGCGGCCGCTCGGCGGATTCAGAGTATCTGGGGTGGTGTGGTGCTGTTGAAAGGCGCGGGCACCGTGGTGGTCGGTGATCGGGGGCTGTCTTCCGTGATCGCGGGTGGTAACCCTGGCATGGCTACCGGCGGGATGGGTGATGTTCTGTCAGGAATTATCGGTGCGTTGCTGGGCCAGGTCGCTGACCCGGAACGTGTTACGGTCATGTCGGCGGCACTGCATCTGGCTGCAGCCGATCACGCCGCCAAGGAATTCGGCTACATGGGGTTGACGCCTGCGGATGTCATTGACGCCTTGCCACGAGTTCTCAGTAAAACAGAGCGGGTATACAGTGGTCACGACCGGGAGGAGCTATGACTGTTTTTGGCAATGAGCGCCGGTTTTTTCTGGAAGGTGAATCCGAAACCGAACAGCTGGGTGGCGCGCTTGCGGATGTGGTCAAATCTTTAGATCAGGCCGTGACCGTGTTCCTGGACGGTGAACTTGGTATGGGGAAAACCACCCTGAGCCGCGGAGTTATGCGTGGTCTGGGCCATGTGGGTGCGGTTAAGAGTCCCACCTACACCCTGGTGGAGCCCTATGAAGAGCTGGACCCGCCGGTTTATCATTTCGATCTTTATCGCCTCGGAGACCCTGAGGAGCTGGAGTATATGGGTATCAGGGATTACTTTTCGGGTCGGAATTTCTGTCTGATCGAGTGGCCCGAGCGCGGCAAGGGTGTTTTGCCCAATCCGGATATCGAGATCCATCTTGAGCGGCAGGGCGAGGGGCGAACCGCAGCATTGCGCGCTCGCTCGGAGCTGGGCGCAGCGCTGTTAAACGATATTGAGCTGGTAGGGCCGGATTCATGAAGATTGTACTGATTTTGATGCTGGCCATGGCCGCCACCCTTGTGCAAGCCAGTAGTGAGGTCGAGGGCGTTCGTATCTGGCCGGCGCCGGACCATACCCGCTTGGTGCTGGATACTGAGGGCAGCGTGGATCACAACGTGTTTGCGCTTTCCGGCCCGTCCAGGCTGGTTATCGACTTGAAGAATACATCCCTGAAAGCGGATCTCAGCAAAGTCGACCTCAGTGGCAGTCCAATTCAGCGTATTCGCAGTGCACCCCGCAACGGTAGCGATCTGCGAGTTGTGCTTGACCTGAAGAGTGACATCAAGCCCCGCAGTTTTGTGCTCGAGCCAAACCAGCAATATGGTCACCGCCTGGTTGTTGATCTTATTGACGAGAAGGGCAGTCGCCTCGAGCGCGCAACCAGCCCGACAGTGACCCGGGATTCCGCGGGTAAACGGGATATTGTGGTGGTTATTGATCCAGGCCATGGAGGTGAGGATCCCGGCGCGATTGGCCCAAGGGGCACCCGGGAAAAAGATGTCGTCTTCAAAATGTCTGAAACCCTGGCCGCGCTGATCAACAAGCAACCCGGCTTTACTGCGAAACTGACCCGCACCGGGGACTACTACATCGGTTTGCGCAACCGAACGTTGCTGGCGCGCAAATACAACGCGGATCTGTTTGTCTCTATGCACGCCGATGCTTTCCGCACACCGCAGCCCAGCGGCGCCTCGGTATTTGCCTTGTCGCAGCGGGGGGCAACCAGTGAAACCGCTCGCTGGTTGGCGCAGAGCGAGAATCGTTCGGATCTCATCGGGGGGGCTGGTGGGCTCTCGTTGGACGGTCGAGATGACATGCTCGCCGGTGTATTGCTGGATTTGTCGATGACGGCCAGTATCAATGCCAGTCTGGGCGTTGGCAGTTCGGTTCTGGGTAAGTTGGGGGATATCGCAAAGTTGCACAAGCCCGGTGTTGAGCAGGCCGCCTTTGCCGTCCTGAAGTCGCCGGACATACCGTCAATACTGGTCGAGGCTGGGTTTATCTCTAATCCCAAAGAGGAGCAGAACCTGGCCACCGAGTGGTACCGCAATCGATTGGCAAACGCGATTATGGACGGAATTAACGACCATTTTCAGCGCACCCCGCCACCAGGAACCCTGCTCGCCTGGCAAAAGGAGAATCAGCGGGAGGGTGGCCAGATCAGCCGTTATCGCATCCAGCGCGGCGACACCCTGTCGGGCGTCGCCAGGCAGAACCAGACCACCGTCAGTGAGCTGATGCGCTTTAACGGGATGAGCGATGATCGTGTTATGGTAGGGCAAACCATTCGTATTCCCTCATCCTGATCAAGAGGTAGTTCCCGGATATGCCCCACATTCAGTTACTCTCGCCCCGGCTTGCTAACCAGATTGCCGCCGGCGAGGTGGTGGAGCGCCCAGCATCAGTCGTCAAAGAGCTGGTGGAAAATGCGCTCGATGCCGGCGCCAGCCGGGTTGATATTGAGGTGGAGCAGGGCGGTGCCAAGCTGATCCGGGTGCGGGATGACGGCTCGGGTATCGATGAGGCCGACCTGCCGCTGGCCCTCAGCCGGCATGCCACCAGTAAAATTCTGACCCTTGAAGATCTTGAGGCGGTTGGCACCCTCGGTTTTCGCGGCGAAGCTCTTGCCAGTATCAGTTCGGTTTCTCGCCTCGCACTGACGTCACGGACTGAAAATCAGGAGGCCGCAGCGCGCGTTGAGGTAGAAGGGCGTGACATGGATGCGCGCATCGCGCCTGCAGCTCACCCGGTCGGCACGACCGTTGAAGTGCGAGATCTGTTTTTCAATACCCCCGCACGGCGCAAGTTCATGCGCACTGAAAAAACCGAATTCAATCATGTGGAAGAATGCATTCGCCGCCAGGCTTTGAGCCGGTTTGATGCCGGTTTTACTCTGCGTCATAACCAGCGAGTGGTGCAAAGTTTGCGTCCTGCTGAGTCCGCTGTGGACAAGGAACGGCGGATTGGCTCTCTGTGCGGTCAGCAATTTATAGACAACGCAGTGGTGATTGACGCTGAGGCAACTGGTCTGAGGTTGTGGGGCTGGGTCGCTTTGCCGACGTTTTCCCGCAGCCAGTCTGACCTGCAGTATTTCTTCGTCAACGGCCGTGTGATTCGCGACAAGCTGGTGGCCCATGCGGTGCGGCAGGCGTACCGGGATGTGCTCTATAACAATCGTCACCCCGCGTTCGTGCTGTATCTGGAGGTGGATCCTGCCACCGTTGATGTCAACGTGCATCCCACCAAGCATGAAGTGCGCTTCCGTGACGGCCGCCTGGTCCATGATTTTATCTTTCGAACACTGCATAGAGCGTTGGCGGATGTACGCCCTGACGATCAGCTCAAAGGCGCGGTCGCACAGTCTTTTGGTCGGGAGCAGATCGGTGCCCAACCAGTGTCGGCTGGCCCGGAAGCGTTTGGCTACGGCACTCAGCCAGCCTCGATGACGCCGGGGCAACCGCCGGTACATGACAGCTTTGGCCGTGCTACAACCATGCCACCGCAACAGGAATGGAAGGCCAGCGATCAGATGGGCTTCTATCAGTCGCTGAACGAAGGCGGTGGTGTGGTGGCGCGCGGTGATTACAGCCATCAGTCCATAACCGTCACGCAGCCACACGACGGCGCAGACGAGCCGCCGCTGGGGTATGCCATTGCTCAGTTGCACGGTATCTACATTCTTGCCCAGAGCCGGGCGGGCATGGTGGTTGTCGACATGCACGCCGCCCATGAGCGCATTACCTATGAGCGTATGAAGCGGGCACTGGCGGAGCAGGATCTGAAGAGTCAGCCTTTGTTGGTGCCCTTGTCGCTGGCGGTGAGCCAGAAAGAGGCCGCCCTGGCAGAAACCCACGGTGATGAATTGCAGCACCTGGGCTTGCAGATCGAGCGAATAGGACCGGAAACCCTGGCGGTGCGCCATATTCCCGCCTTGTTGCGCGGCGCGGATACCGAACAGCTGGTTCGTGATGTACTGGCGGATCTGATCGAGCACGGCCAGAGCGACCGGATTGAGGCTGTTACACACGAATTGCTGGGCACCATGGCGTGCCACGGTTCAGTGCGGGCCAACCGGCAACTGACGATCCCTGAGATGAACTCCCTGTTGCGTGACATGGAGGCGACAGAGCGCAGCGGCCAGTGTAACCATGGTCGCCCGACCTGGACCCTGGTGACCCTCTCCGAGCTCGACAAGCTGTTCCTGAGGGGGCGGTAGGCCGGTCATGGCAGAGCCAGACGCACAAACCTCGCCTGCTTTGCCGCCGGCCATTTTCCTGATGGGGCCAACGGCTTCCGGGAAAACCGACCTTGCCATTGAACTTTGCAAGCGCTTGCCTTGCGACATCATCAGCGTTGACTCGGCCCTGATCTATCGTGGCATGGACATTGGCACAGCCAAGCCAAGTGCGGATGAGTTGGCTGCAGCGCCTCACCGGCTCATTGATATCTGTGATCCCGCCGATACATACTCTGCCGCAGATTTCCGCCGTGATGCGCTGGTTGAGATGGCAGAAATTGCCGGCCGTGGTCGCATCCCGTTGTTGGTCGGCGGAACCATGATGTACTTCAAGGCGTTGCTGCATGGGATGTCTGACATGCCCTCGGCCAGCCCTGAGTTGCGTGAACAGCTTGAAAGGGAGGCGGCTGAACACGGCTGGGAGCGTTTGCATCGTGAGCTGACCGCCAGTGACCCGGTTGCGGCCGGTTTGATCCATCCCAATAATCGCCAACGACTGATGCGGGCGCTGGAAGTCATTCGACTGACCGGGCGGCCGATTTCCGAGTTATGGCGGTCGCCGTCGGGAACTTTCGTGCAGGGTGGCCAGTCAAGTATTGAGGATTACACCTATTTTACTCGTTGGCAGGCAGACGAAAGCCCGAGCCTGCCGTATACTGTTTACCAGTTTGCCTTGGCTCCATCAGAGCGTTCCGAGCTCCATCGACGAATACAGGGACGCTTTCAGATTATGCTGAAATCAGGCTTTCTGAACGAAGTAGAAGCCTTGATGGGGCGAGGTGATCTCAATCCGGATATGCCATCGATGCGTTGCGTTGGGTATCGGCAGGCTTGGGATTACCTTTCAGGTAATAGTGATTATGAGACATTTGTCAGCAAGGGAGTGGCTGCTACCCGCCAATTGGCCAAGCGGCAGCTTACCTGGTTACGGAAATGGCCAAATGCTCACTGGTTGAACGCCGGTAATCCGCAAGTGGTGATTGAAACCTTGAAAAAGTCCGGGTTTCACACCACATTTAATCCAGAATAATGACGATCTGCACCTACTCATAAACAGGAGAAAACACATGTCAAAAGGGCATTCTTTACAAGACCCTTACCTCAATGCACTGCGCAAGGAACGCATTCCGGTTTCTATCTTTCTGGTTAATGGCATCAAATTGCAGGGCCAGATTGAATCTTTTGACCAGTTCGTGATTCTATTGAAAAATACAGTCAGCCAGATGGTGTACAAGCACGCGATTTCGACTGTGGTGCCTGCGCGCAACGTGCGCCTGCCGCCGCAGAACCCTGCTGAGGGTGAGTCTGAAGACTGATCCTTGCGGACACTTCCGGTTTTTACACCCGCGTTTCAGGACAGCTCGAGAGCTTGAATGGACGCGGGTGTTTGCTTTTATGGAGCCTGAAATATCTTGTTTGAACGTCCTGACGTTGGTGAACGAGCCGTTCTCGTCCACATAGAGTTTACCGCCCATGATGACGTGGAAGACCCGGGTGAATTCCGGGAGCTGGTGACATCGGCGGGTGTTGAGCCGATGACCATGGTGACCGGTTCTCGCAAACAGCCCAGCCCGAGGCTGTTTGTAGGTGATGGCAAGCTTGAGGAAATCAGGGATGCCGTCGCGGCCTATGAGGCCGATGTAGTTCTGTTTAATCACGCCCTGAAGCCCAGTCAGGAGCGAAACATTGAGCGGGAGCTTCAGTGCCGGGTACTGGATCGTACGGGGGTGATTCTCGATATTTTCGCCCAGCGTGCCAGAACGCATGAAGGTAAGTTGCAGGTTGAGTTGGCCCAGCTTGAGCACATGTCTACCCGATTGATTCGCGGCTGGACCCACCTGGAGCGCCAGAAAGGCGGTATCGGTTTACGTGGACCGGGCGAAACCCAGCTCGAGACCGATCGCCGGTTGCTTCGCGAACGCATAAAGTCGATACACAAGCGCCTTGAAAAGGTCCGAAAGCAGCGTGACCAGGGGCGAAGAGCCCGAAAGCGGGCAGATATTCCCACCTTGTCTCTGGTTGGTTATACCAACGCCGGAAAGTCTACATTATTCAACCGAATTACCACGGCCAGCGTATATGCTGCTGACCAGTTGTTTGCGACCCTCGATCCGACGTTGCGCCGGCTGGAACTTCCGGACATCGGGCCGGTCGTAGTGGCGGATACGGTCGGCTTCATTCGACACCTGCCGCACAAGCTGGTCGAGGCATTCAGGGCAACCCTTGAGGAAACGACACAGGCAACGCTGCTGCTGCACGTGATTGATAGCCATGACGTTCGCCGTGATGACAATATCGAGCAAGTGGAGAGTGTGCTTGCCGAAATCGGTGCAGACGAAATTCCCATGCTGCAGGTGTTCAACAAGATCGACCTGCTGGATGACTTTGAGCCGCGCATAGAGCGCAACGAAGACGGCGTTCCGGTGCGTGCCTGGGTATCTGCGGTGACCGGCCAGGGACTTGATCTGCTGTTTGATGCAGTGGTTGAACGACTGGCGGAAGACGTGGTGCATCACTTTGTGGTGCTTGGACCAGCAGACGGAAAGTTACGAGCGTTATTGCACGAGGCCGGGTCGGTGCTTAGTGAAGAGCACAGAGAGAGCGGCGATTCGGTGGTCGAGGTAAGGCTACAGAATCGGGACTGGTTACAATTGCTGAGTCGCGCCGGAGTCAACGCTGACGCGGTCAGGCTGGAAAACCGATAGGACTGAATACCTCAAACTGTTGCCGGGGCCTTGATAAATCCCTAGTATTTGCAGCCATTCGATAATACGTGAACGGAGAGAACTATGGCCTGGAATGAACCGGGTGGAAACCGCAACGACAACGACCCCTGGGGTAACGGTGGTCGTCGCGGCAATGATCAGGGACCACCAGATCTGGACGAGGCTCTGAAAAAGGGGCTTGAAAAACTCAACCGGATGCTGGGTGGTAAAGGTGGCAACTCCGGCAAATCCGGTGGTAGTGGCAGCTCTGGCGGCAGTGCCGGTGGTTTCGGAGCAATCTTTGCAATTGCGGCCATTCTCGTCGTCGGTTATGTGGTGGTGCAGTCGTTCTACACGGTAGATGAGCAGGAACGCGCTGTTGTGTTGCGTTTTGGCGAATACAGCTCCACTGAGAACCCCGGTTTGCGCTTCAAGGTGCCGTTGATCGACAGCGTTTTCAAAGTGGGCGTGACCAACGTACGCACCGCTCAGTCCAGTGGTCAGATGCTGACCATGGATGAAAACCTCGTCACCGTGGATCTCCAGGTTCAGTACCGCGTTGGTGATGCCGAGGCTTATGTGCTGAACGTCCGGGATTCCAATGAAGCCCTGGCCTTCGCCACAGACAGCGCATTGCGTCACGAAGTGGGCAGTTCATCCCTGGATGAAGTTCTGACGGAAGGGCGTGCAGAGCTTGGCGTCCGGGTTGAGCAGCGGTTGCAGAGCTTCTTGCGCACTTACGGCACAGGCCTCGAAATTGTGCGGGTTAACGTTGAGAGCACTCAGCCACCACCCGCGGTTCAGGATGCGTTCCGTGAAGTTCAGCGTGCCCGTGAAGATGAGCAGCGCCTGAAAGAGGAAGCCGAAACCTATCGCAACCGGATCGTACCGGAAGCGCGTGGTCAGGCCCAGCGGATGATTGAAGAGGCCAACGCCTATTTGTCGGAAGTGGTTGAGCGCGCCCGTGGTGAGAGCTCCCGTTTCACCCAGTTGCTGGAGGTCTATCAAATCGCCCCCGACGTGACCCGCGAGCGTATGTACATTCAGTCCGTTGAGCAGGTGCTGGCGAACAGCAGCAAGATCTTTATCGATACCGAGAGCAGCGGCAACATGATGTATTTGCCGCTTGACCGTCTGATGCAGGGTACCGGTAGCGGTTCTTCCAGCGGCTCTGGCTCGTCTGGCAGCAGCGGCAATCAGGCGGAAATCGGTACTCTGGCCGATCAGGTGCTGCAGGAATTGCGCACTCGTCAGGATTCCAACATTCGGAGGAGCAGATAATATGGGACCCAAAGCTATAGTGGGCCTGGCAGGCGCTCTGATTGTTGTCCTGCTTGTACTGTCCAGCGTGTATATCATTCCGGAAACTCATCGAGGCGTGAAGCTGCGTTTTGGTGAGTTGGTCCAGACTGACATTCAGGCCGGTTTGCATTTCAAGGTGCCGGTCATCGACGGGATTCGCGAGTTCGATATCCGGGTTCTGACCATGGATCTTCCGTCTCGTCAGTACCTGACGGTTGAGAAGAAGCCGTTGGATGTTGATTCCTATATCGCCTGGCGCATCCGTGATGTGGATCAGTACTACCGGGCGACCGGCGGTGACGAGTTTCGTGCTCGTTCGCTGATCCAGTCCCGGGTTGACAACGGTTTGCGTGACTCGTTCGGTATTCGGACCATGCATGAGGTGGTGTCGGGTCAGCGGGATGAACTGATGAACCAGTTGCGCGAGCTTACCAATGAGACCGTAGGCGACGAGTTTGGTATTGAGATTATCGATATCAGGCTGAAAGCCATCGAGCTCCCTGGTCAGGTCAGCGAAAGCGTATTCCGTCGCATGGCGACCGAGCGTGAGAAGCTGGCTCAGGAATTCCGTTCCCGTGGCCAGGAGCTGGCTGAGGGTATCCGGGCGGATGCAGATCGGCAGCGGGTGGTAACACTGGCCAATGCTTTCGCAGAGGCTGAGCAAACCCGCGGTCAGGGTGACCGTCAGGCGGCTCAGATCTATGCGGATGCCTATGGTTCGGATCAGGAGTTTTATAGCTTCTATCGCAGCTTGCAGGCTTATCGCAACACCTTCGCGGGCAAGGATGACATCATGGTCATCGACTCGGACAGTGCGTTTATGCGGTTCCTGAAGGATCCGATGGGCGCCAACTGATCACCCTGTGAAGATCAAAAAACCGGAATACCTCGGTATTCCGGTTTTTTTGTGCCTGTCAAAGGTGTAGAATTTCGCCGGTTTTGCTTTGGGTTTTCCGGACCCGGGCACCCTAAATCCTGAGTCATTCCCCCGACGGCAGCGCCGGCGCGGGAAAAACGGACGACAGAATCTCATGACTGTATCTGATCGCTGGTTGCTGCCTGACGGGGTGGAAGATATTTTGCCGCCCCTGGCGGGACAGATCGAATCCCTTCGGCGGGATGTAATGGATACTTGCCAGCGCTGGGGTTACCAGCTGGTGATTCCGCCACTGATTGAATACCTTGAATCACTCTTTACGGGCACTGGCCACGATCTGGAGCTGCAAACCTTCAAGCTGACCGATCAACTGACTGGCCGGATGATGGGTGTGCGGGCCGATATGACGCCCCAGGCTGCCCGGATTGATGCTCATACACTGGGTCAGGAAGGCATTACCCGCCTGTGCTACGCCGGGCATGTGTTGCACACCCGGCCGCGCCATATGCTGACTGGCCGGACGCCGATCCAGGCCGGTTGTGAATTGTTTGGCAGCGCCTCTGAGGCGGCTGATCTAGAAGTCATCAGCCTGATGCTGGAGGCCTTGAGGGTAGCCGGCCTGCGCCGGGTTCACCTGGATCTGGCCCATGTGTCGATTTATGAGAGCCTGATTAACGAAGCCGGATTTGACCGTGACACCGAGGCTTCCGTCTTTGATGCCATGGCGCGCAAGTCTGTGCCGGAGCTGGATGCCCTGCTGGGCGATTGCCCGGCAGGGTCTGCCGGCGCCCGATTGCGGGAGTTGGCTCGGGTCAGTGGTGGTATTGAGGCCTTGAACGATGCGCGCAGCATCCTCAGCGGAGCGTCGGTGGCACTCGATGCTGCCCTGGAGCAATTGAGCCGGGTGGCCGATATGTTGGCCCGAGATTTCCCGGAAGTGGATCTGGGTTTCGATTTCTGTGAACTGCGCGGTTACAACTACCACACCGGCCTGGTGTTCGCGGCCTATGTGCCGGGCCACGGCGATGCGGTTGGTAAAGGCGGACGATACGATGCCATCGGCAGTGATTTCGGTCGGGCTCGTCCCGCGACCGGGTTCAGCCTGGATAT
This sequence comes from Marinobacter sp., assembly GCA_018402255.1. Lineage (GTDB taxonomy): Bacteria > Pseudomonadota > Gammaproteobacteria > Pseudomonadales > Oleiphilaceae > Marinobacter. The sequence continues at coordinate 450,006 of JAGYIS010000008.1, forward strand.
TCGCGCGCTGACTTCGCTGGGCAAGCGGCCATCGGCCCGAGCCGGCGCGATCTGGGCGCCCGCGGTGGATGATCCGGCGATTGAAGGTGTGATTTCCGGTCTGAGAATGACTGAAACGGTGGTGAGGGCTTTGCCGGATGATGCCGGAGTAGATCCCGCGGAGCGGGGTTGTGATCGCCAGTTGCGCAAGCAGGATGGCAAATGGGTAGTCGAGGCGCTGACCTGATAGGTCTGGTGACTGTTGTTCGGTTTAAATTTGCAGGACTTGAGCCATCGGCTCGTCTGAATTGAGAGAGAATCATGGGTAAAAACGTTGTTGTGCTGGGTACCCAGTGGGGTGATGAAGGCAAGGGCAAGATTGTTGACTTGCTGACAGACAAAGTATCGGCAGTGGTCCGCTTTCAGGGCGGCCACAATGCCGGACACACACTGGTGATTGAAGGCAAGAAGACGGCTTTGCACCTGATTCCCTCGGGTATCCTGCGCAAGAACGTGCACTGCCTGATCGGTAACGGCGTGGTCCTGTCCCCGGAGGCATTACTGAAAGAAGTGCGCGAGCTGGAAGCCAACGGTGTTGCCGTCCGCGATCGCCTGAAAATCAGCCTGGCATGCCCGATCATCCTGCGTACCCACGTTCGCATTGACCAGGCCCGTGAGCGCGCCAAGGGTATCGACAAAATCGGTACAACCGGCCGTGGCATTGGTCCCGCCTATGAAGACAAGGTGTCTCGCCGGGGAGTGCGCCTGGGCGATTTGTATAACATGGCGAGCTTTGAGATCAAGCTGCGCGAGATCATGTCTTACCACAACTTCGTGCTGACCCAGTACTTCAAGGAAGAGGCCGAAGACATCGACGCCGCGCTTGCCGAACTCAAGCTGATGAGCGAAGAAATCCTGCCGATGGCGGCAGACGTGACTGACATCCTGCACGACTACCGCAAGCGCGGTGAGCACATCCTGTTTGAAGGCGCTCAGGGCTCGTTGCTGGACATCGATCTGGGCACCTATCCGTTCGTAACCTCGTCTAACACCACGGCGGGTGGAACGGCGACCGGTTCCGGTTTCGGTCCGCTGTATCTGGATTACGTGCTGGGGATCACCAAGGCCTACACCACCCGGGTTGGTTCAGGTCCGTTCCCGACTGAGCTGTTTGATGAAATGGGTCAGCATCTGGCGGTCAAAGGCAATGAAGTGGGCACCACCACCGGTCGCTCCCGTCGCTGTGGCTGGTTTGATGCGGTTGCTCTGCGTCACGCTATTCAGATCAACAGTGTCTCCGGCATCTGTCTGACCAAGCTGGATGTTCTGGATGGCCTGGAAACCGTGAAGGTCTGTGTGGGCTACAAAACCCCCAATGGCGAAATCACCCGTCCGCCGATCGGTTGCGATAGCTACAACGACATTGAGCCGGTCTATCAGGAGCTGCCTGGCTGGAGCGAGAGCACCGTGGGCCTGACCACCGTCGAGCAGTTGCCAGAGAATGCCAAGGCTTACATCCGCTTCCTGGAAGAGCAGATCGAAGCGCCGATTGATATTATCTCCACCGGACCTGACCGGGTTGAGACGATCACTCTGCGTCACCCTTTCGGAGAGTAATTCCCGAGAATGAAAAAACCGCCTGCGGCACATGCCCCAGGCGGTTTTTTTGTTTCCAGGGCGAAGCTCAGGGCTTTTCGGCGATGATCGTCGCGCGCTTCGGTCCCGGATAACCTTCTATCGTTTTGCTTGAGTCGTTCGGATCGAGGAAGTCCGCCAGCGAGTTAAACCGCATCCAGTCGGTTTGTCGTTGCTCGTCGGTGCTGGTCACACTGACGTCCACCACGCGCGCGTTACGGTATCCGGCACGATCCAGCCATCTTAACAGCGTCGGGCAGCTGGGCAGGAACCAGACATTGCGCATCTGGCCGTAACGGTCCTCCGGCATCAGGCTGTGGCCTTCTGGTCCGTCTACCACCAGGGTTTCCAGCACCAGTTCACCACCACGACGCAGAGTGCCTTTGAGCTCCAACAGGTGATCCAGTGGTGATCGTCGATGGTAGAGCACGCCCATGGAAAACGTGGTATCGAACATCTCAAGGTTTTCGGGCAGGTCCTCCATTTTCACTGGCAACAAATCCACCGATACCTCGCCCAGATAGCGTTTGACCGCCAGGAACTGGAACATGAACAGCAGGCCCGGATCAATGCCCACCACGCGTCGGGCACCTGCGCCGGCCATGCGCCAGCAGTGGTAACCGGAGCCGCAACCAACGTCCAGGATGGTGCGACCGTTTAAGTCCGCCAGATGCGGCGCAACCCGGTCCCACTTCCAGTCTGAACGCCACTCGGTGTCTATGTGGGTGCCGAAGAAGTTGAATGGCCCCTTGCGCCAGGGCATCAGGCCTCGCAGGCCTTGCTGCAGCAGTTCGTCCTGAGCGGTGTGCAATGGCGTGGGCGCAGTTAAGGCAACGACTGAATTGTTCAGGTTGGCAATGCCACCGTCGATCTCAGGCAGCGTGTCCAGCGCAGACTGCCACCGCGTCATGTCTCCGTGGGGCGCGTCTTCAAAGCGGCGGATCATCTGTTGCGTGAGCAGATCGCCCCAGTGGGTCTGATCGGACTGTTGCAGGTAAGTGATGAAGGGGGCGAAGTGTTCTCGCCAGTCAAAAGATGCCATGGGCTAGTTTGCGTCCTGAAATCAGCGGGTTTTGATGGCCAGCATGGAGACAAAGTTGAAGCATTGGTACCACACCAATACCTGTTCAAAGCCGGCTTTCAGCAATCGTTCACGGTGTTCGGTCAGCGTCTCCGGGATGAGTACCTGCTCGATCGCTGCTCGTTTCTGACTGATTTCGAGATCGGAATAGCCATTGGCCCGTTTGAATTCATGGTGCAGGCGGGTCTGGATGTCCTGCTCGCGGTCAGACTCAAAACGGATCTTTTCAGAAAGAATCAGGGCGCCGCCGGGGAGCGTTGCCCCGGCAATGCGGGTCAGCAGGCCGAGTCGATGTTCCGGTGGGACAAACTGCAGGGTAAAGTTCAGCGTGGTGACTGAGGCCTGGCTCAGCTCTGTTTTCAGCAGGTCCTCGCAGCGCAGGGTGACCGGCAGGTCGTGGTCATCCAGGGCAATGTAGTGTTCGCAACGCTCGATCATCGCACTGGAGTTGTCAACGCCCACCAGAGTGCAATCCTGATAGGGTATGCCGTGGCGCATGGCCAGCGTTGAGGCGCCCAGTGAGCAGCCAAGATCGTAGCAGTGGGAGCCTCGCTGCGCATACTGTTCGGTAATCACCTCGATCATTGGAATAATCGTAGTGTAGCCGGGCACGGAACGGCGGATCATGTCTGGAAAGACCCGAGCAACGGAGGCGTCAAAGCGGAAGTCTTCCGGGTTGCGCTCGGTGGCAAACAGCCGGTCCGTGATCTGTTCCGGTGGTGAGGCCTTGCTGTCAGTCATCGGTGCGCTCATCCGGGTTGGCTGCCGGGTTCGGGTCTGTCGGTGATGGCCTGTTGCACCTCACGCCCCGGTTTTTGTAGTCCACCAGAATGCCCCGGAATGACGGATCAACGTCTGCGGCGATGGCCAGGTAGCCGTTTTCGCACGCTGCGTGCAGTTCCGATGATTTTCGGGACATACGAAAGCTCTCGCCTGGCTGTATGTGAACGGCTTTAAAATCACCCACCGGCACATGATCCTTGTGTTCCGTGTGATCTATTCGGCCGCTGAGTTCCAGCACCAGCACGGTGGCGATGATGGTCGCAATGCCGGTGATAATAAGGCTGCGGACGGTATAGCGGGCTTCGTTATCGCTCATGGATACCTCGTGTCGGAGTGTTTAAAACTGGCCGGGCAGGCTGATTGCGGGCTCTTGCAGAGCGCCCAGCTGTTCACGCAATGCCAGAATCTGATCGGACCAGTACCGTGGCTGGGCAAACCAGGGGAAGAATCGGGGAAACGCCGGATCTTCCCAGCGCCGTGCCAGCCAGGCGCAGTGGGCTATCTGGCGGTAGCAGCGCAGGGGTTCAATCAGGTGGCGTTCGCGGCGGTTGAAGTCTCGAAACATCTCGTAGCCTTCGAGCAGTTCGCCCAGTTGATCGCCTTTTTCGATGGATTCACCGTTCAGCAGCAGCCACATGTCCTGCACGGCGGGCCCGGTGCGGCAGTCATCCAGATCGACAAACAGCATGGTTTCATCCCGGCACAGAATGTTGCCGGCGTGACAGTCACCGTGAATTCTCAGGGTGCTTATCTCACCGGCATCCGCCATGTGCTGCTGGCAGCCGGCGACCAGGTCGGGAATCAGGCTGTCCCAGGCTGGTCGCAGGTCGTTGGGAATCCAGTCTCCGCTGATCAGCAGGTCGTTGTGCTGTTTGATACCTTCGATCAGGTCAAACCCGGGTCGATGCAGGAATGGCCGGGCGGCGCCGAGATTGTGGATCTGGCCCAGCCATTGGCCGAGCCGATACAAGGTATCGGTTACGCTGGTGTCCGGTGCCTGGCCGCCACGCTGGGGAAACACGGCAAACAGGAAGTCTTTGTGTTGCCCCAGGGAGTCACCACCGGGCATCACCATGGGCGCAACAACCGGTATGTCAGCTTGTTGAAGCTCGAGTGAGAATTCGTGCTCCTCACGGATTGATGCCTCAGACCAGCGCCCGGGGCGGTAGAATTTGGCAATAATCGGCGGCGCGTCTTCGAGGCCCACCTGATAAACCCGGTTTTCGTAGCTGTTGAGGGCGAAAAGTCGGCCACTTACCTCAAAACCCGCCTCTTCGAGGGCATCCAGAATCACATCTGGTGTCAGTGTGTCGTAGGGATGGGTCGAAGGTGACAGGTTAGATGGCTCATGTTGCATAGAGTTCAGAAGGCCGTGTCGTATCGTGATTTCATGGATTGCAGATGATACCAGTTTTCGTCCAGTTCCCACCGAACACGTTGAACGCCGGACGCGGCCAGCACGACATCGCCGGCCCGGGCCTGCACCTGGGCCAGTTCGCGTTCAGCTTTATGCCAGTCCCGGTGGGTATCCGCCAGGTTTCGCATTCCGGGGAAGACCGCAGAAAGCGCCTGCTGTGTGGATACGGAATGAGATCGCAAGGAGCTGATCACAGCGGTGCCGCCTTCAACGCGGAGTACCCGGTGCTGGTATGGGTAGCTGGCGACGGTTTTGTCGGCCATGAGCTGATTGTTAAGGCTGATCACTTCAAAGCCGCGCCAGCCAATCCAGCTGACAAAAAGAGCGGCGACCACCATAACGGTTATGAACTGCTTCCTGTCTGACATAACTCGAGCTCCGTGCATCCCATTGCGCTTGCGGTAAAGTATAACGGTTCTTGAGGTACAGGTAATGCAGTCGGGCCTTATCTGGGGTAATTTCCCTGCTCGGCACGGAAAAATGGTCAGATATTGTGAGTACAGAAAGCTACAGCGTGCAAACCGTGGTCATAGGCGCGGGTGTTGTCGGTCTGGCCGTTGGCCGCGAACTGGCAAGATCCGGCCGGGAGGTACTGGTGTTGGAGGCGGGGCCGCGCTTTGGCGACGGCATCTCATCCCGAAACAGCGAAGTGATTCATGCCGGCATCTACTACCCTGATAATTCACTTAAGGCCACGCTCTGCGCGCGCGGCCGCCAGCTTTTGTATGACTACTGTACCAGCCGAAACGTTGAACATCGTAAGTGTGGAAAATGGATTATTGCAACGGATCAGGCTCAGGCTGAGCGACTTGCAGGTATCCAGCAGCAGGCCGGACGCAACGGCGTACGTCTGGATTGGGCCGACCGCCATGCTGTGTCTGAACAGGTGCCAGAGATCAAGGCCAGTGCCGGTCTGTGGTCTTCGGAAACCGGTATCGTTGATAGCCATGGCTTGATGCTGGCACTGCTCGGGGAGCTGCAGGATGAAGGGGGGCAACTGGTGCTCAACAGTCCAGTCTTGCAGGCAGAAACGGTTTTGGATGGCCATTTACTCACTGTGGGCGGTGAGCCCGGGGTTGTCCTCAGGGCGCGGGAAGTTGTCAACGCGGCCGGTCTTCGGGCTCCGGCGCTGGCGGGCCGTTGGGCGGGCTTGCCCGATTTTGCGAGGCCTGAGCAGTGGCTGGCTCGCGGTGTCTATTTCAGTTACAGCGGAAAACACCCGTTCACAACCTTGATTTATCCATTGCCGGAACCTGCGGGCCTGGGAGTGCACCTCACCCTGGATCTGGCGGGTCAGGCTCGCTTTGGTCCGGACGTGGAGTGGATAAGCGAGGAGGATTACACAGTAGATTCCGGGCGGGCGGGTGCGTTTGCTGAAAGTATCGGTAACTGGTGGCCAGCGCTGGACCGGTCCCGACTGATACCCGCCTATGCCGGTATCCGGCCGAAACTGACCGGGCCAGACGGTGGCTTTTTCGATTTTCGAGTCGACGGCCCTGCACAACATGGTTTAGCCGGTCTGGTTAACCTGTTTGGTATTGAATCGCCGGGGCTGACCTCCTGCCTGGCCTTGGCTGAGCAGGTAAGATTGGCGCTTGACGGGACCTAACCGGGCGTTCGGGCCAGGGCCCATACCTGAATGTCTTGGGCGCCAGCTTCGGCCAGTGCGCGCGTCAGAACTCGTACGGTTGCCCCGGTTGTAACCACGTCATCGACAATGGCGACTCGCTCCGGAATGGCCCCGTATACCTCGAAAACGTTGGCCAGATTTACCAGCCGACTGGCCCGGTTAAGTCCGCGCTGAGCGCTCGTACGTCGGCGCCGACGTACAGCACCGGCTGCCACCGGGATGTCCAGTCGGGTGCCGACAAATTCAGCGATATCCTGAGCCTGGTTAAAACCCCGTTGCCAGCGCCTTAGCCAGTGCATGGGGGCGGGGATAAGCAGGTCAGGACGGTGTTCTGACAGCAATTGCTGCTCGAGAAACTGGCTGAATTCTGTCAGCAGGGGTCGGATGAATTTGCGGTGTCCGTGATATTTGTAGCGGCCAATCATCCCGTCCACGGGAAACTGGTAGCGCCAGGGAATCAGGGCTCTGGTAAAGGGTGGTGGCGCGGTCTGACATTCTCCGCAGCGCATACCGGGCGTGGCGAATGCCAGGGGCAGGGCGCAGGAGTAGCAATGCCAGCGGTTGTGGGGCAGATCGTTACGACAGCCCTGGCAAAGCCCGTGGCTGGCGTGTGGTGACAGGCAGGTGACGCAGCGGCCACCTTTTTTGGCGCTGTTAACCTTTCGTTCAATCAAGGTTGACAGAGAATTCAGTCCGTTTATCATCTCGGTTTATCCGTAAACCAAAAACCTCGCGAAGGTTAACAGGACTTTGCCATGACCGCCACAGCACTGCGTCACGACTGGACACTTCAGGAAGCCCGGGATCTGTTTAACCTTCCCTTCAATGATCTTCTGTTCCGGGCCCAGACGGTGCACCGTGAGCATTTCGACCCAAATGAGGTGCAGGTCAGCACCCTGTTGTCGATCAAGACCGGTGCCTGCCCTGAGGATTGCAAATATTGCCCTCAAAGTGGCCATTACAACACTGGCCTTGAGAAAGAAAAGCTGCTGGAAATTGAGAAGGTGGTGGCGGAGGCCCGCGCAGCGAAAGCTAAGGGAGCGTCACGGTTCTGCATGGGCGCTGCCTGGCGCAGTCCTTCGAAGAAGGATATGCCGTATGTGCTGGACATGGTCAAGCAGGTGAAGTCGCTGGGTATGGAAACCTGTATGACCCTGGGCATGCTGAAGGAAGAGGAAGCGCAGGAGCTGGCGAGTGCAGGTCTTGATTATTACAACCACAACCTGGACACCTCGGAGAAGTATTACAGCCACATCATCACCACCCGGACCTATCAGGACCGTCTGGATACCCTGGAAAACGTGCGCAACGCCGGCATGAAGGTTTGCTGTGGCGGCATTATGGGCATGGGTGAAGACGAAGACGACCGGGTTGGTCTGTTGGTACAACTGGCAAACTTGCCGCAGCATCCGGAAAGTGTGCCGGTCAATATGCTGGTTAAGGTGAAGGGTACACCGCTCGAGAACGTTGAGGATCTGGAGCCGTTCGATTTTATCCGGATGCTGGCGGTGGCCAGGATTATGATGCCAGCGTCTCATGTGCGGCTGTCTGCCGGTCGGGAACAGATGAATGAGCAGATGCAGGCGTTGTGTTTCTTCGCCGGGGCCAATTCGATTTTCTATGGCGAGAAGCTGCTGACCACGTCGAATCCGGAAGCGGATGCAGATATGCAGTTGTTTGCCAAGCTGGGTATTCGGCCTGAGCAGCGCGAGCAGTGTGCGACTGAGGCGCAGGAGGAAGAAGTGCTGGCAGACGCCGTCGAGTATGAGGCGACCAGGCACATGTTCTATGACGCCACTCGCGAATCGGCCTGATCTTGTAATGGGTGCATGTGGAGGCCGGGGCGTGCCTTCCAGGACACGCTACGAGCACATCCATGTGCGCTTGTTTCGGGCCGTCCTTGGCCCTCAACAGTCCTGGAAGGCACGCCCCGGCCTCCACGCCAACGCTGGCAGGATTTTCAGGTACCATTGATTGGGTAGCCGGTGTTCCAAATGCGCGATTTTGCCCACGAAATTGAACAACGAAAACAGGCTGGTCTCTACCGAACCCGCCGCCTGATTTCCGGCCCCCAGCAGCCAGTGCTGACGGCAGACGGCGATCCGCTGTTGTCGTTTTGTAGTAACGACTATCTGGGGCTTGCCAATCATCCCGACAATATTGCCGCTTTGACCGGTGCGCTGCCGAAAACCGGCTTGGGCGGGGCTGCGTCACATCTGGTTTGCGGTCATCACAATGCCCATCATCAATTGGAAGAGCGTTTGGCGGCGTTTACTCAGCGCAGCTCAGCATTGTTCTTCTCGACCGGTTATATGGCCAATATGGGGGTAATTTCCGCGCTCGCGGGACGTGGCGACACGATTTTTTCCGATCGACTTAATCATGCTTCGATCATTGATGGCTGCATTCTCAGTCGGGCGCGGGTTCGGCGTTACGCCCATGGTGATGTTGCTGCGTTAGAGTCGATGCTGGCTGAGACCTCAGGCCACAAGCTGGTGGTGACGGATGGGGTGTTCAGTATGGACGGCGATGTGGCGCCGTTGAAGGCGTTGGCCCGGGTCTGTAAAAGCCATGACGCGCTGCTGGTGGTGGACGATGCCCACGGGATTGGGGTGTGTGGTCCACAGGGTCGGGGCAGTGTTCTGGAGGCTGGAGTTGTCGGAAGACGACGTGCCGGTGCTCATTGGCACCCTGGGTAAGGCGGTGGGCACCAGCGGTGCGTTTGTGGCCGGGCCGGCGGTGTTGATGGATTATCTGGTGCAGAAGGCCCGGACGTACATTTACACCACGGCAATGCCGCCCGCATTGGCGGCGGCAACCTGTGCGAGTCTGGATATTATTGAGGCCGAGGATGCGCGGCGTGCGCATCTGAATAGCCTGATTGCGCGTTTCCGGTCGGGGGCGGAGCAGTTGGGGTATGAATTGATGCCATCCCGGTCGCCGATTCAGCCGATCATGGTCGGTGGCAATCAGGAGGCGCTGGCTCTGAGTCAGGTTCTTGAGCGGCAGGGGGTTTTGGTGACCGCGATTCGGCCACCGACCGTGCCGGCAGGTGAGGCAAGATTGAGAGTGACGCTGAGCGCTGCCCATACTTGCGAGCAAGTGGATCAGCTGTTGACGGCTCTGGCGCAGAGTCGGGCGTTGCTTTCGGGTAGGAAATCTCCGTCGGTGGCGTCGCTATGAGTGTGTTTACCGACCTGATGGCGATCAATTGTACGGACGGTGGTACAGGATCCAAGCAGTCTATTGCCCGGGGCTTTGGCAACGCTTGTCACACCTATGACAGCGCATCCCGCCTGCAAAAAAGCATGGGCGACAGGATGTTGGCTCGCATTCCGGCTGAACTGAACCCCGGCATTGTGCTGGACCTGGGTTGCGGCACCGGCTGGTTTACCCGAAGGCTCGCGGCAAGGTATCCGAAGGCGGAGATCACCGGTGCCGATCTGGCTCCTGGAATGTTGGAGCAAGCGAGGATTACTGGCTCTGATGCGGTGAATTGGCTAAACGCTGACGCCGAACAATTACCGTTGGCGGATCAGAGCGTTGATCTGATTTTCAGTAACCTGATGATTCAATGGAGTCCCCGTCCCGAGGTCGTTCTTGCAGAGTGCCGAAGAGTGCTGGCGCCCGGCGGTTTGCTGGTTGTTTCTACCTTGCTGGATGGCACCCTGAAGGAGCTCAAACAGGCCTGGTCGAAAGCAGATCCGGGGCAGGCCCATGTTAACCGGTTTGCTCCACACAAAGATTGGCGAGTTCTGACGGCAGATACTCTTCCCGGCTCAGAGCTTGAGGTAGACGCCATCGTGTTGCCCTATGACTCGCCAATGGCACTGAACCGGGAGCTCAAGCATCTCGGGGCGGTGTTCAGGGGCGAAGAAAGGCGCCGGACGGTTACGGCGCCAGGGCGTTTTCGGGCGATGTGCCGGGCCTATCCGCATGGCGATGATCACGAATGCCTGGCGACTTACCAGGCAGGCTGGTTGTATTGGCGCAAGCCTGCACTCTGAACAGGAAAACTGAGATGGCGAAGAAGACGTATTTCGTGACGGGTACCGATACCGGTGTGGGTAAGACCATTGCCGCTGCTGCGATTCTGGAGGCGGCAAAAGCCGCCGGCAAGCGCACCATCGCCATGAAGCCTATCGCCTCAGGTTGTAATCAGACGGACCAGGGTTTGCGAAATGAAGATGCATTGATGCTGCAGGCGGCCATCACCGAAGAGCTCGCTTACGATTCGATTAACCCGATTGCTCTTGAACCTGCCATCGCGCCCCACGTGGCGGCGCAACAGGCCGGCAAGAATATTACTGCTCAGCGTCTCGTTGGTTTCTGTCGTGGTCTGCAGATTCGCCCGGCCGATCTCATGCTTGTTGAGGGTGCAGGCGGTTGGCGGGTGCCCCTGAATGATCGTGAAAGCTATTCGGCCGTGCCCCGGGAGCTTGGGCTGGATGTGATTCTGGTGGTGCCGCTTAAGCTGGGGTGTATCAACCATGCGATGCTCACCGCCGAGGCCATTCGCGCCGATGGTCTGTTTCTCGCCGGTTGGGTTGCCAATCACCCGGAAGCTGAGGTTATGGACTGCGAACAGGAAACCCTGAACTATCTGAGCACGCACCTTGGTGTTGCCTGCCTTGGGGTGCTGCCGTGGATGGAATCTACGCCCGTTGCACGGCTGCCGGAAGTGTTGGCCGGGTATCTGAATATCAAACCGTTGATTGAAATTTGACCAAGATTGTGCGTAAATAGAGTCAATTGGTTGTCACAGGAACCATTGGCATGATCAGTAATACCCTTTCTCTTGGTGTTCAAGGCATTCAGGACGGCATGGTGGGCATGGAAAATGCGGCCCGCAAGATTGCGCGTGGCGGTGTTGATGGACCACAGGGTACGGCCAGTGGCGCAGGCAACTTGGCCGAGCCGCTGATCGATATGATTCTTTATGAGCGCAGCGTTGAAGCCTCTGCCCAAGTGGTTAAAACCGCGGACGAGACTCTCGGGACGCTTCTGGATATCCGCGCCTGACCGGAGTTGCCGGTGCTGTGAATATACTTTCCTCTATCTCTCCTGTTTTTCCAGTCGTTTCGGGCGCGTTACCCGCAACCACCAGTAACGCTGCGTCGTCGGGTTCGGGTGCAGTCCCTGGCGAGGGTATGGCGACCGCCGAGGGTGACGCCACCCGGGGTGTCGAGCAGCCCCCCGAGAGCCGGTCTGACAATACCGCGACTGACCAGCAACGGGATTCCTCCAGTAACCCTCGCGGGCTTGACGACGCACAACTGAAAGAGCTCGCCAATCTGAAGGCCCGGGATCGTGAGGTTCGCGCCCATGAGGCAGCACACCAGGCTGTTGGCGGACAATACGCGGGAGCCATGTCTTTTACCTACCAACGCGGCCCTGATGGTGCGCAATATGCCGTGGGTGGAGAGGTGCCGATAGACGTTTCTCCGGTCGCCGGTGATCCGCAGGCGACGATCGAGAAAATGCGCGTTGTTCGAGCGGCTGCTATGGCACCGGCACAGCCGTCTGGGCAGGACCGGGCCGTCGCGGCCCAGGCCATGCAAACGATGTTGCAGGCACAGTCTGAACTGGCGCTTGGCGATGATGTTCAGCAGGCCAGTCCATCCGAATCAGGGCCGGCGAACACCGACCAAGACGGGCAAACCGCCAATGGCCGGCAAGCCAACGAGACCTATCGAAGCGTCTTTGCGATGCAGGGCGCCGCGCCTGATCCTGCGACCTCGATATTTGCCTGAACGCCCCTGCTGCTTAGCCTTTTCACTCGTTTCCGGTATTTCTTCCCTGTCTTTCAGACACAGATCGCAACACAATATTTAATCAGGGCTATTGACAATTCTGTGCTGCAAAACGTATGTTTCAAACAAGTGTTTAATTAAGGCTGTGATGCAGTGCATCATGGTGTCTGAGCAAACCCAAGGCCAAAGGCTTCGATTAAACGTCAGCCTAGTCCGAGAACCGAGGTGGATCCAATGCCTGATTACAAAGCGCCCCTGCGTGATATCAAGTTCGTAATGACCGAGCTGCTGAACAGCGAGCAGCACTACGCCAATCTGGAAGGTGCCGAGGATGCTACTCCGGATATGGTCGATGCCATTATCCAGGAAGGTGCAAAGTTCTGTGAGCAGGTATTGTCCCCGCTGAACCGTGTGGGTGATATCGAAGGTTGCGTCTGGAGCCAAGATGGCGTCAAGACCCCGACCGGTTTCAAAGAAGCCTACCAGCAGTATGTAGACGGCGGCTGGCCGTCCATGACCGCCGATCCCAATTACGGCGGCCAGGGCCTGCCGAGTTCTCTGGGCCTGGTCATGAGCGAAATGGTTGGTACCTGTAACTGGTCTTTCGGTATGTACCCTGGCCTCAGCCACGGTGCCACCAATACCATCGAAGAGCACGGTACCGAAGAGCAGAAGCAAACCTACCTGACCAAGCTGATCAGCGGTGAGTGGACCGGCACCATGTGTCTGACTGAGCCACACTGTGGTTCTGACCTGGGCACCCTGCGTACCAAAGCCGAGCCAAGCGCTGACGGCACTTACGCAATTACTGGCACCAAGATCTTCATCTCTGCCGGTGAGCACGACATGGCCGATAACATCGTCCACATCGTTCTGGCTCGACTGCCGGGCGCACCGGAAGGCACCAAGGGCATTTCCCTGTTCATCGTTCCCAAGTGTCTGCCGAACGAAGACGGATCTGCGGGTGAGCGCAATGCCGTTACCTGTGGCTCCATCGAGCACAAAATGGGTATCCACGGTAACGCCACCTGCGTAATGAACTTCGACGGCGCCAAGGGCTGGCTGATCGGGCCTGAGAACAAAGGCCTGAACTGCATGTTCACGTTCATGAACGTTGCCCGTATCGGTACTGCGATTCAGGGGCTGGGTGCGGCCGAGCTTGGCTTCCAGGGCTCTCTGACCTACGCCAAAGATCGTCTGGCCATGCGTTCGCTGAGCGGCGCCAAGAACCCGGAAGGCATCGCGGATCCGATCATCGTTCACCCGGACGTGCGTCGTATGCTGCTGACTCAGAAAGCGGTTGCCGAAGGCGCCCGTGCTCTGATCTACCTGACAGCACAGCAGGCTGACATTGTTCAGCGCGGCAAGACGCCGGAAGAGCGCAAAGCGGCTGACGAAGCCCTTGGCTTCCTGACCCCGATCGCCAAGGCGTTCCTGACCGAGATCGGCTACGAAGCGGCCAACCTGGGCATGCAGGTATATGGCGGTCACGGTTTCATTGCCGAGTGGGGCATGGAGCAGAACGTACGTGATGCCCGTATCGGCATGATCTACGAAGGCACCACGGGTATTCAGGCGCTGGACCTGCTGGGCCGTAAGGTTCTGATGACCCAGGGCGAGTCGCTGAAAGGCTTCACCAAGCAGGTACACGTGTTCTGCAAAGAAAACGCAGATAACGAACAGCTCAAAGAGTTCATCGAGCCGTTGGCTGCGATCAACAAAGAGTGGGGCGACCTGACCATGAAGATTGGTATGACCGCCATGAAGGACCGCGAAGAAGTCGGTGCTGCTGCGGTTGATTACCTGATGTACTCCGGTTACGCCGTATTTGCCTACCTGTGGGCCCGTATGGCCAAGGTGGCCCTGGACAAGATGGCCGACGGCACCTCGGAAGAGATGTTCTACAACGCCAAGGTTCAGACAGCTCGCTTCTACTTCAAGCGTTTGTTGCCACGTACCAAGACCCACGCAGAAACCATGCTGGCGGGTTCTGGTAGCTTGCTGGACATGCCTGAAGAAGCCTTCGCCCTCTAAGGCTGGGGTTGCTATCTGATTGATGGCACAAAAAAAGCCCGTTCTCCTTCCGGAGGCGGGCTTTTTTCATGAGTCGGTGGCGTGTTTTGAGGTAGAATACTGCGCCACAGAACAACAAACTTGTTTCGGACACATAGCCGAGCGGGTGGACGTAACCTGGTCTTCATCATTCAGGAAGGCCGTTGTCGGATAGTCCTCCCAAAGAGACTGACTGAATTTCTGGAGAGTTTTACATGGCTGATTATCAGGCACCCCTTCGCGACATGCGTTTCGTACTCAACGAAGTGTTTGATGCGCCCGCACTGTGGGCCTCACTGCCCAAGATTGCAGACAACGTAGACCCGGATACAGCGGATGCGATTCTGGAAGAAGCCGGCAAAATCACTGGCGGCGTCCTGGCACCGCTGAACCGTGAAGCCGATGAGCAGGGCTGCAAGTGGAACGACGGCGAAGTCACCAGCCCGGAAGGCTTCAAAGAAGCCTACCAGACCATCGTTGAAGGTGGCTGGAACGGTCTGGGCGGTAACCCCGACTTCGGCGGCATGGGCATGCCCAAGACCCTGGTCGCCCAGTTCGAAGAAATGATGCAGGGTGCCAACATGGCCTTTGGCCTGGCCCCGATGCTCACCGCAGGTGCCTGCCTGGCCCTGGATGCCCATGGCAGCCAGGAACTGAAAGAAAAGTACCTGCCCAACATGTATTCTGGCGTCTGGTCCGGCGCCATGGATTTGACCGAGCCTCACGCCGGTACCGACCTGGGTATTATCCGCACCAAGGCCGAGCCCAACGATGACGGTTCCTTCAATGTCACCGGCACCAAAATCTTCATCACCTGGGGTGAGCACGACCTGGCGGAAAACATCATTCACCTGGTACTGGCGAAACTGCCGGACGCACCGAAAGGCCCAAAGGGCATCTCCCTGTTCCTGGTGCCCAAATTTATGGTGAACGACGATGGTTCCCTGGGTGAGCGTAACAGCTTCAGCTGCGGATCCATCGAGAAGAAAATGGGCATCAAAGCCTCCGCCACCTGCGTGATGAACTTTGATGGCGCCAAAGGCTGGTTGGTTGGTGAAGAAAACAAAGGCCTGGCGGCCATGTTCACCATGATGAACTATGAGCGCCTGGGCGTCGGCATCCAGGGCATCGGTGCGGCGGAAGCCTCACTGCAAAATGCCCGCGAATACGCCAACGACCGGATCCAGAGCCGCGCCCCCACCGGCGCCCAGCAACCGGAAAAAGCCGCAGATCCGATCCTGGTACACCCAGATGTACGTCGCATGCTGCTGACCATGAAGAGCTATGTTGAAGGTGGTAGAACTTTCTCCACTTACGTTGCCCAGTGGCTGGATATCTCCAAGTACGCAGAAGACGACGAGCGCCGCCAGCACGCTGAAGGCATGGTTGCCTTGCTGACGCCTGTGGCCAAAGCCTTCCTGACAGACCGCGGTCTGGAAACCACCATCATCGGCCAGCAGGTCTTCGGTGGTCACGGTTTCATCCGGGAGTGGGGCCAGGAGCAGCTGGTGCGTGATTGCCGTATCACCCAGATCTACGAAGGCACCAACGGTATCCAGGCGATGGACCTGATGGGTCGTAAGGTTGTCGGAAGCCAGGGCAAGTTTTACGAGCTGTTCGCTCAAGACGTTGCCACGTTCATCGAAGAAAACAGCGGCGATGCGGCCCTCAAGCCCTATCTGGAGCCGCTGGCCGCTGCTCTTGAACGCCTGTCTGACGTCACCGAGCACGTCATCAACCAGGCCGGCGACAACCCCAACGCCATCGGTGCTGCGGCTGTCGACTACCTTGACATGTTTGGCTACACCGCGCTGGCGTTCATGTGGGCCAAGTCGGTCAAAGCTGCTGCACCGAAAGCCGAGGGCGACACCTCAGGCTTCTACACTGGCAAGCTGAAAACCGCACGCTTCTACTTCGATCGCCTGCTGCCAAAGACCGTGTCTCTGGCTGAGGGTATCCGTAGCGGAAGCGAGTCTATGATGGCGCTGGCGGCAAACGAAATCTGATTCAGATTTCGTAAGTTCAGAAAGCAAAAAAGCAGGCCCAGGTGGCCTGCTTTTTTGTGGGTCTAACTATAGAGTCTGGGCGCCACACCCTGACTGGCGCGAGCACCGACCGTCAAAGCCAAATCAAAGGCGGTTAACCAGCCCCGGATTTACGACAAACGGATTCTCGTTACCCTGGATTTCCGCAATGCGACTGTGGCGGCTCAACTCCTGGTCATCCGGTGGATCCAGCTCATTCCAGCCCTGAAACACCGACGTTGCCCCAAGCCAGGGCAGGCCATAACTATCGACCATGTAGGCCATGGTACGTGCAACGTCTCCTTTGACCCGCTCCGGCGGCTCAAAGAACTGCGCACTTTCCCGAATACCACAGTCATCAACCCTGGCAGAAGCACCCAGATTCTCGTAACGGACACTTCGACGCCGCATCTCCACCCGGGTTCTCACCGGGACAATATTATGCAAGTCAGAGGTGATCTGCCGGTATCGATTGTCCTGCAAGCATTCACGTGATGTGCCACAGTTCAGCGCCGTGCGCACATCTGCCAGTGGATAGACGTAGCCATCGGTCATCACGAAGCCCTTGCTAGTGAAAGGGTCATCGCAAAAGTAGGAATTGCCGCCGCCAGCATAAAGATCGCCCCAGAACTGATCTTTAACCACCGTGTCCGGATCAGTGAACCGAACATTCTGGCCAATGACAAGACTGGTTGACAGGGCAAGTGTAAGAGCAACCGGAACCGAGACTATTTTTTCATAAGACTGTTATACCTCACTTCGTATGCCATGGCCGTGGCCACCGTGACGAGCGGTTGATGGCAAAATGAACAATCTGACAAAAGTATGACGGGTTGTTCAGGTATTTCTGTGAAGTATGGCACAGAGACTTGGCGTGGCTACCCTCTGTGCCGGTCTTTACTGTAGGAAATTGTTAACTGCTTAACACTTTATTTCAGTTTGTTGCGGATGTTCTGATAACCGGTTTTCATCTCTTCGCCCAGTTTACGGGCCGTTTCACGGGCTTCCTGGCTGGCATCTTCCGCATCGTGAATAACATTGTCGAGCTTTTGACGAACCTTGTCCCACTCGCGCTCAAGGTCATCCCACTCGTCTTTGACATCTTCCTTGGCAAGGTGCAGCTGAACCTTGGCTTCATCGCGGTACTGCTTGATTTTGTCTGACAGTCTTTTGAATTCGTCTTGCAGGCTCATGTTGAATCTCCTTCCCTGATGAGGTGATCTGGAAGAGTTACAATGCGCCTAATTGTAAAAAAGTGTCAAGTTGTTGCGGGGAGTACAGCGAATGACCTGAACGGATTTTGATCCAGGTCAGCCCGAGCGGCCATTTGCCAGCAGAATGGAGAGTTCCCGGAGGTGGTGCCAGGGCGATACATCGTCAAAGCCTTTGGCAGCACGATCGGTGGTACTGCACAGGTTGATGGCCTGGTGGAGTTGGGGCAGGTTAAGGCGTCGGGCGGCCTGCTGGACGGCCGACGCACGGCGAGGTTGAAACACGCCCCGCTTCTTCAGAAAGCCGGCGGGATTTTCGCCGGGGGGCAACGCCGATTTGAGTTCAATGATCAGGTGCAGGTCCCGCACCAGAACGCTTAACAAGCCGAGGGGATTCTCGCCTTCCTGTTGAAGCACGCCGATAATCTTGCTGGCGTGGGCTGCCTTGCCTGAGAGCAGTTCGGTGACCAGCTCAAAGCCATTAAAGCGTGCGCTGTCCTGGACGGCTTGCTCAATGGTCTCCTCATCAATGGTTTTGCCATCGGTAAGGAGTGCCAGCCGGTCAAGCTCCTGACTGGCCGCCAGAAGATTGCCTTCCAGCCGCTCCGCCAGCATTGCCAGAGCGCCGCGGGTCATGTGCAGGCCTTGATTGCTGGCACGTTGCTGTAGCCAGCCGGTAAATTTCTCCGGCTCTACGGGCCAAACCGGCACATGAACTCCGTGGCCCTGGAGCTCTTTGTACCATTTGCGTTTGGTTTCAGCTGCATCCAGCCGTGCGCTGATCAGCAGAATAATGACGTCCTCGGGTGGCGACTGGAGAATCTGCTCCATAACCTTGCGGCCATCCCCCAGCTTGCCCGTGGGCAGATGAATCTCGATCCGGCGCTTTTCAGCGAACAGGGACAGCGCATTGCATTCGTCGGCAACGGTATTCCAGCTCAACTGATGGTCAGCGTGGTAGGTAATCCGGTCCTGATAGCCGGCTTCGCGCGCCGCCTGGCGAATCTGGTCGCAACATTCCTGCACTAGCAGGGGCTCATCACCGGAGACTAGATAAACCGATGCCAGGCCTTTTTTCAGTAACTGAGGAAGCTGGCCGGGTTGGGTTTTCATGGCGATTCGGCAGCGTCCTGGCTGGCAGCGTGGGCTTCTATGGCTGCGTCTATACGTTCACGGGTCATCGGCGCCAGCCGGAAAATCACCTGTTGTGCCAGTCGATCACCGAGTTGCTGGCGGAGTTCTTCCTCTTCCCGCTGTTTGGCGAGCACATTGGTCTCATCATAACGGTAGGTTTCACTGGCGTTCAGCTCAGTGGAGGCGATCAGCGGCACTCTGTCGGCTGTGAATAACTCAAGGGTTACCGTATGGCGCAGAATATACTCAGCGGCGGCTGCCTGGGCGGTAATGGCCGAGGCTCGACGATCCTGCTGATAGTCGCGCAGTCGCAATACAAAGTCAGCTTGTGCAGCTTCCGCAAGCTCCACGCCGCCCAGCGTCAGTTGATCGCGTACGGACTGGCAGAAACGGCCGGGCAGGGTATCGGAGCAGTCTACCGCCAGCGGCTGCAGCGCGGCCGGCACCGGTGAGGTGCCGCGCAACTGAAAGCCGCAGCCGGCCAGCACCGTTGCCACTATGGCCAGCATCAGTGACAGCCGATGGGTGCTCAACACCGACGGTACCCAAGGCATATCAGTTTGCCACCACGTTAACCAGCTTACCCGGCACCACGATCACTTTCCGGACGGTCTTGCCCTCGGTGAAGCGCATGACGTTCTCGTTTTCAAGGGCCAGTGTTTCCAGATCGTCCTTGCCAATATCCACCGGAACACTCTCTTTGGCGCGCACCTTGCCATTCACCTGAAGCACCACCTCAATCTCGCTACGCACCATGGCGCTCTGGTCTGCAACCGGCCACGGAGCGTCCACAACGAGTTCGCTGTGCCCCAGCGCATGCCAGAGGCTGTGGCAAATATGCGGCACGATCGGCGACAGCACCAATACGGCTACGTCCAGCGCTTCCTGGCGAACTGCGCGGGTTTGCGGCTCTTCGTCTGCCAGTTTACTGACTTCGTTGAGCAGCTCCATCACGGCGGCAATGGAGGTGTTAAAGGTCAGGCGTCGACTGATATCGTCGCTGACTTTGGCAATGGTTTCGTGAGTTTTGCGACGAAGATTTTTCTGCGCGTCGGTCAGGCTATCCACAGCGAGTGCGGGCACTCCGCCTGTGGAGGTGTGCTCGTTGACCAGGCGCCAGAGCCGCTTGAGGAAGCGGTGAGCACCCTCCACGCCGCTGTCTGACCATTCCAGGGATTGCTCCGGTGGTGCGGCAAACATCATGAACAGACGAACGGTATCGGCGCCGTGCTGGTCAATAATGGACTGTGGATCAATGCCATTGTTCTTGGATTTCGACATTTTGGTGACGCCGCCGATTTCCACCGGCTGGCCGTCGGTGTTCAGTACCGCACGGATAACCTGACCCTTGGCGTCCCGTTCAACGGTGACGTCCGCCGGGTTAAACCAGGTCTTGCCGCCGTTGTCTTCATCCCGATAGTAGGTTTCTGCCAGCACCATGCCCTGACACAACAACCGGTTAAAGGGCTCAGAGCTGTCTACCAGACCGACATCACGCAGCAGCTTGTGGAAGAAGCGGGCATACAGCAGGTGCAAAATGGCGTGTTCGATACCGCCGATGTACTGATCGACCGGAAGCCAATAGTTGGCCGCCGCCGGGTCCAGCATACCCTGGTCATAGTTCGGGCTGCAGAACCGGGCGTAATACCAGGACGACTCCATGAAGGTGTCGAAGGTATCGGTTTCCAGAGTGGCCGGCTGGCCGTTGTATTCGGTCTTGCACCAGTCAGCATCTGCCTTGATGGGAGATTGAACGCCGTCCATCTCGACGTCTTCTGGCAGGCGCACCGGCAGCTGGTCGTCTGGCACTGGCATCTCGGTGCCGTCTTCCAGTGTCATCATGGGAATCGGCGAGCCCCAGTAGCGCTGACGTGAGACGCCCCAGTCCCGCAGGCGGTAGTTGACCGTGCGTTTGCCAATGCCACTGGTTTCCAGATGGTTGGCGATTTCTTCAAATGCTTCTTCGCTGGTCAGGCCGCTGTACTTGCCGGAAGACACCAGAAATCCTTTCTCGGTGAAGGCCTTCTCCTGCACGTCAATGTCTCGGCCATCGTTCGGGGCAATAACCTGTTTGATCGGCAGTTTGTACTTGAGCGCGAACTCATGATCGCGGTCATCATGGCCAGGCACCGCCATCAGCGCGCCGGTGCCGTAATCCATCAAGACAAAGTTGGCCACCCAGACCGGTACTTCTTCCTGAGTCAGTGGGTTAATAGCCTTGAACCCGGTGTCGATGCCTTTCTTTTCCATGGTGGCCAGCTCAGCTTCAGCCACCTTGCTGTTTCGGCACTGCTCGACAAACTCGGCCACATCAAGATGACGCTCAGCGGCCGCTTTGGCCAGCGGGTGTTCGGCCGCCACCGCCATATAGCTGACTCCCATAAGGGTGTCCGGACGAGTGGTGTACACCGTCATGCCTTCATCGCGACCTTTCAGCGGGAAGGTCAGCTCAGTCCCCACCGACTTGCCGATCCAGTTCCGCTGCATGGTCTTGACCTGTTCAGGCCAGTCTTCCAGTTGCTCCAGATCGTCCAGCAGCTGATCAGCGTACTCAGTAATGCGAATGAACCACTGGGGAATCTTCTTCTGCTCAACCAGAGCACCAGAGCGCCAGCCCCGTCCATCAACAACCTGCTCGTTGGCCAGAACGGTCTGATCGACCGGGTCCCAGTTAACGGTAGACATTTTCTTGTAGACCAGGCCTTTCTCGTACAGGCGGGCGAAGAACCATTGCTCCCAGCGATAATACTCGGGATCGCAGGTGGCCAGCTCGCGGCCCCAGTCGTACCCGAACCCGAGTTGCTTGAGCTGTTTCTTCATGTAGTCAATATTGGCCCGGGTCCATTTGGCTGGCGCGGACTTGTTGGCAATGGCGGCGTTTTCCGCGGGCAGGCCAAAGGCATCCCAGCCCATGGGCTGCATGACATTCTTGCCCTGCATGCGCTGGTAGCGGGAGATCACGTCGCCGATGGTGTAGTTGCGGACGTGGCCCATGTGCAGCTTGCCGCTGGGGTAGGGGAACATGGACAGGCAGTAGTACTTTGGCTTGCTCGGATCTTCCGTGACCTTGAAGGTCTGGTTGGTTTCCCAGAAGTCGCGGGCGGTCTGTTCTACATCACGTGGGTTGTATTGCTCGTCCATTCCAGCCATTACCAAAATTAACCTGTGTCAGAATGATGTTCGAAAGGGGCGGTTATTCTAACGTACCCAAGGCTCAACAGGTAGTCTGCCAAATTCGCAGACTTGTGCCAGACTTCTAGTATTGGTGAAGGGTGATGTCCGGTGCGGCTTCCTGAGACACGCCGTGAATACGTCCCTGTAGGCTTGAGCGCAGCATCCCTGCTGCGCACAGTCTCAGGAAGCCTTACCGGCCGTTGCCCCGGGACACTGTCGGGGATTCCGATGAATCCACGCCTGCTGTTGGGGGAGACAGGGTGCGGGTGTGCTTTACGGGACTGTCTGCAGCAGGGATGCTGCAGTCAAGCGTACACGGACGTATTCACAGCGTGTCCCGGAAAGCACACCCGCACCCTGGCTCTGGCACCATACAGCGAAGTCAGGAATTGAGTACTTGGCCAACTATAGAGCGAGACGAGTCCATGACAACACCAGAACGCAGTCACCTTTCAGGTAAAGCCCTTGAGGCTTATGACAGAATGCTTGAGCGGGTCCAGACCCGCTTGCATGAGTTGCAGGAAACGACCCTTCAGACGCTGGAAGAGGAAGTGCAGAAGGCCGTTGAGTTTGAGTACGAACTGGAAGAAATGACCCGGGAAGAGGCTGACCTGCTGGGCGCCTACCTGGAGCGGGACCTTGAACACCTGATGCACTTTGTGGACGAAACCGGAGAGGGGCTCAAAGAATGGCTGCAGCTGGACATTTCGCTTCTGGAAAACACGCTGTCTGAGAGGCTGTTGTCTGTCGCGGACCAGACCATGGTCGACACCCTGGAACTCAGGCAAAAACTTGAGAACCAGGACGTCAGTCATTACATTTCCGGTGAGGTGGCCACCGCCGGCATGTTCCGTTGTCTCAACTGCAGTCACATGCTGTGCCTGACTAAAACCAGCCATCTGCACCCCTGCGAAGCCTGCAGTTCCCATTACTTTGAGCGGGTAACCAGCCGCTGGCCGCGCAAGGACAGCTGAGTCTTCAGTTTTTCGGGATGACCCGTTCCCGCACAAACACAACCAGGATCACGGCCAGGGTGAGTACCGGCCAGGATCCTGCCTGCATGTAGGGGGTGCTGCCGGTGGCGGTATAGACCTCTCCGGTCAGCACGGCCCGCTCAAACTGAGGGATGCGCTCAGTGATCTGGCCCTTCTCGTCAATGATCGCGGTGACGCCGTTGTTGGTGCCCCGAAGCATGTAACGACCGGTTTCCAGTGCTCGCATGCGGGCAATCTGAAGGTGTTGCAGGGGGCCGATGGAGTCGCCAAACCAGCCGTCGTTGCTGATGGTCAGCAGGATGCCCGAGCTGCGGGCGTTAAACGCGACGAAGTCTGGGTAGGCCACTTCGTAGCAGATGTAGGGCATGATGTTGACGCCGTTGGCGTCCAGTGGAGCCTGGTACTTGGGGCCACGGCGAAAAGCTGCTCATGGGCAGATCGAAAAACCCGATTAAACCTCTCAGGATGCCTTGCAACGGCACATACTCGCCGAAAGGCACCAGTTTTTGCTTGTGATAGATCCCTTCACCGCTGCCAATGGCCATGATGCTGTTGTGAAAGGTGAAGTCCTCGATGCGTTCACTGTAGCCATACCATGGAATGCCGGTGATCAGGGTGCTGTTGTCACCAAGTTGGTTGTTGATGTGGTCAATAACGCTGCCGGCCTGGTCCTGGGGGATCGGGATGGCGGTCTCCGGCCACAAAATCAGATCGCTTTGCCAGTGTTCCTCGGTCATGCCCAGGTACGCGACAATCTGATCTCGGAGAAAGTCCGGGTCCCATTTGATTTGTTGAGGAATGTTGCCTTGCATCGCGGCAAAGCTCAGGGGCTCGTCACTGAGTTGTGTCCAGTCAGCCTGTTTCATGGCAGGAGCAACAAACCAGGGGAGCAGTGCCAGGGCCACAGTGGCGGCCGCGGCTTTGCGATGACCGGTCACAACAAGCCACCAAAGGGCATAAGCGGCGGCACCGGTAACGGTTATCCAGAAGGTCAGGCCATGAACGCCAGTCAGCGGTGCCAGACCGGCTAACGGGCCGTCGGTATGGGCGGTGCCCAGGTACATCCAGGGGAAGCCGGTCAGCAGCCAGCCTCGCAGCCAGTCACCCAGCACCCAGATCGCCGGGAACAGAATGAGTCGTCGAACTCTGCTTTCCTTGGCAAGTTTGCCCCAGAACCAGAACGCGATGCCATGGAACAACGCCAGACCGGCAACGAACAGAATCATCAGGATGATGGCAACCAGTGCCGACGTATTGCCGTGTTCGCTGATGCTCACGTAAATCCAGCTGACCCCTGAGGCAAACAGGCCGAGGCCGACCAGCCAGCCTGAACGGAACAGCTTTGCCGAGGTCTGGTTCAGTGTTACCAGCAATATCAGGAATACCGATACCGGCCCCAGCCACCAAAGATAAAATGGCGAAAAGGTCAGCGTTTGCAAGGCCCCGGCGATCAGGAGGATCACCGGGGCAAGCCAGGAGCTCGATAAAAACTTGAGGTTTAGCGGGTGGCGTAGGCTGGATTCATGATTCACTTCGGGTTACCTGCAACAAACGGATGACTCGGTTATCGGCGTTGGCAATAGTAAACTGCAAACCACCGAATTCAACCGTTTCGCCCCGTCTGGGCAGGTGACCGAACTCTTTGAGAACAAGGCCGCCGATGGTATCGAACTCTTCCTCTTCCATACTGGACTCGAAGAACTCGTTGAAGTCATCAATCGGCGTTACGGCTTTCACGGCATAAGTGCCGTCGCCACGGGCTTTGATGTGGGTTTCTTCATCAAAGTCGTGCTCATCCTCGATCTCGCCCACAATCTGCTCAAGAACGTCTTCAATGGTGATCAGCCCGGCGGTACCACCGTACTCATCCACCACCATGGCCATGTGGTTGCGATTCTCCTTGAACTCTTTGAGCAGCTGGTTCAATCGCTTGCTCTCGGGAACGAAGGTGGGCGGGCGCAGAATTTCGCGAATGCTGGACCAGTTCAGCTCGTTGTTCAGAGCTAAAGGCAACAGATCCTTGGCCAGCAAAACGCCAATCACGTCATCCTGGCTTTCACCGATAACCGGGAAACGACTGTGGGCAGAAGACATGATTTCAGGCAGGAATTCTTTGGGATCCTGAGAGGCTTTGACCGTGATCATCTGGGAGCGGGGGATCATGATTTCATCGACCCGCATGTCGATCACCTGCATGGCGCCTTCAATGATGCTCATGGAGTCAGGATCAATGATGCTTTGAGATTCTGCATCACGGAGGATTTCCAGTACGTCCTCTACGGACTCCGGCCCACTGGAAAAGGCCTGTGATATACGCTCCAGCCAGGACTTACCGCCCTGACTGCGACTCGACTGATCGTCGCTCATGAGTCTTGTTCCGTTTCCTCTGCTTCGTAAGGGTTGATAAATCCAAGCTGCGCAAGCAGCCGGATCTCGAGGGCTTCCATAACCTCGGCATCATCGTCTTCAATATGATCGTAGCCCTGGAGGTGCAACATACCGTGCACCACCATGTGAGCCCAGTGGGCGACAGGGGCTTTACGCTGCACCTGCGCCTCTTGCTCAACAACCGGAGCGCAAATCACGAGATCTCCGGCTAATGGCATCGTTATACCCGGTGGTGCGTCAAATGGAAAGGACAAAACATTGGTGGGTTTGTCTTTTCCCCGGTATTGATGGTTCAAGGCCTGGCTCTCTTCAACACCAACAATACGAATCGTAACCTCGGACGGATCCTCGCCCTGCCACGCCAACTCAGCCCAGGCCTGAAGTTGCGCCTCGTCCGGAACGCCGGAGCCTCCAAAGGCGTTCTGAAAATCAACGGTCAGCTTGCTCATTGGTTTTTGTTGCTCACGTCGTCCAGGGAGTCGTAGGCTTCGACGATGCGCTGAACCAGCGGGTGACGCACCACGTCTTTCGATTCAAACCGGGTAAAGCCAATGCCGCGCACCTTGCTCAGCACGCCCGCCGCATGAATCAGGCCCGAGTTCTGGCCCCGTGGCAGATCGACTTGGGTGGTGTCGCCGGTGATCACGGCGGTGGAGCCAAAGCCAATCCGGGTCAGGAACATCTTCATCTGTTCCCGGGTGGTGTTCTGGCTTTCGTCCAGGATGATAAACGAGTTATTAAGGGTGCGGCCACGCATAAAGGCCAGCGGTGCAATCTCGATCACGCTTTTCTCGATCAGACGGGTAACCTGTTCAAAGCCGAGCATTTCATAGAGTGCGTCGTACAGCGGCCGCAGGTAAGGGTCCACCTTCTGGGCCAGATCACCAGGCAGAAAGCCCAGTTTTTCTCCGGCCTCGACAGCCGGGCGCACCAGCAGAATGCGTTTGACCTGCTCGTCTTTCAGGGCTTCGACGGCACAGGCAACCGCCAGCCAGGTCTTGCCTGTACCCGCCGGTCCGATGCCGAAGTTGATGTCGTGTGTGCGGATGCTGTGCACATACTTCTGCTGGTTCTTGCCACGGGGCTTGGCGGTCAGTTTGGGGGTTTTGATGATGGTAACCTGCCCGTCGTCGTAGGGCACATCATCAGGCAGCCTTTCCAGCCCGGTTTCACGAATATACAAATGCACGGTGTCTGGCTGTATGTCGCTGGAGGCCTCGGTTTCCCGATACATATGGCGGATAACTTCAGTGGCAGCGGCGACGTTTTCGGTGTGCCCCTCAACCCGGAAGTGGTGGCCACGGCGGCCCACTTTTACCTGCAGACGTTTTTCAATCATCTTCAGGTGTTCATCAAACTGACCGCACAGGGTGGTCAGTCTTCTTTGGTCTACCGGGTGCAGGTCAAATTGTCTGCTGTCTTGAGTGTTCAATCTTGCTCCGTCTGGTTTGCTCCCCCTTGGCGCTTGGTTTCGGGGAGTTTGCATTTCTGTGTTTGGTACCGTTGGGCGGGGCGGGTAGCGCTGTCAAAAAAACGCCCGTGAATACATCCCTGTAGGGCTTCGTCGCGCCATCCCTGGCGCTCCAGATTTTTTGACAGCGCTACCCACCCCGCCCTTGTCTAAATAATGTGCAGGCCCGCAGGGCTAAAAACAAGTAGGAGGAGGGGGTTAAATTTAAGAGAATTCCTGCCTGACCCGCGGTAGGTTGTTCTTTTTAGCATGCCACTCGGAAGTCGAGTGAGTGAGAGGTTCAGGGTAACTCCCAAAAATCTGGAGCGCCATGGATGGCGCGACGAAGCCCTACAGGGAGGTACTTGCGGGCGTTTTTTGGGAGTTACCCTGAACCTGTCACCGCCCCCAAATCCAGAGGACATAGGGGCAGGCTAAACTGCAAAATCAGAACAGCTCAGAGTTGACCGGAACCCCGCGCAAGGAATTGGCGTAGGCCTGAACAATTTCGACATCGACAAAATGGCCGACCACCGCAGGGTTGTCGTGGCGGAAATTGACGATCCGGTTGTTCTCGGTGCGGCCAGAGTATTCGCCGGGATCTTTCTTGGACAAGCCCGTGACCAGAATCCGCTGGGTGCTGCCGACCATCTTGCGGCTGATATCCATCACATGCTGGTTGATCCGGTCCTGCAGAATCGACAATCGCTGCTTCTTGACCTCCATCGGCGTGTCATCCGGCAAATCCGCGGCCGGTGTGCCCGGACGGGCACTGTAGACAAAACTGAAGGACATATCGAAGCCGATGTCGTTGATCAGTTTCATGGTGTCTTCGAAGTCTTTATCGGATTCGCCCGGGAAACCGATGATAAAGTCCGAGGAAAAGCTGATATCTGGTCGGATCTTCCGTAAACGGCGCAGTTTGGATTTGTACTCCAGCGCCGTGTGACCGCGCTTCATCGCCGCCAGAATGCGATCAGAGCCGCTCTGCACCGGCAGGTGCAGGTGACTGACCAGTTCCGGAACCCGCTCGTAGATCTCGATCAGCGAATCGCTGAACTCGACCGGGTGAGACGTGGTGTAGCGGATGCGGTCGATGCCCTCGATGGAGGCAATCAGTTCGATCAGCTCGGCCATGTCCATGACGTCGCCGTCGTGGGTATCGCCACGGTAAGCGTTAACGTTCTGTCCCAGCAGGTTCACCTCACGCACGCCCTGGCTGGCCAGGTGGGCAACTTCGGCGATCACGTCGTCGACCGGGCGGCTGACTTCTTCGCCGCGGGTGTAGGGCACCACGCAGAAGGTGCAGTATTTGCTGCAGCCTTCCATGATCGAGACAAACGCGGACGGACCGTCGGCGCCGGGGTCGGGCAGGTTGTCGAATTTTTCGATCTCGGGAAAGCTGACGTCGACCACGCCCACGCCGTTACCTTTGGTGCGTATTTCGGTGATCATGTCGGGCAGGCGGTGCAGGGTTTGCGGGCCGAACACCATGTCGACAAACGGGGCCCGGTCGATGATGGCCTGGCCTTCCTGGCTGGCGACGCAGCCGCCCACGCCGATAATCAGGTCGGGCTTTTTGCTTTTGAGCTTTTTCCAGCGGCCGAGCTGGTGGAACACTTTGTCCTGGGCTTTTTCGCGGATGGAGCAGGTGTTCAGCAGCAGGATGTCGGCGTCATCGGGCGAGTCGGTCATTTCGACGGCTTCGCCGGTTTTGAGCAGGTCGGCCATGCGGGCCGAGTCGTACTCGTTCATTTGGCAGCCGTGGGTTTTGATGTACAGCTTTTTGGCCATGGGTCTCACGTCGTTTGATGTGTGTTGCGCCGGCAGGTGGAGATTTTGGCGCTGGCAAAAATTGGACTGCACATTATAGCGGGGTGCTTAAACTTCAACCACCGTTGTCTCGGGTTTTGCTGTGGTATCATTCGCAGCAACTCCAGTTTGGTGCATGAAGGCTTTTGGGGTGAGCTTTCCAAAACACGCTCCTTCGGCACATCCATGTGGCGCTTGGGCTCCGCCATCCCTGGCTCCGCACAGTTTTGGAAAGCTCACCCCAAAACCCTTCCCATAAGCCTGTGCTGGATTCCTAAAGCTCTGATTGTGTTTATGGAAGCTGCCCAACACATCATTTAATCAACATACTTATGACCCCCGAACGCCTTGCCCGAATCAAGCAGACCCTGAACACCCGTCAACCCGACCTGCGGGTGCTGACCGATCAGGTTCACAAGCCGCGAAACCTGTCTGCCATCATCCGTTCCTGTGATGCCTTTGGTCTGGCCCATATGCACGTGGTGTGGCCGAAGGAAGGCTTTCGGGCGTTCCGGAAGACCGCTGGCGGCAGTTATCACTGGGTGACCACCCACACCCATCCGACCATGGACGAAGCCGTTGCCGGGCTGAAGGCTCAGGGCCACAAGATCTATGCCGCGCAGCTGTCAGAGCGGGCGGTGGATTTTCGGGAGGTGGATTACACCGTGCCTTGCACGATCATCATGGGCAACGAAGTGGACGGGGTGAACCCGGTGACGGCGGAGCAGGCGGATGAGCACCTGGTGATTCCGATGATGGGGATGGTGGAGTCGCTGAACGTGTCTTCGGCCTGTTCGATCATCCTGTCCGAAGCCCAGCGCCAGCGGCAGCTGGCGGGCATGTTTGAGCATCGGCGGCTGCCGGATGAGGAATACAACCGCCTGCTGTTCCGTTGGTGCCAGCCAACGGTGAAGCGCTATTGCGACGACCGCAACCTGCCGTACCCGCCGATTGATCACGAAACCGGAGAGTTGATCGACGGGGTAGGGTGGATGCAGGAAGTCAGAGAGCTGAGGGCGAATCGCCCCAGGTGGGACGATCAACCGGAAAACATGGAATCAAACTAGTCCTCGCGAGCTTCCAGGTAACGCTGCAACTGCTCCCGCAAGGCCTTGGGCAGGCGGGTGATGGTCAGGGCGTCTTTGTCGCGGTCGTAGTAGATCGCCTGGTTGACCAGGTCCGATGAGAACGAGACGCTCATGCCGCCGCCGGAGCCGGCAATGCGGACGAGTTTTTTGACCTTGCGGTGGTCCGGGTGCAGTACGCCGGTTTCGGGCATTTCCGCGTTCTGGCTGGCGAATTCCTTGAAGCGTTCTGGCTGGCTTTCGTCCAGATAGCTCGACAGGGCCTCGATGGCCACCGGCTCGCCCAGGGCGTGCTGGTCTTTGCAGAATTCGTAGGCTTTGGTGCGCACTTCGCCGGCTTTTTCTGGCTCGCTGGATTTGGCGAAGGCTTCGACCGCGTCCAGAAAGGTCATGGTTTCTTTTTCCACGTCCACGCTGTTGGTGAATGCGCACAGGCGAATGAACAGGTCGCCGGGATCACCGGTGCCGCGGGCGTGGATAAGTGTCATGTAGTTGTCGCTGGCGTTGTCGTTGCGCCAGTCGTCCAGTTCGATTCTTACGGCCAGGTTGAGGCGTGACAGGCTCAGCACATCGGTGGCGTCCAGCTTCTGAGTGCCGTCGAAGCGCATGGCGCCGTCGGTCTCGAGGATGTACAGATAGACCACTTCCGAATCTGCCAGGGCGTCATGCACCACCATCAGGTGACCATCGAATTCCTCCTGACTGCCGTTGAGAAGTTCCTGCCAGTGGCCGAACAGGCGATCGGTGATGGCGGTGAAGGTTTGTTTGTCTTCCAGATAGTCTTTGAGCCAGGCGCTAAAAGGGCTCTCGCCGACGTCTTCGGAGAAGCGGCCGTATTTTTTACCGGGCTTGCTGTTGAACAGTCGCTTCATCTGTTTATGCAGGGCTTCGTAGTCGCCACCGGGCTCCTGCTGAGCCTCACCGGCAACAAGACGGGCAGGCTGGCCCGGCTGGTACTGGCTGGCGAAGGCGGTGCGCAGGTGTTTGATGGCCATTGTGTTCAGCTCCTGTGGTTAATCTTGATGGCGGGGGATTGTGCCATGGTCTGACTTATTGGTCATTGCCTGCTTTTGATGTGGGGGCAGATTACGGGTTGCGGAAGGAGGCTTCGGGAATTGGTTGATGTTCGACGGGGGGGTAGGCAAAAGATCCCCTACCCGGCAACCGCCAAGGTAGGGGGTGTTCGCATTAAACCCGCTGGCTGCGGGCCAATTTCTGAAGAAGCCCGGAAACCACAGCCGGAATCTCGGCTTCGGTTTCAGCTGAAATGCTGGCATTGGCAATGTCAGAGCCAAGGTTCACGGTCACAGCCACCAGACCGTGGGCGGTCAGCAGCTGAGCCACACGACGGCGCTCATCGGCATCGCCGGTGTTTTCTTCAGACACCACCACAGCCGTCTTGCCTTGATCAAACAGTGCCCGCTCCACGGCCATGGCCAGTTGCGGCGCGTGTTTGCCATTGCAGGCGATGATGGCCGGTTTTTGGGCGAGTCGACGTTCGCGTTCTTCCGGGGTAACCGGATCCAGCGATTCCAGGCCGTCGGCCAAACCGGCGATCATGCCCGCGCCAACCGTGACGTTGGTCAAGCGGTCGATGATGATGAAGCTGCCCGTGGCATGGTTGCGCTGGTAGGCGTCGAACGCAATGGGTTGGTTCAGGGTCAGTTCGCACAGGCCGATTTCGTTGAGCTGGAGCTGGCTCGGATTCGGGTTCTGCTCCAGGGTGTTCACGTCGGTCTGATGATGAATCTTCTTCACCGTGCCGGAGGTAAACGTGGGCCCCAGTTTGATGTCATAGAGACGACCGGTTTCCAGTGGGGCGTCTATCATCCACACCAGGTTGGCGTTGAAGCGGTTGTGAACCTCTGGCTCATCTTCCGCTTTCACCAGCATGTCGCCTCGACTGATGTCGATTTCGTCTTCCAGGGTCAGGGTGACCGCCTGGTCTATGTAGGCTTCGCTCAGGTTGCCGTCAAAGGTCACGATCTCTTTGACCTTGCTGGTGCGACGCGAGGGCAGGGCCATTACCGTTTCGCCAGGGCGGATCACACCGGAGGCGACGGTGCCGCAAAAGCCACGGAAGTTCAGGTTGGGCCGGGTGACGTACTGCACCGGAAAGCGGAAATGCTCCAGGTTTTTGTCCCGGGAGACTTCCACCGTTTCCAGTATTTCCATCAGTGGCTGGCCGCTAAACCAGGGCGTGTTGTCACTTTTGTTGACCACGTTGTCGCCGTCGAGGGCGGAGATCGGTACAAAGCGGATATCGTTCAGGCCGAGGCGGGCAGCAAAGGCCTGATACTCGTCGCGGATTTCATTGAAGCGCTGTTCGCTGAAATCCACCAGGTCCATCTTGTTCACCGCGACCACAATGTGGCGAATGCCCAGCAGCGAAGCAATAAAGGAGTGCCGGCGAGTCTGGGTCATCACGCCGTGGCGGGCGTCGATCATCAGGATGGCCAGTTGCGCGGTCGAGGCTCCGGTGGCCATGTTGCGGGTGTACTGCTCATGGCCCGGGGTGTCGGCGATAATAAACTTGCGCTTGTCGGTGCTGAAGTAGCGGTAGGCGACATCAATGGTGATGCCTTGTTCGCGCTCGGCCTGCAGACCATCCACCAGCAGGGCCAGATCCAGCTTTTCGCCGGTGGTGCCCATCTTGGCGCTGTCGGTTTTCAGGCTGGCCATGTGATCTTCATAGATCATTTTGGTGTCGTGCAGCAGGCGGCCGATCAGCGTGCTTTTGCCATCGTCGACGCTGCCGCAGGTCAGCAGGCGCAGCAGCTCTTTGTTCTCGTGTTGTTTCAGGTACGCCAGAATATCGTCGGCGATCAGTTCAGACTGGTGTGACATCTCAGAAATACCCTTCGCGCTTTTTCTGTTCCATGGAGCCGGCCGAATCGTGATCGATCACGCGGCCCTGGCGTTCGGAGCTGGTGGCCAGCAGCATTTCCTGAATGATATCCGGCAGCGTGTTTGCCTCAGACTCGATGGCGCCGGTCAGTGGGTAGCAGCCCAGGGTTCGGAAACGTACCGATTTCATCATCGGTTTCTCGCCTTCCTTCAGGGGCATACGGTCGTCGTCCACCATGATCAGGGTGCCATCGCGATCGACGACCGGGCGCACGGCCGAGAAGTACAGGGGCACGATGTCGATGTTTTCCAGGTAGATGTATTGCCAGATATCCAGCTCGGTCCAGTTTGAGAGCGGGAACACGCGAATGCTCTCGCCTTTGTTGACCTTGCCGTTGTAGATGTTCCAAAGCTCGGGCCGCTGGTTCTTCGGGTCCCAGCGATGGTGCTCATCGCGGAACGAATACACCCGTTCCTTGGCCCGGGATTTTTCCTCATCCCGGCGCGCACCGCCGAAGGCGGCATCAAACTTGTACTTGTCGAGCGCCTGTTTGAGGGCCTGGGTTTTCATCATGTCGGTGTGCTTGGCGCTGCCATGGGTAAACGGCCCGATGCCTTGCTTAACACCTTCTTCATTGGTGTGGACGATCAGGTCGAGGCCATATCGGCTCACCTGCTTGTCACGGAATTCAATCATCTCCCGGAACTTCCAGGTGGTGTCGACGTGCATCAGAGGGAAGGGAGGCTTGCCCGGATAGAAGGCTTTCAGGGCCAGATGCAGCATCACGGCGGAGTCTTTGCCGACGGAGTAGAGCATCACCGGGTTATCAAACTCGGCTGCTACCTCCCGGATAATGTGGATGCTTTCGGCTTCCAGTTGTTTGAGATGAGTGAGGTTGTATGTCGTCATGATCATCCGTTGCCGCAAAGGGCGTTGTGATGGCTGAAAATCGGATGAAACACTATATCAGAGCGCTATAGGGTATAAGAAGGTCCCTGCTAAGAATTTGGGGTTCTAATAATATAGCATTGGCAGGCGTGGAGGGCCGCCTGCTGAACAATCCTGGGCGGGCATAGCGGCGCGAGGGCTTGAGTCTTGTCAGTGGGTTTCGCGGGCTTCGTTTAGAGAGTCGGCGAGCAGTTTTGCAACGTATCGGTCGATGTAATCAAAACCGTTGCCTTCAAATTCACTGAACTGGATGCCAATCTGAAACTCATCCCGAGCAATGCGGCGCAAATGAACAATGTTGGCGTCGGCCAGAACAGTGACCGGCTGGGTTGGCAGCACCGGAACGGTGAAGCGGGTTTTGACCTCAATCCAGTGTCCCGGGGACGGTGCGCGCATGCCGGGAACCAACTGTTTGACCGTTTCCTGATCACAGGAAATCATCACGCCAGTGCGGGAGAGGTTGGATACGTGGCAAGTCAGGCAGCAGCCATCGTGTTTCTCGATCGTAATGTCTGTTTCGACATCAACACGCTGTTGATTGCGCAGGTTAGCTTTAATCGCAAGAGGCTTCATGTTCACTCTTCTGGCATGTGTGGTTTGAAAAGAAGTTGCCTTTCCCATAAACGCCTTCCAGAAAAACGTATAACCGGTTGAAAGTTTAGCTGTTTAAAAAGTGAACAGCAAGAAATCTGCCCAGTATTGTGTCAGTTTTGTTAATAAAATCTGAACACGACGTCACAAATTGGCGTCATCATTTACCTGAAATCCGTATTATCCACTCAAATCCGCATGCAGCAAGGAGCTGCAGTCAACGCGTGGCTGAGGTAAAATCCTGCTCCTACATTCATCAGGGGCTTTGCCCCGGGATTCCTGCAGAAATTTATGACCGAGAAAACACAAGATGCTGCCCTGGGCGGCAAAGTGGGCTTCATCAGCCTGGGCTGTCCCAAGGCACTGGTAGACTCTGAGCGTATTCTGACCCAGCTGCGGCTGGATGGTTACGAGGTGGTGCCAACTTACAATGATGCAGACATTGTAGTGGTGAACACCTGTGGCTTCATTGATGCGGCCAAGCAGGAATCCCTGGACGCAATTGGCGAAGCCATCAGCGAAAACGGCAAGGTGATCGTTACCGGCTGCATGGGCGCTGAAGCCGACAAGATTCGTGAGACCCACCCGGGCGTACTGGCCGTATCTGGCCCTCATGCCTATGAAGAGGTGGTTGGCTCGGTTCACCAGTATCTGCCGCCGAAAAAAGATCACGATCCCTTTGTCGATCTGGTTCCACCCCAAGGCATCAAACTGACACCGCGGCATTACGCTTACCTGAAGATCTCCGAAGGCTGCAATCATCGCTGCACCTTTTGCATCATACCTTCCATGCGCGGCGATCTGGTCAGCCGGCCGATCGGGGATGTGATGGACGAGGCCAAGCGGCTAGTGGATGCCGGGGTAAAAGAGCTGTTGGTGATCTCTCAGGATACCTCTGCGTACGGTGTCGATATTAAATACCGCACCGGTTTTTGGCAGGGCCGTCCGGTCAAAACCAAGATGCAGTCTCTGTGCGAAGCTCTTGGCGAGATGGGTGTTTGGGTTCGTCTGCACTATGTGTATCCGTACCCCCATGTGGACGACATCATTCCGCTGATGGCAGAGGGCAAGATCCTGCCTTACCTGGATATCCCATTCCAGCACGCCAGCCCGAAAGTGCTCAAGGCCATGAAGCGCCCGGCCCATGACAGCAAAACCCTGGACCGCATCCGCAAGTGGCGGGAAATCTGCCCAGAGCTGACTATCCGGTCGACGTTTATCGTTGGCTTCCCCGGTGAAACCGAGGAAGATTTCCAGTATCTGCTGGACTGGCTCGACGAGGCGCAACTGGATCGCGTCGGCGCGTTCACCTACAGTCCGGTCGAGGGTGCCAAGGCCAACGAACTCGAAGGTGCCGTGCCGGAAGAGGTGAAGGAAGAGCGCCTGGCCCGGTTCATGACCAAACAGGCCGAAATCTCCGCAGCCCGTCTGCAGGCCAAGATCGGAAAGACCATTGATGTGCTCATCGACGAAGTCGACGAAGAAGGCGCCATCGGCCGCTCAAAAGCCGATGCGCCGGAGATCGATGGCATGGTCTATCTGAATGATGAAACTGACCTGGTTCCTGGCCAAATCGTCCAGGCCGTCGTCGAGCATGCCGATGAGCATGACCTTTGGGCTCGATTGGCCTGATGGGCGGCGCTCAGGCCCCAGTCTTCTGGGCCTGGAGGTGGCTGCCTTGGCGGGTAGAACCTCCCAAAAAACGCCCGTGAATACGTCCCTGTAGGGCTTCGTCGCGCCATCCCTGGCGCTCCAGATTTTTGGGAGGTTCTACCCGCCAAGGCACCGGTCCCGCTTTTGGTGGGGTAGTCGTTAATAACCCCGCTGCCATCTCAAACATCGTTTCAATGCAGAAGGCCAGAGACGATAGAGGTTTCCAATCTCAGTGCGTGGTTTTTGCGGACTATTGCTGAGAGGTTTGGCAGGGTGGGTTTGGGGCCCCTTCCCAAAAATGTGCGGAGCCATGGATGGCGGAGCCCAAGCGCACATGGATGTGCTTGTAGCGTTTTTTGGGAAGGGGCCCCAAACCCACCCTCCCAAATCCAACAGGCTAGGGCCGTAGTCTAAATCCCGGCACCTAGCCCCGAGCCATTACCCGGCAAGCTTGCGAACAAGAATTTCGTTGAACAGCTTGGGGTTGCCCTGACCCTTGGAGGCCTTCATCAAAGGTCCCATAAAGCCGCCTAGCATCTTCTTGCGCTTCTTCGGATCGTCCTCGCTTTGGTACTGAGCCACCTGATCCGGCATGCCGGCCAGAACCTCGTCCACCATGGATTCCAGGGCGCCGGTGTCAGACACCTGCTTCAGACCCTTGGCGTCGATGATCGCGTCAACGTTGTCGTTTTCGCCAGACCACAGTGCTTCGAATACCTTCTTGGCACCGGCTGACGACACGGTGTTGTCGGCAATGCGAGTCACCAGCGCGCCCAGTTGGGCGCCGGAAATGGGCGACTCAGCAACCGACTTCTCTTCGGCATTCAGGCGTGCGGAAAACTCGCCCTGAATCCAGTTGGCCGCCAGTTTCGCGTCCTTGCCGTGCTCCAGGGTTTCCTCGAAGAACGCCGCCAGTCTGGCGTCGCCAGACAGTACGCCGGCGTCATAATCGTTCAGGCCATACTGCTCCTTGAACCTTGCCTTGCGGGCATCTGGCAACTCCGGTAGACGGGCGCGGGCGTCTTCGATGAAGGCGTCGTCGATTTCTACCGGCAGCAGGTCGGGGCAGGGGAAGTAACGGTAATCGTTGGCCTCTTCCTTGGAACGCATCGAACGGGATTCGTCACGGTCGCCGTTGTACAGGCGGGTTTCCTGGGTGATGGTGCCGCCGTCTTCCAGGATGTCCATTTGTCGTTCAACTTCGTGAGCGATGGCCTGTTCCATAAACCGGAACGAGTTCAGGTTCTTGGTTTCGGTGCGGGTGCCCAGGGTCTCGGAGCCTTTGGGCTTCAGCGAGATGTTGACGTCAAAGCGCATGGAGCCCTGCGACATATCGCCGTCGCAGATGCCCAGAGAGGTCACCAGGCTGTGCAGCTTCTTGGCGAAGGCGACCGCTTCTTCGGCGGTGTTCATGTCTGGCTCCGTGACCACCTCGATCAAGGGTGTTCCGGCCCGGTTCAGGTCGATACCGGACATGCCGTGATAATCCTCATGGAGGGACTTGCCGGCGTCTTCTTCCAGGTGGGCGTGGTGAATGCGCACGCGCTTGGTGCTGCCGTCGGCCAGGTCGATGTCTACGTGGCCGGGGCCAACGATCGGTTGGGCCAGCTGCGTGGTCTGGTAGCCTTTGGGAAGATCCGGGTAAAAGTAGTTTTTCCGCTCGAACATGGAGCGGCGGCCGATTTCGGCATTGGTGGCCAGGCCGAACATCACCGCATAGCGAAACGCTTGCTCGTTCGGCACCGGCAAGGTGCCGGGCATGGCCAGGTCGACCGCGTTGGCCTGGGTGTTGGGCTCGGCACCGAAGGCGGTGCTGGAGCCCGAGAAAATTTTGGTTTTGGTCGCAAGCTGAACGTGAATTTCCAGCCCGATCACGATATCCCACTGCATGTGTTCGTCTCCTTTGGTCGGGCTTATTGGGGTTCACGCTGGTGCCAGTCGGTCACCTGCTGGAACTGATGGGCGGCATTCAGCAGGCGGGCCTCGGAGAAGTAGTCCCCGATAATTTGCAGGCCCACCGGCAGTCCGTCGACAAACCCGGCCGGCACCGACATGGCCGGAATGCCTGCCAGGTTGATGGCGATGGTGAATACGTCTTCCAGGTACATGGAGACCGGATCGGTGGTTTTCTCGCCCTGAATAAACGCAGGGGAAGGCGTTACCGGGCTCATCAACACGTCCACGTCTTTAAAGGCGTTGATGAAGTCCTGCTGAATCAGCCGGCGAACTTTCTGGGCTTTCAGGTAATAGGCGTCGAAATAACCCGCAGACAGGGCGTAGGAGCCGACCAGAATCCGGCGTTTGACCTCGTTGCCAAAACCTTCGGCCCGGGTGCGGGTGTACATGTCCATGAGATCCTTGGGATCTGCGCAGCGATAGCCGTAGCGCACGCCGTCAAAACGGGACAGGTTGGCTGAGGCCTCCGCCGGAGCAATCACGTAATAGGCAGCGATGGCCAGCTTGGCGTTGGGCAGAGACACATCCTTTACCGTCGCGCCCAGCTTTTCATACTCACGCACCGCGTTCCGTACCTGCGCTTCCATGGCCGGTGACAGCTGATCACTGAAGTATTCTTTGGGTAGGCCGATTCTCAGGCCTTTCAACGGCTCGTTCAGGGTGGCGGTATAGTCCGGCACGTCCCGGTCGATGCAGGTGGAGTCTTTCGGGTCGAACCCGGCCATTACGTTCATCATCAGCGCGGCGTCTTCGGCTGAGCGGGCCATCGGGCCACCCTGGTCCAGTGACGAGGCAAAGGCGATCATGCCGTAACGGGATACCCGGCCATAGGTGGGCTTCAGCCCGGTGATACCGCACAGGGCGGCCGGCTGGCGAATGGAGCCGCCGGTATCGGTGCCCGTCGCTGCAGGCACAAGGCGCGCTGCGACCGCCGCCGCAGATCCACCGGATGAGCCGCCGGGAACGCGTTTTTCGCCGTTCGACAGGCCCCAGGGGTTGGTTACCGCACCAAAAAAGCTGGATTCGTTGGATGACCCCATGGCGAACTCATCCATGTTGGTCTTGCCCAGGCACACCGCGCCCGCCGCCTTGAACTTCTCGGTTACCGTCGCATCGTAGGGCGGTACGAAGTTTTCCAGCATCTTCGAGCCGCAGCTGGTGCGAACGCCGTTGGTGCAGAAAATATCCTTGTGGGCAAAGGGTACACCGGTCCACACCGTGGCCTTGCCCGCTGCCCGCATCTCATCCGCTGACTTCGCCTCGGCCAGGGCCTGCTCGTCAGAGATGGTAATAAAACTGTTGTACTTGCCGTCTTCCTGTTTCAGACGGTCCAGGAACTGCTGAGCCAGCTCCACACTGGAAATCTTGCCGCTATCCAGCTCTTTGGAAAGCTCTGCTACGGATTTGTTATGCATCATCAATCCCGAAATATGTGATCGTCAGACAACCTGCCGGTTAAAGAGGTATATCAGTGCGTTAAAGGATCACTCGATAACCTTGGGTACCAGGTACAACCCATCTTCGGTGGCCGGCGCAATTGACTGAAACGCCTCCCGCTGATTGGTCTCGGTAACTACATCCGGCCTCAGCCTCTGCACCGCATCCAGCGGATGCGCCATCGGCTCGACCGAATCGGTATCCGCGGCACTCAGTTGATCGACAAGATCCAGGATGTTGCCGAGATCCTTCTCCAGAGCCGAAACCTGCTCGCCATCTACTTTGATGCGGGCGAGCACGGCAACTTTTTCAATGTCCGCACGGGAAATACTCACGTTGCCTCCAGTGATGTGTGAAGATAAGCCGACTATATTATCAGAATCCGGATACAGAGTGGCCCCGCCATAGCTCATAAAGTGTGTAAATGGTAAGTCTCAAACCCTGATGTTGCCTTGCCTGAGACGGGTGTCACTGCTAAAGTTGCCGCATTCTTTTCTGCAACCGCAACTCTCAGGTTGAAACAACACGAATGTTAATCAAAAGACTCCGAGGCTTATTTTCAAGCGACCTGTCCATCGACCTGGGCACCGCCAACACTCTGATTTACGTGCGCGAACGCGGTATTGTGCTGAACGAACCTTCCGTTGTTGCCATCCGAACCAACAATTCACAGAAAACGGTCGCCGCTGTCGGTGCTGAGGCAAAGCGTATGCTTGGCCGCACCCCCGGCAACATCACCGCCATTCGCCCGATGAAAGACGGCGTGATTGCGGATTTTGTGGTAACCGAGAAAATGCTCCAGCACTTCATCCATAAAGTGCATGAAAACAGCTTTATCACCCCGAGCCCACGGGTTCTGGTGTGCGTGCCCAGCAAGTCCACACAGGTAGAGCGCAAGGCAATCCGTGAATCCGCTCTTGGTGCCGGCGCACGTGAGGTCTTTCTGATTGAAGAGCCCATGGCGGCTGCCATCGGTGCGGGTCTTCCGGTTGAGGAGGCCAGCGGTTCGATGATCGTTGACATCGGTGGTGGCACGACTGAAATTGCGATTATCTCCCTGAACGGCATCGTTTACGCCGAATCCGTCCGGGTTGGCGGTGACAAGTTTGATGAGGCCATCGTCACCTACGTGCGCCGCAACTACGGCAGCCTGATCGGTGATTCGACCGCTGAGCGCATCAAGCACGAGATCGGCTGTGCCTACGAAGGCCTGGATGTTCGCGAGATTGACGTGCGCGGCCGCAACCTGGCCGAGGGCGTTCCCCGTGCCTTCACCCTGAACAGCGAAGAAATTCTCGACGCCCTGCAAGAGTCTCTGGCCCAGATCGTCCAGACGGTGAAGAGTGCGCTTGAACAGTCTCCTCCGGAGCTGGCCTCAGACATCGCCGAGCGTGGCATTGTTCTGACCGGTGGCGGTGCCTTGCTGCGCGGCCTGGACAAGCTCATCAGTGAAGAAACCGGTCTGCCAGTCATCATCGCCGAAGACCCGTTGACTTGCGTGGCTCGGGGTGGCGGCAAGGCACTGGAAGTTATTGATCGCGGTGGTATCGGAATGTTCTCCCAGGAGGGTTAATCCCGTGGGAGGATTTTGCCATTAAGACCATCTTTGTCCAGGGGCCGGTTCCCGGCTTCAGACTGCTTCTTGTGATTCTGATATCGGCAGCGTTAATCGCTGCCGATGCCCGTTTTGACAAACTTACTCCTGTACGCAGTGCCCTGTCGACCGGTCTCGCACCGGTATACTGGCTGGGCAATGCGCCCTATCGCTTCAGTGATTGGTTCTCCGGCCTGTTTGTCAGCAGGGATGACTTGCAGAGTGAAAACGTAGAACTGAAAGCCCGAATGTTGATTCTCGAGCGTCGTGCGCTCAAATACGCCGCCCTTGCCTCCGAAAACAATGAACTGCGTCGCTTGCTGAACTCCTCTGAGGTGCTTGATGACCGGGTTATTGTGGGTGAAGTGGTGGGCGTTTCGCCGGATCCGTTTTCCCACGAAATTATCATCAACAAAGGCGACAGCGACGGCGTGACCCGGGGGCAGGCGGTGCTGGACGCTGAAGGATTGATGGGGCAGGTCATTCAGACGGGTCAGTTCACCTCTCGGGTCTTGCTGGTGTCTGATAGCAGTCACGCAGTCCCGGTTGAAGTGGTTAGGAATGGCTTGCGGTCGGTACTGCTTGGTAACGGCGAGGCCAGCGAGCTGGATCTGGTGCACGTGCCCGACACCGCTGATATCCGCGAGGGCGATACGCTGGTCAGTTCTGGGCTGGGAGGGCGCTTTCCGCGGGGCTACCCGGTTGCCGAAGTCAGCCAGATTACGAAAGAACCCGGAGAGCCCTTCGTGACCATTCGCGCCGTGCCCAAGGCCCGACTGAACCAGAGCCGGATGGTGTTGGTGGTATTTCAGCCGGAGACCCGAGACCGCGCTGAGGATGGCTTGCCGGCTGATATTGAAGAGGGAGCCAACTGATGTTGTCAGTGATCAGTTACCCGCTGTTTTTTGTCACCGTTGTTCTGGCGCTGGTTCTGAGCATCTCGTTGTTCCCGGTAGGCTGGTTTGAATTCCGGCCTGAATGGCTGGGGCTGGTGGTGTTCTACTGGACTTTTCGGGCACCTGCCCAATTTGGAATCCTGATGGCCTGGTGCCTTGGGCTTTTGCTCGATGTGCTGGAAGCCACGCCGATGGGTACCAATGCGCTTGGTATGGCGCTGATCGCTTTTCTGGTATTGACCATCCACCAGCGCCTGCGGATGTACCCACTGCCTCAGCAGTGTCTGTTGGTGTTCTTGCTGTTGGGTATCAATCAGATGCTGGTGCATTTTATCAAGCAGATGTTGGGCGCGGATTCGGCTGGATTCAGCTATCTGTGGCCGGCGCTGACCAGCGCCGTTGCCTGGCCTTTGGTGTGCGGTTTGCTTGATCGCCTGAACCGGCAACTGGGGTAGTGGTGATGACACCGTTGATCCTCGCATCCGCATCCCCGCGCCGGGCTGAGCTACTGGAACAGATTGGTCTGGTGTTTCGGGTGCAACCGGCGGATATCGACGAAACCGTGCTGTCGGGTGAATCCGCAGAGCACTACGTTGAGCGCCTTGCCCAGGAAAAAGCGTTGCGGGTGGCGGCTCAGAACCCTGACAGTCTTGCCCTTGGCTCGGATACTTCGGTGGTTGTGGACGGTGAGGTCCTCGGCAAGCCTGAATCTCAGGCCGAGGCAGAATCCATGCTGACACGATTGTCTGGCCGCAGCCATCAGGTGATGACGGCAGTGGCGTTGGCGCAGGGAGCGCACTGTGAGTCCTGTCTGGTGATCACCAGTGTCAGCTTCAGGGTGTTATCTGAGGCGGAAATCAAACGGTATGTCGCCAGCGGTGAACCCATGGATAAGGCCGGAAGTTACGGTATTCAGGGCCTGGGTGGTATCTTTGTCAGTGAACTGAAGGGCAGCTACAGCGCCGTAGTGGGGTTGCCCTTGCAGGAGACCGCAGAGTTACTGGCAGACGCTGGCCATCCGGTCT
This sequence comes from Marinobacter sp., assembly GCA_018402255.1. Taxonomy (GTDB): domain Bacteria; phylum Pseudomonadota; class Gammaproteobacteria; order Pseudomonadales; family Oleiphilaceae; genus Marinobacter. The sequence continues at coordinate 492,557 of JAGYIS010000008.1, forward strand.
GGCAGAACTGGCCGCGCAGTAAGGAGAACCAAACATGAGTGAAGAAATCCTGATCAACGTCACCCCGGTTGAGACCCGGGTCGCCCTGGTCGAGAACGGAATGCTTCAGGAAGCCTACATCGAGCGGACCAGTCGCAAGGGTATTGTCGGTAACATCTATAAAGGCAAGGTTGTCCGGGTGCTGCCGGGAATGGAGGCCGCCTTCGTTGATATTGGTCTGGAGCGGGCAGCGTTCATTCATGCTTCTGACGTTGTGCCCAGTCAATCTGTCGCCGCAGACGTTGCCGAGGCTCCAAAGACCGTGCCGGATATTCGCACCTTGCTCCGGGAAGGCCAGTCGCTGGTGGTTCAGGTGACCAAAGACCCGATAGGCACCAAGGGCGCTCGCCTGACCACCCAGCTCTCCATACCTTCCCGATATCTTGTGTTCATGCCCGGCGTCAGCCATATCGGTATTTCGCAGCGGATCGAAGACGATAACGAGCGTGCTCGCCTGAAGTCTGTCATTGAGCAAGCGGCTGCCGCTGAAAAAGACGACGTTCAGGGAGGTTACATCATCCGGACCGCGGCTGAAGCCGCCGCAGAAGATGATCTGGTTGGCGACATGAAGTACCTGCACCGGCTCAGTCAGTCTATTCACGAGCGGATGGGCAATGCGTCGGCGCCCTCGGTGGTATATCAGGATCTGCCGTTGTTTATCCGGACCATTCGCGACCTTATCCGGCCACAGACTGAGAAGGTCCGCATCGACAGCCGGGAAAGCTATCAGCGAGTGATGGAGTTCGTGAGGGAGTTTGTCACGGAGTTCGCGGACAAGGTCGAATACTATCCGGGTGAGCGTCCCATCTTTGACCTGTATTCCGTGGAAGATGAAATCCAGAAAGCCCTCAGTCGTAAAGTGCAACTGAAGTCCGGTGGCTACGTAATCATCGATCAAACTGAAGCGATGACGACCATCGACATTAATACCGGTGCCTTTGTCGGGCACCGGAACCTTGAAGAGACCATCTTCAAGACCAACCTTGAGGCCGCCCGCGCCATTAGCCGGCAACTTCGGCTACGCAATCTCGGCGGTATCATCATCATCGATTTTATCGACATGGACGACCCCGAACACCAGCGCCAGGTGCACCGGATGCTGGAGAAAATGCTCGAGAGGGATCACGCAAAAACCAAGATTACCGGTGTGTCTGAACTGGGTCTGGTTGAAATGACTCGCAAGCGCACCACCGAAAGCCTGGGCCAGGTGCTGTGCGAGCCTTGCCCGATCTGTGATGGCCGCGGTTTTCTGAAAACGGCAGAAACCGTGTGTTATGAGATCTTTCGGGAGATCCTCAGGGTGAATCGCGCGTACGAAGCCGAAAATTATCTGGTAATGGCTTCTCAGAATGTGGTTGATCGCCTGCTGGATGAGGAATCCGACAACGTGGCGGACCTCGAAACCTTTATCAGCAAAACCATTCGTTTTCAGGTTGAACCGTTTTACAGTCAGGAGCAATACGATGTGGTCTTGCTCTGACGCCCTCTGATCGGACCTGTCTGCGGAGTTATCTGATCTATGCAAGGCCGTGAGCATTCACCAGACCAAGCGACTGATCAGTCAGCGGGTAAGCTGACCAGGGCGCTTGGGTATCTGGCAACCGCGGTCTGGTGGTTCATTTTTGCCATTCTGGTGGTGTTTGCTCTCTACGTCGGGCTTGGTCGCCAGCTGACCAGCCATATTGACCGCTATTCCGATGATATCTCGGCCATGCTGTCAGACCGCACCGGGCTGGCAGTGCAGGTCGGGCAGCTGTCTTCTCGCTGGCACTGGCTTGACCCCGCGGTGACCGCAACCGACCTTACCCTTCGTCATCCTGACACCGGAGCAGCCATCGCCGAGCTTGAGCACCTGCGCCTGCGTCTGGACTTCCTGTCGTCACTTGCGCGGTTTCGGCTGGTGTTTGAGGATTTCGAAGCCGACGGATTGTCACTGACACTGACCCGTCGAGCCGGGCTTGACGTGCTTGATCCTCCGGATGAATTGAGCGACCTGACTCACCCGGGAGGACAGGATCTGCAGTCCTGGGTGAAGCTGGCGGGGCGCTGGCTGTCAGACCCGCGAGTAACGATGACCAGAATCAGCCTTGCCATCGATAATGGCTCGGGCAACCTGCGGGAACTGGATATTCCCCGGCTGGACCTGATCTACCGGCGGGGCCTGTTTCAGGCTTCCGGCCGTGCGATGCAGCCGGGAACATCAACCCAGCTAGCCAGTTTTGCCCTGGTGGGCCAACACTTTTTCCGGGGTGAGTTTACTGGCCAGCTCTATCTGGACGTGGACTCTGGTCGATTATTCGATGGCCTGATTGATGACCTGAACTGGCGCGGTGTGCGAGTGGAAGGTTTTGATCTGGGTGGTCGAGCCTGGTTGACCTTCCGCCATGGTGAGATCGAGCAGATTCAGGGCTCTGTCCATACACCCTACCTGCAGCTTGGCGTGGATCAGCAGTCGCTGGCGCCCTTGGAAGATATCCAGGCCAGGTTTGGCTGGCGAAAAGACGCGCCGCTCCAATTACAGCAGTTGCAGTGGCAGTGGGTGGGCGACCGGGTAGAGCCCTTTGGGCTGCGGATTGAACCCGGCGCAGACGGCCATGTGCTGATCGCAGACGGTTTACCCCTGGCGCCGATCCGGCGGCTGGTGCAGGCCATTCCGCTACTGCCAGAGGTGGGTAACCGTGCTTTGACGCAATATCGGCCTGCCGGCTATCTGGATGATGTGATTCTGACCTTGCCGCAAGACACCGCCAGCTTTGAGTTATCCGCGCGCCTGCGCGATGTCTCGGTTCAGGCCGCTCAGGGGGCGCCCTCCGCCAGTGGCCTTCACGGCACAATCCTGATGAGTGCAGACCGGGGCTATGTCACCTTGGACACAGTGCAGCCTTCAAACCTCGGGTTCCCGGGGCTGTTCCTGTCCGACTGGGTGCTGAATACAATCACCGGCACCGTAGCCTGGGAGTTGGCAGGCCCCATTACCCGGGTGTTCTCCGATGACCTGACGTTTGCCTATGGTGAACAGACACTGCTGACCGGGGCCTTCGATCTCCGGCTGGACAAGTTTGGTGAGGACAACCTGGGTTTGAGCGTCGGGGTAGAGAACGGCAACGCCTCGATGCTGACCGATTTTATCCCCGCCAAGGTGGTGGATGAGGGCTTGTATGACTGGTTAACCTCTGCCATCGCCGAAGCTGAGATCACCTCCGGTCGCTACTACGGGCACGGACGGATAGATTCTGGCGCGCCCCGGGGATCGTTTGTATCTTCCATGTGGTACGAGTTTGATCAGGCGCGGATCCGGTACGACGAGCTTTGGCCCGAGCTTGAAGCTGCCCGTGGCCGCGTTGACATTCACAATGCCGATACGCTGGTGACGCTGGAGGAGGGTCGCATCGGTGGCCTCGATCTCAGCAAAGGCGAAGTCAGAGTTGTACCGGGTGACGGCGATGCCGCAACCCGGATCAAGGTGGATGCGGAGGCCCCAGTTCCCGGAAGTGCCGTGCCGTTCTGGATGAATAACACACCCCTGGGAGAGATGGCCGGCAGCGCTACGGGCGGGCTTGAATTTGACGGCCTGTTTGAGCTCGCCTTGAACCTAGACATACCTTTACAAAGCGACGCCCAGACTGAGGTGCAGGCCAACGTAAGCACAAGCAACGGTGCGGTTGACTATCCGGCAGCGGGACTCAGTTGGACCGGTATTGAGGGCAACCTTGCTTACCATAGCACTGAGGGATTTTCGGGCGAGCCACTGGCCGCGCGCTTTCTTGGGCACCCGATTTCGGTTGAGTTTGAACAAACGATGCTCGGCGACGAGGCCGGCGGCAGGGCGTTGTCTATCCGTCAGGCAGGCCGGGTGGCCATGCCTGGATTCCTGAGGGAGCTAGGTTCAGGCGAGGAGCTTTCCCTGGGTATGGCCGGCACCATCGACTATTCCGCCGAGCTTGAAGTGACGCCTGCCGCTACCCCTCGTATTCTGGTGAGCTCAAATCTGCGCGGACTGGCGCTGGACTGGCCCGAACCGCTTGGGAAGCCGGCGGAGCAAACCGCCGAGTTGTCAGCCCGGATTGACCCGGGTGTCAGCGATGGCATCCGCATATCCGGAGACTGGCAGGACCGCCTTGGCTTTGATTTGTTATGGAGGCGCTCGGGGTTTGATCTCGAGTTCAGCTACCTGAACCTGGCCGGACATAGCCTTGAGGATATCCGTATCAATGCCCTGAATCTGGGTGATCGGTGGGTGTTCAATACAGAATCTGAGCGTGTGCAAGGGCGCCTCATGGTGCCGGAGGAGGGGGTGATTGATGTCGATTTGCAGCGTCTTAGCCTGTCCCGATCCGAGCCCGACAGCGATTCGGATAACGCCTCGGAGCTGTTAACACTGGAGGAACAGTTGGAGGCGTTCCGGGCCCTCGAAATAGGCAGCTGGCCAGACATCGACGTTAAGCTTGATGAGTTGATGCTGGGCGACCAGAGCGCCGGGCGCTGGCAGTTCCGGCTCCGTCCTCAGCCATTCCGGCTGAACGTTCAGGATATCGAGGGGCAACTGCAGACGCTGATGCTCAAGGGTGACATGACCTGGAGCGTTGTCGATGATCGCGAAACCAGTCGTTTTGTCGGCGCATTGACCGGTGGCGGGCTCCGTGAGCTGGAAGCGCTGACCGGCGCACCGATTCCGCTGAACAATGAGCAAACTCACGTCGATCTTGATCTGGACTGGCCCGGCCGGCCGGATGAGATCGCATTGAGCGAGCTCAGTGGTCAGGTGAGTGTCCGGCTGGATGACGGCGTGATCATGGAGCAAAGCGGCTCAGCCCAGCTGTTCCGGATCTTTAATCTGCTCAACACCGACACGTTGTGGCGCCGACTGCGGCTGGATTTCTCCGACTTGTATGAGCGGGGCGTTGCGTTTGATGCCATTTCTGGCAAGGCTGTCATCCTGAACGGATTGGTTACCCTGGACCCGGAGTTGCAATTGGTTGGCCCGTCCGGTGCGTTCAAGCTTAACGGCACCACCAATATGGCGGACGAAAGCCTGGATATGCGGCTGGTTCTGGTGCTGCCGGTTACCCAGAATCTGCCCCTGGCTGCCATACTGATGGGCGCCAGCGCGCCGATTGGGGGTGCGCTGTTTGTGTTGGATAAAATTCTGGGCGACCCTTTAAGTAAGCTGACCAGTGCCACCTACAGTGTCACCGGCAGCTGGAGTGACCCGAAAGTCGATCTTCGTCGGGTATTTGATACCGGTGAGTAAAGGAGTAAAGCGATGACCCACGTTGCCGCAATCCAGATGGTCAGCAGCCACGACATTGAAGGTAACCTTGCCGAGGCCAAGCGGCTGTTGCAGCAAGTGGCGGCGGATGGCGCAGAAGTGGCCGTATTGCCGGAGAATTTTGCGGTACTGGCCACCGCGCAGATGTTGGCGTGCGGTCGGCAGGAGGCCGGAGCAGAGCCGGTGATTCGCCGGTTTTTGTCGGAGCAAGCCAAGGCCCTGGGGTTATGGATTGTCGGTGGCTCCATGCCGTTGGCGACGCGGCCAGACGGATCGGAGATCCCTGAACGAGTGCGGGCAAGCTGTCTCGTATACAACGATCAGGGCCAGGAAGTTGCACGTTACGATAAAGTCCATCTATTCGATGCCGTGGTGGAAGACTCCCATGGCGTGTATCGCGAATCCGATACCTTCGAGCCAGGTGATCAGGTGGTCACGGTGGATACGCCTGCGGGCAAGCTGGGATTGGCCATTTGCTATGACCTTCGATTTCCAGAACTGTTCAGAGCGTTAAGGGAGCAGGATGTCGATTGGCTGTGTTTGCCCAGTGCGTTCACCTGGCAAACAGGTGATGCCCATTGGCATGCGTTGATTCGGGCTCGCGCCATTGAAAACCAGGTCTGGGTGGTCGCGCCGGGGCAGGGTGGTCAGAACAGCTCCCGCCGACAGACCTACGGCCACAGCCTGATTTGCGATCCCTGGGGCAAGGTTGTCTGTGAAATCGAAGAAGGGCCTGGCGTGGTAATCGCTGATCTTGATCGCGAGCGCGTGCGTGAGCTCAGGGCTCGCATGCCGGTCTGGCAACACCGGCGCCTTTGAGGCGCCGGGCGTTACAGCTCTGAATCACAACTCTGCATCGTCAATCCATTCGCGCAGGGCCCGGAACAGCTTTCGGGCCTGACCGGTATTCTTCTGGCTGTCGACTTCTTTGCGCGCATTGCGGACCAGATTGCGCAGATGCTGAACATCCGCCAGTGGACAATAGCCAATGAACTCGCCAACCACCTTGTCCCCTTCGGCAATCATCCGGTCACGCCAGCGCTCTGCCAGGTGATGGCGGCGGGTGTGCTCTTCACTGCCGGCGTGGAAGGCATCAATGGCGCGGCTCAGGGCGTCTGGATCGGTTTCCTGCCGAATGACTTTGCCGATGTACTGCAGGTGCCGACGTTTGGCTTCACGCTGCCGAATGCGGCGTGATTCCATGATGGCCCGATACAGAGTATCACTGACGGCCAGCGTCGCCAGCTGCTCGTCGTTCAGGTCCAGCATTCGTTTGCCAAGGTCCTGAAGTGCGTGCATGTCCCGCTTCAGTTGAGACTTGCTGGGGCCGGAATATTCCGGGTATTGATCGTCGTCGGTGTGGTCAGTCATTGTGATCGTCGATTCTGTCAGGCGTAAAAAATGGTGGCCAGTCCCAGAAAGGCCATGAAGCCGACAACGTCGGTAACCGTTGTCAGAATAACGCTGCCGGCCAGGGCCGGGTCAATGTTTCTGGATTTCAGGAACAAGGGTAACACTGTGCCGACCAGGGCGGCAGCCACCAGGTTAATGATCAGTGCTGCGGCGATGATGGCGCCAATCAGCCAGTCCTGAAACCAGAGTATCGCCGCTGCCGCAACCACGACCGCCCACAAAAGCCCGTTCAGCACGCTCGACAAAAACTCACGATTCAGCAGCCAGCCCACGTTGGCCCCGCTGATCTGGCCAACCGCCATGCCGCGAATAACCAGCGTCAGAGTCTGGCTGCCGGCGATGCCGCCCATACTGGCGACAATCGGCATCAGCACGGCCAGCGCGACTACTTTGGCAATGGTCTCTTCAAACAGGCCAATCACCGCCGAGGCGGTAAACGCGGTAAGCAGGTTAATACCCAGCCACACCGCACGCCTGCGGGTGGTTTTCATGACCGGTGCAAAGGTGTCTTCGTCTTCGTCCAGACCGGCCATGCTCATCAGGGAGTGGTCGGCATCTTCCCGGATAACGTCAACCACGTCATCGATGGTGATTCGGCCGAGCAGCTTGTTGCTGTCATTCACAACCGGCGCCGAGATCAGGTCATAGCGCTCGAACAGCGTCGCCACTTTGGTGTCTGACAGTTCGACATGAATCGGCTCAATGTCGGTATCCATCACCTCCCGAACCGTGGCTGCGGGGTTGGATACCAGCATTCGGGTAATGGATAACATGCCGATAAACTCGTCACGCCGGTTTACCACAATCAGGCTGTCGGTCATCGGTGGCAGGCTGCGATGCCGGCGCAGATAACGCAATACAACGTCGATACTGATGTCTGGCCGCACCGTAATGGTGTCGGTGTTCATCAGGCCACCAGCGGTGTCTTCCGGGTAGGCGAGTACTTCCTCTACCCGCTGCCGGTCCTGATCGTCCATGGTGTCCAGGACTTCCTGAATTACCGTGTCCGGTAATTGCTGGAGCAGGTCGGCCAGGTCGTCGGATTCGAAATCCTCGATGATGTCTGCCAGTTCCTGGGCGTTCAGTTGGCTCAGGAAATAACCACGAATGTCGTCGCCCAGATACTGAAGGACTTCCCCTTCGAGCTGTTTGTCGACCAGGTTCCAGAGTAGCGCACGCTGGCGAGGCGGAGAGGATTCGAGCAGGTGGGCGATATCGCTGGGGCTCAGACCGCCGTTCAGGATGCGGGCTACTTGCTTGAGAGCACCACTGTCCAGGGCCTCACTGAGGGAGCGAAGGCGCTGGCGGGCCTGACTTTTTTCAAGGATATCTGTCATGAAACCACCTGCGATCAGAAAACCCTCGCATTATAGCGGAGTTAGCGCATTCAGGTGAGAAAGAGTTATAGGGAATTGGCGAATCGGGGGTTATCCCCCTTCACCAAAATAATCCTCAATCAGCGCAACCAGAGCCTTGATGGCATCCTGTTCGTCGGGACCGTCGGCAACAAGCTCAACGTTGGTGCCCTGGCTGGCAGCAAGCATCATGACTTGCATGATGTTTTTGGCGTCAACATCCCGGCCCTTGCCGCGAATTCGCACCTGACTGTCGAAGTCAGAAGCTGTTGCCACAAGCTTGGCTGTGGCTCGAGCATGCAAGCCCAGTTTGTTGATGATGGTGATGGGTTGGCAGATCATGAGTGGATCAGATCTCCCCACGCGCCTGAAGGTGAGGCAGTTCGGTGTGGCGTACCTGAACGTTGTTGTACCGGGCACTGAAATGGCGGCCGAGTTGCTCACACACATACACAGAGCGATGTTGGCCACCGGTACAGCCAATCGAAATGGTCATGTAACTGCGATTGCTGTCAGCAAAGGACGGTAGCCAGGTATCCAGAAAGCGAGTGAGATCGTCCACCATCTGGCCAGTTAGTGGTTCCCGTTCGAGAAAATCGATAACCGGCTGGTCGGTGCCGATGTACTTGCGCAGACTGGTGTCCCAGTAGGGATTGGGGAGGCAGCGAACATCAAAGACATAGTCTGAATCCACCGGAACGCCATGTTTGAAGCCAAACGACTGGAACAGTAACGCCAGTTCCTGATCTTTGCGGCCGGCCACGCGCTGTTTGACCATGTCGCGCAGTTCATACATCGACAGGCCCGTGGTGTTGACGTAGAGGTCGGCCAGCTTTGACAGCGGCTCCAACAAGGCTTTTTCGTTGTTGATGGCTTCACGCAGGGAGGTTTTGTCGTCGCTCAGCGGATGCTTGCGGCGGGTGGCGTGAAACCGTTGCAACAGCGATTGCTCATCAGCGTCCAGAAAAATGATCTCAACGACGATGCCGGTATCGCGAAGCTGATCGTAAATCTGCTCGAAATTAGCCAGTTCTGCGGACAGGTTGCGGGCGTCAATGCTGACCGCCATTTTTCTGAGCCGGCCGGGCGCTTCCTGGCTGGCGGCCTCTCGGGTCAGCGGGAACAGCAGTCCGATAGGAAGGTTGTCAATGCAATAGAAACCCAGATCCTCCAGCACGTGCAGTGCGGTGCTCTTGCCGGATCCGGACCGGCCGCTGACGATGATCAGTTTCATGATGGGCACTCCTTCCTTACTTGTGCTGACGCGATGAGTATCAGGTGCTGGCGGCGGTCATGCTCTGGTAAAGAGCGCCGGCATCCTCGCACTGGCGGAGCCGTTCGCAGAAGGCGCTTTCGTTGAATTTCTCGGCCAGTTGGCTCAGCAGTTCAAGGTGCTCACTGGTCGCTTCTTTGGGAACAACCAGGGCAAACACCAGATCCACCGGCTGGTTATCTATCGCATCAAAGTCAATGCGCTCTTCCAGAGTCATCAGTACGCCGATTACGCGGTCGAGCCCTTCAAGACGGCAGTGAGGTATGGCGATACCCTGGCCGATGCCTGTGCTGCCAAGTCTTTCCCGGGATACCAGGTTGCTGAAGATCTGGGTATCGCTGAGGGTTTCATCCTGCTGATGAATGTGTTCAGCGATGGTCTCCAGAACGCGCTTTTTACTTGAAGCCGGTACCCGGCACAGCGTCAGTTCAGGAGCCAGAATGTTGTCGATAGTCAGGGATGTATCGCTCATGGATCGACTGTGATTCCGTAAAAAAAAGGCTGCGGCCGGTGAAACCCCGCCGCAGCTCGATCTGTTGAAACACCCGGTAAGGTGGCGCTAAATGCGGCGCTCAGCCGTTACCGTGCATCCGGTCTACGTTCTTTTCTTTGTGCTTGAGGATCTGGCGGTCCAGCTTGTCTACCAGCGCATCGATCGCCGCGTACATATCCTCATTTTCAGCCTTTGCGTGAATCTCACCACCGATGACGTGCAGGGTGGCTTCGGCCATCTGACGAACTTTCTCAATTTCCAGCGTCACCTGGCAGTTACTGATGTGATCAAAGTGACGCTCCAGCTTTTCGAACTTGGTGTTGACGTAATCCTTCAATGCAGGGGTCAGTTCTACGTGATGGCCTGAAATATTGAGTTGCATAGGCGTCTCCTGTTGTCATCGTGCCGGCATTTCTGCCGGGCTGAATACCGGTGCTTCGTGCATCGGCAAAACCTTAAACCAGCCGTTTGCGCTCGTTCGAGGGCGGTATGTGCATCGCCTCCCGGTATTTGGCGACCGTGCGGCGCGCTACGTTGATTCCCTGTTCCCCAAGCATGGCTGCAATTTTGCTGTCGCTCAATGGCTTTTTTGGAGTTTCTTCAGCAATCAGCTTTTTGATCATCGCACGAATGGCGGTAGAGGAACATTCTCCGCCCTCTGCGGTGCTGACATGGCTTGAGAAAAAGTACTTCAGCTCGAAGATGCCCCGGGGGGTGTGCATGTATTTCTGAGTGGTCACCCGTGAGATGGTGGATTCATGCATTTCCACGGCCTGGGCAATGTCAGACAGAATCAGGGGCTTCATGGCTTCGTCGCCTAGATCCAGAAAGCCCTGCTGGTGTTCAACAATGCGCGTGGCAACTTTAAGCAGGGTCTCATTGCGGCTTTGCAGGCTTTTGATGAACCACTTGGCCTCCTGCAGCTGGTCGCGCAGGTAGGTGTTGTCTGCGCTGCTGTCGGCTCGGCGAATGAGTGACGCGTAACTGGCGTTTACCCGGATGCGAGGCGCAATTTCCGGGTTCAGCTCTACCCGCCAACGGCCCTCATGCTTGCGCACAATGACGTCCGGGATCACGTAATCGGGTTCTGTGCGATCCACCACATCGCCCGGCCTCGGGTTCAGGCTAGTGATCAGTGCAAGCACATCCCTGAGCTGGTCTTCTTTCAGGCGGCTGCGGCGCAGTAACTGGGCATAGTCCCGGTTGCCCAGCAGGTGCAAGAACTGGGTGACCACCAATCGCGCCTGGCGCAACCAGGGGGTGTCGGGTGGCAGTTGATTCAGCTGAATCAGCAGACATTCCTGCAGGTCCCGGGCAAAAACACCCGGCGGGTCGAAATGTTGGAGCCGGTGCATGACGGCTTCCACTTCGTCCAGCTCCAGAGGATCTTCTTCGGTATCGTCCTGCAGGCCTGAGTAGATTTCCTCAATGGGTGAGGTCAGATAGCCCCGTTCGTCGACGGCGTCCATCAGCGCGTGGGCGATGGCGCTGTCGCGCTCGTTCATCGGTGTCAGGTTGAGCTGCCATTCCAGATGATCCCGCAGGGTTTCCGTTGGCGAGTTGCGGGTTTCAAAGTCCGATTCGTTTTCATCATCGCCTTTGCTGGCAGCGGCGGGAGCGGACTGATAAATGTCGTCCCAGGCGGTATCAACCGGCAGGTCATCGGGGATGGCGTCCGGAATTTCGTTCTCGGAAGACCAGTCCGGTCCGTTTTCGTTTTCGTCCCAGTCGGTGCTGACGTCTGCGCCCGGCTCGTCGTATTCGGCGCTGCTCTCTTTCTGATCGTCCTGAGCGTTGTTGTCGGTGTCGCCGCTCTCCGGGAGATCGTCATCTTCCGGATTTTCCAGCATGGGGTTGGACTCCAGTGCTTGCTGGATTTCCTGCTGGAGATCAAGGGTAGACAGTTGCAACAAACGGATGGCCTGTTGCAGCTGGGGAGTCATGGTCAGACTCTGGCCCATTTTAAGCTGTAACGAGGCTTTCATAACCATGGCTCAAGATCCATAAATCAAGGTCGTTCCGTTGGTGACATCGCCTGCGTACAGGCTAAAAATTGTTGTACGCTGGATACTTGCCGTGCCCTGGTGGCAGTTTAAGCAAGTTCTTTGCCGAGTTTACTTGCTACAGATCATCAAAACAATCAGACCTCGGTTTGCGCTGGCATCTATCCGGTTACAGGCGGAATTCATTGCCCAGGTAGACTTCCTTGACCTGCTGGTTGGCGAGAATGGCCTCGGCATTGCCGGAGGCGATGATGTGGCCGCCCGAGACGATGTAGGCGTTCTCGCAGATGTCGAGTGTTTCGCGCACGTTGTGGTCAGTAATCAGTACCCCGATACCTTTGTCGCGCAGGTGGCGGATGATGTGCTTGATGTCGCTGACCGAGATCGGATCGACCCCGGCAAAGGGTTCGTCGAGCAGAATGAAGGCGGGCTCCATCGCCAGTGCCCGGGCAATTTCCACACGCCGGCGTTCACCGCCAGACAGGGCCATGCCGAGACTGTCTCTGATATGGGTAATATGAAACTCTTCCAGCAGCTCCTCCAGCTTGGCTTCCCGCTCAGGCCGTTTCATGTCTTTGCGGGTTTCCAGAATGGCCATGATGTTGTCGCGCACGGTCAGTTTGCGGAACACCGAGGCTTCCTGGGGCAGGTAACCGATGCCTTTGCGGGCACGACCATGCATCGGCAGCGGCGTGATGTCCTGGCTGTCGATGGTGACCCGGCCTCGATCGGAAGGCACCAGGCCGACAATCATGTAGAAGCAGGTTGTTTTACCGGCGCCATTGGGACCCAGCAGCCCGACGATTTCACCTGAGCGAATTTCCAGGGAAACGTCCAGAACCACTTTTTTCTGTTTGTAGCTTTTGGCCAGATTGCTGGCCCTGAGAACTGCCATCAGAAACCTATTCGTCTGTGGGGTTTTCGCCGCTGCGGGGCTGGATCACCATTTCTACCCGGCCGGAGCTGTCTTCCGAAGGCGTGCCGCCTTCTGCGGTGACTACCCTGCGCACCGTGTCGTAGTGAATGACGTCACCCCGGAATACGTTGTTGCCTTGCTCAATGACTGCCTGTCGCTCAAAGGTAAGCTGGCTTTCGGCTGCGGACCAGGTGATGTTACGGGCTCTGGCATCGGTCATTGCCCCGCCCTCTCTGGCAGGCTGGCGATAGCGCGCAGGCTCGCCACTGGCCTCAATCCGGCTCAGGCCTTCCTGGTTCCGGTACAGCACCACGCGTTCTGCGTTTAGTTGTGTCTCGCCCTGCACCAGCTCCACGTCACCGCTGTATACCGCGGTACCCTCGGTGTCGTCGAGTCTGGCGGTATCGGCACTGACCCGTATCGGGGCGTCCGAATCCATGTCAAAGGCCGCCGCCGGGCTCGAGATGATCAGTGTTGCCAGCAAGACGTAAGCGCGTTTACCTGATGGTTTCATATTGCCCTTCCACCCGGGAGTTGAGTTCCAGTATGCGTTGGTCGACCCATGCTTTCATGCCGGTGGCCCGGGTTACACCGAATGGTTCGGTTATGGTGACCGGCTGGTCGGTATGTACGATGCCTTGCTGGTTGTCCAGAGTCAGCGACTGGGTTGTCAGCGTTGCCTCTGAATCTGCCGTCTGCCTCAGCACCACGACGTTGCCGGTCAGTGTCACCCGATCTTCGTTTTGCTGGAGGCTACCTTCATCCGCTTCAATAATCCATGGGTCGACACCCTGCGCACTGTAAATTCTGGCCCGGGGGGCGTTCATGGTCGCGTGATCGCTGTCATCAAACTGTTCAATGCGGGGGCTGGCGAGGGTCATCTTGAGGTTGCCCTGCTCATCCCACGTTGTGTAGCGGCCCTCAACAACAAAACTGTCGGGTTCTGACGGGCCCCTCAGTTCTGTGGCATCGCCACCCAGCTCATCGACTTCTTCACGCTGCCACATCAAAAACACGGTAGCCATGACCGTGGCTGCCAGCGCCAGTGTCCGCAGCCGAGGTTTTCGAAATAAAGCTGACAGCGTGTCGAGATTCATGATGCCCCGTTCAGATAAGGTTGCAGGGTGGCTTGCAAGCGACTTTGCGCCCAAAGAATCAGGTCACAGGCCTCCCGAACGGCACCATAACCACCCTGGGCCGAGGTACAGTAATCTGCCGACTGACGCACCAGCCAGTAGCCGTTTGGCACGGTAATACCAAGGCCAGCATACTGCAGGGCGGGCAAGTCGGGCAGATCGTCGCCCATGTAAGCGATCTGTTCCGGGCTGATGTTCATGGTCGACACCAGCTCCTGCAGCGCCACTTTCTTGTCTTCACGGCCTTGCATCAGGTGCGGAATGCCAAGATCGTTCATGCGTTTTTCGGTCAGTGGCGAGCGCCGGCCGGTGATTACAGCAACTGTAACGCCGGCGCTCATCAACTGCTTCAGGCCCAGGCCGTCCAGAATATTGAAGGCTTTGAGTTCATCGCCAGTGGCGCTGAAGTAAAGCCGGCCATCGCTCATGATGCCGTCAACGTCCAGCGCAATCAGGCGTATGGCGGCGGCTTTCGCCTTGAGCTCGTCACTCCAGCTTTCATGCATCGGCGGGGTCAGGTCGGTCATTGGGTGGCCTCTTAAATCACGCCGGCGCGCAGCAGGTCATGCATGTTGATGGCGCCAACCAGATTGCCGTCGTCGTCGGTGACAGGCAGGGCGTTGATCTTCATCTCTTCCATGATGTTCAGGGCTTCGGCCGCCAGGTGGTCGGCCTGGATGGTCTTGCCGTTGCGGGTCATGACATCGCGGATCAACGTTTTATGGACGTCGGCCGACTTGTCGAGCGTCCGGCGCAGGTCACCGTCGGTGAAGATGCCGAGTCAGCTCGCCCGTGGCGCTGACAATGGTGGTCATGCCCAGGCCCTTGCGGGTAATTTCCAGCAAGGCGCCACTGAGCGTGGTGTCTTCCAGAACCCGGGGAATCTGATCACCCGAATGCATGATGTCAGAGACCCGCAGCAACAAACGTCGGCCCAGGCTGCCGCCGGGGTGTGAAAACGCAAAGTCCTCCGCGCTGAAGCCGCGCGCCTCCAGCAAGGCCACGGCCAGGGCGTCACCCATAACCAGGGTTGCCGTGGTGCTGGAGGTTGGCGCCAGCCCCAGCGGGCAGGCCTCGAGGGCAACGCTGACGTCCAGGTTGGCAACGGCTTCTTTGGCCAGAACCGAATTCGGGTTGCCGGTCATGCTGATCAGGGGGGCGCCCATGCGCTTGATCAGAGGCAGGATGGTGACTACTTCGCTGGTGCTGCCACTGTTGGAAATGGCGATCACCACATCCTGCGGCGTGATCATGCCCATGTCACCGTGGCTTGCCTCGCCAGGATGAACGAAAAACGAAGGCGTGCCCGTGCTGGCCAGAGTGGCGGCGATCTTGTTGCCGATGTGGCCGGACTTGCCCATGCCGGTTACAACCACCCGGCCTTTACAGGCCATGATGACTTCGCAGGCTTTGGTAAAGTGGCCGTTTATACGGTCTTCCAGAGTTTCGATTGCTTCGCGCTCGATACGAATGGCCCGCAATGCGGATGAGCGGTAGTCTGGCGAACCTGAAAAATTGGAATCTGTCATCTCGGCTGATTGTCTGCTCGGTCGGTCTGGTTTGTCCGGCGCATTTGGGTGCCCGGGCGTATGTGCCCGAAGTATATCATTGTTACGCCGGGTGACTGCCAACGTTCAGGGAATCTGATCATTGCCATCAAGACATTTTACGTAGCTTTAACGGGCGCACCATTGAGCTGTGGCGGCGCTTGTCATACTGTAGGCGCTCCCTGAAAAGGATGGATTATGGTGTCATCTGCATACATAACATTGAAGGACGTTGTGTTTTCCCGCTCCGGTCGGCGCATTTTTGATGGTGTTACCCTGGATATTCCCAAGGGCAAAATCACCGCCATCATGGGGCCCAGTGGCACCGGAAAAACCACGTTACTCCGTTTGATTGGTGGTCAACTCCGGCCTGATTCAGGGTTGGTGAGTGTCGCCGGGCATGATGTGCCGAAGCTCAAGCGCCGGGACCTTTACCGGCTGCGGGAAAAGATGGGTATGTTGTTCCAGAGTGGGGCACTGTTTACCGATCTGAGTGTCTACGAAAATGTGGCCTTTCCGCTGCGCGTACACACGGCGCTGCCAGAGGATATGATTCGCGATATCGTGCTAATGAAGCTGGAGGCCGTAGGCTTGCGAGGTGCGCGCCAGTTAATGCCGTCAGAATTGTCCGGGGGCATGACCCGACGGGTCGCGCTGGCCCGCAGTATCGCCCTGGACCCTGAGCTGATCATGTACGACGAGCCCTTTGCCGGGCAGGATCCGATCGCCATGGGCGTTTTGGTCAAGCTGATCCGGGATCTGAACAGCTCCATGGGACTGACCAGCGTGCTGGTGTCCCACGATGTGCCGGAATCCCTGAGTATCTGCCATTTCGCCTGTATCATTGCCGATGGCAAAGTGATAGGTGAGGGCACTCCGGAAGAGTTACGCGCGCATCCGTCAGAGAGGGTGCAGCAATTTCTTAACGGTGAGCCGGACGGTCCGGTACCGTTTCATTACCCGTCTGGCGACACTGCCTCGGATTTCGGTTTTCCGGGAGGTGCCTCATGATGGACCGGATCGCCGCGTTCGGGCGTGTTGGTATCGAAACGATTGCGTCTTTCGGGCGTGCCAGCCAGTTTCTGGCGGGTGTTGTGGGTGGTGTGCCCAAGCCGTCTGTGGGTTTTCCGCTGCTGATCCGGCAGTTGTATGCCGTTGGCGTGCTGTCGCTTGCGATTGTGGTGGTGTCCGGCCTGTTTATCGGCATGGTGCTTGGTCTGCAGGGTTATACCATTCTCAGTGATTTCGGCTCTGAGGCGGCGATCGGGCAAATGATTGCATTGACGCTGGTACGTGAGCTGGCGCCGGTGGTGACCGCGCTGCTGTTTGCAGGTCGGGCTGGCTCTGCACTGACCGCAGAGATCGGGCTGATGAAGGCGACCGAGCAATTGTCCAGCATGGAAATGATGGGGGTAGATCCGCTGCGCCGAGTGATTGCGCCCCGGCTGTGGGCGGGTTTCCTGGCGATGCCGGTACTGGCGATGATTTTCTCGGTGGTCGGCGTGATCGGCGGCATGTTGGTGGGTGTCGAGTGGTTGGGTGTTTTCGAAGGCTCTTATTGGGGCAACATGCAGGCATCCGTGGATTTTGTGGATGATGTGGTCAACGGCATCATCAAGAGCGTGGTGTTTGGTTTTGTCTGTGCCTGGATTGCGGTGTATCAGGGCTATGACTGTGTGCCAACGTCAGCGGGCATCAGTTCGGCCACCACCAAAACCGTGGTGTATTCATCCCTTGCGGTACTCGGCCTCGATTTCGTGCTGACTGCTGTGATGTTTGGTAATTTTTAACCAGAACTTTCGGGAGCCTGTCATGGGGCAAAGAA
The DNA here is from genome assembly GCA_018402255.1 of Marinobacter sp. GTDB lineage: Bacteria > Pseudomonadota > Gammaproteobacteria > Pseudomonadales > Oleiphilaceae > Marinobacter. The sequence goes on from JAGYIS010000008.1 coordinate 509,826, forward strand.
CAACAGAAATTATCGTCGGTCTCTTTATGCTGGCCGGGCTTGCAGCGCTGCTGTTTCTCGCGCTGCAGGTCAGTGGCTTGTCGCCGCAGTCATCGGGTGATCGCTACACCCTCTACGCCAACTTTAATGATACCGGTGGTCTGGCCCCGCGCGGCAAGGTATCCATGGCGGGAGTCACCATCGGCACCATCGAGTCGATTACGTTGGACAAAGAGACGTTTCAGGCGCGGGTGGCCATGTCGATTCAACAGGATGTAGACAACATTCCGTCTGACAGTGCCGCAGTAATACGTACATCCGGAATTCTGGGTGAGCAGTACATTGATATATCTATCGGTGGGGATCTGGAGTCGTTGAAAGCGGGTGACGCGTTTTATTCAACCCAGTCCGCCATGAACCTGGAACGGATGATCAGTAATTTCGCATCCGGCCGGTAAGAGCCAACGCACAGGAGAATGCAATGCTTGCTTTGACACAACGGGTCTGTCTGGTTTTCGCTCTGTTAACGCTGGGACTGGGTCAGGCCTGGGCCAGTCCGGAAGACGAGCTGAAGCAATATGTAGACGACAATACCCAGAAGTTGGTGCAAAAACTGAACTCAGAGCGGGGCCTGTACAGCGAGGACCCAGAAGCTTTTTACGCCAGTATGGATGAAACACTTGATCAGTTTGTCGATTTCCGCCGCATTGCTGCGCGGGTGATGGGGCGGTATGCCCGCCAGGCCTCGCCCGAGCAGCGTGACGAGTTTGTGGAAAAGTTCAAGCGCAGTCTGTTTGACAGCTACGCCCAGGCGCTGGTGTCGGCAGACAACTTCGAGATCACCGTGAAAGACGCCACCATCATGAGCGACAATGACGGCCGTGGCACCGTGCAAATGGAAATGATCAGCGCGTCAGGTACTCGTTATCCGGTCACTTACTCCATGTACAAAAATGCAGACGGCCGCTGGATGATGGAGAACGTTATCGTTGAGGGCGTCAACATTGGTCTGGCGTTCCGCGATCGTTTTGCTCAGGAAATGGAAGAAAATCGCGGCCAGGTGCAGGCGGTGATTGATGGCTGGGGTGATGCCATCGAATCTCTGAAGCTGGACGAAGAACTCGACCGCTCATGAGCAGCTCTCCAGCCGTTGAGCTTGACGGAGCTACATTGAGAGTGACCGGTGAGGTAGACGCAAACACGGTTGTGCAGCTGCGCAACCGTGGTGAGGAGCTTATAAATGCGTCAAGTGGCGCCCTGACGGTCGATCTTTCCGGACTTTTAACGGCTCACAGTGTGGTGTTGTCAATGCTGCTTTGCTGGCAGCGGCTGGCTTTGGCAAACCAGATCAAACTCTCCTTCGACGGGGCCAGTGACCGACTGCAGTCGCTGGCTGCCCTCAGCAATTTGCAAGACCAGATGCCCGGATTTGCGTCACACAGCTGACCAGCGCCCGGTAATTGGTTACAATTCCGCCCTTGATTTCAAACCAGCCGAGGAATTCCTATGGACGCCACTCAGGTTACCGAACTTGTCAAAGAAGCCCTGCCCGGTTGCGAGGTTCAGGTACAGGTTGATGGCAACCATTACCTCGTGATTGCTATAGGCGACGTATTTGAAGGCCTGCCCACGATCAAGCGGCAGCAGATGATCAACAAGGTACTGTTCCAGCACGTTATGGACGGCACCATTCATGCTCTTCACCCGAAGGCTTTCACTCCGAACGAGTGGGCTGAGCGGCAGGCCAACGCCTGAACAGAACAGGACAGATATTGTGGATAAACTTCTGATCAGGGGGCGCAAGCCTCTGGACGGCGAAATTCGTATCTCCGGGGCCAAGAACGCAGCGCTGCCCATACTGGCGGCCACCCTGTTGGCGGATGAGCCGGTGACCGTTGGCAACCTGCCGCACCTGAACGACGTCACCACCATGATTGAGCTGCTCGGCCGGATGGGCGTAGAGCTGATGATTGATGAAAAAATGAGCGTAGAGGTGCACGCCAACACCATCGAGCACTTCCATGCACCCTACGAGCTGGTCAAAACCATGCGTGCATCGATTCTGGTGCTTGGACCGCTGGTCGCGCATTTTGGCGAAGCCGAGGTGTCTCTGCCCGGTGGCTGTGCCATCGGTACCCGTCCGGTCAACCTGCACATCCACGGCCTGGAGTTGATGGGGGCGGATATCAAGGTTGAGAACGGCTACATCAAGGCGAAAACCAATGGTCGCCTGAAAGGTGCACACATCTTTATGGATACGGTCACCGTGACCGGTACCGAAAACCTGCTGATGGCCGCTACCCTGGCGGACGGTAAAACCATTCTGGAAAACGCCGCGCGTGAGCCGGAGGTGGTTGATCTGGCCGAATGCCTGATTGCCATGGGTGCCGATATCAAGGGGCACGGCACGGCAACCATTGAGATCAACGGTGTGGAACGCCTGCACGGCTGTCACTACAACGTGCTGCCAGACCGGATTGAAACCGGAACCTATCTGGTTGCTGCCGCCGCAACGGGTGGCCGGGTGAAGCTGAAAGACACTCGCGAAGACTTGCTTGAAGCGGTACTGCTCAAGCTGGAAGAAGCCGGAGCGCACATTACCACCGGCCCCGACTGGATTGAGCTGGACATGAAGGGCAAACGTCCGAAAGCGGTCAATGTGCGCACGGCGCCTTATCCGGCTTTTCCGACTGACATGCAGGCGCAGTTTGCCGCTATGAACGCGGTCGCTGAAGGCACGGGAACGATCGTGGAAACGGTCTTTGAAAACCGTTTCATGCACCTTCAGGAGCTGATCCGGATGGGCGCAGACATTACCCTTGAGGGCAATGCGGCCATCATCAAGGGTGTGGACCACCTGACCGGCGCGCCGGTTATGGCGACGGATCTTCGTGCTTCTGCGAGCCTGGTTATCGCGGGTCTGGTTGCCGAGGGTGACACTATTGTTGATCGGATTTACCACATTGACCGTGGTTATGAGTGTATCGAAGAGAAGCTGCAGCTGTTGGGCGGAAGCATTCGCCGTTTGCCAGCGTAATCAAACATCAACGGGAACCCGGATAGACCCATGACAGATTCCATCACCATCGCCTTGTCGAAGGGACGAATCCTCGAAGAAACCCTGCCGTTGCTGGCGGAAGCCGGCATTGAGCTGGTCGATGACGTAAAAAAGTCCCGCAAGCTGGTGTTCCCGACGACGGATCCGAATGTGCGCATTCTGATTATCCGGGCAACGGATGTGCCGACCTATGTCCAGTACGGTGCAGCCGATCTGGGCGTTACCGGCAAGGATGTCTTGATGGAACACGGCGGCGATGGGCTTTATGAACCGCTGGATCTGAACATTTCGCGCTGCCGGCTGATGACCGCCGGCAAGAAGGGCGAGCCGGCGCCAGCCGGGCGAATCCGGGTGGCGACCAAGTTCGTAAATATTGCACGCCGGTATTATGCGGCGCAGGGGCGGCAGGCGGATATTATCAAGCTGTACGGGGCGATGGAGCTGGCGCCGATTCTGGATCTGGCGGATGAGATTGTGGATATTGTGGATACCGGCAATACCCTGAAGGCGAACGGTTTGGAGCCTCGGGAGCTTATTGATCATATCAGCAGTCGGTTGGTGGTGAATCGGGCCTCGATGAAGATGAAGCATGGGCAGATCAATCCGATCATCGAGAAGATGGCGGTTGCTGTGGATAAACGCCGGGGTACCGAGTAAGGCTTCCCTCTAGTTTTGGCGTGGGGCGGCCTACAGGGGTGGCCTTCCAAAACACGCTCCTTCGGCACGTCCATGTGACGCTTGAGCTCCGCCATCCATGGCTGCGCACAGTTTTGGAAGGCCACCCCTGTAGGCTTCCGCATACTCCAGAGTTTGGAAGCCCCACGATTTAATTAAGCACTTCCCCGAATCGCTGGCGGGTAATCCAGCAGACGTAAGCTATCAATCCAAAACAGGATTTGAACCATGACAGACAAGATCACCAGACTGAACTCTACCCAGAGCGACTTTGACGGTGCGCTTACCAAGCTGCTGGCTTGGGATGACAGTGTGGATCATCAGGTGAACGAGTCGGTGCGTCATATTCTGCATGAGGTGAAAACCCGCGGCGATGCGGCGGTGCTGGAGTTTACGGCGAAGTTTGATCGGCTGACGGTTGGTTCGATGGCAGAGCTGGAGATCGGGCAGGATCGGTTGCAGGCGGCGTTGTTGAGCATTCCACAGGATCAGCGTGCGGCGCTTGAGACGGCGGCTGCGCGGGTTCGGGATTATCACGAACGGCAGAATCAGCAGTCCTGGCAGTATCAGGATGAGGACGGGACGATTCTGGGTCAGAAGGTGACGCCGCTGGACCGTGCCGGTTTGTATGTGCCCGGTGGTAAGGCGGCGTATCCGTCGTCGGTGTTGATGAATGCGATTCCTGCGAAGGTGGCTGGGGTCGGTGAGTTGATCATGGTGGTGCCGACGCCGGATGGTGTGGTGAACGATATGGTGCTGGCCGCAGCTGCTATTGCCGGTGTGGATCGGGTATTTGCTCTTGGGGGTGCTCAGGCGGTGGGCGCATTGGCCTACGGTACGGAGACGGTGCCGGCGGTGGATAAGATCGTTGGGCCGGGCAATATCTTTGTCGCGACGGCCAAGCGTGAGGTGTTCGGCGTGGTCGGCATTGACATGATTGCTGGGCCGTCGGAGATTCTGGTGATCTGCGACGGCAAGACCGATCCGGACTGGATCGCGATGGATCTGTTCTCCCAGGCCGAGCACGATGAGCAGGCCCAGAGCATTCTGGTGAGTCCGGATGCGGATTTCCTGGATGCGGTGGAAGCGAGTATCAACAAACTGCTGCCCACCATGGAGCGGGAAGAGATCATTCGCACATCGATGACCGGCCGTGGTGCTTTGATCAAAGTGGCAGACCTGAAAGAAGCAGCCGAAGTCAGTAACCGGATTGCGCCGGAGCACCTGGAGCTGTCGGTGGAAGATCCGCAAGCCATGTTGGCCGACATTCGTCATGCCGGTGCTATTTTTATGGGCCGTTACACGGCAGAAGCCCTTGGCGATTATTGCGCGGGCCCGAACCACGTATTGCCAACCAGCGGTACGGCACGTTTCAGCTCTCCGTTGGGTGTTTACGATTTCCAGAAGCGGTCGTCACTGATTGGCTTTACCCCTGACGGCGCCGATCGCATGGGTCGCGTTGCCTCCGTTCTGGCCCGTGGCGAGGGCCTGACTGCCCACGCGCGTTCTGCCGAATATCGTATTAAAGAGAATCGTGGCAATGAGTAAGTTCTGGAGTTCACTGGTCAGCGAGTTGCAGCCGTATGTTCCCGGCGAGCAGCCCAAAATGGCCAACCTGGTAAAGCTCAACACCAACGAAAACCCTTTCGGTCCATCTCCGAAGGTGATCGAGGCAATCAAGTCTGAGCTGAACGACAACCTGCGCTTGTATCCAGACCCGGGAGGCCTGGCACTCAAACAGGCCATCGCCCGCTATTACGGCGTAACTGCGAAGCAGGTCTTTGTAGGTAACGGCTCTGATGAAGTGTTGGCGCACGTCTTTCAGGGTCTGCTCAAACACGACAAGCCGATTCTGTTCCCTGACATCACCTACAGCTTCTACCCGGTGTATTGCGGCCTGTACCAGATCCAAAGCAACGTCATCCCATTGACCGAAAGCTTTGAAATCAACCCGGACGACTACAAACAACCCAATGGCGGCATCATCTTCCCGAACCCGAACGCCCCGACAGGCCGTTATCTCGGGCTCGAGCATGTTGAAGACATCCTGAAAGCGAACCCCGACAGCGTCGTGGTCGTCGATGAGGCCTATGTCGACTTCGGTGGCGAGACGGCGATTGCACTGGTTGATAGGTACCCGAACCTCCTGGTCAGCCAGACCTTATCGAAGGCCCGCTCGCTGGCGGGCTTGAGGGCGGGTTTCGCCGTCGGTAACGAAGAACTGATCGAGGCCCTTAACCGGGTCAAAGACAGCTTCAATTCCTATCCGCTCGACAGACTAGCACTGGTCGGTTCCATTGCCGCGTTTGAAGATGAGGAATGGTTTGAGACATCCCGCCAGGGTGTCATCAGCGAGCGGGACAGAGTGACTGCTGAGCTGGAGCGCCTGGGTTTCGATGTGCTGCCATCCAAAGCAAACTTCGTCTTCGCCCGGCATCCAGAGCACGCTGGCGCAGACATCGCAGCCAAGCTTAGAGAGCAGGGCGTTATCGTTCGGCACTTCAATAAGCCGAGAATCAGTGAGTTTCTCCGAATTACCATCGGAACCGCTGGACAGAATGACGCGCTGCTGAAAAGCCTTGTCAATTTATAAGTTCCACCATAAAAGCCAGACAAGGCTCCGGCTGCCACCAAACGTTTGAAGCAAGGGGCGGGGAAGGTCTCCCGAAAATATCGAAGGCCATGGATGGCCTGAGAAAAGCGCACATGGATGTGCTTGTAGCGGTTTTCGGGAGACCTTCCCCGCCTCTTGCCAGCACAAGAGTCAAAGCCGGATCCCGCCAGGTACAGAGTAAGAACCCGCGAGGAGTGATAATGGCAAACCGCAACGACATCCTGAACAAAATCAACGATTGGCTTCAGCCGGAAAACTTCCAGGACTATTGCCCGAATGGACTGCAAGTCGAGGGTAACGACGAAGTCAGCACCATCATCACCGGCGTCACCGCCTCCCAGGCCCTGATTGACGCAGCCATTCAACAAAACGCCGACATGATCCTCGTCCACCATGGCTACTTCTGGAAAGGCGAAGACCAAACCATCCGCGGCATGAAGAAAAACCGCATCAAACAACTGCTCGATAACAACATCAACCTCGTCGCCTACCACCTCCCGCTGGACGACCACCCCGACTATGGCAACAATCGCCAACTGGCCGACGTTCTGGATATCCAGAACCCCCGCCCACTCGGCGGACTGGTCTGGCAAGGCGAGTTAGCCAGGCCCATGACGCCAGAAGACCTCAGCGACCACATTACCCGGGCACTGAACCGCAAACCGATGCACGTAGGCGAAGGCGTTAGCCAGATCAAAACCATCGCCTGGTGCACCGGCGCCGCCCAAGGCTTCATCAATGCAGCGTTAGAGGCTCGCGTGGACGCCTATATCAGCGGTGAAATCTCAGAGCCCACCACCCACACTGCCAGAGAGTGCGGCATCCACTATTTTGCGGCCGGGCATCATGCCACCGAGAGGTACGGTGTTCAGGCATTGGGTAAGGCGCTTGCGGAAGAATTCGGGGTGCGTCACGAGTACATCGAGTGCGATAACCCGGTGTAATAGAACGTAGATAGCATTGCGCTCGGGGTTGTTGAGCGGCGGGCTATGAAGTGAGGGGGCAGGTCTTGGAGGATTAGCTCTCCAAAACCTTGCGTAGCCATGGATGGCGGAGCAGAGCGTACATGGATGTATTAACAGCGTGTTTTGGAGAGCTAATCCTCCAAGGCCTGACTTGGCACCTGAGCACAAGTCAAAGTTCAAAGTCAGGTCGCCCGCTTTTCACCTTTCTTAAGTCCATAATCTTCAGCGAGAGTACCCTGAGCGTCGGGGTCATCCTTCGGTGCGTAATCCCTGGGCGGCTCAGACGTCTCATCATTGCCATGCTCAAGGCGCCCTGACGAATCCTGGCCAAGCTCCTCCATCCAGTCTTCATCATTGCAAAGCCGATTCGCACCCCGTGCCATATGCTGATTCACATCGCGATAAGCATCATTGAACCGCCTCAGCAAATGCGCAGACTCCATAAAGTGCTCATTCACCTGCGCCTGATAGCGAGTAAACTCACTGCGCAACTCCTCAATCTGCTGCTCCGCCCGGCGCTGCCTGAGCGTCGCTCCCTGGCCTGAACGGCCGAAAAACACCCCGATGACCAGGCCCGCCACCAACGCGACAACCGCCGCCAGAATCAGGTTTGTCATATAAAGTCGTCCTTTAATTGCATGCGAGTGAGCCAATCCTAATTCAACGAGTATAACCCCCCAAGTCGATTGCGCCCATGCCGAAACACTGCGCCAATCGTCGTATTGCCCCAACAGCCCCGCGGCGTAGCGAAAAAGTGCCAAATAAGCGACAATACCGCGCCCAAATCCAACATCACCTAATTTCCGGGAAACCCTGATGACAGCAGCCATGTCCCCTGAAACCGTTGCGAACCTGAGCCCTTGGGAGCGTTATCAAAAGGACCTCGAACGCCCGGATTTTCACAAGGACCCTGCCCAGGAAGATGCGGTCCGACGCCTTCAGGCACTGTACGACAAACTGGTCGATGCCGAAAGGGAGCGTAACAAAGGCCTGATCAAACTCCGCCGAAAACTGAAGAAAGGCAAAGAAACGCCGGTAAAGGGCCTCTACTTCTGGGGCGGCGTGGGCCGCGGCAAGACTTACCTGATGGATACCTTCTATGAGGCCCTGCCGTTTGACCGCAAAATGCGCGTTCACTTTCACCGCTTTATGCAGCGGGTTCACAACGAGCTCAAGGCGCTAAAGGGTGAAAAAAATCCGTTGGAGATGGTCGCCAAAAAATTCGCCGATGAAGCCCGGGTAATTTGTTTCGATGAGTTCTTTGTCTCGGATATCGGCGACGCAATGATTCTGGCCACATTGATGGACGGTTTGTTTGGTCGGGGTGTCACCCTGGTCTGCACCTCCAACATCGTTCCTGATGGGTTGTATAAAGACGGCCTTCAGCGGGCCAGATTCCTGCCGGCGATCGAGCTTGTCAAAATCCATACAGACATCGTAAACGTGGATGGTGGTGTTGATTACCGCCTGCGAACTCTTGAACAGGCAGAGCTTTACCATTGCCCGTTGGATGACCAGGCAGACATCAGCCTGCGCAACAGTTTTGATGCGCTGGCGGTCGAGGCCGGTAAACACAGTCAAAGCATGGAAATCAACGGCCGGAAAATTCCGGCCCAGGCCCACGCAGATGACGTCGTCTGGTTTGACTTTAAAGATGTGTGCGACGGGCCCCGTAGCCAGAACGATTACATCGAAATGGCTCGCCAGTTCCACGCTATCATCGTCAGTAATGTACCGGTGCTCGGTAAAGATAAAGACGACCAGGCTCGCCGTTTCGTCAACATGATTGATGAGTTTTACGACCGCAATGTAAAGGTCATTATCTCGGCAGCCGCGCCCATCACTGAACTCTACTCCGGCGGCCGCCTGAGCTTCGAATTCGAACGCACCGAATCCCGATTGCTTGAGATGCAATCCCAGGAATACCTGGAAGCACCGCACAAACCATAGAGTCTGGCACAGGGTCTGTCCCCGAACGGGGACTGACCCTTTTTGAAGCCAGCTTCCAAACAAAGAAGGTCAGCCCCTGAAGGGTTTGCCCCAAAACCAGAAATCCAGCCAACAGAGAGATCACAACATGAGCCAGGACAACGTAGTTATCGTAAGCGGCGTACGCACCCCTATGGGTGGATTCATGGGCAGTCTTGCCCCGGTGTCAGCCCCTGAGTTGGGCGCCATCTCTATCGCTGAAGCCGTCAAGCGTGCGGGCCTGCAGCCAGCAGACGTTCAGGAAGTGATCATGGGCAACGTCCTGCCTGCCGGTCTCAAGCAGGGCCCGGCGCGTCAGGCCATGCGCAAAGCCGGCCTGCCGGACAGCACCGGTGCCACCACCATCAACAAACTTTGTGGCTCAGGCATGAAAGCCACCATGTTCGCCCACGATCTTATTAAAGCGGGCACAAACGACATCATGGTCGCGGGCGGCATGGAGAGCATGTCCAATGCACCCTACGTGCTGCTGGGTGCGCGTCAGGGCTATCGGATGGGGCCTGGCCAGGCACCGCAGGATCACATGTTCCTGGATGGCCTTGAAGACGCGGAAACTGGTCGCCTGATGGGATCGTTTGCCCAGGAAATGGCCGACAAGAAAGGCTACACCCGTGAAGAGATGGACCAGTACGCCATCACCTCTCTGACCCGTGCTAAAAAAGCAATTGAAGGCGGCTTGCTGAAAGCAGAGATCATCCCGGTCACCGTCAAAACCCGCAAGGGTGACGTGGTGGTTGAAGACGACGAGCAGCCCCATAACGCCAACATTGAGAAAATTCCAACACTGCGTCCGGCTTTTGCCAAAGACGGCACAGTGACCGCGGCCAATGCATCTTCTATCTCCGACGGCGCCTCCGCCCTGGTGTTGATGCGTGAATCCGAGGCGGTGAAACGCGGCCTCACGCCAATGGCGCGCATTGTTGCCCACAGCACCCAGTCCCAGCACCCGTCTGAATTCACCTGTGCGCCGGTGGGTGCCATTCAGTCACTGCTTGAGAAGGCAGGCTGGAACAAAGACGACGTTGATCTGTTTGAAATCAACGAAGCCTTTGCCATGGTTGCCATGATGCCCATCAAAGAGCTTGGCCTGGACCCGGAAAAAGTCAACATCCACGGCGGCGCCTGCGCTCAGGGCCATCCTGTTGGCTCCACGGGCTCCCGTCTTCTGGTTACCTTGATGCACGCGCTCAAGCACTACGGTAAGAAAAAAGGCGTGGCAGCTCTCTGCATTGGTGGTGGTGAAGCCACGGCCATGGCGATCGAGTTGCTGTAATAGAGTCTGAGTGGTTGCACTCCCGAATCTTGTCTATAGTGAGGGAGTGCGAAAACACGGCAGTGTGGAGAGTGACAGCAAAATCATACTTTTGACTGATCAAAGCCCCCAAAGGGCTTAGCTATAGTGCAACCATCACGGCACTGTATGCACAGCCGCCAAGAGACCAAACCAGAACAACCGAGCAGCGACTCAGAACAACAACGGAGTAGGCTTCCAATGACAAGAAAAACTCAACCGTGGCAGCGCTGGACCAAGTTACCACTTGCCGTCGCCATAGCCGCCGGCGTATCCGCCCCGGCTTCTGCTATTTCCTTTTATGTGGGTGATGTCGAAGCGCAGTTCAATACCACGCTGACTGCTGGTGTTGGCTGGAGAATGCAAGATCGGGACAAGCGACTGATCGGTCAGGGTAATTTGGGACCTGAATACACCCCAGGGCAACCGCTGGAAAATATCGGTGGCTCTACAAACAACTACGACGACGGTAACCTCAATTTCGACAAAGGGGATACCTATTCCAAAATCGTCTCGGGTAACAGCGAACTGTTCCTGGACTATGCGGTCGATAGTGACGTTTTGTCGCGTGTGGGTGCCCTGGTGCGCGGTCGTTATTGGTATGACTTCGAATTAAAAGACGAAGGTCGCGCTACCGATGACGTTGGCCAGCGCCGCGAGCTCAACAGCAAAGCCAAAGATAACGCCTCTGGTGGTGAGATCCTCGATGCTTACGTGTTTACCGACTGGTACATTGCAGACACACCCATCAGTGCCCGTTACGGCAAGCAGGTTGTAAGCTGGGGTGAAAGCACGTTCATCCAGGGTGGTATCAACAGCATCAACCCGATCAACGTTCCTGCTTTCCGTGCCCCTGGCTCGCAGTTGAAGGATGCTCTGCTGCCTGTTGAAATGTTCTACGTGTCGGCAGGTGTTACCGATACAGTCACCGTCGAAGCCTTTGTTCAGGCCGACTGGGAGCCTGTGCGTACCGACGATTGCGGCACCTTCTTTTCGACCAACGACTTCGCTGCAGACGGTTGTGGCCCTGTGCTTCTGGCCGGTCAGTTGTCAGACTCACAAGCGTTCCAGCAAGGGTTTATCTCTCCTCGTCTGGCTGACAAGGAAGCGGACTCCAAAGACCAGTTTGGTGTCGCTGTTCGCTGGTATGTCCCGGCTCTGAACGACTCCGAGTTTGGCTTCTACTACGTCAAGTACAACAGCCGCCTGCCGTACGTCAGCGGTGTGGTTAACAACCCCGCTTCGCCGGTTGGATCACAGCAGAACAACCCGAACCTGCCGTTCTCCACATTCCCGAGCTATTTCATTGATTACCCGGAGAACATCAATCTCTACGGTATCAGTGTCGCGACAACCACCCCGGGTGGCTGGTCAGTGGGTGCAGAGTACAGCTTCCGCGATAACATGCCCCTGCAGTGGAACGCCTTTGATCTGCTGTACGGTGGTGCGCAGACCCGTGTTGGCGCTGACGGCAACCAGACTCCTGTGAGCCTGCTCGAGCGTCAGCGTCTTGCGGAAGCTGGTGGCGCGAGCATAGCGGGACAGACCGTTGAAGGTTATGACACGTTCAAGGTGTCTCAGGCTCAGTTCACTCTGATCAAGTTCTTTGATCAGGTGATGGGCGCAAGCCGTATGTCTTTCATCACAGAGTTTGGTGCAACTTACGTGCACGGTCTGCCGGATATCTCGGAAGCCCGTTACGGCCGCTCTGGCACATTTGGTGTAGGAAAGACTCCGTTTGATAGTTTGGGCGGCGCTGATGTCTGCGCAGCGGGCGCAAACATCAACACCAACTACTGCAACAACGAAGGCTTCACAACGTCCTTCTCCTGGGGCTACCGTTCGCGTCTGGTGTGGGATTACCCCAACGCCTTTGCTGGCATCAACCTGTCTCCGCAGTTGGCCTGGAGTCATGACGTAAAAGGTTACGCTCCACAGCCAGGTGGTGCCTTCAACGAAGGCAACAAAGCCATTGGCCTGTCGCTGGAAGCCGTATATCAAAACAAGATCACCGGCAACATCGGCTACACAAACTTTTTCGGCGGCAAGCCGTATAACGAGTTGACCGACCGTGATTTCGTGAGTGCTAGCGTTTCCTACTCATTCTGATACGGACCGAATTCGTTCAACGAGGTAACTTAAATGAAACTGAACAAGAAACTACTGGCTACAGGCGTACTGGCTGCAAGTCTTTTTGCAGGCCAGGCCTGGGGCGCGGTTTCTGCGGAAGAAGCAGCAAAACTGGGTAATACCCTGACTCCCATGGGTGCAGAGCGCGCAGGCAACGGCGGAGCGATCCCTGAGTGGACTGGTGGGCTTACAACGCCACCAGCCGGCTATAAGGGTGATGGTATCTACGTGAATCCGTTCCCTGATGAGCAGCCGAAGTTCGTTATCGATCAGAGCAACGTTTCGGAATATGAGGATAATCTGTCACCGGGTCAGGTGGCGATGATCCGTCAGTATTCCACGTTCAATATCCCGGTCTATGAGACTCACCGTACCGCGGTTTATCCACAAGAGATCATGGATGAGACCGTCAAGAACGCAACCAATGCTGAGTTGATCCAGAACGGAAACGGCATCGGCAACTATGATAATGCCACGCCATTCCCGATTCCCCAGAACGGTATCGAGGCAATCTGGAATCACATCACTCGTTATCGTGGCGGCTCTGTCCAGCGTAATGTTGGCCAGGTCACTCCGACTGCAGGCGGTGACTTCTCGGTGGTGAAATTCCAGGACGAACTTACCTGGAATAGCTATCTCGAAGACTATACTCCGGGTCAGGATGACAACGTGCTGTTCTTCTTTAAACAGGCGATCACTGGTCCGGCCCGCCTAGCGGGTAACGTACTGTTGGTTCACGAGACACTGGATCAGGTTGCTGAGCCTCGTCGTGCGTGGATTTACAACGCTGGTCAGCGTCGGGTTCGTCGTGCACCGCAGGTAGCCTATGACGGACCAGGCACCGCAGCGGACGGTATGCGTACTTCTGATAACTTTGACATGTTCAACGGCGCACCAGATCGCTATAACTGGGAGCTGATCGGCAAGAAAGAGATGTACATCCCATACAACTCCTACAAGTTGGTCGATCGTGGTCTGAGTTACAGCGACATCGTCAGGCCTGGTCACATCAATCAGGACCTTACTCGTTACGAGCTGCACCGTGTATGGCACGTACGCGCAACCCTGAAAGACGGCGAACGCCACGTATATGCTCAGCGCGACTTCTACATTGACGAAGACTCCTGGCAGGCAGCGGTAATCGACCATTACGACGGCCGTGGTGAACTCTGGCGTGTAGCTGAAGCCCATACCATGCAGTTCTACGATCAGAACGTGCCCTGGTACGCGATTGAAACCCTGTATGACTTGTTGTCTGGTCGTTACTTGGCGCTGGGCCTGACCAACGAAGAAAACAATCCATACAGCTTTGGTGTTTCCCGTCAGTCTCGGGACTACACACCTGCTGCTCTGCGTCGTGCCGGCACCCGGTAACAAGCAGGCAGTTTAAGTAAAACAAACGGCGGACCTTAACGGGTCCGCCGTTTTTTGTTGGGCAAAACAATAACCTTCGCGTTTAAATTTCGGCACTGACAGACTTTTTACACGTCAAATTTTTGCAGCTTACCCCGCCTTTAGTTTAACCTTCCTGTTGGCAACTCATACTAAAGGCGTACCCGAAGCAGGACGCCAAGCCAGAATGGATAAAAAGAACCATCTTTTTAAATCGATCAGTCTCCCTGACTGATTCGGTTGCAAAGGGGCAGTGCGTGAAATCCTATAATGATGGCTGTGCAGCCAACGACGAGTTTCAGACCGCTAATAACGGGCTTCAACACGGTGAGCTGGTACGTAATCTTCTTGAACACCGGTTACAGATGCCGGCAATTCCGGAAGACAGGCTCAAGCGCCCGGAACTGGACCAGTTGATACTGAATGCGCTCGCACCCGGAAATCTCCTGTTTATCGAAGCGCCAAGCGGCTATGGCAAAACACTGTCGTTGATCAGCGCGATGGCCACCACCAATGATGCTTCTGTGCGTTGGGTGACCCTCAACGCCGGCGATAACGCACCGTCCCGATTCCTCTCCTTACTTGAAGCAGCGCTTGGGGTGCCCGACAGCGCACCCCCGAGTGGCGGTACATTTCAGGATTACCTGTCGGTTTTACTCGTCACCCGGGCCAGACGGCAGCCTGCGCAGAGAGATATTCTGGTATTGGATAACCTGCACAACCTGAGCAACCCGGCCGTGGTTGGGCTTTTGCACCAGCTGACTTCCAGTCTGCCGGAGAGCCTGACCGTAGTCATGGCTTCACGCCTGCCACTGCCGTTTGAATGCCATACCCTGGAGTTAGATGGCAGCTACCACTCGATCGGCTTGGAACAGCTGGAGTTTTCCCGTTCCGAAACCTTTGAGTTTTTCCAGCAGGCACGGTCAGAAAGCCTGATTACCAGTGTGTCCATTGATCATTTGTACAACCTCACTGAAGGCTGGGTAACACCGCTGGCCCTATATCGCCGGGAGTTAGCACGCGGCGGCGAGCGAAAGCCCCTGCACGAAACCGCATCAGTAGAGCGATTTCTGAAAGATTCGATACTGGCGCAGTCAGGACCGTCACAGATTAAAAGCTTGCGGGCGATGGCGGAATTGGAGAGCTGCTCGGATGAGCTGTTTCTGGCCTTGGACGGCACAGTCGCGGAGCAAGGGATGCCGCCTTCGGTCGCCGCAGAGCGCGGTTTGCCGCTCAAACAAGTGCCCGGTCGTGGTCGCTGGTACCGAATGAACCCATTGCTCAGGGCATGGCTGCAGTCGCCAGCCATGGGTGGTTATGCTACCCGAATGTTGATGGCAAGCCGTTGGTTCAGCCAACGGGAGCAGTTCCCGGAAGCGCTCAAACATGCCCTGCTTGCAGGTGAGAACGACGAAGTTATCCGGATTGCTTCAGAAGGTACAGAGGCTTTGCTGCTGGGGCAGGACACCGCCTCTTTGCTGATTCTGCGCAAAAGCATCCCGGCGCAGTTACTTGAGCGCAGCGCGCGGCTGCGCATTGTCTATAGTTGGGTTCACGCCATTGGCGGTCAGTTTCGCCAGGCTCGCCAACTACTCGAGTCATTCAGTCCTACCGAGTGGCAAGAGCAGGAGGCCCGAATTTGCGCGTTGAAGGCTTTCATTTTACGGGGCGAGGGGTTTGTCGAGCCAGCACTCGAAATGGCCGATAAGGCACTGGCGACTGGCGTTCTGTCGACCCAGGCGCAGTTGGTCTCACAGATCGTCCGATCCAGTGCCCTGTGCGCGGCTGGCCGGTTCCAGGAGGCACGAAATGCCAATCGAACCGCCGCCAAATTGGCCCGAGAGGCAGGCGATTCTGGCTCTGAGGCTTTGGCGGTCTATGCCCACGCCAGAATCGAGCTGGGCAAGGGCGCTCTTGGTCATGCGGAACAACTGCTCCGGACGGGTCTTGATACCGCCATGCAGGAGCTCAGTCGTCCGGCGCGCATTGGCGAAACCCGTCTTCAGCTAAACCTGGTGCTGGTGCTCTGGCATAAAGGCCGGCTGAAAGAGGCCGACCGGTTGCTGGTCAATTGCGCGCGCCATGCCGAGCAAACCCGGGATCTTGGTTTATTGCTGGCGATGGCATTGAGAGTATTGATGTGTCGGGCACAAGGTAAGCTCGACGACGCCTTTGTCTGGATTGGTCGGGCGGAGCGCACCATGCACTCCTGGCAGGTCGATGAAGCACTTTATTTGCCAGTGCTGGAGGCGCTCAAGGCAAGCTGCTGGCTTGCCTGTGGTCAATCTGAGAGCGCAAGCCAGGCTCTGGACAGGCTGGCACCCTACCGCCAGGACGGCTGCGTGCCTGAGCTTTTCCCGATGATTCCTGGCCTGCTGGACTGTCTGCAGGTAAGGATCGATCTGGTTAACGGCGACCTGGTGCGTGCCCGGGAGAATCTGTCGGCTGTCTACCGTCGCTATGCCGAGGCGCTGCCTTGGGGGCTACAGTTGCATGCAGGCTTGCTTGATGCAGTGTTACTGACTGAAGAAAAGGGCTTGCCGGCGGGAAGAAGGCAGTTAGAAGGTGTTATCAGAGACGCGGCAAAAGAGCACTTCATCAGCCCCTTTGCCGAACTGATGCACGAGCTCCGACCCCTGATGGAAAAGAGCTTCAGAGGTATTGAACCTTGCGACTTTACAAAGGCGTTGGGCGATTTGTTTGGCATTGAAAAGGCGAAAGCCGATCTTGAGACTCTGGCCGAGCCCATCAGCGAGCGGGAGTTGGGTGTGCTGGAGTTGATTGCCAAAGGGCTTTCAAATCAGGAGATCGGCGATAAGCTCCATATCTCACTTGCACACCGTAAAAACCCACGCTCGTCGGATCAACGCCAAGTTGCAGGTGAAGTCCCGAACCCAAGCGATTGTGCGGGCTCGGGAGTTGGGTTTGTTATAGCGAGAAATCAGGCTCCTGCTTTCAATGCCTCAATGCGTTCATCTTTTTCAGCCCAAAGTTCACTGACCCAGCGCTGGAAATCGGCACGCAGCTGACGGTTGTTCTCGTAATCCATCCCCAGGAACCGTTCGGGTACCTCCCGGGTGCGAACGTCGACGATGATCCGATTTACCCGGCCACACAGATAATCCCAGATGCCGGGACAGCCATCGGGATAGACAATCGTCACATCCAGCATGGTGTGAATCATCTCGCCCATGGCGCCAAACACAAAGGCGGTTCCTCCCGCTTTGGGCTTGAGCAGATTTTTGTAGGGTGAGTTCTGCCGGCTGTGCTTTTCTGGCGTAAAGCGGGTACCTTCCATGAAATTGAATATAGTCACCGGTGTGTAGCGGAATTTTTCGCAGGCGGCGCGGGTTGCCTCGGTGTCTTTACCTTTCAGCTCTGGCCGTTTGGCAATCTGCTCTTTGGTATGGCGGTGCATAAACGGGAAATCCAGCGCCCACCAGGCAATGCCTAACAAGGGTACCCAGATCAGTTCCTTCTTGAGAAAAAACTTCAGCAGAGGGATCTTGCTGTTCAACACATACTGAATGGCTGGAATGTCGCTCCAGCTCTGGTGATTGCAGGTCACGAAATACCAGTGATCACGGCTGAGCTCTTGCACACCGCGAATATCCCACTCTACCTTGTGGAACAGGTTCATCAGTGTGTTGTTGTAGCCAATCCAATACCAGGCAATGCCGTTGACCACCAGGCTGCAGCCTTTTCGAATGATGGTGACCGGGATGACCAATTTGAGGATGGCAAAGAGCAGCAAAAACGGAAGAAATACCAGGGTATTCAGCAAAATCAGCAGAACTACCAGAGCGCCTTTCAGCGGCGCGGGCAGAAAATAAAGCATCAGTTACATCTCTTTCTGTTCACGTTTTACGATTAGCCTTCAAAGGGGCTGGCGGCACGGCCTTCGGCCCCGGGTAGCAGCGCGTCATCGCTATCAGAGGAGACAAGACGCTGAAACAGATCAGGCGAGCGATTACCAAGCAGCGCCCGGAATTCACGGTCATAGAATTCCAGGTTGTTGTATCTGGATCATTGAGCGAATCTCATTGATGTAGTCTTCGCCCCTCTCAGAGTAGCCCAGCAGACCTTCCGCAAGTTCGGTGCCTGACAGTGGCTTGTCGGCCTGGCGATCCTGCAGGCGAATGTCCCTGACCAGTTGATAGGTTGGGTGGCGGTTGAGATTCTGGATATAAGAGCGAACCGACCGGTAGGGCGAAGAGAATTTGGCAACCTCGTGATTGGCGCCGTCCACGCGGCTGAGCGGAACCAGACCGCAGCCCCGGCTGAAACACCATTGCCCAAACAGATTGTTGCCTTCGGTGGCGAACCGGGACGTGCCCCACGCCGATTCATTGGCCGCCTGGGCCAGGATCAGAGACGGTGGGATTACATCCAGGCGTTTGCGCAATAACGCAAATTGCTGCTCACTGCCGGTGTCGGCGTCTACCCGAAGTCTTTCTGACTGATCGGTCAGCCATTGTACATCCGCATCAGACAACTCAGTTTTGGTGGCGATGGATTCGAGATACTCCCGCTCAAGTAATATCCGCGAGTTGGCCAGCACAATTCTGGGATAGAGGAACGAGAAAAACGCGACCTTACGCTCGGTTGTGTCGCTGTATCCTGAGAAGTCGGGCAAATCCTCATCCGCCCAGGATGGCAAGCTTGGAAGAGAGCTCAGAACGACCTCTCCATTTTCATCATCTGTCTGGTTCCGCTCTGAGCTCGTCGGAAGGTACCAGGCACCGCCGACAGCGAACAGAATCAACGGCACAATCAGCGCTAGCGCCCGGTTAACAGCAGTCATAAAACCTCTCGTCTCTCGTGATATGTCAGGCGATATGGCAGGAATTATAACAGCTTATACGAACGTTTCGCGGTCATTGGTTCTGTCAGTCCCGATCAGGGATAAGCGTAGCGATCAGCAGGCCAATTTGCAGTTCTGGCCCGGTACTATCTTCAAGCGTCAGAAATATCTGGTCGCCTGTGCCAGTGTAGAAACCGTTGAGGGTGAGTTCGCTGTCAGACAGGGTGACGGGGCCATCTGGGTCAAAAACCGCATTGAATGTTGTATCCCAGTCCGTACTTTGGGGCGTGGATACGGTGTTCTGGGCGATGTCATGATGCATTCTGAAGCTGTTGGCGGTGAACCTGGCGCTTGTGCCGCCATCGTATGCCAGTACCCCGTTGTCGATCTGGAACAGCGTGTTGGTGTCGTCGGTCATGGCGATGATCGCGCCCTGCACCCGATAACGCCCTGCCGTGGTCAAACTGCTTGTGGGTGTTTTGCCGGCAATCACCAGGCCGTCGCCCAGATAGCTGCCGGTCAGATTAAACGCCATCAAAGAGCCGTCGGGCGTTGCCGCACCCTGGCCCATGTCTGAGCGACCGAAAGTGTCCCCGCGCTCGTTTTCAAAAAGAGTCAGGCGGCCGATGTGGCGATCGCCGGCGCTGAGCCGGGATAGCCGGTTCGCGAGGTTCCAGTCCGTATTCTGAATGCCCGCTTCTGAACGCACAAATCCTGAGTCATCACGTATCAGTTGGAAATTATCCAGGCTGACGTCTGCGGTTAGCTGATCGCCAGCAGGGCTGTCGGTTTGCCATGTGCCATGGCCGGTTTCGAACACGGTGGGATCATCCGTGTTGCCGAATCGGGGCGCCAGATAAACGACGTTGTAGACGCTGTCCGCGACGGCGGAGAAGTTGAAGTCGACGCTTCGCTGAAGGTGAAACTCGAACGCCGACACGTAATGGTTCTCCAGGGTTTCCCGGCGCTTGAGTTTGCCGCCGTTGTCTTCCAGGGCGATGGCTTTCCCGGCCGAGAAATAGTTAGCCAACACCCGGTCAGGGCTGCTGTTTTCATCGGCAGGGGCAGAGGTGTATGAGTCCAGGTAATAGGGGTTGCGAGTCCAGCCGTTGATTCGGTTGCTGTCGCGGTCTGTCACGCTTTGGTACAGGGCTCTGCCGGCCAGCAGACGTGCCGGATCTGGTTTGATTTTCAGATGGTGCAGGTGTGAGTGTTGCAGCGCCGGGAGCGCTGGAGTGGCTGTTGCGTGCCCAGAGATCAGTGCCACGGCTAAAGAAGAACTGACTGCCGATGTCGTCTGAGCCGTGAATCAGGGTTTGGCGGTCGTAGGGAATGTCCGTGGCCAGCGAGGTAACGTTGATGTTGAACACATCAAAGGAGGTCAGGGTCAGCGCTGGGTAGAGGAAAGCGGTGCCGGTGTCGGTCAGTTGTTCCTCTTCGGCAGTACGAACGCCCCACTGGCCTGCCCCGAGCGCCGAGGACTCACGGAAGGTCTGACCGAGCTCCAGTCCAAGAAATACCGAGTTGTAGTCGGCGGAACTGGCGCGAATGCTGCCGGACGTGTCCTGGCCAAGAAGTGCATAGTCTGCCATGGCCTGCACGTAAGCTTTGAAGTCTGCCCGGGTTTCCAGCCTGGCCAAGGCCGAGGAAATACTCGCGTTTTCGGGAATATCAATCTCGAAATCGTGAACCTGGTCGGCAACCGTGCCCCAGACATACCGATTCAGGCACAAGCTGGTGTCGACACAGTTCATCACCGTCTGGAAATCGATGGCGTCGTAACCGCCCAGACCCTGTTCCACCAGGTAGTGGGAAAACGGATTCACTTTGATATCCCGGTCGGCATCGGCTGCCAGAGCCTTGAGGGCCGTGCCCTGATAAAAAGCCTCAACCACCACGTCGGGCCCGACGGGTACGCCGTCTTCAAAGGTCAGAATAATGTTGCCGTCATCATCTGTGGCGCTGGTATAGCTCACGGTGCCGATGTCATTCCGCAGGGTGAAGTCAGTCTTGTAGACTTCGACCCGGTCAGGCACCACGATTCTCAAATTGCGCCGGGTCGGTTCGCCGTTCGGGGCGAGGTTGACCGGCAACTCCATGGTGACCCTGACTTCATTAGGTTTCAGCCCGCGGGCATTGCTCGAATCCCCGGTGCTGCTTGAGCTGAAATCGTCCAGCGCATTCACCACATTGCCAAAACGGTTCGGGATTTCTTTGACACCATCGATGGCGCTGTCGCCGCTGCAGGCAGCCAGTAGCAGGGTAGACATCAACACAGGGGTAAACTTGAATCTCATGCCGGGCAATCCGAATTATAAGTATCGGGCAAGCCTAGCAGTGATGGGGCGGGTAATGCGTGAAGGGCAGCACGAATCGACTACCCGGCACGGATAAAAGGCCGGGCAGTCGATCAGGTCATGAGGGCAGGGTGATCAGAAGAAAATCTTGATGCCTGCCAGAATGCCCTCGTCCAGATTGACATCCGGAGACCGGGCAAAATCCAGCTCAGTGTTCAGGTAACGGTAGCCAGCGAAGACTTCGGCATTGCGAATGACCCGATAGCTGCCTCGCAGCTCCAGGCTGGTCATGTCGTCCGAGTCGCCGAATGAAAGAATGCTTGGCGCGTAGTGCAGGCTGCCGGTAAAGGACAGACCGGGAACATCCGGCACATTGACGGTCGCAAAACCACCCAGGCCAACGGCACCGCCGTCTAAATCGTCGTCGTCCCAGGCAATACCACGCATACCAATGCCTGCTGTCGTCGGCAGGTTACCGATGGCGGTGCGGCCCTGAGCATGAAAATCGACATTACCGATATGACGACTGCCTTCGTGATAGGTGTAACCAGTGCCGAGTTGCAGATCGTTCTGAGAACCGAAAAAGTTGACCTGCGCCTTGACGGAGTCGTTGGTCAGGCTCAGGTCGAGATCACTGGCGAAAACAGGCGCGGCAGCTAATGACAATGCCAAAGCTGAGATGCGGGTTACTTTCATGGGGACACCTTTATTGCTGTCGTTATGGATTCAGTCCGGCCGAACCTGCCGGAAACTGCGATAGTTCTGAATGACAAGGATGGTAACGGCCTGCCAACCGCATCACAACTTAAATGCCTGTAAGCCATCGCAAACGTTTGGTATCGATCAGGCGGTGGGATAGGTCGCCGGTGCTAATGCTGGGTGGTTTCGCCGCCCTGGTCCAGGTCGTCGGGTGAAACGTTCTCAGCCGGCACCCGGTATTCCTCATTGGCCCAGGCGCCCAGGTCAATCAGCTTGCATCGTTCTGAACAGAAGGGTCGCCATGGGCTGGCTTCGCTCCATTCAACGGATTTTTTGCAGGTGGGGCATTCAACGTTCATATCAAACTGTCCGGGCTGTGGGAATCTCGCTGGCTGTCAGGTAGCAGCAGCGGCCGGGCAGTATTGTTCCAGTACTGCCCGTAGCATTTCAAGGTTGACAGGCTTGGCGACAAAGGCGTCCATACCTGCTGCCCGGCAGCGTTCCTCATCCTCTTCCATGGCACTGGCGGTCAGCGCGACCACGGGCACCCGGGCCCGGTAATTGTCTTTTTCCCAGTCCCGCAAACGTCGAGTGGCCTCAAAGCCATCCATGCGCGGCATCACACAGTCCATAAAGATCACGTCAAACTGGTGCCATTGCCAGAGTGCGGAGGCGGCCTGGCCGTCATTGGCAGTCATAACCTCACAGCCAAGCTTTTCCAGAAGCCGACGGGTCAGGGTGCGGTTAACCGGGTTATCTTCCACCAGCATTACTCGCATTCGCCCGCAGGGAATGTCTCGGGGCTTGACCGATACGTCGGTCATGGTCTGCAGCGAGAACCGTGTCAGGAAGCGGCGTTCCTGTTTTTCAACCTCCAGAAACAGCTGGTTCAGAATCGGGATCAGATAGGATTCCCGCAATGATTTGCTTAGAAACGCATCCGCACCGGCCTGGCGGAAATGCTCTGCATCACCCCGTTGGGGATTGGATGACAGGATCAGCAGTCGCATATCGGCCCATTGCGGGTTGCTGCGAATCTGACGGCACAGTATGTCGCTGTCCATGTCCGGAACAAAGCCGTCAAGAATGATAGCGTGGTAGGGATCGCCGGCATCAAAGGCCTGGCGCAGAGAGGTCAGCGCTTCGCCGGCGGCTTTGACGGCCTCGATCTGAACCTCATAACGGGAAAGCATCTCGAGCGTGATCTTTCTGGACAGCTCGTAGGAGTCCACCACCAGGATCTTGCGGCCCCGTACCTTGTGGGAATCCGGCCGTACCCGGGTGGCGCCGTCTCCGGCCTCTTGCAAGTGCAGTTCAACCCAGAAGGTAGAACCTTCTCCAGGCCGGCTTTCTACATCCAGGGAGCCGTCCATCAGGTTGATCAATTGTCGGCAAATGGTCAGGCCCAATCCAGCGCCAGGCAGCTGCCGCTGAAATCGTTGCCCGAGCTGAACGTAGGGTTCGTACATCAGGGGGATATCTTCAGGGTTAATACCAATCCCGGTATCTTCAACTGCCAGCCGCAAACGAACGCGGCCTTCCTTGCGGCCAAGCACTTCAATGCTGATCAACACATGGCCGGAATCGGTAAATTTGATGGCATTCGACAGCAGGTTCAGCAGTATCTGGCGGGTTCGGATCGGGTCGCCCACCAAAGCCCAGGGCAGATCCTCATCCACCCGCATTTCCAACGCCAAGTCCCTTTTCCCGGGCCCTTGACCCCAACATGTGAATCAGATCGTTGAGGGTTTCCCGCAGGTCAAACGGAATGGATTCCAGCTCCAGTTTGCCGGCCTCCATGCTGGAGATATCCAGCAGATCGTTGATGATGGCCGACAGGCTTTCAGAGGCATTCAACAGGGTGTGCACGTAATCTCGTTGTTCCTGATCCAGCGGTGTATCGGTCAGCAAGTTGGCATAGCCCAGCACCGATTGCAGCGGGATACGAAGTTCGTGACTGACGTTGGCAAGAAACTGGTTTTTGGCGTGGTTGGCGCGAATGGCTTCATCCCGCTCGCCCTGGCTCTGGATGGTGGTCTGGCGCAGCGAACGGGTATCTTCCAGAATTTGCAGGCGCATCTTGTTGAGGGCCTGCTCAAGCTCAGACAGCTCATCTGGCCGGCGGGGAGGCTTGCGGCGCAAAGCCAGTGGGTCGACCAACGCATCCAGGTTGAGCTTGGCGGCATAGTCGGCCATGGTCTCAAGATGCCGGGATAGCGCAATCCGCACAATCAACAGCAAGCCCAGTGTGCCCAGCATCACCACAATAGACTGGAACAGCAGGTTGAGAATGGCATGACCCAAAATGTCGTCATAAACCTTTTCCACCGAGGACACCACAGTCAGCTCACCAACGCGTTGCGGTCGATCAAAGGTGGAACGGTTAAACTCAAGAGGGAAGGTTTGCGAGATCACCCGGCCATCCGGGAATTCCCCGGTGCTGAACTCCTCTCCGCTGGTGGTGATCACGCGGGCAAACTGGATAGAGGGCATATTGCGCATGTCATCGAGGCTGTTGGCCACCTCGCTGAAATTCATTACCCAGAGGTTGGTGCCCATGCCACCGGAAATCAGCCCTACTGCACGTTCCTGGTTGGACTGCAGCTCGGATTTCTGGCGCTCGAATTCGCCGATCATCTGCACACCGGTCGCTACCAATGACAGTATCAGGCTGTAAAGCAGCACCCATCCCAGCAGGCGAAGAGCCAGCGGGCGAATACCCAAGCGCTTTAGAAACCGGTTTGAAGGCAAGGCACAAATTCCCTGTGTCGACTACAAAATCACCAGCAGCAGTTTAACAGACGGATATCACTTCCACACGTATCTTTGAATCATCATTCACGAATCGAAAACGCACGTTCAGATCGTACAGATTGGCCCCATAGATGCGTTCCTCGTCCCGCCCGCGACGGAACGATGGCCGTGGGTCATAACTCACGACGTCTTCAATCAGTGCACGCACATCCGGGTAGTCGTGTGCTGGCAGTGCGGCCAGTTCCAACTCCGCCTCGGCACAGAAAACAACGTCTGCCCGTTCGGTGGGCGCTTCGTCTGCCCAGCCCAGGGACGCCTCGGGCACCGAATCCGCAAACGGCAGGTAGGGTTTGATATCCAGGATGGGGTGCCGTCGATCAGATCGTGGTCCCGGATTTGCAACATCAGTTGGCCGTCTTTGCGAACCAGCCCCTCATTTCTGACCACCGACAAACCCAGACTGTTGGGTCGGAACGGCGACCGACTAGCAAACACACCAATCTTTTTGTTGCCCCCCAGGCGCGGCGGACGAACCACCGGGCGCCACTCCGCGCGCACCGCCTCGTGAAACTGAAAGGTCAGCCACAGGTGGCTTGCGGTCTCCAGGCCCCGGAAGGCGTCCTCACGATCATAGGGGCTTTGAATCACCAGTTGGGCGTGAGCATGGCGGGTCAGGCCCGGCTGCCGCGGAACGCCGAACTTGTCTCTGAAGCAGGAGCGGGTAATAGCGATGGGCGTGAGGGTAAGCGCCTCCGCCGCCGGTCTGGATTTGTGGCGTGGTCTGGTCATGTCAGTCCCGGTTGATGGTCCCAGAGAAGTACATTTCGATTCGGAAAATTACAGAGGCCTGGTCTTTGAAGCTTTCTTCTCTGGGAAACTCCAAAGCGGGTATCAGCTCGGCAAACAGCCAGTCCTCATAGACTCGATAGCTCCAGGTCATATCCACGAAATACGAAGTGGTGCGCCAGGAAGGCTGGCTCTCGCCCAGAGCACCGAATCTCGGTATGAGAACGGATCGGTTGTTCAGTCGCTTACGGGTACTGAAAATCTGGGCTGCTTCGAACTTCCGGTCGGAATGCACCCACTGTAGCTCGGATGATGTGAAAAAGTGCCAGCCATTGCCGATGTCCCGGTCTGCGCCAAGCCGGGTGCGCGCGCCCCAGCCGCTGGTATGGTAGTAATACAGTCGTTGCTGGGCGTTCAGGCCCCAATGGTCATCCAACAGCCAGTTTTTGCGGGCCGTGGTGCGCACAAAGACTTCCGGTGGCAGCCGCAATCGGCCGCCGATGTCGGTCGACAGATTGATGGCATCGCCCACTTGCGAGAGGTAACGCAGAGCACCCGTGGTTTCGGTTTCTGTGCGGTCGGGTTCGGTTAACTGACGATCTCGCTCCCGCTCGGACAAAGGCACCAGCTCATCGCTTTCGCTCTCAACAACCAGGCGAAGTTTTTCTTCGGTGGTCGGCACATCGAGTTTGAATCGAATTTCTGGTTTGAATTGGGCGAGGTTGCTGTATTCGGATTCCGTTGCAAAGCCCACACGGAGATAACTTTCATTGTCCGGAAGGGCATGGCTGGAACCCGACAGGGTGCGATCTGCCCAAGCGCCAAGGCGCTGGATTTTGACGCCATGATTGCGCTCTTGCTGAATCACCCAGTTACTGAAATTCATCCACCAGGAGTCCACTGGCTCCGCCCAATAGTCTTCGGGCTCAAAGATATAAAACGAGAAGGGTAGTGCGGCGGGCGATAACCGGTCAGGAATACTGGCATCCTGCACGGTAAATACCGGTTCTGCCGAATAACTGTATGACGAGGCAAGTAAAGCAAAGGTAAGAAGCGGCGCAGCCCAGCGGGCCAGCCGGGGCTCCTCAGCGAAACTCAAACAGGAACCGATTATGCAGCTCACAAACCTGTCGCTCCACATCCTGTAACGGGCGATTGTTGTCAATACTGGCGTCTGCTCTTGAGCGCCGTTCGTCCCTGGCCATTTGCGCCGCCATAATCCGTTCGACCTGCTCACGGGAATTATCATCCCGAGCCATTGTGCGTTCAATCTGAATCTGTTCCGGCACATCCACGACCAGAACCCGGTCGACCAACTCTTTCTGATCCGTCTCCAGCAGCAGTGGTGAGACCAGCAGCGCATAGGGCAGGGTATAGCCATCCTCTGCGCCTTCCGCCGAAAGCTGCCGAATCAGCTCGTGCCGGATCACTGGATGCAACAGCGCTTCAAGCCAGGCTCGCTCGGTCGGATTCGCAAACACCCGCTGCCGCAGCGCAGCCCGATCCAGTGCGCCATCCGGCAACAGAATATCGGCGCCAAAGTGCTCCGCAATGGCCGCCAGCGCATCCGTCCCCGGCTCAACCACCTCACGGGCGACATCATCGGCATCCACCCAGTGCACGCCCAAATCCCCAAAAATGCGCACCACCGTCGATTTCCCAGACCCAATCCCACCAGTCAATCCAACAATCTTCAAACCACCCTCCAGCTCAGCAATCTACAAAGGGGTCTGACCCCGAACGGGGTCAGACCCCACCCTTCTCAAGCGCCATGCTCCCAACCCTGAATCCAACTAAGGGGTCAGACCCCACCCATATCTACCGTCAAACTCCAAGCACCCCAAACCAGATCACCAAAATCTCATCCCCAAACCATAGCCCCAGCAGCCCCGCAGCCGCCAGATAAGGCCCAAACGGAATCGGCACCTCACGCCCATGCTTTCTGAACACCATCAGCGCAATACCAACCACCGCCCCAACCAAAGACGACAGCAAAATCACCGCCGGCAACAACTGCCACCCCAGCCAGGCCCCCAGGGCCGCAAGCAACTTGAAATCCCCATGTCCCATGCCTTCCTTACCGGTTGCCAGCTTGAACAGCCAGTACACCGACCACAGCGACAAATACCCTGCCACCGCGCCCCAGAACGCACTTTCAAAATCAGTCAGCACACCAAAATAGTTCAGCACCAGGCCAAGCCACATCAGCGGCAGAGTCATGCTGTCTGGCAGCAGCTGGGTATCAAAATCGATCATGGTCAAAGCAATCAGCGACCACACCAGAACCAGTGCCCACAAGGCTGCTTCCGTTGGTCCCAGCAAGGCAATGGTCAACACAGAAAACAGCGCTGTGATCGCCTCAATCGCGGGGTAGCGCGGTGAAATGGGCGTCTTGCAGGAAGAACACTTACCCCGCAGCGCCAGCCAGCTCACCACAGGAATATTCTCCCAGGCACGAATCTGATGGCCGCAAGAAGGGCAGGTGGAGGCGGGCTTGGATAGAGACAGCGGCGATCCTGGTTTCCGCTGTTTCTCCGGCAGTTCCAGAAACTCCTCGCACTGGCAGCGCCATTCCTGTTGCATCATTTTGGGCAGGCGCAGGATAACCACGTTCAGGAAACTGCCGATACAAAGCGAGAAAAAAATGACCGTGGAGTACAGAAACCAGGGGGTGGAGAGGAATACGTCAAGCGTAGGCATTAAAACACTCGTTCTGGGCTGAAATTAGGCCCCGCCGCGTCTGGTAGGTGTGGGACGGGGCGGGGCAATCGGATAGACCTTAGGCTAAAAAGAGTGATCAGCCAACGACCTGGCCCATCTGGAAGATTGGCAGGTACATGGCGATGATCAGGCCGCCGACGAGTACACCCAAGACGGCCATGATCATCGGTTCCATAAGCGTTGTCAGGTTGTCGACCATATCGTCCACGACCGCCTCATAATGCACTGCAACCTTCTCCAGCATGTCGTCGAGGTTACCCGATTCCTCACCAATTGCCGTTAATTGAACGGCCATTACGGGGAACACATCCTGTTGGCGCATGGCGGCCTGTAGCTGAGTACCACTGGATACATCGTTCTTGATGTTCATGATGGCATCCCGGTACACGGCGTTGCCGGTAGCACCCGCAACCGAGTCCAAAGCATCAACCAGCGGAACACCTGCAGCAAAAGTTGTAGAAAGTACCCGACCGAATTTGGCAACGGCAGATTTGTCCAGTATCTCGCCAACAACGGGCAACTTGAGAACATATTTATCTACGATATCCGAGAACTTCTGAGAGCGGCGTTTGGATTCTTTAAAAAGGAAGAGCGTGCCGACGATACCCAGTAGAACAACAAACCACCAAGTTTGCATCCACTCTGATAGGTTGACCACCATTTGAGTAAACACTGGCAACTCTGCGCCAAAACCTGAGAACAAGCTTTCAAACTGAGGAACGACTTTAACAAGCAGGATAGCCGTGACAATAATAGCCACCACTATTACCGCAATTGGGTAGGTCATCGCTTTTTTGACCTTCTTCTTCAACAGTTCGGTCTTTTCGAGATAAAGAGCAATCCTGTCCAGCATTTGCTCCAAGGCGCCGGCTTTCTCGCCTGAATCCACCAAGTTGCAATACAGATTATCAAAGTATTTCGGGTATTTGCGCAAGGATGCGGCAAAACCGGTACCAGAGGAAATATCGTTCCGGATATTCATTACGAGGTCTTGTAGGCCTTTGTTTTCAAGGCCATCGGCGACGATGTCAAAGCTTTGTACCAGTGGCACACCCGCTTTCATCATGGTGGCCAGCTGGCGCGTCAACATTGCAATGTCGAATGCCGTAATTTTTTTGCTGCCGCCGAACAATGGCTTGGGTTTCTTCTTGACCTTGTCCGGAATAATGCCTTGTTTACGAAGTTGGGCTTTTACCAAAGCCAGGTTAGAGCCGGTCAGCTCGCCCTTGGCTTTGTTGCCTTTGCGATCCTTACCTTCCCAAACGTACGATTCCAGCTTCTGCGCTTTTTCTGCCATGCTTAATCCTTCGTCACGCGGTTGGCTTCCTCAAGGCTGGTCACGCCCTGCATTACTTTCTGGAGTGCTGATTGCCTCAGGTTGGGGAAGCCTTCCGCCTGCGCCTGCTTTGCAATTTTAATGGAGCTGGCTTCTTCCATAATCATGCTTCGCCAGCTCATCGGTAATCTTGACCACCTCGTAAATACCGACGCGGCCTTTGTATCCACCACTGCATTTATCACAGCCCTTGGGGCTGTACAACGTGAAGCCTGTATCAATTTGTTCTTGTGTGAACCCTTCCTTCAAAAGAACGTCTTTGGGTACATCCAAAGGCTGTTTGCAGCTGCAAAGCCGTCGGCCAAGCCGCTGGGCAATGATCAAGCTCACAGACGTCGCTATGTTGAATGCGGGCACGCCCATATTCATCATTCGCGTGAGCGTTTCAGCGGCACTGTTGGTGTGCAGGGTAGACAATACAAGGTGACCGGTTTGTGCAGCCTTGATGGCAATGTTGGCGGTCTCCAGGTCCCGGATCTCACCTACCATTATTACGTCAGGGTCCTGGCGCAGGAAGGCTCTCAGGGCTTCGGCAAAGCCCAGGCCAACGCGGGTGTTCACGTTTACCTGATTAATGCCTTCCAGGTTGATCTCTGCGGGGTCTTCCGCAGTGGAAATGTTGATGCCCGGCGTGTTCAGAATATTCAGACCGGTATACAGAGATACGGTTTTACCCGAACCTGTGGGCCCGGTTACCAGAATCATCCCCTGGGGTTGTGCGAGGGCATCCATGTATAACTGCTTCTGATCTTCCTCGTAGCCCAGTACATCGATGCCGAGTTTGGCCTGGCTTGGGTCCAGAATCCGCAGAACGATTTTCTCGCCCCAGAGCGTCGGCAAGGTGTTAATCCGGAAGTCGATGGCCTTGGTCTTGGACAGCTTCATCTTGATCCGGCCGTCCTGTGGCACGCGCCTCTCGGAGATGTCCAGTTGCGCCATGATCTTGATGCGGGCAGAAATTTTTGGTGCCAACTTGATGGAGGGGCGGGAAATCTCTTTTAGAATACCATCCGTGCGATACCGAACCCGATAGGTCTTCTCGTAAGGTTCAAAATGGATGTCTGACGCGCCGCCGCGAATAGCGTCGAGTAGCATCTTATTAACGTATTTTACAATGGGCGCATCGTCCACCTCGGTGGTTGCGACAGCGCCGTCATCATCCTGATCGCCACTTTCGGTCTCTACGCCTTCAAGGTCGGCGTCGTCCAGGTCGCCCATGGTGGAATCCTGAGATTCCAGATACTTGTCGATGTGCGAGCGTAATTTGGCGTCGTCTACCAGAATGGCGTCTGTGCTCAACCCCGTGTTGAACTTGATCTCGTCCAGGGCCTGTATATTGGTGGGATCTGAAACCGCAATGAACAGGCGGTTGCCTCTTTTGTAAAGTGGCAGTGCGTTGTGCTTGCGCACGAGTTTTTCGTCTACAGCCTTCTCTGGCATCATCTCCGGCAGGAAGGAGTCGAGGTCAAGAACAGACACCCCGAATTCCATCGCAGCAGAAAACGCCAGCTTGGAGCTGTCCGCCAGCTGGTTTTGGGTCAGGTAGGTAATAAGTGGGATACGGTTCTGGGAGGCCTGAATAAAGGCGTCTTTGGCGGTATCTTCGTCCAGAAGTCCGTCGTCCACAAATCGACGGGCAAGGCCCGTCAGGGTCACGTTTCGGTTGCTGCTCGCCATAAATGCTCTGAGGAAAGTCTTATAAGTGGCTGAATATCGTCTTTATGAACACAGAGTTTAGATGCATGGCCGGAGTTTGGAAAGCGGGGTGGGTCTCAGGTTTGATCTTTCTCAAAGACATGTCGCCACTGGCATCGTGTCAGAATCGGGGTGTGGGGTGACAAAGATTGTCAGTCCTGGACGTCATGGGGCTGATTCGGGCTTGTGTGATCGATAGGATAGATCTGCCAAAAACACTCAACTCACTGAATAGCTGTTTGTTTTTAACATTATCTTGCAATTGGCACGGTGCCTGCTTAACTTTCCTCACGCTCGATGCGGTGATGGGGCAACGCGCCACCGTCCCTGAGCTGTAAAATCAGAAAACGACAACTCTAGAGGTCGATAACATGCAAGAAATTAAAATGAACCACGGTCAGAAAGGTTTCACCTTGATCGAACTGATGATCGTTGTTGCGATCATTGGTATTTTGGCCGCGATTGCTATTCCTCAGTATCAGGACTACACCGCTCGAAGCCAAGTCACGCGTGTTGTTTCCGAGGTTAACTCTTTGCGATCCGGCGCTGAAGCTGCAATTTTGCAAGGCCGTGAAATTGTATCTGTAGCCCCAGCTTCGGTTAGCACCGGCCAAGAGGATCTGGGCTGGACCCAATCCAACCTGCTTGCCAACACCGGTAAAGACCAAATTACTATCACTGGCGGTGATACTGCTACACCGACCATCGCTGGTACTCTTGGAACGGATGCTGGTGCTAACGTTGCAGGCGTTACAGTAACGCTCACGCGCGGTGCAGATGGGTCGTGGAGCTGTGGATTGTCTGGCGGAACTTCTGGGCAAGGCTGGAAGGATAGCTACGCT
Source organism: Marinobacter sp. (assembly GCA_018402255.1). Taxonomy (GTDB): domain Bacteria; phylum Pseudomonadota; class Gammaproteobacteria; order Pseudomonadales; family Oleiphilaceae; genus Marinobacter. Next base: position 541,853 of record JAGYIS010000008.1, read on the forward strand.
CCGACAGCGTGTCCTCACTCCTAATCTAGTATTGCTTTGCCGGGCTTTGACTCGGCAATGTACACAAAAGCTCGGAGATAATCTCCGGGCTTTTGTCGTTCTGGACGTCGTGCTTCGTGATAATCACTTCATTTCATGAAGGCTCTTATCATTAAGGTCCAAGAATCTACAAGTGCAACTCATATTTAGGTTCTATTGGTAAAATGGATGCACAAGAAAATCAGCGTGGCTAGAAGTTCGTTGTTCCTGTTTTCGCTACTTGCTCTGGTGGTAGTGCTTTTCTCCGATTTTTCACCTTTTTCGTTTGGGGGGTATGCAGACCAGCGATTTTTATTGGTTTTAATATGCGGCCTATTATCATTTATATCTGCCGAGATTCTTTTTTCTTCCGCCATTTACAAGGAAAATATCAAGATTCTTGCTCCCACGTTTGTTGTGTCCATGGCATTTTTAGTCTTGGCATTGCCTTTTGATGAGCAAAACTACGTCTGGGTTGAGCCAGGCATGTTCGCTTTTTACTTTCTTGCGATATGTGGTTCCGGCCTTGTAATTGCCCATTCCCGCAATGCTGCCCACTACACCATTGGATTTTCGGTATTAGCCGCAGCAGGCTGTTTTATATATGGCGCAATGTCGATCAATGTTTACCTGTTTGCGCTGTCAGACAAAGTCGCCAATCTCGTAAACTTCCTCCCTTGGGGTTTTGTAAATATTCGCTACTGGAGCCACATTGCGACCTGGCTATTGCCCCTTCTTCCGTTGGCGGTTTTGGCAGGCCCACTGGGAGCGCACAGGTTGTGGCGGTTATTGGTGGCGATTGGTGCGGGCTTGTGGTGGTGGATTCTGTTTATGTCCTCTAGCCGCGGTTCAATGTTGGGTATCGTGTTTGGTGTTGTGTTGGTTCTGGTGCTACTGGGGCGGACGGCTTATCCTTGGGCTAAGGTGCTTTTACAGCATTTGCTGCTAGGTATTGCGTTTTGGGTGGTCCTCTCTCTGATTATTCCTTCGTTTATAGTGGATGAGCTGCAGGTTAGGTCACTAAAAACGGATAGCTCTGGGCGCATGCCGCTATTTATTGAGGCCTGGCACATGAGCTTACAGAATTTCCCTTTTGGAATGGGCCCTCAATCCTGGTTAACTCATGAGGTTATAACCAGCACCTATGCGAACAGCAAAAAGCTGGGCCACCCTCATAACATGTATTTGATGTGGGCTGCCGAATATGGCTGGATTTTGATTTTGGCTTTGGCGGGCTTGGTTGCTCAGGCTATCAGGTGTTTTTGGCAAGTCAGGGGTGTTTATAAGCGGGATGAAGACAACACTCGGGCTCTGTTGCTTGCAGGTTACACAGCCTCTGTTTCTGCCGCATTGCTTCACGCTGGGGTTTCAGCAGTATTTATGGCGCCTGGCTCGATGCTGATTGGTCTATTTGTTTTGATCGGTTTTTGGTCTCTTATCCAGCCAGAAGCTCAGATGGATGATGAGCCTTTGACTGTTGATGGTCGGCTTGGACTGCGCAAAAAGCGTCGCTTGTTGGCCATGCTGGTGCTTTTTGCTATCGCAATAGGCTGGCTGGCGTGGCTCAAAGAGGTCTGGGTGTACTACGAGGATATGCGCCTCGATGAAGAGCATTATTTCAGCGAAGTGGGTGAGGGAATTTTGCCCCGATTCTGGTTCCATGGCAATTTCCCGAGGGAAGTGTTGGAGTCAGGATCCCAAGAGCTCAATGAAGCACCTTAATTGGCCCCAAATTTGCTGACACTTGTTAGGTTAATCTACAAGAGCAGCTGTAATGCAACACTCCAACAAAGGTTTCACGCTGATAGAGCTGATGATTGTCGTGGCCATCATAGGCATTCTCGCCGCTGTTTCCATTCCCCTTTATCAGGGCTATGTTGTGAAAACCCAGATGTCGCGGGCAGTTAGCGAGTTGGGGGCCTACCGTTCCGGCTTCGAATCAAACCTTTCCGGTAATTCTGGCGTGAACAACCAAAGTTTGGGTTACTCGCCCTCAAATCTGACTGACGATCCAGTAGCCGAAATCGCCACGGTCAACGCTGACGGATCAGGTCACCTTCAAGTGACCATGGGGGGCAAAGCTCACCCAATTCTGGTAAACGTTATTGTTCGCCATGAGCGAACCGTCTCGGGCGCCTGGGCCTGCGTAATAGATAGAACCGCCGCTCCCCAGTGGCGAGACAGCTTTAATCCAGGTAATTGCACGGTTCTTTAAGTGTGCTGAGATGTCAGATAGAGCTATCAGGCTACAAAGGGGCAGACGCCGAACGGGGTCTGACCCCACTCTTTTGAATAACCTGCGAATAGTTCCGCTCTGACCTGCTATTCGTAGGTGCAGAGATAGGCTGTATCGATATCTGTCTTGGCCTTGAAGCGAGTATTAGCTTCCACTTCAAAAGCTTTACCCGCCCCATACCGTGCCCAGCTGTCACTGCCCGGCAACTGAACCGTCAGCGCGCCGCTGACAACTGTCATCACTTCTTTTTTGCTGGTACCAAACTCGTACTCGCCCGGGCTGATTACACCCACGGTAGCGGGCAGGGATTCACCCTGAAAGGCGATAGACTTCACTTTACCGTCGAAATATTCATTTACGCTCAACATAACCACAGCTCCTTAGCCAAATTTCTTATTCAACCACGCGTTGATATCGCCAGACTCATACATCCATTGCTTCTCACCCTGGTCATCGCTGATCAGCAGGCAGGGCACTTTAACGGCGCCGCCGCCATTCAACAGAGCCTCACGGTGTTTCGGATCATGCAGGGCATCGCGCAGTTCGATGTTCAGTCCCAGCCGAGCCATCTCCTTGCGGACCTTGATACAAAACGGGCAGGCGCGAAACTGGTAAAGCGCCAGCTTGGCGGTTGCTTCGTCGACAGCCGCTTGCTGCTCAGGTGGGCGGCCGATCGCTTTAGGTGTGCTGAGTTTCTCAGAAAGCAGCATAAAGGGAGTCAGAACCAGCCGCAGCAAGCGGAAAAAGGCACGAATAATCGTTCGCATATTAAAAACCTAAACTGTATGGAAATGAACGGATCTACTGGAAACAGGGCGGCAAGGATATCACGGCTGAAAATTTGGGGTCAGACCCAAAGACATTTCACCCCATCAAATGTATTTGGGTCTGACCCCAACTGGATTACCAGAACCAGCGCAGGGGTGCCGGGGCCTCTACGGTATTGGGCGCTTGCCTCACCAATTGGGCGATCTCGGCGGAGCCGTGCTGTTCGGCACATTGGTACAATGCGCGAATATGTTCAGGGCTGCGTTTGTCTTCCGGGTCCCGGTGGTTGGAGATGCAGCGTTCGAAGTACTGTTGCATTTGCGCCTGGCGCTGGTCGTCGTCGCCGGCCCAGGTTTGCAGGTTTTCGAGGCGGGCGACATCCACAGCGATACCGTAGCGGTGCAATTGCACCATCAGCACCATGGCCAGGATGAAGGCGAGGAATACCGCCAGTGAGACGAAGGCGATCACGTACTTGCGGATCATGGTTTGGTTCCGGAGGTTGGTGTTGCGCGGGCGCTGCGGTTGAGCTCATAAACCGCCATGTTTACCGCAGAAGCCAGGTTCAAAGACTCGATGTTGGCCGCTCCGGGAATGGTGTAGCGCTCGGCGCCGAGTTCATTCAGGGCTTCCGCCGGCACGCCGCGAGCTTCGTTGCCGAACAGGTAGCAGTCGTGGTCCGCAAAGGCGGGATTACCGATGGCTTCTCCACCAATATCCAGGCAAGCGATGCGGGGGTACCGGCTGGCCAGCGCAGCGAGGGGTACTTCCGTTTCCAGCGGCACATGAAAAATCGCCCCCATGCTTGCTCGGACGACCTTCGGGTTGAACGGATCGACACTGCCAGGGCTGAGCAGGCAGCGCATGCCGCCAAACCAGGCTAGGGTGCGCAGAATGGTGCCCAGATTACCGGGGTCCTGAACTTCGTGCAGGTAGACGGCTCTCTCACCGGGCGCGGGTGTTTCCGCTGAAACCGTCGGCATTGGCACCACGGCCAGAATGCCTTGCGGGCTTTTAGTGTCGGCCAGTTGAGCCATTTGCCGATCGCTGATCAGATGCTTCGGCCAGGGGTTGGCCAGTGTTCGTAGCGCTCAGTGACATAGAGTTGTGCCTGTCCCCAGTGGCTGTTGCTTGCGGCGGCTTTTTCCAGCTCCAGCACAAGATGCTCGCCTTCCACTAAAAAGTGCTCGAAGGCCTGGCGATATTTCTTCTGGTGCAGTTTTTTGATGTCGTCCAGCTTCACGGTTGGGCTTCCCCAGCGGCGTCGAGATCGGCCAGCATTGCTTTGGCGACGGCCTCCGCTACTTTGATGCCATCCACACCGGCCGAAAGAATGCCTCCCGCGTATCCTGCGCCTTCACCGGCAGGGTAAAGGCCCCGGGTGTTCAGGCTTTGCAGGGTGTCGCGATCACGAGTGATGCGCACGGGGGAAGACGTACGTGTTTCGATACCTGTCAGTATGGCATCGGCCTGGTCAAAGCCGCGGATCTGTCGGCCAAACGCCGGCAGGGCTTCGCGGATGGCATCGATCGCGTAGTCGGGCAGGGCCGGAGCAAGATCGCCCAGCAGAATGCCTGGCTTATAGGACGGCTCCACCTCACCTAGCGTGGAGGACGGCTTGCCAGCGATAAAATCGCCGACCAGTTGCGCCGGTGCGCAGTAGTCACTGCCGCCCAGAACATAGGCTTTGGACTCCAGTTGCTCCTGCAAGACAACCCCTGCCAGCGCATCGCCCGGGAAATCTTCTTCAGGGTCGATATTCACCACAATGCCGGAGTTGGCGTTGCGTTCGTTGCGGGAGTACTGGCTCATGCCGTTAGTAACCACTCGCCCCGGCTCAGAGGTGGCCGCTACCACGGTGCCGCCCGGGCACATGCAGAAGCTGTAAACCGCGCGACCATTGCTGGCGTGATACACCAGTTTATAGTCCGCCGCACCCAACGCTGGGTGGCCCGCGTATTTGCCGAGTCGGGCGCGGTCGATCAGGCTTTGCGGATGTTCGATGCGAAAGCCGATAGCAAAGGGTTTGGCCTCCAGGTACACGCCCCGCTTGTGCAGCATGCGAAAGCTGTCACGGGCACTGTGGCCCAGCGCCATTACCACATGCCGGCTGGTTAAACGTTCACCATTGGCCAGCTCGACGCCCTTCACCTGGCCATCTTCCAGAATCACATCGGTGACTTTCTGCTCAAAGCGGATTTCGCCGCCCAGACTGATAATTTCGTCCCGCATCTGAGACACCACGCCGGTCAGCCGGAAGGTGCCAATGTGCGGTTTGCTGACGTAGAGGATTTCTTCCGGCGCGCCAGCTTTGACAAACTCCGCCATCACTTTGCGGCCATAGAATTTTGGGTCTTTGATCTGACTGTACAGTTTGCCATCGGAGAACAACCCGGCGCCGCCCTCACCAAACTGCACGTTGGATTCCGGCGAAAGCTTCTTTTTGCGCCACAGGGCCCAGGTGTCTTTGGTGCGGCGGCGAACATCCTTGCCCCGCTCTAAAACAATTGGTCGGAATCCCATCTGTGCCAGCAACAGCGCGGTAAACAGGCCGCATGGCCCCAGGCCAACCACGATGGGGCGCTCCTGCAGATTGGCGGGCGCCTGCCCGACCGGGTAATAGGCAGTATCCGGCGCTGGTCGTACGTGGTTGTCATCAGCAAAACGGGTCAGCACGGTAGCTTCGTCTTGAACGGCCAGGTCGACGATGTAGACAAACTTGATTTCCGAGTTCTTCTTGCGAGCATCGTAACTGCGCTTGAACACGGTAAAGCTCAGCAGTTGATCATCGCGAAGCTGCAATCTTTGGAGCAGGGCGGCGCGCAGGGCATTTTCCGGATGATCAAGGGGTAAAGCCAGTTCGGTAACGCGAATCATGGTGTTTCCTGCCGTCAGGCCAGAGCCCGGCGGGTTTCGGTCAGAAAGTGTTGGGAGAAATGCGGCCATTGTACTTCGGCGCCCGATGCTTGTCAGGTTTGGGGAGGTGCGGGTGGCAACGTGAGGGAGGCTTTTGCGGGAAGGTCGGCCGCAGCGTACAATGCAACCTTTCCGCAGTTAACAGATGGCAACTCATGGCCCGTTCCAAAAGCAGTAACCGCTGGCTCGAAGAGCACGTCAACGATCCCTTTGTAAAACAGGCACAGCTGGACGGCTATCGCTCCCGTGCCAGTTACAAACTGCTGGAAATCAATGATAAAGACCGCCTGATTCAGCCCACCATGCTGGTGGTCGATCTGGGCTCCGCCCCGGGAGGCTGGTCACAGGTGGCCGCCAATCTGGTGGGCCACAAAGGCCGGGTAGTCGCCTCCGACATCCTGCCCATGGACAACATTGCCGGGGTAGAGTTCATCCAGGGCGATTTCACCGAACAGGACGTGTTTGACCAGATCATGGCCACCCTCGACGGTGCCAAAGCCGATGTCGTCATCTCAGACATGGCCCCCAACATCAGCGGCGTAAACGCCGCCGACCAGGCCGCCTCCATGTACCTGATCGAACTGGCTCTCGACATGGTTTGTCAGGTGCTCAAACCCAAAGGCAGCTTCGTCGCCAAAGTCTTCCACGGCGAAGGCTACGACGACTACATCAAAGCCGTGCGAGAAGTCTTCGACAAAGTCGTCGTCCGCAAACCCGACTCCTCAAGATCCCGATCCCGTGAAGTGTACCTGGTAGGCAAAGGCTTCAAAGCCTGAGGCTACGAAGAAGCTGGCTACGAGGGGGTCTGACCCCGAACGGGGTCAGACCCCACCCATATGAATGGGGTCAGACCCAAGTACATTTCATCCCGCCAAATGCACACGGGTCTGACCCGCATCAGTATTCTGAATGGTTTTATAAGCTAAGCTGAAAGCATCACCCACCAGACAAGGATTTAAATGTCTATGAAACTTCGATTCCTCGGTGGCACCGGCACGGTGACAGGCTCACGCTATCTGCTTTCTGATGACAGCCATCGTTTGTTGGTGGATTGCGGCATGTACCAGGGTGTGAAAACCCTGCGGCGGCGAAACTGGGCGACCTTTCCGGTAGATCCATCCAGTATCAATGCGGTGGTGCTTACCCATGCTCACATTGATCACTCCGGCTATCTGCCGGCGTTGGTGAAGAATGGCTTCAAAGGCAAAATCTATTGCACCAAGGCCACTCATGAACTGTGTAAGGTGCTGCTGCCAGATGCGGGTTACTTACAGGAAGAAGACGCCAAATACGCCTTTCGCAAGAAGTTCTCAAAGCACGAAAAACCCGAGCCGCTGTTCACCGTCAAAGACGCGATGGAGGCATTGAAGCACTTTGAATCTTTGCACTATCACGAGACGTTCGAGCCCGTAAAAGGCTTTGAAGTGAGTTTCACTCCGGCTGGGCACATTTTGGGCTCATCCTGTGTGCACGTTCATCACAAGGGGTCGGATCGTACTGTCGTGTTCAGCGGCGATGTTGGTCGGCAGGACGACATCATCATGCGCCCGCCAGAACCACTGCAACATGCCGATGTGCTGGTGTGCGAATCCACATACGGCAACCGCACCCACGGCGATTCCGATCCGGAAAAAGACCTTGAAGACATCATCACCAAAACCGCCGGCCGTGGTGGCATCACGCTCATGCCCGCGTTCGCGGTTGGGCGCGCGCAGATGCTGCTGTACGTGATACATAAACTCATGGGGCAGGGTAGGATTCCGAAGTTGCCGGTGTTCCTGAACAGCCCGATGGCCATTAAAGCGACGGAAGCGTTTATCAAGCACCACAAAGAGCACAAGCTTAACCAAAGTCAGTGCGAATTGATTGACGACAAAACCCAGTTTGTCCGCACGGTTGATGAGTCCATCGAGTTGGGTGCCGTGCGTTACCCTTGTGTGATCGTTTCGGCCAGCGGTATGGCCTCCGGTGGTCGGGTATTGCATCACCTGAAAACGCTGCTGCCCAACCCTCGAAACAGCGTTGTGTTTGCGGGCTTCCAGGCTCCGGGCACTCGCGGTGATGCACTGGTTAACGGGGCGGAATCCGTGAAAATTCACGGCGAGTACTGGCCGGTCAAAGCCGAAATTCACAACCTCGATTCCATGAGTGCCCATGGCGACTACAACGAAATCCTGGCCTGGCTGGAACAGGGCAGCCTAAAACCCGAAAAGGTCTACATCACCCACGGTGAAGCCGTCGCCAGCGACACCATGCGCAAACACATCACCGAAAAATTCGGCTGGGATGCCGAAGTACCAGAGCTCTTCGAAGAAGTTGAAATCTGAGTTAGAAGGCTACTAAGGGGTCGAACCCCGCAGGGGTTTGACCCCACCCTTCTGCCTGCGCCAGATAAGGGGGTCAGACCCAAGTGCATTTCACCCGATCAAATGCACATGGGTCTGACCCCAAATCAGAATTCCCCAAATTTCGTCTTAATTCGCTCCCGGAATTCCTCAGACCCCAACGGCTTGCCAGAGATTGCCGCATAGTGAATCTGCTCATCCATTCCATCCGGAGTTGGATTGGAGAAAAACGAGCGGTAGCTGACAAAGCGCTTTTCGGGATCTGGCTGGTAGGCCAGGTAGCAAGGGTGGGGTGTGTGCAGCTTGGAGCGCATGCCATAGGCGTGGCAGTTATAACTGGACCACTGATGGTCCCCGGGGTAATCCACCAGGCCGGCCTTGACCGGGTTCAGCTCTATATAGCGTTGGCATTGCAAAAAGTACTGGTCAGTATCGACCAGGCAAGACTTGAATCGACCCTCCCACAAAGTGCCAGATCGCTCATACTTGCCGTTGTAATATTGCGCATAACTTTGCCCTACAGACTTCATGAACGCCGAAAGCCCGTCGTCAGTGTGGGGCGTCACCAGCAGGTGGGTGTGATTGGTCATGAACACCCAGGCGTGAATGTCCACCCCAAACTTGCGTTGATAACGCGAAAGGTACATCGCATAGGCGGCGCGATCGGCCAAATCCTGAAAACAAATCTGCCGGTTATTGCCCCGTTGAATAACATGCTGGGGCATCCCGGCCGGGCAAATCCGTGGTCGGCGGGGCATCTCACATTCCTTGTGAATATTATTGTAAGCCCGGTAATCTGCCCCACCCACCGTTTTATTTCAAGTTAGGGTCAGACCCGTGTGCATTTCGTCACATCAAATGCACACGGGTCTGACCCCAAAATTTGCTACCATTACGTTAGAAGCGGTCTAGCAGGATGCAACCATGTATTACAGCTCTATACTCCCCGAAGTGATTAAAGTGGCGGATGAAGCCAGCGAGAAAGTTCTGCACATCTACCATTCCGATTTCAAAGTGAACTACAAAGAAGACCACTCTCCTATCACCGCCGCCGATCTCGCGGCCCACGACATCATCCTGAGAGGCCTGCGAAATATCAGCCGGGATATTCCAATACTGTCGGAGGAGGGCGCAGAAATCCCCTGGGAAGAGCGCAAACACTGGCGCCGTTTCTGGCTGATCGATCCGATCGATGGCACTAAAGATTTCACCCAGCGCACAGGCGAGTTCACCGTCAACATAGCGCTGATAGAAGATGGTGAGCCAGTGATGGGCGTGGTCACTGCGCCAGCCCTCAAAGAAGCATTCTGGGGCCTAAAGGGTGAAGGTGCCCACAGGCGCGATCGCACAGGGCGCGTTCATCGCATTCGTGTGGCGGAGCCTCGGGAGAGTCTGCGTGTTGTCGCCAGCAAAAATCATCTGAACGAAGAAACCCGCAAATTTATCGATACGCTGGGCCCACACGAAACCGTTCAGGCCGGTAGCTCCCTGAAGTTTTGCCGTATCGCCGAAGGGCATGCGGACATCTACCCTCGGATGGGGCCCACCTGTGAGTGGGATACCGCGGCTGCGCACGCAGTCTTGGTGGCGGCGGGCGGCAAGGTGCAATCCCTGGACGGCACGCCGCTGAAATACGGCAAGCAAGATGTGTTGAATCCGCATTTTGTTGCTGCGGGCAGCTGGTATCTGTAGCGGACTAACTTTTCCAGTGGGGTCAGACCCAAGTGCATTTGTTCAAGCCAAATGCACTTGGGTCTGACCCCGAATTAAAGATGAGTGTTTTATGACGTGGTACGCACTTCAACATAAGCCAGCCCAAGGCGATCGGGCGGTTCTGCATTTGCAGAATCAGGAGATCGCCTGTTTCTACCCGAAAATCGAGGTAGAGAAGATCAAGGCTGGCAAGCGCACGAAAAAGTTGGAGCCGCTGTTTCCGGGCTATATTTTTATCAACCTGGATCAGTCCGATCCCATGTGGGGCAAGCTGCGCTCGACTCGCGGCGTGATGCGCGTGGTCAGTTTTGCCAACAAGCCGGCGGCGATTGAGGATGAAGTGATCGAGCACATCAAAGCCAGCATGGATAAAGTGGCCGAGCAGGGTGGCATCAAACCTGGCGAGCCCATCGAGCTGGAGGACGGCCCCTTCAAAGGCATTGCAGCCATCTTTCAGGCCTATGACGGTGAAGAACGCGCCATCGTGCTGATCACCTTCATGCAAAAGCAGCAGCAGGTGAAGGTGCCGGTTTCGGTGATTCGCAGATGATCTCTGCATGGGGTCAGACCCAAGTGCATTTGGCGGCATCAAATGCACTTGGGTCTGACCCCGAATTGCGGAAATATGTTGAAAGTGTGATCAGGTTGGTTGCATTTTCCAGGTTTTGACAATTCTTTACACGCGTAGGTGTCTGATTCCGGGCGTGTCCGACCTTTTGTCACTTGCGTGTCATTTGGCTTGGCGTAGAATCGTCACACTTCTGAAATGCAACACACACAACCTGACAAGGATTGCGTTGGGAACCTTCCCCGCTTTTTTATCGTTTTCCCCTTGTCCTCAGAAAATTAACATCTTATGACCTCAAAACACTGGGCCCTGGTCGGTGGGGCGGTAGCGTGCCTGAGCAGTTTTTCCCTGGCCGCAGCGCCCTGGCTTGAACCAGGCGATCCCCGCGCCCGCTTTGCTGCGCAAAAGCTTGCAGACCGCGGCCATATGGATCGTTCAGTCACCACCTGGCCGATCATGTGGAGCGCTGTCGATAGCGGCATTCACAGCAACCTTCGGTCGGATCAGCAGGCCAGTGGCATGGCGGCCGCATACCTTCGGTTCGAGCGAGAAGAGCAAGCCTCTCCGGGTTTGCGCGGTGAGTTCAACATAAATGCCCAGTCTGAAATCCCAGGGGTGACGGGCTTTGAGGCCAACTCATTAGCCAAAGCCGGCACTAGCCTTAATCTGCAATGGCAGGGCGATGTCTGGGCCATGGGCCTCAATCCGACTTACGCCCACAACCCAGATGACGACGAAGAGCTCCGGTTAGACGGCTCCTACCTGGCCGCTACCGCCAGCAACTGGGTGTTCGGCGCGGGCGCCATCGACCGCTGGTGGGGCCCGGGGTGGCAGTCCAGTCTGATTCTCTCGAATAATGCGCGCCCGGTGCCGTCTGTGTGGGTCAACCGCAACGACACCCGCGCTTTCGAAACGCCTTGGTTAAGCTGGATTGGTCCCTGGGATTTCACTCTGCTGGCCGGCCAATATGAAAGCGACCGGGCCGTACCCGATGCCAAGCTGATCGGCATGCGATTTACCTTCCGCCCGGTTGATGGCCTTGATATCGGCCTGTCCCGGGCCATCATGTTCGGTGGCGAAGGCCGCCCGGAAGGCGCCTCTACCATCTGGAACGCGCTCATTGGCCGGGATAACGGCCAGCTGGAAGAGGACGATCCCGGCAATCAGCTTGCCAGTATCGATGCGCGCTACGGGTTTGCCGTCGGCCAGCAATCCATGAGCCTCTATGCTCAAATGATGGGCGAAGACGAAGCCGGTGCTTTCCCGGCCCGTAAATCCTGGCTGATGGGCGCCGACTGGACCAGCCAGTTGCTCAACGGTGACCAGCAATGGTTTGCTGAGTATACCAATACCCAGGCCGACGATTTCCTGGGCAGCGCCATACCCAACATCACCTACGAACACAGCCGCTACCGCACCGGCTACCGCCACTACGGCCGCAATATGGCCACCGGTTTTGATGGTGATGCCGAGGCTGTCACACTGGGGGCTTATCACTTTCTGGATAACGGCAGCAATATTACGGCCAAAGCCAGCTACGCCGAACTCAACAAAGACGGTGGTAATAGAGCGGTCACGCCAAATGAAGACGTTTTCTACACCGCTCCGGCAGCCAGTCAAAAGGTGGCCATTGTCGACCTTGGTTATGGCACCAGAGCCTTCAGCGGCTGGCTGGATTTAACCCTTCAGGTTACCGACAAGAAAATTGAGTACATCAGCGGCGAAAAGGACCAGTGGTCTGTTGGCGCCAGCTGGACTTACCGCTTCTAATTCAGACATCCCGGACCCGACTCAGTGAATATCAAAAAACTTCTGATTCCTTTAGCTCTGCTATTCCCCCTGGCTGCCCAAGCCCAATCCATCAGCCCGGCTCAGATTGAACAGTTCAAGCAGCTCCCCAAGGCGCAGCAGGAAGCCCTGGCCAGGCAGTACGGAGTGGATATCAACAGCATCACCGGCAGCCAGCGCACCAACCAGCGCCCGGAACAGGTCAATGTGGTAGAGCCGGTAACCAGTATCACGGACGACGAGCGCGACAGAGCTCGCGCCGAGAAGGAAGAGGAAGATGAGCAGGCTGAGAAAAACGGCGGTCTGAAACCCTACGGTTACGACCTCTTCGCCGGCAACCCCAGTACCTTTGCACCGGTAACAGAAATACCCATACCTTCGAATTATACCCTGGGTCCAGGCGACGTACTGCGCATCCAGATGTGGGGCAACCAGAACCAGAACCTGGAACTGCCCATCAGCCGCGATGGCACCATCAGCTTCCCGGATTCCGGCCCGGTCACCGTGGCCGGCCTGAGCTTCGATGAAGCCCGCCAACAAATCCGCAAGCGAATCTCGGAGCAGTACATCGGGGTAGAGGCGTCTGTCACCCTGGGTGAATTGCGCAGTATGCGCGTGTTTGTGTTGGGCGAGGCCCGCAACCCCGGCTCCTACAGCGTCAGCTCGTTATCCACCATCACCAACGCACTCTATGTATCCGGTGGCATCAAACAGAACGGCTCCCTGCGGAATGTACAGCACAAACGCAACGGCAAGCTGGTAGGCACGCTGGATGTGTATGACCTTTTGCAAAAAGGCGACAGCAGCGCAGACAATCGCCTGCAGCCGGGCGATGTCATCTTTATCCCACCCGTGGGCAAGCGTGCCGGCATAGAAGGCGAGGTATACCGCCCAGCCCTGTACGAACTCAAAGGCGACAACACCCTGGCCGACCTGGTGCGCATGGCCGGCGGCCTCACCTCGCAGGCCTATCCTCAGCGCATAAACATCGAGCGCACCAACCAGGATTTCCTTCGCATAATCGCAGAGGCAGACTACACCGCCCAGCAGGGCCGGAACGCCCGCGTGCAAGCCGGCGACCGAATTCGAATACCCTCTATCTCAGACATTACCGGGCAGTACGTTGAAATCAAAGGCGCCGCCACCCGCGCCGGCAAGTTTGCCTGGATGCCGGGTATGCGCGTGAGCTCACTGATCCGCAATCTGGATGCCGACTTGCTACCAGTGGCAGACAAGCAATATGCCGCCATTGTGCGCACAGATCCCGAAGACGACACCATCTCCGTACTTAACCTGCGCCTGAGAGACGCGGTGCGCCGGCCGGGTAGCGAGCACGACTTGGTGCTGGAAGAGCGAGACCGACTGTTCTTCTTCGCCGATGCCGGCAAAGTGGACATTGAACAGGCGAATGAGAGGGCCAGCGAGCGGGCGTTGGAAGAACGGCGGGCAAATGGCAGGCTTGCAACGTCAGACTCAATCAACGAGGAACAAGGCCCGGAAAGCTTCACCCGGGACAACCTGTTTGCGCCAATTATTCAGCGTCTGAAGGCCCAGGCCAAGCCCGGCAGCCCCCAGCAAACCATTCGCATCAGCGGCCCCGTGCGCTACCCGGGCGAATACCCCATGCCGGCTACCCGCAGCCTGGCCGATGCCGTCTTCGTGGCCGGCGGCCTGAAAGACTCCGCCTCTCTGTATCAGGCCGAAGTCGCCAGGTACACCACCGATGATAGTGGTGGCGGCCAGACCAGTATCCTTAATGTCAATCTGGCGGAGGCCATGGCTGGCAACGCAGACATTGACTTGCAAAGCCGCGATACCATCCTGATCAAATCCATCCCGGACTTCGCCAAAACCCGCACTATTGCCCTTGAGGGTGAAGTGCGCTATCCCGGCGAATACACCTTCCGCGATGGCGAAACCCTTGAAGATGTGCTGGCAAGAGCCGGCGGCCTCACCAACAACGCCTTCCCCCGTGGTGCGGTATTCACCCGTGAAAAACTCCGCCAACTGGAAGCTCAGCGCCTGCGTGAAGCAGAGGAACGTCTGCAAGGCGACTTGCTCGGCGTTCAGCTGGAAGGCGACAGCTTCGGTGGCCAAAACGCTGAGCGTGTTCAGGAAGTGCAAGGCCTGCTCGAGGACGTTCAGAACAGCCGCCCCTTAGGCCGAATGGTCATCGACCTGGCTGCCGTTCTGGACAACGAAAACTACCAAACTATCCGCCTGCAGGACGGCGACCGCCTGACCGTACCCACCATCCCCCAGGCCGTCTCGGTATTTGGCGAAGTACAATTCCCCACCAGCCACCTGCACCAAACTGGCCTGACCGTGGATGACTACCTTGAACGCTCCGGCGGACCCACCCGCCAGGCAGACGCAAGCCGAGTCTACGTAGTCAAAGCCGACGGCTCCGTAACCTTGCCCCAGCGCAGCCGCTGGTTCGGCGGCAGAAGCCAGCAACTCGAACCCGGCGACACCATCATCATGCCCATAGACGTAGACCGCCTGAACCAACTCGAACTCTGGACCAACGTAAGCCAGATCGTCTACCAAATGGCCCTGGGCGCCGCCGCCGTAGGCAACCTCTAATATCCGCGACCAGAGTCGACGGCCAGGGTCTGACCCCGAACGGGGTCAGACCCACCAGGCACTAAACCAGACAAAGGCACGAAAATCGCGGCCGAGCAAACAAACGGCCAGGGTCTGACTTTACGCGGTCTGACCCACAAGGCACCCAAGCTAAACCAAGGAACAATATCCGTGGCCGAACAAACCACAACACATTACCCAGACGACGAAATAGACCTAAGAGAACTCTTCGCCACCCTATGGCGAGGCAAATGGATAATAATTCTCTTCACCATCGTCTTCGCCGCAGTAGGCGTCTTCTACGCCCTGAGCCAACCAAATATCTACCAAGCCAACGCCCTGCTAGCCCCAGCCCAAAACGAAGGCGGCAGCCGAATCAGCGGCCAACTCAGCGGTCTGGCCAGCCTGGCCGGCGTTAACCTTGGTGGCGGAGGCAGCGCCAACAAAACCGTACTAGCCAAAGAAACCCTGCAATCCCGCGCATTCCTCACTGATTTCATTCATCGCCACGAATTAGCAGTGCCACTCATGGCCACCAAAGCATGGAACATGGCCAATGAGAGCTGGGTAATAAACCAGAAGGCTTACAACCCGGAAGCGAACGAATGGCTCGAAAATGAGGATGGAAAGGCCCTTAAACCCACAGACTGGGATCTGGTAAAAGCCTTCCGCCAGCTCCTAAATCTTAGCGAAAACAAAGAAACCGGCATGGTCACCATAAGTATCAAAAGCCTCTCCCCAGTCGCCGCAAAAGACTGGTTAGACAAGCTCGTACAAGATATCAACGAACACATGCGCGCCCAAGATGTACAAGAAGCCGAAGCCAGCATCGCCTACCTGGAAGACAAGCTGCGCGAAACCAACATCGCCGGCATGCAGCAAGTGTTTTACCAGCTCATAGAAACAGAAACACGCACTGTCATGCTGGCCAACGCCCAACGTGAATACATCTTCAAAACGGTAGACCCTGCCGTTGTTCCTCAGGAAAAAAGCGAACCGAAACGGGCGCTGATCGTCATACTTGCTGTTATGTTAGGTGGAATGCTGGGTGTGTTTGGTGTTTTTGTAGGGGCATTTGTCCGGAACAGCCGGAATCCAAACAAAGCGTAACTGAAAAACGGAGCGGCTAAACGTAGAATCGTCGGCTATTTTTAAAACGGGCCACCAAGCGCCATCTGGGCACCAAAGCCTGACGCATACAATGCGACCAGCGGGGCGGTAGCGTGCCTGACAAATATAATAACTATCTCGGAACCACCTGATGAGCAGTACACAAAGCCAACACTACGACGACGAAATCAGCCTGGTGGACCTGGCCGCGACCTTTATAAAGCGCCGTCGTGTTTTCTATGCGGTTTTTCTCGTCTGCATCCTGGCAGGGTTTGCTTACGCCTTTGTGACAGAAGATACCTACCAGTACACCAGCCTGCTCCAGATCGCTGAAAAAAATTCCGATGAGTTTCTGGAGCCGCCAGCAATAACCATCGCTACTCTTGAAAACCGCTGGTTTCCGGAGAAAGAGGCTGTGTATCGGAAGAAGACCAGTGAAAATCTCCCTTTCACCGTTCAGTTTGTTAACCCAGAAAACACAGGCTTGGTGCGCTTGGTTTCTGAGGGCGTGGCCGGGCATTCAGACATAGTAAAGAACGTGCACCAGCATTTGATTGAACAAATACAAGCCCGCCACAACGCGTTATTGACGAGAGAAAAACAGAAACTGGAAATTAGAAAAGCTTCAGTGGAAGAAACGGTTACTGTGCTGCAAGCCGGAGAGAACAGCGGGCCGGCGTTGGTCGATGCGTATGGGAGGAAAGCAGAAATCGAAGAGCAGTTAGATTCACTGAGCGAGACAGAAGTTATTGTGTTAGCCCGTCAAGGCAATGAAACAACGAATCTTAGTACGTTCGAAATTCTAGTATTCTTCACTATCTTCGGCCTCCTCGGTGGTGTCGTGTTGGCGTTCATTGCGGAATTCGTTGGCACTGTAAGAGATCAATTGACCGAGAGTTAGCATCAAAACGTCTATTTTGAAGAAGTAATCTGGTGCCGAAATATTCGTCTCGAATTATAGCCTACGATATAGACGACTCTATTCGAAGAGAATGTTAGATGCTTCAAGAATGGAAAAAAAATACTACTGTAAGCATTTCTGGGACATCTTTCTAGCTTCCCGAGCTCTAGAGTCAGTTCATAAATAAAACATATTCTACTAGCTAAAAGAGTAAGCCCAGAGAAAATGTATGACTGAAAAGCTAAAAATTTTATTTCAACTTTTAACACCAACACAAAAGAGAAAATTGCTTCTTCTCCAAGTTTTGGTGACTTTAATGGCGTTCGCTGAAATTGCGGGTATATTAGCTATAGGTCCCTTTATGGCGATCGTTGGCGATGTCAGCCGTTTAGAAGGCCAAGGTATTTTGGCAGACATATATAGTTTTACCGGTGCGCCCTCTCCCTATCATTTTTTAATGTGGACGGGATTCTCAGTATTAATAGTGCTTTTTTTAGCGACAGTAATCTCAACTTATACCATGTGGAAACTTTCAGTTTATGGTGCAAAAGTTGGTGCGGAGCTCAGTGAAGCACTTTTTCGCTATTATATGAATCAACCCTGGTTGTTTCATACCGAAAATACGAGTAGCGAACTTACAAATAAGATATCTCAAGAGTGTCTGAGAATAACTAATATGGTCATAAGACCTGTTCTCCAAATGAATGCAAAGATCGTGCTTGTATTGTTGGTAATTTTGGTGGTTGTTATATATAGCCCGCTTGTAGCTCTAAGCGGTGCAGGAATATTTCTGGGAAGCTACTTTCTACTTTACGTAATAGTGCGAAGAAAATTAACTGAAAATGGATCCCGTATATCCGAATCACAGAATTTGAGATTCAAATTATTAAATGAAGGATTTGGCGGCATCAAGGACATATTGCTACTTTCTAGACAAGCTCACTTAATTAACCGTTTTGAGGATGCTTCGAGCGAGTTTGCAATCGCTCAAGGTAGCAACCAGGCATTGAGCCAAGTGCCTAGATATGCGATGGAGTTGATTGCTTTTGGATCAATAATTCTTTTAGTGTTGTATTTATTGGTGCAGCATTCAGGCGACCTCGGTAATGTGCTTCCTATATTGTCAGTTTATGCAATGGCAGGTTTTAAACTATTGCCCGCTATGCAACAAATTTATATGAGTGCATCCCAGATAAAGGGAAATATTTCAGCTTTCGAAAAAATAGAATCTGATTTGCGAGGGAGTCGCCAGGCACTTTCTATACGGAACTGCAACGGTATTAATGAGAAACAAAAATTGCCAATAGAAAGAGAAATCAAACTAAATGGTGTGTCGTTTAGGTATCCGGGGAAAACAAACTTTACATTAGATAACCTACATCTGGTGGTTCCCGTCAATAAAACGATTGGAATTGTTGGGTCGTCGGGTTCTGGAAAATCCACGGCAATTGACATCTTGCTTGGTCTAATAAAGCCAGAAATAGGTGCGCTTGAAATTGACGGTGTAAAAATAGATGAAGGCAACGTGCAGTCGTTTCAGACAGCAATAGGATTTGTGCCTCAGTCAATCTATCTGGCAGATGGGACCATTAGAGAGAACATTGCATTTGGATTGCCGTCTAAAAACATTGACGAGAATAAAGTGGCCGAGGCTGTGAGGCTTGCTCATTTGGAGGACCTAGTCAATAGATTGGAACAGGGTCTAGATACAAGCGTTGGCGAACGTGGCGTACAGCTCTCAGGCGGCCAGAAGCAGAGAATAGGCATAGCACGGGCGCTCTATCATGAGGCTTCGGTGTTGATCCTGGATGAAGCCACAAGCGCACTTGATGGCATTACCGAAAAGCAAATAATGGAAGCAATAAATGATTTCTCGGGTAAGAAAACAATTGTCATGATTGCTCACAGACTAGCAACTGTAAAAGACTGCGACTTAATTTATGTTATTGAGAATGGTCAGGTTGTCGACCAAGGCACCTACAATTCACTAGCTGAAAATAACCGATTGTTTAAGGCCATGGTTGATCATAGCTAGTAAAACACTTAAGTCAGATCTAAGCTTACCTAAGGAGGTTTCGAGTGACTCAGAATCCTAGTTTCAAAATTGCAGATCGCACCATTGGTGCTGATCATCCGCCACTTATTATCGCTGAGATTGGTATAAATCATGAGGGCTCTCTGAGCACTGCAAAGGCGATGGTTGATGCAGCAAAGCGTGCCGGTATTGAAATAGTAAAGCATCAAACCCACGTAGTAGAAGATGAAATGAGTTCCGAGGCCAAGAAGGTTATACCAGGCAATGCGGATGTGTCTATATATGAAATAATGGAGCGTTGTAGTTTATCCGAGCCAGATGAAATTGCTCTTAAAGATTATGTAGAGTCACAAGGCATGACTTTTATAAGTACCCCGTTTTCACGTGCGGCTGCTGATCGCCTTCGAAGAATGAACGTAGATGCCTTCAAAATAGGTTCTGGTGAGTGTAACAATTATCCGTTGTTGATGCATATTGCGAAGATGGGGAAGCCGGTGATATTAAGCACCGGAATGAATGACCTTGAAAGTATAAGAAAAGCTGTAAAAATTTTTAAAAGCCACAACGTACCTCTCGCAATCTTGCACACCACTAATCTCTACCCGACGCCTCCTCATCTGGTACGACTAGGTGCATTTACCCAAATGCGAGATGAATTTCCAGAGTTGGTGGTAGGCCTGTCTGACCACACGGTAACGAATCACGCATGTTTCGCTGCAGTTGCTCTTGGAGCCTCGATCTTAGAGAGGCATTTTACTGACCGAATGGATCGTCCTGGGCCTGATATCATTAATTCCATGGATGAGAATGCTGCGCACGAGCTAATTGCAGGAGCAGGCTTAATTTGGCAGATGCGGGGTGGTATAAAAGAAGCAGCAAAAGAGGAGAAAGTAACGAGCGATTTTGCATTTGCGACAGTCGTCACAACACAAAAAATTGAAAAGGGCGATTCGTTAACGGAAGACAATATTTGGGTTAAACGCCCCGGTAAGGGAGAGATTCCGGCCGAAAACTACTATGACCTAATTGGAAGAAAAGTGAAGAGAGACCTCGATTGTGATGAACATCTTGGTTGGAAGGATGTTGATTGATGAAGAAAGTACTCTTTATTTCAGGTACAAGAGCTGACTTTGGAAAATTAAAGCCGCTTATTGAGAAAGTAAGAACTGAGCCGAATTTACAATACTCTGTATTTGCAACAGGAATGCATCTTCTATCAAAATATGGCTCAACAATTAATGAATTATATAAGTCGGGGTTTTCTAATGTCTTCCAGTATATGAATCAAGTGGAAGGCGAGGATATGGAAGTGATATTGGCGAACACTATTACAGGTGTCAGCCGTTATCTACATGAAAATAGCGTAGATCTTATTGTCGTTCATGGCGATCGGGTAGAAGCATTGGCAGGAGCCACAGTCGGTGCGCTTCGCAATGTGCTTGTTGCTCACGTAGAAGGTGGAGAGGTTTCAGGCACAGTCGATGAATTGATGCGGCATGCAATTTCGAAGCTTTCACATTTTCATTTCGTTGCTAGTGACGTTGCCAGGAAGCGACTAATTCAGCTAGGCGAGGACTCCGAATCTATTGCTGTTATTGGGTCTCCAGATGTTGATGTTATGCTGTCTGCCAATTTACCCACGGTTAGTGAGAGTTTGGCACGATACGAGATACCATTTGAAACTTACGCGATAGCAATATTGCATCCAGTGACAACGGAGTTGGCGTCCCAGAGACGTCATGCCAATCAGTTTGTAGATGCTCTCGAACGGACTGGTCATCAATACATAGTAATTTATCCGAATAACGACCAAGGGTCAGGTTTCATATTTGAAGCTTATCAACGCATCGAGGCGAATCCTAGGTTTAGAATGTTCCCTTCACTCAGATTCGAGCATTTTCTGACGTTATTGAAAAATTCAAGTTATATTATTGGGAATTCGAGTGCTGGAATCCATGAAGCACCTATTTATGGTGTTCCTACCGTGAATATTGGGAATCGTCAACATAACAGATTTCATCACCATTCTATTTTCAATACAGAATTCACTGTTGAAGCAATTACGGAATCGATAAATCAAGCTGTTTCTTCGGGACCTTTTGAAGTGACGCACCGTTACGGTGACGGGAAGAGTGCGGAACTGTTTATTGAAGTTCTCCGTCGGGATCTTTGGAAACGGCCAAGCCAGAAGCACTTTAAAGACCTGGAATTCACACATGCTTGAGGGAAAATCGGTTATAGCTTTAATTACTGCAAGAGGCGGTTCCAAAGGAATTCCTGGGAAGAATATCAAGAAGCTTTCAGGTAAGCCACTGATACAGTGGACGATTGAGGCCGCGCGTAACTCCAAAATTATTGATCAACTTGCTGTTACGTCTGACAGTGAGGAAATTCTAGAGTTATCGCATTCCTTAGGATGCGAAACGATTCGTCGGCCAGGCAGCCTGGCTTTAGATGAGTCGGGGAGCATGGAAGCGATACTACATGCGTTAACGTCTATCTCTTCGTCTTATGATTATCTAATTTTACTTCAACCTACATCGCCATTTAGATCGACATCAGATATAGATGGAATTCTGAAAGAGGCAATCACTACAAATTCCGAAATCATGGTTTCAGTATGTCGGTTAAAAAGTCATCCGATGTTCATTTATGAAATTCATGATGGCGAATTGAAATCCTTTCTACCAAAGAAAGAGCAGCTTAGAAGGCAGGATATGCCCCCTGTTTTTGTCCACAATGGTGCCTTGTATGTTGCAAAAATAGAGGCGTTGCTGATAGAGCAAAGTTTTAATGTTCCAAACGCAAAAGCGTATGTAACTGAAGGAAGAATAAATATTGATATTGATACACCAGATGATTGGAATTATGCGGAATTTTTGATGTCTGAAAAGGGTGGTAGTCTATGAAAATTCTTCATATCGCATCATTCGTTGGAAATGTTGGCGATAATATGAGTCATATCGGACTACGACGTGTTCTAGATGATATGTTCAAAAATTACCAAATCGATATTCTGGAGATCAGAAAGTTCTATATGAACTATGCAGGCGCGGATAAGCATAGTTTTGATAATAGATTTTTAGAAAAAATAAATGACTATGATTTATGTATAATCGGTGGCGGCGGTTTTTTGGATTATTGGGTCGATGGTAGTGCAAGTGGCACTACTATCGATATTCAGCCTGATCTTATAGCAAAGATTACAACTCCGGTTCTGATCTGTAGTGTTGGGTGTATCCCACACAGGCCTGTTCCAGAAGGAAATATAGAAAAGTTTAAACGGTTTTTGGAACAATGTTTTGCTAATCCGAATGTCGAAATAATACTACGTAATGACGGATCCCTTGATAACGTTAGAAGGCACTTAGGGAAGGGTTTTTCAAACAGCCTGAGTCAGGGCCTGGATAATGCTTTTTTTATAGAGGGTCAATTTGAGTATACACTGCCATTTCCATCAAATTATATAGCTATTAATTTGGCGAGTGATCAGCTTTCGATGAATAGTGAGCTTAGGTCGCCTATTGATGTTGAAGCTTACTATAATCAAATGACTGGAGTCCTGGAATATATATGCGTGGAAAAAGACATCGATGTCGTTTTTGTTCCACATATCTATAGCGATCTCAAAGCGATTTCGAGATTGTTAGACTTGCTCGATGACTTTATTATTCGTACAAAGGTTTCCGTTGCACCCGCTATTCAATTTGATCATGGTGCCAGATCAATCGCCTCGATTTATGAACACGCGATGCTTACAATAGGGATGAGATTTCACGCTAACATAATCCCGGTCTCTCTTGGGCGAAAAGCGATCGGTATTGCTGCGCTCGATCGTGTTAAGCATATGTATGACAGCATAGGATTGGATGAGAGCTATGTTCTTTTGAACGATAACTTTGGTTCTGAACTCTGCTCTAAGATTTCAGACTCGCTGGCTGCTGAAAATCCGCCATCTTCACGCTTAAAGGCTTTGAGAGAAGCAGGAATTGAAGTTTATGTTTCTGCGATTGAATCAATCGGTCTCGGGCACGCTTTGAAATTAAACAGTTCAAAATAGTTAATGGGATTTTTGTGGTCAAGCAAAAGAAGATAGTTTTTCATTCAATAGATTCACCCCGTCGCGAATTGGAATGGCGTATTTTTATAGCAGTTAAACTTGCTGAAAAGGGATTTACAAACGTAATTGGAAGTAAAACAGAGATTGAGTATCTTCATGAGTTCTCGAGAAATTGTTTTTTCTTGGGTCGGCTTAATAGTGTAACGGGACGCTATAAATCAGATCTTGAATATTTAAAGAGAATGGAGCAAAACGGAACTAAACTCTTTTATCTTCATGATGAAGGTGGGTTCTATTTTCGTGGCGAGTATGATGATGCGGTAAAGAAAATCTATCCGAATGAACTTTTCAACTCAAAGTCATTTGATAAGATTTTCTTTTGGGGTGAACGACAAAAGTCTGTATTCGAGGATCATGCTGAAAAGTCCAAGTTCGTAGTTACCGGGTCGCCCAGATTTGATTTGTTAAAACCTTGTTTTCGTCATATAGACATCGAGAATGTCGAAAAGTTGCGAAAGCGTTACGGATCATTTGTTCTAGTCTGTACTCGGTTTGGTGCTGTTAACCGAGTGCCGGATGAGCCTACCACGTTGAGTAAACGGAGTTATGATATCAGGGCTGAAGGTGGTGCTTTAAAGAAGTATAGCCAGGCACAAGTGTTAGAGACGATGTTTGGTGCGTGGGAAAAGATATCGTATGAATTTACCAGTTTCGTCCCTTCCTTGGCGAAACTGGTCCAGGATTTTCCTGATGTAAACTTTGTGATCCGTCCTCATCCGGCTGAACGCCAGTCATTTTACACAGAGTCCTTTTCCCATTTTGAAAATGTAATTGTGGAGAAGTCTGGCGACGTAAGGCCATATATCAGAGCGGCTGAAGTAGTAATTCATTCTGAATGCACCACTGGCATCGAAGCCGAGATAGCAGGTAAGCCAACTATTAATTTTAGACCCTGCATGAATATGCCAAAGTATGAAGGTTTTTCTGTTGAGGGCGTTTGCGATGTTGGTAGTCTTTGTAATAGTTACGAGTCGCTCAAAATTTCGCTTGAAAGAGCGTTGTCACGTCAACTTGATCGTGAGAGCGCTCTTTCTAATGCCGGTCCATATCTAGATAATTGCAACGAATTTGAATTTTCATTTAATAAGGTTGTTAATGCTATCGAAAGTGCTCGAAGCTCCAATTCTGTGGCGTCTTATTTTCCTGTTTTTAAAGTGCGCTCTTTTCTTCAACTTAAAAGGCTTTTAAAAAATAGATTTCGAGCAATAAGAGATAGTTTTTTCACAATAAAAATGCAGAGGAGTGGTGATTCAAAGTTCTACCGTTTTGATGATGATGCTATCACGGACTTTGTAGATAGATTGGAGTCGAATGGCGTGAAGGTTCAAAGAAAAGGGAGGAATATTTGGATTACGCCGCTATGAGTTTGTTTCGCTTTTTTTACAAACGTTGTTTTGTGGGTAGTGAGATAGCATTTTGACCGTCTTTCTTAATAAGTCTGAAATCGATGATTCTTAGTATATTTTCATGTCTTTCTTTTCTGATTTATGCAATTTGGTCTTTTCGGTCAAGTCCAATTTCGTCATACATTGCATTATTGGTTGGAATTAGCTATTTTTTGGGTATTTTGGTGGGCAATGTTCCAGAGATTGATGGCGTTCTATCTGTTTTTAATTTTATTTTTGTTAACTTTGTTTTATTTGTTTTTTGCTCAGTTTTTTATAAAAAAAAGATGGTATTCGTTAAAGATGATGGTTCTTTTATAAATAGAATTTGGTTCTTGTTAATTATTTCTGTTGCGCTTTTAATTGTTACATTAACTAATATATTTATTGTTTTTAATTCTATCTCATTTGTTTTTAGTGGTGGTTTAGATATTACGGAGTTTAAAAACCAGGGTGGTGCTGCTGAGATGATTCGAACGTGGGTCGACCCTCGGCTAGTGTTTTTTAGTTACGGCTTTTCCCCTTTGGCTTATATTGCGCTTGCTCTTCATTTCTATTTTTTGTTAAAGCGTAAACTTTTTTTAAGTGTAATTTTTCTAGTTTTTGCTCTTAATATTCCCTTGGTTGGGCTTCACGCCTTGTCACGCTCGTCTATAGTTCATTTTATACTTTTATATTTTCTTGTTTATTTTTTTTGCTATCATGGTATTCAGGCTGACCTTAAGCGAAGGATTAATTATTTCATCGTCGTGGCTTTCGGGTTTATTTTTATTATTTTCTACTTAATAACAGTGTCTCGATTCGGAGAATCAAGCTATTACGATAGAGCTGAAAGTTCATTGATAACTAACCGCGCTTTTTATTCGGTTTTCGATTATGCATCACAATGGATCGTTTATAGTAATGTTGCTTTGGATAGGTATTCGGTTAACGATACTTGGTTTGGAAAGTCTACATTTACGGTGATTGACGTTATAAAAGGTATGATTGGGCTTGAGGTTGAAAGCTATACGGTTGTTCGGCAGGAAGTTTTAGGTGAGTATTCAAGCAGGTTTATCGGTCTTATTGCAACATTGATTTATGATTTTTCACACCTTGGTACTATTTACTATATTTTTATTTATTGGTTTTCCTTTAAGGTTATGGTCCGGCAGAATATTAGTTTTAGTATTCAAAGTATTTTGATAATTATTGTTTTCGTTGCTCAGCCTTTGATGTTTTTTAGTAATAACTATTTGGGAAATACAATGTATGCTATTGGTTCTTTCTATTCTTTAATGATTTATGCGTTTTCTAAAGTTTCATTCCGGGCGCGTGCTTCATGCGTTTAATGAGTTTCTATGTTTAGGAGTGAATGTATGAGTGATTGGGCAGTTAATCTTGATTGTACACTTCGAGACGGTGGCTACTATAACGCATGGGATTTCAACCTTAATCTAGTGCAAGACTACCTTGATGCCATGAGTGCGGGCGGTGTAGATATTGTCGAGCTTGGCTTCCGGTCATTGAAGGTGGATGGCTTTAAGGGTGCTGCGGCGTACACATCGGATGAGTTTCTTGCAAGCCTTAATATTCCTTTGGAGTTGACCATTGGCGTGATGGTTAATGGCAGTGAGCTGGCTTCTCAGGACACTCAGGAAACAGATCTTCGAGCCCTTTTCCCGCTTTCCGCAGACAAAGCTCGCTTTAGCCTTGTTCGTATTGCCTGCCACGCTCATGAGTTCACGGACGTTCTTCCCGCAGCAAACTGGCTAAAGGAACGTGGGTATCAGGTAGGGTTTAACCTTATGCAGGTTGCGGATAAGGGCGAGTCAGACGTCGTCGATTTGGCAAGAGAGGCGTCCCGGTTTCCTGTGGATGTATTGTACTTTGCGGACTCTATGGGCGGGATGAACCCAAGTCAGGTGCAGCAAGTAATTCAGTGGATTCGGCAGGGGTGGTCCGGTCCTTTGGGTATCCATACCCACGACAATATGGGGTTGGCGCTCCAGAATTCGCTAGCGGCTCTCGATGAAGGGTGTACCTGGGTCGATTCGACAGTCACCGGAATGGGCCGTGGGCCGGGCAATGCAAGAACTGAAGAGCTGGTGATTGAAATTGCGGAGCGGCGTGGTTCGTCGATCAATATGGTTCCTCTGATGCGCCTTATCAGGGAACACTTCAAGCCCATGCAGGAGCGTTACGGTTGGGGAACCAACAGTTATTATTACCTGGCAGGAAAATACTCCATCCACCCTACCTACATCCAGGAAATGCTGAACGACTCAAGGTACGACGAGGAAGATATCCTGGCGGTTATTGAGCACCTCAGGGTTGAGGGGGGGAAGAAGTTTAGCCTCAATACTCTTGATGCGGCCCGACACTTTTACCAGGGTGAGCCCACAGGTAGTTGGGACCCATCCTCGATGATCAAAGGGCGCGAAGTTTTCCTTCTCGGCTCAGGCCCCGGTGTTTTGCATCATCGTGAAGCAATTGAGTCTTACATTCGCCGAAAAAATCCCCTTGTTGTCGCTCTTAATACTCAGTCCGGAATAGCCGCTGAGCTTATTGATGTGCGTGTAGCCTGTCATCCGGTGCGCCTGCTTGCTGATTGTGAGGCTCATACTCGGCTGCCTCAGCCTTTGATAACACCGGTCTCTATGTTGCCGGAAGATGTTAGAGAGTCACTTGCCCGCAAGCAGACTCTGGATTTCGGCCTGAAGGTTCTGCCTGACGGTTTCGAATTCGGTCAATACTGTTGTTCTGTTCCGAATTCTTTGGTCGTAGCCTATGCGCTGGCTGTTGTTACCAGCGGCAAGGCAGAGCGGGTTCTTATGTCGGGCTTTGACGGTTATGGCGCGGATGATCCAAGAAGCCAGGAAATGCAAAGCCTGTTGTCGCATTACCAGGCTTGTCCAGAAGCTGTGCCGTTGGTTGCGGTGACACCCACTCGGTATACACTCCCTGCCCAATCAATTTACGCCCTGTGAGGAAGAGATGAGAACAGTCGTTGTTATCCCTGCCCGGTTTGCTTCCAGTCGCTACCCGGGAAAGCCGCTTGTACCATTGCTCGGAAAACCAATGATCCTTTGGGTGGCCGAGCTTTCTGCCAAGGCAGTTGGCTCGGAGAACGTGTATATAGCGACTGAGGATAATCGTATTGCGGAGGTTGTTGGCGCGGCTGGGTTTCAAGCGTTGATGACCAGTGAGCGGGCTTTGACAGGCACCGACAGACTTGCCGAAGCGGCAGAACAGATTGAGGCGGATATCTTCATCAATGTGCAGGGTGATGAGCCACTGGTAAATCCGTCCGATATTACCCGTGTAGGCGAGGCCAAGGCGGCGAATATGGAAGCTGTTGTGAACGGTTATAGTTGGATCTCAGATCAGGAAAACCCGGCCAACGTCAACATTCCCAAGGTTATCACCAACGAGTCTGACGAACTGGTCTACATGTCTCGTGTCGCTTTGCCAGGCTACAAAGACCCGGATAACGCACCGGCAAGGTATAAGAAACAGGTGTGTATCTATGCATTTACCGGTGATGAGCTTAATGCCTTCCGCAAGTTCGGGCGGAAAAGTGAGCTCGAGAAGTGTGAAGATATCGAGATCCTGCGATTTCTGGAATTGGGCAAGCGCATCCTCATGATTCAAACCCAGCCGGGTAGCCTCGCTGTGGATGTTCCAGAGGATGTCGCTGGTGTAGAACTGGCCCTGAAGCGGAAGCATGGTTTGTGAAAACAGAAGGTTATAGCAGTCTGGTTTTTGACTGTGACGGGGTAGTACTTAACTCCAATAGAGTAAAAACCAAGGCTTTTTATGAAGCGGCTCTGCCCTATGGCACAGGCCCGGCACAGGCTTTGGTTGATCATCACGTGGCGCATGGCGGTGTCTCTCGTTACCGGAAGTTTGAACATTTTCTGAATCAGCTTGTGCCTACGGATGCTGTCGGGCCTGGCCTCGATGAGTTGCTCGATGTATACGCTCGCAAGGTTCGCGAGGGCCTAATCGAATGCGAAGCGGACTCCGGATTATTCGAGTTGCGCGAACAGACCCCCTCAACATCCTGGTTCATCGTTTCTGGTGGTGACCAGGCTGAGTTGCGTGAAGTGTTTTCTGAAAAAGGCTTGGATCATCTGTTTGATGGCGGTATCTATGGTAGTCCCGATACCAAGGATGAGATTCTGGCCCGTGAGTTACGAGCAGGGCGAATTGTGAAGCCGGCCTTATTTATCGGAGATAGCCGATATGATCACGAGGCTTCTGTTAACGCAGGGTTGGATTTTATTTTTGTCAACCAGTGGACTGAGTTTGCCGGATGGAAATCGTACTGTGACGAACATAGTGTTGATTTTGTAGCCAGTTTGCGAGATTTGATATGAGGCCCGTACTAACTTTACTTGTAATTTGGTGTTGTTTTGGCAGATAAAAAGAGTTGCTTGTATCTTACTCGTTCGGGTTTGAAGCGAGTCCAGACCACTGGAGAAATGGAAAGTATTTCGACCGATACCTGCTACACGGAGGACTTCATTGATCGCTTAAATGACCATGAATTTGTGGGTGAATCTGATTATTCAAATGAGGTTTTTCTTTACCATTATGTCAGGTTGCTAGAGTTCTCTGAGCTTCTGAAATCGAGCGACCGCTCGCGGTTTAGTTTTTTTGCTCGGCTCCTCGATAAGAACCTTTTTATTAAAGCCAAGGCTGAAGTCGGTCATGAGGTTTCACTAATAATCCGGCTTCTAACGACGGTTTCATCATTTTTTCTATTTGTTTTTTCCTTTTTTGCGATAATTTTCCTGGCTTTTCTTCTGCCATTCTATCTTGTCAGACGAAAAGAACCTGATAGCACGTTAGCATTTGATGCTGATAGGCGAGCTGTCTTTCTGATCAGATCTAAGGCCGCCTATCAGAAGTGTAGGCTGACTATAGAAAGAGCGACGTCAGCATTGACGCTTGTAGATAATTTCGATGGGCTCAATGTTCCCGGGGTTTCTATCTATTCGGTTCTGTGTCGGAAGAATATTCTAAAAATTTCTGTAATCTCCGTTTTCCATGCACTAAGGGATATCAGAAATATTCTAAAAGACGGTAGGGTTATGTTAGGGAGTTCGTGTGCTCTTGCGCTTTTCCCAGGCTATGTTAAACGCATTGCGCACAAAGCAGTTTACGAATCATGCCTGAATGAGGTTGTTCGGTTGTCTCCGCATGCGGTCTTTTACACAGGAGATAAAGATGATCGCTTTGCTTTGCTTCAGACCAGGGTATGTCATCGAGCAAAAAGGGAGCTTGTGTGTTTGCCCCATGGGCTTGAATATGGATTTCGATTCCCGGGAGGCGTAGCTGGCTCCATTTTTTATTGTTTTACGCCAGAGGCCGCCAGTTTTCTCAATAGGTTGTACCACGAAGATAAGTTTGTTTATGTAAGTTCAGTGGTAGATGCAATGTACGGTGTTGTTAGTGAGATTAATATTGCGAAGCCGATTGATCGGATTTGCTTTTTTACGGAGCCTCGAGATCCTGAAGTAAACCACCAGATCATAAACGAACTTACTGGAAAGGGTGTTAACGTCTATCTTAAATTGCATCCTCTTGAAAATGCAGTTGAGTATAGAAATCGCTTTCCGAATGTTGAGCAAATAGAAGATCTTGACGAAGCAATGCGCTCCTCAGTGTGTATTGCCAGAAAATCGACAATATTGCTAGAAGCCTCCAGAAGGGGAGTAAAAGCGATCGCTTCATTGGTTAACGATAAAGACCGAGCTTATGTAATGAGAATTTTTCCATCCTTATGTTCCGATAGTATTTTTAAAGCTTTTACATTTGATCAACTTCAAGAACTTCTCTGATTGTCTGTGTTTTCAGGTCGAAGTTTAAGAGTTCAGAAATACATGACTTTGGGGTATTAGAGTGTTTCGTAACAAAATTTTACTGATAACCGGTGGCACCGGCTCTTTTGGAAACGCGGTTCTCAGTCGCTTTCTTGATACCGATATTGAAGAGATTCGCATCTTCAGCCGGGATGAGAAGAAACAGGACGACATGCGTAAGCGCTACGCCAACCCCAAACTCAAGTTTTATATTGGCGACGTACGGGACTACAACAGCATTCTGAATGCTACCCGTGGGGTGGACTTCATATTTCATGCTGCAGCGCTCAAACAGGTGCCTTCCTGCGAATTTCACCCAATGGAGGCAGTGAAAACCAATGTGATCGGCACGGAGAACGTGCTGGAAGCGGCTATCCAGAATGAAGTGAAGCGGGTAGTTTGTTTGAGTACTGACAAAGCGGTGTATCCCATTAATGCCATGGGTATCTCCAAGGCCATGATGGAAAAGGTGATGGTCGCCAAGTCCCGCAATGTGGACCCTAATAAAACCGTTATTTGTGGAACCCGTTACGGCAATGTGATGGCCTCTCGTGGGTCGGTTATTCCATTGTTTATAGATCAGATTCGCGCGGGTAGGTCCCTCACCATTACCGATCCGAACATGACCCGTTTCATGATGACGCTGTCGGATGCGGTGGATCTAGTGCTGTATGCCTTCGAGCATGGCAGCAATGGCGACCTGTTTGTGCAAAAAGCGCCCGCAGCCACCATCGAGACCCTGGCCCAAGCATTGACTGATATAGTTGGCCAGCCGGACCATCCGATCAATGTAATTGGTACTCGACATGGCGAGAAGTTGTTCGAGGCGCTATTGAGCCGGGAGGAGATGGCTTGCGCCGAAGACCTGGGCGGTTATTACCGGGTGCCACCGGATCTGCGAGATTTAAATTACGGTAAGTTTGTGGAGCAGGGGGAAGAGAAGATCTCCCACACTGAGGACTATAACTCCCACAATACCGAACGTTTGGACGTTGCCGGTATGCAAGCGTTGTTGCGAAAGCTTGAATTCATTCGTGCCCTGGAACGGGGTGAGTACCAGAGCCCGGAGGACTGATTGATGAAAGTACTGGTAACCGGCGCTAACGGTTTTATTGGCAAAAACCTGCAACTGCACCTTGAGGAAAAAGGTCAATTTGAGGTGATGCCTTTTACCCGGGAACACACGGAGCAAGATCTGGTTGGCCTCCTCGGCGGCGTGGACTGGATTGTCCATCTGGCGGGCATCAACCGGCCGCAAGACCCAGCCGAGTTTACTACCGGCAACGCCGGTTTAACCCAAGCCTTGTGTAACGCTGTCCGGGCTACTGGCCGGAATATCCCGATCGTTTACAGTTCATCCATTCAGGCCGAGCGAGATAACGAGTACGGTTCCAGCAAGCGTGAGGCTGAAGATTCGTTGCTTGCTCTGCATAGAGCCAGTGGCAACCCGGTCTATATTTACCGCCTGCCCAATGTGTTCGGCAAATGGGCGCGGCCCAATTACAACTCGGCGGTGGCCACATTTTGCCACAATATCGCCAGGGATTTGCCGGTACAGATTAATGACCCGGATGCAGTGATCAATCTGGTGTATGTGGACGATGTTATTGCGAGCTTTCTGAGGGTGTTGGAGGGAGACTCCCAGTCCGGTCCGTTTGTGGATGTTGAGCCGATTTACCAGATCACTGTAGGGGAGCTGGCAAGCCAGTTGAACCGCTTCAAAGCGACCCGGGATAATCTGATTACCGAGCCTGTGGGTACCGGGCTGGTGCGGGCATTGTATTCCACCTACGTAAGTTACCTGCCGCCAGAGAGATTCACTTACACGGTACCTCAGCATGGCGATGAACGCGGGGTATTTGTGGAAATGTTGAAAACCCCGGACGCCGGCCAGTTCTCCTTCTTTACGGCCCACCCCGGTGTCACCCGTGGCGGCCATTATCATCATTCCAAGACTGAAAAGTTCCTGGTGATCAAAGGTGAGGCCTGTTTCCGTTTTCGCCACATGCTTACCGGGGAGTTCTACGAGTTGCATACTTCCGGAATCCGGCCCGAGATTGTCGAAACCGTGCCGGGCTGGACCCACGACATCACCAATGTGGGCGAAGACGAGCTGGTGTGTATGCTCTGGGCCAATGAAATCTTTGACCGGGACAACCCGGATACCTTCGCCTGCCCGGTGGGCACCAAAGCCTGACAGAATTTGGAATCGTGATGAAAAAGCTGAAAGTAATGACCGTGGTCGGCACCCGGCCGGAGATTATTCGCCTCTCCAGGGTGATGGCCAAGCTGGATGAGTATTGCGAACACGTTCTGGTACACACCGGCCAGAACTACGATTTCGAACTGAATGAGATCTTCTTTCAGGATCTGGGTATCCGCAAGCCGGACTATTTTCTTAGTGCCGCCGGTGCCAGTGGCGCAGAGACCATCGGTAACGTGATTATCGCGGTAGACAAAGTATTGGCCGAAGTACAGCCGGAAGCCCTGCTGGTATTGGGCGATACCAACAGCTGCATGGCGGTAATTCCCGCTAAGCGTCGCAAGATTCCCACCTTTCATATGGAAGCCGGTAACCGATGCTTTGACATGCGGGTACCGGAAGAGATCAATCGGCGCATTGTCGACCACACCGCCGATATCAACCTGACCTACAGCACCATTGCACGGGACTACCTACTGCGGGAGGGCTTGCCGCCTGATCGGGTGGTAAAAACGGGTAGCCCGATGTTTGAAGTGTTGAACCACTTCCGTGAGGGCATTGAGGCGTCTGATGTTCTGGGCCGTCTTGGGCTGGAAGAGGGTAAGTTCTTTGTGGTGAGTGCCCACCGGGAAGAGAATGTGGATTCTGACAGAAACTTCCTGGCCCTGGTAGATACGCTGAATTCGGTGTCGGAACAGTACGGCTATCCGGTGATTGTCTCCACCCACCCACGTACCCAGAAGCGCGTAGATGCTATGGGGGTGCAGTTCCACGAAAATGTGCGCTTGCTGAAGCCGCTCGGTTTCAAGGATTACAATAAGCTGCAGTTAAGCGCCAAGGCGGTGTTGTCTGATAGCGGTACCATCAGTGAAGAGGCTTCCATTCTCAACTTCCCGGCGCTGAACATCCGTGAAGCTCACGAACGCCCGGAAGGCATGGAAGAAACTGCTGCTATGATGGTAGGCCTGAGCAAGGAACGCGTGCTGCAGGGCCTGGCGATTCTCGACAATCAGGGCAGGGGTGACCAGCGTTCTATGCGCTTGGTGGAGGACTACAGTATGCCCAATGTGGCTGAAAAGGTGGTTCGGATAATCCACAGTTATCGGGATTATGTGATGCAGACGGTCTGGAAGCAGTACTGAGTGCCCTGCATGACAACAACTCATTCCGGTCGGCGTGATATCGCCATTATTAATCGCAGTTTTTGGCCCATATATCCGGTCATTGGTGAAGCGCTTTTGCGGTTCTCTGAAAAACTGGCTGGCTCTTATTCCGTGTCGGTTATCCTGCAGGATCATGTGGGTATCAGAAAGCACCTTGCCGAGCGTGAGCGGGGAGAAGGCGTTGAGTTTCTGCCGGGCAAGGCCTGGTCTAACTCCTCGAGCGGTATTCTGGTACGCGTTTTGGATTCGGTGTACTTCATGTGCTGGGTTATCTATGCCCTGTTGCGCACCCGCCCGAAGAACGTCTACGTATCAACAGATCCCCCCGTTCTGGTGCCTTTCGTTGTGATGCTCTATGCCCGGCTGTTTGGTGCCCGGTACGTTTACCATTTGCAGGATATTCATCCGGAAGCGGCCAGGGTAGTGATGAAGGTTCAGCCGTTGGTGTATCGACTGCTGCGCTGGATGGATGGTGTGACGATGCGCCGGGCGCAGGCACTGATCACCATTACCGATGAAATGGCGGAAGAGATTCGAAAACGCTCTCGCACAAAGGTGCCTGTTTACGTTGTCAACAATCCTGCCGTCTCGTTTGATGAGGTGATTTCCCGTACCGATCGGGTGCCGGGAATGTCGTTCTGCGGGAATGCCGGAAGGCTGCAGCGTATACCGTTACTGGTCGATGCAATCACTCGATATCTTGAAACCGGCGGCACGCTGAAATTTGCTTTTGCAGGCGGCGGTGTTTTTGCACCGGATATAAAGTCGTTGGCAAGTCGCTTCTCGCAGGTTGATTACCTGGGGCAGGTTTCGGCAACGGAAGCGGCCCAGCTGAATTGTGACTATGCGTGGGCTCTTCTGCCGATCGAAGACGAAGTCACTCGTTACGCATTTCCCAGTAAGTCATCATCCTATGTGTTTTCCGGCGCGGCGGTAATGGCGATTTGCGGTGAGCAAACCAGTGTTTCGCAATGGGTGTCGGGTAATGGCCTTGGGGTAGTTGTTCCACCTTTGGTTGATTCCGTTGTTGAGACTTTCCGGGCGATTGAGCGTGGTGAGATTGCTGCAGAGGCGTTTGCCGGGGATCGTGACGGCCTTCGCCAGTCGCTGAGTTTTGAGCGGTTTCTCGAGCGATTGGAAGAGTGTTTTCTGACGGGAGCTGTGTGTGAATAAGCATGTACTGGTTACCGGTGGCAGCGGCTTTGTTGGCAGTGCACTTATTAAACGGTTGCTGAGTGAGCACCGAGAAGTGCTCGCTGTTGGCCGTAGTGAAGTGGATTTGCCCGTTGAGACAATTAAGGTTTCTTCTTTCAGCGAGCTCGGAGCATTGGGCCATGAGCTTGGCTCGGTTGACGTTGTGGTTCACTGTGCCGCCCGGGCCCATGTTATGAAAGACGACACCCAAGACTCGTTAGCCGAGTACCGAAAGGTCAATGTGGACGGGACGTTGAACCTTGCCAGGCGCGCGTCAGAGGCCGGAGTAAAACGGTTTGTGTTTGTCAGCTCCATTAAAGTAAATGGCGAGCATACCCTGCCAGGGAGCCCGTTTACGGAAAACGTCGCGCCTGCACCGGAGGATCCTTACGGAATTTCGAAGTACGAAGCCGAGCAGAAACTTCAGGCACTGTCTGCAGAAAATGGCATGGAGCTGGTGATCGTTCGCCCGCCTCTGGTGTACGGGCCGGGCGTGAAAGGCAACTTTGCCAGCATGATACGCCTGATGGAGAAAGGGCTACCACTTCCACTTGGCGCTGTTGGTAATAAACGTTCACTTGTGGCGCTGGATAATCTGGTGGATCTTATTGTTACCTGTGTAGATAACCCGGCCGCAGCGAATCAAACTTTTCTGGCCGGTGATGGGCAGGATTTGTCGACCACAGAGTTGTTGAAGGGTGTCGCGAATGCCATGGGCAGATCTGCCCGGTTACTACCTGTACCGGCTGGTTTGCTGATGCTGGGTGCCTCAATGCTCGGGAAAAGAGCAATGGCGCAGCGACTGCTTGGCTCTTTACAGGTGGATATCTCCAAAGCCCGGGAAGTACTCGGCTGGCAGCCGCCAGTTTCGGTTGAGGAAGGTTTGGCGAGAGCTGTTCGGGTGGATTAATCGTTTCCACGACAGCGAAAAAGCGCGAAATGTTCGATACTTGGTTTTTAATCCTGATGATGGGCGGTAGTTGTGATTCGGTTTTTTGATCTGGTTTTTTCTTTGAGTGGGTTGGTTCTGGGGTTTCCGGTGTTGCTGTTGCTGACGGTAATCGGGCTGTTTGACACCGGCTCGCCTATTTTCAGACAGGAACGGGTCGGCCGAAATAGAAGTCCCTTTATTCTTGTGAAATTTCGCACCATGAAAAAAGACACGGCCTCAGTAGCCAGCCATTTGGCCAGTGCGCAGGCCATCACGCCTTTCGGAAAGTTTTTGCGCCGCACCAAACTGGACGAACTGCCCCAGTTGTGGAACGTGTTGAAAGGCGAGATGAGCCTGGTGGGGCCAAGACCGTGCCTGTTCAATCAGGAAGAATTGATTGCCGAGCGTGAACAGCGAGGCGTTCTGCAAGCCCGCCCGGGTATTACCGGTCTTGCTCAGGTCAACGATATTGATATGTCTACGCCACGGCTGCTGGCCGAAACCGACGCCCGTATGTTGGCAGAGCTCAGCGTGTTCAGCTATTTTCGATATATCTTGCAAACCGTCACCGGCAAAGGGGCGGGAGATCGGGTGAAGGATTCACAATGATCAACAGGTTTCTCAACCTCCCCAGAGTCCAAAAACGCATAATCTCTGTCGCATCAGACATGGTGGTTCTGTTCTTCGCCATCTGGGCCGCGTTTGCCCTACGGCTGGAGCAGGAACTGTGGATTCCCACCCGGGGCCATTTGATGGTGGCCGGCATCACCGTGTTGTTTACCATAGTGGTGTTTATACGGTTGGGCTTGTACCGGGCGGTTATCCGGTTTCTGGGAGATAAGGCGTTTTTAACCATTGTGTACGGGGTGTTTGCCTCGGCGCTGGCGCTGATCATTCTGGGTTATATGCTGCAGGTGCCGGTGCCCCGTTCTGTGCCCATTATCTATGGGTCTCTGGCGTTTTTGTTTGTCAGTGGCACGCGGTTGGGCGTGCGTATGTTGTTAAACCACCCAGGGCAGCGTAATAGAGAGGGTGTGGCCATTGTTGGCACAGGAGAAACTGGCATGGCGTTGGCCTCGGCATTGCGCCAGGGCACGGAATACCGGCCGATGCTGTTTGTGACCTTTGATAAAACCCACCACAAAACGATGATTGATGGGTTACCAGTGGTGAGTATTGATCTGGTGGCCAAGTATATTCCGAAATACCGGGTACGGCGTGTTTTGTTGGCGCTCGATCCACACTCCGGCGTGGATCGAAAACGGCTGTTGCATCAGCTCGAATCGCTGGAAGTGCCGGTGCAGACGGTGCCGTCTATGTCTGAGCTGGTGGCAGGCCAGGCCCGCATTAACGACATTCGTGATCTGGAACTTGAGGATTTGCTGGGAAGGGACACCGTGCGCCCGGATGCGGCCGTGGTTTCAGCCAGTTTGTTTGGCAAATCGGTGATGGTGACAGGGGCTGGCGGCTCTATTGGTTCTGAATTGTGTCGGCAGATTTTGCAACACAAGCCGAAGCACCTGGTGCTGTTCGAGCAAAGTGAATTTTCGTTGTACAGCATTGAGCGGGAACTGACTATCACCAATCAGGTCGAGAACCTGGGTGTGGAAATCCACCCACTGCTGGGTAATGTTGTTCACCGTCGTCGCTGCGAAGCGGTGATGCGGGCGTTCGGGGTGCAATCGGTCTATCACGCGGCGGCCTACAAGCATGTGCCTTTGGTTGAGCATAATGTGATTGAAGGCATTCAGAACAATGTGTTCGGCAGCTTTCATGTGGCAGAGGCGGCTATTGCGGCAGGCGTGGAGCGCTTTGTGCTGATCTCCACCGACAAGGCGGTGCGCCCCACCAATGTGATGGGCGCCAGCAAGCGCCTGGCGGAGTTGGTGTTGCAGGGGCTGGCGCAGCGCCAGAGCAACACGGTATTCTCGATGGTACGGTTTGGCAATGTGCTGGGATCCTCTGGCTCCGTGGTGCCGCTGTTCCGGGGGCAGATCCGCGATGGCGGGCCGCTGACGGTTACCCATCCAGACATCATCCGTTATTTCATGACCATTCCGGAAGCCAGCCAGCTGGTGCTGCAAGCGGGCAGCATGGGGCAGGGCGGTGAAGTGTTTGTGCTGGACATGGGCGAGCCGGTAAAAATCGCCGATCTGGCCCGGAAAATGATTCATCTGATGGGCCTAACGGAGAAAACAGAAGACCGGCCGAATGGCGATATCGAAATTACCTACTCCGGCCTGAGGCCAGGAGAGAAGCTTTACGAAGAGCTGTTGATTGGTAACGATCCCCAGGGCACCGCCCACCCCCGAATCATGATGGCCCGGGAAGTGTCTTTGCCCTGGGTACAGGTTGAGGAACTGCTTTCCGCCCTGACTCAGGCCAGTCATGCGTTTGATTGTCAGCGCATTATAGAAATATTGAAGGAAGCGCCAACAGGCTATGCCCCGAATGGAGAAACGGCAGACCTGGTTTGGTGTAACAGCGACCAGGAAGCAGTCGTTACCTCTGGTGCCAACAAGGTGCTGCACCTGGGATAGGGTTTACACAACAAGGATTGTTGCATGATCGAGATTACTCACCACGGCGCCATAAACGGCGTGACTGGCTCCTGCCACGAACTCCGAATGTCGCTGGCTACAAAAGGCTCTCAGTCTGCAAAAGCGCCTGCCCCCTCGGGGCCGCACCAAACACCGCCGGCTACAAAGGGGTCTGACCCCCTGGGGTCAGACCCCACCCTTCTGCCTGAGACGATCTCCACAGCCGGCATCCTCATAGACTGCGGCCTTTTTCAAGGCTCCGAAGCCAAAACCCGCAGCACCGCCCAAGACCTCGCCATCGACTTCCCCATCGATCACATCCGCGCCCTGGTCGTCACCCACGTGCACATCGACCATGTTGGCCGCATTCCCTACCTGCTTGCCGCCGGCTTTGACGGCCCCATCATCTGTTCTGAACCCTCCGCCATCATGCTCCCGGAAATCCTCGAAGATGCCCTGAAAATTGGCTTCACCCGGGATCGTGCTTTAATCAACCGTGTTCTCGGTGTTATTCGTTCACGTTTGGTACCCGTGCCCTATGGCCGGTGGCACTCGGTGTTCGAGGAAGAGGCGAGTAGCTTGAAAGTTCGTTTACAACGGGCCGGGCACATTCTGGGTTCGGCCTATGTGGAGTGTGATGCGGTATCTGGCAGGTCGTCTGAGCGAATAGTCTTCAGCGGAGATCTTGGCGCTCCCCATTCGCCCCTGTTGCCAGAGCCCTCGGCCCCTGAACGTGCCGACCGCCTGGTGATTGAAAGCACCTACGGCGACAAAAACCACGAAGATCGTGAAACCCGTCGGTATCGTTTGAAGGCAGTGTTGGAGCACGCTCTGGAGGACGGCGGCACGGTGCTGATCCCGGCGTTCAGCATCGGCCGCACGCAGGAGCTGTTGTACGAGATTGAGGGGCTGATTGCCGAGTTTGGCGATAGCCAGATTTCGCCGTCTACAAAGGGGTCTGACCCCTCGGGGTCAGACCCCACCCTTCTGCCCGCGACTGACTCCAGCCCTCTGCCAGCGGCAGGCTCTAATCCCGACAATGTGGGCGTCAGTCCACGTAGGGACAGACCCCTTACCTGGAGCGATCTGGAAATCGTCGTCGACTCCCCCTGGCCGCCGAGTTCACCAAAATCTACCGCGACCTAAAACCCTACTGGGACGACGAAGCCCGTTCCCTGGTTAAAGCCGGCCGCCATCCGCTCTCTTTCGAGCAGCTAACGGTCATCAATTCCCACGAGGACCACCTCAATGCCGTGGAATACCTGGCGAAATCCCATCGCCCTTGTGTTGTCATTGCAGGTTCTGGTATGTGCGCCGGCGGCAGGGTGGTAAATTATCTGAAAGCGATGCTGGGTGATGCCCGCAACGATGTGCTTTTCGTGGGCTACCAGGCCGCCGGCACCCCGGGGCGGGATATTTTGACCCACGGCCCTCGAGGTGGCTGGGTAGAGCTGGACGGCGATCGCTACAATATCCGCGCCCAGATCCACACGGTCGGTGGCTATTCCGCCCATGCGGGGCAGGAGGATCTGCTGAATTTTGTAAAAGGTATTTCCGAGGCGCCCAGAGAAATTCGAGTCGTGCACGGAGATGATGGTGCCAAGCGGGCGTTGCAGGCGCAGTTGCGGAGGTGTGTGCCACACTCAGACGTTGTTATCCCAGGCTAATCCCAAAGGCTACAAAACATGCGGGGGTCAGACCCCCGCGCATTTGATGGACCAAAATGTATTTGGGTCTGACCCCAAAACTGGAGGAATAATGAAAAAGATCGCAGTGATAGGTTTGGGTTATGTGGGGTTGCCTTTGGCTGCGGCCTTTGGTGATAAGCGTAAGGTGGTGGGTTTCGATATCAATGCCAGGCGTATAGCGGAGCTTAAAGACGGTGTTGACTTTACCCTGGAGGTTTCGCGAGAGGAGCTGGCGGCGTCTGAGGGGTTGTCTTTTGCCGATTCGCTGGACGGCATTGCCGATTGCCAGATTTACATCGTGACAGTGCCCACGCCGATTGATGAGTTTAAAAAACCGGATTTAACGCCGTTGGTAAAGGCCAGTGAGACGGTTGGTCAGGTGCTGAAAAAAGGCGACATCGTTATTTATGAATCCACGGTGTACCCGGGCGCTACGGAAGAAGTCTGTGTGCCGGTGCTGGAAAAGATGTCTGGCCTGAAGTTTAACCAGGATTTCTTTGCCGGTTACAGCCCGGAGCGCATTAACCCCGGTGACAAAGAGCACCGGGTGACCACCATCATGAAGGTGACCTCTGGCTCAACGCCTGAGATTGCCGATGAAGTGGATGCCTTGTACGCCGATATCATTACCGCCGGCACCCACAAAGCCAGTTCTATCAGAGTGGCGGAGGCGGCCAAGGTTATTGAGAACACTCAGCGCGATTTGAACATTGCGCTGATGAATGAATTGTCGATGATTTTTGCGCGCCTGGGCATTGATACCCATGAGGTGTTGGCGGCGGCAGGCACCAAATGGAATTTCCTGCCCTTTAAGCCGGGTCTGGTGGGCGGGCATTGTATTGGTGTCGACCCGTATTATCTGACTCATAAAGCGCAAGCCATTGGTTATAACCCGGAGATTATTCTGGCTGGCCGTCGGGTTAACGACAATATGGGGCCCTATGCAGCGGCGGCACTGGTCAAAGCAATGATCAAAAAAGGACACACCATTGCGCGTTCGCGAGTATTGGTGATGGGTTTAACTTTTAAAGAAAATTGCCCGGATTTACGTAATACCCGCGTTATTGATGTGGTTGAAGAGCTCAAAGACTTTGGTTGTGATGTTGATGTGACGGACTGCTGGGCCAATAACGCAGAAGCCGAACATGAATACGGTATTTCTCTGGTTAGTCATCCGGAAAAGGGCAAATACGATGCCGTGTTCCTGGCGGTGCCTCACCGGGAGTATGCAGTATTATCCGCGGATGAATTACGCTCCTATGCCAACGCTGACGGTGTGTTGTTTGATCTGAAAGGTGTATTGCCACTGGGGCAGGCCGATCTGAGGCTTTAATTGTTTATTTAGTGCTCCGAGCCAACCAGTCTACAAAGGGGTCTGACCCAACGGGTCAGACCCCACCCATCGGCTAGCGCCAATAACAAAGGGGTCAGACCCAAGTACATTTCTTCCCATGAAATGTACTTGGGTCTGACCCCCATTTTATTAATAAGCTTTAAATTATTTACTTTGCCAATTTGCGATTTGTTTATTATTATTGCGGCTGACTTTTAGTCATATTGCACTCTGCAATAACGCCCAAAAGATAAGGTGATATTTCCATGGCAAAGATTAACGATTACTACCAAAAGAAACAGCTTATGGAAAAGCTGGCCGTTGAGCTGGAGCAGCTCGAAAAGGACCAGGCCCTTAAAGGCGAACTTGAGTTTGAAAATAAAGTTCGTGATTTGATGAAGCAGTATGATAAATCGCCAAAAGACTTCCTTCAGATTCTTGCTGCAATTGATCCTTCTATTGCAGGTGCTAAAGCCGATATGTCCACCGGCACCCGCGCCAAGCGCCCGATGAAGACATACAAAAACCCGCACACCGGTGAAGTGGTTAAAACCCGTGGCGGCAATCACAAGACTCTGAACGAGTGGCGTGAGAAGCACGGCAAAGAAGCGGTGCAGAGCTGGCAGCAGGATTAATTAATTAAGACTGTTACCCAGCCATCCGGCTACAAAGGGGTCTGACCCGTAGGTTCAGACCCCACCCATATGCCCGATCCATTCCCCAGAATCACTCCCCAATCACCACCTTATTCCTGCCACCCTCCTTGGCTTTATAAAGCGCCTCGTCGGCCTTCTGCAGCCACTGCATGTAATTCTCTGGTTCCTCGGTCAGTTGCGCAACGCCCATGCTAACGGTGTACTGGATGTTATGGCCGGTACTGGTGGCCACCGTGGATTTCTCGATGGTGTCGCGGATGCGTTCGCAGATGATGAGGGCGTTATCGGCGTCGGTTTCCGGCAGGATGATACCGAATTCCTCGCCGCCGTAACGGCCAGCGCTATCCGATTGGCGGATGCCGTTGCGGGTGGTTTGCGCGGTGTGGCGAATGACTTCGTCGCCAGTCAGGTGGCCATAGGTGTCATTCACTTTTTTGAAGTGATCAATATCGAACATCACCAGGCTGGTGGCATGGCCATAACGGCGGAAGCGTTCGTATTCGGCATCCACCAGGTTCTCCCAGGTGCCGCGGTTGAGCATGCCGGTCAAACGGTCGGTCATGCTGAGTTTGGCGAGCTTTTCATTGGCGCGCTCAAGAGCCCGTTTGCTGCTGGCAAACTCGGTAACGTCATAGATCAGCAGGCAGATCTTATCCACTGCTCCGTTTGTATCGGTAAGCGGGCTGATGGTGAGGTTCTGGAACATGTATTCTTCGGTGCCGGTGATGGGCCGGGTGTTGCGGAACCGGAACAGATACGGGCGTTGCTCCCAGGAGGTAAAGGCCCGGGTGTTAAGCATGGCTACGGCGTCTACTTTGCGGGTTAGCCAGGCTTGCGGAATATCCGGGAAGACCTCAAACAATACCCGGTCCCGGATCTGGCTGGCGGTGATGCCGCTGTGGTTTTCCATAAAACCGTTCCAGGCCTGCACACGGAACTCGAGATCGAGGACGACAAGGCCAACCTCGACCGATTCGAGCATGTCTACAAGCCAATGAAAGGCGTCTGCTTCCGGATTCTGAAAGGCCATGGTCAGTCCACCAGGTATTCGAGACGTTTTTCGAGAAAGGGCACTGAGTCTTCAGTGAGCAGAATCAGCATGTCGCAATGGATGTCGTGATTCTCAATGGTATAGCTGATTTCGATGCATAGCAGCTGCTCTTCCTGCTTGCTGTGGTGATCGAGCAGTTCGTTGATCGGGCGGTGTTGGCCCAGCACGGTGGGATGGCCCAGTCCGAGTTTGAGGTCCAGTTGATCGCCGATGCCATTGAGGAAGGCGCCGAACAGAATGCTGGACATGTCCATCAACACTTCTACGTTGACGGCCGCACCTTCCTGAACGTCGTAATGCAGCAAGTCTGCCATCTGCTGGAAACTGGCGTCTTCAAACAGCAGTAAGGCCTCACCGGCCAGCCCGGCGCCGGTAAACCCCTGGCACACGGCGGAGTAATCGTCATCTCGCTGTGCGGCGGAAATGGCCATGTGCAGCTCGGAGTTGGCGATAAACGCCACTTTCGGGATGGGTTGTTTGACGAAGACTTTGAGCAGTCGGGCCAGAAGGTCTGATGACCGGCCCATGGCGACGTTGGCGATTTCCTGCAGGTAGTCGTTCAGGCTGACCGAGATTTCCGGGCCTTTGACGCTCTTGGTTTTGAGGTTGGTGTCTTGCAGGGCGGCTTGTTCAAGTTCTCCGGGCCGGTAAAAGCCGTATTCCTCGAGTAATCGGGTAACTATGCCGGTTTCGGTAGGCTTTTTGATGAAATCGATGGCGCCCAGTTTGCGCACCCGTTCCCGGGCTTCCGGTTGAATGTCGCCGGATACCACAATAGTGAGCACGGGCAAATCTTCTTTGCGTATGTGCTCCAGAACGCCGTAACCGTCCAGTTCTGGCATGTTGAGATCGAGAAACAGGAGGTCTGCCTTGCGCTCTCGAAGAATCGTCAGGGCTTCCTGGCCATCGGCGGCGAACAGGATGTCGTCTGCCAGACCAGCCGGCAGAGCTCGGGCCATTTGCTTGCGGGCGAGAGCGGAGTCATCGCAAATAAGAATATGGGTGGTCATCGATTGCCGTTTGGGACCGTTGGTAAAGTCATGCAGTATATCAGGCCTTTTAGATGTGTACATGCTGGCTACATCAGTAGTTTCCAGCGCTTTGGTCATGGTTGGTGCCTGGTTATCTGGGCT
Source organism: Marinobacter sp. (assembly GCA_018402255.1). GTDB lineage: Bacteria > Pseudomonadota > Gammaproteobacteria > Pseudomonadales > Oleiphilaceae > Marinobacter. The sequence goes on from JAGYIS010000008.1 coordinate 586,083, forward strand.
CTCAAAAGAGTGTAATCCTGTGACTCTGATCATGCTTGAACATTAAATGACATCTGCGTAATGGCCGAATGTGATGTTGCGCACTCTATGTACGTTGTTGCCTCGGCTATAGTCGTTGTGCGGTTAAAAAAGAAACAGAACGTTACAAAGAATAACGTGGCCGTATGCCAGCACCGAAATAACACAATAAGCGGGCGGCATGGAGTCAGGCGTCGAAAGCTGACTCAACAAAACAAACAGAGACACTAGTTATGAATAAGCAAGCGTACGGATACGCTGCCCTTGCCATGTTCTGCCTGGGTATTTCGCCCGTTGCCCAGGCCGATCTCAAGCCCATTTCAGATGATGCGATGGGTGAGGTGACCGGGCAGGCCTTTATGCAGGTAGAAAATATTGCCGGCGAGAACCACAACTTTACCCGGATGAGTTTGGGTATGGATGTGGAAACGCGGGTTAATGTGGATGATATTCAGGTCGGTCAGATTGATGGTGGTACCGACTTTTCCGCAACGCACCTGGCCCTTGGGCATATTGCCCGTGCCGACGGTGAAGTCTTTAACGGGCGCACCTATAACGAAGGCCAGGCGATCCCCTTTGAGGCTCAACGGCCATACATTGAGTTGGCGGAAGACGCTCAGGGTTTGGCTGGGTTCCGGATGGGGTTTCAGCAGGCACGTGGGTCTGTGACGTCCAACACCACCCGGTTTAGTGGCAACCTCCCGGGCCTGAAAATACGAGAGGACGTCTCCGGCACGATTTACGATGCTGCGCTGTTTGATGGCGAAGGCGAAACCGCCACTAATTATCGTGCCTCGCACATTGGCATTGCGCCGACAGGTAACGAGCCGGTGTCGTGTGTTTCTGACGTCAATTGCGCACCGTTGACCAACTTGCGATCCGTGATTGTTGGAGAAGATACCGGCACGGATGGCGAAGTGGGTTTTACCGACGGTTTCTTTATCGGCTTTCAGCGTGATGGCGACGTAAGCTGGCAGAGCCTGGATGGTGCGAACGCGATCAGTGTCGGCAAGGGGGTGTTCATCAATCTGCCCACCAACATGACCGTGGATCTGAGCCAGCTGACGGGTGAGGGTGTCGACCGCCTGCGCACTCATCAGGTGGATATGGGGACGAAGCTGTTTTGATTTTGGTAGACTCCTGACCTTGATCCGTTTGGCAGGAGTCGCCCTTTGATCCGCTCTTTTTACTGGCACGATTACGAAACCTTCGGTGTAGATCCGTTACACGACCGCCCCTCCCAGTTTGCCGGTGTGCGCACCGATGCCGATCTGAACGTGATCGAAGATCCCCTGGTCATTTATTGCAAGCCAGCAGACGATTACCTGCCGTCCCCGGAGGCCTGTTTGATTACTGGTATCACTCCGCAGAAAGCCCTGGAAGACGGTTTCCCGGAAGCGGAGTTTATCGCCCAGATCAACGAAGCCTTCAGCCAACCCGGCACCTGTGTGGTCGGCTACAACAGCCTGCGCTTTGATGATGAAGTGACCCGTCATACCCTGTACCGCAACCTGCGCGATGCTTATGCCCGGGAATGGCAGAACGGCAATTCCCGTTGGGACATCATCGACATGGTGCGGTTGACGTATGCCCTGCGCCCGGAAGGCATCAACTGGCCGAAAAAAGAGGATGGCAGTCCCAGTTTCAAGCTGGAAGAGCTGACCGTGGCCAACGGCATTGCCCACGAAGCAGCCCACGATGCCATGTCTGATGTATTGGCCACCATCGCCGTTGCCAAGCTGATCAAAGAAAAACAACCCAAACTGTTTGAGTTTGTGCTGAACAACAAAGACAAGCACGCCGCCCGGCAAATGCTGGACACCGCGGCCATGAAGCCGGTGTTCCATGTTTCCGCCAAATACCCGGCCACCCGCGGCTGTTGTGCACTGGTGGCGCCGGTGGCCGAAAGCCTGAGCAACAAAAACCAGGTGATTGTGTACGACTTGCGGGAAGACCCGACTGAGCTGATCAACGCTACTGTGGATCAGATTCGCGAGCGGGTGTTTGTGTCTCAGGCGGAACTGGGTGAGGGCGTTAAGCGCTTCCCCTTGAAAGGCGTTCAACTGAACAAATGCCCGGTACTGGCTCCGGCCAATATGCTGTCTACGCTTTCACCGGAAAGGCTGGCAGAACTGGAGCTGGATGGCGCTGTGCTCAGAGCCAATCTGGCGAAATTAAGAAAAGCTCCGGACCTGCCGGCACGCATCGCCGAAGCCTTCGAGCGGCAATTTGACGGCAACGATTTGACCGATCCGGATGAACAGCTCTACGCCGGCGGCTTTATCAGCAAAGGTGACCGCGAAAAGCTTAATGACCTGTTGAGCCAACCGGTGGAGACCCTGGGCGAGCAGCAAGTGATCTTTGAAGATCCGCGCCTGCCAGAACTGCTCTTCCGTTATCGCGCCCGCAATTACCCAAACACCCTGACCGGTGAAGAAGCCGAACGCTGGGAGCAATTCCGCAGCCAACGCCTGATGAGCCCCACAAAAGGCTGGCGCTCACTGGAAGACTACGGGCTGATACTGCAAAAACTTGCGGCAGACCCGGAACTCCCCCCCCACAAGCTGCAAATCCTTGAAGATCTACACCTCTATGGTGAATCCCTGATCCCTTATATGTAGAACGAACAGAACGGGGTCAGACCCTGGCCTCTGATGACATGCCTTTAGCTTGTCATCAGAGGCCAGGGTCTGACCCCGTTCTTTTATCTCCGGCGCTGGAAGTAGACGCTGAGGTTCTGGCCCATCAGGCTTTGCACTTCGCTGCCCAGAGCCTCGGCCTGGATTTGCCGTTGTACCGGGGCGGTGGCCAGGCTGTGGCCGTCTTCGTCGCGGGCTTTGACCAGCTTCCATTCCACTTCGTTGCTCACCAGGGCCAGCAGTTCCTTGAGCTGAGCCGAATCCTGTGGGCGGAACCAGCGGTCGCGGCAGCCGCCCAGGCTGTAGAAGTCGTCGTCTTGCAGCAGGTCGCTGCCACGAGTGCGTCCTGTTTGTTAGCCAATACCATCCGGCGGAGTTGGCGCAGGCTGGTGCGGGTGGGCTGCAGTTGATGCTCTTGTACCAGGCGACGGATCTGTTTGTCGCCGGTGGTTTGCTCGCCCATGCTGGTGTGCATATGGACGACGGCGCCGCGGCCGGATGCGCTGTTGATCAGCGCAGCCAGAGAGAGTTCCGTCATGGCAGGTGAGGGCAGCCGGCCTACTTCTACCCAATGCACCTGATGGCCATCGGCTACGAAGCGCTGGGCGATGGACCAGGGCCAGAACACGATGTTGTCCATATTCAGGGTTTGCGCCATGCGGGTGGCTTTGGCGATGTTGGCCAAAGATTCGTCCACCGCGATCACCTCTACGTCATCCAGGTATTGCGCGAGTTCCATGGCGCGTTGACCGGATTGGGCGCCGCACACGATGATGCGCAGGGTGGCGGGCAGGTTGTCAGTGCTCAGGCCGAGCTCCTGTGCCATCACCGATTTGAGGCTGGTTTCGGTGCGGTAGGCCAGTTGGCTCCAGGCCGGCCAGGCTTGGGGAACGTCGGTCTTGGCCAGGCAGAGTTCTTCTGCTTTTTCGTCAAAATTCTGTTTGATGGTTTCTTCTTCGCCGCGATTGTAGTAACTGGCAGCCATCATTGGTTGCATGGCCAGGGGCCAGTCCACCAGGTTCCATTGTCCGAGTTGCATGGCAAAGCTCTGATGAAACAAGGCGCCATAAAGTGCGCTGATCATCAGCGAGCCAATTAAAGCTTCCTGTGGCTCGCGCAAGGCAAACTGCGCCACGATACTGTCGTTAACGGTAGCAGCCAGACGCTCTTCATCGTCTTCGGCGGCCAGGGCATAACCGGTGCGATCCGCGTATTCAGCAATGGCCAGGCACAGGGGCTGAAGTTCGTCCCGCAGGCTGGCGGTTTGTGCTACTTCCGCCATCACTGCCCGGCGCAGCATCACCACCAGCTCTTCCACGGCGGCGTTAGGCATCAGGGTTTTCTGCAGGGCCAGGATCAGCAGTTCGTCTTCGGCGGCGGCGTCCAGGAAGACCTCGGCATTCGGGTTATCCAGATCGTACTGTTGCTGAATGATGGCGCCGACAAACCGGCCGATTTCCTGATGGGGCAGGCCGTCTTTGCGGAGCAGGGCGATGGCGTCTTGCGCCAGATCACCGTCGGCTTTATGGATCTGCAGATGCTGCGCGCAGGTGAGCATGCCGGAATACACTGAGTCCCAGTGGGAGCCGGTTTGCAGCAGCTTGCGATAATGCAGGTAGGCCACATCAAACTGGCCTTGCAGGCGCTTGGCGTGGGCGACACCACAGAAAGCGGCGGCAGATTGCCGGTCGCACTCCAGCGCCTTCAGGAAATACTCTTCCGCCAGGGCCGGCCTTTCGCTTTTCAGTGCCCAGTAACCGAGGTTGGCGTATTGCTGGGCCTGCGCAGGCTGGCTGTTAAGGCTGGCATTGAACAGGGCATGGGCCTTCTCAAGCTGGCCGTCGTCCATCTCCACCCGGCCCAGGAGGCCAAGAGCTGCAGCGTTATCGGCTTCCAGCGCCAAACCCTGATCCAGATATTCCCGGCACTCTCTACGCGCCTTCAGCCGCTGCCCGTAGGTAAGCCCGTTGCTGTTGGACTCGCCATACGCCAGGTTCGCCTGCAAAACCAGCCGCGCTACCTGAGCCTGAACCGAACGGGGAAGATGAGCGTTGTTATGTTGTACGTGCATGGAACACCTCGTTAACAGCCATTATCCGATGCGGCAAAGGTCTGCAGTTTTTTGACGGTTTGCCGTGCTTTGAGGAGAGATAGTTGCGAAAGGTGTGCCAGTTTTGGAGTCAAGATGGGGTCAGACCCAAGTGCATTTGACGAGGTGAAATGCACTTGGGTCTGACCCCAGACGTAAAACGGCCGGGGAGTGAGCCCGGCCGTTTTGGTTTTGCTGCCCGCGCTTAACCCTGCAGTAGCTGAAGTACCTGCTGCGGCCTGGCGTTGGCCTGGGCCAGCACGGAGAGGCCTGCCTGCTGGAGCACCTGGGTACGGGCGAGTTCGGCGGTTTCAGCCGCGAAGTCGGCATCCCGAATTCGGCTGTTTGATGCCGAGAGATTTTCCGCAGTGGTGCTCAAGTTGGCGATCGTGGATTCGAACCGGTTTTGCACGGCACCGAGCTCGGCGCGGAAGCCGTTGATGGTGTCGATTGCATAGTCGACGGCGATCATGGCACGATCAGCGCCCTCTCTCGTTGATACGTCGATGAAGTCAGCGGAAAGAGTGTCAACATCTGCATTGCCGTCCACCAGGATTGATATGTCGTTGCCGGTGACGCCGTCGATATCCAGCGCTTCAATGTTCACTTCAAAGGGCGATCCAAGCTGCGACGAGAAAATGATGTTGCGATTGCTTGCATCAAGGTTTGCGTTCACGCCAGTGCGGTTGGACTCTGCATTAACCTGCGCAACGATATCATTAATTGAAACTGCATCCCGTACTTCGATGCCGATAGCGTCTCCGGTCTCCGGGTTGGTGACGGTCACATCAAACGTAATTTTGCCGCCGTCGGCGAAATAATCATCCACGGTGGTGGCGTTGGTTGCGGCATCTACGGTGACTCCAGATGGAGTTGGCGAAGGCACCAAAATCGAACTCGTATCCTTCATCCAGACTGTTGCCGATGACCACGGAGCCGGACGCGGCATCTGGATCGATGGTAATGCCTTCAATATCTGGATTGTTGCGTACCTGTTCCTGGAACTGTGCCAGAAATTCTTCACGATTGGCCGCGTTCTCGATCCGCACTGAGCCGATAACGGTTTGATCTGCGCCGCTACCCAACGTAATTTCGATATCGCCTGTTATGGGCGTTGTAAAGTCCAGAACGACACCACTGGATACGGCGGGGTCGAGCGCGAGATCTGAGAACAGTTGCGATTGATCAATGATCGCGCCAATCTGGCTGCCACGGGTATCAAGGCCGCTAACACCGATTGTTTCACCGGTATTGGCACCGACCTGGAAGGTTTGAGTGCGGAAGGTTCCATCCAGAACTTTCAGGCCGTTAAAGGATGTTTGAGAGGCTATGCGGTTGATTTCTTCCAGACGCTGTTGGACTTCCTGGTTCAGCGCCTGTCGGTCTGAATTGCTGTTGGTAGCGTTGGCAGACTGCACTGCCAGTTCACGGATTCTCTGCAGGTTGTTGGTAACCTCGTCGAGTGCACCTTCGGCGGTTTGCGCCAATGAGATGCCATCGTTTGCGTTCCGCTGTGCCATATTGAGGCCGGTAATCTGAGACTGAAAGCGCTCAGAAATCGCCAGGCCCGCCGCATCGTCTTTCGCGGAGTTAATTCGTAAACCTGATGACAGGCGCTGCAAGGCGACATTGGCATCGGCTTGCGAGCTGTTGAGGTTTCGCTGTGCGTTCAGCGAGGCGATGTTCGTGTTAATGATCTGAGGCATTGTCAGTTCTCCCTGCTCAGAAGGGTCGAAAACTCTTGCTGGAGTAATCGGCCATATTCGGATGATTGCCGTTTTTCTGAACTAAGCGAGGATCATGCCAGCTATTAGTTTTCTGGCATAAGATTTTGAAATATAGGGAATAAAATTTAACCCTGGGTGGTGTGGGATTTCTGAGAGGCAGTTTTTTGTCGCCTGAGGCAGGAAGGAGTTTGCCGGTTTTGAGTGTCGGTTTGCGTGCGAGAAGTGTTTGTTGCTGCGGCGGAAACTGGCTAACCTTTGCTTCAGACCGTTGCTATTGTCTTTTATTTTGGTTTCCTTCGGAGTACTTCATGGCGAAAAAAACAAAGAAGCAGAGTCAGCGAGCAGAGCAAGACGACGGCCGTATCTTTATGCAGAGACTCCAGAAAAACCTGGAGTTCTTTCAAAAACGCCGGCCTGGTCTTTATAAGCTGCTTGCCAATATGGAGCTTCAGTCTGTTGAGCTGGTGGTTACTCCTGGTAAGAATGATGTGGACATGGTTGCCAACGGAGTTTCTTGTTACCGAGGGCTCGCGAGGGAGTACTCTGTGGATGAGGCGACAAGGGTTTTGAGTGAGAACCCGGAGAGCAAGCGTATTCTCACGTATGCTCCGCCGTGGGAGCGTTCCTATAGCAGGGAAAACTTCGCGGACCATATTCTCAGGAACATCGTGAAGGCCAGCCCGGTAACTCCGGCCACATTCAAAGGTTATATCCGGGGGAACGTGTTTCCGTCGATGGTGTTTCTGGGTTGTGGTTTGGGTTACCACATTGATGAGCTCACCAAGAAAGTTCCCATCATTAACGGCATCATCATTGAGCGCGAACCGGAGAAGTTTGCGGTCAGTCTTTATACCGTAGATTGGGAAGAAATCTGTTCCAGGTTTTCGCGTAAGGGCTTCTCACTGACCTTCGCCATTGGCAAGGCAAGCCATCCCGAAGAGATTCGCCGACTGGTTCGTCAGTATATGACGAGAGACGTTCCTTTCTATCCATTTTTCTCGACGTACTACAACCACCTTGCGGATGTCGACCTGGCAAAGGCGGTGCTTGAGAACGCAAATGATCTGGCAGTCATAACAACCAATTGGTCACACTACGACAACGAGTTGATGCGTTTGTCCAATGCGGTGCACAACATTCGCCGGGGGGGAAGGTATCTGCCGAGGCTGGATGGGTTGAAGCAGGACAAGCCTTTGGTGATTGTTGGGAGTGGGCCATCGCTGGACGCCCGAGTCAAGAGCCTTATTAAGGTGCGGGATAAAGTTGTGGTTGTCAGTTGTGGAACGTCGCTTAAACCGCTATTGGCTCACGGGGTCAGACCAGATGTGCACGTAGAGCTTGATCCGTCGTACCGCCTCCATGAGTTGCATCAGGACATCGGTGAAGACAAGTTGCGCGATTTGCCGTTATTGGCTGTCAGCGAAGTGAATCCTTTTGTGACCACGCTGTTCCGAAAGGTCTTCTATTACTTCAAGTTTGATAACGCTCAGTGTTCACTGGTGGGGTTGAAAGGCAAGGCGTTCGCCAACTGCAACCCCACGGTGACGAATGCGGCCTTGTCGATCGGTTATGGCCTGGGATTCCGGAAAATTTTCTTGTTTGGCACCGACTACGGTTTTGAGAGCGTTGAGAAAGACCATTCGGCGAAGTCGATTTATGGCAGTGATTCTGACTCTGGATTATCCAGGGAATATCAGGAGCGTGCGACCAGAGAAAATAAACAACGTAAGATTTTTCAGTGCCATCGGTTAAAGGCGGCACGGTATTGACGCGCAACGATTACTACACCGCCAAACGTTCGGTTGAGGATCTTATCGTCAATCTGAAGAGCACGGAGACACCGCCGCAGATATACAATTGTGGTGACGGTGCAGTGATTGAAGGCACAAACTGGCTTGATGATTCCGGATTCTTTCACGAAATGGAACAGGTGCCGCTCTCTGAAGGCGTTGTACTTGAAGACTTCCTGGATCAGCTTTCGGAAGAGCTGGGTAATGACTCCATCGATGATTTACTTAGTGGAGTGCACGGCGAGATTCAAAAGTTATGTAATGGGTATGAGCGGATGCTACGTTCGGCGAGGCTGAATGGAAGGCGAGACCTTTGCAATCTGGTTAATGAAATCCGAGAGACTTTGGCTGTGCTGAGGCCTCACGCTGGTGAGGCCTCTGTGACTGGTGTTCAGGTTATGGCCTTCCAGGTGTTGAAAGGCACATTGCAGCACTTTATGTACGTCGGACTGTGTCACGGGATGGCCTGTGAGGATGATGAACTGGTCGACTTTGTCAGAGCCTGGAAGGGTGGGTTCGAGGAGTTTTTGGGGATGGTGCCCGGGCACTTTCATAAAGTGTTGGTTATGAAGCGCGCCATCGAAGCTGACCCATGGGCCAAGAGGCATAAAGGTGATCGTGATCCTGAATACTCGCCTGAACAAACGGTTTCAGCATCCTGACAGGCTCTGATACATTTTTTTACATATCCTGCAGAAAATTTCCTAAAGAACCCCTAAGGGGTGCCGTTAAGTGAATTAACAGGGCGCGGCACCCCAAGTAAGAACTTGGAGCCTAGCCTTCACCAAGCAAAACTGAAACGGTTTTAAAGGAGAAGCACTATGGCTCTCGGTATTAACACTAACGTTGCCTCTTTGAACGCTCAAAACCAGCTGAGCAAGTCACAGGGTATGAATGATCAAGCGCTGCAGCGTCTTTCTTCTGGTCTTCGGATCAATTCCGCGAAAGATGATGCGGCTGGCCTGGCGATTTCGACACGCTTTCAGTCCCAGATCACCGGTCTGAACGTTGCTACCCGAAACGCGAACGATGGCATCTCTCTGGCTCAGACCACAGAGGGCGCATTGAACGAGATTACCAACAACCTGCAGCGTATCCGTGAGCTGGCTGTTCAGGCGGCTAACGCCTCTAACAGTTCGTCTGACCGTGAAGCACTCAACGACGAAGTTGAGCAGCGTATTGCGGAAATCGATCGTATCTCTGGTCAAACTGCTTTTAACGGTTTGAAAGTTCTTGATGGCAGCTTTGCGCAGCAGTCGTTCCAGGTGGGCGCTAACGCTGGTGAGGTTATCAAGGTCGATCTTGAGCAAGGCACTCGTCAGAACCAGATTGGTGAGATTGCGATTGCCACCGGGCTGGATTCATCTGATTTCGGAGTAACGGGTGGGTCGCAAACAGTTGCCTTCAGTGTTGACGGTGCGGGGCCTGTGTTCGTTGAAATTCGCGAGTTATCGTCTGCAACTGGTTCAACCGCTCAAAACAACCAGCAAGTTGTTGACGATATAAACTCGGCCGGTATCGGCGGGCTGTATGCCGAAATTGACTCGGATGGAGCGATTAAGCTCTCTGCTTCGGCAGACCTGGTATACGAGGCCGGCGTTAGTGCTGAAGGTTATACGATTGATGACCTTATCGACGAAGACGGTGTTCCAGTTACCGGTGTTGAGAGCGCAGTAGCGACGATCTCGAACGAGAACTCTCTGGATGCACTTTCTGTATCCACGGTGTCTGACGCCAACAACGCAATTCTGCGTGTTGACTCAGCCCTTGGAACAGTCAATGAGCTTCGTGGCCAGCTCGGTGCGGTCCAAAACCGCTTCGAGTCCACCATCGCGAACCTGAGTACATCGGTAGAGAACCTCAGTGCCTCCAATAGCCGTATCCTGGACGCTGACTTCGCGGCAGAAACTGCCAACCTGGCTAAATCCCAGGTGCTGCAGCAGGCCGGTATCTCCGTCCTGGCTCAGGCGAACGCTCGTCCACAGCAGGTTCTGTCCCTCCTGCAGTAAGGGACTGACGGTAACAACCGGAGCCTTCGGGCTTCGGTTTTACGCCGTTTGAGGATAGTGAGGTAGCGCTATGAATGACGTTAACCTGAACAGCCCGGACCTGAAACTGGTGCGCTCTGGCGCCCAGGCTCCGGCCAAGGCAATGTCGTCATCTCAGGCCGAGGGCCGGAATGCCCCTGACCTTGCTGCTTCGGCTGCTGGTGGTCGTCAGATTGAGAGTGTCCAGGTTGCTTCGGAGCCGTCTAAAGCTGAAAGGCTGCAGGCGCGTAGCGAAGCGCAGCGGGAAGAGCTTGATCAGGCGGTCAGTCAGCTGAATGATTTCGTGCAGACAGTGCAGCGAGATCTTCAGTTTGAAGTGGATAACGAAATGGGCCAGACGATCGTAAGGGTGGTTGATCAGCAAACCCAGGAAGTGATTCGCCAGATGCCAGACGAAGTCGCATTGAGGTTGGCAGAAAAATTGCAGCAGGATGAACCGCTGACGTTGTTTAACATCAAGGTGTAAAGGCTTGCCGCTTTTACGCGGATGAAACAACGGTATTTCAGCACCGCCGCCCCCGATAAGGGGCCGGCGGTGTTCTGCGTTTACAGGCTGTTACAAATCGGTGTAAGTATTTTCTGAAAAGAGGCAAAGTTTTGCCGCTGGCTGCCGATAAACTGAACAGTAGAGACATTCGCCCCCCTGAGGAGGCATGGTTATGGCTGGTATATCATCGTTAGGCGTAGGGTCTGGGGTTTTGACTTCGGATCTTGTGGATCAGCTGGTGGCTGCGGAGCGCAGGCCCAAGGAAGTTCGGCTGGACCAAAAGACAGAACGTACTGAGGCACTGATCTCTGCCTACGGTATGTTGCGCAGCGCTGTGACCGAGCTGCGACTGCCGATGCGCCAGTTGGGTTCGGCGGATGCGATGAAGTCGTTTTCGGCTACATCATCAGGTGGCAATATTGATGTAACGGTTGATGCTGGCAAGGCCAGTCGTGGCTCTTACAGTCTTGATGTGAAAAGTCTGGCTCAGTCTCAGGCTCTGGCCAGTCGTGACGTGTTTGCGGATCGCGACGCGACCAGTATTGGTCGTGGCACCATGACTCTCCAGGTGGGTGACAAGACCACCAATATCACTATCGATTCCTCCAACGACACGTTGCAAGGTATGGCGAACGCCATCAATGAGGCTAATGCGGGTGTGTCTGCCGGGGTCATTGATACCGGTAACGGTTTCCAGCTGGTGTTGTCTGCGGACGAAACCGGTGAGGCCAACGCGGTGAATATTTCTGTATCTGAAGACGGCGCGGCACCGGGTTTGAGCCGGTTTGCGTTTGATACAGCGGATCCTGACAACCTGAACGGTATGCGACAGACGATCGAGGCTGCCGACGCGGTGATGGAAATCAACGGTGTCGAAATTCGCCGGCCCACCAATACCATCGAAAATGTGGTCGACGGCCTGACGTTCAACATTACTGGCGAGGGCGCATCTACGGTCAAGGTGGCGCAGGATACCGGCGCGGTTGCCGAGCGGGTGCAGGAGTTCGTCGACAAGTTCAACGAACTGCAGAATACCATTCGCGAGCTGTCCTCATTTGATAGCGAAACCGGCCAGGGCAGCATTCTGACCGGTGATTCTACCGTTCGGAATATCCAGAATCAGTTAAAGGGCGTGCTGACAGACATTATTCCCGGGTTGGAAAATGCCAGCGTGCGCAGCCTGGCGGATGTTGGAATCGGCACCGATTTCCGTAGTGGTGAATTGCAGTTTGATAGTCAGAAGTTTCAGCAACAGTTGCGTGAAAACCCTGACGATGTGACAGCATTGTTTGCGGAGCAGGGCAGAACCACAGATTCTCAGGTGGAGTTTGTGCGGACCGGCTCCAGTACTCTGCCCGGCAACTACGACATTAACGTTACCCAGATGGCTACCCGGGGCAGCCTGAACTACGCCATGCCGAACGGCGGTGATGCGAACGCGGTTACAGTTGGTACCGACAACAGCTTCACATTCCAGGTAGATGGCGAAACCACGGCGACCGTCTCGATTGCTGCGGGTGATTATTCCGGTGCTGATTTTGCGGCGGCCATTCAAACCGCGTTGCGGCAGAACTCTGCGCTGAACGCGGCTGGCCGTTCGGTTCAGGTAGGTTATGACGCAGACGGACGGCTTGACCTTTACCTCCAATCGCTTCGGCAGCGACTCTAACGTCAGCCTGACCGGCCTGAGCAATGTGACGGGTTTAGCCTCGGCAACGGGCAATGCCGGCCAGGATGTTGAGGGCACGATCAATGGCCAGGCCGCCCAGGGCGACGGCCAGGTGCTGTTCCTGGCTAATAACGCCGGAGGCGATGCGGCAGGCTTGCAGGTACGCATTACCGGTGGTGAGGTTGGTAACCGTGGTTCGGTCAATTTTATTGAGGGTGTGAGCGAGCGCGCTGTTGATGCGATTACCAGCATCCTTGGCGCTAACGGTGCCTTGAGCTCTCGTACCGATGCCCTAAACCGGGATCTGGAGAGAATTCAGGAAGACCGCGTTAAGCTTGATCTGCGAATTGAAAGTTATCAGTCGCGACTGGTGTCGCAATTCAGCGCGGCGGATTCGCTGATTGCCCAGCTCAATAGCACTCGGGATTATGTAACCCAGCAGCTGGCGGCCCTGGCGCCAAACAGACAGAGCGATTAAACCGGCTATACTGAGGTATGGCCCGCCAATACATGGCTACCGGATGACGGTGACACGAGGTTATTTATGAACGGTTTACAGGCTTATCAGCGCGTTAATACCCAGACCAGCATCACCGATGCCGACCCGCACAAGCTGATTCAGCTGCTATATAACGGGGCGATTGAGCGGATCAATATGGCCAAATCCCGGATTCAGGCCAAGGATTATGCGGCCAAAGGCCAGCTACTCAATAAAGCTATTGAAATAATCGGCGGCTTGCGCGCGTTCCTGGATTTCGAGCAAGGCGGCGAACTGGCCGCCCGCCTGGAAGGCCTCTACGAGTACATGGAGCGCACTTTGCTGGAAGCCAGCGCCAAGAATGATGTGGCCAAACTGGATGAAGTGCTCAACCTGCTGCGCTCGGTGAAAGACGGCTGGGACGGCATTCGCGATGAAGTGGTTAATCAGCAGCAAGCAGTCTGAGCTCGGAGCCTGCTGCGCCAATGGCGTTGTTACGGCGTTTGATTCTGGCTCTGTTGGTTGTGGTTGCTCATTCCCATGCGCATGCAGATACGGCGTCACCGGTTCAGCCAGAGTCTGAGGTTGCAGCAGCGGTCTTTGCGGTTCCCGACGTGTGGCCCTGGGGCTATGAAGACGATCAGGGTGTGATGCAGGGCAGCCTGATTGAGTTGATCGATCGGCTTTCAGAGCTATCTGGTGTGCCGATCCGAGCACAACTGCTACCCTTGCGGCGCGTTATCCTCGATGTGCTCAGAGGTAGGGCAGAGTTTGCCTTTCTGTTCCAAAGTCCAGACCTGGACGAAAACGCCATCCCTATCGACACCGTGCTGCAGCTGAACCTGATGCTGATGGCTATGGCGGATACTGATTACCCTTTGACTCTCGAAAGCCTGGCGGGTGACCGAGTGGGCTATGCAAGGGGCACCTACCTTGGCGAGTCTTTCGAAGCAGATGAGGCCGTCATAAAAGTACCCGTATACAACATCCGGCAGGCCGTTGAGATGCTCACGCTTGGTCGGATTTCGGCTGTGCTGGCCAGCGACCACAATTTGTCGATGACGCTGGACGCCTACGGTTTTGCGAGAGAGTCTTTTCGTTGGCAGGAACATGTTCGGGGCCAGTTGGCCAGGTTATACATGTCCCGTTACAGTGGCAGTGAAGACCATGCCCGCCGTTTTCGTGAGGCTCTGCAGCAAATGCGCGACGATGGCGAGCTGCAGCGTATTTTCCAGACGTCATCCGCCCAATAGCCATTCCCACCGCACTCCCGTACAATACGCACCTTCTTTTCAATACATCCATTCTGTTCAGTCTGGAGCAAAAGCATGTCTGAAATTAACAAGGTGGTGCTGGCCTATTCCGGTGGCCTGGATACTTCCGTCATTGTTCGGTGGTTGCAGGATACCTACAACTGTGAGGTGGTGACCTTCACCGCCGACATCGGCCAGGGCGAGGAAGTGGAGCCGGCGCGCGCCAAGGCGAAAGCGCTGGGTGTTAAGGAAATCTATATCGAGGACCTGCGCGAGGAGTTTGTGCGCGATTATGTGTTCCCGATGTTCCGCGCCAATACCATCTATGAGGGCGAGTACCTGCTGGGTACCTCCATCGCCCGCCCGCTGATTGCCAAGCGTTTGATCGATATTGCCAATGAGACCGGCGCGGATGCCATCTCACACGGTGCGACTGGCAAGGGTAACGATCAGGTGCGTTTTGAGCTGGGTGCTTATGCGCTTAAGCCGGGTGTGAAGGTGATCGCGCCCTGGCGTGAATGGGATCTGAATTCCCGTGAGAAGCTTCTGCAGTACTGCGAAGAGCGCAATATTCCCGTGGAAATGAAGAAGGGCAAGAGCCCGTATTCCATGGACGCGAACCTGCTGCACATTTCCTACGAAGGCATGAATCTGGAAGACCCCTGGGCGGAAGCCGAGGAAGACATGTGGCGCTGGAGTGTGTCTCCGGAAGCGGCTCCGGATACCCCGACGTACATTGAGCTGACTTACCGCAAGGGTGACATTGTGGCCGTTGACGGTCAGGAGTTGAAAGCCCACGAAGTGCTGGAAACCCTGAACAAAGTGGCCGGTGCCAACGGTATTGGTCGTCTGGACATCGTTGAGAACCGTTACGTGGGCATGAAGTCCCGCGGCTGCTACGAGACCCCGGGCGGCACCATCATGCTGCGTGCCCACCGCGCCATCGAGTCGATCACGCTGGACCGCGAAGTGGCTCACCTGAAAGACAGCCTGATGCCCCGCTACGCCGAGGTGATCTACAACGGCTACTGGTGGTCCCCAGAGCGTGAAGCTCTGCAGGCATTGATCGACCAGACCCAAACCTACGTGAACGGTACCGTTCGCCTGAAGCTCTACAAAGGCAATGTGGATGTGGTTGGCCGCAAGTCTGACGACTCTCTGTTCGACGAGAAAATCGCCACCTTTGAAGAAGACCAGGGTGCCTACGATCAGAAAGATGCTGAAGGCTTCATCAAGCTGAACGCGCTGCGGCTGCGGATTGCTGCTGGCAAAGGGCGGAAGCTTTAAAGGGTCTGACCCCTCGGGGCCTGACCCTTAGAAACAAACAACGCCCGGCCCAAACCCGGGCGTTTTTTGTTTATACTCTGTGCACAATACCAACAACCAAAGCCGTCACCATGAGCCCTCTCGGAACCGCCTCTGTCGCCGCCCTGCGCCAATACGTTCGCTATGCCGATGCCAAGGGCATCAGCACCTCAGAGCTGTTCAGCAAGGCCGGTCTTGAGCCGAAAACCCTTGATACCGATGACGGCCGCCTGACCGGCGAGCAGTTACAAACGTTTATTCGCCTGCTGGCCGAAGCGTCCGGCAATCCCATCCTTGGCCTGGAAACCGGCGATTTCGTTCAGCCCGGTTCCTACAGTGTGCTTGGCTACATCACCATGAGCTGTGCCACGCTGGGGGAGGCGGTCACCCGAATTGCGCCCTATGAGAAGCTGGTGGGTGATATGGGCACGACTGGCCTTCGAATGAAGGGCAATGAAGTATCGTTGGTGTGGAACTGCAACTTTACCGATCCTGTGGTATGGCCCCAGGTGGTGGATAATGTGTTCGCCTCCTGGATTAATTACGCTCGCTGGCTGGCAGATAACGATAACGCCTCTCCAATCCGGGTTGCCCTGAAACGCTCCGCGCCAGGCCCTGACTATGAGGGCGCTTATCAGGAGCGCTGGGGCTGCCCGGTTGAGTTCGAAGCGCCGGAGAATGTGGTGACCATGCTCCAGGATCTGCTGGCCACCCGCCTTCGCCAGCCAGACCCGTTGCTGCGCAAGACCCTTGAAGCCCATGCGCTGTCGCAGTTGGCACTGCTGGATACCGACACCGATCTGACCTCCAGAGTGAAGCAGGGCATTCAGAAGCAGCTGGCCAGCGGCGTGACCCGGCAAGACATGATCGCCGAAGACCTGGGCATGACCAGTCGCACGCTGCAGCGCAAACTGAGCCAGGAGGGGGTTTCCTATCAGGGGCTGCTCGATGACGTGCGCCAGCAAATGGCCGAGGATTACCTGCGTAACACCGGGATGAGCATTCCGGATATTGCGCTGCGGTTGGGGTATAGCGAGACCACTTCTTTTCACCGCAAGTTCAAGGCGGCAACGGGGCAGACACCGGGGGATTATCGCCGGGGTCTGCCCCAATAAAAAAGCCAGCTCATGGGAGCTGGCTTGAAATTTTCGGAACGAACGAAAGGCCTGAATCAATCGTAATTCCTGTGGAGGCAGCCCCATAAAACGGCGGAGTTACTACTCGGCTCCTCCGCCATGGGCGGATACTGCTTGATTCCACAATGTCAGAATAAGCCCTGACGTCCCGTCTGTCTGTTTGTGATCTGTGTCCCGTTGTTACTCTTTGTGATGGCTATGCACCTTCCCGTATCTCGGGTTTGGTTTCGGTAAATCTGCGGGTTTCGTAGGCGTCTACCAGGCCCTGAACGGCGGCGCGCTCGATATCCTGAACCGACGGCGTGCCGTCCTGGGCATCTGCTTTGCACAGCACCATGCCGGCTTCGACCGAAATGTAGCCGGCGGTGGTTTTGAGGGCTTTGTGGTTGATGCCATCAAAGATCCGTCGGAACGCCGTGGTGGTGCAGTGATCGCTCGTGGGGAAGTAAGACACGATGGCAAACTGGTTGTCACCCACGCGGCACAAAGCATCGATGGGTCGGATCAGGGTGTTCAGGCGGCGGGCAATGCCTACGGCCAGTTCGCTCATCACGCTGGGTGGATGCTTGCGCTTGAGATCCTGCCAGTTGCGGATGCCACACATCACATAGGCCGTTGAGCCAGCGCGGGATTCGGCGTGGCGCAGGGTTTTCTGCAGGCGTTGACGGGCGTATTTGGCGTTACACAGACCGGTTTCCAGATCAATGATGTTGGTGGCCTCGAGTTCGCGGTTGTTTTCCACCAGCAGTGCGTTGGCCCGCAGCAGTGTGTTCTGGCGGTCGGCCATGCGGTCTGCCGCAAAAACCCGCGAAACCAGCTGTTTGGTCATGTCGGACTTGTAGATGAAGTCGTCCACGCCCCGATCAAAGGCTTCCGACAGCGCCTCGACGCTTTCGCGGGCGGTCAGCAGGATCACATAGGTGTAGTGATTGTCCTGTTCATCCTGCTGGCGCACATGGTCGGTTAGTTGCAGACCGTCCATTTCAGGCATCAGCCAATCGGCAATCAGCAGGCTGACCTGTCGCTTTTCCATCAGTTTCAGGGCGTCTGGCGCATTGTTGGCGATTCTTATGTCGCGGTAGCCGGCATTTCGCAGCGTGCGGCCAACCACCATGCTGCTGAATTTGGCGTCGTCTACGACGAGAATGGGTAGGTCCAGATTGGGCATCGTTTGTCTACTTCTTACCAGTCCATTGTCAGATGCGGTTCGCCGCCGCTCTTGGTATGCTTTGGCGCTTCGGAACATCCGGTATTTATAATGTCGCCACAGTATACCCCTCACTGGCCTTTGGAGAATAACGACCATGCCTTCTTTTGACATTGTTTCAGAAATTGAGATGCACGAAGTGACCAATGCGGTGGATCAGGCCAAGCGTGATCTGGGCAATCGGTGGGATTTCAAGAACGTGCAGGCAGACATCGAGCTGGAAGACAAACGCATCATCGTGAGCGCGGAACAGGAGTTTCAGCTGGAGCAACTGATTGATTTGCTGCGAATGGCGTTTGCCAAGCGCAACATCGATGCCCGCGCCCTGGCTGAAGACGGTGAGAGCAAGGCCGGTAAGCTGGTGAAGCAGCATTTTGCGCTCAAGCAGGGCATCGAAACCGATATGGCCAAGAAGATCGTGAAGATGATTAAAGATCAGAAAATGAAGGTTCAGGCCAGTATTCAGGGTGATAAGGTGCGGGTAACCGGCAAGAAACGGGACGACCTGCAGGAGGCGATTGCCATGTTGCGTGAGGCTGAGCTGGAACTGCCATTGCAGTTCGACAACTTCCGCGATTGATGGTGTGTGCGAAGGGGTTGCCACCAGCCCGTAAACCAAGGAGTTCGACTTATCATCGGTAACCTGTTCGCCCTGATCCTGGATTTCCTGCGCATTTACACCCGCTGGCAAGTGCTTGCCCTGTTGTTTCTGGGGTTTTCTGCCGGGTTGCCGTTTTTGCTGGTGTTTTCCACGTTGAATGCCCGGCTGGCGGATGTGGGTGTGCAAACCGCCACCATCGGGTTTTTCAGCTGGTTGGGGATTACCTACTCCATCAAGGTGTTCTGGGCCCCGGTGGTCGATCGGCTGAAGTTGCCGGTGCTGGACCGGCTGCTGGGTAAGCGCCGAAGCTGGATTTTGCTGGCCCAGGCCGGCATTGCCACCGGGCTTTACCTGATGGCCAAGGTGGACCCGGTGGTGGCTCCGCAAATGCTGGCGCTGTTCGGGCTGCTGGTGGCGTTCTCGTCTGCAACGCAAGACGTGGCCATTGATGCCTATCGAATCGAGATTGCGGAAGAGCGTTTACAGGCGGCGCTGGCGGCCACCTATATCTTCGGTTATCGGCTGGCCTTGCTGGTGGCCGGTGCGGGTGCCCTGTATCTGGCGGAATACTGGTCCTGGGAGGTGTCGTACCAGGTGATGGCGGCCTTGGTGGGCGTGGGCGCATTGACGGTGTTGGTGGTGCGGGAACCGCGCGTGAACCACTTCGCCGCCGCCCAGGATATTGCTCACAAGATAGAGGAAGAGGCGGGCAAGCGAGCCCATCTTCCGCCCCGGATTGCCCGGTTTGCGGGCTGGTTCTACGCCGCTATTGCCGGGCCGTTTCTGGATTTCTTCCAGCGCTACAAAGAGATGGCCATCGCCATTTTGCTGCTGGTGGCGGTGTACCGGATTTCTGACATCGCGATGGGCGTGATGGCCAATCCCTTCTACCTGGATTTTATGGGTTTCAGCAAAACTCAGGTGGCAGACGTAACCAAGATCTTTGGCTTTTTCATGACCATCATAGGCTCGCTGGTGGGTGGTGTTCTGGTCGTACGCTACGGCGTGCGTAATATCCTGCTGGCGGGCGCCATTCTGACCGCTGCCACAAACTTGCTGTTTGTGTATCTCGCTCAGTACCCACCCAACATTGTGACCCTGGCTGTAGTGGTGAGTGCCGATAACCTCAGTGGCGGCATCGCCAATGTGGCGTTGATTGCCTGGCTCTCCAGCATGACCAGCGCGTCGTTCACCGCTACCCAATATGCATTATTCAGCTCCCTGATGACGCTGCCCGGCAAGTTCCTCGGCGGTTTCTCCGGAATCGTCGTCGCCAATTTCGGCTATGCCGAGTTCTTTGCGATTGCTTCTGTAATGGGTATTCCCGCCGTGCTGCTGGTGCTCTACATGATGAAGCACGGAGCCAGGCTGGATGCTCTGGCACCGGTGAAAGATGGCGAGGATGCTTTGGTTAAATAGAGCGGGGTCCAATCCACTTGCAGGGGTCAGACCCCCGTGCGGCCTTAAGGCCTAAAAACGCACGTGGGTCGGACCCCTCTTGGACGCGCGGGTCTGACCCCTTAGGACGAGCAGCTGATATTCAGGTGCTTGCCCCAGTCCGGCGGCAGGGCGGCGTAGTGTTCATGTTCGGGTTGTTCGTCGAAGGGTTTTTCCAGCACCTTTAATAGCTCGTTGAGTGGGGCGTAGTCGCCGTTTTGGGCGTCAACGATGACTTGCTGGGCCAGGTAGTTGCGCAGGATGTATTTAGGGTTTACCCGGCGCATGGCGTATTCGCGTTCGTCGTGGGCGCGGGTTTCTTTTTGCAGGCGGGCTTCAAAACGCTCCAGCCATTCGTCAGCGACGCTGCGGTCGGTGAACAGATCTCGTACCGGGGCGTTGCCATGGCGGTGCAGGTTGGAGATGCCTCGGAAGAAGCGGGTGTAATCTATCCGGTGTTCATGCAGCATGCTGAAGGTGTCCATTATCAGGCCCATGTCTGTCTCTTCCGCTTCCTCCAGCCCCAGTTTTGCCTTCATGTTGTTTTTGAAGTGTTCGTTGTAGGCGATTTCGTACCGGCGCATTCCGCGGCGGACGTCGTCTTCGTCCATGATGGGTAGCAGAGCGTTGGCCAGATATTGGCAATTGACAAAGCCGGTGTGCGGTTGGCGATTATAAGCGTAGCGGCCGCCCTGGTCGGTGTGGTTGCAGATGTGGCCGGCGTCGAAATCGTCCAGAAAAGCATAGGGGCCGTAGTCGAAAGTGTCGCCAATGATCGACATGTTGTCGCTGTTCATCACCCCATGGCAGAAGCCCACGGCTTGCCAGTCTGCGATCAGCCGGGCCGTGCGTTCCACCACTTCTTCAAACCATCGCTGATGGCGCTGGGCTTCCGGCAGGCTGATCAGATGCGGGAAGTGTAGGGTGATCACATGCTCCAGCAGGGTTTTCAGTGCCTCCGGGCCTTCATGGTGAGCAGCGAATTCGAAGTGCCCGAAGCGGATGTGGCTTTGCGCTACGCGCATCAGCGCAGCGGCGGTTTCGATGGATTCCCGCCGCACAGGATCTTTCGCGCTGATCATGAACAGGGCGCGGGTAGTGGCAATGCCCAGTCCGTGCATGGCTTCAGAGCACAGGTATTCGCGAATGGTGGAGCGCAACACCGCCCGCCCGTCGCCAAACCGGGAGTAGGGGGTGGTGCCTGCACCTTTCAGGTGCCAATCCCAGCGGGTACCATCCGGAGCCACGGTTTCCCACAGTAACAAACCTCTGCCATCGCCTAACTCCGGGTTGTAAACGCCAAATTGGTGCCCGGTGTACTTCATTGCCACGGGGTCCATTCCGTCCAGCAATTCCAGCCCAGCACCTACTTTCGCCCAGTCCGCTTCGTTTTGAACATGAAAGCCCAGCTGTGTTGCGAGCTTGTGGTTGAAGCACACCATTCTGGGCTCGGACAAAGGCGTTGGTTGCACCCGTGTGTAGAAGCTGTCTGGTAGTTCCAGGTAACGGTGTTCTATTTTGACGGTGCTTTTGGGCATGGGTTGGCCTGGTTCTTGAATTGGTTTTAGGGCTGGGTCTTGGATGGGGGCAGATTGCTTTGTGCGTGATCCAAAATAGGGTCAGACCCCCGTGCGGCCTTGGCTTCCAAAACGGGTCAGACCCCCGTGCGGCCTTAAGGCCTCAAAGCGCACGTGGGTCGGACCCCTTCGCGTGGGTCGGACCCTTAGATTGCAGAGCGGGATGGGCAAATGCAACCACACTTGATTGTTTTTACGGATCTGGATGGCACCTTGCTGGATCACCATAGTTACAGCTGGCGGGCGGCGAAGCCGGCGATGGCGCGGCTTGGGGCCAATGGTATTCCGTTGATCCTCAACTCGAGTAAAACCGCAGCCGAGATCCGTGAGTTGCAGAACATGATGGGCTTGCGGGCGCCGTTTATTGCGGAGAACGGGGCGGCGGTGGTTATTCCCTCGGGTTGCCTGGGTAATGCGGAGGAAGAGGTGGTCCATGTTGGCGCATCTTATGAGGAGGTCGTTCGCACCCTTTTGGTGCAACGTGAGGGCGGCGCACAGTTTCGGAGCTTTGATGACCTGTCTGCGGCGGAGGTGGCTGCGCTGACCCGGTTGACGGTGGCTGAGGCCGCGCGGGCCAAACAGCGCCTGGCGACGGTGCCGTTGAAGTGGGACGGCACCGAGGCAGAACTGGCGCAATTCTGTGCTGCACTTGAGCTTGAAGGCTTGCGGTTGGTGCAGGGCGGGCGTTTTTGGCATGCCATGGGCGCCTTTGATAAGGCCGAGGGGGCCCGGTTCTTGCTGAAGCGTTATCAGGAGCACTATGGCGATGAGCCCATTGTGACGATTGCTTTGGGCGACAGCCCGAACGATCAGCGCCTGCTGGAGGCCGCCGACGTACCGGTGGTGATTCGTGGGGTAAACAGTGATCAGGTTCAGTTGCCGTCGTCCCGGCACGCCATGCGCTCCATCAAGCCCGGCCCGGAGGGTTGGAATGAATGCGTGCTCAATCTGTTGTTTGAGTACGGCTACCAGTAAAGGAGGAGCCGCCATGGGCGACTTTTACCAGAACGGCATTATCACCACCCTGCACAACCTTGTGCGCCGCCCCGTGGAAGACATCGAAGCGGATCTGATGAGCTTCCGCAAAGCCCGGCCTATGTCGTTGGTGTTGCCTTCACTGTATTCAGAGCTGGAAGGACCTGCACTTAAAAATATTGTCCAGGAGCTGACCAAGGTTCCTTATCTGGATGAGATTGTGATCGGCCTGGATCGCGCCAATGAGGCGCAATACCGCCATGCGCTTGAATACTTCTCAGACCTGCCGCAATCGTTCAAAGTGCTCTGGAACGACGGCCCCCGGCTGCGTGCCCTTGATATGAAATTGCGCGAGCAAGGCTTGGCGCCGACCGAGATGGGTAAGGGCCGCAATGTGTGGTACTGCTTTGGTTATGTGTTGGCCTCTGGAGTGAGTAAATCGGTGGCCTTGCACGACTGTGACATTCTGACCTATACCCGGGAGCTGTTGGCCCGGCTGATCTACCCGGTGGCTAATCCCGGATTCAACTACATGTTCTGCAAGGGCTACTACGCCCGGGTGGCGGACGGCAACATGAATGGCCGGGTCAGCCGCCTGCTGGTGACGCCGCTGATCCGCGCATTGAAGAAAGTGTGCGGCCCCAATGATTTTCTGGATTACCTCGACAGCTATCGCTACCCGCTGGCGGGTGAATTCTCCTTCCGCACCGACGTGATTAATGACCTGCGCATTCCCAGCGACTGGGGGCTGGAGGTCGGCGTATTGTCGGAGATGAAGCGCAACTACGCCACCAACCGTTTGTGTCAGGTGGATGTGGCCGATGTGTATGACCACAAACACCAGGAACTTTCGCCGGAAGATGCCAGCCGCGGTTTGTCCAAGATGAGCGTGGATATCTCGAAGGCGCTGTTCCGGAAACTGGCGACCAATGGTGAGATTTTCTCCAATGAGAAGTTTCGCACCATCAAGGCGAGTTACTTCCGTATTGCGCTGGATTTTGTGGAGACCTATCAGAACGATGCGATCATCAATGGGCTGAGTTTCGATCGCCATAAAGAGGAGAAAGCCGTGGAGCTGTTCGCCCAGAACGTGATGAGCGCCGGTGCGCACTTCCTGGACAACCCCATGGATACGCCGTTCATTCCGAGCTGGAACCGGGTGACCAGTGCCATTCCGGATATCCGCGAGCAGTTGCTGGAGGCGGTGACTCTGGACAACGAGGAATTCAAGCCATGACCCAGTCGCTGGAGAGCAAGCTGGTAACCATGCTGGAGGTGGTTTATCCGGCGCTGGATTGCGGTTTTCTGGCGGCGCAGCTGATGGATGCGATGGGCGTGGCGGCCGATGCCGAGCCCCCGCCCGCCCACCAGAATCATTGGGATGAATCCGACATTGTCTTGATTACCTACGCCGACACGGTGCAGCAGGCCGGAGAAAAACCGTTGGTGACGCTCAAGCGGTTTTTGGATGACTGCCTGCGGGACTCGGTCACGGCGGTTCACATTTTGCCCTTCTTTCCCTACAGCTCGGACGATGGCTTTTCGGTGATGGATTACCTGGCGGTGAACGAGTCTCACGGTGGTTGGGAAGACATCGAAGCCATCGCCGCGGACTACAAGCTGATGTCGGACCTGGTGATCAACCACATGTCGGCCCGCAGCCGCTGGTTTGAGAACTTTCGCAAGCGGGTGGGGCCGGGCAAGGACTACTTCTTTGAAGGCAACCCGAAAGATGATTTAAGCATGGTGGTGCGGCCCCGAACCTCACCATTGCTGACACCGGTGCAGACGGATGACGGCGAGCGCTATGTGTGGTGTACCTTCAGCGAAGACCAGGTCGACCTGAACTTCGCCAACCCGGAAGTGCTGATCGAATTCGCCGGCATTATTCGGGAATACCTGGCGCGGGGGGTGTTGATCTTTCGGCTGGACGCGGTGGCATTTCTCTGGAAAGAGCCGGGCACGCCCTGCATTCACCTGCAGCAGACCCACGAGCTGATCAAGATTCTGCGCCTGCTGATTGAACATCACACGCCAAACGCAGTAGTGATCACTGAAACCAACGTGCCTAACCGGGAGAATCTCACATACTTTGGCAACGCCAACGAAGCCCATGCCATCTACAACTTCTCGTTGCCGCCCTTGCTGATCAATACTCTGGTCACCGGCAACTGCAGGCACCTGAAAACCTGGCTGATGAGCATGCCGCCGGCGCAGATGGGCACCACCTACCTGAATTTCATTGCCTCCCACGACGGTGTTGGCCTGCGGCCCACCGATGGACTGTTGGACGAGGACGAGAAGCAGCGGCTGATCAACACCATGGAGTCCTTCGGTGGCAAGGTTTCCTACCGGCGCACCGCCGATGGCCGCGATCAGCCCTACGAAATGAACATCGCCTTGTGGGATGCCCTGAAAGGCACTGCGGAGAGTGGCGCAGATCACTGGCAGCTGCAGCGATTTCTATGCGCCCACACCATCATGCTGGCGCTGGAAGGCATCCCCGCTTTCTATATTCACAGCCTGTTGGCCACCGAAAATGACCACGCTCGGGTAGAGCACACCGGTCGCTTCCGCTCCATCAACCGCGGCCAATGGCAGTTCGATAGCGTAGAGGCCGCTCTGGCGGACCCACTTAGCCATCACAGTAAAGCCTTCAACGAACTGGCGCGCCTGATTGCCATCCGCCGCGCCCAACCCGCTTTCCACCCCAACGCCACGCAATTCACCCTGCACCTGGGCCTGAAGCTGTTCGGCTTCTGGCGCCAGAGCATGCGCCGGGAACAGTCGATCTTCTGTATCCACAACATCAGCGACGAAGTGCAGCAAGTGGCCCTCACCGACATCAACCTGATCGGTACCGACCAGTGGGTTGACCTGCTCACCGGCGCCACCCTGGACGACCTGGCCGGCGTGCTCACCCTCAAACCCTACCAAAGCGTCTGGCTCTCCAACTAAAATCGGGGTCAGACCCAAGTGCATTTGACGGGGTGAAATGTTCGCGGGTCTGACCCCGCCTTGAGTTTTGATTAGCCGGTTCCTATAATCGCCGGCCATTCGATGTTTGATTGCCCATGGAGGGGTGGATGACGATGCGGAGTCTCGTCGTGCTTTCTTTTGTTGTTGTGCTCGGTGGTGCCGGTTTCATGTGGTTGACCAAGAGCACGCTCGCCTTTAGCCCCGCCGAGGGGGATGTTCGCTACTTCAAGGTTGCGGAACAGGTCGAATACTGGGGCCCGGAAAAGCGCCTGGCGCCCGAAAGTACCCTGGTGATGAGGAGCCTTCTCAGAACCGACGCTGGCCCCCTGCAAGATGATGGTTACGAGATCCGCTCCCGGGCGGTCCGCACACATTTCTCCCGTAATGGTCGGCAACTCTTCAATGCTGGTGGTGCGGCGGCTTATGGTGCCGACATTGAGGCGATGGCCGGCCTGGCGACGTCCGGTGTTGTGCAGCGGATTTCTGAGCGCGGCAAACTGTTGCAAAGCGCCTATGCGGACTCCCGTCTTGCCTCAATCCTGCGATCTGAGCGCGATGAAGATGATGTGGCCCGCAACATGTTGCATCGCGGCCTCAGTATCTCCGCACCGTATCAAGTTGATCTGTCTGGCGGTAAACCCCGCCTGGGCGCAACCTGGAACACGCCACCGCAATACGTCGCCGGCGTTTCTATGCCTGCGCTGAAATACGAAGTCCACTATATCGACGAGCATTCGGTAACACTCAAATTTCGGAACCGAGATGCAGGCGTTGAAGGCGATCGAAAAGTAGAGGGGTATCTGGAGCTTGAGCGGCACAGTGGCTGGCCTCTGAGAGCCGGGGCAACGATCACCGAAGAGGCCGACCTGGATGGCGAGCCGATGACGCAGATCAGCCGGATTACCCTGGAGCAAACCGGCATTGATCCGGTCACGCGCCGTGACCGACTCAGATTCAACGCCGAGCGTGCCATGTTCGCCTATGAGCTTGAGACGGATACCGAATTATTCCAGAACTATTTTTTACCGCCTTTTGGTCCCCATACGCCAGAGGAGTCTTTGGCGTGGCTGGATCGAACGCTGCTCTGGTTTGGCCCCGGGCAAAGGGGCAAAAAGCATGGCTTGAACTATCAGACCCATGGACTGGACGTCTCCAGCTTTGAGTTCCATGCGCCAACAGCAGTGCGCCTTCTCTCTATGGACGGAGCTCCGATTGCCGAGGATGTTCAGGTTAATCCGGATTTTCTGTCGAGAGCCTGGAAAGAAAGCCTGCTTGACCCGGGCTCTGGATTAAAGCCCTTCTTGTCAGACGGCCTGAGCGATGGCCAGTTGGCATTGGTCGATCGGGTAGAGGTGGACCTGAGTGTTACCACGCCGGACGAGTTGTTTACCATCACTATGAATCGTGGCGACACGGAGCACCACGTGGTCGGAGCCGGTGTCACGTTGACGGTTGACTCCTGGTCTTACGATAAGGCCCTTGTTCGCATGAGCCGGGATGACGGCTACCTTCCTCAAGACCAGCCTTTGGTCAGCGTGGTGCCACTAGACCGAAACGGTGAGCGGGTTCCGGCCTTCACTCCCAGAACCAGTCACTCGCTGGTTGAGCCGATGAGGGCGGCCATGCTCAAGGATTATGATTACGTCTCGCCCAGCACGTTGTCGGACTACTTTGCCGATCAGGTAGCTGTGGAGATCCTGGCGAAGCCGCTTCAGGAGCGCCGCGGCGATATGATCTACGAGATCTCCGTGCCGGAAGGCTCCACCTTTGAGGCGCTGGTGGTCTACCTGCACAGCACCCAAACGGAGGCCAGAACCTTGGTGGCCAGAAATGCTGACGCTACGCTCAGTGGCGGCCCCGTGATCGGCGAACGTTTTCTTAACAGAACAGAGTTGTCCGATTTACCCCCTGTATCGTTGCACTCAGAGGACGTCTCCACGAAAGGCCTGTCGACGAACTGGCTCAGTGTTGGTTTGCCCGATGGCCTGGGTGATCGCTGCGAACTGTCCGTTGCTGGTGCACCGGAGTACCAAAGCAGCCCGCTTGATTTCTCCTACCAGAGCTACGGAGAGAGGAAAGGGCACCTTCTGACAACCGGCCACGGTGTTTCGTTCTTCTACGATTATGCGGTCGATGTGTTGGTGGACTGTGTGACTGGTGTTGAGATGAAAACCGCCGCCCCGGGTTCTGACCCGGAAGTGCGCTGGCTGGATGACAACACCGTGGAGGTGTCTGAGGCCCTGCACCAGAATCTCATATGGGCGCGCAGAGGTTTCGGTTTGCGAAGCGAGCTTCCGTTCGTCGCATTCAGCAAGGACGGTTTGGCGCTGGAGCCGCTGACGGAAGGCGTGTATGGGAATTTTACTATGTATGACCAGCCTGTAGGTCGTCGCTTCCGGTTTTGGGGTGAGGTGGCGGAAGTCCGGTATCCGGCCCGTGTGAATCGTGAATCCATTCAGTTGCCGGTGCAGTTTCCGCCACTTCCCTGATTTGCCAGAACCTTTTGCGTGGACATAGTCATGATGAATCGACGACTCGTTTTTATTCTTTTGCTTTTGCCCCTGTGTGTTCAGGCAGGCCAACGTGTCTGGCTGCAGGAGGACTGGCGCTACTTTGATGCGGCAGACCCGGATGACCGCAGGGCAAAGTATCTCGAAGTGCCCTTTGCCAAAGAGGGAGATCGGTACCGGGTAGTGGTGCGTTATCCGGACGGGCAACTTGCCATGGAGGGGCAGTCCCTGACGCCGGAGTTTAATCGCTACGCCCTGCTTGGAGACGTTCGGGAGTATTACCCTGATGGGCAGCTGGCTCGGGAAACGCACTACATTCCGCGTGATGATGTTTGCAACTGCGGGCGATCAACGCCGGTTGAGCACGGTGAGTCTGAGGAGTATTTCCCGAACGGTCAGCTAAAGCGCAAGGTTACCTACTATGGCGGTGGTTTGGTCGATGGTGACTATCAGGAGTTTGACTCTGAAGGCAGGGTTGCCCGTGCCTATACGATGAAGAGCTACCGAAAACATGGCCTTTACACCGAGTACAGGGCGGGAAGGCCGGTACTGGAAGAGCAGTACATGAATGGCCGGAGCCAGGGAGTCCAGAAGAGCTACTACCCAAACGGTGCCTTGAAACGCATCTATTTTGTTGGTCAGCACTTTGAGCCTGAAGGTGAGGACCGCACCTTCAGCGAAGTCGGAACATTGAAACGCAATGTGATGCGAGTGCTGGATGACAGTGGAAGAGAAGTTGAACGGCGTGAGGAGCACTACGGCGAGGCGGAGCAGTTGCGGAGTTTGCATCATAAAAAGCCCGGCTGGGAGCTAGCGGAAGAGTATGACGAAAACGGCAACCTTGTTGCCCGTAAGGAGGAGGGGCCGAACGGTTACCAGGGCCTGTTCATCCAAAAAGACTGGCGCAACGTGATAACCGCTCATTACGTGGATGGTGTGTTGCACGGGCGATTCGTCGAGACGTCTTCAGGGGAGGAGCGAGTTGAAGGCAACTACGAGCATGGCGAGAAAACGGGTTTATGGCTGAGTGTGGCGCGGGATGGCTCTCGTGAAGAGGCTCGTTACGAAAATGGCAAACTGAATGGGTTGATGCAGGTGATTGATGCCGAGGGTATTCGCAGGGCTTATATCACCTACAAGAACGATGAAAAGCATGGCCCGGCAGACCACGAAACAGAGTCGGGTAATCGGGTGGTGACGTCTTACTATGAGGGCGAACCAGACGGCGATTACCTTGAATACACCAGGCGTGGCCGGCTGATTGAGAAGGCCCACTATCGCCGGGGCAATCTGCACGGTGCCCAGTATAGCTTTGACCGCGAGGGCCGGATGGCAAGCAAGCGAAGTTACCGTGATGACGTTCCCCACGGCGAGTTTCTTGAAACGGGAGACTTCGGACAGCACCTTTTTAGCCTTCACTATGACAACGGGGAAAGGGTGGGAGAAGGCTCCTTCTATATGGATTTATCTCCGGATTCAGGATCAGGGACGATCACCCGATGAAAAAAACTCTTATTTTGCTAGCAATCGTTTCCGCCCTCGTTGTTCTTGGATTTCTGGTTCCAGGCATGGCGGGTTCTGGGCAGGAAACGCCATCGCAGCGAGTCTTTACGGGGCTGGCTTTCGGCGGTGAGGGTGTGTTTGCTGTCGGGGAGGCGGGGGCTATTCGGGTGTCTGACAATAACGCGGACAGCTGGCAAGTGGTCAGCTCAGGCGTTGAGCACACGCTGACCGCCATTGAGTTTGTCACCGAAAAGCAGGGCTGGGTTACAGGGCACAATGGCATTGTTTTGCAAACCCTGAATGGAGGTAGAAGCTGGCAGCAGGTGCAGGTTGCCGGTGAAGAACACCCGAATTTGGCATTAATGGATGTCACGTTTGGCAAGGATCAACAAGGGCTGATTGTTGGTGAGGATAATCTGATCCTGGCCACCCGGGATGGCGGCGATAGCTGGTCTCGCGAAGTCTATAAAGCCGGGCGATTTTCTTCCATCCATAATGCCGCGCTGTTGCTCGACAGTGGCCATGCTCTGATTGCGACCAGCGTGGGCGAAATGCTGGTTCGCTTGCCGGGGGAGCACGAGTGGAACCGGGTGCATGGGCCTGGTCGCAAGGCTCTGCTCGGCATGATCGATCTGGGGTCTGGCAGGGTACTGGCGTTCGGTTCTCATGGGCTGATACTGGAAACAGCGGATGCCGGAGCCACCTGGAATGAAGTTAAAGCCACCAGCTCCGCCAACTACCTGGCTGGTGCACACCTTGGTGATGGCAGCGTTTTGCTGGTTGGCAGCGAAGGCATGGTGGTTCGCCGTCATGCCGGAGAGGCCATGTTTCTGCAGGATGAACATTTGCCGCCGGGAACCTTGACCGGAGTTGTGGAAGGACAGAATGGACGACTACTGGTAACCGGTGCTCAGGGAACTGGTTTTCTTGCCGACAATGATTACCACTTTGCAGGCACGGATAAGGCGAATCCATACACGGGCTACCTGCTGACCAAGGCGCTTTTGCATCGTCCAGAGGTGGTGCGGCTTCTTGATCTGAACACCAGCAGCTTTCGGCGTTCATTCGGCGATGCGCCGAAGGACCAGGCAAGCTGGGTCTCTGTGACTGTCTCTGCCAGATCGGAAGCAGACGATGTTCTGACGCCTGCGGTGTTTAACGACATTCACCAATTGCACGAAGCTCTGGCAGAGCAGCGGTTGCAAGGGAAGCTTGGTCTCTTGGGTGTGACGTCTCTTTGGAGCGAGGATCAGAAGCACATTGTTCTTGACCGCTCTACAGGAACCCATCACCCGGTAGTCTCACGTTCCAGGGACTATAGCGATGAAGAACGACCCTACCTTGAAAAACGCATCTTTCAGTCCGGACTGGCGGGCAATGTCGTCTCTGAAAATTTCCGGTCCATGACTCTGCAGGCCGAAGTTGACTTGTCTGAAGAGGTGGACGGCAATGCACCCTCAGCGTTGGTTTCATTTTTCAAAGACTATCAGAACAGCTTTGACGCACAGTCACCCGCCTATACGGTTGATAAGCTTGAATATGTGAGCTTGCAGAAGTTATACGAAACTTTGCCGGACACCGAAAAGGGGGCTGACAGCCAGGATATACCAGCACAGTATCTCTACGAGATTGCTCTGAAAACGGCTGATTCGCACCGTTGCAGCACCGAAGAGGCATTAAGGCTGTCTGCCGATCTTGAAAATCATCTCTCTGGTGAATCTCTGGATGGGGAGCTTCTCTCCGTGGCCAAACTGTTCAAATACAATCAGGTAGCCAGGCACGATGGAAACTGGAAGTGGTTCTCGGCCGACGGTTATCAGCAATGGTATAGCCGTGGGGTGCACCTGCTTTGGGAGCATTCGAGCTGTGTGAACCCGTTAGCCCTTGTTATCGGCAAGCACGGAGCAAAGGATGAGTCAGGACGAATAAGCGAGATGCTGGGTCAGTTCGAGGAAGCAAAAGCGCTGGCAGAATCCGATAAAAGCCTGAATTTGAATGTATACCGGCTTGACCGGACCGCACTGACGATGCACTGAATTAACAAACTGAAAATCCATGGAAAGGACATTAATGATGAGGATTATCGCAGTATTGGCCTGCGTATTTGCGCTGGGTTTAGCGGGGGCTATCTGGCTATCCGATCAAGAGACCCTGGCCTTCGATCCCGAAGCAGGCGATGTTCGCTACTTTGTTGTCGATCAGACTTCAGACGTGAGCATGCCGGGGTGGGCTAATCGAAAAGGTATCTCCAGTCATACAAACAGTATCCTTCGCAGCGAAGTTGTTCATGCCGGAGATGATTATACCGAGTTACGCTCCGGGGTGGTCAGGGCTTCGGAGCGAGTTGGCCGTCGAACGCTTGTCGATACAGAGTCCGTCGGTCGCCAGAGTGATGAAAAAACCCGCCTGGCGGACTTCCTCAAAGCCGGTGTGGTTGAGCGTATCAGCCATGGCGGGGTGCCGATGGATGCGTCATATCAGGGGCCTTCAGATGGACTCGAAAGCGTTGAGGCGCGGCCAGAGTTTCTTCAGGTTGTGCTGCTCAGAAGCCTTCGACTGTTTGCGTGGTATCCGGCTCAGTTTCCGAGCGATGAACTTGCAGCCGGAATGACGTGGCAAACAGCGGAGCGGGAGATGGACGGCTTAACCCTGCACCCGCTCCAATTTGAAGTCAGTCATCTTGATGATCAGACCGTGACCTTGACGTTTGGCCCTCTTGATCCTGAGCGTGAGGTTCAGGCGAATGCCTACCATATTTCGGGTTACCTTGAGCTGGAGCGAGAGAGTGGCTGGCCGCGGCAGGCTGCTGCAAAGGTTCTTGGTGGGGCAAATTACCGTGGGACCATGTTCGAGGTAAACAGCCGCCTGTCGCTCAGGCAGACGGATATACCTCCGGGGCCCGAGTCGGACCGGTTGCTTTCTCAGGCCGAGTGGTCTGTGCGGGCTCTCCCGGTTGACACATCCAGTTCCGAGTTCGCCCGTCACTTTAAACCCCCATTCGGGGCAGTGTCGGCGGATCAGGGATTGGCAAAGCTGAGCAGAACATTGGTGTGGTTCGGAATGCAGCCAGTTGACTATGGCTACAGGCGAGGTCTGGGGGTCGAACCACAGGTAAACTCAAGCGATTTGGAGCGAGTGCAGTTCTCGCCAGTGACAGCCGTGCGACTGCTGGGCTCGGACGGGGAGCCAGTGGGGAATAATGTAGTGCCCAATCCGGATTTCACGTTACTCAAACCGGACGCTGGTCAGAGCCGACCCCGGTCGGACCGGTTACCTTTTCTAAGGCAGGAGTTAACGGATGATCAGCTCGAATCTGTTGATACGATTGAGCTCGACATGAGGGTAACGCGGCCAGACAAGATGCAAACGGCCCTGTTAACACCGTCGCAGAAGCAGATTGAATTAGACAGCGCAGGTTTGACGTTGACCATCGAAGACTGGAGCCCCGAGCGGGTGCGCATCCGTGTAGCAACAGAAGAGGGTATTCCGGTGGGTGAATTACCGCCCGTAATGGGCTACCCGGTGGACCAGTCTGGAGATGCGGTTCCCCAGTTTACGATGCGAATGGCCCATTCCACGATTGAATCGGCATTAGCGGTGATAGACACCGCTTCAGCAAATACCCGCGGGGGAAAGCGGGAAATGGCAAAGGTGTTCCTCGATTACCTTGAAGCACTGCCGCCTCATGAGAAGAGAGGTGTGTTCATTTTCGAGTACACCGGAACACAATTGCATCCGGTGGATCGTCTTCAGTTCCATTATTACAGCACCAAGACGGAAGAGATTACCCTGAGAGTCCCTTCGGCGCTCAAAACGCTCGGTGGAGGTAAAGTGGTATCCGAGAGAACGCTGTATCGGGGTAACGTGCCAAGATTTGACCTGAAGTCTGAGCGTGATGAGGCTGCGAGCTATCGGATGGAGCGCAGTGCCCTGCCGATGGTGTCGGCGGGTGGTAATTCGCAACTGGAGCAGGTTGAGAACGGGACGCTGAAAGTCAGTGAGGAGTTTTTAAAAACGCTGCAGGAGGTGCAGTCGGCGTTTAGCCTCAAGCAGCTGCCATTGGTCGCCTTCAATGAGGAAGGCGGTGCGCTGTTTCCCCTCGGCAATGGCTGGCCCGGTCCTGAGCTTGAGCGGCTTCAGGATGGCAGTGGTCTGATCCGTTATTGGGGGGATATTGCCTCAGTGGAGTATCCGGTGAGCGCCCCGCAAGGTGATCGTTGAGTAGGCGTTGATTGCCACTGAGAATATGATTTTGTTGAGGAGTAGCGCAAAGAACGGTGGTTTGTAATCCACGACTGTGCGGTTATAATCGGTCGGGCTCAGGATGAGTCAGTTACAAACCACTATTCTTCAGGGACCGAAGTCATGCCCCAGGCAAGCGGATTGCAGTTTACCGCCCGTGTAGGCGAATTCCCCTCAGATCACTTTTCGGTAGT
Source organism: Marinobacter sp. (assembly GCA_018402255.1). Taxonomy (GTDB): domain Bacteria; phylum Pseudomonadota; class Gammaproteobacteria; order Pseudomonadales; family Oleiphilaceae; genus Marinobacter. The sequence goes on from JAGYIS010000008.1 coordinate 619,947, forward strand.
TGGCTTTAAGCTGTCCGAACAGCTGTCTTCCTTGTTTCATGGCCGGTTAGAACTGGCGAGCACCGACCCCGATGTGGCCGCTGCTGACGTTCTGGAACAACCGGTGGACCTGGTGGTCTGGCAAGACGGCCAGCCAGTACGGCGCTTCACCGGCGTGGTCAACGAGTTCGTCCGCGGCAACACCGGCCATCGCCGCACCGCCTATGAAGTGGTCATCCAGCCCCCGGCCTGGCGCCTGGGCCTGATGCACAACAGCCGCATCTTCCAGACCCAGAGCACCGACGCCATCGTGCGCACCCTGCTGGAAGAGCGGGGCATCATTGATACGGTCTTTGACTTCAAGCGCCCCCCTGAAGAACGGGAATACTGCGTCCAGCACCGGGAATCCGACCTTCAATTTATCGAACGCCTGGCCGCCGAAGAAGGCTGGCACTACCGCTACCAGCACGGCAGCGTGGACGGAGAAGAACAACCGGCGTTAATCATTGCCGACCACCACGGCGACGCCCCCAAGCTGGACCCGGTGCCCTGCAACACCCAGGCCGGCGGCAGCACCAAGCAGGCCTGTGTATTCAGCTTCGCCTACGAAGAACGCATCAAAGCCGCCTCCGTGGCCATGAAGGACTACACCTTCAAAAACCCCGCTTACGCCCTGATGCACGAACAAAGCGCCGGCAGCCCCAATCACCGGGAAGACTACCAACACTACGATTACCCAGGCCGCTACAAAGCCGATGCCAGTGGCCAGCCCTTCACCCAGGCCAGACTGGACGCGCTCAGAAACGACGCCAGCCTCGCCAAGGGCGAAAGCAACCGCCCCGACTTCACCCCCGGCGCCAAAGTCGAGCTGCAGGAACACGACAGTCAGAGCCTGAACCGGGAATGGCTGCTGACCGCCATCACCCACACCGGCAAACAGCCTCAGGCGATGCAGGAAGAAGGTGGCAGCCAGCCCACCAGCTACCACAACGACTTCACCGCCATCCCCGCCGATAAAACCTGGCGCACCGTTTATAACTACCGCAACCACAAACCCATGATGGACGGCCCCCAGATGGCCCTCGTCACCGGCCCGGACGGCGAAGAAATCCACTGCGACCAGTACGGTCGAGTGAAAGTCCGGTTCCCCTGGGACCGCTACTCAAAGAACGACGAACACTCCAGCGCCTGGCTGCGCGTCGCCCAAGGCTGGGCCGGCGGCCAATACGGCTTTATGGCCCTGCCCAGAATCGGCAACGAAGTGATTGTGTCCTTCCTGGACGGCGACCCGGACCAGCCGATCATCACCGGCCGCACCTACCACGCCACCAACACACCGCCGTATGCGCTGCCAGAACACAAAACAAGAACCACCCTGAAAACCAAAACCCACAAGGGTGAGGGCAGTAACGAACTGCGCTTTGAAGACGAAGCCGACCAGGAACAGATCTACGTCCACGCCCAGAAAGACCTGGACCTGCTGACGGAAAACAACCGTACCGAAGTCATCAAGAATGACAGCCACCTGACGGTGGAGAACCACCAGTTTAGCCATGTAAAAGCGGCAGACCACTGCACCACCGATGGTGAAAGCCGAGTCTCCGTTGGCGCTGATTGTAGCCAGACCATCGCCGGCAGTTTCCACCAGAAAACTGGCCGCACCATGGCATCGGAAGCCGGTACAGAAGTTCACCACAAAGCGGGCGCGAAAGTGGTGCTGGATGCCGGGGCGGAGCTGACGATTTCTGGTGGGGGCAGCTTTATCAAGTTGGACCCGAGCGGGGTTACCTTGGCCGGGCCGGGGATCAAGATTAATTCCGGGGGCAGCCCGGGGAGTGGTTCGGGGCAGGGGGCTGTGATGCCAGGGATGCCTACGGATCTGGAAGGCCATGTTCATCACACCGTGGAGCCTGACATGTTAGCGGAGGTTCCCCTAACTGCTCCCCAGTTAAACAACCTGAGGTCTGATGCGCCTTTCTGCGAGGAATGTGTTAAGTGCCGGGACGGGGTATGTGATGTCTGAAACGTCGGATTTTCGCACTCAATTAAAGATTATCGGCGAAAGGCATGACAGCGAGCGCTCCATTTTTCTTGTGCTGAGTGGGACCAGCGATGCTGCACCCGTACATCATTTTTACAAAGCCGACGGCATGACAGCTCGCCCGCTGTTTCTCGGTACCCAGTACGCGAGCTGGCAGGAGGTGATGCCCTTTCTGGCACAGGTCAATAACACAAGCGCCTTTCTGGACTGGATAGATGAAACCGACAGTATTGATTGGGGCTGGGGTTTGGTGAGTGATGCGTCTTTTGACGAGGTCTTCTGCCATATTCGAAGTCTGACCAAGATATTCCTTCCTGAAGGACAAGAGGTGTTCTTCCGGTATTGGGCCCCGCGTTTTTGGGGGGCAATTCTCGAAAATGTTGACGAGATTTGTCGCGCACAATTAATGGGGCCGGCTGGTGCGGTAGTAATGCCTGACGGGCGCCGCTTACAGCACCCCGGCACTCCGGCGGTCGCTAAGCCAGTGCCAGAGTTTCCATGGTTCTCTCTACCAGAGGCAACTCTGACGAAGATTGCATCTCTCTGTTGGGATCAGTTGGTGGACAACACAATCTCCGTGCTAGGCGAAAAGAAACCATCTGCGTTGAGTCGCTATCCCTCACCGATCGCACGACAGAAAGTTGAGCGTCAATTGAGGCGGCTCGCCGCTGGAGAAGTGCTTACGGAACTCTCTCCGGAACAAGTCCAAACCATACACCAAGCTCTGATGCACGAGGCATTGCAGGGCGCGCACTGATGAGGATGAATCAATGAGCGAGTCAGGGACGGCTCTTTCGACTTCAGAACAGGCTTCCGGTGCACTTCCGGATATCAATGCCATTACCCGTGAACTCAGGGAATCACTAGCGTCAACGTTCGACGACTGGCGTGAGGACTGGTTCTCGTCGATCTTCATGGGGACTGAGCAAGTTCTGGAGGTTAATGGTGAGGCCGAGCGCGAGGGCGTCGATGAGAACAAGGTCGTTTCCTCTGCGGTGGCACCCTGCGAAGAAACCGGGAAAATCAAGATTGCCCACTTTCATGAGAATGTGAGCAAGACCCCAATACCCTATACGAGTTTTCAGATTCAGGAGAAGACCGGCTGGTTTTTTAAGAGTTGGGATACGATCCACACTGGCACTACGGATGAGAATGGGTTGGCCGAAGTTCCGGTTACGCCTGGTAAGGAATACCGAGTGGTAATGTCACCAGACGTTACTCAGGCTGATATGGATGCTCTCTATGAAACCTATGAAGGTTTTATCGATCGCTGTTGTGCCCTGCTCGAGAATACCTGGCAGAACGGTGCCCGGCAGGAGTGGGACCGTTACCTGACGATGAGCTCCGTTGAGCAGTCGCTGGCGACCTATGGGAGATTTCAGCAGGGTATTTCAGACGGCTTTATAGGTGTGCTGGATGATATTCGAAGAATCTACGATGTGATCTGCGGTCTGCTTGATCATGACTTCAGTAATCTGCCTGAGGATATTCGGGACCAGCTGGAAACCCTGAAAAAAGCAGACGAGGCCTATCTAAAGGCTTGCCTGGTGGCCAATGACGAGATTTTCCTGTTCCTCGTGATGTATACGGTACGCCAGTATTTTCGATTGTTGGCACCTACTCAGGTGGCTGAAGTCTCAGGTGAGCTTGTAGGGCAAATTCTTTTTGACGTGGTTGTAGGCCTGATTATCACCGGGGGTGCCGGCCTGGCTGCGAAATATGGTGCTCGAATTGGCAGTAAAGCGGCTGCAAGCGCAATGGATGTGGCAGACAGTGCTCGAACCAGTAAAAACATTCTTGGTGAATTTCTCGGTCAGTTCGCCCGGGAGTTCCAGGACTTCATGGAAAGCATTGGCACCAACCACCGGGCGATCCAGGTTGCCGGGGGCAGTCGCCTGGATGCATCTGGCACCCAACGTGGGGCAGATGTTCGTAACAGAAACCAGGTTTACAGCCAGATTGCTGACGACGACCAGGTAACGAATTTGCAGTCCAGCGGTCGCAATCATGCTGCAACCAGTGAAAGCAGTAACCCACCACCTCGTGACGAACGTTCGCCATCTGAAACCGATCAGGGGCGCGCTACTCAGGATAACAACTCCACAGAAAAGGTCGCTGACCCGATCAGTACAGTCACGGGTGAAGAGGTGTTGGAACTCACAGACGCGCGACTACCCGGAACATTGCAGTTCGAATTTAAGCGCGTGTACCGGTCCGGAAGCAGCGACCGACGCTTCGACATGGGCTATGGCTGGCGGCACAGCCTGAACCATAGTCTGAGTTTCGAGGCAGACGGTACCATCTGGCACGACCATGAGGGTAAGAATACTCGCCTTCCCGAACTGGACAGCGCACCGTTCGGTACCAACTCACAGTCTGGTATGGCGGCCTGGAAAGACGGCGAGCTGATTGTTACCTGTGCCGGGGAAAAGGCTCCTCGATACCATTTTCGCCGGGAGGGTGACCAGGGGGTATTGGTCGAGATTTCAGATCGATATGGTAACCAACTCCGGGTTGGCTACGACCTCCATGGTCAGCTGGAGCGGATTGTTAGTGATAGTGGGCACGCGCTGGAGTTCGGGTTTGAGCACAAGCGTCTTAAAACTGTCAGCCTGCTTCATCGCAAACTGACCGATACCGGTTATCAATGGCAGACACTGCGAGAAGAACGCCATTACCAATACGATGAAAAAGACGACCTAGTTGCTGTTGAAGACCCAGTTGGAGGCATCGAACGATACGGTTACAACAATCACATGCTGATCAGCCGCCAACTGGCCGGCGGATACAGTTTTTACCTGGAATGGGACAAGACTGAGCCTCAGGGTCGCTGTATCCACCAATGGGGTGACAGTGCACAGGTTGATACCCGCTTCGAGTGGGATGATGAGAATCATAGCTGCACAGTCCGTTATGTGGACGGCAGCAAGGAAACCTGGCGCTACGATGGCTCTGCCCAGCTGCAGGAAAAAGTCGACCCGGATGGCGCCAAACATGTCAGTGAATACGACGACAATGGTCAGTTGCTGGCCACGGTCGACCCCATGGGGGCGCGCACTGAATATCAGTACGATAAAAACGGAAGACTGCAAGGTAAAGTCGGGCCTGACGGGCAGCCGATTCTGTTTACCTACCGTAAGGGGCGCATCGCGGAAATCCATCGGGGCGGGCAAGCCTGGAAGTTTGATTACACCAGCCAGGGTGACCTGTTAGCAGAGACCGATCCGAAAGGACGGATAACCCGGTACCGGTACAACCCGCAGGGCCAGCTTGTTCAGGTTAACCTGCCCGATGGCCGAGCTCATAAGTGGGGCTGGAACGACCACGGCCAGTTGATCGAGGAAACCACACCCACGGGTGCTTTTTATCAGTACCGATACGACGAGTTCGGCCAGTTGCTGGCAAAGAAAGACGCGCGGGGTGCTATTACCCGTTATCAGTACGATGGCCTGGGGAGGGTGACCGATGAAATTCTCTCTGGAAACCGGCGCAGGCAGTATCACTACAACCACTACAACAAAGTCACCCGCTTTGTTGATGAGCAGGGAAGGGAAACCCGCTACGACTATGGTAACAACCTCCACCTTTTGACCCGTCGTATCAACCCGGATGGCAGCGAACTGCGCTACCGCTATGACCATCACCGTTTCTTGCTTACGCATATCGAAAACGAGCGGGGCGAAGAACATCGTATTGATTACTACCCGAACGGACTGGTCAAACAGGAAACCGCATTTGACGGCCGTCGCACCGCCTACCAGTACGACCTGAACGGTCACCTGATTCAGAAAGCAGAATTCGGAACCGCCAGCGACGTGCTGCAAACCACAGCTTATGAGCGGGACGAACTCGGGCGATTGCTTAAAAAAGTGCTGCCAGATGGGCGTGACATCCAGTACGGCTACAACGCTGATGGCAAGCTCATCGGCGTGGATGATGGCTCCTGGCCTCTGGCTTTTGAATACGATGAATATGGGCTACTAACCACGGAACATCAGGGTTGGGCCACCCTTCGATATCGCTACGACGATATGGATCGTCTGAGCGGAATGGTTCTGCCAGATGGTCAAACACTGTCTTATGAGCATGATAAAGCGGGACTACTATCAGGCATTGACCTGAACGGACAGCGACTGACTCGTCACCGCATGGCTGCCACCGGCGAGGAAATGGAGCGGCAGCAAGGCGATCTGTTGAGTGCCTATGTCTATGACGACGAAGGGCGCTTGACCCAGCACCGGATTCATCAGGGCCGCCTCAAAGGCATCAGCGCCCAGCGCGACTACCAGTATGATCCCAACGGCAACCTCAAAAGCATCCAGGACAGCCGCAAAGGGCTCAGACAATACGTCTACGACCCGATGGATCGTTTGGTGGGCGTGCGGGGCGATCTCTATGAGCAACTTATACACGACCCGGCGGGCAACCTCCTGGAGCAAAACCTGGGGGCTTCAAGCGGTCAATCTGCTAATGTGCGCGGTAACCGGCTTACCATGCACGGTGACAGCCACTACGAGTACGACGAATTCGGCAACCTGATTGAGGAACGTCGAGGTAAAGGCCAGAAACTGGTCACCCGGTATACCTACGACTGCGAGCACCGACTCACGAGCGTCACCACACCGGATGGCAGCACCTGGCACTACGAATACGACGCCTTCGGCCGCCGTATCGCCAAAACCAACGGCCTGACCCGAACCGAATTCCTGTGGCAGGGCGACCGCCTCATTGCCGAAGAAACCGGCGATCAGTACCGCACCTATCTGTATGAGCCAGACAGCTTCAAACCCCTGGCGCTGATTGATGGCAACGGCCCGGAAGAAGCCGCAGTCTATTACTACCACCTGGACCATTTGGGCACGCCCCAGGAGCTGACCAACCAGCAGGGCAAACTCGTGTGGTCGGTGACCTACCGCGCCTACGGGAATGTGGTTCAGCAGCAAGTCGCAGAAATCGACAACCCGCTCCGCTTCCAGGGCCAGTACCACGACCCGGAAACCGGCCTGCATTACAACCGGCATCGATACTACAACCCGAATACCGGCCGATTCATCACGCCGGATCCGATTGGTCTTGCGGGTGGGTTGAACAATTATCAATATGTGCCTAATCCGACGGGGTGGGTAGATCCTTTGGGGTTGGTGTCTGAGTTAAAGGATGGCCCCGATGCCCATGGTGGAGCATTGGCTATATATGATCCCGCATTCGCGGCAAAACAGATGCAGGGCTACGGCATTTCAATGTATGACGAGAATGTGTATCAGTTTTTGTCCGGCTTGAGGGAAATGACATTGGGCCCTCCTGGCGGTAAGGCGTGGCTTTCCCCCGCTGATCAAGCGTTTAAAGCAACGTCGAAAAGCCAATTAGCACTTGAGTCTGGGTTAGCTCCAAGCGTAGTCAAGGCTGCGAATGGAGGGGGAGACATATACGCTACTGTTGTGCCGATGAAAGGGTTGGAGACTTCCGTGCCCCAAGCATCAGATGCTGGGGCAAATATTCATTTCCTTGAGGGCGCTGGTCATACTGCAGTTCGTGGAGAGGAATTCTGGATTCTCAATCAGCATATTACAGAAGTTACAGTAGAAGGTGGTGGCCAGATGCCAAAAGGCAGCATGATCATGAAGTTTATTCCTGGAAACGGTTGGGTACCTGTGAGGAGTTTTTAGTGACTTATTATTGTCCACATTGTGGGGTCAAGCTGGAGCCGGTGAAGGTAGATCATGATATTTGGATAGAATTTTATAGGTGCAATTCACCCAAATGCGACATGGTCTATGCAAAGGTGGTGGATATGAGGAATGAATATCCGCTAGTTGAAGTTTTTCCAAATATTCCAGAAAAACTAAATGTACTACCTGCCTCTTCAGTAAGTGAAGCATGGAGTAAAGTCCAGTTCATTGACTACAAAACTGTTTCGCTCGTTGATTTCGAAAAATATGTATTGGGAGTTTGATAACCAGGCACCTTCCTTTACGCAACAATTTTTAGGGATGGATACAACTGGATGCTTCGGGTTTTAGAAACCATGGGTGGAATTCACCATGTGATTAAGGTCGAAAGCAAATGAGCCTCACATATCCCAATAGCAACTGCGAATTCAAACCATCTCTGGCGTTCTTTCTAGGTGAGTTTGATATATATGATAGGGAGGAATCACTGGGGGAGTACCTCAACGGATTTGATCCCAATGATCGAATACAGGTGCGCTTGCTGTCGGAGCAGCTATTTTTTAATGGAGCTCGGGTTAAGTCTCTTACTGCGGAGCATAAGAAAGTGCTTTTTGAGCTTCTCGTAGAGGCACTGGGAGAGCCCGATCACGATTTCAGATCCGTTTTTAAGATGGATGAGGATGATTGCTTTTGCCTGCCTTTTGATTGGGAGATAAATGACTACCGCCTATTTTTTGAGGAATTCTATCGTCTTGCAGTCGATCATTGGGGCGATGAGCTAAAAGCCATGAATGTCAAACTCCCTGAGCTTCAGGCGCTGAATATACCCTGAGAATGCTTGGTCAGCTTTACATGAAAAATTTGGCCATATCAGAGGTGCTGGCCACCAGGGACATCCTGCAGACTTACATGGATGTGACGCAACCCTTGCCCGACAGCCCTCGCCTGGAGCCCTTCCGGCACCTGGATCCGGTAACCGCAGAGCACGATAAGAGAACGGGGCGCAATCCCAGATACTGGCGTGACATCGATCTGGAGGCCTGGAAAAATGGTGAAGGCTGGAACGAGGTCCACCGGCGCCAGGAGAGTTATCCGTGGGGCGAGAGAACCTGCAAGCTCACTCCGCAACTGGGCAAGATTTCGATGGATGAATACCGCAAACTACGACCGGCCGAGACTTGGCCAATTTGATATTACAAGGATAGTAAATTATGGATCGCCAAATAGAAGATCTCACGAAACAGGGCTTAAGCCGACACGAAATCTTCGAACAGCTTAAAACGCAGTCTAGCAATCAAATGCGCCTGGCAAACAAAATTGCAACCTTCGAGCCTGGCTCATCCTCAAGACAAACCGTCCTGCTGAACCAGAGTCCTCATGGCGCTCTGCCTGCTCCAGGCGTGTTTCGGGATCTGGGTAATCTACTCCAACGTAGTCCCGATGGACGAGGAGTTCGGCTGGCAAGGCATCGTCGCAACGTTCATTTTGACGATCTTCTATTTTGTCGGCCTGTTCAGAAAGTCTTTCACCGGATATGCCTCGTTCATTCTGCTCTGCATTACTGTCGCTGCCGGCTATGCCTATTTCTTCAACCATTTCCCGGTTGTCTCGATCGTGGGTGTTTTGTTGGCCGTTGCCGGTGGCGCTCTGTCGTACACGATCAAGGTTCGACTTTTTCCTCACATGGGTTTTATGGATGTCAGGAAGGATGAAAAGCGGGACCTACATCTTCGAGTAGCCGAAGCTGTACTCTCCGAATTATGATCAGGTTTGCCTGCTGCAAAATGCAACATCTGTTGTAATCTGTGCACATGGTTCGCGGCAATCATTGCAGGAGGGCTCCATGGCAACCGCAATTCGAATCGATGACAAACTGATCCGGGAAGCGGCTGCAGAGGCGTAGCTTCAGCGGCGGTCTACACCCAAGCAGATCGAATACTGGGCGGAGATTGGCAGGATTGTGGCTGGCGAAGTCTCAGCTGAGGACCTGATCGCCATTGCTCAGGGTAATCGCCGGGTGAGGGTGGAGCCATTGGTTCCGGAGCCGGTATCCAGCGATGACTTATGGGCCGAGGTAGATGCAGCCCGGGAATCGGGTGAGCTGGCAAAAGCAATCGCTCACAATCGTACTGTATATCAGCGCTCGACAGAAAATCCCGGACATCTCGAGGCCATTCACCCGGACGGTACTCGTGAACTAGTACGAAATTTTTCATTTAATAATTGATCCTAAAGGCCACGCCCCAGGCACCAAAAACCACCGCTCCCTCTCAACCCAACACTCAATCCCGGGGTGCCACTCCACCCGGGCAAACAACACTGGCACGCCTTTGGCCTTAACAAGTTCAACCGCCGCCCGCGCCGCCTCAATATCGGGCTGCGCTTCCTGCCTCCAGGGCCCAACCCAATGCGGCTTCTTTAGCGGCACCCAGCCCGTCAGATCCGAATTCTCCAATTCCCTGGCATAACACCAGCGTCCCTGTGCATGGCTTGCCGGCACGTAGTCCGGAAGTGCTACTCCATCATGGGGATAGAACAAATAACCCGGCAGAAACACTCTCGGAATAATCGGCTCTGAGATTCCCAGCTCCGCTAACAGCGCCCGCGCCTCCAGTCGCTGAGCCATGGGACTTTGGTGACTGAGCATCCGGCCCACCTTCAGGTCCAGCCGGTCCCGGGCGTTGGGGCCGTACCAGCGGGTGTCGTTGGATGCTTCGTTCATGCCGAGGTAGTATTTGATGGCGATTTCGTGATGCTCAAGATTGCCGGTCTGGCTGTTGCGAACCAGAAAATCCAGTTCGCCGATGGTTTGATTGCCGGCTCTTATCTGCTGGTTTTTGAGTACCAGGTCCCAGCCCAGCAGGTCTACCAGCAACACTTCATACAAACGCTCAAAGTAATGGCCGAGCCTGCGTTCGAAGGGCTCAGTCAGGCGCTCGGGCATGGTGTCAGCGTTTCGGTCCCAATGCTGCAACCGTTCTACATAGTCGACTGGCAACCATGGCAGGGGATAAAAGCTCTCAGTGGCGTGCAGCAATTGCGGTGCTGCGCATAGCCAGGCCAGGTGGCGCACGGCGGGTGTGTGGAAGCTTGAGAGGGTTTCGGTATCTGCGCTTGTCGTCATGGCCTGAGAATAACGTAAACTGTCAGTATTTAAGAGTCTTCACACAACAGGAGCCCCCTATGCAGTATCTGCACACGATGATTCGGGTCAGTAATCTGGACGACACCCTTCACTTTTTCTGTGATCTGTTGGGTATGGTCGAAATCAGCCGTAAGAGCAGTGAGAAGGGCCGTTTTACGTTGGTGTTCCTGGCGGCTCCGGAAGACGAAGCGCGCGCCCGGGAACACAAGGCGCCGATGATCGAGCTTACCTACAACTGGGACCCGGAGGAGTACACCGGCGGCCGTAATTTCGGGCATCTGGCCTTCCGCGTAGATAACATCTATGAGCTGTGTGAGAAGTTGAACGCCGGGGGCGTTACCATCAATCGTCCGCCGCGGGACGGTCACATGGCGTTTGTGCGATCACCAGACGGCATCTCCATCGAGCTCTTGCAGAAGGGTGACGCACTGCCCTCTGCAGAGCCCTGGGCGAGCATGGAGAACACCGGCAGTTGGTAGTGAGCCGTGTCGCTTAACAAAACTGGCAGGCCAGCGTTGCCTTGGCCTGGTATTGTCCCTAAAATTTCCGGCTGAACTGCTGCATCAGGACGATGCAGCCCTCAAACCAAGGAAGGAGATTGCCGAATGGATGATTGGCAAGCTTGCCTCGCGCCTCAATGCCAGGCCGCACTGCTCAAAGCCCGAGAGAATGTCGCCGGTCGTGGCGGCACGGTCATCACCGTTGAAGATTTCTTGCTGTCGCTGCTTGATACTGCCACCGATGTTGTCCCGTTTCTGAAACGCCAGGGCGTCGATCTGGACGAGCTGGTGCGCACAATTCAGGGCGAGCAGCCAATTGTCGCCGAAGTGTATGGCGATGGAGACCTGTCGTCTCAGCTTATCTACTGGATTTCTGAGACTCGCGAGGCCATCGAATCACCCTGGCTGGATTGGCCACAGTTGTTGCGCGGTCTGGTCTGTTGTGCGGAACGCTTGCAAGACAAAGCCTATGTGGCGGTACTCGAGCTTGTCAGCCACTGGCCAATGGGCCCATGCGAGTCTTCAGCGCCGCAAATGGCTCCAGAGCCTGCGTTTATGCCGGTGACCGTGACAGATCCAGCCTGGTTGCAGTTGGCTGAGGATGTAGCTGTTGTCTTGTCGGCCAACAAGCAGGCGCTGGTGTGGGTGTGCGGCACCCGAGGAAGTGGCAAGAGTGCCTGGTTGAGTATGTTGCTGGCGACACCGGGACTGTCCTGGGTGCAAATGGATCTGCGCCGTCAGGCGGAAGTGATGGCGTCTGATCAGCCGGTGGTTCCGGCCGCGGACAATGAACGCAGAGACTGGCCGGCGCTGGTCCTTGACCATGTTTCGCCCTCTGATGTGTTGGCGTTCATGGCGCAGCCGGACGGAACAGCTCGGGAGCTGCTGACCAGCTGGCAAGGGCCGATACTGATGCTGGCCGCTGCCGGCGAGCCACGGGCGCATCAGGACGAGCGTCGATTGTCGGCTTTGCTGGGGCGTGATCTCGACTTGATGGCGCTGCCTGGTATCAGCGCGGTGCAGCGTATGGCTATTCTGAGCGCTCATCAACCGGCGATCGAAAAGCGCTGGAATATTCAGATTGCTCCGGCGACGATGCAGTTTGCGGCTTCCTGTCGGAGCCAGTGCCTCGCAACGCCGGGCGCAATGCTGGAGTGGCTGCAAAGGGCGGCTGCAAGGTTGGACTTGTTCGCCGCTCGGGGACCACTGAATGCCCTTGCCGGCGCCGCACAACATGAAACGCTTCGACGGCAATCTCTGGTCGCCATGGCCCGGGGGGAAGACTGGCAAGTGGCCGAAGCGGCGATGAAAACCGTGGAGATTGAGCAGGCTGCTGCCGAGGTAATCTGGCACGAGCGTAAGCGGGCAGGAACCCTGCGACGGCTCATGGTGGAAGATCTGCGTGCAGAACTGGAACGCTGGCTTGCAGCCAGGCCCGGGCCGGTTCACTATGTGCGGCATTGTGATCAACAGCAGGGAGATTCCTCGGGTGCAGGATCTGGAAATTTACATTCGTGATCTCAAGCCGGGCGCCGTATTCGGGTGGCTTGAGGGGCAGTTGGACCAGCTGCAGCTGGACGACAGTGATGTGGCGTCGGTGATGAAAGGGACCGCGGTGTATGATGGTGCGAAGCTTCGTATCACCCTGTATCCCGGTGCCTTTGGCAAACGTTTTACCTCGTTGTTACTGGAAGGCGATCGATTGCCCTGGGGCAGTGATCTGGAGTGTGCCCGCAGCGCCTGGAGGGCAGTGGAAACCGAGATTCGCTGCAGTCCTGGTGACTGGAAGGAAGGTGAGCCGGTGGATGAGGACAAGTGGTGGCGGTTAGACCACCGAGGGGAGCATCAGGTCGTTTGGAATTAAGACATCATCAAACGAGCAAGCAACAAAAAGGCAGCCAGTGACGGCTGCCTTTTTGGGTTCTGCGGGTGACGTTTAATCGCTCAGAGTGGACACGTTGTCTGCCTGCAGGCCTTTGTCGGCTTCGACCACGTTGAACCGGACCAACTGGCCCTGGCGCAGTACGCGGCGGCCACGACCACGGATGGCGCGGAAATGCACAAAGATCTCGTCGCCACTGTCACGGACGATAAAGCCAAATCCTTTTTTGACGTTGAACCATTTGACGGTACCTTCTTCGTCACCCTCGGGTGTGGTGTCGTCAAAGTCGTCTTCTTCATCATCGTCGTACACGTTGCTCTGCTGGCTGGCGCGTGCGGGGCGGCTTTGGGTGCGAGCTGCCGGTTTTGGCTGTTTGGTTGCAAGTGCCACGGTCAAAAAGCCGGTGATGCCAAATACTGCAAAGGCAATCAGGTAGGCAGCAAGGCCGCCAACGCTGCCCAGTGCTTCAGCGATGTTGCCTGCGCTGAGGGCGGCGAGGAATTGCGGTGCAACGGACAGCAACAGGAACAGTACCAGAGGTGCCGGAATGGCGATCATAAGGGAAAGGCGGATCGCTTTGGCTGGATTACGCATTGGCTGAATATTCTCCATAATTAACACTAACGATAAAAAGCCGGACATCGGGTAACATGGCACGCCCGGCCAATGAACGCCGCCAACGATGGCGGTAAAAGGCGGCATGATAACAGATTACGGAAAGGACTGACCAAACCTCATGAGTAAAAACACCCTCGAAGACCGACTCGCAGAACTGGAAATGCGACTTGCGTTCCAGGATGACGTGATTAATATCCTGAGCGAGCAGGTGGCGAAGCAGGAAATGGATCTTCGGGAACTGTGGGAGGCGAAGCGGTTGATGCACAAGCAGTTGAGGGATATGGCGCCTTCTAATATCAAGTCTGAGCAGGATGAGGCGCCGCCTCCGCATTATTGATTTTAAACTTCGGAGTTAGGGGGTCAGACCCCCGTGCGGCCTTAAGGCCTCAAAACGCACGTGGGTCTGACCCCTCATCCCAGCAGTTCTACCAGGATTTGTTCGTAGATTTCTGACAGGGTGTCGAGGTCTTCGGCTTTTACGCATTCGTCCACTTTGTGGATGGTGGCGTTGATGGGGCCGAGTTCGAGTACCTGGGCGCCGGTGGGCGCGATGAAGCGACCGTCGGAGGTGCCGCCGGAGGTGGACAGTTCGGTCTCGCGGCCTGTGACGGTGCGGATGGCGTTCTGGCTGGCGGCGACCAGGGCGCCTTTGTCGGTCAGGAACGGGCGGCCACTCAGGTGCCATTGCAGGTCGTATTTCAGGTTGTGGCGGTCGAGCACGGCCACCACTCGTTCTTCCAGGCTTTCTGCGGTGTTCTCTGTGCAGTAGCGGAAGTTGAAGTGCACCAGGCATTCGCCGGGAATGATGTTGCTGCCGACACCTGATTCAATCCGGGTGATCTGGAAGGTTGTTGGCGGGAAGAAATCGTTGCCGTTATCCCAGAACTCCCTGGCCAGGGCGTCCAGTGCCGGGGCAACGGTATGCACCGGGTTTTCCGCCAGGTGGGGGTAGGCAACATGGCCCTGTACACCGCGCACTGTCAGGTAGCCGTGCAATGATCCGCGCCGGCCATTCTTGATGACGTCACCAACCTGGTGTGTGCTGGACGGCTCGCCAATCAGGCACCAGTCCATTTTCTCGTTACGGGCTTCCAGTGTTTCGATGACCTTGACGGTGCCGTCCTGTGCCGGGCCTTCTTCATCGCTGGTGATCAGCAGAGCGATGGAGCCCCGGTGATCTGGATTCTTCTCGACAAAGCGTTCACAAGCGGTCACGAAAGCGGCCAGGCTGCCTTTCATGTCGGCTGCACCACGGCCATACAGGTAGCCGTCCTTGATCACCGGGTCAAAGGGTGGATGACCCCAGTTTTGCTCCGGCCCTGTGGGCACCACGTCGGTGTGGCCGGCAAAGGCCAGCACCGGTCCGTCGGTGCCTTTGCGAGCCCAGAGATTGTCGGTGTCGCCAAAGCGCAGATTTTCACCGGCAAACCCCAGGGGAGCCAGGCGGGACATCATAAGATCCTGACAGCCAGCATCGTCCGGAGTAACAGACCGGCGGCTGATGAGGTCTTTGGCGAGTTCTAGGGTAGGCGACAACGACATTCAGGGAACCTTTTCTGCTTAGTTGTTGGCGTGGAGTTCTTCGTTCAGCTCAATGGCTGACTTGTTGGTTTTGCACTCCACGGCACCGGTCTGGCTGTTGCGGCGGAACAGCAAGTCGTTCTTGCCAGCCAGGTCGCGGGCTTTGATCACTTCAACCAGCGCGTTGTTATCGTCCAACAGGGCCACTTTGGTGCCAGAGGTGATGTACAGACCCGCTTCCACAGTGCAGCGATCGCCCAGAGGAATGCCGATGCCCGCGTTAGCGCCAAGCAGGCAGTTTTCGCCGACAGAAATGATGATGTTGCCGCCTCCGGAAAGGGTGCCCATGGTGGAGCAGCCGCCGCCCAGGTCTGAGCCTTTGCCGATCATGACGCCGGCGGAAATGCGGCCCTCAATCATGCTGGTGCCTTCGGTGCCGGCATTGAAGTTGATAAAGCCTTCGTGCATCACGGTTGTGCCTTCGCCCACATAGGCACCCAGGCGCACTCGTGAGGTGTCGGCAATACGCACGCCCTTGGGCACCACGTAATCGGTCATCTGCGGGAATTTGTCGATTGATTTTACTTCCAGGGTGCGACCTTCGATGCGGGCCTGCAGTTGGCGTGCCGGCAGCTCGTTCAGGTCGATCGCGCCCTCGTTGGTCCAGGCCAGGTTGGGCAGAAGGCCAAAGATGCCATCCAGCTTCAGGCTGTGGGGCTTGGCCAGGCGGTGGGAGATCAGGTGCAGCTTGAGGTAAACCTCGGGTGTGCTGGAGGCGGTGTCATCAGTGGCCAGAATGGTCACAACAACCGGGCGCTTGCTTTGGGCGGCGCTCTCGGCCAGCTTGGCCTGGTCGGTCTGGCCCAGTTGGCGCAGGGCGTTGGCAAACTTGGCCAGTTGCTCCGACTGCACGCTGATGGCCTGGTTGCCACCGTTATAGTCCAGCGCGGTTTCAACCACGTCGATCAGGTCTTTGCCTGGGGTCATGATCGGCTGCTGGTAATACACTTCCAGCCATTCGCCCTGATTGTTCTGGCTGCCGATGCCAATGCCGAATGCAAAACTCATCTTGTGGTTGCTCCTGTACTTAACGATTGAAATTTGGGTTTACCACGCAGCCCATTCGTCTGCGTTAAAGCCCACACTGACCTGACCATCCCGCTCTACCACGGGTCGTTTGATGATGGAGGTGTTCTCCAGCATGGTTTGGTGGGCAATTTGGGCGCTCATGGTATCACGAAGCTCATCTGGAAGTTTCCGCCAGGTGGTGCCTCGTTTGTTGATCAGGGCTTCCCAGCCTACGGCTGCTTCCCACTGGTCCAGCTTCTCGCTGGTGAGGCCGTCTTTCTTGAAGTCGTGAAATTCGTAAGCAACGCCGTTCTCATCCAGCCATTTGCGGGCTTTTTTTACGGTGTCGCAGTTTTTGATGCCGTAGATCTTCATGCTTTCAAACCTTTTACAAATGCGACGATCCGATGCGCCGCTTCCACGCACTCTTCCAGTGGTGCAACCAGGGCCATGCGCACACGGTTTTCACCGGGGTTGTGGCCGTCCACGGTGCGGGACAGATATCGACCAGGCAGCACGTGCACGTTCTGCTGGGCCGACAGCTCTTTGGCGAAGGTCTCGTCGTCGATCGGAGTTTCTGGCCATAAATAGAAGCCGGCGCCCGGGAAATCCACATTCATGACGTCACGAAGGATGGGTACCACGGCTTCGAATTTGGCCCGGTAGGCGGCGCGATTTTCCCGTACGTGGTCTTCATCGTTCCAAGCGGCCATGCTGGCCAGCTGGTTGTGAATCGGCATGGCGCAGCCGTGGTAGGTACGGTATTTCAGGTAGCCGGCCAGCACGTCGGCATCGCCCGCTACAAAGCCTGAGCGCAGACCGGGCAGGTTGCTGCGCTTGGACAGGCTGTGGAACACAACGCAGCGTTTGAAGTCATGACGACCAATGGCTGCGCAGGTTTGCAGCAGACCCTCAGGCGGGTTGGCTTCGTCCGGGTAGAGTTCGGAATAGCATTCATCTGAGGCGATCAGGAAGTCATGGCGATCGGCCAGTTCGATGACTTTGACCAGGGTTTCCCGGGGCATCACCGCGCCGCTCGGGTTGCCGGGAGAGCACAGGAACAGGATCTGGCAGCTGTCCCAGACGGTGTCCGGCACGGCGTCGAAATCGGGAATAAACCCGTTACTGCCATCGCAGGGCAGGTACACCGGGTCCGCTCCGGCCAGGAAGGCTGCGCCTTCGTAGATCTGGTAGAAGGGATTCGGGCTGACGACTGTGGCGGGCTTGCTGGCGTCCACCACCGCCTGTACCAGGGCAAAAATGGCTTCCCGGGTGCCGTTCACGGGGAGCACGTGCCTGGCGGGGGTCAGCGAACCCTCGGCTAGATGAAAGCGACGGGTCGCCCAGTCCGCGATGGTCTTGCGTAGCTCGTCAATGCCTTTGGTGGTGGGGTAGTTGGCCAGTTTGTCCAGGTTGTCGGCGATCACCTGTTTTACAAATTCCGGTGATGGATGCTTGGGTTCGCCGATACCGAGAGAGATCGGCGCCAGGTGCTCCGGCACCGTGATGCCGGCTTTCAGTTTGGCCAGTTTTTCAAACGGGTAGGGATGAAGTCGGTCAAGATTGGGATTCATTGAATATCGTCCAGCATGGTACAGAGGTCCTGTTGCAGGGCCTGGCACACGCTCGGGTCGCGCAGCGGTTCGCCGTGTTCATCGGTAATAAAGAACACGTCTTCTACCCGCTCGCCGAGGGTGGCGATCTTGGCGTTGGTCAGCCGCACCCGGTGTTCCAGTAACACCTGGCCAATTCGTGCCAGCAGCCCCGGGCGGTCCGGTGTGATGACTTCCATCACGGTGCGTTGATTGATGGTGTCGTTTGAGAAGGTCACTTCGGTCGGGAAGGCGAAGTGCTTCAATTGCCTGGGGGTGCGCCGGTGGATGATGTCTGGGTAATCCTCCGGGTCGTCCAGCTCTTCGATCAGGCGTTTACGA
Source organism: Marinobacter sp. (assembly GCA_018402255.1). Taxonomy (GTDB): domain Bacteria; phylum Pseudomonadota; class Gammaproteobacteria; order Pseudomonadales; family Oleiphilaceae; genus Marinobacter. Next base: position 638,304 of record JAGYIS010000008.1, read on the forward strand.
GTCCGCTCTTTGCGGGCCGGATCGACACCCAGCGGCTGGCCTTGTTCGTCCAGCACCACATAGGAGCTGATGGAGTAGGGGCCTTCGCTGCTGTTGATGCGGGCGTCGACGATGTTCAGGTTGAGTTGCTCCAGTACCGCGGTGGTGGCGGCAAACAGCGCGACCCGGTCCTTCATGTAGATGATGATCTGGGAGTAGCCATCGGTCGGCCCGCCCCGGGTGTCGCGAATCAGTACCAATGGATCGGGATTGTCGCCGTGGCGGATAATGGCGGCTGTTTGCCAGGCGATGTCGACGGTGGAATCCTGCAAAAAGTAGTCATCGTCCACGGTGTCCCAGATGTCGTCGATCTGTTCGTTGGTCATGTTCTGGGCGTGCAGAATGCCGCGGGCCTCTTCGCGTGTGGCGTCAATCCAGGCCTGGCGATCAACCGGAGTGTCTGTGCCCCGGCGCAGGGCGCGTTTGGTCTCTATGTACAGCTGGCGCAACAGCGACGCTCGCCAGGTGTTCCAGAGCTTCGGATTGGTGGCGCTGATGTCACAAACCGTCAGGATGTAAAGATAGTCCAGGTGCGCCTGGCTCGGTATGGCGCGGGCGAAAGCCTGGATAATGTCGGGGTCTGAGATGTCTTTGCGCTGGGCGGTCATGGACATCAGCAAATGGTTTTCCACCATCCATGACACCAGCTGGGTGTCGCGTTCGCTCAGATGATGGCGCTCACAAAAGGCTTCGGCATCAACTGCCCCCAGTTCCGAGTGATCGCCGCCCCGGCCTTTGGCAATGTCGTGGTACAGGCCGGCGATAAACAGCGTTTCCAGCTTGGGCAGGCGGTGAATCAGCCGTGAGGCTAAAGGGTATTCTTTGCGCACGTCTGTGCTGTTGAGCCGCACCATGTTGCGGATAACCCGCATGGTGTGGGCATCGACGGTATAGATGTGAAACAGGTCGTGCTGCATCTGGCCGATGATCTGGCCGAATTCGGGCAGATAGCGGCCCAGCACGTTGTATTTCTTCATCGCCGACAGCGTCTGGTCGAGCGCATGTGGAGTGCGCATCAGCTCCATAAACAGTGTGGTGACGGCCAGATCGGAACGGAAGGCGTCGTCAATCAGGTGTCGGTGCGCCCGCAGCGATCGGATGGTGGTTGCCCGAATGCCTTTGATCTCGGAATGCTGGGCCATCAGTACAAAGATTTCCATGATGGCGTAAGGAGCGTAGGCGAAAACCTGATTGTTGATGGCTTCTATATACAGGTTGCGAACCTGAAAGCGCTTGTTCAATGGGCGGATTTCGTCTTCGCTGCCGCCTCCGATGATGGCTTCATCGTAAAACTGCAGGATAACGTCGGCCAGCTCGGCCAGTGCCAGCACCGTGCGGTAATAGGACTGCATCATCAGTTCTACGCCGAGCCGTTTGCCTTCGTCTTTGTATCCGAGCATTTCAGCCAGTGCCCGCTGATGATCAAACAGCAGTCGGTTTTCATTGCGGTCGGCGAGTAATTGGAGGCCGTAGCGCAACTGCCAAAGGAAGGACTCGCCTTGATGCAGAATCTGGTGTTCTTCCTCGGTCAGAATGCTGAACCGGGTCAGGTCGGTGGTGTTCTGCAGCCCGAAGTGGCGCTTGGTGATCCAGCCAATGGTCTGGATGTCACGAAGGGCGCCGGGCGAACCTTTCACGTTGGGTTCCAGGTTGTATTCGGTGTCGCCGTACTTCTGGTGCCGCCGTTGCTGTTCCTCCCGCTTGGCCAGGAAGTAGTCGCGATCGGAACTGACGTCATCCGAGTAGGCCCTGTTGCTGAGTTCGGTGCGCAAACAGTCCGGCCCGACAATGGTTCGGGTTTCCAGCAGGTTGGTCAGGATGGTGATGTCCTGACGGGCGGAGTCCACGCATTCTTCAATGCTGCGCACGCTGTGACCGATATCCAGCTTGAGATCCCACAGTAGAGTAACGAAGGCGCCCAGGTCGTCTTGCCAGCCTTCTTCGATACCGTTGCGGGTCAGGATTAGCAGGTCAATGTCGGAGTGAGGGTGTAGCTCGCTCCGGCCATAGCCGCCGACGGCTATCAGCGCGATATCGGGCGAACGGGAGAGCGGGTACCGGTTCCAGATCAGTCGCAGCACCTTGTCAACGGTGTTGGCTCTGGCGTGCACCAGAGCCCTGACATCAGCACCTTGGCGAAACGCTTCGGCGTCTGCGTCGTAGCTTGCCCGTAACAGTTCGCGGGCGGCAAATACCGGTGAGGTGTCGCTACTGATGCGGGATTCCAGCTCGCTCCGATCCACTTAGAACGACTCTTCAGAACGTTTGGTCAGTACTTCAAAGCCGTCTGCCGTCACCAGAATGGTGTGTTCCCATTGCGCTGAGAGCTTGTGGTCCTTGGTGACCACCGTCCAGTCGTCTGGCAGCAGCTTGGTCAGGTATTTGCCCTGGTTGATCATAGGCTCAATGGTGAAGGTCATGCCCTCTTGCAGCTCCATGCCAGTGCCGGGCTTGCCGTAGTGCATCACCTGCGGTTCCTCGTGAAAAACCTTGCCAATGCCGTGGCCACAATAATCCCTCACTACTGAATAACGATGTTTTTCAGCATGTTGCTGGATAACGTGGCCGATGTCGCCCAGGCGGGTGCCGGGCTTGACCAGTTCGATGCCTTTATATAGGCATTCCTGGGTAATCTGGATCAGCCGTTCGGTGCCTGGCTTGGGTTTGCCGACAATCCACATTTTGCTGGTGTCGCCATGGTATTCATCCTTGATAACGGTGACGTCGATATTGATGATGTCGCCATCCTTCAAGACTTTCTTGTCTGAAGGGATGCCGTGGCAGATTACATGGTTGACAGAAGTGCAGACCGACTTCGGAAATCCTTTGTAGTTGAGGGGCGCAGGGATCGCCTTCTGCACATTAACAATGTAGTCGTGGCAGATGCTGTTGAGCTCTTCGGTGGTGACGCCGGGCTTGACGTGCTCGCCGATCATTTCCAGAACTTCGGCGGCCAGGCGGCCAGCTACGCGCATCTTTTCGATTTCTTCGGGGGTTTTGATAGATACCTGCATCGGGCTTCCTGTTGATTTGCATCAAACCGGCATTTTAAGGGTCGGAGGGTTCCGGTACAAGGAAGTGCGCAGGTAAAAGTAATGGCGTTTTGCCGAGGCTTTATGGTATAAACGCGCCCGCTGGAAACGAATCCAGCAAATTCACACACGTGTCAGCACGTTGTCCCAGGGTGCCGGCTCCTGCTTTAAAGGAGGCTGGTTGGGTCAATCGGACGCGTGGAGGCCTAACCCGAAGCTAAAAGGTAAATATCATGGCTCAGGTAAATATGCGTGACCTGCTCAAAGCAGGTGCTCACTTCGGTCACCAGACTCGTTACTGGAACCCGAAAATGTCGAAGTTCATCTTCGGCGCCCGTAACAAGATTCACATCATCAACCTTGAACAGACTGTTCCTGCGATGAACGAAGCGCTGAATGTGATTCAGCAGCTGGCAGGCAACAAGAACAAGATCCTGTTCGTTGGCACCAAGCGTGCCGCGTCCAAGATCATCAAGGAAGAAGCTCAGCGCTCCAATCAGCCGTACGTTAACCACCGCTGGTTGGGTGGCATGCTGACCAACTACAAGACCATCCGTCAGTCGATCCGTCGCTACCGCGATCTGGAAGCCCAGAGCCAGGACGGTACCTTTGACAAGCTGACCAAGAAAGAAGCTCTTGAGCGCACCCGCGAGATGGATAAGCTTGAGCGTTCCATCGGCGGTATCAAGGATATGGGCGGCCTGCCCGATGCACTGTTCGTGATCGACGTAGATCACGAGCGCATCGCTATTAAAGAAGCGAACAAGCTGGGCATCCCCGTTATCGGTGTGGTTGATACCAACAGCGATCCCGACGGCGTTGACTACGTGATCCCGGGTAACGATGACGCCATCCGCGCCATCCAGATCTACGTTCAGGCCGTTGCCGACACCTGCCTGGAAGCTGCCCAGTCTTCTGGCGGTGCTGACGAGTTTGTCGAAGTCAGCGAAGATGCTGCAGGCACTGCTCCGGCTGCTGAGTAACACTCGAACTGATGGTTTGAGTTGTAAGGTATGCCCGCTTGTTATCCGGGCATACCTCCCTACCGAATTCGGAAACGATTAAGAGGATTGAACATGGCTGCAATTACCGCTGCAATGGTCAAAGAGCTGCGTGAGCGTACCGGCCTTGGCATGATGGAGTGCAAGAAAGCTCTGGTTGAAGCCGAAGGCAGTGTTGATGCTGCAATCGAAGAGCTGCGCAAGTCTTCTGGCCTGAAAGCCGCCAAGAAAGCTGGCCGTACCGCCGCTGAAGGTGTGTCGCTGATCAAGATTTCTGACGACAACACCGTTGCCTACATTCTGGAAGTAAACTCTGAGACGGACTTTGTAGCCCGTGACGATAACTTCCTGAACTTTGCCAACGACGTGCTGGCCGTTGCCTTTGAAAAGGGCGAAACCGACGTTGCCACTCTGATGGCTGGCGATCTGGAAGCCAAGCGTGAAGCGCTGGTCCAGAAGATTGGCGAAAACATCACGGTTCGTCGCATCGTGAAAGTGGAAGGCCCGGTTGTGGGTGGCTACGTTCACAGCACCAACAAGATCGCGTCTGTGGTTGCTCTGACCGCTGGTGATTCCGAGCTGGCCCGTGACATCGCCATGCACGCCGCCGCCGTTAACCCGCGCGTTGGTAAGCCTGAAGAGATGCCTCAGGAAGAGCTCGAAAAAGAGAAGGACATCATCAAGGCTCAGCCGGATATGGAAGGCAAGCCTGCCGAAATCATCGAGAAGATGATGGGTGGCCGCATCAAGAAGTTCCTGGCTGAAAACAGCCTGGTTGAACAGCCTTTCGTCAAGAACCCTGACCAGAAAGTGGGTGATCTGATCAAGGCCGCCGGTGGCGAGCTGGTTGGCTTCATTCGCCTGGAAGTGGGTGAGGGCATCGAAAGAGAAGAAGTGGACTTTGCTGCTGAGGTGGCTGCGGCCGCTGGCACAGGCAAGGCCTGATCTTCTTCTGAGTGCTGTCGCGCAAGGTGACAGCACGACCTGAGTCTGCCACGTCTGCCGGATCATTCCGGCTTTCGTGGCGGGCTTGTATCTGAGATACCCCTTTTTTATGAGGAGTATGTCAGATACAAGCCTGCAACGGGTTTTACGCCGGATAGCCAACAGACGAAAAGGGGATCATCATGCCGACATCTTCAAAAAACCAGCCCAGATACAAGCGCGTTTTGCTGAAACTCAGTGGCGAAGCCCTGATGGGAGACCTTGGTTTCGGTATTGATCCCAAAGTTCTTGACCGCATGGCATTGGAAATCGGTGCCCTGGTGGGTATTGGCGTTCAGGTTGGACTGGTCGTTGGTGGTGGCAACCTGTTTCGCGGTGCAGCCCTGAGCGCGGCTGGCCTTGATCGGGTAACCGGCGACCACATGGGCATGTTGGCAACCGTGATGAATGGCCTGGCAATGCGCGATGCCCTCGAACGCTCCAATATTCGCACCCGTGTGATGTCTGCTATCCCGATGAGTGGCATTGTGGAGCATTACGATCGCCGGCGTGCGGTGCGCGATCTCAAGGAAGGCGATGTGGTGATCTTCAGTGCCGGCACCGGCAATCCGTTTTTCACGACAGATTCCGCAGCCTGCCTGCGCGGTATTGAAATCGAGGCTGATGCGGTACTGAAGGCAACGAAAGTGGATGGCGTATACAATGCAGATCCCCATCTTGATCCGACCGCGGTAAAATACGATTACCTGACCTACGATGAGGTTCTGGACAAGAAACTGGGCGTGATGGACCTGACGGCTATTTGTCTGGCCCGTGACCATGGTATGCCGCTGCGGGTGTTCAACATGACCCAGCCTGGTGTTCTGACTCGCATCGTCACCGGCGAGAAAGAAGGCACATTGATTGAATAATGCTTGCCGGCCCGTTGGCCGGCGACTTCGATAGAATCAGACGAACGAATTTGAGGATGCTGACGTGATTGACGACATCAAAGCAGATGCCGAGAAGAAAATGAAAAAGAGCCTGGAAGCTCTGCACTCGGCTTTCAACAAGATCCGTACCGGCCGTGCTCACCCGTCCATTCTGGACAGCGTGATGGTGAACTACTACGGTCAGGAAACGCCGCTGAAGCAGATTGCCAGCGTGAACGTTGAAGATAACCGCACCCTGATGATTGCGCCCTGGGAAAAGAACCTGGTGCCAACCATCGAGAAGGCCATCATGATGTCCGATCTGGGGCTGAATCCATCTACCAACGGCGACATCATTCGCGTTCCGATGCCCATGCTGACCGAGGAAACCCGGAAGGAAATGGTCAAGCAGGCGAAGGCAGATGCCGAACATGGACGTGTGTCTGTCCGCAATGCCCGTCGTGATGCCAACAGCATGCTCAAAGATCTGCTGAAAGAGAAAGACATCAGTGAAGATGACGAGCGCCGGGGCGAAGAAGAAGTCCAGAAGCTGACTGACAAGTACATCGCTGAAGTCGACAAGATGTTGAAGGCGAAGGAAGAGGATCTCATGGCGGTCTGATCGCCAGGGCTATTCAGTGCAAAGCAAGCGGCGGTGATTGAATACACCGCCGCACAGAGGATTTCATGACGGTACAAGTAACCGCAGAAATTCCGGAGGTAGCGGATAGCTGCCCCCGGCATGTGGCCATTATCATGGATGGCAACAATCGGTGGGCAAAGGCGCACCGGCTCAAGGGAGTTGCAGGCCATAAAGCGGGCGTGAATGCGGTCAAGGCCGTCGTGGAAACCTGCGCCAGGGAAGGTGTGCAAGTGTTGACGCTTTTCGCCTTTTCAAGCGAGAACTGGCGTCGGCCCAAGGATGAAGTTTCAGCCTTGATGAGGCTGTTCCTGATTGCCCTGGAGCGCGAAGTCAGAAAGCTCCACCGCAACAATATCCGCCTCAGAATCATCGGAGACCGCTCCGCATTCAATGCTGTCCTGCAAGAGCATATGGAGAAAGCCGAGGCGTTAACCCGTGATAATACCGCCATGACGCTGGTGATTGCCGCCAATTACGGTGGCCACTGGGATATTACTCAGGCAACTCGCCAGGTTGCCCAGCAAGTGCAGGCCGGAGTGCTGCAGCCGTCGGATATAACGGATGACTTGATTCAGCAGCATCTGAGCATTGGTGACCTGCCGATGCCTGATCTTTTGATCCGGACGGCCGGAGAGCAGCGCATCAGTAATTTCCTGTTATGGCACCTGGCGTACACCGAGTTCTACTTTTCGAGCGTATTCTGGCCGGATTTCAAGGCCGAGGAAATGCGTAAGGCATTGGAAGCCTACAGCCGCCGGCAGCGTCGTTTCGGTCAGACCGATGACCAGATTGCGGCCCGAGCTTCACAACAATAACGATACAGCGACTTATACCGTGTTAAAAACCCGCATCATTACAGCACTCATTCTTGCGCCGATCGCCATTGGCGGCATTTTTTTCCTGCCACCGCTGGGTTTCGCCCTGTTTACCGGCGCTATTATTGCGCTCGGGGCTTGGGAATGGGCAAACATGGCTGGCCTTGAACGGCAGCCAGCTCGCGTTGCCTATGCTTTGGCCGTTGCCGCACTGCTCTATCTGATCTGGTTGTCGAAGTTGCCGGCGGTGCCGGTGCTGTGGCTTGCGGTGGTCTGGTGGTTAGCGTGTTTATGGCTGGTGCGCCGTTATCCGGCCGGGTCAGACGCCTGGGGTACGGTGCCGTTGCGGTCATTGATGGGGCTGTTTGTGTTGGTGCCGGCGTGGGTCGGTCTGAATCATTTGCGCACCGGCGAGCTCCAGTTCGGCGAGGTGGTTAATAACCTGATCGTGATCGTTTACATCTTCTTTGTGGTCTGGGTGGCGGATATCGGCGCGTACTTTGCTGGCCGCGCCTTCGGCAAAGCCAAGCTTGCCCCCAGAGTCAGCCCCGGGAAGTCCTGGGCAGGCGTTTGGGGCGGTCTTGTCGCGGTTGCAATGCTGGCGGTGGTTGCCAGTGTGCTTGCCGATGCCAGCCTGACTGAAACCCTGTTGTTGATTATTGCCAGCCTGGTGACGGGATTTGTGTCGGTGCTGGGGGATTTACTTGAAAGCATGCTTAAACGCTTCCGCGGTATTAAAGACAGCAGTCAGCTGTTGCCGGGTCATGGTGGCATTATGGATCGGGTTGACAGTCTCACTGCGGCTATCCCGGTGTTTGCCCTGATGATCACCCTGTTGGGTTGGTTGACCACCGGTCACTGGTAGTTATGACAATGCGCAGCATCACCATATTAGGCGCCACCGGCTCCATAGGGCTCAGTACGCTGGACGTTATTCGCCGCCATCCGGGACGGTTTTCTGTGTATGCGCTTACCGCTGCCACTAAGGCGAGAGAACTGGCAGATTTGTGCCGGGAGTTTCGGCCAAAAGTGGCGGTCATGTCAGATGCCTCTGCCGCACAGGAACTCGCGGGCTTGTTGAGTGATTGCCCGGACATCCAGATTCTCGAAGGTGATCGGGGCTTGTCTGCGGTGGCGTCTGCCGGGGAAGCCTGCACGGTGATGGCGGCGATCGTTGGCGCGGCGGGACTGGCGCCGACTCTGGCTGCGGTTCGTGCCGGCAAGCGTGTGCTGCTCGCCAACAAAGAAGCTCTGGTGATGTCTGGTCGATTGTTCATGGACGCGGTATCGGATTCGGGGGCAGAGTTGTTGCCGATCGATTCCGAGCACAATGCGATCTTCCAGTGTATGCCCGCAGACAAAATTCGTGATCCGGCAGCTGCGGGTATTACCAGAATCCTGCTCACGGCCTCCGGTGGTCCCTTCAGGACGCTGGCCGCTGAGGAGCTGCGGGCAGTCACACCGGAGCAGGCGTGTGCGCACCCCAACTGGTCCATGGGCCAAAAGATATCGGTTGATTCTGCCACCCTCATGAACAAGGGGCTTGAGCTGATTGAGGCGTGCTGGCTGTTTAACACCACGCCGGACCGGGTGGAGGTTCATGTCCATCCAGAGAGCATTATTCATTCGATGGTCGAGTATGCGGATGGCTCGGTGTTGGCTCAGCTTGGTAGCCCCGACATGCGCACCCCCATTGCCAATGGCCTCGCCTGGCCAGAGCGGATTGAAGCGGGTGTGGCGCCCCTGGATCTGTTTGCGATCGGTAAATTCCATTTTGAACGACCGGATTTGCAGCGCTTCCCCTGTTTGCGGTTAGCTGCAGACGCGTTTGCCAGCGGCGGCACGGCACCGGCCGTGTTGAACGCGGCGAATGAGGAGGCTGTAGCGGCTTTTCTGGATGGCAGGCTGTGCTTTGCCGATATCCCCGTTATCATAGAGCGAACGCTGGCGGCCACGCCCGTCGTAACGGCAACCGATTTCGAGACCATCTTCGCGAAAGATGCCGAGGCACGAGACTGTGCCAGGGAACAGATCAGACTGCTGGCTGTCTGAATCCGGCGGGAATTCAGTCATTTTGGCCTTTAGCCACAAACCGGAACATCTATGCAGATTATTCAAACTGTACTGGCGCTAGCCTTAACTCTGGGGATCCTGGTTACCCTGCATGAGTACGGACACTTCTGGGTTGCCCGGCGCTGCGGTGTCAAGGTTCTGAGGTTCTCAGTGGGCTTCGGTAAGCCGCTTTATTCCTGGTACGACCGACACGGCACGGAGTTTGCGATTGCTGCCATTCCCCTGGGTGGCTACGTCAAAATGCTGGACGAGCGCGAAGGCCCGGTACCAGATGAGCTGAAGAGTCAGGCCTTCACCTCGAAACCACCCTCCCAGCGTATTGCCATCGCTGCAGCGGGCCCGATTGCCAATTTTATTTTTGCCATTTTTGCGTACTGGCTGCTAAGTGTGGTTGGCGTCACTACCGTCGCGCCGATTGTGGGTGATGTCTCCCCAGGCAGTGTGGCAGAGCGGGCTGGTTTGCAGCAGGGCATGGAAATACACGGTATCGATGGCCGCCGCGTGACATCCTGGCGTGACGTCAACATGCGCTTGCTGGAGCGCGCCGGCGAACATGGTGTGGTGACCCTTGAGGTGTCCCGGAATGGCACCAGAGGAACGGTGGACGGCTCTCTGAATGGCTGGCGCCTGAGCGACGACGCGCCGAACCCGCTGGCGGAGTTTGGGATCACACCCTGGCGTCCGGCAGTGCCGGCAGTTCTGGGGCAGGTGACGGCTGATGGCCGCGCCGCCGCTGCAGGGTTAGAGGCCGGAGATCGCGTTCTGAGCGTCGAGGGTGAGCCAGTGGCAGACTGGTTTGAGCTGGTGGAATACATCCGGAATGCCCCTGAGAAGACGCTGGTGCTGTCAGTAGAGCGCAATGGTGAGCCACGCGATGTGACCGTTCGTCCAGCATCCCGTAGCCTGGACGATGGCCAGGTCATCGGTTTTGTGGGCGCCGGTGTGGAGGCTATAAGCTGGCCCGATGAAGTTCTGCGGGAGGTTCGCTATGGCCCGCTGGCGGCTATTCCGAATGCTGTCCATGAGACCTGGGCGGATACCCGGCTGACCCTGGTCGCCATCAAAAAAATGTTTACCGGGCTGCTCTCGCCTACCAACTTGAGTGGGCCAATAACCATTGCCCGGGTAGCAGAAGCCAGTGTCAGTTCCGGATTTGAGGACTTCGTGCGCTTTCTGGCGTACCTGAGCGTCAGTCTTGGCGTGCTTAATTTGCTGCCAGTGCCAGTTCTGGATGGCGGTCACATCGTGTATTACACCATTGAGGCCATCCGCCGAAAGCCGGTGTCTGAGCAAGTTCAGGCGCTTGGATTACGAATTGGTATGGCTTTGATTCTGACTTTAATGGTGTTTGCTCTTTACAACGACCTGATGCGGTTGTGAGAATTGCGGGCTCCTTACCGCACATTAACCAGGCGATATAACTGAATGAGACGTTCCCTTCTAGCTGTAGCCGTTGGCCTAGCCATTACCGCGACTGGTATCAAGCCCGTGCTGGCGGATGAATTCACGGTAGCGGATATTGAGGTGGAAGGCCTTCAGAGGGTTTCAGCTGGGCTCAGTATTCTCTGCGTTCCCCGTCAATATTGGCGAAGAGGTGGATGAAACCCGCTTGGCTAACGCCATCAAAGAACTTTTCCGTACTGGCTTGTTTACCGATATCGAAGCCAGTCGCAATGCCGGCGTTCTGATTCTCTCGGTTAAAGAGCGACCGTCTATTTCGTCCATCGAGATCGACGGTAACAAGAATATCGAAACTGATATGTTGATGGATGCCCTGGCCGGCGCAGGACTGGAAGAAGGGCAGGTGTTTCGTCGGGCGACTCTGGAGCGGCTGGAGCTGGAGATACTGCGTTCCTACATTGCGCAGGGCCGTTATAACGCCAGAGTACGGGCCAGCGCGGAAGAGCTTCCAAGAAATCGCGTTGCCGTTCGCCTCGACATAAACGAGGGTTCCGTTGCATCTATTCAGCACCTCAACATTATTGGCAATTCCGATTTTAGCGACGAAGAGCTGATCAGCTTGTTTGAGCTGCGCACCACCAGTTGGTGGAATTCGATCACCAACAAGGATAAATACGCCAGGGAGCGCCTGAGCGGCGACCTGGAGTCTTTGCGCTCGTTCTACCTTGATCGCGGCTATCTGGATTTCAACGTGGAATCGAGCCAGGTGTCCATTTCGCCTGACAAGCAGCAGGTTTTCATTGCGATTGCGCTGGACGAAGGTCCTCAGTACACCATTTCTGACATTCGCCTGCGGGGCGAGCTGATCGTTGATGAAGACGAGTTGCGGGAGCTCATTCCCGTGGGTGAGGGGGATGTGTTCTCTCGTGCCCAGATGACCGCCATCTCCGAAGCACTGTCGTTTCGACTTGGCAGAGAGGGCTACGCCTTCGCCAATGTGAATGCGGTGCCGGAGCCGGGCGAAGACAATACTGCGGCAGTAACGTTCTTTATCGAGCCGGGCAAGCGAGCCTATGTACGCCGCGTCAATTTTGAGGGCAACGTCTCTACCAAAGACGAAGTGCTCCGCCAGGAAATGACCCAGATGGAGGGCGGTATTGCGTCCTCTGACCGGATTGATTTCTCTAAAACCCGGCTCGAGCGACTGGGCTTCTTCCAGACGGTGGACGTGGAGACCGTTCCAGTGCCCGGTTCCGATGACCTGGTGGACGTCAATTACAGCGTTCAGGAGCAGCCGACCGGTAGCCTGTCGGCATCGGTCGGCTTTTCACAGAACTCTGGCGTGATCCTGGGTGCTGCTGTATCTGAAAACAACTTCTTTGGCAGCGGTAAACGGGTATCGTTTGGCGTTAACGTCAGTGATGCTATCAAGAGTGCCAACATCTCCTACCTCGATCCGTACTACACCGTTGATGGCGTCAGCCGTGGCTTCAGCCTGTTTGCACGTGAGACGGACTACGAAGAAGAGGACATCTCGTCGTATCTGCTTGATGAGTACGGCGGGCGCTTAACCTTTGGTTACCCCACCGATTCGATTACCCGCTTGAGTTTTGGGCTTGGTCTTACTCAGTCCAACATCAAAAAAGGTGTTTTTTCCGCCCAGGAGGTAGAAACCTTTATTGATGATGAGGGCGACTCCTTCACCAATTACTTTGTGTTCGGTAACTGGCGCCGTAGCACATTAAACCGTGGTGTTCTGCCAACCCGGGGTTACAGCCATTCGTTGTCGCTGGACGTTGCGGTGCCAGGGAGTGATCTGACCTTTTATAAGGCCACTCACAAGACTGACTTCTATTATCCGATTGCCAACTCGTCCCGCTGGGTAATCCGGGCGCGAACCGATATCGGATACGGTGACGGATACGGTGACCGCACCCAAATGCCTTTCTTTGAGCATTTTTATTCGGGTGGTTATGGGTCGGTCCGGGGGTTCCGGGCGAATTCTCTCGGAAACAGGGCTCAGCCTTCAGAATTTGATTTGTCTGATCCAGATCCGTTCGGTGGTAACCTGTTGACGGAGGCTGGGTTAGAGCTGATATTCCCGACCCCGTTTGCGGGCGACACGCGCTCCATGCGGACGTCAGTCTTTCTGGATGCGGGGCAGGTGTTTGATACCGATCGTGACTTTGATCCGGAACTCGGCGAGCTGCGGGCATCGGCAGGCATAAGCTTTCAGTGGATTACCGCTGTAGGGCCTCTTGCATTCAGTTTGGCGAAACCTCTTAATGACAAATCAGGCGATGATACCCAGGTATTCCAGTTCTCACTGGGCCAAACCTTCTGAGAGCAGTGACCAGAAAAACAAAGGATGAAACACAGGAGATTTCCATGAAACGTCTATCTGCCATTGTTGGCGCAACTCTGATGGCATTCTCGCTGCACGCGGCAGCGGAAACCCGCATTGGTGTGGTCGATCTGCGCCAGGCGCTGTTCTCTTCCAATGATGCCCAGGTGTTCAGCCAAAAGCTTCAGCAGGATTTTGCCGGTGAAGAGGCGCAGGTGCGGGAAGCGCAGGAAAAGGCCAGAAAGCTCAAAGATCGTCTTGAAAAGGACGGTGCCATGATGAACGAGAGCGAACGTAACAAGCTGGCCAGTGAATTCCAGGAAACCGTTCAGGAATTCAATTTTCTGAAGCAGCGCCTGGACACCACGGTCGCCCAGCGTAAGCAGCAGTTCCTCGAGGGCGCGCGCCCGGAAGTCGATGAAGCCGTTAAAGAGCTGCTGGATGAACACGATCTGGATATGATTCTGCCCAGTGAAGCCGTGGTCTACGTGAAGCCAGAGATGAACCTGACCTCTGAATTGCTTGAAAAACTGAACCGCTGAGTAGAACAGGAGCCCGGTTGGCGGGATCCGGAGAACGGTTAATGACAATGAAATCCTACAGTCTCCAGGAGCTGGCCGAGGCGTTGGGGGCGGAGCTGAAAGGTGATCCCGATACCCGGATACACGGGCTTGCAACCTTGCAGGCGGCGGGTCCGGGTTCGATCAGTTTTCTTGCGAATCCTGCCTATGGCAAATACCTGAAAGAAACCAGAGCCTCAGCGGTAATTGTTGCGCCTTCCGCAGCGGGCGATGTTCAGACCAATGTCCTGTTACTGGCTAACCCCTACCTGGGCTATGCTCGTCTCAGTCATTGGTTTGACCCGGCACCGGCTGTGACGGCCGGTGTCCACCCGACGGCCGTGATCGATCCTTCGGTGAAAGTTCCTGAGACGGCCAGTATCGGCCCTCACGTGGTCGTTGAAGCAGGTGCACAGATTGGTGACGGCGTCGTCATCGGTGCTGGCTGTTATATTGGTGCCCGCGCGCGCCTTGGCGATCACTCCATTCTTCGTCCAAGAGTGACGTTGGCTCATGATGTCGTGATGGGCCAGCGCTGTCATATTCTCAGTGGTGCAGTGATTGGTTCCGATGGGTTCGGGTTTGCCATCGATAAAGGCGTTTGGCACCGCATTGCCCAGGTCGGCGGTGTGGTTATGGGTGACGACGTTGAAATCGGCGCGAACACCACGATTGATCGTGGTGCTCTGGAATGCACGGTCATTGGCGACGGTGTAAAAATCGATAACCTGGTGCAGGTCGGGCATAACGTAAGCATTGGCGATCACAGTGCGATGGCCGCGAAGGTGGGTATTGCGGGCAGTACTCGTATCGGTAGCCACTGCGTGTTTGGCGGTGCCTGTGGTATTGCAGGGCATCTTGAAATTGCTGATCAGGTCCAGTTGACCGGAATGACGATGGTAACCGGCGACATCACGGAGCCGGGGGTGTATTCATCCGGAACCAGCGCAGACACTAACCGCCAATGGCGAAAAAATGCGGTACGCTTCCGGCAGTTGGATGCACTGGCCAGGCGGATCAAAGAGCTGGAAAAGAAATCGGAGAGCTGAGGCCGATCCACATGATGAAAATCGATGAGATTCTTGAATACCTGCCACACCGGTACCCGTTTTTGCTGGTTGACCGGGTAACTGAGGTCGAAAAGGGAAAGTCGATCAAGGGGTACAAGAATGTCTCCTTCAATGAACCCTTCTTTACCGGCCATTTTCCCGATAACCCTATTATGCCTGGCGTGCTGATCATTGAAGCAATGGCGCAGCTTTCAGGAATTCTCGGTTTTGTGACAGTGGGACGGAAACCGTCGGATGGCGTGATACAATATTTGGCCGGTTCCAGCAAAGCGCGCTTCAAGCGTCCCGTTCTACCTGGAGACCGCCTGGATCTGGAGTCCGTGTTTGTGTCTGGCAAGCGTGGTATCTGGAAATTCGAATGCCGCGCCCTGGTTGATGGCGATGTGGTGTGCGTGGCAGAAATATTGACCGCTGAGAGAGAAGTTTGATGGCGACAAATGACTGGTCGGGTGTCCATCCTCAGGCGATTGTGGACCCATCAGCCAAACTGGCGGATAACGTAACCGTTGGTCCCTGGAGCTATGTCGGTCCCGGCGTTGAGATAGGCGAAGGTACCGAAATCCTGTCTCACGTAGTGATTAAAGGGCCGACCGTTATCGGTCGCAACAATCGCATATTCCAGTTCTCCAGCATTGGAGAAGAATGTCAGGACAAAAAATACGCCGGTGAGCCGACCACTCTGGTTATCGGTGATGACAACGTTATTCGCGAAAATTGCACCGTTCACCGCGGAACCATTCAGGATCGCGGCGAAACCCGGATTGGAAACGGCAATCTGTTGATGGCTTACGTGCATGTTGCTCACGATTGCTGGGTGGGCAATAACACCATTCTGGCCAATTGCGCCACGCTGGCGGGACACGTCACGGTTGGCGATTATGCCATTCTGGGTGGTGGTACCATGGTGCACCAGTTCTGCCACATCGGTCCGCACAGCATGGCCGCCGGCGGCAGTATCGTTTTGAAAGATATACCTGCTTACGTTATGGCCAGTGGTCAATCTGCCCAGCCCCACGGCATGAATGTCGAAGGTCTTAAGCGTCGCGGCTTCAGTAAAGATGTTCTGCTGACTCTGCGCCGAGCTTACAAGGTGATCTATCGCCAGGGCCTTACCATCGAGCAGGCTCTGGAAGAACTTGAAAAAGGCTTCCTCGACGTGCCGGAGGTTCGCCCGCTGATTGACTCGCTTCGAGGAGCGGATCGCGGCATTATCCGCTGATCTGGCTGGAGATTGCCGGTGCCAAATTCTCAGGCTGCTCTGGTCAGCGATCGTAGGCTGACAGTTGCCATCATCGCCGGTGAAGCATCGGGGGATATCCTCGGTGCCGGCTTGATCCGATCACTTCGTCGACGTTATCCCAAGGCTCGCTTTGTCGGCATTGGCGGTGATGAAATGGTTGCCGAGGGTTTTCATTCGCTGGTGCCCATGGAGCGATTGTCTGTGATGGGGCTGGTCGAAGTGCTCGGGCGCATTCGGGAGCTGTTCAGCATTCGCGCCCGCTTGATGGAGTTCTTCTTCAATACCCCGCCGGATGTTGTGATCGGTATTGACTCGCCGGATTTTACCCTCGCAATAGAGCGCCGATGCCGCGAAGCCGGCATTCCTGCCGTGCATTATGTCAGTCCCTCTGTCTGGGCCTGGCGGCAAAAACGCATTTTCAAGATCGCCAAATCCGTTGACCTGATGCTGACGCTTTTTCCTTTTGAGGCTCGTTTTTACGAAGAGCATCAGGTGCCGGTGGCCTTTGTGGGGCACCCGCTGGCAGACCGCATCGAGATGAAAACCGATACCCGCGCGGCGCGTGAAAACCTTGGGCTGAGCTTAGATAAGCCTGTGTTGGCTGTTTTGCCGGGTAGTCGAGGCGGTGAGGTTGAGCGGCTGGGGACGTTGTTTCTGGAAGCGTCGCGATGGCTTCAGTCCCGCAGGCCGGATATTCAATTGGTTATACCCTGCGTAAACCGGGATCGCGAAAAACAGATTCAGGGCTTGGTGGAGTCTCTTGAAGTAAAGCTGCCGGTTACGCTGGTTCGCGGTAGATCCCGCGAGGTGATGGCCGCAAGCGATGTGGTCCTGCTGGCCTCGGGAACTGCAACCCTGGAGGCAATGTTGTTGAAGAAGCCGATGGTGGTTGGGTATCGTCTGAGTAACTTCAGTTTCAAGCTGCTGTCCAAGTTGGTGAAAGTACCCTGGGTGGCGTTGCCAAACCTGCTGGCTCAAAAACAGCTGGTACCTGAGCTTCTGCAGGATGATGCAACGCCTGAAGCCCTCGGGGCGGCTGTTCTGGAGCGGCTTGAGAATGAACAGGAGCGTTTGCGCTTGAATGAAGCGTTCTCTGAGTTGCACGAGTCACTCAGACAGAATGCAGATGAGCGGGCTGCGACCGCCATTTCCAGCTTGCTGGAGAGCAGGCACTGATGGCCGGCAAAGAGTTGCCTCCGTTTGAGTGCCGCTACCAGGGCTGGCGCTTGGCAGGGGTGGATGAGGTTGGTCGGGGCCCTTTGATCGGGGATGTGGTGACGGCTGCGGTCATTCTGGATCCGAACCGCCCGATTGAAGGGTTGGCGGATTCCAAGAAACTGACGGAGAAGCGGCGACTGAGGCTCTACGACGAGATTGTGGAAAAGGCTGCGTCCTGGAGCCTGGGCCGTTGTGAGCCGGCTGAAATCGATCAGCTGAATATCTATCAGGCCACCATGCTCGCAATGAAACGCGCGGTTGACGGGCTGTCCATTCAGCCAGAGTATGTGTTGGTGGATGGCAACCGGTGCCCGAAGTGGACCTGGCCTTCGGAGCCGGTGGTGAAAGGTGATAGTCGGGTCGCTGCAATCAGTGCTGCATCGATTATTGCCAAGGTTACGCGCGATCGTGAAATGGCAGCGCTGGATCAGAAGTATCCGGGATTTGGTCTGGCCCAGCACAAGGGCTATCCAACACCGGTGCACCTTGAGGCCTTGGCTCGAATGGGTGTCACACCCGAGCATCGGCGGTCATTTCGCCCGGTGCAGGAAGCGATAGAAACGGTCGGTTTCTTCCGGCATGAACGTGAAAGTGAGAGCGAAGAGCTGGCCTACCCGACTGACCTGTTTGAAAATATGGTTTGACAGATGCCAGAAGTGGCTGTAATATTCGCGCCACGTTGATCGAGGCCAGTCTCGATAAACAACCAGTTTGATGCGGGGTGGAGCAGTCTGGTAGCTCGTCGGGCTCATAACCCGAAGGTCGTAGGTTCGAATCCTGCCCCCGCTACCATATAAGAGAAAGGCAGATCAGTGATTCACTGATCTGCCTTTTTTGCGTTTGGGGCAGCGGTAAAAGTCAGCTCGAGATGGGCGCCCGGGAGAACGAATTTGTTGTGGGTAATGGGCTACTGAGGCCAAGAGGTCGTATCGTTAATTTCGAATCGAATTGACAGGGGGTTGTTTGGAACAGGCGACACGACAGGGCAAATTTCAGGCTGACGCTGTGCCAAATGATCCCTACACCTGGCGGGAGATCCTGTCACTGGCGTTGAAGCACAGGCCTCGGTTGGTCAAGGCTAATTTTCTGGCGATCCTGGCGACCTTGGTCAGTGTGCCGATTCCACTGCTGCTTCCGGTGCTGGTGGATGAGGTATTGCTGGATGAGGCAGGGCCGGTATTGCCTGTCATGCGAGCGGTATTGCCTGAGTCCTGGCACCTGCCAGCGGTTTACATCGGCGTCATGGTCCTCGCGGCCTTCCTGCTTAGACTGTTGGCTCTCGGGTTTAACGTGCTGCAGTCCCGAGAGTTCTCCAAGATTTCCAAAGACGTAGTGTTTCGCATTCGGTCTCGACTGCTTGGGCAATTGCGCTCAGTCGCCATGTCGGAATTCGAGACACGGGGTTCAGGTGGTATCACCAGCCACTTCATCACCGATCTGGATACCATCGACCAGTTTCTGGGAGCCACCATCAGCCGCGTTATCGTGGCGAGCCTGACGGTGACCGGTACCGCCTTTGTATTGGTGTGGGTGCACTGGCAGCTCGGGCTGTTGATTCTGCTTTTCAATCCCCTCGTTATCTTTGCAACCATGCTGATCAGTAAACGGGTGAAAGAGCTGAAACGTCGGGAAAACAGCGCTTATGAGGAGTTTCAGGGAGATCTGACGGAAACCCTGGACGGGATCCATCAGCTCCGGGCCGCCAATCGCGAGCAGCATTACTTGCAGCAGTTGGTCGGCCGCGCCCGCACCGTGCGCGATCACGCCACTCAGTTCGAGTGGCGCAGCGATGCCGCTACTCGCGCCAGCTTTGCGCTATTTCAGTTTGGCGTGGACGCATTTCGTGCTGCTGCGATGGTGACGGTCCTGTTTAGTGACTTGAGCATTGGCATGATGTTCGCCGTCTTTGGTTATCTCTGGTTCATGCTGACCCCCGTTCAGGAAATACTCAACATACAGTACGCCTGGTTTGCAGCAAACGCGGCGCTGGTACGTGTTAATCGTTTGTTGGAGCTAAAGCAGGAGCCACGTTATCCGGCGCTGGAAAATCCTTTCGAGGGCAAGCATACGGTGGGCCTGTCCCTGCGCAACGTTCACTTCAGTTACGGTGATGAGCAGGTGCTCAGAGGCATCAACCTTGATCTGGCGCCGGGGGAGAAGGTTGCCCTTGTCGGGACCAGTGGCAGTGGTAAGTCCACTCTGGTGCAGGTGATCCTTGGTGTCTACGCCCCGCAGAAAGGGGACATACTGATTGATGGGGTGCCGGTTCAGCGGATCGGCTTTCCAAACCTCAGAGAGCACATCGCCACGGTTCTGCAGCACCCCGCGCTGTTCAACGATAGCGTACGTCAGAATCTTACGCTGGGCCGGGAGAAACCCGATGATCAACTCTGGGAGGCGCTGAGGATTGCTCAACTAGATCGCACCGTTGCTGCGATGCCGGAGCTTCTGGATACCATGATAGGTCGACAGGGGGTTCGGTTGTCCGGTGGCCAGCGTCAGAGGTTGGCCATCGCCCGAATGGTTTTGGCAGATCCCTCGGTGGTGATCCTGGACGAAGCAACGTCAGCTCTGGATGCCGAAACCGAGTTTGAGTTGCATAGGGATCTTGAGGCATTTCTGAGTAAGCGCACCACGCTGATTATCGCCCATCGGCTCAGCGCCGTTAAGCGAGCGGATCGGGCGTGTGTTTTCGACGATGGGCAGATTATAGAGGAGGGTCGGCACGCCGATCTGATTGCCAGAGAAGGTCTTTATGCGCAGTTGTACGGCCAGGTGCAGGTTTGATCCGGTCGCCAGAGCCAGGTGCATTGTCCGGGTTCGGTTTGTTATGGAGTTCAAGCGGTTGGCTTTGGGGGAGAACGCGATCGTTTGTCAGTGACGCATCCAATGCGTCAAAAAAACGGCATTTTTAAGCCCCCAAAAATGACGCTATTCGCATCATCGTTTGTCGACATTTTATAGAATTTCACAAAGTCGACGATAAACTGGTGCGAAATAGATATGAAACGCGTCATCAAAATGTCAAAGGCATGGACAGCCGCGTTTTTCTTCGGGATTCTACTCGCCGGTTGTGGCGGTGGAGGCTCTTCTGACGGAGGCTCTGCTGGATCTGCGAGCACAACCACTGGATCGGATTCAGGCGCCTCGGGAGTGCAGGCGGACTCGCAGCGTTCAGCTGTTCTGAGCTGGTCTGCGCCCGCCACTCGGGTGAATGGCACCGGTATCGACATGGGTGAACTGGACCGATACGTTATTCGATATGGTCAGGACATCGAGGATTTGTCTGGTGAGGTGGTGATTGACGGGGCCGCGAGCGATGCGGAGATGTCCTACACCGTTAGCAATCTGGACGCCGGGACCTGGTATTTCACTATCCAGGTACAGGATACTGAGGGCCTCGTCAGTGAACCCTCCGAGCCGGTCAGCAAGACAATTCGCAGCTGACTTCAGGCTTGATCGCGTTGTTAGCCCATCGGATCTGCGATGGGCAATTTCAGTGTGAACGTGGTGCCGTCTCCGGGCTTTGAGTCGACGGTAATCGCTCCCCGGTGTTTTTCAACCACGGTTTTCACAAACGACAGGCCCAGCCCGGTGCCCTGGCTCCCTGCCAGCTCACTGCGTTTTTGCCGGTGGTATCGGTCAAACAGCATCGGCAGCTCGTCCGTGTCAATTCCGCTCCCTTCATCTGCGATAGCCAGGCACGCCAGATGGCCAGCTCGATAGACCTGAACATTGATGGCTGAGCCCTCGGGGCTGTATTGAACGGCGTTGGTCATCAGGTTGATCACCGCCCGCTCCAGCAACTCGGCGTTACCCTTAAGCCACAGATCTTCCGTACCCGATACGAGCAGACTGATCTGCTTTTCCTGAGCCTGCTCACACACACTGTCACGGGCGTTCTCCACAATCGCCAGAAGCTCGCATTCGTAAAACCGGGTTTCGGTGAGCTGCTCGGCGCGCGCCAGTTGCACGAATTCTTCGGCCAGGTGATAGCTGCGCCGGGCCAATCGGCCCAACTGTTCCAGCTGGCTTTCATCGATGTGGCTCGGATCTCTTTTCAATTGCTCGATCAGGGCCAGTTGCGAGACCAGCGGAGAGCGCACGTCATGGGAGATAAAGTCGATCGCTTCGCGGTGTTGTCGCTGCTGTTCGCGGAGCTCTGAAATGTCGGAAATATTGGCAATGATCCCGGACTGCTCGCTGTCTGGCAGGGCGAAGGGTGCCAGGTGAATCAGGAAGTCTTTGTTGTGGATTTTCAGATCTACGGTCCTGCTCTGCCGTAAGGTCAGGGTTTCAGAGACGGTTTCATGCCAGGGTACGGATTCACGAGGGTCGTGGCCTTCCAGCAGGCGGGTGAGTGGCAGGCCGCTGAGGCTGGGCATGGGCTCTTTGAACCAGGCTTCAATGTGGCGATTGGCAAACCGGATCACGCCAAGTTCGTCCGTAACGATGATGCCGTCCGGCATGTGTTCAAAGCTGTGGCGGATAAATGCCTGCATTTGGCCGAGACGTTCTGTGGCGGTACGAACCCTCTCGATGCGCTTGGAAATGTTTTCCTGGATACCGGGTTTGGTTTTTTGCTGGCGAGTATCTTCAAGCTTGAGCTTTTGCAGGTAGAGCTGAATTACTTCCCGGCTCAGATCGTCGGGCAGGGTCAGGCCGAGCAGATAATTTGAGCCGCCACGAGCGAGGCTTACCCAGCTTTGACTGCCCTGGTGCACCCAGTGCCCGGGATTGCTGAGTTCCGGAGCATCGCTAAGGGCCATGCCTTTGACCAGCAGCAGGTCCGGCCCCTCTGCAAGTAGCCAGCCCTGGGGCTGCAGTAAAGAACACAGATGCTCCATCAGCTGCATCGGGTGACGGCGAGACGGCTCTGGCAAAGACAGTTGGGGTGTTCTGGCCATGTCGTCCAGTTGGCGATTGAGGAAGCGGTTGGTCATGGCCAGGCGCAGACCGCTTGCAACCGGGAAGGCAATCATCGGCAGCAGAACAGCGTTGGCGGCCGATAGATGAACATGGAAGCTGCGCAGGGCAATAAAATAGGTGCACAACACCAGAATAAAGCTGCCCGCGCATGCTCCGAAAGTAGCGGCAGGTTTTAGCCGGGGCAAGGTATTGGCCAGGATCAGCAGAATGCCAAGGGCCAGGGTAAGGGATAGCCACTGGGGTGCTCGAGAAATTAACAGCGATTGGCGACTGGCAGAGTAGACGTTGGCATGAAACTCCACACCGCTCATCGGGCGGCTGAGCCCGGAAAAGGGTGTGCTCAGGACGTCGCGAAAGCCGGCTGCCGTGGCGCCGATGAATACGGTTTTGCCGGCAAACAGTTCCGGAGCGGCAGGTTGATGCAGTACATCCGCATAAGCATAAGCGGCCAGGGTATCTGCGCCCCCGGCTAAGGGCACCAGTCTGAACTCACTGCGCACATTGGTGTAGGCCGGCGCGTCCTGTTGGGTGATTGATGGCCCTGGTTGCTCCTGAGCAGCCACCGCCAGCGCCGGCCACCGGTGATGGCCAAGGCTGTTGTACAGGTACAGACCGCGAGCAACACCGTCCTCATCCAGTTCTACGTGGGCATGCCCCAGAGCCAGGGCCGCAGCCTCCAGCGGTGCTGACGGCAATTGTTCACTGATCAGTAGCTGGTTGGTGGCGGGGGAGTAGTGAATGGGTAGCACCACGCGGCCGTGGCGCGCCATCGCGTCTGCAAGGGTCTGGTCACTGAGTGTTGGTTCGGGAAACAGGATGTCGAAGACAATGGTTTGGGCGCCGGCTTCGGTCAGCCGATCGATCAGCCGGGCGTGAAGGCTTCTATCCCAGGGCCAGTGGCCGAGCACATCAAGGCTGTGTTCATCGATGGTGACCAGGGCCACGTTGTGATCAACGGGTGCCGGCCAGGCCGTAATGGCTTTGTCATAGAGCCAGGAGTCTACTCGCCATGGCAGGGTGGTGGTCTGGATAAGCAGAAGTATGCCTGTGAGCAGAAGGCCCAGAGACCAGGGTGATGTTTTTAATGATAACCAATCCCTTCTCATGGGCCGTAATGTTCAATCTCGTGGTGAAGTGGCTTAATCCAGGTACAGTTCCCTCCCGGGTCCCCACCGGCTCGCCAGCGGACCATCAGAAAGAGCTTTGACGCGCACAAAATACCTTCTTCCGGGAATCAGACGCAAGGCTGCCGTGGTCTCTGCAACGTTTGCCTCTTTGATAATGTTGTTGAAGGCCGGCTCTTCAGCCAGCTGCAGCCGGTAGTCATTGGCGGTGTCCACCTTTTCCCAGAACACCCGTACCTGACTGTCGATGTAGTTAATGCT
Organism: Marinobacter sp.; assembly: GCA_018402255.1. GTDB lineage: Bacteria > Pseudomonadota > Gammaproteobacteria > Pseudomonadales > Oleiphilaceae > Marinobacter. The sequence continues at coordinate 661,910 of JAGYIS010000008.1, forward strand.
GATGATCCGGACTGGAGGCAAGGTGCCGTTTACCACCAGCGTTCGGGTTGGCGATGTTGCCACCGAGTTGCCGCCGGCTTCGGTCACTACCCTCCAAAAATACTGACCGGGGCTCAGAGGCCGGGACGGTAAGGCGCGATTGTCTGGCGCCCACTCGCTGGAGGTAATCAGGCGCTGGAATGCCTCGTCTTCGGCGATTTCCACCCGGGCGACTTCGTTTGTGCCTTTCAGTTGCCAGTGGAATTCGGGCATGTCGTCGTTTACGCCTTCGCCCTCTTCGGGTGAGATGAGGTCGGGTGTCCGCGCCTGCAGGTCTACCTCGATTGAGGCAATGGCGGGCATGCCGGTGATGCCTTGCGGGTCGAGGGATGCAAGGTGGATTTCATAGCGGCCATTGTCCAGTTGGCTGATATCGAAGCGGGCATCTGCGGTGTCCCGGCTCTGCAGCCAGGCGCCACTGTCGTCTTCGAAAATATCGACCCGGTATCGGTCAGCACCGTTTTTCTGCCAGCTGAGTTCCGCCGGCAGTTGCTTGAGCACCGGTGCGATCGGGTTCAGGACTGGTGCAGGCGGCAGTTGGCGAATGCTCATCGGTGCGGTGCTTGTGGTGGATACACTGGCACCATACCCAGCAGGAATTCGGCGGGTCTTTCCGGGTTGGCCGAAGTCGACCACGCCTTCGGTGACCTGAACGCTGCTGCCGCTGCCGGACGTCTGCATGGAAAAGACAGTACCGCGCACCGCCGCAACCGCTGACGGTGTCTCGATCTCAAAACGGGCGCCGTCCTCCATCACAGGTTTGACCCGAGTATGCACTTCGCCCCGCTGAAGTCTGAGCCTGGTGTCGGCCATGCCGGCTTTGCCATATTGGGTGAGGCGATTGAAGATCAGGCGTGAGTTTGGCGCCATGCGTAACTCAGAGCCATCCGCGAGGACAATGGTCGCTGTGCCGGCTGCCGAGATGATTTCATCACCAACCCGGATAATCGAATTCGCGGTCAACGGTGTTTTCTGGCCATTGCTGCCAGACACATGGATCACGTTGCCGGCCACAGAGGTGGCTTTAGCCGGCTCTGGTTGACGTTTAAGCCAGCCCAGCGGGATGCGAACCTGGTCACCGCCAGACAAGTTGGCGTTCCCGGCCAGGTTGTTGTACTGGGTAAGCTGGTTGAGACTGACCCGATCGGTCAGCAACATCTGGGCAACTTCCGTGAGGGTCTCGCCGGAGCGCAATGTGTACACCCACTCAGGGGCGCCAGTGGTTTGCTGAGCCTGAGTTGGCGCCGAGCCGCGGGTTATCGACAGGTCAGCCGCGACGGCGCCCGATAACAGGCTGAAAGCGAGCAGCAAGAACAGGCTTAAGGCGCCATGGCGTTTGACATCAAGCATTGGCGGCACGGTCGTCGTTGATCTGGAGTTCGTCACTGGTCTTGATGGTTTCCAGGCGATAGCCTCGCTGGTAGATGGTCTTGATCCGAAATCCGTTTTCCGGGTTGACGCCCAATCGGCGTCGCAGCCGGCTCATGTGGGTATCGACGGTTCGGGTATTGATGTCCCGGGCCAGCCCCCAAACGCGCTCCAGCAGCATTTCACGGGTCAGCAAGCGGCCCTGATTCTGGAACAGGAACAAGGTCAGATCAAAGTCTTTGTCGGTCAGGGTTAATGGCTCACCGTGCAGCAGGATGGCGCGCTGATGGGTGTTCACTTCGAACGGGCCGTAAACCAGGACTTCTTTTTCACTGTCCGGATTGCTGCGGCGTGCCAGGGCGTGAATTCTGGCAATCAGCTCGGCGGCCCGGGCGGGTTTTGCCAGGTAGTCATCGGCCCCGGCATCAAGCGCGCGCACTATGTCAGTTTCGCTGTCCCGTTGGGTTAGGAAAACCGCCGGTATCGACCAGTTAAGTTGGGCGCGAATGCTCTCAAGCACTTCAATGCCGGTCATGTCCGGAATTTGCCAATCCAGGATGATCAGATCATAGCTCCGGTGCAGCACGGCGCCGAGAAAAGCTTGTCCGGTAGGAAAGCTATCACATTGATGACCTTTCTCGGACAGGATGGACTGAATGTGTTGCGCCTGTTCATGTTCATCTTCAAGCAGAGCAATGCGCATTAATTCTGGCCCTCGGTAGTGTTGACCGGTTTGGTTTGCTTGTGGACAAGGTGGATACGGACCACGTTGCAGTATCGGGTGATTATCCCAAAAAATGAGCCTACATTCAGTAGTGTTATGTAGACTTCCGTAACGGCAACGCAGGCTTGCCGTCATTGTCATTTAACGTTTGTCGGCAGCTGGGGAAATTACTGCAGCCCCAGAACCAGCCTTTTTTACTTTGCCGACGGACCAGTGGCGAGAAACAATGCGGACAGGGGATCGGTTTTTGATCAGTCCCGTCCTGGGGTTGTGTGTCTTCCAGCGGGCGTGTGCCCTTGCAGTCGGGGTATCGGGTACACGCAAAAAATCGCCCGAACTTACCTTCCCGCGCTACCATCACCGACCGGCACTTTGGGCAATGAATACGGTCTTTACCGGGGTTGGCACTGGTGCTGTCACCAAGGGCAGGATCTGACGAGGATGTCAGCGGACTGCGGTTGATGAGCCCCTGGATCTCTGCCTTTAACGTTTCGATAAACTGCCTGGGGTTATCCTCGCCCCGCCGAATACCTTCCAGCGTCGCCTCCCAGACGGCAGTCCGGTCTGGCGTGCGGACGGTGTCGGGCAATGCCGCTATCAGGGCTTTGCCTTTGTCGGTGGCCCGAATGTAGCGTTTGTCCCGGTACAGGTAGTCCCGCTTGAACAGCACGTCGATGATGGCAGCGCGGGTGGCCTCGGTGCCCAGTCCATCAGTTTCCCGCAGGGTTTTGCGCAGCTCCGGGGCGGACACAAAGCGGGCAATGTTGGTCATCGCAGACAGTAAAGTTGCGTCGGTAAAATGCTGCGGTGGTTGGGTTTTACGCTCGTTCACGGTTGCGCTGCTGCAGACCACCGGCTCGTGTTTATCGAGCCTGGGCAACGGTGGTTTTTCCGGTTCGCGATTGGCCTCTTTGAGTTTGAGCTCCAGCACCTTCCAGCCGGGCGTCAGGACGGCGGTTTCGGTGGCCCTGAACTGATGCTCCTGAACCTTTATCGTGAGTTTGCCCTCACGGTGCACGGCATCGCCCGCAAACTGCATCAGGTAATAGCGGCTGATCAGACCGTAGATCTTTTCCTCAGCGGCGGTCAGCTTGCCGCTGGGGCTAGGGCGTACGGTGGGGATAATTGCGTGGTGCGCATCGACCTGTTTGTCGTTCCAGGCTGCAGAACGGCGATGGGTGTCTAGCTGGCCAGTAAAGCTTGCGAGCTCGGTGGACACCCAGGCTATGGCTCTGATCACCTGTTCCCGTTGATGGTAATGTTCTTCCGGCAAGTAGCGGCAATCAGAACGGGGGTAGGTGATCAGTTGGTGTCGTTCGTAAAGGTTCTGGGCGGTGTCGAGAACGTCTTTTGCCCCCATCCTGAACAGCCGGCCCGCTTCAATCTGCAGTGCCGACAGCGATAATGGCAGTGGCGGCAGTTCTGGCCGATCCCGAAACCGGGATTCGGTGACGGTGCCGGGGCGACCGTTCACATCCTGGGCAATCTGCTCTGCGATGTCGCGATCGAGCAGTCGGTTCTCTTCATCGAGGTAATCCTGAAACGAGTCGCCGGGCAGCCATCGGGCGGTAAAGGGCCTTTGATCAGCCTCGCCTTCGCTGGCCTGAAATTGCCCGTCTATGCGGAACCACGGCTTGGCCTGGAAATCTTCGATGGTGTTGTCCCGCTCCACCACGAGGCCGAGCACCGGGGTTTGCACTCGGCCCACGGAATAGACCCCTTGCTCACCCTGCTGTTGGTAAGTGAGCGTATAAAACCGGGTGAGGTTTATGCCGTAGAGCCAGTCGGCCCGTTGCCGGGCGAGCGCAGAGTGTGACAGGCGCCGGAAGTCTTTGTTGTTTTTCGGATTCTGGATGGCTCGGGCAACGGCCTTGGGGGTCAGGTCGTTGATCAGGATGCGTTCGACCGGTGCTTTGGTGCCGACGAATTTCAGTACTTCGTCCACCAGCAGCTGGCCTTCGCGGTCGGGGTCACCGGCATGGGTGATCAGGTCTGCCTGGCGGATCAGGGATTCGAGTACGTTGAGTTGTTGTTTTACGCTGTCTTTTGGGGTGAGCTGCCATGGCTCTGGGAACATGGGCAGGTCTTCGTGGCGCCACTTTTTCCAGGCCGGGTTGTAGCGGGCGGGCTCGGCCGGTTCAAGCAGGTGGCCGATGCACCAGCTGACGGTGACGGCGTCTTTACCCTGACCACAACGGATCCAGCCCTGGCCCTTTTGATGGGGCGTTGGCAGGGCGGCGACAATGGCTCTGGCCAGGCTGGGTTTTTCGGCTATGTACAGGTGCATGGCTACAGGGTGTTCGTTGAATGGCATCGGAATGTGGCGGTTTGGCTGTTTTCTGTCAAGGGCTTCGGGCTTCTCAGTTGTTGTATAGTAGACTGCAGGTATTGGGGGGCGGCGGCTGTGGTGGCAGCTTTCCCAAAAGACGCCGTGAACCCATCCCTGGGGGCTTGGTGTTGCCATCCCTGGCAACACACACTTTTGGGAATGCTGCCACCACAGCCGCTTGAGACTCCGTGCCATCCGCTTGAAAGCAAACACAGAGCTTCAGGAGTCAGACGAGGAATTATGAAAGTCCAGAGTGCTATTGAGACGAAGTTAAAAAATGCCTTCGATGCCCAGGTGCTGTCGGTGGAGAACGAAAGCCACATGCACTCGGTGCCGCCGAATTCGGAAACTCACTTCAAGGTGACCCTGGTGTCTCCGGGCCTTTCCGGTCAGATGAAGGTTAAGCGGCATCAGGCGATTTACGCGGTGTTGGCAGAGGAGCTGGCTGGGCCGGTGCATGCGTTGTCGCTGCATTTGTATACGCCGGAAGAGTGGGTGGCCAGTGGGCAGGCGTCGCCCGAGTCTCCGAATTGCATGGGCGGCTCGAAGGGGGATGCGTCTATGGCGGCCAAATTGAAACAGGGAGCGAGTTTATGAGTCAGTTTTTTCAGGTTCATCCGGATAACCCGCAGAAGCGACTTATCAATCAGGCGGTTGAGATTCTTCGCAAGGGTGGGGTGATTGCCTATCCGACGGATTCCGGTTACGCCCTGGGGTGCCACCTGGGTGACAAGCCGGCGGCGGATAAGATCAAGCGGATTCGTAAACTGGATGACAAGCACAACTTCACTCTGGTGTGCCGGGACTTGTCGGATATTGGTGTATACGCCAAGGTGGATAACACTCAGTATCGGTTATTGAAAACGTTTACGCCTGGGCCTTACACCTTCATTTTGCCTGCCACCAGTGAGGTGCCCCGCCGGTTAATGCATCCCAAGCGCCGGTCGATTGGGGTTCGGGTGCCGGATAACCAGATTGTTCGGGATTTACTGGGGGAGCTGGGCGAGCCGATCATGAGCAGCACGCTGATTCTGCCGGGCGATACCGAGCCTATGACGGACCCTTATGATATCCGGGATACGCTGGAACATGAGCTGGATCTGATTATTGACGGCGGCTTCTGTGGCATGGAGGCAACCACGGTGGTTGATTTTACCGGGGATGCGCCTGAGGTGACTCGGGTGGGTCAGGGTGATCCGACACCGTTTCAGGTTTAGTGCCCGCTTCGGGCGGGCTCTTGTGTCAGGCCCGGGCGTTCAGGCTGAAGGCGTAGCGCTGGGCATTGATGCTTTCAGGCTGGCCGGAGCCGGCTGAGCGCCGCAAATTGTCGTAGCGGTGGATAACGTCCTGCAGTCCGTTGAATTGCTGGTTTTCGCTGACCAGTGAATCCAGCAACGAGTTATTGACGCCATAGGCCTGGTTCAGTTTCAGCGCGTTGTCCATAAAGTGCAGGGTTGGCTCGGTCACGCTCAGGCGGCTGAAGGCTTCTCTGAAGCCGCGGTTGTTGTTCAGATCGTTCTCGATTTTTTCCCGCAGTTCTTCCGGTAATTTTCCATCGACCACGGCGTTGCCGCCCTCGCCCTTACCCACGCTGAGCGCCGTGGCCGGGTGCAAATTGTACTCGGCAAGTTTGTGCCGGAGTGTTTCCCTCACAAAAGACAGGTCTTGTGCCACGGTCTGCTTGTACTGACCCAGCGGCAGTTGCCGCGTTTTCAGGCTGCCGACATCTCCCTCTGGTTGCCCGGATGGCGTAAATCGGTCGTCGCCGGGGCTACCGGAGGCTTCCGGGAGTTTTGCTTTGGTGGGTTGGTTTGCGTTCTGATCCGCGGCCGGGGGCTGGCGATTGTCCATGGCTTGCTGAAAGCGAGTGCTGGCCTGTATCAGTGATGTCAGCAAAGACATGGTGTGTTCCCCCTGGGCGGAAAAGTTCTGCCGGATAGTGACAAAAAAAGAGTCTTACCAGTTACAAAGCAGGTTTCGGGCCAGATCGGTGGGTATGAGGAAAAGTCCCTCTGAAGTGATGAAATGTAAAATCTTGCAACGGTTGTCATTGGCAGGGCGGTGGACTGATCTGTGTCATTAAAAGATTGATCAATGTCTATAAAGTTATGCGCCAGATTGCCGTCATATTCTTGGTTGCATAGCTGCTCTTCCGTCGCCGGGGTACCATGAAAAAACACTACTCGATTCGTTTCCTGCTGATGGCAGCTTTGGCTGTCGCGTTTTCTGTGATTCTCGCGTTCACGGTTATCTACAGCGCCCAGTCCCAGCGGGCGCACCTGGAGGAGTACAGCCACAAATACGTGGATGGCCTCGCGAAATCCTATTTTGACGGGCTGAACACCATGATGGTGACAGGCACCATCAATAACCGGGAAGTGCTGCGCGATCGGGCCCGGGCTTCTGAGGATGTGCTGGATATCCGGGTGGTGCGCAGTGATCAGCTGAACGCCATGTACGGCGCAGGCAATGCAGACGAGCAGCGGCGGCAACCTGAGGACTTGCGGGCACTGGGTGGCGAGCGTATCGAGCAGTATTCGGAGAATGATCAGGGCCGGGTCTACACGCTTATCGAACCGGTAATTGCTCAGTCCGACTACCAGGGCGTCAATTGCCTGGGTTGTCACCAGGCTCAGGAAGGCGACGTGCTTGGCGCCATCCGCGTTGATTATTCCCTGGCTCAGAGTGATTCCCGACTTCAACAGCAACTGCTGGTCGGTGGTGGTGTTCAGGTGGTGATCTTTGTCGTCATTTTCTTCCTGACCGCCTTGGCGCTTGGCAAGCTGGTGTTCTCCCGGTTGCGTCGCCTGCACGATCGCATGGATGAGATTTCCCGTAATTCCGACTTGTCGATTGAGCTGGACGTCTCCCGTAATGACGAAATTGGCTCATTGTCCCGGGCGTTCAACCGCATGGTGTCGAAGATCAGGGACAGCATGCACACGGTCATGGATAATGCCGCCCAGGTGGAGCAGGCGGCCCGCGCGATCGCCAGCAAGGCTGAAACCACAGAGCGCGAAGTGCTGGCCCAGCGGGATAACACCGACCAGGTGGCCAGTGCCACCACCGAAATGGCCGCCTCGGCGGTTCAGGTTCGGGAAAATGCCGTCACCACGGCCCGCAAATCGGCGGACACTGCCAAGGCGGCGGAAACGGGTGAGCAGCTGGCGCACAACGCGGTGCAGGGCATTGAGTTGTTGAATTCCGAGGTGCAGAACGGTGCACAACGTATCGAGCAACTGGATCAGCGCACCACCGAAATGGCGAAGCGTCTGGAGTTGATTTCTGAAATCGCCGATCAGACCAACCTGCTGGCGCTGAACGCAGCCATCGAAGCTGCCCGGGCTGGTGAGCAGGGGCGCGGGTTTTCAGTGGTGGCCGATGAGGTGAGGGCGCTTGCTTCCCGCACCCAGGTGTCGACGGAAGAAATCCGCCAAACCATTGCCGGGCTCAAGAATGAGGTGGTGGAGTGCGTGGGCACCATGCGCCATGCCTCTGAAATGGCCCAGCATCAGGTGGACGCCATTCTCAAGGTAGAAACTGAACTGCAGACCATTGCCACCGCAGTGCGAGAGATTACCGGTCTGAACGAAGAGATGGAAAGCGCGGCGAACGAGCAAAGCGATGTGTCAGAGTCTATCAATCACAACGTCATTGAGATCAGCCGATCGGCGGAGCAAACCTCCAGCGATGCCCAGGAAACGGCCCGGATCGCGGGGGACCTTTTGGCCATGGCGGAAACGCTGCGCAAGACCATCGAGCAATTCCGATTGTCTCAACGCGGCTGAAGGCCGAGCCGTTGCAACCGGGGCTTAGCCCCGGTGATCAGACACGAACGGATTGGTGGCCTTTTCCTGCCCGAAGGTAGACATGGGCCCGTGGCCACAGATGAAGCTGACGTCGTCTCCGAGCGGGAACAGCTTTTCGCGGATGGAGTGGATCAACGTAGCGTGGTCGCCTTTCGGAAAGTCTGTGCGACCGATGGAACCGTTGAACAACACATCGCCTACCTGCGCCAGCTTTGACTCCCGGTGGAAAAACACCACGTGGCCCGGGGTGTGACCGGGGCAATGCAGTACTTCCAGAGTCTGATTGCCAACGGTCACCGTGTCGCCATCTTCCAGCCAGCGGTCGGGTGCGAAGATTTCCGGCGTCGGGAAGCCAAACATCTGCGCCTGCATGGGCAACCCCTGAATCCAGAAGTTATCCTCTTTGTGCGGCCCTTCAATGGGAATGCCTGCCGTCCGGGCCAGCTCGGCGGTGCCGCCAACGTGGTCAAGGTGGGCGTGGGTCAGCAGAATCTTCTCAACCGTGACGCCCTCGGCCGCAATCGCCGAACGAATTCGGTCAAGATCACCGCCGGGGTCAATCACCGCGGCCTTTTGGGTATCTTCACACCAGATCAGGGTGCAGTTCTGTTCGAAGGGGGTGACCGGTACAATGCGGTATTTCAGGGACATATTCGGCCTCGGGTAGAAAATTTTGCGTTATGGTAATGGTAATTGGCCCGGCACTCGAGTTTTCAAGCTGGTGATGTGTGCAGAACGGTTTACAAACGCCGTCGCACTGGCGGAAGATCTTGGTTTTGTGCCGCTGGCGCAGGCCTTCCGGGCCACTGGAAAATTCATGGAGCAGGAGATGATTCTGGATGAGTGATGTACAGGCGAGCCCAAACGCCTTCACCTTTGGTATTCGCCGTCTGGTGTTGGTGGATTCTGCCGGCTTTTGCTACGTGGAAATTCCGGTGGACAATCACGGCCTGATTCTGGGCCCGGGCAACCTGGGTAAATCCAGCCTGCTGAACTCCCTGCGCCTGTTTTTGCTGCCGGAGAACAACTTCAAGAACAGTCGCAAGAAATTCGCCTTCCGCAATGCCAGTGCCGGCAGCTTTTACACCAACGAGGAAAGCTACCAGCACTATTTCCCCAGCCAGTTCAGTTTTCTGATTGTGGAAGCCGAGAACCCCGCCGGCGTGCATTGCCAGATTCTTTATCGCGACAACGCCAGCCAGCTCAGTTACGGCCGCGCCTTTGTGCCGGCGAGCTATGACCAGCTACGGCCGTTGTTCTGGAACGGCGATGATGAAGATGGCATCGGCCAGGCCGTGCCGGAGTTGTCGTTCAGCCGGTTGTCGGAATCGTTAAAAAAGCTGTCCAGAGAGACGCGCTTCGTTAACGATCCCGCCAAGCTGAAAACCATGCTCTATAACAGTGAGTTGATGAACGCCGACGCCGTGCGCTATTCCGTGCTGCCGTTAGGTGAATCCGATGAGCGCCGGGTGCAGTCCCTGCGCACGTTGATTTTGCTGTTGTTTGAAATGAAAGCCGATGATCAGGCCATGGCCAACGCGGTGGCCAGCATCATAGAGGCGGACAAGAAATTTGCCGACGACGCTTTTGACTTCAACATCGATGAATTCCTCAACCGCCATGAGCAGCTGAAAGAACAGCAGGCGCAACTCAACCGGATCGAAAAAGAGCGGCCCAGGTTTGAAAAGCTCAATGGCGATTACCAGAAGTACCAGACTTTGCTGCGCAGTCAGCACGATTTTGCCGCGTTCCGTGATGGCCTGGCCAACGCTCTGCAGGAGGTTGCCCGGCAGCGGCGGGACGCGGTGGATGCGTATAACGAACAGAACGATATCCTCAAGCATGTGGTGCAATCCCTGAAAAAGCTGGAGCAAGACACCAGCAGCCTGAACGGCGAAATCCGCGCCGCTGATCGCAACCTGAAGCGAGCGGAACAGGATCAGAAGAACGGTGAACTATTAACCGCTCAGTACGGCGACATGACGCTGCAGGAAATCGCCGACATTTTGCAGGAAGATCGCGAAGGCAAACAAAGCCACCTTAACGCCCTGAAAAGCGCTGCCCAGGCCGAGATCCGGCTGGCCCAGCTGGACAAGAATCGCCAGGACCTTGAGCGCAGACTGGCGGGGCTGGCGGAGCGGGAAAGCAAACAGCAATGGCAGCTGCAAAACCAGCTGGATGAATCGGTTGCGGCGCCGCTGCGAGCGCTCGACCCCCGTTTGATGATGGCCAGCCCGGGCCAGACCCTGGATGGCGATAGCAAAGCCGCTATTACCGCCTTCGCCCGGCTGTTTACCCCCTCGTCGGCCGGCTTTGACTGGTTTGATATTGAATACGCCGGTCAGCCTGCCCGTCAGGAAGACTTCGCTGAGCTGCGCGGGCGCCTGCAGGGCGAGCTCAATGGCCTTGAGAAAGAGCGTGCTGAGCTGGTGGACACGGCTGACAAAGAGCAGGATCGCCCGCGCCTGATTGATCGCACCGAAAAGGAAGTGCGGGCCATTGAGAAAGAGCAGGATACCCTGGCCCGTTTTCCGGGCGCGGCCACCGTGCTGCGCGATGCCACCGAAGAAAAAGCGACGGCGGAAGAAGCCCTGGCCAAGCTGACAGGGCAGGCCCGCATTGAGCAGGAAAAAATGGATGCGGTTCAACAAAAAGTCGCAAAAGCGCGGGCTCACAAAGAGCGGGTAGAAGAGCGTGAAACAGAGCTGGCGCAGCTGGGGCGGAGCGTGGGCACCGTCGAGCACCGTTTCCAGCACCTGAAAGCCCTGACTTCTGAGCAACCGATGGCGGTTGATCAGATATCTGCTTCGGCCTTTGAAGACCTCCAGAAACAACTGGACGAGATGGAGGACCTGCGCCGAAGCATACTCGACCACCTGCGCCAGTTTGTGTACCAGGGCGTGTACGAAGACACCGACGGTGAACTGCAAAAAGACAGCCCCGCGTCTTCAGTAATTCGTGACACCTTCAAGAACCTGGCAGATCTCTTTGCCGGCCTTGCTGAGCGTTGGCAGGTGCACCATGAGCAGATCGAAATCCATAACGAAACCGTGGCCAGTTACCGCCAGGCGCTCACCTCCAATCACGAGTTCATCAGTCGGTTTGAGTCTCAGCTGAATCGGGAGCTGGACGGCGTCCAGATCAACGACCTGGTGGAAATCCGGGTGGATATCCACACCGATCCCAAGTTCCGCAATCTGGTTGAAGAAGCCACCAACATCGATCCCTACGGAAACCAGCTGCAATCTGATGCTTTTTACGATCGGTTACGGGTGTTTGTGGCGGATTTCTTCGGCGATCAGGGCGGCAGCAATCGCCTGACCATGGACAAGGTGATCACCGGCATCTCATATCGTACCCGCAAAGAAGGTGCCGCCAGCCTGGATAAGAAAGGCCAGTCTACCTCCACCACCGCGCTGATCAACCTGGAACTGGTCTATCGGTTGCTCAACCGGGTGCTTTACCCGGGTATTCAGTTGTCGTTCCCGATGGTGCTGGACGAGCTGGCCAGCGTGGATGTCAGCCAGATGCCGTCGTTGCTGCAGCGTTTGCGCAAGCAGGGCTTTAACCTGTTTTCTGCGGCCACCCACAGCGCCAGTGCCGAGGTTATCTACCTGATTGGCCGCCATCTGGAAGTCGGGCAAATGCGCACAGCGCGGCCCTACAGCCCCCAGCGCACCCTGGTGTTCTGGGGTGGCGCGGAAGGCTTTACCGGCGGCGAACACTTGAGCCATTGGGCCGATCACACCCAGAACAGCCTGCTGGAGCTGGCGGATGAGTAAGCGCTTCAGCACGCTCGACACCACGCGCCTGCTGTTCGAACACCCGAAAATTCTGTTCCGGTTGATCGAACGCATGGACCGGAACGAGGCTCGTTACGTTCGTGAAAGTGATCTGGTGGCGGAAGTGATGGACTACACCCGGGCCCTCGGTAACGCCGACCGGGATCGCGTGCGTCTGGCCATGAACACCGACAACCTGTTCCGCAGCGGTTTGGTGATCGACATTATCAAAGCCGAGGGCGAACGCAGGTTGGTGCTGCAGGATGCTCTGATTAACCTGATGCGCGCTTGTAATGCGTCGCTCTATCAGGAGCTTACCGACGCCCGATTGCGGGGCCACCTGGTTACCCTGCGCGACGTGCGCAATCGGCTGGAGCTGAGCACCTTCAGCGAGGCCGATCCGGATTTTACCGAGCTGCGGGATGACCTGAATGAACGGGTCAGTCAACTGATCGGTCTGCTGCGCCAGAACGTGCTGCGCATGCAGACGATCAGTGCGCAGCTGGCGGAATTGTCGGGCGATGCCAGCCGGGCGCCGGAAAAGTATCTGGAGTTCCGTCATAACCTGTTTGAGCAAATCGTTACCCTGTATGACCGCCACATCAAACCGACCCTGGTGTTCCTGAATCCGGACACCCGCCTGCCAGATGGCAGCAACCTGTTTGAAACTCTGGAGGCGATGGTGCGCTTATTGGAAAACAATGGCGACCATAACCTGGCTGACCAACTGTTCCGCTCGGCCCTTAGCCTGAATGCTTTGTACAAGCCGATTCAGGCCGTGGCGCAAGAGGTGGAACACTTTCTGCGAAAAACCCGCCGGGGCATGGTGCAATACAATGCCATGGAGCATTTCTACAGCAAACTGCGGGAACTCAAAGGCGAAACCGAAACCCTGAGCCTGCGCCGCAAGTGGCTGGAAGGCGGCGACTTTGCCCGCAGTACTGGCTTTCTGGTGGGCCTGCGGGGCCAGCAGCGGCCCAAGCATTACGCCTTCGGTGCGTCGGCCAGCTACTATCAGCTGTTGTTCAGCGAGCTGGATCTGCGCCTGGCCGATCTGCGCCGCAAAGATCAGGTGCCGGCCCTGCAAGAAGTGGCGGGTGCCGGCCGCAACACCCGAATCGACGTGCAGCGCATTAACCAGCTTTATCAGTGGCTGGAAACCCTGGAACTTCGGCCCACAGCTGATCTGGTGCGGGAACTCCATGGCCGGCTGGAAGGCTTTATCCCCGGTTACCGCTTTCCGGACCTGTTGGCCGCCCTCAATCGATTGGTGAACACGCCGCCGGAGGGATTTCAGGTGATCACCACCAACCGCTTCCGCACCCTTGAAGCCGATCAGACAGCCGATACCAGCGCCGAGCAGTTTGTGTACCGGAAACGTCGACTGGAAACCGAGACAGAGACACAGCATGACTGAACAGACCCTCACGCCCGCTGATCAAACGAGCAGCCAATTCGACAACATACTGCCGGCCCAGAGTGCTGCCATTTACCGGGAGTTTCAGGCGGGGCGGGTGATTGTCCGCGACCTGTGGGACGCCAACCGCTCAGAGTTGATGGCCAACCCTCTGTATAACCTGCTCTATAACCACTTGTCTCACTTCCGGACCTTCTATGAGCATCTGGGCAGTGAGCTGGTGTTCAACGAGAACGGCGCTTTCTTTTTTCTGAAAGAGAGCAGTGACGACGAAAGCGAAGAACACGACGAAAACGCCTTCCGGGTGCAGGTGATCCTGCTGCTGATTGGCCGTTATTTTGCCCGCAGCGGCCGTGATCTGGACTATCTTGGCCGGCCAGACGCCGGTTTGAACGAGCAAGATTTGGCGGCGATGACCGCCGATGAGGAGTATCAGGACATCCTCCGGGCTGCCCGGTTCGAGAAAGGCCTGGCCGAAGCTCTGGATTATCTGGATAAGCGCAACCTGATGTTCCGGGCTGGCGCCGGGCACTACTTTCTCAGCACCGCCGGCATGTATTTTCTGGAACAGTTGGTGCAGGAGTACGAGCAGGCCTGAGTGAGCCCGTGTAGACTCAAGTTTTCACGCTGCAGGAGCGCTCCATGGCAGAGCCCGCGCTGTTCAGAACCCACCGCCGCCGGAGCGTGCTCTGGCTGGCGGCTATTGCCCTGATGGTGGCGGTGCTGGTGGCAGTGCGACTCGCAGCCGCAGCCGGTGGAAGAGCGACTGGTACGCCTGCATGCCCAGGAAGTGTTCGGAACCCGCTCGGATTTGCTGGCCGAACCGCTGCCGGTGCAGGCGCTGCTGCTGGACTATCGAGACGATGTTCTGCTGTTGCTGAAAGCTCAGGCGGCGCTGCAGGTGTTCCCGGAACATACCCGCCTGCTGATGGAGCTGTTTGGTGAGGAAGCGGAGTTTCACGAGGCGCTGCGAGCTCACGGCGAATATCTGATCCCACCGGTGATGCACTTCTACCAGAACCCGGTCGGATCAATCGAGATGATGAACCGGGTGGCGGGCACCCGCCAGACCCTTAGCCCGGAAGAGCGCGCCTGGTATGCCATCAACTTTGCCAACAAAGAAGGCCATGACTTTACCGGGCAGTTTCTGGTGGGGCCGGATGGCAGCATTGAATGGATCTGGACCGAACGCGTCACCGAGGGCCTCACCCAGTTCTTTACCAGCGGTATCCGCACCCTGGAATCCCGTTACCGCACCGACCAGCCGATCCGCGCTCGCGATCTAGGCTGGGCCGCCGTGGATGCCATCGTCATCGGCAGTGCCGTGAAATTTCTGAAAGCGGGCCGGGCGGCGGCAACCACCGCGCGGGCGTCGACCGTTACCGCGCGCTCAGCCGCCTATACCTCCCGCCTGGCCCGGGCCGGGCGCATGGCCTCGGTGATGGTCAGTCATGCCCGTTGGCCAGCGGTGGCCGCACTGGCCTATGTCGCCGTTCGGCACCCCGTAGTGTTAAACGATCTGTTCGCCGGAGCGGCCAACGTACTGGGCATTCCGCCCTGGATGATACAGGTACCGGGCTGGTTCCTTATTCTGCTGCCTTTTTTGCTGCTGTTGCGCTGGATGACCCGTGTTTGCCTGTGGTTTATCCCCTCCAGGCGTTCCCGCGTTTTGCCGTAACACCCCGGGGTCAGACCCAAAGACATTTGATGAGGCGAAATGTCCGCGGGTCTGACCCCAAAGTTACCAGGCTAACCAAATCGTATGTCTGGCACCTTTGCCCGGGCGCAGAGCTCTGACCACAACGGGCTCAACTGAGAAGCCGGCGCGGCGCAGTCTTTCGGTAAACGCGTGTTCGGGCCCGGCAGACCAATAGGCCAGGATGCCGTCCGGGCTCAGGGATTTCTGGGCGGCGGCGATGCCTTCCGGTGAATAGATCCAGTTGTTTTCCTTGCGGGTGAGACCCTCCGGGCCGTTGTCGACATCCAGCAGGATGGCATCCCAGTTGCCGTCACCTTCTCTCAGCAATTCCGCCACATCGCCGATGTGTATCCGGGCTCGTGGATCCTTCAATGGGTAGCCGGAGGCCGCGCCCAGTGGGCCGCGATTCCAGTCTTCAACTTCCGGAACCAGTTCCGCCACCGTTACCTGCGCGGTATCGCCGAGAGAGGACAGCGCCGCCGCCAGGGTAAAGCCCATGCCTAGTCCGCCGATCAATACCCGGGGCTCGGGCAGGTCAGCGATACGCTCGCAGGCGAGGGTGGCCAGTGCATCTTCCGAACCGTGCAAGCGGCTGTTCATCAACTCACCGGGGGCGCCGGCGATCTTGATGGAGAATTCGTCGTTACGTTGCAGCAGGCGCAACCGGGTGCCGTTACCGGGAATAGTTGCGGTGCCAATTTCATCGAAGCGGGCCATGTGGGGTTCCGGATGGTGAGGTCAGGCCGCATTCTACCCCGATGCCGCGATCGCTTTCAGCCAAAACGCCCCTTGAATAATCGCTGCTAGACTGCAGTAAGTAGCAGATCACGCTGTTTATTAAAATTCAGATCAACAGAGGCAGACGTTATGACAGACCAACCGGTCATGCTGATCACCGGAGCATCTTCCGGCATCGGTGCCGAAACCGCCCGGGCCGCGGCCCGCCAGGGCTACCGCCTGGTGCTGGCGGCGCGCTCCGAGGACAAACTGAAAGGGTTGCAGCAGGAGCTGGGCGGTAGCGATAGGGTATTGACGGTTCAGTGTGATGTGCAAGACGCCGAAGATCAGAAACACATGGTGGATCAGGCCCTGAAGACCTTTGGTCGGATTGATGCCGTGTTTGCCAATGCGGGCCGGGGTGGCGAGCCTGGCGGATTCAGCGGCGCCGATCCGGAAGTCTGGAAGGATATGATTCTGACCAACATTCTGGGTGTCGGCCTGACCATTCAACACTGCCTGCCGGCGCTGCGCGAGAGCAAAGGTCACCTGTTGCTGACCGACTCGGCGGCGGGACGCGTCACCATTCCCGGCTCCATGTACAGCGCCACCAAGTGGGCGGTGTCCGCTATTGGTTACGGTGTGCGTGAGGAGCTGCGTGGTTCTGGCATCCGCGTAACGCTGATTGAACCGGGGATGGTGGATACGCCGTTCTTTGATGAGCGCCCGGCCCACGCGCTGAAGCCCGAAGATATCGCCAATGCGGTGATGTATGCCGTCGCTCAACCCGCTCATGTCGATGTGAACGAAATCCTGGTGCGGCCGACGCCGGCTGCGGAGTGAAGGCTGGCTCAGAACGACTGGAGGTTAGGGTGGAATCAACGCAAAGGGTGGCTCTGGTAACCGGCGGGGCAAAGGGAATCGGCCGGGGCATCGTGCTGCACCTGGCCGCAGCCGGCTGGAAGGTGGCCTTCTGTGACACCGACCAGGCCGCCGGCGAGCAACTGGTTGCCGGCTCAGAACACAGTATCCTTTTTGTGCAGGGCGATGTAGCCAGCGAGCCCGATGTAGAGCGCATTGTTTCGCAAGCGGTGAACTGGGCCGGGGCCTGAACGCGGTCATCAACAACGCCGGCATTGCCGATCCCCACTCCGGGCCGGTAGAAGCGCTCAGTCTTGAGCAGTGGCAGCGCCGGCTGGATGTAAACCTGACCGGGCCATTTCTGGTGACCAAACACGCCGTGCCGCACCTTCGGAACACCCGGGGCGCCATCGTGAACATGGCCTCCACCCGGGCACTGCAGTCAGAGCCGGACACCGAAGCCTATGCCGCCACCAAAGGCGGCATGGTCGCGCTGACCCACGCCCTTGCGGTGAGCCTGGGGCCCGAGATCCGGGTCAACTGCATCAGCCCCGGCTGGATTGATACCCGGGCCTGGCAGGGCGGCTCGGACGAGGTAGAAGCACTTTCGCAGGCCGATCATCATCAGCACCCCGCCGGCCGGGTAGGCACCCCGGAAGATATCGCTGCGCTGGTGGCCTACCTGATTTCACCGCAAGCCTCGTTCATCACCGGCCAGAATGTTGTGGCCGATGGCGGCATGGTGCGTAAGATGATTTATGAGGAGTGAGGGAGTGCGCCATTGTCACGCACGTGAATATCCCGCTGAGGGAAGGGAATCTCGATGCCTGCCTCATGCAGGGTGCGTGTAATGGCGGTGTTGATCTCGTGAGACAGGGGCATGATGTCCAGAGGGTCTTTCACAAACACCCGTAGCTCGAAATCAACACGGCTATCTCCCAGGCCGACGCAGAATACCGCTGGCGAGGGATCATCCACGACCCGCTCATTGTTGAGAGCTACCTCGGTAAGCAGTTTCTGCACTTGATCCATGTCCGAACCGTAGGCAACGCCCACTTGCAGCACAACCCGCGTGATCGAATCCGACAGTGTCCAGTTAGTCAGATCCTGGGTTACGAAGGTCTTGTTGGGAATGATCTGCTCCTTGCGGTCCCAGTCAACCAGTGTAGTGGCACGAATGCGGATACGTGACACTGTCCCGGTAATGCCACCGATGGTGACCGTATCTCCCACGCGGATGGGGCGCTCGAACAGAAGAATGATGCCAGACACAAAGTTGGCAACGATTTCCTGAAGACCAAAACCCAGACCGACCCCGAGGGCTGCCACCAGCCACTGCAGTTTGGACCATTGCACGCCTATTACACCGAGGAAAACCACCACACCGACTAACACCAGGGTATAGGTGGTGAGCGTCGTAATGGCGTAGCCGGTACCCGGCTCCAGATTCATCCGGCTAAGCGCCATCACTTCCAGAGTGCCTGGCAGGTTTCTGACGGCAAGCACCGTACCAATGCCGACAAACAGCGCAAGCAGAAGGTCACCGAGCGTTATGGGCAGTGGGTCGCCGCCGTCGAGGTCTGTGGCGATAGTCCATAGCGTGATGTTGTCGAACAGTTGCAGGGCCGGAATCAGGCTGGCCCAGAGCAGCCACAGCCCGGTAATGGCAATGACGGCAACCAGAATGCGCAATAGTGAGGTGCTCTGCTGACTGATGTCCTTGAGATCCATTTTTGGCATATCCAGGGTCTGTGGCACGCCTTCGCCCGAGGATTCTGCAGCCTCCCTGGTTTCGGCCAGCTTGCGTTCCGCCTCACGGTTTTCACGCAGTCGCACCAGCGTGAGGCGGCGCTCCCTGACTGACAGTGCCCTGAGACCGATGTAGAACAGCATGGCGTTGAAGGCTATCCAGCAGATACTAACGAACAGATTTCGCTCGAGTTCCAGAGCGGTGTAGTGGTATCCGAGTAGCGATGCCATCACCAATAGCACAGGGGTGGCAACGGCCAGGACATGTAGCGCTAACAGGTGCTTGCTCTCTGGCCGATCGGCCCTGACCGCGCTCAGGGTCCGATGCGCGAACGTCGCAAGCGCGATGGATACCGCAGTGAAGAGCAGGCGCCCGAGACTGCCCACAAATTGGGATCCGTCAGGTGTTCCGGTGGTAGGCATGATCACCGTGATCGGGATGATTACCGCCAGCAGAAACGGCAGTTCCCGGCGAAGGGCGCGCAACGAGTCAATATGCCAGTGGAAATGCGTGTCTCCCAATCCGCCCTTGCGGGCCACGTTATAGATGAATGCCAGCAGAAGGGTGACTAGTGCCGCAGTGCTCATGCCCTCGGACAGAGCGGCGAAAAAATCGTTCCCCTCCATCAGCAAAAGTGCCGCTATTGCAAGCACCAGCACGCCTGGCAGTGCCAGTAAGGCGCTGTTGGTGATCGCATATACAGTGTGTTCAATGCGATCATGGCGAACATTCCCAACGTGTCGACTATTGGTCTCGAGATTGCGCTTCACGGCACTTCGCTTGAACAGCAGAAGTGCCAAAAGAATAGTAAGAAAGGCTATGGCCCCGCCACGTTCCTGAATCGAATAGCCAATCGCATCGTTGAGCGGATCAAGCTGAAACTGACTGGCAAACCAGGCCACTGCTTCAACGAGTTCTGTGAGAGTGTTTGCGCCTACGATCGGTGCACTGGGCAGCCAGAACAGGCGTTGCTGAAGCAGGGTTTTGTAAGCCTCTATGCGCTCCTGCAGTGCCGACACCGTGTTGAAATATTCGTTCAGCGCCTGGATGTGTTCGGTGACGGCTTTGTGTAACTGGCGGATCAGGCTTGCTCTTTGGCTTCTAAGCTGATCACGGGCATCATCGCCGGGGTCGATGATGGCTTCGAACTCTTCCAGTCGAAGCTGTTCCTCGCGCGTTGTCGATAAGTGGTTTTCAATATCACGAATCAGATCCTCGGCAATACCCTGCCGTTGGAGCCGTTCAAGCCGCTGCTGAAGGAGATTGGCGTAGTTGCCGGTAAGGTTAAGTCCGGCTTTTTCCAGGCGAAGCTCAAAACTGTTGTATTCGTCTTGAAGTCGATTAAGAAGTGATTCCGCATAGGAGAGCCGATCGCGGGTGGATTCAACGGCGATCAGGCGTTGGTCGAGAGAGGCTCTCAGGGTCTGGATCTGTTGGCGGATATCCGCCGTTTCGGTGTCAGGAAGCGGAATTTGGGGTGGTCCCGGGGTATCTGCTTCCAGCTCGGGCTGGACTGCAGGCCTTGCTTGTTCGGGTTCTGCTTCTGCTTGCTCCTCTTCGGTGGCCGCCTCGACGTCTTCCTCGCTTGATTGGTTGCCACTTGTTTCGTCATCTGGCTGGGCATGGGCCGGTATTGCGGCAAAGCACAAGATAATCACCGATAACAGACAAAGTGTCTGAAAGCTCCAGTGCGAGCGTGGCCTGTGGCAGTTCATCACGTCGCACTCCTTGCGTCGTTTGGTGAGCAGGATCTTGTCCGTTTTGCACTTTATAGTAGCACCGCAAAACTTCCACGAGCTATGAAAAAGAATACAGCGAATGAGGCAGGCGACAGCTTTGAAATTGATTGGCTGGTAGTAAGGTTTGGCAGATATCGATCGATGAAGAATTGACTCTAAAATATCGAAACGGGGCGTTGTTTTGCTTTGTGGGGCGGGGGCTGGGGCTGATCAATTATGGTGCCCCCGGCACGACTTGGTTTACTCCTCGGTCCTTCTTAACCT
Organism: Marinobacter sp.; assembly: GCA_018402255.1. GTDB lineage: Bacteria > Pseudomonadota > Gammaproteobacteria > Pseudomonadales > Oleiphilaceae > Marinobacter. The sequence goes on from JAGYIS010000008.1 coordinate 682,408, forward strand.
TCTGATATAAAAGGGCTCACGGTGACAGCTTAATGTGAATGTATCACACTTGGTATCACAGTTTGTACCGCAACTGAGCCCTTTCAGCCCTCAAGCCAAGACGGCAGCAATCTCATATCAGTGAATATTTCGGGCAACATTTTTGTCCCCCCATCTGAGTGGAGGACGTTGCTTCCAGAACCCCCCCGTACCCCTCCATGAAGTACTGGGGTAATCTTAAGCCCCGCTGCGTTCTTCAAGGTCGCTGGGTGAGAAAGGCGAGATCCGTTTGAACACCCCCGTCTTAGTCATTGATCGCGCGAGCGTGTGACCGGTGAAGACTTCCGTCGGGTCGATCTGCCGGAGCCGTGCGAAGTCCATAGAAGCCCATTCATCCCGATGCATTATGACGCTGATGATGTATTGGTCTTCTGCGTGACCATTTGATGAATTGATGACCTCTCGGTATCCAGAAATTAGCACATGCTCCACCGAGGGGAGGTGTGCGAAGATCTCTCCGGCAATTCTCATCATGACCGAGTGAATATAATCCCGGTAGATTTGCCGCTTTTTGGTCGCGCTCACTTTCTTGGGTGTGAGCTTGTATTGGGTAGTCGGGACAGACCACTCCTTGTCCGGCATCTCGTCTTCATCTGGGAACTGGATATCTAGAGCCAGGGTTGTATTGTTTTCGCCGATATCGAAATCAATAGCTGGCTCCTTGGGCCACTCTATATCTCCAAGATATGTCTCAAGCACACGCTCCATGGCATCTATATCAGAGAGGACCAGGGTCTCTTCGAGAGTCTTGCGTTCCAGTTCACGCTGATCATGAGCAGCTTTGTCAGTGCGCCAATCATCGTGCGCCTCTTTAAGCTTTCGGCGGAAGGGAGGGAATACCAGCGCCCAGAGTTTGGCAAGCAGACCGGGAGTTGGCTCTGATATCTTGTAAAGCGACGGGTTGTACTCGGGGTTTTTCGTGGGCTTCGGGATACGATGATGGAAAGTGGTGATTGACCGGAGGACCTCATTGCGACGCTCACAGACCTCCTCCATAAACGTTCTAATTGTCCCGCCAGCCTGTTTCCTGACAGCTGTGGTCTCTCTGGTACTGAGAGCCTCCCCTGACGGGTGCAAAAGGGTAACTTGGCCATCATCATCTATGCTGATCTGTAAATTGGCCTGTCCACTCCGGGACCCTTTACTTCCCGTAGTGTTATCTTTCTGGCCCTTGTTCAACTTTTCCCGGAAGCTCAGTCCAGTGCCTGGGACACCCACATTGCCATATAAGCCACGGCGACCCACGCTTACTGATGCACCTCTCGGTCCTGCAGAAAGCCCGACCCCTCCTTTGCTGACGTTCAGGCGAATACCGGGGGCAATCTTGATGCGACGCTGGAATCGAAAAGCCATGAGTTACTCCTTGTTTTGATCTACGTCCTGTCGTGCTTGGAAGGCATCGCTGAAAGCAGCAGCAAGTATCCCGGTCGGCATAGCCACAATACCGATACCTGAAATGGCTGTTAGGCCGGCAAAAAACTTACCGGCAGCAGTGATTGGCGTGACGTCTCCATACCCTACAGTTGTTAATGTGGCCACGCTCCACCACAGAGCCCTGGGGATGCTTCCAAAGTCCTCCGGCTGCAGATCAGCCTCGAACAGATAAAGAAAGGCGCTGGAAACTAGCAACAGAATAAAGGCTATCGTTGCGCTCATGAGCAGCTCGAACTTGCGTCTGGCTGTAGCTTCCCAGAGAAGGTCCCAAGCTTGAGTGAAGCGCCCGAGCCTAGATACCCGAAGTATCCTAAATATGCGGGTCAGCCTAATGTAGAAAGCTAGCGAATTGGAGACGAAAGGTGCGATGAACGATACCAGTGCCAACAAGTCGAAAATGGCCCATCCGGATTTCATGTAGCGGAGTCGTCCAAAAGCGCCAGAGTACTTTGGATTCTCCGGAGCGACATACACCCTAAGACCATACTCAATGACAAATAGAACGAACAGAATTCGCTCGGATATCAGGAAGATGTACGGGTAGGCCTCTCTGATGGGGCGCTCGGTCTCAATGACCGCGAGCAACACAGAGGCAATGATCAGGACGCATATTGCAAAGTTGAAGGGGGATAGTCCCTTTCGGTTCCACGCAGTGGCGTCTACATACCTGTAGAGAAGTCGGCGCATTGTTGTATTTTCCGGAAGTGCCAGTCGCTTTTCAGCCAAAGCTCTTGGGCAAAGGGGATGGCTGGAATGTAATGTTCAAATGGAGGTTACCGGAGCAGTTGGTAAGGGGCAAATAGCGTGAGTTGGGCGGGGGCTGAGGGATTCTACCCCGTTTCCATATATAACGGAGTAAGTTAAATGGTTAAAAGATTAAAGCTTATGCCTGATTATGAATGCTTTGCGTTATGGGATATCGATAGCGTTGAGAATGTTGATCCAGCTAATTTGCCGATATCTGATGACCTGAAGGCGAGGATCGGAAGATGGGAGGACCAATACGACGACACGCTCAATCAAGATGATCCAACAGAATCGGGTTTTCCAAGTGTTGATGATGAGGCTGATTTCGACAGTGAGGGAAGGTTGATCTGCAAGGAGCTCAGAGATGAATTGGGTGAAACATATAATGCTATCTATTTCAGTGTCTTGCGTAATGATTTGATCTGATTTTTTGGTAGGATCGAAATCATCTTTACGAATGAGATGGGGATGGTGCCCCCGGCAGGACTCGAACCTGCTACCTTCCCCTTAGGAGGGGGACGCTCTATCCAGATGAGCTACGGAGGCATTTCAGAAGAGGCGGTATGATAGCGGGCAAGGGCTTGTGGCTCAAGGGGTGTCCGGTTATGGTTGGGCTCTGTCTTTTGCCGGTTAGCCGTTGCTATGGATTCCAGCTCTGCAGAATCTCTTTCTCTCAGTGTGATTGTTCCTGTCTGGATGGAAGCCGCTGGTATTCAGCAGGCTTTGCAGGCGCTTCAACCGCTGCGCCAGGCTGGCCATGAAGTGATTGTGGTGGACGGCGGCAGCTCTGATCGCTCGGTCGATTTGGCGCGGCCTCTATGTGATCATCTTCTGATCTCGGAACCGGGTCGTGCCGTACAGATGAACGCGGGTGCGCAGAAGGCCAAAGGTCAGTTGCTCTTGTTTCTTCACGCAGACACCCGCTTACCCGATAACGCTCTGGCGCACCTTTCCCAAGCCTGTCAGCGCGGTCGCACCTGGGGCCGTTTTGATGTGCGCTTGAGTGGTGAGCGGCGAATGTTCCGTGTGGTGGCCTGGTTTATGAACTGGCGCTCCCGGCTGACTGGCATTTGCACGGGAGATCAGGCCATGTTTGTTCGTCGGGATGTGTTTGAAGCTTTGGGTGGCTTTCGGCACATGCCCCTGATGGAAGACGTCGAGTTATCCAAACGATTGAAATTGTTGGCTCGCCCTTATTGCATTGCTGCGCCGGTGATTACCGATAGTCGGCGCTGGGAGCAGGGCGGGGTGTGGCCAACCATTGTGTTGATGTGGCGTTTGCGCTGGCGCTATTGGCGTGGTGATGCCCCGGAATCCCTGGCCGCGCTCTGGCGGAGGAATGTACGCCATGCAAAATACTGAGAGTTCCCCAGCCATACTGATGCAGTTTGCCAAGTGGCCACAGCCCGGACGGGTGAAAACCCGTTTGATTCCGGCGCTGGGCATTGATGGCGCGCTTCAGGCACACATTACCCTGAGCCTGGAAGTGCTCGACAACCTTTGTGCGACCGGCTATGACGTCAGTTTCTGGTGGGATCGCCCGCTGGAACAGCCACCGGAATACGCCTCATCCCTGCTCGCCAACATTGAAGGCGCGGGCCTGCAGCAATATTTCCAGCAAGGTGACGATCTGGGGGAACGTATGTTCCGGGCTTTGACTCAGGGCATTGATGCCTATTCCCGGGCCGTGGTGATTGGCAGTGATTGCCCCTCGGTAGATCCCGGTTACGTGCGGTCGGCAGTTGTGGCATTGGATCATGCCGATGTGGTGCTGGGGCCATCGAATGACGGTGGCTATGTGTTGATAGGCGCCCGCAAGCTGACCGCCGATGCATTGGCCGGGATTGAGTGGGGCACTCCGATGGTGCTGGAGCAAACCCTGGAGCGAATGGAAAAGGCAGGGCTCAGTGTCTACGTACTGGAACCCCGCTGGGATGTGGATGAGCCGGAAGACTGGCAACGCTTCCGGCGCATGGTCGGTGAGCGCTAGTCGGTTTGCCGCTCGGGCACGGCGTCGCGCTGGCGCAGTTGCTCCAGGATCTCGGCGCCATTAATGCCTTCCTCTCCCGTGGTCACCAACAGGGCTCGCTTGCGCTCTGTCAATGACTCGCGGAAGGTGTGCTGCAGTTCTTCCAGCGTGACCTCCCGAATCGCCTCGGCCAACTGCTCACGGCTATCAAAGCGGGTATTGTTACGATCAATCTCGGTCCAGTAGCGGCTGGACACCTCGCCAAGTTGTCGATCACGCTCGGTCAGCTGGCTGATGATGGCCTGTTTTTCCCGGTCCAGCCTGTCACTTCCCAGCTCTCCCAGTTGTTTGGCAAAGCCTTCCGCGAATTCAGACACCGCACTATCGATGGCCGCCCCGGTTGCTTCGGGTGACTGCACCACAAGGCCCAGGGCCGGTGTTTCGAGAATCTCGAACGCGGTCGCGTAGACAATGTAGCCAAGCTGGCGGCTGGTCCGGATATCCTCATAGAACGGACTGCTGAGGATCTGTGCCAACAGGCGATAGCGCGCACGCTCCTGGTAGGTTCTGTCCTTTCCTTGCAGGTAGAGCGTATAGCCGGTATCCGGGTGCTCCAGGTTCAGCGTGGCCAGTGTTTGTCCCTCTGGCAGTTGTCGGATACGAGAGCGTTCCACCGCTGTGCGTTCCCGTCCGTCCAGCACCATGGCCTGAACCTGCCGGGCCATGTTGAGCGTGGAGGCTTCGGTCAGGTTGCCATGGGCCAGCATGATCGGATCGGTCTTTGCCACCAGTTCTGCACCGAAAGATTCCAGCTCGGCCAGGGTGACCTCGCGCGCTGCAGCCAGCTTCTCAGGTACCGGGAAGGTGCCGTCAATCAGGGCGGTCTGGATAAACTCAGAGGTTTGCTGCACCGGGCGATCCTTGGCCTTGTTTTCCAGGCCGTCAATCAGCCGCTGGCGCGCGATGCGGAAGCGCTGTTCGGTAAAGTCGGGGTCAGAGAACTCCAACAGTATGCGGTTGACCAGCTTGTGCAATTTGTCGTTATAGCCGCCTACCCGAAGGGTGACACCGCGCAGGTGCGGGTAGATGCTGTAGTCCAGTCCAGCCAGTCGGGCGGAATAGGCCCAGGCATTCAGATTGGTGTCGATGGCGTCGACCAGCAACTGTGTCAGCACTTCGTTACGGGCAGAAGCTCGTGCTTCGGGCGTGCGCAGGCTGATGAATACGTTGGCTTTGGGGGTATTGAACCGGGTGTCCCGGGCGTACCAGATATCAAGGCCATCGAGCTCGCCCAGCAGCACCGGGTGGGTCATGCTCTCGCCGGGCACCAGGTCCAGATCCTCAGGCACAAACGGGTTGGCCGGCGGCAACGCAAGTTGTTCCGCGAGCGCAGAATCTACCTGTTCGGGCAGGGTCAGCGGCTCTCGTTGCCAGGGTGTGTCATACCATTCGGTAAACAGGGGCGTCTCGAAATTCTGGCCGGGTGCAGACACCCAGACTTTCAGGTTAGCCGGCGTCAGTTTTGCCAGAATCGCCTGGTATTGCTCCGGCGCGTAGCGATCCATCAGCCAGGGCGCGCTTAGCAGGTCTTCTGGCGGGTAGTCCCGCAGCAGGCTGGACAGTCTCATGGCTTCGCGCATGGGTTCGCTGCGCTCACGAAAGCGGAAATCCATCACCGCCAGTTGCTTCATTTCATCAAAACGTTGCTGACTGATGCCGTCGGAACGAACCTGATCAATGTACTGGAATGCCAGCGCGATGATCTCATCCTGTTGCGCCAGGCCTTCCCGGGTTAGCGACATGCTGATGTCCAGCGTGGCGTGCTTGCCCGTGTCCATGCCCAGGCCGGCAGAGAGCGATTCCACCAGGCCGGCCGACTTGAGCGTGTCGAAGAGGCTGCCGGGGCCCTCGTGACCGAGCAAATTGGCAACATAGGATGCCGGCTTGGTGCGGTAATTGTCGCGCTGGGACGGAATAGGGAAGGACAGGGTCAGGCTGCGGGAGTCTCTCAGGCTTTCGGCGGTGATGCGTTCGGGCAATCGGCGCTCATCGTACAGGGGCTGCGGATGGGTTTTGGCCGACAGGTGACGATTTTCAATGGCGTTAAAACGCTGCCGCACCATGGCTTCGAGTTGGTCCAGGGATTGTGGACCATAGACGGCCAGGGTCATGATGTTGGCCGAGTATTTATCCTGCCAGAACTGGATCAGGTCGGGCCGCAACGGATTGTCTTCGGTGTTCTCCAGGGTGGTCAGATTGCCGACGGCATACTGACTGAAAGCATGATCCGGATTGCCGCCGGCTTTGCGGACGGACAGAAAACGTCGGCCGTCGTCTTTGAGCTTGGCGGTGTATTCGGAATGAACGGCGTTTCGCTCCCGGTCGACCAGTTCCGCTGTAAACAGCGGGTGAGAGAACTGCTGGGCAAAGCGATCGAGGGCCTGCTCCAGGAATTCTGCTTCCACATCAAAGAAGTAGTTGGTGTCTGCGAAAGCCGTGAAGGCATTGTGGCTGCCACCGTGACTGCGGATAAATTGCTGGTACTCGCCGGGGTCCGGATACTTTTCAGTACCGAGGAACAACATGTGCTCCAGAAAGTGCGAGAGGCCCTCCCGGTCGGCCGGGTCGTCACCGCTGCCGACGGCGACGTTCATGGACGTCGCGGCTTTGTCCGCTTCCGGATCTGACGCAAGGATCACCCGCAAGCCATTGTCCAGCTCCAGATAACGGTACTCGTTGGGATCGTTCGGGCTTTTGGTCGGCGATACGCTGGCCGTTGCCAGGCTACTGAGCAGTAGGCTGCCAAGCAGGAACAATAGAAAAAACGAGAAGCGCTTCAGACGATGAAACTCGGGGCGTTCAGCAGTCATGGGACCTCTTTTGTCCAGTGAATCAGTGGGTCATCATGGTCTCAGTGCACAGACCCGGTCTTGGTGCTGGCGGGTTGTTGCTCCAGCGTCTGGCGGGCCAGGCTGGCGGCTTTGTCGGCGTCCAGTTCGCCCGAGCCTATGCGCTCTAAAACAGTGGCCATGATGGCAACGGACTGTCGGTAATCGGCAAACTCTGCCTGGAAAGCCTTGTCGATGGCCTGGTATACCGCCTGAATCTTGTCTTCCCGGCTACCTTTGTCGGCGGCGGAATCGTTGATGGCCTTGAGGCAGGCTCTGGCGATGGCAATGTAACGTTCGGTATTGGGCGTATCGTTCGACATAGGGATTTGGTGAACCTCAAACTATGGACGGTTTAGTGACGCCGGTTGGCGTGGAAAGTTCCCGATTATCGCATTGCGGGGCGTTGCTTGCATTGCCCTTCGGTAATTGTGGGGAGTGGCGCCCCGGTCGCCGGTTACTGTGCTAATCTCAAAACCAGTGTGTCGGTATTCCGGACATTTGCTGTCAGGCAAGGGTCGGATTTTTAGAGTAATGGCTCTAATAAAAACAAGGGCTTACAGAGCAAATGCTCTAATAAAGTTCGATACATGAAGGTTGCAATTAAGTAGAATGCCGGCTAAAGAGTTGCAGGTTACGACTTTAGTCTTATCTGCACTGGCGAAACGACAACAATAGAGCAACAGGCAGGACGGATTATCTATGAATTATTTCCTGACAGGCGGCACCGGTTTTATCGGCCGTTTTCTGGTAGAAAAATTACTGGCCCGTGGTGGCACTGTTCATGTGTTGGTGCGGGAACAGTCCCAGGGAAAACTGGCTGAGCTGCGTGAGCGCTGGGGTGTCGATGACTCCCGGGTGAAGGCAGTGATCGGCGATCTGACCAGCAAGAATCTGGGGATCGATGCGAAAACCCTGAAATCGCTGAAGGGCAATGTGGATCATTTCTTCCACCTGGCAGCCGTGTACGACATGGGTGCGGATGAAGATTCCCAGGCGGCCACCAATATCGAAGGCACCCGCGCTGCGGTTCAGGCTGCAGACGCCATGGCGGCCAAGCACTTCCATCACGTGTCGTCCATCGCTGCCGCAGGTTTGTTCAAAGGTATTTTCCGCGAGGACATGTTTGAAGAAGCGGAAAAGCTGGACCACCCCTATCTGCGCACCAAACACGAATCTGAAAAAGTGGTGCGGCAAGAGTGCAAGGTACCGTACCGGATTTATCGTCCAGGCATGGTTATTGGCCACTCTAAAACCGGTGAAATGGACAAGGTGGACGGGCCTTACTATTTCTTCAAGATGATTCAGAAGATCCGCCACGCCCTGCCGCAGTGGATGCCGACCATTGGTATCGAAGGCGGTCGCCTGAACATAGTGCCCGTGGATTTTGTGGTTGACGCCATGGATCACATCGCTCACCTGGACGGTGAGGACGGCAAGTGTTTCCACCTGGTCGATTCCGATCCGTACAAGGTAGGTGAGATTCTCAATATCTTCAGCGAAGCTGGTCATGCGCCCAAAATGGGCATGCGCATTGATTCGCGGATGTTCGGCTTTATTCCACCGTTCATTCGCCAGAGCCTGAAGAATCTGCCGCCGGTTAAACGACTGACAGCCGCGGTGCTGGACGACATGGGTATTCCGCCGTCAGTAATGTCTTTCATCAACTACCCGACCCGTTTTGACGCCCGTGAAACCGAGCGGGCCCTGAAGGGCACCGGTATCGCGGTGCCGCGCCTGACCGATTTCGCACCGGTTATCTGGGACTTCTGGGAGCGCCACCTGGATCCCGATTTGTTCAAGGATCGCACGCTGCGAGGAACCGTTGAAGGTCGCGTGTGTGTGGTGACCGGGGCAACATCTGGTATTGGTTTGGCAACGGCCCAGAAGCTGGCGGATGCCGGCGCGATTCTGGTGATTGGAGCCCGTAAGCTTGAACGCCTGAACGAGGTGGCTGCAGAGCTGGAGTCCCGTGGTGCCAGTGTGCATGCGTATCCGTGCGATTTCGCCGATATGGAAGCCTGCGATGAGTTTGTGAAAACCGTGCTGGATAACCATGGCCACGTTGACGTGCTGATCAACAATGCTGGTCGGTCCATCCGTCGGTCACTGGATCTGTCTTTTGACCGTTTCCACGACTTTGAACGCACCATGCAGCTGAACTATTTCGGCTCTGTGCGCTTGATTATGGGCTTCTCTCCCAAGATGCTGGAGCGCCGCCGCGGTCACGTGGTGAACATCTCGTCCATCGGTGTGTTGACCAATGCGCCAAGGTTCTCGGCTTACGTTGCATCAAAGTCTGCGCTGGATGCGTTCAGCCGTTGTGCCGCTTCTGAGTGGTCTGACCGCAATGTGACCTTCACCACCATTAACATGCCGTTGGTGAAGACTCCGATGATCGCGCCAACCAAGATCTACGACTCTGTTCCGACACTGTCGCCAGACGAAGCAGCGACTATGGTGGCGGATGCCATCGTGTATCGCCCGAAGCGGATCGCAACCCGGTTGGGCATCTTTGCCCAGGTTCTTCACGCCCTGGCGCCTAAAATGGCGGAGATCGTTATGAACACCGGTTACCGGATGTTCCCGGATTCGCCGTCGGCGGCGGGCAGCAAGTCGGGTGAGAAACCGAAGGTGTCTTCCGAGCAGGTCGCTTTTGCGGCCATCATGCGGGGCATTTACTGGTAACTTTCATCCCGGACACACAAAAAAACCCGCCTTGGCGGGTTTTTTTGTGTCTGTTGTGGGCTGGTCTCAGTCTTCGTCGAGGTCAATCGCCGGGGGTGGGAAGCCACCCAGCTCTTTCCAGCGGTTGACGATGCCGCAGAACAGATCGGCCGTTTTTTCCGCGTCATAGGCTGCCGAGTGCGCTTCCTTGTTGCTAAACGGAATGCCAGCCAGTTTGCAGGCCTGGGCCAGTACGGTGTGGCCATAGGCCAGACCGGCCAGCGCGGCGGTATCGAAAGTAGAGAACGGGTGGAACGGATTGCGTTTGATGTCTGCCCGCAGGGCAGCGGCAAACACAAAATTGTGATCAAACGTGGCATTGTGGCCGACCAGAACCGCGCGCTTGCAGTCGTGCTCTTTGACCGCTTTACGGATGGGGGCAAAGATTTCGCTCAAGCCCTCACGCTCGGGCACGGCTTCCCGCTCCAGGCTCCAGGGATCGATGCCGGTGAAATCCAGAGCGGATTGTTCCAGATTGGCGCCTTCGAACGGGTCGATCTGCTGCAAGTGGGTTTCGCCCCGCCTGAGCCAGCCGTCATCGTCCATGGTGACCATGACGGCCGCGATTTCCAGCAGTGCGTCCCGCTCGGGATTGAAGCCGGCAGTTTCAACATCCACAACCACCGGCAAAAAACCGCGGAAGCGACGAGACATAGGGTGTGGCTGTTTGTTTTCTTCTGACACTCGAACTCCGATGTTCGCAGTTTGAATTTAAAGTGTTTTACGCCATGCGCCAGTGAACGGTTTCGCCGGCCTTCAGGGGTACGATGGTGCCATCAGCCAGGGGCAGCTGCTCCGGCATGGTCCAGGGTTCGCGTACCAGGGTAATCGTGTCGGTGTTTCTCGGCAGCCCGTAAAAATCCGCGCCATTGAAGCTGGCGAAGGCCTCCAGTTTATCCAGAATGCCCAGCTCCTCAAAAATATCTGCGTATAACCCGATAGCGCCATAGGCGGAGTAGCAGCCGGCACAACCGCAGGCTGCCTCTTTCATGCCGCGGGCATGGGGGGCTGAGTCGGTGCCCAGGAAGAACCGTGGATCACCACTGGCAACGGCGTCTCTGAGTGCCTTTTGGTGAGTATTACGCTTCAGGATGGGCAAGCAATACAGGTGCGGTCGCACACCGCCCACCAGCATGTGATTGCGGTTGTACATCAGATGCTGCGGGGTCAGAGTGGCCGCCAGATTGCCGCTGTTGTGGCTGCGCACGAAATCGGCGGAGTCTGCTGTGGTGATGTGTTCAAGCACTACTTTCAGAGTTGGGAAGGCGTCGATGGTTGGCGCCAGCACCCGCTCGAGAAATACTTTTTCACGATCAAAAATGTCAATGTCGGCGTCGGTCACTTCCCCGTGCACCAACAGCAACATACCGCAATTCGCCATGGCTTCCAGAACCGGGTAGATATTGCGGATGTCGGTCACGCCAGAAGCTGAGTTGGTGGTTGCCCCGGCTGGATAGAGCTTGGCGGCAACCACGCCGGCCGCCTTGGCTTCCCGGATGGTGTCAGGGGTGGTGCCTTCGGTCAGGTACAGTGTCATCAGCGGTTCAAAGGCTGCGTTGCCGGCAGCGGCCTGAATCCTGCTCCGATAAGCCGTGGCCGCGGCTGCATCGGTAACTGGCGGCGCCAGGTTAGGCATGATGATGGCCCGGCCGAAGCAGGCAGCCGTCGCCGGTACCACACTGTTCAATACCGCACCGTCGCGAACGTGCAGGTGCCAGTCGTCAGGGCGGGTGATGGTCAGTTCTCTGGTCATGGCAGCATTTGTACCGCAGCAAAAAATTTGGCGGATTATATCAGAAGGTCGGTTGGAATGTTTTTGCTATTCCGCAGGGTTTGGCTATCAAGTATTGCTCCGGGCGGTCGTTAACCAACCATGATCGTGCGAATGTTCGTTTTTGGGGTGTCATGACTATGACCAGGTTGGTTCGCCAGTACTCGTTGTACAAAGCTGCAGGATTGTGTGGCGCGATAGTGTCCGCAGGTTTTGCTGCGCCCGCCCTGGCCGCCAGTTACGGAGCCGGCATCGAGAACAGCCAATGGTATTTGTCGGAATCAGTGTTCGAGTGTTCACTGGTTCATGATGTCCCGGGTTATGGCCGGGCGGTGTTCAGCCATCGGGCCGGCGAAAACCTGAGTTTTTTTCTGGAATCCGAGATAGCCGTCATGCGCCCGGGTCGCGGCCAATTGGTTGTTGAGGCACCGTCCTGGCGCCCAGGTGTTGCGCCAAGGCCAATCGGGGCGGTGACAGTGTCGGATGATCGCCGCGCGGTTACGGTAGGTAATCGCGAAGCCACCCTGATGACTCAAGGTTTGCTGCAGGGAATGCGGCCTACGGTTACCCGCGCTGCCTGGTACGATGACCGTCCAGTGCGCGTGCACCTTTCCAATGTGAACTTTTCCGGCCCTTACTCCGGTTACCGTGAGTGTGTGGCGGGTCTGTTGCCAGTTAACTACGATCAGATTCGCCGTTCCCGGGTGCCGTTTGCCAGTGGCAGCACCAGCCTGTCAGATGCCGACCGGCAGTTACTGGATAACATCGTGACCTATGTAATGGCCGATTCGACGGTTGAGAGGGTGTTTGTTGACGGCCATTCGGACAGCGTGGGTAGCCGCATTGATAACCGGGCGTTGTCAGAAGAGCGGGCCAATGTGGTGGCAGACTACCTGAGGTCTCGTGGTATCGACGAGGATCTGCTGATCGTTCGGGCCCAGGGTGATCAGTTCCCCGTGTCCCGCCGCCACGCCGATAATCGCAGGACCACCATCCGTTTGCAGCGGCAAGGTGAGCAGCCAGATCTGCAACAGGCCAACGGCCCCGGTACGGGTTTCTCGAGCTGATTGTCGAGTGCTAGTAAACGGTGCTCAACAGATCCAGATGTGCGGTCACGCTCTCGGCCAGGGCTTTCAGGTGGTAGCCCCCCTCCAGCGTTGAGATGATCCGGTCATTGGCGTGATCGTGTGCCACGCTGATCAGCATTTCTGTCAGCCAGCGGTAATCATCCACTTCCAGATTCAGTTCCGCCATCGGGTCCAGTTTGTGACCATCAAATCCGGCTGAAATAAGCACCAGTTGTGGCCGGAAATCCTGCAGTCGTTTCAGCCACCCGGCCTCCACGGTTTTTCGATATTCCAGCGCTGAGCAATTGGACGCAATGGGCACATTGACGATGTTGTCGGCTTGCCGGTGCACGTGGGAGTGCGGGTAGAACGGATGTTGAAAGCTGGAGCACATCAGAATGCGCTCATCGCCACTGACAATATCCACGGTGCCGTTGCCCTGGTGGACATCAAAATCGATGATGGCAACGCGTTCCAGATGATGGAAGGTGAGGGCACGCATCGCTGCCAGTGCAATGTTGTTGTAAAAGCAGAAACCCATGGATTTGGCACGCTCGGCATGGTGCCCCGGCGGCCGCGCACAAACGAATGCGTTGGTTACCTGGCTGCTCATCACCATATCGACCGCTTGAACGTTGCCGCCCGCGGCCAGCCTTGCGGCGCGCAGGGTGTCTGGCATCATCGCGGTGTCTGGATCTGTGAACACCCGGCCACGGGTGGGTTGCATCATGTCGAGCTGTTGCAGGTAAGTCTCCGGATGCACCGTCAGCAGTTGATCACGGGTGATCTCCTCCGGTCTTACCCAGTCCAGGTCTTGCTCCAGATGGGTGTCAGCCAGATACGCCAGGATGGTTGAAATACGCTCTGGGCTTTCCGGGTGTTCCGGGCCCATGTTGTGTTTCATGCAGTCGTCGTGGGAGAAAAATGCCGTGGTCATACGTGGTGTCTGGCCTGAATAAGCTTATTATTTTTGTCATGTTATCAGGGATAACCGAAGTCTGTCGTCTTTCTTTGGTCTAATGGTTGTGATTGACGATTTACATCAGAAAATACCCATCTAAGATAAGGTATGCATTGATAAGTCACCTGTTTTACTGAGATTCTTAACTAAATCGCAGTAGCCCACCGATCAGGGAGAGTCATCTTGAGTACCCGCTATCTGGAAAGCCTGTTCAATCCTGAATCCATTGTGGTGGTTGGTGCATCTGAACGGGCCGACAATCTGGGTGGTATGGTGCTGCGAAATCTTCTGGGGGGTGGCTACCCCGGTCGGTTGGTGGTGGTCAACCAGAGCGATTATGACAATGTTCATGGCGTACACCTGTGTAAAGAAAGTATCACGGCTTGATTTCAGCCCCGATCTGGCGATTGTTTGTACCCCGCCGGACACCGTGCCCAAGATGATTCGCAAGCTCGGTGAGTGGGGTGTGCGTACGGCGATCGTGATGACCGGCGGCATGTCCCGTACCCACAGTAAAACCGGTCAGCCGCTGATGTACTCTGTGCGGGACGCCGCCCGTGAAACCGGCATCCGGGTGCTTGGCCCCAACACCATCGGTTTGATGGTTCCGGCCCGGCACCTGAACGCCACCTACGCACACATGGGGGCGATTCCGGGCCGCGTTGCCTTTGTCGGTCAGTCTGGCACTATTGCCAGCTCAGTGATTGACTGGGCCTTTGCCCGCGGTGTCGGTTTCTCCTACTTCCTGACACTTGGCGATGGCATGGACATCGATCATGACGATCTGATCGATTATCTTGCCCAGGACACCCAGACCCGCGCCATTCTTTTGCACATCGAGAATATGCCGAATCCGCGCCGGTTTATGTCGGCGGTCCGGGTTGCTTCTCGCACCAAACCGGTTATTGCGGTTAAGTCTGGTCGGGTGCCGGAATCCGAATGGTTTGCCCACGAGCTTCCCGCGGGCATAAAGCGCAGTGACCCGGTCTACGATGCCATGTTGCAGCGTGCCGGTGTGTTGCGCGTGGACGGACTGGGGCAGATGTTTGATGCGCTTGAAACACTCACCCGAATGCGGCCGTTGCGGCGGGAATCGCTGGCCATCATGGCCAACGGCGTGGGCCCGGGTGTGCTTGCGGTGGACCGGCTGGCGGATCTTGGCGGTGAACTGGCGGAGTTGTCAGAAGCGTCCATTGATCAGTTGGCGGAGCTTTTGCCTCCCTACTGGACCCGTAAAAATCCCATCGACCTTAACTACGATGCCAGCCCGGAGCTCTACGCCAACGCCATCAAGATCCTCGCCAAAGATCCCAATGTCGCCAACGTGCTGGTGATGTACGCGCCTACGCTGGTGCAGGACAGCCTGCAGATTGCCGATGCGGTGGTGCAGGCATCCAAGGGCACCCGCCTGAATATTTTCACCTGTTGGTTGGGGCAGAGCACGGTAATGGATTCCCGTGAGGAATTTTACCGGGCCGGTTTGCCGTCGTTCTTCAATCCGGAAAAAGCGGTGATGGCCTTTATGCAGCACGTACGCCACCAACGCGTACAGCGTCTGCTGACTGAAACCCCGGAATCTTTTACCGACCACTTCGCTGACCGGGCCAACACCCGGAAGCTGGTTGCCAGAGCCTTGCGGGATGGCCGCAAGCATTTGTCCCATCGCGATGCCCGACGGGTGATCTGTGATTACGGCATCAACACCATCGATACCGTGTACTGCGACGACCTGGAGGAAGTGCTCGAGGTGTTCGCGGTCGAACGCCGGCCCATTGATATCAGCGTTGTTCATGAGCAGGGCTGCTTCCCGTTCCTGGAGTTGAGCCCCACTCAGCGTCGTTACAAAGGCACGGTTAAAAAGCTCAACAGCGAGCAGGTCATCATCGACACCTGCCGGTTTTTAATGGAGGACTACCGATCCCATTTTCCCCAGAGTGGTTTTCTGGGGTTTGCGGTACAACGGTCTTATCAACACGTGGGCGGGATCGAGTTCAGTGTCGGGATCACCCGGGACGAACTGTTTGGCCCTCTGGTGGTGTGCGGCGCGGCAGGGGCTCAGGTCAATATCATGAGCGATCGGCAGATCGCGTTGCCGCCGTTGAATATGGTGCTGGCGCGGGAGTTGTTGCGCCGTACCTATATGTACAAATTATTGAAAGAACATAGCTTGAAGCCTGAAGAAGACATCCGGGCGGTATCTGAGACATTGGTGACGTTGTCCCAGATTGTGATCGATATTCCGGAGATTCGTGGGCTGGAAATCTCGCCACTGTTGTTCAATGAGCAGGGCGCGGTGGCTGTGAACATCGCCATCGATCTGGATGACAAACCCGGGCGGCCTATTATTCAGCCTTACCCACGGGAGCTGGAAGAGTGGATTGTGCTGCCGAGATCCGGTCGCAGAGTGATCATCCGGCCGGTGCTGGCGGAAGATGAGCCTGCGCACCGGTCGTTCCACGAGCATCAGTCCCCAGAATCGATCCGATACCGGTTTTTCCAATACCGTAAACACTTCTCCCGGGAAGACGTGGCCCAGATGGTGCAGATCGACTATGACCGGGAAATGGTGTTCATCGCGAATGCGCCACGCCTCGATGACGAAGGTGAGGAAACGCTGGGCACTGTGCGCACCTGGACCGACGCCGATAACTTGCGCTGTGAGTTTGCGGTGATGGTGGATGATCGTATGAAGGGAGAGGGCCTGGGTGTGGCCCTGATGCAGAAAATGATTGATTACTGCCGGGCTCGCGGCACCGTGGAAATGATCGGTAATGTGCTACCGGACAACCGCCCCATGCTGAAACTGGCGGAACATCTCGGCTTTGAGACCCGATACAATCCGGAAGAAGAAGTGATGGATCTCAGGTTGGTGCTGAATGAGCCGGAAAACGACTGGCAGAAGGAGCGGTTGGGTAAAGGGGGCCACCTGTAGGCCCCCATCCGTTGCCTTCAGGTTTCCTCTTCGACAATGGCGGAACGGTCCTCTCCGCCCAGTGCTTCCAGCAGACCAGGAATCATTCGGGACAGTTCCATAGTCATCAGGGTGAAGGCGGCGTCGAACTTGGCGACGGCATCGTCCACGTCGACGTCGTCCAGCTGATCCTGCAGGGTTTCGCCAAACTTCAGGCGCCGGATGCCCAGCTCCTCATCCAGTACAAATGAGACATTGTCGTCCCAGGTCAGTGACAGCTTGGTCACCTGCATGCCGGTTTCAAGGTGGTTGCGGATTTCTTCGGCCTTCAGGTTCAGGCCTTTGCAGCGCACCACACCGCCGTCTTCAGACGGATCTTTCAGTTCACATTCACTGCCCAGAACAATGCTGGCGGGGTGATCAATGGTCTCGTTCAGCCAGCCGGTGAAGGTGAAGGCCGGGGCCTGCTCGACCGCCGGTGGCCGAACCGGCAGTGAGCCGAGGCTTTTGCGCAGAGTAGAGGCAAGGTCTTCTGCCTGCTTGGCTGACCCGGCATCGACCACCAGAACGCCATCCTGGGGTGCCAGGTACGCGTAGCAGCGGCGGTTACGTGAGAAGGCCTGGGGCAGCATCTCCAGCATGACCTGTTCCTTGATTTCCTCTTTCTCTTTCTTGCGAACCTTCCGGCCCTGGTCCAGCTCGATCGCTTCTGCACGCTCTTCTACGGCTTCTTTGACCACCGGGCCCGGCAGGATCTTTTCTTCTTTGCGCAGGGCAATCAAATGGTAGCCGTTGGCGCTGTGTACCATTAATTCGCCGTGCTTGCCCAGGGGCGGTACCCAGCCCTGTCGCAGGGTTTCCTGCGGACCGCAAGGTTTGAAAGCGTCGGCTTTCAGCTTGTCTTCCAGATCCTCGGGGGTGATATCGAAGGGCTTGGTGAAACGGAAAACTCGTGCGTTACGAAACCACATGCGGTTTGAATCCTTGCTGTCAGTTCAGAGCATTGCAATAAGGGGAGCGGATGATACGGCCACAGAGCCGTGGCCGTAAAGTGACGGGTATTCGGGCAAGTCAGATCTGCATGATCTCAACCAGCACGGTTTTGACGATAAAGCCGACAACGCCTGCGCCCAGTATGGTGAACAGGGCAATGGTGCCGAACTTGCCTGCCTGGGATTTCTTTGCCAGGTCCCAGACAATGAAACCCATCCAGACAATAAGACCCGTCAGAAACACCATCAAGGCGATCTGAGAAAAAACTGCTTCGTTCATGGTTGCTCCGATATCAACTGAAACGGTTACTGTTGATCCCGCAGGAAAACCCAGTTGTTTTTATCGGATTGGTCTTCACTGAAGTAATATCCCTCAAGGTTGAATCCCTTGAGGTCGTCGGCCTGGGTGATGCGGTTCTGAATGGCAAAACGGCACATCAGCCCTCGAGCTTTCTTGGCATAAAAACTGATCATCTTGTACTGACCGTTCTTCCAGTCTTTGAACTGGGGGGTGATCAACCGGCCATCAAGATCTTTCTTCTTGACGCTTTTGAAGTATTCGTTGGAGGCAAGGTTCACCAGAACCTGGTCATCTTCTGCCAACAACCCGTTCAGGGCGTCTGTAAGCTTGTTGCCCCAGAATGCGTACAGGTCTTTGCCTCGGTGGTTTTCGAACCGGGTGCCCATTTCCAGCCGGTAGGGCTGCATCAGGTCGAGCGGTTTGAGCAGCCCGTAAAGGCCGGAGAGCATGCGCAGATGCTTCTGGGCAAAACTGAAATCATCTTCGCTGAAACTTTCTGCGTCGAGTCCCGTGTAGACGTCACCCTTGAACGCTAATATGGCCTGGCGGGCATTGTCCGGAGTGAATGGTGTGCTCCAGGTGCGAAAGCGCTCGGCGTTCAATTGGCCGAGCTTGTCGCTGATGCTCATCAGGTTACTGACCTGGTGTGGCTCCAGATCCTTGAGTTGGTCGATCAGCTCGCAGGCGTCATCCAGATACTCTGGCTGGGTATGGGTCTCGGTCGCCAGAGGACTTTCGTAGTCCAGTGTTTTGGCCGGGGAAATGATCATCAGCATATCAGCGAATCCTCATTGCAAAAACGTCAGTAGCTGGTCCCTCGTGAACGGCCAGTCCAGCTCCGCACCGGTGTCGTTACGACGCAATACCGGAATCCGAGTACCGTAGCGTCCAACCAGCTCTTCAGACTGGGCGATGTCGACCACATCCACTGGAATCGGCTCTGGCATAGGAGTGCTGACCAACAGCGCTTCCGCCAGTTCGCACAGATGACACTGGGATGTGGTGTAAAACAGAATTTCCATTATTTCTTCGGCTGTGCGTCGAGTTTCTGGCCGTTGATGCCCTGGCTGTCTTTGCCCATCAGGTACAGGTAGATCGGCATCAGCGCTTCCGGGTCCGGGTTCTGGCTCGGGTTCTCTGCCGGGTACGCAAGCACTCTCATATTGGTACGGGTGGCGCCGGGGTTCAGACTGTTCACCCGAATGTTGTGTCGGGTGTCGTCAAGCTCATCCGACAGCAACTGGCTAAGCCCCTCAACTGCAAATTTGGACACGGCATAGGCGCCCCAGTAAGCGCGGGCCTGACGGCCAACGCCGGATGATGTGAAGATCATTGAGGCGTCATCGGATTTACGCAGCAGCGGAATCATGGCCCGGCTGAGCAGGAAGGGTGCGGTGGCGTTCACCTGCATAACCTTGTTCCAGATTTCCGGATCGTAGAGCTCAACCGGGCTACGCGAACCCAGAATGCCGGCGTTGTGCAGCAGACCATCCAGCCGGCCAAAGTTCTCTTCCAGGGTCATCGCCAGTTCTTCGTATTCCTTGACCGCAGCCCCCTCGAAGTTCATCGGGACGATAGCGGCTTGTGGATGGCCGGCGGCTTCGATCTCGTCATACACTTCTTCCAGCTTGGCCACCGTACGGCCAACCAGGATCACGGTAGCACCGTGGGCGGCGTAGGTTTTGGCGGCAACACGGCCAATGCCGCTGCCGGCGCCGGTTACCATGACAATGCGGTCTTTCAAAAGATCGGCGGGTGCCTGGTAATCATGCATAACCTGTCTCCGTGTTCAGGCGGTTTCTGACCAGCCTTGGGCCGGTGCTGAAATAGGATGGGCGCTATTGTAACAGTTTTGCCAGATCAGCGACGGTGTCGACGATGACATCGGCTTGCCACAGATCAACAGCTTCCGGCTGTTCGATGTAGCCGTAGCGGACCGCGACGGTGCGCATGCCGGCGTTACGGCCGGCCTCAATGTCGCGTTCGTGATCGCCCACGTAGATTGCCGCGGACGGCTCGACACGAATCTGTTGGCACGCCAGGAACAAGGCTTCCGGGTGCGGCTTGCGCTGGGCAACGTGGTCAGGGCAAATGAGCGTGGCGCAGCGCTCTGCCAGGCCGAGGGCGACGATCAGCGGGGCGGCAAAGCGCACCGGCTTGTTGGTGACGATGCCCCAGGGAATGGCTCTCGCCTCGAGCTCTTGAAGCAATGTGTCCATGCCCTCGAACAGCGTGGTTTCCTCGGCAACACCGGCCTCGTAAAGATCCAGAAAGGCGGTGTGCTTTTCCAGATAGCCTTGGTGTTCGGGCTCCAGGCCAAAGCCCACTCTTATCATTGCGCGGGCGCCATTGGAGACCGAGCGGCGGATTTGCTCTGCGGGCAGCGGCGTCAGGCTGTGTTGCTGGCGCAGTATATTCAGGCACCGTATGAAGTCCGGGGCGGTGTCGATCAGGGTGCCATCGAGATCGAAGAGTACGGCAGACGGCTGTTGGTCAGTCTTCACGAATATCCCGCGCATGCATCAGGTAGTTGACGTCCACATCCCGGCCCAGCTTGTACACCTTGGTAATGAGGTTGTAGGTCATGCCGGTGAGCTCCTGGACTTCCAGATTGGCATGGCGCAGGTAATCCGACATCTCCGAAGGCCGGATGAATTTTTTCCACTCATGGGTGCCTTTGGGCAGCATGTTAAGCACATACTCCGCACCGACAATGGCGAACAGAAATGACTTGGGGTTACGGTTGATGGTCGAGACAAACATGTGACCACCCGGGCGCAGCATGGCAGCACAGGCGCGGATCACGGAGGAAGGGTCTGGCACATGCTCAAGCATTTCGAGGCAAGTGACGGCATCGTATTGGCCGGCGTGCTCTGGGTCTTGCGCCAGTTCCTCGACGGTGATCTGCCGGTAATCCACTTTGACTCCGGATTCCAGTCCGTGCAGTTTCGCCACCGAAAGTGGCGCCTCTCCCATGTCAATGCCGGTCACGTGGGCACCGCGCAGGGCCATGCCCTCTGAAAGCAGGCCGCCGCCGCAACCAACGTCCAGTACCTTTTTGCCCGCCAGGGACACCCGCTCATCAATGTAGTTAAGGCGCAAGGGATTGATGTCGTGCAGCGGCTTGAACTCACTGGTCGGGTCCCACCAGCGGCTGGCCAGGGCTTCAAACTTGGCAATCTCGCTGTGGTCTACGTTCTGGTTGCTCATGGTGTTACACCTGATGTGAATAATTAACTGAGAATCTGTTGGCGCCAGTCACGAACCCGGAGCATCAGGTCTGGCACATCGATGCGGGTCAATCGGCCATCCTGTAACTGAGGTACGCCGTGAATCCAGCTATGGCTTACTGCCCGGCCATGGTTGCTGTAAACCAGATGCGATGCAGGATCATAAACCGGCTGCAGGTAGGGATCGCTCAGGTCGACCGCGATCAGGTCAGCCAGTTTGCCGGCCACCAGTGAGCCCAATTCGTGGTCTCGGCCCAGGGCGCGGGCACCGTTCATGGTGGCAATTTCCAGAGCGCGATGTGCCGACAGAGCTGAGGCATCGCCGGCCACCACTTTGGCAATCATGGCGGCGGTTTTGAGTTCGCCAAACAGGTCGAGGTCGTTATTGCTGGCGGCGCCGTCTGTGCCAATGGTGACGTTGATGCCGCTATCGATGAGCTTTTGCACCGGGCACAGACCACTGGCCAGTTTCAGGTTCGACTCGGGGCAATGCACGATGTGAGCGCCAGAGCTGGCCAGCAGCGCCAGATCAGAGTCATCAATCTGGGTCATGTGCACGCATTGGGTGTTACTGCCCAAAACGCCCAGCTCGGTCATGCGGGCCAGCGGGCGTTTGCCGGAGTTCTTGATGGCATCTTCTACTTCAAACGCGGTCTCGTGCAGGTGCAGTTGTATGGCCGCGCCGGTCTGAGCTGATAATTCCACGGCTGAACGCAGCGGCTGATCAGAGACCGTGTAAGGGGCGTGAGGGCCGATGGCTGGCATGATGTAGTCGTCGTTGCGCCACTCTTCGATGAGTGCTGCCCCTTTACGCAGATATTCTTCGGGCCCAGAGCCCCATACGGTGGGCATGTCCATCAGCGGAAAGCAGACCTGTGCCCGCATACCGGCATCATGGGCCGCCTGAGCGGTGATCTCCGGAAAGAAATACATGTCGGAAAAGGTGGTGGTGCCGGTGCGCAGCATCTCCGCCATGGCCAGTCGGCTGCCATCCAGCACAAACTGTTCGCTGACAAATTTGCCTTCTGCAGGCCAGATATGATCGTTCAGCCAGGTCATCAGGGGCAGGTCGTCGGCCATGCCCCGGAACAGTGACATAGCAGTGTGGCCGTGCAGGTTAATCAGGCCGGGGAGCACCACATGATCGTTCAGATCTATGGTTTCCCGGGTGCGGTAGGCCTCATCTGCTTCTGCTTGCGGCAGCACAGCGGCGATCCGGCTGCCCTGCAGAATAACCGCTTGATGCTCCCAGACAACGCCGAACGGTTGCACCGGGATCAGCCATCGGGCGTTGATTCGGATATCGGCTGCGGTGATGGTGTCTGCCGTCATTAACCTGCCTCAGTCTTGCGGGCACTGCGCGGTGCCGGAAAATTCAGGGGGAAGTATAACCAGCTGCCGTTGGCAGAACTACCCCGGCGACAAACCCTGCAGAGTCCATGGAAACCGGGAGGGCATTCTGGTGACATGGCGTTATACTGGCGGTTTTCAGACATCAAGACGGGGTGAACTATGGCAACCGATCCTTCGAGCCGGTCAATGGGTACCGTGGCCATGCGCTGGCACGGAGACAGCCTGGAGCTGCTGGATCAGCGCCTGCTGCCATCAGAGGAACACTGGATTACCGCCGAGGGTGCCTCCGGGGTAGCCCAATGCATTACCGATATGGTGGTGCGGGGTGCGCCAGCCATCGGTATCAGCGCAGCTTACGGTGTTGCTCTGGCGGCCCGTCACGCCGGGGCAGGCGATTGGCAGGCTGAGATCAACCATGCCATCCGTGAACTGGCGAAATCCCGGCCAACGGCAGTCAATCTGTTTTGGGCGCTTGAGCGCATGGAGCAGGTGTTCAACAGCTGCGACTCTCTGGACGATGCCGAACGCCGATTGGCGGCGGAAGCCGTTCGTATTCATGAAGAAGACCTTGCCGCCAATCTGGCGATGGCTGAGCACGCCCTGAATGTGATCAACACGGGCGAGGCTGTCTCGGTGCTGACTCACTGCAATACTGGCGCATTGGCAACTGGCGGCTATGGCACGGCGCTGGGGGTTATTCGCCGCCTGCATGAAGCAAAGCTACTTGAACGGGTTTACGCGGACGAGACCCGGCCCTGGCTGCAGGGCAGCAGGCTGACGGCCTGGGAGCTTAGCCGTGATGATATTCCGGTCACGTTAAATGCCGACGGCGCTGCTGCTGCGATCATGGCCTCGGGCAAGGTGAGCTGGGTCATCGTTGGTGCTGACCGGATTACGGCTAATGGCGATGTGGCCAATAAAATAGGCACATACAGTCTCGCGGTACTGGCGAGGCATCACAAGGTTGGATTTATGGTGGTGGCACCGTCGAGCACGGTGGATATGTCGCTGGCTTCCGGGCGTGACATACCGATAGAAGAGCGTGAAGGGACTGAAATTCGGGAGATTCGCGGCATTCCTCTGGCGCCAGAGGGTGTTGACGTATTCAATCCGGTGTTTGATGTCACACCGGCCGGACTGATTGACGCGATTGTGACGGAAAAGGGCGCTCTTCGGAATCCGGATATCAACCGAATGCGGGCGCTATTTTCCTGACTCGGGACTGTGCCCCGGGTTGTCCCGGGGTGGCAGGTTGGCCTTCAGCTCGGCCACTTCTTTTTCTTGCTGCTCGATAAAATGTAACGACATCTCGAAACTCTGGCGGGTGAACTCCAGCACCTTTCGGAAGCCTTCGTCCGAAAGGTTGCGAGCATCGTCGTGGCGCCGGAAGATATTGATGAACTCCCGTTCCCGCTCGAACTGCAGCGGAATACGACCCACCCCCCAGTCGTTCAGCAGTTGCCAGACTTCCGGGTTGTAGTTGCGGGTGGTGCGCATGATGAAGGGAATGGGGTCGTTTCTGGCGATCAGGGAGGCCAGCCGCAGGATCAGTTCGAACGAAAGGGTTGAGGTGCCATTCTCAATGGCTTCAAGCAGCGACTTGTCTTTGAGGTTCAGCGCTTCGCTCATTTCTGACAGGGTCAGGCCGGCGACTTCGCGAATATCTTTGAGTGATTGCCCGGCGCTGAGCATGGTTCGCAGCTGATCCTGGGAGTTGACCAGCGCGCGTCCAACCCGCAGAGAGGTATCCGTGGCTCGGGCGCCCAGCCGGAGAGCTGAACCGGTAAATCCTGCGATGCGCTCAAAGATGCCGTCGGGCGTTTTGTTCTGTTTGTCTGCCTGCTGGATACCTTCGACTTCTTCCATGGACCGCATGGCATGAAGGGCGTCCAGCAACATGTCGCGCAGAACACGGGCCCGCTGGCTGTTATCCTGCCGATCGTCCGGGCCTGGGCCGGTCATGGCAGCGACCGGACCTCTGCTTTGATGGCAAACTGGGCAGGCATCAGGATAGAGGCCATGCGCTGATCAAGTTCCAAGAGGTCTGCCATGATGTGGCCGCCCTCACGGATCACAAAATCCAGTTCTTCGTCGGTATTGTCGAGATCAGCCGCCTGCTCGTCCTGCCATTGCTCCAGAGCCTCAAGATCTTCAAACGGCTCGTCGCCCTTGATCTCTCTGCGTGCGTTGGCAATGGTCAGCCGTGTCCGTTCAATCTGGTCATGATGGCTTTTGCGTTCATCCATGTTCAGGCTCACGTAGGTCATCTCACGCTGCTTGGTCAGGAACTCGATCTCCTGCTGCAACAGGCTGAACTCCGGGCTGATGGCAAAGCGGTCATCGTGCCGTTGGCGCAGCTCATCAATGACACCACTGAAGTCAAAGTAGCGGGTATGGGGTACCGCTTCAATCTGATCCCAGGGCAGGGCGTGGTCAAGTGCGTCTTCGCCTATGCGGGTGGTATCAATACGGGACGGTATTTCGATATCGGGAATGACTCCCTTGTGCTGGGTAGAGCCACCAGACACCCGGTAAAACTTGGATTGAGTGATCTTGAGCTGGCCATGATTGAGCGGGCGCACCGCTTGAACCGTGCCTTTGCCGAAAGTCTGGGAACCCACCACCAGTCCGCGGCCGTAGTCCTGAATGGCGCCGGCAAAGATTTCAGAGGCAGATGCGCTCATCCGGTTCACCAGAACCACCAAGGGTCCGTCATACACCACCGATGGGTCCTCATCGTTCAGAATCTGGACGTCGTTATTGGCATTGCGGATCTGCACCGTGGGGCCTTTATCAATAAAGAGGCCGACCAGATCGTTGGCTTCGTGCAGGGCGCCACCACCGTTGTTTCGCAGATCCATCACTACGCCGTCTACGCCATCTTCTTTCAGCTCGTCAATAAGGCGGCGAACGTCGCGCGTGGTGCTTTTGTAGTTCGGGTCGCCGGCCTGCATCGCCTGAAAATCCGCATAGAAAGTCGGAATGGTGATGACACCCACTTTGTAGGTTTCGCCGGCCCGGTCCAGCTCGATGACGTCCTTGCTGGCGCTTTGTTCCTCAAGTTTTACCTCATCCCGGTTGATGGCGATGTCGCGGGTGACGGTTTCATCACTGGCGTTGGCCGGAATCACTTCGAGCGTCACGGTGGAGTTGCGTGGCCCGCGGATAAGGTCAACCACTTCGTCCAGGCGCCAGCCTATGACATTGACGGGTTTTTCTCCCTGCTGGGCCACAGACACAATGCGGTCTGCCGGCTGCAGTTGGCCCTGCTTGGAGGCGGGACCACCCGGCACCAGACGCACCACCTTGGTGTACTCGTTGTCTGACTGCAGCACCGCACCGATGCCTTCGAGCGAAAGGCTCATATTGATGTTGAAGTTCTCGGAGGTGCGCGGTGAGAAATAGGATGTATGCGGATCCCACATGCCGGTGAAAGCATTCATGTAAGCCTGGAAAGCGTCTTCGCTGCGGGCCTGGTAAGCGCGTTTGAGCTGACCCTCGTAGCGGCGGCGCAAGGTTTCTTCAATGGCGTCATCGTCAGTGCCATTCAGCCGCTGAGACAGAACGGCGTTTTTGATGCGCTTGATCCAGAGTTCGTCCAGTGCTGCCTGATTGGCTTCCCAGTCTGACTCGGACCGGTCCACGCGTATTTTGTCATCGGAGCTGAAATCCAGTTGATCCAGCCCGTTATCGATCAGGCCCAGGGCGAACTGAAGGCGTTGAATGGTGCGCTGCTGGACCAGGTTGTAGATATCAAAACCGGGCTGCAGCTGGCCGGTTTTCAACGCCGAACCCAGGCGTGACTTGACGGTTTTGAGTGCATCAATGTCTTCCTGGGTGAGGTAGACGCGCTGCCCATCCAGATACTTCAGGTAGGCATCAAAGACATCGCCGGAGAGTTCGTCACTGATGCCGAGATTACGAAAATGCGTGAACTGGAGCTGGCGGGCAATAAGAATGTTGGCCCGGGCCTGATCAATGGTGGGTGCCACAGGCTTGTAGACCGCCGAATCGTCAATCCTGGCCTGTACACCGGTGAGACCAGTCACGAGCAGGGACAACGCCAACACTGTGCCGGCTCCGAGTTTCCACATGGCTGGGTGTTGGGAACGGCGCTGGATAGAATTTTCCGCAATGGTCATAAAGGCATACCTGACGATACTGGGCGGCTGGAAGTTATTTCCCAGCTTAACACGTTCATACGTCCGTCGTTGTGAACGGACCTTTGAACCACTCATGCTTTGATTGTAGGCAAGCGCCACATCTGTTGCCATAGGCGAGCGGTATCGCTTCGTGACAATACGTCCACATAGGCCAGGGGGGCAGTAACCGAAGGTAACGAGCTGGAATGGAGAAAAAGCCGGAGGGGTTGCCCCTCCGGCCCGTCGTATCAGACGAAGCTTTCGTTGTTTTCTGCCTTTTTCAACAGCAGTGCTGGCGGAGTAAAGCGCTCACCGTACTGGTCGGCCAACTGTTGTGCCCGTTCGGCAAAGGCCCGAACGCCATACTGGTTTACAAATTGAATGGCACCGCCGGTCCAGGGCGCGTAACCGATCCCGAAGATGCTGCCAATGTTTGCATCTTCCACGGTGCGCAGCACGCCTTCCTCCAGGCAGCGGATGGTCTCGATGGCCTGCATGAACAGTATTCGGTCTTTCAGATCCTGCAACTGGACACTGCGAGCTTTGTCCTGATTCACGAACAGGCTCTCAAGCTCCGGCCACAGGTACTTTTTGCCTTTGTCCGGATACTCATAGAAACCCGCGCCTGCGGCTTTACCTTTACGGTTATGGGTGTCCACCATGGCATCAATGATGGCTTCGGCCGGGTGCGGTTGCCAGGTGCCGCCGGCGGCCTCGGTATCCTTTTTACTTTGGGCACGGATGTGCTGCATCAATGTCATGCTGACTTCGTCGGAGATGGCCAGCGGCCCCACGGGCATGCCGGCAAGGAGCCCGGCATTCTCGATGCTGGAAGGGTGAATGCCTTCGGCCAGCATGCTGATGCCTTCGTTGACGAAGGTGCCGAACACCCGGGAGGTGAAGAAACCCCGGCTGTCGTTCACCACGATCGGAATCTTGCCGATTTGCTGCACGTAATCGAACGCCCGGGCCAGGGTGTCGTCGGAGGTTTTCTCGCCCACGATGATTTCCACCAGCTGCATTTTGTCTACCGGAGAGAAGAAATGCAGCCCGATGAAGTTATCGGGTTTGGCGGAGGCCTCGGCCAACTGGGTAATGGGAATGGTGGAGGTGTTAGAGGCAAAGATGCCGCCGGCAGCCATTTTTGGCTCAGATTCCTGAGTCACCCTTGCCTTCAGGTCGCTGTCCTCGAACACGGCTTCGATGATCAGGTCGCAGCCGTCCAGGTCGTCGGCGGAGGCTGTGGCTTTGATGCGGCCCAGAACCTCAGCCTTTTGAGCTTCGGTCATGCGGCCTCGGCTTACCTTTTTGGCCAGAAGGTTCTCGGAGTAACTCTTGCCTTTTTCAGCATTTTCCGCAGATACATCCTTCAGTACGACGTCGATACCGCGCGTGGCGGTAGAGTAGGCGATCCCTGCACCCATCATGCCTGCACCCAGTACACCGACTTTTTTGAAGGTGGCCTTGTCAACGCCGTCCGGGCGGCTGCCTCCGGCTTTGATGGCGTTGAGCTGAAACCAGAACGTGCCAGTCATGTTCTTGGCCACCTGACCGGTTACCAGTTCGGCGAAGTAACGGGTTTCAATCAGGCTGCCGTTGTCGAAGTCCACCTGGGC
Organism: Marinobacter sp.; assembly: GCA_018402255.1. Taxonomy (GTDB): domain Bacteria; phylum Pseudomonadota; class Gammaproteobacteria; order Pseudomonadales; family Oleiphilaceae; genus Marinobacter. The sequence continues at coordinate 710,556 of JAGYIS010000008.1, forward strand.
ACCTTCCACGGCGGCGGCCAGGATTCGCTCGGGCGCCGGGTAACAGCCCTTGGTTTTCTGCTTGAGCATGGCGGGCGCGATGGCGAGCTTCTGGGCCATGGCCGGGTGATGCGGGGCGCCGCCAGGCAATTTGAATCCTTTTTGATCCCACGGTTGCTGGCACTTGGGATTGGCGTCGATAAAGGCTCTGGCCTTAGTCATCATGTCGTCTACTGAGCTGGCCAGTTCGTCAATGATGCCAGCTTTCAAAGCCGCCTTCGGGTTAACCTTCTTGCCCTCCATCAAGAATGGAAAGGCCGCCTCCAGGCCAATCATTCTGGGCAGTCGTTGGGTGCCGCCTCCGCCGGGCAGCAGACCAAGAGTCACTTCTGGCAGTCCCAACTGGGTGCTGTCGTCGTCCAGTGCAATTCGGTGATGGCAGGCCAGGGCGATTTCCAGACCGCCGCCAAGGGCAGTGCCGTTAATGGCCGCAACTACAGGCTTGCCACTGGTTTCCAGCAGGCGCATATCGGCTTTTAGTCCATTCACCATGGCTTCGAAGTCTTTGGCCTGCTCACGGGTGACTTTGTGCAGTTCGTTCAGGTCGCCGCCGGCGAAAAAGGTTTTCTTGGCGGAGGCGATGATGATTCCCTTTATCTCTGTCCAGGTCGCCTTTGACTTTGTTGGCAGTCTCGGTCAGGGCGGCGCGGAATTCGCCGTTCATGGTGTTGGCGGATTGGCCCGGCATGTCGATGGTGAGGGTGAGAATCTGGTCTGAACCCAGGTCGTATTTGATGGCACTCATGGTCGGTTCCTTATGCTTGAAAGTGGAGTTCAGACGCGCTCGATGATGGTGGCAATGCCCATACCACCGCCGACGCACAGCGTGGCCAGGCCGTAGCGCAGTTCACGGCGTTCCAGCTCATCCAGCAGGGTGCCCAGAATCATGGCACCGGTGGCCCCAAGCGGGTGGCCCATGGCGATGGCGCCGCCGTTAACGTTCACTTTCTCGTCTGGAACAGACAGTTCTTTCTGGAAGCGCATGACGACGGAAGCAAAGGCTTCGTTGACTTCAAACAGATCGATCTGATCGACCGTCATGCCGGCTTTTTCCAATGCCTTGCGGGCGGCGGGAGCAGGGCCGGTCAGCATGATTGTGGGGTCGGTGCTGGTGACCGCGGTGGCGACGATGCGAGCGCGGGGTTTCAGGCCCAATTCTTTGCCCTTGGCTTCGCTGCCAATCAGCATGGCAGTGGCACCGTCAACAATACCGGAAGAGTTGCCGGCGTGGTGGACGTGATTGATCTTTTCGACGTAGTGATACTTTTCACGGGCGACGCCGTCAAAGCCCATCTCACCCATCATCTGGAACGATGGCTTCAGGCCGGAAAGCGACTCCACCGTAGTATTGCCGCGCACGTGCTCGTCCCTGTCCAGAATGACGACGCCATTCTGGTCGGTGACCGGCACAATGGATTTGACGAAGTGACCGTTTTCCCACGCTTTGGCGGCTTTTTGCTGGGACCGAACGGCAAAGCTGTCGACATCTTCCCGGCTGAAACCGTCCAGGGTGGCGATCAGGTCGGCGCCGATGCCCTGCGGCATGAAACCAGTTTGCAGATTGGTCGAAGGGTCAGTAGCCCAGGCACCGCCATCAGAACCCATGGGTACGCGAGACATGGCTTCAACACCACCGGCCACGACCATATCCTCCCAACCGGACCGCACTTTCATGGCGGCCAGATTGACGGCTTCCAGGCCGGAGGCGCAAAAGCGGTTCAGGGTAACGCCGGCGACTTTTTCATCCCAGCCGGCGGCCAGGGCAGCGGTTTTGGCAATGTCTGCGCCCTGATCGCCGACGGCAGTAACGCAGCCCATTACGATGTCGTCTACCTGAGCAGTGTCGAGTTGATTACGGTCACGCAGGGCGTCCAATACGGTGGTCAGCAAGCTGATGGGTTTCACGCTGTGCAGTGAACCGTCTTTTTTGCCGCGGCCGCGTGGAGTGCGGACCGCATCAAAGATATACGCCTCGGTGGTCATGGTTGTTCCTCTGGTAATTGTTTTCCGGGCACGATAGTACAGAGCGGTAACCATAGCGGTTACTGCCCGCAGGGTGTAATGACAGGTGCTGCCAATCCCATTGGCAAAATTGCTCAGCCACAATGACAGCCTGTTGTTCGCCTTCTATGTTGAATAGTAGATGAACAGTAACCAAGGCATAGGTGTCGTCATGTCATTGAGAGATGCAATTGATAATTTTTACGAGCGGTTGGTGGTAGATGCCATTGAGGCGACGCGCCAGGATGCGGATACGGCAGACTATCTGACTGACGTTATGTGCGTGGCCCTGAATCGACTGCCGGCGAGATACTACCGGCATACCATCGATATGATGTTTTATCTGGCCGATGAGGAACTGAAAGATATGAAAGAAAAATCCCTGGCTGCGGTCAGGCAAGCCAGGGATTTTGTGCATGAACACCATCGAGACTGAAATCAGGCGGGCTGAAACAGTGCGTCCAGTGCTCTGCTCAGGCGCTCGGCGTTTTCCGGTGTCAGGCCGTCATTGTCGGACTGAAGGCACCAGAGTGCGACCAGTTTTTCCAATTCTTTAACCGGTGACTCCGTTGCGCCATTGCCCATGCCATCCGTCAGGCGCTGGACCTGAATTTCCATTCTCCTGCTCTGATCCTGTTCTGGCGATGCCGTGCCGGCAAGAATCTCGGCCCGTATGGCCAGATCGCGACCGTTTTGGCTTTCCAGGTCGCCAAACTGACTGATCCATGGCGCTGGCAGTTCAGACTGGGGCATCGGTGCCTGAACCCTGTTGTGGATCAGGGATTGCCAGTGGGTGATTCGTGCGCGCGCCGCTTTCGCCTGCGCGATGTCGTTCAGGCGCTGCCGAAGTTGCTGTAACTGATCCCGAAGGCGTGGCGAGAGCGTTTCACCTGCGAGCTGACCAAGGGCTTCCCGGGCTTCTTCTAGCAGGGTTTGGTCTGAGTCGACGGTTACGTCCAGGTACTTAGCCAATACATCCTGCGCAGATTGATCGGCCAGCTGCGTTGCCTCTTGCTGAGCTGAGCGCTCTGCGTCGCGGCGGGCGAAGATCTGATCGCAGGCCTTGCGAAAGGCTTGCCACAGCTTGCGGTCTTCCCGGTGCCGGGTAATGCCGATGGCTTTCCACTCATTCTGAAGGGCCTTGGCTTGATCCATAGCCTCTTGTAGGGGCTCATGAGTGATCAATGCCTGGGCTTTTTCAACCACAGCTTGCTTCAGCGCTTCGTTCTTCTGACGTTCTTCGTCGAGTGGGCGCTCCAGTTGCTTGAGCAGTTCGTCAAAACGCTTTTGTACCTGTCGGTTGTCTTTGAAATCCACGGGCCAGGCAGCTTTCCACTCTTCGCGGGCGGTCTGGTGAATGCGCTCAGCGGCTTTCCAGTCAATAACGGACCAGTCGGCGTGTGTCAGAAATCCATCAAGCTGATCACAAATCGCCCGTCGCTTCTCCAGGTTGGCCTGTTTGAGTCCGGATTTCGCCTCAAAGTAGGCTTTGCAGGGCTCATAAGCCGCGTCTGACGCGGTCTTGAAGCGACTCCACAAGACCCGGTCGGAAGAACCACCCAGGCCGCGCCAGTCGTTTTGCAGTTCCTTTATCCGTTCGGCCTTGGCTTCTGGCTCCATGGGCTGTTCTGCCAGGTACTCCATCTGCTCGCACAGGGCGATTTGCTTGGGCTCGGTGGCAAAGCCCTGCCAGTCGCTCAGGTCCCGGAACTGTCCAGCCAGTAGTTGCATCCGGGCCTGTAGAGGTTTGCGGTGGCGCTGGTCAAGCTGTTGAAACTGGTTTTGTGCCTGCTTGAGTAGCTGTTTGGATTCTTTGAATAATTTGGCTTCTAGAGCGGCTTCCAGCTCAGGAAGCGAGGCTTGCAGAGCGTCAACCAGCGCTTCTTGCTGTTCGCGGTTGGCGTCAGCCGGTTTGGGCTCTCTGGGCTTGCCAGACAGTTTTCGAACCGGAGCCAGGATGACAGGTTGGGGGAAGTCAGCCGGCCAGTCGATCTGCTTTACCAGAACTGAGGCCGTCTCCCGGTGATCGTCGCTAGCCTGCCCGCTATCGGCAATCCGGGATAGCTCGGCGAGGGCCTCTTTGTTCTGGCCGAGCCGGCTTACGGCGTTCAGATAGTTGCGGAACGACAACATGTGCTGTTCGTAGTCTTTCTGCTCCTGCTTGCCGACCGGAGTCTCCCGGGTGGCTTCGAGCCAGCGGTTTTCCTGTGTTTTCTGAAGTGCATCCAGCGCTGACAATGATGGTAGCTCAGCAGACTCTTCGGATTTCAGCTCCGCCAGGGTATCGCGTAGAAGGGTGAGGGTCTCCTGGCGCTGGCGCGCCTGCTCCTCATGGCGTGCTTGTTCGTCGCGCGCTTGCGCCATTTGCTGCAGGCGCTCCCGGCACTGATGCTCCGCTTCCAGAAACTGCTGTGCCTGTTCCGGAGTGGCCTGTTTTTCAACCGATAGCCAGTTTTCACGAAGTGCGTCCAGTCTGGCTTGATACAGTTTGGTGTCTTCGCTGGTGGCTTGATCTTGTACCTGGCGGATCAGTCCTTTTACTTTCTCGCGGGTGGCTGCCTCGGCGGCCTGCTGTTCTTTAAGGCTTTGCAAAGCTTGTTTGACGGTTTGGTAGACGTTCTTGTCACGGCCTTTCGCGCTTTTCTGCACCTGTTGAAGCCGGGCTTCGTCTTGAATGCCGCTGGCGGCTTCCAGTCGAATGGCGGCGGTTGCGCCCTCAATGGCGAGCGTTGCCAATTGCGACTGGTCCGGGGTGTTCTTGAGCTGCTGCTCTTGCTGTTCTCTCAGCAACTGTTTGGTGTCTGGTTCCTTTGGCAGCGCGGGTTCAGAGTTGGCCGGGGCCCTGGGGCTGGAGGTTGGTGTAGCCTTGCGGGATCTGAACAGTTTCTGAATAAATGCGGCCATGTAAAGGTATCCTTCGGGATTGAAACCAGTCTGCGGTAGCGGCAAAGTGAGCCACCACCGTTCATCGGCGCACGGGTGTGTGCCGGGCAGTTGAATTGATCAGCCGCTAGTCTAGCGTTTTGGGTGCATTTTCGGGAAGGGGCTTTATGGCAAAAGATGAAAAAGAACAGGACCAGGAATACAAGGCCCGATCAGTTGCATTACGGCTATTGGCAAGGCGTGAGCACAGCCGCTACGAGCTGTCTCTGAAGCTGAGGCAGCGCCAGATTGATGGCGAGATTATTGACGCCGTGCTGGACGACTATGAGAACGAAGGCTGGCTGGATGACAACCGTTTTGCTGACATCTACGCACGACAGCGCATGGAGTCCGGGTACGGACCGCTGAAGATTATGGCCGAACTTCAGCAACGAGGTGTGAAAGACAGTCCCGCCTGTATGACGGAAACTTCAGACGAAGACTGGTGTCGGTATGCGATCCGCATACGTGAGAAGCGGTTCGGCTTGATGCGCCTGAACGACGATTTGCCAGAGAAGCTCCGGCAGGCGAGGTTTCTCAATCGCCGGGGCTATTCTGGCATGCAGGTGGAGCGGGCATTAGAGGCGCAGGAGCCGGACGACTCAGTGACTTGACCAAACCGTGGCCTCAGAGTGTCGGCGGTATCAGGCTCAGCTCGGGGGGCAGGGCGGCCCGAAGATCGGGTGCTGAGTCGTTCACTGGTGCTTTGTCACTGGCCGGTTTGGCGTCTTGTTCCAGCCATGCGAGCTCCCGGGTTGGTGTGCTTTCCGGCTGGTCTGGCTCGGTTATGCGGGTGAGCACATCGTAGTAACGCCGAATATTCTGAACATAAACAACTGGCTCATGACCTCTGGCATAGCCAAAGCGAGTTTGGGTATACCATTCCTTTTGCGCCAGTAAAGGCAAAAACTCTTTGACGTCCATCCATCGGTCCGGGTTTTTGCCGCCGGACTGGGTCAACCTGCGTGCATCCTCCAGGTGGCCATAGCCGACGTTATAAGACGCGAGGGCAAACCAGGTGCGGTCCGGTTCCGGAATACGATCAGGAATTTTTGCATGCACCATGCGGAAGTAGCGTGCGCCGCCTTCAATACTCTCTTCCGGATCCAGCCGGTTGTTGATGCCTATATAACTGGCGGTGGTGCGGGTTAGCATCATCAAGCCCCGAACTCCCGTGGGAGAGACCGCATTGGGGCGCCAGTGAGACTCCTGATAACCTATTGCTGCCAGCAGGCGCCAATCCAGGCCAGCTTCGTCTGCATACCCCTGAAACAGGCTCTGATATTTCGGCAGGCGATTCTCTACATGATGCATGAAGGTGCGGGCGCCAACATAGTTGAGGCGGTCCAGGTGCCCGTAAAATCGTTCTGCGAGCTGTGCCATGGAGCCGTTGTCGCGGGCCTGGGCCAGGAACTCTGTGGCAGCGTTAGCCAGGGTGCGGTCTTGATCAGCGGGAAACAGCCAGACCAATTCCCTGGGCTCATCCAGCGCAAAGCCGTCTTTCACCATGGGGAAATATACATGGTTGAGATCCAGTTCATTCGATGAGACCGCGGCATACGCAATTTCGCCGGATTCTACCCGCGCCAGAAGCCCTGGGGCATCCAGTCCAGGGTGTACTTGCCGATTGATCGCGGCGCCGTCGGGATGATCAGCGATGATGTGCTCATGATTGCTGTCTGCAAGCAGGTGCAAGGTTTGTCCGGCGAGATCTGACAGTGACGAGGGGCGCGGATAATCCCGGTGATAGACCACCACTGACTGGGCCTGAACACCGATTGGCACCGTCCGGAACTTGTCTTCAAATTCCGGGCGCCGGGTCAGTCCCGCCAAACCGATGTGGGCATAATCCCTGGTCAGGACGGAAAGGATCTCGGAGTTGTCCTCGGCCACACGCACTCGCAGCTCGACGCCCAACTCATCAGCAAAACGCCGCGCCAGTTCGTAGTCGTATCCGGTCGCGGCTTCGCGACCTTCGTAATAGATAGACGGCGCCACACGAGTTATCACGTGCAACACGCCTTCCTCTTTGACTTCCTGAAGCGTTGTAGGTCTCGAACAGCCGGTGGCCGCAAGTGCTGCTGTCAGCACGAGAGCTAATGGCAGAAAGGTACTGCTAGCGGTACTGAAAAATCGCGCCAAATCCCTGATCTCCATATAAAGCTCAATGTTCAGGATGCGGTGACTGGGTCACTGAGTGTCCTGCGTTATGATGCTCGAAGCTGTCCTTGCTCGAATCTAATGATCCCCTTTGCGCGGGTCCGGGTCAATTAGACTGATTAATTACTGTGCAAAACAATGTCAATTGTACAACAGGTAAAGAGCGTTTCTTACGCTGTATCCTGAGATCGGTTTCAAGTATCATGCCGGCTTTCAGACGTCCCCCGATTCGCGCGATACAGGTTGATATCATGCTTGAACTTCGCGGCGCTCCCGCGCTCTCGCCTTTCCGTTCCCTGAAGCTGCATTCCCGGATTCAGCAACATGTTCCCGATGTGGAGCATGTGTACGCAGAATTTATGCACTTTGTGGACCTTGATGACGACCTTTCCGATGCGGAACAGGCGATCCTTGACCGGTTGTTGACCTACGGGCCAACGGTGGAGGTGGAAGAGCCGGACGGTGTCCTGTTTCTCGTGGTCCCGCGCCCGGGCACGTTGTCGCCCTGGTCGAGCAAGGCCACCGACATTGCCCGCAATTGCGGACTGCGCCAGATCCGCAGAATTGAGCGGGGCATTGCCTACTACGTCCAGTCCGGTCGCAAGCTGGGCCTCGAACAGCGCGAGAAAATTGCCGCGCTGCTCTACGACCGTATGACCCAGAAAGTGTTCCATGAAATGGGCGGCGCTGAGTTGCTGTTCAGTCATGAGGAGCCACGACTGCTTAGCCGGGTGCCCGTGCTGGCCGGCGGCAGGTCGGCGCTGGTCGAGGCAAACGGCCGTTTGGGCCTTGCGCTGGCGGACGACGAAATCGATTATCTGGTGACCTCATTTATCGATCTTGAGCGTGACCCCACCGATGTCGAATTGATGATGTTTGCACAGGCAAACTCGGAGCATTGTCGCCACAAGATCTTCAATGCCTCATGGGACATCGATGGCGAAGGTCAGGATAAGTCGCTGTTCGCGATGATTCGCAACACTTATGAAATGAACAGTGAAGGCGTGCTCTCTGCATACAAGGATAACGCCTCGGTGATCGTGGGCAGCGAGGCGGGCCGTTTCTTCCCGGCGGCCAGCTCCGGTGTGTATGGTTACAACCGGGAGCCGGTCCACATATTGATGAAGGTTGAAACCCATAACCACCCGACGGCAATTTCGCCTTTTGCCGGCGCTGCGACCGGTTCCGGTGGCGAAATTCGGGATGAGGGTGCCACTGGTCGTGGCTCCAAGCCCAAGGCGGGTCTCTCCGGGTTTACCGTTTCTAACCTCAACATCCCGGGCGATGAGCAGCCCTGGGAAATGGGTTACGGCAAGCCAGACCGCATTGCCTCGGCTCTCGACATCATGATCGAGGGGCCTATTGGTGGCGCGGCCTTTAACAACGAGTTTGGTCGGCCGAATCTGGCTGGATACTTCCGTACCTTTGAAGAAATAGTGCCCGGTGCCGCCGGAGAAGAGGTGCGGGGTTATCACAAGCCGATCATGATTGCCGGTGGCTTGGGTAACATCCGCGAGCAACACGTCGAGAAAGGCAATATCCCGGTCGGCGCCAAGCTGATTGTGCTCGGTGGCCCATCCATGCTGATTGGCCTCGGTGGTGGTGCCGCATCGTCCATGGACTCTGGTACCAGCAATGAAAACCTGGATTTCGCCTCGGTACAGCGTGATAACCCGGAAATGGAACGCCGCTGCCAGGAGGTGATTGACCGTTGCTGGCAGATGGGTGACGACAACCCGATTTGCTTTATCCACGACGTGGGGGCTGGCGGCTTGTCTAACGCCATGCCTGAACTGGTCAAGGACGGTGGTCGTGGCGGCAAGTTTGAGCTGCGGGATATTCCGAGCGACGAACCTGGCATGTCGCCCCTGGAAATCTGGTGTAACGAGTCCCAGGAACGTTACGTTATGGCCGTAGCACCGGAGAACCTGGATCTGTTTGACGCGCTGTGCCGGCGTGAGCGTTGTCCTTACGCGGTGGTTGGCGAGGCGACTGAAGAGCATCACCTGACTCTGGGCGATTCGTATTTTAACGACAAGCCCGTCGATTTGCCGATGGACGTGTTGTTCGGTAAGCCGCCGCGAATGCATCGCAGCGTGAGCCGCTCGTCGTTCACCAAACCGATTTTCGATTCCACCAAAATTGACCTTCACGATGCGATTCGTCGGATTTTGCGGTTGCCGTCTGTAGGCTCCAAAAGTTTCCTGATTACGATTGGAGATCGCACCATCACCGGGCTTGTCGCTCGGGACCAGATGGTCGGCCCATGGCAGGTGCCGGTGAGTGACGTAGCGGTGACCGCTGCGTCATTTGATGTGCTCAGTGGTGAGGCGATGGCGATGGGCGAGCGCACACCGCTTGCGATCATCGACGCGCCTGCCTCTGGCCGCATGGCGGTGGGCGAAACAATCACCAACCTGGCCGCTGCGCCTATTGGCAAATTGTCCGATATTCGGTTGTCCGCTAACTGGATGGCGGCTGCTGGCCATCCCGGAGAAGATGAAAACCTGTACGAAACCGTTAAAGCGGTGGGTATGGAGCTGTGTCCGGCACTTGGCATTACCATTCCGGTGGGCAAGGACTCCATGTCCATGAAAACCACCTGGGAAGAAGAGAACGGTGAGCAGAAAAGTGTGACTGCACCGCTGTCTCTGGTGGTCAGCGGGTTCGCACCGGTCACGGATGTCTCACGCACGTTAACGCCGCAACTGCGATCCGATGCCGGCGAAACGGACCTGATCCTGATCGATCTTGCGGCGGGTCAGAATCGCCTCGGTGGTTCGGCTCTTGCGCAGGTTTATCGGCAGGTGGGTGCGGTTGCGCCGGACCTGGATGATCCGGAAGACATCAAGGCGTTTTTCGCCGTTGTGCAAGGGCTCAACGCGGACGGCAAGCTGTTGGCTTATCACGACCGCTCCGACGGTGGCTTGTTTGTGACGTTGGCTGAGATGTGCTTTGCGGGCCGCACGGGCGTGGATATCAGATTGGATGGCCTCGCTGAGGACAAATCCCAGTTTGCCCGGGAACTCTTTAATGAAGAGCTGGGCGCCGTGATTCAGGTGCGCCGTGACGATACCGGTTTTGTCCTGCAGCAGTTTTCGGCGGCCGGGCTTGGGGACCACATCAGCGTGATTGGTACGTTGAATGAGAAGGACCGTGTGCAGTTGACGTTTGCCGGTGATGCAGTTATCGATCAGCCCCGTGCCGACCTGCAGCGCTTGTGGGCCGAAACCAGCTACCGCATACAGTCATTGCGCGACAATGCCGACTGCGCGCAGGAAGAGTTCGATAACCTGCTGGATGCTGAGGACCCAGGCCTGAGCGTCGATCTCAGTTATGATCTCAATGAAGATGTGGCTGCGCCGTTTATCAACACCGGTGTTCGGCCCAAGGTGGCGGTACTTCGAGAGCAGGGGGTCAATGGGCAGGTTGAAATGGCCGCCGCGTTCGATCGAGCCGGATTCGAGGCCGTTGATGTGCACATGAGCGATCTGCTGTCTGGTCGTATTTCGCTTGAAAAATTCCAGAGCCTGGTGGCCTGTGGCGGCTTCTCGTATGGCGACGTGCTGGGCGCTGGTGAAGGCTGGGCCAAGTCCATCCTGTTCAATGACCGCGTGCGGGATCAGTTTGCCGCCTTTTTCAATCGCCAGGACACGCTTGCGCTTGGTGTCTGTAACGGTTGCCAGATGCTGTCGAATCTCCACGAATTGATTCCTGGCAGTGAGGGCTGGCCGCGCTTTGTCCGCAACCAGTCTGAGCAGTTTGAGGCTCGCCTGGTGATGGTTGAGGTCGCGTCGTCCTCGTCTGCCTTCCTGGACGGGATGGCAGGCTCGCGTATGCCTATCGCGGTTGCGCACGGAGAAGGCCGGATTGAACTTGCATCTGGCAGCTCTGCGCAAGCTCTGGCAGACAGTGAGCTGGTAGCGATGCGCTATGTGGACAACCGGGGCCAGGTTACCAGTCGTTACCCGTTCAACCCGAATGGTTCCGAATCCGGCATTACCGGGGTAACCACCCGGGACGGCCGGGTAACGATCATGATGCCGCATCCTGAGCGGGTATTCCGTGCGGCTCAGCATTCCTGGCGGCCGGATGGCTGGTCGGAAGACGGCCCCTGGATACGGATGTTCAGAAATGCCAGGCGTTGGTTTGGCTGATTAATCAGCGCAATCTCGGCGTCATCATAGCCGGCCTGCGAGAGACTCCTTAACGGGGAAATCTGCAGGCCGGTTTTTTTTCGTCTGATCTGTTAGCTCATGCTCAGAAAGTGTGCAAAAAAACTTAAAAATAAGCTTTGAATAGGCCAGTCAAGGGCTTGACTCGACAACTTTATGCACATTCGTGGTGCTTCATTGGACGAACTGTGAGCAAAGTCCGAAAATTACGTTCATTTTTTAGTCTTTAATATTAAGTAATTGATTTTAAAGTATAAAATCAAACAGGTGAATTTGTCGCCAATTTGAGAGAAGGCCAGTAACTGTGGGGCCTGAAAGGAGGTTCCCAAAAACTTTCCCCAGAGTTATCCACAGATTCTGTGGGTAAGTTCAAAAACCCGTGTTGTGTGTGAAACTTGTTCGATTTGAGGGCTTCTAAATGTACAAACTTTGTTACTTCGTACCGGAATCTCACCTGGAACAAACCAAGCTTGCGTTGTTTGGCGCCGGGGCTGGAAAAATTGGAGATTACGCTGATTGTGCGTGGCAGGTTGAGGGGCAGGGGCAGTTCCGTCCGCTGGCGGGCAGCGATCCTTTTATTGGCCATCAGGGAGAGTTGGAGACAGTTCGTGAATTCAAGGTTGAGCTGGTCTGTAACGACGACCTGATCCGAGGTGCAATCCAGGCTCTGAAGCAGGCACATCCCTATGAGGAGCCGGCTTATGAGGTGTACCGGCTGGAGACGATGTGATCAGGCTTTTCGGCTCATGGGGTGACGGATATCGCTGACATGAACGCCATAGTTGCCTGAAGCCATCTCTGCCAGAAACAGTTCGAGTGTTTTCCGTACGGTTGGGAATGAGATTTCATCCCAGGGGATGTCCTCCGGGGCAAACAACCTGGATTCCAGTGATTCCTCACCGGCCCCGAACTGGCCATCTTTCAGGGTGGCTCGGTAGAACATGTGTACCTGGTTGATATGAGGAACATCGATGATGGAATACAGGCCATCGACGTGAATCTCCGCCAATGCCTCTTCAAGTGTTTCCCGGATGGCGGCCTCTGTCGTGGTCTCGGCGTTTTCCATAAAACCTGCCGGTAGTGTCCAGTAGCCGTAGCGCGGCTCTATGGCCCTGCGACACAGCAGTATCTTGCCGTCCCAGACCGGAACGGTACCAGCGACAATCCGGGGGTTTTGATAATGTATGGTGTCGCAGCTGAGGCAGACGTAGCGGTGCCGGTTGTCGCCTTCCGGGATACGTTGTTCAACCAATTCGCCGCAAGTGCTGCAATACTTCATCATTTTCCCCGTATACTGAATGACCGTTAGTGGTCAGTTTAACGATCAGAACTGCCCATGTCTCACTCAAAAGCAGGAAGTCGCCGGAGTAAGTTGTGCACGATCTGTTAACCGAGAGGTTGTCGAATTATGCGCCCAGGCAACTGGCGCTGGATTACCCCGAGGCCGGTATTCTGGTGCCCATTACAGATAACCCGCGCGAACCCGAGATGATCTTTACGCTCCGCTCGGCCCATCTCAAAACCCACCGTGGCCAGGTGTCCTATCCGGGCGGTAAGCGCGATCCGTCAGATGCCTCGCTGGCAGCCACCGCGTTGCGCGAAACCCATGAGGAAATAGGCCTGCCACCCGATCAGGTGCAAGTCATTGCCCCGCTCAGTCAGGTGATGTCGTTACACCGCATTCTTGTGACTCCATACGTGGGCGTGGTGCCAGGCGATCATCCCCTGGAACCGAACCCTGCGGAAATTGAAAGTGTGTTCCGTGTGCCCATCTCCTTTTTTCTTGAGGATCGGCGCGAACGGACAGATACACTCAGTTTTCTGAATAGTACCCTTTATGTACCCTGTTACCGTTGGGAGCGATATCAGATTTGGGGGCTGTCCGCAGTGGTGCTGGTTGATTTTTTGAATGCTGTGTACGATGCCAGGATCGATATTCTTGAGCCGCCCCGCTAGCTTAATCTGGAGGAATGCATGTTCTACAGTCTTGATCAGCGAATCCCCGCTAAAGAAGGTGATGGTCAGTTTGTTGCTCATAACGCCACGGTCATCGGCAGCGTGCTGCTCATGGAGAAATCCAGTGTCTGGTTCAATGTGGTTATCCGGGGCGACAACGAGCTGATCACCATTGGCCCTGAATCCAACGTTCAGGATGGGTCTGTTCTGCACACCGACCCGGGAATTCCGCTGAGCCTCGGCCGGGGAGTCACCGTTGGCCACAAAGCCATGCTTCACGGGTGTCAGATTGGAGACTATTCGCTCATTGGCATCAATGCGGTTGTTCTCAATGGCGCGAAAATCGGAAAACACTGCCTGATTGGCGCGAACACGCTGATACCGGAAGGGATGGAAATACCGGACGGCTCCATGGTGGTGGGCTCTCCTGGCAAAATTCGGCGCGAACTGAACGACAACCAGAAGAAAATGCTTGAGTTGAGTGCCATGCATTACGTAAAGAATGCCGAGCGATACATGGCTAGCCTGCAAAAAGTTGAGCTCTGAACATGAAAGTCTCCGATAAAGTTCGTTCGCCGTGCGTGAGCGTGTGCGCGCTGGATGAAAATGATATCTGCATAGGTTGCCAGCGCTCCGGTGATGAAATTTTTCGCTGGACGACCATGACGAATGATGAGCGCCGAGAGGTGCTGCTCAAAGTAGCTGAGCGAGAAAAGAAAGTCGCCATTTAACAGACACAGGAAATCAGACCGAATGACTGGCTTCGACAATACGGTACGAATTGGTACTCCCCTCAAACCGGGGGCAACCCGGGTTCTGTTTTGTGGATCGGGAGAGCTGGGTAAGGAAGTGGTTATCGAACTGCAGCGCTACGGGGTAGAGGTGATTGCCCTGGATCGTTATGACAACGCTCCAGCCATGCAGGTTGCCCATCGAAGCTACGTGGTCGACATGTTGGATGGTGATGCCTTGCGGCAGGTTATTGAAAGTGAGAAGCCGCACCTTATTGTTCCGGAGATTGAGGCGATTGCCACCGGTGAGTTGGTTCGGCTGGAAGAGCAGGGTTACAACGTGGTGCCCACGGCGCGAGCCGTCAATCTGACCATGAACAGAGAGGGTATCCGTCGCCTGGCGGCAGAGGAACTCGGCTTGGCGACGTCTGCCTACCGGTTTGCCGGAAACCGGGACGAGTATCTTGCTGCTGTAAAAGAGATTGGTCTGCCGCTGGTGGTGAAGCCGGTGATGAGTTCGTCGGGCAAAGGCCAGAGTACCGTAAAGACCGACGCCGACATTGAGCCGGCATGGGATTATGCCCAGACGGGAGGGCGTGCGGGTAAAGGAAGGGTTATCGTAGAAGGTTTTGTCGATTTCGATTATGAAATCACTTTGCTTACCGTACGTCATCGTGACGGTATTTCATTTTGCGATCCCATAGGTCACCGGCAAGAGGATGGAGACTACCGTGAGTCATGGCAGCCGCACCCTATGTCTGAGAAAGCCTTTGAGCGTTCAACGGGCATTGCCCGTGCTGTGGTAGAGAATCTCGGTGGTTACGGCCTTTATGGAGTGGAGCTCTTTATCAAGGGTGATGACGCCTGGTTCTCGGAAGTGTCGCCGCGCCCTCACGATACCGGGCTGGTTACTTTGATGTCTCAGGATTTGTCAGAGTTTGCTTTGCATGCCCGTGCAATTCTGGGGTTGCCGATACCGGCCATTCGTCAGCAAGGGCCGACCGCATCTGCCGTTATCCTGCCGGAGGGAGACTCTGGCAATGTATCGTTTTCCGGGCTCGAGCAGGCACTGGCTGAGCCAGACACTCAGATTCGCCTGTTTGGAAAGCCTGAATTAACCGGACGTCGCCGCATGGGTGTGGCGCTCGCAAAAGGTAGTAGTATCGAAGATGCTCGTAAACGCGCGATAGAAGTGGCGAAGCAGGTCACAGTGGAGCTAAACTGAAAGGCTCTCGGGCCCCACGGTAGTGGGGTGTGTTGACGGCTTTGAGAAAAACTTAAAGCGAACCGTTGACACCTCGGCTGAGGTCTGTAGAATGCGCATCTCGCTTGAGGGGC
>JAGYIS010000009.1 GCA_018402255.1 Marinobacter sp.
TTGATCAGTTCCCCTAAGAGCTGCAGGCTGCGCTAATGTAGTTGGCCCCGCTATCCCGAAGAGCGGTTCTATCATACCCAACGGCTCCAAAGTAGCTTTGGTTACAGGACTCCGCTAGAGTTTGACGTGGCTAGCTAATTAGGTGTGTCTTTTTTGGGAATGCCATTCCGGCCTGCGGCCGCCAACGGACGCCCTTGTCGGGCTGTCGCTAAACCAAGGCATTATGCATCAGGGAGGGGTTGTGCATAGATTGCTATTCTCGACGTTAAGCTTGTGGGCATTCAATGCTTTTTCTGCAGACCTGGGCGCGCGCAATGCTGAAATTTGGTCTATCGAATCGACTCAATACATGAGTCGATGGGTGGTTATCCACCATCACGACAATGCAACACCGACCGGTGTTTATCATATCGAAGTGGTAGGAAGGAATAATGGCGATGCTGCGTGGCAAGTTGTGCGTTTAGTTCACCACATGGCAATCACCGATAAAGCGTTGAGTGGCAGTGTAATGGAGAGTCTTGATAAAGGCGCAGTTTATCCTGAGTCGTTTAATTACGCATTTTCGGCATGGAAAAAAGAGAATGATGGGAAAGGTGGTGAAATTTGCAATACATCTGTAGTGGAGTGCATGTGAATGCATAACAATCAGCAGCACCGGATATTACCCTCTGTCACCTTTTGTATGTAAGGCTGAAAAAGCCGACATCGAAAAAACACCCGGTGAGCATAGCTTTATGCAGAAACCAAGTATGAACCATTACGTTCCACTAACAGTGAGATATCTGCTCTTTTTCGTTGGTGCAGGTTGGTTGATGCTGAATTTTCTGTCACAGCAGGAAGTGCGATATTTGGCTGAGTATCAGGAGTTTTTTACCCATAGAGTGGCCGCTGTTGGGGCTTCGCTCCTGTGTGCTTTTGCATTTATGGCGTCTGATGCGGCCTGGAAGAATACGAGCCGAAATGAAGGTGCCGGCGGTTACGGTGGGGCCTGGTGTAATAGGTCGAAGCAGTCCGCTCATCTGGACTCAACCGGTGATTCTGGTGGCGGTGATTGAACTATACCTAACCATACAATCAACGGGACGCTGGACTTCCGCCGAGCTCCAGGCCAGCCGCAAATGCAGGCATTATGAGAGGAATCAATGAGTAAACGAGTAAATGTCTTAAGTGTGACCGCTGGCTTGATTGCGTCGCAAGCAGCCAGCTTCATTATGGCTATCTTTTTGATTATTGCTTTTCTGTTCGTGTATGGGAACAGCGTGTTGGTGGCATTTTTCGAGTATCCATCGTCAATCGCGATTACGCTGTTCTTAACCTTGCTCGGAGTTGCTGCAGGAGGTTACATAGCAATGGCGGTTGCGAAAGAGGGGATGGTCAATTCCTTTCTTGTCGGCCTTGTATCCTTGGTGCTTAACGCTTGGCTTATGCACTATACAAACTATGTGTACGCAGCCAACCACTTCTGGCTGCTCATTGCGACAGCGATCTTGATCGTACCCGCAAGCCTGGCAGGTGGTTATCTACACCAGCGGAAAAACTGATAACAGAGTGCTTCATTTGATTGGGGTAAGTCCACGGTGGACTTCCCTCCAATTCATTGGGCACCCTTGACATCGCTCCTTCGACTCCGGTTACCTCAGCCTGCCAAGTAAACAAATATGGAAGTTCTCGGTAAGATCATAGTTGGTGTTTTAGGCAGTTATCTCACCTACTACATCATCAGTAATGCGGCAATGAGGTCAGCAGAGGCAGACACTGAAGGTAAGCTTTTCTTTGGCTGGTTTCTGATTGGTACCAGTTTAATTTCAACGCTTATTGCCGCGGGAATGATTTGGGTATTGTTCTTCGTGGATCATAGAGGTCAAGACGTTCCTATCGTTCTGCTAATTCAGATGTTTGGAGTGTTTTCGATCTGGGGCTGGGCTGAAGTATTCTGGACAAAGGGATATTTTGATGACGAAACTCTTAATTTCCAGAGTATTTGGCAGGGAAAAAGACGGCTGCAGTGGAGTGAGCTACGAAATGTTAAGTACAACCAGCATCTGCATTGGTACGTTCTTCATTTTCGCCATGGGAGGACTGTTCGAGTATCCATATATTTGAACGGTCATGGGTTCGTGCTCGATAAAGTCGCAAGCCTGGGGCATGACTTTTAAGAAGGCGCATCACTATGTTGGCTTTGGCCACCCACCGAGCTATGTGTTGAGCGCGACTCAAAGGGCGAATTAACGTGATGCCAAAGCTAACACGTAACCAAACAACCAGGTATGCTCCCGACGGTCACTGGTCACTGGTCACTGGTCACTGGTCACTTGTTCTTCGTGGTGGATGGCGCTGCGCTCTGGCAGGCCGAAAACACAGCATTCAGCCGACTGATAAGGAACTCTTGTGGCTGCTTCAGAACCACTAATCAGCATCATCACGCCCACCTTCAACCGTGAGCACACCATCACACTGGCTGTCGAATCTGTGTTAGCTCAATCATATAAGCACTGGGAGCTGTTGATCATCGACGACGGGTCTCAGGATGGTACACGTGAAAGGCTGTCCCGTTATCTGGAAGATGACCGTATTCACTACTATTTCCAGGACAATCAGGGCCAGAGTATCGCCCGCAATCTAGCGCTTCAGAGTGCTCGCGGGGCATTCATATGCTTCCTCGATTCTGATGACCTGTGGGTGCCCGAGAAGCTGGAGCGGCAAGTCACGCTGATGAAGGATCATCCAGAGGTGGATGTGCTTCACAGTGATGAAATCATGATCGATGAGCAGGGCCGCGAGCTGTCCCGCAAGAATATGCGCCGTTACTCTGGGCGGATTGCCCGCCAGATGCTGGTGGACAACAGTGTCAGCATCAATACCGTGATGGCACGGCGGGAATGTTTCGACGCCATGGGTGGGTTTTCCGGCCGCTACGGCGTGGCAGACGATTACGATATCTGGCTGCGCTTTTCAGCCCGCTATACGTTCCTTTATGTTCCCGAGTACTGGGGCTATTACCGGGTAATGCCAGACCAGATTTCCAGCGACAAGGAACGCCGATTTGCGGCGAACGAGAATATCGTTCGGGATTTTATCGAGGAATACGGGAGTGTGCTCAAACCTTCGGAAATACGCTGGGGCCTGGCCCGCTTCTACTGCCGAAAAGCCCGCTATTTTGCTGTGACTGGCAGGGCAGCGACCGCCTGGGGCGCCATTGTTCGGGCCATACGCTTTTCACCGCTGGATTCTGTGGTGTGGCGCAGTGTTTACCGGGTTATCTTTCCCCGCCGTTAGCGCTTCGTAGCGATAGGATGGGCGTTGGCAGCGACTCTCGATCGTGTTCGCTGCCAACGCCCCGAGTACCTCAGAGCCAGGTCAGGCCAATACTGATAATCACACCGGTGATGATCAGTAGCATCAAACAGTAACCCATGATGTCTTTGGCTTTCAGGCCGGCAATGGCCAGGTTGATGGTGTTCACCTTTGTTGTTTTGTCCCCGCTTAGCTTAGCAAACAATGGGAGAAATGCCTGCTAGGCTGCCCAACTGGTGTAGCCAAGTTCCATCACACGGGCCACTTCCTCATCCGGTATGGCCGTCAGGTCGCCAAGCTCGAGGGTGTCGTAGTGAAATACATACAATCGTGAGGTGAACTCGGCAATGGGAAGGGAGGCTTCGCCGCGATGTTCGCCGTTGCCCCGGGTAGAGCAGGTAATGCCCTGGCCCCAGTTCTGGCCACTGTCGTTGTTGGGGTTGAAGAAGTACACCCGCATCTCATTGCGAGGGCTTAGGCCGACCCTCAAGATGTTGATGGCGTGACGCCCGACAAAGCGTGCCGCGCTGTCGGTGACGGCGATGCCCGCAGGCTGGGCGTGAATCACTGGCATGTGGCCGTTGTAGAAGGGGTGGTAGCTGGCGTAGAAGTGCCGGATGAAGCCTTCGTAGTCCTGTACCTCACCGGTGTGAATATCGGCCACCACGCGGAAGCCATGGCTGACCCACCAGCCATAGAATTCCGGATTGATCCAGCGATGGGCATCGTCGTCCCGGTCTTCACAGCGGCGCCACATTTCTCCGTACAGGCGGTCCAGGTGGGGAATGAGGATCAGGGAGACCGGGTCCACATCCATTGGCCTTTCTTTGACCAGCCCGGGCTGCAGATCTCTGGAAGAGACCGTTTCGCCTTCAAAGCGAGTTAGTACTTCGTCGTCCCGGGCGGCCCAGGTCAGCACCTGAAGCAGGTAGTCGGCCTCATTGGTCGCCCACACCGATAGCCCGATGGCAGACTGGCAGGTGGGGTTGTTGCCCTGGCCCACGCCCAGCGGCAGCCCTAACAGGTTGATAACACCGGCCAACAGAAACACCCGCGGCGGCTGAGCATCGCCAAAGGCCTCTTGCAGGATGTCAGCAGTCTCCGCCGAGGGGTGCAGCTTGATTTGCCGCCAGAGGGCCTGGGCCACAGATGGCGTAAACAAGGAGCCCCGCTCCAGCATCATGGTCAGGCCATACACCGCCTGGCAGGTTTCTGGGTAGATGGCTTCATCAATAAGAGCGTGGACCAGGTCGGTATAGCAGTAGAGATCGTCCAACCCGGTTATGGTCAGTCCCAGCAGAGTGGGTATCAGATCGTCCTGTTTAACGTTGCGCAGAAACCTCAACATAACTGCGCGGTAAGCCGAGGCCAGACCGGTATCGTGCATGCTGCGGGCAAAGCAGGTGGCTTCAGATGCAAGGGTTATATCGTCCATCTCCTTCAGCCGCTGTTCGTAGACCTGCAGGCCCGGGTCTTCGGCGCTGGCCGGTGTGGGTGCAAACAGGGCGTTGACCAGGCGAGTTGCATCAGCGTTGTCATTAGTCGCTATTTTCGGATCATAGAGGCATTTAGCAATTTGTCCGATCATGTCGCAGATGCTGTCCACCTGCACCGGCCCCTGGTCCAGTAACCGCCAGACCTCTGCCACCAGGCTGTCCAGCAGGCTCTCGTAGCCGAGATGAGACACCAGGTACTGGTAGAGTTCCTGAACAATCTTTCCGAGCTGTTTCGGGCGTTCCCGGTCGGCCTCGGTGAGCGGGCCAGATAGCAAGTCGAGGTTTAGCGCCATCACCTGAGTCAGGAAGTAGCGTGCCTGCTCGGCAGAAATGCCCTTATGGAAGTAATCCCCCCGGGTAACGGCCAGCATTCTCAGCTCGCTGATGGCCTCGACGATGGTTGTTACTGGGCCGGCTTCGCGCAGAGAGTGCTTGGCCAGTGCCGGTTGGAGGGTCGCCGGCTGGGCCCAGTCGCTGGTGCCGAAGATACCGGCGGATTCCAGCGACCGAACGCGCCGGTACAGGGCGTCGAAGCCGCCCGGTAGCGTCATCAGTATTCGGGCGCGTTCCAGCAAGGCAAGGCTGGAGGCCTTGGGGTCTTGGCTGCGGGCGCGGGTAAAATCACCCAGCGCTGCATCCAGCTGACGCAAGGCCAGCTCAAATGTCGGCTCGGCGTTCTGTTGCCCCATAGTCTCGGCTCCCGGGTGCAATTGGAGCGCAGGGTGACTGCCGTTGTGGCTAGGGCAGGATCACCAGGTGATTGGGCAGTTCGTTGCGCTCGTGGGTAGCGGGTACATGTTCTTTCAAGAGCTTGCCACAGGCAGCAATACAGTCAAGAAATCCCTGCTTGGTCTGGCCGTCGCGCAGCTTGGCGGTGAAATCCGCCACGATGGTTTCCCACACCGAATTGTCCAGAACGTCAGCAATGCCCTGATCCACCAGAATCTCGACATAGTGTTCGGCTTCCGAGACGAAGATCAGCATACCGGTGCCGCCTTCGGTGTGGTGCAGGTTCTGCTCCAGAAACTGCCGCCGCGCCAGGTTGGAGGCCCGCCAGTACCGCACGTGCCGGGGGACCAGCCGGGTGTTGATGCCCGGCACCCGGAACAGCAGGCTGAGCACCGTGAAGGTACCCCACTGCGCCAGCAACAGCATGTCGGCACCAAACCAGCCACCGAAGTAATTGGCAATGCCCGGCACCAGCAACGCCAGAATGCCGGCCCAGAGCAGGGGGATATAACTGTAGTTGTCGGCCTGGGCCGCCAGTACGGTGACCAGTTCGGCGTCGGTTTCCCGCTCCACCTCGTTGATGGCTTCGGTAACGGCTTGCTGATCGGTATTGCTGAGTAATGTCATGATTCTGTGGCTCTCATATGCAGGTGAGGGAATGCAGCGGGCGCGGATACCAGAGTGGAGTTACCAGCCACCGGAGGCACCCCCGCCGCCAAAGCCGCCACCGCCGCCGCCAAAACCACCGCCCCCGAAGCCGCCGCCGCGGCCGCCCATGGCACCGCCCAGCAGCGCCGCACCCAACAGGGCGGCGCCCCCGCGCCCACCACGGCCGCCGGAACTGCCGATAAAGAACACGGCCGCCATCATGAGGATGAAGAACAGCGCCACCATGCCCGCCTCAGGCTTTTCCTGAACGGCACCAGGCTGACCCTGTGGTACCGCCATGGGCTCGCCACCGAGCACCTGAATCATGGCCGCGGCGCCGTTAATGATGCCGCCCTGAAAGTCCCCCTCACGGAACGCCGGGGTGATCACGCGATTGATAATGGTGGACGATTGGGCGTCGGTGAGCCGGCCTTCCAGGCCATAACCTACCTCTATACGCACTCTGCGCTCATCCTGCGCCACGATCAGCAGGGCGCCGTTGTCTTCGCCGGCCTGACCAATCCCCCAGTGCCGGCCCAGCTGATAGCCGAAGTCTTCAATCGGATAGCCTTGCAGATCGGGCAGGGTGACCACCACCACCTGTTCGGTGGTGGCCTGTTCGTGGGCCTGAAGCATCTGGGCCAGGCGTGTTTCCACTTGCGGGGTCAGTAAATCTGCCCGGTCGACCACCCGGCCCGTCAGTTCGGGAAAGTCAGGCGTTGACTGGGCCCAGGCCGCAGTCGGGAGCAACAGCAGCAGGGTCAGTAGCAGGCTTTTGCGAGGCACGGCCGCCATCAGAACGACACCGCAGGCGGTTGGTCGGCATTCGGCGCGGTGGCTTCAAAGTTGGCGCGTGGTTCCAGATCACTGTACAAAATGCTGTGCCAGATTTTGCCAGGGAAGGTGCGCAGCTCGGTGTTGTAGCGCTCTACCGCCTGAATGAAGTCCCGGCGCGCGACCGCAATACGATTCTCGGTGCCTTCAAGCTGTGACTGCAGGGCCAGGAAGTTCTGGTTCGATTTCAGGTCCGGGTAACGCTCAGACACTGCCATCAGACGGCTCAGGGCGCTGCTCAACTCACCCTGGGCCTGCTGGAACCGTTGCAGCCGCTCGGGGTTGTTGAGAATGCTTTCGTCCACCTGAATCGAGGTGGCCCGGGAGCGGGCTTCAATCACTGCGGTCAGGGTTTCCTGCTCCTGAGCGGCGAAACCCTTGACAGTCTCCACCAGGTTGGGAATCAGGTCAGCGCGGCGCTGGTACTGGTTTTCCACCTGAGACCAGGCAGCGGTGACTCGCTCATCGTAGGTGGGGATGTTATTGATCCCGCAGCCACTGAGAAACAACACCAGTGCCATCAGCGACGCCAGCTGCCAGACAGTCCGCTGTTGAAAGGGTTTGCGAAGGATTTGCATAGTGCTCTTTCCCTGAGATGGTTGCATTGAAAAGGGAGGATGTCCGGCCCATGGACGCAGGCATCGCATTATCCTGTAGATGGGGGCAGAGCCAGTGTTTTCAAGGGATGTCGGGTTGCGCCCTGACATTGCGCCCCTAAGATCACTGTAGCCCGCTTTTGCGAATGCGCAGTCGCAGAACTATATTAAATATGGCCAATATGTCTATCCGCAGCCTCAGATTTGATTCTGCGATGTACAACCCGGTTTTTCGAACCTGCTTCATGGATGGAGGTGGTGATGAATCAGATCAGCAATGCGATGCCCATTGTTATCGGGGCTTCCGCTGGTGGCATGGCCGCATTGAAGGAGCTGGTTGCACAGCTGCCTGAGGATTTCCCGGCCCCCATTTTCATTGTTAACCATATGGGCATGAACACCACCGGCGAAGCCCTTGCCCACGTT
This sequence comes from Marinobacter sp., assembly GCA_018402255.1. Taxonomy (GTDB): domain Bacteria; phylum Pseudomonadota; class Gammaproteobacteria; order Pseudomonadales; family Oleiphilaceae; genus Marinobacter. The sequence continues at coordinate 8,024 of JAGYIS010000009.1, forward strand.
TTAAATCAGAACGGTAGACTTCCCTGTGAGCAGGCCCGCGACAAGCAGACGTTCAGGAACGGCCAGATCTATCTGGCGCCACCCGATCAACACATGCTGATAGACCACGGCAAGATCCTCGTCACCAAAGGCGCCCGGGAAAACCGGTCGCGGCCGGCGATTGATCCGCTGTTCCGTTCCGCAGCCGTGGCCTATGGCAACCGGGTGATCGGCATCATCCTGACCGGTTATCTGGACGACGGTACCAGCGGCATGATGGCCATCAAACGCTGCGGGGGCGTGTGCATTGCGCAAGATCCTGAGGAGGCAGCGTATCCGGACATGCCACGCTCCGTAATCGCGAATGTGGGCGCCGATTATTGTGTGCCGATCAGCGAAATGGGGGAGTTGCTTGCCGAGCTGCTCGCCAGAGAGCTGCCCGAGCGCAAGCCGGTTCCGGACGACATTGTGATCGAGGCAAAGATCGCACTGCGGGTGTTGAGCGATTTACCGGCGGTCGAGGCCCTCGGGCACCAGGTGCCGTACAACTGCCCGGACTGTGGTGGGGTGCTCTGGCAAATGGCAGAGGGAAACCTCCTGCGATACCGCTGCCACACCGGCCATGCCTTTACGTCCTTGGCGCTGCTGGCTCAACAAACGGAAAAAATTGAGGAAACGCTCTGGGTGGCGCTGAGAATGTTTGAAGAGCGCCAGAATTTGCTCGTCACCATGAGCAAGAATGAAAGCAAGAAAATGCCCTCGTCGATCTCCCAGCGGGCCAAGGACTCACAAGTCCACATCGAACGCATTCGTGCCATGCTGAAGGCGACCGACAAAGACGTTGGCGGTAAAAAAGCCGGGTAAACCCCGTCGTATGGGGCGGCAATCAACGGCCGGCCGACCCGGATGCCCTCGCTGTGTTCCGGCAAGCTGTTGTCCGATTCCTGGACGGTGTCCTGATCCATGGCCCGCTCCTCCTTGCCTATAAAACTAGATCTTCGGGCCGGTAATTTCCAACGCTGGGAATGCACCGGCGGCTCTGGCAAGGTATCGTTGTCACCATCAGGTAAATCCAGCCCTCAATCGTCCCAACCTTAAAAGCGGAGCCTACTCATGCAGCCAATAGACATCGTGGCGCAGTTTATCGCAGACATTCAGGCCCAGCGTTTTGATGAGGCCAAGACCTTGCTGGTGGCGGAAGGGTTTGAGTATGTGGGACCGAACATGCGCTTTCTTCGGCCCGACGACATGCTGTCGTACCAATTTGGCATGGCGGCCATCCAGAAGGATCTGGTTATTCGTCAGCTCAGTGCCGACGGCGAGCACGTGTACGCCATTCTGGACTATCAGACCCATTTCAAACCGATCGGGGATGTGCGGCTCGCGGTCTGGTTTCGTGTCCGGAATGAAAAAATACACACGGTGGAAACCTTCTATAATGCCGCCGTGGTTGAAAACATGCTGGGTGGCAACCTGCCGTCCTCCAGTTGAATGGCTGAGAGTAGACGGGTTTTACCTGATTGCCCTTTGGCGGAGAAGTGGCTATCCGTTGCGCCCATTCCCGATTATGCTAGTGAAATATACTTTCACATGTGAAGTAAATGGCTGCGCCTATGCCTGTCGATCTCGAAACCCTGTATCCCAAACTGGTCAATCTGTTGCTCGATCCGGTATTCGTTGTGGATGAATCCGGGAATATTGTGTTTGTCAGCGACGCCTGTGAAGCGCTGCTTGGGTACACCGCCTCTGAAATGATCGGCACGCTGATCTTCGATTACCTTCATCCTGATGACCGTGAGCGCACCTACGCTGAAGCCAACCGCGTTATGCAGGGCCAGGCCCACACCAACTTTGAAAACCGATACCTCCATAAAGAGGGCCACGCGGTTCACATATTATGGTCCGCGCGCTGGTCAGAAGACGACCGGTTGCGAATTGGCCTGGCCCGCAATGTGACGTCTCTGCGGCGCGCCAATCAGACCCGGGATGCGCTCTACCGGATATCTGAAGCTACGCACAGTGCCGATAGCCTGCGTGGGATCTGCGACGGTGTGCGGCAAGTGATTACAGAGCTGTTTCCGCACAACGATCTGCACCTGGTCTTCTATGATCCGGTGAAGGCGGTGTTGACCGTTCCGGACTGGTCAGCTGATCGCGCAAACGACTGGATTGAAGGCCCGATGCAACCCGGCACCGCCCTGGCCGAGGTGATCGGCTCCGGGCAGGCCATACTGACCTCACGGGACCCTGCTCAACCGGGCCTTGGGGCGACAACGATGGATGGATTGAAATCGCCCGGCCCCATGAACTGGCTGGGTGTGCCCCTGATCTCAAACAATTCGGTACTGGGCGCGCTGGTGATTGAGAGCCCATCAGAACACACCCATGATCGCACTGCCGACCAGGAGCTGCTTCAGTTCATTGCGACCCAGGTTGCAACCGTTGTCGAGCGTAAGCGCGCGGAAGATCACCTGCGTTTTCTTGCCCACCACGACCCATTGACCGGTTTGACCAACCGGTCACTGTTTTACGATCGGCTGGAAACTGCCCTCAAATCAGCCAGCCGGCATAACAGCCAGGTGGCGCTGTTGTATCTGGACCTCAACGATTTCAAACAGATCAACGACAACCTGGGACATGAAGCCGGCGACCAGCTGCTGATCGAAACCGCCCGCCGGCTGGAACAGTGCACCCGCGAAACAGACACCGTTGCGCGCATGGGCGGCGACGAATTCACCGTGTTGTTGACGGACATCGGCGATCTTGCCGCAGCGGAGGCTGCCGTTGGCAAAATCCGCGAGGTAATGGCCGCGCCCATGGTGCTGGAAGGCCAGAGAGTGCTGATTTCCTTCAGCGTGGGTGTTGCCTTGTACCCGGAAGACGGCCACACGGCGCGCAATCTGCTTGGACGCGCCGATTCGAAAATGTACGAGCAAAAACGGAGTCTCTGAACGGGTTTTAGCCTGCCCTTTAAAAGCCGATCAAGAATCTCCGGATGCAGTTCGGAGCCGCCTATCAGAAAACAAACGAATCCATCGAAAGCACCCCGTGCTCAATGCCGCCTTCAATAACCGTGGCCCGGGCACTGGAACCAGCCGCACCAAGGGCAACCAGTAGTGGCAGGAAATGCTCAACGGTGGGGTGTGCGCGGCGAGCATGCGGAGCCAGGGTCAGGGCGTTTACCAGCCTCTCCTGATCGCCTGCAATCACCGCTTCCCGAATCCAGTGGCTGAACTCCCGGGCGTATTCGCTTGCCTGTTCGTCGCGCCAGCGGACCTCATACAGGTTGTGGGTCAGGCTGCCGGAGCCGACGATCAGAACACCTTCCTTTTCCAATGGAGCGAGCGTCTGGCCCAGGCGCCAGGCAGAGTGGCTGTCGAGCCAGTCCGGCAGGGATACCTGGAATACCGGCACGGACGCATCCGGGTAAAGGTGCCGCAACGGCACCCAGGCACCGTGGTCGAGGCCGCGTTGGGCGTCGGCGACCGGTTTCCACCCCGCTTCCTCAAGCAGAGAAAGCGCCATTCTGGCCAAAGCCGGGTGGCCCGGCGCCGGGTATTCGAGCTCATAAAGCGCGGGTTCGAAGCCGTTGAAGTCGTGGATGGTTGCCGGTGTTTCTGTAAGGCCTACCCGTACCTCGGGTGTCATCCAGTGGGGCGACACCACCAGCACGGCAGCCGGCCGTGGAAGTTGTTGCCCCAGCCGGGTGAGGGCCGGGCCTGCCAGGCCCGGCTCCAGTGCAAAGGTGGGGGCGCCGTGGGAGACGAACAGACTGGTCATGGCGCGTTGCTCCTTGGGGTTGAGTTCAATGGACTGTTTAGCGAGCGGCCACAAGCCGGTCAACCGATGCGCGCCCGGCACCGCTGAATATCAGCGAAACAGAAGCCGCCAGTTTTGTCGCCGCCTCCGAGACCATGAGTATGTCCAAAGCGGCGGTATCGCGCTACGTCAACGAGCTGGAATCGCGCCTTACGGTGCGACCGCTGCATCGCACCACTCGCCGGCTTTCCCTGACAGCGAATGTGGAACTGAACATCGAGTTGTCTGATCGCATCGTGGATATCGTTGAAGAAGGCTTTGACCTGGCCATTCGTATTGCCAGCCTGCGAACCTCCACCCTGGTGAGCCGTCGCCTCACCAACACCCGGCTGATGGTGTGCGCTTCTCCGGAATACGTCCGGGCTCACGGTGCACCGGAAACGCCGGAAGACCTGATGCACCACAAGGTCATTGCCTATAGCAACCTGGCCAGCGGTAACGAATGGTATTTTCAGGGGCCGGAGGGACCAGTCAGTACGCGGGTACGCCCATGGATGTATGCCAACAACGGGGACACCTGTTGCGCCGCTGGCGGCCAGCAGGATCAGGATAAATAAACCGACGTCCTGTCTGGCGCTCAGCCATGCCGCTGCCGATATGCCTGCGGTGTCATACCGGTCCAGCGGATAAAACTGCGGGTGAATGCACTGTGCTCGGAGTAGCCCAGTAGCAACGCAATATCCACCAGCCCCAGGCGGGTTTCGCGCAGATAGCGTTCCGCAATTTCCTGGCGCACCGCCGCCACCTCTTTCAGAAAGCTGGTGCCGGTGGCCGTGAGTTGGCGTTGCAGGGTACGCACAGACAAGTCCATGCTTTCGGCAACACAGCCAATCTCCGGACTGGCCTCAGGCAGCAGTCGCCCAATGCGACGGCGCACCTCATCAATCAAGGGTGACTGATCCGGCAGGCGCGCAAGCAGGGCATCTGCCTGTTCCTCCAGAATGGCGAGCATGGCCGGATCTGCCGTTTGAAGAGGCTCCAACAGAGTCTGTGCATCCAGACGTATCACCGTATCCACTTGCTCAAACTCGACCGGACAGCCGAAAAATTCCGTGTATTCGCGGGTAACCGCAGGCGTCGGGTTGATAAAGGAAACATAAGCCGGCGACAGCCCCGGGCGCGTCAGCCCCCGGCACAGGTGCACCAACGCCGTGATCGCAGTTTCATCCACCAGCGGCCCTGGCCGGCCATGTTCGGCATCCCACACAAGCTCTACGCCACCACCGCTGGCCCTGATTGCCATTGGGGTCACGTCGTATACCAGCCGTTGATACCGGTCCAGGCGATTCAACGCTTCCCCCAGATTCTGCGACGCCATGATCACATAACCCAGCACCCCAACGTGGCGCAGGCTCAGGGTCTGCCCCAAATGGAGCCCCAGCAGCGGGTCATTCAGGTGGCCCGCCGCGCAATCCAGCAGCCCACGCCAGTCATCAATGGGTAAATCCGCATTCAAGGCGATGTTTGTCGGGGGCCGGGGGTGTGGCAGCAATGCATCGCTATCCAGCCCCTTTGCGTCCAGGTACTCATACAGAGCCAGAGCGAAGCTGGCGGGTATCCGGCGTCGATGGGGAGCATTCTTTGGCATTTTGGATATCCGTCAAGCCATTTGGCGTAAAGTGTTAAATTGATGGCAGCCACTGTCAAGCAAGTCGCTCATCATTTCGCCAAAGTAGGTCTACAACAACAGGGTTACGAGGATGGAAACATGCAGCTATTGGTAACCGGCGCAGCCAACGGTATCGGTGCCAGCCTGACTGAACTGGCCGTTCAAAAAGGGCATCAGGTTATCGCCACCGATCTTGATATTAAGGCGCTGCAACAACGCTGGGAGCATCAGCCGTGCGTACGTTGCGAAGCCCTGGATGTGCGCGACGAAACGCAATGGCGAAGCCTGGTCCGCAAGCTTGAGGGCGAAGGCCAGGCAATTGACGTACTGGCGAATGTGGCCGGCGTATTGCGCAGCGGGCGCACCGGCAACCTCAAGGGTGAGGATGTTCGGCTGATGCTGGACGTGAATGTGCAGGGTGCCATTCTGGGTGCCAACGCCATTGCCGCGCACATGATCGCCCAAGGTATCAAAGGCCACATTATCAATGTCGGCTCAATCGCCTCTCTGTATGCCACACCAGGCACAACCATTTATGCTGCCAGCAAGTTTGCGGTGCGGGGGTTTAGTATTGCCGCCGCCGGTGATCTTCGCCCCCATGGCATTGCGGTCTCCCTGGTGGGCCCTGGTCCGGTCAAAACCGGCATGCTGGAACAGCAGCGGGGCGATGACGATGCCGCACTGACCTTCTCCGGGCAACGGGCCCTCACCACGGAAGAAGTTTCTGAAACAATCCTCGGCCCGGTACTCGCGAAACGCCCGCTGGAGTGTTTCTTACCCTGGCACGAGGGCATCGTGGGTAAGATTTGCAACGCCATGCCCGGCTTCTTTTTGTACATGACCCGACGGGCCTCTATGCGCGGCCGCAAGAATTTCAGTTCCGACAACTTCTGATGAACGCAGGAAGAAAAGACACATGACCACGTTTAAGCAAATCACCGATTTTGACCAGTCGCGCAACGCCTACGGCCAGCAGCCCCGGGTGGAAGACACACGCGCTGCGGCAGAAACCTTCCGTGCCGCCATGCTGGCCGGGCCCAAGGCTCGCTACTTTCGTTCGTTTGATCTGATCAAGGTTCCTTACCCATCCCGTTTCGGCCTGCGCAACGCCTTTTCCCGGGAAAAATGGGTGGAATTCATGCACATCCAGAATCGCCTGTTTGTGGTGCAGTTCGACACCCCCGACGGCGTAAAGACCCTGCTGGTCTCACCCTCCGACCACGAAAGGGGCGGCGAAACGCCTTTCTTCCGACGCCTGCAGGACAAGAACCCGGACTTTCTCACCAAACTGATCACCCAGCGGCAAAGCACCGTTCCGGAGATCATTGCCAGCATCGGCCTGAAGCCGGAAGACATCGACTACATCACCTACGACCACCTGCACACCCAGGACCTGCGCCGCTGGTTAGGCACGGGTACCGAGCCCGCCGTTTTCCCCAATGCCAAACTGCTGGTGCACTGGCGCGAATGGGCATCCACCCAGGATCTGAACCCCTACCAGGCGGACTGGTACTGCCCCAACGGCATCGCTGGCATTGCCGAGAGCAAAGTCATCCAGTTTGACGGTTCCATCATGTTGGGCGACGGCGTGGCGCTGGTGCACACCCCCGGCCATACCGAAGGCAACCATTCCATCGTTGTGCATACCGACGAAGGACTCTGGGTGACCAGTGAAAACGGAGTGAGTGTGGACGCCTATGCGCCGCACCTGTCCAGTGCCGCCGGCGTGGCTGAGTACGCCAAAACGCTGGGTGCAGAAGTCATCATAAACGGCAACACCCTGGAGAACTCCATCGACCAGTACATCTCCATGGTGCAGGAAAAGACCATTGCCGGACCCTCTTTACGAGACCCGCGTTTCCCGAACATGTTTCCCTCCTCGGAAATGACCCCTTTCTGGGCCTTTCCCGGTACCAAACCGGCGTTCTATGTGGGGGAGGCGCATCATGGGGAGTTATGTTTGCCGTAAATGACCAGGAACCGGGGTCAGTCCCAAGGCAAGCTGAACCGCCTGTTCGGCATGTATTTCTGTGGTGTCATAGAGTTTGACGTTGGTATCCGGGCCCTGAATCAACAGTCCGATCTCCGTGCACCCCAGGATGACGCCTTGAGCACCGCGCTCCGCTAATGAGGCCACTATGTCCAGATACGCGCGTTTTGACTCAGGCTTGACCACACCCCGGCACAATTCCGTGTAAATCACGGAATGAATGCGCTCTCTCTGGGCCTCCTCTGGCACAACAACACGAATGCCGTGATCCTGAAGGCGACCAAGGTAAAACGTCTGCTCCATCGTAAATCGTGTGCCCAGCAGCCCGACACAGGTTACCCCATCCTCTTTGAGGACTTTGGCGGTGGCATCTGCAATGTGAAGAAGGGGAATGCTCACCGCCCGCTCAATCTCCGCGGCGACCTTATGCATCGTGTTCGTACAGAGAACCAGGAACTCGGCGCCTGCTGATTCAACCGACCGCCCGACCGAGCCAAGTATGTCCGCCGTCGCCTCCCAATCCCCCTGGTGCTGCAACGCCTCAATCTCGGCAAAATCCACGCTGTACAGAACGAGCTTTGCCGAATGGAGCCCGCCGAGTTCGTCTCTGACTTTCTGGTTTATCAGCCGGTAATAGGTCTGGGTTGACTCCCAACTCATTCCGCCGATCAGGCCGATGGTTTTCAGGGGGGACCTCCTTGTTGTCTCTGCGGTTTCATAGAGCACTTCACATACCCCGCACTTTTCACCGGTATGTCGGGGGGAGGGGGCAAATCACCACTCCGCGCGGCCTCTCAGTCCTATTCGGAGCGGTCACGATTGGTGGAGTCGATCGGCATGCGCCAGGAGCGATACAGACTTTTCTGACCATGCGTTCCCCGCAATTCCAGTAGCCAGTAATAACATGGAAAGTCATTAACGGGCAGTCCTGAAGGTACATCAAAACTGAACAGAACAACACGCTCCCTGCCTTCGGGCTTCACCCGAATCTGCTGCTTTATGCTCCAGTATTCGGCGTCACGCGACGGATAATCACTACTCACGATTGCGTCTTTCTCATAACAAACCAGCTTCACCTCCACTGACTGGTTTCCTCGCAGAGGCTTCAGAAAACGTATGATTCCTGAAGCGTTGCCACCGACCTCAGGTTTCGTGTCCAGTTTTAGCAACGTGGCTCCGTATTTGAGCAGCTTCCGTGTGGTGTTCAGTCGAGAGGAAAGCATGCAAATCCCGAAAAACGGACCGCACAACAAAATAGGATGGAAATAGTTGCCCAGCGTTACCGCGTAGACAGTCAGTGGCAACAGCAGAAAAAACAGCCCGATGAGATACTGTATCTTTGATCCTGTTGCCTGCGCGCTGCGTGTCCAACGGCCAACTCCCGGATATCCCAGCTCCTCACGGGACTTTGGTTTCAGACCGGGGATCGGAATGCTTTTTTTGTATGACACACTAAAGCCCAGGGCAGGGCTTCGCTGACTTACGGAAATTGTTTGCGGACTTTTATCGCGACACTCTGTTTCTGTTCCGGACATAAATACTATTCTTCCCTGAAGTACACCGTTCGCAGAGGCTGCCACAGCCAAACCGTGCTTTCTCTGTTTCAGATAACAAATACGAGCATCAGTAAATGTATCTGTTTGGACCTCTTGTTTTCAGGGGGACGCTCCGTGTCTTCGTCTCGGTCTGACGCTATCAACACGGGTAGCTTTGGAGTGGAGACGAAGCCCAATTGTGAAATGCCACTTCATCAAGGGAAAGGCGAGGGGCTGGGTGTTTGGCAATTAATCTCTTTGCGAGAGTGCTTTTACCAGCGCCAGCATTTCCAAGAAGTATCGTTCTCACCGTTCTGTTCCTTCCTGGCTAACGCTGACAACACGCGCGGTTGCGGAATGGAGGCGAAGCCGGAATGCAGTAACCGTCGCCGTGTTTGTATTGGTTAGGGGCTGCCTCGCCCTTTGCCAAGCCTCTGCCTTCTTATCAGTACCGGCGCACTGACTGCCGAAAATACGCCGAGGGCCAGTAAGCCATGGAACCCGAACAAAAAGAGGCCAACAGAAACTCCCACAATAGTCATTATGCCAACAACTGAAATCGTCCAACCACCTCCATCGACTCCCCTGAGCACGAAAGCGGAGAGGCCTATAGACACACCTAAAAAACACAGCACCCAGTTACCAGATGGCCCAAGTTGTCCCGATGTCACCATTAATGACTGGCCTACGTTTAAACTCGAGAGCACGAGACCAGCCACAATCGATACTGACGCCGTCCCAACCAGTAACACCCATGCGAACACCCGCATCCTTCTTCCCCATACTTATTTGTGCCTAACACCGTGGTATAGCGGCGCTCATGCAGCGCAGCGAGATGGGCGTCCGGTTTAGGGCCGGAGGCCTGGAACGAACTACAACAGTTTGTTAAGTGATTCCAGGCTATCAGGCCCACCATCGAACCGAATGCACTCGGCAGATTCTTCCTCCCAAAGGGCCGCGGATGTTGTGTGGAGGTGAACAGAAACCCTTGAAGTGGCCAATCCATCAAGCAAACCGGCTGGCACCCAAACCATGTCGGTGCTCCTCAGAATATTGGGAACCGGACTCCCACACACTGAACAAAAGTCACTCCGATAACCACTTGGCTTTTGATAAGACCTGATTTCATTTTGACCAGACACCCAACGAAAACTGTTGCCCGGCACAAAAGTAGCAGCATTAGCGGCCGCCCCGGTGGCTTTTCGGCACAGCGAACAATGACATTGATAGAGGTTCGGTATCTCCCCATCGATTTCGAACTGCACGTTTCCGCAGAGACACTCACCTTGCATCGATCAACCCTTTGATATTTAGCGCCACGCTTAGCCGAAAATATGGACGCGCAGCGGAATATTTAACCGACCGCAGAACATTTTTAGGAGTGATACTCCATGATCAGTTCAGGGTGACCAGTATGCTCGTCGATTTGCTCATCAAGGGAAATAAACCCATGTTTTTCATAGAACTTGATACTTGGGAAATTCTCTTTGTAAACGGAGAGCTGCAAGCTTTCTCGCCTATTTTTAGCGTCATCAAGCAAGGCTGTTCCCATTCCCTTGCCCTGTGATTCTGGAGCCACAAAGATCGCAGCCAGAGTGTTTCCATTCAGGCTATAAAATCCGTTAATTTTCTCCTCATACTCCAGTACAAATGTCTCCGATGCAGGAATGTATACATCCCGCATCTCGCTGACCTTTGACTCCCAAAAATGAGGTTCGATGAAGTAATGCGCTTCAGTCGACGCAGTAAGCCAAATCGCTAGGACTTGATCAATATCGGCTTGCCTATACTCGCGAATCATCTGACTATTTCCTATTACTCATACCATCTGGCTCATCTGCGCCTCTTTGCGCTCAAATGGAGCTACTTGTTAATCGCTTTCACGTAGCACGTGATGAAGTAAATCAGGAATCCACTCTGGCTTGAACTGAGAAGCTTTTTCTTCGCGCATTTCAGCTAAACTCCACCATCGCCATTTTTGAATGGTACTCTTTTCCTCATCCGTCCATTTCGCTGCAAATACGTCTGCGCCGGAAGGCCATTTAACCAAGAAGTATTTTTCGAGCCAGCGAGCTGGTACCGACCTCGCTACTGCATATACTTCATCACGATCTCTTAGCACCTCTCCAACTTCCTGTATTAGCCCTGTTTCCTCATACAGCTCACGCTTCGCAGCATCGACATAGCTTTCACCAGGCTTCAGCTCTCCTCCCACTGTTGCCCAAAACGGTGACTGGTGCTCGTCATTGTATAAAAACAGCAATAACCGTCCTGATTCGTTAACGATTATGAGCCGTGATGATTTTCTTGTTTCCATTGTCTAAAACTCCATGACCGCTTCGAACGCTTAATGCTAGCGTAACGGGCCGATTTGGAGCAGCAGCGGAAAACCGGTCCCGTTGACGCGCTGGTTAATTTCAGAATTTCATGTAAACGTTCTGAATTAGTATTTCGATATGTGCCGCCACCACATGCTCGCCAATTGCTAGCGAATTGGGGTGGCCACAGGAATTCCGCCTCGACAAGCAATCTTGAAGTTCTTTCTTACAGTTCTTCCCGATCACGGAAATTGCTTCCAGTATTTCCAGGAAATTGAATTCCTTCATTTTGCATAAATCGTCTTGATTTTTTGCTGGCCTCCATTTTTTATCACGATGCAAGGCTTCAGCATTAAATTCCGTCAGCTTCTTGGCTATCACGAAGTCATAAAGAGTGGACGCGGCACCTACCCAACTCAACACTATTGCTGACCTAATAAGCCCGTGCTCTAGAGCGGCAATAGCTTCATTAACAAAGTCATGCGTATTTGGCTGACTGATATTCACAAGGTGCGTTCGCAAGCTTGAATTAGCCACCACAAGAGGACTTTGAGTAAGCAAGCCAGTTTCTGACAGCTCCTTAAGACCTTGAGGTGTGATTTCCCATCCCTTTTCTAATCGAATAGCTTTATCTCCTAGATCTTTTAGGACCTGAGATACGTTCCACTTTTCAATTCGGCGGAGCCCATGAGACCTAGCTAATATTTTTAACTCGGAAACTCTTTTGATCGCGCAATCGTCAAATGCCAATAGCAGAAGCACTGCCGTGCTTCTGCTTAGGTCAGTGGACGCAAGCAGCCTCTTCAAGTCATCGGAACTAAGCAAGCTGAGATTCCAAGGTGGCTACCAGGTCAGCTTTCAACGCATACGTATCTTTAGAGCGCTCAATAAATCGATGATCCCCGACGAGGGTTTTAATCGTGCTCGAAAGGTTGGAGCCGTACGTAGATTTATAATATTGGGTGGCGTTTTTCATCTCCTGTAGAAGCTGTTTTCTGGTAAATTGCTCGAGACCAGAGCCGAGTACGAGCTTCGCGGCGGCTGCAATTGCAAGCTCTGAACCAGTCTTCGCTCCCAGCTTAGCGGCTATAGAATTGGTGGTGCCCAGCTTGCTTCCATCGAACGAAGGTGGTGAACTTGAGTTGGAATTAGGTTCTTCCGCAGATGGTATGGAAGGCGGTACTGAGCCAGCCTCCTTGTGCAATTTGGTAACAGCCTGCAAAAGGTCAGGAAGCTCTTCTTTAAGAAATTCTTCAGAGCCCTCATATTCGATTTCAATTTGCCCAATTCGAATTTTTATTTTGCTTGTCAAAATCTTACTCCTTTACCAGTTTAAAATTAACGCTGAGCTCAGCGGCGGCCTTAGAATGGCGACGAAGGCGCCATGGAAAGGGCGTCCGGCGGCCATCGGCCGCGTACTGCAGCGACTTGTTAAATGATTTAGGCAGGCTCCCAACCCAAGCGGATACAACGATCCTTGATACCCTCTATGGTGATCAATTCTCCTGTACCCTCTGGAAAGACCATTGCCACTTCAAAATCTCGATTGCTCAGACCCTTTGTCTGAATCTCATAAAGCGCATCTTGCAAACAGTTAAGCTCTGATTTGTCCTTGCCTTTGAACTGGTGCTTGTACGCCTTTTCAACATGGTTGACCACTGGCAGCACCTTCTCTATCGCTTCCAACCTATCAACGAGCTCGCCATGATTCTTGATCACTTCTCGGTATTCAGGGTAGGCAGTGGCTTGCATCAACACTTCCCGTGCCTTTCTACAATTGTTGGCTTTTGCACTGGATGTTTTAACTGTTTGAATTTTCTCGACGATATCCTGTGCCTTGTATGCGATCCTTAAAATTTCAGCCTTCCTTCGCTCGGCTTCTTCCTTTTTCTGTTTGGCACGACTAGCCCAAACCGCGAGGCCAACCACAATTAGGATGATAACTATGTATTCCATTTGCCTCTCTCATTTAACAGTAATTAGATCGCAGTCACGCCGCCAACAAAAACGCGACAGCTTCACAATCACGCCTTGATTTGTAAGCTAATCAACAAAATAGCCCATAAATCATGGTCCTGCAAAACAACTATTCAGAATTCTTGTAATATCGCTGCGCCAAAACGAAGCGCGCTTCATGATCACGAATTCCCCAGAGCGCAGACTGGCTATACGACAGAAAAAACCCGACACAAGGCCGGGTTTTGAGGGGTGCGAATAGAGTTACGGCGGGCTACTTCTTCAACCCCATCTCCTCAATGGAAATCTCCCGCATCTTGAACTTCTGGATCTTCCCGGTGACGGTCATCGGGAACGCGTCCACAAACTTGTAATTCTTGGGGATCTTGAAGTGGGCGATTTTGCCTTTGCAGAATTCCCGCAGGTCGTCACCGGTCACCGGGGCTACGTCCGAGGCCAGTTTCACCCAGGCGATGAGTTCTTCGCCGTATTTTTCATCGGGTATGCCGGTTACCTGCACGTCTTCAATGGCGGGGTGGGTGTAGAGGAATTCTTCGATTTCTTTCGGGTAGATGTTCTCGCCGCCGCGGATGACCATGTCTTTGATGCGGCCGACGATCTGCACATAGCCGTCGTCGTCCATGGTGGCCAGGTCGCCGGTGTGCATCCAGCCGGCGTTGTCGATGGCTTCGTGGGTTTTTCTTCGTTGTTCCAGTACTTCAGCATCACGCTGTAGCCACGGGTGCAGAGTTCGCCGATCTCGCCGCGGGGCATGACGTTGCCGGTGCCGGGGTCGACGATCTTGGTTTCCAGGTGCGGCTGGGTTCGGCCGACAGTGGTGACTTGCTTCTCGAACGGATCCTGGGAGCTGGTCTGGGTGGAGACCGGGCTGGTCTCGGTCATGCCGTAGGCGATCTGCACTTCCTTCATGTTCATCTTGCCGTTGACCTTTTTCATCACTTCGGCCGGGCAGATGGAGCCGGCCATGATGCCGGTGCGCAGGCTGGACAGGTCGTAGCTGTCAAACTCCAGGTCGGCCAGTTCGGCGATGAACATGGTGGGCACGCCGTACAGGGCGGTGGCCTTTTCCTGGTGCACGGCCTGCAGCACGGTTTTCGGGTCGAAGCCTTCGCCGGGGTAGATCATGGCGGAGCCGTGGGTAATGCAGCCCAGGTTGCCCATCACCATGCCGAAGCAGTGGTACAGGGGCACCGGGATCACCAGGCGGTCGTTCTCGGTCAGGCGCTGGCTCTCGCCCACAAAATAGCCGTTGTTGAGGATGTTGTGGTGGGTGAGGGTGGCGCCTTTGGGGTTGCCGGTGGTGCCGGAGGTGAACTGGATGTTGATGGCGTCATCAAACTGCAGCTCGTTCTGGCGTTGGCTGCGGTCGTCGTCAGAGACGTCGCTGGCGAAACCGAGGAATTCTGCCCAGCTCCACATGCCCTCGTGCTTGTCTTCATGCATGTTGATGACGGCGCGCAGGTCTGGCACGTGGTCGGCCTTGAGTTTGCCGGGGGCGCTGCGTTTCAGTTCCGGCGCCAGCTCGTAGATCATCTTGCGGTAGTTGGAGCCTTTGAAGGCATCTGCGGTGACCAGGGTGGTGATGCCGGCCAGGTTGAGCGCGTATTGCAGCTCGTGCACGCCGTAGGCCGGGTTGATGTTCACCAGGATGGCGCCGACTTTGGCGGTAGCGAACTGGGTAACGGTCCACTCATAACGGTTGGGGGACCAGATGCCGACGCGGTCGCCACGCTTGACGCCGATGGCCAGGAAGGCGCGGGCGGCTTCGTTGACCTTGTCGACAAACTCTTTGTAGGTCCAGCGTATGTCCTGGTGCAGGCACACGAGGGCGTCGTTGTCGGGAAATTTCTCGGCGGTGCGGTCAAGCATGTCGCCGATGGTCATGCCCAGCAAGGGCTTGTCGGCGATGCCACTGGTGTAACTCGGGAGAGTCTTGCTCATCTCTCTGCCTCCATTTGTTGTTGTAATTGAGGGCTGGCAAGTGAACGCGCTTGCTAGCGACTCTGGTTGTGATACTCCGGATTGGGCTGCATATCGCTGGCGATGGCCACGCGGTTGGACATGTTGTAAAAACCGATCAGGTTGCTCAGGTCCCAGATGCCCCGGTCGCTGAGGCCGGCATCCCGCAGTGCCTGGGTGTGGTCTTCGGTGACCAGGGCCGGTGTGCGGGTGAGCAGGGAGGCGAAATCGAGCATGGCGCGCTGGCGCTTATCGAGTTTGGCGCTGCGGTAGTTCATCACCAGGTGTTCACCCAGCTGGGGGTCGCCACTGAGTAACCTTACGGCGGCGCCGTGGGCCACCAGGCAGTAGAAACATTTGTTCTCGGAGGAGACGACCACCGCGACCATTTCCCGCTCGAGCTTGCTCAGTTCGCTTTCGCCCAGCATCAGTTCGTTGTACAGGCGGGTGAAGCCTTCAAGCTGCTTGAGGTTCTGGCTGTAGGCGGTGAGCACGTTCGGGATCATGCCGAGCTTTTCCTGGCAGATCTGGAAGTACTTTTGGGTGTCCTCCGGCATGTCGCGGATCTCGGGAATCGGCAGGTCCAGGGCGACGACGTTGTTATTGTTCTGATTCATGTGCAGTGTCCTCCGAGCGCTTGCCCGACTTTGGAGCCGTTAGGGCGGTTGAGCTGGCGGCAGATCCAGTCGCCGGTGGCGACCAGTTTGTCCAGATTCACGCCAGTTTTGATGTTTAGCCCATTTAAAAGATATAGCACGTCTTCGGTGGCGACGTTGCCGGAGGCGCCTTTGGCGTAGGGGCAGCCGCCGAGGCCGGCGACGGAGGCGTCGATGATCGAGACGCCTTCTTCCAGCACCGCGTACAGATTGGCCAAAGCCTGGCCGTAGGTGTCGTGGAAGTGCGCGGCCAGTTTGACCATGGGCACGTGGGCGGCGACGGCCTCCAGCATGCGCTTGGCTTTGATCGGGGTGCCGACGCCGATGGTGTCGCCCAGGGAGATTTCGTGGCAGCCCATGTCGTACAGGGCTTTGGCCACATAGGCGACCTGCTCCGGGGCGATGTCGCCCTCGTAGGGGCAACCCATCACGGTGGACACGTAGCCGCGCACGGGGATGCCGTGTTTGCGGGCCTCCTCAATCACCGGTGCGAAGCGTTCGAGACTTTCGGCGATGGTGCAGTTGATGTTCTTTTTGGTGAAGGCTTCGGAGGCAGCGCCGAACACGGCCACTTCGTCGGCTTGCGCGGCCAGGGCGCCTTCAAAGCCTTTCAGGTTCGGGGTGAGGGCGGAGTAGCGTACGCCGGGTTTGCGGGTGATGCCGGCCATCACCTCGGCGGCGTCGGCCATTTGCGGCACCCATTTCGGCGACACAAAGCTGGCGGCTTCGATGTGGCTCAGGCCGCTGTTGGCCAGGCGGTCGATCAGGCCGGTTTTGATGGCGGTGGCAATCACTGCGCCGGGCTCGTTCTGGAGTCCGTCCCGGGGGCTCATCTCAACCAGACGTACCTGTTTGGGGAAGGCCATCAGCTAGCCTCCTCTTCCGCGTCTACGGTGACTTCAATGGCGATCAGCTCGGCGCCTTCGGAGACCTGGTCGCCTTCGGCGAAGAAGATCTCGGTGACCACGCCGTCGGCCGGGGCCTTGATGGCGTGCTCCATCTTCATGGCTTCCATGATCACCAGGCTCTGGCCGGCGGTGACCTTGTCGCCCACTTTGGCCTGCACCGCCACGATGGCGCCGTTCATGGGCGCGGCCAGGCTGCCGTCGCCGGCCATTTCTTCGAAGCCGTAGGTTTCTTTATAGACCGTGCAGTTGAAGGTGTCGCCTTCGTAGAAGAGCACCAGCTGGTCGTTGTGCAGGTTACCGTGGATGCTGATGCGATGGCCGTTGATCACCGCCTGCAGGTAATCGTCATCCAGGCGCGCGGTGAGGTTGTACACGCTGCCGCCCACGAACACCTGGTAGCGGTCGTCCCGCTCCAGGATTTTCAGGTCGTGAATCTCGTCGCCCACCTTTAACTGCAGGGGCTGGGCGTATTCGGAGTTCATGCGCCAGCTGTTCTGGCGGGCAAACGGCGACCAGGGGTCGGTGCTGATCACTTCCCGGGATTTGCGTTGTTCCAGCACGAAGCCGGCGGCCAGTACCAGGGCCTTGTGGGTGTCGAGCCGGGATTTCGGGAACAGCAGGTCGCGGTGGTCGTCGATAAAGCCGGTGGTCAGCTCTGCTTCCCGGAACGGCTGGGCGTCGGCCAGGGCATGCAGGAAGCGGATGTTGGTTTTCACGCCGGCGATGCGGTAGTGCTCCAGGGCCTGCACCATGCGGTTGATGGCCTGGTCCCGGGTTTCGTCCCACACGATCAGTTTGGCGATCATCGGGTCGTAGTGGATGCTGATCTCGTCGCCTTCGGTGACGCCGGTATCCACCCGCACATGGGCGCTTTCATCCGGCGTGCTCAGGTAGCGCAGGGTGCCGGTGGCGGGCAGGAAGTCCTGGTCCGGGTCTTCGGCGTAGATGCGCGCTTCCAGGGCGTGGCCGCGGGTTTTCACCTGGGATTGCTCCAGCGGCAGCGGGTCGCCCCAGGCCACTTTCAATTGCCATTCCACCAGATCCTGGCCGGTGACCATTTCGGTGACCGGGTGCTCCACCTGCAGGCGGGTGTTCATTTCCATGAAGAAGAAGGAGCCGTCCACGTCGTAGAGGAATTCGACGGTGCCGGCGCCCACGTAGTTGATGGCCTGGGCGGCTTTGACCGCGGCTTCGCCCATGGCTTTGCGGGTTTCCTCGGCAAGGCCCGGGGCCGGGGCTTCTTCCAATACCTTCTGGTGGCGACGCTGTACCGAGCAGTCGCGCTCGGCCAGGTACACGCCCTTGCCGCTTTTGTCGCAGAACACCTGAATTTCCACGTGCCGTGGTTGAGTCAGGTAGCGTTCGATGAGCATGTCCGGGTTGCCAAAGGCGTTCTTGGATTCGCGCTTGGCGGCGGCCAGGGCGTCATCAAACTCCTCCATGCGCTCCACCACCCGCATGCCTTTACCACCGCCGCCGGCGACGGCTTTCAGCAGCAGCGGGAAGCCGCACTTTTCGGCCTCTTTGCGCAGGGTGTCCGGGGACTGGTCGTCACCGTGATAGCCGGGTACCAGCGGCACGCCGGCTTTTTCCATGATGGACTTGGCGGCGGACTTGGAACCCATGGCGGCGATGGCCGAGGAAGGTGGGCCGATGAACACGATGTTGTTGGCTTCGCAGGCTTCGGCAAACTGGGTGTTCTCGGACAGAAAGCCGTAGCCGGGGTGGATGGCCTGGGCGCCGCTTTCTTTCGCCACCTCGATGATCTTGTCGGCCCGCAGGTAGCTTTCGGAGCTGGCGGCCGGGCCAATGTTGAAGGCTTCGTCGGCCAGGGCCACGTGCCGGGCGTCGGCGTCGGCATCGGAGTAGACGGCGACAACACGGATGCCCATGCGGTGGGCGGTCTGGATGATCCGGCAGGCGATTTCGCCGCGGTTGGCGATGAGTATTTTGCTGAACATGTTAGTTGCTCTCCGGAATCCAGTTGGCACGGCGTTTGTTCAGGAAGGCGCTCAGACCCTCTTGTCCCTCTTCGCCTACTCGAATGTCGGCGATGCGCTGGGCAGTTTCTTCAATCACATCAGCTCCGATCATTTTATGGCTGACGGCGAATACCAGATCTTTGGCGGCTTTCATGGCTTCGGGGCCGTTGAGGGCAAGCTGCAGTAGCAATTCGTCGCAGCGACGCTCCATGGCGCTTTCGTCTTCGCACACCTGGTGTACCAGGCCGAAGTGTTCCGCTTCTCTGGCGGTAAACACTTCTGCGGTGATGAAGTAGCGTCGGGCCTGGCGCTCGCCGATAGCGCGCACCACGTAGGGACTGATTACCGCGGGGATCAGGCCGAGTTTGACTTCGCTCAGGCAGAAGCTGGATTTCTCAGTGGCCAGTACGATGTCGCAGCAGGCGGCCAGGCCAACGGCGCCTCCGAAGGCGGCACCCTGTACCAAAGCAATCACCGGCTTGGACAAGTGGTTCAGCACGTTCATCAGCCGCGCCAGTTGTCGCGAGTCGTCCAGGTTTTCCTGACGGCTGTTGTCCGCCATGCGGCGCATCCAGCCGAGATCGGCACCGGCGGAGAAGTGCCTGCCTTCGGAGCGCAGGATCACGATGTGGGTGTTGTTGTCTGCATCTACCTGTTCCAGCGCCTTGATCAGTTGCTGGATGATCACGTCGTCAAAGGCGTTGCGTTTGTCCGGGCGATTGAGGACCACTTCGGTGACACCTTTGGCGCGGTGATTGAGGCGAACCGCTGATTCCTGATCGGTCATGGCGATGTCCTCCATCACATCCGGAACACGCCGAAGCGTGTTGGTTTGGCCGGGCGGTTAAGGGTGGCAGACAGGCTCAGGGCAACCACTTCACGGGTCTGGGCCGGGTCGATCACGCCGTCGTCCCACAGCCGCGCGCTGGCGTAGTAGGGGTGGCCCTGGTGCTCGTAGGTGTCGATGATCGGCTGCTTGAATTTGGCTTCTTCATCGCTGCTCCAGTCCTGGCCTTTGCGCTCCAGGCCTTCACGCTTGACGGTGGCCAGTACGCCGGCGGCCTGTTCACCGCCCATCACGGAGATGCGGGCGTTCGGCCACATCCACAAAAAGTCCGGGCTGTAGGCGCGGCCGCACATGCCGTAGTTGCCCGCGCCAAAAGAGCCGCCGATCAGCACGGTGATTTTCGGTACGTTGGCACAGGCCACGGCCATGACCATTTTGGCGCCGTGTTTGGCGATGCCTTCGGCCTCATACTTCTGGCCCACCATAAAGCCGGTGATGTTCTGCAGGAACAGCAGCGGGATGTTGCGCTGGCAGCACAGCTCAATGAAGTGCGCGCCTTTCTGGGCGGATTCGCTGAACAGGATGCCGTTGTTGGCGATGATGCCCACGGGGTAGCCGTGGATGTGGGCAAAGCCGGTGACCAGGGTCTGGCCGTAATAGCGCTTGAATTCATCAAACTCGGAGCCGTCGACGATGCGGGCGATTACGTCGCGCACGTCGAACTGTTTGCGCAGGTCAGTGCCGACAATGCCGTAGATTTCGTCGGCGCTGTACAGCGGCGCTTTCGGTTTGCGGATCTCCACGTCCACCGGTTTGCGGCGGTTGAGGTTGGAGATGCAGCGCCGGGCAATGTCGAGGGCGTGGGCGTCGTTTTCGGCGTAATGGTCGGCCACGCCGGAGACTTTGCAGTGCACGTCGGCGCCGCCCAGGTCTTCGGCGCTGACCACTTCTCCGGTGGCGGCTTTCACCAGCGGCGGGCCGGCCAGGAAGATGGTGCCCTGATCGCGCACGATGATGGATTCGTCGGCCATGGCGGGTACGTAGGCGCCGCCGGCGGTGCACAGGCCCATGACGACGGCGATCTGGGGGATGTCGTCGGCGCTCATGCGGGCCTGGTTGTAGAAGATGCGGCCGAAGTGGTCGCGGTCCGGGAAGACTTCGTCTTGCCGGGGCAGGTTGGCGCCGCCGGAGTCGACCAGGTAGATGCAGGGCAGGCGGTTTTCCAGGGCGATTTCCTGGGCGCGCAGGTGTTTTTTGACCGTGAGCGGGTAATAGCTGCCGCCTTTGACGGTGGCGTCGTTGGCGATGATCATGCATTCGGTGCCAGACACGCGGCCGACGCCGGCGATGACGCCTGCGGCGGGGACTTCTTCGTCGTAGACGTTGTAGGCGGCGAACTGGCCGATTTCGAGGAACGGGGAGCCGTCATCGAGGAGGCGGTTGATGCGCTCTCTGGGCAGCAGTTTGCCGCGGGCGATGTGGCGTTCCTGGTAGTTGGGGCCACCGCCTTGCTGGATGGTGGCGACTTTTTCGCGCAGGTCGGCGACGGCTTTGGCCATGGAGTTCTGGTTGGCCAGAAACTCGTCTGACCTCGGGTTTATTTTGCTCTGCAGCACGGTCATGGTGTTCTTGTCCCTCAGTTTTGGGGGCGTCCGGGTTTGGCGGGGTGTCCTTTCCGGGAGACGCTACGAGCACATCCGTGTGCGCTTGGCTGTGGCCATCCATGGCCACAGACACTCCCGGAAAGGACACCCCGCCAAACCCTCGTCCAACCTTTTCAGTGGATTCGTCGGGGCGCTTACTTGTTCAGGAACAGCTCCCGCCCGATCAGCATCCGTCGAATCTCGGACGTGCCGGCACCGATTTCATAGAGTTTGGCGTCTCGCAGCAGGCGACCGGTCGGGTATTCGTTGATGTAGCCGTTGCCGCCGAGCAGCTGGATGGCGTCCAGGGCCAGTTTGGTGGCCATTTCGGCGGAGTAGAGGATGGCGCCGGCGGCGTCTTTGCGGGTGGTTTCACCGCGGTCGGCGGACATGGCGACCATGTAGACGTAGGATTTTGCGGTGTTCATCCAGGTGTACATGTCGGCGACTTTGCCCTGCACCAGTTCGAATTCGCCGATGGCCTGGCCGAATTGCTTGCGTTCGCGGATGTAGGGGACGACCACGTCCATGGCGGCTTGCATGATGCCCAGCGGGCCGCCGGAGAGGACGAGGCGTTCGTAGTCGAGGCCGCTCATCAGGACTTTTGCGCCGTTGCCTTCACCGCCGAGGATGTTTTCGCGGGGGACTTTGCAGTCTTCGAACACCAGTTCGCAGGTGTTGGAGCCGCGCATGCCGAGTTTGTCGAGTTTCTGGTGACGGCTGAAGCCCGGTGCGTCGCGTTCGACGATGAAGGCGGTGACGCCTTTGGAGCCGGCTTTAACGTCGGTTTTGGCGTAGATGACGTAGGTGTGCGCGTCCGGGCCGTTGGTGATCCACATTTTGGTGCCGTTGAGCACGAAGTGGTCGCCTTCGTCGCGGGCGGAGAGTTTCATGGAGATCACGTCGGAGCCGGCGTTGGGCTCAGACATGGCCAGGGCGCCGATGTGTTCGCCACTGACGAGTTTGGGCAGGTACTTCTGTTTCTGTTCTTCGGTGCCGTTGCGGTGGATCTGGTTCACACACAGGTTGGAGTGGGCACCGTAAGACAAGCCAACGGAGGCAGAGGCGCGGCTGATTTCTTCCATGGCGATGACGTGCGCCAGGTAGCCCATTTCAGAGCCGCCGTATTGTTCGCCCACGGTGATACCCAGCAGGCCCATGTCGCCCATTTTACGCCACAGGTCCATGGGAAACTCGTTGTTGCGGTCGATCTCTTCAGCGCGCGGTGCGATTTCAGCGGCGGCGAAGCCGTTGATCTGTTCGCGCAGCATGTCGAGGGTTTCGCCGAGACCGAAATTGAGTTCTGAGTATTGTGATTTCATCGTTGGCTACCTTGTTGTTCTTGAATTGGGTCTGTGTGCTCCGTCACGCTCAGGTGACGGTTTGTTTGGATTCTTTTTGCCCTGCACCCTGTTGCTTCTTTTTCTTCTGCAGGTCTTCCAGTGCTTCGCGGCACCGGGTTTCGGCGGTTTCGATTTCCATTTCCGCCTGGGCAATGTCGTTTTTCTGTTGTTCCAGCTGGGCGCGCCTGTCGGCGAGGATTTCCAGCATTTTCAAAAGCTGTTTTTCGTTACCGGTGAGGGTTTCGTCCCACAGGTCGAACAGTTCTCTGGTTTCTGCCAGGGAGAAGCCCATGCGCTTGCCCCGGAGAATGAGCTTCAACCGAACCCGGTCTTTGGTGGAGAAGATGCGGGTTTGGCCCCTTCGGGTGGGCTTGAGCAGGCCCTGATCCTCGTAGAATCGGATGCTTCGGGTAGTCACGTCGAACTCCTGAGAGAGCTCGCTGATGCTGAAGGTTCTTTTTTCGTTCATCACGATTTCCTTTTTAGACCAAGGTTAGATAAAGTTTACGTAAACGTAAAGTAGTTTTCGGGTCCGATTTTGAACAAATACAATCCTGAGAATAGGAGTGCATGATGGAATTCAAGAATGTGGCGGCCATTGTAACAGGCGGGGCATCTGGTCTGGGTGAGGGCGCCGCGCGTGCCTTGGCGGCGGCCGGGTGTAAGGTCGCGATCCTGGATCTTCAAAAAGAGCAGGGCGAAAAAGTAGCCGCAGACATTGGCGGGATCTTTGTAGAGTGCGATGTGAGCTCTGCGGAAAGTGCCGAAGCCGCCATCAGCGCCGCGCGGGAGGCCCATGGTCCCTGTGGTGTTGCGGTTAACTGCGCCGGTATCGCGCCGGCGGCCAAGATCCTGGGCCGGGAAGGTGTCATGCCGCTGGATAGCTTCAGCAAGGTGATCCAGGTAAACCTGATAGGCACCTTCAATATTCTTCGCCTCGCCGCAGCGGACATGGCCCAGCGTGAGCCAAACGCCGATGGCGAGCGGGGTGTGATCATCAATACGGCTTCTGTGGCGGCTTACGAAGGCCAGATTGGCCAGGCTGCCTACAGTGCTTCCAAGGGCGGTGTGGTGGCGTTAACTCTGCAATCCGCCCGCGAATTGGCCCGTGAAGGCATCCGCGTGAACACCATCGCCCCCGGCCTGTTCATGACGCCGATGATGGCCGGAATGCCGGAAGAAGTGCAGGACAGCCTGGCGGCGACACTGCCATTCCCCAAGCGCCTGGGTAAGCCGGAGGAGTTCGGCATGATGGTGGACCAGATGGTGCGCAACCCGATTCTGAACGGTGAAGTGATTCGCCTGGATTGCGCCCTGCGCATGGCGCCCAAGTGAATAGATGAAAACCGCCCGCCAATAGCGGATTCCGGTAACAGGATTCGCCACAAGCGAACGAATAACAACAGGTGAGTAATATGACCAACCACGTCGATCAAGAAGAATTGGCCATGTTTCGGGAGTCGGTGATCAAGGCTCTGGAAGCCGAAGTGAAACCGCACTACGAAGCCTGGGAAAAAAGCGGAATTGTGCCACGGGAGCTCTGGAACACCCTGGGCAACGCCAGTTTACTGTGTGTCGACGTGCCGGAAGACTGCGGCGGCATTGGGGCGCCTTTCCAGTTTTCTGTGGTGGTAGGCGAAGAAATGGCCCGCATGGGCTTCGGGGCCTTGTCTACCAATGTGATGGTGCATTCGGACATCGTCGCGCCTTACCTCAGCCACATCGGCAACGAGGCCCAACGCCAGCAATGGTTGCCAAAGATGGTCTCCGGTGAAGCCGTCGGCGCCATCGCCATGACCGAGCCCGGTGCCGGCAGCGACCTGCAGGCCATGCGCACCAGCGCGGTGAAAGACGGCGACGACTACATCCTGAACGGCTCCAAAACCTTCATCACCAACGGCCAGCACGCCGACATGGTGATCGTCGCCGCCAAAACCGATCCCAAAGCTGGCGCCCGCGGTATCAGTCTGTTTCTGGTCGACACCTCGTTACAGGGCTACAGCAAAGGCCGCAACCTGGACAAGATCGGCCAGCACTCCGGCGACACCTCGGAAATGTTTTTCTCGGACATGCGCGTGCCGTCGTCTGCCCTGTTAGGCGAGGAAGGGCAGGGCTTCATGTACCTGATGCGCGAACTGCCCCGCGAACGCCTGGTGATCGGCGCCTTGGGCGTCGCCGCCGCCCGTGGCTCCCTGGATTTGACCATTGCCTACGCCCAGGAGCGGGTGCTGTTCGGCCAGAAGCTCAGCCAACTCCAGAACACCCGCTTCGAAATCGCCCGGATGGAAACGGACTACCGCATCAACAAGGCGTTTGTTGACCAGTGCATCCGCGAGTACGAAGACGGCAAGCTGGATGCGCCCACGGCGTCGATGGCCAAGTACAGCGCCACGGAGATGCAGTGCCGGGTGGCCGATGGTTGTTTGCAGTTATTTGGGGGCTACGGTTACACCACCGAATATCCGATTTCCCGGAACTTTATCGACGCTCGGGTACAGAGGATTTACGGCGGTACTTCGGAGGTGATGAAGGAGATTATTGCGCGGTCGGTACTCGGGCGCTGAGCCGCTTATTCCTGGCTCCTGGCCTGACTGGTTGACGTTGGCCGGCTGGGTGCGGGGTATGTTTCTTCTGGGACCGTCAACACGCTTCGCTCGGACAGCTTTTGCCGAGCAAAATCCAGCGATGCATCCTACAAGCCTGTCCGCACAGCTGGAAGGCTAGGAACCCAAACAAGACCGATGAGCAAGATAAGAACACCAACTAGATTCCGTTGCAGGAGAACATAAAACATGAACAACGATATCGTCATAGCAGGCTCCGCCAGAACCCCGATGGGCGGCATGATGGGCTCTTTGAGCTCTGTGCGTTCACCGGATCTGGGTGCGGTTTCCATCAAGGCGGCCATTGAACGCGCTGGATTGCAGCCGGCCGACGTTCAGGAAGTCATCATGGGCTGCGTGCTGCCCGCCGGCCTCGGCCAGGCACCGGCGCGGCAGGCATCCCGCGCCGCCGGTATCCCCGACAGCAGTGGCTGCACCACCATCAACAAAATGTGCGGCTCCGGCATGCAAGCCGTCATCATGGCCCACGACCAGATCAAAGCCGGCACCAACAACATCATGATCGCCGGCGGCATGGAAAACATGAGCCAGGCACCGTACCTGTTGCCCAAAGCCCGCGCTGGCATGCGCATGGGCCACGGTCAGGTGATGGACAGCATGTTCCTGGATGGCCTGGAAGACGCCTACGAAGGCGGCCTGATGGGCGTGTTCGCCCAGCGCACCGCCGTTAAATTCAACATCACCCGCCAGGCCATGGACGAGTTCGCCATTGGCTCCCTGCAAAAGGCCCTGGCGGCTATCGAAAACGGCTGGTTCCGGGATGAAATTGCTCCGGTGACCGTCGCCGGTCGCGGCGGCGATACCCTGGTAGATATTGATGAACAGCCCGGCAACGCCAAACCGGAAAAAATCCCGCAGCTGAAACCGGCCTTTGCCAAAGACGGCTCGGTCACCGCCGCCAACTCCAGTTCCATCAGCGACGGCGCCTCTGCCCTGGTGCTGGCCTCCGCCGCTGAAGCCGATGCCCGTGGCCTTGTCCAGCAAGCCCGAATCGTGGCCCACGCCACCCATGCCCGCCTGCCGGCAGAGTTCACGCTGGCGCCCATCGGTTCCATTGAAAAGGTGCTGAAGAAAGCCGGTTGGTCACTGGACGATGTCGACCTGTTCGAAATCAACGAAGCCTTCGCGGTGGTTACCCTGGCCGCCATCAACGAGCTGAAACTTGCCCGCCGAGAAGGTCAACGTCCACGGCGGCGCCTGCGCCCTGGGCCACCCCATCGGCTCGTCCGGTTCCCGCATCATCATTACCTTGATCAACGCCCTCAAGCAGCGCGGCCTGAAGCGTGGTGTTGCATCGCTCTGTATTGGTGGTGGTGAGGCGACGGCGGTGGCGATCGAGTTGCTGTGAGTTCGGGGGAGGCGGCCTCCCCCAAGGCTCAGCGTTACGAACGAAACTGCCGGGGGTCGAGCTTCATCTTTTTGAGCCGTGAGGTAAGTGTTGTCGGTTTAACACAAAGCAGGGCGGCGGCACCGTCATCCCCGAACACGCGACCACTGGTCATCTTCAATGCCCGCACTAGATTCTGAGCTTCCAGTTCTCGTACCTGCTCCTCGGTCAGCAATTCGCCGTCATAGTGGCGGGCCGGTGTGGTGGTGCCCGTGGACTGCGCTGCGCCGCTGTCAGGGCCGGGCAGGTCGAGATCGAGCCGGCCATCGGCCGTGATCACCTGTCGCTCGATGACGTTCTCCAGTTCCCGAACATTGCCGGGCCAGTGGTAGGTCTTGAGGGTTGCGACGTCCCGATCGGTCAGAGCCAGCAGCGGGCGGTTGAATCGCTGGCAGGCACGGTTGAGGAACTCCTGGGCCAGCATCGGTATATCCTCAAGCCGCCGGCGTAACGGAATAGACTCAATGGGAAACACGTTGAGCCGGAAGTACAGATCCTCCCGGAAGGTCTTCTCACGAATCTCTGTTTTCAGATCCCGGTTGGTGGCGGCGATCACCCGAACATCCACTGCTCGGGTCTTGTTCTCGCCCACGCGCTCAAAGTTTTGATCTTGCAGAACCCGCAGCAGCTTGCCTTGCAGCTCTAGCGGAATTTCACCCACTTCATCCAGAAACAACGTGCCGCCGTCGGCCAGTTCAAAACGACCAATGCGGTCGTTGATAGCGCCGGTAAAAGCACCTTTGATGTGGCCGAAAAACTCGCTTTCAAACAGTTCTTTCGGAATGGCTGCACAGTTTACCCGTATCAAAGGCCGGTCACGCCGTGTGCTGGCCTGGTGGATGGCGCGGGCGATCAGTTCTTTGCCGGTGCCGGATTCGCCGGTGATCAGCACGTTGGCATCGGTCGGCGCCACCATGCCGATGCGCCGCACGATGGCCTTGATGGCGTCGCTCTGGCCCAGAATCTCGTGAAAGTGGAATTCGGCACTGAGCTCTTCCTGCAGGTAGGCGTTTTCCATTTCCAGCCGGCGCTTCAGGTTTTCCACTTCCTCCAGTGCCTGCTGCAACTCCTGCTGTGCTTGCAGGCGCGGGGAAATGTCCCGGAACACCACCACCGCACCCACCGGATGGCCGTTATCCAGAATCGGTGTGCTGGTGTATTCCACCGGGAACCCGGTGCCATCCTTGCGCCAGAACCAGTCGTCGCCGACCCGTTTGATGCTGGCGTCCCGGAAGGCGCCATAGATGGGGCAGTCTTTCAGGGGGAACAGGCTGCCGTCTTCGTGGGAATGGTGCACCACCCGATGGATTACCCGGCCCATCAATTCATCCATGCGCCAGCCCAGCATGCGTTCAGCCGCTGGATTGGCGAAGGTGGTGCGGCCTTCGGCGTCTACGCCATAGATGCCTTCACCTACGGCGTGCAGGATCAACTGATTCTCCCGCTCCATATCCTTGAACAGCTCTTCCACCCGCCGCCATTCCAGCAAGCCACCCCGGTGGTAATGATTGGCTTCATGGCGCTCCCGAAGTGTTCTCAGTTGCCTCCGGTCGCGCAGCAACAACAAGACAGTCTGGGATTCCGCTTCGCCGACACAAGACGATGAAATCTCAAGTTCGACGGTGTGGCCATCGCGATGTTGCAGGCTGAAGTCCCGGCTCCAGCCGTGGCTGCGGAACAGGGTTTCTTCCGTAAAGTTGATCAGCTGCGGGCGCTGGTCGGGAAACATCGGCGTGCAAGGGCTGTTGGCGATGGACTGCCGGTCTGTGCCGGCCATTCGTCCCATGGCGCTGTTGGCGGCAAGAATCAGATCCTGTCCGGCATCCACCAGCAAGGCAGCCTCGGGCAGGTGGTCGATCCAGCGATAATCATCAGGGGAATAGGGGGTGTCATGTCGGGTATCCGGTTGGGTCATGACATATCCCAAACAAACCCTGTGCCAACTACGAAAAATCGGAGTAACCACTACGATAAATCGTGTAATACGAAATATCGTAGTGACGGGCAGCTTTGAGGTTTCTTTAAAGTCTTTATAAAACAACAAGATAAGAATGCCGCAAAAGTTGGCACGAACCCCGCTATAGCTTACTCAGAAAGTGCGAAAGTCCGAGATTCCGAATTTAAACGGGCTGAGCATAACAATTGTTGCACCAATAGAGTGCAAAATTCCTCTGAGAGTAGGGAGAGTGCCCCATGACGACAAAGAGCCTTGGTAACCCGTTTGATGGCGATCAGTCACTGATCCATGCGAAAACCTGTGGTTGCCCGGAGTGCCAGCCCGGGCAGGAGATGCCGTCGGTATCACTGAACCTCCAGCAGCCGGCGACCCCGGACTCGGCAGCGGCGATGGACTCCGAAGCCATGATGGATCGGGCGATTGAGAGCGCCGTGGTGCGCTCGGTGTTCGGCCACAACGATCACAGCCGTCGCAGCTTTATGAAGATGATGGGAACAGGCACGGCTGCTGCGTTGCTCGGTTCGGTGTTCCCGATGGAAAAAGCCAAGGCGGCGGTGAAGGAATCGCTGGGCAAGCTTGAGAAAACCAAGCTGAACGTTGGCTTTGTACCCATTACCTGCGCCACGCCAATCATCATGGCGGCCCCCATGGGTTTTTATGAGCGTTATGGTCTGGACGTGACCGTGACCAAAACCGCCGGCTGGGCGGTAGCCCGGGATAAGTCACTGGCGGGCGAATACGACGCCTCACACATGCTGACGCCGATGCCTCTGGCGATGACCATGGGCGCTGGCTCTACCCCGGAGCCCTTCATCATGCCGGCGGTTGAGAACATCAACGGTCAGGCCATCGTGCTGCACGTAGACCACATGGACAAGCGTGACCCCAAGCAGTGGAAAGGCTTTAAATTCGGGGTGCCGTTCGAGTATTCCATGCACAACTTCCTGTTGCGCTATTACCTGGCTGAAAACGGCATTGATCCAGACAAAGACGTTCAGATCCGGGTTGTGCCGCCACCTGAAATGGTCGCCAACCTGCGCGCCGGCAACCTGGATGGCTACTTGTCACCAGACCCCTTCAACCAGCGTGCCGTCTGGGAGAAGGTTGGCTTTATCCACATGCTCACCAAAGACATCTGGGAAGGTCACCCATGCTGTGCCTTTGCGTGCAGCCAGAAGTTTGCCAGCGACAATCCCAATACCTACGGCGCTTTGCTGCGCGCCATCATCGACGCCACCCAGTATTCCAATGAACCTGGAAATCGCAAAGAGATTGCCGAGGCCATCGCGCCGAGGAACTATCTGAACCAGCCAGTGCCGGTGATCCAGCAAGTGCTGACCGGTCGTTATGCGGATGGCCTGGGTGAAGTGAAGAACGTGCCAGACCGCATCGATTTCGATCCGTTCCCCTGGCACTCCATGGGCGTGTGGATTCTCACCCAGATGAAGCGCTGGGGCTACATTGAGGGCGATGTGGACTACAAGGGTATCGCAGAACAGGTCTACCTGGCGGGTGAAACCGGCAAGCTGATGCGTGAAATGGGCTACGACGCGCCGGATACCACCTACAAGAACCACACCATCATGGGCAAGAACTTTGATCCTGAAAAGGCTGAAGAGTACGCCCGCAGCTTTGCGATCGGGAGGTTGTGATCATGGCGTCTCTTAATGTCAGAGCAGCGTTGTTGTCGATTTCGTTCCTGATTCTGGCGCTGGGGCTCTGGGAAATGTCCACTCAGCCGCCCGCAGCGACAGAGGCCGTTTCGGAGTATGAATTGCTTATGGGCGTCTCGGGGTCAGAGTCCCGTGTGCCGCCGCCTTCAGCCGTCATCCAGGTGGCGTGGGCGGAGCTGTCTAATCCGTTCTACGACGCCGGCGCCAACGATAAGGGCATTGGCATCCAGTTGGCTTACTCAGTGTATCGAGTGCTGACCGGTTACCTGGCAGCCATGGCGATTGCGCTTCCGTTAGGCTTTCTGATCGGTATGTCACCGCTGATGTACAAGGCTCTGAATCCGTACATTCAGGTACTGCGACCGATCTCGCCCCTGGCCTGGATGCCACTGGCCCTGTTCATCATTCAGGACTCAGACGCCTCGGCCATCTTCGTGATCTTTATCTGTTCCATTTGGCCCATGTTGCTGAACACCGCCTTCGGCGTGGCTAACGTGCGTTCGGACTGGGTCAACGTGGCCCGCACTCATGAACTCAACCCGTTCAAGACGGCGATTACGGTGATTCTGCCTGCAGCAGCGCCAACCATCCTGACCGGTATGCGCATCTCCATTGGTATTGCCTGGTTGGTGATCGTGGCTGCCGAAATGCTCGTGGGTGGCACCGGTATTGGCTACTACGTGTGGAATGAGTGGAACAATCTCGACCTGGCCAGTGTGATCTTCTCCATCCTGATGATCGGGGTGGTGGGCATGCTGCTCGACCTGGCGCTGGGCAAAGCCCAGAAGCTGGTTGAATACAAAGAATGAGTGGGCCGGGCGCCTGGTTAGTGGCGCCCGCCAAACCCCTCCGACTGGAGAACTGTTATGAGTAAGTCATTCCTGGAAGTAGATGGCCTGTCGAAGGTTTACCCCGATGGCCAGGGCGGTGATCTGACTGTATTTGAAGACATTCGCTTTGCCCTGCAGAAAGGTGAGTTTGTTTGCATCATCGGCCATTCTGGCTGCGGCAAGTCCACCATTCTGAATGTGCTGGCGGGTCTGGATGAGTCCAGCTCTGGCAACGTGGTGATGAACGGTAAAGAAGTAAAAGGCCCGGGCCTCGAACGCGGCGTGGTATTTCAGAACTACAGTCTGCTGCCCTGGAAGACCGCGCTGAACAACATCATCTTTGCGGTTAAGGCGCGCTGGCCGAGCTGGTCCAAAGACAAAGTGCGGGAGCACAGTGAGCGCTACCTGAAAATGGTCGGCCTGGATCATGCCATGGACCGGAAACCTTCCCAGCTTTCCGGGGGTATGCGCCAGCGTGTCAGTATCGCCCGCGCTTTCGCCACGCAGCCTGAGCTCTTGCTGTTGGATGAGCCTTTCGGGGCACTGGACGCGCTTACCCGCGGGGTTATTCAGGACGAGCTGGTCAAAATCTGGGAAGAGACCCGCCAAACGGTGTTCATGATTACCCACGATGTGGACGAGGCCATTCTGTTGTCTGACCGCATCTTCCTGATGTCCAACGGCCCCAATGCCCGCATTGCCGAGAGTGTGAAGGTGAACCTTCCCCACCCACGCTCCCGGGCCACCATTTTCCAGAACCCTGCCCACCAAAAGATCCGGCACTACCTGGTGGATTTTCTGGTGAATCGCAGTGGCTCGGCTCAGCCCGACGAAGACGGTACCCCGAAAGTGATTGACCCCAGCGACGGTGACGCCGTGCCCCAGAAGGTGGCGGCTGAGCCGGAAGCCGAAACTGAAACCACCGCGAAAGCGGTAAATGCCTGACCTTGATTGCCCACAAAGAGGAAATGACCATGATGAACAAAGAACTGATGACCGCAAAAATCCTGGAAGCCAAAGTGTCGAAGGGTATGACCTGGGAAGCCATTGCTGAAGCCATCGGCATGTCTCCGGTGTTCACCACCTCAGCGTGTCTGGGCATGAACAGCCTGGCGGAAGACAAGGCTTTCGCGCTTTGTGAAGCGCTGGGTCTGGATAAGCCGGTAGCAGAAGCTTTGCAGGTGTGCCCGAAAAAAGCGTGGGAAGGTGGCGTTCCTCAGGACCCGCTGATCTACCGCCTTTACGAGGTGGTGGGCGTATATGGCGACACCATGAAGGCGCTGATCCATGAGAAGTTTGGTGACGGCATCATGAGTGCGATCGACTTCACCATGGACATCGAGAAAGAGGAGAACCCGAAGGGTGATCGTGTGGTGGTGACCATGAACGGGAAGTTCTTGCCCTATAAGGCTTGGTAAGGGCATAGCCTTGAGATTGCCCGCTCGCAGCCTTCTGGGTGTCCGGGCTGACGTTGCTTGGGCTCCCAGACTTCCGGTTGTGGGGGCGGGCTTGCGGGGTGGCTGTTGGATTTTTTTTGGAAAAATAACTCGCTGCGCTCAGACATCTTTTTCCGGCAAAAAATACAACAGCCACCCCGCGCCGACGGGCGGTGGCAGGTTCACTAAATTGATAACTGGTTTTCGTTCTAATAGTGATGCCTTTTGAAGGGATTCGCTGTGTGACTGGAATTTGGTCTGCGAAGTTGTTTTGTGACAGAACTGGGGGTATTGTTTCGACCTGCTCAGGAGAGCACATGGATAGACAAGCGGACAAGGAAACGGAATTGTGTCCTATCAGTTATACGTTACTGGTGGCTACGGCTTTACCGAAAGGATTCTGCCGTCGTTACTGCACCCCTCCGAAGCGGTTTCCATCGCACAGGACTATTTCTCTCGCGGTTATCAGGGCGCTCATATAGAGCCAGCGCCGGATGCTGGCTTTCGGGTTCTGGAAAAAGCATCCAGCAGTGAGCGTCAGGGAATACTCGATGCCTTGCAAAGTGGGCAGATGGTGCTGGCCCGGCAGGACAGCGCACCGTTCGGACTTTTCACAAAGCATAGTGCCAGCCCTGATCATCTTCGCTCGGACCTGCCGAAGCCCCTGGTGAGTCGTTTGCGTGAGCAATGGCCAACGGGTACTGGCGGTGGGTTGGCCATGGGATCAGATTCGCTGCAGGCTCCCGCCAAGCAGGATTTTCAGTTGGCCCCAGAGCCGGTTGCGGCACCCATTCCCGGGAAAGGCCCCTATAAACTGACCATTCAGTATCGCTGGCCGGATGGCACAGGCGTTGCCGATTTGCCGTTTCAGGTGGGCACAGATCTGGACAGTGTGTCAGGCACGCTGGATCACCAGGGCGCCGCCTCCGTCGACGGCCTGAACGGTCGGTATGCAACGGTTCGGTTGGGCTCCAACGCCAGCGATGACACGGTACGACATGAGCGAAAAGCCATCATTGCTGGTCTCGATCGCCTGCTGGAGGAGGAACAGCGGGAAACCGAATACAGAGCGCAGGAATACCAGGTGCTGCCCTGGTACCAGAAGGCCGTGGTGAGCGCCGGGGCATTCTCTGAGGGTGCGTTTGATGCGGCTGACGCAACCGTTGATTTCGTTAATGGCATGTACAGCTTGAACAATCCGGCGGCACTCGCGCTTGATGTCCTGAAGTCGTCATGGGGTGCCAGTCAAGGCAATGCAGACAGTGGATGGGGGAAGACGTTCATAGAAGCCTGGAACGAAACACGCCACGAGCGGTGGGTTCAAGCCATCGGATTCTCACCTTCGGATATCAGCCCCAAAGATATGGCTGAAGCATACGAACTGGCCAGCCTCGTGATGTTCGATGACGAACTGAGGACGGCGCTCGGCGAGTTTCTCTTTGAGTATGCTGTAATACATCACCATACCGAATACGCCTATGTGGCTGGTGCACTGGTGTTTGAGGTGGTTTTAAGTGCAATTCTGGGCCCCGCCGTTTTGGGGGGAGGCAAAGCCGCCCAAGCATCTGGCAGCGCCCGCTACGCTGGCGTGTTGGCCGCGCTTGGAGCCTCTTTCCGTAAGTTTGGTGAGGCACTCAAGCTTCAACAGCTGCGTAAGGTGTGGCGAGATGCTGACCTAAAAAACAAGAACCACTTTGAAGCTGAAGCCAAGCCGCGTCCGGAGGGGGTTGAGGTTGAGCCTGCAGTTTCAAAAACGAAAGCATTGACGAAGGCTGAAAGACTGGAGATTCGGAAAAGATTACAAACCCGTGTTGATGATATTCGTACTGTGCTACCTAAGAAACTTCGAGGTAGCGGCAATGTCGGAGTTGCTCAAATAGATATCCCGGGATTACCAACTGAATTAAAGGCCCATAGTCGTATTAACTATCCAACAGATCGAAATGCCGATGGGTTTGTGCATCTGGCCGATGAATCAAATTGGATCTTTGAACCTAAGGCAGTCGATCCCGATAATGTAAAGCTGGGGACACCTGAAGCGTATACAAGGAAATGGGATACTGAGTTTAAAATTTTGAATGATGTAGCTTTAAGACTTGAAAGTTATAAAAATCCTACTGGCTCGATTAACCTGTTTACGGAGCGGTTGACCTGTACCAGTTGTACTGACGTAATTTTTGATTTTAAAAAACGATACCCAAATGTTCAGTTGAACGTGTTTGCTGGAGAATAGTCATGGATAGATGGTCATATGAGGAACTTCAAGAATTTATTCATGAAGACATTGAAGAGTTCATGGGCGATGGGCTCGATATTCGGCAAGCTTCTGCGCGTGTACAGGTCGAGTATGCGAAGCCAATCGAAGATAGTGATTTGGAAAAACTGATTATCTATATGGCTTTGTGTGAAGAGGGTGTGAAGCATGGATTTCTCAGGGATGATATCAAAGAGCAAACGCTGAAATTGTTGGAGCGGATTGATATTGAACAGTGTGATCAACAACTCAGTGTCGAGGAGCGGCATAAACTTAGAGGCGATATGAGTAGAGCATCGGCTCTTCTTTCATAGAGCAAACACGCCGACTATCTGTGTCCACCAACTGGTGCCAGATGTTCAAAATGGGCGAACCCTGTGCTGCCCGTCGGTAGGGGGGGGTGGGGTGTTTTTCTGGCAGGGAAAAAAATGTCTGAGCGCAGCGAGTTATTTTTCCCAGAAGAAAAACACCCCACACCCCGCGTACCCGCCCGCACACCCAGAAGGCTGGGTGCCAAAGCCAAACTAAGGCAAGTCAGTAACCGCCCCGGTAGAGGCCGAACTCACGGTGCGAGCATATTTCGCCAACACGCCCCGCGTGAATCTCGGCTCGGG
Organism: Marinobacter sp.; assembly: GCA_018402255.1. Lineage (GTDB taxonomy): Bacteria > Pseudomonadota > Gammaproteobacteria > Pseudomonadales > Oleiphilaceae > Marinobacter. Next base: position 43,304 of record JAGYIS010000009.1, read on the forward strand.
TGGGGTCCAGGCTTTGCGCCGTTTTTCCATTTCCTCGTCAGAAATCTCCAACAGGATCGAGTTGCTCACTGCATCAATGGTGATGGTGTCGCCATCTTCCACCAGTGCGATGGGGCCGCCGACCGCGGCTTCCGGGGTGATGTGACCGACCACGAAACCATGGCTGCCACCGGAGAACCGGCCGTCGGTGATCAGTGCGACATCGCTGCCCAGTCCCTTACCCATGATCGCAGAGGTCGGGCTGAGCATTTCGCGCATGCCCGGACCGCCTTTGGGGCCTTCGTAGCGAATCACCAGCACATCGCCGGCCACCACGGTGCCGTCGAGAATGCGCTCCTGGGCTTCTTCTTCAGAATGGAACACTCGAGCCCGGCCGGAGAAGTGGGTGCCTTCCTTGCCAGTGATCTTGGCCACTGAGCCTTCGGGTGCCAGGTTGCCAAACAGAATGCGCAGGTGGCTGTCTGCTTTGATGGGGTTTTCAAAGGCGCGGATGATCTGCTGATCTTCCGGATAGGGTTCTACGCCTGCCAGATTTTCTGCCAGTGTTTGTCCGGTGACGGTCATGCAGTTGCCGTGCAGAAGGCCGCGCTCAAGCAGCATCTTCATTAACGGCTGAATGCCGCCAATAGCGACCAATTCTGACATCATGTAGTGGCCCGATGGCCGCAGGTCGGCGAGCACCGGAACCTGTTTGCCAATGCGCACGAAGTCGTCCAGTGACAGCTCAACCCCTACCGTGCTTGCCATGCCCAGCAGATGCAGGACTGCATTGGTGGAGCCACCCAGCGTAATCACGACGGTAATGGCGTTTTCGAACGCCTCGCGAGTCATGATGTCGGACGGCTTGATGTCTGCGTCCAGCAGCTTCAGCACCGCGGCGCCGGCGGCCTCGCAATCGGCCAGTTTGGTGTCAGACACCGCATTTTGTGCTGAGCTGCCCGGCAGGCTCATGCCCATCGCTTCGATGGCGGACGCCATAGTGTTTGCGGTGTACATGCCGCCACAGGAACCCGGCCCCGGAATCGCCGTCTCCTCGATCTGCTTCACCTCAATCAGATCCATCTTGCCCTGGGCATGGGCACCAACGGCCTCAAACACCGAGATGATATCGGTGTGGTTCTCGCCTGGCAGAATGGTACCGCCATAGACAAACACCGACGGCCGATTGAGCCGCGCAAGCCCCATCAGGCAGCCGGGCATGTTCTTGTCGCAGCCGCCAATGGCCACCAGCCCGTCAAATCCTTCGCAGCCGGCCACGGTTTCAATCGAATCCGCAATCACTTCCCGCGACACCAGGGAATACTTCATGCCTTCGGTGCCGTTGGCAATGCCGTCAGAAATAGTGATGGTGTTAAAAATCAGGCTCTTGCCCCCGGCCGCATCGGCGCCTTTGGCGGCTTCGCGGGCCAGACCGTCAATGTGCATGTTGCACGGCGTCAGATTGCTCCAGGTGGAAGCAATGCCAATCTGAGGCTTCCGAAAATCCTCATCGGTAAAGCCCACCGCCCGCAACATCGCGCGTCCGGCTGACTTGTTGATGCCGTCCACCACCGGTGCGGAATACCGACGTCGTTTGTCCGTGGTCATTAGCAAAACCTCTCAATCGAATGTTGTAAACGCAATCTGTCTCTCACCAGCGAAACCCACAACGCTGATAAGTGCAACAATTTTAAGAAACCGACCGAACGTCCGCGGCCTGAACAACCGCCACTTCCGCCACGGTATGCAGCTTTTCCAGTTGGGATTGCAGCATCGAAACCGGGCGAGAGCCCTCCAGGGTGAGTGCAATGTCCAGATGCGCCCCGGCAGACTCCATGGTCATTCGGGAAATTGTGAAGCCCCTAACACGAACCACCTGGCACAGCCGCTCCAACGCCGCCGCCTCCTGATTCATCCGGCAATTCACGGTGTAACTGGTCGAAGAACTATCCGCCTGGGGCTTCATGCTACCTGCTCCTTGGAGTGTGTGTGGGTGCGTCGGGTTTCATCAATCATTTCTTTGTTGCTGCCGCCGGGTTTCACGATTGGCCAGACATTTTCCTCCCGGTTGATGGCCACGTGCAGGAGCATTGGGCCGTCATAGGCCAGAATGGTCTCGATACCCCGGCGAATCTGGTCTGTGCGTTCGATGAACAGGGCCGGAATATCAAACGCCCGCGCCATGGCGACAAAGTCCGGATTGTCGTCCAGGTTGATGTGGCTTTCCCGGTTGTTGTAGAACAGCTCCTGCTGCTGGCGCACCATGCCCAGGCACTGGTTGTCCAGAATGATCAGCTTCAGCGGCAGGTTATAACGGCGAATGGTGGCCAGCTCCTGGGCGTTCATCATGAACGAGCCATCACCGGTCACGTTGATTACCGTGCTGTTGCGGTCGGCAAACTGCGCGCCGATGGCCGCCGGCAAGCCAAACCCCATGGTGCCCAGGCCGCCGCTGGTCAAGTGACGGCGTGGGTGATCAAACTCGTAGTGCTGGGCAACCCACATCTGATGCTGGCCAACGTCGCAGGCAATCACCGTGTCATCCGGGGCGATTCTCGACAGCTGTCGGACGAAGGCAGGGCCCGCGATGGGTGCCAGTGCCTCTTCATTATCTGCTGCCTGAAAGCCGCCGGTGGTGCGCCAGGTTTTGCACTGTTTCTGCCAGTCGCTGATCGCCAGCGGCTCGGCTGCCAGAGCATCGGTAAACGCCGCCAGAATGCGGTTCAGGTCGCCACGCATGGCCAGGTCGGCGGGCCTGAGTTTATTGAGCTCGGCGGTGTCGGCGTCGATGTGGATCATTCGGGCATTGGGTGCAAAGGTATTCAATTTGCCGGTGGCCCGATCGTCCAGGCGGGCGCCAACCACCAACAGCAGGTCACACTCATCCACCGCCTTGTTGGCGGCCCGGGAGCCGTGCATACCCAACATGCCCAGATTGTGCGGGTTATGCTTGCCGGGGTTGCCAATGCCCTTCAGCGTCACCACGCCCGGTATTGCCGAGGTGTTCGCGAAGTCGTGGAAGCGGCTTTCAGCGCGGGCCAGGGAAACCCCGCCGCCACTGTAAAGCAAAGGTTTCCTGGCCGCCCGGACCATAGCCAGTGCTTGCGCAATATCCGGGCGGCTGTCATCGGGCTCCTGCGCCATGGCAATGGCAGGAGCTGCGACGTCTGCAAGCAGAATATCTTTCGGAATATCGATCCACACCGGCCCCGGTCGCCCGCTCTGAGCCAGGGTAATGGCTTCTTCCATGATGGCGGGCAGGGCATTTGCATCGTCCACCAGATAGCTGTGTTTTACGATGCCGAGAGTCATGCCCAGAATGTCGGTTTCCTGGAAGGCATCGGTGCCAATCAGGCCGGACGGCACCTGACCGGTGATCACCAGCATGGGGGTTGAGTCCATATAGGCGTTGGCGACGCCGGTGATCAGATTGGTAGCACCGGGACCGGAGGTGGCGATGCATACGCCAAGTTCACCGCTGGCGCGGGCATAGCCGTCGGCCGCCAGGGCGCAGGCCTGTTCGTGGCGGCACAGCACGTGTTCCACACCCACATCGTCCACCAGCGCGTCGTATAGCGGCATGATGCATTCGCCCGGGTAGCCGAAAACCGTGCTGATGTGGTGGCGGTGGAACGCTTCAAGAATGTGCTGTGCGCCGTTCATGGTGGTTATTCCCTTTTTCTTTGCCGCAAAAAGAAACCCCCGGGACCTTGCGGTGCCGGGGGTTTCTGGTGTCTTGGTCAGGTTGTCGCTATCTCACCTGCTTGTCCACGCAAAAGCCCCCGGACGGTACCACGACCACCAGGACTAGCTTTACAAGGACAACCACTGAGTTGAGGTTCATAAAATCGACAGTAAGCTCTGATTTGATTCAAACAATGTGTGTAGAATCTAACCCACGTTTTAAGCCGGTTGCAACTGTTAATTGCCCGAAATCCGGGCCCGCCTCTTATTCCGGGGGCTACCGGCGCCATCAACAAGACGGATTCTGCCGCGAGTATTACATGACAAAAGCAAAACTCGGCTCTCTGGGGCTGTCTCTCCTGATTTTGGTGCTGTTGGTTATCTGGATGGCGACGGGCGAAGTGAAAGTTGCCAGCAACCAGGCACCTGATGAGCCTGAAGAACAGGCCAGGGAGCTGACCCGGGTTGAAATCGAAACGCTGGAGGCGACCCGGTACCAGCCCACGCTCAAGCTTCAGGGCCAGCTTGAACCCTGGCGGGCGGTCATGGTTGGTGCTCGGGTGGCGGGGACGGTAGAGCAGATTCAGGTAGACCTTGGCCAGCCGGTCACCGCTGGCCAATCATTACTGACACTGTCTACCGATGGCCGGGATTCCGTTGTTGCCCGTTGGCGCGCACAAAGCCAGAAGTTGGAGGCAGACCTTGCAGCCGCCCGCCGGCTAAGGTCCAGTAATCTGGCGGCTGAAACCGAAATTCTGGGCTTGCAGAGTGACCTGGCCGCTGCTCGGGCAGAGCTGGCGGCCGCAGAGCTGGCAGTCACTCACCTGACACCCGAAGCACCGTTTGACGGGGTTGTTAACCGGCGAGACGTTGATGAGGGTACGTTGGTGCAGGTTGGTACTTCGCTGGTCGAGCTGGTGCAGATCGATCGTCTGAAGGCGACCGGCAGAATTCCCCAGCAAACCGTCAAAAATGTGCAGCCTGGCCAGGCCGTTGAAGTGAACTTGCTGGACGGCACCAAGTTGGCCGGGGTGGTGAGCTTTGTTGCCAGTGCGGCCAGTCCGGAAACCCGAAGCTTTGCTGTGGAGATTGTTGTCGAGAATCCTGAGCAAAAGCGCGCTGCCGGCGGTACCGCAAATCTGAACATTTTGCTGCCTGAACAGGATGCCATCTTTATCTCGCCAGCCTACCTTAGCCTGAACGACGACGGTCGTCCTGGTGTTAAGTACGTGGATGACAACAACACCGTCGTATTCAGAACCGTTACCCTGCTGAGCGTTTCGACCAACGGTGCCTGGGTGTCGGGCCTGCCCGATGAAATTCGTCTGATTACCCGGGGCGGCGGCTTTGTGGCTGAAGGCGAGTCGGTCGAGCCCGTTGATCGCTCCGATCAGCGAGGTTAATGACGATGAAGGCACTGATTTCGGCGGCCATGGACCGCAGCCGCACCACCTTGTTGCTGTTTCTGTTTCTCATGTTGGGTGGTATGGCCGCTTATCAGGCGATTCCCAAAGAGTCCAACCCGGACGTCACCATTCCCATGATCTACGTGTCTCTGACGCTGGAAGGGATTAGCCCGGAAGACGCGGAGCGCTTGCTGGTGCGCCCGATGGAGCAGGAGTTGCGCTCGCTTGAGGGCATCAAAGAGATGCGGGGCACGGCGTCAGAAGGCCATGCCTCCGTCATGCTTGAGTTCGATGCCGGTTTCAATCCTGATAAAGCACTTCAGGACGTCCGCGAGAAAGTCGATACAGCTCGCAGCAAACTGCCTCAGGAGGCAGACGAACCGCGGGTGAATGAAATCAATGTGTCGTTATTTCCGGTACTGTCTATTGGCTTGTCGGGTCCGTTGTCTGAGCGGGAGCTGATTACCATCGCCCGGCGTCTTCAGGATGCCATCGAGGCCATTCCGGAAGTGTTGGAAGTTGAGATCGGGGGTGATCGCGAGGACCTGCTGGAGATTGTTGTGGATGCCCAGGTGCTGGAAAGCTATGGCATCGATTTTGACCAGCTGGCATCGCTGGTGCGGCGCAATAACCAGCTTGTTGCGGCGGGCTCGCTGGACACCGGTAATGGCCGGATGGCTCTGAAAGTGCCTGGTGTGATTGAGACCATCGAAGACGTCATGTCGATGCCGGTGAAAGTGGACGGCGACACCGTGGTCACCTTTGGCGATGTTGCCATGCTGCAGCGTACCTTCAAAGACCCGACCGGGTTTGCCCGCATTAACGGCGAGCCGGCGCTGGTACTGGAAGTTTCCAAACGCTCCGGCGCCAACATTATTGCAACCATTGAGCAGATCCAGAGCCTGATTGATGAGGCTCGCCCGCGCCTGCCCGACACGCTGGATATACGTTACATCATGGATCAGTCGGATGAGGTTCGCGACATTCTGTCGGACCTTCTGAACAACGTTCTGACCGCCATTGTACTGGTATTGATTGTGGTGATTGCGGCGATGGGGCCGCGTTCGGCGGTGCTGGTGGGCCTGACCATCCCCGGCGCCTTCCTGACCGGCATTCTGGTGATCTGGAGCATGGGGCTGACGCTCAACATCGTCGTGTTGTTCAGCCTGATTCTGGTGGCCGGCATGCTGGTGGATGGCGCGATTGTGGTGTCTGAACTGGCGGATCGTAACCTTAGCGATGGTCAGCCGGTCAAAACGGCCTGGATCGAAGCCGCGTCTCGAATGGCCTGGCCGGTGATTGCCTCCACCGCGACAACGCTGGCGGTGTTCGTGCCGCTACTGTTCTGGCCCGGTGTGGTCGGTGAGTTCATGAAGTTCCTGCCGATGACGGTACTGATCTGCCTGATTGCCTCCCTGGCCATGGCGCTGGTGTTTTTGCCGGTGCTGGGCGGAGTCAGTGGTGGGCGCCGTTCTCATCAGGATGCCACCGAAGGTCGCTTCATGGGGATCTATCGGCAAACCCTGGGCACCTTGTTGCGCCGCCCCGGGCTGACCCTGCTTGGGGCATTGGTGCTGATCATCCTGATTTATGCCGCCTACGGCCGCTTCAATCATGGCGTTGAGTTCTTCCCGAGTGTTGAGCCCGATTCGGCTCAGGTTCAGGTACGTGCCCGCGGCGATCTTTCGGTGTGGGAACGTGATGCCATTGTGCGACAAGTGGAGCAGCGCCTGCAGAACATGCCGGAAGTGAAAGCCTTGTATGCCCGCTCCATGCTGTCGACCAGCACTCAGCAAGCACCGGATGTCATCGGTGTGTTGCAGTTCCAGTTCAATGACTGGTTTACCCGCCGCACCGCCACCGACATTCTGGAAGATTTCAGAGAGCGTACCGCCGACATCGCCGGCATTGAGCTGGAGTTCCGCAAGCAGGAGGGCGGTCCGGCCGGCGGCAAGCCCATCGAGTTATTGGTCAGTAGCATGGATACTGACGGGCTGGACCGTTACGTCGACCAGATTCAGAACCGCATGCGTGAGCTGGGTGGTTTTGTGGATATCGAAGACGACCGCAGCCTGCCCGGGATTGAATGGCGCCTGCAGGTAGATCGCGAAGCCGCCGCCCGCTTTGGCACCGATGTGCTGAGTATCGGCAGCGCCGTGCGCCTGGTCACAAACGGGTTGGTGCTGGCGACCTACCGGCCGGAAGATGTTCGGGATGAGGTGGACATTGCCGTACGGGTGCCCAACAACTGGCGTGAACTGGATCATCTGCAGCGCCAGACGATCAATACGCCCAGAGGCCAGGTGCCACTCTCAGAGTTTGTCAGCCTTGAGCCCGGGGACAAGACCGGCACCATTGTGCGGGTGGATGGCCAGCGTACCGTTACCATCAAGTCCGATGTGGCGTTGGGCCGGCGTATGGATGAGTTGTTGCGCAGCCTGCAATCGGAAATGCCGGAACCACCAGAAGGCATGAGCATTCGATTCGCCGGTGAAGACGAAGATCAGCAGCAGGCGGCTAACTTTCTGGCTACGGCGTTTCTGGTGGCGATTGGCCTGATGTTGCTCATCCTGGTAACCCAGTTCAATTCCTTGTATCAGACCTTCCTGATTCTGTCTGCGATCGTGCTGTCCACGGCCGGTGTTTTGCTTGGGCTGCTGCTGAATGGCCAGTCGTTCGGTGTGGTCATGGTGGGTATGGGGATCATTGCACTGGCGGGTATTGTGGTGAACAACAACATCATCCTGATCGATACCTTCAATCAGATGAAAAAAGACGGTAAAGACGCCTACCAGGCGGCCCTCGAAACCGGGTGCCTGCGCTTCCGCCCGGTGCTGCTGACGGCGATCACCACCATTCTTGGACTGACACCGATGGTGCTGGGCATCAACATTGATCTGTTGTCGCCGTCACTGGGCTTGAACGCGCCCTCGACCCAGTGGTGGACTCAGCTCTCCAGCGCCATCGCCGGTGGCCTGGCGTTCGCGACCCTGTTGACACTATTGCTGACCCCGGCCTTGCTGGTTCTTGGGGAGCGATCAGGCCAGCGCTTCCGGGCGCTGGTCAACCGGTTCCGTCAGAGGTAAGGTCAGCTGCGAATGCGGCCAGCAAGCTCCTGGGCTTTTGCTGCCATGGCTTCAAGCTCCGGAACTGTGCTCAGGTTATCCGCAGCTGCCTGATGCATGGCCTCGGAGATTTCTGCGACTTCCGTTACGTTACGGTTGATGTCTTCGCTGACACTGGTTTGTTCTTCTGCGGCCGTGGCTACCTGGGTGGTGGCATCATTAACACTGGCCATGCGCTGGGTTATATCGGCCAGGGTCTGTCGTACGGCATCAACCGAATCGCTGCTCTCCTTGGCGACGACCTCAGAGGCTTGCATGTACTCTGTCGCGTCTCTTGAGCCAGACTGAATGTTGGCAATGATCTCATCAATTTCGACGGTCGAAGCCTGGGTTTTCGCCGCCAGGTTACGGACTTCATCGGCAACCACTGCAAATCCGCGACCAGCTTCGCCGGCTCTGGCAGCTTCAATCGCTGCGTTCAGGGCCAGCAGGTTGGTCTGGTCTGCGATTTCACGAATCACGCGCATTACATCACCTACGCGCTGTCCGCTTTGAGCGAGGTCGGCAACGGTTTTCGCTGAACTGCGAATCTGGTCTGTCAGGCGGTTCATGCTGGTCACAGCCTGGTTGATCTGGTTGTCCGCCTGGCGAGTCTGACTGGTGGTTTCATCTACCTGGCTGGCGACAGACGCTGCGTGGTGCGCGACATCTTGTGCGGTTGCAGACATTTCATTCATTGCCGTGGCAATCTGATCAATGCGTTGATGGGCCTGGTCTGACTGCGAGGATACCGCGTCGGCATTGGCACGGATCATAGCTCCGGTCTCGGCAAGCTGTTCGGCATTGTGCCTCATCAGCTCACCGGTATCCGACAGGAATCGGTGCAGTGCTCTGGCGGTGTTCGCCAGTTTGCCCAGCTCGTCCGGGCGCTTCAGTGTGACCGGGTCTGACAGGTCGCCTCTGCCAATCTTGTCGAGTTTCCCAATCAGTATCTGGGTTGGTCGCACCACAGAGCGCACCAGAACCAGCAAGCAGGCCAGGGTGCCCAGCACAATCGCGAGCAACAGCAGGCTGCCCATGAGCCAGGTGTTCGCTGCAGAACTTTCCCGCAAGTCGGAAGAACGAGCGACTGCGTCGTCACGGATACTCGTTGCGGCTTCCTGAATCAGGGTGGCAGGCTCTCTGTCAATACCGGCGACAGCGCGATCGCCTGTACCGTGCTGGTACCCGGAGGATACGAACGCCTGAAAACCCTCCCGATAAGCTTCGCCCATATTCCGATGTGCATTTTGGAATCGTTGCATTAGAGATTTTGCATTGTTACTGGCCAGCTGCGGAACCAACTGGTCCAACTGCTGTTGAATGCTCGCCTCCATGCTTTGAAAGCTGCGCCAGTACTTCTCGCGCTGGGCATCGTCACTGCCGCGAATCAGCACATTTTTCCATTCCTGAACCTGGGTTTTGAAGTCACTCAAAATATCCTGCGCCTGCATGGCCTGGACCATTTCTTCACTCACCAGGTGGTCGTACTGGTTCTGGGTGTTGAGTGAGCGGTTGAAATAGATGGCAGCTACCGACGCTATCAGCACGTTGGCAAGCACGACGATGGTGAGGATCCGGTTCAGGATGCTCTTGGAATACCATTGCATGAGGAGGAACCCTGTTTCAGGTGGAGTGAGAGCGGTATCATCGGGAAGCCCGGAGCGAGCAGGCAATTCATACGCTTTATTCATCCTATTATCGGCCATCGACGACAATGCTGAACCCCCTGCGTGAAATTTATCGGGACCCATGGCTGCTGGCGGTGCACAAGCCAGCTGGCCTGCTGGTACACCGTAGCCCCATCGATAAACATGAAACCGAATTTGCTCTGCAATATGCCCGGACGCTGAACGGGGGTGACCATGTGTATCCTGTGCACCGGCTGGACCGGCCCACCTCCGGAGTGCTGCTGTTTGCCCGCGATACGGAGACTGCCAGAATGGTTGGCCAGGCGATGATGGCGGGAGACGTGACTAAAACCTACCTCGCGGTAGTGAGAGGTTGGGCACCAGAGCAGGGCACAGTTGATCATCCACTCAGAGACGAGCCCGAGGATCGGCGTTTGAAGGGGCAGGAAATGCCCGTGCGTGAGGCCTTGACCCATTACCGAAGACTGGCGACCACTGAGCTGCCAGTAGCCATTGAGCGATACCCCTCCAGTCGCTACAGCCTGGTGGAACTGTCACCGAAAACTGGCCGTAAGCACCAGTTGCGCCGGCATATGAAGCACATCAACCACCCGATTATCGGCGATGCCAATCACGGCCGTGGCCGGCACAACCGGTATTTTGCCGAGCGCTTTGGTGAGGGCAGGTTGATGTTGGCGGCAACCCGGCTGGCACTGACGCACCCGGTGTCTGGAGAGGCTCTGTTGATAGATGCAGAGCCGGAACCAAGTTTTTTGTCGGTTCTGGAGATATTTTCGCCAAATTTGGTTACTTCACTGACCTCCCTGTGATTGATTAATAGACATTATGTATCTTTATTTGTCATTTTGCGTTGATTGGTACCATCACGAGCGGAAGGTGAATGTTTGGTACATAATTCTGGATAAGCTTATACCAAGATAATAAAGCGCTTATCGCCCGAGGCTCAACGTGCCCAGACTTCGTTCCCTGTTGTTGCTCTTCATTTGTGTGTGGCTGCCATCGTCCCTGCTGGCAGAGCCAGCAATCTGGGATAAGCACTCCAAGCGTCTGGAATTGGCGCAGTTTGTGGATTACTGGCAGGAAGACGCTCAAACCACCCTCCTGGATGTCCAGGCCCTGCCGGACCAGGCATGGGCAGAGGTTGGTGACGAAAGCGCCAGTTTCGGTTATGGCAATGACGTGTACTGGTTCCGCTTCCAGGTGAGCAATGTAACCGGGAACGAAGCGGTCAATTTCATGGAAATCGGTTATCCGGTCCTCGATCACATTGAGGTGTACCTGCCCGGCACTGCCGAAGCGCTCGTTCTGGGCGACAAACAACCGTTTTACGATCGCCCCATTCATCACCGTAATTTTGTTGTGCCCATGCTCTTGCCGCCCGGTGAGACGATTTCTGTGTATCTGAGAGTGGACACCACCAGCTCGATGCAGGTGCCGCTCACGCTCTGGGATCGTGATGCCTTTTATGCTGCCGATCAAGGCCGCAGCATGCTGGAGGGCTTGTACTACGGCGTGGTGCTGGTGATGATCCTCTACAACTTGTTTGTCTTTATGGCAGTGGGTGAACGGAGCTTTCTGTACTACGTGGGCTACATCACCACCATGCCGCTGTTCCTTGCCAGCCTCCACGGCGTCGGCTTTCAATACCTGTGGCCGGAAGGCACCTGGTGGAATGACCAGTCGATCATTGTTTTTCTCAACCTTGTGATTGTCTTCGGTGGTGCGTTCAGCATCCGGTTTATCAGTGTCACGCCTGAGATGCACCCGTGGCTCAATCGCTGGACGATGGCGATGATCATGGTCGCGGGCCTGATGGCTGCGGCGGGACTGTTTGTTCCTTACAAACACATGATTTTGCCAACGATTCTGGTTGCTGCCGTGGGCTGTTCCACCATGCTGGTGCTGAGCGTTGTACGCTGGGTCAAAAAGACCCGGCCGCCCGCTATTACACGGTCGCATGGGTGTTCATGCTGTCTGGCGGTATTGTGCTGGCACTGAACAAGTTCACCTTCCTGCCCCGGAACCTGCTGACCGAGAACGCCACACAGGTGGGATCGGCACTTGGCGTCATCTTGCTGTCGTTGGCCCTGGCGGACCGGCTCAACCGGGAAAAGAAGCGCTCCTTTGCGGCGCAGCAGCGATTACTCCGGGAGGAGCGCAAGGCGCGACTGGCTCAGGAAAAATCCCTGCGGGTTCAGCAAGAGGCCAACACGATGCTTGAGCAACGGGTTCAGGAGCGGACCCGTGATCTGGAATCGCTGAACGAGCAGTTGCTGGAACTGAATGCCAAAGACCCGCTGACCGGCCTGAAAAATCGCGGTCACTTTGATAAAGCCTTCCAGGCGGGGGTGGTTCACGCCTACCGGTTTGAAGAGGTGGTGTCTTTGTTGGTGCTTGATATCGACCACTTCAAGGATTTCAACGATACCTACGGCCACCTGGTGGGCGACGACTGCCTGAAGATGGTGGCGCAATGTATTCAGCGCCATGTTACCCGTCCGCAGGATCTGGCGGCTCGCTATGGCGGGGAGGAGTTCGTGGTATTACTGCCTGATACGCCGATTGATGGTGCGGTGAGAGTGGCTGAGCGTATTCGTGCAGAGATCGAGAAAACCGCGTTCCGGGTGTCCGGCGAGATGTTGCACCTGACCATCAGCATTGGCGTTTGCAGTGTCGCACCGGCCCGGGCGGACGCCACCAAAGAGATCTTTGCCTGCGCCGATGAGGCGCTCTACGAGGCCAAGGGTCAGGGTCGGAACAGGGTAGTGACCAATCAGACCAAAGCTCAGACCATCAGTGCGGCGCCGTCGGCGTAATGGCTGGCGGATAGCCGGGAAATAAGCGGCCAGGGGTGATCGGCCTCCAGGGTGTAGGCAATTTCAAGCAACGTGCGCTCATCGCCATGGCGCGCCATCAACTGCACAGAGACCGGCAGGCCGTCCCCGGTCAAGCTCATCGGCACCGAGATCGCCGGCGCCCCGGTGGCATTTGCCAGCGGTGTGAAACAGGCATAGTGGTTGAGCCGCTCAAACAAGTCGTCAAAAGGTACGGTCGGGCTGAGATGCCCAAGAACCGGTGTGGTTTGGCCAAGCACTGGTGTGAGAACGGCATCGTAATTGGTCATGTGCCTGGCATAATCCTGTTGGGAGCGGTTCAGGCGCCAAAGCGCAGCCGGTAGTTGCAAACATTTTCGCCGGAACATCCGGTCCAGTCCCTGGGTCAGCCCGTCCACTTTCCGTTTATCGAACGCCGGGTGCATCAGCTTTCGGCCCCGGGCTTTTAAACCGAACGCCAGCATGCCCCAGTAGAGGGCGAAGTCATCCGGGAAGGACCGGGCAATGGGAACGTCCATTGGTTCAATGATGTGCCCAAGTTTTTCCAGGTATCGCGCGGTTTGCTCGACCGTTTCCCGGGTTACGGGATCGGTTTTGTGGCCGTTGATCGAATCCAGAACCAGTCCAATCCGCAACTGTTTGCGGGATGGCCCGTATACCTGACCGATCTCGGGCAGTTTTCGATTGCGGAAGTACTGTTCCGCCGCGGCCATGAAGCCTGCGCTATCGCGCACCGATCGTGTGACCACACCGTCGCTGACAATGTTGATGGGTAGTGTTTTGGCGGCATCGTTATCGATTACCCGGCCCCGTGTCGGTTTCAGGCCGACCAGTCCGCAACAGGCCGCGGGAATCCGGATGGAGCCACCGCCATCGTTGGCGTGAGCCACCGGCACAACGCCGGCGGCAACCAGCGCGGCCGCGCCGCCGGAAGATGCGCCCGACGAATAGAGCGGGTTCCAGGGGTTGCGGGTTGGTAGGCAGTGAGCTGGTTCTGTCGTGGCGTTAAAGCCGAATTCCGGGAGGGTGCTTTTGCCCAAACACAGGTAACCCTGGGCCAGCATCTGTTGGGCAAACGGGCTGGTTTTGCTGGCGGTATTCGCGGGCATGGCCGCTGAGCCATGTCCGGTTGGCAAGCCCTTTACATCCGTGTTGTCTTTGATAAAGGTGGGCACGCCGGCAAAAGGTGCCTTGGGGATGTCGAGTTTGCTGGCGCTAGCCAGGCTGCGCTCGTAGTCAGCGCTGGCTACGCCGTTGATAACGGTCTGCGCCAGCCGTGCCCGTGCTATTGAGGCACGAGCGACCTCCAGGGCCGACACTTCTCCAGATCGTATGCGTGCGGCCAGCCCTGTTGCATCATCTTCGCCAAGGGCATCATCCTGAAAACAATGAAAAGGCGTGGGGCGGCTGTCGGTCATGGTCTGCTCCGGAGGGTTTAATGGTCGAAACCATAGCGCACCTCGAAGCTTGATGACATGTCATTTCGGGTATCCTGTCGCCGGGTGTCGGCGATCGTAGCGTGGATGCGCTATCAGGATGCCTGTTTGCGTGCCGTTTTGATTACATCGTAGGCGTGACTTATGTCTCGGGTACGTTCCTCTGCCATTTCCCGCATGCTTTCCGGCATCCCGCGCCCGGCCATTTTGTCGGGATGGTTTTCGCTCATGAGCTTGCGGTAGGCGCGCTTGAGGTCAGCATCAGATGCGCTGGGTGAAACCCCGAGCACTTTGTACGCATCCTCAATTTGCTGGCCGGAAGAATAGTTCTGGCTGCCACCGGTCTGCCCTGCATGGGCGCCGCGCAGCATGGCTTCCAGTTGATCAACCTGGCTTTCGGGCAGGCCCAGACCGCGGGCCACGCGCACCAGCATGTCGTGCTCAGCCGGATGCACTTTGCCGTCAGCGGCGACAGCCGAAACCTGAACCTGCAAGAACATTTGCAGAAACGCGGGCTGGCGACCGGAACTCTGTAAAAATTGACGAAGTTCGGCATCCAGATCGAAGTCTGGCGACTTGCCGCGGTTAAAAGCCTCCCGGGCGAGACCTTTCTGATCTTCATTAAGGCGGAACCGAGTGAACATCGCCTCGGCCAACTCGATTTCATCCCGGGTAACCACGCCATCGGCCTTGCATAGAGCGCCCATTACGGCGAACACCGATTCGATAAAACTCACCTGAAGGTCCTGGATTTTTCCAATCAGGCGGCTTTTTAACCTTTGAAACAGAAAAGCGCCAATGGCAGCGCCGACCAGAAGTCCCGGAAAACGACCGATGGCGTAACCGATCAGGCCACCGAAAATCATAGCAAACAGCATTCAGACGTCCTTAATGAGTAGATCAGTCCGTAGAATATACGTGTTTTTGATCATCGCTTCATGAACTGGCTTTCATCAACGTCATCAATCTGCTCCGGGCGCAGGTGCTCCCTGGCGTATTGTTGCCATACGCCCGAGCTTACAAACAGATCGAACACCTCGGGGTCGATGTGCCCTTTGTCGACCATGTCAGCCATGATCGTGAGTGCCTGTGTCAGGGTTTTGCCCTCTTTGTAGGGCCGGTCTACCGCAGTCAGCGCCTCAAACACATCCGCCACCGCCATGATTTTTTCCGGGATGCTCATCTTGCTGCCGTCCAGGGCGTACGGGTAGCCCTGGCCATCCATGCGCTCGTGATGGGTGCCAGCCAGCCGGGGAACCCTGGCGAGGCGATCGGGCAGGGGTAGCGCGTCAAGCATACAAACGGTTTGCACGATGTGCTCATTGATCTTGAAGCGCTCTTCTTCGGTCAGTGTGCCGTAACGCAAGGTGAGATTGTGGAGTTCACCCCTGTTTTGGGCGTGTTCCGGTAGCTTCATGTCAAAGCCCCACCGGTTGCGAGGATCGCCTTTACGCACCGGTGGTACAAGATCGCCCCAATCCCGGATGTGCCATGGCTTGTCGGCCAGCAGGGGCTCTTGCGCAGGAAGGGGGGGCTCGGGGATGCCTGCCATCGCTTGTTGTTCGTCGCCAGACAACCCCAGGCGATCGCTGAAGTGCCTGAGCCAGGTTCGGCTGCCAATATCACGGATGCGTTGCACATCGTCTTCTGCCATGGATTCGCTGCCGTGGTTGGCTTGGGCCAGGAAGGCGAAATCCAGCTGCAGTTGGTCTTGCTGGTCGTCCCTGCGGCGGGCGGCGATTCTGGCGTCTTCCCCAGACAGACAGGCATTCAGGTAATCGATGTCCGCATCGCGATGGAGCACCTCAAAGCGGGTGCGAATGTCGTGAATTCGGTTGTGGATGGTTTCCAGTTTAACGGCCTTGTCGACCACATATTCCGGGCTGGTGATCTTGCCGCAGTCGTGCAGCCAGGCGGCCAGATGGAATTCATAGCGCTCGTCTTCGGTCATCCGGAAGCGGGCAAACGGTGGTGCTTTGCTTTGCTCTGCCTGCTCGATCAGCATGTGCGCCAGTTTGGGTACCCGCTCACAATGGCCACCGGTGTATGGGGATTTGGCGTCGATGGCGTTGGCGACCAGGCGGATGATGCCATCGAGCAGGGCTTGTTGGCTTTCGATCAGTTCGCGGGTCTCAATGGCGACCGCAGCAGAGCCGGCAATCTCATCAACAAAGATGATCAGATCGTCGCTCAGATTGGTCTGATCGCCGTGTTCAATCTCAATGATCAGAACACCAATCAGTCTTCGGCGACGGTTTCTGAGGATGGCAAACACAGGATGACCCGTTATGTATTTGCGAAGCTCCCGGATAACTTCGTTGTCGTCTGCGTCCGGAGGGATCGGGTGTACTGAGGCAGGCAACTCCAGGTCACGGTTAACCGAGAGCTCCAGCTTGTGGTCGTGGCTGCTGTACAGATACACCGCACCCCGTTTCTGGCCCACAATGCCAACAAGCTGTTCAAGAATGTCTTTCAGCAGCTGGTTCAGGTCCTGGCCCCGGTTGAGCACGGTCGAGATGCTTTGAAAGCTGCGTATGGTACGGGCCATGTCATCCAGGGCTACGCCCAGGGCGGAAGCCTCCCGGATGTGCGAATTTGAACGAACCTGAGTATCAAACCGGAACCTGGAGAGCCGACTGACCTGGTCGGTCAGAAGCTCAATCGGCTTGCCTACCCTGCGCCCCAATCGCCAGCCCACGACCAGCAACATCAGGGCAATGGCACCGGCGATCAGGGTTTGCCGGGTGAGGGCGGTCCAGACGTCGGCCAGCAACTCGTCGGATGGGATGGCAATAACGATTGACAAGGTCTCGCCCGGAAGGGCTTCAAGGGGCTCGCTGATGCCGTACCAGCCGCGGTCGCCGCTGCTGAACTGCCGGATACCGGCGGCGTGTCCTGGCTGCAGGGCGCTCAGGACCACCTCGTCGGGCTCGGTGTGTTGCGTGGAGCTGGCTAGCAGTTCGCCTGAGGCGTTCAGGATGGCTATACGGCTGTCGGGGGTTTGCTTCAGTTCGGTGAGTTGGGCGCCCAGGTCCGTCACGGTGACGTCCACGCCCAGTACCGTGGTGGATCGGCGGCTGGCTTGCTGTGACAGGGTGAGCCCGGTTTCCCCAGTTGTGAAAAAGACATAGGGTGCCGAGAGCCGAAGGCCCTCGCTTGCCTGGGCGGCCAGATACCAGGGCCGTTGCCGTGGATCGTAGTCGTAGCTGGGTAAGTCGCGGTGCTCGACCAGATTCAGTTCGCGGTCGTAAAAACGCCAGATGCCGGTATGGCTTGTGCCATCCCGGACCAGGCTCTGTAACAGGTAGTGGCCATCCGCGGGTGCATCCGGAAATTGAGCAGAACCGGAGCTTTGTATTTTTCGGAACAGGAAGAAATCGCCATTGCCGTAACCGGCGTACACTGCACTGACCACGTTACTGCTGGACAGAATGTCGGCGACAACCGGTAACCTCTCGAGGCGTTGCTCAAGGTTGTCAGCGATGGTTAATGGATCGTGTCGCAGCACCGCCAGGGCGGTAGACGGCGGTTGGGTAATGGCATTGATCCGGTCATCGACACTGACCGCCAGCTGTCTGGCGGTGGCGCTGGCGGCAGTCACCTTGGCCTGTTCCATGCCTCGGAAACTCTGGCCCACCAGCACAATGGTGAGCACCAGCATGCCCAGGGTAATGGCAGAGGCAATGAGAAAGGCCAGGGAAACCTGAGCGAGTTGGCGGTGTGATTGCATGGGGCTCTCTGCTGGAAATGACATCGTTTTTCTCAGTTTAGACGCTGCGCCCTTGTTGGCCTGGTTTTCTCATGAAATTATTGGCTTATGATGAATGACCTGTTTGATTCTGTGGATGGTGAGCACTGGCGGGAACCGGTGGCCGATGGTGTGGTGGTGCTGCGGCGATTTGCCAGTCCCGCTTCATCGGCACTGATGGCGACCGTGGCCGCTATCGCCGAGCAGGCGCCGTTTCGCCACATGGTCACGCCGGGTGGGCATTCGATGTCTGCGGCGATGACCTGTGCCGGTAGCCTTGGTTGGGTCACCGATGCCAGAGGTTATCGATACCAGAGTCACGATCCTCAAACGGGTGAGCCATGGCCGGCCATGCCCTTTACGTTTGCGGAGTTAGCGAAAAAAGCGGCCGAGGACGCCGGATTTCCGGGCTTTGAGCCCGATGCCTGCCTGGTGAATCGTTATCAGCCAGGGGCGAAGATGGGTCTGCATCAGGACAAAGATGAACGGGATTTTTCCTGGCCGATTGTGTCTGTATCGCTTGGGCTGCCCATCGTATTCCAGTTTGGTGGGCGCAGGCGCAGCGACCGGCCGCAGCGGGTTCTTCTGGAGCATGGCGACGTGGTGGTGTGGGGAGGGTCTGCCCGACTGAACTACCATGGCGTACTAACCCTGAAGGCCGGCCAGCACCCGCTGACGGGCGGCTATCGCTATAACCTGACGTTCCGCAAAGCGGGCTAGCTCTTACTGCAGCCAGGCGACCAACAGTCCCGCACCAAGTGAACACACCATGGGCACGGCAACCAACAGACCGGTCTGTCGATTGCCGAGCGCCCAGGCGATGCCGGATTTCATCAGGTTGTTCGCCGTGGCCGCAATCACGATGCCTAACACGGCGACGTTCATGCTCAAACCATCGTTGGACATCCGGGTCAGCGAAAGGGTAATGGCATCGACATCGGCAACACCAGACGCAGCCGCCAGGGCGTAAATGCCGGCATCGCCAAAGCCAGTTTTCAGGAATTCTCCGAGCACAAGAATGGCCGTGAGTAACAGGCCGAATACCAGTGCGGATGACAGATCCAGCGGGTTCTGGGTCAGTGTTGGCTGACTGACCTGGAACTGTCCGGCGTGTTTTTTCCAGATGATCAGTGCCGGGACGTACAGCAAAACGGTCATCACCACGACCGGCCAGATCAGGCTGGGCAGAAGCGCGGTGTTGATCACCAGACAATACAGCAGAATTCGGGGAAACATGGTGCCACAGGCAATCAGGATGCCTGCGGCAAACTGAGGGTGAAACTCGGGATTCTTTGCTGATTGTCGGGAAAAATGCAGAGTTAATGCGGTGGAGGAACTGAGGCCGGCAAACAGACTGGTAAAGAGAATGCCTTTGCGGGCGCCGGCAAAGCGCATGGCAAAATAGCCGACAAATGAGATGGAGGCGATCAGAACCACCATCCACCAGATTTCCCTTGGGTTGAGCACGCCACCGGGCCCCAGCGGTTGGTTGGGTAACAACGGCAACATCACCACGGAAATCAGCAGCAGCTTGAGTGCGGCATCCAGCTCATGAGCTTGCAGTTTATGCACCCAGCCATGAATCTCCTGCTTGTTATCCAGAATGATGGCGGTCACGACGGCAGCGGCAGTCGCAATCACGGGGTCCACAGCCACAGCCACAGCACCAAAACAGAAGGTCAGCAGCATGCCGACCAATCCGGTGATGCTGAAATTGCGGATGTGTTCCAGGCGTTCGCTGTACGCCACCAGGCCCATGGCCACAACACTGAGCAATAACACCGGGAAGGCCCATACGGTCACTTCCAGTGCAAGCACCGCCGAAATGCCTCCCAGCAGGCCAATAAGGGCAAAGGTTCTGATACCGGCAATGCGCTCCCCGGATTTTTGCTCCCGCGCTCCCCAGCCTCGTTCCAGACCAACAATCGCACCAAGCAGCAGGGCAATCGCGAGCTTGAAGGTGGTTTGATTGGCCATCAGAAACTGGCTTGCTACATCGTCCATTAAGGCGGATCTCCGGCCGGTGGTTCGGGTGGTTACATCATTCTATGCAAGATCAGTGGCCGGACGCACGCCAAGAAGCCATTGATATGACGCAGGCCAAAGACAATACTGGGCGTCGGCGTCACACTACAAGTCACTATGACCAACAAGGCGAGGTATCGATGTTACGAGTAGTAGCCTGTATTGATGGTTCACGGGCCGCTCCTGCGGTGTGCGATTACGCAGCCTGGGCCAGCCGGCACATGGAAGCGCCCCTGATGCTCTTGCACGTTCTGGATGAGGAGCGATACCCGGCGGAGCCGGACCTGGCAGGCAACATTGGCTTGGGCAGTCGGGAACAGTTGCTTGACGAACTGGCGGAGCTGGACCGAAAACGCGCCAAGCTGGCCCTTGAACACGGTCACCACATGCTGGACGAGGCGGAAGCCCGGGTCCGCTCGCGGGTGGACGGCTCTGAGGTGGTCAAACGCCAGCGCCACGGCAACCTGGCCGAATCGCTTGAGGCTTTGGAAAACGACACCCGACTTTTTGTGATGGGGCTTCACGGCGAAAGCAGCTCAGACCGCGGTGTTCATGTTGGCAGCCAACTGGAAACCGTCATTCGCAGCGTGCATCGCTCCATCCTGCTGGTTCCCGATGAGTTTAATGAACCGAAAAGCGCCATGTTGGCCTTTGATGGCAGTGCTACCGCTTTCCGCGGCATTGAACTGATTGCTCAGAGCCCGGTTCTAAAGGGTATGCCATTGCACCTGGTGATGGTGGGAGCCGATACTGCAGACCGCTGGGAGCAGTTGAAAAAAGCAGAGCAGATGCTTTCAGGGCTGGGGGTGGACATCACGCTTGCGATCCGTGCTGGCGAGGTAGAGCCGGCATTGCATGCCTATCAGGAAGAGCACAACATCGATCTTCTGGTGATGGGCGCTTATGGTCATTCCCGGATTCGTCAGTTCCTGGTGGGCAGCACCACAACCACCATGCTGAAAACCGCCCAAAAACCGATGGTAGTGATACGGTAACCAGGAAGCACGAAGTCATGACGGGGCCGCAGTCTTTTACGTTATTCGCCCGCCTGGGCGTGCTGTTCATATTGGGACTGCTTGCCGGATGTGCCCGTGGCCTGCCGCCGGTCGACCACGGACCGATCGTGACACTATCCCCCGAGCAGGAATCGTTTGCTATGGATCAACGCAGGGTTCACCTTGATCCTGACTCTACCTACTCTGCCTTCCAGTTGCTCGATACCGGGCGCGATGCCTTTAAGGTTCGCGCCGGGTTGATCGAGGCCGCCAGTCACCGAATAGACGCGCAGTATTACATCTGGAATGACGATGCCAGCGGTCGTTATCTGGCTGGGCGGCTAATTGCAGCCGCTGATCGCGGCGTGGAGGTTCGGCTGCTGCTGGACGACATTAATGTGGCGGGCAAGGAATCGCTGTTTGCCATGATGGAAACTCACCCCAACATTGATATCCGGATTTTCAACCCGTCGCCGTCCCGCAGTGGAGCCGGGCGCTGGTTGTCGTTCATTACGGATTTTGATCGCATCAACCGGCGCATGCACAACAAAACCTTTGTGGTAGACGGACAGGTGGGTATTGCCGGTGGCCGTAACATCGGTGATGAGTACTTTGATGAGGCTCCGGTGCTGAATTTTCGCGATCGGGACGTGATGGTGCTGGGCCCATTGGCGGCCGGCATGACGGACAATTTTGAGGCCTACTGGCATAACCGTTTGGCGTATCCGCTGGGGCAGCTTTATGCGCTTCCAGAATCTGAAAGAGCGGTAGATAACCTGTCCCGGCTGAGCCGGCAGACGGCGGAGCCACCGGTGTTTAAAGCAACTCTGCCCCAGGACCGGGTCAGTGCTGAGCAGCTGCTGGAGACCTGGTTTGCCAGTATGATCCAGGCCGATGGCGAACTGGTGTTTGATCCGCCACCGGAAGACCCTGAGGCTCCGGCAAACACGCCCAGAGCCACTGCCAGGGCGCTGTATGGTCTGATTGAATCTGCCCGGTCTGAAGTTCTGATCGAGTCTGCGTATCTGATCCTGGCAGAAGCACAATTGGAAGGGCTGGATAACCTGAACAATGAAAATCTGAGCGTCACCGCCCTCACCAACTCCCTGGCCACCAACGATCTGGTGCCCAATCATTCTGGTTATGCGCGCTGGCGGCGCGACATGCTGGAGCAGGGCATTACTTTGCATGAGCTGCGCCCGGACGCTCCCGCCTGCAAGCGCTGGGTCACTAACCATGAGGCTTGCGATCAGGGCATGGTCAGCCTGCATTCCAAGGCAGTGGTGTTTGACCGGGAAACCTTGTTCATTGGCTCATTCAACGTGAACCTTCGATCGATTTACCTGAATGGAGAAACGGTGCTGATTATTCGCAGCCCGCAGCTGGCCCGAACGGTGGCTGAAGATATTGACGACGCCCTCAGACCGGAGAACAGCTGGCGGGTGATGCTGGACTCAGATGGCAGGGTCACCTGGAAAGCACAGGATCAGCAGTGGCATCGTGAGCCGGAGGTCGGCTTCTGGCGCCGGGCTGCGTCGCGGGTATTGTCGTGGTTGCCGATCGAGAAGTACCTCTGAAGCTATCAGGCGACGTTGCCCGCGGCCACCCCGGAGGCCCAGGCCCATTGGAAATTATGCCCGCCCAGATGCCCGGTGACATCCACCACTTCACCGATAAAATACAGGTTGGGCTGATCCAGCGCGGCCATGGTTTTGGACGACAGCTGGCGAGTGTCTACGCCACCGAGTGTGACCTCCGCGGTTCTGTAGCCCTCCGTGCCTGCAGGCCGAATGGTCCAGTTATTCAGCGTTCGGGCCATGTATTCAATGTCGGCATTGCGGCATTGCTGCAACGGCCCGCTCCACCCCTGCAGATCATTGAACGCCTGGGCAAAACGTTTGGGTAGATGCTGGTTAAGGTAGTGGGCCACGGTAGATTGTGGTTTGTCACCGCGCAGTGCTAGCAGATCGTCTTCAACACTTTGTGTTGGTAACAGATTGATCTGCACCGGGTCGCCGGGTTGCCAATAGCTGGAAATCTGCAACATGGCCGGGCCGCTCAGTCCCCGATGGGTGACCAGCATGGGCTCCCGGAAATGCTGCTGATCGCAGTGTGCGTCTACCGGGCAGCTGACGCCCGAGAGCGGCGCCAGCTGTTGTTTCAGTTCAGGATGCAGAGTGAACGGCACCAGCCCCGCCCGGGTTGGTAATATCGTCAATCCGAACTGCCTGGCCACCTCATAGCCAAATCCGGTGGCGCCCATGGTCGGGATCGACAAGCCACCGCAGGCGATGATCAGGGATTCGCAGCTCAATGAGCCGGCCCGGGTTGTCAGGGTAAAGCCGGAGGCTGCAGGCCGAATGCCGGACACCGTCGTGTTCATGCGGATCTCTGCGCCGGCCCATTCGCATTCGGTGAGCAGGACGTTGAGAATGTCTTTTGCACTGTCTTTACAGAACAGTTGCCCCGGTGCCTTTTCTTCGTACTCCACGCCGTGGCGATCCACCAGATCCAGAAAATCCTGCGGGGTGTAGCGCTTGAGCGCCGAAATGCAGTAATGGGGATTATCAGACAGAAAATTCGCGGGCGTGCTGTTCAGATTGGTGAAGTTACAGCGGCCACCGCCCGACATCAGAATCTTCTTGCCGGGCTTGTTGGCATGATCAAGCACCAGCACTTTGCGGCCCCGGTAACCGGCCGTTGCCGCACACATCAATCCGGCTGCGCCTGCACCGATGATGATGACGTCATAGTGTGATGAAGATACTGCCATTGCCTGCCCGCCGCTGATAAAAACTGGCGGGCAGTATATCAGCCTCAGGGCAGTTGCACGGAACCTTCCATGAAGAACACAGCCTGGCCGGCGATGGCCACGCGATCCCCTTGCAGTTCGCAGCGCAGTTCGCCGCCACGGGCTGAGACTTGCCTTGCTTGCAGCCTGGTTTTGCCCAGGCGTTCGGCCCAGTAGGGTGCAAGTACGCTGTGGATCGAACCGGTCACCGGGTCTTCATCAATACCCACACCGGGCGCGAAGTACCGGCTGACAAAATCACATTGCTGCCCCGGAGCCGTCACAATCAGCCCCTGATTGCCCAACTGGGCAAGCTTGCGAAGATCCGGAGCTGCGGACACAACCGCTGCCTCCGATTCCAGAACCACCATGTAATTGGTGTCGTTAGGCACGAAAAACGCCTGGTCCGGTGCGCCTGGCAGGGCTTGGCTAATCAGCGCCGGCGTGGGACGTTGCTCGAAAGCCAGATTCGGAAAGTCCAGCTCCAGCCAGCCATCCGGTGCCTGAGAAACCGCCAGCGGCCCGGACTTTGATTGAAAGCGAACCCGTTGATGAGACCAGGCCAGTTTGTTGAACACCACCCAGGCAGACGCCAGCGTCGCATGTCCGCACAGCGGCACCTCCGCAGTGGGCGTGAACCAGCGGATATGGAAATCCGACTCGGCCAGATCGGGCGTTGCCACCAGAAACGCGGTTTCCGACAGGTTGTTTTCACCGGCAATGGCCAGCAACAGGTCATCTGAGAACCAGTTCTGCAGCGGCATAACGGCTGCCGGGTTACCACCGAACAGTTGATGGGTAAAGGCGTCTATCTGATAGATCGGTGTCTGCATGGTTGGTCCTGCCACAGGATAGTTTGTGGATGTCACGTTTTATTTACGGTGAACTGGCGAAGCTCCTGTTCACTGTAGCAATGAAATTCCGGCAGCGGTGTGCTGCCTCGAATGATCCAGTGTGCCGGAGCAGCCTGCTGCACACGGAAGCCGGTCCGCGCGAGCCTTTGCAGGGATTGCAACAGGTTGGGCAGCATAGCGTCGCTGGTGTCAGCCAGACCCAGCACGTCCTTGCGATTGCGCGTTTGGCGCGGGCGTGTTGTGTCTGACGTCGGGGTCAGTGCTGAGGTTGTCATGGCCATGGTGAAACTCCTTCTTCTTTGATCCGGGATTCATTGTGCTCCTGGTCGGATTCCCATAACAGATTCAGCTAATATCTTATTGAACCGGTACAGACTAACTTTATTGAGATCTGTACTGCATAACATATGCTCGATCTGTACTGCCGGTTTTGCTGGTAGTTCTGGTCCAATAGTGGTCATGGCACGATGGAACTTCAGGGCAGGGGATAGATATGGGGGCGCTCTATAATCAAGTGGCAGACCAGTTGCAGGCGTTGATTGCGGATGGAGTATACCGGGCGGGAGATCGTCTGCCGGGTGTGCGGGCACTCAGTCGTCAGTTCGGGGTGAGCGTTTCGACGGTATTGCAGGCACACCAGACCCTCGAAGCCCGTGGTTTTGTTCAGGCTCGGGAGCGCAGCGGCTATTTTGTGCGGCTTCCGGTCCGGGATGTGCCGGAGCCAAGCATGCCGGATCAGCGTACCCGACCGTTGCCGGTGTCGGCTCGAGAAATGACGCTGGATTTGTGTTCGGATGAGGAAAAACAGATGGTTCCGCTCGCAACGGCCATTCCTCACCCGGATTACCTGCCGGTTCGGCAAATTCAACAAAGCACGATCTGGGCGGCACGGCGCGGACTGGAGACACTGGATTACGCCTTTCCCGGCAAAGAGAGTTTTCGGCGCCAGATCGCCCAGCGCATGGCAACCCTGGGAGTGCCGGTGTCTCCGGATGATGTGCTGGCCACCAATGGTGCTCAAGAAGCGATTATTCTGGCGTTGCGGGCGGTGACTCAGGCCGGGGATATTGTTGCGGTGGAGTCGCCATCTTTTCCTGGCATCCTGCAGGCGCTGGAAGTGGTGGGTTTGCGGGTGATTGAAATTCCCACGCATCCCTCCGAAGGCATAAGCCTCGAAGGTTTGCAGCTGGCGCTGGAGCAGTGGCCGTTGAAGGCCTGCGTGGTAGTGCCCAATCACAGCAACCCGATGGGCGCCAGAATGAGCGATGAGCGCAAGCAGCAGCTCGTGTCGATGATGGCGGCAGCGAATGTGCCGCTGATTGAGGATGATATCTACGGTGACCTCTACCACTCGGGTGAACGCCCGCGACCGGCCAAAGCCTTTGATCGTACCGATAATGTCATCTATTGCAGTTCGTTTTCTAAAACCGTATCACCGGGCCTTCGCCTGGGTTGGATGATTCCGGGGCGTCACATGGCCAGCGCCCGGCAGCACAAATACTTCGTCAATCTGGCGACATCAACGATTCCGCAATTGGCCATGGCGCATTTTCTGGAACAGGGGGGCTACGATCGCTATCTTCGCCATGCGCGCCAGCATTATCGTGAGGGTATTGAGCGCTTGCGCGGGGCCGTGGCGCGCTTGTTTCCGGAGGGTACGGCGGTCAGCCGGCCACAGGGCGGTTTTGTGCTCTGGGTTCAGATGCCGGCCGGGGTGTCGGGTACGGAAGTCTACCGTCGGGCCCGGCTGGAAGGCATTAACGTGGCCCCTGGCCTGATGTTTTCCACCGCCAACAAGTTTGAGAATTGCCTGCGATTGAATGGCGGAAACCCGTGGACTGAACGCATTGAAACGGCGGTCTTCCGCCTGGGTTCGATTGCCCACGAGATACGGGATCAGGCGGTTTGATCGTCTCTCAGCTGCACCGGGTCCAGCAGCCCTGCGGCAATGGCCATGCCGGTTACATCCGGTAGCCGTTCGGCACCCAGGCGCTTCATCACCCGGGCGCGGTACAGGTCGATGGTCTTGACGCTGACGTCCAGTTGCTCGGCAATCTCGCGGCTGGTGTAGCCTTGAGCCAGAGGCAGGAACACATCCCGTTCGCGGCGCGTGAGGGTGCGGATCAGGGCTTCTGTGTTGCCATCGGGAGGGCGTTTCTCCTCCGCTGTTGGGGTGCCCTGAAGCGCTTGCTGAACACTGTCGAGCAGCAGCTGTTCGTTGAATGGTTTTTCGATGAAATCGAACGCGCCGGACTTGAACGCACGCACAACGATCGGCACGTCGGCGTGGCCGGAGATGAAGATGATCGGAACATGCAGGTCCCGCTTTTGCAGCTCTTCCTGCACATTCAGTCCGCCCAGTCCCGGCATGCGGATATCCAGAATAACGCAGCCGGGCTGACTGCCCGCCACCGCATCCAGAAATTGCCTGCCATCGCTGTAGGCTTTCACTTCCAACCCAACCGATTCAAGTAGCCATTGAGTGGATTCCAGCATGCCGGCATCGTCGTCGACCACATACACGGTGTTGGCGGGGGACTGGGTGTTACCGGACATCGGGGGTTACTCCTGAAGGGGGTTTTTGACTGCTGCGCTGGCTGGTGGCGGGAAATCGGCAGATCAGTGAGAGTCCGCCGGTATCCGCCGGAATGGCATCGAGAAATCCGCCAAAGCCTTCGATGATGGAGCGGCTCATGGACAGCCCCAGGCCTAATCCTTTGGGCTTGCTGGTATAGAAGGGTTGGAACATCTGACGGATACCTTCGTCACTCAGCCCGGTGCCCTCGTCAGTCACCTGAATCAGCGTTTCCTGCTGCTCATTCACGCAGGTACTGACCACAATGTGGGAGGTCCGTGTGCTGGGCTGGGCCGTGCTGGCCTCGACATTGGCTTCAATGCCGTTGCGGATCAGGTTGATCAATACCTGCTCCAAAAGGACCGGGTCGGCTGTGATCGATGGTGAATCTTCGCCCAGATTCTCGTAGAGCCGCACGCCGTTCTTATCGGCTTCCCACTGGCATAGACGCACCACGTCACTGATGACGGCATTGAGTGAAACCGGTCCCATGCGCTTTTCACCTTTGCGAAGAAACGCCCGGAGCCGCTTGATCACTTCCGATGCCCGGTTGGCGTGGTGCACGATTTTCTGCAGGCCGTCATCCACTTTGGTGAGTTTGTCTGGCTGCTGACTGGCTTCCCTCAGAAAGCGCTGGCTGGCAGAGGCAAAATTGACGATGGATGCCAGTGGTTGATTCATCTCATGGGCAATGCTGGACGCCAGTTCGCCAAGGGTTGCCAGTCTTGCGGTGTGGGCCAGCTCGTCGGCCAGCATGCGAGTTTGTTCTTCCGACTCCACCCGCGCGGTGATGTCACGGGACACGCTGATCACTTCCACCACGGCGCCGGTGTAGGTTTCGCGAATGGCCCGGCTGGCTATTTCAAACCACCGCCGGCTGCCATTCTTGTGCAGAATTTCCAGCGTCATGGTGGCGTAACCGTCTTCCCGCAGCCGGTGCCGGGTCAGCGCCAGTTGTTCCGCAACCTGGTGGCCCCGAAAAACGGTTTCGAGCGATTGGCCGCGCAGCTCTTCCGGCCAATAGCCCAGCAGTCGCCAGGAGGCTGGTGTCGCATCGATAAAACGGCCATCCGGGGCGTGCCGGGATATCAGGTCGGTGGTGTTCTCGGTAATCAGGCGATAAAGCCGGCTTGAGCGCAGGGCTTCTTCCTGAGTGAGTATGTCCTGGGTTGCGTCCCGCCCTCGGATAAGCACTTGCTGGCTGTCGGGGTCTGGAATCAAACACCACAGGCAGATGATACCGGCAAAGCGTGACTCTACGTTGTCGATGGCTCTGCCTTGTTCCAGTGCCGATGCCACCAGCGCGCTGGCATTTACCGGCAGTAACTGGTCAGGGGTGCCCAGCTGTGCTTTGTTTACCAGAGCATCCGCTGAAGCATTCGTGGTTAGCACATCTGCCCGGGCGTTCACCGTCAGGGTGGGGTGCGGGTCTTTGGCCAGTAGTGGGCTGAAAGCGTTGGGCTTTTTAGATTGGCTCATAGAGTTATAGTAATTATCCTATAATACCATGGTAGAGTTTCTAGTATTTTTGCTGTGTTCTACCATCTTCGGCAATTTGAAGTATAGCCTCTTTCGCTATTCTTCTGAATAAGCCATAACAACAACATCTGAGTTAGAGGACCACGCCAATGACTTCGATTTTCGATCAGGGCCTCGCGCCCCGAGATGCCAATTACGCAGTCCAGTCCCCGGTTGATTTTATTGAGCGAACCGCCAGTGTGTATCCGGATTATCCGGCGATCATTCATGGTGCGATACGCCGCAACTGGGCGGACACCTACGACCGCTGCCGTCGCCTGGCCTCTGCCCTGAAGGGCCGCGGTATCGGCAAGGGTGATACGGTTGCTGTGATGTTGCCGAACATTCCCGCGATGGTCGAATGCCATTTTGGTGTGCCAATGGTGGGCGCGGTACTGAACACCCTCAACGTGCGCCTGGACGCTGAAGCCATTGCGTTCATGCTTGAACACGGCGAGGCCAAGGTGGTGATTGCCGATCGCGAATTTGGCCAGGTGGTCAAGGATGCTGTTCGTCACCTGGAGCAAAAGCCCCTGGTGATTGATGTCGACGATCCGGAATACGGCGAGGGCGTGCAGGTCAGCGATCTCGATTACGAAGCTTTTCTGCAGGAAGGCGATCCGGCGTTTCAGTGGAGTTTTCCCGCCGACGAGTGGGACGCGATCTCGCTGAATTACACCTCCGGCACTACCGGAAACCCGAAAGGCGTGGTGTATCACCACCGTGGTGCGTACATCAATGCGCTGGGCAATCAGACCGTCTGGTCGATGGGTATGCACCCAGTGTACCTGTGGACCTTGCCCATGTTCCATTGCAACGGTTGGTGTTTTCCCTGGACGGTGACGGCCATGGCCGGCACCCACGTGTGTCTTCGCCGTGTCGACCCGGAGAAGATTCTGCAGTTGATCCGTGATCACCAGGTAACCCATATGTGTGGCGCGCCGATCGTGCTGAATGCGCTGCTGAACGCATCGCCCGAGGCCAAAGCCGGCATTGATCACGAAGTGAAATCCATGACTGCTGGCGCAGCACCTCCCGCCCAGGTGATCGGTTCGATTGAAGAAATGGGCATCAAGGTGACTCATGTTTACGGTCTGACCGAAGTCTATGGCCCGGTCACGGTGTGTGCCTGGAAGGACGCATGGGACGAGCTTCCGCTGCGCGAACGCGCCCAGATCAAGGCGCGCCAGGGTGTTCGTTATCACACACTGGGCGGCACTATGGTGGGCGACCCCAGCACCATGCAGCCGGTGCCGAAAGACGGAAAAACCATCGGTGAGATCTTCCTGCGCGGCAACACCGTGATGAAGGGCTACCTGAAGAACCCGTCAGCGACAGAAGAGGCCTTCCGCGGTGGCTGGTTTCACACGGGTGATCTGGCGGTATGGCACGAAGACGGTTACCTGGAAATCAAGGACCGCCTGAAAGACATCATCATCTCGGGTGGAGAAAACATATCCACCATCGAAGTGGAAGATACCCTTTACCGCCATCCGGCGGTGATGGAAGCGGCTGTTGTAGCCCGACCCGATGAAAAGTGGGGCGAAACGCCCTGCGCCTTCGTCACTCTGAAGCCTGAGGCAGGGGATGTGTCTGAAGAAGACCTTATTGAATTCTGCCGCGAGCACCTGGCTCGTTTTAAAGTGCCGAAAACCGTGGTCTTCTCGGAACTGCCGAAAACATCCACTGGCAAAATCCAGAAGTTCGTGTTGCGGGACCAGGCCAAAGAACTGAATTGATCTCCTGAAAGGTGGCGCCGCCTGGTGCCACCGACTCTCACCACAAAAACAACATTGACTGGCACCCTGAGCAGGCGTGCCCGGAGGTAGTATTATGCAAATGTTCCACAGAAAAAACGGGGAAGAGCAGCCGTTCTGGCCCGCTGGTCCTTTTAAAATCCGCCTGCCGTTTGTCCATTACCGCTGGGAATTTGCGGAGATGGTGCAGGCGCTGATCATGTTTGTGGTCAGCCTGGCAATGATTCCCTTGCTTGAAACCTATCTTGGTGTGCCTTACGACGTCGCACTGGCTTATGTGGTTATCTGTGGTATCGGTTTCATGCTGCCGGCGCTGCTGGGTGTGCCCCTGGTTCCAGGCTGGATCACGCCGGGCATTCCTGTGGTTCTGCTGTTCCTGTCGGATTATGAGCCCGGCCCCGAGGCTATTCAGGCGCTGTTTGCCCTGCAGTTTCTGGTCTTCCTGATATTTCTGATTCTGGGGCTCACTCGCCTGGGCAGTAAACTGGTTGAGTGGATTCCGCGCTCTATGAAAGGCGGCATCATTATCGGTGCGGGTATCGCCGCCCTGATGGGCGAGATCGAGGCTGGTGGTCGCCTTGCCAATACACCGATCTCTCTGATCGTTGGTGGCCTGGTCTGCCTGTACTTGATGTTCTCCGTGTCGTTCAAGGGCTTTGTCGATACCAACGCCATCGCTCGAAAAATCGCTAATTACGGCATGGTGCCCGGTATGATTGTGGCCATATTGGTGGGCTTCGCAACCGGTGAGTACGATGTGCCGAATGTGGAATGGGGCATTACCAAACCTGCGTTTGATCAGCTCTGGAACTACCTGCCATTCAGTGTTGGCTTCCCGGATCTGGAGATCTTTCTGTACGCCATTCCAACCGCTGTCATCGCGTACGTGATTGCTTTTGGTGACATCGTGGTTGGTCAGTCGCTGATGAACCGTGTTGACCACCTGCGTAAAGATGAAGACATCGACAACAGCATCGATCGTGTTCATCTGGTAACCGCTCTGCGTAATGGCGGTCATGCGTTCTTCGCTCCGTATCCTGGCCTGGCCGGTCCTATCTGGACTGCAGTTACCGCCACTATGGCTGAGCGTTACAAGTACGGTCGTAACGCCATGGATTCTATTTACAGCGGCGGCGGTACTTTCTGGATCACGGGCTTTATTGCGCTGTTCATGCTGCCACTGGTCAGCTTCTTCCAGCCGGTGCTGCCAATTGCTCTGTCTCTGACCCTCCTCCTGACCGGTTATATTTGTTTGATGGTTGGCCTGGAGCAACTGGAGAACAACACCGAGCGAGGTATTGCCGGCACCATGGGTGTGGTGCTGGCAGTGTATGGGGCAGGCTGGGGGCTGGCCACTGGTGCGATCTTGTACTTCCTGATAGAGCGAACTCACTTGCTTGGCTTCACCTCAGACCCGGAAGCACCGGGAGCCGAGAAGTCAAAAGAACACTGAACCTGATGCCGCCGTGTTCGGCGGTGGCATCAACCCACTGTGTGTCCTTGGGAGGCTTGATGCCTCCCTTTTTTGTGCCCGAAATCCATGTAATGACAGTTTGTCATTTTATGACAAGATGTCGATTCTTTTTCAGAATTCGCTTTCCGAGGGCCGGAACGGAGGGTTACACTCGAAGAACTGGTGAATAATTATCCAATGTCGAGTTTTCCAAAAATAAACATCTGACCGACAACAGGGGGCCCCAATGACCATCAGTTCCACACCAGACGGTATTGCCGTCAAGCCCAGAAATCTGCGCTTTGAGCTTCAGGATGAGTTAAAAACCCTGTGGCACGGCAACGACGCTTTTCGCACTGCGTTTTTTAATGCTTTGTCTTTACAGTTTCCGGATGGCGAGCAGCAATTCATCAACGCGGTGAGACTGTATCGGGATCAGATTACAGACCCAAAACTGGCGGAAGAGATTCGTGGCTTTATCGGCCAGGAAGCGCTGCATAGCCGGGAACACAAGGATTACAACGATGCCCTGAAGGCCCGGGGCTACAACATTGACGCGTTGGACAAGCGATTCCGCAAACACATGGAGTGGGTGGGGCGCTTGCAACCGAACCGACAGCTGGCGGGCACTTGCGGTGCAGAGCACTACACGGCCGTGCTGGCAAACGCGATTCTGAGCCACCCGGAATGGATGGAGGGTGCAACCCCTACCATGCAACGACTGTGGCGCTGGCACGCTATTGAGGAAACCGAACACAAGTCAGTGGCGTTTGACGTTTACCAGGCCTGCGTTGGCAACGAGCGCTTGCGCCGGATCGTATTTTTGTTCGTGACCTGGAATTTTTGCAAATACACCTTTCTGAATACCTGCAGCTTGCTGAAAACCGATGGCAAACTCTGGAGTTTGGGAACGTGGCTTGGCGGGCTGAATTTTCTGTGGGGCCGCCCCGGGGTGCTGCGTAAATGCCTGCCGGAGTTCTTTGCCTACATGCGTAAAGGCTTTCACCCCTGGCAGCAAGATAACCGGGCGTTGATACAAAAGAACCTGCAAGAGCTTGAAGTTTGAGCGTTCTATGCGGGTGCTGAAATTTTCACCAGCCTGTGCAAAACTGTAGAGCATGATAATAACGACAAGAAAGGGCACGCCAACATGAGGTGATGCCCGTACCCGGAGACGCGCCGCATGCGAGTAGGCCTGATAGTTGATTCTGCCTGTGATCTTCCTTACGACTTTGCCCGAAAACACGATCTTTTTGTTCTGCCGGTAACCGCCATTATTGATGGTCAGACCTACACCGACAAACACGATCCCGTGCGCACTCAGGAGTTCTATCAGAGCGGCCTGTTGGGTAAAGGTCATGAGGCTGAAACCGAAGCCTATACGGTTGAGCAGATCCACGATCTGCTCATGGAAAAAATCGTCACAGAGTTTGATGTGGCTATCTGTGAAACGGTCACCCGGACCCGCAGCCAGATCTTCCAGAATGCCACGGAGGCGATGAACTCGGTCATGTCCCACTATGAAAGTGCCCGCAAGGCGGCGGGCCGGGACGGCAAGTTTTCCATGCGTGTGATCGACAGCAAACAGATTTTTGCCGGACAAGGACTGCTTGCTGCCCATACCCTCCGGCTGATAGGCCAGAACGTCTCCAAAAATGCCCTGCGCCAGGAAGTGGAATCCTTTACCGATAAAATCTACACATGCGTGATCCCGCGTGACCTGCATTACATTCGCGAGCGCGCGCGCCGCAGGGGTGACAAGAACGTTTCAGCGCTGGCGGCTTTCCTCGGTAAAGCGCTTAACATCACACCTGTGATTTTCGGGCAAGGTGTTGAAGGCAAACCCGTTGTCAAAACCCGACACTTCGATATGGCCGTCGAGAAAGTCATGAACTACGCTGCCGCGCGAGTCGACGCAGGTTTGCTGACGCCTTATGTCAGTCTGTCCTGTGGCCTGACCTGGACGGAAATCGAAGATTTGCCGGGCCTGAACCGGCTGCGGGACGCCTGTGAACGGCATGGCGTAGAATTGCTGCTGTCACAGATGGGCATTACCAGCGCCATTTATGTGGGCCCCGGAAGCATTTGTCTGGCATTGGCCGCTGAAGCTCACACATTCAACGATTTTCAGTAGCGGTTGCCGCCCAGTCGCCCGGACTGGCCCTGTGATACCTTTCCTGACGTAATTCAGGCAAACTCGCCTGCGCCTGGTTCGTGCTAGCCTCGCTGTGAAACTAAAGGATCCCGTCAAAGGAAGCCCGGTTAATGACCCAAACCACCCAAAACCTTGTTGATACTCTGTTTGAGGCACACGTCAAACATGAGGTGGCCGCCTTGAAAGGCGCCAAGTTGCAGAAGTTTCTGGATCAGGAAGTGGATGAGCTTCTGGATCATGCCGGCACGGTCACCTTGAGCAGGCTGACCAACGCCGATCAGATCATGGGGGTGATCCGGCGCATCGTGGTGGATATGGAGCTGGATGCCGGCATTCCGGAACTGGCGGCAGAGATGGCCACCGAAGTGATGAAGGCACCGGTGCAGTCAGAAACCACACTGGGAGAGATTCTGTCTCGCGAGCAAGCCAGTGAGTTCTTTGAAGAGGCTCTTGAGCTGCGCAATCAGCGCGAGCGGATCATCACGGAGATCATGGCGCACCCGGTTTATCAGGAACTGGTGTCGAACGTGGTGTATCACGGGCTGGTCAATTACCTTTACGAAGACAACATGATTACCCGGTCGGTTCCCGGCGTCGGCTCGATGATGAAGTTTGGCAAGAAGATGGCCAACAAGGCCGTGCCTGGGCTGGATGAGACCTTTGAACGACGCATTAAAGCCTGGCTGTCAGACAGTTTGCCGGGGCTGATAGCCCGCAGTGAGCAATTCCTGCATAAGGCCTTTTCGGACGAGGAGCTCAGGGATAGCGTGATGGCGGCCTGGGTTTCCCTTGAAACAAAGACGATAGATGAGTTGCAGGACGGGCTGGGCGAGGTGGAGCTTCAGGCGTTCGTGGTGCTCGGTTATGAGTTCTGGCTCAATTTCCGTAAAACCGCCTATTTTGAGGGCTGTGCCCGGGCTGTGGTTGAGCACCTGTTCGTCAAATATGGTGATCGGCCGGTGATGGATTTGCTCCAGGATGTCGGCGTCACACGGGCTGTGATCGTCAATGAAGTGGAAGCGCTGGCGCTACCCATCATTGATGTGCTGCGAGAAGAGGGTTATCTGGAAGCTCTGGTGCGCCGCAGACTGGGGTCGTTCTACCGTTCCGCCGCCGCGAAAAAGCTGTTGGCAGGATCCTGATCCCGAATCTTGCCGCGACCTGACCAAAAAAAGAGCCGGAAGGTGTGAATCTTCCGGCTCTTTTTTTTACAGAACGTTGATTAAGGTATCAGCGCTCCAGATATTGCAGCTTGTTTGGTTTGCCATCCCACTCTTCGGCTTCTGGCAGGGGGTCTTTCTTCTCAGTGATGTTCGGCCACTTGCCCGCCAGGTCGGCATTGATTTCAACAAAGGCCACTTGATCGGCCGGCAGTTCGTCTTCCGAGAAAATAGCTTCGGCTGGGCACTCGGGCTCGCACAGGGCGCAGTCAATGCACTCGTCCGGATCGATTACCAGAAAGTTGGGGCCTTCGTAGAAGCAGTCTACCGGGCAGACTTCCACGCAGTCGGTGTATTTGCACTTGATGCAGTTATCAGTAACGATAAACGCCATAGTCAGATCCCTGGTTCGTAAATATTCAGTCTCATCAGGAGCCTTCGATCACTGGCCCCATCTATAATTAGGTGCGCGATATTGTAGGGAGCGCCTCGTGTGCCCGCAAGCATTCCACTGCTATAACCTTATTACACAGGTCAATTCTGGCCTTGTTTCCCGCTATTTTCGCAAAAGTGCCTTGAGTTCGTACAGCTGATTCAGCGCGTCCCGGGGTGTCAGTTCATCCACATCCAGCTTGCGCAGCGCAGTCTCAACCTCACTCGGGTCCATGCTGGCAAACATATCGCCCTGGAAAACCGTCTCGCCAACCGGTTGTGTTGCGGCTGCCGAGCGTGTCTGAATGGCCGCCTGGGGCGTATGTGATGCGGGTGTAGGTGCACTGGTATTGCCTTCCAGGTGCGCCAGCTGGGCCTTGGCGTGACGAATCACGTCCTGGGGTACGCCGGCCAGCTTGGCTACCTGCAAACCGTAACTCTGGCTGGCGGGGCCATCGTGCACATTGTGCAGGAATACGATGCTGTCATCGTGCTCGGTGGCGGTCAGATGCACGTTCACGGCGTGCTCCAGGTCATCCGCCAACTGGGTCAGTTCAAAGTAGTGAGTGGCGAACAGGGTATAGCATCGAATTTCTTTGGCCAGATGTTCGGCCGTGGCCCAGGCCAGCGACAGGCCATCAAAGGTGCTGGTGCCGCGCCCCACCTCATCCATCAACACCAGGCTGTTCTCAGTGGCGTTGTGCAGAATGTTGGCGGTTTCGGTCATTTCCACCATAAAGGTGGAGCGGCCACCGGCGATGTCATCGGATGAGCCCATGCGGGTGAAAATACGATCCACCGGTCCCAGTACCGCCCGGTTGGCGGGTACAAAGCTGCCGGTATAGGCCAGCAGAGCGATCAGTGCCGCCTGGCGCATGTAGGTGGACTTACCGCCCATGTTGGGGCCGGTAATCACCAGCATGCGGCGTTTATCGTCAATCAACAGATTGTTGGGCACAAACGGTTCATCCAGCAGTTGTTCAACCACCGGATGCCGGCCCTCTTCCACATCAAAACCGGGTTGCTCGGTAAACTCCGGCGCTGTGAAGCGTAAGCTGGTGGCCCGCTCGGCGAAATTACTGAGCACATCCAGTTCGGCCAGGGCCTGGGCTGAGTCCTGTAGCGGCGCCAGCTGTTCTGCGACGGTTTCGAGAACCTCATCGTACAGGCCTTTTTCGCGAGCCAGGGCCCGGCTCTTGGCGCTCAGGGCCTTGTCTTCAAACTCTTTCAACTCTGGCGTAATAAAGCGCTCGGCGTTTTTCAGGGTCTGGCGACGAATGTAATCCACCGGTGCCTGATCAGACTGAGCACGGCTGATCTCGATGTAGTAGCCGTGCACCCGGTTGTAGCCGACTTTCAATGTGCTGATTCCGGTGCGTGCGCGCTCTCGGGTTTCCACATCCAGCAAATATTGGCCGGCGTTTTCACTGATGTTGCGCAGCTCGTCCAGTTCTTCATCGAAGCCTTCCCGAATGACCCCGCCATCCCGGATCACCACGGGCGGGTTTTCGATGATGGCTCGCTCCAGTAGCTCGGCCAGCTCCGGGTATTCGCCGATGATCGTGGCCAGTTTGACCAGGTGGTGAGAATTGACCGGTTTCAGGGCTTCCTGGAGGTCGGGTAGTGCCTGAAAGGCATCCCTTAGTCGAGCCAGGTCCCGTGGCCGGGCAGAACGTAACGCTACGCGGGCCAGAATCCGCTCAATATCGCCCACTCGTTTGAGCAAATCATGGGCCGGCTCATAGTGAAAACCGTCGAGCAGGGCCGAGACCGACTGTTGCCGTTGGCGCACCACCTCGACATCCCGCAATGGGCGGTTCAGCCAGCGGCGCAGTTCCCGGGCACCCATGGCGGTGGCGGTGCGGTCCATCACCCAGGCCAGAGTGTGCTGTTGACCGCCCATCAGGTTGGTGTCGATCTCCAGATTGCGGCGGCTGGCGGCGTCCAGAATCACCGCGTCTTCCCGCCGTTCTCGGGTCAGTTTGCGAATGTGGGGCAGCGCGGTGCGCTGGGTTTCCCTGGCGTACTGCAACAGGCAACCGGCAGCGCAGATGGCCAGGCTCAGGTCTTCACAGCCAAAGCCGGTCAGGTCTTTCACCTGCAGCTGCTGGGTAATCACCCGGCGCGCGGAATCCATCTCAAACAACCAGGGTCCCTGGCGCCGGATGCCGGTGTAACCTTGCAGAGTGTCGCTATATGGGAAGTCTTCACTGATCAGAATTTCCGCCGGGCGCAGGCGCTGGAGTTCACCCTGCAAGGCTTCAAGATTCTCGAGCTCTGACACCGCAAAGCGTCCACTGGAGATGTCGAGAGACGCGAAACCGAAGTGTTCTTTGTGGTTGTAGATGGCTACCAGCAGGTTGTCACGCCGGTCCTCCAGAAACGCCTCATCACTGAGAGTGCCAGGGGTCACCACGCGCACCACCTTGCGGTCCACGGGCCCTTTGCTGGTGGCTGGATCGCCAATCTGTTCGGCAATCGCAATGGATTGACCTGCACGAACCATCCGGGCAATGTAGCCTTCAGCCGCGTGGAAAGGCACACCCGCCATGGGGATAGGATTGCCGCCGGACTGGCCGCGGGCGGTCAGTGTAATGTCCAGTAACTCGGCCGCTTTTTTGGCATCGTCATAAAACAGCTCGTAGAAATCTCCCATGCGGTAGAACACCATCTCATTAGGGTGCTCCCGCTTGATCCTCAGGTATTGCTGCATCATGGGCGTGTGCTTGGAGAGATCGGTATGGGCTGCTGACATGGAGTCGTCCGGTTGATCGTACTTTTGGGTGAAAGCGGGGATTGTAAGAAAATAATGCTCGCGATGAAACGAACGGTTTGGTCACACAGCGTTGGAGAACACCATGCAGGCCTCAGATCATCAGTTACAGCAAGCCGGAAACGCTTTGGGCGACCTGCTTGTGGAGCAGGGAAAAACGATTGCCACGGCTGAAAGCTGCACCGGCGGGTGGGTGGCAAAAATACTGACCGACCGGGCGGGCTCATCCGCCTACACCATGGCGGGCCTGGTCACCTACAGCAACGAGGCCAAGCAGGCCATTCTGGGCGTGCAGGCGCAAGCCCTGGCAGAGCATGGTGCCGTCAGCGAACCGGTGGTCCGACAGATGGTAACTGGCGCGCTGCGCGCTGCCGGCGTGGATGTGGCTGTTGCCATCAGCGGTGTGGCTGGCCCGGGCGGCGGCAGTGCCGATAAGCCGGTGGGGACCGTCTGGTTTGCCTGGGGCACTGGCCCCGATAACATCCAGGCCAGCCTGCAACACTTCGATGGCGATCGTGATCAGGTGCGCCGACAGTCGGTTTTGTATGTGTTGCAAGGGGTTACGGAGTTTCTGAGAAACGCTGTGATGTTTTTCGCGAAAGCGGGGGTTGGTCTATGCCAGCGCTTATGTTTTAATACTGTTCAAATATACAGGAAAACACTGGATGCCTCCGGTGTGATCGCTTTGATTTTGCTGTTGGTACCTACAAACATTGAGGTGCGACAGCTCCGGCAA
This sequence comes from Marinobacter sp., assembly GCA_018402255.1. Lineage (GTDB taxonomy): Bacteria > Pseudomonadota > Gammaproteobacteria > Pseudomonadales > Oleiphilaceae > Marinobacter. Next base: position 82,371 of record JAGYIS010000009.1, read on the forward strand.
ACGAGGGTCAGGTAACAATGGAAGACAACCGCAAGAAAGCACTCAGCGCAGCACTCGGCCAGATTGAACGCCAGTTCGGTAAGGGCGCCGTGATGAAAATGGGCGATCAGCCCCGTGAAGCCATTCCTGCCGTATCTACCGGCTCCCTCGGGCTGGACGTAGCACTGGGTATTGGTGGTCTGCCGTATGGTCGAATCGTCGAAATTTACGGCCCGGAAAGCTCCGGTAAAACCACATTGACCCTGCAGGTCATTGCCGAAGCTCAGAAACAGGGTAAAACCTGCGCCTTCATCGACGCTGAACACGCGCTTGACCCTATCTACGCCGAAAAGCTGGGGGTGAATGTTGACGAGCTGCTGGTGTCCCAGCCAGACACCGGTGAGCAGGCCCTGGAAATCGCCGACATGCTGGTGCGCTCCAACGCTGTTGACGTCATCATCGTAGACTCGGTTGCCGCCCTTACTCCGAAAGCGGAAATCGAGGGCGAAATGGGCGACAGCCATGTCGGCCTCCAGGCTCGCCTCATGTCTCAGGCCCTGCGTAAGCTTACCGGTAACGTCAAGCACGCCAACTGCCTGCTGGTGTTCATCAACCAGATCCGTATGAAGATTGGCGTGATGTTCGGCAGCCCGGAAACCACCACCGGTGGTAACGCTCTTAAATTCTATTGCTCCGTACGTCTGGACATCCGCCGTATCGGTGCGGTCAAAGACGGTGACGAAGTTGTTGGTAACGAAACACGGGTGAAAGTGGTCAAGAACAAAGTCGCCCCGCCGTTCAAGCAGGCTGAGTTCCAGATCATGTACGGCAAAGGCATTTACCACATGGCCGAAGTTCTGGACATGGGCGTAAAAGAAGGCTTCGTCGACAAATCCGGCGCCTGGTACGCCTACAACGGCGACAAGATTGGTCAGGGCAAAGCCAACGCCTGTAAGTTCCTTGAGGAAAACATGGACCTTGCCAACGAAATCGAAGCCAAGGTTCGCGATAAGCTGATGCCTAAGCCGGTGAGCAAAGACGCGAAAGAAGCGGCAGAAGTGCCAGCGGAAGCAAATGGTGAGCTGCTTTAATCTCTTTCTGCCGGACCGCCTACGTTAAAATAGGCAGGCGTTGCATGGGGTGGCCGTTCCGGGAATCTCGGAGGCCATGGATGGCCGGAGCGAAGCGCACAGGGATGTGCTCGTAGCGTTTCCCGGAACGGCCACTCCATGCAACGACCGGGCACTGAGCCAAGTGCAAGAACAAGGTCGGAACACTATGGCAAACAGAAGAAAACTGCTGATAGTCGCCCATGCACCTTCTCCGAATACCCTGAAATTACGGGAAGCCATCCAGAGCGGCGCCTGCCACCCGGATATTGAAGCGGTCGACGTAATCGTTAAAGCACCACTCGATGCCGGTCCCGAGGACGTACTCGCCTGCGACGCCATCATCCTTGGCACCACCGAAAACCTCGGTTACATGTCAGGGGCCCTCAAAGACTTCTTCGATCGAAGCTACTACCCCTGCCTGGAAAAAACCCAGGGCCTGCCCTTTACCTTCTATGTCCGCGCCGGTCATGACGGCACCGGTACCCGGCGTGCCATCGAAAGCATAGCCACAGGATTGCGCTGGAAGCTTATCCAGGACCCTCTGGTTTGCCGGGGCGAGTATACAGCAGAGTTTGAAGAGCAATGCCGTGAGCTGGGCATGTACGTGGCTGCGAGCCTGGACGCTGGCTTGATTTGATCAGCTGGCAAACCGGTTATAAAAGCCTTCGATTCGGGACAGGGCATTATCGACAGTGCGCGAGTAACCTTTTTTGTCCAGGCAGTAGCCAAACTGAAGGCTGACACGAAACCCCGCCTGGAAGGGTTGGCATGACATCACGCGGGCATCAACCCGCGACTCATTGATGTACTTGCCCTCAAAATCGAGAATCAAACGTGCGCCAATGTCGACCGGGCGAGGGCAGAGTACAGCCATTCCGTAACGGTTAAGATCGAGGCAGGTGACCGCCACCGGTTGCTTTCCGCGGCTGAGGAAGCCTTTTTCGCGAAGCTGTACCTTGAGGCAGGACGCCGGAAAACGATCCTTGATGCGGCGATCTGCGGAGTCATTCGTCATGTTATCGACCATCACGCGTATTGTATTTGTTGTGTCCGGAATCCATCCGGACCCAAAAGTGTAGTAATTAGCGGCTTGCTTGAAAAATGATCAAGGGCGATTTTGTGACTTGGTTGGCAAACGCAGGGCCGCAAGCCTGATCTGATAAAACCAGAAGTGGTACGCGACAGGCTGATGCTCAAACACTACAATGCCTGCGATAGTTACCATACAAAACCGAACACAACGGGAAGCAATCTTGAAGTCACTGCCACTGCATCAGCTCTACAAATCCTGCGTTCTGAAAGACCTGCCATTTAAAACCACCCGGCAACTGGAGCCGCTGGCCGAAATTGTAGGCCAGAATCGTGCCCAGGAAGCGGTGCGGTTTGCTCTGGCCATGCCGCATGGTGGCTATAACGTCTATGCGGTTGGCCGGAACGGGTTGGGTAAAAGGACCATGATGCTCCGGTATCTGGAACATCATGTGGATACCGAGCATCAAACCCATGACTGGTGTTACGTGGCCAATTTTGAAGAGCCCCGCAACCCGACCTTGCTGAAGTTGCCTGCGGGCATGGGAACCCAGCTGAAGCAGGATATGGAAAAGCTGATGGCGCGGCTGGTCAAGATGATCCCCCAGACCTTCGACAGCGACAGCTTTTTGGAACGCTCAGAAAAGCTCAAGGACGAATACGGTAAAAACAGGAAGATGAGTTGGAAAAGGTCGCCGCCCAGGCCAAGCGGAAAAAAGTGAGCCTGAACATCACCACCCCGGGCGGTTACCGTTTGGTGGCGATGAACGGGGATGAACCGCACACCGCAGAGAGCTTTCAGGCGCTGACTGACGAGCAGCGTGACAAGTTTGAAGACTCAGTGAACAAGCTGGAAAAGAAGCTCCGTCAGGCCCTTCGTAAACTGGCCGACTGGGAACTGGAGTATGCAGAGAAGCAGCATGCATTGAATCAGGAGACGCTGGAGGGTATTTCGGGGCATCAGGTTGATGAGCTGAAAGAGAAATACCGTGAGCTGCCTGATGTGGTGGCTTACCTTGAGGCAGTCCGGAAGGACCTGGTTGATAACCTGGATATCTTTCTGGAAGACGATGAGGAGCGGGCCGCTATTGCCTATGCGTCCCTCGACAAGAAAACGCCGCGGCGATATCTGGTCAATGTGCTGGTGCACCAGAAAACCAACGAAGTGCCGGTGGTGGTGGAAGACAACCCTACTTATCACAACCTGTTCGGCTACGTTGAGAATGTCACCTTCAAAGGTACGGTGTTCACCGATTTCTCCCTGATTCGCCCAGGTAGTCTGCATAAGGCTAATGGTGGCTACCTGCTGATGGACGCGATCAAAGTGCTTGAGCAGCCGTTCGTTTGGGATGGTTTGAAGCGTGCCCTGCGCTCACGATCCTTGCAGATCAATTCGCTGGAGCGTGAACTGACCCTTTCGGGCACTATTTCCATCGAGCCGGAGGCAGTTCCGCTGGACGTCAAGATTGTGTTGTTTGGTGACCGTGAAACCTGGATGCTGCTGCAGGAGTACGATTCCGAGTTTGCCGAATTGTTCCGGGTAACGGCCGATTTCGAGAATGAAATGTACCGCACGGAAGAAAGCCAGCTGCTTTACGCCAAGTTTATCGCCAGCCTGGTGGTTGAGAAAAAGCTGTTGCACTGCTCCAACAAGGCAGTGGCTCGTATTATTGAACACAGCGCCAGAATGGCTGAGCATCAGGACCGGTTATCCCTGCATGCAGCGGACATTGCCAATCTACTGAGAGAGTCCGATTTCTGGGCCAGGCAGGCCGGGGCAAAACTGATTTCCGATGTGCATGTGGAGCGGGCGCTTGAGAGCGCCCGATACCGCGGCAGTCGTATTCGGGACCATTTCTATGATTCTGTTCGGGACGGTTCTACACTGGTTTCAACCAGTGGCACTTGCGTTGGTCAGGTGAATGCCTTGTCTGTGCTGTCCACTGGTGGTTTCGAGTTTGGCTTGTCTAACCGTGTTACGGCAACCTGCTACTATGGTGACGGCGGGGTGATGGATATTGAGCGTGACGTGAAGCTTGGGGGCAATATCCACTCCAAGGGTGTGATGATCCTCAGCTCCTGGCTGGCATCGCATTTTGCCGTCACCGATCCGATGCATCTGTCCGCGAGCCTGACCTTCGAGCAGAACTACGGCGAGGTGGATGGTGACAGCGCGTCGCTGGCCGAGCTTTGCGCGCTGGTATCGGCGCTGTCCGGCATTCCGGTACGGCAGGATCTGGCGATTACCGGTTCGGTGAATCAGTTTGGTGAGGTGCAGCCGATTGGCGGTGTGAATGAAAAGGTCGAGGGCTTTTACGCCACTTGTGAGTTAAAGGGCGGACTGACCGGTACGCAGGGCGTCATTATCCCTGCCACCAACGTGCAGAACCTGATGCTCGACAGCGAGGTGGTGAAAGCTGCAAGAGCGGGCAATTTTGCGGTGTATCCGGTCGCCCGTGTGGAAGAGGCCATCACACTGCTGCTGGGCAAGCCGGCCGGTAAAGCCGATGATAAAGGCAGGTACCCCCGGCAGAGCGTTTTTGGCATTATCCAGCAACGGCTGGAAACCATGCGGGAGCACGAGCGCCAGGAACACGCCCGGGAAGATCATAAAGATCCATCCATCCACTGACCGGCCCCATAATAAAACGGACAGGAGAGTAAAGATCGATGACTGATATCCAGCAAACTGTGTATGTAGTAGAGGACGACGAAGCCGTCCGCGATTCACTCGAGTTGCTGCTCAAATCCGACGGCAAACCGGTGAAGCCCTACGAGAGCGCTAACGCTTTCCTGGCGGATTATTCCGACAAGATGGCGGGTTGCATCGTGCTGGATATCCGTATGCCGGGTATGGACGGTATGGAGCTGCAGAAGAAACTGAACGACAAGCACTCTATTCTTCCGATCATCTTTGTGACCGGTCACGGTGATGTGCCAATGGCCGTCGACGCCATGAAAGAAGGTGCGGTGGACTTTATCCAGAAGCCTTACCGCGAGGAAGCGCTGCTGGACAAGATTGAAGCGGCCCTCGAACAGGACCGCGAACAACGTAAATCTCTGGATGAAAAACAGGAGATCGTTCGCCGGGTGAAAAGCCTGACGCCCCGTGAGCGAGAAATCATGGATCGCATGATCGCCGGCCAGGCCAACAAGGTGATCGCGATCGAGCTGGAAATCAGTCAGCGTACGGTCGAAATCCATCGTTCCAGGGTTATGCACAAGATGGGCACTCACTCATTGGCACACCTGGTTCGCATGGTTCTGTCCGTAAAGGAACTTATCGACTAGGTCTGTCTACGTCGTCATGATACGACGACGTTTTTAACCGGCCATGTTTCTATGACTGAAGTTGTCACTGAGAACTCCGAGGTGACGGTTCTGCTGGTGGATGATAATCCGCAGAACCTGAAGGTCCTCTACGAGACCCTGAAAGACAAAGGCTACCGGCTACTGATCGCCAATGAAGGCGAAAAAGCGCTGGACCTTGCCCATCGTCACCATCCTGAAGTCATCCTGCTCGATATCATGATGCCGGAAATGGACGGCTATGAGGTGTGTAAGCGCCTCAAGGCCGATCCGGAAACCTCCGATTGCGCAGTGGTTTTCTTGTCAGCGCTTGATGACCTGCAAGCCAAGGTAAAAGGTTTCAGTCTTGGCGGTGCGGATTACATATCCAAACCGTTTCAATCCCAGGAAGTTATTGTCCGGGTCAAAACCCATGCTCAGGTGATACGCCTCGAGCGCGAGCTGCAGGCTCGTAATCGTGAGCTTCAGGGTGATCAGGCGCGTATCCTGAACTCTATCAGTGAAGGCATTTACGGGCTGGACGAGCATGGCATCATCGAGTTCGCCAATCCTGCTGCGGCCATGATTATGGGGTGTCCGGCGGAGGATCTGATCGGTAAAAGTTTCTTCGAGCTGCACTTTTCAACCGCTGCCGAGTGCCAGGACAGCCTCCCGGTAATGGCAACCTGTCGCCAGGGCGTTGCTGAGGGTCAGCGTGATATCCGCATGCTGCGGGCCGATGGCAGTGGTTTCCCGGCAGAGTATCGATCAACACCGAAGCTGGATGATGGCGAGCTGCACGGCGCCGTGGTCGTGTTTCGCGATATTACGGTTGAGCTGAGCAATGAGCAGGCGCTGGATGATGCCCGAACTCTGGTTCAGGAGCAGCGTGATCAACTGGCTCATACTTCTCGCCTGACAACGATGGGTGAGATGGCGGCCGGCTTCGCTCACGAGATCAATCAACCGTTAACAGCTATCACCAACTATGCCCGGGTCTCCAAGCGGATGATGGCGAAAGAGCAGCCAGACCTCGGGTTGTTGCAGGAAACTCTGGATAAAATTGAAGCGCAGTCACACCGGGCCAGCGAAATTATTCGTCGCATACGCCGGTTTATGAAAAAGCCGGCGACCGGCAAAGAGGTCGTGTCTGTGCCAGGACTGCTGGAAGACACCCGCCAGTTTGCCGAAGTGGACATGCGAAACAATGACGGCGGCATCAGTGTGTGTTTTGAGGAAGATCTGCCGGACGTGTTGGCAGACCCTATCCAGGTGCAGCAGGTTGCCCTGAACCTGATTCGCAACGCCCTTGAGGCAACCCGCAGTGCGGATTTGTCGATACCGGTAGAGGTCAGTGCGCGCCGTTGTGGTGAGAACTGCGTTCGCATCCAGGTGCTGGACCATGGCGTCGGCGTGCCGGAAGACGCCGTCGAGAAGCTTTTTCACCCGTTCTATACCACCAAGGACGACGGCATGGGCATTGGCCTGGCCACCTGCCGCTCGCTGATTCAGGCTCAGGGCGGCGAGATTGGCTACGAACGCCCGGAGCAGGGCGGTGCCTGCTTCTACTTTACCCTGCCGGTTGCGGGGGCTGAAGGCGAGCCCTGTGCGGTCGAATAACACGCCTGCCTCATAGCCACTCGATGCGTCCGCTCAGATGCGGCGCGTCGCCCTTTTCATTGAGTAGTTGATAGTCCAAGCCCCGGTCGCTTGTTTGCCAGTTAAGCTGTGCCGTGGCCGGCAGAAACAGCGGCTTTTTGAATTGGCAGGTCACGCGAACCGGCCCCGCTGTCCACTTTGTCTCTCGCTCCAGCACGGCCAGGGCCTTGGCTTTACTCCACATACCATGGGCGATCGCCCGCGGAAATCCAAACGCTTTCGCGCTTAGCGCGTGCATGTGAATCGGATTTCGGTCGCCGGAGACTCTGGCGTACTGGCGTCCCAGGTTTTCGGGGGCGGTAATCGTCTCCGAGCAGGCGTAGTGCTCCAGGGCGGGCGGTGCCGACTTTGGTTTGTCGGCATGATCTCCGGGCATCCGGAACAGGTTGGTGCTGGTTTCTTCCCAAATTAACTGGCCGGCCGAGCGCGCTTGCGTGATCAGATCGAATTCAATGCCGCGGCTGGTGCGCTGCTGGTTGCCCAGTGTCACCCGTATGTCCAGATTCTCGCCGGTAGCGATGGGTCGGTGCTGGGTGATTGTGTTGCGCAGGTGCACCAGGCCCAGCAATGGAAGCGGGAATTCGCTGTCGGTCAGCAGCTTCAGGTGCAGTGGAAACGCCAGAATATGAGGCCAGGTTATGGGCAACTTTGTGCCAGACGAAAAACCGCAGACGCGAGCATAGCGGGCCAGGCTGGGTGTATTGGTAGCCACGCCAAGCAGGTCGACTTGCAGGTCTGGCAGGGTGGTGTGGTCATCCGGCTTCCTGGATTTCGGTAACAAAGCTCGGGAAAAAAGTGGCAGCAGCGAGGGTGCTTGGCTGCGGTACACCAGAGGCTGTTTCATGATGACTATCTCCTGAGCCGGCCAGCGTGGCCGGAAAGTTTCTCGTGAATCAGTGACGCAATAAAAGAATTACTCTACATTCTGGTACAACTGTGCGTATGTGGCCTGATATGCTCTAATGTACGACGAAAGTCTTGGAGGCCTCGCAGTCTGGCAAACCCGGCCAGTTCGGGCATTGACCTATTGAGCCATTGGCACCGTCCGACGGGTCATAGTAGTAACCAATAAATAATAAGCGGGATACTATGCAGGAATTACGTGATGCGGGCGTGATGTTGCGCCTGATTTATGAGGCGATGAAAAAGAAGGGTGTCGATACAGACGCCATTTTTAACCGCCTCGGCGTTGACGAGAAGTATGTATTCACCGATCAGCTCAGGACGCCTCACAGTGCCCAGGTGTTTTTCTGGCAGGCGGTGGAAGATGTGTCTGGTGACCCGGACATCGGGTTGCATCTCGGCCCGCTGTTGCCGGCTTACAAGGGCCAGGTTCTGGAGTATCTTTTCCTCAGTAGCCCCAACTTCGGAGAAGGGTTACGTCGAGCGCAAAATTATCAGCGCTTGTTGAGCGATGCGGCCAACACCGATTTTTTCATCGAAGGGGATGAAGCCTGCATGGTGCTTGATGCCGCATCCGACGAGATCCGTCGGCTTCGTCACTTCAACGAGTGCTTTGTGCAGGGATTGATTACCTTCTTCAAATCCATCACTGATGGCAGCTTCTATCCGTCCCGTATTGAGTTTGAACACCAGCGAGAGCAGGGCCAGGCGCATGCTCGGGAGCTGCTGGGCTGTGACGTGGTGTTTGGCGCCGAGGAAAATCGTCTGTACTTTCCGGTGGAGATGTTGTCCCACGCATCGCCCCATGCTGAGCCTGAGTTGCTGGCCCTGCATGAGCGTTTTGCCAGTGAGCAGGTCGCTCGACTGGAGAAGAAGGACATTGTGGGGCAGGTTGAGCGCATTATTGCCGAGTTGCTCGATAGCGGCGAGGTAACCCTGGATGCCGTGGCTGAGAGGCTTGGCATCAAGCCAAGAACCCTGCGCACCCGGTTGACCGAGGCGGAAACCAGCTTCAATCAGGTGCTGGCAGATTTCCGATACCGTCTGGCCCGCCAGTTATTGGCGACGACCGACGAATCCATTGATGAGATTGTTTACCTTACGGGATTCTCTGAGCCGAGCACCTTTTATCGCGCCTTCAAACGGTGGTCGAACATGACCCCGATTGAGTACCGGAAAACAGCCCAGGGCAAAGATGCCATGGTTGATGCGATGTAACGATTGCGACCCCCGAACAGAGAATTTAAAAAAGTTCGGGGAAATCGTTGACATAGTTGGGCGGCTCTTTATAATGCGCCCTCGTTGTCACCGAGTAGTCGCAAGGCCACTCAGCAGACAACCCGCGCGGAGCGGTAGTTCAGTTGGTTAGAATACCGGCCTGTCACGCCGGGGGTCGCGGGTTCGAGTCCCGTCCGCTCCGCCATTTTTCTTCCCCCCCTTGTAGTGCCCAGTTCCTGAAAATCCCGTATTTATATTTTCCTCTTTGATACCGTCGTGTTTTAAATCTTTCTGGTTTGTTTTCTGTGTTCGCCGGGGCTTACGCCGTACCAGCGCTGATAGGCTTTGTGAAACGCCGGAGGGTTGGCGAATCCAAGCAGCCATGCGATTTCTGACAGCGAACTGTTGGTCTCTTGCAGATAGTCCTCAGCCAATTGCTTCCGGGTATCGTCCAGCAGTTGCCGAAAACCGGTGCCATCATTGGCCAGTTGTCGTTGCAGCGTCCAGGGGGTTGTTCCCAATCGGGTAGCCAGGGCCTCCAGCGTGGGTGTTTCGCCTCTCAGCAGCGGCGTCATAAGGTATCTGGCACGATCAGCAATGCTCCAGCCTTTGTGTATTTGTTTCAGTTCCTGTTCGCAGCTACCGGTTAATTTCTCGTGCATGCCTTCATGAGCCTGGAATGGCCGCTGAAGCCATGGCCCGGTTTTCAGGCGTATCGAATTCTCGGCTGCTCCGAACTCAACGGGGCATCGAAACCAGCTTTCAAACACATCATCCAGCCCTATGGACGGGTATTCAATTCGCACCTGTTCAAGGACGTCGTAGCGGCCCGTCATGTGGCGAACCAGTTGTGTCCAGGCGGCGAGAATAGAGTCCACTACAAAGTAGTTGTAACGGTTGTAGGGCTGGATGGAATAGAACCTTACGCTTCGCTGATCCGGGCACAGGCTGGATTCGCCCCGGGAGTTTCGGCTGCTTAACAGCGCATAACGGATGAGTATGGCCAGGGCCTGCCCGACGGTGGGTGCGGTTTCGGCAGCCAGCCCGGCAAGGCCTGCATCCACCGGGCGAGTGAGCGCACCCATTCGTAGGCCCAGGGCCGGGTTGTTGGTCAGCGTAATGGCGGCGTGGCCCAGGCGCATGAATCTGGGAATGCTGATTCTGGCATCTGGTGAGACCAGGGCCGTGTCGCTCAGGTGGAACTGTGTTATCAGTTTGCTGATATCACCGCCTTCAGCCTCTGTGGCCCGCAGGAGCACAGAGGCATAGAGCAGGCTGATATCGCCGAGCGGATTCTGGTGCGGAGTGTTGGTTTTGCTCATGGCTTTATTATGCGTGTGCCCAAAAGATAATAAAATGTTATTTATGGATATTGTTGGTTCGCCGGATGCTGGGTAGGGTGACTGCCATAACAACGGGAACCCCGAGTTACCCGCCTGATAATACGATGAGGAGAACACCGATGACCGAAACCACCGGCGCCAACAAGTACCCGCACCTGCTCGAGCCTCTGGATCTGGGTTTTACCACCTTGCGTAACCGATCGCTGATGGGCTCCATGCATACCGGTCTGGAAGAAGTGAAGAATGGTTTTGAGCGCCTGGCCGCTTTTTACGCTGAGCGTGCTCTGGGCGGTGTTGGTCTCATCGTCACCGGTGGCATAGGGCCCAACACGGAGGGTGCCGTATTCCAGCACGCGGCCAAGATGAGCACCGAGGAAGAGTCTGACAAGCACAAGGTCATCACGCAGGCCGTGCACGAAGCCAACGGCAAGATCTGCATGCAGATTCTGCACGCCGGCCGCTACGCATACTCTCCCGAACTGGTCGCTCCGTCTGCCATTCAGGCACCGATTAACCCGTTCAAGCCCAAAGAGTTGGACGAGGCCGGTATCCAGAAGCAGATCGACGATTACGTGAATTGCGCCGCGCTGGCCCAGCGTGCCGGCTACGACGGTGTCGAGATCATGGGGTCGGAAGGTTACTTCATTAACCAGTTCATCGTTAAGCACACCAACCACCGCACCGATCAATGGGGTGGCAGCTACGAAAACCGTATCCGTCTGCCCATCGAAGTGGTTCGCCGGGTACGTGAGCGGGTGGGTGAGAACTTTATTATCGTCTATCGGCTGTCCATGCTGGACCTGATCGAAGATGGCAGCACCTGGGAAGAAGTGGTGCTCCTGGCCAAGGAAATCGAAAAGGCCGGGGCGACCATTATCAACACGGGTATCGGCTGGCACGAAGCCCGTGTGCCGACCATCGCGACCTCGGTGCCTCGCGGCGCCTTCAGCAAAGTGACAGCTCGCCTGAAAGGTGAGGTCAGCATCCCGCTGGTGACCACTAACCGCATTAACATGCCGGATGTTGCCGAGAAGATTCTGGCCGACGGCGATGCCGACATGGTGTCTATGGCGCGGCCCTTCCTGGCGGATTCGGATCTGATGCTCAAGGCGGCAGAAGATCGTGCCGAAGAGATCAATACCTGCATCGGCTGCAACCAGGCGTGTCTGGACCATACCTTCAGTGGCAAGCTGACGACGTGTCTGGTCAATCCCGCGGGCCTGCAATGAGACCGAGCTGGCCTACGTGAAAACGGCAGCGCCAAAATCGATCGCGGTGGTAGGCGCGGGCCCCGCAGGCCTGGCGTTTGCTTCAGTTGCCGCTGAGCGTGGCCATAAAGTGACGATGTTTGACGCGGGCAGTGAACTGGGCGGCCAGTTCAATGTCGCCAAGCGTATCCCCGGCAAGGAAGAATTCTATGAAACCCTGCGCTATTACCGGGTGATGCTCGAAAAGCACGGAGTTGATGTGCGCCTGAATACCCGTGTATCTGCGGACGATCTGAAAGCCGGCGGCTTTGACGACGTGGTTCTGGCCACCGGTGTTGAACCGCGTATGCCGGATATTGAAGGTATCGATCACCCGAAAGTGATCGGCTACCTGGATGCCCTGCTCGAGCGCAAACCGGTGGGCCAGAGAGTTGCCGTGATTGGCGCCGGTGGTATCGGCTTCGATGTGTCAGAATTTATTGTTCACAAGGGCGAATCGCCGGCCCTGAACACCGACCACTTTATGAAAGAATGGGGTGTGGACCTGACAGTACAGCATCGCGGTGGTATCCAGGGTATGACACCGGAAGTTCCGGAGCCGGCCCGTGAGGTTTACCTGCTGCAGCGCAAAGCGTCCAAAGTAGGTAAGAATCTGGGTAAAACCACCGGCTGGATCCACCGCACGTCTTTGAAAAATCGTCAGGTTCAGATGGTTCCCGGTGTCAGTTATCGGAAAATTGACGATGAGGGGCTGCACATCACCATCACTCCGAAAGGCGCTGAACACGGCGAAGACAAGCTGCTGCCGGTGGATACCATTATCGTGTGTGCCGGTCAGGAGCCGTTACGGGAACTGCAGGCAGGCCTTGAGTCTGCGGGTGTGGCCGTGCATTTGATTGGCGGTGCAGACGTGGCCGCCGAGCTGGACGCAAAGCGGGCCATTAACCAGGGTAGCCGCCTGGCTGCGGAGATCTGATCACAAAACGTTGCAGTATTTCGCTGTGCTTCGGTTGAGGTCTGGCTAGACTAGAGGGTTAATGGATGGGCGAAAGACGGAACCTTTCGCCCGGTCCAGGCGTCCTGTGACAGGATCTTACCGGAGCATGGAGAAGATGGATGGTTAATGCCGGCCAGGCAGCCGACGGTTACTCGGCGGTTTTCTTTATGGAGGGCAGTCAGGTTGCCCGGCAGATGCGTTTGTCTGAATTTGGCGCGTTTCTGGATGGCTATGTCGGATTGTCCGATCTGGCAGAGACCGATGTACGAGCAATTCTGGTCAATCTCAGTCCAGAACTGAACGTGCGTTCGCTGGTGTTTTTCCGGATCTGGTTTGATGAAGAGGGCCGGGCAGACAGCAGTTGGAATCTTCCCATCGAAGCGCTGGCAGAGCAGGGCGCCAAGGGCCCGGACATGGGCGGTGGTCCGATTCGTCTGGTGTGCCGCAGTCAGTGCCCGGATCCTGCCGTCGCCCAGGAGCTCTGGGACCCGGATATGACACCGGGCAGCAACCACTTCCAAACCATCCGCAAGGCAGTAGTCGCCAACTCACTGCATTTTCAGAAAATCGAACCGGAAGAAGAGAATATTCCGGTTCTGACCGCATCCAGCCCCGATGAGAACGCCGACGATGATGGCCGCGACCGCGCGCGTCTGGCCCAGGTGCTGCGGGAGCAGCGGCTCAGAATCAAGACGCTGCAAAGCGTGCACCGAGATTCACTGGCCGATATCCAGCGCGAGCATCGTCTCGAAATGCAGGCGTTGCGCAGTGATATGGCGGCCCTCGAGCAGCGGCATGAGCGGGTAAGGCTGAGTAACGAGCAGCTTAAAACCCGGTTGTCACAGCGGAATGAGCAGTATTTGTCGATGCAGGAGAAAATGGCCGAAGGCGACGATCGCCAACGCCAGGAATCCAACGTCAACGCAGAAACCGTGTTGTTGCGCGAACAGCTTGAGCGCAAGCAACGTGAGTTGGAGCTTCGGGACGATAAAATCGTAGCGCTGGAGCAGGAGAATCATGACCTGCGGCATCGCGAGCCCGCCGAGGATTCGCTGCTTGAGCAGTTGCGCAGTCAGGTTGTCTTTCTGGTTGCCTACCATCCCGGCGTTGGTCATATCACCCTGCCTTACAGCGATATCGAAACCTACTTTGGTAATCCCCTGGCCTACGCCGCTGAGCGCTGTGGCATGAATGAGCCTGCCTACAAGGAATGGCTGGCTCATTACGAGCATCCGGTCTGCAGTCACCTGGATGATGAAGGAAAAGCCTGTGGGGAGCCGATCATGCGGGTCACTCAACCGGCGGAATACCAGTCCGGAGTGGACGATCGTTGTGACCAGCATAAAGCCTGACGCCGATCTTTTTTCAGTATCTGCCTGAGTTTCGTTAAACTGTGGTTCTGTTTCCACGGATCAGGGTTGGCTCAGGCCTTTCCTGTCTCATTCAGACACCACGGGATACTTCATGGACCAGTTCAGGAATATCGGCATTATCGGGCGCATGGGCAGCGTCAAGGTAGTCGAATCGTTGCGGCAGTTGAAACAATACCTGACTGCCAATAACTATCAGGTCATCATCGAAGAAGAAACCGCGACTATGATACCGGGCCACGGGTTGCAGGTGGCCAGCAAAAAACTCCTTGGCGAGATTTGCGATCTGGTTATCGTGGTGGGAGGGGACGGCAGTTTGTTGGGCGCCGCCCGGGAGCTGGCGAAATCCAAGATTCCCATTCTTGGGGTCAACCGTGGCCGACTTGGTTTTCTCACGGATATCTCGCCGTCGGACCTGGAAGAGCGCCTGGCTCAGGTGCTGGAAGGCGATTACATTGAAGAATCCCGCTTTCTGCTGGATGGCCATGTCGAGCGTAACGGACAGCCATTGGGCTTTGGCTCGGCGCTGAACGATGTGGTGCTGCACCCGGGTAAGTCCACCCGGATGATCGGCTTTGATCTGTATATTGACGGTCACTTTGTTTACAGTCAGCGGTCTGACGGCCTGATTGTAGCCACGCCAACAGGCTCTACAGCCTATTCCCTCTCTGCCGGTGGTCCGATCATGCATCCGAAACTGGATGCCATCGTGCTGGTGCCCATGTTCCCCCACACGCTGAGCAGTCGGCCGATCGTGGTGGATGGCAAAAGTGAAATCAAGCTGGTGATCGGGGATACCAACGAGACCTACCCGCAAATCAGTTTCGATGGTCAGACCAACATCGCCTGTGCGCCCGGAGATATCATCCGCATCACCAAGAAGCCTTTCAAGATTCGTCTGATCCACCCGACTAATCATAATTTCTATGCCACCTGCCGCGACAAGCTGGGTTGGGCAAGCGAAATAGCAGCGAGTTGATTATGGCGGTAAACACTTCAGCCGCGAGCCGCGGTTACGACATTATTGGTGATATTCACGGTTGTGCCCACACCCTGGAGCGACTGCTGGACCAGATGGGCTATCGCAAGCAAAACGGCATCTATCAGCACCCGCGCCGCCAGGCTGTTTTTATCGGCGATATTATTGACCGTGGCCCGAGAATCCGAGAATCCTTGCATCTGGTCCGGGACATGGTTGAGTACGGCTCTGCCCAGATTGTGATGGGTAATCATGAGTATAACGCGTTGGGTTACTGCACCCGGGCCAGGCCAGGCAGTGGCAAGCAGTTTCTGCGTGAGCACAATGCCCGTCACGATCGTCTGATCAAGGAAACCCTTGAGCAGTTTGATGCGTATCCCTATGAGTGGAACGAGTTTCTGGAGTGGTTTTACACCATTCCGCTGTTTATCGAGGAGGATCACTTCAGGGCGGTGCATGCTTGTTGGGATCAGGAGTTGATTGACAAGTTTCGGTCGAATCAGGGTGGCGCCTGCATTGATGAAGATTTTCTGCACGCCTCAGCGGCTATTGAATCTTTCGCAGGCCAGGTGATGGACACCTTGCTGCGGGGTACCGATCTCCGGTTGCCCGAGGGTGTAAAAATCACCGGCCGTGACGGCTACGTGCGCGAGTTTTTCCGCACCAAGTTCTGGGCGGATAATCCACGGAACTATGCCGATGTGGTTTTCCAGCCTGACCCTCTGCCGCCAGAAGTGGCGCGTATGGAGCTTCAGGATCACGAGCTCAGGCAACTGATCACCTATTCACAGGATGCACCGCCGGTCTTTGTCGGGCATTACTGGATGGAAGGTGAGCCCGCGCCATTGAAGCCAAACGTTGCGTGTATCGACTACAGCGCGGTGAAGTACGGTAAGTTGGCGGCGTATCGTCTTGATGACGAGAAGGCACTTTCGGCCGACAAATTTGTCTGGGTGGATGTGGACCGGCCAGAGCAGCCGGATTATCCCACCAGCGAAGACAGCGTCGCGCGTTAACCATCAGCGAGGTCAACTTGGATCAGCAGATATCTTCCCCGATCACCCCGGGCGGGCGTTGGCAACCAGCGCCAAAACACGCACCTTTTGTCATTGCCGTTATCGCGCTTGCTCTGGTCATGGTGTGGTTTACCGCGATGGGACAGAACTCCGTAGCAGCCGCAATGATGTTCGTCGACCCAAGGCAGTTTCCTTGGGATACCTTCAGTTCGTTGAGTGGTCGCCTGGATGCACTGTCGGCCACGCTGGCCAGCGGCCAGATCTGGCGGCTGATCACACCGGACTTTCTGCACTTCAGCTGGACCCACATCATTTTCAATTCGGTGATGCTGTGGTTTCTGGGCAGTCAGATTGAGTGGATGGATGGCCGCATCCGCCTGGTTATCCTGTTTGTGGTGACCAGTCTGGCCTCCAACGGACTGCAATACCTGGTGTCGGGTCCGTTATTCGGTGGTTTGTCCGGGGTTGTTTACGGCATCCTGGGTTATTGCTGGCTGGGCCAGCGCCGCTGGCCGCGGTTCCAGTTTCCGCCGGCGCTGGTGACATTCGCGCTGGTGTGGATGATCATTGGCTTTACGCCCCTCCCGGAAATGGTCGGGATAGGCCGCATGGCCAACGAGGCACATCTGGGCGGTTTTGTTGCTGGCCTGGCGCTGGCGGCCATCATTCCGCCGCCACGCAGAGTCAGGTAGCCGGACAAAAAAACCCCGCACAATGGCGGGGCTGAAAAAGAGCTTATAGCTCCTGATGAGAGAGACCAAATGAAACGACCTTTCGTCATTTGGTAATGTAATGATAATTGTTATCATTTGCGTCTGTCAAACGGATTTGCTGGTTTTTCATGAATCATTTTTCAGGAGGCGTCATGACCTACGACGAGTTGATCGAGCGGTTGGATCCGACGGTGTATCGGAATCTCAAGCAATCCATTGAGTTGGGTAAGTGGCCGGACGGCCGGGCTCTGACCCGGGAACAGCGGGCAATCAGTCTGGAAGCGGTGATCTACTACGAGAACAAGCACAACATCCCGCAAGAGCAGCGGGTTGGCTATCTGGATCGTGGTGAAAAAGCCGGTACCGCCTGCGATCCCTCGGTCAAATTTACCAGCGGCAAGAAAGACGTAGACCCGGATCAGTTTGTCGAGGTCAAGGTTTGAGCGCACCCATTGACGTTACCGGCCGGTTGAGAAAAATGCCGGCGGAAGCCGGAAACCCCGTTGCTTACGAGCTCAAAGTGGGCGACACGGCTGTGCCTCTGAATGAGCTGATTGGTCGTACACTGCGCCTCGACTTCGAGGGCGTGATCCGCTGTATCAATTGCGACCGAACCACCAAAAAGAGCTTTAGCCAGGGCTTCTGCTACCCCTGTTTCCGAAAGCTTGCGGCCTGTGACAGCTGCATCATGAGCCCCGAGAAGTGTCACTTTCACCTGGGGACCTGCCGCGAGCCGGAGTGGGGCGAGCGCAATTGCATGGTGGAGCATGTAGTCTATCTGGCTAACTCCAGTGGCTTGAAAGTGGGCATTACCCGGGGTTCTCAGGTACCAACCCGCTGGATTGACCAGGGTGCGGTGGATGCTATTCCGATGCTTCGTGTCTCCAGCCGTTACCTGTCGGGCTTGGTCGAAGTTGTCTGTAAGCAACATGTGGCAGATCGTACAAACTGGCGAGCCATGCTCAAAGGCGATGTGCCGGAACTGGACCTGCAAGACGAGCGGCGAAAATTGCTGTCTCTGATTGACGAAGATCTTGCGCAACTGAAACAGCAGCATGGCGAAAGCAGCATCCAGATGGTGGATGAGGCGGCGCTGAGTCTGGGCTATCCGGTGCAGGTCTGGCCGGCGAAAGTGAAGACCCACAATCTGGATAAGATACCGGAGGTGGAAGGGCTGCTTGAGGGTATCAAGGGCCAGTACCTGATGCTGGATACCGGCGTCCTCAATATTCGTAAATTTACCGGTTACGAAGTCCGGTTCCGGGTTCTTGATTGAGCCCAAAAGTCTTTTGCCTGGCCTCTACTCTATCGGTTTGGCCAGCCATCTCTGTATGGAGAGTGTGAATGCGTACCAACCAGCCACAAACGATCTACCTCAGTGATTATCAGGTGCCTGCCTATCTTGTTGACCAGGTGGATCTGCGTTTTGAGTTGTTCGAGGACGGTGCTCGGGTGCACAGCACCTTGACCATGCGCCGCAATCCTGAGGCCGGCGCGGGCGCGCCACTGGAGTTGAACGGCGACAGTCTGAAACTTGAATCACTGGTACTGAATGGCTCAGTGCTGCCTGAGGGCGCCTACCAGGATGATGGTGATAAACTGGCGATCCCGGACGTGCCTGCAGAATTCCAGCTGGTGGTGGTCACCTGGATCGAGCCCCAGAACAACACGCGCCTTGAGGGGTTGTACAAGTCCTCCAGTATGTTCTGCACGCAATGTGAGGCCGAAGGTTTCCGCTGCATCACCTATTACCCGGATCGCCCGGATGTGATGGCGCGATTCCGCACCCGAGTTGAAGCGGATAAAGGCGCATATCCGGTATTGTTGTCCAATGGCAACCCCGTTGAGCAGGGTGATCTGGACGATGGCCGGCATTTTGTCACCTGGGAAGATCCGTTCCCCAAGCCCGCCTATCTGTTCGCCCTGGTGGCGGGTGACTTGCTGGAGAAAAAGATACCTTCACCACCTGCTCGGGCCGCAACATCGATCTGCGCATGTACGTGGAGCCCCGCAACTCGGAAAAATGCGAGTACGCGATGGACGCGCTCAAGCGCTCCATGCGCTGGGATGAAGAGGTCTACGGCCGGGAATACGATCTGGATATCTTCATGATTGTGGCGGTCGACGACTTCAACATGGGGGCCATGGAAAACAAGGGCCTGAACATCTTCAACTCCTCGTGTGTGCTGGCCAGCCAGGATACCGCCACCGATGCCGCCTTCCAGCGCATTGAAGCCATCGTTGCCCATGAGTACTTCCATAACTGGTCCGGCAACCGGGTAACCTGCCGGGACTGGTTCCAGCTCAGCCTGAAAGAAGGCTTTACCGTCTTCCGCGATTCGCAGTTTTCCGCCGACATGGGCTCGCCTACGGTCAAGCGGATTGAAGACGTGACCCTGTTGCGCACCGCGCAGTTTGCCGAAGACGCGGGCCCTATGGCACACCCGATTCGACCCGCGTCCTATATGGAAATCACCAATTTTTACACCCTGACCATTTATGAGAAGGGTGCAGAAGTGGTGCGTATGCTCCATAACCTGCTGGGCTCAGAGATGTTCCGCAAGGGCAGCGATCTGTATTTTGAGCGCCACGACGGTCAGGCGGTCACCACCGACGACTTCGTTCGCGCGATGGAGGACGCTTCCGGTCGCGACCTGGCCCAGTTCCGGCTGTGGTATGAGCAGGCCGGCACGCCGATTGTGACCGTGGAGGATGATTACGATGAGGCGAACGGCGTCTATCGGCTGACGATCAAGCAGGCGATCCCCGATACGCCGGGTCAGACTCACAAAAAGCCGCAGCATATTCCGTTTGCGGTGGGGCTGCTGAACAGCGCTGGTGAGTCTTTGCCACTCAACCTGAGCGCAGACGAGCAGGGCGGCCCAGTGGACCGGGTGCTTGAGCTTTCGGAATCTGAGCACTGTGTTGAGTTTCACGGCCTGTCTGAGCGCCCGGTGCCATCGTTGCTTCGGGACTTTTCGGCACCGGTCAGGGTGCGCTATCCCTGGACCCGAGAGCAGCTCCTGTTCCTGATGAGCCACGATCCCGACGGCTTTAACCGTTGGGATGCCGGTCAGCGGCTGGCGGTGGACGTGATTCAGTCGCTGTTGGGGGCGGCAAAGGATGCCAGCGTTGAGCCTCGCCTGATTGAGGCCTATCGCCACCTTTTGAATGATGCTGAGCTGGATCAGGCGCTGGTGGCCAAGATGCTGTTGTTGCCATCGGAGGCCTATCTGGTGGAGCTGTCGGATCAGGCTGATGTGCCCGCCATTCATGCTGCCCGTGAGCAGGTGCTGAAGTGTCTGGCTCATGCCCTGCGGGATGAGCTTCTGGCCTGCTATCAGCGCAACCTCGACCGGGGCGACTATCAGCTGTCCTCTGAAGCGATCGCCCGCCGAAGCTTGCGCAATATCGCGTTGGGATGGCTGCTGCATATTGATGATGAGCAGGCTCTGACGTTGGCCCTTGAGCAGCTCGAAACCGCCGACAACATGACCGATCGTCTTGGGGCGCTGAGGGCGTTAGTGAACTCCGGCTTTGCAGCTGAGCGCGACCGTGCGTTAGACGATTTCTACCAGCGGTTCAGCGATGATCCCCAAGTGGTCGAATTGTGGTTCTCGGTGCAGGCTTCCAGCGGTCAGGCCGGGCAGTTGCCCCAGATCCAGCAGTTGCTGCAGCATCCGGCATTCGACTGGAAAAATCCCAACAAGGTTCGGTCCGTGGTGGGTTTGTTTGCCGGCCAGAACCTGGCGGCCTTCCACAATCCGGACGGCAGCGGTTATCAGTTCCTTTCAGAACAGGTGTGCCGACTGGACGACAGCAATCCCCAGATTGCTGCGCGGTTGGTGTCTCCGCTGACGCGCTGGAGGAAGTTTGCGCCGCTGTACAGCGATCAAATGAAAGCCGCTCTTGAGCGTATTCGTGATAAAAGTGAGCTGTCCCGCGACGTCTACGAGGTTGTTCACAAAAGCCTGGCCGGCTGACGCCGGGTCCGTATCCTGCGGTGATTGTTACGCCGTCGTCACCGCTGGATACAAAATCGCACTTTCGGTTGATAGACAATGTTGCTCAATCGGCTAATCTGGTTGAAAGTCTGCGATAGCATCAGACCATAACAATAAAGCCCTCAAAGGGCTTCCAGACGGATTTAAGGTTGCACAATGAGATACAACAAGAACGCATTATTTGGCGGGCTGCTTGCGCTTTCGTTTGCAGCGGCTCCAGTACACGCGGCGGTTTCTGCGGCCGAGGCCAATCGCCTTGGTCAGGATTTGACGCCCTTTGGTTCCATCAAGGCCGGCAACGAGGCTGGTACCATCCCGGCCTGGGATGGCGGTTTGACTGAAGCGCCTGCCGGTTATCAGGGCAGCGGGCAGCATCACATCAACCCGTTTCCGGACGATCAGGTGCTGTTTACAATTACTGCTGCCAATATGGAACAGTACAGCGAGCACCTGACCGATGGCGTCCGGGCCATGCTCGAAACCTATCCCACCACCTTTCGCATTCCCGTCTACCAGTCCCGGCGTACCCACGCCATTCCGGACTGGGTAGCAGAAAATACCCGCAAGAATGCCGTCAATGCCCAGATTGAAGGGCAGGCGGAGGGTATCAGTGGTGCGTTTGGTGGCTACCCATTCCCGATTCTGCACGGCACGGATGAAGAAAAAGCCTGGCAGGTTGTCTGGAACCACCTCACCCGCTGGCGCGGTGTCTCGGTTACCCGTCGTTCCAGTGAAGTGGCGGTTCAGACCAACGGTGATTACGGTCTGGTGACGTCCCAGCAGGAAGCCTTCTTCAATTTCTATAACCCGGAAGGCGGAGAGAGCGATCTCGACAATATCATTTTCTATTATCTCTCGTTCACTCAGTCACCGCCTCGCCTTGCCGGTGGTGCGATCCTGATCCACGAGACCCTGAACCAGATTATTAACCCGCGAAATGGCTGGGGTTACAACGCTGGCCAGCGCCGTGTTCGTCGGGCACCCAACCTTGGGTACGACTCTCCGATCGCCGCAGCTGACAACCTGCGTACAGCTGATGACACCGACATCTTCAACGGTGCAATGGATCGCTATAACTGGAATTATGAAGGGATAAGAGAAATCTATATCCCGTACAACAACTATCGCATCGGTGAAAAGGGCACGCCCTATTCAGAGATCCTGGGTATGTCTCATCTAAATCCAGATCTGACTCGCTGGGAGTTACACCGGGTGCATGTGGTTGAGGCTAATCTCAAGCAGGGTGAACGGCACATCTACGGCAAGCGCCGCTTCTATGTGGATGCGGACAGCTGGAATACGGTCCTGCTGGACCAGTACGACGGTCGGGGCGAACTGTGGCGTGTGACCATGGGTATTCCGAAAAATTATTACGAATTACCGGGCGTCTGGACGGTCCTTGATGTATACCATGACCTTCAAGCACGGCGTTATCACGTGTTGGGCCTGGATACGGAAGAGTCTGGCACCCGCGTATTCACTGACGACGTACCTAACGTACGTTATTTTTCACCGGCCTCGCTGCGTCGGCGGAGTGTGCGCTGAGTTTCTGGCGCGCTCTTTGATCCATGATAGTGGCAGTGGTTAGACAGACACCGGCGGCCTTATGGCTGCCGGTTTGTTTGTGTTTCCATCAGGCCAGGGGCGAAGCGTAAAAGATACAATCAACGGAAAGGCAATTTGAATGGCTAATAGGTTCATGTGCGAGACTCTGGGGACCGCCTGTATGGGTGTCTCCATGGCGCTGGCAGCGCCCGCGGCATTTGCGCTGCCGGATATTCTTGAAACCCCCGCGCGTGCGACGCTGCTGGCTCCCGAATCGTTGCTCAATGATGCAACGCGGGCCGGCGAGCGCATTATCGCCGTTGGTGAGCGTGGCCACATTATCTTCTCGGATGATGAGGGAGAGACCTGGGTGCAGGGTGCGGTGCCGGTTGCGCTGACTCTTAACTCTGTCGATTTCGGCACGGAACAGCATGGCTGGGCAGTGGGTCACAGCGGGGTGGTGTTGCACTCCTCTGACGGTGGCGAGAACTGGACTTTGCAGCTGAACGGCATTCAAGCGTCTGAGTTGGCCATGGAAAGCAAGGAAGAGCAGATTGCAGCCATGGAAGAGCAGATTGATCAGGCCCCGGATGACGAAAAAGCCGATCTCGAATGGGCTCTGGATGACCTTCTGTTTACGCTGGAAAACATGCAGGCGGATTTGGATGTCGGGCCGGTCAACCCGTTTCTCGATGTCTGGTTTGAAGACGACAGCCACGGTTTTGTGGTTGGTGCCTACGGCATGATCCTGAGAACTCAGGATGGCGGTGAAACCTGGCAGGACTGGGCTCCCAAACTGGACAACCCTCAGAGCTTTCACCTGAACAGCATTGGCCAGGTAACCGGTGGCGGCCTGGTAGTGGTGGGAGAAGCCGGTCAGATCCACGTGTCGGTGGATGGTGGTGATAGCTGGGAGCGTCGCGAAAGCCCCTACACAGGCTCATTGTTTGGCGTGATGGGTACCGGCCAGGTAAACGAAGTCATCGCCTTCGGCCTCAGAGGTAACACTTTCCGCTCTACCGATCTCGGCCGCAGCTGGACGGTTGTGCCGAATGAGGGTGGGGCGACATTGAACAACGGCGTAGTGGCTGATGACGGCCGGATTACTTTGGTTGGCAACGGCGGCGCAGTATTGATGAGCACCAACGGCGGTGAAAGCTTCCGGGTGCATTTCCGGAATGATCGGGAAGGCCTGATGGCTGTGGTTCCGGTATCTGGTACCAATCTTCTTCTGGTGGGTGAGGGCGGGGTCAAATTCGCCGATGCTCGCGGCCGGAATCCGAACTAACGCCCTGGTGTGGCATCAACAGATTAATGGATAGAGGGGCTTTTTAATGTCTAACCCGATGCACGACAGGGGTGAACATTACCTGACGACGCCAAAGGCGGAGCCGTTCCTTGAGCGGCTTATTTTCAACAACCGGGCACTGATCCTGGTTGGTTTTCTTATTCTCACGCTGTTTCTGGGCTATAACGCCGTCAAGATCCAGCCGGACGCCAGTTTTGAACGGATGATTCCACTGGAGCATCCGTTCATCGTTAACATGCTTGAGCATCGGGATGACCTGGATAATCTGGGCAACTTTGTGCGGATTGCGGTTGCCGTTGAGGACGGCGATATCTTCACTGCCGAGTACATGGAAACACTGAAGCAGATCACGGATGAGGTGTTCTACCTGAGTGGTGTCGATCGTTCCGGCCTGAAATCGCTCTGGACCTCAAACGTGCGCTGGGTTGAAGTGACCGAGCAGGGCTTCCAGGGCGGCACCGTTATTCCGGACGGTTACGACGGGTCCCGTGAAAGCCTCGAGGCATTGCGTCAGAACGTGTTGCGTTCGCCAGAAGTGGGACGGCTGATTTCAGATAACTTCCGCTCTACCATCGTCTATGCACCTCTATACGAGAAAAATCCGGAAACGGGCGAAGCGCTGGACTACGGTGAGTTCTCCCGGCAACTGGAAGAAAAGATTCGCGACAAGTACCAGGCTCAGAATCCCGAGATCAGCATTCACGTAGTGGGTTTCGCCAAAAAGGTCGGTGATCTGATTGAAGGGATCGCGTCCATTGCCTGGTTCGCCGGTATTACCATCCTGCTGACCACGCTTCTGCTGTTCTGGTACTCCCGTTGCATCGCTGGCACATTGGTGCCGGTATTCACCTCGATTGTCGCGGTGTTCCTGCAGCTGGGTACGCTTCGGCTGCTGGGTTATGGCCTTGACCCCTATTCCGTGCTGGTACCGTTCCTGGTGTTTGCCATTGGCATCAGTCACGGTGTTCAGATAGTTAACGCCATGGCCGTAGAGGCCGCCAAAGGTTTCGATGCCGTAACGGCGGCACGATTGGCTTTCCGCGCTCTTTATATCCCGGGCATGCTGGCCCTGATCTCGGATGCCTTCGGTTTCCTGACACTGGTGTTTATCGAAATCGACGTTATTCGTGATCTGGCCATTGCGGCTGGTCTGGGTGTCGCCTTCGTTATCTTGACGAACCTGGTCCTGCACGTCCTGATCATGTCGTACATCGGCATCTCCAAGGGCGGCGTCAAGCACGTACAGAACCACGGCGAAAAGCAGGATCGCAAGTGGCGTGTCATGTCCTACTTCTCGCATCCTGGCGTGGCACCGATTTCTCTGCTGATTGCGGTAATTGGTCTGGGCCTGGGGCTCTACTACAAGCAGGATCTGAAAGTCGGCGATCTGGACGAAGGTGCTCCAGAGTTGCGTGCAGACTCTCGCTATAACCTCGACAACTCCTACATCATCAACAACTACTCGACCAGTGCTGACGTACTGGTGGTCATGGTGAAAACGCAGGAAGAGCAATGCACTCAGTACAATGTGCTGCGTGCCATGGATCGCTTGCAGTGGGAGTTACAGAACACCCCGGGTGTCCAGAGCTCCGCTTCCTTGGCTGACGTTTCGAAGATGGTCACCAAGGCCCTGAACGAGGGCAGCTGGAAGTGGTTTGAGATTTCCCGTAACCAGACCATCATCAACGCGTCTATTCGTGAGGCGCCGGCTGGCCTGATCAACACCACCTGCGACCTGACGCCGGTACTGGTGTTCCTGGAAGATCACAAAGCGGAAACCCTGCAGACCGTGGTCGATCGGGTTGAGGAGTTCTCCAACAACTACAGCAATGAGGAGCATACCTTCTTGCTGGCGGCCGGCAACGCGGGCATTGAGGCGGCGACCAACGAGGTTATCTCGAACGCCAAGAACCTGATGCTGATGCTGGTTTACGGTGTGGTCAGTTTGCTGTGCTTCCTGACTTTCCGTTCCATTCGTGCGGTAGCCTGTATCGTGATTCCACTTGGCCTGACGTCGATTCTGTGTGAAGCGATCATGGCGGTCTCGGGCATTGGCATCAAAGTGGCAACGCTGCCAGTCATTGCGCTGGGCGTGGGTATCGGTGTTGACTATGGCATCTACATCTACAGCAAGCTGGAGAAGTTCCTGCTCGAAGGCAAAACCTTGCAGGATGCTTACTATGAGACGCTTCGTTCGACTGGTAAGGCGGTTATCTTCACCGGTGTAACCCTGGGTCTTGGTGTCGTGACCTGGATCTTCTCGCCAATCAAGTTCCAGGCAGACATGGGCTTCCTGTTGTTCTTTATGTTCCTTTGGAACATGGTGGGAGCCATCTGGTTGTTGCCTGCATTGGCCAGGTTCCTGCTGCGTCCTGACAAGATGCTGGCAAAGGCACGAGCTTCGAAGTAGAAGCCCGGTACAACAAAAGAGCCCGCGAAAGCGGGCTTTTTTGTTGTCAGCTCAGACGGTTAGTGAGCTAACGCTTTCTTTATTTCTGGCCTGAAGTGGTCTATGTTCTAAAGCGAGCAGGATGTTTGCCCGCAATCTGGATCGGGCAATCGATTATAACGACTAAGAAAAGAAGGAAGAGCACACATGACACTGAAACTCAGAGCGTCCGTTTTTGCTGTTGCAGCTGCCGTTAGCCTCGGGGCTGCCTCGACGGCCGTTTCGGCTCAGGAACAGCGGTTCGTGACGATCGGCACCGGCGGAGTAACCGGCGTTTACTATCCGGCGGGTGGCGCTATTTGTCGCCTGGTCAACATGGACCGTAAAGAACACGGCATTCGTTGCTCCGTGGAGAGCACCGGGGGTTCTGTTTACAACTTGAATGCGATTCGTGCCGGCGAACTTGATCTGGCTGTTGCTCAGTCCGATTGGCAGTTCCATGCTTACAATGGAAGCAGCCAGTTTGAAGACAGTGGCAAGAATGAAAAGCTCCGGGCCGTCTTTTCTCTGCACCCTGAGCCATTCACGGTCGTAGCCAGTAAGGGCTCTGGTATCAAGAACTTTGAAGACCTCGAAGGCAAGCGGGTTTCCGTGGGCAATCCGGGCTCAGGTCAGCGAGCTACTGCTGAGGTGCTGATGGATGAGATGGGCTGGACTCTGGATAAGTTCTCGCTGGCGGCTGAAATTAAAGCTGCAGAGCAATCACAGGCGCTGTGCGATGGCAATATTGATGCTTTCTTCTACACGGTCGGCCACCCCTCCGGTGCCATCAAGGAAGCAACGACCTCCTGTGACAGCGTTCTGGTCAACGTAGACAACACGGCGTCCAAGAAGTTGATTGACGACAATCCGTACTACCGGAAAGCGGTTATTCCCGGCGGAATGTACCGTGGTTCTGATCAGGACGTAACCACCTTTGGTGTGGCGGCAACCTTTGTCTCCTCTACCGATGTACCTGATGACGTGGTCTACGCGGTGGTCAAGGCTGTATTCGAGAACTTCGACAGCTTCAAGCGTTTGCACCCGGCGTTTGGTAACCTCAAAAAGAGGAAATGGTTTCGGATGCCCTGAGTGCGCCTCTGCACCCTGGTGCTGCGAAGTACTACCGTGAGGCTGGTCTGATCAATTGATCTGACCGGCAAGCAACAGAGCGGGCGTCCGGCCCGCTCTGTTGATTCCAGTCTGGCTTTATCCCATCACAGGAACATCCTATGGCAAAGAACGACCCCGTTGCCGGGGCGGGTGCTGATGCCGCCAAGGTCAATCAGGTTCTTCAGACCGAAACCGGGGGCAGGGCGCTTACCGGACCCGCGTCTGTCATCCTTTTCGTAATACCCCTTTGCTGGTCTCTGTTTCAGCTCTGGATCGCATCGCCACTGCCGTTTATTCTCAATTTTGGTATTTTCAATTCGACCGAAGCGCGCTCTATACACCTCGCCTTCGCGGTATTTTTGGCGTTCTCTGCGTTCCCCATGATCAAGGGCGTACACGCCAACAAAGTGCCCGTCTATGACTGGGTGCTGGCATTGGCTGGTGCGTTTTCAGCCTCTTATCTTTATGTTTTTTATAACGAACTTTCAACACGCCCAGGGGCCCCGATTACCGTGGATCTCTGGGTTGCAATCGGTGGCCTTATACTGCTGCTTGAAGCTACGCGCCGGGCGCTGGGGCTTCCGCTGGCCATTGTTGCCGCTGTTTTCATCACCTATTCGCTGGCCGGTCCCTATATGCCGGATGTTATTGCCCACAAGGGCGTCAGTCTGAACAAGCTGGCGTCACACCAGTGGTTGGGTACGGAAGGTGTGTTTGGTGTCGCTCTGGGTGTTTCCACCAGTTTTGTCTTCCTGTTTGTTCTGTTCGGTGCGTTGCTTGAGCGGGCCGGAGCTGGCAACTATTTCATCAAGGTCGCCTATGCCATGCTCGGCCACATGCGTGGTGGGCCTGCCAAGGCAGCCGTTGTGTCCAGTGGCTTGAGTGGCGTGATTTCTGGCTCCTCCATTGCCAACGTGGTCACCACGGGCACCTTTACCATTCCGCTGATGAAGCGAGTCGGGTTTCCTGCGACCAAGGCGGGTGCCGTTGAAGTGGCTGCCTCAACCAATGGTCAGCTTACGCCACCCATTATGGGGGCTGCGGCTTTCCTGATGGTTGAATACGTTGGTATCTCGTATCTCGAGGTTATCAAGCACGCGATATTGCCGGCGCTGATTTCCTACGTGGCTTTGATCTACATCGTTCATCTCGAGGCTTGTAAGCTAAAGATGGAGGGTGTGGAGCGCCTTAACCGTCCAACTCTCGCTCAGCGTATGCTGACTTGGGTGGTGGTGCTCCTGGCTCTGATTATTCTGACGCTCGGAGTGTATTACGGTATCGGTTGGACCAAGGATGCTTATGGTGATGCTGCGACATGGGTTCTCGGGGCGGGTGTGTTAGCTGCATACGCGGGACTGCTCAGCTATGCCACGGGTTTTCCAGATCTTGAAGAAGATGATCCCGAAGCTGATATGGGCGAATTGCCGGAAGTCGGGCCTACCGTAAAAACCGGTTTGTATTATCTCCTGCCGGTTGTCGTGCTGATTTGGTGCCTGACGGTGGAACGATTTTCTCCCCAGTTGTCGGCCTTCTGGGCAACCCTGTTTATGATCTTTATTGTCATCACCCAGCGGCCGCTCAAGGCGTTTTTTCTGCGCCGCGGCCAGATGCTCTCGGAGTTTACCGGTGGTTTTGTCGATCTGGCGCATTCCCTGGCCACCGGTGCCCGAAACATGGTCGGCATTGGTGTCGCCACGGCAACAGCCGGTATTGTGGTCGGCACAGTGACATTAACCGGCATTGGTCTGGTGATGACGGAGTTTGTCGAGTTCCTCTCGGGCGGTAATCTGATGTTAATGCTGATCTTTACTGCGGTGATCAGCCTGATTCTGGGGATGGGCTTGCCTACCACGGCCAATTACATCGTAGTGTCTACGTTGATGGCGCCGGTGATCGTAACTTTGGGTGCCCAGAATGGCCTGCTGGTTCCTCTGATTGCCGTGCATTTGTTCGTGTTCTATTTCGGGATATTGGCGGACGACACACCGCCCGTTGGTTTGGCCGCCTACGCGGCGGCGGCTATTTCCGGGGCAGATCCGATACGCACGGGTATTCAGGGGTTTGCCTACGATATTCGAACCGCCATCTTGCCGTTCATGTTTATCTTCAACACCCAGTTGTTGTTAATTGGACTGACCGGATGGCTGGATCTTTTGATCACTATTGCGAGCGCAGTGACGGCCATGCTGGTGTTCTCTGCGGCAACTCAGGGTTACTGGTTCACTAAGAGCTATAAGTGGGAGAGCCTGCTTCTGGTGCTGATTACGTTTACCCTGTTCCGGCCCGGGTTCTGGTGGGATATGGTTTATCCACCGTATGAGGAGCGTCAGGGTGCCGAGATTATGGAGTATGTTGAAACGGCTCCAGCAGACATGGCCACTGTTTTCCGAGTCTCGGGCATGAGTTTGGATGGCACGGATACGACCACCTATGTTCAGTTTGAGATACCTGAAGGTGATTCCGCCCAGGCGCGGATGGCCGCGGTCGGCCTGGAGGTATCGGATGCTGGCGATGCGCTGGCGGTGGACTTTGTCGATTTCGATAGCCCTGCGCAAAAGGCTGGTATTGAATTTGGCTGGAACATAGAGGCGGTGCAGGCATCGCTGGAGCGCCCACCCCGCGAACTGATGTTTATTCCGGCTTTGCTGTTGCTGGCCGCGATAGCCTTTGGGCAACTTAAACGCAAGGCCAGAGAGGAAGCTCAGCCACAGCAAGCCTGAATCAGATTGCTGGTCTCGGAAAACCCGGCATTGTTGCCGGGTTTTTTTCTGGTAAACTCGCCTGCAAATCGGCCCGCGGTTTGTATCGCGGACGCCGGCCACCATGTGATCTTTGGTATAGATCACCGCTGAGAAACCATCAGGAGCGTTCCATGCCCGTCATTACCCTGCCGGATGGCAGTCACCGCAGTTTTGCAGAATCCGTTACCGTTCACGACGTTGCCGCCGATATTGGCGCCGGTCTCGCCAAGGCCGCTCTGGCCGGGAAAGTGAATGGCAAGCTTGTGGACACCAGTCACCTGATCGAAAACGATGTCGATCTCGCCATTGTGACCGAGCGTGATGACGACGGCGTAGATGTGATTCGCCACTCAACTGCCCACCTGATGGCAATGGCGGTACAGGATCTGTTCCCCGGCGCCCAGGTAACCATCGGGCCGGTGATCGAAAACGGCTTTTACTACGACTTCAAGTATGAGCGCCCGTTCACCAACGAAGACCTGGCGCGCATTGAAAAGCGAATGGAAGAGCTGGCCAAGCAGGACTTGCAGGTATCCCGCTCCATTATGTCCCGGGGTGAGGCGGTCAAGCTGTTTGAAAAGATGGGCGAGGAGTACAAGGTTCGTATCATCGAGGACATCCCTGGTGAAGAGGATCTCTCATTTTACAGTCAGGGTGATTTCATCGACCTTTGCCGTGGGCCTCACGTGCCCAGCACGGGCAAGCTGAAAGCGTTCAAGCTGACCAAGGTGGCAGGTGCGTTCTGGCGTGGTGATCAGAACAACGAACAGTTGCAGCGCATTTACGGCACTGCCTGGGGCAACAAGAAAGAACTGAAGGCCTACCTGAATCGCCTGGAAGAGGCCGAAAAGCGGGACCACCGTAAGATCGGCAAGAAGCTGGGCCTTTTCCACATGCAGGAAGAGGCGCCGGGTATGGTGTTCTGGCATCCGGATGGTTGGTCGCTGTATCAGGAAATCGAGCAGTACATGCGGGCCAAGCAGCATCAGCATGGGTACAAGGAAATCAAGACGCCACAGGTGGTGTCCCGTACCTTGTGGGAAAAGTCCGGCCATTGGGACAAGTTCAAGGATGGCATGTTCACCACGGAGTCCGAGAAGCACGATTACGCCATCAAACCCATGAACTGCCCCTGTCACGTGCAGGTGTTCAATCAGGGCTTGAAGAGCTACAAGGACCTGCCGCTGCGCCTGGCGGAGTTTGGCTCATGCCATCGCAACGAGGCCTCCGGCGCGCTGCACGGCCTGATGCGGGTGCGCGGCTTTACCCAGGATGACGCTCACATTTTCTGTGAGGAAGACGCCATTCAGGAAGAAGTGTCTGCGTTCATGAACATGCTGCACGAGGTGTATGCAGACTTCGGCTTTACCGAGATTCTGTACAAGCTGTCGACCCGCCCGGAAAAACGTGTTGGATCGGATGAAGTCTGGGACAAGGCAGAGGCGGCCCTGGAAGAAGCCCTGAACCGGGAAGGGGTTGATTGGGAATTGCTGCCAGGTGAAGGGGCCTTCTACGGGCCCAAAATCGAGTTTTCCCTGAAGGATTGTCTCGGCCGGGTGTGGCAGTGTGGTACTATTCAGGTCGATTTTTCGATGCCGGGCCGATTGGGGGCCCAATATGTGGCTGATAATTCCGAGCGGAAAACGCCGGTTATGCTGCATCGGGCGGTTCTCGGGTCTTTTGAGCGGTTTATCGGTATACTGATCGAAGAATACGAAGGTGCGTTTCCCACCTGGCTGGCGCCAACACAGATTGCGGTGCTGAATATTACCGACAATCAGCGTGATTATTGTCAGAATCTGGCCAAAAAATGGGATTCTTTGGGATATCGGGTTAATGCTGACTTGAGAAACGAGAAGATCGGC
Organism: Marinobacter sp.; assembly: GCA_018402255.1. Lineage (GTDB taxonomy): Bacteria > Pseudomonadota > Gammaproteobacteria > Pseudomonadales > Oleiphilaceae > Marinobacter. The sequence goes on from JAGYIS010000009.1 coordinate 114,190, forward strand.
TTTAAAATCCGCGAGCATACTCTTAACAAGGTTCCCTATCTTGTCGTCGTCGGCGACAAAGAAGTCGAGAACAATGCGGTCGCAGTGCGTACCCGCAAAGGTGAAGACTTAGGGACCCTATCGCTTGAAGCGTTTGAACAGCTGTTGGCTGATGACATTCAACGCAAAGGCAGAACCAAAACGGAGATCTGATTATTAAACAGCGAACGAATCGGGGTGGGCGTACTCCAAAAGCGCCTATCAATGAGAATATTGACGCAACTGAAGTCCGCCTGATCGATGCCGAAGGCAATCAGGTTGGGGTTGTATCGATCGAGGATGCCATTCGAATGGCAGAAGAAGCCACCCTTGATCTGGTGCAGGTTACGGATTCCGATCCGATCGTCTGTAAGATAATGGATTACGGCAAGAAGATCTTCGACGAAAAGAAAGCGAAGGCAGCTGCCAAGAAGAAACAGAAGCAGACGCAAGTCAAAGAGCTTAAGTTCCGTCCAGGAACTGAAGAAGGGGATTATCAGGTAAAACTACGCAACCTGATACGTTTCCTTGAAAACGGGGACCGCGGCAAGATTACGATTCGGTTCCGTGGCCGTGAGATGGCACACCAGGAAATCGGTATGAAACTCATGGAGCGGATCGAAAAAGATCTTGAAGAAATCGCGACGGTTGAGATGCGGCCGAAAATGGAAGGCCGGCAGATGACCATGATTGTGGCTCCCCGCAAAAAGAAGTGAACCTGATCCTGTGATGGGTCCCCCGCTTTGGCGGGGGATTTGTCGTTCAGGGGCACAATTGTTTTACTTAAAAATAGAATGCGGAGTTTTAAAAAATGCCTAAGATGAAAACCAAAAGCGGAGCTACCAAGCGGTTCAAGAAAACCGCCACTGGCTTCAAGCACAAGCAGTCCTTCACCAGTCATATCCTGACCAAGAAGAGCCCAAAGCGTAAGCGTCAGCTGCGCGGCACCAAGCTGATTGCCAAGTCTGACGTGGCGTCAATCAAGCGTATGACGGCTTGCTGATTCAGCAGCCAATCATTCTTGCTCAGGTATTAAGGTAGAAGGATTAAAGTATGGCTCGTGTAAAACGTGGCGTGGTAGCACGTCGTCGTCACAAAAAGATTCTCAAGCAGGCCAAGGGTTATTACGGCGCTCGTAGCCGTGTATTCCGCGTTGCCAAGCAAGCGGTTATCAAGGCCGGTCAGTACGCTTACCGCGACCGTCGTAACCGCAAGCGTGCGTTCCGCGCACTGTGGATCGCCCGTATCAACGCTGGTGCCCGTGCTAACGGTCTGTCTTACAGCCGTTTGATCGCTGGTCTGAAGAAAGCGAATGTTGAAATCGATCGTAAGGTTCTGGCGGATCTGGCCATGAACGAGCAGCAGGCATTTGCCGCTGTTGTAGAGAAAGCCAAAGCATCCCTGTGATTGCTTAAGCTCTTTCATCGATTACGAATCGATCCGGGCGCCACATGTCTTCATGCTGGTGCCTCCTGATAGGGGAAGGGCGCGCTCTTCCCCTATTTTTGTTTTAAGCTACCCCATTTCTGGTTTGGAGCAGGGTCAATGGATAACCTGGAGCAACTGGTTCAGGACGGTTTGAACGCGGTAGAACAAGCGGACAACCTTCAGGCACTTGATCACATTCGCGTTGAGTACCTTGGCAAGAAAGGTGTCATCACCCAGCAGGCGAAAACCCTGGGTAAGCTTTCTGCGGAGGAGCGCCCTGCCGCCGGTCAGAAAATCAATGAAGCCAAAGGTCAGGTTGAACAGGCCATCAACGCCCGCCGGGCCGACCTGGAAAAGGTTGCCATTGAGGCAAAGTTGGCGAGCGAGTCCATCGACGTCACCCTGCCGGGCCGAGGTCAGGACCTGGGTGGTCTGCATCCGGTGACCCGCACACTGCAACGCATTGAAGATATTTTTGCCCGCGCGGGTTACAGCGTGGAGCAGGGGCCTGAAATCGAAGACGATTACCACAACTTCGAAGCCCTCAATATTCCGGGTCATCATCCGGCTCGTGCCATGCACGATACCTTCTATTTCAATCCGGGCACGCTGCTGCGTACCCACACCTCCCCGGTTCAGATTCGTACCATGGAAGCCGGCAAGCCGCCATTCCGGATGATTTGCCCGGGCCGGGTCTATCGCTGCGATTCCGATATGACCCATACACCTATGTTTCATCAGGTTGAAGGCTTGCTGATTGAGAAAAACGTCAGCTTTGCCGATCTCAAAAGCACCGTTGAAGAGTTCCTCAGAGTGTTTTTCGAGCGTGACCTGAAAGTCCGTTTCCGTCCGTCCTATTTCCCGTTTACCGAGCCTTCTGCGGAAGTGGACATCGAGTGGGGACGGGAGCCGGATGGCAGCATCAAATGGCTGGAAGTGATGGGCTGTGGCATGGTGCACCCGAAGGTGTTCGAACATTGCGGTATTGATGCCGAAGAATATCGTGGCTTTGCGTTTGGCCTGGGTGTTGAACGCCTGGCAATGCTCCGCTACGGCGTAAAAGACCTGCGCATGTTCTTCGAAAACGACCTGCGTTTTCTGCGCCAGTTCCGTTAAGCCTCAGGGCAGACCGGCGCAAACAGGACTCCGAATCAACCGCATAAACCGCATCAGGACAAGGCAACAACGATGAAATTCAGTGAACAGTGGCTGCGCGAGTGGGTTAATCCGAGCATTGGCTCTCAGGATTTGATGGACCAGATCACCATGGCAGGGCTTGAAGTTGACGGCTTTGAGCCGGTGGCGGGCGAATTCAGCGGTGTGGTCGTGGGCGAAGTGCTCTCCGTTGCGCCGCATCCCGATGCCGACAAGCTGCGTGTTTGCCAGGTCAGTGATGGCCAGCAGACGGTTCAGGTGGTTTGTGGTGCGCCCAATGTACGTGATGGCCTGAAAGTACCGTTTGCCGTTGTCGGTGCGGTTCTGCCCGGCAACTTCAAGATCAAGAAGGCGAAACTTCGCGGCCAACCCTCCGAAGGTATGCTCTGTTCCGAGTCTGAACTGGCGTTGTCTGAAAACCACGACGGCTTGATGGAATTGCCGGCGGATGCGCCGGTCGGTCAGGACGTCGCGGAGTATCTGAAGCTGAACGACATTACCATTGATGTCGACCTGACCCCGAACCGCAGTGACTGCCTGTCAATCCGCGGCCTGGCCCGGGAAGTGGGCGTGTTGAACAGCCTGCTGGCCAGCGCCCCTGAGATTGAACCTGTGGAGGCGGTGCATTCGGAGGTCCCGGATATTCGTGTGCAGGCGCCTGCAGGGTGCCCCCGTTATCTCGGTCGTATCCTGCGCAATGTGAACCTGCAAGCAGAAACGCCCTTGTGGATGCAGGAAAAGCTGCGTCGTTCCGGTGTCCGTTCTATCGATGCCGCGGTCGATGTGACGAATTACGTGATGCTTGAGTTGGGGCAGCCGATGCATGCCTTTGACCGGGAAGAGATTGCCGGTGGCATCATTGTGCGTATGGCGGCTGCCGGCGAAAAGCTGGTGCTGCTGGATGGCCAGGAAGTCGAGTTGACGCCCGAAATCCTGGTCATTGCCGATCATGAAAAGCCGGTCGCCATTGCCGGTGTGATGGGGGGCGAGCATTCCGGTGTCGGTGACAAGACGCGTGACCTGGTGTTGGAGTCGGCCTATTTTGATCCGATCACCCTGGCCGGCAAGGCGCGCCAATTTGGCTTGCACACCGATGCCTCCCATCGCTTTGAGCGCGGCGTGGACTATCAACTGGCCCGTGACGCCATGGAACGGGCCACTCGGTTGCTGATGGATATCGTCGGCGGCGAGCCGGGTGAGATTGTTGAAGTGGTGAGCGAGGAGCATCTGCCCAAGCCGCGAGTCATCGATTTGAGAGAACAGCGCCTGGCCAGTGTTCTGGGTCTGTCTATTCATCGCACCACGGTTGAAGAAATACTTTCCCGCCTGGGCCTGCACGTCGACAAGTTGCTGAAAGACGGCTGGCGAATCAGTGTGCCCAGCTTCCGCCCGGATATCTCCATTGAGGAAGATCTGATCGAGGAAGTCGGGCGGATTTACGGTTACAACAATCTGCCGGTCACCGAACCGTCCGGTTCTTTGGGTTTGCGGGCTCGGGATGAGGCGGTACGGCCGTTGTCTGCGATCCGTAATTTCTTTGTTGCCCAGGGCTATCAGGAAGCGATTACCTACAGCTTTGTAGATCCCAAGGTACAACAACTGATTGATCCGGAGCGTGAAGGGATTGCTCTGGCGAATCCGATCTCCGCTGACTTGTCTGTCATGCGCACCACCTTGTGGAGCGGCCTGTTGAAGACTGTTGTGCACAACCAGAACCGGCAGCAGCCACGGATTCGATTGTTCGAGACCGGCCTGCGCTTTGAAAACACCGGTGAAGGCATTGATCAGCAGCCGATGCTGGCTGGCGTGGTGGTGGGCAATCAGGTTCAGGAAAACTGGGTAAACGGTCGCAGAACAGCAGACTTCTTTGATGTAAAAGGAGAGTTGGAAAGCCTGTTCCGTGTGCTGGGTATCGAAATCCAGTTTCTGGCCAGTCAGCACCCGGCGTTGCACCCGGGCCAGACCGCGCAATTGCTGCGTGATGGCGAACATGTAGGCTGGTTAGGCACCTTGCACCCACAAGTTCAGAAAAATCTTGAACTTAATGGCACGATCCTGATGTTTGAGCTATTCTTGAATTCGATCGTTACCGGATATGTGCCTAATTTCAAAGATATTTCAAAATTCCCGGAAGTTCGGCGGGATTTGGCTATTATCATTGGAAGCGAGGTGGCGTTCGCTCAGGTGGAGCATGTGGCACGTGAGCATGCCGGCGAACATCTCACGGCGTTGCGTGTGTTTGATGTCTATGAAGGGGAAAACCTGGGCGAGGGTAACCGAAGCCTGGCATTAAGCCTGTTCTGGCAGCATCCTGAGCGCACACTCAACGAAGACGAAGTGCATTCGCTCTTCAACGGGGTTATTGATGCCTTGAAAGAAGAGTTAGGCGCAACACTGAGGAGTTGACAGATGGCGGCTTTGACGAAGGCGGACATGGCAGAGCGCTTGTATGAAGAGCTGGGTCTCAACAAGCGGGAGGCCAAGGAAATGGTCGAGGCTTTCTTCGATGAAATCAGAGGCGCACTCAGCCATAATGAGCAGGTGAAGTTGTCCGGTTTTGGCAATTTCGATCTCAGGGACAAGAAACAGCGGCCGGGAAGGAACCCGAAGACGGGTGAAGAAATTCCGATCAGTGCACGACGCGTAGTTACGTTTCGACCAGGCCAGAAACTGAAGCAGAAAGTAGAAGCGTATGCTGGAACCGAGTCATAACAACGAGCTCCCCACGATCCCGGGGAAACGCTACTTTACAATAGGTGAGGTGGCTGAGCTGTGTGCGGTAAAAGCACACGTACTGCGTTATTGGGAGCAGGAATTTCCGCAGCTGTCTCCGGTCAAGCGCCGTGGGAACCGCCGCTATTATCAGCGGGCAGACGTGATCACCATCCGTCAGATCCGCAGCCTGCTTTATGATCAGGGCTACACCATTGGTGGGGCCAAGCAGAAGCTGAGTAGCACTGAGGTGAAAGACGACACCACCCAGTATAAACAGCTGATCAGGCAGATGATCACCGAACTTGAAGAAGTTCTGGACGTTCTCAACGCCCCCGTTCGCTGAGAGTTAGCGATTTCAGGTGGTAGGAAAGGCCGGAGGCGACACGCTCGCTCCGGCCTTTTTTCATGCCGTAGTGCCGGCTGCGCTTATTTGGTCCTGCAGGTTTTGATGCCCAGCAGAGAGTAGGCAGGGCAGTTGCCCATGGCAGCTGTCGCCAGTGGCACGACACCAAGCCAGCCCCAGGCTGTCTGCGGCCCCACGAATACCAGGGCAAGCAGCACAATGCCAACAATAGCGCGAACAATTCGATCAGTAGAACCCATGTTTACCGTCATCTTCCTCTCTCCTATGTGATGTCGGATGATGGAACTATAGGTCCGCATCGGATCGCGTTCAGTGATAATGTCACACAGCCAACCATGAATTTTGCGCTCGGAGCCGATAATGGCGAAACACAGCATTCTGGAAACGCTCAACGACAGCTTGCGTAAAGACACGGTGACATCAATCCGTGCCATGCGATTTCCCCAGGACAGGTTCTTTTCAGCGCTGGAGAGCAGTGTCGCGGACTGCCGTTGGTCCTTGAAGGCAGCATCAAGGTGCAGATGACCGGTGCGTCGGGCCATGGCATTGTGCTTTATCGAATGGGCGCAGATGATATCTGCACATTGTCTATCGGCTGTCTGATGACGGGGCGCAGCTATCGCGCTGAAGCAATTGTTGAGGACGAAGCCGAGGCGGCGATTATTCCACGAGGATTGTTTGATCGACTGATGGATCAATCTGCCGATTTCCGACTTGCCATTATGGAGTCATACGGCCGCCGACTGGATGAGTTGATGCTGCTGGTGGAAGAAGTGGCATTCCATCGGATGGATGAGCGTCTGGAAGAATGGTTGCTGGCCAGGGCTGATCAGGGCCAGACCATTTTGAGCATCACCCATCAGGAGTTGGGGGTCGAGCTGGGTACAGCGCGGGAAGTCGTCAGTCGCTTGCTCAAAGAGCTGGAACGACAGGATCAGGTCAGGCTGGCGCGGGGCAAGATCGAACTGACCGGGCTAGCCAGTAAGCGAGCGCCGGCCTGACAGACTGTGCACCATTCTGGCCAGCTGCTCAGCAGCCTGTTCCAGATTCTTTTCAGCCCGGTTGTATGCTTCCTGCAGAGACATGGGCTCCGGGGTTATCGAGAAGGCTGCTGACAGCCCGAGCTTATGCAGTTCGTCCAGATCATCGCCCAGTTTACCGGCCAGGCCAATCACCGGCACACCGTGCTTGCGGGCCAGGCTGGCAACGCCAGCGGGCGTTTTGCCATAGGCACTCTGGGCATCAATGGCGCCTTCGGCGGTAATCACCAGGTCAGCCTGTTGCACATGACTTTCCAGTTCGACTGTTTCCATAACCAGTTCAATGCCCGGGCGCAACTCTGCACCGAGTATACCGGCGACCATTCCGCCAATTCCCCCGGCGGCGCCGCTGCCCGCGAAACTCGCCATATCCATTCCCTGTTGCTCAACCTGTTGCGCAAAATGCCGGAGATTGCTGTCCAGTTGAACTACCTGGCGAGCATCGGCGCCCTTTGCGGTCCAAACACCGCGGCTGCGCCGTTGGGACCGAGCAGCGGGTTGTTGACATCGCAGGCGACCACAAGGCGGATACCAGACAACCGTTCGATGGCGGGTGTCAGATCCAGGCTGGCAAGTTTTGCCAAGCCGGCGCCGCCACGGGGAATATCATCGCCTTCGCTATCCAGAAGTCGGGCACCCAGTGCCTGAAGAATCCCGGCGCCACCGTCCGTGGTCGCGCTGCCACCAAGGCCCATGATCAGCGTGGTCGGCCGATGGGCCAGTGCCGCAAGCATGAGCTCACCGGTTCCGTAGCTTGAGGCTTCCAGAGCACTGCGGCTAGCAGACGGAACACAATGAAGTCCGCTGCCTTCGGCCACTTCGACGATGGCAATGTCACCGCCGTTGACCAGACCGAAGTGAGCGGTGACTGGTTCGCCCATTGGCCCGGTTACCTCTTGACTGTGCAGCGTGCCCTGGCGGGCCTCGGTCAGGGCCAGAGTGGTGCCCTCGCCACCGTCCGCCAGTGGCACCTCCACAATCTGATCCTCTGGCGCCGCCCTGCGCCAACCCCGGGCGATAGCGCTGGCCACCTGCTCGGCAGCCAGGCATTCCTTGAACGAGTCCGGGGCGATAACTATACGCATATTACAAAGCCACCAGAGAGGTCAGCCAGACGGCGGTAATGGTTACCAGGCCCATGATGAGGGTGGCGGTGGTGTGTGACTTGTAGGCGGTGGCCACGTTCATCTTGCTGAATTGTGATACCACCCAGAAGTAACTGTCGTTGGCATGGGATACCGTCATGGCACCGGCACCAACGGCCATCACAGTGAGCACCCGGCCCATATCAGAGTCCAGTCCCAGCTGTGGCAGCAGCGGTGCGACCAGCGCCGAGGCCGTGACCAGAGCAACTGTCGACGAACCCTGGGCAGATTTCAGAGCGGCCGCCACGATGAACGGCATGATCACGCCAAGGCCGAGGGTAGACAGGGTGTCGCCCAGATACTCACCAAGCGGAGTTGCGGCCAGTACGGCGCCGAAGGCACCACCGGCACCGGTGATCAGGATGATCGGCGCGGCCACTTCCAGCCCCTTGCTGGTATGACGGCCGAATTCTTCCAGCTTGCCGTTGCCTTGCAGCAGAGTCAGTGCAAAGCCAAGACCAATCAGCAGTGCGTTCAACGGTTTGCCGAGGAAGTTCAGGATGTCGTACACCAGGCCGTCACCCAGGGGCGCGGTAGGGTAGCTGGCGACAGAGCCCAGGCAAATCAGAAGAATCGGGATGAAAATGGGAGCAAAGGCTTTGCCGGCGGAGGGCAGTTCACCGTAGTGCTGTTTGGCCTCCTCGAAGGCTTCCTCGGCTTGCTCCAGCTCAGTGCTGGTCATATTCTTGCACCGGGAGGCCCAGAACAGACCCGCCATGGCGGCAATGATCGCGAACACCAGGCCAACACCAATCACCAGCCCCAGGTTGTTTTCGAGCCCGAGATTACCTGCGGCGGCAATAGGGCCAGGCGTTGGTGGTACCAGTGTGTGGGTAGCAAAGAGGCCGGTAGACAGGGCTACTGTCATTGAAACCGGCGACACGCTCAGGGAGCGGGCCATGGAGCGTTTAAGGCTATTGAGGATGACGTAGCCGGAGTCGCAGAAAACCGGGATAGACACGATAAACCCGACCAGCGACATGGTCAGTGTCGGGAATTTCTGGCCCAGCAGTTTGATGATCGATTCCGCCATCACGATGGCCGCGCCGGTGCGCTCAAGGATGACCCCGATAATGGTGCCCAGCACAATCACCAGGCCGATGTAGCCGAGAATATTACCAAAACCGGCACGTATGGTTGTCTCGATGTCCTCAAGAGGCAGTCCAAACGCAAAGGCGGCCAGAAACGACGCCAGCAGCAGGGTAATAAAAGGGTTCAATTTCAGTCGGCTGGTGGCAAACACGATAAAAATAATGATGGCGACCAGAATCAGCACCAGATGCATTGGCAATCTCCAGAAAAGACCTGTTGTTATCCGACTCTTTTGGTCGGTTTGGTGATGCTAAGTGTAAGAGCTGATCGGCAATTGTTCGCTATGCAAATGTCTAAATATGCACTTTTTTTGTGCGCTATTGTTGTTCGATTGCATAAATTGCAGTCATGAGTTTTCCAGCGCCAGGTAAAGAAACAACAAATCTTCCAGCCGAAACGGCGACCAGCCGGTCAGGGTTTCAATGCCTTTTAACCGATAGCGAACAGAGTTTCGGTGCAGGTGGAGCTGGCTGGCACAACGTTGTACATCACCATCTGCCTCTATGTAGGCTCGGAGCGTTTTGAGGTATTGCTCGCGGCGTGGGTGCGACAGCAGCGGGCCAAGGGCTTTGCTTAACTGGGCCTGTTGCCAGTTCGGATTCAGGCTCTGCCAGAGCGCTGCCAGAGGGAAATCCGAGTAGATGAATTGGCCGCCAGCCGGCTCGCGCTGTATGCCGGCCTTGAGGGTAGCGGCGGCGGATTCATAACAGGCCTTGAGGTTGCTGTGGAACGCTGAGCCTGAAGCCGCCGACACTGACGTTCGGATTGTCGGGGGGATGCGTGCCAGCGCCGCGTTGATAGCGTCCGGTGCCGGGCGCGCGCTCAAAAAGAAGGCAATCTCGCGATGTCGGGTCAGCAAAACCAGGGCATCGGGTTCGGTGCGTTCGAGCTCCCGGGAAAGTGTTGTCATGTCGGGCGGCCAGCGAGAGGCTGTTTTGTGCGCTGACACTACAACGGCAATTCTTGGTGTGTCCAGGTTGAGTCCGAGTTGTTGTGCCCAGTCCTTCGGCACTATCTCGCCGTCCAGGATGGCTTGCAGGGTGTTCTCTATCTGGTCCCGGCGGTGGCGGGTGACTTCAATCAGTGCCGCCTGTTCAAGAATCAATTCTGCGGTTACGCGCAACAGATCGGCAAACGGCAGCACTTTGTCTGGTGCGCCGGATATACCGACAACCGCCACCACCGTTCCGGAGATCACGACCGGCAGGTTGACCCCCGCCCGCACACCGGGATATCGGCGCGCCTCTGCCTCATCGACCACCAGGGGATTACCACTCTGGGCGACGCTTTTTGCACCCTGATGAATTTCTCCAACCCGGTGCGAATCTCCAGAGGCGATGATAACGCCTTCTGGTGTCATGACATTGACCGAGTGCCCGATGACCGGCATCGCCCGGTCGACGATTCGCTGCGCCGTGGCCTGATCAAGGGTGTGCATGGTTCGTCCTCACAGGCCGCGGTCTTTGACACTTTCCATAACCACAAACGTGCTGGTTTGCAGTACATGGGGCAGGCTGGAAATCTGCTCACCCAACACTTGCCGGTATTCGGCCATGTTCTTGGTGCGGATCTTCAGCAGGTAATCGAAGTTGGCCGCCATCATATGGCACTGCTCAACCGCCGATATCTGCCGTACCGCATCGTTAAAGGCTGCCAGGGCCTTGCTGCTGGTGTCATTCAGGGTAACTTGCGCGAAGGCAACGTGTGAAAGGCCCAGCTTGGTCTGGTTAACCATGGCACTGTAGCCGGTGATGTAGTTCTGTTCCTCCAGTCTTCGCATGCGTGTCTGACAGGGCGTCTTGGACAACCCGACTCTGGAGGCAAGGTCTGTCACGGTTATCCGGCCATTTTTTTGTAACTCCCGGATGATCGAAAGGTCAATTCTGTCCAGATCCGCCATGACTGCTATCCTTTGTGATAGGCGATTAGTTTTTTCATTAAAAGGTGATAATCCCCAATGTTAGTGAATTTGTGGGCGAATAGGTATTTATAATTGGTCCAATTAGGGGAAAAAGTAAACCGTAACGAGGCGGAACGGGTAAATAGACTTCAGGGGCTTCGTTAAAATGCGGTAAGCGAAAAATAATCAGGAGGGTACACCCATGAGTCCACAGCAATCCGTGATGCCAGAGCTCGGTTCTATCCGCAAGGCGATTCGGGACAACTACCTGGCAGACGAAGTTGAAGTCATTCACCGGTTGATTGCTGAGGCCCAGCTTTCTGATGCCGAGCGGAGTGCGATCTCCGCCCGGGCGGCCGACCTTGTTCGTGATGTGCGCAACGGTGCGCGCCCCACAATTATGGAAAAGTTTCTGGCTGAGTACGGCCTGACTACTAAAGAAGGTGTGGCATTGATGTGCCTGGCGGAGGCCCTGCTGCGGGTGCCCGACAACCTGACCATTCACGATCTGATAGAAGACAAGATCACCTCCGGCAACTGGGGTGCCCACGTGGGCAAAGCCAAGTCGGGCATGATCAACTCAGCGACTCTGGCCCTGCTGATGACCAGCAATCTGTTGAAAGATTCAGAGCGTCAGAGCGTGGGCGATACTTTGCGCAAGCTGGTGAAGCGCATGGGCGAGCCTGTGGTGCGCACCGTTGCCGGGCAGGCCATGAAAGAGATGGGCCGACAGTTTGTGTTGGGCCGTGACATCGAGGAGGCCCAGGAGCGCGGTAAAGCTCAGGAAGAACGAGGCTACACCTATTCCTACGACATGCTGGGTGAGGCTGCCCGCACCGACGCCGATGCCGAGCGTTATTTCAAATCATACGCCGATGCGATCGCCAGCATCAGCAAACGCTGCGAAGGCGACGTTCGCACCAACCCGGGGATTTCCGTCAAGCTGTCTGCCTTGCTGGCACGTTATGAATACGGCAACAAAGAGCGGGTGATGGCTGAGCTGGTGCCCCGGGCACTGGAATTAGCGAAAAAAGCCGCCGCTGCCAACATGGGCTTTAACATCGATGCCGAGGAACAGGATCGGCTGGATCTTTCTCTGGATGTGATTGAAGCCATCCTGTCGGATCCCGAGCTGAAAAACTGGGACGGCTTCGGCGTGGTGGTACAGGCCTTTGCCAAGCGCGCATCGCAGACTCTGGACTGGCTGTATGCCCTGTCTGAAAAGCTGGATCGCCGAATCATGGTGCGCCTGGTGAAAGGGGCCTATTGGGACGCAGAGATCAAGCGCGCCCAGGTGATGGGCCTGAATGGCTTCCCGGTGTTCACCCGCAAGGCCTGCAGTGATGTGTCTTATCTGGCGTGCACGCGGCAGTTGCTGGGGATGACGGACCGCATCTATCCGCAATTTGCGACCCACAATGCCCACTCAGTCTCAGCGGTGTTGGAACTGGCCAAAGACCTGGGCCGTGACAAGTTTGAATTCCAGCGTCTTCACGGTATGGGTGAATCCCTGCACGATCAGGTGTTGGAAGACAGCAAGGTACCTTGTCGGATTTACGCTCCGGTAGGCGCGCACAAGGATCTGTTGGCCTATCTGGTGCGCCGTTTGTTGGAAAATGGTGCCAACAGCTCGTTCGTTAACCAGATCGTTGATACCAGTATTACACCGGAAGAGATCGCCAAAGACCCGATTGATGTGGTCACCGACCTGGGCCGCAACCTGTCCAGCAAGGCCATTGTGCATCCGTCAAAACTCTTTGGTGACCAGCGCCGCAACTCGAAAGGCTGGGATATTACTGATCCGCTGACTGTGGCAGAAATTGACGAAGGGCGTAACGGGTATAAGACCCATCAGTGGGCCGGCGGGCCATTAATGGCCGTGGCCAGTGCCAGCGATGAGGTTCATGAAGTGCGCAATCCTGCCAATCCGGACGATCTGGTAGGGCACATTACCTTTGCCTCGGAAGCAGACGTGAATGCTGCCCTGGATGCCGCACAACAAGGCTTCAACCAATGGTCCTCGCTGCCGGCTGACCAGCGCGCTGAACTGATCCGCAAGGTGGGCGACCTTTACGAAGCCAATGTGCATGAGCTGTTCGCCCTGACCACCCGAGAAGCCGGCAAATCCTTGCTGGATGCGGTGGCAGAGATCCGTGAGGCAGTCGACTTTGCCATGTTCTACGCCAACGAGGGCATCCGCTACAAAGATGCTGGCCAGGCCAGGGGGGTAATAGGTTGCATCTCGCCATGGAACTTCCCGCTGGCGATCTTTACCGGTCAGATCCTGGCCAACCTCGCCGCCGGTAACTCGGTGGTCGCCAAGCCTGCCGAGCAAACCTCCTTGCTGGCCGTGCGCGCAGTGGAGTTGATGTACGAAGCGGGCATCCCGAGAGACGCCATTCAGCTGTTGCCGGGTGACGGCGGCACCGTGGGCGCTGCGTTAACCTCCGATTCACGGGTTGCGGGTGTCTGTTTTACCGGTGGCACGGATACCGCAAAGCTGATCAACAAAGCCATGACCGAGAACATGGCCCCGGACGCGCCGCTGGTGGCGGAAACTGGCGGTATGAACGCCATGATTGTGGATTCCACCGCGCTGCCGGAACAGGTCGTGCGTGATGTTTTGGCGTCGTCGTTCCAGAGTGCCGGGCAGCGTTGCTCAGCGTTGCGCATGTTGTACTTGCAGAAAGACATTGCCGACAACCTGCTGGAAATGCTCTACGGCGCCATGGAAGAACTCGGTATTGGCGATCCCTGGTTGCTGTCTACCGATGTGGGCCCCGTCATCGATGAAGAATCCCGCAAGAAGATCAACGACCATTGCGCCAAATTCGAGCAGCAGGGCAAATTGTTGAAGAAGTTGCCGGTACCCGAAAAAGGCCTGTTCGTTTCACCCGCTGTTCTGAAAGTGAGTGGCATCGAAGAGATGGAAGAGGAAATCTTTGGCCCGATTCTGCACGTGGCGACCTTCGAAGCGAAGGACATCGACAAGGTGGTAGATGCGGTTAACGCCAAGGGCTATGGCCTGACGTTTGGCATTCATAGCCGGGTTGATCGCCGTATCGAGCACATTGCCAGCCGCATCAAGGTCGGTAACACCTACGTTAACCGCAACCAGATCGGTGCCATTGTCGGCTCCCAGCCCTTTGGCGGCGAAGGTTTGTCGGGCACCGGCCCGAAAGCCGGCGGGCCCCAGTATGTGCGCCGCTTTATCAAAGGCGAGGTGGTTGAGAAATCCGCCGTTGAAGGCAAGTCCATTAACGCTGGCAGGGCGCAAAAGCTGATCGAACAGGTCGGTAAGATCGACGCACCGATCGCCGAAGGGCGCCAGGAAATGCTCAAGGTGTTCTTTAGCTACGTTCCGATTGCCCTTGATCTTGGGCACGAGGAAATGCCGGGACCAACCGGAGAGCAAAATCACCTGTCATGCCACGCTCGCGGCGTTGTGCTTTGTTTGGGGCCGGACGTTGAGTCTGCCATCGAACAGGCGAGCACGGCGCTGTCGCAAGGTAACAAGGTGGTCGTGGTAGCTCCGGGTGCTGAAAAGGCCCTGGCCGACGCGGTCAAAGCGGGCTTGCCCGTGGTGGCCTGCGACGGTGTGCTGGAGCCAGAGGCTCTGGCTGCACTGGAAGGTTTTGATGCCGTGGTCAGCGTTGCAGAAAAACCCCTGCTCAAGCAGTATCGGCAAGCCCTGCTCAAGCGCGACGGCGCACTGTTGCCCATCATCAACGAGCACAAGCTTGACCAGCGCTACGTGATCGAGCGGCACCTGTGCATCGACACCACCGCGGCTGGCGGCAACGCAAGCCTGATCGCCTCCTCAGAGTAAAGGTTGAGGGTCAGACCCCTTTGGGGTCTGACCCGGGGCCTCTCTCGCAGTGCGGATTCCAGGTTTTTGGTTTCAGTGATATCAACCAACGTAATGACCACGCCGTCGATCACATTATCCAGTCGCCGGTAGGGCATGATTCTGATTGAGAACCAGCGGTCATCGTTGGTGGTGATCTGTTTCTCACTGACTGCTAATGTATCCAGGGTTTTTCGGGCATCGCCCTGCAGCTCAGGGTAACGGAGGCTGCTGGTCAGGTCACTGAGGGGGCGCCCGATGTCCGTCTCGCGCAGGCTGATGATGGTTGATGCCCGTTCGGTGTAGCGCCGTACATTCAACTCCTGATCCAGAAACAGAACGGCAATCTCGATGCTGTTGAGCACGTTCTGCATATCGCTTTGGGCCAGCGCCAGGTCGTCCAGTTTGGTTTGCAGTTCAGTGTTGATGGTTTGCAGCTCCTCGTTCATCGACTGCATTTCTTCTTTGGACGTAGTGAGCTCCTCGTTGGCGGACTGCAGCTCCTCGTTGGTTGACTGAAGTTCTTCGTTGGATGCTTGCAGTTCTTCCCTGGTCAGCTTTGCCTGATGCCTGAGGTTTTCGATCTCCTGAAGGTATTGCTGAGTCTGTGTCGCGTGATCTGAATCTGCTGCCGACGCCGGTTTTCGGCGGCGGGCGGGGGCGGCTGCCTGAACTGCATCGCGAAACACCACCATTGTCATTCCCTTGAGCGATTCAGGGTCTCGGAGCGCCTGAACAGTGACATCAACGGGCTGAATGCCGGCGCCAGTCTGCACCAGCAGCCCGGCAAGCTCGACCGGCTCCATCTGGTCAGAAGCCTGCTTCAAAGCACTATACAAAGGCTCGCGCAGCCCTTCACGGGCCATGGCGTGGATATTCCAGTTGGCTTTTCCGGCGGCGGGCTCCAGGTATTTGCCAGTGCGACCGCTGATGTAGACGATGTCTGCTTCAGCATTGAGCACCACAGCAGCTGGCGAATAGACCTGAAGCAAGACGTTGTCGGCCGCAGATTGCAGAGAATTGGTAATGTCTGGCTGTGGCGCCTTGTTGGTTGGCACGGAGTGCTCCTTGGGCAGGGTAGACATGGGCGGAAACGATTTCAGCAGCAGGTCCGAATGGCGGACTGACTGATAGTGCTTGCTGCGATACAGGCGCATTTTCGGTTTCAGGGGTTCAAACAGGTGGTTCAGTCTGCCGATGGTTTCGGAGCTGCCCAGCAGGAGTAACCCGTCCTGATGCAGGCTGTAATGGAACAGCGGCAGTATCCGGCGCTGAAGGGTCAGGTCAAAATAGATCAGCAGGTTGCGACAGGCAATGAGATCAAGCTTGGTGAACGGTGGGTCCAGAATAACGTCATGCCGGGCGAAAAGAACTTTGTCCCGGATGGAGGCGTTAATCTGGTAATGATTGTCATGTCTGGTAAAAAAACGCGCCAGTCGGTGCTTCGATACCGCATCTTCAATACTCAGAGGGTATTGTCCCCGCCGCGCCTTGGTAATCGCATCCGGACTGATGTCAGAGGCAAAAATCTGCAGGTTCAGTTCCCGCGCAGGCTTGATCTGATCCATCGCTTCAGTAAAGGCCATGGCCAGCGAGTAAGCCTCTTCGCCGGTTGAACAACCGACCACCCAGGTGCGAAACGGATGGTCAGCCGGGTGTTTGGCCAGTAGCTCTGGCAGCCCCGTATTGATCAGGTAGTCCCAGATCTCAGTATCCCGGAAAAACTGCGTGACACCAATCAGCAACTCGCGGAACAGCAGCTGCACCTCCTGGCTGTTGTCGGCCAGATAGCGTGTGTAGTCTGCCAGGCTGGCCATGCCATGAATGGCCATCCGCCGCTCAATCCGGCGATTGAGCGTGGTTGGTTTGTAAAGCGAAAAGTCGTGCCGGGTGTGTTGTTTCAACAGGTGCAGAAGCGGATCGAGTCGAGTCAGCGAGGTGTCGGCATAGGGATCCTGTTTCGCGTGCTCTGATTCTTCTTCGGGCTCTGGCACACGGCGAACGTAAGCCAGCATGCGCTCCGGAAGTTCGTTTGCCGGCGCCACTATATCAGCGCAGCCGGCGGCAATGGCGCTTTTGGGCATGGCATCAAACTGTGCTGTTCCTGGGCTCTGTACCAGAGATAGCCCACCGGTCGCTTTGATGGCCTGTAAGCCAAGAGTGCCGTCAGCACCCATGCCGGAAAGCACCACAGCGATGGCTCGTTCATTCTGGGCGCTGGCCAAAGACGAGAACAGTACGTTGATGGGTAGCCTCAACCCTCGTGGCTGCGCAGGCTCATCCAGTTTCAGGGTGTCATTGAGCACCCGCAGCTCCCGGTTTGGGGGGATGACATAGATTGAATTGGCCTGGATCGGCATATTCTGCTCGGCTTCATGCACGGGCATGTCAGTGTAGCGTTGCAACAGTTCAGGCAGGAGGGCTTTCTGGGTCGGGTCCAGGTGCTGCACCACCAGAAACGCCATATCGGTATCGGCAGGGGTGTTGCGAAAAAAGTCCTCCAGAGACGCCAGTCCGCCCGCAGAAGCACCTATTCCAACAATGCGCATCAGGGCGTCGCGGAGTGTGTCGTTGAGGGTGTTGTGGTCTCGGTCAGTACCATCAGAATGCTGTCTCCGGTAGCGGCAGACCTTGCGTTGACTGACAGCGACCTGTGATCGGCAAGTTGAAGCCTGCCGTTTACCCGCGTTTCGTTTGCCGCCACCTTCTTTAGCAGTGTGTGCATCGGGTCTTTCTGGCCCGGCGCCAGGAGTTGGTTCAGTGCGGTACCGGTCAGTCCCTGACTGGGTATTTTGAACAACACTTCCGCAGCCTGATTGCCTTCGATGATCTCACCGTCATTGGCCAGAATCAGATAGGCGGCGGGCGCCTGCTGATAGAGCGATTTATAATGTGCCAGCTCCTCGGAAAGCTCGTATTCATTGGCCTGAATCTGCTCGTAGAGCAGGTCCAGCTCAACCTGATAGGTCTGCAGCTCATGTAGTAGCTTGAGGGCGTCAGCGGCCGACTCAGGTTTGCTCGCCCGCTCGTACAGTAATTGCAGGGCATCCACACTGAGATGGCCGCGATGATTGCCTGGCGCCACCCCATGGTCGATCAAGTCCTTGGCGCTGCGGCGCAGCCGATCATGGCTTTCGGCATTCGGGTGTCCGTGCGTGTCGGCCATGTAACCTCCTTGGTAGTACGACTCTTAAAGGTGCCCCCAAACAAGTATCTGAGTGACGTTAACTGATACTACTCCACCTGAGCCGGTTGGAGTAGTTAGAGCTGACGATTTTTGTAAAGGAAATCATCTATGTGCGCTACCGTACCGACGATTTTTGGCCTGGGCTCTAGCATCGGTGGCTAGGAGAGTTGTCAGACCAACGGGAATGACATTACCTGGGCTCGTTGCTAAAGCCTTTGTAGCTCCGTCTTACAAGGAGCCATTCTATGAAAATCTACACAGCCCGGCGGGTTGCAGGACACGCCAGTCGCTTGATTACCCTGCTTTTTGTGACCTTGACACTGGCAGCCTGTGCGGCCGCCCCTGTGCCCCCCACTGATGAATTAACCGCGGCCAGCGATGCCATTGCCAACGCTGAGCAGGCCGAAGCGCGGCGTTATGCCGGTGCCGAACTGGAAGAAGCGAACCGTCAGCTCGAAGCCGCCAACAAGGCAGCAGCGTCGGAAAAGATGGTGGAGGCTGAGCGCCTGGCCCGTCAGGCCAGGGTTGCTGCTGAGCTGGCGATAGCCCGCACAGAAGCGGCGAAAGCGTCTGCAATTAACCGGGAAATGGGCCGTGGTGCCGAAGCTCTGGATGAAGAAATGCGTCGTCAGGGAGACCAGCAATGAACATTCAATCAATGTTGACAGCCATTCCCGGTAAAAAAACCGGTATCGCCTTTTGCTCTCATCAGCGCTTTTGACCGGCTGCGCTATGTCCCCAACCAGTCCCGATGGCTCGGAGGATGTCCGCAGCAAGCTCACCGAGTTGCAACAGAATCCCGACATGATGACACACGCCCGTATTGAGTTGCGTGATGCCGAAGCGGCCGTCAAGTTGGCCGAACAGCCGCTGGCTAGCGACGAAGCTGTGCTTGC
Organism: Marinobacter sp.; assembly: GCA_018402255.1. Taxonomy (GTDB): domain Bacteria; phylum Pseudomonadota; class Gammaproteobacteria; order Pseudomonadales; family Oleiphilaceae; genus Marinobacter. The sequence continues at coordinate 132,977 of JAGYIS010000009.1, forward strand.
GGAACACCGGCTGTACATGGCTGACCGGATGGTTGAGATCGCCCGCGCCAAAGGCGAGGCTCGGCTAATGGAAGCTGATCGTGAGCGGCTGGGCGAAGAGCGTGATGCAGCCCGACTGGCTGCGCGAACCCGAGAGGCTGATCAGGCGCACGCCGATGCTCAGCGCGCCCGCAGTTCCCAGGCGGCTGCGGCTGAAATGTCAGCCCGCGAAGCGGAAGAGCTGCAACGGCAAATTGCCATGCTGGAAGCTGAGGCAACCGAGCGAGGCCTGGTGCTGACCCTTGGTGATGTGTTGTTCGCCACTGGCAGTGCCGATATTCAGGGCGGTACCAACCAGAACCTGGAGAAGCTGGTGAACTTTCTGAATCAGTATCCTGACCGGCAAGTATTGATTGAGGGCCACACGGATAACGTAGGTAGTGCCATGTTCAATCAGAATCTGTCGCGTCAGCGTGCTGAATCGGTCCGGCGATTCTTGACCGAGCGCGGTATTGAAAATCGGCGTTTGTCGGTGTCTGGATACGGGTTTGAACGGCCGATCGCAAGTAATGACAGTGCAACCGGTCGCCAACAGAATCGTCGTGTTGAAGTCGTTATCGAAAACAGGGAGTAGTTCATGCTGCGATATCGCGACTTTTTCCCCCTGGCAGCAGACCCGCAGTCACAAGCGGGTCCTGGCAAGGGGGTTCCGCTGAGTGACGTGCTGCCTCTGGGCATTCTGGTAACAGACAGGGACGGCAAATGCTTGTACAGCAATACCGCCTATCAGAGGCTGACGGGCTGGACCGGCGATGAATTGATCGGCTCGCACTGGAGTTCGGTCATCGACCCAAGGGATCATGGCAAAACGATCGAACACTGGGAAGAAGCGATACTCGGGCAGAAGCCTTTTCTGTGCGAGGCCCGCCTGAAGACGTCGGGTGGGGCAACCGTGTGGGTCCGGCACAATGCCGCCTTGCTGACAGACAATTCCCCGAACCACGGCTATGTGCACACGGTAGAGGACATCAGTGTCTATAAAAGGCATGAGCGCGCCAGACGAAAGGCTGAGGCGGAACTGTTTGAAGAAAAAGAGCGGGCACAGGTAACTCTGGACTCTATTGGCGATGCGGTGTTGAGCACTGACATGCATGGGCGGGTTTCATACATGAACCGGGTGGCTGAAATCCTGACGGGCTATACCCGTCAGGAAGCTATCGGTCTCCCCCTGCGTGAGGTATTTCATGTGGTGGATGCCATCACCCATGAGCCAACGGATGACCCGGCGCGGCGAGCCATTCAGTCGGACAGTATTGTCGAGTTGGAAGCGAACGCTTTGCTGGTGACCAAAGATGGCGCGGAGCTGGCCATCGAAGACTCGGCAGCACCGATTCATAACCGGCATGGAGCGGTTGTCGGGGCGGTCATTGTCTTTCACGATGCCCGTTTTTCCCGGGCAACCACCGCCCGTATGGAACACCTTGCACAGCACGACGAGCTGACCGGGCTGCATAACCGTAACGCGTTTTATGAGCGGTTTGACCAGTCACTGGCGTTGGCCCGGCGACATAACAAACAGATGGGGCTGTTGTTCATTGACCTGGACGACTTCAAGGTTATCAACGATCGCCTTGGTCACGATATCGGAGATCTGGTTTTAGCTGGCCTTGCGGACAAGTTGAGGGTATCGGTGAGAACGACGGATACCGTCTGCCGCTATGGTGGTGACGAGTTTGTTGTGCTGTTGGGTGAAATTGCCCAGCCGGACCATGCCTACGCCGTTGCCGATAAAATACGGGAAGCCGCTGCAGCGCCCATGGTTGTCAGTGGACATAACGTGATCCTGCAGCTCAGTATCGGGGTGAGCGTATACCCGGACCACGGGGAGACTGCCGACGCATTGCTGAAAAAAGCAGATGCGGCGATGTACCGGGTCAAAACTCTGAATCAAAGGCCCGCCGGCAGCAATCTGATCACGTACGCCCTGAGCGGAACAGCAACAGACTGCTCTAATGTACTTGACCTGGCGGGAGGGGGCGGATAGGCGATCGGTTTCGCGCTTGACCACCGCATAGCACTCGCAACAGAGCGCTTCCAGCTTGGGCCGGTTGGTCACGGTGATGTGTCCGCGATGGTATTCGATGACACCGGCCTTCTGGAGTTTGCTGGCGGCTTCGGTGACGCCCTCACGGCGAACACCGAGCATGTTCGCAATCAGCTCCTGGGTCATTATCAGGTGATTGTCCTGAAGGCGGTCCAGCGACAACAGCAACCAGCGGCAGAGCTGCTGGTCAATCGTGTGGTGACGATTGCAGACGGCGGTCTGTGACATCTGGGTGATCAGCGCCTGGGTGTAGCGCAACATCAGCACGCGCACTTCGGTGTGGTTGTTGAATTCGGTTTTGAGCTCAGGAGAAGGAATCCGGTAGGCAAAGCCCTTGCTTTGCGAAATCGTCCGGCTTGGGGTGCTTTCACCCCCCATGCATACCGCGATGCCGACCATGCCATCATTGCCAACGACCGAAATCTCCGCCGACGCACCGTTGAGCATGACATAAAGCAAGGAAATGATGCAGGTGGTCGGAAAATAGACAAAGTCGATGGGCTGGCCTGATTCGTAAAGCACATCGCCCAGTTTCAATTCAACGAGTTTCAGTTGAGGAAAAATGCGCGCTTTGGCGCATTCCGGCAGTGCTGCCAATAAGTGGTTCTGCTCGGGTGAAGTCTGTGTGTCTGACAAAGTCGCCTCCCTGGCTACGCTGTCTAAAATGAGATCGTATAGACCGGTGACTACACTGACTACGCACGCAATCGATCACATAACGTTAACACATAATGAACATTTAAACTGAATTATTAATGGTTTTGAGGCCAAGAGAGGTCCTGCCAGACGGCCTTTTCATTGCGTGCTGAAACCTGCTTTCTGCCTCTGATAAATCAACATCCGACCACCTGCCACACTGGAATGATCTGGCCCCGGCTAATTGAGTAGTAATATAATACATATTATATGTTGATTTTTATTTCGTCGGGCAAGGGAATGGTGATTCCGCTGCAGATAAATTGCCGAAAAATGCCCTGAATCAAGTAAGTGATTATCAATTAGTGGTAGGTCAGACGAAATGTAACGAACAAAGCTGTAATATGAACTAAAGTTAATCCCGCCACTAAGCGCTTGGCTGAAAATCCCACCAATACTTGCCTGTTCGACAGCCAGGGCACAAAACATAAGGAATGTCCGGTGTCCATCCGAAAGCTCTTTGTCGTCTCGATTTCTGCCGTTTTACTGCTGCTTGCGTTGATCGCAAGTCTGTTTATTGCCATGAACATGAAAGAGTCCATTACGTCGGAAGTCATCGAGCGGCGTAACGACTTAACCGATGAAATAAACGGTATGTTGTCGATCACAGACGACCTGATGTCCAAGAGAGTGCAGAATGCCCTGAGTTTGCTGGTTGAGCGAGGAAATCAACTGGGTGAGCCGGCGGTTCTGGGCGAAGCGCCCGTGGCTGGGCAACCGGTACCGGCGCTCTTTCTGGGCGACACCATGATCAACAATAATTTCGAACTGGTGGATGGCCTGACCGATATCATGGGCGGTACAGCGACTCTTTTTGTGAGGGATGGTTCTGAGTTTGTTCGTGTATCGACCAACGTAAAAAAAGATGATGGGTCCCGAGCGATCGGAACAAAGCTCAATATGAATGGTGCGGCCGGACAAGCCATTCGCCGGGGCGAGTCGTATTTCGGTCAGGTTGATATTCTGGGTAACCCCTTTCTGACCGCATACAGCCCGATTCGCGATACTTCCGACGAAGTTATCGGGATCTGGTATGTCGGCTATTCGGCAGATCTGATCGAGCTACAGGAGGCTATCACGTCTGCACGCTTGCTCAACAATGGCTTTATTGGACTTCTGGATGACAGGCAAAGGCTCCGAATGCACTCTGACACCATCGCAACAGAGCGCATGCAGGAAATTCTGGAGAATGGTCCGGAAGACTGGCACCTCAATCGTGTGGGTTTCGATCCCTGGGGCTATCAGATTGTCACCGGCTATTCCGAAGAGGAAGTATCGGGAATGGTTCGCAACCAGACGTTGGGGGCCATTGCAGCCATTCTTTTGGCTGGCCTTGTGGTTCTGGTCTGTCTGAGCTTCCTTGCGCAGTGGGTTGTTGCCCGCCCCTTGCAAAAAATGATTGCGGCAATAGATGACATCGCCAGTGGTGAGGGCGATCTGACGGTGCGTTTTAATGCAACCAGCAAAAATGAGCTTGGCTTGATGGCGCACGGGTTTGATCGGTTACTCGACCGGCTTCGTGCCACGATCACGGACACCAAAAAGTCCTCTGATAAGCTTCTGGAGGCCTCCGAGGAGCTTAAAGGCATTGCGGCCGACTCTGCATCGGTGGTCTCGAACCAGTCGGATGAGACAGAGCAGGTAGCAACGGCCATGAATGAAATGACCGCCACTGCGCAAACCGTTGCTGAGAGCGCATCCAGGGCTGAGACCATCGCAAGAGAGGCTGACGAGCGAGCCGAAGATGGGCAGTCGCTCATTACCAAAACTACGGCGACCATTGAAAGCCAGCTTGATAACAACAAGCGATCGGTCCAGACCAGCGCGTCGTTGAAAGAGGCCTCGGAAAACATAGGCAACATTCTGGCGGTTATAGAAAATATTTCCGGGCAGACCAATCTACTGGCTCTCAATGCTGCGATTGAAGCCGCCCGTGCCGGAGCGCACGGAAGAGGTTTTGCCGTTGTGTCAGAAGAAGTCAGAAATCTTGCGATGCGCACTCAGGAATCGGTGAAAGAGATTCAGGATCAGATACATCACTTGCAAGAAGGGGTTGGCAGTGTCGCAGAGGTCATCAGTGTTGGCAGCCAGCTTGCGACAGAGGCCAATGAGATGATTCAGGCGACCGGTGAAGCCATCGATGCACTGCGAGAGAGTGTGAGAAGCATACGCGACACCAATATCGAGATGGCCAGCGCAGCAGAAGAACAGAGCCACGTATCAGAGGATATTAATCAGCGACTGGAACAGATACGTCAGATGGCCGGAAGTAGTCACCAGAACGTAGTGTCGACGAATGATGCGTCACTGAAGGTGAAGGCCCTTGCAGAAGAAGTACAGGCACAGTTGGATGCCTATAAAACCTGATCAGAGACAACAAAGCCCGGACCTTTCGGCCCGGGCTTTGTGTAGGGAATTCTGGTCGGGACGGTAGGATTTGAACCTACGACCCCTTGCACCCCATGCAAGTGCGCTACCAAGCTGCGCTACGCCCCGTTATCCGCTAGCTATGAGAAAACAGGTTTATCTCAGTGGCTTAGCGGGAGCGAAGTCTACACCAGCCCAAAGTAAAAATAAACAGGAGCGTCGGGCTTTTCTCGGTAAAATTAACGCAGTTTGGTTTCCCTCAGTTTGAGAATGAATTCCGGTGGCTCGAAGCTGTCTGGCCGCGCATCAGCCCAGTATCTGTCGAACACCGCCAGGCCGGTTTTGCCCTCAAGCAGGGCGCCCGGTTCAAGGAAAGGGAACAGGTCCAGATAGGTGTGCACTTCTGTCTTGGACACGCGGCGCACAATGTGTTCTGGGCCCAATTCAGACGGATGTTTCAGGCCCGACGCTTCAAGCAGATTTTGCAGTGCGTCGAGAGTGTTCTTGTGGAAGCTGTAAACGCGCTCACTTTTCAGCGATACATCCAGTTTCTTGCCGCGCCTGGGGTCCTGCGTCGCAACGCCGCTGGGGCAGCGACCGGTGTGGCAACTCAGAGCCTGAATGCAACCGAGCGAGAACATATAACCCCGGGCAGAATTGCACCAGTCGGCGCCCAGCGCCAGGGTGCGGGCAATGTTGAACGCCGAGGTGATCTTGCCGGCCGCGCCGATGGCGATGTCTTCGCGCAGGTTGGTGCCTACCAGCGTGTTGTGGACCAGTAAAAGCGCTTCGGTCATTGGCATGCCGAGCCGATTAATGAATTCCAGAGGCGCTGCTCCCGTGCCCCCTTCGCCGCCATCCACAACGATAAAGTCGGGTGTTTTGCCGGTCTTCAGCATGGCTTTGACGATGGCAAACCACTCCCACGGGTGGCCAATGGCGAGTTTAAAGCCGACTGGCTTGCCGCCGGAGAGCGTGCGCAACCGGTCGAGGAAGTCTAACAATTCAATCGGGGTTGCGAATGCTGAGTGGCTGGCGGGAGATACGCAGTCCTCGCCAACCTGAACGCCACGCGCCTCGGCAATTTCCGGGGTGACTTTTTCGCCCGGCAAAATGCCACCATGACCTGGTTTTGCACCCTGAGATAGTTTGACCTCTATCATTTTTACCTGATCCAGTCGGGCATTTTCCTCGAACATGTCGGGGTTGAAGGTGCCGTCCGGGTGGCGGCAGCCAAAATACCCTGAGCCGATTTCCCACACTAGATCACCGCCAGGTTGGCGATGGTAGCGTGAGATTGAGCCTTCGCCGGTGTCGTGATAGAAACCGCCTTTTTTGGCGCCAACGTTCAGGCTGAGTATGGCGTTGGCGGAGAGTGAGCCGAAGCTCATGGCAGAAATGTTGAACACGCTGGCGCTGTAGGGTTTGCCGCATTGCTTGCCGATGACGATGCGAAAATCACTGGATTGAAGTTTGGTTGGTGTCATTGAGTGATTCATCCACTCAAACCCTTCTTCGTACATGCCCAGTTGAGAGCCGAACGGTCGTTTATCGAGAACGTTTTTGGCACGTTGGTAGACGATCGTGCGTTGCTCTCGTGAGAAGGGGCGTTCTTCGGTATCGGACTGGATGAAATACTGCCGGATTTCGGGCCCAATTGATTCGAACAGGTATCGGAAGTGAGCCACGATCGGATAGTTTCGGCTCACGGTATGGCGGCGCTGAATGAGGTCCCAGGTGCCGACGGAGGCCAGCAGCCCAAAGAGACCGGCAAAAACATAACCAGAGCCGGCCCAGATGGCCAGGGGCAGCGAGATGATCAGGCCGGCAAGGCTGGTTGCATATGCAGAATACCGGAGTGGAAACGTTGTCGTTTTCGCCATGGGGACCTCTGTAGATTCGGGTAGATCTGGTTAGTTCGCCGATGTTCTATTAATTACACTACGAAACCCGAAAGGTTAAAGACCTGTAACTGGTCTATGCTGATAGCTGAGTTTACGAAATATGTCGTCTTTTGATGTTTTGAGCTCAAAGTAATAAGATGACGGGCTTGTAACGTTTGAAGATCAATTCATGCTTACAGAACCTGAACGCATATCCAAATAGTCACACTTGACCAGGAGGCTCCAACGTGGGCGAGGTAGTGAAAGACGAATATCAGACGGATTACGTCGCAGGCCAGGATAATATCAGACCATTCGGCCTGGATCTTCATAACTGGGTCTTCCCGGTATCAGCCTTGATAGTTGTTCTGTTTGTTGTTGGGACGTTGATATTCCCGACCGCATCCAAAGAGCTGCTTGACGGCGCAAAATGGGACATCATTGCCGGTTTCGACTGGTTTTTTCTGCTCAGTGCCAACCTGTTTGTGGTGGTGAGCCTTGCATTGATATTCATGCCGGTCGGCAAGATCCGCCTGGGCGGGCAGCAGGCAAAGCCAGAATTTACCAGGATCTCATGGTTTGCCATGTTGTTTGCGGCGGGCATGGGTATCGGCCTGATGTTCTGGGCGGTGGCCGAGCCGGTTGCCTATTACACCGGTTGGTATGAAACCCCGTTCAACGTTGAAGCCAACACGGCGGAAGCCCGTAACATGGCCATGGGTGCGACCTTGTACCACTGGGGCCTGCACCCATGGGCAATCTATGCCGTGGTTGCCTTGTCGTTGGCATTCTTCGCCTACAACAAGAATATGCCTCTGACCATTCGGTCTGCGTTCTTCCCTCTGCTGAAAGACAAAGTGTGGGGCTGGCCGGGGCACATCATTGACGTGCTGGCGGTAGTGGCCACCATCTTTGGTCTTGCAACCTCTCTTGGCTTTGGTGCACAACAGGCGGCATCCGGCCTTGATTACCTGTTTGGTATGGGGTCTGGCATTAACGTGCAGATGGGCATCATCGTCGGCGTTACCGTGCTTGCCTTGATTTCCGTGTTACGGGGTCTGGATGGCGGCGTTAAGGTGTTGAGTAACATCAACATGGCGACTGCCGGTATATTGCTCGCGTTCGTGATTTTCGCTGGCCCGACACTGGCTATTGTAGAAACCATCTGGATCACCTCATCCACCTACGTGGCCAATGTGGTGCCCCTGAGCAACCCGTTTGGTCGTGAAGACGAAGCCTGGGTACATGGCTGGACTGTGTTCTACTGGGCCTGGTGGATCTCCTGGTCACCGTTCGTAGGTATGTTTATCGCTCGAGTTTCCAAGGGCCGCACAGTTCGGGAGTTTGTGACCGCAGTACTGATCATTCCAACCCTGATCACCACGGTCTGGATGAGCGGCTTTGGTGGTACGGCTCTGGAGCAGATGCAGCAGGGCGTTGGTGCCCTGGCGGAGGATGGGCTGACCGAGGTGTCGTTGGCGACCTTCCAGATGTTTGCAGGCCTTCCATTAACGGGAATTATCTCGTTTATCGGCATCGTGCTGGTGTTGGTGTTCTTTGTGACATCCTCGGATTCCGGCTCGCTGGTGATCGACAGCATTACCGCTGGCGGGAAGACGGACGCACCAACCTCACAGCGTGTCTTCTGGGTGGTCATGGAAAGCGCTATTGCTGCCGCATTGATCTTTGGCGGTGGTGATGATGCTCTCGGCGCGATTCAGGCCGTCGCCATCAGTGCGGGCCTACCGTTCACGGTGATCTTGTTGATCATGACCTGGGGCTTGCTCAAAGGCCTTACCCATGAGCGGAAGCTGTTGTTGCAACGGGGTGAGTTACTCTGATTGCTCGATAGCTATAAAAAACCGGGGCGTGTTGCTCCGGTTTTTCTTGTGGCAAAGATCAGCACGTCAGTGCTTGCCAAACGCCTCCATGGCGTACTGCACTCGGTCTCTCGGGCTGAAGTGGGGGCGCTTCAGCGCTTCAATATTGGTCAGCCGAGGTAGCAAGCCCTCACCGTTAGCCATCTGAATGGCCAGGCCAGGCCGGGCATTAAGTTCCAGCAGGAGCGGCCCTTCGTGGGCATCGACCACCAGATCAACCCCCATATAGCCAAGCCCCGTTGCCTCGTAGCATCTGGACGCCATCTCAAGCATGTCTTCCCAGGCTTCGATGTTGATATTCTGGAGTGCTAACCCGGTGTCTGGGTGCAGGGTGATGGGTCGGTTGAACTGGACCGCGTTCAGGCTTTGACCAGTGCTGATGTTGAGGCCGACACCCACCGCACCCTGGTGCAGGTTCGCTTTGCCGTCTGAAGCTTTGGTCGCAAGGCGAAGCATGGCCATCACCGGGTAGCCTTGAAAAATTATGATGCGGATGTCTGGAACGCCCTGGAAGGAATACTTCGCCAGAGCAGGGGAGGACTGCACCAGGCTCTCTACGATCGCGACGTCGGGCGTTCCCGCCAGGGAATAGAGCCCGGCGAGTATGTTGGTCAGATGGCGTTCGAGCATTGCAACGGAAATCCGCGCGCCCGAAGCTTTGACAAAGTTGTCTTCATCGCGCCCGGTAATCACGGTAATGCCCTTGCCACCGGAGCCTTTCGCGGGTTTTATCGCAAAGCCGTCCAGATCCTCAGACATTTCACGGAAATGGGAAATTTCATGTTGTTGGCGAACAACCTGAAGCAGTTTCGGCGTTTTGACGCCGTACTCGCTGACCGCCAGTTTGGTTTTCAGTTTGTTGTCGACCAAGGGGAATGACGAGCGCTCATTGTACCGGCCAATGTAGCCCACATTGCGCCGGTTCATGTTCAGCATTCCCAGCTTCTTCAGCTTGCGCGGCGAAATCCAGTCCATGTCAGTCGTAGACCTTCATCGGGGTGAAGCGCCGCAGCTCGCTGAGCTTGTAACCGGTATATTGGCCCATCAGAAGGATCAGGCCGAGTACCACCAGGTGCAATTCCGGGAAATTAAACGTCAGGTGGCCAGCCAATGACGTGCTCATGGCCAGATAGGCGCAAATGGCCACAAACAAGCTGCCACTGCCCTGCGCCAGAACCTCCCGGGCGCCTTCCTCTTCCCACAAAATGGACATTCGTTCAATGGTCCAGGCAATAATCACCATTGGGAAAAAGGTGACGGTCATGCCGGTATTGAAGCCCATCTGATAGCCGACGATACTCAGCCCGGCCGTAATGAATATAACCAGAATAATGAGCGCTGAGATTCGGGATACCAGCAGCAAGTTCAGGCTTGAGAGATATCCCCGCAACACCAGGCCAATAGCGACCACCGATAAAAATGCGACCAGGCCCGGCACCAGTGTGGTCTGGACAAAGGCCACCGCAATCAGTACCGGCATGAAGGTGCCTGATGTGCGAACGCCAATAATGATGCGCATGAACGCGACGATCAGCGCGCCGATGGGCAGCAACAGCAGCATTCGGAACATGCTCTGTTCTTCAATCGGGAGCTGGTAAAACCCGAGCACCCCCAGTCCGTTCTGATTTGCTTCAAGAGTCGCCAGCTGCAAGGCGGGCACGGTTTGGCGCAGCATCGAGAAACTGACCTGGGAGTTACCGCCACCCACGACGTCCAGCAAAGATTCTGAGCCCTGACGCCACAGCAGCAGGTCTTCCGGAACGCCTTGTTCGGCGGTTCTCGGGTCGAACGTCAGCCATCGGTCGCCGTTGTGGATCTGCACGAACGGCAGAAGCTGCTGGCGGCGCCGGGCGTCTTCCAGTCTCAGTGCGTCCGCGGTGCGTGCCGGGATGCCAGCATGATTGAGCATCCGCTCCAGCAGTTGCAGGTAGTTGTCGTCTGAGACCAGCAGGGTGGTGTTCTGGGTTCGGCTGTCTGGCTGTAACAGCCGGATGAGCTCCCTGGTCAGGCTTTCCGGAGAGCTGGAGCGTTCGGTGGCTTCCCTCAGAAGTTCGTTGACGGCCGTTGCCTGGGGTTCTTCCCAGAACGTCGGCATTGGCCTGGGTTTTCGGGTGCGAGCACTGTCGGGGCTGGAGTCGTCCGGTACAAACTGGGCTTTGAAGTACAGGGTCTGCGGCCCGGAAACCTCGCGCTTGGTCCACTCTGCCCGGCGACTGGCCGAGGTCTCCATAATCGTGAATCCGTAGCCGGGAGATGCCGCCTGTTCGGTCAGAATATTAAAGCCCGGTGGCTGCTGCGGGATGTGCAGACTGACCTGAGCGGCCTCGTCCTGGCCTTCAAAGTCGACACGGGCCTCGATCATCCAGACCGGGCGCTGCTCTCCGGTCATCCAGGGAACACCCAGCTCAATATGCCGCCAGGTGGCAATGCTTATGCCGGCGGCAATCAGCAGAAAAACAAACACATAAAACGGCGCCCTGGAACGAACGGTCATGAGTCGTCCTCGCTCGCAGCAGGTTTACGGTAGGAGTCTGGTAGCTCGGTGGCAAATTCCTTGCCGACGTCAATCAGCATGACATCCCGAAGTATGTTTCTGCCGATCAGTACTTCGTAGGTCAGATTTGCCCGGTCTGCAAGGGTGAACTCAGCCACCTGCTGATGGTCGCCGATGGCAAACTGAAGCTCTACCACCACCCGGCGCTCTGCTTCCTCGGCACTGGCCTGAATGACCCGCACCCGTCGGGAGATTTCACGCTCCATGGTTACCCATTCGCCTTTTGCCCCGGGGACAGGCACTTCAAAGCGTACCCAGTTGCTGCCGTCCCGCTCAAAGCGCTGTACGTTACGAGCGTGGATTGACGAGGTCTCCGCGCCGCTATCGATGCGGGCGGTGTAAGTATGCCCGGGACCTGCAAGATAGAATCTCTCTAGCTCACCCACAACGACCTTGCCTTTGAGACGGTCCGCACGGCCCCGGTTCTCGGGAACCGAGGGGCAGACTTGCCGGGCTGCAGGCGGGCAGGTTGGCCGCTCAACCTGGGTGGTGATGGCCTCAATAATGGACTGCGTAGCTGCCTGGTTTTGCTGCAGTAACTGGTCTTGCCGGATGGTTGCGTTGTTTTCCATGGTGACCAGCGTTGCTCTCTGGGTATTAACGGCGGTGCGGATATCTTCGACGCCCTCTTTGGGGACCATGAAGTAACGATCTGCTGAGCAGCCGGCCAGCACAAGCGCCAGCCCCGGAATCGTGAGCATCAAAAAACGCCGAGGCCGGAAAAACTTGTAACCCATTGAATACCTCTGAGAAGGCTGTCTGGCGCAGTTGGTAACAGAAGGAGCGCACAGCCGTTGATTGTATTGCTGAATCAGGCGGCAAAGTATACTACAAGATACCTGTGTTCATACTTTACAGTTGGGTAAGGACAGGAATGGGAGTCAGCGTTGCACCCGCTGGTCATTGCCCAGTGCCGTTTCGGAGCGGAGAAATTCCTGAATAATCGGTGAGCAATTCAGGTAGAACAGCAGGAGTTCTCTCTGAACATCCTGATCCTGAATTCGGGCGGCAAAACTGATGACGTCTTTCAACGTGTGGTCACTGACGCCGGTATGCGTTGGAACGGCCAACGACTTGCCGTAGCGCGCCTTGAGCAGGTGCGTCAGGCGTTCGAGGTGGAATTCACCGGTGTGGGTTATATGGGGAACAACCTTTACACCCTCTGCCCTGGTATCCGGCGCGCGCAGTTCACAATCTGCAGAGGCTGAATCATCAGCCTGCATAAAGTCTGCACCTAACTTTCTCCAGAGTTCTTTGAGCATGAGCTGGTCCTGCTTTGGCGGGTAGGAATCAATGAACCCAGGCGCCGTTGAAAGATCCTTTTAACCCTTGTAGAGCAAATTACGTTGGCCGTCCAGATCTGGATTCCAGCTCTTTTGTGAAATGCCAATCAGTCGAGGGGCAAATTGAGCGGACCGTTGATAATTGGGCGTTAATGGGCCAAAAAAGTTGTGCTTGGGGTAAACTGGTGCCTCGCCTGTACGGTTCAAATGCCGGTCTGGAATTCGCTGCGAAAGGAGCAATGCGCTGTGGTCGATGCTTTGACCAATCTCATGGAGGCCCGCCCGGAATGGCTGGCAAACTGGCTTGTGTTGGGTCTGGCCATCATTGTTGGCTTACTGATTGCTCTGGCGTTTGCCTTTGTTGCGCTTGCTCGGATACGCCACGTGAGTGGCCAGCAGGCTCAGGAGCTGGCGCGACGGAGCGACGCGCTGCGAGAGGCGGAGCATGCACAAGCCTTGCACCATCAGCAGGTCAGTCATCTGGAGCAGTTGATTGCCGAGCAGAAGCAGCAACTCGATGACAGGGAACAGGGGCTTGAAGGCTGGCGGCAGAAAGCGACAGGGCTTGAGAACCGACTGGCGTCCGCCGAATCAGAGCTGACCGGACGTCGCGAACGGCTTGCGCAACTGGAGCAGGACAACCGCGTGCTCAGGCAGCGCGCAGAGAATCAGGGTGAGGAATTCAGCCAGCTTAAAATCGAACTCCGGGAGCAACAGGTAACGCTGGATAAAGAACGCCGGTCTGCGTCAGAAAAGCTGGAACTTCTGGAAAAGAACCGCGACGCTTTGAAGCAGGAGTTCGAAAACCTGGCCAACCGGATTTTCGACCAGAAGAGCGAGCGCTTTACCCAGCAGTCCAAAACCAGCCTGGATTCGCTGCTCAACCCGTTCCGAGACCAGTTACAGGACTTTCGCAAGCGGGTTGAAGATGTTTACACCACCGAAACCCGAGACCGTCAGGCGCTACGCAGTGAAATCAAATCACTGCAGGATCTGAACCGTCAGATCACGGAAGAGGCGGCCAACCTCACGCGGGCCCTGAAAGGCGACAAGAAAGTGCAGGGTAACTGGGGTGAGTTGATTCTGGAAAGGGTGCTGGAGCGTTCTGGCCTGAGAAAAGGCGTGGAATACGAAACCCAGGGCAGTTACCGGGATGGCGACAATCAGCTGTTGCGTCCAGATGTGATTGTTCACCTGCCGGATCAGCGCAACCTGGTCGTGGACTCCAAGGTATCGCTGGTGGCCTATCAGCAGTGGGTGGTGGCCGAAGATGACGACACTCGGGCCGAGACACTCAAACAACATGTAGAGGCCGTTCGAAATCACATCCGGGCGCTCAGTGAAAAAGACTACAGCCAGCTCAACGGACTGCATTCGCCCGACTTCGTGCTCCTCTTCATGCCGATTGAGCCGGCGTTTGTGGCAGCGTTCCAGCAAGACGAGAACCTGTTCGCAGAAGCCTTCGAGCGAAAGATTATTGTGGTGACACCAACCACCTTGCTGGCTACCCTGCGGACCATTGAAAACATCTGGCGTTATGAGCGGCAAAGCCAGAATGCCCGGCGCATCGCCGACCGGGCCGGTGCCGTATACGACAAGCTGAGGGTGTTTGTGGAGGCCATGGAGAAACTCGGCAGCCAGTTACACACCACCCAGGGAACCTACGACAGCGCCATGAACACGCTTACCCGGGGCCGTGGTAATCTGATTGCCCAGGCGAACCGGTTTGTTGAACTTGGTGTACGGGTTAAAAAGGAACTGCCCAAGGCCATCGTGGATCAGGCCGAGGTGGATGCGGATGACGGCGATCATGAAAATCAGGAGTAGCAGTATGTTGTCACTCAAAAAGTCCCGGCTGAGCTTTGGCCGCTCATGGCTGGCCGGCGTGGTCTTGTGTTCCGCCCTGGCTACAGTCTCTGCGCCGGCTCTGGCGCTGGCCCCGGAACATGAAATTCGACGATTAATGTTAGCGACGGAAGAAGCCGTTGCGACCGAACGCTGGGGTGATGCCAGTGAGTACCTGAACCGCCTGCAGAAGATGGAGGGTGAAAAGCCCGCTGATTACTACTACTACCGGGGCAGGGCTATGCTGCAGGCGGGGCACCTGAATGAAGCGCGGTCAGCATTAGAGGCATACGTTACCCGCGCCGGAGCCGAAGGCACTCATTACCAGCAAACACTGAAATTGATTACCGAAATTGAAAAAGCGAATCGTGCCAGCGCTACGGCATTGGCAGACGGCAGCGGGCAAGTTCGGGAGCCAGTGGCGGTCATCGAGCCGGCCGGCGGTGAGACGTTGACCAGCTTGCGGCAACTGTACCTGGCCAGTTCAGATCGTGAAGCCCTGACGATCCACCTGAATGCCCTGCTGGATGCCACTGGCTGGCGCAGAGATAAGGCCGTTGTGCGGCTGGATCGGCCGGCCGACATCCGGTACCGGGTAAGCGCGAGTAATGGCAATCTCAATATTCAGGAAATTACCCGGAATCCGGACGAAACAACGGTGCAGACGTCTATGTCGCTCGCCGTTTTCGGCATTAACCCTCAACCCCGCTGGGATTGTGAGCCCGCAGTGGGCGCCTGCTGGATCTACGATCCGCGAGACGGCTCCCGTTTGTTCCAACTGGCCCACAGCCGCAATCAGGTGAACGACATTGCCTTAACGCTGGGGCGCCTTATCCGAAATCTGCAGCAAGGCAGCTCCGGCTCCTGATCAGTCCGCCAGATCGCCCCGTTCGCCGTCACGCCAGGCGCCCGGGGTGACGCCGGTCCACTTTTTGAAGGCCCGGTGAAAGGTCGATGGCTCGGTAAAGCCAACTCGCTCGGCAATATCGTTAATAGGCAGTTCCTGATGGCTCAGGTAGTAGATGGCCATATCCCGCCGCAGCAAGTCTTTGATCTCCTGAAACGACGTGTTTTCCTGCTTCAGTCGACGCCTTAGGGTCTGCGGACTGGTGTGCAGCTCTTGGGCAATCCAGTCAAAGTCCGGCATCGGTTTTGAAAAGTCCCGACCAATCAGCGCCCGAATGCGACCGGTCCAGGTATTGCTCTCATCCGGCCGGGACAAGAGATCGGCCGGTGAGGTTTTCAGAAACTGACGAATCTCGGGTTTATCACGAATCACCGGAGCTGACAGAAAACGCTTGCTGAAGGTAAGGGCGGTGCAGTCCGACTCAAATACCAGCGGACAACGGAAGATGTGCCGGTATTCATCGCCGTGGGCCGGACGTGGATAGTTGAATTCTGCTTTTTCCAGCTCAACCGGTTGGCCAATCAGCCAGCTACCCAGTCTGTGCCAGATCACCAGAATGCTCTCCCGCAGGAAATAGCTCGGGTCGGTTATCTCGCCCTCAATGCGGGTAACCAGCCTGACGTTGTCATCGGTGATCTCCAGTTCCATGCTGACCATCGGTTCAAACAGCCGTGAGAACTGAAAAGATTGCTGATACACCTCTTCGAGGTTCTGGCAGCCAATCACCAGCGCGCACATGGTGGCAAAGGTGCCGGTGCGGGCCTTGCGCGGCCCCATGCCCATAAACTCATCGCCGGTGCGGTTCCAGATAACCTGCATCAGCCGGCTGAACTGATCACTGTTAACCCTGGCCATCTCTATGCGCAGCAAATCCGGCGATATGCCCGCCTCCAGCAAAATCGCACGAGTGTCTAGCCCCAGCCGTTCAGCGCCGGTGAGAGATGCTTCCACAAAATGTTTTGAAACCGTCAGGGTAGACATAACCACTGCCATCAAGAAGAACGAAGTTCATCATAAGTGCCCGGGACAACAATGCAACCACCTGATTTAACGAAAGATGGAAGATTCGGCCAATGTGAATGAAGTAACCGGCAGTTGGCCCCGCCTGCAAAACCCGGCAGCATGATCCAGAGTACCAACAATCCCCCGATCAAAAACGGAGATGATTATGGCAGGCCCTTTGAACACCCTCAGAATACTCGATTTCAGCACCCTGTTGCCTGGCCCCTACGCCACCATGATGCTGGCCGACATGGGCGCAGAAGTGCTGAGGGTAGAGGCGCCAGACCGGGTGGACCTGGCCAGGGTGATGCCCCCGTTTGACGGCAAGTTCAGCACGACGTTCTCCTATCTGAGCCGGGGTAAACAGTCGCTCCAGCTTAACCTGAAACAGCCAGAGAGCGTGGAGAAGGTCAAGGAGCTGGTTAAAGACTACGACATCGTCGTGGAACAATTCCGACCCGGCGTGATGAGCCGCCTGGGCATAGGCTATGAAACCCTCAAAGCCATCAACCCCAAACTGATCTACTGCGCCATCACCGGCTATGGCCAGACCGGCCCCTACAAAGACCGCGCCGGCCACGACATCAACTACCTTGCCATCTCCGGCGTGGCCAGCCACTGCGGCCGAGCCGACAGCGGTCCGCCACCGATGGGTATCCAGATTGCCGACGTGGCTGGCGGCTCCCATCACGCTGTTATGGGCATTCTCGCTGCCGTCATCCAGCGCCAGCAAACCGGGCAGGGCGCCTTTATCGATATCAGCATGACCGACGCCGCCTTCGCCCTCAACGCCATGGCCGGCGCTGCGGCACTAGCCGGTGGCCAACCCCAGAAGCCCGAGAGTGGCATGCTTAACGGCGGCACCTTCTACGATTACTACCAGACCAGCGACGGCCGGTGGTTGTCTGTCGGCAGTCTTGAGCCGCAATTTTCAGCCCGCCTGTGTGACACCCTGGATATTGCCGAGATGAAAAGCTTTGCCCTGAGCCAGAATCCCGAGCATCAGCAGACGTTGAAGGCTGCTATCAAAGAAAAGATTGGAGCGAAGACGTTTGCCGAGTGGCGGGAGATTTTTGCGGAGGTGGATGCCTGTGTTGAGCCGGTGCTGACGATTGAGGAGGCGGCGGAGCATCCGCAGATTAAGGCTCGAGGGATGGTGGTTGAGAGGGATCGGGGGGATGGTGAGGGGCAGAGGCAGTTGGGGTTTCCAATTGCGCTCTCTGGTTCTTGAGGTAAAGGACTGAATGTTTGTTCAGTTTGAGGTGGAAAGTAATTTCGTCTGCTAGTTTGAGATAGTGAGTCTGGTTCTGTGGCTCGTAACAACAATTAAAACGGATGACATACTATGAAATGGCTAAGCGGTTATTCCCAGGGCACTGGGTTGGGTGCTTCGAAAATTGCCGGAGTGGTATTAACCTCCAGTCTTCTGCTCGCGGGGTGTTTTGATGGCAGCTCATCAGGGTCTGGCGCTCAGATAAATGAAAATCTGCGCCCGGCAAACGGAGAGTTTAAGGCAACGATCCGAAGGACGACGAACGGTGTGCCCCACGTGAAAGCAGATGACCTCGCATCTGTTGCCTTCGGAGCAGGGTACGCCCAAACCCAGGACAATGTCTGCTTGCTCGCAGAAGCTATCGTCAAAGCAAGGAGTGAGAGAGCGAAATACTTCGGCCCCGGCCCGGGCGACATAAACATCATCAACGACTTTAGCTATAAAGCTCAGGATATTCTGAGTGGGGCACAGGCCGAATATCCCAGCCTTAGCGAAGAAAGCCGAGCGATGATCGAGGGTTTTGCCGCGGGTTATAACAAGTTTGTCACTGAGACCGACCCGGGGACGCTGCCGCCAGAGTGTCGAAATCAGCCCTGGGTGAAGGAAATTTCCCCCACGGATTTGTTTGCTCACTACCGCATTGTAGGGCAGTACGCGAGCGGTGCACTTTTTGCGACCGGGGCTGTATTTCTCGCGGTGCCTGCGGGGGAGTCACCTCTCCCCGTCCCGGTAATGGACTCAGTATCATCCGAATCTGAGCCTGCCGACGCATTGCTCCGAGGTTTGGTGGCAAATGCAAGTGCCCATGCTTCCAGTCAGACCAACTTTCAGGACATTGGCCTTGGCAGTAATGCATGGGGAGTAGGCCGTGATCTGTCGGAACAAGGTCGAGGGGCTTTGCTGGCGAATCCTCACTTTCCTTACACGGGTCACCGCCGGCTGTATCAAGTTCAAATGACGGTTCCCGGTTACCTGAACACAAATGGGGCTGGTCTCCTCGGAACGGCGATTCCGTTAATTAATTTCAATGAGAATCTGGCTTGGTCCCACACCGTCACAACTAGTCGGCGATTTACATTGTACGAATTGACGCTCAAGGATGGGGATAACTTCACATATATTAAGGATAGTGTAGAGAAACCGATCACCTCCAAGACCTATCGAATCGAAGTCAATAATGGTTCGCCCACTCCCACCGTTCTCGAGAAGACTTTCTATTTTTCTGAGTATGGCCCGATGCTTGCGGCCGATGTAGTAACCGATGGCGGCTTGCCAGCTTGGGGCGCGAGTGGCACTGCATATAGCTATCGGGATGCGAATGCCTCCACGCAACGCTTGCTCGATACCTGGTTACAAATGAGTCGTGCCACTAATTTGCAGGAGTTTCAGGCGGTATTCCAGAATTGTGGAACGACGTTCTGGACCAACAGCACCTACGCCGATGATCAGGGCAACGCTTACTACATAGACAGTAGCTCTGTGCCCCATTTGTCAGATGCATCGCTGGCTGTAGTCGACTTCAAGCGCAAGGTAAACGCTGGCTACAATCAACTTTTTAATGGCGGCCTGACACTACTCGACGGCAGCAAATCCAGAGATGACTGGATTGAAGGCCAGTGTAACGGGCTTGTGCCTTATGAAAAGCGACCCCAATTATTGCGTGAGGATTGGGTACAGAACTCTAACGACAGCTATTGGGCTACAAATCCGGATGCCTTCCTAACTGGATTCTCTCCGCTGTTTGGTTCTGAGGAAACTCCTCTCAATCCAAGAACACGGATTGGCATTTCAATGCTTCAGAATCCGCTGGATCCCGGTTTTGCCATCGGGGCACCAGCTGGGCAGGACGGAAAGTTCGGTGCGATTGATTTAATCAATGTGATTTACAACAACCGTACCTGGTACTCAGAAGCTTTTCTTCCTGAGTTGCGTGAGCGTTGCACGGATATAGCAGGCGGTCAGGTAAACATATCGGCGGGTGGAACCAGATCGGTGGATGCGGCCTGCGACGTTTTGCAAACCTGGGATGGTGTTTACAACGTCGATAGTGTGGGCGCCCACGTATTTCGCGTCTTTATTGCGAACTATCGGGATCAGTTTGGAACAGATCTGACGGTTCCATTTGACCCGAGTGATCCGGTCGCTACGCCATCGTCGCCAGCTACTACGGACAAAGGAACGGTAAGTGATCCTATGCTCGTCGCGCTGGCGGATGGCCTGGAAGCGCTAGACACCGCGGGTATTGCCTATGATGCCCAGCTTGGTGACGTTCAGTATTATCAACCAAGCGGTGGGGTTCCTCCCGGTGGAACGCCTGTGGCTCAGCTGCAGTCGTTTCCATGGCATGGCGGAGATGGAACCATTGACGGTGCATTTAACGCCATTGGCGTAGTAGGTTCTTCTGTTTCCGAGGATACCGTATTCCCGCGTATTGCGCCGGCGACCCTCTCAAACACGGCAGGACTATCGAGTCAGCCAGGCCAAGGCTGGTTGATGGCTCGCGGCACCAGTTGGCATTTTGGTCTGGAGTTCACGGACGAGGGGCCCCAGGCCTATGGACTGGTGAGTTATGGACAGTCTACTGATGAGAATTCACCGTTCTTTAATGATCAGTCGTTGAGGTATTCTGAGAAAAACTATCGAAAGCTATTCTTCACCGAGGATGAAATTGAGGCGAATATTGAATCCGAAGTTGAATTAAGTATTGATTGATAGGCCATCGGGGTCCGGTAAGCATGTGCCGGACCCTGCTTTGCGCTATCGAACATGCTAAGTCCTTGGATGCGAAGATAATGACGTAATGCGCGCAGTCTGCGCACGAAAGCCTCGGTTATGCCGGGGCTTTTTTGTTTCTGTTTAATCCTTTATAAGGGCGTAGATGGAGCGTGGCCGCAAGTATCTATAATTTGTGGGTATGCAATAATTGTTTGCCAATAAAAACAAACCCCCGCCAGAACGGCGAGGGTTTGTTTAACTCCAAAATGGCGAGTGCCATCTATTCAAATCATCAACAGGCAGGCCTTAATCCTGTTGAACGATATTTACATAGTCCGGATTGCCAAGGATGTTTGGAGTTACAGTGCCAGCCCCGCCAAGTTCGCCAATAATGCTAACGGTTTGGCTCACCATTTCTGTGAATACCAGCGCATCAAGGTCGCCGCCCTGTGGCAGTACCGGAGTGCCGTGCGTGCCTTCGGTGTAGCGTGTGATCGCTGGTAGGGCAACAGGTGTTCCGGCGGTCGTTACCGACTCTGCGTCAAGCAGTCTGGCAAGAGGCTCGGTTCCCGACAGGTAGGCATCAAAGGCGTTACCTAGCGGCGTTGCCAACGCATCGTTCGGAATTACGTTGTCACCATTTACCTGTGAGAGCAGAACCGGTGTTCCGGTGTCGTTTAAACTCGCCACAAAGCTGATGGGATCGACAGAGTCGATTGCTGCCTGGAATACATTAAAGAACGTCTCCAAGTTTGCATCGCCTTGCTCCAGTCCTGCTGCCTGCTGCAAGCCACCAAGAATCTGCGGTGCGAAGGACTGGGAGTTTTCAAGCATCCGCACAATGCCACCTGCTGGTGTCAGCAGGTGCGCCGCCATGATGTCATCGTCAGGGGTCTCGCTAGCATTAGCAACCGCAACGAAGGGTGCGCCAACGATTGTACCAAGCGAGTGCCCAACAAAGTGGACGCTGGTGGCATCCAAGTCAGCGCCGCCGGTACCATCGAAATCAAGGTTCGCCAGTGATGCTCTCACGTTGAGCAAATCCACAACAGCCTGACGGTTTCTGTCACGAGTGTTAGTGAAGTTGGTCAGGTTAATGAACAGGCTACCTGATGCACCAGCAGTTGCAGTCATAGCCGTTGGTTGGCTAGCCGCGTTAGCTGTGAAGTCAAAGTGACGTTCATTCTCTGTCTTGGCGATACCTGGAACGGTTGAGCCTGCGTTGGCAACAGTGTTCTCAAACGAGCGCAGAGCACGAATAGCTTCGTCTAGATCCGCATCGCCGGAAGTTCCGCCAGTAACAACGCTCTGGATAAGAGGTGCAGAGTCTTCAGGAGTTTGGCTTGTGGCACCGACCACAAAACCGATGGCCAGTTGGCCGGCAATCAATGCCTGAACATTGGTCTCACTAGGCCCAACACTCTCTGGTAATCCACTTGCTTGTCCAGCGGTCAACAGTTGTGTTGCAAGGCCAGATTGTTCAGCAGGGCTGAACGGCGTTACACCATGGGCCGGCTGGTCAATCACGACTACGGCAACTTGTGAACTGTTTGCAAGCGCGCTTCCGAACGTCAGTGCAGCACTGCGGTCCGTAGTAATACCGTGCATGTACATAACCGTTTCCAGGCCGCCAGAGCCGTCATAACCGGCCGGGTAAAGCACCATGATCGGAACTGTAACATCGGTAGTCTTCGCTGGGAACGGGAAGCGGTAATTCACAACTTCACTGACCTGTGGGTTGGATTGAGCAAGCTCAACGCCCAGTTGATCCCCTGCTACTGCAGCAAGAGCCGCATTTGCTTTCCAGCTACGGGTGCTGATAACAGAGCCTTCGGCATCTGAGGAGCCCGTTGGTACGCCAAGATAATAGGGCAAATCAATGGTGCCCTGAACGATGTTCACTTCACCAAACTCAACAAACTGCCCGGCGATGGCCGACACCTGCGTGACGTCCTGAGGCGCACCGAATTGAGCGGTTGAGCTGCGATCGCCCGGGGTTGGCAGCAGCTGTGCTGCTGTAAATGCCCCGACCAAAGCGTCCGCCTGACCGTCGGCAACAGGTTCTGCTGCTGCTACCGTATTGTTACCAATCGTATTTAGTGCGAAAAAGTCTGTTTCGCCGCCCTCGCGTGCTGCGGCAACTGCATCAAATCTTGCCGCTCCCAAAATCGTTGATTTGAAGAACGCCTTGGGATCCGCGATGTAGTTCAGGACCTCTTGATCGTTTGAGGTCGTAAAGCTGTATGAGACAGCGATGCTTTCTTCAGTCAGAGCTGTCTGTCTTGCCTGGTTCGGTACACCAAAGAATGTTGCTGCCACTTTTTCCCAGAAGCCGTCAACAATACGACGAACCGGGGCCAGCGCGCTCTCATTACCCAGAGGTCGAGTAGGATCGGCTACATCACGATAGAGCGGATCCTGAACGATAGGATCGCCATTGATGTCCAACACTTCTTTTGTGACTACAACCAGGTAGCGCTTGAAAGGGTTGAGTGGCTTGGTGGGGTTGATGCGAATAGCGGAATTACCGTCCAGCGTCACAACCTCGGCCACGTATTCAGGTGCCTGTGTCAGGCTTGCGAGGTAACCACCAGCAGCAAGCTGATTGCGTCCGCTCAGATCCTGCGGGGCTGCGCCTGCAGCTACTTGAGCTGTAATTGCAAGAGGAATAGTTGGCGACTCACCTGCACCCAGGCCGCGAACGGGATCGCCACTGGCGTATTCCAGTTCGATCAGGAAAACGTTCTGGTTCGGGTTTGGAATTACGGTACTCGGGTCATTCGGATCGGTCAGGATAAAGGCTTTCGAATCAACAGAGTCAGGATCTATTTGACCGTTAAACTGCACAACAGGAGGCGCGATGGTAGACGCGCCACTCAACTGGTTCAATGCTGTGGTAACAGGTGGGGATGAGTCAGCCACACTGAAAGAGCCA
The DNA here is from genome assembly GCA_018402255.1 of Marinobacter sp. GTDB lineage: Bacteria > Pseudomonadota > Gammaproteobacteria > Pseudomonadales > Oleiphilaceae > Marinobacter. The sequence continues at coordinate 156,400 of JAGYIS010000009.1, forward strand.
TCAGCTTCATTGATGCTGGTTGCTGGGTTATCTGCCCGGAAAATAAGGTCGTTAGGAATCGGCAGATTGCCTGTTACCGGGTTGAACAATGGCCACGTTTTGCCATCCAGTTCAGGATTGCTGATCTTATAATCCGGATTCGCATTACCCCCATCATTGGAGCCACTAAAGCAGCCCGTCAACCCAAGGGAAGAAGCCACGGCAAGACTTATTAGAGTTTTCTTGAACATGGGTGGAACCTTTTCCTGTTGTTGTGTCGTTATATCCGGCTTAGACGGAACCGGTCGGCCCCTGAATTCCGTTCTTTTGCCTGTTCTGCTTGTTTGTCTGAAATCGTAGCCAGCACTTAAAGCCAATTACTGTATCGTCGACTATAGCGACAGTCTGGCAAGTGTTGATCAGCCAAAAGTGTGATTCTGCTTTTGGCGTCACTCCTCGCACAGTTGGAGTGGCCTTCCAGAAAAATAGTGGGCAGCGGAGGGTTTGTCGAGTTCCGCAGCGTGCAGAGTACAGGGTTTTAACAATTTGTTTCGAAACAGGTCGAAAACACTCATTAATTCTGTCTTGGCGGGTCATAGACGGTTCGCCTTCCGTCGCATCACTCGCTGGCAGGAATTTCTGGTAAACTCTCGCTTCCTTATATTAGCGGGGCTGCCTTGGTGGCTTCGCGCACTTCCGATAATCAGAAAGCTGATGAGGCGACTATGACCACCGTTATCCGCCAGGACGACCTGATCGAAAGCGTAGCCGATGCGCTGCAGTTTATTTCCTACTATCACCCGAAAGATTTTATCCAGGGTGTTTACGAGGCCTATCAGCGGGAAGAGTCCCAGGCGGCCAAAGATGCTATTGCCCAGATTCTGATCAACTCCCGCATGTGCGCCCAGGGTCATCGACCGATTTGCCAGGACACCGGCATCGTGACTGTGTTCGTGAACATCGGTATGGATGTGAAGTTTGAGTGCGATCAGCCGCTGGACGACGTGATCAACGAAGGCGTGCGCCGGGCCTACACGCATCCGGACAACGTGCTGCGGGCGTCGGTACTGGCCGATCCAGATGGCAAGCGCCAGAACACCAAAGACAACACCCCCGCCATCATTCATTACAAGATGGTGCCGGGTAACACCGTTGACATTCACGTGGCGGCCAAGGGTGGCGGCTCGGAAGCCAAATCCAAATTCGCGATGCTGAACCCGTCCGATTCGGTGGTGGACTGGGTGCTGAAGATGGTACCGCAGATGGGCGCAGGCTGGTGCCCGCCGGGCATGCTGGGTATCGGTATTGGCGGCACCGCAGAAAAGGCGATGGAGCTGGCGAAAGAATCGCTGCTGGAGCCGATCGATATTCACGAGCTGCAGGCCCGTGGCGCGTCTAACCGTGCGGAAGAGCTACGCCTGGAATTGTTCGAGAAGGTCAACGAGCTTGGCATTGGTGCCCAGGGCCTGGGTGGTCTGACTACGGTTCTCGATGTAAAAGTTAAGGACTTCCCGACTCACGCAGCCAACAAACCGGTGGCAATTATTCCGAACTGCGCGGCAACGCGCCATGCGCACTTCACCCTGGATGGCAGTGGTCCGTCTTTGCAGACGCCGCCAAGCCTGGACGATTGGCCGGAAATCACCTGGGAAGTGGGCGCTAACGTACGCCGGGTAAACCTGGACACCGTCACCCCGGAAGATGTGAAGGACTGGCAGCCGGGCGAGACGGTTTTGCTGTCCGGCAAGATGCTGACCGGTCGTGATGCCGCCCATAAAAAGATGGTGGACATGATCGAGCGCGGCGAAGAGCTGCCGGTGGATCTGAAAGGTCGCTTCATCTACTACGTGGGCCCTGTGGATCCGATCCGTGAAGAAGTGGTTGGCCCGGCTGGCCCCACCACCGCGACCCGGATGGACAAGTTCACCCGCACCATGCTGGAGAAAACCGGCCTGACCGGTATGATCGGCAAGGCTGAGCGTGGTCAGGTAGCGATCGACGCCATCAAGGAATTCGGCGCAGTGTATCTGATGGCGGTCGGCGGTGCGGCCTATCTGGTATCCAAGGCCATCAAGGGGGCCGAAGTAGTGGCCTTTGAAGAGCTGGGTATGGAAGCGATCTACGAGTTTGAAGTAGAGGACATGCCGGTGACCGTGGCGGTCGATTCCCGCGGCAGCTCGGTGCACCAGACCGGTCCGGTCGAGTGGCACGACAAGATCATTGCTGCGAAAGCGGTGTGATCTGACGGCTCTTCAGTCTCAGTGCGGCCTTGAGCGTTTTGCTCAGGGCTGCCACTGAAAACCTTTCATTTTTACCCTTCCTTTATACACGTCCACCCCTTCGAGTCTCAGTTTCTCGGTTTGAAGCTGGCAGGTTTCTGTGCCTTCAGGAAAGGCAATCTGGCCGTTGCTGCGGATAACGCGGTGCCAGGGAATGCTGTGGCCGGCGGGCAGTTTGCCCAGGGCCCGGCCAACAAAGCGCGCCTGGCGGCCGAGGCCGGCCATGGCGGCTATCTGGCCGTAGCTGGCCACTTTCCCTTCCGGGATCGCGGCCACTACTTGCCAGATCTTCTGCTCTTTTGTGGGTTCGGTGTCGAACTCGTCCACGCAAAGCGTCGCTTTCAGTCCGACTACAGGCGCAGAGCGCCGTCGACTTCGATCATGCGACCGGAGACGTAGTCGTTTTCAAAGATGAAGGCCACCGCTGAGGCGATTTCCTCTGGCTTGCCCATACGTTTGAGGGGAATGCCGGCGGTCATTTTCTCCAGGGCTTCGGGCTTCATGGAGGCGGTCATTTCGGTTTCGATGAAGCCGGGGGCAATGCCCATGCAGCGGATGCCGTAGCGGGCCAGCTCTTTGGCCCAGACCGGCACCAGGGCGGAGACGCCGGCTTTGGCAGCGGAGTAGTTGCTCTGGCCCATGTTGCCGGCGCGGGAGATAGACGCGATGTTGATGATAGCGCCCTGGTCACCGTTCTCAATCATGCGGGTGGCGGCTTCACGGCCGCACAGGAACACGCCGGTGAGGTTAACATCGATCACCGATTGCCACTGGCTCAGTTCCATGCGTTTGTCGAGTTTGCCGTCCTTGAATTTGACCATCAAACCGTCGCGCAGGATGCCGGCGTTGTTAACCAGACCGTTGAGGTGGCCGAAGTCGTTGATGATGGCCTGGAAGGTTTTCTCGACGTCTTCTTCTTTGGCGACGTTGCAGACGTAGGTTTTGGCATCGCTGCCGGCTTTTTTGCAGGCGTCGGCGGCTTCGGCCAGTTTGTCTTCCATCAGGTCGATGAGGGCGACTTTGGCGCCTTTCGCAGCCAGGTATTCGGCCATGGCGCGGCCCAGGCCTTGGCCGCCGCCGGTGATTGCAATAACAGAATCTTGAAGTTTCATGGTTTGCCCTAATTAAAGTCAGAGGTGGTTTTAGGTTCTCTGTGTGTCTGAGCGTTTTTATAAGGAGGCATTTTGCCCGTTTTCCTTTTTCTTTTCATTATTATGCCCATCGCCGAGATGGTGGTGTTAATCAAAGTGGGCGGCATGATCGGGGTGCTGAACACCGTTGGGTTGGTTTTGCTGACGGCAGTGATCGGTGCCTGGTTGCTGCGCCAACAGGGCTTGGCGACGCTTCTTCGGGCCAACCAGCGGCTGAACAGCGGTGAGTTGCCGGCAAAAGAAGTGGCTGAAGGGTTGATACTGGCGGTGGGTGGTGCCTTGCTGCTTACCCCAGGGTTCATCACCGATGCCGTCGGCTTTGCCTGTTTGCTGCCTGGGTCTCGTCATTGGCTGGCCGCTAAAGCATTGAAACGAATGACCGTCGCGGGCCAAAGCCAGAGCTTTTTCTTTCGCGCTGGTGGCGGTGCCGGACCGTTCGGACAAGGGCCTTCTCAGGGGCATGGGCCGTTTGGGCCGCAACGCCCGTTTGATCGGGATGCCAACGGCGACATTATCGAAGGCGAGTATCAGGATCAGACCGAATCAGACCGGGACAGGCTCGAAAAAAAGTAAATTTTTTCATCGCAGGGTGTTGAAAAGCCTTTGGTGAGCCCCATTTACATTGCACAGATTCGCCGCGGGCTGACAAGCGCTGTCTTTCAGTTGCCAGGCAGTCCGGGCAATTTGTCGGGCCGGATGTTTCCGGTCAGACACTTTTAAACATGTAACTGTCATCGCCGCATTCGTGATGTGGCTATTGGAGAAGCAGAGCAATGAAAATTCGTCCGTTACACGATCGAGTTGTCGTGCGCCGTAAGGAAGAAGAAGAGAAAACTGCAGGTGGCATCGTGCTGCCGGGTAACGCCAAAGAGAAGCCGTCCCAGGGTGAAGTGATCGCGGTGGGCAACGGTCGCATTCTGGATAATGGTGAAACCCGTGCTCTGGCAGTCAAAGTCGGTGACACCGTTGTTTTTGGCCAGTATTCAGGCAACACCGTTAAAGTCGACGGTGAAGAGCTGCTCATCATGAGCGAAAACGACATTTACGGCGTGCTTGAGTGATCGCATAAGCGACAGGCAATAACGCTCATTAATCCGATGGGTTTCATTTCGGTTTAACGAACAGGAACAGAAGACATGGCAGCAAAAGACGTTAAATTCGGTGATAGCGCTCGCAAGCGCATGGTCGCAGGCGTAAACATTCTGGCAGACGCCGTCAAGGTTACCCTGGGCCCCAAAGGCCGGAACGTGGTTCTGGAAAAATCCTTTGGCTCGCCAACCGTAACTAAAGACGGTGTTTCCGTAGCTAAAGAGATCGAACTGAAAGACAAGTTCGAGAACATGGGCGCGCAGATGGTTAAGGAAGTTGCTTCCCAGACCAACGACAGCGCTGGTGACGGCACCACTACCGCGACGGTTCTGGCTCAGGCCATCGTTCGCGAAGGTATCAAGGCCGTGACTGCCGGCATGAATCCGATGGATCTGAAGCGCGGTATCGATAAAGGCACCATCGCCGCGGTACAGGCCATTCGCGACTTGGCCAAGCCTTGCGATGACAGCCGCAACATTGCCCAGGTTGGCACCATCTCTGCCAACGGTGATGAAAGCATCGGCCGGATCATTGCAGATGCCATGGAGCGCGTAGGCAAAGAAGGCGTGATCACCGTTGAGGAAGGTCGTGGCCTGGAAGACGAGCTGGACGTGGTTGAAGGTATGCAGTTCGACCGTGGCTACCTGAGCCCGTACTTCATCAACAACCAGGACAACATGTCTGTCGAGCTGGATGACCCGTACATCCTGCTGGTCGACAAGAAAGTGTCCAACATCCGCGAACTGCTGCCAGTATTGGAAGCAGTAGCGAAAGCCGGCAAGCCGCTGCAGATCATCGCTGAAGACATCGAAGGCGAAGCACTGGCCACGCTGGTTGTGAACAACATGCGCGGTATCGTCAAGGTTGCTGCTGTCAAAGCGCCTGGCTTTGGTGACCGTCGCAAGGAAATGCTGCAGGACATCGCCATCCTGACCGGCGGCACAGTGATTTCTGAAGAAGTTGGCCTGACTCTTGAGAACACCACTCTGGACGATCTGGGCACTGCCAAGCGCATCAACATCACCAAGGAAAACACCACGGTGATCAACGGTGCCGGCGCACAGGGCGACATCGAAGCCCGCGTTGAGCAGATCCGCAAGCAGATCGAAGACAGCTCTTCCGACTACGACAAGGAAAAGCTGCAGGAACGTGTAGCCAAGCTGGCTGGCGGTGTTGCCGTCATCAAGATTGGTGCTGGTTCTGAAGTGGAAATGAAAGAGAAGAAAGCTCGCGTTGAAGACGCGCTGCACTCTACCCGCGCTGCGGTAGAAGAGGGTGTTGTTGCGGGCGGTGGTGTTACCCTGATCCGTGCCATTGCGGCCCTGGATAAAGTAGACGCCATTAACGACGAGCAAAAGGCCGGCGTTAACATTCTGCGCCGCGCCATGGAAGCTCCTCTGCGCCAGATCGTGCAGAACGCCGGTGGCGAGCCTTCTGTTGTCGTCAACAACATCCGTGCCGGTGAAGGTAGCTACGGCTACAACGCAGCCACTGAAGAGTACGGCGACATGCTGGAAATGGGTATCCTTGATCCGGCCAAAGTGACTCGCTCTGCGCTGCAGGCGGCGGCTTCCGTTGCATCTCTGATCATCACCACCGAGGCGATGGTTGCAGATGAGCCGGAAGACGAGAAGTCTGGCGGCATGCCTGATATGGGCGGCATGGGTGGAATGGGAGGCATGGGCGGCATGATGTGATGCCGGCCAGGTCCTGACCAGGTCTCAGCTTCTGAGACTTGGCCTGATCTACCTTGAAAAACCCCGCGTTGGTTCACACTGACGCGGGGTTTTTCGTTTTTTTGTCATGAACTTGACCAAAGGCTTTGTTAGACTCGGTTACCCGTTTAATAACGTGCAAAACTCAATGACTGAACCCCGCTCCAAACCCTTCCTGCGTCCCGGCAAAATCCTGCTTTTGCTGATGCTGGGTGTGTTTGTTTATGGCATTGTGCTGGTGCTCTGGGTGCCAGCGGGCTGGGTTTGGTATCAGGCGTCCCGTTATGTGCAAATGCCACCTCAGGTTGAAGTTCGTCAGGTGTCGGGCCGACTGTGGGATGGCGCCGCTGGCGTTGTCGTCGCTGGATTTCCTGCCCGGGTGCAGTGGCAGCTGGGCTGGCCCTCGTTGGCCGGCCTGCAATTACCGATTGGTTTTTCTTTGGCTTCGTCACAATCCAGAGTTGACGGAGCTGCTAGCATCGGTTGGCCTGGCAGTTTGGATGTCAGTGCACAGGGCCAGATTGCGGTTGTGGAATTTGAAGGTCTGATTCGCCAGAGTGGCGGCGCGATGATTGAAGGTTTGGTGAATATTGATCGGCTACGCCTGATCTGGAATGACAATCGGTTGCAACAAGCGGACGGCATGGGGCGCTGGGATGGTGGTCAGGTCAGTTGGCCCATGGGCAATCAGACCGGGCAGGCAACGTTCCCGCCGATGCAGGCAAATCTGGATACCACCGACGGTGGCGTTGCGCTGACCGTGGCGGAGCAGGGCGGTGATGGCCCGGCGGCTGACGCCAGTATTCTGTGGAATGGCTTGATGGAAGTTCGCGTGTACAAGCGCATGGTTGATCTGGCCCAGCAGCCCTGGCCAGATACGGCGGGCCCGGATGATGTTGTGTTCCGGGTACGTCAGCCGATCTTGCCGGGTGGTTTCTGAAATGGCCGGGTTAACCGTGCGTCACCAGGAAAGACTGTCGAGGGTGTTGGCCAACCTGTTGTTGGTCATACTGGTGGTTTATTTGGGCATTGTGCTGGCCAAACTGACCTGGCTCTATGCCTGGTCTGACCGGCCGGTGCCAAGTGTGCCCTCCCAGGTTGCAGGGCAGTCCGGGGGCGTGAATCGCGCGCCCCAGATGTCGATCGCCGGCTATGACTTTTTTGGTCGTGCAGCGCGTCAAGTGGCTGTGGCGGAGGCGGTGCGCCGCAGTGCTCCCGAAACCGGGCTCAGATTACGGCTTGAGGGGGTGCTGATAGGGCAGCGGCCGGAAGACTCCGGTGCTATAGTTGCCGGAAGTGACGGCGAAACCGAGTATTACCGGGTGGGTGAGAGTTTACCGGGCAATGCGGAGTTGGCTGAGGTAGAGTCAGATCGCATATTGATTCGTCGTGGTGGCCGTTATGAATCGCTGGCTTTTGAGGAGCAGCTTGATTCTTCGGCAATGGTTGCAGAGACAGAGGTTCCGACGGCAGAATCACCAGACGATTTTCTGGCCGGTGCCCGGCAACAGCTGGATACTCAGGGCGCGGCTGCTTTGGCGGCCTACGGTTTGCAGCCAGCAGATGACAGCGGTTTTGCCGGTTATGTTTACGATGGTTCAAACCCAATGCTCAATGCAGTCAATCTGCGCCAGGGTGATGTTATTACGGCCATTAACGGCCAGCGCCTGGGTGATTTAGAACAAGACAAAGCACTGCTGGAAGACTGGCGCAATCAGGCCCAGCTGGATATTGAAATAGAGCGTGACGGGTCCGTACTCACCGTCAGCTATGCCATACCCGAACAGTGGCGCTGATCGGGAACATTACAACAGGACGATACCGCCAGATGTACAACCACAAGACCAATTTGCTCCGGACTCTCTTGTTCATTCTGTTGTTACCGATGCTCTCGGTAGCGCACGCGCAGGATGAAACCTGGAGACTGAATCTCAAAGATGCGGACATCCGGGCATTCGTTACCCAGGTGGCTGACATTACCGGGTACAGTTTTGTGGTCGATCCACGGGTCAAAGGCAAGGTGACGGTGCTGTCCAGCGCGCCCATGAACAAGAACGAAATTTACGACCTGTTCCTGGCGGTATTGAACGTACACGGTTTTACCGCGATACCCGGTGAAGAAGTGATCAAGGTGATTCAGCAGGTTGATGCCAAACAGTCTGCGGAGATTCTGGATCGCTTCGACGTAACGCCGTCGGAGCAGCTGATCACCCGGGTTATCCAGATCGATAACGCCAATGCTTTGGAACTGGTGCCAATTCTCAGGCCGCTGGTGGCCAAGTATGGCCATCTGGCCGGCGTTGCGGCGGCCAACGCTCTGATTGTGAGTGATCACTCCTCCAACATTCAGCGCATCGAACAGATCGTGCGCGAGCTCGATAGCCCTTCCAAATACGAAGTTGAAGTGATCCAGCTTGAAGAAGCCTGGGTTGGCGATATGGTCAAGTTGCTGCAAGAGCTGGCTCCCGATGAGTTGCGCAGTTCCGGTGGCGACGCCGCCACTCGTAAATACAGCCTGACCGCTGATGAGCGCAGCAACCGGTTGATTTTGCGCGGTGATGAGACCTTCCGGGAGAAAATGCGAGGGTTAATCCGGCAGCTGGACCAGCCCTCCGCAACCGGCGGCACCACCAAAGTGATCAGGCTCAGGCACGCGGATGCCAAAAGCCTGACAGAGATTCTCAAAGGCGTGATGGGTGAAGTGGTTCGCGAGTCGAGCGGTGGCAGTGGTTCAAGTGCGGGCGGTGGGTCTCCTGCAGGTGGCGGGCGCTCAGGTAATTTCACCGTGTTTGCGGATGAAGGTCTCGAATGCTCTGGTGGTTCGAGGTGAGCCGTCCCTGATGCAGGAAGCGGAACAGATTGTTGCGGCGCTGGATATTCGGCGCGCGCAGGTGATGATCGAGGCGGCCATTGTTGAAATCAGTGATGAGCTGGGTGACCAGTTGGGCGTGCAGCTGGCGGCAGGTGATGAGTCGGCCGGCTCGTTCCCGGTGCTGGGAACCAATCTCACCAGTGGTGAGGGTATGCTGGGTCTGAACTCCGTGATTGGCGCTCTGGTGGGGGATACCTTGCCTCAGCTTGGTGGAGGGATCACGGTGGGCGCGGGTCAGCGTGACCGGGATGGTCTGACCTGGGGTGTATTGATTCAGGCACTGTCTTCCTCGGCAGCGGCCAACCTGTTATCCACCCCCAGTATTATCACGCTGGATAACCAGGAATCTGAAATCATCGTTGGTCAGAACGTGCCTTTCCGGACCGGCCAGTCAGCGACAACCGGGGATGGCTTGTCCAACCCCTTTACCACCATTGAGCGCAGGGACGTTGGCTTGTCCCTGAAAGTGACACCGACCATCAGTGCCGACGGTCTGGTTCGTCTGGTGGTGGAGCAGACCACAGAGGATATTTCGACTACGACGGTGTCTGGCGCCTCTGACCTGATCACCAACAAGCGTGAGATCAAGACCACTGTGCTGGCCGATGACGGTGAAACGGTGGTGCTGGGTGGTTTGATCAAAGACGACTTTCAGGTCAACAAAAGCAAGGTTCCCCTTCTGGGTGACATACCGTTGTTGGGCCGCCTGTTCTCCTCCGAATCTGAAACACGGATAAAGCGTAACCTGCTGGTTTTCCTGCGCCCAACGATCATGCTGGGTAAAGACGACAGCATCGCCGCCACGACTGAGAAGTTCAATCAGTTGTGGGATGTGAATCTGGAAGTTCGCCAGAAGTTGGGATTGCCTGCCCAGGACGACCAGCCGTCGGTTGATATGCTGTTTCAGGGTCGCAGGCAGTAGCGGGAGCTGTCTTGCAGGGTCTGTCCCCGCATGGGGACTGACCCTTTTTGGCGGGTCAGGTAAGTGTTCAGACTTGGGTGCAACAGACGGGCAAAAGTGGGTCAGTCCCCGTTCGGGGACAGACCCTGTAAGACAGCCCCTAAAGCGGTGGCATCGGGCAGTCCAGTTGGTCCGCCACCAGGCGCATCAGTTCATACTCTCTCACTTCTACGCGACCGTCATGGGTGACGCAGTAGCCACATGCGTCGATGATGGCGGGCTTGAGAAGTGGCGAGAGCCGGTTCAGTACTTCCAGCGTCTCACGTAACTCTTGCATAGACACCTTCCCAGCTCGGCTCTGCTCGTTGCCAGTGCCAAACCCCGCCATGGCATCCAGATACAGCTTGTCGGCTTCCTCAGGTGAGCCAGTGCCTGCACGAGCAAACAGGCTGAGCAGGCGCCTGATGGCAGGCAATACCTGCCGGTAGTTGCGGTATTTGACGGGCACAACCTGCTCAGCGTCAGCGCTCAGGTGGCGATCAAGGAAGGTGGTCAGTGCCAGCTCAAACAAGCTGACGCGGTTGTCGGCAGCCACTAGCGCCTGAATATTGGCCAACAGCGCTGCCCGCTCCTCCGGGTCCAGTTTGCGTAACGCCGGCATGGCCAGCTCCAGCACCGGAAATCTTGCTTCTTCCCCAAGCTTTGCCAGTGCGGGTAATAACTTATCAAGCAGATCCTGCTGGACTCGTAACAGAGGGTGCGGACCCACTAGCTGCAGGCGCTCGTTCTGTGTCGTTTGTGTCAGATCGTAGATTAACAGGCCGTAGCACAGCTGAATGGCCCCCGCACGGGTGTACAACAGGCTGCGGAACGTCGCAGGTAACTGATTCAGAAGATGAACCGCAAAGGCTTCGCTTTGCGGGTTGACGGTACCGACCCTGGAAGAGAGTTTGGTTGTCTCGATCGGCGAGTTGTCAGCGAACGATGAGCGGATGGGTGACGAGCTGCCCCGCCGTCTCTGGGGCGATGGTTCTGCCAGATGATTCGCCAGGTCGCTCAAGCCGGCCCGCGCTGCGGGCTGGGCCTGGCCACTTTGACGAAGGTTCTGGTCGGGCTCGGTGTCTCTCAGTCGGCTGCGCAGGCGTGCCAGCATGCCGGGCTGTATGGCGTTGATGCGTTCATTGACCGGAGGGTGAGAGGCCAGTAACGACGAAAACTTCATGCGGGCTGACTCACTGAAGCACATGTGATTCATGTCACTGGCATGACTGGTGGTGTCCAGGTAGCCGCTCTTGATGCCGATCTTGAACAATGCGCCGCCGATGCCCTCGGGGTTGCGGGTGAACTGCACCGAGGAAGCATCTGCCAGCATTTCCCGTTGCCGGGATACCGCCGCCTGAATCAGTCGACCAAAGAACACGCCAACATAGCCGATGATCAAGAGTGCCAGGCCGATCAGGCCCATGGCAGCCTGGGCTCGGCCATCCCGATTTCGACTGCGCCCGCCACTGTAAAATCCGGCCCGGATCATAAAGTGACCGATTTGCCCAAGCATAAGAATGCCGGCAAGCAGGGCAATCAGCCTGACGTTGATGCGCATGTCGCCATTGAGAATGTGGCTGAACTCATGGGCAACCACGCCCTGAAGTTCGTCCCGGGACAGGTGTGTCAGGGCCCCATGAGTCACCACCATGACCGCTTCACCCGGGGTGTAACCGGCCACAAAGGCATTGATGCTGGTTTCACTGTCCATCACGTAGAGTTCCGGTACGGATACCCCACTGGCGATGGCCATTTCCTCAACGATGTTGCGCAGCTTGCGTTCTTCAGGGTCGCTGGTGTCTGGCTCGATCAGTCTCGCCCCGACCATTTTGGCGACACGGCTGCCGCCACCGGCCAGGTCAACCCAGCGTACCAGTGAGCCGAACCCGATCAGCAACACCACCGCGATGGCGGTGGTGAGGCCGTGGCTGGACAGTAGCCAGTGATGAAAGGGCAGAGCGGAGCTTTGGCTGCGGGTGACCAGGTAGCCGACCAGACAGACCGCCAGGGTTATCAGGGCGACGGCGGTCAGGAACAAAAAGATCAATAGACCGGTATTGCGCCGGGCATGGGCCTGGCGCTCAAAGAAACCGGGGTTTGCCATGATTCAGGCCTCAGAAGCTGACTTTTGGTGCCTGGCGAGCTTCCGGAGACTCCAGCTGCAGCTGTGCTGTTTCCTTGAAAGCAAACAGGCCAGCTACGATATTGTTGGGAAACTTTTCACGGAAGATGTTGTAGCTCATCACGCCATCGTTATAGGCCTGGCGGGAAAACGCGACCCGATTTTCGGTACTGGAAAGCTCTTCCATCAGTTGCTGTACGGTCTCGTTGGCCTTCAGCTCAGGGTAGTTCTCGGAGACGGCGTAGAAATTGGCCAGTGCTTTGGTAAGCAGATTCTCCGCGCTGCCAAGGCGTTGGATTTTGGTGCCATCACCGGGATCTTTGGCGGCATCTTTCTGGGCACTGACGGCATTGTTGCGGGCTTCCATCACCTGGGTCAGCGTGGATTTTTCGTGCTCGAGGTAGCCCTTGGTAGCCTCGACCAGGTTGGGGATCAGGTCGTGGCGGCGTTGCAGCTGCACATCAATCTGGGCAAAGCCGTTTTTGAATTGATTGCGCAGCGATACCAGGTTGTTGTAAATCACAACCAGATAAATAATGACAACGGCAACTACGATAAGGCCGATGACAGTCGTTCCCATGACAATTCCTCAAAGCTGAAAGTTCAGGCGTCATTTTCCACGATTCGGGCATGGAAAGTCTGTACAAAAATCTCAAAATCTTTCGGCAGTAGCGGCTTACTGAAAAAATATCCCTGCGCCAGCTTACAGCCCCGCTGACTGAGGTAGTATTCCTGCTCAGCGGTTTCAACACCTTCAGCAACGACGGTCAGGTTCAGACTCTTGCCAAGGTCGATGATGATATTGGCGATGCGGGTATCTTCTTCATTGACCAGCAGATCACGAATGAACTGCTTGTCGATCTTCAGGTGCTGTACCGGCATCTTTTTGAGGTACGTGAGCGAGGAGTAGCCGGTTCCAAAATCGTCGACGGCAATGCTGATGCCGGCCCGGTGCAAACGATGCAGCTTGGCGACGGCGTCGGTGAGATTGGTCATAAAACTGGTTTCGGTAACTTCCAGCTCCAGGCGGCCAGCCGGTATGTTGTGGCGCTGGAGCGTGCTCAGGATATCGTCGACGATGGATTCCTGGCGAAGCTGAACGGCCGACAGGTTGACCGCAATTCTTAACGGTGAACCCTCACTGGCCCAGCGCGCCGCCTGCCAGCAGGCCTGATCCAGTACCCACTGGCCTATCTCAACAATGGCACCGTTAGACTCTGCCACGGGAATGAAGTCGTCCGGAGGAATCAGGCCGCGCTCTGGGTGATCCCAGCGCAACAAGGCTTCAGCACCAATCACCCGTTTGGTCTCAAGGTTGATCTGTGGTTGATAGACCAGATAGAGCTCGTGATTGATCAGTGCATTGTTCAGGTCTTTTTCCAGCTGTTTTCGTTCACGGATTTCCTGGTCAATACTGGCCACATAGAACTGGAAATGGTTGTGGCCATTCTGTTTGGCAAGGGCCATGGTTTGTTCAGCGCCTTGCAGTAGCCGGTCGGCTTGATCAGCATCGGAGGGGAAGAGCGCAATGCCCAGCGTGGCGGACATGGAAATGCGATGGTTGCCGGCATTCACTGGCGTGGCGAAGCTGGCAAGCAGTTTTTCCGCAGTCTCGGCAGCCTGGAAGCCGTCCCGGAGTTGCTTTTCCAGAATCACGAACTGGTCGCTTCCAAGGCGGGCGATTCTGAATCGATCCGATGGCAGGTTGGCGGTGAGCCGGCTGGCCACGGTTTGCAGTATGGTATCGCCGGTACGAAAGCCACACTGCTCGTTGACGGATTTGAAGTCATCAATGCCGCACACCATCAAGGCCAGGGTGTTCTGGCTGTCACGGGCGGCGACAATTTCGGTCTGCAGATCTTCTATAAAAGCATCACGACTTGGCAAACCGGTCAGGGTGTCATAGAGGGCGAGCTGGCTGACGCGGTCCTCGGCCTCACGGTGTTTTTTCTGACTGTCGCCGATGGAGACCAGTAGGTTGTTGGTTGCGTTAACCCAAAGCCCGAGTTCGTCGGCGCGATGGCCGTCGGGAACAGAGATCAGCCGGTCATCGGGGCGTTCAGGGTCGACTTTACGGACCGACTGAACAATTCGCAGCAGCGGGCGGGTCAGTAGTAGATAAAACACCACAAACAAAGCAAGGCCGAGTATCAGTGCCAGGGCAATGCCAGAGCCAAAGGTGATCAGCGCACGGTTGAGCCAGCTCTCGGCGACCGGGGCGGTATCGTATTGCACCTCCAGGTAGCCGTAGATAGTGTCGGCGCTGGTGCTCCGGTGCAGGCTTTCACGGTATTCCCGGACGCTGCCAAAAATGGGGTCGGTGATTGGCCGGAAAGCTCGGTCCTGAAGTGGTCGAAGCCGACTGCCGAGCTGGTCGCCGTCGGGATGGGAAATGCGAGCCAGGTGGATCGGCTCGAGCGCAAACAAGCCATCAACCACTTGCTGAGCCAGAGTATCGTCGATGCTGAATACCGCTTGCGTGGCAGCATCACGCACCATGGCCATGGTTTGGGTGGCCTGACGTTCCAGTTCATCCGATACCCGCTTCGCGTCGAGTACCACCTGAACCGTACTGACCACGATGCCGGTCAACAGGGCGACAAGAAGAACCCAGCGCAGTATCCGGTATCCAAGGTGATTTTCAACTTCGAAGGCTTTTCGCATTTCGATGTCTGGTGGCTCGTTTGTCCGAATTGTTTTGTGGTTGCCTTAATGCAATACCGTGCTTGTAGCAGTATGGTTCAGATCGTTGGCAACTGCATGGAGTATGGCCGATTTTTTCAAAGAATCATGGGCTAGCGTGTTTCGATTTGTTGTGGTTTCGTCGCATTCAGATACACAAACGCCCGCCGGGTATCCCAGGCGGGCGTTTGTTCAGGTGGTGACTGCAGTCACCACCAGATGCTGCCATGTGATCAGGCCAGGTTTTCGTTCACGAAATCCCAGTTGACCAGGTTCCAGAAAGCTTCCAGATAGTTCGGACGGCTGTTCCGGTAGTCGATGTAGTAGGCATGTTCCCAAACGTCGACGGTCAGCACAGGCTTGTCAGCGCCGGTCAGCGGGGTTTCCGCATTGCTGGTATTGACGATGGCAACGCTGCCGTCAGCTTTCTTGACCAGCCAGGTCCAGGCCGAGCCGAAGTTGTTGGCTGCTTTGTCGTTGAATTCTTTTTTGAATTCCTCGAACGAGCCGAACGCTTTTTCGATGGCTTCTTTGGCTGCGCCAGTTGGCTCGCCACCACCATTCGGGCTCAGGCAGTTCCAGTAGAAAGTGTGATTCCACACCTGGGCTGCGTTGTTGAACAGCGGGCCACTGGCACTCTTGATGATGTCTTCCAGCGATTTGCTGGCATTGTCGGTGCCATCAATCAGGCCGTTCAGCTTGGTTACATAAGTCTGGTGATGCTTGCCGTAATGGTATTCCAGGGTTTCTTGGGAAATGTGCGGCTCCAGTGCGTTCTTTTCATAAGGCAGTGCGGGAAGTTCAAATGCCATGAGGTCGTTCTCCCTGTCTCTCGGTTTATATGAATGTACGTCACAGCAATATAGGGGCGATTTGAGCTAAATCAACCCTTGGTTGTGAGCGTGCTTTTAAACTCGGGGCTGCCGGGCAGAAACTGCGCGCAGTTTCTGACTCGCCAAACCAGCTCTTCGTAGCTGTCTGCCAGGATGTTCACGTGCCCCAGTTTGCGCCCCGGGCGTTCGCCCTTGTTATAAAGATGAACGTGGGCATAAGGCAGTTCCAGAATACGTTCAATGTCGCCATGTTCGCCAATGATGTTGATCATGCAGCTGAGCCCGCGCGCTTGGACGTTGCCCAGGGCGTGGCCACTGACGGCCCGGATGTGGTTTTCAAACTGGCTGGTCATGGCGCCTTCGATGGTCCAGTGGCCAGAGTTGTGCACTCTGGGTGCCATTTCGTTGGCGACCAGGCCTTCGGTGGTTTCAAATAGCTCTAATGTCAGTACGCCCACGTAGTTTAATTCGTTCAGTAACGCCTTGATGTATTTTTCGGCGTCTTGCTGTACGTGAGATTCCAGGCCGGGGGCTGGCGCGATGGAGTAGCGCAGAATGCCCTCGTGGTGAGTATTTTCGGCGATGGGATAGAAGGCAACGTCGCCGTCTTCGCCGCGCACAGCGATGATGGAGACTTCGCGTCGGAAGTTAACAAATTTTTCGACGATGACTCTGGGGTGTCCGATGCCGGCCCAGGCGTCATCGGCGTCATCCGGTGTTTTCAGGACGGCCTGGCCTTTGCCATCGTAGCCTTCGGTGATGGATTTGGCGACGACCGGGCAGCCCAATGCTTCTGCAGCGGCTCTCAGGGAATCGGCGCTGTCAGCCACTTTCCACTCGGGGGTGGGAATGCCTAGCTGGCCGAACAGGGTTTTCTCAGCTTCCCGGTTCTGGCAGACCTGCAGTGCGCGCGGGCTGGGGTGCACGGTGGTGCGTTTGGCCAGTTTTTCTGCGACGTCTACGGGCAGGTGTTCGAATTCGTAGGTGACGCGGTCTACCCGAGACAGGAAGTCTTCGAGATATTGGCCGTCGCGGTCGATGATGACTTCACCTAGGCCGGCGCTGGGGCTGCCGGACATGTCGTAGAAGACGAAGTCTTTTGCCAGCGGGTATCCGGCGAGGGCGAGCATACGGCCGAGTTGGCCGGCGCCTAGTACACCAATTCTCATGTGATTTCTCCTGCCACTGTTTCGGCTCTGACATTGGTGGTGTGAGCAGTTCGGCGAAGGCTTTCCAAAACACGCTCAAGCCCATCCATGGGGCGCTTGGGCTCCGCCATCCATGGCTCCGCACAGTTTTGGAAAGCCCTGCCCAACCTGCTCATTCAGCCTCGGGTGTTGGCTTTACGGATCCTCTGGATCCGGATTGTCCAGGATCGTTTGTGTTTGGGTGGCCCGGAATTCGTCAACAGCGCCACGAACTTTGTCATCAAACGTGCCAATAATCTGCGCTGCCAGCAGGCCCGCGTTGGTTGCGCCGGCTTTACCGATGGCCAGGGTGCCGACGGCGATGCCACCGGGCATCTGGACGATAGACAGCAGCGAGTCCAGGCCGTTCAGGGCTTTGGATTGAACAGGAACGCCCAGTACTGGCAGTGAGGTCTGGGACGCGACCATGCCCGGCAGGTGTGCGGCGCCGCCGGCGCCTGCGATGATGACTTTAAGACCGCGATCCGAAGCGGTTTTGGCGTAGTCAAAAAGCAGGTCGGGGGTGCGGTGGGCGGAGACTACCCGGGTTTCGTAGGGTACGCCGAGTTTGTCGAGCATATCGGCGGCGTGTTCCATGGTGGGCCAGTCGGATTTCGAGCCCATGATCAGTCCTACAAGCGGCTGCATATGCAACTGTCCTGAGATAATTGGAAAGCCGGCCATTGTATGTTTTGCCTACTGGCCATGCAACACAGACAACGGTGCACTCTGGCCAATCTTTATAAGGGTTCATTTCAACCCGCGTGCAAGTGCAGGTATTATCCGGATTAACGTTTTTGCCATCCATACTCAGGAGTTGTAATGGAACCCATCCGCCCGGACGACGATGAGCTGAGAGCTGAACCACCCATCGGGGGTGCCGAGCGCAACAAGCCCGAAGGGCAGAAGAAGGCGTCATCAGTGAAGCAGGACAAGCCAGTCAAGCCGCCGAAGCCGCCCAAAGCGCCGAAGTCTGCCGGCAGCGGTGGTAATGGAGGGAGCTCGGTTTTGGTGTGGGTGTTGTTTCTGGTGGTAGCCGCCGGCGCGGGTGCGGGCTGGTACGCTCAGGAAAGCCGGATTCAGGTCCTGGAAGGGCAGTTGGAAGAGGCTGATTACTGGGCGCGGCAGAGTAAGCTGGCGTTGGCGCGGTTTGAAGGCGAGCTGTCAGAAACCGGAGAGTCGCTGCAAGAGAGGGGTGCGTCTCTGGATGAAAAGATTGCAAGCAACAAAGAGAGGCTGGATGCGGCCGACAGCGAGATCCGCAAGTTGTGGGTGATTGCGAATGAGCGCAACAAGAAGCGCCTGGACGAGCATCAGCAGCGGCTTTCAGGGCTGGATGGTCAGTTTGTTGAAGCGGATAAGTCGATGGCTGACCTGAAAACGACGGTTGAGCAGGCTCGCTCATCACTGTCCGGGGATTTGGCCCAGTTGACTCAGCGGCTTGATGGTTCTGTCGCCGCTCTGGAGCAGGCCGATCAGGAAGTCGCGGGTCAGTTGACCCGTCTTGGCGAGCAGGTTGACGGTGTTGATCAGGTGGTGGAGAGCCGGATTCGGCGATTTGAGCGGGAGCAGCAGCTAACGATCAGCGGTCTGGAGAGTCAGATTTCTGCCTTGCAGCGGGACTTGGGTTCCATGGCGGGCGGTGGCGATGTGCAGGCTCTGCGAGATCAGCTTGCTGATTTGAAGCGGACCGTGGATGCAGTTGATTCGTCGCGGTCGCAACTCACGTCCCGGTTGGTCCGGCTGTCTGAAGAAGTGAATCAATTGCGCTCGGAGGTGTCTGCCCGTTAGGGTGCCAATACGGTAGCAGGGTTGAATGTAACGGTTTGTATTCAGCCCTTGCGGTAGCTCTCATTTCTGTTGGTTGGCAGTTGTTATCATCAGCCAACTCGATAGGGATGAAGAGTACATAACAATGAAAATCCGAGTGCCTTTCCTGAAAAATGCCATCGCGTTGATCTGCGTGATGGCGTTGTCTGGCTGTACCATCTACCAGTCCATTGGTAAGAGTGTGGGGGGCTTCCTGCACCCGGTGTCTGGCCACGATTTTGTGCATATCGATTCTGATGCCTGGGACCAGCGCAACGCCCTCCTTTATTTCTACCGTCCCCATTCTCAGTGGGCGGCTGATGAAATCGAATCGCCCAGCGTGTATATCGATGACAAGCACTACTTCAATATCCGCAACAACAGTTTCACCTGGCTTGAGGTAAAGCCGGGTGAGCGCCATATCGCCATGCGCCGGCCCTTATTGGGGCTTGAGGGGTTGAACTCCTTCAGTCTGAGCATGATTGCTGATGCCACCCTCGAGGTTGAGGCCGGCAACATCTATTACCTCCGGTACAACGAGCTGACGGAGCCGGAGGTTCGTCATCCGGATCTGGATCCGGAGCACCCACTGGCCTCTGGTGATCTGCAGCTGGTCACCCGCAGCTATGCCATGCAATCGGATCAGATTGTTTCCACGCTGTTTCTGAACAGTGATCTGTTGGCGCCTAATCATGCCGCGACCTCGATTGTTGAGGTTAATGAAGATATGGATTACGAGAAACGCAAAGCCGAACTGGCGAAGGAGCGTGAGCTGGAGCTCGAAAGACTGAAGCAGGAAGGCCGGTATGAAGAAACTTCCTGGTTTTGGCCGTTTGGCGGCGGGCCGACAGAGCCGCTTGAAACTGACCAGAAGTTGGAGGCGTTAGAGCAGGACTATGCTCAGCTGGAGGCAGAACGCAAGCAGCGCCGTGAGGCGGAATCTGGCGGTGGCTGGTGGATTTTCTGAGTCAGCGTTGACTACACTGGAGTAGACTGGCTGCAGTGAGATAAAAACAATGTCGCTTAAAGATGATGTCGTACTTCGGATTGAAAAGATTGCGGGTAAAGTAACGCCTTACCTTGAGGAGTCCTGGCGGGATGTCAGGGCAAAGCTGGATGATCTCAATCGGTCGCTGGCAGACCAGGCCATACCCGGTGAGCGTCGGGCTCAGGTCAGTGAGTTGTCATTGCGGAGCAAGGCCGAGCAGGCCGGGCACAAGCGTGGCGTGGTGCGGCCCTTTCCCGGTGTCAAGAAAACAGGCTCAAGCCGCTGATTTTGATTAATAAATACGCAGTCTTCCGGGTGTCAGAAAAATATCAGCAAATTTCCGGAAAACATTTGACTCTGTGAGCGAAATGCTTAAAATGCGCGTCTCACTTGGTTGATGCAGCACTGCTGAGTCAACAAGCGCCAGAAGCGCAACGAGTGGCTGCTTTGAGCTTGAAGAACAGTAAAGCGCAAAGTGGGTGGTTAGCTCAGCTGGGAGAGCATCGCCCTTACAAGGCGAGGGTCGGGGGTTCGATCCCCTCACCACCCACCATTTTCAAAGCAGTTGGCCAGAAATTTCTGGTCCAGATTCAGGAAAGCTGAATCAATGCGGAGCGGTAGTTCAGTTGGTTAGAATACCGGCCTGTCACGCCGGGGGTCGCGGGTTCGAGTCCCGTCCGCTCCGCCACTTTTTCCAGGGTGGTTAGCTCAGCTGGGAGAGCATCGCCCTTACAAGGCGAGGGTCGGGGGTTCGATCCCCTCACCACCCACCAGATTTGAAAAAAAAGCAGATCCATTGGATCTGCTTTTTTTTGTCTGCCCGAAAGTCATCGTCCTGAAGCAGCAACAAAAGGCGCAGGCGCAACCTGCACCCGGCCTTTTGTTGTGCAAGCATGGTTATTTGCCGATCAGAGACTGGCCGCAAACACGCACTACGTTGCCGTTCACACCGGCAGACGCCGGGCTGCAGTACCAGCCGATAGCCTCGGCAACGTCTACCGGTAAGCCGCCCTGTGAAAGGCTGTTCATGCGCCGACCCGCCTCTCGAATGGTGAAGGGCATGGCCGCCGTCATCTGGGTTTCGATAAAGCCCGGGGCGATGGCGTTGATGGTGATGCCGTTCTTCAGTTGCTTGGCCATGGCCTCGACATAACCGATCACGCCACTCTTGGCGCAGGCGTAGTTGGTCTGGCCAAAGTTGCCGGCAATGCCGCTGATGGAAGAAATGCATACGATGCGACCGTTATTACGGAGCAGCTCGCGGTGTATCAGTTCTTCGTCGATCAGCTCCTCGGCGGTCAGGTTGACCGCGATGGTCATGTCCCAGAAATGCTCTGGCATGTTGCCCAGGGTTTTGTCGCGCGTGATACCCGCATTGTGAATCACCAGGTCCACCCCGCCGGTTTCCTTGGCAATAAAGTCGGCAATCAGCTTGGGAGCCTTCTCGTCGGTGATGTCGCAAGCCAGGGCCTTGCCTTTGATGGCATCGGTCACGTTTTGCAGGTCGGCCATAACCGCCGGAATGTCGAGGCCAATCACTGTGGCACCGTCCCGGGCCAGGGTCTCGGCGATGGCGGCGCCGATGCCGCGGGATGCGCCGGTCACCAGGGCGACCTTGCCAGCCAGTGGTGCGACCGGGTTGCTTGCCTTGGCCACGTCTGCTTTACCAATCCGAACCATCTGGCCAGACACATAAGCCGAGCGAGCTGACAGGAAGAATCGAACGCTCGAGTCGAGCTGGTTGTCGGCATTGGGCGCCATCCACAGCAGGTTGGCTGTTGAGCCTTTCTTGCCAACTTCCTTCGCCACACTGCGAACAAAACCTTCCAGGGCCTGCTGGGCAGCCGCCTGGGGTGCTTTTCGGCAGGTGTGGGGATCTTGCCCAATCACCAGAACGCGACCGTTGGCGGCCAGTTTGCGGATGGTGGGGTGGAAGAAGTCATATAAAGCCCGCAAATCCTGAGGACCTTTCAGTCCGGTAGCGTCAAATATCAGGGCAGAAAACTTACCCTCGACTTCGCTGGTCAAATCCACGGCTTTGGCTTTGTTGCCGGTCAGGGCCGAATCGGCCAGAGACGGCTGGCCGCTGGCGTGCAGCAAAGTGGCAGGGCTGGCGCCAAGAATGGAGCCAACGGTAGCAGCCGCTTTAGCGCCCGGGCCGGCACCGACCAGAACATTCCCTTCAATAAACGGTTGGTCTACCCGCTTCAGACGCTTCAACGGCGCGGGGGAGGGCAGGCCCAAAGATTGTGCGGCGGTTTTGCCAACGGGGGTATTGACCAGTTTCAGGTAGAGATCAGACATGGATTCTTCCTTGTGAGTGCTGTTGAGTATGAAATAGCCTAAAGGGTAAGGATTCTGCCAGCTAATGGATTGACTCAACGCAGTTATGGCGTTGTCAGACTTGCCAATGAGAGACTGGCATTAAACGCTAGACTTCGTGTTAACAAGATTAATCCATCCAAGAGAATCACCAAAGGGATAACCCGCTATGGCACAGGCACCCAAAACTTCCCGGTCCGGTTCAAAAGCCGCTCCGGGTTCCGTAAAAAACGCGCCGGGCATCCGCCGTGTCGCGATAGTCGGTGGCAACCGTACGCCATTTGCCCGTTCCAACACCGCTTACAGCAAAATCAGTAACCAGGAACTGCTGACATCTACTTTGCGCGGTCTGGTTGATCGTTACAACCTCCAGGGAATGCGCCTTGGTGAAGTGGTAGCCGGCGCAGTTATCAAGCATTCCCGTGATTTTAACCTGACCCGCGAAGCCGTTCTCAGTTGTGGTCTCGCGCCGGAAACTCCCGCCTACGACATTCAGCAGGCCTGCGGCACCGGTCTTGAGGCGGCCATTCTGGTGGCCAACAAGATTGCTCTGGGTCAGATTGAGTGCGGCATCGCCGGCGGAACCGATACCACGTCGGATGCGCCGATCGGCGTTGGTGAAGGGCTGCGGAAAATTCTGCTGGATCTCAATCGTGCCAAAACCGCGACCGAGCGATTGAAAATTCTGGGTCGGTTCCGGCCTGGTCACCTGGTGCCGGAAATTCCCGAAAACGGCGAGCCGCGCACCGGAATGTCCATGGGGGATCATTGTCAGGTCACCGCCAAAGAGTGGAGCATTCCCCGTGAAGAGCAGGATCGCCTGGCACTGGAAAGCCACCAGAAGCTGGCGAAAGCCTACGAAAAAGGGTTTTTCGACGACTTGATTACCCCAATGGCGGGCCTGGAGAAAGACAATATTTTGCGCCCGGACACCACTCTGGAAAAGCTGGCCACGCTCAAGCCCTGCTTTGACCGCGAAAACGGCACCATGACGGCGGCCAACAGTACGGCTCTTACCGATGGTGCCTCGTGTGTCTTGCTGGCCAGTGAAGACTGGGCGAACGCCAACAACCTGGAGGTCAAAGCGTGGTTAACCTTCTCTGAAGTGGCTGCCGTCGACTTTGTCGATAAGAAGGAAGGACTGCTGATGGCACCGGCCTACGCGGTACCGCGCATGCTGGAAAAGGCCGGGCTATCCTTGCAGGATTTTGATTTTTACGAAATCCACGAAGCGTTTGCCGCGCAGGTTCTGTCAACACTGAAGGCGTGGGAAGACCCCGGTTTTTGCAAAGAGCGCCTGGGTCTGGACAAGCCGCTTGGCCGTATCGATCGGGCTAAAATGAATGTAAACGGCTCCAGTCTGGCCACCGGCCACCCGTTTGCGGCCACGGGTGGTCGCATTGTGGCGACTCTTGCCAAGCTGCTTGAAGAAAAGGGCAGTGGCCGCGGGTTGATCTCTATCTGCGCCGCTGGCGGGCAGGGTGTTACCGCGATTCTGGAGCGGTAAGTGACGGGAAAATCGTGATTTCCTTTGACAGGCCCAGATCCACACCGTATTATGCGCACCTCGTTGATCGGGGTAACCCGGTAAACAACCAGTTTGATGCGGGGTGGAGCAGTCTGGTAGCTCGTCGGGCTCATAACCCGAAGGTCGTAGGTTCGAATCCTGCCCCCGCTACCATATAAAGGAAAGGCAGGTCAGTTTCTAACTGGCCTGCCTTTTTGTTTTCTGTATTCAAAAAAACACGCTTTGTCGATTTGAAGGTCGCCGATAGGTTTGCTCGCCTGGTGGTCGGCCCCTTAGTCAACTCACACAGGAGCTTGTACATGTCCAGCCGGTTGCCCGCTTTCCTCCGCCCTTTGCTCCACATGGGGCTGATTCCCCAGATTACCGTGGGCATTATTGCTGGTGTGCTACTGGCCTTAATCTCGCCACAGGCGGCTGGGTCTGTGTCACTGCTTGGCCAATTGTTTATCGCTGCTCTGACAGCGGTAGCGCCGATTCTTGTGTTTGTGCTGGTGGCGGCGGCCATTGCGGCGCACCAGAAGGGGCAGCCAACGCACATCCGCGGGGTTTTGCTGTTGTATCTGATTGGCACCTTGTTAGCGGCGGTGGTGGCCGTGGTGGCCAGCTTTGCGTTTCCCACTGAGCTGACTCTGGATGTGCCGGAAGTGAGTGGTAATCCGCCAGGGAGTATTGTGGAGATTCTGCAGAATCTTGTCCTGAGCGTGGTGACTAACCCGGTGACTGCCCTGATGGAAGCGAACTTTATTGCCATTCTTGCCTGGGCGATTGGTCTGGGGGTGATGCTGCGTCAGTCTGGCGGAACCACGCAAGCGGTTCTGAACGATTTGTCCGAAGCGATCACCGGTATTGTCCGGGTGGTTATCCGGTTTGCTCCTCTGGGGATCTTTGGCCTGGTGGCCAATACGCTGGCGGAGTCTGGTATGGCGGCGTTGCTTGAATATGGCCACCTGTTGGCGGTTATTGTTGGCTGTATGCTTTTTGTGGCGTTGGTGACCAACCCGTTGATTGTCTTTCTGCACACCCGCCGCAACCCCTATCCGCTGGTATTCACCTGTTTGCGGGGCAGTGCCATTACGGCTTTCTTCACCCGCAGTTCGGCGGCCAATATTCCGGTCAATCTCAATCTTTGCGATCGCCTGAAGCTGGATCCGGACACCTATGCAATTTCCATCCCGCTGGGCGCCACCATCAACATGGCCGGTGCGGCCATTACCATCTCGGTGATCACTCTGGCCGCAGCCAATACACTAGGTATACCGGTAGACTTCCCCACAGCCCTGCTGCTGTGTGTGGTTTCTGCTGTGGCCGCCTGTGGTGTTTCAGGGGTGGCCGGCGGGTCTTTGCTGCTGATCCCTCTGGCGACCAGCCTGTTCGGCATTCCTACCGAGGTGGCCATGCAGGCGGTGGCGATCGGTTTTGTGATCAGTGTAGTGCAGGATTCCACCGAAACCGCGCTTAATTCCTCCACCGACGTGCTGTTCACCGCAGCGGCTTGTCATGCCGCAGAGGATCGCGCGTGATAACAGTGCAACAGTCCCGCAATCTGGTGTTCATCGGTATGCCGGGCAGTGGTAAAAGCACCATCGGGGTGCTGGTTGCCAAACGTCTTGGCATGGGATTTATCGATACCGATCTGCTGATCCAGGAGCGATCGGGCCGCACACTTCAGGACATAGTCGATCACGACGGTTACGTTGCACTGCGCCAGATAGAAGAGCAGGTGCTGTTGGGGCTGAATGTTAAGAACCAGGTCATCAGCACCGGCGGAAGCGCGGTCTACAGCGATTCGGCGATGAACCACCTCAAGCAGAATGGTACCGTGGTGTTCCTCGATATCTCTCTGGATGTGGTGGTGCAACGCATTGGTGATTACAGTCTCAGGGGTATTTCCCGGCGACCAAACCAGACGCTGGCGGAGTTGTTCGAGGAGCGTTTCGCGCTCTACACGCGCTACGCCGACCTGACCATAAAAGGGCACGGCTTCAATCAGAATCAGTTGTGTGAGGCAATTATCCGGAAGCTCTGAGTTGGAGCCGGGGCCCCGCGCGCGCTCGGGGCGGTGGTGTCGAATTACGGAAGCTCCTCCCGCCACCGCTTGACCCGCACCTGATCCTTGACTACATCGATCACCTCGAGTGTCAGGTTGATCAGAGCCTCTGTTTCCGCGCCCTCTGCAGCTTCCTCGCCGGGCTCCGGCAGAAACACGTTCACAATATCCTCGATAAACGCATGGTTGGAAGACGAGGCAAGGTCTTCCAGAATCTGGTGGATCACATTGGCAACGATGTCACCTACGGCATTTTCCAGGGTGTCCTGGATGGTGGGGCCAACCACCGGCAGATATTTCAGGCGTGATAGCTCCAGATTCTGTTTCAGGGCATTGTCTACCCGATGTTCAAGGTAGGCCCTTAAAGCGCCCCGGTTGGGGACATACCCATGTTGGGCGGCCATCGCTACCCTTTCTGATAACCAGTCAGACAGCATGCCCCTGCGCGGGTACAGAATGTCGTTCTGGATGCGCTCAACCAGCGGTGAGCCCCGTTTTACCTCTTCCTGAACGCCGCTCAGTACTTTCAGTACAATTCGGTCAGACAATTCCTCCATGAAGGCGTCGTAATAGAACATGACAAAGCGGTACATGCGTGAGCTGGTCACGTCGATGATCTTGTACTGATGGAGCCGGTAGATGATTGAGATAACGCGGAGAATCCGCAAAAAACGAAGACTTCCGACAGGAATGCAGCCTACCAGGTCATACCAGTGAATGAACGGATAGAAGTACCAGCGGTCATAGATCTTGGCCTTGACGGAGTAGCCCCATCTAAGGAAAAACTCGGACAGAAAGATCGATACGAAAATAAGATCGAAGAAAATGAAGTTTTCATGTATCGGTTTGTAGGCCGAGTTGACCGCGGGCAGGTGGTCTTCCAGAAGATTCTGGATCGCCACGAAGTTATAGATTGAATCCCAGATGATGAATGAGAGATTGATTATCAGGAGGCCCAACATCAGAAAATCAATGAGGAACCAGATCATCTGATGGCTGGATCGGAGGTTTTCGCGATTAATCCTGAGCATCCGGGGTACCTGGTTACGGGGCGGAGAATCAACATAAGTCTCTGACAGGTTAGCCTATTTCTGATGAGAGCACGACTGTCAGGACAACCGGGGAGCTGGGGATCAGCAGGTTTTGTTTCGTCAGGCTTGGATCCCCTTGCAGGCTATCGGTAAACTCTCATCCCTGTTTTCAGGGATTCATTACTCAACCCGTTGGGGAAACCAGTTCGCCACATGCTGTCAGCCGGGAATTACACGAAAAAGAGCTTGAAGTTGCTAGGGATGGTGGCGTTGTTCTATGCGTCCAGCAGCCATGGCACTCAGGTGCGGGTAAATGTCGAAGGCGACCACAGCGATCTTCGGGATAACGCCCGTGTTTTTGTGGGTGAGGTAGATGGGCGAACGGCGGATGGCTTACGGCGTTATGCGCCGACGGCGATAGCCCAGGTCGAGAGGTCCATCCGGGCGTTGGGCTATTACAATCCGGTGATCACCTGGGAGGTGGTTGAATCTGACGACGGACTGGCAGAGCTCATTCTGACGGTGGAACCGGGACCACCGGTGACCATTCGCACCCGGGATGTAAAGATTGAGGGCCCTGGGGGCGAAGATCCGGAATTTATGAGTCAGATACCCGCGCAACCAGCCGAGGGCGATCATTCTGCATCACGGGCGCTACAACGCGCTGCGCCAGGCAATTCAGAATCGAGCCAGCCGTCTGGGGTATTTTGACGGCGAGTTTGTGACCCGCCGGTTGGAAGTCGACCCGGCGCAGAACCAGTCCGACATTACGTTGCACTATCGAACCGGTGAGCGATATCGCTTGGGTTCTGTAACGTTTCTGGAAGGCCATGAGTTTGATCAGGATTTGCTGGATCGTTTCGTCACCTTTGAATCCGGTATTCCGTTCCATGCGGATGAAGTTGCCAGGCTGAATAGCGATCTCTCGAACAGCGGTTATTTTTCCGGTGTCGACATTGATGCTTCTCCCAATCGTGCCGAGGACGGCGTGATTCCTGTCGACATTGGGCTGACGCCCAGGCCACCCCGGTCCATAGGCGCCGGTGTGGGGTTTTCAACGGACGTTGGCCCGCGTTTGCGGGGCAACTGGCGCGAGCATTACACCAATCCGATGGGGCACCGTCGCGGCGCGGAAACAGAGCTTTCAGAGCTTCGTCAGAATATCAGCGGTTGGTATGAACTGCCGCTGGATCCGCCCATGACCGATTCGTTGCGGCTGGGTGCCGGTTATCAGCGGGAAAACATTGAGGATGTCGACTCCGAACGACTGACATTGGGCCAACAGTGGCGACACCAACTCGACACTGGCTGGATGCAGGTGTTGTCGATCCGCTGGGAAGGTGAGCGCTTTCGCATTGGTGAGGAGGAACGAGGCAACTCCAGTCTGCTGTTGCCGGGGTTAAGTTATTCTAAGCTGCAGGCGGATTCACCGCTGGACCCTTCCAGAGGCTATCGGCTTCAGTTTGACGTGACTGGCGCTCATCGGGCCGTTATCTCGGATGCGGACATACTTCATGTCAACGTTCTGGCCAGGGGCTCTATACCCTGGCAGACAATCACCGATTTTTGACCCGTTTCAATTTTGGCGGTGTGGCCACCAACAGCTTTTCGGATGTGCCTCCGTCGCTTAGATTTTTCGCCGGCGGTGATCAGAGCGTCCGGGGCTATGGCTATGAAACCCTGTCGCCTCGCGATGCAAACGACGTATCGATTGGTGGTCGCTATCAGTTGGTGGGCGGAGTGGAGTATCAGTATGAATTTGTCAGAAACTGGCGCATTGCCGGATTCGTGGACCACGGTAACGCAGTTGATGACGTTTTTGATCCGCTCGCCACAGGCGTGGGTATGGGCATCCGCTGGGTGAGCCCTGTCGGGCCCCTGCGGCTGGATATTGCCAAGGGGCTGGACGAGGAGTTTGGCGGCGGCTGGCGTATTCACTTTTCGATGGGGCCTGAGCTGTGACCGATCAATCCCCGCAGTCCCCCAAGCAAGATCAGGGCGCGCCAGAGCGGCACCGGAAGCCGCTGCGCAGGCGCTGGTGGTTCTGGCTACTGGTCGCACTGGCAGTGGTTCTGCTGCTACCACTGTTGCTTGCAGGGCTGATTTTGGCAGCTTTACACACCGAAACCGGCACTGCCTGGACCATTGATCAGATTCCGGGCCTGCAGACCGAGGCCGATCAGGGCTCGTTACTCGGCCAATGGCAGGCCGAACGTCTGACGTGGCAGGGCTACGGTGTCGGTGTGGTGGTTGAGGCTCCGGAAGTGGATTGGTCGCCGAGCTGTCTGTTCGAGAAAACCCTGTGCCTGGATACTCTCAAGGCCGATCGCATCGCGGTGACCATTCAGCCCTCTGATAGCGACGAAGAGGCGGGTGGCGATATTAACCTCCCCGGGGTGAATTTGCCGGTGGCGTTGGTGGTTGGTGATATTGCTCTTGGCAGCCTCACGGTGAACGATAGCGTCATCTGGGACCGGTTTGAGCTCAGATCCCGGGTCTCCGGGTCGAGTCTGGAGCTCGAACACGCGCTGTATCAGCTGGAGGATATTCGGGTAACCGCGAAGGGGCGTGCGGACATGCGCGGTGACTGGCCCCTGGATGTAGATGTCGATGTTTGGCTGCCGCCGCCCTCTGGTGATGACTGGCAAATCTCTCTCAATCTCGGGGGGAGTGTCAGGGATGTACGCCTGAGGGGGCGCAGTCAGGGCTATCTGGATGCGCGGCTCCGGGGCGACTTGCAGCCGCTGGATAGCCGGTTGCCGGCGACGCTCGGGCTCGAGTCTTCCCGTTTTCTCGCCCACCCGGATCTGCCTGAAACCCTCACCTTGCAGGGCTGGACCCTGAGCCTGGACGGCTCACTGGCCGATGGCTTCCGGACCACCAGTCGGGCGACCCTGCCGGGTACGGAGGGTGATGTGCAGGCGTCGGTGAGCGGGTTGGTCACGACTGAGCAGGTGACTGATCTGGTGTTGTCCATGACTGGCCCGGCGCAATCATCCGTTGCTGGCCCTGGCACTCTGGACGTGCAAGGCATGGCCTCCTGGACCGGCGGCATTTCGGCTGATATCAACCTCCTGCTGGAACGTTTTCCCTGGCACACCCTGGTGCCCGGGCTTGAGACGCCGCCGGTGTCGCTGGAACGTTTGCAGGGGCAGGCCGCCTATCAGGATGACCGTTACCAGGCTGACCTGCAGGCCTCAGTGGCCGGCCCCTTGGGTGAAGCTGACCTGAGTGCGCGGCTGGAAGGCGACGATCAGGCTGTGCGCATTGACCAGTTGGCGATGACTACGGGTGCTGGTTCGCTTGCTGGCGATGCTGAACTCCAGTTTGCAGAAGAATTGGCGTGGACTGCCGCGTTGGTACTTGATCAGTTCAATCCCGGTTATTGGGTGCCCATGCTGGAAGCCAGCCTGAACGGTGAGGTTAACAGTCAGGGCCAACTCCAGCCCGATGGCCTGCCCATAGTGTCGGCTGACTGGAATCTCCAGGGTCGCTGGCAAGACCAGGATGCGCAGGCCCGCGGCGAGATTGACAGCGACGGTAGTGACTGGACCCTGAGCAATCTGGCGCTGGTTGTGGGTGACAACCGCGTACAAGGGCAGGGCCGCTATGGTCGGGAACTGGCTGGCCAACTCTCGATCTTGCTGCCAGACCCAGGTGTGTTTGTGGCTGGGTTAGCGGGAGACCTTGCCGCAGAGCTGAACGTTGGCGGCACGCTTCAGGACCCAACGGCAAGTGCGACACTGACTGGCCGGGGACTGGCCTGGCAGGACCTGCTGCAAGTTGGGGCGATTGATTTGGATGCTGGCCTGGCCAGCGGTAGTGTGATCGACGGGTCACTGGTGGTCCGGGAGGTGAGTGCGGCCGAGCAGCAGCTTGAGGAAGTTACACTCCAGCTGGGTGGGACGCGCGAGGATCATGAGCTGTCGGTGGCGGTGAATCATACTGAAGCCAATGTGTTGATGGTTTTTACCGGTGCGATTTCTCAGGCTTGGGATGGCTGGCAAGGTCTCTTGTCCCGGGGCCAAATCGATATCCTTGGTCCAGATCAGAGCTGGCAGCTTGAGTCGCCGGCAGATTTGGCCTACGGCGAAGACGGTACGGTGAGTCTCGGTGCCAATTGCTGGCGCTGGCAAGACAGCTCGGTGTGTGCGGAGCAGCAGCAACTGTGGCCAGATCCCCGGATTGCCTATCAAATCCGCCAGTTCCCGACCGTGGCGCTTGCGCCGCTTTTCCCTGAGACCTTCAACTGGGATGCCTACCTGAACGCTGACGTGGACCTGTCTTTGACCGATGCCGGCCCGGATGGCCGGATCACCCTGGATGCAGGCAGCGGCACGTTTGAGTTTCTGGTCATTGATGAATGGCAGAGCCTGGGCCATGACACCCTGACACTGGATGCCCGCTTGAAGCCGGAGAATGCTGAACTTTCATTCTCGCTGCGGGGCCCGGAACTGGGTACATTTACCGCGGATCTGTCGGTAGATCCGTTGGCGGAAGATCGCCCAATAGAAGGCCGCTTAAGTCTGCAGTCGCTGGACCTGGCATTTGCTTCGGTGTTCGCAGGACTGGAGGAACTCAGCGGACAGGTGAATGGTGAGGCTCGGTTATCCGGCCCGTTGCTACGGCCCCGGGTCAACGGAGAGCTGGCCCTGACCAACGGCCGCATCTACGATCCGGGACTGCCGTTGCCGATGGATGACGTTGTGTTGGTGCTGGAATTTCTGGGAGATTCAGCCGACATCAGTGGCCGCTGGAAAAGCAATGACCGGAGCAGTGGAAAGCTTTCCGGAGCTCTGAACTGGCAGCAGGAGCCGGAGTTTGAGCTGTCGATCGTCGGCGATCGGCTGCCGGTAAATCTTGAACCCTATGCTCAGGTAGAGATTGGTCCTGACCTGACCATTGCCTTCCGGGCTGGTGAGCTGTCTGTCTCCGGGCGGGTAGATGTGCCAAGGGGCGACATCGAAATCACCGGCCTTCCGGAGTCTGCTGTATCGATTTCAGAGGACGAGGTGATCGTCGGGGTAGAGGTAGAAGAGCCCGTCATCCGGCGTATGTTGATGGACGTGACCGTTGTGGTCGGGGAAGACAAAGTGACTTTCGACGCCTTTGGTGTCACCGGCAATCTGCAAGGAACGCTGAGGATTGGCAACGACATGGACACCCGTGGGTCTCTGCAACTGGTGGACGGTCAGTATCAGGCCTTTGGCCAGGAGCTGGAGTTGCGCCGGGCAAGGATCCTGTTTGTCGGTGCACTGGCCGAGCCCTACCTCGACATTGAGGCTGTCAGACGGGTAGATTCGGTGGTCGCTGGAATCCGGTTGAGTGGGCCGGTTAACGCGCCCGAGACGGAGGTGTTCTCAGAACCCTCGATGCCCCAGGCGGACGCGTTGTCTTACGTGATCCTGGGGCGCCCGCCCCAGGGGCAAGGCGACGATGGCCAGATGAGCCAGGCGGCCTTGTCGCTCGGGCTAACGCAGGCCAGCAAGTTGACTCAGGGGATTGGAGACGAACTGGGCATTCGGAATCTGACGCTGGAAGCCGAAGGTTCTGGCGATGGCGCATCGGTAGTTGCCAGTGGTTATATCACCGATGAGTTGAGCCTGCGTTACGGTGTCGGCATCTTTGAACCGATCACTACCGTTGCGCTGCGCTACGATCTGGGCCGGTATTTCTACCTGGAGGCTGCCAGTGGCCTGGCATCCTCCCTTGATATTTTCTACACCCGGGACTTTTGAGTTCAGTCCAGCTTGAAGGTGGCGCTCACGCTGGCCTGGATTTCCCGGGGGCCAATGCTCGACACTTTGTCGCTGCTGGCTCTTGCCTCCGCCATCATCATGGGGACCGGGCGGTGACCACCGTTGATGTTAATGGTGACCACCTCGCCGCAGTCCATGTCCAGTTGCTGGGCGACAAATTCGCAGCGACTGCGGGCGTCTTCAATGGCTCTGGCCAGTGCCTGTCTTTGCAGGCTTTCTTCGTCGGAATGAAAAAACTGATGCTCGCCCAGGTGGTATTGCAGGCCGACTTTTTGCGCTTGCTCAAGCAGAGAGTTCAGTAGTTCGAGATCGTTGATGGAAAAGCTGACGGTCTGGCTGGCCACGGCCACCTGTTGAGGCTCCTGGCCACGCTCCTGAACCGGCAAGGTGCGCGTGTACAGGTTTATGTTGGCGTCAGAATAGTCCACCAGGCGGTCACGCATGGTATCGATTGCGGCGCGCCACTGCTCCATGGTTTCCGTCAAACGCTCCGACGCTTTTTCCGGCAGGTTGTGCTCTGCGTTTGCGGTAAATTGCAGGCGGGCGCTGTCAGGCGCGTACCGCACGCTACCTTCTCCGCTCAGGCTGACCTCACCGGCCAGTACTGTTGTAGAGAAAGCGGATGCTGTGATCAGTGAGGCGGCCAGCGCCAGTGTGTGCATTCGTTTTGACATTAGTCTTCTCCAGGTTGCAGGAGCCCGTTAGTGCGGCTCTCAAGTCGTTCCAGTTTTCGAGCCCGGGCAGCATGCACAAAATGGCTGAATATCCGCCTGTGCCCGGCATGGTACAGCAGGTATTCCGGGTGCCACTGAACCCCCATCAACCATTGATCGCCGGTGTTTTCAATCGCCTGTACAAACAGATCGTTGTCGACCGCGGTCACCCTCAGGTTCCGTCCTAACTGCTTGATGGCCTGGCTGTGAATGCGGTTGGCGCCGATGGTGGTGCTGTGCATCAGGCGTCCCAGTCGGCTGGTATGAACCAACTGGACGGTTTGCAGCGGCAGTAGCAAAGGCCGGTGACGGGTTTTCATTCTTAATGGGGTGACGTTCTGGCACAAGGAGCCACCATGAAAGGTATTGATAAATTGGGCGCCGCGGCAGATCCCGAGTACCGGAAGGCTGAGCTGTTGAGCTTGAGCCAACAATCGGTGGTCGGTCTCATCCCTTTTCAGGTCGTATTTCGCGGTGACCTGTGGCTGTTGACCATACCGGTTGGGATGCACGTGCGTGCCACCAGACAACACCAACCCATCCAGCAGTGACACGTCGGTGTGCGAGCCTGGCCGAATATAATGGGTATGGGCACCGTGCAGCCTCAGTCCCAGACTGATCAGGCGGTGTGTGGTGCTGCGCCTGGCCGGCCCGCTGATGCCAATCGTCAGCCCGGGAGATTCCGGGGCGTCGTGAGACTCAGACATAACCGTGTTGTTGTAGCCATTGCTCCGTGGTCTCGCGCCAGGAGTGAGTGAGGTTACGCAGGCTGAACTTCTGTGCTTGCCGGAAAGACTCTCTCAGGGCTTTCAGATGGTCCGGATTGTTGGCGAGCTGTTCCAGCACCACCCAGTCGTTCCAGACCGTTGAAAAGTGCCATCGGGGATTATCAATGTCGCAGTCCGGTAAACGGTAGTGCAACGTGGGGCGGCTTTTGATCCGGGGATCATCTACATATTCGGCCAGCAACGCCGGATCCAGGTGAGCAAAAAGTGGCAGCAGGTCCAGCGCCTTGTTCCGGGTGGGGTTGTCGTGCAGGTAGTCTTTCATCAACGTTTTGATGTCCGGGTTGTATTCGTCCGCCATCAGCTTCTCAGTATAGCGACTACTCCAGGGTTCGATGTAGGTGGTGAATTTGCGGCTGATATCCATTTGATGTCGGGCCTTGAGCCAATCATACAACGCTGCGAACGCCTGAAGGTAACGCACCAGAGTGTCGGGCTCCAGATCTGGTAGTTCCGGGTTGAGTTGAAGCCCAAAGGCAAAATAGATGGCTTCACGGCTACCCTCGGCCCCAAGCTCTCTGAGTTCGTCGACCAGATGTTCAATAAGCTCCACTTTAGAGAATGCCAGCGGCGGACCTACGATCTCAAGTGGAACAATCTTCTCCGCTGCAAAGTCGATGACGTCCATGGCGTGGTTGCCCAGATCGCGAATAGACTGTGGCAGGCGGTCGTCATCCAGATCGAGATCTTTGATCGGATCGGAGTCCAGCTCGATAGTGAAGGTGCCGGCTTTGGTCTCAAGTTTGGTTACATAGCGGGATGCAAGCTCGGGCGTGCCCTCAAGCAATCGGGCCGAATGGTTAACCAGTTCGTCGTAGCTGAGGCCCGAGAGCTCGATCTCGACGCCGACCCTGCGCTCGTCACCCTCATGATTGCGAAGTTGATCCGGCATCTTGCAACGTTGGTTTGAGTTCATAGGTTGTTGGCATCCTTGATAGATAGAAGAGTTTTACCTTACCACAGGGATTCGCAGGCTCTGGCTACCTGACAGAAAAATAACACGCAGGCTTTACACTGGATAAAACACTGTATATAGTCAAATCACTGTATATAAAACCAGGATGTTCTGATCGGAGTAATTGCATGAAGCTGACCGCAAGACAGTCCCAGGTGCTGGATATTATCCGGCGGTATGTCGATGAAACCGGATACCCACCGACCCGAGCGGAAATTGCTGCCGAGCTTGGCTTCAGGTCGGCCAACGCAGCGGAAGAGCATCTGCGCGCGCTGGCCAGAAAGGGAGCCATAGAGATGGTGCCCGGTGCCAGTCGCGGCATACGTCTGCCGGAAGTTGAGCCAGACCCCGGGCTGCCAGTTATTGGTCAGGTGGCTGCAGGTAGCCCGATACTGGCGCAGGAGCACATCGAGGATCATTGCTCATTGCTGCCGGGCTTCTTCTCGCCCTCGGCAGACTATCTGTTGCGAGTTCGCGGCATGAGCATGAAGGACATCGGCATACTCGACGGCGACCTGTTGGCCGTGCACAGCACACAAGACGTCCATAACGGACAGGTTGTTGTGGCGAGAGTGGGCGAGGAAGTCACGGTAAAGCGGTTTCGTCGCGAGGGCTCCAAAGTATGGCTGATCGCAGAAAACGAAGAGTTTGCGCCGATTGAAATTGATCTGACCGAGCAAGAACTGTTTATCGAAGGCCTTGGTGTGGGTGTGATCCGTCGATCAGATCTGCACTAACCATCAGACACGCGTAACGCAGGTAGGTGAATAATGGAACAGTTGAGCTTCAATCAGAACATGGCGTTCCAGTCGGCGGCTGTTATTCCCGCTCATGGAATATCTGCGGGTCAACGGCGAGCCGGAGCTCAGCGCGCACTCTCAGATTCTGTCCGGGAGGCCAAACCCACCGCTGGCAACGTGACGGAAATCATCCTGCCGGAAGGTCAGGTCGATAACGTTCAGCTGCTACTGCCAATGCTGACTCAACTGAATCAGGAAAAGCGCTGGTTGGCACTGATTGATCCGCCCCAGTCATTGGTCGGTAAGTGGCAGAAAATGCACAATATCATCGCCACTGAAATACTGGTGTTGCGCTCAACTGCGGAGTTCTCAGCGCAACAACTGTCTGAGCGGGCGCTGCGAGCGGGCACTTGCCATGCGGTTGTGCTCTGGACAAACAAGCTGGGTCGTTCCGCTTTTGAGTCCCTTCAAAAAGCGTCAGCGCAGGGTGACAGCCACGGCGTGGTGTTGCGTCACCGCTAATCCGGGTCAGTGCAGAGTATATCGGGGCTGAGAGTCGGAGAGCTCGTGTTCGTCGTCGTCCCAGTCAAGATCATGGGCAACCGTGCCGGCTGCTTCGATACCTGCAGCAATCATGGCTTTGGCGACGTTCAAGTCGCGATCGTCCATCATCTCCCGGGCTTCTTCCGAAAAAGAGATGCGCACCAGTGGTGCTGCGTCGTCGTCAACGCGGCGCAGGGCGTAATCACCGTCGGCCAGCTGTACGATTTCAAAAAACGATGGTGACATTCGTTCAACCTTTATCTTGGTAAATTCGGTATTACTCGGCTGAGTGGCTTACCACTCGCCATGTTGATCTTCGATGCTTCTGGCAAACCGGGTCATGGCCGTAAGTGTTTGCTTCAGGCCTTCGACAGAGCGGTCTGGCCCTTGCTCGACGGAAATCGCAATGATGTTTTCGGTGGTCACATTCTTGCGCGTGACCGGCGGCTGGCTCAAAGCCGATTCAAGCTGATCCAGGTGATGCCACCAGCTCCCTGCTGTCTCAGACAGCTCCTTCAACAGCGCAACTTCGTGCACTTCATACGGAAACAAGGCTTCAAGCTCGGCCAGTGATTCTGGCGTTTCCTTTTTCCGCTGGTGGCAGCGCGCAATCATGATTAACAGCAAACGGCGTGCCCGAAGAAGCAATTCCGTAGCCCCTTGAGACAAGGCTTCCTTGTCTGCCGCTGGATGTCGTGGTGCGGTTTCATCACCGGTTGCGGATTCGAGCTTGTTCAGTAAGGTACTGGCCAGAAAAAGTTTTTGAGAGACCAGAGAATACCATTGTGATGCCATACAACACCTGCACCTGCGAAGCCCGTTGAAGATCCTGAAAGACAGCCGACCAATACTATCATTTTTGAGCGCCGGTTTCTTGCCTTGTTGCGTTGCTTGAAGGGCGCGCGAGACACAAGAAAATACAAACATTCTCTTGAAACGCCCGTTTGAAACTGGCAAAAAGGCGCATAGTTTGGACAAGTTTTGATCGTCTTGTGATCCATTTGGAGGTTTTAAGGATGCGGAACCGGCTAATTGCCGCAATAGCGGCGGCTGTAGTGGGGTTTTCTTCCCCGGTTATGGCAAAGGTGTCTCCGGCTGAAGCTGAGCGTTTGAAGAATGATCTTACCCCAGTGGGCGCAGAACGCTCCGGCAATGAGTCGGGCACGATTCCGGCCTGGACCGGCGGTCTCAGCACGCCTCCTGCAAATTGGCGGGAAGGAACGGTAGAGGTCAATCCGTTCCCGGAGGACGAGGCGCTGTATGTCATTACCAGGGATAATCTGGATCAGTATCGCGATAAGTTGTCGGACGGGCACATTCAGATGCTCGAGCAATACGGCCCAGAATTTTTTATGCCGGTATACCCGACCCGCCGGACCGCGGCCTTCCCGGAGCACGTTTACGACAAGTTTCTTGAAAATGCGGTCACGGCCGAGCTTCTTGATAACGGTAACGGTGTTCGCAATACCATTATGACCAGCCCGTTCCCGATTCCACAAAACGGATTGGAAGCAATCTGGAAT
Source organism: Marinobacter sp. (assembly GCA_018402255.1). Taxonomy (GTDB): domain Bacteria; phylum Pseudomonadota; class Gammaproteobacteria; order Pseudomonadales; family Oleiphilaceae; genus Marinobacter. The sequence continues at coordinate 193,995 of JAGYIS010000009.1, forward strand.
CACATTCTCCGTTATCGGGGCGAAGAGCTCTCGTTCCGGAGTGCCTCGGCCACGCCACAGCGAGACGGTTCGTTTAATCCGGTGGTGAACAACTACGATTACTTCTTTGCTTACAGCCGCCCCGGTGCTGAGCTTGAAGACATTGATAACAAGATTTTTTATCTGAAGACTGAGACCATTTCGCCGTCCACCCTGGCGGGTACCATCACGTTGGTGCATGAAACCCTTGATCAGGTTCGTTCACCGCGACTGGCCTGGCGTTACGATTCCGGCTCCCGGCGCCTGCGTCGCTCGCCCAATCTGGCTTACGAGACTGACTTGCCGAACTCGTCGTCACTGCGGTCAGTGGATCAAAAAGACATGTATAACGGCGCCCCAAACCAGTATGACTGGGAACTGAAGGGCAAGCGCGAACTGATCGTTCCGTACAACGCCTACAAGCTGCACGATGAGAATGTACGCCCGGGTGATGTTCTGCGGCCGAATCACATCGACCAGAGCCTGGCACGCTATGAATTGCATCGGGTGTGGGTGGTAGAGGCCAAGCGCCGCACCGGCATCAGCCACATCTACGATCGCCGCGTCTACTACATTGATGAGGACAGCTGGCAGATACTGGCGACTGAAGAATATGACGATGCCGGAGAGCTCTGGCGTGTGTCAGAAGCCCACAACATTGTTTTTTACAGTGTGCCGGTCTTCTGGACCACTATGGAAATGACGTATGATCTGAAAGCTCAGCGTTATTACATTGATGGCCTGGACGACGGTTATCCGGCCTACAATTTTGCACCTGGGTATCGTGGCAACGAGTTTACTGCAGCAGCGGCCCGTCGGGCAGCTCGCCGCTAGACCTCGAGTCAGGGGCGTACACCATCAGGGTGGCGCCCTTGACGGACCCGTTTGCCAGGTCAGTGACTCGCCCCATCCGTGGAGAAGACGACATGGCAGACTCCCAAGCCCTTCTTGAACAACTGGACCAACTTCGCTCCGAATTGAGTCAGGCCCTTTCCGACCAGAACTGGGAGCAGCTGGCCGAGCTGAATGCCCGGGTAAAGCCGACCATCGAGCCGCTGATGGTGGAACTTGAAGCAGGTCGCATTGATCCTGTGTTGATCCGTGATCGGCTGGAAGCCCTGAACGAGTTTGTGGAATCCGCCAATCAGGTGGCTGTCAAAGCCCGTGATGAGGCCCGCGAATCAATCAAAGGTGTCAATGAAAATCGAAACGCCGCACGAGCCTACCAGAACGTTTCAACAACCCCCGAAGATAGCGTCATAAAATTGACTCTGGCGCCCAGACAGTCTTAAATACCGCACAAATTCCCAAGAGATTTCCGTGAATGTCCAAAAACAACAAAGTGCTGGTGCTGAGTGAGGACGAATCCAGACGAAAGGACCTGATCACCATTCTTGAGTTTGTCGGCGAAGAGCAGGTTGTGGCCGGCGACGAAGCCTTGGCGCTTTTGGAGTGCGACGACGATCTGGCCAGGGCCGGGATCGGCGCTGCGATCATCAACGGTGAAGACGCCGGCAGTGTGCGGCACGTAACCGGCATCTGTAAGTTCATGCAAGGCCTGCCGATTTTGTTGGTGGGCGACCCGGAGCTGAAGGGCGTGTCGGACGACGACAGCGCCCGGATCATCGCCAGAATGGAATGGCCGCTCAATTACACCAAATTTGTGGATTCGCTGTATCGTGCCCAGATCTATCGCGACCAGTTCAGTCGCAGCCTGGAACGCGGTCAGCAACGCGGCGTGCAATTATTCCGTAGCCTGGTGGGCACCAGTCGCAAGGTTCAGCAGGTACGCCAGCTGATGGAACAGGTCGCGGACAAAGACGTCAGCGTGCTGATTACCGGTGAATCGGGGACCGGCAAAGAGGTGGTTGCCCGTAACCTGCACTATCACTCGGCGCGCCGCGACAAACCCTTTGTGCCGGTTAATTGCGGAGCGATTCCCGCTGAGTTGCTCGAGAGCGAACTGTTCGGCCATGAAAAGGGCGCATTCACCGGTGCCATTACCTCCCGGGTCGGGCGCTTTGAGTTGGCCGAAGGCGGCACCCTGTTTCTTGATGAAATCGGTGACATGCCCTTGAGTATGCAGGTCAAAATCTTGCGGGTTTTGCAGGAGCGCACCTTTGAACGGGTTGGCAGCAACCGCACTCAATCGGCAGATGTTCGGGTTATAGCGGCTACCCACAAGCATCTTGAGGAAATGATTGAGTCCGGTGATTTTCGCGAAGATCTCTATTATCGACTCAACGTGTTCCCCATCGAAATGCCGGCCTTGCGGGAGCGTGTTGAAGATATTCCGCTGCTGATCAATGAGCTGATTTCCCGCATGGAAAAAGAGAAGCGGGGATCGTTGCGCATGAATTCCGCTGCGATCATGAGCCTGTGTCGTCATGACTGGCCGGGTAACGTCCGCGAACTGGCGAACCTGGTTGAACGTCTTGCCATCATGCACCCGTACGGAGTCATTGGTGTGCAGGAGTTGCCCAAAAAATTCCGTTACGTGGACGATTACGATGAAAATCGCCCGGTGGAAGACAACGGCATGCCTTCCATTCCCGGCCTGGTCGGACTGGATGCGCCGGCACTGTTGCCGGTTAATGGCATTGATTTGAAAGATTACCTGTCCAATCTGGAGAAACAGCTGATTCAGCAGGCGCTGGACGAGGCGAGCGGAGTGGTCGCGAGGGCGGCCGAAAAACTGCGTATCCGGCGAACCACGCTGGTGGAGAAGGTGCGCAAGTACGGCCTTCGGGATGACTCGGACGAAAGCTGATCAGCGCCTCGTTACGGCGTCAAAGGTTTGTAACCTGTGACGCCGTTCCTGTTTCTGAATGACGGAAAGTTGTCGTTCGCTCCTCGATGAATATTCCTACCTACTGAAAAATATAAGAAAACTCAAGTTGGCACAGTGTTGGCTTAACCAAACCTGAACGAAAGTCCGAAGGTCCGTTCCGGATCCGTCAGGGGGAAGGTTATGAGTCACGCACACATTGTCATGGAATCTGCGCACCAGAAGGCGGGCACCAACGCTGCCGCTGATGTGAACGACAAGGTGACGGCTTTGTTTCCGCAGCAGGATGACGAGGCGGTCGATTCAGCCCTTGAGCTGTTCAACCGCATGTCGCGTCAGATTACCGACTCTTACCGAACTCTTGAATCCCGGGTCAACCAGCTTTCCGGCGAACTGTCGCACGAAACCCACCAGCGCCAGCAGGAGCTGGAAGCGAAAGAGCAGCTGGCTGATCGCCTGTCTACTTTGCTGAAGGCGTTGCCCGCGGGCGTGGTTGTGCTCGACAAACAGGGTTCTGTGAGCCAGTGCAACCCGGCTGCCATCGCGCTTCTGGGGGAACCCCTGGACGGAGAGCGCTGGGTGGATGTGATCCGGCGGTGTTTTTCGCCCCGTAGCGATGACGGCCACGAAGTTTCCCTGAAGGACGGCCGGCGCGTCAGTATTGAAATCCGTACCATGGAGAACCAGCCCGGCCAGCTTATTTTGCTGACCGATCTGACCGAAACCCGTCAGTTACAGTCCCAGCTTGCGCACGCGCAACGACTGTCTGCCATGGGCAAGATGGTTGCGTCGCTGGCGCACCAGATTCGTACGCCCTTGTCGGCCGCCATTCTCTATGGTGGCCATCTCAGCCAGCCAGAGCTGGATGAAGAGTTGCGTCAACGCTGTGCCTCCCGCCTGATGTCACGGCTGACCCATCTGGAGCAGCAGGTCCGTGACATGCTCATTTTTGCCCGAGGTGAGACACGCCTCGCCGAAGAACTGTCGGCCAGTAAGTTGGCGGTGTCTCTTGAAGCTGCTGTTGAAGGTCTGAATCCAACGGGCAACGCAACGGTGTCGCTGACCAACCGCATTAACGAGCTATGCCGGCTCATGTGCAATCGGGATGCTCTGGTGGGCGCCTGTATGAACCTGGTCAACAACAGCCTGGAAGCCGGGGCTACCGATGTGCAAGTTGAACTCGACTCTTCTGCACAGGGCATGCAAGTCAAAGTGCGGGACAATGGTCCGGGCTTTTCTCCAGAGCAGGCCAGTCGTGTTACCGAAGCTTTCTACACCACAAAATCCCACGGTACCGGTCTTGGTCTGGCAGTCGTGCAGGCGGTGGTCAAGGCCCACAAAGGCCAGTTTTCCATCTACTCACCGGCGCAGGGCGGGGCGGTGGCAACACTGCAATTGCCAACCCTGACCGGCAGAGCATAACGAATAGACGTTGGAGGCGAATAGCATGGCTAAGGCCCAGATTCTGATAGTTGAAGACGACCGGGACTTGCGTGATGCGCTGGTAACCACGCTGGAGCTGGCAAAATTTCAGGTGCATGAAGCCGCCAACGGGCAGGAGGCTCTGGTGAGCCTCGCGCGCAATCCGGTCGATATGGTCGTAAGTGATGTAAACATGCCGGGTATGTCGGGGCATGAACTGTTGGCGGAGGTGCAGCGCCACTATCCCGGGCTGCCGATGATGCTGATTACAGCTTACGGTCAGATCAGCCATGCGGTGTCTGCCATGCAGTCCGGCGCTATTGATTACCTGGTCAAGCCGTTTGAGCCCCAGGTGCTGGTCGATGCCGTCACCAAAGTGGTGGGCGGCAGTCGCCAGAGGAGCAGTGATGAGGCCATCGCGGAAGACCCCATCAGCAAGCGAATGTTCCAGTTGGCTGCAAAGGTGGCCGCCAGTGATTCGACCGTGATGATCTCCGGTGAAAGCGGCACCGGTAAGGAAGTGCTGGCCCGCTATATTCACCAACAGTCACCGCGGGCGGACCAGCCCTTTGTCGCCATTAACTGTGCGGCGATTCCCGAGAATATGCTCGAGGCCATTCTCTTTGGCCATGAGAAAGGCGCCTTCACCGGCGCGGTGGCCTCGTCACCGGGCAAATTTGAGCAGGCCAATGGCGGCACCATTCTGCTGGACGAAATCTCGGAAATGGAGCTTGGTTTGCAGTCCAAACTGCTGAGGGTGCTTCAGGAGCGGGAAGTGGAGCGAGTGGGTGGGCGCAAGACCATTACGCTGGACGTGCGGGTTATCGCCACCACCAACCGGGATCTTGGTCATTATGTTCGTGAGGGTAAGTTCCGGGAAGATCTGTATTACCGGTTAACGGTGTTCCCGATGCATTGGCAACCCCTGCGCGAGCGTCCGCTGGATATCCTGCCGCTGGCCAAATATTTACTGAAAAAACACTGTCGCAAAATGAAACTGACCGGGCTCACCCTGGCTGAGGATGCCCGCAGGGCTCTGGCCAGTCACAGCTGGCCGGGCAATGTCCGGGAGCTGGATAACGCAATTCAGCGTGCCCTGGTGCTGCAGCAAGGAAACGTTATCCATCAGGAAGATTTGTGTCTCGAGCTTGGCATTACTGGCCGTTCGGAGTTGAGCAGTCAGGCCGTCCCGGCGGCGCAGCTGACGGCGCCATTGCCGGATGTTGAACCGGTTGAGCCAGGCAACCTGACGGTCGACCCGGAGATTGTGTCGAGTGATGAGGCATTTTCCGAGGCGAGTTCACTGGGTGATGATCTGCGTCAGCAAGAGTTCCGTATCATTATTCAGACACTCAAGAGGGAGCGCGGTCGTCGCAACCGTGCCGCAGAGCATCTGGGGATCAGTCCCCGAACCCTGCGTTACAAGCTCGCGCAAATGCGCGACGCCGGTATCGATCTTGAGTCTGAGCTGGCTATGGCATAGTTCTTGTCTGTTATCGTGCAACCATACTCCTTCTGGCACCCTACGGGTGCCACTTTTTTATCTCCCGCGTTAATGCTTCTCCTGCCTCTGTCAAATGTCTGGCGCTGGTTGCCTGGCAGCCATGGTAAAAGTCATCAATATACTGAATATTAACAAAAAAATAGTTTTGGCCTGCTGTTTGCTTTGTCTCCTGTAAGTAAAGAACAAGCGTCACCCCTGTGGGGTTAGCCTGGAGAGAGATATGGTTCAGCGTGCCGACATCAACAGTGTTTTGTCCGACATCCGTTCACTGCGTTCACAGATGATGCAGAATCAGCGCGTCGAGCAGGATCAATCGGTTCGTGGCCGTATTGATGGCCCCCGCAGCGTTCAGGAACCCCGCGAAATCCCGAGCTTCAGCGATATGCTGGGCAATGCGGTCAGCAACGTGAATGACTCGCAGAAGCAGGCCAACGAGCTGCGCACGGCCTATGACATGGGCGATCCTAATGTCGACATCACCCGGGTGATGATCGCCGCCCAGAAATCGTCTGTGTCTTTCGAGGCCCTTACCCAGGTGCGTAACCGGGTAGTGCGGGCTTACGAAGACATCATGAATATGCCGATCTGATAACGGAGCACCCGCATGGCAAGCGTACCTGCACAAACTACTGCCTCTGACGTGCCGGCAACCCAGGACACAGACGCATCGGAAAGCCGCAGCAACCTGTTGCTTGGCTTCAATAAACTGAATCTGTTCCGACAGATCGGACTGATGGTGGGGCTTGCAGCCAGCGTTGCACTGGGTTTTGCCGTGGTGCTCTGGGCACAGGAGCCGAACTATCAGCCGGTGGTCGGAGATCTTTCTGCCTACAATCCGCAGGACGTCACCAGCATTCTCGACAGCAACGGCATCACCTACCGCATGGACTCACGCACGGGTGCGCTGTTGGTGCCGTCGGAAGAAGTTCATAACGCCCGCCTCAAGCTCGCGGCTGAGGGCGTAACCGACCGTAAAACGATCGGTTACGAACTGCTGGATCAGGATCGCGGTCTGGGCACTTCCCAGTTTATGGAAACCATCAGCTATCGCCGTGGCCTTGAGGGTGAATTGGCTCGCACCATTTCGACCATGCGGGGAGTTCGTAATGCCCGGGTGCATCTGGCCATTCCCGAGCGCTCGGTGTTTATCCGGGACGCGCGCGAACCGACGGCATCGGTGTTTCTGGAGGTATTTGCCGGTCGCAGGCCGGAGCAGGAGCAGATTCGGGCCATTGTAAACCTGGTGGCCGGTAGCGTGCCCATGATGAACCGTGAGCAGGTAACCGTGGTTGACCAGAATGGCAACCTGCTGACCGGCGACGAAGCCCGTGGCGACGTTGACCGGATGAAAGACCAGTATGAATACACCTCAAGGGTGGAAGAGCGTCTGAGTCGCCGGGTGGCGTCGATGATCTCGCCCATCGTAGGCAACGGTCGATACCGCGCAGAAGTCAGTGCTGATCTCGACTTCTCCGCAGTGGAGCGAGCGGAAGAATTGTACAATCCGGAACAGCAGGCCGTTCGCAGCGAGCGTGAGCTGAGCGAGCAGCGCGGAGCCGGAATGAATGGCGGCATACCGGGTGCGCTGGCCAACCAGCCTCCGGGCAATGCTACCGTCCCTGAAGAGGTTGCCGGGGCGGACGGTGAAGGGGCTCCGGCAGCGCCGCCGGTCAACGTGCGCCGTGAGTCTACCCGCAATTATGAAATCGACCGCACGGTCAGCTATACCCGACAGGAGATGGGTGGCGTTAAACGCGTTACCGTTGCACTGGCGGTCGACGACATGCGGGTAGTCAACCCGGAAACCGGTGAAGTAACCTTCGAACCCTGGCCGGAAGCAGAGTTGCAGCGCCTGAGCATGTTGGTGCGCGACGCGGTTGGCTATTCGGCGGCTCGGGGTGACAGTGTTACGGTGATGAACACGGCCTTCGCCCAGGAAGAGGCCGTTGAATTTGACACGCCGGGCTTCTGGACACAGCCCTGGTTCTGGGACTTGATGAAGCAGGTGCTTGCAGGTCTGGTCATTCTTATCCTGGTACTCGGATTGCTGCGGCCAACCCTCAAGAGTCTGTCTGGCACCGGGCGCCAGGAACGTGGCGACGATTCAGACAGCGACAGTTACGGCGGCGGGCTTGATGGCATAGAGGGTGGCGATGCGCTCAGGGCGGCGATGTCGTCTCAGGATGACTTGCTTTTGCCCGGGGCCACAGACAGCTATGATAGGCAATTGAATGCTCTCAAAGGCCTGATTGCAGAAGACCCCGCCAGGGTTGCTCAGGTCATGCGCCAGTGGGTGAACGTCGATGACTGAAGAAAACAGCCAGTTTCAGGGTGATAACACCCCCAGAAAGCAGCAGCGCAAGATTCCGCGAGTTGAGCAGGCGGCGATCCTGTTAATGTCGCTGGGCGAGGCAGACGCCGCTGAAGTGCTGAAGCATATGGGCCCGAAGGAGGTTCAACGTGTGGGCGTGGCGATGGCCCAGATGCGAGACGTGAGCAAAGACGACGTCACCTTTGTTATTGATCAGTTTGTTGACGCTGTTGGCGGTCAAACCGGGCTGGGCGTGGGCAACGACGACTACATCCGCGCCATGCTGACTCAGGCTCTGGGTGACGACAAAGCTGCGAGCCTGATTGACCGTATTCTGGTTGGCGGCAACACCACAGGCCTGGACACCCTCAAATGGATGGAGCCAAGAGCCGTCGGCGATATCATCCGTTACGAGCATCCCCAGATCCAGGCGATCGTTATTTCCTACCTTGACCCGGATCAGGCTGCCGAAATTCTGGCAACTCTGGATGACAAAGTCCGGTTGGACGTGATGATGCGGGTTGCCTCCCTGGAAAGTATCCAGCCCCAGGCCCTGCAAGAGCTCAACGATATTCTTGAAAAACAGTTTTCTGGAGGCTCCGCAGCCCAGACCAGTCGTATTGGCGGGGTCAAGCGGGCTGCCGACATTATGAACTTTATGGATCGAGGGATTGAGGGCAACCTGATGGATTCCATAAAAGATATGGATCCGGATCTTGCCTCTACCATTGAAGATCTCATGTTTGTCTTTGACAACCTGAAAGAGGTGGACGACCGGGGTATTCAGGCGTTGCTCAGGGAAGTTTCTTCCGAGGTGCTGGTGGTGGCGCTCAAAGGCTCCGACGAAGCGGTCAAGGATAAGATCTTCAAGAACATGTCCAAGCGCGCCGCGGAGCTGCTGCAGGATGATCTGGAAGCCAAAGGCCCGGTCAAGGTCAGCGAAGTGGAGTCCGCTCAGAAAGACATCATCAGCGTTGCCCGCCGCATGGCAGAAGCCGGCGAGATTTCGCTGGGCGGTGCCGGTGAAGAAATGATGTGATGAAAGACTCGGATCAGGACACCAAGCGCATCCCGAAAGAACAGCTGACCGCCTGGGAGCGGTGGGAGCTGCCGTTGCTGGATGAGCGGGGCAATCAGGTTATCCATGAACAGGAAGTGAAGCCTCTGACGGCGTCTGACCTGGAGGAAATCCGGCAGGCCGCCAGAGAAGACGGCTTTCAGGAAGGGCGAGAGGCGGGCCATCAGGAAGGTTTCGAGCAAGGCCGAGCCGAGGGCCACAAAGAAGGCTATAGCGCCGGTGAGGTGGAAGGCCGGGATCATGGCAGCCAACAGGCCGCCGAGGAGACCCGCAAAGAGATGGAGTCTCGTATTGATCGCCTCGAACACCTGATGGGTGAACTGGTGCTGCCGATACAGCGCCATGAGGAAGAGCTGGAGTCGGTGCTGGTCAACCTGACCACGGTGCTGGCTCGTGCCGTGGTTTACCGAGAGCTGAGCATGGACTCTTCCCAGATCCGACAGGTTGTGCGCAAGGCTCTGGCGGCCTTGCCCTCGACCGCTGACAACGTTCGCATCCACATCCATCCGGACGATCTTGAGCCGGTGCGGGAAGTGGCTGAGCGCCTGGAAGTGAGCCCCTCTGTGATTGAAGACGACACCGTTTTGCCGGGCGGTTGTCGGGTGGAGTCCAGGCACAGCCTGGTGGATTACACCGTTGAGAAGCGTTTCCAGAGAGCCGTCCAGGGCATGCTCGAAGAGCAGCTAAGTGACAACGCCAGTGGCGATAACGAGGAGCTCGACACCCTGATGGGGGAGCTGAGCGATTTTCACCGGGATGTTTTGAGCGAGTCGGGTATGGCCAACTCGGATTCCCCAACCGAACAGGATGAGGGCGATGACCTCACGTCTGGCTGATCGGTTACGCCAGCTGCAGGGTGCGATTGCAGCGGAACCCGCGCCGGAATTGTCCGGTCGTCTGACCCGGATGGTTGGCCTGACACTGGAATGCGTTGGTTGCCCGATGGTTGTCGGTGACCGTTGCGTCATCGAAGGTGAGGGCACTGGCAGTGTTGAAGCCGAAGTGGTCGGGTTCGAGGAAGACAAAGTCTATCTGATGCCTCTGACCGCCATTGAAGGCCTTAAGCCCGGAGCCCGCGTCGTTCCTCTGTCGTCTGCCAGCCGGGTGCCGGTAGGGCCGCAGATGCTGGGGCGTGTGGTCAATGGTGCCGGCGATCCGTTGGACGGCAAAGGACCGTTGCAGGCAGAAGCGCGTGTGGCACTGACCGGAGACATCATCAACCCCCTCAACCGGGCGCCGGTGCGTCAGTCCATGGACGTCGGAATTCGCGCTATAAACTCATTATTGACCGTAGGTCAGGGCCAGCGGCTGGGTCTGTTTGCGGGCAGTGGTGTGGGTAAAAGTATGCTGCTGGGCATGATGACCCGGTTTACCGATGCCGACATTACGGTGGTTGGTCTCATTGGCGAGCGTGGCCGTGAGGTCAAGGAATTTATTGAAGATATCCTTGGGGACGAAGGCCTCGCTCGTTCGGTGGTGGTCGCGTCCCCAGCGGACGACTCGCCCCTGATGCGCCTTCGTGCGGCAATGCTCACCACGAGGATTGCGGAGTACTATCGCGACCAGGGCAAGCGGGTATTGTTGCTGATGGATTCTTTGACCCGTTACGCTCAGGCCCAGCGGGAGATTGCTCTGGCCGTGGGCGAGCCGCCGGCCACCAAAGGCTATCCGCCTTCCGTGTTTGCCAAGTTGCCGCAACTGGTAGAGCGAACGGGTAACGGCCGCCCCGGCGGTGGCTCTATTACAGCCTTCTACACCGTCCTGACCGAGGGCGACGATCAGCAAGACCCGATCGCCGATGCTGCCCGTGCCATTCTGGACGGGCACATTGTGCTGTCGCGCCGGCTGGCAGAAGAGGGGCATTACCCGGCCATCGATGTGGAGGCTTCGATCAGCCGGGTCATGCCCCAGGTAACGGCCCCCGAACACTTTGCCCGTGCGCAGCGCTTCAAACAGGTGTACTCCCGATATCAGCAGGCCCGTGATTTGATCAGCGTGGGCGCTTACGTTAAAGGCTCTGACCCTGAAACCGACTTTGCGATTCAGCACATAAGCAACATGCGCCAATTCCTGCAGCAGGACCTTAACCAGAGCTCGCCTTTGAAACAAAGCATCGCGCAGTTACTGGACGTGGTACCTGAACGTCGTTCCCCTGATCGCGTCAAGACAACCAACCCCGGCGCTGCCGCTGACCGGAGTGACAGTTGATGTTGCGTTCAAAACGGCTGGAAACGGTTCTGAACCTTGAGCAACGCAAAGAGCAGCAAGCCATGGAGCGTTTGGGTGAGGCCCGAAAGCAGGTAGAGGCCCATCGTGAGCAGGTGGCGAACCTTGAGCGCTACCAGCAGGAATACCGCGAACAGATTCGTGCCACCCAGCAAGGTGTGGTGCCGGTCACCCGGTTGCAGGCCTGGCAGGCCTTTATCGCCCAGTTGGACCAGGTGATTGTTCAGCAGAACCGGCAGTTGCAGCAGGCTGAGCAGGTGTTCGAAGCCCGGAGGGTGGAGTGGTTGCAGGCCTGGGAGCGCCGCCGGGGCATGGAAAAATACATCGAAACCTGCCGGCAACAGGAGCAGAAGGCTCGCGATCTGAGCGAGCAGAAGCTGGCCGATGAGGCAGCGGGCCGCGCGTTCGCCCGAAAACACCGCTGAGCGCGGGCGATGATCTGGATCCGTCATAACAGATGCATTTTCTGGCAATTTGGCTATGCTTAGTCAGATAAGGTCGCTAGCCAAACAAGGGGATTGCCAATGGGCGTTGAAGCACAGCGCAAAGGGAGCATGGAATGCCAATAGAAGCGCGCCGGAGTGATGACGGTCAGACTCTGACAATTCGGGTGCAGGGCCGGTTTGATTTCAGTACACACCAGGCCTTTCGCGATGCCTATGAGCATAGCGATTCGTCAGTGACCCGTTACATCATTGATCTTTCTGATACTACCTACCTCGACAGCTCCGCGCTTGGCATGTTGCTGTTGTTAAGAGACCACGCCGGCGGCGACAGCGCGCGGGTTTCCGTCGAGAACTGCAACAGCGATGTTCGTCGCATCCTCGCTATCTCCAATTTTGAGCAGCTTTTCAGTATCCGCTGAGGCTGGCGCCTTGAAGGTGCTGATCGCTGAGGACAGCGACAGCGACCGACTGATCCTCTCCGCCCTTGTCCGGCGCCTGGGCCATCGTGTGTTTGAGGCCCGGGATGGCATTGAGGCTGTGGCGCTGTTCGTGGAGATTCAGCCGGATATTGTTCTGCTTGATGCCCTGATGCCCCGGATGGATGGCATGGAGGCCGCACGGCAGATCAAGGTCTTGGCGGGTGAGCAGATGGTCCCGCTTATTTTCCTCAGCTCGCTTTCGGATGCCACTGAACTGGCCCGTTGTCTGGAGGCAGGCGGGGATGACTTCCTGGTCAAGCCCTATAACCGAGTTATTCTGGAGGCCAAGATCAACGCCTTCAACCGGATGCGCTTGATGCACCGGGTGCTTTCGGATCAGCGTGATCAGATCCGTCGGCAAAATGAGGCCCTGGTCGAGGAACAGAGGATTGCCCGGAGGGTCTTTGACAATGTTGCTCACACCGGTTGCCTGAACGCCGATAACATCTGTTACCACGCGTCGCCCATGTCGGTGTTCAACGGTGATGTGCTGTTTGCTGCGGACCGCCCCGGTGGGGGAACGCTTATCTTCATGGGGGATTTCACCGGGCACGGACTGCCGGCGGCCATCGGTGCCATGCCGGTAGCCGAGATCTTTTATGGTATGGCGACCAAGGGCTTCAGTGCGGCTGATATTCTTCGGGAGATCAACCGTAAGCTGTGCAAAATCCTTCCGACTGGTATGTTTTGTTGTGGCGCGATGTTGGATGCCGATTTCAAGCTTGGTCAGCTGCGCACCTGGAATGGCGGGCTACCGGATGGCTGGCTGGTGCGGGCAGACGGCGAGCGCATTGCCATACCCTCCGGGCATTTGCCCCTGGGGGTTCAGTCACCGGAGCAGTTCAGTGCGTCCATGACCGTTTGGTCGGTGGTGCCCGGTGATCAGGTTATTGTGATGACTGACGGATTCCCGGAATCGAGCAACAAACAGGGTCAGCAATTTGGTGAGGCTCGGGTTGGACAGGTCCTTGACCAGTTGCAGCCGGGCGAGACGCCCTTCCATGCGTTGATGGCAAAAGTTCAGGAGTTTACCGGAAAACCTGAGGCGACAGACGATCTCACGGTGTGCGCGCTGCGGATTATTCCGTATCGTCAGCATCAGGCTCAGAACGATCGCCCGCCGGAGTCGGCTTTGCTGGGGCCGGTTGACTGGCATTGCGTTTATGAAGTCCGCGAACAGACGCTGGCCGATTTCAGTCCATTACCACTGCTGTTACATATCTGCATGGAGGTACCAGGGCTGCGCAGAAAGAGTGGAGAGGTCTACACCCTGTTGTCAGAGCTCTACAACAACGCGCTCGAGCATGGTGTGTTGCAGTTGCCGTCAGAGTTGAAAGCGTCGCCCGAGGGCTTTGGCCACTATTACCAGGAGCGGAAACGTCGACTCTCCGAAACCAATGGCCATTACATTCGTTTTTCATTGAGCCACCAGCCTACGGCAATCGGTGGACAGCTGAAGGTTGTCTGTGAGGACAGTGGTCAGGGCTATGATTTTGAGCATTATTTTGAGAAGTTGTCTGACGTAAACCAGGCGTCAGGCCCCAGATATGCAGGTCGCGGCCTCGATATGGTGAGGCGAATGGCCCGTCATTTGCGGGTGCATGGTCGCGGCAACCACGTGGAACTTGTTTATGATTGGGAGGCTGCCGAAGGCATTGACGGTGTCCAGCCTGATTGTAACGAAACACAGAGGATCGCTGATGATTGACAAACCACATCTTGACGAAGAGGCGCTGGCTGAATTGCAGGATGTCATGGAAGATGAGTTTGAGGTTCTTATCCAGACCTATCTGGCGGATTCTCGAACCCGTCTGGATAGCCTTCGGGAGACTTTGAAAGCGAAAGATGCCGACGCGTTTGCCAAAGCGGCTCACAGCTTTAAGGGTAGCTGTATCAACATTGGTGCGCCGCATCTTGGCGAGTTGTGCATGAGAGCCGAGCAGTTGGGTAAAGCCGGCACGCTGGCAACGGCTCCTGCCATCATTGCCGCCATTGAAGAGGAATTTGCCGAGGTAAGCTCGCGCCTGGAAGCGTTTGGCGAGGCTTCCTGAGAATAGTTCTGGCATTGCTTTTGCACATACCTACGCAGAAGCCCGAAAGTGGCTGACTCAGGTTGATACAGCGGCAAGAGGTTGCCATGCAGCAGACAATTCTCCCTCAGGCGCCAGTTCCTGGCGCCAAACAGGATATAGCAACAGCCAAGCCTTCGGGTGCCCGCGATTCAGGCAGTGACAGCCGGTTTGATCAGGTGTCGAGGGCTGAGCAGAAGCGCCTGGATCAGAAGCAGGCTGCCCGCCACGATCAGCGTCAGGCTGCGCAGGACCGCCGGGACGCCAGGAGTGCCGAGAAGAAGGACGGCAAAGAGGCTGCTGAAGCCCGATCCTCAGACTCGTCGAAAAAGCCGGGGCCTTCCGTTGAGCAGGCTCAGGGTGACAAGGCTGTTGCGGCCCAGGATTCGCAGGCCGATGCGTTGCCGGAAGAGTTCGCACCCATGACCTTTGCCAGCTTGCAGTCTCTCATGATGCCTGCAGGCAATGCGTTGCCGCAGTCTGATACAGGCGCGGCCCTGACACCCGTTTTGTCACCGATTGCAGGTCTGCCCGGCACATTGAATGGCCAGAGCACACAACAAAATGCCGGTAATGGTACCGCCATGACCTTAAGCAACCAGTTGACCGAGCTGCTCTCTGCAGGCGTTGCCGGCGAGAGCTCACGGCCGGTGGATCCGGCAAGCGCGCTGGCGACGCCAAAGTTCCAGGCAACGCTTGAGCTGGCCTCACAGCAGGCCGCGCAACCTGCGCGGCTGGCGGCAGAAACAGCGGTGCCGTTGCGCGGTTATTCAACCTCTGTCGATGTGCCGGTAGGGCAGGCGGAGTGGGGCGACAAGGTGATGGGCAAGCTTAGCTGGCTGACCGCGCGCAATCTTTCGGTTGCCGAGATTCATCTGACGCCCCCGGATATGGGGCCGATGGAGGTCAAGGTTCGGGTGCAGAATGATCAGGCCACCGTGACCGTGCACGCTGCCAACCCGGTCGTTCGGGAGCAGCTTGAGCTGCATTCCCATCGACTGCGGGATATGCTGGGGGAGCAGGGCTTGTCGCTGAGCCAGTTTGACGTATCCGATCAGCCTGACCGGCAGACCGGTAGCCAGAGCGATGATGATGGTCAGGGTGGTTCCGGCGGGAATGGTACAGGAGTCGCCGGCGCCGATGTGGATGACCAGCTGCCGGACCCCGGCGGTCTTGATCTTGCCTGGAAAGGCGAGGTTGATATCTTCGCTTGATGCTGTACGTTTTTTGATCGCTTTTGCCTGACCTTTCAAAGCTCTTTGCCCATCCTTGTCGGCAGCGCTAAACTGCGGTTCTGAACCGGGGGGATGGGAGTTCTGGCCCGCCCTTTGCATTAATCCTGAAAAGTCCGTCAGACCTGTTCTGACCGACAAAAATCTGACAAAGCGAACATTATGGCTGAGAACAACGCGGCACAGGCACCCGCCAAAAAAGGTAAGCTGAAGCTTATCATCATGCTGGCGGTCATCATCATTCTGGCGGTGGCTTTGTCGGTCGTCGGAACGCTCTGGTTTCTGGGCGATGGTTTTGCGCAGAGCAGCGATGCGGAGAGCAGTGTTCCCGCAGAGCCGACCTTCGTCGCCAGTACCTACACCGACCTTGAGCGGGCATTGGTTACGACAGTTCAGGCCCAGGGGCGCCAACGTTATGCCCAGGTGCACCTGTCTTTTGAGGCGAAAGACCCAGCCGCGCTGGTGGCAGCTGACACTCACATGCCCTTGATTCGAAGCAAGTTGGTGACCGTGTTGGGTAATAGCGATTTCAATGAATTACAGACACCCGATGGCAGGGCCGCGCTTGCCGGGCAAATGCTGGTCACGGTAAACGAGGTGTTGGTTCAGGAGGGCGAACCTGAAATCAAACAGGTGTTGTTCAGGAACTTTGTGGTGCAATAGGCGCGCCGTCCAGATACACCGTCGGGTAAACGAATCTCAGGGCAGGATCAGGTATGCAGGACTTATTGTCACAGGACGAGATTGATGCGCTCCTTCACGGTGTGGATGACGGGGACATCGATACCTATGAAGAGACCGATGAGACCGGCGTAAAGAATTACGATCTGGCCAGTCAGGACCGCATCGTCCGTGGCCGCATGCCCACCCTCGAAATGATCAACGAACGGTTCGCCCGATACACTCGGATCAGCCTGTTCAATCTGCTGCGCCGCAATGCCGATGTGTCGACCGGTGGCGTGCAGATCATGAAGTTTGGCGAATACATACATACCCTCTATGTGCCTACCAGCCTCAACCTCTGTAAGGTTCGCCCGCTGCGCGGTACGGGCTTGTTTGTGCTGGACGCAAAGTTGGTGTTCAAACTGGTTGATAACTTTTTTGGGGGTGAGGGCCGGCACGCCAAGATCGAGGGGCGCGAATTCACGCCCACTGAAACCCGGATTGTGCAGATGGTGCTCAATCAGGTGTTCACAGACATGAAAGAGGCCTGGCACGCGGTACTGAAAGTCGACTTTGAATATCTGAGCTCGGAAGTCAACCCGGCCATGGCCAATATCGTCAGCCCCAGTGAAGTCGTGGTGGTCAGCACCTTCCACATTGAGTTGGACGGCGGTGGCGGTGAGCTGCATTTTGCCTTGCCCTATTCGATGATAGAGCCCATTCGGGATGTGCTGGATGCCGGCGTTCAGAGCGACATCGATGATGTGGACGAGCGCTGGGTCAATGCCCTGCAGGAAGACGTCAAAGAAGTGAACGTGCCGATCAACACGATGGTTTGCCGGCGCAGGATATCACTCCGGGACATCGCCAAACTCAAAGCCGGAGATGTGATCCCGGTTGAAATGCCGGACTTCCTGACGGTGACCGCCAACGGTATTCCGATCTACAAGGCCACGATGGGGACCCGCGACGGGAAACTGGCACTGAGAATTCATGAGCGGGCAACATTGCCCAGGGTGAAGAAACAACTGAAGGTGGGACGCAATGGCTGAGGACGACAAGAAAGACAAGCAGGAGCTCAGCGAAGACGAGAAGCTGGCGGCTGAATGGGAAGCGGCAATGGAGGACACCGGCTCAGGGGACGGCGAGTCAGACGACGGCCGTGAGGATGAGTGGGCGGCAGCCATGGCCGAGGCCGATGGTACCGATGAGGACACCGGCGGTCAGGGCGTGCGCGCGGCGCCCATGGAAGAGTTCGGAGAAGATGCAGGTGTGACTGGCGGCGACTCGCCAGACATTGATGTGATTCTGGACATTCCGGTAACCATCTCTATGGAAGTGGGTAACACCCAGATCCCCATCCGCAATCTGCTGCAGCTTAACCAGGGCTCGGTGATCGAGCTGGACCGGCTGGCCGGTGAGCCACTGGACGTTCTGGTCAATGGCACACTGATCGCTCACGGTGAAGTGGTTATGGTAAACGAGAAGTTTGGTATCCGCCTGACCGACGTGATCAGTCCGGGTGAGCGGATCAAACGGCTGCAGAAATAGCATGCGGCGCATTCTCGCTTTCATGCTGTCCGTTGTTGCTGCACTGCCGGCGCTGGCGGAGGAGGCTGCCGAACCGGCAGGTGACGCCGCCCGCAGCGCGCCGGATACGGTTGGCACCATCATGAGCCTGGGTGTGGGTTTGCTGGCGGTGGTAGCGGTTATTTATGGTTGTGCCTGGCTGATCCGGCGGATGAGCGGCCTGACCGGCATGAATAACAGTGCCATCAAGGTAGTATCTGTTCTGGCCATTGGTGCCCGGGAGCGCATTGCCCTGGTTGAGGTGGGTGGGCAACAGATTCTGCTTGGAATCACTCCTTCAACCATTCGCACGCTGCAGGTGTTCGACGAGCCTGTCGTTGATGCTGCCAATCCGCCGTCGAGTGAATTTGCCCGCCGCCTGCAAGGGATGATTGGCAAGTCCTGGTCGGCACCCGAGAGGAAAGACTAACGCCATGATTCTGGCCACGCTCAAACGCTGCCTGCCATTGTTTCTGCTTGTTCCGGGCCTGTTGCTGGCGCCGACTGCGTTGGCTGACCTGCCTGGCATTCCGGCGTTTACCTTGACTCCCGGAGAAGATGGCACCGAGGAGTATTCCGTTACCCTGCAGATCCTTGCGCTGATGACGGCGTTGACCTTTCTGCCGGCGATGCTGATGATGATGACGTCGTTCACCCGCATCATCATTGTCTTCTCGATTTTACGCCAGGCGCTGGGACTGCAGGCAACGCCGTCAAACCAGATTTTGCTGGGTTTGGCGTTGTTTTTGACCATCTTTATCATGAAGCCGGTGCTCGAAGAAGCCAACGAGGTTGGCTTGCAGCCCTACATGCAGGAGGAAGTCACTTCACTTGAAGCGGTCGAGCTGGCGAGCCAGCCGTTCCGGCGCTTTATGCTGGAGCAGACCCGGGAGTCGGACCTTGCATTGTTCATGCGCATCGCCGATGTGCAGTATGACACGCCGGAGGATGCGTCCTTCTGGGTGCTGATGCCGGCGTTTGTTACCAGTGAGCTGAAAACAGCGTTCCAGATCGGGTTTATACTGTTCATTCCGTTCCTGATCATCGACATGGTGGTGGCCAGTGTTCTGATGGCCATGGGTATGATGATGCTTTCACCGATCATTATTTCGTTGCCCTTCAAAATCATGTTATTCGTTCTGGTGGACGGCTGGGCCCTGATTATGGGCACACTGGCTGCCAGTTACGGGATATAGGAGGCCAAATATGACCCCGGAAACCGTCATCGATATCCTGCGTGAAGCGCTCTGGCTAATCGTACTGTTGGCCGCTGTCATCATTGGCCCTGGCCTGGTGATCGGTCTGGTGGTCAGTACCTTTCAGGCGGCGACCCAGATCAACGAGCAAACCCTCAGCTTTTTGCCGCGACTGTTGATCACGCTGATTGTCATCATCGCGCTGGGCCCCTGGATGCTGACTATCCTGCTGGACCACGCCAATCGGCTGATCTCCAGCATCCCGTTTCTGATCGGCTGACGGATGGTACCGGCCGAACTCAGTACGGATTTGCTTGGCCAATGGGTCGGGCAGTATCTCTGGCCGCTGTTCCGGCTGGCCAGTTTCCTGATGGTTATTCCCGTATTCGGTACCCAGCTGGTGCCGGCCCGGGTGCGTCTGGGGCTGGCCCTTTTGATGACCATCCTGATCGCACCGATGATCCCGGAAGTGCCCAGAGTAGAAGCGTTTAGCGCTGACGCGGTGGTGATTACCCTGCAGCAGATTCTGATCGGGGTGGGGATGGGGTTTGCGTTGACCGCCTTGTGGCAGCTATTTGTGGTTGCGGGTCAGATGATTGCCATGCAAATGGGGCTGGGCTTTGCCTCCATGGTGGACCCGGCCAACGGCGTTAACGTGCCGGTACTGGCGCAGATCTACACCATCACCATCACGCTTCTGTTTCTGGTTATGAACGGGCACCTGG
This sequence comes from Marinobacter sp., assembly GCA_018402255.1. GTDB lineage: Bacteria > Pseudomonadota > Gammaproteobacteria > Pseudomonadales > Oleiphilaceae > Marinobacter. The sequence continues at coordinate 213,721 of JAGYIS010000009.1, forward strand.
TGGCGTTTGAAGTCTTCATTGAAAGTTTCTACACCATGCCCATCGGTATGGAGGGGCTTGGCCAGGCTGGCGTATGGGACCTGGCGCACCGCATCAGCTGGATGTTTGTGTCGGCGGTGTTGCTGGCTTTGCCGGCGGTGACTGCGGTGTTCATCGTGAATATTTCGTTCGGGGTGATGACCCGAGCAGCACCGCAAATGAACATCTTTGCCCTGGGTTTTCCGATTGGCCTGATTTTTGGATTGTTTGCTATCTGGGTACTGCACGCCAATTTCCTGCCGCATTTTGATCAGTACACGCGGGAAACCTTCGACTTTATGAGGCAGTTACAGGGGCAGCCATAGTCATGGCGGAAGAGAACGACAACAGTCAGGAGAAAACCGAAGAGGCAACCCCCCGACGACTTGAGAAAGCGAGGGAGGATGGCCAGACGGCCCGTTCAAAAGAGCTTGCTACCATGGCTGTGTTGCTGGCGGGCGCTGGCGGCTTGCTGATGTTTGGTGGCAGCCTTGGCGCAACGCTTGAAGGCATTATGCGCGACGCTTTCATCCTGGAACGCGCAGCCATTTACGATACCCGGCACATGAGTGTCCAGCTGATTCTGTCGGCGAAAGCCGCTGCCTTTGCTTTGTCCCCGATCCTCATCATGTTGTTGATTGCCGCGATTGCCGGCTCTATTGGCATTGGTGGCCTGTTGTTCAGCGCCAAGGCAATCGCCCCGAAGGCTAACCGGATGGATCCGATCAAGGGGCTGGGCCGGATGTTCTCCATGCGTTCACTGATTGAACTGGTCAAGGCCATCGCCAAGGTGGGGCTGGTGCTGTCGGTGGCCATTCTGATCCTGAACCTCAGGACGGAAGATTTGCTGAGCATTGCTGAAGAGCCGGTCGTGCCGGCGATGGCCCATGTGGTCTGGACGATGGCCTGGAGCTTTTTCCTCTTGGCGTGTGCGACGATCATTATCGCCATCATCGATGTGCCGTTCCAGATTTACGATCACCAGAAGAAGCTGCGAATGACCAAGCAGGAGGTCAAGGACGAATACAAGGACACGGAGGGCAAACCGGAGGTCAAAGGGAAGATTCGTCAGTTGCAGCGTGAGATGGCTCAGCGCCGGATGATGCAGGATGTGCCGACGGCGGACGTGGTGATTACCAACCCGACCCATTATGCGGTGGCGCTGAAGTACGACCAGATGTCGATGGGTGCGCCGGTGGTGGTGGCCAAGGGCGCGGATGAGATGGCCTTCAAGATTATGGAGGTTGCGCGGGCGAACAAGGTGGAGATTTTGCGTACGCCACCGCTGACCCGGGCGGTGTATCACAATTCGGATATCGGGCAGGAGATTCCGGACGGTCTGTATATGGCCATTGCACAGGTGCTGGCCTATGTGTTCCAGCTGCGCCAGTTCCGCAAGGGGCGCGGTGACAAGCCGGGTATGCCGGACTTTCCGATTCCGCCGGAGATGCGCAGAGATATTTGATTGGGGAGTTCGTTCTGTTCAAGCCTGTTGACTGGGGTGCACAATGGGCATGAGAGGGCTTTCCAAAAACCGCTACAAGCACATCCATGTGCGCTTTTCTCAGGCCATCCTTGGCCTTCGATATTTTTGGAAAGCCCTCTCACGCCCATTGTCTCAGCGTTGGGCGATTCCGCTCAGTCTTCTTTGTGTTCGTAAATCCGTTTGCCCCAGGCTTCCTTGTCGCCTGGCAGGATCAGGTTCAGGGCGATAGCCGCCACCGCGCACAGGGCGATGCCCTCGAGCTGGCCCAAGGCCATATTACCGATGCCGAACACCAACGTTACGCCCACAATGACCAGGTTGCGTGGCTGGGACAGGTCGACCTGGTGGCGGATCAGGGTGTTCAGGCCGACCACGGCGATGGAGCCGAACAGCAGGCACAGGATGCCGCCCATGACCGGCACCGGAATGGTCTGCAGTGCTGCGCCGAATTTGCCGACGAAGGCCAGGACGATGGCAGTACCCGCTGCCCACCACATGACTTTCGGATTGAAGTTGCGGGTCAGCATGACCGCGCCGGTGACTTCTGAGTAGGTGGTGTTGGGCGGTCCGCCCAGCAGGGAGGCGGTGCTGGTGGCCAGGCCGTCGCCCAGCAGGGTGCGGTGTAGGCCGGGCTTTTCAAGGTAGTTTTTGCGAGTGACGTTGCCGATGGCCAGGACGTCACCGATGTGTTCGATGGCCGGGGCAATCGCTACCGGGATCATGAACAGGATGGCGCCCCAGCTGAAGGCGGGGGCGACGAAGTTGGGGACGGCAAACCAGGCGGCTTCCTGAACCGGGGTGGTGTCTACGATGCCGGCAAACCACGACAGGATGTAGCCGACAATCACGCCGAACATGATCGGGATCAGTCGGAAAATGCCTTTTGCCCAGACCGACATGACGATGGTCACCGAGAGCGAGATCATGGCGATCCAGATCGCGGTGTTGTAGGGGACGAGTTGGGCTGCGCCGTCTCCGGTGCGACCAGAGGCCATGTGCACGGCCACCGATGCCAGGCCCAGGCCGATGGTCATGATAACGGGCGCGATAACCACGGGCGGCAGCAGGCGGGTGACAAAACCGGTGCCGCGCAGGCGCACTGCGCCGGAGAGCAGGATGTAGAGAATACCCGCTGCCATCAGGCCGCCCAGAGTTTCTTCAAGGCCGAATCGACCTTTGGAGGCGATGATCGGTGCGATAAAGGCAAAGGAGGATGCCAGGAAAATGGGGATCTGACCGCCGGTGACCACGTGAAAAATCAGGGTGCCGACACCGGCGGTGAACAGCGCGACGTTCGGATCCAGCCCGGTGATCAGCGGCATCAGTACCAGGGCGCCGAAGGCGACCAGCAGCATCTGGGAACCTGCCAGGGCCTGCTTCCAGGTGGGGTCGTTGGTGTGGTCCTGCATGATCAGACGTCCTTCTGCTTGGTGCCGAAGATCTTGTCGCCGGCGTCACCCAGGCCCGGCAGGATGTAGCCTTTCTCGTTCAGGCGCTGGTCTACCGAGGCGGTGTAGATCGACACATCGGGGTGTTTTTCCAGCACCTTCTTGACGCCTTCCGGCGCGGCAACCAGCACCAGTGCCCGTATCTCGGTGCTGCCGGCTTTTTTGAGCAGGTCAATGGTGGAGATCATCGAGCTTCCTGTGGCCAGCATCGGGTCGATAATCAGCGCCATGCGCTGGTCCAGCTCGCCCACCAGCTTTTCCAGATAGGTCTCGGCCTCGAGGGTGGTTTCGTTACGGATCTGACCAACCACGCTGACCCGGGCCACCGGAATCAGGCTCAATACACCATCCAGCATGCCAAGGCCGGCGCGCAGGATGGGTACGATGGTGATTTTCTTGCCGTGAATTTTTTCCACGGTGACCGGTCCGGCCCATCCCGCGATGGTTTCTTCCTGAAGCGTGAAATCTTTGGTCGCCTCGTAGGTCAGCAGGGTGCCAACTTCCTGCGCCAGTTCACGAAAGTTTTTGGTGCTGATGTCAGACCGGCGCATCAGGCCGAGTTTGTGTCGGATCAGGGGGTGCTTCACTTCGTGAATGGGCATTGCGGTCACCTGTGTGTTCGGATGTTCGGGCTTGGATGCTGATGCATTAATTGGCGCAAGGATACCGTATCTCGAAGCCTGCGTCAGGCACTGTCCGGGCCGGAAATGGCAAATTTTGTAAGGTCTGGTACGGATCTTGCGAACACTGTCCTGAAACGGTGCCCCGCGTCAGTTTTTCGACCCTGACCTACCAGGCAGCACGGCAAAGCGGAGAAGTATTGAGTATGGACAGAGCGTTAGTCCTGAGTAATGTCAAAACCCTGACGCGGGGCAGTATCGGCGTTCCCCTGATGTTGATGGGGTTGTTGGGTATGATGATCCTGCCCATGCCGGCCTTTCTGCTGGACGTGTTCTTCACGTTCAACATCACCCTGTCTATCGTAATTCTGTTGGTGTGTGTGTACGCGCTCAGGCCCATGGAATTTGCCTCTTTCCCAACCGTGCTCCTGGTGGCGACGCTGCTGAGGCTTGGCCTGAATGTCGCCTCTACCCGAATTGTCCTGCTGGAGGGCCACGAGGGTGGCGATGCGGCGGGTAAGGTTATTGAATCCTTCGGTGCGGTGCTGATTGGCGGCAACTATGCCGTTGGTCTGGTGGTGTTCGCCATTCTGATGATCATTAACTTTCTGGTGGTGACCAAAGGTGCCGGTCGGGTTTCCGAAGTCAGCGCCCGCTTTACGCTTGACGCCATGCCAGGCAAGCAGATGGCGATCGATGCCGACCTCAACGCAGGCTTGATTAACCAGGAAGAGGCAAAAAGCCGGCGCCTGGAAATTTCGCAGGAAGCTGACTTTTACGGGTCGATGGACGGTGCCTCCAAGTTTGTTAAAGGCGATGCCGTTGCAGGGTTGTTGATTCTAGCCATTAACATTATTGGTGGTGTCGCTATTGGTATGGTCCAGCATGGCCTTGATTTTGGCCTGGCCATGGAGCGTTACGCCCTGCTGACCATCGGTGATGGTCTGGTTGCCCAGATTCCGTCGCTGCTGCTGTCAACGTCTGCCGCCATCATGGTGACGCGGGTGACCGCAAGCCAGGATATGGGCGGGCAGATCATTCATCAGATGTTCAACGCGCCCAAGGCCATTGGCATTGCCGGTACCATTCTTGTCATTCTCGGTCTGGTGCCGGGAATGCCCCACGTCGCCTTTCTCGGGCTTGGCATGCTGGCCATTGGTGCTGCCTGGATGATCTGGAAGAAACAACAGCAAACCATCGAAGAAGAGGGCGCATTCGCCGGCCGTCCTGGTTTTGCCGGAGGTGCGTCTCGCTCCGGTAACGAAATTGTGCAGGACCGCTCTGGCGGTGAGGGGCACGCTTTGCCCGCTCCGGGTGAAACTCGCGAACTGGGCTGGGATGACGTTGCAACCGTTGATATCGTCGGGCTGGAAGTAGGCTACAGGTTGATTCCGCTGGTGGACAAGTCCCAGGGTGGCCAGTTGCTGAGCCGCATTAAAGGCGTCCGCAAAAAGCTGTCGCAGGACCTGGGCTTTCTGATGCCATCGGTGCATATCCGTGACAACCTGGACCTGATGCCAAACGTCTATCGAATCACCCTGATGGGCGTGACCATTGCCGAGGCGGAAATTCACCCGGAGCGGGAACTGGCCATCGATCCGGGCCAGGTGTTCGGCAAGGTTGAAGGCATTGCCGGCAAAGATCCGGCGTTTGGTCTGGACGCCATCTGGATAGAGTCAGACAAGAAAGATCAGGCGCAAACCCTTGGTTACACCGTGGTGGACGCCAGTACAGTTGTGGCGACCCATCTTAACCAGATTCTGCAGAAACATGCCCACGAACTGATCGGCCACGAAGAAACCCAGAAATGGCTGGATCAGCTGGAAAAAATATCACCCAAGCTGGCTGAAGAGCTGGTGCCGTCGTCGGTTTCGATCAGCATCCTGCTCAAGGTGCTGCAGAACCTGCTCAAAGAGGAAGTGCCGGTTCGCGATATGCGCTCCATCGCGGAAGCCATTGTTAACGTACATCCGAAGAGTCAGGACCCGAAGCTACTGACCATGCTGGCCCGGCAATCGCTCCGGCGGATGATTGTTCAGAGTATTTGTGGCAGCGATGCGGAAATCCCGGTGATCACTCTCGATCCGGATCTGGAACAGTTATTGCTTAAGTCTGTTCAGCAGAGTCAACAATCCGGCGGACAGGATGATATTGGCCTGGTGCTTGAGCCCAACATGGTCGAAAAGCTGCAACGTTCTCTCCAGGACAGCGTTCAGCGCCAGGAAATGTTGGGCAAGCCCGCCATCCTGCTGGTTTCCGGGCCGTTGCGGCCAGTGCTGGCGAAATTTGCCAGCTACGGGGTAGAGCGCTTGCACGTGCTCTCGTATCAGGAAATCCCGGATAACAAACAGATCACGATAGTCGCCTCTGTTGGCCAGTAAGGCGTGCAGAGCAACGCGGTCAGCCGGATACGGCTTGCCGGTGGAGGATGAGGCATCATGAAAGTACAACGGTTTTTTGCAAAATCCATGGCCGAGGCTCTCAAGCAGGTCAGTCATGAAATGGGGCCCGATGCCGTTATTCTGTCCAATCGACGGGTGGATGGGGGTGTCGAAATTGTGACAGCCCTGGATTATGACGAAAACATGGCGCGTCAGCGCCTTGGCGAAAAGGCCGCGCAGGCGACCAATGGCTCCAGATTGGCGGAAATGCAGGCCGATCAGCATCGCCGCCTGGAGGAGGAGTTGGACCGTTCCCGCAGCCGGATCCGGGAGGTGCGTGAAAAGCGCGCCAGCGCGGGTTCTGATTTCGGTCGCGCCATGACCGGTGGGCATGCGGAGGCGGTGTCTCCCGATGGCTTGTTTGACTCCGCTCGTGGTAATCACGATGCCGACATGGCAGCCGTTGCACACACGGGCGGTTATTCCGGTGAGCTTGCGACCATGAGGGCAGAGATCAACTCCCTCAGGGAACTGGTCAGCGGTCGGGCGCCTGTTGCTGAGCCTGCGAGCACAGTGAATCCAGCCAGCGCCGTTCAGCAGCGGTTGGCTGAGCGACTTCAGGAGTTTGGTCTTGGCGCTGAGCTGTCGACCTCTGTGTCGCGCCAGCATCGTGCTGGCCGCCTCGAAGACGGCTGGAAGCAGTCTCTCAAAATGCTGGCAACCGGCGTCAAAACGGCTCGCGAGCATTGGCTTGAGGCCGGTGGCGTGTTCGCACTGGTCGGGCCTACCGGTTCCGGAAAAACCACCACCATTGGCAAGTTGGCGGCCCGCTACGTGCTGGAGCACGGGCCGGACTCACTGGCGCTGGTGACGACGGATCGCTACCGAGTGGCGGCTCATGAGCAGTTGTTCGTGTTCGGCAGAATCCTGAATGTGCCGGTTCGAGTGGTTGACGAAAGCCACTCGTTGGACGACATTCTGGATGAGCTGTCTGATCGCCATCTGGTTCTCATTGATACCGCCGGACTGACCAGCTCTGATCGTGGCTACCAGGAACAACTGGCGGAGTTGGCCCGTAGCGATCACAATATTCGTACGCATCTGGTGGTGTCTGCCACCAGTCAGCCACGCATCATGAAATCCGTGTGGCATTGCTATAAGATGGCAAACCTTGCAGGCTGCGTCATGACCAAGATTGATGAGGCCCTGACCTTGGGTGAATCATTGGGCTTTGTCATGGAAACCGGTTTGCCGGTGGCCTGGTACACCGATGGCCAGAAGATTCCGGAAGACCTGCATCGGGCGGAAGCGATTCCTCTGGTGCGAATGGGCGTTGAGCGCCTGAAAACATTGCAGCGCGATCAGGCCGTTGCGGAAGGGGCCTGATGGCCGGGCCGCAAAGGCAGCGCTCACTTACCAGCCCTGCGCCGACACAAGAACGCAGTAAGAGACTGAAAACAGTATGAGCAGATCACATCCGGTTCAGGTGATTGCAGTTACCGGCGGCAAGGGTGGTGTCGGTAAAAGCAACGTGTCCGTTAACCTCGGTATCGCGCTGGCCCAGAAGGGCAGGCGAGTGGTTTTGCTGGACGCGGATCTTGGTCTTGCCAATATTGACGTATTGCTCGGTATTACAGCCAATCGAAACATTCACGACGTGCTGAACGGCGAATGTGATCTCAAGGATGTGCTGGTGAATGGTCCCGGTGGCATCAAGATTGTGCCGGCGTCGTCTGGTACCCAGCGGATGACCCAGTTGAGCCCGATGGAGCATGCCGGACTGATCAACGCCTTCAGCGAGCTGGGCGATCAGATTGATGTGCTGATTGTCGACACGGCCGCAGGCATCTCCGAATCGGTAGTAAGCTTCCTCCGGGCCTCTCAGGAGCTGCTGCTGGTGGTTTGTGATGAGCCAACGTCCATCACCGATGCCTACGCCCTGATCAAGCTGATGAATCGTGATTACGGTACTGACCGCTTCCGCATTCTGGCAAACCAGGTGCGCAATGAGCAGGAAGGTCGGCATCTGTATGAAAAACTGACCCGTGTCACCGAGCGTTTTCTCGATGTGGCACTACAATATGTAGGTATCGTGCCTTACGACGAAGCCGTGAAAAAAGCGGTGCAGCGACAGCGGGCAGTGCTGGACGCCTATCCACGGGCCAAGGCCTCATTGGCGATTCGTGCGCTCGCGGATAAAGTTGACAGCTGGCCGTTACCTTCCTCGCCTCGGGGGCATCTCGAGTTCTTTGTGGAGCGGCTCGTCGAAGCCTGATCTGAATCCAGTCCAATAAGAAACCGGATACATGACATTGGCGAAAGATCTGGGAATCTATCATCAGGGCGGCGCAAAAGGCGCTTCAGCACTCATTGAAGAGCATGCGCCGCTGGTCAAGAAAATCGCCCTTCATCTGATGGCCCGCCTCCCGGCCTCGGTTCAGCTCGAAGATCTGATGCAAGCCGGCATGATCGGCTTGCTGGAAGCTGCGCAGCGTTATTCCTCTGGTAAAGGCGCCACCTTTGAAACCTATGCGGGCATCCGGATACGCGGTGCCATGGTTGATGAGATCCGCAAGGGCGATTGGGTACCGCGGTCTGTGCACCGCAATGCCCGGCGCATTGCGGCTGCGATCAAGACAGTAGAAGACCGCAATGGGCGGGAAGCTCAGGATGCTGACGTTGCCGAAGAGCTCGGAATTGAGTTGAGCGAATACCATGCTTCGTTGGCCGACGCCAACAGCAGTCGACTTTTTAGCCTCGATGAGCTCAATGAATCCGGCGAGCTGCCGATACAAGAAGCAGAGGCCAGTGATAACCCACTGGATGGTTTCGCAAGCGGAGCCTTTCAGAAGAGTCTGGCGGAGGCCATAGAGGCGCTTCCAGAGCGGGAAAAGCTGGTGCTGAGCCTGTATTACCAGGAGGAACTCAACCTCAAGGAAATCGGCGCAGTGCTGGGAGTCAGTGAAAGCCGTGTCAGCCAGATTCACAGTCAGGCCGCTCTGCGCCTGAGAGGGCGCTTGTCGGATTGGCGTGAAGATGACACAGAATAGATGGGGGTTGTCAGTCTCGGCAGCCAACTCCTGTGTAGATTTTGGTAACCGGCGCTTTACAACGCGGCCAAACACCACACAATAAGCGGTTAACGCAGCGGCCTGCTAGACTTCAAAGGCTGAATGAAATCCGGGTGTTACTGACTGGAGGTCCCATTGGACAAGAACATGAAAATTCTCATTGTGGATGACTTTTCCACAATGCGACGAATCATCAAAAATCTGCTCCGTGATCTTGGCTTCACCAATACTGATGAAGCGGATGACGGCAACACCGCGTTGCCCATGCTTCGAAGCGGCAAATACGACTTCCTGGTGACTGACTGGAACATGCCTGGCATGTCAGGTTTTGATCTCCTGAAAGCGGTGCGAGCCGACGAGAACCTGAAGAACCTGCCAGTGCTGATGGTGACGGCTGAAGCCAAACGCGATCAGATCGTGGCGGCAGCACAGGCGGGCGTAAACGGCTATGTAGTGAAGCCCTTTACCGCGGCAGTGCTGAAGGAAAAGATCGAAAAAATCTTCGAGCGAATCCAGTAACCAAAGGTCGGATGGCTGTCATGAGTGACAACAAAGAAAACCATCAGGGCCTGGATCCGGAGGTGATCGACAAGCTCCGGCAGCAGAGTTCGGAATTGGCTGAAAGCATCAATTCCGGTGATCATGCCCGCGCGATGTCTGTGATCAGTGATTTGAGTGAGGTTCGTGATCAGAGCCTCTATCGGGAAGTGGGGCGTCTGACCCGGAGCCTGCATGAGGCTATCCGGAATTTCCAGATAGATCCCCGTAGCCCGGAGCAAAAAGAAGCCCTGTCAAAAATGTCGGACGCTTCGGATCGGTTGGCTTATGTGGTTCAGATGACCAGTCAGGCGGCGAACCGCACCATGGACCTGGTGGAAGAAAGCATGCCGGTGGCGCACACCATGCGCGATGAGGCCACAGCGCTGCATGAAGAGTGGCAAAGGCTGCGGCGCCGGGAAATCGAGCCCGCTGAATTTCGGGAGCTGTATGGTCGCATTGATCGCTTTTTTGCGGCCCTGACCACCGACTCCGACATGCTTTACAACAACTTGTCGGAAATCCTGTTGGCGCAGGATTTTCAGGATCTGACCGGTCAGGTAATCCAGAAGGTCACCGCCCTGGTGAAAGAGATGGAAGAGAACCTGCTGGGCTTGGTGGTAATGGCCAGTCATGTTGATCAATTGACCGGTACGGTTCACCAGATTGATGACAAAGAAGAGTCTGCCGAGCAAGGGGTGGGCCCACAGATCAAGGCTCAAGAGCGGGAAGATGTAGTGTCGGGACAGGACGATGTAGATGACCTGTTGTCCAGTCTCGGTTTCTGAACGATGAAGAGGGTGACGCATGGCGTTTGATGCCGACGAAGAGATTCTGCAGGACTTCCTGGTTGAAGCCGGCGAAATTCTCGAAAAGCTGTCTGAGCAGTTGGTGGATCTGGAGCGACATCCGGATGACAGCGACCTGCTAAATGCCATCTTCCGTGGTTTCCACACGGTAAAAGGCGGTGCCGGCTTCCTGCAACTGGAGGCACTGGTTAACTGCTGTCACTCTGCCGAAAACGTCTTTGATATCCTGCGCAATCACAAGCGCAAGGTAACGTCTGAACTGATGGACGTGGTACTCGAAGCCCTGGACTACGTCAACACCATGTTCGATCAGGTGCGTAACCAGGAAGAGCCGACACCCGCCCCGGACGCACTGATTGCGGCCCTGGATGCTTTGGCCAAACCTGACTCTGAAGATGTGGCTCCTGCTCAGACCAAAAGCCATCCTGAGCCAGAGGCAGAAACAGCTGCCGGCGAGGGTGACTCCGGCGACATCACCGACGAAGAGTTTGAGCGTTTGCTGGATGCCCTGGCTGATGACAAAGAAGCAGGCACAACACCGGATGCCAGCCCGGAAGCCCCGGTTGCCAGCGATGACAATTCGGACAGTGATGAAATCTCCGATGACGAATTTGAAGCCCTGCTTGATCAGCTGCATGGGAAAGGCCAGTTTGCGGGACCTCCCATCGCCGAAGACGGCGCTGACGGCAACGCCAGTAACGACAGCGCGCAAACCGAAGGGCCTGCGGGTGATCCGAACCTGATCACCGACGACGAATTTGAAAATCTGCTGGATGAACTGCACGGCAAAGGCAAAAGCCCGAATGCTTCGGCTGCCGAGCCGACACCGGCAGACAACGCCCAAAGCGAGCGCCAAGCCAAAGCCACAAGCGGCAAAGCCTGAGCCGAAAGCTGCCAGCACGCCAGCCGCACCGTCAGTGCCTGCAACACCACCAAGAGACGCGGCACCGGTTGCGGAAACTACCGTCCGGGTCGATACGAAGCGTCTCGACGACATCATGAACATGGTAGGCGAGCTGGTGCTGGTGCGTAACCGCCTGCAGCGTCTGGGTTCAGAGAGTGAAGATGAACACATGCACAAGGCGGTCGGTAACCTGGATGTGGTGACGACCGATTTGCAGGCGGCGGTGATGCAAACCCGCATGCAGCCCATCAAAAAGGTGTTTGGCCGGTTTCCCAGAGTTGTCCGGGATCTGGCGCGCGGTCTGAAAAAAGAAATCAATCTGGTCATGCATGGTGAAGAAACCGACCTGGACAAGAATCTGGTCGAAGCCTTGTCTGATCCACTGGTCCACCTGGTGCGCAACTCGGTGGATCATGGTATCGAAGGTCCGGATGTCCGGGAAAAGGCCGGTAAACCCCGCGCCGGTACCGTGACCCTGTCGGCCGAGCAGGAGGGTGATCACATTCTGCTGTCGATCACCGATGATGGCGCCGGTATGGATCCGAATGTGCTGCGGCGTAAGGCGGTTGAGAAAGGTCTGTACGATCAGGATGCCGCCGACCGATTGACGGATAACGAATGCTTTAACCTGATTTTTGCCGCCGGTTTCTCGACCAAAGAGCAGATATCCGACGTGTCTGGTCGGGGCGTTGGTATGGATGTGGTGAAAACCAAGATTGGCCAGCTCAACGGTCAGATTACCATCGAGTCGGAACAGGGCAAGGGCACCAGCATCATTATCAAGGTGCCGCTCACGCTCGCCATCATGCCCACGCTGATGATCATGCTGGGTGATCAGTCTTTTGCGTTACCGTTGGTGAACGTGGTCGAAATTTTCCACCTGGATCTGACCAAGACCAACATTGTGGATGGTCGTGAATGCATCGTTGTTCGTGACAAAGTGTTCCCGCTGTTTCACGTCAAGCGCTGGCTGATCAAAGGCGCTGCCGGTCAGCAAGAGCCTGAGAACGCCCATGTGGTCATTGTTGCCATGGGCACCAAGCAAGTCGGCTTTGTGGTGGATCAGCTGGTTGGCCAGGAAGAGGTGGTGATCAAACCTCTGGGCCGGGCACTGCAGGGTACGCCAGGCATGGCCGGCGCCACGATTACCGGTGATGGTCGCATTGCCTTGATTATCGATGTGCCCAGTCTCCTGCAACATTATGGCTAGGGTAGCCGGCGTCAGGTATCGGGATTTTTTAGGAGAAATGGATGACAGTTTCTGTCCTGGTCGTTGATGATTCAGGCTTTTTTCGCAAACGGCTGACGGAAATCCTGACCGCCTCTGGTCAGATTAAAGTTGTTGGTGCCGCCACCAACGGCCGCGAAGGTGTTGAACTGGCTGAAAAGCTGCGCCCGGACGTAATCACCATGGATTACGAAATGCCTGTCATGGATGGCATATCGGCAGTCCGTGAAATCATGAAAAAACACCCGATCCCGGTGTTGATGTTCTCCTCACTGACCTACGAAGGCGCCCGGGTTACTCTGGATGCCCTGGAGGCAGGTGCAGTTGATTTCCTGCCGAAAAACTTTGAAGAAATTGCACGAGATACCAGTCAGCTCCAGAAGATTCTGATTGACCGGATTCTGGACGTTGCTGGCAGCAAGCCACGTCATTCCTCACCCACAGCGCCATCATCCTCGCCGCGCCCGCCAGCTTCCAGGCCCGCTGATCGGTCGCCAGGTGCTGCCAAACCACTGGAGCGGCCAGTGCGACCGGCTGTTGAGCGGCCCGCGTTGTCAGAACGTCGTCCAGAGTCGGCGAGAGAGCCTGAAGCGCCTAGACGACCCTCCCGCAAAACCCCTGCCAGGCATTACAGTGTGGTCGCCATCGGCACCTCTACAGGCGGACCAGTGGCTTTGCAGAAAGTGCTGACGGCCTTGCCGGCTTCGTTTCCTGCGCCACTGGTGCTTGTGCAACATATGCCGGCGAGTTTTACCCCGGCCTTTGCCGAGCGTCTGAACAAGCTCTGTCAAATTGAAGTGAGGCAAGCGGAAGACGGCGATGTATTGCGGCCCGGGCTGGCTCTGCTTGCCCCCGGTGGCAAACAAATGATGGTCGAAAGTCGTGGTGGTCAGGCAAGAGTGCGAATACTGCCCGGTGATGAGCGACTGAACTACAAGCCTTGCGCCGACGTCACCTTTGGCTCACTGGCCCGCAGTTTTCCGGGCAAAACGCTCGGGGTGATACTGACCGGCATGGGCGCAGATGGTAAAGAAGGTTGCCGGATGATGAAGCAATCCGGTTCGGTGGTCTGGTCTCAGGATGAGAAGACATCGGTGATCTACGGCATGCCGATGGCCGTGGCAAAGGCAGGCCTGACCGACGAGGTCCTGCCCCTGGAAGAGATTGGCCCGAGGCTGGTTGAAGGCGTGAGCTGATGGATATCCTGAGCCTGCTTGGCATTATCCTCGCATTCGTTGCGATCCTCGGTGGCAACCTGCTGGAAGGCGGGGCGATGGGTTCTCTGTTCAACGCTCCGGCCGGGTTGATCGTGGTGGGTGGAACACTTGCAGCGACGATCCTGCAAACCTCCTGGCCCATGCTCAAGCGAGCATTGCGACAGGTGCGTTGGGTCTTTGTGCCGCCTTACATCAGCCTGGAGGACGGCATTGGCAAGGTCATCGACTGGAGCGTAAAAGCCCGTAAGCAAGGGCTGCTTGGTCTGGAAGGGCTAGCGGAGCGGGAGCCGGAAAAATTTGCCCGCAAAGGCCTGCAGTTGCTGGTAGACGGAGCCGAGCCGGAAGCCATTCGCAGCATCATGGAAGTGGATCTGGAATCCCGTGAACAAAGTGACCTGGAGGCTGCCCGCATATATGAAGCTATGGGCGGCTACTCCCCGACGATTGGCATCATCGGCGCGGTCATGGGCCTGATCCAGGTGATGACCAATCTGGAAGACCCCCAGTCCTTGGGTAGTGGCATCGCCACAGCGTTTGTTGCGACCATATACGGCGTGGCACTGGCCAATCTGCTGTTCTTCCCGATTGCCAACAAACTCCGCAGTATTATCAAGGAACGCACCCGATACGAAGACATGATGATCGATGGCATCATTGCCATCGCCGAGGGTGAAAACCCGAAATCCATTGAGTTGAGGCTGCGGGGCTTCCTGCAGTAATCAGAGGCAGGGCAGCGTATGCGCCGGCGCCGACCACCCCAGGACGACCTTCACAACAAAGAGCGTTGGCTGATTTCCTATGCGGATTTCATCACCCTTCTGTTTGCCTTTTTCGTGGTCATGTACTCGGTATCGTCGGTGAACGAGGGCAAGTACAAGGTGCTCTCGGAAACGCTCACGGGTGTGTTCAACGCCCCGCAGCGTTCAGTCCAGCCTGTTCAGGTCGGCGAGCAGCCAGCTTACAATCCCGGTATAGCAGGTGAAGAGGTGATCCTGCCGCCCGTCACAGAAGTACCTCGCACGCCGGAACTGGACGCCGAAGGTCGGGTTGAAGCTCTGCGGGCTATGGCCGATCAGCTCACCCTGGAGTTTGATGAACTGATCAGTCAGGGCGTGGTCAGCCTGGAATCCAGTGAACAATGGCTGGAGCTTAACCTACCGAACAGCATGCTGTTCGGTAGCGGCGATGCCGAACCCCACTATGACGCCTTCCAGGTCATCGAGAAGATCGCTCTGGTACTGCGTGATCGCGACAATGCCGTCAAGGTTGAGGGTTTCACGGACAATCAGCCGATTCGCACCAACCGCTTCCCGTCTAACTGGGAGTTGTCCAGCGCCCGGGCGTCTGCCGTGGCCCGAATGCTGATGATGGAGGGCATTGAGCCGGAGCGCCTGGCAGCCGTTGGCTATGGGCAGTATCAACCGGTTGCCAGAAATGATACCGACGAGGGCCGACGCCGGAACCGTCGGGTGGTACTGCTTATCTCCCGGGACGCCAGCATTCGCGGAGCGGTGCGCTGATGTAACGGTGGCAGTTGCGTATGGCCGATCTGGCATGCTTCCTGTATTACAGCTCTGTTCAGAACCCCGATCGGCAAGGTCTTGCCGACCGGCGTCGGAATTTGGCGGTCAAGTTTCCGGCCGTCAGGCCGATAGGGTTAATAGCTGCCGGTCGTTTGGTCGGACTTATCCTTCCGTGGAGAGACAAGAGTGCGTATCTGGGCAGTAGCCAATCAGAAAGGTGGTGTAGGTAAGACAACCTCAGTGGTGGCGTTGGGCGGGCTGTTGGCCGAACGGGGCAAACGTGTGCTGGTGGTTGACCTGGATCCACATGGCTCCCTGACCAGCTGGTTCGGCTATGATCCGGACACTCTGGCGCACAGTGTGTTTGATCTGTTTCAGCATCAGGGCAAGGTGCCTGAAGGGCTGCCGGCCCAGTTAATCACCGAAACGAGCCAGAAGGGTTTGTCGCTGTTGCCGGCGAGCACGGCTCTGGCCACGCTGGAACGACGAATGATTGGCGTGGAGGGCATGGGCCTGATCATTTCCCGCGCGCTGGCGCAGCTTTGGGATGACTTCGATTATGTGATCCTGGACAACACACCGTCACTGGGTGTGCTGATGGTCAACGCGCTGGCGGCGGCCCAGCACCTGATCATTCCGGTACAGACAGAGTTCCTCGCGATCAAGGGACTTGAGCGCATGCTGCACACCCTGCAAATGATCATGCGCTCCCAGAAAAACGAGTTGTCGTACACCATCGTGCCGACCCTGTATGACCGTCGCACCCAGGCGTCGGTGAAAAGCCTGAACCAGCTGAGGAAAACCTATCAGGACAGCCTCTGGCGTTTTGCCATTCCAGTCGATACCAAATTTCGCGATGCCAGCCAGGCGGGCATGATTCCGTCAGCCCTCGATGCCGACACTCACGGTGTCCGTGCCTACCGCCATTTATTGGACGATGTTCTGTCGATAACGGCGACCGCCAGGGAGCGGAAGCATGGCTGACAAAAAAATGACGCAGCTGGCAGTGCCGGAAGCGGCCATTGCCAGTTATCTGGATGAGTTGCTGCATACCGCCACCAGCACAGCGCTTGAAGACACATCGGTGCAGGCACCTCCTGCCGCTGAGGCCGAAGCCAGGCCCAGGGTAGCGCGGGCCAGAGTTGCCGAGAAGCCGGCGGTGCCGTTAAGAGCAGAGGCTCCGGTCAAGGTGCCTGAGACCTTGGTACCTGAAACACCGGAGATATCCGAGCCTGTCGCCAAAACAGTGGCGGCGACGGCAATCGACGCCGGCAGTGATGAGCCACCAACACGCCCGGACTGGTCTGAAAATCCCTTCGAGTGCCTGATTTTCACCGTGGCTGGTTTGCAGTTGGCGGTTCCATTGGTGCTGCTGGGAGCCATCCATCGGATTGAAGAAGAAATCCGCCCCATTCCCGGAAGCCCCCGCTGGTACATGGGAATTCGGCCGGATCGGGATCATAATCTTCGTGTGGTTGATACCGCAGAGTGGATTATGGCCGGGCGGGTTCCGCCGGCGGCCCGTGACAGTTATCGGTTTGTTATCCGTCTGGACGACAGCGAGTGGGGGCTGGCCTGCGACGATGTGGCTCAGTCTTTTACCCTGAAGCCGGATCAGGTGCGCTGGCGAACGGCGCGAAGCAAAAGGCCCTGGCTGGCGGGGACGGTTATTGATCACATGTGTGCACTGATTGATGTGCGCACCATGGCGCATTTGCTGGTGCGAGCTGAGCGCGAGCACCACCTGGATCTCAGCTGAGCGGCATGGCTTGCTGAAAACTGTACAAACTGGTTACTGAAAGAAACCGTGTCATGCTGGCACGGTTTGTGCCCTTAACTATAGTATTGGGCACTGACGATGAATTTTTGACGATCAGGTTGCCCGCCGGGCAGCCGAGAAGGAGAGAGCGTTATGGCATCCCCGAGCGGACAAGTGAATCAGGCCCATGATGATCAGGTGCTGCAGTATGTGACCTTTCGTCTGGATGACGAAACCTACGGCATTAACGTCATGCAGATTCAGGAAGTGCTGCGTTACACGGAGATTGCCCCGGTACCGGGTGCCCCGGATTACGTGTTGGGGATCATCAATCTGCGGGGCAATGTAGTGACCGTTATTGATACCCGTCGGCGCTTTGGTCTGGCCGATGCAGAAGTGACTGACGCCACGCGCATCGTGGTGATGGAATCTTCAAGCCAGGTTATGGGCATTCTGGTGGACTCGGTGGCCGAAGTGGTTTACCTCAAGGCCAGTGAAATTGAGACCGCACCGAACGTGGGGAACGAGGAGAGTGCCAAGTTCATCCAGGGCGTGTGCAACAAGAACGGCGAGCTGATCATTCTCGTCGAATTCGACAAAATGTTGTCAGATAACGAATGGGCTGAAATCGCCACACTGTAGGGGTCAATCCTCACGCAGGGCTGCCGGTGGACGTCTTTCGTTGTAACCAACAAGGGAGACGTCTGTCATGAGCTTTACCATTCCTTCCTGGCTTCCCTGGAGCCTGACTGCCCTCGCCATTGGCCTGGTGTTACTGCAAAGCCTCAGTCATGGCCGGCAGATTAAAGCCCTACGCGGGTCTCTCAAAGATCGTTGCGACACGCTTGGCCGTGAGCTTCACGCCACCGACGAGCGGCAGCATGGGAGTGGGGCAGCGGCTGGTGGCCTGCGAGCGTCAGCTTCATGAGTTACGCAATTCCCTCGATGAAATGCGGCAGAACGACCCGCTCCGGATTTCCTACGACGAAGCCGCGCGGCTGGTTGATCTTGGCGCCGATATCGACGATCTTATGAATACCTGCGGGATCTCCCGCCCCGAGGCCGAACTGGTTTCCGCACTCAAGAAACGTCAGGCGGCCTGATCCGAGGATTTAGCGGACGCTGCTGAATGAAAACACTCTATCCGAGGGCCGTCGAGGCCCTCAATGCGGTGAACCGGCAGGACTATGTCTCCGGTGCTGATATTGCCCCTTCCATTACCGGCCACTCCATTCCCCGGGAAGAAACCGTGCAGCACCTGCTGGCGCTTTGCCCGGAGATTGAGCCGGATCACGTGATCATGCATGTAGGTGGCGGTTCCGGTTATCTCACGGCGGTACTGGCCGAGCTGGCGCATAGGGTGCTCTATGTTGATCGCAATCCGGTTGTTGCCGAGAAGGCTCGGGAACGCTTCTTCAAGGGTGGTAAACATAATGTTGATGTGATTTCGGCGGCCGTCGATGAAGGTGTACCGGCGGATGAGCTCTGCGATCTGATTATTTGCACTACCTTTCTGTCCGATCCTTCTGTGCTGATTACGTCTATACGGGATGGTGGCAGGTTGGTGTGCCTCGAAGGCCGGGCCGGGCCGGTACCCAGTCTGGCCATGTTCCGGCGGACTGGTATCAAACTCGAAAGACTGCGAACGCTGGGTTGGGTGGATTTTAACCGTAATGCCGAGCAGATACTGATCGATCTCGGATTGGTTAACGACGCCGTACTTGCCGAGGCAAGGGCTGAGGCGTCAGGTAAGAACGAGCGGGTTCTGGACGTGGTTCGGCGCAAACTGAATCTTGAAGAGATAGATCTGTATCGATCTCTGGCTCAGCAGCGTGGCATGATCTTTACCGATGCCGACGAAGTCCTGGCCAGCCTCCAATCAGAGTTGTTCCGGCGCTTTTCCCGTACTTTTCTAGATCTGTCGCGGATGATACCCGTGGCGGAGGAAGATGGTGGCCTGACGGTGGTCACCGATGATCCTGACGTCCATACCGATCAGCTTGAGCGGCTCACGCCCAATCACAAAATCACTTGCTTGCTGGTAACGCCGTCGGACTTTCGCAGAATCTGGTCGGCGCTGGATCTGACCGTAAAAGGTAGTCACTTTGCTGCTGAACATGGCAAAACCCCGCCTCAGAATGATGAAAACCTTACCAAAAATTTGCTGGTTGAAGACCGGGGTAACAAAAATATAAGTCCTTACCTGGTCTCGGTCTATGAGGCAATCCTGCTGGATGCGGTCAGTGAAAAAGCCAGCGATATTCACATCGAACAATATGAGAATCGTGTTCGAATTCGTCTCAGGGTTGATGGTGATCTGCATGATTTGCCTCAGTACCAGTTGTCCGCCCGAGAGATTCGGGGCGTTATAAACGTTATTAAGCTGCGGGCGGAACTCAATATAGCCGAGCATCGTTTACCCCAGGGTGGCCGTTCCCGTCTTCAGCTGGGCGACACCTCGTATGATCTGAGGGTCCAGACCCAACCGTCGTTACACGGCGAAAATGCCATTATCCGATTGCTGCCCCAGACAGGTCGGGCTATGACCATCGCCGAACTGGGTATGTCGCCGGCTATAGGCGCCCGGTATCAGCGACTGCTGGATAACCCGGCGGGCCTCGTGCTGGTGGTCGGGCCGACTGGCTCCGGAAAATCCACCACTCTCTATGCTGGTTTGCAGACTTTGGCTGATGATGGGAACCGTAAGGTGATCACGATCGAAGACCCCATCGAGTACTCCATCGAAAACATTCAGCAGACTCGGGTGCGTTCGGAAATCGGTTTCAGCTTTGCTGATGCCATGCGGTCATTCGTGCGGGAAGATCCTGATGTCATCCTCGTGGGCGAAATCCGCGATCAGGAGACTGCGCTGGAAGCGATTCGTGCGTCACAGACCGGGCATGTGGTGTTGTCGACGCTACATTGTAACGACGCCGTGGATTCGCTTCAGCGTCTTTACGATCTGGGTGTTCACCCGAACTCCATTGCTGGAGAGTTGCTGGCGGTGATTGCCCAGCGCCTGGCTAAACGTATCTGCAAGCACTGCCGTAAACCTGCCAGACCTGATCCGGCGATTCTGGCCGAAGTGTTTCCCGACGGCGCTCCGGCCAATTTCCGGTGCTTTTCCGGTGCAGGCTGTGACAAGTGCAATGGCCGGGGGACCCAAGGTCGGGTTGGCATCGTCGAATATTTAGAGGTGAACACTGATATTCGAAACGCCATTTCCAGTCAGCCGCCAATTGGTGAGTTGCGTTGGCGAGCTCTGGACGCCGGTCTGGTTACAATGAGAGACAGTGCATTGGACCATGTCATCGAGGGTATTATCCCGTTGTCGGAGCTGCCGCGCATTCTCCCCCGAGAGCGAATGGCGCCGGAAGTTCGTGGCGGCCGCAGGAGTCATGAATGAAACCCAGTAAAGCTACAATGCGCGCCGCTCAGCGGGAACCGGCCGAAGTAACCTACCGGGAAGAGCTCGATAGACTGATATCGTTGGATCCCGGTCCGGTCCCGCCCGGCTGGCAAATGTCGCCGCGTGGTGTCGAGAAATTTCTGCTCGGTGACGAAAAGCTGGGCATCGAACGAAAGTTCGTGGCCGATCGTGCCATGGTAGTTCGCATTATTATTTCGCTCTGTACCAGCCGGGGCTGCTTGCTGGTTGGCGAGCCTGGCACGGCAAAGTCCTGGCTGTCGGAACTTCTGGCAGCGGCGATCTCGGGCACTTCCACTCTAACCCTGCAAGGGGGGGCGATCAGCCAGGTCAGCCAGCTCCTGTACAGCTGGAATGAAGCCCTCCTGCACACCGAGGGCCCGACCCGAAAAGCTCTGGTGCCGACCCCCTTGCTTCGAGGCATGATGGAAGGGCGACTGGTCCGTTTTGAAGAGATTGCTCGATGCCCCCAGGCCCTGCAGGATGCCTTGCTTTCGGTTCTATCCGACAGAGTGGTGGTGATTCCTGAGTTGTCGGGTGACGACGGTGTCATTCTGGCTCAGCAAGGATTCAATCTGGTGGCCACCTCAAATAGTGTCGACGAGGGCGTTCATCGCATGAGCGCTGCCCTTATGAGGCGGATGAATTTTGAGGAGATCCGGCCGATTCGTCAGCTGGCTGACGAGATGGACGTGGTATTGCGTGAGGTTGCCAAAGCCAACCGCTGCGCCGGCATTGAAGTTGCGCTGGAGCCGTCGGTGGTTGAAGTGCTGGTGACGCTGTTTCACGAGTTGCGCAACGGCCAGACCCTGGACGGCAGGAGCACTGACCGGCTTGCAGGGGCTGCGCTGTCAACGGCTGAGGCGGTCTCCGTTGCCCATGCGGCGAGCCTGAATGCCTGGTATTACGGTCGTGGGGCGATGACAGTGGAGCACCTGATGCATCACATCATCGGCTCGGCGTTAAAAGATCAGCCAGACGACCGTCGCCGGCTGAAACACTATTTTGAAACCGCCGTTGCCCCGCGCAAAGGCGAACATTGGCAGCAGGTGTGGGCTCTGCGCTCACTGATCAACTGACGGTTCGGCGGCGGGCCGGGCGTCTCCGGGTGTCCGGCCTCGAATGTGAAAGGCGAAGGCCAGTATTTCCGCTATCACTCTGTACAGCTCTTCCGGAATCTCTTCATTCAGCGACAACCGGGCCAGAATACCGGCCAGCTCGGCATTTTCGTAAAGTGGCACTTCATGCTCTCTGGCAATCCGGATGATTTCTTCGGCCAGCTCCCAGGTTCCGGTGGCTGAGATCAGGGGCGCGCGTTCGCCGTCGTATTTCAGGGCGACCGCTGCCGGGATGTGAGTGTGCGTCTGCTTTTCTGTCATGCCTTGGTGTCTACCAGTCGGTGTTCCAGTCGGGTCTGTGTTTGCTGCGGGCTACCCCGTCGGCAATCGAGATCTTTCACCTCAAGCCCCAGGTCGATCAGGCTCTGCCTGAGTAGCGGCAGTTCCTCATGCACCTGCCTGAGCGTGCTTTGCTTCTCTGCCCAGACTTGCGCGCTGACCGAGGGGTACCGGAATGACACATCAAAATGCAGCGGGCCCGCCTCATCCAGATCCATCGACAGGGATAGTCGCCATTCGCTGATGGCAGACCGATTTGCGCTGCGGCTGGATTCGTCCTCTTGCGGATACTGTTCCAGCCGGAGTTGGGCAATTCTGGGTTCTTGCTGGGGCGTGACCCAGGGCAGTTCAACCAGCAAGGTATTGATGGGCGTTCCTGGCTCAGCACCGGCCCTGGCGGTCAGAACCTGACTGTGCAGCTGGTTAACCGTGATCCGGTTCAACATGCCTGCCAGCAGGCGCAAGGTCTGTCCGACTGATGCGGCTTCGCTGCCCGCTTGTGGTTGTGCTGAAGTAAGTTGCGGAAACTGCAGCGGCGCTTGCACCAGGTCGTGGCTGGACAGCGGGGTCAACCGGTTGAAGTGATCGGGCCCTTGCCCTTGTGCTGCCAGAAGTGTGCTGACAATGCGTGCCAGCGCCAGTTTCAGGTCGGCCGGGGCCGTGGTGGCCGATCCAGATTTCAGGAGTCGCGATTCGGCAAAAATACCGCTCTCCGACAACCATTGCCTGACCTGCTGGCCAGCGCCATCGGCCTTGCCGGCGCCGGGTGCCAGGCCGTCCGATTTGATCAGGTTGTTGAGCAGCCCCTGGAGGTTTTCCCGGGCGCCGGCGGGTAGCGGCTGGGGCAGGCTTTGCGAGGGCAGTTGTCCGGGTTGGGACTCGAGTTTTACGCCGGTGGTCATGGCTTGCAAGAGCTGGGACAAGCCAGCCTGCAGGTTTTGTTGCCATGGCAGTCGTTGGGCCAGGGCGCGGGCAATGCCGGCATCCTGGCTTGGCGCCAGCTTGCCCATCAGCTGGAGTTCATTGCCGGCGCGCATTACTTTGATCAGGTCACCGACGGACAGCTCCGGCGGCTTCGCCCCGGCGGACACCGCCAGGGTCTGGCCTCGCAATTCAAGAAGCAGTTCGTACCCGCCCCCTCTTTGCTGGAGAATGTCGGCCACCCGCGCCAGTGTGCTTTCATTTTTGGCAAGACGAAGCTGCGCGAGTTGTTGCTGGGCCGTTTGCAGTGGATCAGGGCGTTGTGATGAGGTGCCGGTCTCGCCGACGTTTGCGCCGGGCTGAGCGGTATTGGTCCGGCCGCCAGAGGCGTCGGGCGTCCTGATCGGCGGCTGGCCTTCGTTCAGTTTCATTGTCATTGAATTGATGTCGGGCAAGAGTATTCCGGAGCCGCTTTCGTTATAATACTGCACCGCTGGCAACGACTGCCTTGATTTCATGTTGGCACCTGCGTGACCTTCATCCATACACCCGATGCCCGCTGGGCATCCTTCGTTCTGAACCGGGGCCCTGATGTCCGAGCCTTTACTGCAGGCAATTGATCTCGAGTGTGAACGGGATGAGCGCCTGCTGTTCAAGAACCTGTCCTTTTCCATATTGCCCGGTACCTTGACCCGTGTCGAGGGTGCCAATGGCTCTGGCAAGACAACTCTGTTGCGGATACTGGCGGGCCTGAACGATGCATGGACAGGCCAGTTGCTTTGGTGTGGCAAGCCCAGAGCTTATGACCGCGAATCGTTTCATCGCAACACGCTTTACCTGGGGCATCGCCCGGGCATCAAGCCGCTTTTGACGCCGATGGAAAATCTGCGTGCGCTGATGGCCGGTCGACGACCGGTGACTGATGATGTGCTGCAGCAGGCACTCGAGGGTACAGGGCTGGCCGGTTATGGCGATGTGCCCTGCCGCAACCTGTCGGCTGGCCAGCAGCGCAGAGTCGCGCTGGCCAGGTTGCTGATCGCTGACGAGCCGCTTTGGTTGCTCGATGAAGTCTTCACGGCGATTGATGCCGAGGGGGTCAGCGCTATTGAAACCCTGCTCCAGCAAAGAGCCGCGGAAGGTGGTGCCGTTCTGGTGACCACGCACCATGATCTGCAGTTGCCGGGCATGCGGCGCATTGTGCTGGGCGAGGGGCAGAGCAATGAGTAGTGCGGGCGGGGCGCTTATCAAGCCGGTTGAGCAGGGCGTGAGCCCTCTGAGTGCGATGTGGGCGGTGTTTGGCCGCGACGTACGAGTGGCCTTCCGGCAACGGCAGGATCTGCTGAACCCTCTGTTATTCTTTGTGATGGTGGTATCACTTTTTCCCCTGGGTGTTAGCCCTGAAGTGTCATTTCTACAGCAGTCCGGTGCTGGTATTCTGTGGGTTGCGGCACTGCTGGCGGTGTTGTTGTCGCTGGATCATTTGTTTCGGCATGATTTTGACGACGGCACATTGGAGCAACTGGTGCTTCAACCGCAGCCTCTGTTCCTGCTGGTGTTGGCGAAAACACTGGCGCACTGGATGCTCACCGGTTTGCCGCTGGTGATACTGGCGCCGGTTCTGGGCGTAATGGTTCATCTTGACGGGAACTCTATTGCAATTCTGTGTCTAACGCTGCTGATCGGCACCCCGGTGCTCAGTTTGATTGGTTCTATTGGCGCGGCGTTAACACTGGGATTGCGCTCTGCAGGAGTGCTCTTGTCTTTGCTGATTATTCCGCTGTACATTCCCGTGCTGATTTTCGGTACCGGAACCGTTGCGGCAGCCGCTGAGGGCGCTCCGGTGGGTGGTTATCTGGCGTTAATGGGGGCATTTCTGGTGCTTGCGCTGACCCTCGCGCCTTTTGCGTCGGCAGCAGCCCTGAGGATCAGCTTGTCCAACAGCTAATGGCCGATGCCGGGCCGCTGGCAAACTAACAGTCAACACAGAGACGGTGACCAACTGATGTGGCAATGGTTTCACAAATTGGGTTCCCCAAAGTGGTTCTTCGGGATTGCTACCCGGTTTATGCCGTGGCTGCTGGCCGGGGGCATACTCTTGCTGGCGGCGGGGCTGATCTGGGGGTTGGCGTTTGCGCCTGAAGACCATCGACAGGGCAACAGCTACCGGATTATTTTTATCCATGTCCCCAGCGCCTTTTTGGCCCAGTCGATCTACATCAGCATGGCGGTTGCCGCGGTGGTCACGCTGGTGTGGCGGATGAAGCTGGCGGATGTATTTGTTAAGGCGATCGCACCGGTTGGCCTGATCTTTACCTTTCTTTCGCTGTTCACTGGCGCGGTCTGGGGTAAGCCGACCTGGGGCACCTGGTGGGTATGGGACGCCCGGTTGACCTCCATGCTGATCCTGCTGTTCCTCTACGGAGGTGTTATTGCTCTTGATCGTGCAATCAACGATGAAAAGTCAGCGGCCCGCGCTGTGGCGGTGCTGGTGCTGGTGGGGGTAGTAAATATCCCCATTATCAAATACTCCGTGGACTGGTGGAATACACTGCACCAACCGGCCACGTTCAAACTGACTGAAAAGCCAACCATGCCCATGGAAATGTGGCTGCCGTTGTTGCTCTCGGTACTGGGGCTTTATTTGCTGTTTGGTTGGCTGACCTGTATCCGGATGAAAACCGAAATTCTGATACGCGAGCAGCGAACTCGATGGGTCAGAGAGCTGGTAATGGCGGGAGGCAAGTGACCGATGGCGTTTGATTCGTTCTCAGCATTCATTGTTATGGAAGGCCATGGCCCCTATGTCTGGGCTTGTTACGCGGTATTTGCCTTGTTGGTTGCCGGCCTGATGATCTGGTCGGTAAAACGCCACCAGTCGGTTATTGACGCCTGTCAGCGCCGATATGTTCATGACGCAAAGAATTCACGGCGGCCCGCCCACAAGGCGTCGGCAACCTTTACCCGTGTTGAAATTTCTCAAGACTGAAAAGCAGGTACTCCATGCATCCGATTCGTAAAAAACGATTGACCATCGTGTTGTTTCTGGTCGCCGGGCTTGCCATCGCCGTGGGCTTGACCACCTATGCGCTTCGCCAGAACATCAATCTGTTCTACGATCCCAGCCAGATTGCCGCGGGTGATGCGCCGATGGACGTCCGCATTCGCGCCGGTGGCATGGTGGAAGAGGGCAGTGTCGTGCGTGATCCGGACAGCCTGAAAGTGGAATTCCGGGTGACGGACTTTTCGGCTTCGGTACCGATGGAGTACGTGGGTATCCTGCCAGATCTGTTTGCCGAAGGTCAGGGCGTGGTTGCCATGGGCCGTATGGATGCCAATGGTCGGTTTATCGCAGACCAGGTGCTGGCAAAGCACGACGAACAATATATGCCGCCGGAAGTGGCTGAAGCCCTGGAACGCGCATCAAAGGGCCAGCACAAAGCCGCCGATGCGGAGAAAGCTGCGGAATCCGCCGCCTACTAACCCATTGCACCATTCCCCTGCTGGAGGAACCCGATGTATCCGGAACTCGGACAGCTTGCACTGATAATCGCGCTGTTACTGGCAGTACTCCTTTCCACGGTCCCGTTGGCCGGGGCCCTGACCGGGCGTGACAGCCTGCAGGCATTTGCCCGGCCGCTGTCGGCCGGCATGTTTGTGTTCACCGGCTTGTCGTTTGCCGTGCTGACTCAGGCCTTCATGGTGGACGACTTCTCAGTCGCCTATGTTGCCAATAACAGCAACAGCATGTTGCCATGGTATTACAAGTTCAGTGCGGTCTGGGGTGGCCATGAGGGCTCACTGCTGTTGTGGATTCTGATGCTGGCGGGCTGGACCCTGGCCGTGGCGATGTTCAGTCGCAAGCTTCCATCGGTCATGGTGTCGCAGGTGCTGTCTGTCATGGGCATGATCTGCGTCGGGTTTTTCCTGTTTATCGTCATTACCTCCAATCCCTTCGAGCGCATTTTGCCAAACATTCCGGCCGACGGTAGTGATCTCAACCCGCTGCTGCAGGACATCGGTCTGATTCTGCATCCGCCCATGCTGTACATGGGGTACGTTGGCTTCTCGGTTGCCTTTGCCTTTGCCATTGCGGCACTGATCAATGGCAAGCTGGATGCCGCCTGGGCCCGGTGGTCACGGCCCTGGACGACGGTGGCCTGGTCCTTCCTGACCCTGGGTATTGCCTTGGGCAGTTGGTGGGCCTATTACGAGCTTGGCTGGGGCGGCTGGTGGTTCTGGGACCCGGTGGAAAACGCCTCATTGTTGCCCTGGCTGTCGGGTACCGCACTGATGCATTCGCTGGCGGTGACTGAAAAACGCGGCGTCTTCAAGAGCTGGACCGTGTTGTTGGCGATCGTCACCTTCTCCCTGAGCTTGTTGGGTGCATTCCTGGTGCGCTCCGGCGTACTGACTTCGGTGCACTCCTTCGCCGCCGACCCGGAGCGTGGCTCATTCTTGCTGGCCTTGCTCGGTATCACGGTTATTTCAAGCCTGGTGTTGTACGCCTTCCGGGCGCCCGTTGTGCATGTGCGCTCGCGTTATGACTCGCTGTCGCGGGAGATTTTCCTTCTGTTGAACAATGTTTTGCTGGTGGCGGCAACACTGTTGGTCGCTATCGGAACCCTGTACCCGCTGGTACTGGATTACCTGAACATGGGTAAGCTGTCCATTGGTGAGCCTTTCTTCAACGCCACTTTCAGCCCGATGGCGGTGGCCGCGGGACTGTTGCTGGGCGCCGGTATTTTCTCGCGCTGGAAGAAGACCGATGGTGGCTGGCTTGCCCGCAAGTTGCTGTGGCCACTGGCGGTCAGCGTGGTGGCAACAACCGGCGTCATGCTGATTTACGGCGGCTTTGCGCCCTGGGCCTTTGCCGGCGTATTTGCCTCGGTATGGGTGACGGTTGCCACTGCCTGGGACCTTTGGGACAAGTCGTCGTCTCGCCAGGGGCGCTGGCACGGTTTAAAGCGTCAGTCACGCAGCTACTACGGCATGGTATTCGGCCATCTGGGCCTGGCCATGGTGATGGCGGGTGCCACCGTGGTGTCAAACTATGGCATCGAGCGGGATGTGCGAATGGTGCCTGGTGATTCTGCCATGGTGGGCGACTATCAAGTTGTGTTCACAGGCATCGGCGATCGTCGAGGTGCCAATTTTACCGCTGAGTATGGCAGTTTTGATGTCTTCCTCGACGGCAAACAGGTCGCCGAGTTGCACCCGGAAAAACGTCACTATCCGGTCGGTATGAGCGTGATGACCGAGGCTGATATTGATGGCGGTCTGTTCCGGGACGTCTTTATTGCCATCGGCGAGCGCATCACTGATGAGGCCTGGGCGATCCGCCTGCAGTACAAGCCGCTGGTTCGCTGGCTCTGGCTGGGCTCACTGGTGATGGCAATTGGTGGTTTCCTGGCTATTTCAGACAAGCGCTACCGGATTCGCGTTCGCTCGGAGGCGAAAGTGGACGCTGGCAATGAGGCGGACAGGGCTGGCGGCACGCCTGCAGAGGCTCGCGCATGAAACGACTGATGCTGTTTTTGCCATTGGTATTGGCGGTGGGTGTCGGTATTTTTCTGGCGGCCGGAATCGGGAAAGATCCGACCAGACTGGAGTCTGCGTTGATCGGGAAGCCAGTACCGGAATTCAGCCTGGCCAACCTGCGTGAGCCAGGGCAGACCCTCGACCAGTCGTTGTTCCGTGGTGAAGTGTCGCTGCTCAACGTCTGGGCCGAGTGGTGTCCCGCCTGCTGGGATGAACACGAAGATTTGATGTGGCTGGCCAACGAGAAAGGTGTCCGCATTGTCGGCTTGAACTACAAGGACGAGAGAGAGAAAGCGTTTAGCTTTCTTGATCGGCTGGGTGATCCGTATCAAACCATTATTTACGATCCCCGGGGCAGTCTAGGCTTTGACCTCGGGGTATACGGTGCCCCGGAAACCTTTGTGATTGATGCCGAGGGGGTTGTTCGTTACCGGCACGTGGGTGTTGTGAATGAGCGGGTCTGGGAAGAAATCCTGTTGCCGGTGATCAACCGGGTAGAGGGGAAAAGCTGATGCGATTTATGCCCATCCTTCTTGTGGCAATGTGGATGTTTGCCGCGACTGCACACGCACAGGGCGAGGCGCCGGAATTCTACGATTTCGACACCCAGGCTGAGGAACAGCGGTTCCGGGGTCTGATTGCGGAATTGCGCTGCCCCAAATGTCAGAACCAGAACATTGCTGACTCCAACGCGCCGATCTCGAAGGATATGCGTGACCAGGTTTACCTGCTGATGCAGTCCGGTGCCACTGACGATGAGATTGTCGGTGCCCTGGTGGATCGTTTTGGTGAGTTTGTAAAGTACAAGCCGCCGGTGGATCGCCGCACCATACTGCTTTGGGGGTTTCCCGCGATTGCCGTCCTCGGGGGTTTCATGATCGTCGCCGGTGTGGTGATCAGGTCGCGAAAACAGAGCCCGGAACCGGCACTGAGCGCGCAAGAGCAGGCAAGAGTCAGGCAAATGCTGGCCGACAAGGATCCGTCGTCGCGCAGCTGATCCCTGCAACACATTATTCAACTGTGATGATACTCCATGACTGAAACATTCTGGATTGCCGCAACGGTACTCATTCTTGGCGCATTAGCGTTTGTGTTGTACCCCGTTTTTTTCCATCGGACCCGATCAAACCGGGAAACCGACCAGAGAAATCAGAACCTGCTCGCCTATCGCAGTCGGCTTAAAGAACTGGATGCTGAATACGAGGCCGGCATACTGGACGACGAAAACTACCATCTGCTCAAAGATGAACTGGCTGGGGCCATGCTGGATGACGTGCCGGAGCAGTACGAACCGGAGAAGCGCATTCCGGGCCGGCGCAGTGCGGTTGTTATTGCGTTGGCAACGGTTCTGTTACTGCCCGCAGGTACCTTTCTCGCCTATGAGCGATGGGGTTCCATGGATCAGGTTGAGCAGTATCTGGCCATGCAGGAAATGAACGCGACCGGCGATCAACAGGCTGCCAGGGTCTCAGAATTGGCGGAACAGTTGCGAGCCCGACTTGAGAGCAACCCGGATAATGCCGACGGTTGGGCCATGCTGGGCCAGACCTACATGCGCATTGAACGTTATCAGGACGCAGCCAGCGCCTTTCAGCGCCTGGCCTCGGCAGTCGCTGAGGATACAGAGTCCAGCGCAGTGGCCCTGGGTCTTGCGGCTCAGGCGCTGTTTTTTGATAGTGAAGGGGAGTTGACTCCAGAAGTCACCGAAGCGATCGAAGCAGCACAATCGCTTGATCCGGATGAGGTCAACTCATTGGGTCTGCTGGGTATCAGTGCCTTCAGTCGCCAGGACTATCAAGCTGCTATTGAACACTGGGAAAGAATTGTTGCAGTGGCTCCGGATCACCCGCAAATTGCGTCGATTCGCGGCGGCATCGACGAGTCCTATCGCCGACTAGGCCAGCAGCCTTCTGACGGTCAAAGCCAGAGTGAGCCGGTGACAGAGGCGGGCCCAGGGGTGTCTTTACGGGTCTCGCTGGATGAAGGTTTCAGCAGTCAGGTTCCGGATGATACCACCCTGTTTATCTTTGCTCGCTCAACCACAACGACCGAGGGAGCGCCGGTCGCGGTTGCCCGTCTCACCGCAGGCTCGCTGCCGGCAGACATCCGGCTGGATGATCGCTACGCGATGTCGCCGGAATCAACCATTTCTGGCGAGCAGGAAGTGGTGATCATCGCTCGCCTGAGCCGGTCTGGCAGCGTCAATCCGCAACCGGGTGACTGGCAGGGCCGGATTGAAGCGCAGGTGATGGGACTCAGAAGCTGAGCCGGTAGAGCTGGTCATTAATCAGGAACTGACGAACTGAGTTGTTGTTCCGACGAGCCCGTCAATCTGACAGACTCGTCGGGTATAACGGCGCCAATCCAGAGGCTGGCCTGGCCGCCGCTCGAGTCGCTCTCAGCCGCTCAAGAGCATTGATAAGGCGCTTGTTCGTGTCATCGCCAGGGCTGGTCCGGCGGTTCGAGAAAAGGCCTTCGTGGAACTCTCTCATGGCGTCGGCGAGGGCCGAATCACCACTGATCTCGAACACATCCTCAAGAGTCACCAACCGTTGCTCCGGGTACCTGAGCCGGGCCCAGCTCACCAATAATGCAGAACTTTGTCCTGAGCCCGCCTGAATGGCGTCCTTGAGTCGGGTGAAGGCCTGGGTTTCGCTGGCATCGTCCGTATTCTCCGTCTGAGGCTGTGCGCTCGCGCTGTCTTCCGGAGAACCACCAGAATGCCGCAGTCATAAGCCACAGTCCCGTCATTACGATCGTGCTGACAAACCAGAACGATGATTCACCGGTCGCCGGATTTTCAACAGCAGTAGCCGGTGTCTGATCCCCGGCAGGCGGCCTTACGTCTTCAATCGGAGGTGTAACGATCGCCCGGCCACCGTCTATCTGATAACGGCGCTC
Organism: Marinobacter sp.; assembly: GCA_018402255.1. Taxonomy (GTDB): domain Bacteria; phylum Pseudomonadota; class Gammaproteobacteria; order Pseudomonadales; family Oleiphilaceae; genus Marinobacter. Next base: position 244,906 of record JAGYIS010000009.1, read on the forward strand.
CGGTAATTCAGCGTACTCAAGTTCGTCGGTCTCGGTGTTCCACCAAGGTATTCGAATGGCCGGCAGAACGGCGTCGCCAGCCTGCACAGGCACAAGGGCAGAGATTTGCTGCAGGGTGGAGCGCAGCCCGTCTGGGGTGGTCTCAGTGTTGCGGAGCGGTTGCTCCGGATAGTTTCGAATGGCATCTGGCACGGTTTGCGGCAGTGCCGGCAGTGCTTCGGACGGCAAGCCAAGAGCTTGTAGAGTCAACTTTCGGTTCAAGTTGGTGCCGGCACTCAGCTCCCCGGTCGATGGCAAACCTTCCTCGCTCAATGTTATGCCTGCGGCGGGTAACCAGGGCTGACCAGCCGGGTATTGGTCGGGCACGGGTTTTACCTGAACGTCGAACAATTGTTGGCGGTCGCGCAGGAATCTCAGCTGGCCCGAAGCATCCCGCGCCTGGCCTTCAAAGCTGATCGGGGCCAGGCTGAGCTCCCCCGGCTGTTGCGGAAAAATAGCATAGCGGCGCTCAACAACCCGGTAGCGAGTACCGTTGCGATAACGGGCGAACTCACGCTGCTTGCCCAGGGATTCGATAATGGCCTCAGGGTGCTCGGGTTCGGAGAGTTCGCCCCGGATCAGGTTGCCTGAAAAATACAGCTGGATGGTCAGAATCAACTGCTCCTGAACATAGACCTCCGCTTTGTCTGCCGACAATTCGATGAAGCTGTCCCGGCTTGGCGCAGGTTGATTCGGCGGCGAGCCATCCAGCACCTCAACCGTCACCGGGCTGGAGCTGGAGTCCTGAAAGGTCAGCTCAGGAATGGTCAGGGTGCCGGAGCGGGTTGGGGCAAGCTGGTACGTCCAGGTGATCTCGCCAACCATTTCGTTGTTCACGGTTTGCACGCTGTACCGTTGATTCCGTGCAAGAATCTCGAACTCAGGCTCAACTTCTTCGATGTTGGGCGAGGGCAGTTGCGACAGGTCAAAGCTGAACAGATTGGTCAGATTGATGTCTATTTTCATGGCGCCTTTGACGGTCAGAGTCAGTACCTCGCCCTCGTAAAGCTGGGTGCGGTCCGGTTCAACGGTCAATGCATTGGCCCAGGCTGCAGGGGCTGTCATCACGAGCAGCAACCACAGTCCGACAGCTGAGGTCAGTAAACGTTTTACCATGGTGTATCGCCCTCATCCGTTGTGGTCTGGCGTTGTTGATGCTGCTGCAGAAACTTGCGCTGGAGCAGGCCACCCGGGTTGTCTGGCACGCGCCTCAGCCATTGCTCCTGTCCCTGAGACAGCGGCTGTTCAGAAATCTCGGCGGGTGCTTCGCTCATTCCTTCGCTGGTCTCCTGTTCTGAGTTGTCAGGCTGGGATTGTGCCTGGGCTTCACTTTGTTCAGTCTCGGATTCTGCGCCATCCTGGCCGGGGTCCGGTTGTTGGGATTGATCGCCAGGAGATTCCTCGCTATCGCGTTCCGACTCTGAATCCCCGCCCTGTTGAGGCTCGCTGTTCTGGTCGCCAGAGCCATCCTGTGACTCCGAACGTTCCTGGTCATCGGAACCACTCTGGGATTCCTGTTCCTGCTGTTGTTGCTCCAGCAGTTGCTTGACCAGTTGGTAATTGGTGTGAGCATCTTCAAAATCCGGATTCAGTGCCAGTGCTTGCTGATAGGCCTCCAGTGCATTTTCCAGCTGGCCGGAGCGGGCCAGCGCATTGCCCCGGTTGTAGTGGCCTTCAGCTCCCGGTTGATTTGCGAACACCGTCGCGGCTTCATCATAGCGACCATCCCGATAAATAGCGGAGCCGCGCCAGCCGGGTTGGCGTAACAGCTCTGCAGCACGGGCTGGATTCTCGTCGATCAGCTCAGGGCCCCTCTGGTCTTCCCGTTGCCAAAGGCTGGCCCAATCAAAGGCCAGCGCAGGCCGGGGCGCCATCGTCAAAGGCAGAATTGTCAGCAGGCAGACCGCAAACGCACCTTTTTTCCAGCCCAGCAATAACAGCGGCAGGGCCAGCCACAGCAACCAGTAGCCGTCATCCTGCCATCGGTTGACGGTGATTCCTGTGCCGTCGTCTGACCAGTCCTCGCTTGCGTCCGGTTGCAGGCTCAGGCGCCGGATGTCTTCATCCCCGAGGGTCAGTGCATGGCTGTCGCCCCCGTTGGTCCGAGCCAGGCGTGCCAGGGCGTCCGGGTTGGCGCGGGTAATTACTATATTGCCGTTGTCGCGGATAAAGCCCCGTTTTGCCAGAGGTATCGGCCCGCCCTCCGGGGAACCTACAACCAGCGTGCTCAGATTATACGGTGTGCCTTGCAGGCGGTTTGTTATATCTGTGTGGTAGCTGCCTGGAATATCATCCGCGATCAACAAGATACGGCCCTGGCCGGGAGCGCCCTGCTGCAGAAGGTTGACGGCCTGCTCGATGCCAAGGTCAGCCCGATTGCCCTGGGCGGGCATGATGGTGGGTTCGAGCACGCTGAGCATGGCTTCGATGGTGCGGCGATCCTCGGTCAGGGGGGTAACCACATGGGCATCGCCGGAGTACACCAGCAGCGCGGTCAGGCCGCCGTCGCGAGCAGCAAGGATGTCACGGATCTTGCGTTTTGCCAGGGTTAGCCGGTCTGGTTCAACATCGGTGGCGAGCATCGACAGCGACAGATCCAGAACGATCACCAGGCTGTCTGCTGGTTGCTTCAGCGGCGTTGGCGCCTCGCGCCAGCTGGGCCCTGACAGCGCAAGAGCCAGCATGATAACGCCAAGAGTCAGCGGCACCCGAGGCGACACGATTTTTCGTTCGGCGTGTTGCTCGTCGCCCCGATATCGGATCAGCGGCTTCAGCAAGGCGGGGGGAATGTAACGATCCCAGCCGGTGCCGCCTTGCCGCAGGCGTTGGTGCAGTATGAATACCACCGGCAACGCCAGCAGCAGTAACAACCAGAACGGGCGCATCAGGTGAAAATCAGCCATGGTCAGCCTCCCGGGTTTGGTGGCTGGCGTGCATACTGCCGAAAAGCTGTGCGGCCAGCATCGCCAGCCAAAGGGCGACGGCAGCGCCCGCGGGTAAGGCATAAAGTTCGGTCACCGGGCGGAAGAACTGGCCTTCCTGTTCGATCGGTTCAAGCTGGTTGATGCTGTCGTAGATCATTTCAAGTTCGGGCAAGCTGCGGGCCCTGAAGTAGCGCCCGCCGGTTTGTTGAGCCATTCGTGTCAGCAGGTTTTCGTCCAGATCCCGGGATGGATTCACTTGTCGAGAGCCAAGCAGGCCGCGCTGAGTCATCGACTCGGCTCCGATGCCCACGGTATAGATGCGAACTCCGGCCGCCTGGGCGATCTCGGCGGCCTTGTCTGGTGCGATCTGCCCAGCCGTGTTGGCGCCATCGGTCAGCATGATGACAACACGTTGTTGCTGTGGGCGATCGCGCAGGCGTTGAATCGACAGGCCGATGGCATCGCCGATGGCGGTTGCCCGGCCCGCCATACCAATACCGGATTCATGCAGCAGGGTGCGCACGGTTTCACGATCGAAGGTCAGTGGTGCCTGTACGTAGGGTTCGGTGCCGAACAGGATCAGCCCCAGGCGGTCGCCCTCACGGTAATCAATGAAGTCGTCCAGCACCTGCTTTACTGCTTGAAGGCGATTGATGCCGCGCCCTCGAAGCACCATATCCTGCTCGTCCATGCTGGGCGATATGTCTACTACCAGCATCAGATCCCGGCCACTGACCGGCATCTGAACCTGCTCCCCGACGTGCTGGGGCCGGGCAACGGCCAACACCAGGCACAACCAGGCCGCCAGCAATACCAGTTGTCGCCAGCGGGGTGTGGTCTGCCCCTGGCTACTGACACCGGGCAGGCCGGACAGCCAGTGTCCGACCGGGATCACCGGGGCGTCCACGGCTTGCTTGCCCCGATTCCTGCGGATTAGTAACAGTGGCGCCAGTGCCAACAGTAACAGCCAGGGATAGGCGAGGTTTATCATATCCTTGCCTCCAGCCAGGAAGCAGCGAAACGAAGTGCCTGGGCAGGGTCGGCTGTTGGTCGGGGTTGCCAGGTGCTGGCCACCATGGCCTCCACCACCGGGCGCGACGCAATGCGATCATTTGGGGCGGTGGCCAGCAGGAAGTCAACCCACTGACTGCCTGACATGGTTTCCGGGTTGCGATCCGGATAAGTCTGGCGGGCAACGCGTTTGAGTAGGGCGTTGAGTTTGCAGAACCAGTCAGGCTCGTTACTCGCAGAGCGCTCCAGGTCGATCAGTATGGCTTTGGCTTGACGCTGCCAAAGGGTGTTGCGCCGATGTCTGTGCCAGAGCAAAGCCAGGACGATGACAACGACAAGCACGAGCGCGGCAACAAGCCACCAACCCGGCGCGGGTGGCCAAAAGCCTCCGTGCTCGGGGAGATGAATATCACGCAGCTGGGCCAGTGGGTCCTGTCCGTTCATCCTATGCGCCCTCCCGGGCCGAGCAGCAGGCGCAGGGCGGCGGCGGGTTCTTGATGGGTCATAACGGTTGCGGCCTGGACGCCGGCAGTGCGAAAACACTCAGCAAGCTGTTGCTCATGGCTGGCTACTTTGTCGCGCCAGGCTTTTTGAAACGAAGGGTTGGACGCATCAAACCAGATGGGCCCGTCTGGGCCGGCCACCGCAAACTTGCCGCTGGCTGGAAGTTCGCTCTCCAGTGGGTCGAGTATCCGAATAGCGCTAACGCTGTTGTGGCGCGCCAGGGCACCGAGCAGGCTGGTGGTGGATTCGGTCAGGTTTATGAAGTCACTGATGACAAAAATCCGGCTGCCGGTATGGGCAACTCGTCGGGCCTCTGCCAGGGCAGTATCCAGCCGGTTGGCTGGCGAGTGTTCGTTGGCCGGCGGGGTGCCTGCCTGATGCTGCAGGTTAGCGAGTTGATCGAGCAGGCGTAGCACAGATTTCCGGCGTCTTGCGGGGCGCAGCACATCAAGCTCCCGGCCATTGAATATCAGTCCGCCAACCTGATCGCCGGCCCACAACGCGAGCCAGGCAAGAATGGATGTGATCTGGGCGCAGCGGACCTGCTTGTAGGCTCCGGTGCTGGCAAAAAAAAGCGTTGGCCCAAGATCCGCAATCAGCAGCACCGGCCGCTCCCGCTCTTCTTCATACAGCTTGGTGTGAGGGGATTGGCGCCGGGCGGTTACCCGCCAATCGATACTGCGAATGTCATCCCCCGGCTGGTACTGGCGAACCTCCGCGAAGGTCATACCCCGGCCCCGTTGACGGGATTGCCTCAGGCCGGACTGTCGCGACCGGACCGGGCGTGCCGACGGAAGTTTGAGCGCTCGTGCATCGGCCTGCAGACGAACAAGGTCCTGCAGCGCGATGTGGGTGGCGGGGGATAGGTTAGCCATACTGCCGCTAGTGCCTCCTGCTGCAGATCACGTCAGGCTGTCACCGGAACCCGGTCTATCAGCCTTTGCAGGACGGTGTCCGCCGTCATACCTTCGGCTTCTGCCTCGAAGGTCAGAAGAATGCGGTGACGAAGTACGTCAAAGGCGATGGCCCGGACGTCATCCGGGGTCACGTAATCGCGGCCGTCGAGCCAGGCGAGTGCGCGGGCACAGCGGTCCAGGGCAATGGTGCCCCGGGGGCTGGCGCCGAATGCTGTCCAGCGGGCCAGTTCCGGATCCAGGCTGGCAGCGTCACGGGTAGCCAGGATCAGGGCCAGCAGGTACTGCTCGACCGGTTCAGCCATGTAGATGTCTGACACTTCCCGTCGGGCTGACATCACCTGATCCTCTGTTAGACGAATGTCTACGTTCGGGATTCCCTGACGGTAGTCTGCCCGCGCAAGGTGCAGAATCTGTCGCTCAGCATCGGCAGACGGATAGTCAATCACCACATGCATCAGAAAGCGGTCGAGTTGGGCCTCCGGCAACGGGTAAGTGCCTTCCTGTTCAATCGGGTTCTGGGTGGCCATCACCATAAACAGCCTGGGCAGTGCAAAGGTTTGCATGCCGACACTGATCTGGCGTTCACCCATGGCTTCCAACAGGGCCGATTGGACCTTGGCGGGCGCGCGGTTGATTTCATCTGCCAGCACCAGGTTGTGAAAAATGGGCCCCCGCTGGAATTCAAACAGGCCGGTTTCGGCCCGGTAGATCTCGCTTCCGGTGACGTCGGAAGGCAGTAAGTCCGGGGTGAACTGAATCCGGTGGAAGTCGCCGACCAGATGCTCGGCAAGCGCTTTGACGGCAGTGGTTTTGGCCAGGCCGGGTGCGCCTTCAACCAGCAAGTGACCGTCCGCAAGCAGGGCGATCAGAAGTCGGTCTACCAGCTTGTCCTGGCCGATAATCCGGGTGGCGAGTTGGGCTCGAAGGTCACCAAATGTTTGCTGTAACGACATGAAATATAGAGCTCTTGGTTTTTGATGGTCCAGCGGGCGTGAAACAGTGTTCTGCCTGAATTGTGCCTAAGTAGTTGCCGCAGTTTTGGCGTCTGGCCGGCAAAAATCAAGGGTTTGACTATGCTTATGTGACGATACCCTGATTACGTTTATTTCACACAAACCAGAGGTTGGATATGAATGCGCTGACAATTGCCAGCAAGGATCAGTTTTTCGAACAGTTGGCCGAGGCATTCTCTGAAAAAATTGCGAAAACGGAAGCCAAAAAGATTGCCGAATTTGCCCGGCAGCATTATGCCCATATTCCTCTGGAGGAGTTGGTCAGGCGTCGATTTTCGGACACCTACGGTGCCGTTCTGGCGGCCTGGCAGTTTTTGCAAAAACGTAGCCTTGATGAAACCCCGGTATCGGTATTCAATCCGGACCTCGAAAGCGATGGCTGGCAATCCACGCACACCGTGATTTTTCTGCTCCACCCCAACATCCCCTTTCTGATTGATTCGCTGCGCATTGCCATCAATCAGCGGGAGATTGGCACACACTCCATTCAGCATTCGATTCTTCATGTGGATCGGGACAACACCGGAAAGCTCAAAAAGCTCTATTCAACCAAGAAATCCGGCGCTGGCTCAGCGTATGAAGCCTTCATTGTGCTGGAAATTGATCGCCACAGCGCGCCGGAAGATCTTCGCAACCTGGAAGACACTCTGCAGAATGTGCTGCATGAAGTGCGAATTGCGGTTGAAGATTTCCCGGTGGTTAAGAACAAGGTCAACGAGATTCTTGCTGAGCTGGACGCAACCACTGCCGGTGTCAGTGAAGAAGGCAAACAAGAGGCACGCGCCTTCCTGAACTGGCTGGTGGAAGATCACTTCACCTTCCTGGGTTACGACGAATACGACTTTGCCAAAGACAAGCAGGGTATGGTGGTTCGGCGGGTGGAAAACTCCGAACTGGGTATTTTGCGGGTCAACAACGAACGTCCTGACCGGGTACGACTGAATGAATTGCCTCAGCGAACCCGGCATGAGATGACGCGCACGGATGACATCTTCATCTTTGCCAAGTCTGCCCAGCGTTCCCGGGTGCACCGACCGGCCTACCCCGACTACATTGCCGTCAAGAAATTCAACAGTAAGGGCGAAGTGGTTGGCGAGCGCCGGTTCCTGGGGTTGTATACGGCCAGGGTTTACAACGAGCGGCCGGATGAAATCCCGCTGTTGCGCCGTAAATTCCAGATCGTGATGAAACGTTCAGGTTTTATGACGGACGATTACGCCGGCAAAGAGCTGGAGCAGATTCTGACGCTTTACCCCCGGGACGAGTTGTTCCAGATTGAAACCGACGAGCTGCTCAGGGTGGCCAAGAGCATTCTGTATATCCAGGAGCGCCGCCGGATTGAGCTGTTCATGCGGGAAGACGTTTACGGCCAGTTCGTCACCTGCCTGGCGTTCTTTCCCCGTGACATCTACAACACCGAACTGCGCCTGAAAGTGGAGCAGGTGCTGCTCGATCGGCTGGAAGCCGAGGACATCGAGTTTGTTACCCATTTCTCCGAGTCGGTCCTGGCCCGGGTACAGTTCACCATTCGGGTGCCCCAGTTCGAAAACCGGCAGTTACCACTGGCCGAAATCCGCGAGAAGGTGATCGAACTGGCTCAGTCCTGGCGCGATGGTCTCTACGATGCACTGAGCGAATCCTACGGCGAAGAACGGGGCAATGACATGTATCGGGTCTGGGCCGGCGGTTTTCCGGCCAGCTACACCGACATGTTCTCACCCCGGCGAGCAGCCATTGATCTTGAACACATCGTTGCTTCGGCCCGCCACGACGACTTGGCCATGAGTTTCTATCGAGCGTTGGAGGAAGATGAAAGCACCCTGCATTTCAAACTGTTCTTCCCGGATGAGCCACTGCCGCTGTCGGATGTGATGCCTATTTTTGACAACCTCGGTTTCCGGGTGATTGGCGAGCACCCGTTTGAAGTGATAGACCGCACCGGCAAGACCGTCTGGATTCACGATTTTACCTTGCAGGCGCACAAGGGCAGTGTGGTGGACATTCACCGCATTCGGCCGATCTTCGAGGAACTGTTCCGCCGGGTGTGGCACGGTGAGGCGGAAAACGACGCCTTCAACCGCTTGATGCTGGTGTCGTACATGAGCTGGCGAGAAATCGCGTTGCTCCGCACGTTTGCGCGCTACATGCGCCAGATTCGCTTCTCCAACAGCCAGACGTTCATTTCCAACACCCTCGTCAACCACGTCAACCTGACGCGTTTGTTGCTGGAGTTTTTTGAAGTTCGGTTCAATCCGGACCGATACCAGAGCAAAGGCAAAAGCCAGGCCGCCCAGCAAAAGCTCGAAATTGAATTCAATGCCGGCCTGGACGAGGTCGAAAACCTCAGTGAGGATCGGGTACTGCGGCTCTACCTGGAGTTGATGCAGGCCACGCTTCGTACCAACTATTACCAGCCAGACGCGGAAGGGCAGGTCAAACCCTACATCAGTGTGAAATTTGACCCGTCCCGTATTCCGGACATGCCGCTGCCGATGCCGATGTTCGAGATCTTTGTCTACTCGCCAAGAGTTGAGGGTGTGCACCTGCGCGGCGGCAAAGTGGCCCGCGGCGGGCTGCGCTGGTCGGATCGTTTTGAGGATTACCGAACCGAAGTTCTGGGGCTGGTGAAAGCACAGCAGGTCAAGAATGCGGTCATCGTGCCGGTCGGTGCCAAGGGCGGCTTTGTCGCCAAACGTCTGCCTGACGGGTCTGATCGTGAAGCTTTTCAGGCAGAGGGTATCGCAGCCTACAAAACCTTCATCCGCGGACTTCTGGATATCACCGATAACCTGGTGGATTCAGAGATTGCGCCGCCCCAGCGCGTTATTCGGCACGACGAAGACGACCACTACCTGGTAGTGGCCGCCGACAAGGGTACTGCGACCTTCTCCGACATCGCCAACGGTCTGGCGGCGGATTATGGCTTCTGGATGGGCGATGCGTTTGCCTCGGGCGGCAGTAATGGCTATGACCACAAAAAGATGGGCATTACCGCCAAAGGTGCCTGGGTGTCGGTCGAACGCCACTTCCGGGAAATGGGCATCAATCCGGCAGTGGATGAGTTTACCGCCATTGGCGTGGGTGACATGGCCGGTGACGTATTCGGCAACGGGCTGTTGTGCTCCGAGAAAACCCGCCTGGTGGCAGCGTTCAATCATATTCACATATTTGTGGATCCGAACCCGGACGCTGAAAGAAGCTATAAGGAGCGCAAGCGGCTGTTTGAACTACCGCGCTCGGCCTGGACCGACTACGACGCCAAGCTGATCTCCAAGGGCGGCGGTGTGTTCAATCGGACGGCCAAATCCATTCCGGTCAGCGCTGAAATGAAAAAGCTGCTGGGTATCAAATCTGATCGTGTGCCGCCGAACATGCTGATCAGTCATATTCTGAAGGCGGAAGCCGATCTACTGTGGGTGGGCGGTATCGGCACCTACGTTAAAGCGGCCTCCGAGAGTCACTCGGATGTCGGCGACAAGGCCAACGATGGCCTCAGGATTAACGGGGGAGAGTTGCGCTGCAAAGTGGTCGGTGAGGGCGGCAACCTTGGTTTTACCCAATTGGGACGTATTGAATACGCCCTGAAAGGTGGCCGACTGAACACAGACTTTATTGATAACTCCGGTGGTGTTGACTGTTCAGACCATGAGGTCAACATGAAGATCCTGCTCAACCGCGCGGTTGCCATGGGCGATCTGACTGGCAAGCAGCGTAACACCATGCTGGAGGACATGACCGATGATGTGTCTGCGCTGGTGTTGAAGAACAACTACCGCCAGACCCAGGCGATCAGTATTGCCAGTGAAGATACGGCAGCACGTCTTGAAGAGTATCGACGGCTGATGAACGCTTTTGAAAACGAAGGAAAGCTGAATCGTGGCCTTGAGTTCTTGCCGGATGATGAAACCCTCTCGGAGCGCAAACTGGCCAAAAAGGGGCTGACCCGCCCGGAACTGTCGGTACTGATTTCCTACGTAAAAGGCGATCTCAAGCAAACCCTGATTGACAGTGAGTTGCCGGACGACCCGCTGCTGGCGGGCGAAATGTACAAGGTGTTCCCGAAGGAGTTGACCAAACGGTTCTCCAGTGAATTGGGTGAGCACCAGTTACGGCGCGAAATCATTGCCACACAAATTGCCAATGACATGGTCAACCACATGGGGATCACCTTTGTGGAGCGGCTGGGTCAGTCCACCGGGGCCGATCCAGCGTCCATTGCGCTGGCGTGGATTATCGCAAGGGATGTATTTCGTATTGATAACTGGTGGGATCGAATTGAAGCCCTCGATTACCATGTTGCCGCCAATGTGCAGATGACGCTGATGCAGGATCTGATGCGTTTGATGCGGCGGGCTGTGCGCTGGCTGTTACGCAATCGACGAGCCGAGCTCAATATTCAGAACCACATGGAACGCTTTGCCGACAGCGTTTGGGCGATTACTTCAAGCTTGCCTGAGTATCTGGGCGAGCAGGCCTGCGCCAACTGGACCAAGCGCCATGAGGATCTGACGACGGCTGGTCTGCCCAAGGACCTGGCAGCCGTGCTGGCGGGCACCGGGTATCTCTATTCATCACTGGGGATTATCGAAGCGCAGGAAGCGACCGGCATGCCCCTGAAAACCGTCGCCAACCTCTATTACGACCTGGGCGAGCGTCTTGACCTGACCTGGTTTGCCAACTCCATTGCGGTACTGACCCCCAGTTCCCACTGGCAGGCGTTGGCAAGGGAAAGTTTCCGTGAAGATCTGGACTGGCAGCAAAGAGCGCTGACGACCGGCGTTCTCAAGTTGGCCAGCAAGGCTGAGGAGGTGCCTGCCTGTGTTGATGCATGGCAAGGCAAGCACCAGCATATGATTGATCGTTGGAAGGCAATGCTGACCGAGCTCAAGAGTGTCAGAGAACCCGAATATGCCATGTTCTCGGTGGCCTTGCGGGAGCTGCTGGACCTTGCCCAGAGCACCATGCATCAGTCCCCGGATGATGCCAAGACAAACTGACTATTGCGTTACGCCGTTGATTCCCGTTCAATTCCGAACAGGAACCAACGGCGGGAGGCGCATGAATGCCACACTTACAACATCTTCTGGAAAAAAATCGGGCCTGGGCGGACGGGATCAAAGCGGACGATCCGAAGTTTTTTGATCGACTGAAGAACCAGCAAGCCCCTGAGTATCTCTGGATCGGTTGCGCCGATAGCCGGGTTCCAGCGAACCAGATTGTCGACTTGATGCCCGGTGAACTGTTTGTGCATCGCAACGTTGCGAATGTAGTGGTGCACACAGATTTTAACTGCCTGTCGGTGTTGCAGTTTGCGATTGATGTACTGAAGGTCAAGCACGTTATGGTGGTTGGCCATTATGGCTGTGGCGGGGTGAAGGCGTCTTTGCTGAACGAAGGGTTTGGCCTGATTTCCAACTGGCTGCGCCATGTTCAGGACGTGCGGGACCGGCATCAACCGGTACTGGACGCGCTGCCGACCGTGGAGGATCAGATCGATCGCCTGTGCGAGTTGAATGTGGTGGAGCAGGTCAGCCATGTCTGTCAGAACAATATCGTTCTGGAGGCCTGGCGTCGTGGCCAGCAGCTCACCGTGCATGGATTTGTATACGACGTGGCTGACGGCCTGCTGCGGGATATGGGGCTTGCCATAACTAACGAACATGAACGTGAGCGCGTTCGCCAGAAAAACCTGGAAGAGCTGATCCAGCGCCCTGTGCGTTCGGGGCGCCAAAAAATCTGAAGCCAACGGTGTCAAAATGTGTCAAAAATTCGTGACGGGTGTCACTTGTTGACCCATGGCGTCATCACAGTTAGTCATCCTCGCCTCTGATACAGTAGCTACTGTAAGAATGAGGGAGATGACCATGAAAGAACTGATGCAAAAGGCTCTGAGCGTACTCGAAACCCGCAGAAACGCCGGCGCTGCCATGGACAATTCCAGGCAAGACAGCAAGCGCAGCCAGGCGCGCCCCCAAGAAGACTGGGGCATGTCCCCGGAAGACGCCTTGCGTGTTGGCACGGTTGCACGCTACAAATAATTGCGGCGCCTGCCCCCTCCACAGCAACTGCTCGGTCAAGATCATTTCACGCCCTGAAAGCGCCGCCGTGGCAGACTCAGGGCCCGTTTCCGGTTAGCATGGCCTGCTTTACTCTTGTTAATGGGCTCGCTATCCATGTCTGCACTGACCAACACACACGACGTTCTTGTCCGTAACCTCGACCTGCTACAAGGGCGGGTTGCGCTTCTGGGCGTTTCCGATCCGGCGGTTCTATCACATTGTGGCACCACCGGACTGGCGATGAGTGAGCATGCCGGCATATTCGAGGTGCTGGCCCGTGTGCCCGGATGGCAAGCCTGCTACGGTTATGACGCCCACCAGCTTGAGTCCGCAGCCTACGATACCGTTGTGGTTTTTCTTCCCAAGGCACGAGCCGAATTGACGTTGCGCCTGACCATGGCCCGTTATTTGGGCCGGGCCGGGGCCAGGCTGGTGATGATCGGCGAGAAAAAAGAGGGAATCGCCGGTGGTGTCAAGCAGTTTCAGGCGGTTGCCCAAGACTCGGCCAAAGTAGACAGCGCCAGGCATTGCCAGGTTTGGGTTGGCGGCAACCAGCAACCGCTGGCCGAGTTTGAGGCGGCAGACTGGGTCGGCTGGACCGATGTGGATTGTGCCGGTGTTGGGTGTTCGGTGGCAGGAATGCCTGGTGTGTTCAGTGAGGGTTCGCTTGATGATGGCACCCGCTTGCTGCTGCAGACTCTGGCTGAGATTCCCCTCAAAGCCGATCGGATTCTGGACTTTGCCTGTGGTGCCGGCGTGATTGGCGCCTGGCTGCATGCCGCCAGGGCGCAATCTACCCGGGCAGGCCTGGTCGTCGATGGCGTGGAGGTTCAGGCGCAGGCGGTGATGTGTGCCGAGGCGACCTACGGCAAGGCGGGCGTTAACGGGCGAATATACCCATCGGATGGCCTTGCTGGCCTCGAGGGGCGATGGCAGGCGGTGGTGAGCAACCCCCCATTCCACAGTGGCGTAAAGACCGATACCTCGATGACCGAACAGTTCCTGCGGGAAGTGGCTCAGCACCTGGAGCCTGGTGGCGAGCTGCGCCTGGTCGCCAATAGTTTCCTGCCCTATGAAAGTGAAATACAACGACAGATAGGCGCGGTCGAAAAGCTGGCTCAGGATCGAAGATTTACCGTATACCGGGCTTTTCGTCGCGGTGGTGCTGGTGTTCTGCCCATAAAAAAGCCCCTGGGGTAAGGGGCGAAAGGTAATGTCCGGAAAAATACCGGGTATCCGGGTGTGAAGGGCCGGATACCGTAACCGGAAAGGGTGTTCGGCGTGAACATCTATAACTTAGGGCTTATTTCTAGAGTAAACAGCCTAGAATCCCCAATTTGTGTGAAAGTCGGAAAAGGTTGCCCGAAATGACAAGCGCCAGAGTTGAGTTCGTTACGGGTGAGATGACCCTGTGCAGGCCGGGCGTCGACGACAACACGCTGCGCGCATGGGATGCGGCAGACGAGGGCCTGCTTGAGCAGGCGTGGCAGACATTGCCCGTTGGCCAGAGCCGGGTGCTGGTTGTCGATGACCAGTTTGGTGCCCTTACTCTGGGGCTTTCCGGGTATGCACCCTGTACGGTTGCGGACAGCGCAGTTTTGGCCGGTGCTCTGATAGCCAATGCGGCGTTGAATCCAGACCTTCCAGAGCCTCCACGGCCGCTTCATTGGCAGCGTCCGCCCGCCGGACCGTTCGATCTTGTGGTTATGCGTATACCCCGGCAAGCCGAGTACCTGGGTTGGCTGCTCCGCTGGGTTAATAGTGTTCTGGGTGAGGGTGGTTATTTGCTGGCCGGTGGCATGATCAAACACCTGCCGGACCGGAGCGTCGATTTGTTTGCCGGCGCGGTGACCACCCGAGCAGTCCTGCCCGCCCGAAAAAAGGCCAGAGTGGTGGTTTGTCAGCGTGGACCGGCAACACTGGCGGGGTGGCCTGGAACCTGGAAAGGCTACTCGGTGCCTGGACTGCCGATGCCGGTTGAGGCGATGCCGGCGGTCTTTGCCCGTGACAAGCTGGATATCGGTACACGGGAATTATTGCCCTTGATCGCGCCGGTGGTGACGCAATTGCCTGAGGGCTCCAGGGTACTTGATCTGGCTTGTGGCAACGGGGTTCTGGGTTTGACCGCGCGGGCCTGCCGGGGTGATATTCAGGTGGATTTCAGTGACGTGTCGAGTCAGGCCATCGCCAGTGTCCAGCACAATCTGGCGGGGGCTGGCGGAGACGCCCGGTCTACCCTGTTTCATAGTGATGGCATTGATGACGCTGCGGGTCAGTACCAGCTTATCCTGCTTAATCCACCGTTTCATGAGGGTGGCGTTGTTGGCGACCATATAGCCCTGCGTCTGTTTCGAGACGCGGCTGAGCATCTGGCTCCCAATGGCCGATTACTGATGGTTGGCAACCGCCACCTGGGCTATTACCAAACCCTCAAGCGCTATTTCGGTCGCGTTGAGCAGCGGGGCGCCAGCCCTCGATTTGTGGTCTTTGAGGCTCGCCGTTGACCTTCTAGTTACTGATGGTTTGCGGGCGGTCGTAACCAAGCCTGGCCAGGGTGTCCACGATGGTTTGGGTCTGGCTATCCACCTCGATGTTGACACTCTGCCCCTCTGCCACGGTTCCGAAGGTGGTTGCGCGCAGGGTTTCCGGGATCAGGTGTACATTGAAGCGGTTATCCTTTACCTCGCCGATGGTCAAACTGGCCCCATTGATGGCGATATAGCCCTTGGCAAACACGTATTTGGTCCAGGCCGGCGGGATTTCAAACCACAGGGTGACGTTATTCTCCGGGCGGATGATCTCAACGATTCTGGCGCTTGTATGGATGTGACCACTCAGCAAGTGGCCGCCGATTTCATCGCCGATGCGGGCGGCCCGCTCAAAGTTTACGGTATCGCCCGGGGACAGCTCGCCCAACGTCGTCAAACGGAGGGTTTCCTGCATAGCGTCGAAGTACAGTTGGCTGCCCTGTTGTCGGGTAACGGTCAGGCAGGTGCCGTTGATGGCGACTGAAGCTCCGATGGTCACGCCCTCAACCTTGGTGGCAGGAAAGTCGATCACCAGAGTGCTCAGGCCCGGAGCGGCAATAATCTCGGTCACTTTTGCGATACCCTGAACAATGCCGGTAAACATAAGCCTTCTCCTGAACCCTGAATGATCGGGCAAGGATACCGGCGGCTGGCGCCCTTGCCAAGAAAGACTGCCCGGGATGTGTCGGTATATCGGACATTCAAGAAAGCGGTAGCAAGGCCGATACTACACGAAGAACCTGTTTATGAAAGGTAGCCGCATGGCCGAGCAATCTGCACCAGAGACAATCGATGATGCCACCGCCACTGGCGCTGTGTTGCGGCCTGGTCGTGCAGCCGATCCTGTACCGGGGACAACGCAAACAGCGCTGAACGCGGCCCAACGTACAGCCGCACTGCAGACGATTGAAGACGAGGCGAACGAAGATTCCGCGGAAGCGACGCCTGCAGAGCAGGGCGATGAAGATGCCAGTGCGGAAGCGAAAGGCGATATCGAGCAAGCGTTGGCAGAGTCCAGGCAGAGGAAGCTCAGGCTGATACTGCGCCAGTGCGATCGGGTACTGTTGATGGATTTCGACCTCTTGGCGATGTCGGACTGGCCTGACAACTACGACATGGCGGCGGCGCGCCGGAGCCGGGATCTTTGGGTATTCAGCGCTCTGGTCGCGGCGTCCATTTTCCTGAGTGGGCTAACCGGCTTTATTCCTGCCTGGATCGCCGGAGGTGGCTTCGGTGCCTTTGTGATCATTTTGTTGTTGGGTGTTCCGTTTGTCCGGCGTGTCTACACCGGTAAACCCTCTTATCTGGATTTGGTGTTCAAACGGCAGCGCTTGCTGAAAGATGCTCGCAAGCATATTGAGCATCTTGAAGGTAAGGATGGGTTGATCTGGCAGTGCGCGCGCATGGCAGAACACAACCCGGCCCTGAAACATACCCGGTTCAGCGATCTGGTCAGGCTCAGTGAACAACGTATTCTGGTCCGGAACATCACGCGCAGGGAATACGTGCGTCTATATCTGATCTACCTGCTGGAGGCAGAAAAGGCTTACAGTCGCGTTCAGCAGGCGTTTTTTGAGGGCAATGAAGAGGCCATCGACAAGGGATGGCGGTCAGTGGCGGCGGAGCCGGTCGAGCGAACTTGACATCACTCCGCTTCAAACGTATGTTTCAAACAGACGTTTGCTAGAGGCACTGATAACAATATGGCGCAGTCTGATACCGTTGACCGCATTCTAGACGCTGCTGAGGAGCTGTTCGCCGAGCGGGGATTCTCCGAAACCTCTCTGCGGATGATCACCAGTAAGGCTAAAGTAAATCTGGCCGCTGTCAATTATCACTTTGGGTCGAAAAACGCATTGATTCACGCTGTGTTTGCGCGGTTTCTTTCGCCTTTCTCTGCCACCCTCGAAACGGCCTTTGACAATCTCGAAGAACGCTGCGATGGCCAGCCGCCCACGTTGTACCAGACATTATGGGCGCTGACCGAAAGCGCCGTGCGTATGCCGCAACGTAATGATCGTGGCATCTCCATCTTCATGCGATTGTTAGGTCTGGCCTACACCCAATCCCAGGGCCACCTTCGCAAGTTTCTTGAGCAGGAGTATAGCCAGCCCTTTGGTCGCTTCATGCGATTGCTGAAAGAGGCGACCCCGGAACTGTCCTCGGTTGACCGGTACTGGCGCATTCAGTTTATGCTCGGGGCGACAGCCTTTACCATGTCCAGCAGCGATGCGCTGCGGGATATTCTGCAGAACAAGACCGGCATTGAAACCTCCGTTCAGGAGATTGCCGCGCGGCTGGTGCCATTCCTTGCCGCTGGCATGCAGGCACCCGATAAATTGCTGGTGCCCCCGCCCGAGAGTAAAGTCTCGGTTGCCTGACCTTCCCCGCCTCGGGTAGGCTTCCCCTGGTATTAACCGGAGGGAGCCTTGCCCCTGTGAGCACCCAATCCAGACATGCCGCCCGTGTGGCGATCTCTCTTGCGGAGCAGACTCTGCTGCTGCTGGCGCCGAACGGCGATGAGTTGGCCCGTTACGGCGTTTCGACAGCGCTTAATGGCCCGGGCCAGCAAAATGCCAGTGGCTGCACCCCGCTTGGTGAACATTATGTCCGGGCCATGATCGGTGCCGGATTGCCACTGAATACGGTATTCAAAGCGCGCCGGCCCACCGGAGAGTTGTATACTCCCGAGCTTGCCTCAGCACACCCGGACAGAGACTGGATTCTTTCACGGATTCTCTGGTTATGCGGAGTAGAACGGGGGCGCAATCGTGGTCCGGGAGTCGATACTTTTCGCCGCTTTATCTACATTCACGGCACACCCGACACCGAGCCCATGGGCGTTGCTCGCTCCCATGGCTGTATTCGAATGCGCAATGAAGATGTTGCGGATCTTTTCGATCGGGTTTCCGCGGGCACCCGGGTAACCATCAATTAAGCAGATTCGCTTAGAGGGACAGGATGATCGGAGAAACCATAGGCATTTTGAACAGCTGGATTAAAGATTTCGGAATGCTGTCCGAAGGCTGGCGCGCTGCCATTCTGATTTTTGTGCTGGTGTTCGGAACCGCCGTTGTGGCCTTTATCGCATCTCGGGTGATCGGTGTGCTGGAGCAAAAGTTCAGTTCCACCCGTAACCTTTGGGATGATGCGTCTATTGCACGCCGCCCGTAAGCCAGCTGTAGCGTTCATCTGGTTGCAGGGCGTTTATTGGGCGGCAGAAGTGGCGTACCATTTTTCCGAGGCGGAAATCTTCACCGCCAACGGCACCCTCTTGCAGATTGGTTTCGTGTGGGTGGTCGTCTGGGCGATGCTGCGCATGGTCAAAGAAGCCGAGAGAATTCTGGTTTCTCCGGTCAAGATGCGCAAACCTATGGATTACACCACGGTGAATGCCATCAGCAAGTTGCTGCGTGCTGTTGTCATCATTACGGCAGTCCTGACCGCACTGCAAACCCTGGGCTTCAGTATTTCCGGTGTTCTGGCCTTTGGTGGTGTGGGTGGTATCGCGGTCGGCTTTGCCGCAAAAGACTTGCTGGCAAACTTCTTTGGCGGTTTCATTATTCATCTGGATCGCCCGTTCAAGGTGGGAGACTGGGTGCGCTCGCCGGACAGGAACATTGAAGGTACGGTGGAGCACATCGGCTGGCGATTGAGCACCATAAGGACCTTCGACCAGCGCCCACTCTATGTACCCAATGCAGCGTTCACCACCATTGCCGTGGAAAACCCGTCGCGCATGTTCAACCGCCGGATCTCCGAGACAATTGGTATCCGGTACGCGGATATCAATTCCATGAAGCAAATCGTGGATGATATTCGTGACATGCTGAAAAACCACGAGGAGATTGATCTGGATCGCACCCTGATCGTCAATTTCCTCGCCTATGGGCCATCCTCCCTGGATATCATGGTCTATACCTTTACCAAGACCACCCAGTGGGTGCGTTTTCATGAAATCAAAGAAGATGTTCTGCTGAAAATCAGTGACATCATTCAAGGCTACGGCGCGGAGATTGCCTTCCCGACTCGAACTCTGCACCTGCCGGAGGGCGTGAAAGTCAATGGCGACAGTGAGGAATCGCAGTCGTCCGGGAAGGAGAGCGAGGACGCTGGGGCGCAAAACTCAGGCAAGCAGTTGGAGAGCCAGAATGACAGCAGTCGCTGATAGCAGGCCGGTCGGAATCATCGGTGGGACCGGGCTGACCAGCCTCAGTGATCTCACCATCGTGGGCGAGGAGAATGCCTCCAACCGTTGGGGAGAAGCGTCCTCTACTCTGGTTCATGGTGTGTTGGGGGAGCAGAAAGTGATCTTTCTGGCCCGTCACGGCAATCCGCACCGGATTCCGCCCCATGAGGTCAACTATCGGGCGAATATCCAGGCGCTCTACGATGCCGGAGTCCGAACCCTGGTGGGGGTGAATGCCGTCGGCGGTATCCACCGTGACATGGGTCCGGCACACGTGGTGATCCCGGACCAGTTGATTGATTACACCTGGGGGCGCGCCAGCACTTTTTTTGAGGGCGAGTTAGAGCAGGTTACCCACATAGACTTCACCTGGCCTTACGATAACGAGGGTCGCGAGTTGCTGATCGGCTCAGCGACCAAGGCCGGGGTGCCATTCTCGGGGTTCGGGGTGTATGGCGCTACCCAGGGGCCAAGGCTGGAAACTGCAGCGGAGATCCGCCGTATGGAGCGCGATGGTTGCGATATCGTGGGAATGACCGGTATGCCAGAGGCCGTGCTGGCCGCTGAACTCGGTATGCGTTACGTCAGCCTGGGGCTGGTGGTGAACTGGGCCGCCGGCAAGTCCGACCACATCATCACCATGGCCGAGATCGAAGAGGCCATCGAGCAGGGGATGTCTGGCGTCAAGCAGATCCTTGAGCGCTCAATGGCCGGTCTTGGTCGACTCAGCTACCTGCCTCAACCCGCTTGAAGAACACCAGCACGCCGATGGTCGGGGAATCAATAAAATGAATCTCTTCACTGCGCATCCGGCGTGTTTCCCGTATCCAGGTAACCAGTTGCAGCGGCGCGACAGCGGGTGTTTGGTCGATCTCAAGGGAGCCCGCAACGGAGTTGCCTGAGTCCGTCTGAATTGCGGTGAGTTGATCTGCATCCGGCTCGGCCGGCTGCTCCAGGGGCAAGTCGATCGCGACCGGCTGCAACGCGTCCTGGTTGATCATCCAGTGGTTCAGGTGCACGCCCACGTGCAAAAACCGCTGGCGGTCAACCTCGATGAACCCCTCCACCCCGTGCTGACCGGCTTCCGCCAGCCAGTCGCCAATGGCTACTTGCAGTGGTTCGCCGTCGTAATCCGGCGGAAATGCCTCATACCATCCGGTTGCTGCCAGCACCCGATAGTTTCCGCTGCGCTCGAGCCTTGCCGCAGCCTGGTTCAGGTGCAGTTCTGAGCGGGGAACTAGCTTGAGGTCACTGCGGTGACTGCCGTCTTGCTGTGCTACCCACAAGGCTTTATCAGACTGGACCGTTGGTTCAACTTGCTTACCCGACATCTGCTCTTCAATGCCTTCGGGCTCTACCAGGCGTTCCAGAATGACGAATTCAGCCCGATAGTAGTCTTTAGGGACGCTGCCTGACGTGCTCTGTGCCATCAATGTTGAGGGGGCGAGAGCGAAGGCCACAGCCAGAGTGGCTCCGGCCATAACGGGCCTTGAACAGAGAGATTGGGCTTGCAAGAGTCTTACTCCACCTGAATCGTTGTTGGCTCACGACGCTCTGGCTGGCCTGTTTCCGGGCGTCAGTTCACCGAGCGCTGCGGCGATGGCGTCGAGTTTACCACCGGTTGAGTCATCATTCAGCCGGAAGCGGAAACTGTTGGCGCCCTCCAACCGGTAGGTGTCTGGTGCAGATTGCACTTTTTTAACCAGGACCAGAGGGTCTACGGGTGTTGATGCGCCGAACTCCAGGCGTACCCATTCCTTACCGGCGTCCACTTTGACAATGCCCAGTGCTTCGGCCTGGAGCCTGAGCTGAGTCTGACGGATCAGATTTTTCGCCGGCTCTGGTAATAATCCGAAGCGATCGATCATTTCAACCTGAAGTTCTTTTAATGCCTCATCGTCTTTCACGCTGGCAATGCGCTTGTACAGCATCAGGCGATTGTGAACATCCGGCAGGTAGTCATCGGGAATCAACGCCGGAATGCGAAGATTGATTTCGGTGCCGTGGCTTAACGGTAGCTCCGCGTTGGGCGTGCGACCCTCCCTGATGGCCTTGACGGCCTCATCCAGCAACTGCATGTAAAGACTGAAGCCAATGCTTTCGATCTGACCGCTTTGTTCATCACCGAGCAGTTCGCCAGCGCCGCGGATTTCCAGATCGTGAGTGGCGAGCATGAATCCCGCGCCCAGATCCTGAGCCTCTGAAATCGCATCC
Source organism: Marinobacter sp. (assembly GCA_018402255.1). Lineage (GTDB taxonomy): Bacteria > Pseudomonadota > Gammaproteobacteria > Pseudomonadales > Oleiphilaceae > Marinobacter. The sequence goes on from JAGYIS010000009.1 coordinate 266,304, forward strand.
AGTCGCTTTTTGGCGTCGGTGGAAATGCTCTTGGGTGGTGGCGTCAACAGGTAAGCGTATGCCTGGTGGTGCGATCGGCCAACCCGGCCCCGGAGCTGGTGTAGCTGGGCCAGACCAAACTTGTCGGCCCGCTCGATGATAATGGTGTTGGCGCTCGGTACGTCGATCCCGGTCTCGACGATGGTGGTACACACCAGTACGTTGAAGCGTTTGTGATAGAAGTCCGACATGATCTGTTCAAGCTGGCGCTCGCGCATCTGACCGTGGGCCACGCCCACCCGGGCTTCCGGAATCAGGCGGCGCAGGTCTTCCGCGGTTTTCTCGATGGTCGACACATCGTTGTGCAAAAAATACACCTGGCCGCCGCGAAGAATTTCCCGCAAAACGGCTTCTTTCACCATGGCTTCTTCGCGCTGGCGCACAAAGGTCTTTACCGATAGGCGGCGGGCCGGTGGGGTGGCGATGATCGACAGGTCCCGCAAGTGGCCCATGGCCATGTTCAGGGTTCGCGGGATGGGGGTGGCGGTCAGGTTGAGCATGTCGACCTCCGCCCTCAGGGATTTCAGTTTTTCCTTCTGTTGCACGCCGAACCGGTGTTCTTCATCGATAATCACCAGCCCAAGATTCTTGAACTTCACATCGCCCTGCAGCAATTTATGGGTGCCTATTACGATATCGGCTTTACCTTCCTCTATTGCGGCCATGGCTTTGCTGGTCTGGGCTCCGCTGCGGAAACGGCTGAGCAGCTCGATCGACACCGGGGTGTCTGAAAAGCGGTCCCGGAAGGATTCATAATGCTGCTGGGCCAGCAACGTGGTGGGCACCAATACGGCCACCTGTTTGCCCGACCAGGTGGCGAGGAACGCCGCACGCATCGCTACTTCGGTTTTGCCAAACCCGACATCGCCACAGACCAGGCGGTCCATGGGCTGCTCGCTGGTCATGTCTTCGAACACCGACTGGATGGCAATCTGCTGATCCGGGGTTTCCTCAAATGGAAAGCCAGCGGCAAAGGCGCGATAGGCCTCCTTCGGGTCTTCAAACTGAAAGCCCTTGCGGGCTTCCCGTCGGGCGTACACATCCAGCAGTTCTGCTGCCGTGTCGCGGATTTTTTCCAGCGCTTTCTGTTTCGCGGTGCTCCAGCGATCGGTGCCGAGCTTGTGCAGGGGGGCATGCTCTTCATCGGTACCGGCGTAGCGGGAGATCAGGTGCAGGCTGGACACCGGCACGTAGAGCTTGGAGCCGCCGGCGTATTCCAGGGTCAGGAATTCATTGGATTCACCGCCCGCGGTGATGGTTTCCAGACCCTTGTAACGGCCAACGCCGTGGTCAATGTGGACCACCGGTGAGCCCATGCGCAGCTCTGACAGGTCGCGGTAACCGGCGTCGTCGGCCTCGGTTGGCTTGTCGCGGCGTCGGCGTTGCAGTACGCGCTCACCGAAAAGGGCTGTTTCGGTAATCAGCGCCAGTTGCTGCACCGGCAATACCATCCCCTGTTCCATGGGGGCGATGGTGATGGCAAGAGCCGTGTCCTGGCTGTCCAGAAATTCCTGCCAGTTGTCGACGGTGGCCAGTTTGAGCTTGTGATCAGCAAGGCTCTCAATCAGCGCTTCCCGGCGCCCGGAGGATTCCGCGCAGATCAGCACCCGGCCGGGAAATTCTTTGATAAAGCGCTTGAGGCGCCCCGCGGGATCGGCCGCCCGGCCATCCATGGCGATGTCTGGCAGAGAGTCGGCATTGCAGTTGGCGGTGCCGGCGCCCTCTACCAGATCGGTGGAACAGGTGATCCGGGGATAGCGTTTGAACTCGCCAAAAACCTCATCTTGCTGCAGGAACAGCTCGCCCGGCGCCAGGATTGGGCGCATTCGGTCGTGTCGGCGGTCCTCGTGGCGACTGCGGGTTTCAGAATCAAAGGCTGCTACGGCCTCGTTCAGGCCATCTGCCGTAAACACCAGTGTGGTCGGGGGCAGGTAGTCGAACAGGGTGGCCGTGCTGTCGAAAAACAGCGGCAGATAATATTCAATGCCGGGCGGAGTAATGCCGTTGCTGACATCCTGGTAGACCGGTGAGCTTTTGTCGGCGTGAGGGAAGTGTTCAAACCAGCGGTTGCGAAAGCCGGACCTTGCTTCTTTATGCCAGGGGAATTCGTGGGCGGGTAATAGTTCGATCTGGTCGATCCGGTCAATGGAGCGCTGGGTTTCCGGGTCAAAGGTTCTCAGCGTTTCGATTTCGTCGTCGAACAGATCAATCCTGTAGGGCAGGTTGGAACCCATCGGATAGATGTCCAGAATGGCCCCGCGAACCGCGTATTCACCGTGTTCATAGACGTTTTCAGTATGATGGTAGCCGGCAGCTTCAAGCTGCATGCGCCAGCTGTCGATGTTCAGGGTCTGCCCGGTTTTCAGGAGCAGGGTGTTGCCCTGTAAATAGCTGGGAGGTGCCAGCCGGTGCATCAGGGTGCGGGCCGGAACCACCAGAATGCCGTGCTGGGTCGAGGGCAGGCGATGCAGGGTTCGGATGCGCCTCGATGTGATGTCCTGGTGTGGTGAAAACAGGTCGTAGGGCAGGGTTTCCCAATCCGGTAACGACAGGAGTTCCAGTCCGTCTTCGGTGGTTGTGGCGCCGTCTTCCTCCGGTGGCAGGTTCAGGAAAAAGCGGATGGCTTGCTCGAGACGGATGGCGTTCTCCGTACTGCGAGTAACCACCAGCGTCAGCCCTTTGTGGCTTCGGGCGCTTTCACAAATAGCCAGGGCGTCGCTGCAGCCGTGAAGTTGGCCCCATTTGCGGTGGTCTGCGCTTCGTTCCGGGGCAGCCGGAGCAATCAGTGGGGCCGTTGATGCGGCTCGAGCTGAACCTTGAGTCATGAGCTGACAATTCTCCTGGGTTGGCGCGTCTGGAACAGGGCGGCGCTATTCTAGCGTTCGGGGGTTTCAGTGTCATGGCCGGGGCAGACAAATCGCTATTTGCCGTGAGGCGTCTTAAGTTGGATAATGTGCGCCTCAAATTATTCCCAGTGCTATACGAGGTTCCAACCGTGAGTCACGAACAAATCAACCAGCACCTGTCCAACTGGATGGATAGAGAGTCTACCGCGGAAGCCATGATTCCGCTTATCGGTCGTCTCTATCGCAAGAACAACGTAGTTACGTCAGTCTATGGCCGGGCGATCATCAACCAGTCAGTGATTGACATCATTCGCGCCCACCGTTTTGTTCGTCAGGTTGAAAACAGCGAGCTGTCTGTTCATGACACGCTGCCGATTCTGCAGGCGATGGACGGAATGGAGTTGGGCCGCGCCCACGTTGACATCGGCAAGCTGGCGGTGAAGTTCAAGTCAGAAGGTGGCGACCTGGTTGAGTTCCTCAAGCGCGAGATTGGTCCGGTTGTCGGGCAGTATGCGACCCAGCCAGAACGCGATGCCCGCAACGAAACCAAAGACGTTGTACTGTACGGTTTCGGTCGGATTGGTCGTTTGCTGACGCGTATTCTGGTGGAAAAAGCTGGTGGTGGTAACGACTTGCGCCTTCGCGCCATTGTGGTTCGCAAGGGTGGTGCAGAGAACGATCTGGAAAAGCGCGCGAGCCTGTTGCGTCGTGATTCTGTGCACGGGCCGTTCGACGGCAGTATCACCGTGGACCACGAGAACTGCGCGCTGATCGCCAATGGCAACTTTATCAAGGTGATCTATTCTGATGGTCCGGACAAGGTTGACTACACCGAGTACGGCATCAACAACGCCATCGTGGTTGATAACACCGGCATCTGGCGCGACGAAGCCGGCCTGGGCCTGCACCTGAAGTCCAAAGGTGTTAGCCGGGTTATTCTGACCGCTCCAGGCAAGGGTGACATCAAGAACATTGTTTATGGTATCAACAATGACTGGATCACTGACGAGGACAAGATTCTGTCAGCTGCCTCCTGTACTACCAACGCCATCACGCCGGTGCTCAAGGCCATTCACGACGAGTACGGCATTGAAGATGGTCACGTTGAAACCGTGCACTCCTACACCAACGATCAGAACCTGATCGACAACTACCACAAGGGTAGCCGTCGGGGTCGCAGTGCGGCGCTGAACATGGTCATTACTGAGACCGGTGCAGCCAAGGCTGTTGCCAAGGCGCTGCCGGAGTTGAAGGGCAAGTTGAGCGGCAATGCCATTCGCGTTCCGACACCGAACGTATCTATGGCCATTCTTAACCTGAACCTGAAGTCTGATGTGGATGTTGAGAAGGTCAATGAATACCTTCGCGAAATGGCACTGCATTCCGAGCTGCAAAAGCAGATCGACTTCGTTAATTCCCCCGAAGTGGTCTCAACAGACTTCGTTGGCTCTCGCCATGCCGGCATTGTTGATGCCCAGGCCACGATCGCCAACGGCAAACGCCTGATTCTCTATGTTTGGTACGACAATGAGTTCGGTTACAGCGCCCAGGTTATCCGTTGCGTCAATCAGATGGCAGGCGTCACCTATCCGATTTTCCCGAAGCGCGCCCGCGACTAAAGTCGCAACGGTGTTCTAAAGGTTAGGTTTATAGAGCCCCGGTAGCTTTGGCTGCCGGGGTTTTTCGTTACTTGGGGCTACAAAACCATTTCCCTTATCGGTGGAAATAGCTTGTCTTAATCTCTATAATTGGCGCGATTTTGGGTATGTCTGGCTCCCCGATTCTCATATTTTCCTGCGTTGAGCGCCAGGTGGCATAAAGTGCCGTGGCGTTAAGGCTGCAAACCGTCGTTTTACCGTCGTTATGTAGCCGGAAAACCTGGGTGCAGGGGCTGGGCGTTGTAAATCCACAGAATAGTTTCTGATGACTGGATGAGGCTAATGATCAAGATCAAAAAAGGCCTGGATCTTCCCATCAGCGGCGCTCCCGAGCAGACCATCACTGACGGCAAGCCGATTCGCCACGTAGCGTTGATCGGTTTCGACTACAACGGCATGAAGCCGACGATGGAAGTGAAAGAGGGAGACCGTGTCAAGCGCGGTACGCTGCTGTTCACGGATAAGAAGACCGAAGGCGTTCGTTATACTTCACCGGCCGCCGGTGTGGTGAAAGAAGTTAACCGCGGTGAGCGTCGCGTGTTTCAGTCTGTTGTCATCGAAATCGATGGTGATGAGGCCGAAACCTATGCCCGCTACAACGATTCCGATCTTGCCGGCCTGGAGCGACAGCAGGTAGTCGATAACCTGGTTGAATCCGGCCTTTGGACCGCGTTCCGCACGCGTCCTTATAGCAAGGTTCCGGCCATCGACTCCGCACCCAATTCGATTTTTGTTTCCGTCATGGATACCAATCCTTTGGCGGCAGACCCGACCGTGATTATCGGTGCCAACAGCCAGGCTTTTGAAAAAGGTCTGACCATCATTTCGCGGCTGACCAACGGCAAGGTCTTTGTCACTGGCAAGCCTGGTTCTGATGTTGCTGTGCCGAAAGCCGACAACATCGAGGTCCACCAGTTTGATGGTGTGCACCCGGCGGGCAACGTCGGAACGCACATTCATCACCTGGACCCGGTATCCGTCAGCAAGTCTGTCTGGTCGATCAACTACCAGGATGTGATTGATATTGCCAAACTGTTCGAGACCGGAGAAGTGCCGGTTGAGCGCATAGTGGCGATTGGTGGCCCCAAGGCTTTGAAGCCCCGTCTGGTTCGTACCCGTCTGGGCGCCAGCCTGCCGGAGCTGCTGAATGGCGAAATTGCAACCGACTGTGAGGTGCGCGCTATTTCAGGCTCGGTCTTCGGTGGTCGTCGTGGCGACGGTCCCTGTGCTTACCTTGGCCGTTTTGCCAATCAGGTTTCCGTTCTGGAAGAGGGTACCAAGCGTGAGTTCATCGGGTGGCTGTCTCCGGGCACCAACAAGTTCTCCGTTCTGAATATCTATCTTTCCAGTCTGGCCCGGGGTAAAAAGCTGTTCAACTTCACCACCACCACCAACGGCAGTGAACGTGCCATGGTGCCGGTTGGTGCGTATGAGCAGATCATGCCCCTGGATATCCTGCCAACCCAGTTGCTGCGGTCGCTGATTGTTGGGGATACCGAAACGGCACAGAAGTTGGGTGCCCTGGAGCTGGATGAAGAAGATCTGGCGCTGTGCACCTTCGTGTGCCCCGGCAAATATGAATACGGCCCGATTCTGCGTGAGAATCTGACCCGAATCGAGATCGAGGGCTAATACGATGGCAATCCGACAGTTTCTCGATGGTATCGAGCACCACTTTGAAAAAGGTGGCAAACATGAGCGTTGGTATGCGCTTTATGAAGCCGTCGATACCATTTTCTACACGCCTGGCAAGGTGGCCTCTACTACTTCTCATGTGCGTGACGGCGTAGATCTCAAGCGCATCATGATTACCGTGTGGATGTGTACCTTCCCGGCCATGTTCTTTGGTATGTGGAACATTGGCTTTCAAGCCAACAGCTATCTCGCGACCAACCCGGACGCCATGATCGCTGACGGCGGCCTGCGTGAAGCCTTTATCACCGCTCTGGCGGTAACGGGCTCCGGCGCTGGCTGGTGGGACAACTTCGTATATGGCATGGCCTATTTTGTGCCCATCTACGCGGTGACCTTTATTGTTGGTGGTTTCTGGGAAGTTCTGTTCGCCACCGTGCGTCGCCACGAAGTGAACGAAGGTTTCTTCGTAACCTCCGTGCTGTTCGCGCTGATCTGCCCGCCCACCATTCCTTTGTGGCAGGTGGCTCTGGGTATCACCTTCGGTGTTGTGATTGGCAAGGAAGTGTTTGGCGGTACTGGCAAGAACTTCCTGAACCCGGCGCTGACAGGCCGTGCGTTCCTGTATTTTGCGTATCCTGCACAGATTTCCGGTGACACGGTCTGGACAGCAGTCGATGGTTTCAGTGGTGCAACCGCCCTGAGCTGGGCCGCTTCCGGTGGTATGGAAGCGCTTGAAACCCAGATTGGCTGGATGAACGCGTTTGTCGGAACTATTCAAGGCTCCATGGGTGAAACGTCGACCGTTGCGGTATTGATTGGTGGCCTGATTTTGCTGGCCATGAAGATTGCCTCCTATCGAATTGTCGGCGGTGTGTTGCTCGGCATGATCGGTATGTCTCTGATTCTGAACATTGTTGGTTCTGAGACAAACGCGATGTTCGCGATACCTGCTCACTGGCATCTTGTCATGGGCGGCTTTGCGTTTGGCATGATGTTCATGGCAACCGATCCGGTGTCGGCTTCGATGACGAATACTGGTCGCTGGCTGTTCGGCATCCTGGTTGGTGTGATGACCATTCTGATCCGTGTGGTCAACCCGGCGTTCCCGGAAGGCATCATGCTGGCTATCCTGTTTGCCAACCTGTTCGCCCCGCTGATGGACCACTACGTGGTTCAGGCCAACATCAAACGGAGGCTCGCACGTGGCTAAGAAAAAAGAAACAGTCGGAAAGACCATTCAGGTTGCTTTCGCCCTGTGTATTGTTTGCTCCGTCATCGTGTCTGCAGCAGCAGTATCCTTGCGTCCTCAGCAGGCCCTGAATCAGGAGCTGGACATCAAATCCAACATCCTTCAAGCCGCTGGCATGTCTGAGCCTGGTGCCAATCGCGAGCGCATTGAAGAGCTGTTTGGACGGTTTACGCCGCGCCTGGTAGATCTGCGCACCGGTCAGTTCACGACACCGGAGGAGTTGGGCGTGGCAGACGTGCTGAGCTATGACCAGTACCGCGCCACTGATGACCCGAACATGTCGACGCGCTTGTCAGGTGATCAGGACACCGCGAACCTCCGCCGGCGTGCTCACGCGGCCACGGTCTACATTCTCGAGGAGAATGGCGAAACCGTGAGAGTGGTATTGCCGGTTCATGGTCCTGGCCTGTGGTCGACGCTCTATGGTTTCATATCGCTTGAGGGCGACCTGAATACCATTGAAGGTCTCGGCTTCTACGATCATGCTGAAACGCCGGGTCTCGGTGGTGAGGTGGATAACCCTCGCTGGAAGAGTCAGTGGGTTGGTCAGAAGCTTTATGACGATAACAAAAGCGAGCCCCAGATTCGTCTGGTGAAGGGCGGTGCCAGTCCGGACAGCGAACATCAGATTGATTCTCTGTCTGGTGCGACCTTGACCGCTCGTGGTGTCGAAAACCTGATCAATTTCTGGATGGGCGAGAACGGTTTCGCGCCGTTCCTGAATAATCTGCGCGACGGGGAGGCCTGATCATGTCTGATGTATCAGCCAAGAAGGTTCTTTTTGAACCAATTTTCAGTAACAACCCGATCGCCCTGCAGATTCTCGGGATCTGTTCGGCGCTGGCGGTTACCACCAGCCTGAGCGTTACGCTGGTTATGTGTGCTTCGGTTATTGCGGTAACCGCATTTTCGAACCTGGCCGTCTCCCTGATTCGTGCCCAGATTCCCAACAGCATCCGGATCATCGTTCAGATGACCATCATTGCATCGCTGGTAATTGTGGTTGATCAGCTGTTGAAAGCTTATGCCTATGAGATCAGCAAGCAGCTGTCGGTATTCGTTGGTCTGATCATCACCAACTGTATCGTTATGGGTCGGGCTGAAGGCTTTGCCATGCAGAACCCGCCAATGCTGAGCTTCCTGGACGGTATCGGTAACGGTCTGGGCTACTCCATCGCGATTCTGTTCGTGGCGGTGTTCCGTGAACTGTTTGGTTCCGGTGAGCTGCTCGGTTTCACCATCCTGGCATCCGTAAACGATGGTGGCTGGTATGTGCCGAATGGCATGATGCTGCTGCCGCCGAGCGCGTTCTTCATCATTGGTCTGGGTATCTGGGCACTGCGTACCTGGAAACCGGAGCAAGTGGAAGAACCTGATTTCAAGATGTCGGCTCATAAAACCCGGGAGGCGTTCTGATGGAACATTATCTGAGTCTTCTGATTACCGCTATTTTTGTTGAAAACCTGGCTTTGGCGTTCTTCCTGGGGATGTGTACCTTCCTGGCGATCTCCAAAAAGGTAGAAGCGGCCATTGGTCTGGGTATTGCTGTTGTCGTGGTGCTGACACTGTCGGTACCAGTGAACAATTTGATCTTCAATACCGTACTACGTGATGGTGCGCTGTCTTGGGCTGGCTTGCCCAACGTTGATCTGAGCTTTCTGGGACTGCTGACCTACATCGGCGTTATCGCCGCCTTGGTTCAGATTCTTGAGATGGTTCTCGACAAATATATTCCTGCGCTCTATTCGGCGTTGGGTGTATTTCTGCCACTGATTACCGTTAACTGCGCGATCCTGGGTGCGTCACTGTTCATGGTTGAGCGTGACTACAACTTTGGCGAAAGTGTGGTTTACGGCTTTGGTGCCGGTGTTGGCTGGGCGCTTGCGATAGGCGCCCTTGGCAGGTATCCGCGAGAAGCTCAAGTACAGTGATGTTCCCGACGGCCTGCGTGGTCTGGGTATTACGTTTATCACTGTCGGCCTGATGTCGCTTGGCTTTATGTCGTTCTCCGGCATTTCGCTTTGATGCGCACTCGGATCATCGGTTAACTACGAGAAGGCGAGACCATGAATACTGAAATCGTTCTTGGCGTGGTCATGTTTACCGTCATCGTGCTTGCACTGGTGGCGGTGATTCTGGCGGCGCGCTCAAAACTGGTCAGCACCGGAGACGTCACCATTGAAATCAATGATGACCCGGAACACACCATGAAAACAGAAGCTGGTGGCAAGCTGCTGAATACCCTGGCAGGCAATGGCATCTTCCTGTCTTCTGCCTGTGGTGGTGGCGGTACCTGCGCCCAGTGCAAATGTAAGGTGTTTGAAGGTGGTGGTGCCATGCTGCCAACCGAAAAGACCCACTTCACGAATCGTGAAGAGAAGGAAGGCTGGCGTTTGTCGTGCCAGGTCCCTGTTAAGCAGGACATGAAGATTGAAGTGCCAGAAGAGTTCTTCGGCGTGAAGAAGTGGGAATGCGAAGTGGTTTCCAACCATAACGTGGCCACCTTCATCAAAGAACTGGTGCTCAAGTTGCCAGAAGGCGAGGAAGTGGACTTCCGCGCTGGTGGTTATGTGCAGCTGGAGTGCCCCCCGTACGAAATCAACTTCAAGGATTTCGATATCGAGGAAGAGTTCCACGAAGACTGGGACAAGCACGACATCTGGCGCTATAAAGCCATTAACAAAGAAGACACCATCCGCGCCTATTCCATGGCGAACTACCCGGAAGAGAAGGGTGTCCTCAAGTTCAACATCCGTATCGCCACGCCGCCTCCTGGCACTGATCACCTGCCGGGTATCATGTCGAGCTTCGTGTTCAACCTGAAGCCAGGTGACAAGATGACGGTTATGGGGCCATTTGGTGAGTTCTTCGCCAAGAAGACCGACGCTGAGATGGTGTTTGTGGGTGGCGGTGCAGGTATGGCACCCATGCGCTCCCACATCTTCGATCAGCTCAAACGTCTGAATTCCAAGCGTAAGATCAGCTTCTGGTACGGTGCACGAAGTGTTCGTGAAATGTTCTACGTGGAAGACTTTGACGGTCTGGCCGCTGAGAACGACAACTTTGAGTGGCATGTCGCTTTGTCTGACGCGCTGCCGAGTGACAACTGGGAAGGCCCTACCGGGTTTATCCACAACGTGTTGTACGAAAACTATCTGAAGGACCATCCGGCTCCCGAAGACTGTGAGTTTTACATGTGTGGACCTCCCATCATGAACGCATCCGTGATCAAGATGCTCAAAGATCTGGGCGTTGAGGATGAGAACATCATGCTGGATGACTTTGGGGGTTAATTAACTCACATGACATCCCGCGTGTTTGAGCCCGTCAGGGTGGTTATGGTCAGTGTCCTGTGGGCACTGGCGATGGCCGCCCTGGCGGGTTGCTCGTTTCAGGACGAGGAAAAAGTCTGGGAGATCTCCGGTGGCATCTTCGGCACGACGTATCACATTAACGTCGTATTGCCAGAGGACGAGGAACGGCTGCAGACTCTCGCCAGAGGCATACAACGAGAACTCGATCAGGTAGACGCCATTATGTCGACCTGGAAGCAGGACTCAGAGCTGTCGCGTTTAAATCAGACTCCAGACCAGTCTGAATGGACCGTGTTGTCACAGCCCTTGTTTGAAGTCATTCAGCGGGCACAGGAAATCGCTGAAATGACAGGCGGCGCCTTTGATATCACCATTGGCCCGGTAGTCAATCTCTGGGGCTTTGGCCCGGATGCGAGGCCGGTTGAGATACCATCACAATCCGAACTTGAGGCGATGCTGGCGGTGACCGGTTATCGCTATATCGAGCTGGATACCGAGACCCTCGCCATTCGCAGTGAAAAGTCCCAGTACATTGATTTGTCAGGGATTGCTAAAGGCTACGGTGTGGATGTAATCGCCCGTTACCTCGACAGTGAGGGTGTCGGAGCGTACCTTGTAGAGATAGGTGGTGAGGTCAGGGTAAATGGCCGTAAACCCGATGGCGGCGCCTGGCGCCTTGCCATTGAGGAGCCTTCCGAGCAGGCCCGGCAGGTCAACAAGATCGTCGCGATGGATCAACAGGCCATGGCAACGTCCGGTGACTATCGTAACTATTACGAATCGGATGGCCAGCGCTATTCGCATACAATAGATCCATTAACGGGCAGGCCTGTCACCAACAAATTGGCTTCCGTGACCGTGATCACTGACGACAGTATGACGGCTGACGCGCTGGCGACGGCTTTTACGGTGATGGGGTATGAGCGGGCAGCAAGCCTGGCAGCCCGCGAGAATATTGCAGCGTATTTTATTGTAAGAGGAGACGACGGTTTTGATGTGCACCAGACGCCCGCGTTTTCATCTTATGTTGTCCAGTAGAGGAGGACAGAAATGGGTACTTTTCTTTTAGTCTTGCTGATCGTGGGTTTGCTCATCGCCGGCATGTCGGTTGGTGTGATTTTCGGGCGTAAGCCGATCAGTGGCACCTGTGGTGGTATTGGGGCGCTGGGTATCAGCCAGTCCTGTGATATCTGTGGTGGCAGTCCCCAGAAATGCGAAGACAGCCGCAGCGACAGCGACGATCCGGTGAGCGCTGACGATCTGACCTACGATGCCACCAAGACCGACAAATAGCGGCCGACAATCACCGCTACGGCGGTGAACGAATCAGTTTCAGCAGTGTAGCCATTATAACGATAAATACATTTTGCAACGTAGATAAGGAGTTACTGCGCGCATGGCAGAGCATCATTACGACGTTGTCGTTATCGGATCCGGCCCTTCAGGTGAGGGCGCGGCCATGAATGCGGCGAAGCACAACAGGCGTGTTGCGATCATCGAGGACAAACCCATGGTGGGCGGGAACTGCACCCACTGGGGCACCATTCCTTCGAAGGCGCTGCGTCACTCGGTCAAGCAGATCATTACTTTCAACACCAACCAGATGTTCCGTGACATCGGTGAACCGCGCTGGTTTTCGTTCCCCCGGGTTCTCCAGAATGCTCAGAAGGTAATCGGCAAGCAGGTCAAACTGAGGACCGGTTTTTACGCAAGAAACCGGGTAGATCTGATCACCGGCCGTGCGGCGTTTCTCGACAACAACCGTCTGGAAATCCGCGGCAACAAATCGGTAGAAACCCTGCACTTCAAGCAGGCGATCATTGCCACGGGCTCACGCCCTTATTTGCCGCCCGATGTCGATTTCCGTCATCACCGCATCTATAACTCTGACTCTATTCTCAACCTGTCCCATACGCCGCGTACCCTGGTTATCTATGGTGCCGGTGTTATCGGGTCGGAATACGCGTCCATTTTTGCCGGACTGGGCGTGAAGGTGGATTTGATCAACCCGGGCGATCGACTGCTTTCGTTCCTTGACGATGAAATATCCGATGCGTTGAGCTACCACTTGCGCAGCAACGGCGTTCTGGTCCGTCATAATGAGCAGTATGAGTCTGTCCGCGGTGATGACCACGGTGTGGTGGTGTCGCTGCAATCGGGCAAGAAGATTCGCGCGGATGCGTTTCTGTGGTGCAACGGGCGCAGTGGCAACACCGAAAGTCTGGGTCTTGAGAACATTGGGCTTGTGGCAAATGGCCGAGGCCAACTGGCGGTTGACGATCATTACCGTACCGATGTCGACAACGTCTACGCAGTGGGTGATGTGATTGGCTGGCCAAGCCTTGCCAGTGCTGCTTACGACCAGGGCCGTTCGGCCTCGTCAGCCATCGCTGAAGATGAATACTTCCGCTTTGTATCTGATGTGCCAACCGGCATCTACACCATTCCGGAAATCAGTTCGGTTGGTAAAACCGAGCGTGAACTGACCGAAGCCAAGGTGCCTTACGACGTTGGCCAGGCCTTCTTCAAAGACCTGGCGCGGGCGCAGATCACCGGTGAAGCCGTTGGTATGCTGAAGTTGCTGTTCCATCGCGAAACCCGCGAAATTCTGGGTATTCACTGCTTTGGTGACCAGGCCGCCGAGATCGTTCACATCGGCCAGGCCATCATGAACCAGGAAGGCGAAGCGAACTCCCTGAACTACTTTATCAATACCACCTTTAACTACCCGACGATGGCAGAAGCCTATCGGGTAGCTGCGCTGAACGGCCTGAACCGGATTTTCTGATCAGGCCCGATCCCGGAGCCGGTATTTATGCAGGCTCCGGGGCACTTTCCCGTAACGGCAGGTTCAACAGCGCCTTGGCACGGTTGTCAAAGTACATCCAGGTGCTGGTGGGGTAGTCTGTGATAATGCTGTCCACGCCCATACTTTCCAGAGCCAGCATGTCGTGAATTCGGTTCACCGTCCAGGCAGACACTTGCATGTTGCGCTTGTGTGCCAGTTCCACCATCTGCTTGTTGAGAATCTTCCAGTTAGCACAGAAATACTCGCAACCCAGCCGCGTGGCCAGGTTCAACGGGTTGGGAAACTTTCTCTCGGCGACCAGACCAATCCGGATTTTTCTGTCCCGACGGCGCATCTCCCGTAAAAACCAGGGATCTGCCGAGGTAATCGTGACGGTTTGGTACATGTTGCGTCGTTGAATGATCTCGGCCAGGCGGTTGCACAGAACGTTCAGGCGGGCGCGGCTGTCTTTTTTGACTTCCAGTTGCAGGTGCTCGAGGTCTTGCAGCTGGTCCAGCAGGGCTTCCAGTGTCGGAATGCCGGTTTTGCGAGGCCAGGCGCTGGTATTGCGGCGGGCGTCCATCTCAGCCAGTTCAGCCGCGGTGAATTGGCTCACATTGCCTTTCTGGCCGGTGGTGCGATCCACGGTCAGGTCATGAACCAGCACCGGAACGCCGTCCCTGGACAGCACCAGATCCAGCTCAAAGTGCCGGATACCGTGCCGGTAGGCGAGGGTGAATCCGGGCAGGGTGTTTTCAGGGGCCTCACCTTTGGCCCCCCGGTGACCATAAATGATCATTCTGTCGCATTATCCTTAAGGCGTTGGTAAATGGCCTGGCGTTTCTTCCAGGTGTCGTGACACAGGCGAATGTCTTCGAGGTACGCCGGTAGTTCTTTCATCAGCAGGGCTTGGGGGCCGTCTACCAGCGCTTTTTCCGGTTTTGGGTGGAAGTCCACCAGCACCATGTTAGCGCCGGCAATCGCGCCCTGAGCCGTGGCGTGCATCACATCCAGGATGCCATCGGGCGAACGGTCCCGGCTGCCGACCGAGTGGGAAGGGTCAACACACACCGGCATCCGGGTCAGGCGCTTCACCGCGGGTACATGGGCAAAGTCCACCATATTGCGGTGCGGCTGGCCGGCCTCGGTTTTCATGCCACGCAAACAGAAGATAACATTGGCATTGCCTTCGCTGGCCAGGTACTCGGCTGCGTTCAGAGATTCGTTCAGGGTAATGCCGAAGCCCCGCTTCAGCAGCACCGGATAGGTGCTCTGGCGGCCAATGGCTTTCAGTAGTTCAAAGTTCTGGGTGTTGCGGGTACCCACCTGAAGCATCACGCCGGTTGGCCGGCCCAGTTTTTCGAGGCAGGTATCGATTTCTTCGATGTGGCTTTCATGGGTAATTTCCATGGCCACCACTTTGATGCCATGCTTGCCGGCCTTCTCGAAAACCCAAGGCAGGCAGCCCTTGCCGTGCCCTTGAAACGAATAAGGATTGGTGCGCGGCTTGTAGGCACCCATGCGGGTACATACCTCACCGTTGTCTTGCAGTGCCTGCATCATCATCTCGACGTGCTCGGGAATGTCGACCGCGCACAGGCCGGCAAAAATGTTCAGGTTGTTCTGACTGAACTCGACACCGTTGTAGGTGAAGCCACTCTGGCGGTTGTCGTCCCTGTGGCGACCCAGAATGCGGTAGTCATCTGAAATCCGGATAGCCCGTTCTACCGCTGGCAAGGCCTCAATTTCTTCCTTGTCGAGCGTCTTGGTATCGCCCAGCAGATAGATTTCGGTCAGCCGCTGGCTTGCACCTTGTACTTCGTGAACACGCACACTGACGCCGGGCAGGTTTTCCAGATAGTGCATGGTCTGGCGATAGGCTTCGCTGTCCATAGCGTTGTATTGGGATGAAGGATGGCTAACATGGTTGCTCCTTGAGTTAACGGACGGCGTCTTCCGCTTTGTGCCGCGCCTGCATGTACTCGCGGTGGTGAAGGTGCAGCAAATCTGCCATGCGGCGAATAAGGTGCTCTTCGTATTTGTCGATACGTCCGTCGGCCAGCGCAACCCGCCAGATACTTTCCAGCAGGGACTGTTTCTGGTCCTGATCAAAGTGGTCGTTGATCTGCCCGGTAAATTCATACAGCGAGGTGGCGTCTTCTGCGTGCGCCAGGGCATCTGCGAGAATCTCCTCGGCTTCTTCCCGGGTAACCTGATGGGCCTGAACCGCACAGTCCAAGATGATCTGCAGCTCCCGCTCGTCCTCATGATTATCAACCCGCGCCAGTTGCACCATCAAGGCAGTGGCGGCGACGGCCAACTGATGGGTATCGGCTTGAACCGGCTCGGCGGCCGGAACTGCAAAGAGCTTTTTCAGATGTTCAATCATAGTGTGACCACGGTTGATTCAGGCGCGTTTCAGGCGGCTGAGGCCAGTTGGCGAACCCGATGTTCCAGTTCAATCTGATCGGCCGCGAACCGACGAATGCCGTCTGCGAGCTTTTCGGTCGCCATGGCGTCTTCGTTGGATTCCCAGCGGAACAGCTTTTCATCCACCACCCCAATAGTCTCGCTGCTTGAGGCATTGCTGGCATCCAGCCTGCGGGCCAGATCGCCCTGATCATCTTTCAGTTCCTGCAGCAGAGCGGGGCTGATGGTCAGGCGATCACAGCCGGCCAGCATTTCAATCTCGCCGGTATTGCGGAAGCTGGCACCCATGACCACGGTGTTGAAGCCGTTGACCTTATAGTAATTGTAGATCCGGCTGACAGACTGAACGCCCGGATCTTCCGCTGCCGGATAGCTGTCTCGCCCTGTACTGGCCAGGTGCCAGTCCAGAATACGGCCAACGAAAGGTGAAATAAGGTGAGCTCCGGCCTGGGCGCAGGCAACCGCCTGCACGAACGAGAACAGCAAGGTGAGATTGCAGCGGATGCCTTCTTTCTCGAGCTGCTCTGCTGCCTGGATGCCCTCCCAGGTGGCAGCAATCTTGATCAGCACCCGGCCGGTATCGACACCCTGTTGGTCATAGAGCTCTACTAATCGGCGAGCCCGCTCCAGAGTCGCAGCGGTATCGAAGGACAAGCGGGCGTCTACTTCTGTGGACACTACACCGGGGATCAGGTTCAGGATTTCCTTGCCGGCCAGCACCGCCAGCATATCCGTCGCAATGGTAAGCTGGTCGGCGGCCGAGCCACCGTGTTTGCTGGCATAGCTAACGGCTTTGTCGAGCATCGGGCGATAGGCCTGTGATGCCGCGGCTTTCAACAATAAAGACGGGTTAGTTGTGGCATCTTCCGGCCGCCATTGGGCGATGGCGTCTATGTCGCCGGTGTCTGCGACCACGGTGGTCATGGCTTTGAGTTGGTCCAGCTTGCTTGTCATTCGTTCTGTCGTCCCGGTTGTCAGATTTTGGTGCGGCACCCAGCTCCCGAGTGCCTTGGTAAGCTCTACAATAACGGCAGCTTACGACAGGAACAAGACGGCCAAAGGTATGTAGGCCATTAGTGCTCCCAAACAGGGTCTGGCTGTCGCACTTTGGCCAGTGCCTGCTCGATGACTTCAAGCCCGGAACCCGGCTTGTTGGCGTTCTCGCTCAGATGGCGGCGAAATTGTCGACCACCGGGCATGCCAAGAAATAGCCCCATGATGTGCCGGGTGATGTGGGTCAGGTACACGCCCCGGTCCAGCTCCTGCTGAATGAACGGGAACATGGCCCGCAAGGCCTCGTGGCGGTTGGCAATCGGGGCTGGTTCGCCGAAAAACTCGGTATCCACCCCGGCCATTAACCAGGGGTTGTGATAGGCCTCCCGGCCCAGCATCACGCCGTCGGTGTGGGCCAGGTGGTCGCGACACTCGTCAAAGGTTTTGATGCCGCCGTTGATGATGATTTCCAGATCCGGATAGGTCTGCTTCAACCGGTATACCCAGTCGTACTTCAGCGGCGGAATGTCCCGGTTTTCTTTGGGGCTCAGGCCCTCCAGAACCGCAATGCGGGCGTGCACGATGAAGGTCTTGCAGCCGGCCGCAGCTACCTTCTCGATAAATTCGCACAACTCTTCCCAGGATTCCCGGCCATTGATGCCAATGCGGTGCTTAACGGTCACCGGCACATCAGTGGCCTCAATCATCGCCGCTACACCTTCCGCCACCTTATCCGGATGGCCCATCAGACAGGCACCGATCATGTTGTTCTGCACCCGATCGCTGGGGCAGCCCACGTTCAGGTTCACCTCGTCAAAATTAAACTGTTGCGCAAGTTTTGCACAGTGAGCCAGTTCGCCGGCATCGCTGCCGCCCAGTTGCAGCGCCAACGGATATTCAAAGCCATCGTGCCTGAGAAAACGCTCGGTATCGCCATGAATCAATGCACCGGTGGTGACCATCTCGGTATACAACAGCGCCCGGCGGCTGAGAATGCGGGCCAGATAACGAAAGTGCGGCGTGGTCCAATCCATCATGGGTGCCACACAAAAGCGGCGCGACAGGCCGGAATCAGCGGCAGAAGGAATCGGCGATGGGGCAGAAGACATAGGGAATACCTGTAAACAGCAAGAGCGCAAAGCATACGAAAGACCAAGCGCCATAGTTTATCAGCAATACCCCATATTCGCAGGCTACAAAGGGGTCTGACCCTTCGGGGTCAGACCCCACCCTTCTGCCAGCGCCAATCCCGAATGTAACAAAATGTACCGGGGTCTGACCCCGGTACATTTGAAGGTGTGAAATGTCTTGGGGTCTGACCCCAAATTCAGAAGTAGTAGCGGAGCATGACTCGAGGAGTAACCAGGGTTTCGTCTTTGCCACCGAGGAAGGCGGGTTGTTCGAAGTGGTGGACGTCTACTCGCAGGCCGGCGTCCAGGGTTCTGGCCTGGTTAAGGAACACGAAGAAGTCAGGGCGGAAGACGATTTCGTTATCGAAGCCGTCACGGCGTTTGTTGTAGATCAGGGTCGCCATGTGTTTGATGTCGAGACCAAACAGGTTGATGTCCTGGGACTGGTAGAAAATCCGCGCGAACAGGTTGCCGCCGTTCTGGGTGTTGCCGTCAAACTCAGTTTCCCGATAGTAAAAGTCCGTCTCGAACCACTGGAAGCCGGGGATATCCCAGGTCAGCAACACGCCGTAGTTATTGGCGTCGAAGTTACCGTAATCGGATTTTTCATAGCGATACGAGGCCATCACATCCGATATGGGGCCGAAGCTGAAATCCGCACCGGTGATTTTGCTCAGGCTGAATGCCGGGTTGGCAAAGACAACGTAGGTGCTGTTATTGCCCGGTTCGCCGCCCATGTCGTTGCCGTAGAAGTATTCTACATCGAGCCAGTTACGGCCGAATTTGTTCACGTCAAAGTGTTCGTACTGCAGCTTGTACACTTCACCGCTTTCGTTGCCGTTGCCGTAGAGGATGTCCTGCTCGGCATCCCAGCTGTAGCCGGCCGCTACGGCGTTCACCTGGAACTCGAAGTAGTCGGCCTGGGCTGCCGGGGCGAAAGCAATCAGAGCGCTAGTGAAAATGGCAGTATTCTTGATTATCGTTTTCATGGGTTTACCTATTGTTTTTATCTTTGGTTGTTGGAGTCGGCGCTGGTCAGAGCGCCACAAGCCGGGTTTTCGAGAGGGAACGGATAATTTCGTCCCGGTTTTGATCAAGGAGGGGCGGAGCAGTCACCGACAGGTTACGCTCGCCATCAAAGGACACCGGGGAACGCACGGTTTTCCAGTCTCCACCTTCCGGGTGCGGGGCGGAGACCAGCAGGTTCAGGTGCTTCGCCTGCGGATCTTCCAGCGCTTCATTGGGGCGGTACATGGGCGCGTGCGGCACGTCTTCCTTCTCCAGGCGCTCGCACCAGGTGGCTCGGGGCAGCTGTTTGAAGATCGGACCCATGAGATTGATCAGGTCATCCTGGTGGTCAATACGCCCCTCACGGGTGGCAAAGCGTTCGTCGTCAAACAGGTTTGGCATTTCCATGGCATTGGCCAGGCCTTGCCAGAACTTCTCCGGTGACGACATGTGCAGGGCAATCCAGTGGCCATCACTGCATTCGAAAACGTAAGACTGTGACACCTGCGGGCGGCTGAACGGCCCCATCACTTCGTCTTCGGCGTAATAGTGGGTGAAGGCGTCCAGGTTGAAGTGGCACATGGCCTCCAGCATGGAAACGTCTACCCGCTTGCCTTTGCCGGTACGGTTGCGCTCATGCAGCGCACCCAGAATGCCGTAGGCGGCATAGAAACCAGTCAGGGAATCGGCCACCGCCGGGCCCACCACCCGTGGGTTGGCCGGGTTAATGAATAGTCCCAGAAAACCGCTGGCCGCTTGAGCGACGGTGTCGTAGGCGGGGCGTCCGGCGGCAGGACCGTCATTGCCGAAACCACTGATGGCGCAGTAGATCAGCTTATCGTTCAGGGAGCGCAGCCGCTCTTCACCGGCGCCCAGGCGCTCGGCGGTGCCCGGCCGGAAGTTCTGGATGTATACATCTGCTGAACGGATCAGTTCTTCAAACACCGCCAGGTCGTCCGGATTCTTGGTGTCCAGGGCGATGCTTTTCTTGTTGCGGTTGTAGGTTTGATAGTGTGGACTGTAAAGGCCACCTTTGAATGCCCGGAATGGATCACCACTGCCGGGCTTTTCCACTTTAATGACCTCGGCACCGAGATCAGCCAGTAGCATGGAGGCGGCCGGGCCAGTGATGAACGTGCCCTGTTCAATCACGCGTATGCCTTCCAGAACCTTGCTCATAATGTGCTCCTGATAACTTGATTCAGACCGACGGCTTGAAGCCGTCTGGCACTTCGCCCTCGTAAACCACCTCCTGAGAGGCCTGGTAGGAGAGGGCGAAGCCGATGGAATGCTGTTGTTCCTCGCGCAGGTGCGCCAGTAGCCCGGCGGTGCGTGCAAGGATGGGAATGCCCTTGAGGGATTCCAGCGGAAAACCGGCATCCAGCAGGGTGGCCGGGATAGCCGCCGACACGTTGAGTTTCAGGTCTTTTCCAACGATGTCGGGTATCACCTGTTCAACCAGCTCTGCGACTTTCACATACTGGCCTCGCACACCCACGTTCTCTGCTGTCTGAAACAGGGCATCGACCCTCGGGTCCCGGGCTTTGTGCAGGGGGTGGCCGTAGCCGGGCAAGGGCATTTTGCTAGCCCGGTACTCGGTCACGACATCAAAGGCGGCTTTCTCCAGAGACTCGCCGGTGTCCTGAGCTCGTGTAATGATGGTGTGGAACAGCATTCCGGCCCGGTCGCTGGCGCCCAGAATGACCGAGCCGCAGCCCAGTATCCCGGCGGCAACTGCACCCTGCAGTGCCTCAGGTGACGCCGCGTAGGTCATCCGGCTGGCCTGTACGCTGGGTACCAGGCCATGCTCGGTTATGGCGATCAAGGTGGCATCCGTCATGGCCTTGAGGCCTTCAGACGGCGTTTCGCCGGTAAGCAGGAACAGGAAGTACTCGGTGAAGCTGAGTTTGCCAATCAGGTCCTGAGCCAGGTCTTTGCCGCGCACCACGATGGTTTCGTCGTTCGACGTACTGATGGAGGTACGGGGTATGGTTTCTTTGCCAATTTTCACGAAATCACCTCAAGGCAGTGGATAAGTGCACACCGGCTGATGTGCACAGGCTCGGATTACTGCTGCCAGCCGGCACCGCGGGCGGTGTTGTTGGTGGCCAGATCGTCCTCTTGCATCCAGAGGGCGAGGGTTTCATGGGCCGTTTGGCCGGCGTCGCGCATCAGCTCATCGGTTTCCGGTACCGAGGTGGTCAGCTCTACCTGCAGACCGCTGGGGTCGTGGAAGTAGATGGAGTAGCAATAACCGTGGTCGGTTTCGAACGACTCCACACCGTGCTCCTGCAGCTTGCGTTTGAACTCAAGCACCGTGTCTTTGCCTTCGACGGTCAGGGCAATGTGATGGGCGAACGGGTTGATGTTCTCGAACTGGTTGACCGACTGCGACATGGAGGACTGCTCGGACTTGAACTGGAAGAATGCCAGGCAGCTGCCGTCTGCCAGTTCAAAAAACGTATGCACGTAGTTATCCGGCTGGTTGGTGACCGGGTTTAACCGCTCTACCCAGGTGCCGATCAGCGGCAGGCCCAGAATGTCTTCGTAGAAATGCCGTGTTTCTTCCATGTCTTTCACCATAAAGGCGTGGTGGTGAAGGCAGCCAATACGGTTGCTTGCACGACGGGACTTTGCATCAGCGATGTAGGTGTTTTGTTGTTGAATGGTCATTGGTAGTACCTCTCTTGTTGTTTGCTGATCCCTGTTTCAGGCTGATCCTTTCAGAGCGACTGCGTCATCCGTGCTGGGGTGAGTGGAAGGTTTGCGAAGCCAGCCTCGCATCAGCTGGCTCACGGTTTCAGGCTGTTCCATCATCGGCATGTGGCCGCAGACGGCTATCGATTCAAACTGGCAATCGGTAATGAGATCCTGCATCTGCGCCATCACAGAAGCGGGCCGCAGGGTGTCTGCTTCTCCGGCAATCAGAAGCATCGGGCAGGTCAGCTGGCTGAGCACAGAGGCAGAATCCTGGCGGTGTTCTCCGGCGGTAATGTGTGCCTGCAAAGTATCCAGCGACTGCCCGGCAATCATGTCAGCCACCCGGCCGATCAGACCGGCCTGGTCAGGATGATCCGCGGCAATCAGGCTCGGCGCCCATTGCTCTGCCATGGCGCGCATACCTTGCTGCCGGGCCAGATCAATCATGCCCATGCGGGCACGGGTTTCCTGCTGACCGGTTTCACCCGCGGGCTTGCCCGTATGTTCGGTAGCCATCAGGCACAGGCGCTCCACCCGTTCCGGTGCCAGCCGGCAGATCTCCATGGCAACACGACCCCCCATGGAGTGCCCCGCCAGCGCAAAGGTGGCCGGCGCCATTGCCAGTACCTGCTCCGCCATGGCTGCCAGAGAATCCAGCTTTGGGTAGGTCGCGGTCATCAGCTTTACTTCGCCTTCAAGCGAGTTGGTAACCGGCGCCCAGCTCAGCTGGTCGCAGACCATGCCGGGAAGCAGAATCAAAGTCTGACTTGTGGAGTGGAGCTGGCTCATGGCGTATTTCCCGTGCCGTTGCTTTGATTTCACAGTACCGCTGGCCACCTATGAACAGAAGTGATATTTTTCGATGGAAACAATCGATGGTGTCACTGGTTATGGAGCTCAGACATTTACGATACTTCCAGGCGTTGGCGGCAACCCTGAACTTCACCCGGGCGGCGGAGAAATCCCACGTCACCCAATCCACGCTGTCTCACCAGATCAAACAGCTCGAAGAAGAGCTGGGTGTTGCCTTATTTGAACGCACCGGCAAAAAGGTCATCCTGACCGAGGCCGGGGAAACGCTTCTGGAGCAGGTGACGCCCGCCATGCGTATGATTGACGAAGCAACCTGGCACATTCGGGAAGACGCCGAAGTAGTGAAAGGAACTATACGAGTGGGGGCGACACACAGTTTTAATATTCGACTGGTGCCAGACTGCGTGGCGGCCTTTCTCAACCGGCACCCATCCATTCGCGTGGTAGTTGAGGAGCTTTCGGGCAACGAAATCACCGAACGGCTGAAGCAGAACAAGATTGATTTCGGGATCAGCTACCGGCCCAGAGACCACACCGATCTGCATTTCGAACCGCTGTTTAACGAAGAACTAAAACTGGTGGTTGGCCGCAATCACCCGCTGGCGGGGCGAAAAAAAGTACGCATGGTGGAACTGCAGATGATTCGGATGACCCTGCTGCCACAATACTTTTCAACCCGACAGATCCTCGACGAATGCTTTGCTGCCGCAAGAATAGAGCCGCAGGTTGTAGTGGAGCTGAACTCCGTGATGCCCATGATCGAACTGGTCCGCAAAACCGACCTGGCCACCATCGTCAGCGAAATGGTCCTCACCCGCGCCGACGACCTGCGGGTAATCCCTATCGAAGATCCCACGCCCATGCGCACCCCTGGGCTACTCTGGGTCAGAGGCCAGCCGCAATCCGAAGCCATCCGCCACTTCATCACCTCCGTCCGCCGTTACTCCAGCGCCCACCCCCAAATGTAACAAAATGTACCGGGGTCTGACCCCGATGCATTTGACCGGGTGAAATGTCTTTGGGTCTGACCCGAGCATGTATAATCCGCGGTGCATGCACCGGATAACAGGATATTGAATGACCATCACCGCCTTTAACGCCTTAGCCTGCCCCCTGGATGGCGCTGCCTTGCAGCGGGAGTCAGGTTCGTGGCGGTGCGCCAATAGCCACAACTTTGATGTGGCGCGGCAGGGCTATGTGCATCTGTTGCCGGTGCAGAAGAAGCGTTCGCTGGACCCCGGTGACAGCAAGGTGATGGTGGCGGCACGCCAACGTTTTCTTGAGGCGGGGTATTACCAGCCAATTGCCGAGGCGGTGTCGCGGGCGACCCTCGATGGTGCGCGGGCTGGCACCGCACTGAATTGCCTGGACGCTGGCTGTGGTGAGGGCTACTACCTGCGGCAACTGGACCGGGCAGCGGGCGACGAGCGCACCCTTGCGTTATTGGGCGTGGATATCTCGAAATGGGCTGTGTTGGCGGCGGCACGCCAGGATTCGCGGCCGAGCTGGGTGGTGGGCAGCAACGCCAACCTGCCGGTGCTGCCGGCGTCTCTGGATCGGGTGTTGTGTCTTTTCGGTTTTCCCGTGTACCCGGAATTTGCCCGGGTGCTTCGCCCGGGCGGCAGATTGCTGCAGGTGGACGCGGGGCAGGACCATCTTCGGGAGCTGCGGCAGGTCATCTATCCGGAAGTCCGAACAGAATCGAAAAAAATCAGTCAGGCGCCGGAGGGGTTTCGTCGTGCAGGCACGGAAGATATCCGGTTTTCTCTGCATCTCGATGGTGCTGAATCGATTGCCGATCTGCTGGCCATGACCCCGCATCTCTATCGTGCCAGTCCGGAAGGCAGGGCACGGGCGGCGATCCTGGAGACTCTGTCATTGACCGTTGATGTCTGCCTGACAACCTTTGAGCGCATATAGCCGTCGAAGGTTGTCAGGCAAATCGTGGTCCAGGGATCAGTCGTCACCTTCTTCGGCATCCCTCTGTCGTTCCTTGCGCTCCCATTCCTCTTCTTTGGCCGCTTCAATCACTTCCATCAACTCGTCGACGTTGGCGCTCTCGGTATCGTGCTCAAAGCATCCGGTCAGCTTTCTGTCCGGGTACAGATCGCCTGACTCGTACAGCGACCAGATTTCCTTGCCGTAATCGGTGTTCAGCAGTTCCGGGGCAAAGCGGCCAAAATAGCGACGCATATTGTCTACGTCTCGCTCCAGCATGCGCTCTGCGCTGTTGTTGCCGGCGGCGTTGACGGCCTGAGGCAAGTCGATAATGACCGGGCCTGTGGGGTCGACCAGTACGTTGAATTCAGAAAGATCGCCGTGTATCAAACCGACGCTCAGCATGCGCACCACGTCTGAAATCACCTTGGCATAGTAACTCCGTGCCTGCTCGGGTGTCAGCGTGACATCGTCCAGCCTGGGGGCGGCTCTGCCATCTTCGTCGGCAATCATTTCCATCAGCAGCACGCCATCCACAAACCCGAAGGGTTGCGGTACGCGTACGCCGGCGTCGGCCAATCGGTATAGCGCGTCTACTTCGGCATTCAGCCAGGCTTCTTCCTGCTCTTTCTGGCCATGGCGGGTTTTCTTGCCCATGGCGCGGGCGTTACGGCTGTTTCGAACCTTTCGGCCTTCCTGATATTGCACGGCCTGCTTGAAACTGCGTTTCTGTGCCTCTTTGTAGATCTTGGCGCAGCGCACGTTGTCGCCGCAGCGTACAACGTATACCTGTGCTTCCTTACCGCTCATCAACTGGTGTAACACTTCGTCCACCATGCCATCGTCGACAAGGGGCTGTAATCGTTTTGGTATCTTCATAAAGCGTTCGTTTGCCTGGTTTGTCTGGCCGGTAAATCGTTTTGGCCGGCATGTCTGGGCCTATACTACCTTATTTTAGAGCCGGAGCCCTGATGCCATAGCAGAGCAGCAAAGCCGGCCGAAGGCTCTTTCGGTATAGTGCTGTTGATCGTGCTGTTGATAGTGCACTTGATAGTGCCTTTAATGGCGCCAGAACGGCACAAAATTCAAGTCTGTCTAGGGAAGGTAAAATGCCAAGGTTTTTGCACACCGCCGACTGGCAAATGGGGCGGACGTACAGCCGCTTTGACAGCGAAGACGGCGCCGCCCTGGTGGAGGCGCGATTCCAGGCCATCGAAAGACTCGCGCAGCTGGCCAACGAGCACCAGTGTGACGTGGTGCTGGTGGCGGGCGATGTGTTTGATGCGCAAACCGTCTCGGACCGCACCATTCGCCGGGTATTCAATGCCACCCAGGGCTTTGCTGGCCCTTGGGTGATGCTGCCCGGCAATCATGACGCGGCGCTGGCGGAGAGCGTGTGGACGCGCGCGGTGCGATTGGGTGCCGTGCCTGACAACGTACACCTTGCCCTTGAGCCGACCGTGATCAACCTGCAGCCGCAGGGCCTGGCCATACTCTGTGCCCCCCTGACGCAGCGCCACACCTACGGTGACCTGACTGAAGCGTTCAGCGGTTATGACTCCGCGCAAGGCCTGGTCAGGGTCGGACTGGCCCATGGCAGTGTTCAGGGCCTGTTATCGGATGATATCGATGCCACCAACCCCATCGCCCCCGACCGTGCCGAAGCCAGTCGGCTGGATTACCTGGCTCTGGGCGACTGGCACGGCACCAAACAGATCAACCCGAGAACCTGGTACAGCGGCACACCGGAGCCCGAGCGATTCCGCAATAACGAGGCCGGCAACGCCCTGATTGTGACCATTACCGAACCCGGCGCCGTGCCCGAGGTAACCCAGATACCCACCGGCCGTTACCAGTGGCATCAATGGCGGGAAACCCTGGCGGTCGAGTCTGATCTGGACCAGCTTTTACAACGTTTGCAGGCCCTGCCTGAACCCTCCGTGGTCGATCTTCGGCTTGAAGGCGCTATCACGCTGGCCGGGGAAGACCGATTGTTGAGTGCTTTGTCTGTGGCGGAAGCCCGGTTCCGCAGCATCCGGTGCGAGCGCAGCGCGCTTCAGCTTGAACCCACAGACGATGACATCGCCGCGCTGAAAGCAGACGGTTACGTGGGCGAGGTGATCGATTCTCTGCGCCAGCAGCAACAGGGCGATCACAGCCAAGCGGCTCGCGATGCGCTGGCCATTCTGGCCGGGCTGTTAAAAGATCAGGGCCAGGAGGCCAGCCAATGAAGTTGCAACGGATGCGCGTTGAGCAACTGCGCCAGTTCCGCAAACCCTTTGTGCTGGACAACCTCCAGCCGGGCCTGAACCTGATTCACGGCCCCAACGAATCGGGTAAGAGCACGCTGGTGCGTGCCATACGTGCTGCCTTTTTTGAACGTTATCGCTCGACCGCAGTGGATGACTTGCGGCCCTGGGGAGACTCCGCCGCAGCGCCCACCATCGAGCTGGATTTTGAACATCAGAACAAACCCTGGCGGCTTACCAAGAGTTTTCTGCAGCGAAAACGCTGCGACCTGTCCATTGGCTCCGACAGCTACAGCGAAGACGATGCCGAAGAAAAGCTGGCCGAGCTGATGGGTTACCAGTACCCGAAGCGCGGCGTCAGTAAGGCAGAACACTGGGGCATTCCCGGTCTGCTCTGGGTGGAGCAGGGCACCGGCCAGGACCTGGAACAATCCGTTGAGCACGCCGGTGATCATTTGAAATCGGCCTTGAACTCACTGGTGGGTGAGGTGGCCAGTTCTGGCGGCGATGACGTGATCGAGGCAGTACGAGCCCAGCGGGACATTCTGCTGACGGGCACCGGCAAGCCCCGGGGGGATTACCTGCAGCTGGACAAAGATCGCATTCAGCATGAGCAGGACATAGCCGAGCTGAATGACCGGATTAGCAAATACCAGGAACAGGTAGACCGCCTTGGCAAACTGAGTCTGGATTTCGAACGCGCGGAAGCAGAGCGCCCCTGGGAAGACGCCCAGCGGCAACTGGAACAAACCCGAGAACGCGTTCAGCAAGTGGCGCAGCTGGAGCAGCAGCAAACCCAGGAAAAGGCCACACTCGCCCAGCTCCAGCAAAATCAGCGTTTGCTGCAACAGAACCGGGACCACCTGGAAAGTTTGAGCAAACAGCTGGCTGCCCGGAAGGCGGAACTGGACAAAGCCGAACAGGCCCTCAGTCTTGCGGAGCAGCAAACACCGGCGCTGACCAAAGGACTGGGTGAAGCCAAAGCCGCCTATGAGGCAGCGGAAAAACACCTCAAGCTGGCCCGCTTGCTGGAAGCCCGGGGCCGTCTGGAGCAGGACGTCCAGCGCCTGGAGCAACGCAAACAAACGCTCACCCAAAACCTGACCAAAGCCCGGGAATACCAGCAACAGGTGGATCAGGCCCGCCAGCAGGTCAGGGAAAACCGAATCGATGCCGGCCAGGTAAAACAGCTTAAAAAGACCGAGCATCAGCTGGCGGAAGAAACCATCCGGTCAAGGACGATCGCCACCCGACTAAGCTGGCAGCTGGAGCCGGGTGCCTCACTCACCCTTAACCAGCAACCGCTCCAGGGCCAAGGCGAGCAACAATTGCTGGAGGAGTCCAGCCTGATCATCCCTGGTGTCGGCACCCTGGCGATCACCCCCGGCGGTGACGAGCTGGCCAGCACCCGGCGTAGATTGACCGGCCTTCAACAGGCGTTCGATGAGCAGAGCAAAACCTTGGGTGTGGGTTCGGTGGAGCAGGCTGAAAATCGCCTGGCTGCGTTCGATTCCGCGCGCAGGGCACTAACCCACGCCGAGGAACTGCTCAAAACCGTTGCGCCAGACAGCATCGATCAGCTGGTGTCTGAACACAGCGAAGTTGAAGGCGAGCTTCAGACCGCCACCCATCAGCTGCAGGCCATGGCCCGGCCTGATCAAACCAGCCCGGTGCCGGCCATAGCCGAAGCCGAGGCCGCATTCACCAGTGCCTCTCAGGTACTGGATAAAGCGGAAGCGGATGAACGCAGGCATCAAGCCGAGCTGCTGACCCGAAAGCAGGCCAGAGACAGCGCAAAAGCAGAGTGGCAACGCCTGGCCGACGAGGAGCAAAACCCGGAACGCCAGCACCAGCTCAAGCAGCTGGGCGCCGACCTGGCAGACATTGAACGGCAGACAACCCGGTTGCAAACCAGCCTGGAGCAGCGTGAGCGTGACATCCGTGATGCCCGGCCGGACCTGCTCCGGCAGGATATCGAACGCTACCAGAACACCATCAACAACCTTCGCCAGACCCAGGAAGCCCGTGGCCGAGAGCTCAGAGACATCAAGGTAAGGCTGGAAGCCTGGGGCGCCGAAGGCCTGGAAGAGCAGCTCAGCGAGCAACGGGCAGAGCTGGAGCAATGTCGCCGCCGTTACCAGGAATTGCACCGACGGGCCCAGGCTCTGGATCTGCTGCTGACCTTGCTCACGGAAAAGCGCCAGGCACTGACCCGACGGTTGCAAGCGCCACTGCAAAAACACCTTAACCATTATTTGTCGGTGTTGTTCCCGCAGGCCACGCTGGAGGTGGATGAACACCTGCGGCCCGGAACGTTCACTCGGGGCTCCGAGTTGGGCCAGATGGCGGAGCTGAGCTTTGGTGCCCGCGAGCAGATGGGGCTGATCAGCCGCCTGGCCTATGCCGATTTGCTGCTGGAGGCCGGTAGGCCAACAATGGTGATCCTGGATGACACCCTGGTGCACAGCGATCAGGACCGCCTTGAGGACATGAAGCGCATCCTGTTTGATGCCGCCAGTCGCCATCAGATATTGCTGTTCACCTGCCATCCTGAGAAGTGGCAGGATCTTGGGGTGCCACCGGTGGATATTCAGGCCTTGAAGGAGAGCGTTGTGTAGCTTGATTGCGCTACACATATAGTTACTTGCATTTGTGAATTACTGTGTTAGGTTTTGCTACATACGTAGTTGGTGCTTCCTTTCTCTCGGTGCCTGACCAGCAAGAGTTCATCGGTCAGGCAAAGTCAGTCATCCGGCAGTGGTCAATAATGAATAAAAAACTCTTCTCCGCAGCTTCTGGTGCCGTATTATTGGCACTTTTCACATCCTCGGTCTCCGCAGACGTTGCTTTGCGTGTTCGCTGTCCGTCGCCGGATGAAGGCGCAAGAATCTTCATCAACGATGAATTCAAAGCCCAGTGCAGTGCCGACATGCTATTGCCCCCGGGGCAGATTCGGTTGCGCGTGGTCCAGACCGTGGATGATGAGTTCGAAAGGGTCTATGAGAACGAGTTTTTCATGGCTGACAACACGGCGCGCCGGATAAATGTTGAACTCTCTGAACCTCGCTTGACCCCTGCAGCCCAGCGCCAGAGGGAGGAGCAGCGGCAACGTCAAGAGCAGGCTCAGGCTGAAGCAACACTCAAAAAAGCAAACGCAGGTGACGTCTCGGCCATGATCGAGATGGCGGAGCGGTATAAGGAAGGCACCGGTGTGGAGCAAGATGCCGAAGCGGCTCAAAACTGGCGCGATCGGGCTGACACGAACATCGCCAGTGCAACGCTGAAAAGGGCAGAGGCTGGCGATATTGAAGCCATGCGACAAATTGCACCGCTCTATTGGCGCGGCAAGGGTATTGAAAAAAGCGAGTCAAAGTCGAGGTACTGGATTGCTCGCGCGAGTGAGCTCGAAGCTGAAAAGCGTAGAGAGCAGGCGAAGGCCCTGCGGGAGGAACAAGTCCAGAACGAAATCGACGACATCATATTTATTGAGAGCACCGGAGAGCTGCTGATTGAGCACTTCAACGGCACTGAGGATGATTTCTTCAGTTTTGTCACTGCGTTTGTGCTATCCCCCTTACCTCTGGTTGCAGGGGCTGCCTCTGATACCGTGCAGGGCCCGACCCGAACAGCCAAACTGGTGAGCCTGAGACGAGAGATTGCAGTCAGGCCTGCGGGCTTCAGTAATCCAGACTCAATGATCGCAAAAGCTCACGATCGCCATGGGTCATTGAGCGACTGAGTGTCGGCTTCGATGAGCGATAAACCGGCCGGGGCTGCCCGCCATTGCCTGATGATACTGGTGTTGCTGGCTTTGACTGGCTGCTCCGGGCTGGTAACGCAACCGCAGGATATGACCCGGGCAGCAGCCATTGAGCCCGATGCTGAATTTGTGCGGCTGCATGACATTTTCGGCAATAACGAGGTGCGTACCGAACAGGCCTTCGCGGCAGCTCATGACCGGTTTTTGTCGCAGCACGACTACGCCTGCCGCCGTCCGGTCTACTACCGGTATTTCAGAGATCGGTTGGGTGATGACCTATCGCGCCAGGCCTGCCCGGGCAAGGTCCCCTTTCGACTTGCCTCGGCGCTTGAAGGCACCTCGATTGACTGGGTAGATCCGCGCCAGGTTCGAAGTATCCATGTGCTGTTTGCAGGCCAGGGCGAGAACATCGCCTCCCGGTTTGGCCATATGTCATTCCGACTGGTTATCTGCCCGGGCCCGGATGCCAGTGGCTCGGACTGCGATGAAAACCTGTTCGAACACATCGTTCTGGGGTTTCGGGCTCATGTTGACGACCTCACCATCAGCCTGTGGTCAGGCCTGTTCGGAGGTTACCGTTCGCATCTGTACGCCAATCGCTTTATGGACATCTATGAGGAGTATGCGATCGGAGAATTCCGGGAGGTCTATTCCTTGCCGTTACAGTTGAGCCAGGCTGACATCGAACGGATGGTTGTAGAGCTCTCCGACATCCATTGGAACTACGCTGGCGATTACAGGTTTCTGACCAACAACTGTTCTACCATCGCACAGCGATACCTGCTGCATAGCTGGCCTGCCATGGCCGACGCGAAGCCCATGCAAAGCCTTTACTGGCGGCCCGATCGGTTTTTTTCAAAGTTGAGAGAAAGCGAATTAGCGGCGGGAGAAAAGCTGAACAACGACACCTGGGCGGAGAATCACGGTTTCTATTTTCCCAGTACTCTTCCGGCCTACCGCCAGGCTCTGGATCTGGTTAACCAGTCTGTTGACGGGCAGCAATTCCAGAGCCTTGAGCATTACATTGCGATGGCACCCCGGCACCGGCTGAGCAGAGCAAAGGCGCGGGCACCGCACATGGCGCAATTGGCGCAGGACCGCCACCTGCTCGATGCGCAGCTGATGCTCGAGGAATTATCCGTCATCTGGTACGAGCGGAGGATGGTGACGGCGATGGCGCGATATTTTGAGAACAATGATCCCGATCAGGTTTCTCATTTCGTCAAGGCTCAGGCCAGCGAGCAGGAGTTTCAGGCATTTAAACAATGCATCTACGACCCGCTGGCAGGCTTGGGCCAGGCCATTGCGGATAACGAGGGAATTCCTCAGTCGTGGTCGCAAGAAAATGGCAACAAAACCTGTGCCTCACAGACCGGCAGGGCGTCGCTGGGCGGGGTGTTCAGCACGTTGAACGCGCTGAATGCGCAAGATTGGGCACCGGTAGAAAGTGCCGTGAATACACTGGCGGATGCGTTCCAGAACCTCGAGTTTTACTCGGATCTGGGGGCGTCAGGTCATTGAAGACATCGGTGAGCCAATAGGCTCTGCCATGTATATCTGGAGGGTGATGTAATGGGCGGTCGCTGTGTTCTTCGAGGAATGGTCATTGCGGTGTTTGTGTTGGCCGCAGGTGGAGTCAGTTCTGTTCAGGCGGACGAACTGGAAGACAAAATGAAGATGTTTGAAATGCTCGATCAGCTGGATGCAGAGGAATTTGAACTGGCTGCAGACGCAGCCGCAAACTGCATTGTTCGGCGCCAGTTTAACTGTGCCTACCAAAAGATTGAGGAGGCCGGGCAATACATCGTCAACGACGAGCACCAGTGGCGACTCAATGAGCTCACGCGGGATGCCAACGCCGAATATCAGCTGGCCCAGCAGGACGAAGCAAGGCAGCGGCAAATGCTGGCCGAGCAGCGTCGACTGGAACGGGAGCAAGAGGAATTCGAGGCCCAAATGCAGCGGGAGCGCCGGCGGATGGAGCGGGAGGCAGAAGCTGAGGCCAACCATGATCCTTACAACACCGGTATCGACTGGCGAGCGATTGCGGGCGCAGCCAATGCCTACACCGACGCATTACGCGAGCAGAGCGAGCGGCAAGCACAGCAATATGAGGCCCAGCGGCGCATGCAGGAACAGCAGCGCGAAATGGAGCGAAACCAGGCTGCCCGGCAGCAGGCCTACAATCAGCAACAGCAGGAGCTTGAGAACCGGCGCAGAGAGCTTCAGCGGCAGCAGGCGGCGCGCCAGCGTGAGCTTGAAAACCGGCGGCAAGAGGCCCAGCGTCAGCAGCAGCAGGCGGCGCGTCAGCGGGCAGCTCAGCAGGCGGCTCAGCTAGCGGCAGCTGCAACGGCCAGCAGTGCGTCATCGTCACAGAGCTCAGGCCAGTCCAGTGGCAGTGATTTGCAGTATACGGGCAGAAGCTATGAGCCCAACCCGATTGTTGTGACCAAGAGAAATCAGTCCCCATTCAGTACCCGGGAGATGGCGGTTAATTACGCCCGTCTGGCGGCAGTAAATGAAATCACCGCCCAGTGTCGGCAACGAGGTGCAAGATCAGATGGCCCAACCTACCGTCAAATCAGTAATGGGGAAAAACCCCCGGCCTGGTGGAACTTCTCTGCACCCGACTGCAAACAAGGGGGCTGGGATGACAAAGAGTGGATCTGCTCCGCGCAGGTAGCGGGCACCTGTTATCGGAATTAGTGTTGGAGTATGTTGGTGCGGTCAATAGCCTGAATTAACAGGAGAGCTTTGCCGTGCCACCTGAACGCCCCTCGTCAAGGAGTCGCCGGCCCTTCCTGGCAGGTCTCCTGCTGGTCTGCTTGCTGCTGGCGCAGCCCGCGTTCGCCATCGGCTGGTCGTTGATACTTCAGCAAGGCCAGATTGGCCTGGCGCTGCCGGATGTTCAGTCGGGCGAGTGGCAAGCAACCGGCATCCGCACCGATACGGTCACCTCGGTTACAGCAGATAACCGCAATATCACCGTTCATTTCAAACCTGGGTCCCGGCTGCAGGTGGCGCGTGTGGTGCATGATCGCTCCGGCGTGACCACGGAGCTGGATGATGTGCAAGTGGACCTGTCCGATGCCACCCTGACGGTCAATCTCAGCGGCACGGGCGCAGCTATCGACCGAAGCACCGTGGCCGGCAATCTGACCATTGATGTTGGCGAAGTGCGGCACCCCGGTATCAAGCCTCAGGGCTGGCAGTTTGAGGGGAGGGTCGATGGCGCCTGGGCCGATCTGAATATCGCCGGGCAATTGCAATCGGATTCGGGCCTGATGGCGAACGTCACCCTGCGCAATGTGCCGGAAGAATTCCTTGCCGCCCGCATCACCCTGGCCATGGCTGCCGAGCGAGTCAGCAAGGCTCTCGCCAATACCCTGAAGGACTGGCCGGAATTGCTGGAACTGAACGCCGGGCAACTCCGGGTTGATACAACGATTCGCCTGGAGCCGGGCGCACCGTTGGCGCTTGATGGTCGGGTGGACGCTGACAGCATTGGTGGCCTGATGGATCGCACCGCGCTGTCCGGGTTGACCGGACGCCTGCTGGTTAATCTGGAAAACGACGCTCTGGTAGCCCGCTTCCGGGATGTGACCGTTGCCCAGGTCAACTCCGGCATCGGCATTGGCCCCATTCAATTGTTGGCGGATTACAGGGCCAAACAATCGGACCTGTTGGCCGGCATTTTTGATATCCAGCAGGCCACTGCAAGCTTTCTGGATGGCCGCTTGCGAGTAGCGCCAGGTGCCATCGATCTGGCAGACGAGCCCTGGCAATTGCCGGTCGACGTGACTGAAGTTTCGCTTGCGCGGTTGCTGCAGGTGTACCCGGCGGAAGGTTTTGCGGGCACTGGCCTTCTCACTGGTCGAGTTCCTGTTATGGTCAGTGCCGATGGTGTTTCGGTGGTACAGGGTAAGATTGCCGCCGTTGCGCCAGGTGGGCGTTTGCAGTTACCGGCCGAGCGCCTGCAAGCGATGCTGGGTCGTAGCGAGGCCATGGAGCTGGTGGTGCAAGCTTTGCAAAACTTTCACTATTCGGTGCTCGATAGCACGATAGACTACGATAACAATGGCAGATTAGTGCTTGGTTTGAGGGTAGAAGGCGAAAACCCGGAGGTCAGAGGTGGGCAACCCGTCGTTCTCAACATTAATCTGGAAGAGGATATTCCCGCTTTGCTGACCAGCCTTCAATTGAGCGGCAGAGTGAACGAAGCCGTAACCGAGCGAGTTCGGGAGCGACTTAACCCATCCGCGCAGGAGACAGTGCCATGAAGATTCTACCGCGCTCGCGCCGGCCGCTGGTGACGCAGGCAGTGCTGATACTGATGCTGCCACTGGTGCTCATGGCCTGTACGCCAACCGTGCAAATGGCCGCGCCGAAAGAACCGATCACCGTAAACCTGAACGTCAAGATCCAGCACGAAATCTACGTGAAAGTGGATAGAGAAGTGGATGACCTGTTCAGTGAAAAGGGCCTGTTCTGAGTGGAACCGGACACCGCTAAAGGCTTATCAAGGGGTTGAAGATGAAACGACTGATGCAGCTGGGTATTCTTATAATGGCCATTGGCATGACGTTGCCTGCGTTTGCCATGGGGCTGGAGGAAGCCAAACAGAAGCTGGAAACTGCAAAACAGCAAGGTTTGGTGGGTGAAACCCCCACAGGCTATCTGGACGTTGTCCGTGCCGGTGCAGACGCCCGGGCGGTGGTCGATGCGATCAACAGCGCGCGCCGCGCTGAATACACCCGCATTGCCGAGCGCCATGACATCCCGGTGACTCAGGTAGAAACGGTGGCGGGCCAAAAGGCCATCGATAAGACACCGGGCGGCCAGTTTGTGTTGATTGATGGCCAGTGGGTCAAAAAGTAAAACCTATTCCAGCTCCAGATCCAGCAGGATCGGTTCCATCAGCCGGTACACCCAGGCTGACTGCCCATCCTGCAGGGTCAGCTCTACCCGCTCGTAACGAACACCCAGCCGCTCGTATCGGTCCAGCGCGCGGAGTTCATCGGCGGTTACCCTGATCACCTCGCCTTCCGTAGTTGCCCCAGCCACCGGCTTGATGTCCAGCTGCTGCTTCTGGTAACCAACCAGTTGCGCGGGCTCGCTACTGCCAGCGCGCCCCGTCACCAGCCATCTCACCCAGGGTTTCCTGAGCGTGCCATACACAAAGACGGTATAGGTGGCATCTTCATCCAGGGCTGGCTGATTTTCCGGGGGTATAACCGAAGGGGCTGGCAAAAGTCAGCCAAAGGTAGCCGACACCCAGAACCATCATCGCCAACAGGACTGCCAGACTGCGTTGTATCGACTTTCTCATGGAACGTTACGCACTCTCTCCCGCATGACTGATCAGCACCCCGGGTGCTCCTTGCGCCAGTTGGTCCCGAAGGCTGTCGGGAATCACGGCTTTGGCCATTTTTGAGGGCTGAATCACCACATAGGTAATGTCGGCATCGGCAATAAACCGATCATCCCCATGCCGGTAAAACTCAAGGTGCAGGGTAAACGACGTATTGCCCAGCCGGCCAGCTTTGATTCTGGCCTCCAGAACCTCGTCAAACTTTGCGGGCGCCTTCCAGTTAACGGTCAGGCTGACCACCTGAATGTCCAGATCCTGATCCAGCAAATGCTGATAGTCGCCGAACAGGGTGCGGACATATTCATTCACCGCGATGTCTACAAAGTCGGCATAGCGGGCATTGAACACCACACCCTGAGCGTCGCATTCGCCGTAGCGAACCCGGAAACGAAAGCGAAAGGGGTTATTGTTGTCAGTCATGAACGTTCTGGTCCGTAAGCGAGGAATGTCAGCCCGTTCTGGCAGGCCTTGTTATTGGTGAGTCAGCATGGCTTAACGGTAGCCTTGAGCCAAGTCTTTCAACACATCGGCTGCCGAAACCTCCCTGCAGCCCGATGCATTCTGCCCGCACCACAGCGACGAGAAATCGCCGGAGCCTTGCGCCTCTGCCGCTGCGCGCAGGGGCGCAATGGCGTTGGTGGCCAACGGAAAAGACGGTGCGGCACCGGAAACAGGCCCCAGCTCCCGCATAATCCGGTTCACAATGCCCCGTGCCGGGCCGCCAGAAAACAGATTGGTGAGGGCGGTATGCCGGGCGGCTTCACTTTTAATGGCTTCACGATGAACCTGTCGGGTTGTCGCCTCTGGGCACAGCAAGAACGCCGTGCCCACCTGGGCGGCCACGGCACCCAGCGCCAGTGCTGCCTTCACGCCATGGGCATCGGCAATGCCACCGGCGGCAATGACCGGCACGCTCACCGCAGCAACCACCTGGGGCAGAAGCGCGAAGGTGCCCAGCTGAGTGGTCATATCGGTGGTCAGGAAAATACCCCGGTGGCCGCCGGCTTCAAGCCCCTGGGCAATAATGCCGTCGGCACCATTGCGCTCCAGCCACAGTGCTTCCTCCACCGTGGTGGCGGACGACAGTACCCTGGCGCCGGTGGCTTTCACCCGATGCAAAAGCGCAGGCTCTGGCAAACCAAAATGGAAACTCACCACCGCCGGCCGGAACTCTTCTACTATCGCCGCCATTTCTGCATCGAACGGCTGCCTTCCCGGGCCATTGGCAATAACACTCTGATCCAACCCTGATTCCTGGTAGTAGGGCGCAAGCGCGGTTCGCCAGGCTTGTTCCTGAGCGTCATCGGCTTTCGGTGGCGTATGGGTAAAGAAGTTGAGGTTGAACGGCCGATCGGTACTGGCTTTCAATACCTCAAGCTCAGCTCTCAATGCCGTCGCCGTCAACATGGCGCAAGGCAGTGACCCCAGCCCACCGGCATTGGAAACGGCTGAAGCAAGTCGTCTGTCCTGAACGCCTGCCATGGGGGCTTGAATAATGGGGTAACTGGTTTCGAATAGACTCAGCATGATGGTTTCCGGGTTCGCATCAAAGGCATGGTAGAGGCACCAGTATACGTGCTTGAATTAAGCCTGGCACGAGGTCTGGCAAGATGCGCCGTTGCGTATTGCCAGGCGCTGATCTAGCGTTGTCGGTA
This sequence comes from Marinobacter sp., assembly GCA_018402255.1. Lineage (GTDB taxonomy): Bacteria > Pseudomonadota > Gammaproteobacteria > Pseudomonadales > Oleiphilaceae > Marinobacter. The sequence goes on from JAGYIS010000009.1 coordinate 303,880, forward strand.
GTCGCCCTTAATCACGATGCGAGAAACATACCCCATGCAAAACTGGCTGATAGGCATAGACCTGGGCGGCACCAAAACCGAAGTGATCCTGCTGGACGATCAATCCAACGAACACTTTCGCAAGCGGGTTGACACGCCTGCCGGCAACTACCAGGCCACCCTGGATACCATCCATGCACTGGTGCAAGACGCCGAAAACCACGCTGGTGCCACAGGCATACCGGTCGGTGTGGGTATACCCGGCAGCGTTTCCCATAAAACAGGCCGCATCAAAAACGGCAACTCCACCTGGATTAACGGCCATCCCATGCAGCAACATCTGCAGGAGTTGCTGCAACGGCCCGTCACCCTCACCAACGACGCCAATTGCTTGGCGCTGTCCGAAGCCACAGACGGCGCAGGACAAAACTACCACACCGTTTTTGCCGCCATACTGGGCACCGGCTGCGGCGCCGGCATCAGCGTGAACGGCCGGATTCTTACTGGCCCGAACGGCGTAGCTGGCGAATGGGGGCATAACCCCTTGCCGTGGACACCGGAAGCCGAACTGCAACAGCGCCCCTGCTTCTGCGGCCGCCATGGCTGCAATGAAACCTTTCTGTCTGGCACCGGGCTCTCACTCACCCATAAACTGCACACCGGCGAGCAATTGCCCGCTCACACCATTGCGGCAAACGCCGGTAATGGCGAGCCAGAGGCCGGCAAGACCATGGACCAGTATCTGGAACACCTGGCCCGCGGCCTGGCTGCCATCATCAACGTGATCGACCCGGACATCATCGTACTGGGCGGCGGCATGAGTAACGCCGGACAGATCTACCAGGAACTGCCTGCGCGTTTGCCCAGTTATGTGTTTGGTGGGGAGTGTGACACGCTGATAGTTAAAGCTGCCCATGGTGATTCCAGTGGGGTGCGGGGGGCGGCTTGGTTGGCTGGGGCCTTTTCGTTATCGTAATCTGCAAATAAAGTTAACGGGGTCCATTTGGCAATGATCGCCAATGGCCCCCTTCAATGAAAATAGTTTCGGCGATCTTCTAAATTCGAATAGGCGGTACAGTTGAAACTGACTCTGGAAGTCCGACGAGAAGGAAACCTCGTTTCGAGAAGCATAAAATGGGGTTTCTTTTGCAAACGCTGTAGTTTTGACTTCAATAAAGCGCTCTTCACCAGATGTCTCAAACGACAGGATGTCAAAGCCCAGTCCGTCGCCTCGTGATTCTGCAACATGTTCTATACGGTTCGCTAATGTGGTTTTTCCTGCTGAGCGAAGGCGGTATTCCTCATACTCCAGAGCCAGCAATTCTCCTGCGTTTCCGAGGGCTGAGTTCCGGGCTTCCTGTGCCACATAATCTCGTTTTGAGGCAATGCGATTTGGGGAGTAGGTCGATAGTGGCTCTCTTACTTCTGTAGCGGGGGTGGGAGCATCAACTACAAAGCGTGAGAACTCGATTGTGCTGGGAACAATCGCTGGCTGTGCGACGGCGGCTTGGGAAACGCGATCAAACTCTGGATGTGAATTGATCCAGTCCTCAACATAGGTTGCGAGGGCTACCTGATAGTTTCCCCGGGGTTTATAGCCTGGTATCCAAAAACAATTCAGATCCCGTAATACAGCACTAATATTTTGGTGCTTTAGCTCAACGGCAGCGTTACTTCGATTATTCAGTTTTTGAAGCAATCCACGCCGGTGAGCGCTTTTGTTATAGCGCTGACCTGCAAGCTCAAGGGTTAACATTTTCATGTAGTCTGCGACGGTGAGAGCTACCTCTTCGTTGCTCCAACTATCTGATCTAGACATAAAGAAAACTCCATCACTATCGCTACTTCGATTTAGATCTTATCCTGACTGAGTTATAAGGACATCACAAATAATGTGGCTACCTACTTTCTGTTATGCTCCATTAAATATCATCCAAATTGTCAGCTCGTAGGCCACGGAAATCGTCGTTAATGACAGTCTCTTCCTACAACAAAAACGCCCAAAAATTCTTCTCCCAATACCAGTCCCTGACCTTCGAACAGGTCCACAGTGACTGGTTCCCCCAGTTGGATAAGAAAGCCGGTCTCGCGCTCGATGTAGGCGCCGGCAGCGGCCGTGATGCGCTGGCACTGGCGGAGCGTGGCTGGGATGTGGTGGCGGTGGAGCCGGCGGCGGAGTTGCGTCGCCTGGGCGAGGCGGCAACGGCTCATGGCAGTATCCAGTGGGTGGATGATTCTCTGCCAGACCTGAGTGAAATCCGCAAACTCAGTTACCGGTTTGATCTGGTGCTGGCGTCTGCGGTTTGGATGCATCTTCCGCCCACATCCCGGGAGCGGGCGTTCCGCATTTTAACGGAGCTGCTGGCACCGTCCGGAATGTTGGTCATCACCCTGCGCCACGGGCCGGGTGATGGTGAACGCCAGTTTTACGAAGTCACCAAAGCCGAACTGGACAGCTTTGCCCGCCACCGAGCGGTTATGCCGGTGCCTTTGCCGGATACACCTCGGGCAGACCAGCTCAAGCGTGCTGATGTGTGGTGGGAAACCGCCGTATACCGTCTGCCGGATGATGGCACGGGAGCACTGCCCACGTTGCGGCATATCATCATCAACGACAACAAATCCTCCACGTACAAATTGGGCTTGCTGCGAACCCTGGTGCGCATGGCAGACAGTGCGCCGGGGTTGGTACTGAACCGCTCCGATGATTGGGTAGAGCTGCCGCTTGGGGCAGTGGGGCTGTTCTGGATCATGCTCTATCACCCGCTGGTGCTGAAGCATCACCTGCGGCAGGCGCCGGGTTCCCGTGGGTTGAGCTTTGCCGGGAATGATTTCTACGAGCTCGGCAAACTGTCGCCGTTGGATTTTCGAGTAGGCTTGTCGCTGTCGGCGGAGGTTGCGCCGGTGGTTATGCGGGCTATCAAACTGGCGGCTTCGAACATTCTCAAGAATCCCGCTCACTTCACTACCTGGCCGGGTACCAATCGCCAGATTTTTGAGGGCGGCACCAGCCGGGTGATTATTCGCAATGAGGCAGTTCGGCTGGATAAGGAAACCCTCGCTCGGTTCGGGCGTTTCCGCGTGCCAGCCATGTTGTGGGATACCTTCAGCCGTTATGCCTGCTGGGTGGAGCCGGCCATTGTGAATGAATGGATCAACCTGATGGGTAGTTGGGAAGCCCGCTATTCAACTGAAACCTACCATCAGGCCCTGCAGTGGGTGGAAGGGCGGCGTGACACTTCCGTGGTGCGCAAGCTGGTGGAGCAGCAGCTTACTGCCGGGCCGGTGGAGTGCGTCTGGACTGCACGAGACCTTTCCCGCACCCGCTACGATATCGACCACTGTTTTCCCTGGTCCCGCTGGAACAATAACGATCTCTGGAACCTGTTGCCGGCTTCTCACACCGCCAATGCAGCGAAGTCTGAAAAGCTGCCGGCGGATTCTTTGCTGAAACAGGCTCGGCCCCGGATGGTCGAATGGTGGGAGCACGCCATTATCGGCACCGAGCGTGAGCAGCAGTTCTTTTCGGAAGCGGAAGCCGCGTTGCCGTTGCTGGGAGATGGCCGCTCGGTAGACAGTGTGTTTGAAGGGATGTTGCAACAGCGTTTGCGGCTAAAGACTAATTTGCAGCTGGCGGAGTGGCTGGGGGGTTAGATGGCCGGTTTGCCTTTTTTAAAAACGTATATACAATGTAAATATCTTTCAGCCCTGAGCTTCATTCTCACCAGGAGTATCCGCAGTGACTGATAGTCCAAAAAAGGTGAAACCAAAAAAGGTGAAGCCCAACAAGAAAGATAGCCAGCTGCTGATTCGCATCAGCAGTACCGAGCGCGAGCAGTTTATTGAGTTGTGTGAAGAGCTGGATACCAGCGCCGCTCGCGAAATCAGGCAGTTTATTCGTGGGTTTATCAAGAAGAACAAGCCCGCAAACTAGCCGCGATAATGCCCAGGAGGCAATTATGTCTAAGAAAGTTGAGAAAAACCTGAAGAAGAAGATCAATGCGCGTAAGGCCAAGATCGAGAAGCACGAAGCCAAGCTCAAGTCGCTGAAGAAGAAGCTGAAGAAAGCATCCTGATGCACTGGCGGGCCGCCTGTGTGCGGCCCGTTGAATTCATGCAATTTTTCCTGGCTCAATCCGAAAGGCTGTCGTTAACCACCTTTTCCAGGATCCGTCGTTTCACGCCATTGCTGTCCAGGTGCTCCAGTACGGCTGCTAGATCCAACGCAAGACCCTGGTGGCGTCGGTTCAGGTAGTGGTAGAGCTCGAATTCGACGACCGGCTCCGGCAGAACCGTCAGGTCTTGCCAGTCACTGCGAGCCAGTGGCGAAATCCCTTCAATATCAGCAATCAGCGCCATGGCGACTCGCCCATGCTTCAGGAGCTTGCGCATCTGGTCATAATCTTCCGCATGAACCGGTTCCATACCAAGCGCTTCGGCGGTGACTTCTGAGATGATCACGCCTCTGCGCACGGCCACCATTAAGGGCGGAGTAGAGGGTTGGGGCATTGCCTTAACGTTCGGGACATTAAATACGGCGTGTAGCCGGCCCCGCAGCAGTGGGTAGGGCGCCTTGACCAGGTTGGAGTAATCCCGGGCGACGGTATCAATGCGGAACAGGTCGCCATCTACCTGCCCCGAATCCGCCAGTAATAATGCCCGGCGTGATGGAGCAATCACCGTGTCGATGCTTATGCCGAGATGGTCATAAGCGATTTCGAGCAGCTGCACCGCCAACCGGGTACTGGGAATGTCATCGATAACGGCAATCGTCAGTTTTTTCGGATGGGTATCTGCGCTTGCATTGCTTGTCCCAAGCGCGATTAGCAAGTAGCACAAGAATGCCGGTTGTAGACCTCATAGATTCCCATTCTTCCGTTGAAGGGCTTTCTCACATACTAGTCAAAAATCAGTAAACCACCTGTTTGTTTATGTTAACCAAAATCGGGGTCAGACCCGCGAACATGTAGCCGTGGCAAATGTCCGCGGGTCTGACCCGTTTTGAGGTTATGGGATCAGTTCCAGTTCTTTGCGCATTTCCTCGGTGGTGGGTCGCAGTTGGGCCAGGCCTTTCCGGGTTCGGCGTTCGCTCAGGTAGTAAAGAATGGGCGAGGCGATGAACACGGAGGAGCTGGTGCCGATCACGATGCCGAATAGCATGGGCAGGGCGAAGCTGGAGACGGCGGCACCGCCGGCGATGCCCATGGGCAACAGTGCCAGGAAGGTGGTCACGGAGGTGAACACGGTTCGGGTGAGGGTGGAGGAGATGCTGCGGTTGAGCAGGTCCAGCATGGGTATGTCCGGCGTTTGCCGCAGGTTTTCCCGTATTCGGTCGAACACCACCACTTTGTCGTTCACGGAATACCCGATCAGTGCCAGCAAAGCGGCCACGGCGGTCAGGTTGAATTCCACACCGGCCAGGGCGAAGAAGCCGATGGTTTTGGTGAGGTCCAGGGCGATGGTGATGGTGGCGGCCAGGGCGAAATGGGATTCAAAGCGAATCCACAGGTAGGCCAGCATGCCAGCGCCGGCCAGCAGGATGGCCAGGATGGTGGCATCGCTGAAGCCTCCGCTGACTTTCGGGCCGACCACGTCCACTTTCGGGAAGCTGGCATCCGGTTGCAGGCTGGTGACGGCGGATTTCAGGGCGTCTACCGGGTGGGCCGAGCCTGCGTTGGAGCTGGCATCCGCCGGCAGCCGGATCAGGAAATCACCGTCCTGGCCGAACTCCTGAATGGACGCAGCGCCCAGTTGCTGGCTTTGCAGCGTTGTTCGCAACTCGTCTACGGAGACGGAAGGCGCGCGCACTTCCACCAGGGTGCCGCCGGTGAAATCCACGCCGTAATCCAGGCCCGGTTGAATGAACAGGGCGATGGAGGCAACCGACAGAACGCCAGACAGTACCAGGCCAAGCACTCGGCCCTTCATGAAGTTGACGCCCCGTTCGCTCAGGCGATCCAGCCAGGCAAAGCCTGCGATGGTGAGCGGCTCCCGCTCCCGGCCCTTGATCCACCATTCCATGATCAGGCGGTTGAAGGCCACGGCAGTGAACAGGGAGGTGAGCAAACCGATGCCGATGGTTACCGCGAAGCCTTTTACCGGGCCGCTGCCGAACATAAACAGCAGGCTAACGGCAATCAGGGTGGTCACGTTGGAATCCAGAATGGTGCTGTAGGCACGGCCGAAACCTTCCCGCAGCGCCATCCAGGCGACTTTGCCTTTGCGGGATTCTTCCCGGATGCGTTCGTTGATCAGGATGTTGGCATCGACCGCCATGCCAATGGTGAGGATGATACCGGCAATGCCGGGCAGGGTCAGGGTGGCGCCGAGTATGCTGAGCAGCCCCAGAACCAGGCCGATGTTGATGGCCAGGCCGGTACAGGCGATCAATCCCCAGCGGCCGTAGATGCCAAGCATGAAGGCGATCACCATTGCGGCGCCCAGCAGGCCGGTGCTCACCCCCATGGCGATGGCATCGCTGCCGAGGTCCGGGCCTACGGTGCGTTCTTCTATGACCTGCAGAGGGGCGGGCAGGGCGCCGGCTCTCAGCAACAGCGCGAGGTTGCTTGCCTCGGCCGTGGTGAAGGAGCCGCTGATTTCGCCGCTGCCGCCGGCGATGACGCTGCGAATGACCGGTGCAGTGATGACATGGTTATCCAGAACAATGGCCAGTGGTCGGCCGATGTTCTGGCGGGTCATGTCGCCGAACAGGCGGGTGCCCTCGGAGTCGAGTTTGAAGTTGACCACCGGTTCGGTGGTGTCCTGGTTGAAGGCCATCTGGGCATCGCTGATGTGCTCGCCCTGCATGGCTACCCGCTTCTCCAGCACGTATTCCTGTTCGCCGGTGGCGTCGGTTAGCCGGAGAACAGCGGAGCGCCGGCTTTCATCCGGCCTGGCAACCCAGTGGAAGGTCATCTGGGCGGTGGTGCCCAGCAGCTCCCGGATATGGGCCGGGTCGGCCACGCCGGGCATCTGCACCAGGATATGATTCTTGCCCTGGCGGGTAATGCTGGGCTCCACCAGGCCGGTTTCGTCCAGGCGCCTGCGTACTACTTCCAGGCTGCGTTCTACGGCATCCTTGAGGAGCAGGTCTTCGGGTTGGCCAGGGTTGTTGGCGAGCAGTTCGGTGGCGTCAACTTCCAGCAGCAGGTGCGAGCCGCCCTGCAAGTCGAGCCCGAGGGCAAGGGTGTTCTCCAGGTACCAGTCCGGGAACTTGTCGGCCACGCTGGCCGGCAACAGATTCGGCATTGCGCTCAGCAGCCCGAGCACAATCACCAGGCCATACACCATGGCCCGTGAACGTAATGATTTCATCGGTAATCCTTGATAAACAGGGTCGCGTCCAGACGGGCGTTATCGCCGGTCTGCGTGATGTTCTGTGCAGGGGATTACGCGATGGGCGGTGCCCGCAGGGGCGGCGTGGTGAAATCAGCGAGGGACGCTGCTCGCTCGGTGCGGTGATCGGCTGCCGGTACCGCAGAGCGGGACTGCGACCAGAGCACAGCGCCAAGAAGCCGGGCCAGGTGCTCCGGGGTGTCGATAAGGGGCTCGTCTTCCGCTGAGCCGGTTTCTGCCACCGCCAACGCCGGGTTGTGGCTGGCAACCACCAGATGGTCCAGGTGATTGATAACAACCTTGCCTGCCGGGCTCGGTTGGGCGTGCGCTTGGGTGATCGAACACAGAAGAACCAGCGCAAACACCGCCACGGCAAAGCAGGACGCCATCTGGCGCCAGGGCGTTAACTGCGTTGCAAGGTTTCTGTTCATGGAAATGTTCCCGGGAGGTTTCTGCATTATTGGGGCGGTGTCTCCGGGATTCAAGTTGGGGTCAGACCCCAGTTACAAAGATGGCGAGGCAGGTTGGAGAATGGCGCTGGCAGAAGGGTGGGGTCGTACCCCCGCTTGGGGTACGACCCCTTTGTAGCCTGCTGGCGGATCAGACCCCGGTACATTTGGTGAGGGGAAATCTGTCGGGGGTCTGACCCCGAATCAGGACAGAGCCTGATTTAGGTCGGCGATCAGGTCTTCGGCGTCTTCCAGGCCGACGGACAGGCGCAGCATGCCGTCGCCGATGCCGCGTTTGACGCGTTCTTCCCGGCTCAGGCCATGATGGCTGGTGGCGCTGGGTTGGCTGACCAGGCTTTCTACGCCACCCAGACTGGTGGCGAGAAGGAAGATTTTCAGGGAATCTGCCACCTTTTCGGCTGCTTGCTGTCCACCTTCCACTTCAATACTGAGCATGCCGCCAAAACCGGTCATTTGCTGTCTGGCCAGTTCATGGCCCTCGAACGATGGCAGGCCGGGGTAGTGGACTTTGCTGACTTTCGGGTGCTGCTCCATGGCCCGGGCTACGGCCATGGCATTTTCATTATGCTGGCGGATTCGTACCGGCAGGGTGCGCAGACTGCGGGAGAGCAAAGCGGCGGTTTCCGGGGCGATCAGCTGGCCCAGATTTTTGCGCCAGGCGGCAACCGGTTTGGCCAGGCTGGCAGATGTCATCAGTGCCCCGGCGGTGATGTCGCTGTGGCCGCTCAGATATTTGGTCGCGCTGTGAAGCACCAGATCTGCACCCAGGTCCAGAGGCTTCTGATTGATAGGGCTGGCGAAGGTGTTGTCCACCGCTACCAGGGCCTCATGCTCATGAGCGGTTTTGGCCAGATCGCGAATGTCGAGAATGGCCATGTTCGGATTCGCCGGGGTCTCAAAATAGACCAGCTTGCCTGGTTCGGCCAGGTGCGCAGCCAGTTGGCTCTGCTCCTCACGGAACAGGAAAATCACCGGAATACCCAGCGCCATGCAGTGACTTTTCAGCAACTCCTGAGTGCCACCATACAAATCACCCACGCAGACAATGCCTTTGCGGCCATGGGCCAGCATTGTCGCGGATATCGCAGCCATGCCAGAGCCAAATGCCAAGGCTGCCTCTGCCTGCTCCAGCCCCGCCAAACCGAGTTCCAGCTCTTTGATGGTGGGATTGGTGCCCCAGCGAGTGTACAGATTGCCCTCGGTGCGACCCTCGATCACATCCAGCAACGCCGCGGTATTCTCGAACCGGTAAGTGGTGGTGTTGTAAACCGGTGAGTAGGGACTGCCGAACGCATCCTTGTGGCGGCGGTTGTGAATGATGCGTGTTGCCGGTCCGTGATCGTCTGGCTTGCTCATGAGCTTTCCTGCTTGCTTTGTATCGGGGGTCAGACCCGATGACATTTGGAGGCTTGAAATGTATTCGGGTCTGACCCCGCCTTTTAGGCTTTGCGGGTAACGCTGACCACTTTAAGGTGAATCGGTTTGCGGCCTTTCATTGGCCATTCGATGCTGTCACCAATGCTCAGGCCCAGCATGGCGGCACCGGCCGGCGCCAGGATTGATACTTTGTGGTCGGCATCGCCCACTTCGTGTGGATACACCAGCATCATTTCGTGTTCTTTGCCGGCGTCTTCGTCGACAAAGCGCACCATGGAGTTCATGGTGACGACGCCCTCGGGCATGTCTGCCAGTGGTATGAGGTCAGCGCGGCTTAGTTCGTCTTCAAGGCCATCGGCCACGTCGGATTTGCCAGCCATACGCTCAAGCAGGGTGCTCAGGCGGTTGTAGTCTTCTTCGGCAACGGTAATAGCGGGTAATTCAGACATAGTAATCTCCGGGAAAATAGATGTCGTGATTTCAGTAAGCGCTGAATCCGGGAAGGTGCTAGAGAGGATTCAGCGAGATCAGAGACGGATAGAAGCCCTGCCGGTGTTCTCAAGAGAAGACCGCAGTGCCGGAAGGGATGTGTGAGTGCTGGTATTCGGGCTGTTCACGATGAATTCATCACACGGAATTAGACAGTAAACTGAAATCTACCCGCTGTGTCTGAAAAGAGCAACGTGCAATTGAGGCCCGGCCGGTTTCTACGGATGGCCGGGCCTTGAGGCAGGAAGGGTTACCTGGGCAGGCAGCTGGCGACTGCGTCTGCGATGCTGTTCTGGAAATTGATGTAGCCGTCGGCATTGCTTTCAATGTCGGTTGCCAGCGGGTCCCAGGTACTGAAGGTGATGTCCAGGCCTGCGGTAATCGAACGCCACCATTGGCGGTCAAACTGAGGCTCTGTGAGCAGGCAGGGCTGGTTGGCTTGCTGCAACCGGTTTTGCACTTCGGCAATGTGGCGTGCCCCGGGTGACAGTTCCGGGTTTAACGTCAGCACGCCGTCCAGGGTCAGGCCATAGTGGTCGGCAAAACGGCTGAAGGCGTCATGGTAGGTGAACAAGCTGATGTTTTGGGCGGGCGCAAGGCGCTTGCGAATGTCCTGTTCTGTCGAGGCCAGGGTCTTTTCAAAATGAGCGAGGTTGGCGTCAAGTTGTTCCGGGTTGACACCTTCCAGTGTGGACAGGCGGGCGTGAATTTGTCTCGCCATGTCCAGAGCGAGAGCCGGATCTATCCAGATATGGGGATCTTCACCGTCACCATGATCATGGGCGTGGACATCTCCGTGACCTGAGTGATCCTCATGATGGTCTTCGTGTTCGTCATGGTGTTCTTTGTGGTCATGATGGCCATGGTCGCTGTGATGATCCTGGTGATCGTCTCTGTGGTCATGCTCGTTATGCTCGGAATCATGACCTTCCTCCGGAGCGTCCAAAAATGCCACGGACCGGGCGTTGAACTCCCGACCGCTCAGCAGTCGGTTGAGGAAGGTTTCCATCTCTGGTCCTACCCAGAAAATCACATCTGCCTGCTCCAGAGCCCGCCGTTGGGAGGGTTTCATGGTGTAGCTGTGGGGGCTTGAGCCCGCAGGCACCAGAGTCGAGACCTTGGCTTCATCGCCGGCGACCGCCTTGACGATCAGCTCCAGCGGCTTTATCGAGGTGACAATATTGGCGGCTGAAACGGGGGCAGCCGCTATCAGGGTGCTGAGGCCCAGGGCGAGGTAACCGGATTTTGCTTGCATGATGGCGAAGGGTCCTGATGGAGTAATCGAAACGTTATAATATTACATATCTAGTGCGGCGTGCAAAACCCAATCATGCGAAAACATTGTATGGCCGTTATAATGCCGCTTTTATTCACTGGCCACATATCTTCAGGATGGTTTCATGACTGTACGCACCCGAATCGCTCCGTCGCCCACTGGCGACCCACACGTTGGCACCGCCTACGTGGCCTTGTTCAATCTGTGCTTTGCGCGCCAGCACGGTGGCCAGTTTGTTCTGCGCATTGAAGACACCGACCAGGCCCGCAGCACGGCGGAATCGGAACAGGATATCCTCAAGGCGCTACGCTGGCTGGGTCTGAACTGGGATGAAGGCCCTGACGTGGGTGGCCCGCACGGCCCGTATCGCCAGTCTGAGCGTAAGCACATGTACGGCCAGTATGCCGAAGATCTGGTCACTGCTGGCCACGCTTTTTACTGCTTCCGCACCCCGGAAGAGTTGGACGCCATCCGCGAAGAGCGTAAGGCGCAGGGCCTGAACCCGGGCATAAAAGGTGATCTGGAACTGACCCAGGAAGAAGTAAAGCGCCGCCTGGACGCGGGCGATCCTTATGTCATCCGCATGAAAGTGCCCGATGAAGGTGTATGCGAGATTCAGGACATGCTGCGTGGCACGATCGAGATTGACTGGGCTCAGGTGGATTGCCAGATTCTGCTGAAATCCGATGGCATGCCGACCTATCACCTGGCTAACGTGGTGGATGACCACCTGATGGAGATTACCCACGTGCTGCGGGGCGAGGAGTGGATCAACTCCGCGCCCAAGCATAAGCTGCTGTATCAGTACTTCGGCTGGGATATGCCGGAGCTGTGCCACTTGCCGCTGCTGCGGAATCCCGACAAGAGCAAGCTTTCGAAGCGCAAAAATCCGACCAGCATCAACTTCTATGAGCGTATGGGCTTTTTGCCGGAAGCGGTCACCAATTACCTCGGTCGGATGGGCTGGTCCATGCCGGATGAGCGCGAGAAGTTTACTCTGGATGAGATGATCGAGAACTTCGACATCCAGCGGGTATCACTCGGCGGCCCGGTGTTTGATGTGGAGAAGCTGCGCTGGCTGAATGGTCAGTGGATTCGTGACGAGCTGAGCGATGAGCAGTTTATGGCGCGGATGCACCAGTGGTGGTTCAATCGTGACGATCTGCAAGCGCTGGTGCCGCACATCAAGGGTCGGGCAGAGGTGTTCTCTGACGTGGCGCCGATGGCGCAATTCATGTTCAGCGGCATGTTGAGTCTGAAGCCGGAAGACTTCACCCATAACAAGCTGGATGAAGCCCAGGTTCGCCGGGTGTTGCAGTTCACTCTGTGGAAACTGGAAGCTCAGCGCCACTGGAGCAAGGACACCATCTTCGCCGACATCAAGGCCCTGGCCAAAGCGATGGATCTGAAGATGGGGGATTTCATGTTCTCGATCTTTGTGGCCATCGCCGGTACACCCAACTCCTGGTCAGTAATGGACTCCATGGCGCTGTTGGGGCCGGACATGACCCGCGCCCGTTTACGCAGCGCGCTGGAAGTGATGGGTGGGTTTTCGAAGAAAGAAACCAAGAAAGTGGAGAAGGAATACGCGGCTCTGGATATTTAATAAACGGTTTGATGGTTAATTGAGCGGTGCGAACAGGGATGTTCAAAAAACTTTAAAAAAAGCGGGCGCAAGTGTTGACGCCCCAAGGGCGGATCCTTAATATACGCATCCGTTGGGGGCCATAGCTCAGCTGGGAGAGCGCAACACTGGCAGTGTTGAGGTCAGCGGTTCGATCCCGCTTGGCTCCACCAATTTCTAGTCCCCTTCGTCTAGTGGCCTAGGACTCCGCCCTTTCACGGCGGCAACAGGGGTTCGAACCCCCTAGGGGACGCCAATACGGCTTGACGGTTTAGTCCACCGGATAGCCATCAAAAAAACCGCCTTCGGGCGGTTTTTTTGTGTCAGGGTCTGTCCCAGGGGTCTGTCCCCGAACGGGGACTTACCCACTTTTGCCCGTCTATTGCACCACACCAGAGCCCATGGGATTTTCAGAGATCGGCGCCAGCAGAAGGTTGGGGTCAGTCCCTTAGGGACAGACCCCTTTGTAGCCTTCCGATTTTGTGCCATAAAAAGGGTCAGTCCCCATGCGGGGACAGACCCCTGGGTCAGACCCGTTTAGCAATCGCGCCCTTACCAACCCCCTCATAAGCCTTCACCCGAATCTCATCCTCCGGAAACTCTGTCTTGAGCTCGTCAGCAATATGAGCGGCAATCAGCTCCACGGTGGTGTCGGTGTTAAGCATATACACGCGGTTTTCGGGCAGGGTCAGGCCAAACTCACCCTGGTTGGCTTCGTATTCGAAGCTGATGTAGGCAACACCGTCTTCACCGACATAACGACGGACGACGTCTTCTTCAGTACCCACGTAGATGTCCTGCCACAGTTTGGCCCAGCGGTGCTCGAGCTCGTAATCCCGGTGGCCATTACGGTCGATGCGGATTGGCGATCTGTGGCCGTGGGCAATGCGCTGGCAGTTGCCCAGGTGTTTTTTCAGGCCGTGTACGTAGTGGTAATAAGCGCCTTCGATCACATCTTCCCGAAGGTTGATTTCTACCGAGGTGACGTTACCGGGGAGCACGGTCTTGAGTTCTTTTTCCAACAGGGCCGCGACGGCGGAGGGCACCACCCGGTCTGCCGATAGCCAGACCACCGCTTCATCCGGCGAACGATGCTCAATGCGACCGCCACCGGTCAGATCCCAAACAAAGGTGTCTGGCGTTGCTTCGTCCCAGTTCAGGCCCTGATAGCCGCGCGGTATCACCAGTCGGTGATCTACACGCTCGTCGATCACCCGCTTGATGGTGCGTTTCACCAGGCTGAAATCAAATACCATACCCTGGTCATCCAGATCGCCCCCCAGCACCACGTCGGTAATCCAGCTTTCACCGACAAGGCCCCGGGTAGGGTCCAGATAGGCGAAGTCAATCACGGTGAGGTTGTCGACAAAGAGCTGATTCATGAAGGGTCCGGCTGATGTGGTTGCATGATGGCGGAATTCTAGCAAAAATCGCGTGATTCAGCAGTTTAGTGCGGATATCCGCAAAAGGAGCGAGCATCTTAAATCGTGACGGGGCGTCCCTCGATCAGCAATTTCCGGCATTGGTGCTGGCGGCGGGGCGTGCAGCCCGCATGGGATGCCGCAAGCAGCTGCTGGTTTTGCCGGGGCGCGGAACGCTGCTGAGCCATGCGGTGGCGCAGGCCCGCATCTTGTCTCGGCATGTGCACGCGGTGGTGGGTTGTGGTTACCCGCTGGTTCGTTATCGCTGCCGTCAGCAGCCATCCCGCTGGATCTATCATCCGCATTGGCAACTTGGTCTATCCGGGTCTTTGATTGCCGGTGTTCATGCGCTGAGCCCGCAGGCGCTGGGTTTTTTTGTGTTACTCGGAGATCAGCCTCTGCTCGGTGAAACGGGGCTCACAGAGCTGGCCCGCAGTGCCCGACTGAGTCCCGATATTGCCTGGGCGGCGGATTATGGTTCAAGGGTTGGTGTGCCTGCCTGGATACCCAGATCGCTCTGGCCAGAGATCACCAATCTGGAGGGAGATGCCGGCGCCGGGGTCGTCTTGAACACAGTGGGTGCCCTTGCCGTGGCGATGCCGGGGGTACAACAGGACGTTGATACCCCGGCGGACTGGCAATCCATCAAGCGACGTTTAGCCGAACAAGCCTGACAGCCAGGCAATACCGACACTGAAGACACCCAGGCTGATGGCCAGGCCCAGTGTGTATAGGCGGGAGTTGGCAGAGCGCTGCTGCGTTACGTAAAGGTCGATGGTGCGCTGCGCAATATCCTCAGCGGTTTCGCGGGATATGTCATGGGCCTGCTGGATGGCTTCCGACTGCAGGGTTTGCCAAAACTCGGTATCGATGGTTTGCACGCTGGTGATGTGGTCTTTCAGTTCGGCCATGTGCTCACTGGTAAAGCCGGCACTCTTGGACAGCTCTTTTTCAGGGATGCCAGCTCTCGCCCCAGGTTCAGGTTTACTTCCGCTGCAACCTCGTCCCGCAGATTGCGGGTGCGATCATCAAGTAATTTACTGAACGCATTGAGGCGTTCGTCGATGGCGGCGTCCTGTTTGTTGCGGTTTTCGTCCAGCGCTCGCTTGAGGTGATCAAACTGCTCGTCGAAGAGCGAGCTGAGCAGTTCATGAAGACGGTTGTTGATGTGTGTCTTCACCGCAGAGCGCGCAATCTGTTCAATCAAGTCGCTGGTCAGCGGCACTACATTCGGTGAGCCGTGGCCATTCAGATGGCTCTCGGCTTTGGCTGACATTTCAACCGAAGCGTTTGCCGGGATGTCCGTGAAATCGTCTTCAAAAGCGTCCGCCGCCGCGAAGTTAAAGGTGTCGGGGAGGGTCCCCTGAGCCACATCGTTGGCAAGTTGGTCCAGTACCAGGCCGAGGCCATCGGTTTGAGGTGGCTTGGTCAGGATGTTGTACACACCAAAATTCTTGGCCTCTTCTGTAAAGGATGAGGACTTTTTCGAGGTGCACATGATGATTGGTATGCCCGCGGTTTCCGGATTGCCCTTGATGGCTTTAGTGGCCTCGACACCGTTCATGCCTGGCATCAGGTGATCCATAAAGATCACATCCGGGCGGTCATGGCTTTTCAGAAAGTCCAGTGCTTCCTCAGCAGAGCCTGCCATGTTCACTTCCATGTTCCGACCCTCAAGCAGCTTGCTCAAGGCAAAACGTGCCACCTTGGAGTCGTCCACCAGCAGAGCATTTTTGATCGCCATGTCACTACCTCAACCTGTTACTACAAACGCGTGGTTACTGAGACCGGATTGTTACCAGCCTTCCAGTTGCGGGCATTGCGTTGCCCGATAGCTCTTGTCCCGATAGCACACACCAGGTTCTGTGGTACGTGCGGTGAACACTTCACCAGCCGCCGTCGTTAAGCGAACCTGTCCATAAGGCTCGCCATGACGGAAGGTTGTTTCGATAGAGCTGCCGTTGGGGTTGCGCAGCAGGCCGTTGCCGTGGAATTTACCTTCCATGTACTGGCCATCGTATTTTTTGCCATCCGCAAAGACTTCAGAGCCTTTGCCGTGAAATTCTCCGTTCGAAAATTCGCCCTCGTAAGAGCGACCGTCAGGGTAGGTGAGTGCGCCCTGACCGTGGAATTCGTCGTTGCGAAAGCCACCAACGTAGAGCATGCCATCGGCGGTGGTCAGTGAGCCATGGCCGTTCATGCGGCCGCGTACCCAGTTTCCGGTCAATATGTCGCCTTTATCGAGGGTCAGTGTGCCTTTGCCGTGAAAATTGTCGTTCTCAAACTGGCCGGTGTAGGCCGAGCCATCCCCACTGCGCCATTGGCCTTCACCATCGCGCTTGCCGTTCGCCCAGTCGCCCTCATAGCGGCTGCCATCCGGGTACCAGGCCTTACCAGTGCCATGAAATTCGCCATCTACAAAGTGGCCTTCGTAACGCAGGCCAGAGTCGTCCTGCCAGCTGCCGTCGCCAGTCGTGACGCCCCCGAGCCATTCGCCGTTGCGATAGTTGACCGTTGTATAGGCCTCCAGACGCCCTACTAATGTCAGTTCTTGTCCTGCTCTGAGGGCGACGGAGTTGGTCCAGGGCTGATAGCCGGGTTTTTCGATGGTTACTTCATAACGCCCGGGGTCAAGCTCCAGGTCGAGCCGTGTGGCACCGTAGGATTTGCCATTGATGGTGACCCTGTCGTCCACGACGTTGGACCGCAGCACCAGTGTGCCGGTGGTGACGGGGTCTGGCTGTGGCTGTGGATCGGCGACTGGGGCATCAACACGTGAGGTCATGGCGCTGACCGGCTCGGCCACTGCGAGCAACTCGGGATCCTCAGGCATGGGGGGCAGGGTGAACTGTTCGGCGCTTGGCACGGACGGAGTCTTTACCTCCGGAGCGATCGGCTCCGGAGTCGCAGCAGGTGCGTCGGCGATGGCCGGTGCCTGTGTTGGTGCGGGTTCTTCGGGCATTGCCGGTTGCTCAGCGGTCTTAGCTGAGGTGCCCGAGGTGGTCGCCACAATGGTATCGCTCAGCGCTGGGGTGGCCAGCTCGGGCAGATCCTTGCGGACCGAGGCAAAGCCGGCTGTCACCAGGAGCATTAATGCGAGGGCGTTGACAAACAGTAGTGGTCTGAAATCGACCATGATGGAACCTCTTGATCCAAACCTTCCGGATGCTTTGTTATGGTTTCATCTTACCCACTGTCTGCAACGTTATGTAACAGAAAGTGTCTGAACATGACGAGAATGCTGGCCAAATCACACTTTGTCCGGAAGCTGGTCATGGTTAAGCTGCTCCCAGGACTTCATGTACACATCGGCTTCATATTGGTAGGGTGACCGGAACGGCGTCAGCACAAAATCGAACACCAGAAAAAATGAGCCGATGGACAGCCAGGCAATGGTGAGGGTGCTGATGGTGTTGGCCTGCTGCTCCGGATTGGAAGCAACAAAGGCCTGGAAAACCGGAATAAGATCTGACGCCATCACCACTGGATTAAAGCTGGATAGCACAAATGGCAGCCAGAAGGCGATAAACACCGGGAAA
Organism: Marinobacter sp.; assembly: GCA_018402255.1. Taxonomy (GTDB): domain Bacteria; phylum Pseudomonadota; class Gammaproteobacteria; order Pseudomonadales; family Oleiphilaceae; genus Marinobacter. The sequence goes on from JAGYIS010000009.1 coordinate 321,390, forward strand.
AACCCATAGGACCAAAGCAGTCGCCGCAGCAGATAAATGGCAACTTCTCGCCAGAATCGATGTCTTATTTCCGGAACCTTGCGGATGCGTTCCAGGTATTGGCGTCGCTCGGCCCACCAGGCGGCGACCTCCGGGGCGTCGATGTGCTTCTGGGTTCGGTCTGTCATAATTCGGCAGGCTACCTTGTAGAGTCCGTTCGGTGCATCATATCTGATACTACGTGTTACTCTGTAATTCTCCAATTGTTCAATACAAAGGAACGCATTAATGGCTGCAGTTACCGACAACGCAATTCATCCCGCTTTCGAGAAACTTCGCAGTCACCGGATCAGCACCCTTAACGTTGACGTTGAGGAGTATCGCCATAAAAAACCGGTGCCCGCCACCTTCACCTGGCCGCAGATAACGAGGAGAACGTCTTTTTCGTCGCGTTGCGCACGTTCCCCATGGACTCGACCGGGGTGGCTCATATTCTGGAGCATACCGCACTGTGCGGCAGTGAACGTTATCCGGTTCGTGATCCGTTTTTCATGATGATCCAGCGGTCACTCAACACCTTTATGAACGCCTTTACCAGCAGTGACTGGACGGCCTATCCGTTTGCCAGCATGAACCGCAAGGATTTCGACAATCTGTTGTCGGTGTACCTGGATTCGGTGTTTTTCTCCAAGCTGGATCCGCTGGACTTTGCCCAGGAAGGGCATCGCCTGGAATTTGAGAAGCCGGACGACCCGTCCAGTGAGCTCGTTTACAAGGGCGTGGTTTATAACGAGATGAAGGGGGCCATGAGTGCGCCCACCTCCCAACTCTGGCAGAGCCTGACCAGCCACCTGTTCCCGACAACAACCTATCACTACAACAGCGGCGGCGAGCCAGACCATATTGTCGATCTGAGCTACGAAGATCTGGTGAAGTTCTATCGCCACCATTACCACCCCAGCAACGCCATTTTTGCGACCTACGGTAATATTCCGGCCCGGGAACATCACGAGAAGTTCGAGGAGCTGGCCCTCAAACGCTTTGACCGTCTGGACATCGAGCTGCCGGTGCACGATGAGAAGCGGATGTTTGCCCCGCTGCGGGTAGAGCAGGGTTACGCAGTGAGCGAGGGTGAAGGCACAGAGAACAAAACCCACATTGTGACAGGCTGGTTGCTGGGCCACAGTTTTGATCTGCAGGAAAACCTGGAAGGCCAGTTGTTGTCTGCGGTGTTGCTTGAGAACAGCGCCTCACCGTTGATGCGGGCACTGGAGACCTCAGACATCGGGCATTCGCCGTCACCGATGTGTGGTCTGGAAGATTCCAACCGGGAAATGACCTTTGTTTGCGGTATCGAGGGTAGCGAGCCGGAGCGTCGTGGTGATCTGGAAGCGCTGATTGAGTCCACGCTCGAGAAAGTGGTGGCCGAGGGGGTCAGCCACGAGCGGCTGGAGGCCATCCTGCATCAGCTGGAGCTGCATCAGCGAGAGATTGCCGGAGACAGTTTTCCTTATGGTCTGCAGTTGATCATGAGTGCCATTGCGCCGATGGTTCATGGTGGCGATCCGGTCGAATTGCTTGATCTGGAGCCTGTGCTGGCGACCCTGCGAGAGCAGATCAAAGATCCGGACTACGTGCCGGGGCTGATTCGTCGCAAGCTGCTGGATAATCCGCACCGGGTAACGCTGACTCTGCGCCCGGATGAAAAACTGGAAGGCCATCACCAGCAAGCCGTGCGGGAGGCGCTGGCCCGCCGCAAGGCAAGTCTGACCGAAGCCGAGGTGAATGCCATCATCGAGCGTGCCAAAGCGCTGGAAGAGCGCCAGTTGCGCAAAGATGACGATTCCATTCTGCCGAAAGTGGGGCTGGATGATGTCCCTCTGCAGATGCCGGAGCCTGAAGGTAGCTACGACGCCGAAACCGGCGCAACGGTCTATTCCCGCGGTACCAATGGTCTGATTTACCAACAGATTGTGTTACCGGTGCCGGCTCTGACTAGCGATGAACTGTTGTTGCTGCCTTACTACACCACGCTGATCTCAGAAGTGGGTTGTGGCGACCTGGATTACCTGCAGATGCAGGACCGGATTTCTGCGGAATCCGGTGGTATTGGCGCGTCGTTTTCAGCCAAGGGCCGCATCGACGACGTTCAGAATCTGTCCGGTTACCTGATCTTCAGCGGAAAGGCGTTGTCCCGTAACAGCAAGGAGCTGACCCGGTTGCTGAAGGATGTTTACACCGGCGTGCGCTTTGACGAGAAAGAGCGCATACGGGAAATCATCGCCCAGATTCGTGCCCGCCGAGAGCAGGCAGTCACCGGCAGTGGCCATGGTCTTGCCATGGGCGCAGCTGCTCAGGGCTTGAGTGTCGGGTCCTGGCTGTCCTTCCGGCTTGGCGGCTTGGCAGGTATCCGTGGTACCAAGGAGTTGGACAAATCGCTCAAAGATGAGAGCACCCTGGACGCCTTCTGCGCCAGCCTCGCGGCATTGCATGACAAGATCCGCAAGCAGAGCCGTCAGTTCCTGCTGATTGGTGAAGATGGTCAGCTGGCTCCCATGCTGGACGATCTGAAATCCGCCTGGGCAGGGGATACCGGCCAGACCAGCGAGGACTGGTCCATGGCGCCGGTGAGCTACAACACCCGTGAAGCCTGGTTGACGTCGACCCAGGTGAACTTCTGTGCCAAGGCATACGCTACCGTTGCGGTCGATCATCCAGACGCTGCGGCGTTAACCGTTCTGGGTGGATTTTTGCGCAATGGCTACTTGCATCGCGCTATCCGTGAAAAAGGCGGTGCCTATGGTGGCGGAGCTGGTCAGGACAGCGTAAACGGTGTGTTCCGGTTCTTCTCATACCGGGATCCGAGACTGGCGGAAACGCTGGATGATTTTGATGCAGCGCTGGCCTGGCTGCGCACAGAAAACCATGAAACCCAGTCTCTGGAAGAGGCGATCCTGGGTGTGATCGGCCAACTGGACCGGCCCCGGTCGCCGGCTGGCGCGGCTCGCCATGCGTTTCATAATCAGTTGTTCGGGCGGTCTGCCGAGCAGCGCGCCCGGTTCCGTGAACGGGTGCTGTCGGTCACCCTGGATGAGCTTAAACGGGTGGCTGACACCTGGCTGAAGCCGGAAAACGCCAGCGTTGCCGTAGTGACCAGCCCGGACAATCGTGCCGTCGCTGAAAGTCTCGATCTGGACATCCAGGAGCTCTGACCGCGGAGAGACCGTTGATCGCCTGCGGCCAGATGCTGCTGCAGGCGATCAACGGTGCCGTTTAAGGCCTGTGCTCACCATAATCCGCGTGGAAATTTCTTCCACCGAGTAAGCGGTGGTGTTCAGGTACGGAATGCGCTCTCGTTTGTACATCAATTCAATTTCTTCCACTTCGTGCATGCACTGCTGTATGGACGAGTAGCGGGAGTTTGGTCGCCGTTCATTGCGAATGGTGGCCAGGCGCTCGGGCTCGATCGTCAGTCCGAAAATTTTCTCTTTGTGGGGCCGCAGGGCCGCCGGCATTTTCTGGTCGTCCAGGTCTTCTTCGGTGATCGGATAATTGGCCGCCTTGATGCCGTATTGCAGGGCAAGGTACAGGCACGTCGGTGTTTTACCGCTGCGAGATGCTCCCACCAGAATCAGGTCTGCCTCGCTGTAATGTCTTGTGCGGGCGCCGTCGTCGTTGTCCAGGGCAAAGTTGACGGCGTGGATTCTGCGCTCGTAGCTGCCGGCATTGCTGATCGCATGGGATTTTCCGACCGAGTACGAAGACGACGAGTTGAGCTCTTGTTCCAGGGGGCTCAGAAAGGTGCCGAAGATGTCGATCATGAAGCCTTCGGCGGTACTGATGATGTTCCGGACACTGTTATTGACGATGGTGTCGAAAACCAGTGGCTGGGCGCCATCCACTTCGGCGGCCTTGTTGATGCGCTTGACCAGCGTATGGGCCTTTTCTTCGTCGTCGATGTAAGGCACGGTGACCCGCTCAAATTCGATTTTTTCAAACTGGGCGAGCAGCGCATGGCCGAGCGCCTCGGCCGTCAGGCCTGTGCCGTCAGAGATAAAAAAAGCAGTTCGTTTCATGATTTGATCCGGTCCGGTTTTAGGCGAGTCCCTAGGTAATTCCCGCAGCTTACAGTATCATACACGCCATATTCGAGACTCTGCGCCATCAAGAATCAAGGGAGACAGGCTTTGGAAGATTACATCATCTGGTTTGACCACCTGGGAATGTCCGATGTTGACCGGGTTGGAGGCAAGAATGCTTCTCTCGGTGAAATGATCAGTAATCTGGCCAATGCAGGTGTGACTGTCCCTGGCGGTTTTGCCACCACGGCTCATGCGTATCGTGAGTTCCTGGCGACCGATGGCTTGAAAGGGCGTATTGATGAAGCCCTCGACGCGCTGGATGTCAGCGACGTAAACGAGCTCGCCCGGGTGGGTTCCAAAATCCGTCAGTGGGTGATCGACACGCCATTCCCTGATGTGCTCGATAATGCCCTCAAAGAAGCATTCTCGAAACTTCAGAATGGCAACGAAGACATGGCGGTTGCGGTGCGCTCTTCCGCCACCGCCGAAGACTTGCCCGATGCCTCCTTTGCCGGACAACAGGAAACTTTCCTGAACGTGGTGGGGTTTCAGCAAATCCGCACGTCGGTAAAAGAAGTGTTTGCCTCCCTGTTCAATGACCGCGCGATTTCCTACCGGGTACACCACGGCTTTGATCACAAGCTGGTGGCCTTGTCTGCCGGTATTCAGAAAATGGTTCGCAGCGAAACCGCGTCCAGCGGGGTTATGTTCACCCTGGATACCGAATCCGGTTTCCGCGACGTTGTCTTTATCACCTCATCTTACGGCCTGGGCGAAACGGTTGTGCAGGGCGCCGTGAATCCTGACGAATTTTACGTACACAAGCCCACGCTTGAGGCCGGCCGTCCGGCGGTGCTGCGCCGTAATCTGGGCAGCAAAGCCATCAAAATGATCTACCACACCGAGCCTGGTGAAGGGCAGCTTGTGGAGACCGTCAAGGTAGAGCAGGAAGACCGCAACCGCTTCTCGATCACCGATGCAGAAGTGGAAGAGCTGGCCAAGCAGGCCATGATCATTGAAAAACACTACGATCGTCCGATGGACATCGAGTGGGCCAAAGACGGCGACGACGGCAAGATCTACATCGTTCAGGCCCGCCCTGAGACTGTAAAGAGTCGCTCCTCCGCCAACGTGATGGAGCGTTATCTGCTGAAAGAGACTGGCAAGGTGCTGGTGGAAGGTCGCAGTATCGGCCACAAGATTGGCAGCGGTCCGGTCAAGATCATCACCAGCATCAATGAAATGGATCGTGTGCAGGCTGGAGACGTTCTGGTTACCGATATGACGGACCCGGACTGGGAGCCGGTGATGAAGCGCGCTTCTGCCATCGTCACCGACCGTGGCGGGCGTACCTGTCATGCCGCCATCATTGCCCGCGAACTGGGCATTCCCGCTGTCGTGGGTTGTGGTGATGCGACCGAGCTGCTGAAAGACGGTCAGGCGGTGACGGTATCCTGCGCCGAAGGCGACACTGGCATGATTTATGAGGGCGCGCTGGATTTCGAGCTGCGCGAAAACACAGTGGATTCGATGCCCAATATTCCGTTCAAGATCATGATGAACGTGGGTAATCCGGATCGGGCCTTCGATTTCCAGGCGTTGCCCAACGAAGGCGTCGGCCTGGCGCGTCTGGAATTTATCATCAACCGGATGATCGGTGTACACCCGAAGGCCCTGTTGAACTACGACGGCCTGCCCCGTGACATCAAGCAAACGGTCGACAAGCGCATTGCCGGATACTCGTCGCCGGTGGATTTCTATATCGACAAGCTGGTTGAGGGTATTTCAACACTGGCAGCGGCATTCGCTCCCAAGAAGGTTATTGTGCGTCTGTCAGACTTCAAGTCTAACGAATACGCCAACCTGATTGGTGGCACCCTGTACGAGCCGGACGAAGAAAACCCGATGCTGGGCTTCCGTGGTGCTTCTCGCTATATCTCGGAAACCTTCCGCGATTGCTTTGAGCTGGAATGTCGTGCCCTGAAAAAGGTGCGCAATGAGATGGGCTTGACCAACGTTGAGGTGATGGTTCCTTTTGTGCGGACCGTGGGCGAGGCAGAGCAGGTGGTCAGCCTGCTGGCGGAGAATGGCCTGAAGCGTGGCGAAAACGGCCTGCGCGTGATCATGATGTGCGAACTGCCGGCCAACGCCATATTGGCAGAGCAATTCCTGGAGCACTTTGATGGTTTCTCCATCGGCTCCAACGACCTGACGCAGCTGACGCTGGGTCTGGACCGGGACTCCGGCATCATCGCCCACCTGTTTGATGAGCGTAACGACGCCGTCAAGGCGTTGTTGTCCAACGCCATCCAGGCGTGCAAGAAGGCCGGCAAGTACATCGGCATCTGTGGACAGGGTCCCTCGGATCATCCGGATCTGGCCAAATGGCTGATGGATGAGGGTATCGATACGGTATCCCTGAACCCGGATTCCGTGCTGGATACCTGGTTCTTCCTGGCTGACGAGAAGATTGACTGAGCACGAACATTTCGGAAAAGGAGAGTAGCAAGGTGAGCAAGATCATTACGCCAGATCTGTGCGACGAGTTTCCGGAAGTACAGGTGGTTGAGCCTGGCTTCAACAATTACGGTGGCGTGCGCCAGTTTGGTGGTGAAATCGTCACGGTGAAGTGCTTTGAAGATAACTCCGTGGTCAAGGAGCAGGTCGGCCTGCCGGGCAATGGCCGGGTGATGGTGGTTGATGGCGGTGCGTCAAAGCGCAATGCCTTGCTGGGTGACATGCTGGCCGAGAAAGCGGCAGAGAATGGCTGGGCTGGTCTGATTATTTACGGCTGCATCCGGGATGTGGACGAGATTGGTCAGACTCACCTGGGGGTTCAGGCGCTGGGCACCGTGCCCCGGAAAACCGACAAGCGTGGTATCGGTGACCTGAATATTCCGGTCACGTTTCACGGTGTCACGTTCCGGCCCGGCCAGTACGTGTACGCTGACAACAACGGCATCATTGTGTCGGAGAAGCCGCTGGTCTGATCCGCAAGCGGGCAGGCACTGAGCGCAAACAAAAACGGCGGCCATTGGCCGCCGTTTTTTATTGGGTCACTTCTATGATGTTAATGCCGACCAGATAGCCGTCACCGTCAGGCTCACATCGAACCACCTCACAAACGGTTTCCAGCGGCGGAAACTGCTCGTCAGCGGCCTCCAGGCGCGTTTTCAACTCCTCTCCCACTGTGAACGGGCTGTCCACGAAGAGCTGCATTCCTGCGGCGCTCAGGTCCCGACAGATACCGATCACCGTGTCGCCGTCAGCGTTGGAGATTTCAATGCGGCTGTTCACCTGCATTCTGTGAAAGTCGCGTTTCTCTGAGTAATCTTTCATCGGTTTATGCCCAGTTGTCGGTTTTTCTTGTTGGTTTCAGCATGGGGATGAGCAAAGCAAGCAGCACGCCCCCAAGCACCAGGCCGGCCCCAAGCAGCATGAAATCAGAATCCTTGCTGGCTTCGAGCCGTTCGTTTTCTGCAGTCAGGACTTCCAGGTCGTTGCGCAGTCGTTGATTGTCTTCGAGCAGTTCGCGATTTCGGCGCTCCAGATTGATGGAGTCTGAGGCAATATTCTGGATGCGCTGCAGTTCTTCCTGAAGCTCTTCGGAGCGATTGGACAGGCTGCTCTCTGAATTCTGCAGATTGTTGCGCTCTTCGGTGACTGTGGCAAGCTGCTCGCGCACCTGGTTTAGTTCAGTGCGGGCCTCCTCTAACTGACGGGTAGCGGTTCTCAGGCGATCGGCTGCAATGGGTTGGTTGCTCAGGTACTGGCTTGATACCCAGCCTTCGGTTCCCTTAGGTGTGCGCACCTTGGTATAGCTTTCGCCAACTTCGAGCACTTCGAGGGGGGTCCCGCTGGGAACGGCGTTCTCTATGATCCGGAACTGGGTGCCAGCACCGGAGCGCACCGGTAAATAAAGTTGGTCATCTACCCACACCGTACGCGCCTGGGCGACCGAGATCGAGCTGATAATAAGTAGAAGGCTGAAAACAAGACGGAGCGGTGTCACGGATTTCGTTCCCTGATATTGTCTGTTATTGATGATGCAAAAGAGCAATTCTGTCACAGAGTGACCGGTATTCAAGCAATTGCGGGTTACAATCCGCTCATGCTCGCTACCCGCCCGGGCAGGCCCCCGGAGCGGCTCAAGGCAAGGTGATTTTATAGGGCTTTACCTTGACCGACTGGTAGACGCCCGCGGCGATGTAGGGATCGTCGTCTGCCCAGGCTGTGGCCTGTTCCAGCGACTCAAACTCGGCAATAACGAGGCTGCCACTGAAGCCGGCTTCGCCAGGATCCGGAGAGTCGATGGCCGGGTGCGGGCCAGCCACAAACAGTCGACCGTCCGCCTTGAGCGCTTCAAGCCTGGCCAGGTGCGCCGGGCGGGCTTCGAGTCGCGCGGACAGGCTGTTGGGTACGTCTTCGCTGATAATGGCGTAATACATGGGTGCTCCGTTAGAAATCAGGCTTTGGTTACGGCCAGGTAGCCAACACTGTTACACTGCAGGCTACCGCCTCATTCAGGAATGTTCGTGACTATACCTCAAGACCAGAAACCGTGCATTGATCTGCATTGCCATACCACCGCTTCAGACGGTGCCCTGGATCCAGAGCAGCTGGTTGCCCGGGCCGCAGAGAAGGGGGTTAGCCATCTGGCGATCACCGATCACGACACCATTGATGGCCTGGCCAGGGCCCGGGCCGCATCGGCGGTATTGGGGCTGGAATTGATTAACGGTGTGGAATTGTCGTGTGTCTGGCGGAGTCATACCATTCATGTGGTGGGGCTGGATTTTGATCATGCTAATGGCGACTTTCTTGAGGCGCTTGCCCGCCAGAATGACAATCGCTGGCAGCGAGCGAGATTGATCGCCGACAAACTGCACAAATTGAAGGTCGACAACTTGCTTGAACGAGCCACCGCCATGGCCGGTGGTGATGTGCCGGGGCGGCCTCATTTTGCTCAGGTTCTGGTTGAGGCGGAGGTGGTCCCGAAAGTAGCCCATGCGTTCAAACGTCATCTCGGCGCCGGCAAACCTGGCGATGTGAAAGCCTGTTGGCCGGAACTGGACGAGGTGGTTCAGTGGATCAATGCCGCTGGCGGTATCGCGGTGTTGGCACACCCCCGCAAGTACCGGATGACGGCGACCCGGTTGCGTGACCTGACCGCTGACTTTCGCAGGGCAGGGGGGCGGGCTATCGAAGTGTCGGTTTCCGGGCAGTCCAGCGGTGATCTCGGCTTTGTGGCAGAGCTGGCAAGGCGGGAGCAATTACTGGCATCACAGGGGAGTGATTTCCACTTTCCCGGCGCGCCCTGGTGTGAGCTGGGCAAGATAGTAAAAATGCCAGAGGGGCTTGAACCCGTCTGGCATCATTTCAGGCAACCGGTAGGCGTTTAACGCTCAGTCCGGTGCGTGGAACAACAAGTACAGATCGGTCAGGGAATCCGGAATGGCTTCCGCCATCCGGTCCGACAGCGTCGCATCGTTGCGCACATTCTGAAAGTCTTCATCCTCAAACAGGCCTGAAAGCGTGAGCATCGGCACCATCAGGTCCGCGACTTCGTCTTCATCAGCCTCTTCGAGCCAGGACTCCTCGTGTTCGAGGAAGGTGTCCACAAAGCCCGCGCACCAGTTCTCCAGTGCGTTCATCGGGTCGCCGTCTTCTGGCTCCGGAAGCTCCAATGGCTGGCCCATGTCCAGTGCCTGGGCCATATCTCTCGTCATCTGAGTGATGCAGCGCGTGAAAATCTCAGGCACTTTGCCATCAGGAAGTTCGTCTGCGCCAGTGGCAAGGCGGAAGAGATCTTCCGTCCCCAGGCTGACCGGACCAACAACGCTGGCGCAAACCACTCCGTGAAGCCCGAAAAAATCCAGAGCGTCGTCGCCCCAGGGCTCAGCGAAGAGGATGTCTTCCAGCGCTTCGATGTCCGAGTTTGTCAGCATAATCAGTTGCTCCCGGATTTTTTGGCAGCTTCGGCTGCTCGCTGGCGCTTGCGGACTTCCCGTGGGTCGTTGTAAGCGCGGCCTGGTGTGACCGGCACGTCGGTTGGGGCAACGTAAGGCTCTGGCGCCGGAGCCTCAGGCTTTTTGGCCGGAGCTGGCTTGGCGTTTGCCGGCTCTTGTTCGGGCTCGGGCCTGGATTCAGCAGCTGCCTGGGTTGTCTCCGGTCTGGCTGGCTGGGTCTCGGACTCTGCCTTCGGCTGCTCATCGGCGGGTGCCGCTTTTTCAGGAGCCTCCGGCTTGTCAGCTTTAGCGGGCTCGGCGCTCGGCGTTGGCTCGGTTTCCGGAGCGTCTGCCTTGCCTGCACTCTCAGTTGGAGTGGCAGGTGTCTCAGCACTAGCGCTGTCAGCGGGCTTTTCTGCGCTTTCGGCAGCTTTCGGCTTACGCTGACGGCTGGCAGGCCGAGTCTTGCGCGGCTCAGGGGCTTCTGCTGGTTGCTCCGCCTTTTCTGGCGCGACCTCAGCTTCGGTCTTTTCAGCCTCAGCTTTGACTTCCGGTGTTGCTTCCGGCTTGGCCTTGGTCTGCTCTTCAGCCTGTGCCGCATCCGCTGCTGGTGCGACCTTGTCCTGCGCAGCCTTGGGTGCCTCAGCGTTGACCGGCTGCTCGGCAGGCTTCTGCTGGGGCGCGGTCTCTTTTACCTCGACAGCGCTGGCGTCGGAACTCTTTTCTGGCTGAGTATCCTTCTGATGCCTTTCGCTGCGCTCGGCTTTGCGTTCTGCCGCTGTGCTGGCTGGTGCTTCTGCAGGTGAGCCATCCCGGCCGCGCTGACGACGAGGCTTGCGACGCTTCTCGTCACCGCCTTGTTTGTCGTTGCCTGGCTTATCGTTGACCGGAGCTTTCTGGCTGTCCTGTGGCTCCCGGTTTTCTTTCTGGTCCTTGGGGTCACGCTGGGGGCGGTTGCGGTTTTGGTTGCGCCCTTGTGTGTCTCTGCGGCCATCGCGGCGACCGTCGCCGGACTTGTCAGCACCCTTGCTGTCAGTCTTGGTATCGGTAGCCTTGTCTTGCGGGCTCTGGCGATTCTGGCCGGTGCGCGACTGCTCATCATTGCGACCGCGATTACGACCGCGATTGTCGTCGGTGCGACCCTGCTGGCCACCCTGGCGACGTTCGTTGCCACTGCGGTTAGCACCCGGGCGCTGGTCGTCTCTGGCGACGCGTGACTTGCGGCGGTCCTGTCTGACCTGGTTGCGGCGTTCTTCGTCGCGATCGCGGCTTGTGGCCGTGCGATCCTGGCCGCTTTGTTCCTGCTCATCGCGGAAGAAACAGGCGATTTTCTTGCCGAGCTTGCGGAACAGGCCTTCTTCGGGCTCTGCGTTGGCAGCTGGTGCCGCAGTTTGCGTTTTCGTCGCAGAAGGTACCGGGGCAGAAGGGCGGATCGCCTTGACGGCGGCCTGTTCACGCACTGGCTTCTCGGTGCTGGCAACTTCCGTCGGGATCTCTTCCCGTTCGTTGTATTCGTGAGCCACCTGATGGCTGGCAACGTGTTCCGGGGCTGTTTCGTCCAGTCGCATCCGAACAATTTCGAAATGCGGTGTTTCCATGTTGGGTACGGGCACGACAACCACGGCCACGCCCTGTCGAGCCTCGATATCGGCCAGCTGCTTGCGCTTTTCATTCAGCAGGAAGGTAGCGACAGACACCGGCACAACGGCCCGAACTTCTGCGGTTTTTTCTTTCGAGGACTCTTCATAGATCAGGCGCATGATGCTCAGCGCCAGGGACTCGATACCACGAATCGTGCCTTGTCCTTCACAGCGCGGGCAGACTTCGCTGCGGGTTTCGCCGAGCGAGGGGCGCAGACGCTGACGGGACATTTCCAGCAGGCCGAAGCGGGAAATCTTGCCCACCTGAACGCGGGCACGGTCAATTTCCAGTGCTTCGCGCATTTTCTGCTCGACTTCGCGCTGATGCTTGGCCGGTGTCATGTCGATAAAGTCGATGACAATCAGGCCGCCCATATCGCGCAGGCGCAACTGACGAGCGATCTCTTCCGCCGCTTCGAGGTTGGTCTGCAGGGCAGTTTCCTCGATGTCGTGGCCTTTGGTGGCCCGGGAGGAGTTGATGTCGATAGAAACCAGGGCCTCGGTAGGATCGATGACGATGGAGCCACCGGAGGGCAGTTTCACTTCACGCTGGAACGCAGTTTCGATCTGGCCTTCGATCTGATAACGGCTGAACAGGGGGATCTCATCCTTGTACAGCTTGATCTTGTTTTCGAATGTCGGCATGACCGCGCGCACAAAACTGAGCACGTCTTCGTAAACGCTGTCGGCATCAATCAGTACTTCGCCGATGTCCTGGCGAAGGTAGTCGCGCACGGCACGGATGATGACGTTGCTTTCCTGATGGATCAGGAACGGCGCTTTGCGCTCACCGGCGGCCTGGGTAATGGCTTCCCAGAACTGCACCAGGTAGTCCAGGTCCCATTGCAGCTCTTCTGCGGTCCGGCCGATACCGGCGGTACGCACGATGATACCCATCGACTTGGGCACCTGAACGCCGTTCATGGCGTCTTTAAGCTGGGCCCGGTCTTCGCCTTCGATGCGGCGGGAGATGCCGCCGGCGCGAGGGTTGTTCGGCATCAATACCAGGTAGCGGCCGGCCAGGGAGATAAAGGTGGTCAACGCGGCGCCTTTGTTGCCGCGCTCTTCTTTATCGACCTGGATGATCACTTCCTGGCCTTCGGAAACTACTTCTTTGATATTGACCTTGCCTTCAATCTGGCCAGGAGATTTCTTGAAGTATTCCTTGGAGATTTCCTTCAGGGGGAGGAAGCCGTGGCGGTCCGCACCGAAATCGACGAATGCAGCTTCAAGGCTTGGTTCAACGCGGGTGATCCGGCCTTTGTAGATGTTGGCTTTTTTCTGTTCGCGGGTGCTGGATTCGATATCCAGGTCAAACAGCCGTTGTCCATCTACCAGAGCTACGCGCAACTCCTCGGGGTGAGTCGCATTTATCAGCATTCTTTTCATGGAAAGAAAGGGTTCCTGTCGTTTGTTAGTGACAGAAAACCGGGGGGAACTACATCAGCGAAGCAGGATGTGCGTGCCGCGGGCCCTGATACAGCAGGGCGGGCCGGCGGCCAGACGGATCAGGCCTTGTTAGGGCGCGATCCTGTATGTCTGAGACCACCGCCTACGTTGCGCCTGCCTGAAAGCAGGGGCGTGTTGCATAGGGTGAGTGTCTGTTGACGCATAGTATCCGTTTTCAGGTTCACACAAGCCCCTGGGTCTCACGTCGTATTAGTAAGCTGACGGCCCGGGTTCGCGTGGTAGTGATTCTCGCGATGTCGCCCGACGGTTTTCCGGTCGGTTTTTCCTCTCCCGGGCAGATTGCAGCCTCTCTGGGTCTGACCTGTTAGTCCGGGAGCTTGTCTCACGCCGTGCCCGATAATGATTGGGCTAACGGCGTTCAATCTCTTAATCAGTGTCGGTATACTGCTGCCGCTCCGGCTTCTGACCAGAGTTCGTCAGGCCGTAGACAAACGGCAGAGCACGTCGGAATATAACAGTAATACTCTGACCATTCAATCCTGCATTTATCCATCGAAAAGGTACGTCATGTCGCGCAAGCCAGCCGCTCGTAAAAAACCGCTTCCACGCGGCAAATCGCGCCATCAGGACATCTCCGGGTCTGCCCGCTCGGGCGACGCAGGGCATGCACGAGCGGAGCCGCCAGCGGGGCAGGTCCAGAAGGGCGTTCAGCTGGTGCCTGTTGACGAGGACATGGCGGGGCAGCGGGTCGATAATTTCATTCTGGCCCGCTTGCGGGGCGTGCCCAAAAGTGTTGTGTACCGCATTGTCCGTAAAGGTGAGGTCAGGGTTAATAAAGGCAGGGTGAAGCCAGATACCCGTTTGAAAGCCGGTGATGTGGTGCGTATTCCGCCGGTCGTACAGCAGACTAAGCCAGAGCAGGTGGCACCGGGTGACCGGGTCAAGTCGGTCATGGAAGCGGCGGTGGTGTTCGAGAACGATGACATGCTGGTAGTGAACAAACCCTCCGGAATAGCGGTTCATGGCGGGAGCGGGTTGAGCTTCGGGTTGATCGAAGTGCTGCGCTCGGCCCGGCCGCAGGCTAAATTTCTTGAGCTTGTTCACAGGCTTGACCGTGACACGTCCGGTCTGGTGATGGTTGCGAAGAAGCGTTCGGCGCTTCGGGTGTTGCAGGATGAACTGCGTCAGAAGCGCATACGTAAACATTACCACGCGCTGGTGACTGGAACCTGGGTCAGCTCTGTCGGCCGGGTGAACGAGCCGCTGTTGCGTTATGAAATGCCCAATGGCGAACGCCGGGTGAAGGTTAGTGCCGAGGGCAAAGAATCCCTGACCCTGTTTCGCTGCTTGCAGCGGTTTCAGGGATACAGCCTGGTTGAGGCTTCTCCGGTGACCGGGCGAACCCATCAGATCCGAGTGCACAGCGCTTGGGCCGGGCATCCGATCGCCGGTGATGACAAGTACATGGATGAGGCCAGTCTGAAGGCTTTTCGCGCCGTTGGCGGGCAGCGTTTGATGCTTCATGCCCGGGCCCTTGAGTTCACGCTGCCCGGATCGGGTGAGGCAATGAAACTGGAAGCGCCGTATGATGAGGCCTTCGCCAAGGTGCTCAAAGAGCTTGAGCAGCGCAGTAAGGGAGCCTGTTGATGGACGTAAAAGTAGTTATTTTTGACTGGGACGGAACGCTGATTGATTCCGTTGACCACATTGCCGATAGCCTGCATCAGGCGGCAACCGATCTGGGTTACCCCGAACTCGAGCGCGAAGCCTATCGGGATATTATCGGGTTGGGCATGATCGAGGCTCTTGAGCGCCTCTATCCTGGGTTGAGCCGAGAGGAAATTGTTCGGATTCGTGAGGGTTATGCGGGGTATTTTTTCCAGAAAGTGACCACGCCACAGAATGTGTTTGAGGGTATGGCTACCATGCTGTCGGATCTTCGAGGCGCTGGTCGTGGCTGCTCGGTTGCCACTGGCAAAAGCCGGCGGGGCCTCGAAGGCGCGCTGACCTCGAGTGGTCTGGGGGTGCACTTTGATATCACCCGTTGCGCCGATGAGACCCGATCCAAGCCGGACCCGTTGATGCTGGAAGAGATTTTGTCATTTTACGGTTACGCGCCAGAACAGGCGGTGATGATTGGTGATACTCGTTACGACCTGGATATGGCGCGGCGGATTGGTATGCCTGCCATTGGCGTTGAATGGGGTGTGCACAAGCGAGATGTGCTTGAACAATACGATCCCCACGCGGTGGTGAGCTCTGTTGACGAGCTCAGGCGTGTGTTGGGGCTTTGATCTATACGCAGTAAAGGAATGAAGGATGAGTGACTGGGATTCAGATAAAGAGTCTGGCTGGGGCGATAAGCCGGCAGAGCGCGGTCAGACCGAGGCCCCGCGCAAGCGCGGATTCTTTGGTGGCAAGCAGCCGGCCATGCCCCCGGAATCCGGTCGGGACTGGCGCCTTATTGAAAAGCTGGTCATGTCCTTACAGGCGGAGCAGCGCCGAAGCCGGCGTTGGGGTATCTTTTTCAAGTTTCTGACGTTTGGTTATCTTTTTGCGCTGCTGCTGTTGATCAAGTCACCGCTTGGCGGTGGCGTTGACTCCATGACGGGTAGTCACACCGCGCTGGTTGAAGTGACCGGTACCATCGCAGCTGACGAGTTGGCCAGTGCCGATAATCTGGTTGGGTCACTCAGGTCAGCGTTTGAGGCGGAGGGTTCAAAGGCCATCGTTCTCAGGATCAACAGCCCGGGCGGTAGCCCCGTGCAGTCTGGTTACGTTTACGATGAAATCCGGCGTCTGCGAGAAGAGTATCCGGAGAAAAAGGTCTACGCCGTGATCTCGGATGTCGGTGCGTCCGGGGCGTATTACATCGCCGCGGCCGCCGACGAAATCTACGCAAACCGCTCCAGCCTGGTGGGTTCCATTGGAGTGATTGCCGGGGGATTCGGGTTCAGTGAGATGCTTGAAAAGATCGGTGTGGATCGTCGCCTGTATACCGCGGGTGAGAGTAAGGGTTTTCTGGATCCCTTTTCGCCAGAACGCGAAGAAGATGTGGCTTTCTGGCAAAGCGTGCTGGAAAACACCCATCGCCAGTTTATCGATGCCGTTAAAGAGGGTCGGGGTGATCGGCTGGTAGAGGATGAACGATTGTTCAGTGGCTTGATCTGGAGCGGTGAGCAGGCGGTGGAGCTGGGTCTGATTGATGGGCTTGGCAGTGCGTCCTGGGTTGCCCGCCAGTTAGTGGGCGAGGAGGAGTTGGTCGATTACAGTCGTCGTCGGTCGCCATTCATGGACGTGGTGGATCAACTCGGTGTTGCTGTTGGTGATGGCGTGGCAACGCGTTTGCTGGAATCGCGCCTGGAGTTGCGCTGAGCCGCAATAAGCATGGCCCGCGGCTTCAAGGCTGAAGCAGCGGGTTCAGGCCGCACCGGGCCAGGATGTCGGTGAGGGCGATCAGTGGCAGGCCGATCAGGCTGTTGGGGTCTCGCCCCTCAAGGCTGCTGAACAGCGTGATGCCAAGTCCTTCCATTTTGAAGCTGCCGGCGCAGTCGTAGGGCTGCTCTTTATGCAAGTAGTTGCTGATCTCCTGCTGGCTCAGATTTCGGAAATGAACGGTATAGGTTTCGCAGCAGCTTTCCAGTGCGCCGGTGCGAGTGTCGAGTACCGCGAGCCCAGTCAGGAAACGAACGCATTTTCCGCTGCTCTCGCTCAGTTGTTGTTGGGCCTGCTCATGGCTGCCCGGTTTGTTGAGCAACGAGCCGTCCGGCAAGGCAGCAACCTGGTCGGAACCAATGATGATGCGCCCGGGGTACTGGTGTTCCAGTGCGCGTGCTTTGGCGACCGCGAGTCGGAGAGCCAGTGCCTCTGCCTTTTCGTTGGGGCGGGGTGTTTCGTCGATGTCCGGGCTGGCGCAGTCAAAGGGCATGCCGAGTCGTTCCAGCAGGCTTTTCCGGTAGGGTGATGATGATGCCAGCACTAGCTCGGGTTTTGTCATGACTGTCTTTTGCTCGGATTAAGGGGGCGTTCCGCGGGCCTGTATCGTAAAATACCCTTACACAGAGCGAAAGCCCCGGCAGAAAGTAGATTAAGTCTTTGACAGCGGCGGGTCTCGTCCCTAAAATTGCGCGCCTATGTCCAAAGCACCGAACGCCGAACTGCCGAAATCCGTTGACCCTAGCCGGTTGGCAGAGCAAAACACGACACTTGAGGGGGTAATTCCACTCGAGGGTCTTGTTCGTTTTCGAGAAGCGGTGCCGGGTTTGCAGGGTGGCAGTGAATGCCGCGTGAAACTGGCCTTTTATCAGGACAGTGAGCGCCGGAGAGTTGTGTCAGGTGAGCTGTCTGCACCGGTTATTCTGGAGTGTCAGCGTTGCATGAACGATATGCAGGTCACGCTTACGTCCAGTTTTGATCTGGGTCTGGTTATCAGCGATGAACAGGCTCAACGGTTGCCCAAGACGCTGGAGCCGTTCCTCTTTGAGGATTTCACAGCGGATTTGTGGGCGATGGTGGAAGACGAGCTGCTTCTGGTATTGCCACCGTTCCCTCTTCATGAAAGGGACGAGTGCCCGGCAAAAGAAGATCTGGAGGCGCTGGAGCCGTCAAAGGCACCCAGCGAACCCGAAGTAAAGAAAAGAGAAGATAACCCGTTCAGTGTACTGGCGGGTTTCAAGACGACTAAGCACTAACGTTTTCGTTAATAGGTCAGGAGCTTATACCATGGCTGTACAGAAGAATCGCAAGACCCGTTCCAAGCGCGGCATGCGCCGTTCACACGACGCGCTGCCTACATCCGCTCTGTCAACCGACGCGACCACTGGTGAAGTGCATCGTCGCCACCACGTGTCTCCGGACGGTTTTTATCGTGGCAAGCAGGTTATTGAGGCTCGCGACGAGTAAAATCGTCGGGAACTCTTTCTAACCCGTGACGCATGGACGAGCGGTGAATAAACCGGTCACCGTCGCCATCGATGCCATGAGTGGCGATCGTGGCGCCGAGGTGGTTGTCCAGGCATCGCTGGAAGCAGTGCGTGAAAATGAGGCCTTGAGTCTTGTTCTGGTGGGAATCCGGAGCGAGCTCGAGGCCTTGTTGCATCAAGGCCACTCCAGAATCCGCATCGTTGAAGCGGCCGATGTGGTGCGCATGAACGAGCGTCCGTCTCATGCGTTGCGGCATAAAAGAAATTCTTCCATGGCCATCGCCCTTGGCCTGGTTCGCGACGGTGAGGCCCAGGGCTGTGTCAGTGCTGGCAACACCGGGGCTTTGATGGCGTTCGGGCGCTCGATTATCCGTATGTATCCGGGCATTGAGCGGCCAGCCATCGCCAAACTGATCCCTTCGCTTCGTGGCCGCTGCCACGTTCTTGATCTCGGCGCCAACGTCGATTCCAGCGCTGAAAACCTCTACCAATATGCCCTGATGGGGTCGTTGATGGCGTCGGCTATCTGTCATCAGCCGGAGCCGAGGGTGGCGCTGCTGAACGTGGGTGAAGAGGAAATCAAAGGTAACGAACAGGTTCGTCTTGCCTCTCATATGCTCGCTCAATGCGACACCATAAACTACATTGGTTATGTCGAGGGTAGCGACCTTTTTCGGGACGTGGCAGATGTTGTAGTGTGTGATGGCTTCGTCGGCAATATCGCCTTGAAAACCGGTGAGGGTGTTGCCGGCCTGTTGATCGAGTTGCTCGAGCAGGCGTTCACGCGCTCCTGGTATGGCCGATTTGTGGGTCTGCTGGCCCGTCCGATTATCGGTCGTTTGCTGCAGTTGATGGATCCGTCCCGTCATAATGGCGCCAGCCTTCTGGGCTTGCAGGGTGTGGTCATAAAAAGTCATGGCAACGCCAACGAGCGTGCGATGCTTGCGGCCATCCGCCAAGCGGTTCGCGAAGTAGAGCAGGAAGTGCCGAGCCGTATTAATGAGCGACTCGACGATTTGATGCTCTGATCCCTCGGACTATTAGCGATTGAGACTAAAGTAGGCCCGCATTTGTCGCGATATTCACGGATAATTGGCCCGAGTTGTACTATTGGCTAATCTCCAGAAACCCTTCAATAACGATAAGATTCCGCCCATGAAATCAGCGTTTGTTTTCCCCGGACAAGGCTCTCAATCGGTTGGCATGCTCAAGACAGCTGCCGACCTGTGGCCAATGATCAGCGAAACCTTCGATGAGGCGTCCAACGTTCTTGGTTATGACGTCTGGCATCTGTGTCAGCATGGTCCGGTCGAAGAACTGAATCAGACCGCGGTGACTCAACCCGCTTTGTTGACCGCCAGTATTGCCTTGTGGCGGCAATGGTGTGTGGCCGGTGGCCCCCGGCCGGACTATATGGCTGGTCACAGCCTTGGCGAATACAGTGCACTTGTCGCTGCTGAAAGTCTGGATTTTATCGAAGCGGTCAAGCTGGTTCAGCTTCGCGGTGAGTTGATGCAAGACGCGGTACCGGCAGGCCAGGGCCGAATGGCGGCGATTCTGGGCCTTGAGGATGATGACGTTGTGGCAGCGTGTAAAGAAGCTGCCAACGGTGAGGTGGTTGCCGCCGTCAATTTTAACGCACCCGGGCAGGTTGTTATTGCCGGGTCAGCTGCGGCGGTAGAACGCGCCATTGAGGCGTGTAAGGCCAGGGGTGCTCGTAAGGCCATGCCACTGCCTGTCAGTGTGCCGTCCCATTGCGCTTTGATGAAAGGTGCCGCTGAGCAGCTTTCGGAAGCGCTGGAAGATATCCGTTTTAACGATGCTGTCATCCCGGTGGTGCAAAATGTTAATGCGGCGGAGGCCAGGGATGCAGAGACTCTGAAAGCCAATCTCCTCAAGCAGCTATACTCTCCTGTCTTGTGGACGGATTCGATTCGGTCACTGACCGGTCAAGGTGTTAGTGTTGCGGTTGAATGTGGTTCTGGCAAAGTGTTGGCGGGATTGGTAAAGCGCATTGACCGCGACCTGCCGGTACACAGCATTGAAGATCCCGATTCTCTGGCTAATGCCATGGCGGCATTCGGGAAGTCTTGATAGAGGGAGTGGTTTATGTCTTTGGAAGGCAAAGTGGCGCTGGTTACCGGCGCAACCCGCGGTATTGGTCAGGCCATTGCCCATGAGTTGGCAAAGCACGGCGCTGAAGTTGTCGGCACGGCAACCAGTGCCGAAGGCGCTGAGTCGATCACCAGTGGCTTGCAGGCGGCCGGTTACAAAGGGTACGGCATTGTCATGAACGTTGCCGAGCCTGACAGCATTGAGGCAGGGCTCAAGCAGATTGCTGAGCAATCCGGCGCTCCGCTGATTCTGGTCAACAACGCGGGCATTACCCGTGATAACCTGCTTATGCGTTTGAAAGACGACGACTGGTCTGCAGTGCTGGAAACCAACCTGTCGAGTGTTTTTCGCACCAGCAAAGCTGTACTTCGTGGTATGGCCAAGGCGCGTTGGGGCAGGATCATCAATATCAGTTCGGTGGTTGCCGGCATGGGGAATCCCGGCCAGGGCAATTACTGTGCTGCGAAAGCTGGTGTTGAAGGGTTTACTCGAAGCCTGGCAAAGGAAATGTCCAATCGCGGCATTACCGCCAATTGCGTCGCACCCGGATTTATTGACACAGATATGACTAAAAAACTGGACGATAAGCAACGTGAGGCTATGCTGGAAATCATACCGGCAGGCCGTTTGGGAGAGCCCGGAGAAGTCGCCTCGGTGGTGGCCTTCCTGACTTCTGACGGCGCTGCTTATGTAACCGGCGAAACCATTCATGTGAATGGCGGCATGTACATGGGTTGAGCCCGTTTCCGGGCTGTTGTGCAACCCCTTGTCGTACAACATGTTTACAGAATCCCTGCTTGTTTGCAGGTAGGGTTTAAACTAAACTGGCAATTATTGGATTGCTTGGTTGACACATAAAGTGAGGACATTATGAGTACAGTTGAAGAGCGCGTTAAGAAGATCGTTTGTGAACAGTTGGGCGTTAAAGAGTCCGAAGTTCAGAACTCATCTTCTTTTGTAGAGGATCTTGGCGCTGACTCACTGGACACTGTTGAGCTGGTTATGGCCCTTGAAGAGGAATTCGAGACTGAAATTCCTGACGAAGAGGCCGAGAAGCTGGGCACAGTTCAGAACGCGATCGACTACATCGTCGCGCACACCTGATACTCTGCTAGTCAGATAGCCAGGCCAAAAGCCGTCCTTTGAATCTCAGAAAGGGCGGCTTTTTTATTGCCTGAATGAATGCCATATTGGGTAGAAGTTACACAGAATAATCAGGTGAACAGCGTTATGAGCAAGCGGCGAGTTGTGATCACGGGTATGGGGATGCTTTCTCCGGTGGGGAACGATGTGGAATCCTCATGGAGCGCTATTCGTGCCGGGCGCAGCGGAATCGGATTGATCGATCGCTTTGATACGACCGACTACAACACCCGTATCGGTGGGGCGATCCGTAACCTGGATATCGAGCCTTATCTGTCGACCAAGGAGGCGCGCAAGCTGGATCCCTTCATTCACTATGGCCTGATAGCGGCACAGCAGGCAGTGGATGACAGTGGTCTGGAGCAGTATGGGCAGCTCGACAAGGAGCGAGTGGGCATAGCCATTGGCTCTGGTATAGGCGGTCTGGAATACATCGAGAAGAACGTGCTCCTGATGGAGAAGTCTGGCCCCCGCAAGGTATCACCATTTTTTGTGCCCGCCTCTGTCATCAACATGATTTCTGGTAACGCTGCCATTCGATTTGGCTATAAAGGGCCAAATATTGCCATTGTGACGGCCTGTACAACCGGTACCCATAATATCGGCTATGCGGCCAGGACCATCGCCTATGGCGATGCCGATGTTATGTTGGCTGGTGGTTCCGAGATGGCGACGACCCGCTCTGCCGTTGCGGCGTTCTCATCGGCCCGCGCACTGTCGACCCGAAACGACCAGCCCGAACAGGCGAGTCGCCCCTGGGACAAGGATCGTGATGGCTTTGTGCTTAGTGATGGCGCCGGCGTTCTGGTCCTGGAAGAGCTTGAACACGCCAAAGCCCGCGGCGCCACCATACACGGGGAGATTGTCGGTTTTGGTATGAGTGATGACGCCCATCACATTACCTCGCCCCCCGCCGACGGTGACGGAGCGGCCCGTTCCATGCGCAACGCCGTTCGCGATGCAGGCCTTGCACCGGAGCAGGTTGATTACATTAACGCCCATGGCACGTCCACGCAGGTGGGTGACATTGCCGAGGTGGCCGCCGTGAAGTCGGTTTTCGGTGCACATGCCAGCAAGCTCTCGATGAGCAGTACCAAATCAATGACTGGTCACCTGTTGGGAGCAGCCGGCGCCGTTGAGGCGATCTTCTCGATTCTGGCCGCGCGAGATGGTGTGTTGCCGCCCACCATCAACCTGGACAATCCGGATGAAGGCTGTGACCTGGATTTTGTGCCGCACAAGAGCCGGCCATCTGATGTGCGTGTGGCGCTGTCAAATTCGTTCGGCTTTGGCGGCACCAACGGTACGCTGATCGTCGCCCGCTACGAAGGCTGAGACTGCCATGTTCCAATTGGTTTGGTCGGACGAAGATGGCGTACCGGCTGGTGATCGTGGACTGGCTTACGGGGACGGTCTGTTTGAAACCCTTTTGGTGACCGGTGACCGGCCGTACTTATTGAGTTATCACCTGGACCGAATCAGCCGGGATGCGGGTCGCCTGGCAATCCCGGTTGCACGGTCGGAACTGGACCGTGTCTGTAGTCAGGCCGTGGCCCGATATTCGAGTCTTTATGACTCTGGTAACTGGGTTCTCAAGCTGACCCTTACCCGGGGTTCGGGTGGGCGTGGCTATCGCCCGGATCCTCGCGCTCAGCCCAACCTGATTATTTCCCACTCCGCCGCCCCTGCCATGACCGGACCGGGTGGTGTCGTGGTGGATTTTTCCCGGATTACGCTGACCGTTAACCCTTTATTTGCCGGTATCAAATCCCTGAACCGTCTGGAGCAGGTGATGGCGGCGCGGGAGTTACGCGGTGAAATATTTGAGGTGTTGATGAGTAATCGAGACGGCCACGTGCTGGAGGGAACACGAACCAATGTGTTTGTCCGCTCCGGTGACGTCTGGATCACACCGCCGTCGGCAACGCTTGCGGTCGCCGGCGTGATGCGCCGACATGTGCTGGATCGTTTGCACAGCGCCGGCCATCAGGTCAGGGAGGCTGCGTTGCAGCTGGAAGATCTGGTGGGCGACCGGTGCCAGGGCGTATGGCTGACCAACAGTGTGCTGGGCGTGGTACCGGTTCGCAACCTGGCGGGTCATGATTTGCCTGTCGACCAGCGACTTGCGACAATCGTGGGCTCACCGGCAATACTGGATTGAATCGCGTGCTAAAGAAGTTACTGGTTGTTTTGATTGCTGCGGGCGTGCTCCTGACGGCTGGCACCGGCCTCTGGGCCTGGCAGGGTTTGCAGACGCTGCAGCAGCCGGTTGCCCTTGAAGAACCGGTGCTCTTCTCGGTCGCCCCGGGGACCGGATTCAGTCACTTGGCTCATCGCTTTGAAAGTGAAAATTATGTACCGGACGCTCTCTGGCTCAGGCTTTATGGGCGACTGAACCCGGAACAGACTCGAATCAAGGCGGGTGATTACGAATTTGTGCCAGGGATGACACCACGTGCCATGATTGAGACCATGGTCGAGGGTAAAGTGAAACTGTGGTCCGTGCAGTTTATCGAGGGCTGGACCTTCCGGGATCTGCGTGCTGCCCTGGCGCGCAACGAGCGCCTGAAAAAACTGACGACTGAATGGACCGATGAGCAGGTGATGGAGGCCGTGGGTGCCGAGGGTCAACACCCCGAAGGCTGGTTCTTTCCTGACACTTATCTGTTCAGTGGTGGCGAGTCGGATCTGGATATTCTCAAGCGTGCTTATAATCGCATGACGGCAGTACTTGACGAGGAGTGGCAGAACCGGTCCGAGGGTTTGCCCTATGACTCGCCCTACGAAGCCTTGATCATGGCTTCGATTGTGGAGCGTGAAACCGGAGTGCCCTGGGAGCGCCAGGAAGTTGCCGGGGTGTTCGTGCGCCGGTTGCACAAAGGCATGCGCCTGCAGACCGATCCTACCGTTATCTACGGTATGGGCGATCAGTATCAGGGGCGTATCCGCCGCAGCGATCTGAGGGCCTACACGCCCTATAACACATACCGTATCAATGGTTTGCCGCCGACACCGATTGCTTTGTCTGGTCGGGAGTCGATTCACGCCGCGCTCAACCCGGAAGATGGCGACACCTATTATTTCGTGGCCAGGGGTGATGGCAGTCATAAGTTCTCCAGAACTCTGGCCGAGCACCAGCAGGCGGTCCGCGAGTATCAGTTGAATCGCCGGCAGGACTATCGGTCGTCTCCTGCACCAGGCACGCTGAATGAAAACAGCCGGGAAGAATGATGCAAGCCAGAGGTCGATTTATTACGTTTGAGGGCACTGAGGGCGTTGGCAAATCCACGCAGCTTGAGAACGCTGCCAACACCCTCAAACAGCTGGGTATCGAGTTTGTTGTGACTCGCGAGCCGGGCGGTACGCCCATGGCGGAAAGCATTCGGGAATTGCTGCTGGCACCCCGTGAAGAGCCGGTTCATGAAACCACCGAACTGTTGCTGATGTTCGCTGCCCGTGCCCAGCACCTGCATAACCGTATTCTGCCGGCTCTTGACCAGGGCAAGTGGGTCTTGTGTGACCGCTTTACCGACGCAACGTTTGCTTATCAGGGCGGGGGGCGCGGGGTGCCCAGAGAGCGGATCGCGTTGTTGGAAGCGCTGGTGCAGGGCGATATCCGACCTGATCACGTTATCTTGCTGGATGCGCCGGTTGAGACCGGCATGTCCAGGGCTCGTAAGCGGGGCGAACTGGATCGCTTTGAGCGCGAGGCCCAGGCGTTTTTTCAGCGCATCAGGGATACCTATCTGGAGCGGGCGACCGCCCAGCCATCAACCTATCACATCGTCAACGCCGCGCTTCCCCTTGAGCAGGTGTCGGCCAGTGTGTCTGCTTTACTGGCGGCACTGGCAAAAATGCCGGCGCAGGTCTGATACCGTCGTTTTTAGTTGCTTTCGTGCACTTTTTGTAATGATCTGCTTTAATTGATGTACATTCTCAGTTAACGGCCGGCAGCATTGATGCTCAACGCAAAACTCCTGAAACTTCCTATCGCTGCTCACCAGCATCGGCATGAACACCACCAGATTGTTATCGGGGTGAGGGGAGAAGCCGAGCTCAGTGTTGATGGAACCGGCGCTAGCCTCGATACCTGGCGCGCCTGTGTGGTGCCGACCGAGGCCAGCCACGATTACTGTGGCGATGACCAGAACCACGTGCTGGTCATCAATCTTGATCCACTCGCCCCTGCCATAAACACCCCCGCCCATGCGGATTACGAACGGATGATGCGGGTTTTCGAGCGACCTCGCACCTTGCAGATGGACAGCAAGCTGCAAGGCCTGGTTCAGTTTGTCGCCAGTGAATTTGACCGGGCTCCGGACAACATCACACTTCAACAGCATCTGGGCGCCAGCGTGCTGTATTGCATGGCTGATCGTATTGTTGACCGCCAGGTCCACGCGACCCATCGAAGCGTTATCAGCCCTGAGGCCATACGCCGCTACATTATGAGCAATCTGCACCGGAAGGTTACCGTCGAGGACATGGCGAGCGAAGCCTGCCTGAGTGTCAGCCGGTTTCATGAAGTATTCCGCGATGTGGTCGGTACCACGCCCCACCAGTTTCTTTTGCAAACCCGTCTTGAGCAGGCGGTTCACCTTTTAGCCTCATCGCCTCTGTCGGTGTCTGAAATCAGCTATCGGACCGGGTTTTCGTCACAAAGTGCTCTGACCAATGCGTTGCGCAAGCACAGGGGTACCACGCCGTCAAAATTGCAGAGTAACGAGAGAGTTGCCTGAAATAGTTCGTAAATCCGGGAGTCCCGTAGGATTCTGTAAAAGAATCGTAGGATTTTGTAAGCCGTAGGTCCGTAGTAATACTAATTTAATGTATCTGTAGATTCGTCTTCTTTCGCGGCATATGTGGCCAGGAGTGAGACGAGATTAACGGTGTTTTTCAGGAGTTTTGCGGGGGCCTGCCCCGCTCCAGTTCGGATGGATATTGGGTACACAAGAACAACGGCACAGCAAGCAGGCATTTTGCCAGGCCTGTGCCTTAAGAGCGGATGTTATCCGACTCATTAAACCGGAGGAGCCTTATGGCTATTGGTGTTTGGATCAGTCTATTTGCTTACTTTGCGGTCATGATCGGCATTGGCATATACGCCATGCGCAGATCTACATCGTCATCGGAAGATTACATGCTGGGCGGGCGAGCTCTGAGTCCAAAAGTGGCGGCCCTGTCGGCTGGCGCTTCGGATATGAGTGGCTGGTTGCTTCTGGGCTTGCCCGGGGCACTGTTCGTATCCGGCCTTGCTTCCGCCTGGATTGGTATCGGCCTGTTCGTAGGTGCTTTCGTTAACTGGACCCTGGTTGCGCCGCGTCTTCGTGAACAGACTGTCCATTATGGCAACGCTATTACCATCCCGTCTTTCCTCGCGAACCGGTTCCCGACTCAGGCGCTTTCGTTGCGCACGGTGTCGGCCATCGTTATCGTTATTTTCTTTGCGGTCTACACTGCGTCTGGCCTGGTTGCCGGCGGCAAGCTGTTTGAAAGTGCGTTTTCCGGCATCTTCAACTTCGGTGGCTTGAGCGACTACGGCGTGGGCATTGTCATCACTCTGGGCGTGGTGTTGGCCTACACCGTGGTTGGCGGCTTCCTCGCGGTGAGCATGACGGACTTTGTTCAGGGCTGCATCATGATGTTTGCGCTGATCATCATGCCGGCGGTTGTTCTGTTTGGCGAAGGCGGTGGTGGCTTTGCTCAGGCATCAGAGACCCTGAACAGTGTTGATCCGACGCTGCTCTCATGGACCGAAGGGCTGACCTTTATCGGCTGGCTGTCTGCGGTTACCTGGGGTCTGGGGTATTTTGGCCAGCCCCACATCATCGTGCGCTTCATGGCAATTCGTACGCTGAAAGACGTTCCCATTGCCCGTAACATCGGCATGGGCTGGATGGCGGTTTCCCTGATTGGTGCCATCTCCCTGGGTGTTTTTGGCCGTGCTTACGCGATCCGCAATGGCATGGATGTCGCTGACCCTGAAACCATCTTTATCATTCTGGCAGACCTGCTGTTCCATCCGCTGATCACAGGCTTCCTGTATGCGGCGTTGCTGGCTGCGGTCATGAGTACCATTTCCAGTCAGTTGCTGGTGTCGTCGTCTTCTCTGACGGAGGACTTCTACCGCCTGTTCCTGCGTAAGGAAGCGACCGATAAGGAATGCGTCAACGTGGGCCGGGTTTGTGTTGTCCTGGTTGGTCTTGTTGCCGCTGTCATTGCGTCCGATGAGAATTCTCAGGTTCTGGCTCTGGTCAGTAACGCCTGGGCAGGCTTCGGCGCTGCCTTTGGTCCGCTGATTATCCTGTCGCTGATGTGGTCACGCACCAACGGTGCGGGCGCGATCGCAGGTATGATCGCCGGTGCCGGTACCGTTATGGTCTGGATCTCTCTGGGCTGGAACGGCAGCTTCATGGGCGGCCCTGGCGTCTATGAGATCATTCCGGGCTTCATTATCGCCATGATCGCTATTGTTGTGGTCAGCCTGGCGACCAAGGATTCCGGTGAGTACCAGCACATCACTCGGTAACCAAGAGCGGTAATAATGCTCTGAACAGAATCAGGGGCTCCTTCGGGGGCCCCTTTTTTGTTCTGGCGCCGGGTCAGGAAGGGTTTATCTGGCGATCCCGGGTCAGCAACTCCGCGAAATCGTCCTGGCTAACAGGCCGGGAGAACAGAAAACCCTGCGCATAGTCGCACCCGGCTGCGCTGAGGAATTGGAGCTGCTCGACCCGCTCAACACCGACACCAATCACCTGCACGTTGATTGCGTGAGTCATGGCGATGATCGCCTCCAGTACGTCATCCGCATTGCCACCCTGGCCAACGTCTTTGATCAGGTTTCGGTCTACTTTGACACTTTCCAGCTTGAACTCCTGAAGTGCCGACAGCGAAAAGGGCTCGATACCAAAATCGTCGATGGCCAGGTGCAGTCGCAAACCGGCCAGGCCCAGGCTCCTGATCGGATTGAAGCCGGAGGCACTGATGTTTCTTAACGACTCCGGGGTAAGTTCCAGAGTGATCTGGCTATCATCCAGGCCAATGTGGGTCAGCCGAGAGCGCCATTGGTCGACCAGGCTTCGGGTGACAAAGGAGGCCGGTGATTCGTTGATGTTGATCGGAAACGCCTGGTCGTGCAGATCACGCCACAGGAGCGAGCTGGTCACCGCCTGCTCCAGTACAAAAGCGGTGATCTGGTCGGTCATGCCACTGTGCTCGGTAATGCTGAGAAAGGCGTCCGGTGTCAACAGCCCCTTGCGCGGATGGTTCCACCGGAGCAAGGCTTCTGCCCGGGAGATGGCACCGGTGCGTATGTCGATGATCGGCTGGTAGTAGACCTCCAGCTGATTGTCTCTGAGGGCATCGTTCAGTTCTCTGTTCAGGCGCATATGCTCTGATTCGCTTTCCGCCATCCAGGGCTCGTAGACTTGCACCTGCTGGCCACCGTTCTCTTTGGCGGTGTACATGGCCTGATCCGCATTGTGCATCAGCTGGCTGACTGTCAAGCCGTCCTCGGGGAAAAACGTCAGGCCGATGCTGCCGGAAATGTGTACCCGGTGAGAATCAACCTCAAATACCTGTTCAAGACTGGTCAGCAGGGCTCTGGCGGCTTCCTTCGCGCCACTTCGGCCGGTGTCTTTCAGGATCAGGGTGAATTCGTCTCCGCCAAGACGGGCCAGGGTGTCTATCGCCCTGACGCTGCTGCCGATGCGTTTGGCCACCAGCGCCAGAAGCCGGTCGCCGGCCTCGTGCCCGAGCTGGTCGTTGGCCTGTTTGAAGCGGTCCAGGTCGATGAACAGCAGGGCAAAGGTGCTGCTGTTTCGTTCGGCCTCGAGCAGGGTCTGCTCAAGACGATCGATAAACAGTCGCCGATTGGCGATGCCGGTCAGGGAATCGAAATTGGCGTTTCGCCAGGCCTCGTAGTCCGTTTTCTTGCGTTCAGTGATGTCCCGCGAGGTCTTGATGATCGCTTCGATCTCGTTCCGGTCGTTATAGACCGGTACCAGCTGGTAGTCCAGGTACAACTCGTAGCCTGACGGTGAGTGATGATGATACTCCCGGCGCTGAGTCTGACCGGTGGTGACGGCTGTGCCGATTGCCTCGAGCAAGTCCGAGGCCAGATCCGAACCGAGCTCCTGCGGGGTTTTACCCACAGCGTCCCGGGGTGTCGAACTGACCAGATCGGCCATCGCCTTGTTGAGGTACAGGTACTTGCCGTCGGGTTCAAATATAGCGGCGGGGTCAGGAGAGGTTTTCAGCATGGCTTCCACCAGGCGGGAAACCTGATCCTTGATGGCGGAGAAACTGGTGATAGATGAGATGATCAATTGATCGATGGCCTCGTTGAACCGCACCAGTTCGTCGACGTCCTTCTCCGTGAGGCCCTGCTGTTCAACGCCCCAGGCTTTGGTAACCCGCGCCCGCAGGGCCCGGAGTTCCTGTACCACCTGGAGCATCGACATGCCCTGCCGGAGACGGTGTGTGCCATGCTGTCCGCCAGTGTCCGCAGTGGAGGGCTTGCCTTTGCCGAGGGCCTTGCTGGCCGACTCGTCCTGAGTCTGGGCGGTGGCGAGATCTTCGGAGATGAATTTCAGCATTGATCGGGCATGATCCCTCAGCGCCTCGGGGTTTTCACCCTCCAAGTCCGGAGCGATTTCCAGTACCGCTTCTTCCCATTCTTCAAGCAGCTGCTCTGTATTGGTCTGGATGAATTGGGCGAGTCGCATGGGAAGTGGTCTCCTCCGTGATCTGCAGGTGAAGACCACTGTGAATCAATAGCCATCGGGATATGAAAAATGAGTGGCGCGTAGGTTACATCCTAGGCCCGCAGGCAACTTTGCTCTGTGCGGTAACAGACGATGGAGGTGTCAGTGGGTCAGCGTTCGCGCTAAAAAAAACGCCAGCCCGAAGGCTGGCGTTTTCATGGTGCTAAACCTTGAAGGTTAGTGCTTAGGCAACGTTCGCTTCAGCGGCCTTCTTGGTGTAGTTCTCCATCTGGTCGAAGTTGAGATACTTGTAGATCTCTTTCGACATACTGTCCAGGTCCTTGGCGTACTCCATGTACTCCGCAGCGGAGGGCAGTTTGCCCAGCACCGCGCCCACAGCTGCCAGTTCCGCAGAGGTCAGGTACACGTTGGCACCGTCGCCCAGGCGGTTCGGGAAGTTGCGGGTAGAGGTAGACAGAACGGTAGACTTGGCGGCCACACGCGCCTGGTTACCCATGCACAGGGAGCAGCCCGGCATTTCGGTGCGAACACCGGCAGTGCCGTAGATGTTGAAGTAACCTTCTTCCATCAGCTGAGCCTGGTCCATCTTGGTGGGGGGGACATCCACAGACGGGTCTTCAGGGGTTCCTTGTTCTGCGCCAGCAGTTTACCTGCGGCACGGAAGTGACCAATGTTGGTCATGCAGGAGCCGATGAATACTTCGTCGACTTTGTCGCCAGCCACTTCAGACAGAGTGCGGGCATCGTCCGGATCGTTCGGGCAGCACACGATCGGCTCTTTGATGTCGGCCAGATCAATTTCCACCACGTGAGCGTATTCTGCGTCTTTGTCGGCACGCATCAGCTTCGGATTGGCAATCCACTCTTCCATTTGCTGGGCACGACGCTCCAGGGTACGCGGATCGCCGTAACCTTCGGCAATCATCCAGCGCAGCATGGTGATGTTGGAGCGCAGGTACTCGGCCACAGACTCTTCAGACAGGTTGATGGTACAACCGGCAGCAGAGCGCTCGGCAGAGGCGTCAGACAGCTCGAAAGCCTGCTCAACGGTCAGCTGTTCAAGACCTTCGATTTCCAGGATACGGCCGGAGAATTCGTTGATTTTGCCTTTCTTCTCAACGGTCAGCAGGCCTTGCTTGATGCCGTACAGCGGGATGGCGTGTACCAGGTCACGCAGGGTGATGCCCGGCTGCATTTCGCCTTTGAAGCGAACCAGAACGGATTCTGGCATGTCCAGCGGCATAACACCGGTTGCTGCGGCAAACGCCACCAGGCCAGAACCGGCCGGGAACGAGATGCCCATCGGGAAACGGGTGTGGGAGTCACCACCGGTACCCACGGTGTCTGGCAGCAGCATGCGGTTCAGCCAGGAGTGGATGATGCCGTCGCCCGGACGCAGGGAAACACCGCCACGGGTGCGGATGAAGTCCGGCATGGTGTGCTGCATTTCAACGTCAACCGGCTTGGGGTAAGCGGCGGTGTGACAGAAAGACTGCATCACCAGGTCAGCCTGGAAGCCCAGACACGCCAGATCTTTCAGTTCGTCACGGGTCATCGGACCGGTGGTGTCCTGAGAGCCAACGGTGGTCATGTGAGGTTCACAGTAAGTGCCTGGGCGAACGCCCTGGCCTTCATCCAGACCGCAGGCCTTGCCGACCATCTTCTGGCCCAGGGTGAAGCCCTTGGTGCCAGCTTCCGGATCTTTCGGCAGACGGAACAGGTCGGTAGCGCCCATGCCCAGTGCTGTGCGAGCCTTGGCGGTGAGGCCACGGCCGATGATCAGCGGGATACGGCCGCCAGCCTGAACTTCGTCCAGGATCACGTCAGACTTGAACTTGAACTCGGAGATGGTCTCGCCAGCTTCGTTCAGGATCTTGCCTTCGTACGGGCGGATGTCGATCACGTCGCCCATGTTCATGTTGTCTACGGGTGCTTCGAATACCAGGGCGCCAGCGTCTTCCATGGTGTTGAAGAAGATCGGGGCAACCTTGTTACCGATGCAGACACCACCGGCACGCTTGTTGGGCACGCCTGGAATGTCGTCACCGAAGAACCACAGAACCGAGTTGGTGGCAGACTTACGGGAAGAACCGGTACCCACAACGTCACCGACGAAGGCAACCGGCAGACCCTTGGCTTTGATTTCTTCGATCTGGCTCATCGGGCCAGTAACGCCGGGCTCTTCCGGCTTCAGGCCGTCGCGTTCCATTTTATAGGCGGCGCGGGCGTGCAGCGGGATGTCCGGGCGGGACCAGGCATCCGGAGCGGGGGACAGGTCGTCCGTGTTGGTTTCGCCAGTCACCTTGAAGACGACCATCTTGGTGCTTTCAGGGACCTTGTTCTTGTTGGTGAACCATTCGGCGTTGGCCCAGGATTCAACCACAGACTTGGCGACGGCGTTGCCGGCGTCCATTTTTTCTTTAACGTCGTTGAAGGCGTCGAACATCAGCAGGGTGTGCTTGAGTTCTTCACCGGCCAGTTCGGCCAGCTCTGCGTTGTCCAGCAGATCAACCAGAGTGGCAATGTTGTAGCCGCCCTGCATCATGCCCAGCAGCTGCACGGCTTTCTTGCTGTCGATCAGCGGGGAGCTGGCTTCGCCTTTGACAATGGCGGTCAGGAACGCGGCTTTTACGTAAGCGGCTTCGTCGACACCCGGCGGAACGCGGTTTTCGAGCAGGTCAACCAGGGTTGCTTCTTCACCGGCGGGCGGATTCTTCAGCAGTTCGATCAGACCAGCAGTCTGTTCGGGATTCAGGGGCTTGGGCGGAATACCCAGGGCTTCACGTTCAGCAACGTGTTCACGGTAGGCTTCTAACACGATATGGACCCTCATCAGTTGGAATGTCCCTCGCCGGTGGCATGGTGCCTGGCGGGAGTTTTTTGGCGAAAAGGCCGCAGGAGCCTCTGAATAACACCTAAAATCACCGACGAGGGCTTCAGGATTTATTCAGAGACTCCTTGATCTGGCGCTGCATTCTATAGGAAAGCACTTACAAAGTTAAGTTGGACAGAGGTCGGAGAGATCTGTTAGCTGCGCTATACTGCGCGCTTTCATGAACCTGACCCGACCGAATGATATGAGCGACGCCCTGCAAGAGATACATGATTTTCTGCCGTGCCGAACGCCGGCAACGTGGATTGAGAATGCGTTGGCCAATCAGGATTTACTGCTGATTGATCATGCCCACTGTGAAAAGAAGGCCGCCTCAACCGCGCTCAGTCTGATGTACCGGTACGTGGACAACACCAACCTGCTTAACAAGATGTCCCGGCTGGCCCGAGAGGAGCTGCGGCATTTTGAGCAGGTACTGGCGATCATGGTCAAGCGGGGTGTGGCCTATACCCATCTGACGCCTTCGCGCTACGCGGCCGGACTGCGAGAGCCGGTGCGCAAGGATGATCCGGGCCGTCTGGTGGATGTGCTGATCGTTGGTGCCATCATTGAGGCCCGCTCTTGCGAGCGGTTCGCAGCGCTGGCGCCGTTTCTGGATGAAAAGCTGGCGGATTTCTACAATAGTTTGCTGAAATCCGAAGCTCGACATTATCAGGATTACCTGAAGCTCGCCGAGCAGGCCAACGGCGGGCCGGTGAGTGGGCGGTTGGCGGAATTTCTAGCCCTGGAGCAGCCGCTGATCGAGATGCCAGATTCTGAGTTCCGGTTCCACAGCGGCCCCGTTTTGGGTTGATGGGTCAGAGCTCTTTGCACAACGTCATCCAGCGGTCGATGCCGGCGCTGCGGTACTTCTGTTTGTGCAGGATAAAGTAGAACTGGCGATCAAACTTCCGGTGCTCTGGAACGGTCAGGGGCACCAGGCTGCCGCGTTTGAAGGCGTCTTTCAGCACCAGTTGTGACAGGCAACCAATACCAAGATTGGCCTCCACCGCTCTTTTGATCGCCTCGGTGTGTTCCAGCTCCAACAGAACCGTGAGATCTGGCAGCAGGCCGTGCATGCCACGATCAAAACTCTGTCGGGTGCCGGAACCCTGTTCCCGCATAATCCATATGGCCTGCCGAAGATCCTCGTCTGTCAGGGCCTCTTTGCTGGCCAAAGGATGGTCAGGGGAACAGAAGGCCACCAACTGATCACCGCGCCAGGGTATCACTTCAAGTTCGGTGCTTTGCAGTTCGCCTTCAATTAGTCCGATGTCCAGCTCGAAATCTTTGACACGACGGGCAATGGCGCTGGTGTTGGCAACCTCCAGTGAGACTCTGGGGTGGTTAGGTGAATTCATATACTCAGCCATAACCCCTACTGCAAGATAATTCCCAATGGTCAGGGTTGCTCCAACCTTCAGCGCGCCCACTTCAGAATGTTTGCTGAAGGCCTGTTCCAACTCGGTGGCCTGAGCAACGAGAGCCTCTGCCTTGGGTCGGTAGAGCCTGCCCAGCTCGTTCAGCTGCAGGCGTTTGCCAACCCGATCAAACAACTGGATATCAAACTGGCTCTCCAGCTCTTTGAGTGCACTGCTGGCCGCGGACTGCGACATGGCAAGGGATTCCGCGGCCCGGGTGATGTTCTGGTAGTGGGCGGCGGCGAGGAAAACCTCGAGTTGTCGAAAGCTGTACTTCATAATCGATCAGGCCGGATAGAGGAGGGAGTGTGTCCTGTCTGATCGATACGTTAGCGTTTCGAATACTGGAAGACAACAGAGTGCGCCTGTGCGGAACCCTCAGCGTGTCTGGTGCTCCGGATTCTGTGACGCGACCGTAACTGATATCCACTTTGCCCTGTTATCTTTACCAACCCGGTGGCTGCGATTGCAGGCTATGACACCGTCGGCTGCCAGACGTCGGGCCAAGGCCTGTACTTCCTGGGCAACAAAACCGCTCGCTACATGCGTTGAGGTTTCCACCCCCAGAGCCCCGGCCAACGTCTCGCCAATCGTGCGTAGACGCTCGGTTGCGGCGCCTTCAGTGTCGTTCCGGTGCAGGCGCTTGTGAGTTTGCAGAACATAGGTGAGGGTTACTTTCTTGGTGCCCAATAGCCGGAGTAATGCTGGCAGCTGCTCCATGGCTTGCTCCCACTCTTTGGTGTAATCCACGGTCAGAATCAGGTGTTCAAGCATGGTGTTCTCCTTTGCAGTGGTTCAAGTCTTGCGCTGATACCATCAAGGCTAGACCAGTATCGGAATGCAGGCCATGACGCTGGTCAGTTTGCCGAGCGCGCATATTGATTAAATCGAACAGCCATATGGGTATTGCCTGTTTTGTCGATTTAGAGGGCTAAGGTAAACTTTGGTCATCGAATCTTCCTATAACTGTATGTGACGTCTTAGTAGCGAGGGCTCCCATGAGCAACCTGATGAAAGAAACGGTCACCAGTGTGCATCACTGGAACGATACCTTGTTCAGTTTCAAGACCAGTCGCGACCCAGGGTTCCGGTTCAAGAACGGGCATTTTGTCATGATTGGTCTGGAAACCGACGGCAAACCTTTGATGCGCGCCTATAGCATTGCAAGCGCCAACTATGAGGAGGAGCTTGAGTTCTTCTCTATCAAAGTCGCCGACGGCCCGCTTACGTCCCGGTTGCAGAAAATCCAGGTGGGTGATGAGATTCTCGTCAGCCGCAAGCCGACCGGCACGTTGGTCCTGGATAACCTGTTGCCCGGCCGCAACCTCTGGCTGATCAGCACCGGTACCGGGTTGGCTCCGTTCATGAGCATCATTAAAGATCCGGAAGTGTATGATGCTTTTGATAACGTGATCCTCACCCACGGCGTTCGTTATGTCTCCGAGCTGGCTTACCAGCAGGACATTGAAGATCTGCCGGCGAACGAGTTTTTCGGTGAGATGGTAGAGGGTAAGTTGACCTACTACCCCACGGTCACCCGTGAACCGTTCCGTAACCAGGGGCGCCTGACCGATGCCATGGAAACCGGTAAAATTACCCGGGATCTCGGCTTGCCGGACTTCGATGTTGAGCAGGATCGCTTTATGATCTGTGGCAGCCCGAGCATGCTCAAGGACACCTGTGCGATCCTTAACAACATGGGTTTCCGTGAGGCGCGCGGCGGTGACATGGGGCATTACGTCATTGAACGGGCCTTTGTTGAACAGTAATTCGGATCACTGACAACCTGGTCAGCGCAGCCAGTTTCGAACCTGCATGACCAGTCTCTCGCTTTCCGAGCGGGCCTCCCGCTCCGCAAGCAGTTTGGCGAGGACGTCCGGGCGGTCAGTGATAATGTTGTCAACGCCCATGTCCAGAAAGCGGGCCATGTCTTGCGGTTGGTTGACTGTCCACACGTGCAGTTCATTATCGGCTTTGTGGGCTCTGGCAACAGCCGCCGGGTTGGCCCGGTTCATACGCAACGCCAGAATGTCGTAACGGTCTTGCCACAGTGGCCCTACCACAAACTGGGCCAGCAGTGCGGTTTTCAGTCTGGGCTCCATGTTCTTGGCTTGCTCCAGAACTGGCCAGTCCGCTGCCGCCAGTATGGTCCCCTCCACGGCGTCTTTGTCTTGTAAGGTTCGGATAACCTCCGCCACCAGTGCTTCCTCGTTCCGGTTCGGCTTCAGATCGACGAACAGTCGGGACTGGCCGCGCACGGCGTCAATGGCTTGCGCCAGCGTGGCGATGCTTTCGCCGGCGAAACTGACATCAAACCATGAGCCTGCATCCAGCGCCTGGATGTCTTCGAAATCGACGTCGGTGATACGTTCCGGTTTTCCGAAAATGCGCTGCATGTCGGCGTCGTGCCAGAGCACAGCGACGCCATCACGGGTCAGTTGGACATCTATCTCAATATAATCTGCACCGTCCCTGACCGCCTGATGGATGGCGCTCAGGCTGTTTTCCGGCGCTTTGAAGGCGCTGCCGCGGTGGGCGGTAATGGTCGCATGGTCGTTTTGCTCCAGCGATGTGACCACCCAGAAACCTTGAAGGAGTACCAGTACGATGACCAGTCCCTCCAGTAACCAGGCCTCCAGGCCGGTTCTCGTGCTGGGTGGAGTTACCGATGGCTGCAGCCAGTGCGCCTGGTGACCGGTAATGCTCTGATACCGGGCGACGATCAGCGTACCAAGAGCTGAGCTGGCCAGAAAGGTCAATGCAAGGCCTGTCAGCAGGTATCCACCTATCAGCAGGATGACCGTTGGCAGCAGAACCGGCATGGTCTCTGGCAACACCTGAAACAGGCTCGCCGCCAGCAGGTTAAAAGTCAGGGTCACCAGTGCTGGAGCCAGAAAGATCGCCAGTATGCCTAGGGCCAGAGTGCCAGCAGCTGTCCGTGGCGTGCCTGCAGTGCGTTGCAGGCTTTGCCGAAGCGCAGGAATTGGTGGCACTCCCTCTAACATCAAAATCGGTATGGCCAGAATCCAGCGGAGGAACAAGGCTCCGTTTACCAGTGTAAGGCCTGCGAACATGACCGCACAGAAGCCCGCAAACCACCATAGAATGGCCGGGCGCTCAAGGTTAAGAAGGTAGGGGTCGTAATGTGTCAGCAACAGATGCCAGGCAATTCCGACCCCTGTGATAAAGGGCAGGGCCAGCACAAGATGGGCTGCGGTCTGCAGGGTGGCCAAGGCTGCCAGTGCTGGAAAGCGTCGGCCAACCCCCCAAAGGGCCCGGGTGGTGGCTCGCAGTGAATGGTCTTTTGGTTGGGCGGCGATCAGGGTAATGCTGGCCTGCTGGAGTATGATCAGTAGCGCCGTGAACAGCACGGTAATCAATAACCAGAGTGCACCGCCAGCAGAGGTCAGGAATTCGAGTAAGCCGCCGGTGGTGATGGCAGCATCCCCGGTCAAAGGCCGGAGTGCGGACAGGGCTGCGGTCACCAGCGGCGTGATCACCGCAATAGAAAGCCCGGTGAAGGTCAGATAGAGCACCAGTAACGAGCGATGGTGATGCCTGAGAAGTGCCATCGCCTGTCGTGTCAGGGCGTTCAGGCTCATGGGTCTTGCGGCGTCTGAAGCGTTGCACTTTCGGTCAGTGCAAAACGCTCCTCAATGGTCAGAAATGGATCGCCTTCGACTTCCTGCAGACTACCAAACAGACGGTCCGGATCGAATGACCAGGTACTGCACCGAGTCATCAGTTCTGTGCAGGCGAGCAGGGTGCCGGTTTCCCGCAGGAAGTACTTCATCCCGGTGTAGGTGTCGGCAAGCATGATGTCTCGTGATTTTGCGATATCGGTAGTCAGCAGGCTGCGGCCAATCATGCGGCCGGCCTTGTCACCATGACCGGTCACATCGAGGATGGTGATGGGTATGTCCAGTTGCGTGACTATCCGGTTGTCAGGTGCAAGTTGGTCCAGATACGCTTTACTGGGCGGGCGAATGGCGAGCACACCTAGATTGCTGTTGAGTGGCAAGGATTCGTGGTCGTCCCGGATAAATCCGCCGGACTCATCGGAGCTGACAATAACCAGTGTGTTGTCGAGCACCCCTTCTTGCTCAAGGTCGACCAACAGACGCTCCAGAGATTGAGCCATCACTCTCATGGCATTGCGACGCGGGGTTTGAGCTTGAGGAAGTGCCAAACTCGCGTCTTCTGATGCCAATTGCTGGGCAGCGAGTTCTTGCTCTGCCTGCTCGCCGATTTTGAATGGGTGATGTGTGCCCACATTCAACGTTGTCACAAACCACGGCGCCTCCTCCTCATTCAGCTGGCGCAGGCGCTGTGTAATGTTGCTGAAAAACTCGGGGTCTGGCGGCCCCCATCCATCGGATTCCTTGCCCTCGATAAATATTTTCGCGCCGGTAACGTCGTCATAGCCGGCCTGTGACATAAACGCATCTTTGTTCATGTATTCGATCGGGGCCGCCTGCCAGTATGCGGTGTGGTAGCCCTGATCCCGGAGTTTTTCGGGCAGGCAGTCGGGCGTGACTGAGCTGCTTGCAACCGACTGCAGTTTTTCGGACGGTCTGCGCAGATCCGGGTAGCGACCGCACACCAGAGTGTAGGTTCCGCGATCAGTTTGTCGCTCCATGCTGAGCATGTTTTTGTAGATACGGAATCCGAACTCATCAAAGGTCGCCTCCAGGGTTTCCAGAGACACTGCCGGAGCAAGGTTATGGTAATTGCTGACGGAGGGCAGATAACCCCCAGATAGTCCCTCGATCAGAATCAGCAGCACGTTGGGCCGGGATGACGGAGTCTGATTGCTGACTTCCTGGTGAAAGAAGTTCGTCCGGTTTTTGAGTGGCTCACTGATTTCGGCGGTTTCATCGCCAATGGCGGTGCCTACCGGATTCAGGATGGCGCCCGGTATCTGTGCCAGGGTGCTGGCCACGACGTTGTTTGCGGGCGTGGTCAGGCTGGGAAACGATAACGAATAGGTGATGGTCACCAACACCGTTCCGGCAAGCAGCAGCGCCGGTCGACGCTTCGACACCGGTACCCACCGACGGTGCAGTCGATGCAACAGCCACGCGAGAGCGAGGTAGCCGGGCAGGGTCAACAAATGCATGTTCAGCAGGCTACCGGTAATAAATGTGGTGTCCATGCCTTTGCTGGCAAAGGCAAGCTTGAACAGCGTGCCATGGGTGCCAAGGTGCATGCCGGCAACGTAAAGTGCGAAGCCAAGCACTGTGATCAGTGCACCCCGCATAATTCCGCCAGACAGCTGAAGCAGAACCGCCAGTATGAATGCGCCGGCGATGTCGCCGCCGAGACTGCCCGGCAGGCTGGGGACCACGCCGCTCTGGGCGATCAGCAATCCCCGGACGATTAACAGCCAGACCAGCGCGAGAAAAAACGTCTGTGTGATACCGGCGAGAGAAAAAGCCCGGTTCCTTTCCATTGGTGTACCTGTATGCATTGGTTAACTTATAGAGTATGAGGCAAAGTCGGGTAGCTTCAACCGCTGGTATCCGAATGAATATCCGACTAGATTGTCTCGAGGTTTAAGGAAATGCCCGGAATTTCATGGGGTTTGCAATGAGGAAACGGAATGGAACGCAGTCTGTTAACGAAAAAACCTGTCCGGATCGTAATCGCCGGTGCGGTGGCTGTGCTGTGCGGCGCCTTCCTGGGCAGTCTGGTTCAGACTCAATTTAATCTGGCGGCGCTTTCTGGGCTGGGGGCATCGTTCAGTCTGGGCGATCGGTTGTCGGCTATGGCAATGGATCTGCTGAGCTTTGCTCCGGTTTATGCCGGCTTGCTGACTGCTGCGCTGGTTCCTGGTTTTCTGGTGACCGCAGGTTTGTTGCGCCTGTTGGGGTTGCCTTGTCGTGAGTGTTGGTTCGCGTTCGGTTCCGCCATGGCCTTGTGGGCGACGCTGACCCTGGTCGACAGCCTGGCGCCAATGCCTACGTTGATTGCGGCAACACGTTCGGCGCCTGGCTTATGGGCCATGCTGGCGACAGCGGCGGTTGCGGGCTGGGTGTTCGCCCAGATCACCAAACTAAGGTTCACGGGCGGCAGCGGTCGGATGTCGTTGGCCATTATGGTGTTAACGGGCGTTGCGGCCAGTCCGGAACCGGCCCTGGCGGAAGTACCTGGTCAGGCGGATTACGAAGTCGAGGTGGTAGCGCAGGGCCTCGATCACCCGTGGTCGATTGCTTTTTTGTCGGGTGGCGCGGCCCTGGTGACAGAGCGCGGTGGCGTGCTCAAGCATCTGTCACCGGATGGTGAGCAAACAGTGATCAGCGGGGTGCCGGCAGTGTTTGCCTCTGGCCAGGCGGGTCTGTTTGATGTGCTGGTGAGGCCGGTTGGCGATGACCCGGTTCGAGTCTTCCTGAGCTATGCCTGTGGTCAAAGTAGCGCCAATCATTTGTGTGTCGCCAGTGGTGATCTGACCGGAACTGAGTTGACCGATGTGCGCGAGATCTTTCGGGCCAAACCCGCGAAATATGGCAATGCCCATTATGGCGGTCGAATGGCCTGGCTGGGCGATGGCAGCTTGTTGGTTACGCTGGGCGATGGCTTTGACTTCCGGGAGGAGGCGCAACGATTATCCAGCCACATCGGCACCATCGTGCGGTTGAACCCGGACGGCTCCGTGCCCAAGGATAATCCGTTTGTAAACCATGACGGAGCGCAGCCCGAAATATTCAGTCTTGGCCACCGCAACGTGCAAGGGGTTATCTACGATGGTCGGCAAGACCGCATCATCGCCCATGAACATGGCCCCCGCGGGGGTGACGAGATCAATCTGATTCGCGGTGGTGGTAATTATG
Organism: Marinobacter sp.; assembly: GCA_018402255.1. Lineage (GTDB taxonomy): Bacteria > Pseudomonadota > Gammaproteobacteria > Pseudomonadales > Oleiphilaceae > Marinobacter. The sequence continues at coordinate 362,477 of JAGYIS010000009.1, forward strand.
GTTGGCCCCTGGCCTCGGATGGCGTGGACTACACCGGTGCCCTGGTCACGCCGTTCCGGCGTTATGAAGGAACCATCGCACCTTTGTGGTTCTGGACGCCGTCCATTGCGCCTTCGGGGATGGCCCTTTACCACGGCCACCAGTTTCCGCAGTGGCGTGGCAACTTGTTTGTGGGCGCGCTTGCGAACAAGAGCGTACACCGGATGGTTCTGGTGGACGGCAAGGTGGTTGCCACCGAACGGCTTTTTGACGAACTGGATGAGCGCATTCGCGATGTGCGGGAGGGCCCGGACGGCGCGCTCTATCTCCTGACGGACTCGCCGGAAGGCCGGCTGCTGCGGGTGGTGCCCCGTGAGCCTCCGCAGGTTGAGATCATGGCGCTGGAGCCCGAGGCCCTGGCCTGGGTGGGTGATCAGATTTTCCGAAATGAATGTGCGGCTCGGCATCAATGCCTGGTGCACTGGAACGAGGGCGAAGCGTTTCCCTCGTTAGGTATTGGTCACTTCATCTGGTATCCCGAGGGCCAAACCGGTCGATTTACCGAGAGTTTCCCGGCTCTGCTGGCATTCATGGTTGACCAGGGCGTTGAGTTGCCGGCCTGGTTAGACACTGCCCGTCACGAGGGTGCGCCCTGGCCGGACCGGGCTGCTTTTCTGCAGCAGGCCTCCGCATCTTCTCAGGTAGAAGCGTTGCGGGACCTGCTGTATTCCACTCGGGGGCTTCAGGTGCGCTTTATCCGGGAGCGAGCGGATCAATCCCTGGCGGCGGTGGTGGCGGCTGTGCCAGGGGCCAGCCAGGCGATCGTCAGGGAGCGCTTATGGCAGTTGGGGCAAACACCGGGCGGCGTTTATGCCTTGATGGATTATGTGAATTTCAAAGGCGAAGGGCTGGCGGACACCGAGCGGTACGAGGGCGAAGGCTGGGGTCTGCTCCAGGTGCTTGCGGGGATGGAGGAGGGCGACGCTTCGACCGTGCTGGATCGGTTTCGTGAATCGGCGGGCGAGGTGCTCTCCCGTCGTGCGCAGTTGGCTGAAAATCCGATCGAACGTGAGCGCTGGTTGCCTGGCTGGCTTCGACGTCTGGAAAGCTATCGGGAGCCGGAGTAAGTCTGGCAGGGCAGGCGAGACAGCCGCTGGAGCGTTAAGGCTCCAGGGGCTGCTGCTTTAACTCTAACTCTTTGCCAGCTTGTGCCACCAGCCACCAGACGTGGCTGTGCCAGTCGCCGAGCACGATCCGGCGTGCCGGCTTGCCGTTGGCCTCAAGCTCATGAATGGCAGGTCGATGGGTGTGGCCGTGGATCATCAACTGAACATCGTGGGCTTCCAGTTCCTTGACCACTTCCTCCGGGGTGACATCCATGATCGCCTCGGCCTTGCCCTGATTTTTCGCCATCGAGACTTCCCGTAACTGGCGAGCCATTTGCTGGCGGTCTTTCAGAGGGCGGGCCAGCATCATCTGTTGCATCTGCGGATTGCGCATGGCGTTGCGGAATCTCTGGTATTCGACATCGGCCGTGCACAGACTGTCGCCGTGAAGTAACAGGGCTGGTGTGCCGTGCAGATCGATCACCGTGGGGTCGTTGAGCAGGGTGGCGCCAGCACGCTGGCAGAAGTCGTCACCGATCAGAAAGTCCCGGTTGCCGTGCATCAGAAAGATGTCGGTGCCAGTGTTGCTGAGCCCTTTCAGGGCGCTGGCCACCTGCTCCTGAAGCGGGGTGCGTTCGTCGTCGCCAATCCACGCTTCAAAAAAATCCCCCAGGATGAACAGGCGTTCTGCTCCGGGCGCTTTTTCGTTCAGGAACGCCAGAAACGCGCCCGTGATGTCTGGGCGCGATTCCTCAAGATGAAGGTCTGAGATAAACAGCGTGGTCACGCGTCCTCCAGAACCTCGGCTTTCTCGATAACAACGTCCTCAGCAGGGACGTCCTGATGGCCTGCCCGCATGGTAGTGCGCACGCCCCGGATTTTGTTAACCGTGTCCATGCCTTCGGCAATTTTACCAAACACGCAGTAACCCCAGCCTTCGGCGTTCTTTGCGGTGTGATCCAGAAAGCCGTTGTTTTCAACGTTGATGAAGAACTGAGCGGTCGCCGAATGCGGATCCATGGTGCGGGCCATGGCGACGGTGCCAACCATATTGCTCAGCCCGTTGTCGGCTTCGTTCTGAATCGGATCGCGGGTTTTGCGAGGGGTCATGCCCGGCTCGAAACCACCGCCCTGAACCATGAAGTTGCTGATCACGCGGTGAAAAATCAGACCGTCATAGAAACCATCGCGAACGTACTGTTCGAAGTTCTTTGCGGTTTCTGGTGCTTTCTCGTAGTCCAGTTCCAGTTTGATATCACCGTGGTTGGTTTGCAGCAGAATCATCAGGGCTTCCTGTAATGAAGGTTAGGTAGGTTTAAAGATTGTATTGTACGCAAGAGTTTCGTCCTGTGCATGAGTCCGGCAAGGATTTGTGAGTATAATAGGCGGTTTAAGGGAGCGCAGCTGTGCTTCCAGGTCCCATTCCCTGTTAACAGAGATTGTATGAGCGCCGAGTCGAAGAAAGCCCATAATTTTATTCAGAGCCTGATCGAGGACGCCATCACCAAAGGTGAGCATTCTGGCAAGGTTGTTACCCGTTTTCCGCCAGAGCCTAATGGCTACCTCCACGTCGGGCATGCCAAGTCTATCTGCCTGAACTTTGGCATCGCCGAGACCTTCGGTGGTGAGTGCAATCTTCGTTTTGACGACACCAACCCGGAAAAAGAGAGCCAGGAATACATCGACGCGATCAAACAGGATGTCGAGTGGCTGGGCTATAAGTGGGCCGATGAGGTGCTGTACGCCTCGGACTATTTTGATCAGATTTATGCCTTTGCCGAGGAGTTGATCGAGAATGGCAAGGCTTATGTGTGCGCTCTGAACGCCGAGCAGATGGCGGAGTACCGTGGCTCGCTGAAAGAGCCGGGCAAAAACAGCCCGTATCGTGATCGTCCGGTGGACGAAAGCCTGCGCCTGTTCCGGGACATGCGCGCGGGCAAGTACCAGAATGGTGAGCTGGTGCTGAGGGCAAAGATTGATATGGCCTCGCCGAACATCAATCTGCGCGACCCGATTCTGTACCGGATTCGCTATGCCGACCACCACCAGACCGGTAACAAGTGGTGCATCTACCCGATGTACGACTTCACTCATCCGATTTCGGACGCGCTGGAAGGCATCACTCACTCTTTGTGCACACTGGAATTTGAGGATCATCGGCCGTTGTACGATTGGGTGCTGGATAACATCACCATTCCGTGCCATCCGCGCCAGATCGAATTTGCCCGGCTTAACCTGAATTACACCATCACCAGCAAGCGCAAGCTAAAGCGCCTGGTGGACGAGGCCGTGGTGGAAAGCTGGAACGATCCGCGCATGCCGACCATCTCCGGCATGCGCCGCCGTGGCTATACCCCGGAATCCATTCGCAGCTTCTGCGACATGATCGGGGTTAACAAGGCGGGCGGTACCGTCGATGTTGGCATGCTTGAGTATGCGATTCGGGAAGACCTGAATGCCCGCGCGCCCAGAGCCATGTGTGTGATGCGCCCACTCAAAGTGACTCTGACCAACTACCCGGCTGATCAGACAGAAACTCTGACGCTGCCGGTGCATCCGCAAAATCCGGACATGGGTGAGCGGGCAGTGCCCTGGAGCCAGGTTCTTTATATCGATCGCGAAGATTTCGAAATGGAGCCGCCACGGAAATGGAAGCGGCTGGCCCCGGATCAGGCGGTGCGCCTGCGCGGCGGTTACGTGATGACCTGCAGGGAAGTGATTCGCGACGCCAGCGGCGAGATTGTCGAGCTTAAATGCGAATACGATCCTGCCACGTTGGGTGTTAACCCGGAGGGCTACAAGCCCAATGGCGTTATTCACTGGGTATCCGCCGCTGACAGCGTTGAAACCGACATCAATCTGTACGATCGGCTGTTCAACCACGAATCGCCAGACAGCGATAAAGAGGGTGATCTGATGGATCACCTGAACCCGGAATCCCTGGTCGTCCTCAAAGGTGCCCGGGTTGAGAAAAGTCTGGCGCATCCCCGCACCGATCTGCCTTACCAGTTTGAGCGTGAAGGCTATTTCTTCTGTGATCAGGAGTTGACGGCCAGTGCCGGCAAGCCCGTGTTCAACCGCACCGTCACCCTGAGAGATTCCTGGGCCAAGGGAGGCAAATAATGCGTATTTACAATACGCTGACGCAGCAAAAAGAAGCGTTTAAACCCATCGAAGCCGGCAAGGTGCGCATGTACGTGTGCGGTATGACCGTTTACGACTACTGTCACCTGGGCCATGGTCGGGTGCTGGTGGCGTTCGATGTGATCAGCCGTTACCTGCGCCACCGTGGTTATGACGTGCATTATGTGCGCAACATTACCGATATTGACGACAAAATTCTGGCCCGGGCCGATGAAAACGGTGAAGTCTACTCCGACTTGACCGGTCGCATGATCAAGGCGATGCATGAGGATGAGGCTCGCCTGGGTGTGTTGTCGCCGAGTGAAGAGCCCAGAGCGACCGCCTTCATCGATGAAATTATTGCGATGATTCATAAGCTGATCAGCAGTGGTCATGCCTATGCTGCTGATAATGGCGATGTTTACTTCTCGGTTAACTCCTTCCCGGACTATGGCAAGCTCAGCAAGAAAAAGCTGGAAGACCTGGTAGCCGGTGCCAGGGTAGGGGTGCAGGAAGCCAAGCGCAGTCCTGCTGATTTTGCCTTGTGGAAGTCAGCCAAGCCAGGCGAAGTGAGCTGGCCGTCACCCTGGGGTGACGGCCGCCCGGGCTGGCACATCGAGTGCTCGGCCATGTCGACCAAGTGTCTGGGCGACACCTTTGATATCCACGGCGGTGGCCCCGACTTGTTGTTCCCGCATCACGAGAACGAGATTGCCCAGTCCGAGTGCGCCACCGGCCACAAGTTTGTTCACACCTGGATGCACGCAGGTGCCATTCGGGTGAACAAAGAAAAGATGTCCAAATCTCTGGGCAATTTCTTCACTATCCGCCAGATTCTGGAAACCTATCCGGCGGAGGTGGTGCGCTACTTCCTGGTGTCCAGTCACTATCGTAGCCAGGTGGATTACTCCGAAGACAGTCTTGCTGAGGCCGGGCGCACCCTCACCAAGCTCTATCACGCGTTGCGCGGGATTACCCCGGCCAAAGAGAATGATGTGGCGGAAACCGAGCATGATCGCCGGTTTGCCGAGGTGATGGACGACGATTTCAACACTGCCGGCGCCATTGCGGTGCTGCATGCCATCGCCAATGACATTAACCACCACCGTCGTGAGGATCGTGAGGACCTGGCAGCTCAGAGTGCTGCGGTCCTGGTGCGTCTGGGTGGTGTTCTTGGGCTGTTGCAGCAGGACCCGGAGGCATTCTTTCAGGCTGACACCGGTGGAGAGTTGAGTGCTGACGATATCGAGGCGATGATTCAGGCTCGCGCTGCCGCCCGCAAGGCGAAGAATTTTGCCGAAGGGGACCGGATTCGAGACGAGCTGCTAGAAAAAGGCATCATCCTGGACGACAGTCGTGAGGGCACCAGCTGGCGCCGCGCCTGAGCCAGGAAATTCGCAGAAAGTCGCATTGTGCTGTCCGGGAATGACCTTGTAGGGATTCTCACGTATAATGCGGCGCTCAAATTAAAGTGCCCCTGCGCTGAAAGGTGCGAAAAGGGGAGTCGGGAAACGTAACCCATTGAGGCAGACAACGATGACAGAACGCGTACAAATTGGCGGCATTCAGGTCGCGAAGAATCTGTATGATTTCGTAACCAACGAAGCGATCCCGGGCACCGGTATCGACGCAGATAAATTCTGGGCCGAGTTTGACAAGATTGTAAACGAGCTGGCTCCGCGCAATCGCGAGCTGCTTGCCAAGCGCGACGCCATTCAGGAAAAGCTGGACACCTGGAATCGTGACCATAAAGGTCAGAAGCTGGACATGGCCGAGTACAAGGCGTTCCTGAAAGAGACTGGCTATCTGGTTGACGAGCCCGGCGAGTTCAAAATTTCCACCTCCAATGTCGATCCGGAAATCGCCACCATGGCTGGCCCGCAGCTGGTTGTGCCGGTGATGAACGCCCGGTTTGCCCTGAACGCAGCAAATGCCCGCTGGGGCAGCCTGTACGACGCACTCTACGGTACAGACGCATTGTCTGAAGAGAACGGTGCCGAGAAGGGTCGTGGCTACAATCCAGTCCGTGGCGCCAAGGTTATTGAGTGGGCCCGAAATCTGCTGGACAGCTCCGCGCCTCTGGCTGCTGGCAGCCACAAAGACGCCGCCAAGTATTACGTTGACGGTGGCAAGCTGGCGGTCAAGTTGCAGAATGGCGATGTGACCGGCCTGAAAGACGAGTCGGGTTTTGTCGGTTTTGTCGGTGCAGCCAGCGAGCCCACCGGTTTGTTGCTGGTCAAGAACGGCATGCACTTTGAAATCCAGATCGATGCCAGCCATCCGATCGGCAAAGACGACGGCGCGCACGTGAAAGACGTTTTGATGGAGTCGGCTCTGACCACCATCATGGACTGCGAAGATTCCGTCGCCGCCGTTGATGCAGAAGACAAGGTGCTGGCCTATAAGAACTGGCTGGGCCTGATGAAGAGCGATCTGGAAGAGTCGTTCGAGAAGGGTGGCAAGCAGATGACTCGCCGGATGAACCCTGACCGTGCCTACACCGCGGCAGACGGTGGCGAGCTGACCCTGAAGGGCCGCAGCCTGATGTTTGTGCGTAACGTGGGCCACCTGATGACCAACCCGGCTGTTCTGCTGCAAGATGGTAGCGAGATTCCGGAAGGTCTGATGGATGGTCTGGTAACCTCGCTGATCGCCATTCACGATCTGAAAGGCGGTGGTCAGTTGCAGAACAGCACCAAAGGTTCTGTCTACATTGTTAAGCCAAAGATGCACGGTCCGGAAGAAGTGGCGTTTACAAACGACTTCTTCGGCCGCGTTGAAGATGCTCTTGGCCTGCCGCGCTTTACCCTGAAAGTCGGCATTATGGATGAAGAGCGTCGTACCACGGTTAACCTGAAGGCCTGTATCCACGCAGCTAAAGAGCGTGCGGTCTTTATCAATACCGGCTTCCTGGACCGTACCGGGGACGAAATGCACACCTCCATGGAGCTGGGCCCGTTCATCCGCAAAGGTCAGATGAAGCAGGCAGCCTGGATCAACTCCTACGAGCAGTGGAACGTCGATATCGGACTGGAAACCGGCTTTTCCGGTGTTGCCCAGATCGGTAAAGGCATGTGGGCCATGCCGGATCTGATGGCCGGTATGCTTGAAGCCAAGATTGGTCATCCGAAATCCGGCGCCAACACCGCCTGGGTTCCGTCGCCAACCGCAGCTACCTTGCACGCCACCCACTATCATCAGGTGAACGTGTTTGACGTCCAGAAAGAGCTGGCTAACCGTCAGCGCGCGGCTCTGGACGACATCCTGACTGTGCCGGTGATGGACGATCCGTCGTCACTGACCGCTGAAGACATCCAGCAAGAACTGGACAACAACGCCCAGGGTATCCTTGGCTACGTTGTGCGCTGGATTGATCAGGGCGTGGGTTGTTCCAAGGTTCCGGACATCAACGACGTTGGCCTGATGGAAGACCGCGCAACCCTGCGTATCTCGTCCCAGCTGCTGACCAACTGGCTGTATCACGGCATTTGCACCGAAGCGCAGATCATGGAAACCATGAAGCGCATGGCGGCCGTTGTTGATCGCCAGAACGCCAGCGATCCGGCTTACCGCCCGATGGCTCCAGGCTTCGACGGCATCGCCTTCCAGGCGGCGCTGGACCTGGTTCTGAAAGGTCGTGAGCAGCCAAACGGCTACACCGAGCCGCTTCTGCACGCTTACCGCCTGAAGGCAAAAGCGAGCCAGTAAGAAACTCTGCCAATAAAAAACCCCGCTCCGGCGGGGTTTTTTTTAGGGTCTGACCCCGAACGGGGGCAGACCCGTTTGTTCACTTGTCAGACGCTGTGCAGCACATCCGCAGCGTAAAGGGTGTTCTCCAGCAGGGTGGCGATGGTCATGGGGCCTACGCCGCCAGGGACCGGGGTGATGTAGGCGGCGCGTTCGGCGGCGGCCTCGAAGTCCACATCGCCGCGCAGTTTGCCGTCGTCCATTCGGTTGATGCCCACATCAATCACGGTGGCGCCGGGTTTTACCCATTCGCCTTTGATGATGCCGGGTTTGCCAACGGCGGCAACCAGGATATCGGCTTCGCCCACAAACTTCTCGAGGTTGTCGGTAAAACGATGGCAGACAGTGATCGTGGCGCCTTTAAGCAGGAGCTCCATGCTCATGGGGCGGCCAACGATGTTGGAGGCGCCCACAATGACCGCGTGCTGGCCTTTATAGGGGGTGCCGATGGAGTCGAGCAGGGTAATCACGCCAGCGGGCGTGCAGGGGCGCAGAGTGGGCTTGCGCTGCATCAGGCGGCCGATGTTGTAGGGGTGAAAGCCGTCAACGTCTTTGTCAGGCCGGATTTTTACCAGTATCGGATCTGCATCAAGGTGCGCTGGCAGGGGTAGCTGCACCAATATGCCGTCGATTGCGGGATTCTCGTTCAGTTCATCAATCAGCGTTTCCAGGGCTTGCTGAGATGTGTCTTCCGGCAGATCGTAAGACAGCGACAGGATGCCCGCCTCATCACAGGCTTTACGTTTATTGCCCACGTAGACGTGCGAAGCGGGGTCGTTGCCGACCAGAACAACCGCCAGGCCGGGTGCTCTCAGGCCCTTGTGTTTGCGGGTCTCAACGCCGGCAGCAACACGTTGCCGGACCTGGGCGGCGATTTCTTTTCCGTTAATCAGTTTGGCGCTCATGATTCCATCTTGTCGGTTGGGCATGAATAATGGGGAAGTGAAGGCCGGGCATTGTCTCATGCTTCGGCATGAACGCCAACGTGGCGTCCGGGTAGCTGGTGTCTTGATCAAGAGGGTTTTCGGGTAGGGCGCCGGCCACCAGAATCACTGTTTTATCGATCTTTTTAAAATCCGTGTTGACGGATGCCGAAGCCGCCGGTAATATGCGCGCCAACTTTGCTGAAGCACTTGTTGTTCAGTTTACGGGGTATAGCGCAGTCTGGTAGCGCGCCTGCTTTGGGAGCAGGATGTCGGGAGTTCGAATCTCTCTACCCCGACCATTTTCTGAATGTTCAGGTGGGCGAACGGTCAAGCGCCCGTAGCTCAGCTGGATAGAGCACCCGCCTTCTAAGCGGGTGGTCGCAGGTTCGAGTCCTGCCGGGCGCGCCATTAAGTCGTCGGTCTGGTCAGGACCGAAATCGCCAAACCAGCAAAGTTGTATTGAGCAGATTAGGTGCTGAAAGGCACATCTCTGATGTGGTGGACGTAGCTCAGTTGGTAGAGCTCAGGATTGTGACTCCTGCGGTCGAGGGTTCGATCCCCTTCGTCCACCCCACTTTTCCCCTGTTATGATCTCCGCATGTTCTGAAGGTATAAGAACAGCGCCGGATACGCGAGAGTGGCGGAATTGGTAGACGCACTGGATTTAGGTTCCAGCGGGGAAACCTGTGAGAGTTCGAGTCTCTCCTCTCGCACCACCCTTTCTTTTTTTCGTTTTGCCCCCATTGTTTTTTGCAACTCCGGTTGTGGTCCTGGTCTCAAACCATTGCTGCGATTCACCGGGTGATTCTCTCGGCGGGGTAAACCGTGATAAACTACCGGCTTTTAATTTTGCGTCCCTTTGGGGTAAATCGCTCCGTCCGGGATTTGTTTTTAATTTTCATTCACATACAGAATCTGTAATTTGAGGAATCTCCATGCAAGTGTCTGTTGAAACGACCTCTAACATCGAGCGTCGCATGACGATTGGTGTGCCCGCCCAGGAAATCGACCAAGCGGTTCAGAAACGCCTGCAGGATACTGCTCGCACGGTTCGCCTGAACGGTTTCCGTCCTGGCAAGGTGCCCATGAGCGTGGTCAAGCGTCGTTTCGGTGAAAGCGTTCGCCAGGAAGTGGTTGGTGAAGCAATGCGCGACAACTACATCAAGGCACTGCAGGAGCAGGACGTCAACCCGGCTGGCTGGCCCAAGTTTGAGCCGAAGACCATGGAAGAGGGCAAAGACCTCGAGTTCGTGGCGATCTTCGAAGTGTTGCCAGAGATTGAACTGGGCGACCTGAGCAAGGTTAAGGTCGAAAAGCCGGTTGCTGAAGTTGCCGACAAAGATATCGACACCATGATCGATAATCTGCGTGGTCAGCAAGCCACCATGAAAGAAGTCAAGCGCAAGTCCAAGAACAAGGACATTGTGACCATCGACTTCAAAGGCACTATTGACGGTGAAGAGTTTGAAGGTGGCGCCGCTGAAGGGCATCGTTTGACTCTGGGTTCTGGCCAGATGATTCCTGGCTTTGAAAAAGCCATCGTAGGTGGCAAGACTGGCGAAGAACTGGAAATCGAAGTGGAGTTTCCAGCGGATTACCACAGCGAAGACCTGGCTGGTAAGCCTGCCAAGTTCGCCATTACCATTCACAAAGTTGAAGAGCCTCAGCTGCCAGAGCTGAACGAAGAGTTCTTCAAGAAGTTTGGTATCGAAGCTGAAGACGAAGCCGCGTTCCGCGAAGAAGTGAAGAAGAACATGGAGCGGGAGCTCAAGCAGGCGGTATCCAACAAGGTCAAGAATGACGTTGTGGAAGGTTTGCTGGAAACCACAGAGCTGGAGATCCCGGCGGCACTGGTTGATCAGGAAATTGATCGCCTGCGCCAGGATGCGGTTCAGCGTTTCGGTGGTCAGGTTGATTTCCAGCAACTGCCGAAGGAAATCTTCGAAGAACAGGCCAAGCGTCGAGTCAAGACTGGCCTGTTGTTCCAGGAAGTTGTCAAAAAGAATGACCTGAAAGCAGAGCCTGCCCAGGTAGAGGAAAAGATCCAGGAGATCGCCTCTACGTATGAACAACCTGAAGAAGTGATTGCGCACTTCAGCAGCAACCCGGATCAGAAGGCTCAGATTGAGGCCTCCGTACTTGAAGATGCCGTGGTTGACTTCGTATTGGGTCAGGCCAAGGTGACAGAGAAGAAAATGAAGTACGAAGAAGCGGTTCAGGCTGGTCAACCCCAGCGTTGATTGTTCCGGGCGTCGCCCGGAATCGCTTTCTGGAAACAGCCGGCGTGTCCGGCTGTTTTCATCTGGGCTCAGTGGTGGCAGAGTATGAAGGTATTCCGACAATGACTTCCGGATACCCTGCCGAGGGGTCCATGCCCACAGTTCATAAGGAGTTCAGGCGCACATGACGCAGAAACCGTTTGATGGCCCTACAATGATAACCAGCGCCGGCCTGGTGCCGATGGTAATTGAGCAGACGGCGCGCGGAGAGCGTTCCTTCGACATCTATTCACGTCTTCTCAAAGAACGTGTGATCTTTCTGGTGGGCCAGGTCGAAGACCACATGGCCAACCTGGTGGTTGCCCAGCTGCTGTTCCTGGAATCCGAAAATCCGGACAAGGACATTCACCTGTACATCAACAGCCCGGGTGGTTCGGTGTCTGCGGGTATGTCTATTTATGACACCATGCAGTTCGTCAAGCCTGATGTGGCTACTTTGTGTATCGGCCAGGCTGCCAGCATGGGTGCGTTTCTGCTGGCGGGCGGGGCTCCGGGCAAACGAGCTTGTCTGCCTAATTCCAGAGTGATGATTCATCAACCGCTGGGGGGCTATCAGGGCCAGGCTTCGGATATCGAAATTCATACCCGCGAAATCCTGAAGATTCGTAACACCCTGAATACGATTCTTGCCCAGCATACTGGCCAGGATCTGGAAACCATCGCACGGGATACCGATCGTGATAATTTCATGGATCCGACCCAGGCGAAAGAGTACGGGTTGATCGATACAGTACTTGATAAGCGCGTACCGAATAAATAATACTGAAAGTCATCGCATCATCCCTGGCCGGCGTATTGTGTTGTAACTCCGGCCAATGAAGAACAGAGGTATTTCAATGGCAGATGAAAGAAACGGCAGGAGCGACGATAACGGCAAGTTGCTGTACTGCTCGTTTTGTGGAAAGAGCCAGCATGAAGTCCGAAAGCTCATTGCAGGGCCCTCGGTGTTCATCTGCGACGAGTGTGTCGACTTGTGTAATGACATCATTCGAGAAGAGATTCAGGAAAATGCCCAGGAGGAGGCCAGTGATCGTCTTCCGACCCCGGCAGAAATCCGTGAGACTCTGAACGAGTATGTGATTGGTCAGGATCGCGCCAAAGTTGTGCTGTCCGTTGCTGTCTACAATCATTACAAGCGCTTGCGTTATGGCGAAGGCAAGAGTGATGTTGAGCTGGGCAAAAGCAACATTCTGCTGATCGGTCCGACCGGTAGCGGTAAGACGTTGTTGGCAGAAACGTTGGCTCGTATGCTGAATGTGCCCTTCACCATTGCCGATGCCACTACGCTGACCGAAGCAGGCTACGTGGGGGAAGATGTCGAGAACATCATCCAGAAGCTGCTGCAGAAATGCGATTACGATGTTGATAAAGCTCAACGGGGCATTGTCTACATTGATGAAATCGACAAGATTTCGCGCAAGTCTGACAACCCGTCTATCACTCGCGATGTTTCTGGTGAGGGTGTACAGCAGGCACTGCTGAAGCTGATTGAAGGCACCGTTGCCTCGGTTCCGCCGCAGGGTGGCCGCAAGCATCCCCAGCAGGAATTCCTGCAAGTGGACACCACCAATATGCTGTTTATTTGTGGTGGTGCATTTGCCGGCCTTGAGAAGGTGATTCAGGAACGTTCTGATCGCAGTTCAATCGGCTTTTCGGCGAACGTCAAGAGCCCGGACGACAGCAAGAATACCGGCGACATCATTCGTGATGTTGAAACCGAGGATCTTGTGAAGTTTGGTCTGATTCCGGAATTTGTCGGCCGCCTGCCGGTGGTTGCCACGTTGACCGAGTTGGACGAAGAAGCACTGGTTCAGATCCTGACCGAGCCGAAAAACGCACTGACCAAGCAGTATCAGAAACTGTTTGATATGGAAGGCGTTGAGCTGGATTTCCGTAAGGAAGCCTTGCGGGCGGTTGCACGCAAAGCCATGGAGCGCAAAACCGGTGCCCGTGGGCTTCGATCGATTATGGAAGCGACCTTGCTGGACACCATGTACCAGATTCCGTCTGAGCATGATGTTTCCAAGGTAGTCATCGATGAAAGCGTGATCAGCGGTGATTCCGAACCGTTCAAGATCTACGCCAACAACGATCATGCCAAGGTTGTGCCGGAGGATTGACTCCGGCGAGATCGAGCAAACTGGTGAAAACTGAAAGGGGCGTTTAACGCCCCTTTTTCATTAGAGTGCCATGGCTGGCAACCGGCTTTAGACCCTGTAAAAAGATTGCAATTTTCGCCTGCGCCCCAATGATGGGTGATATGCTGAATTAAATGCTGTCAGAGGATTCCCTATGACCCGTGTATCTGAAGAAACTGTGCAAGATTACCCGCTGCTTCCATTGCGCGATGTGGTGGTGTTTCCGCACATGGTGGTCCCGTTGTTCGTGGGCCGTGATAAGTCCATTCAAGCCCTTGAGGCGGCGATGGAGGGCAGCAAGGAAATCCTTCTGGTCGCCCAGAAAGACGCTTCCACCGATGAGCCGGGTGCCGGCGATGTGTTTTCCATGGGCACTCTGGCGACGGTGCTCCAGATGCTTCGTCTTCCGGATGGCACGGTCAAAGTGCTGGTGGAAGGCAACGCCCGCGCCAGCATCACCGACATTTCGGAAGCCGAGTACTTGTCTGGCCAGGCCATTCTGATGGATGAGGAAACGCTACCTGAGCGTGAAGAAGACGTTCTCACCAAGACCCTGATGGATGAATTTGAAAAGTACGTCAAGCTCTCCAAGAAAGTGCCGTCGGAAGTTTCTAATGCGTTGACCGGCATCACGGAGCTGGAGCGTCTGGTTGACACCATGGCCGCTCACCTGGATATGCGGATTCCGGAAAAGCAGGAGCTGCTCGAAGCCCTGGACGTACGCAAACGCGTCGATCTGCTGCTGGGTAAACTGGATGGTGAAATCGATCTGATTGAGGTTGAAAAGCGCATCCGTGGCCGCGTTAAAAAGCAGATGGAGCGCAGTCAGCGCGAGTACTATCTGAACGAACAGATGAAGGCTATCCAGAAAGAAATGGGTAACCTGGGCGAAGGTAACAACGATTTCGAAGAGCTTGAGCAGAAGCTGGAAGAAGCCGGACTGCCGGAAGAGGCCCGTAAAAAGACCGAGGCGGAGCTGAACAAGCTCAAGATGATGTCGCCCATGTCAGCCGAGGCGACTGTGGTTCGCGGTTACATCGACTGGATGCTGGCCGTGCCCTGGAAAAAACGCAGTCGCGTTCGTCATGACCTTGAGCAGGCCCGTGAGATTCTGGACAAGGACCACTACGGTCTGGACGAAGTCAAAAAGCGCATTCTCGAATATCTGGCGGTGCAAAGCCGGGTCAAGAAGATCAAGGGGCCTGTGTTGTGTCTGGTTGGTCCGCCTGGTGTTGGCAAAACTTCGCTGGGTCAGTCCATTGCCCGGGCAACCAACCGCAAGTACACGAGGATGGCACTCGGTGGCGTACGCGATGAGGCGGAAATCCGTGGCCATCGTAAAACCTACATCGGCGCGTTACCGGGTAAGCTGCTGCAAAAGCTGTCAAAAGTTGGGGTCAAGAATCCACTGTTCCTGTTCGACGAAATCGACAAGATGGGTATGGACCACCGCGGCGATCCTGCTTCTGCGTTGCTGGAAGTGCTGGATCCTGAGCAAAATCACACCTTCAACGATCATTACCTTGAAGTGGATTATGATCTCTCCGACGTAATGTTTGTTTGCACATCCAACTCCATGGACATTCCATCGGCGTTGCTGGACCGCATGGAGATCATTCGGATCCCCGGTTACACCGAGGATGAAAAGGTGAACATCGCCTTGCGCTATCTGTTGCCAAAACAGATCAAGGCGAACGGTCTGCGCAAGAACGAATTTAACCTTTCGGAGGCGACCCTGCGCGACCTGATTCGCTATTACACGCGAGAGGCGGGCGTACGGGGCCTGGAGCGGGAGATTGCCAAGATCTGCCGCAAGGTCGTCCGGGAGCACGTTGAAAGCAACGACAAGGCCTCTGTGACCCTTACCCAGGAGATGCTTGAGGACTACTCGGGGGTCAAGAAGTTCAAGTACGGTCTTGCTGAAGAGAAAAACGAGATAGGGCAGGTGACCGGACTGGCATGGACTCAGGTTGGCGGCGAGCTGCTGACCATTGAGTGTGCATTGACGACCGGTAAGGGACGAGTGGTTAAAACCGGCTCCCTCGGTGATGTCATGCAGGAATCGATTCAGACGGCTTTGACAGTTGTGCGCAGCCGGGCTGCGGGTCTCGGAATCAGCGATGATTTCCATGAAAAGCACGATCTTCATGTGCACGTTCCGGAAGGTGCAACGCCAAAAGATGGCCCCAGTGCCGGTATTGGCATGTGCACAGCGTTGGTTTCTGCACTGACCAAAATACCGGTTCGGGCGGACGTTGCGATGACCGGTGAGATCACCTTGAGAGGTCGCGTTTTGCCCATTGGCGGCCTGAAAGAGAAGCTTCTTGCGGCCCATCGGGGCGGTATCAAAACCGTGATTATCCCTGATGAAAATGTCAGGGATCTCAAAGAGATACCAGAGAACATCAAAGAGTCTCTCGAGATTATTCCGGCCAAGTGGATCGATGAAGTTCTGGATGTGGCGCTGGCGTATCCGCCGGAACCTCGCACTGCGGATTCGTCCGAAAAGGGTGCCTCATCGAAAGCAAGTGATGATGCCGGCGATGCTGCAGAGCGCATAAATACACATTAAACCCGGGATGAGTTGTTGACATGCCTGAGAGCCCGTTGGTATAACTGTTTCGCCGTGAAGCAGCCAATACCAAGGGCTCCCGCGCAGTAAGTGCCTATTCCGAACACCGGTTAAATACCGAAAGGAATAAGAAAACTGAAGAATGGAATTCTCCGACCGCTTATGCGATAGTCGGGAACGTCCTCGAAAAACAAACCGACCTAGAACATCTTCAACCTGAAATCGAAGGGGTTTAGTGTGAACAAGTCCGAACTGATCGATGCAATTGCAGAGTCCGCAGACATTTCTAAAGCAGCAGCTGGCCGTGCGCTGGATGCTATGACCAACTCCATCACCGGTGCTCTGAAAAAAGGCGACCAGGTTACCCTGATCGGCTTTGGTACCTTTTCTGTGAAGGACCGCGCCGCTCGTACCGGCCGTAATCCGCAGACTGGCGCTGAAATCAAGATCGCGGCCTCCAAAGTGCCTGGATTCAAAGCAGGCAAGGCCCTGAAAGACGCCGTTAAGTAAAGGCTCTTTTTTTGGCAGCTTTCGCTTGCGGAAGCTGCCACAAGAATTCAAGGCGCATTCCATACAGGGTGCGCCTTTTTGCGTTTGAAAGGAGCAACCGGGTTTGCACCTTGCGACTTCCACCAGCAGAACCTTGACAGGGATTCAGTAACAACATGCTTCAAGATATTCGGGATAATGCCCAGGGCACCATCGCAAAGGTGATTATCGGCCTTTTGATCGTTTCTCTGTCGATCTGGGGGATGGATGCCATCATTGGTGGATTTTCCGGAGAGCCGGAAGTGGCTACCGTAAATGGGGAATCCATAACCGAGCGGGAGTTTTTGCGAACCGTTCAGTTAGAGACGCAGCAGCGGCTTGGTCAGATGGATGATCCAGACCCTGCAATGCTCGACGAAGACCAGATTCGTCGTGACGTACTTGAGGCGCTGATTCAGGAGCGGGTACTTATTCTGGACGCACAGGATCAGGGCCTGGAGTTGTCAGACGCCGACATTGACGCCCTGATTACCCAGATGCCGCAGTTTCAGGTGGATGGTCAGTTTAACCGGGATCGGTTTGTTGGCACCGTGCGCAACATCGGCATGGGTGTGGGCGAGTTCCGCGAGAACATGCGCAAGAATTATGTGATCAACCAGATTCGTGCGTCCATTTCCCAAAGTGGTGTTGTGGCTGGTGAAAATGCGGCTCAGTTGCTGCGCATCCAGAACCAGACGCGCGACTTCCGGGTGCTGACGGTTAATCCAGACAGTCTGGCAGATCAGATTGTTGTTACAGATGACGATATTCAGGCTTTCTATGACGAAAACGCTGCCGATTTCCGCGAGCCGGAACAGGTGGATGCTGCGTATCTGACATTGTCGTTGGGTGCTCTGGCCAGCGCCATAGAAATCAGTGACGAGGATCTGCGAGCTTATTACGATGAACGGGCCGAAGAGTTTGCCCGTGAGGAACGTCGGGCTGCCCACATTCTGATCGAGCCGGGTGACGAAGCTGAGGCAACCCTGGAGACGATTCAGGAACGCCTTGACGCTGGTGAATCGTTTGCTGACCTGGCCCGGGAGTATTCGGTTGATACGGTCTCTGCCCGTGACGGCGGCGATCTTGGTTTCGCCGGACGAGGTGTCTATGAGGGCGCATTTGAAGAGGCTCTGTTTGCCCTGGAAGAAGGGGTGATTTCTGAGCCGGTTGAAACCGGCTTTGGTATTCACCTGATCCGTGTGGATGAGATTCGTCGTTCGGATGTTCCTTCTTTTGACCAGTTGCAGGCAGAGTTGCGGGATGAATTGGCGCGGACTCGCGCCAGTGAGCGCTTTGCGGAAGTGCGCGCTCAACTCGCGGACGCGGCCTATGCTGCGGAAGACCTGGCCGGCCCGGCTGAGGAGTTGGGGCTAGAGGTTCGCACGGTTGAAGGCGTTACCCGTGACGGTGGTGCCGCTCCGTTCGATCACGCCGGCCTGGTTCGCCAGCTGTTTTCCGACGACGTGCTTGAAGGTGGCTTTAACACCGAGCTGATCGATGTGGGTGATAATGTGTCTGTGGTGGCGCGTGTGGGTGAGTATTTCGAACCGCGCCAACGGGAACTGGCGGATGTTCGTGATGAGATTCAGGGCATGCTTGAAGCCCGCAAGACGCGAGAGGCTCTGGAAGCCAGAGCGGATGAGCTGCTGGCGGCGATCGAGTCTGGCAGTGCGCCTGAGACACTCGACGCGGGTGACTGGCAGGAGTTTGAGGCCCAGGGCCGGGAAGGCTCCGGACTGAGTTCCTATGTGGTACAGCGTGTGTTTGCCCTGTCTCGCCCGAAGGCAGGTCAGCCGACGGTCGGTAAGGCGATTGGACAGAGTGAAGCTGCGATCATACTGGTTGATGCGGTCAACGAAGGCGATGTGGATAAGGAGGGTGCTGAGTTCCAGCAGCTGCGCCAGTTCCTGACCCAGCTAGAAGGGCAGCGTGAGTACACCGCCTACCAGCAGTATCTCAGAAATACCGCCGAGGTAAGTCGGGACTGATCGCAGATGGTCCAACGGTGAACAAAAAAGGGTGCTTCGGCACCCTTTTTTTATGGCTGTCAGGTGAGGGGGAAGCGGGTGGCTTTCAGGCTTTCCTTGATTTTCTTCAAGTGGTCGAGGAAGTCCGGTCCGCGTTTAAGAGTGACGCCGGTGGCAAGAATGTCGATCACCGTCAGGTGGATAATCCGGGACGACATCGGCATATAGACCTCGGTGTCTTCCGGGGCAGTGACGCCGAGTACCGCTGTGCAGGCTTCTGCCATCGGTGAATCAGGGTTAGTGATGCCGATAACGGTTGCGCCGTTGGCTCTGGCCAGGTGGGCTATTTCGACGGCCTCTCGGGTGCGTCCGGTGTAGGAAATCAGAACAATGGCATCACCCACTCCGGCGCCGGCAGCGACCATGCGCTGCATCAGGGCGTCGTCGTAGGATGAGACCGGAATGTTGAAGCGGAAGAACTTGTGTTGGGCATCCATGGCGACCGAGGCCGATCCACCCATGCCGAAGAAGCTGATCTGCTTGGCCTGTATCAGGTAGTCGATCACCGTGGCAATGGCCTGTGGATCAAGAGCTTGCCGGGCTTTGTCCAGGCTGGCGATGGTGCTCAGCATAATCTTGTTGGCAAATTCCGCGACCGTGTCGTCGGGCTCGATGTCCTGCCCGACATATGGGGTGCCGGTAGCGATGCTCTGGGCCAGGCGAATCTTGAAATCCGGAAAACCTGTGGCGGAAAAGCCCCGGCAAAAGCGGTTGACTGTCGGCTCACTGACGTTGGCCGCCCGTGCAAGCGCTGCGATGCTGTAGCGAGTAGCGGCACTGGGGTCGCGCAGAATGGCCTCAGCAACCTTGCGCTCGGATTTATTAAGGGTCTCCAGCCGGTTCTGGATATCCTCTAACAGATTATCGTCTCGGTGCGCCGTATTTGCTGCCATGCCGTTTACTCCCTGGTGTGCAGGCAATTAGGGTTTAAAAGCTGGCGGATTATACCGTGCTTTTATGAGTTATCGGGTAGTAATTATATCAGCATTGGCAGCCGCACTTGGAATGTGGGCTGGCCGGTGTCATTATTTGGGTAAAGTTACGCAATAGTTACGTCAGGACGAAAGGTGACGGCCGGGAGAAAGGGAATGGCGGGTAAGGTGCAGACGTCTTGCGATCTTATGGTGTTTGGTGCTTCAGGCGATCTGGCGCAGCGTAAGCTGTTCCCGGCGCTCTATCAGCTTGACCGGGCAGGTCTGCTTGCGTCAGACAGCCGGATACTGGCCATTGCACGTGCACAGGCCAGCGAGCAGGACGTGCGCGCAAAGCTCAAGGCAAAGCTGAAGGAGCTGGTCAAACCGGAAGAGTTTGATGATGCCCTGGCAACGGAGTTTGTCCAACGGGTCAATTATCTCAGGCTCGAGTTTACGGACACCGAAAGCTACTCACAGCTGAATAGCTGGCGTGCTGATAGCAATCAGCTGATCGTGTACATGGCCACTCCGCCGGCGATGTATGGTGTGATTGCGCGCAACCTGCGGGATCAGAGTTGCTGTACCGAGCGCACGCGCGTCGTCGTGGAAAAACCCATTGGCCATGACCTTGAGTCCTCCAAAGTGATTAATGACGAACTGGCGGAGGTGTATCGGGAGAGCCAGCTGTTTCGTATCGATCACTACCTGGGCAAGGAAACCGTTCAGAACCTGATTGCCCTGCGCTTTGCCAATAACCTGTTTGCCTCCCAGTGGGATCAGAACCACATCTCTCACGTTGAAATCACCGTTGCTGAAGCCATGGGTATTGAGGGGCGCTGGGGCTACTTTGACAAGGCGGGCCAGCTACGGGACATGATCCAGAACCATCTGCTGCAGTTGCTGTGTCTGATCGCCATGGACCCGCCATCGGACCTCTCTGCAGACAGTATCCGGGATGAAAAGGTCAAGGTACTGAAAGCCTTGAAGCGAGTCACGCCGGACCTCATGGAGCAGTCGGTAGTGCGCGGGCAGTACACCGGCGGTACCAGCGACGGCAAGCCCGTGCCCGGCTACCTGCAAGAAGAGGGCGCCAATAAAGGCAGCGAGACCGAAACCTTTGTTGCCCTGAAGGTGGAAATCGACAACTGGCGCTGGTCTGGCGTGCCGTTTTATATTCGCACCGGCAAGCGCATGCCAGAGAAAATGTCGCAAATCATCATTCACTTCAAGCCGGCACCCCATTACATCTTTGATTCGGATCAGAAACATCTGGCCAATAACAAGCTGATCATAAGGCTGCAACCAGACGAGGGCATGGCCCTGAAAATTCTGACCAAGGACCAGGGCCTGGACAAAGGCATGCGATTGCGCCAGGGGCCGCTGGAGCTGACGTTCTCTGAGACCTTCGATACTGAGCGGATTCCCGACGCCTATGAGCGTTTGCTGTGGGAGGTTATGCGGGGTAACCAGTACCTGTTTGTGCGCCGTGACGAAGTGGAGCATGCCTGGCGGTGGGTGGACCAGATTATCGGCAACTGGCACGACAGCGGTGAACCACCCAAGCGTTATGCCGCGGGCACCTGGGGGCCGGTTGCCTCGATAGCCATGATTACCCGGGACGGCAGGAGTTGGTATGAAGACGCCTGACCTCATGTTGCCCGAGGGCATTCAAACCTGCTTTCTGGAGAGTGCCTATGCGGTGGCGGGCCAGCTGGCCCGGGATGTCGCGGAATTTCTCAGGCACAGGCTTGAGGTATCACCCTGCGTGACTCTGGTGATCTCCGGTGGCTCGACGCCTGTTCCGTTTTTTCATGCCTTGCGGAGCGAGGCACTGGATTGGCCCAGGGTTAATGTGGTGCTTGCGGATGAGCGCTGGGTGCCGGAAGGCCATCCTGACAGCAATACCTCGCTGATTAGAAAGCATCTGTTGCAAGGCGCAGCGGCTGACGCCAGATGGATCCCCTTGAAGGTGGCGGGTGACGATCCGAGCCAGGCCAGCCCGGCCGTTGAATCTGCGCTGGCCACGCTGGAATTGCCGGTGGACGCGTTGATTCTGGGGATGGGGAATGATGGCCACACGGCGTCACTGTTCCCGGATGCTCCGGAACTGGCGCAGGCGATGAATGCGCAACCGGGCCAGCGCATCGCCGTGATGACGCCGCCGTCTCAGGCACACCCGCGAGTGACGCTGACCAAGCCGGTCCTGGCTGGCGCCCGATTCATTGCGTTGCACCTTAAAGGTCAGGCCAAGCTTGAAACCCTGTCGCGGGCTGTCTCTGATATCCACGACTGGCCCACCATGCCGGTACGGGCATTTCTGAAGCCTGGCTTGCGCGTGTATTGGAGCCCCTGAACCGGACTGGCCTGATCATCAAGGAGACTGCTATGCCACAAGTATCCATGGAACATCGCGAACAAATCAGAGCTGTGTTGACGGCTTCGCCCTTGATACCGGTCATCACCATTGATGACCCGGAGGATGCGATACCGCTGTGTCGAGCCCTCGTTGACGGTGGCCTCAAGGTGCTGGAGATTACGCTTCGGACCGAGTTTGGTGTGGACGCTATCCGTCAGGTGCGCCAAGCGCTGCCTGAGGCTTTGGTCGGGGCTGGCACGGTCACAAGCATTGCCCAGTATCGGCAGGTGGAAAGCGCGGGCGCCCAGTTTGTTATCACGCCGGGCGTTACCGAGGCCATTCTGGATTTTGGCGTGACCTCCGAAGCGCCCTTGTTGCCGGGTATTGCGACCGCATCTGAGCTGCTGATGGGCTATAGCCACGGGTACCGGTATTTCAAGCTGTTCCCGGCGGAGGTGTCGGGCGGGATTTCGGCGCTGAAAGCCTTTTCAGGGCCCTTTCCCGATGTGGTGTTCTGCCCGACGGGCGGTATTCGGCAGAATACCGCCGCCGCCTATCTGGCGCTGGAGAATGTGGCAACCGTTGGCGGTACCTGGCTGACGCCTGCGGATGCCATCGCCAACAAGGATTGGGCGCGGATCACCGAAATCGCGCGCGCCAGCCTTGCCAGTCTCGAAAAGGTGTGATGAATTCCGTGTTCAGCGGATGTCTGAGCCAACCTGAACAATCTTCATGGAGTTGGTGCCACCCTGAGCGTTGACGTAATCGCCTTTGGTGATCACGACCAGATCACCCGTCTTGACGACGCCACGCCTCTCCAGTTCCTTGACCGCCAGCGCATTGACCTGCTCGTGTGCCAGTTTGGCTGAGTCGAAGGGGACCGTCTGAACACCCCGGAACAGCGCCACCCGGTGCTGTGTGGAATGGTGACGGGAGAAGGCGAAGATGGGCAGACTGGATTTGATTCTGGACATCAGGCGCGGCGTGGATCCGGTTTCGGTCAGGCAGATGATGGCTGCCACGCCTTGCAGGTGGTTGGCCGCATACATTGCCGACAAGGCGATGGCTTGATCCACTTTTTCCATGCTTTCGTGAATTCGGTGTTTCGACTGGTGCATGGAGGGCTGGCGCTCAGCGCCCAGGCAGATGCGCACCATGGCTTCGACCGCTTCCTGCGGGTAGTCGCCGACGGCGGTTTCGGCTGACAGCATGACGGCGTCGGTGTAATCCATGACCGCGTTGGCAACGTCAGACACCTCGGCCCGTGTTGGCATTGGATTGGTGATCATCGATTCCATCATCTGGGTGGCGGTGATCACGGCCCGGTTGAGAACCCTGGCCCGTGAAATAATGTGTTTTTGTACGCCCACCAGTTCGGCATCGCCGATCTCCACGGCCAGGTCGCCCCGTGCCACCATCACGGCATCAGAGGCTTCAATCACGGCATCCAGGGCGGCGTTGTCATGGGCCAGCTCGGCACGCTCTATTTTGGCGACAAGGCCGGCCTCGGAGCCCGCTTCTTTGAGCAGACGACGGGCAACGTGCATATCTTCTGCGGTGCGCACAAAGGATACCGCGACATAGTCCGCGCCTAACTGAGCTGCGGTGACGATATCGCGCTTGTCCTTATCGGTCAGGGCATCGGCCGACAAGCCGCCGCCGCGTTTGTTCAGGCCTTTGTTGTTGGACAGCGGGCCTCCGATCATCACGGTGGAGGTAATGCTGTGGGCATCGACGGCGTTGACTTCCATTTCGATGCGGCCGTCGTCCAGAACCAGAATGTCGCCGGGGGTAACATCGTTGATCAGCTCTTCGTAATCAATGCCAACCCGCTGGTCGGTGCCGGCTTCTTTGTCCATCGAGGCGTCGAGCACAAAGGTCTGGCCTCGCTGCAGGGTTACCTTGTTGTCGGTAAAGCGGGCGATCCGCAGTTTCGGGCCCTGCAAATCGGCCAGCAGGGCAACATAGCGGCCTTGAGCAGCCGCGGCTGCGCGCACTCGCTGGGCGCGCTCTATATGCTCTTCGGCACTGCCGTGAGAAAAGTTCAGGCGGGTAACATCGACGCCGGCCGAGATAATGCCGGCCAGCGATTCCACGCTGTCGGTGGCTGGGCCGAGGGTGGCTACAATTTTGGTGCGCCTGAGCATAGTGCGTGTCCTTAATGTGTGTTCACATCGATAAATGGCTTGAGTATTGCTGATTGAACCTGAAAGACTTCCAGCAAGGAAGTACACTTACGTAGCGTGTCCATCAAAAATGGAGGGAACCATGCAGCCCAGAGTCTTGAAGGTCACCAACCGTATTATCGAACGGAGCCGGGCATCTCGCCAGGCCTATCTGGCCAGAATGGCGGCGCTCGGAGACCAGGAACCGCACCGGGGCACATTGTCCTGTGGCAACCTGGCCCATGGTTTCGCCGCCTGCCAACAGGGTGACAAGGATACCCTGAAGCTGATGAACCAGGCCAATGTTGCCATGGTCTCTGCCTACAACGACATGCTGTCTGCCCACCAGCCGTATCATCGCTTCCCCGACGTCATTCGCGAAGCGGCCCACCGCATGGGTTCAGTTGCCCAGTTTGCCGGCGGCACCCCGGCCATGTGCGATGGGGTCACTCAGGGTCAGCCGGGCATGGAGCTCAGTCTGTTCTCCCGCGACACCATCGCCATGAGCACGGCGGTAGCGCTGAGCCACAACATGTTTGATGCGGTCATGTTACTGGGGATATGTGACAAAATTGTGCCCGGCCTGTTGATCGGAGCGCTCAGTTTCGGTTATCTGCCGGCCGTTTTTGTGCCTGCCGGGCCCCATGCCCTCGGGGCTGCCCAACAAGGAGAAACAGCGAGTGCGCCAGCTCTATGCCGAAGGCAAGATCGGCAAGGATGAATTGCTGGAAGCAGAAAGCGAGTCTTATCACAGCCCGGGTACCTGCACCTTTTACGGCACGGCCAATTCCAATCAAATGCTGGTTGAGGTGATGGGGCTGCATGTGCCGGGCGCGGCGTTTATTCACCCGAATACCCCGCTGCGGGACGCACTCACGGAGGCCGCTACCGAGCAGGTTATCCGGTTGTCCCGGCCCCAGGGCGGCAGGCTTGGGCTGGCGGACATGGTGGACGAAAAGGCCATTGTGAACGCGCTGGTGGCTTTGCTGGTCACCGGTGGCTCGACCAATCACACCATTCACTGGATTGCGATCGCACGCGCCGCAGGCATCATCATTGACTGGAACGACTACTCGGAACTGTCGTCGGTGGTGCCGTCGATGACTCGCATCTACCCGAACGGTCAGGAAGACATCAACGCCTTCCATGATGCGGGCGGTACCTCCTTTCTGATACGTGAACTGCTGAATGCGGGCTACCTGCATGAGGATGTGAAGACCGTGATGGGGCCGGGGCTGAGTCAGTATGGGCAGATGCCGCAACTGTCTGAGTCTGGTTTAACCTGGCAGCCTGCACCGGAGAGGAGCCTGCGCCCGGATGTGCTTAGCAGCGCCAGGCAGCCGTTCGCCGCCGATGGCGGCTTGAAAGTGCTCGAGGGTAATCTGGGGCGGGGGGTGATCAAAGTGTCTGCAGTGGCTTCGGAGCACCACTGTGTGGAAGCACCGGCCGTGGTCTTCAACGATCAGAATGAGCTGAAGGCAGCCTTCGATGCCGGCGATCTGGACCGCGATTGCGTGGTGGTGGTGCGGTTTCAAGGGCCCAAAGCCAATGGTATGCCCGAGCTGCACAAGCTGACGCCTTACCTGGGTGTTCTGCAAGACCGGGGGTTCAAGATTGCTCTGGTCACCGACGGCCGCATGTCCGGTGCCTCCGGTAAAGTGCCGGCGGCGATACATGTCTACCCGGAAGCGTTCGACGGCGGGCCTCTGGCCAGGATTCAGGCTGGCGATCTGGTGTGTCTGGATGCGGTCAATGGCACTCTGAGTGTCCGGCTGGATGAGGGCGCCCTGGCGGCGCGTGAGGTGGCCACACAGGATCTGAGCGCCCACCACCAGGGCTATGGCCGCGAACTGTTCGGCTGGATGCGCCGTGGCGCCAGCAACCCGGAGCAGGGTGCCAGCGTGTTCTGGACCTCCGAGGCGTGATCACAAAGGCGCTCGCACTGGTCGGGGACATTGGTGGCACCCATGCCCGATTTGCCCTGGTTGAGAAGGGCTCGGTGACGCTGCGGGACACGCGTATTCTCAAATGCAGCGACTATGCCGGTCCGCAAGCCGCTGTCGCCGACTATCTTGCCGGCGTTTCCGCAACGGTGACTGAGGCCTGCTTTGCCGTCGCGGCTCCGGTCGTTGGCCAGACGGTTGCGATGACCAACAATCACTGGCGCTTTGACATTGAAGCACTACAGCACGCCTTCGGCTGGTATCGGTTCCGATTGGTGAATGACTACACGGCGATGGCCCTGGGTGTGGTGCACGTGCCTGGGCACAAGCTGGTGGCCTTGGGGGATCTCGCGGAGCGGAGGCCTGGCCCGTTGCTGATTATGGGGCCAGGCACCGGGCTTGGGATGTCTGCGTTGATCCCGTCTCATTCGGGTTGGGTGCCTCTGGCTACCGAAGGTGGCCATGTCGACTTCGCGCCGGCCGACGACGCGGAGTCTCAGATTCTGGATCATCTGCGGGCGCAGTTTGGTCGGGTGTCGGTGGAGCGTCTGCTCTGCGGCGAAGGAGTGCTCAATATGTACCGGGCACTGGCCACGATCAAGGCGTTGCCAGCCACCCTGACAACGCCCGAACAGGTCACAGCGGCGGCCGTCAATGGATCGAGTGATCTGGCATGGCAAGCACTGCAGCGATTCTGCAAGATTCTGGGGCAGGTGGCCGGCAATGCCGTGCTGACGTTGGGCAGTTTTGGCGGCGTGTACCTGTGTGGCGGTATCCTGCCTGCGATCCTGCCGTTTTTTCTGGCCAGCGGTTTCCGCGACGAATTTGAAAACAAAGGCCGCATGCGCCCCTTGCTGGCGGCAACGCCTGTATGGGTAGTACAGGACCCACTGACCGGTCTGTACGGTGCCGCGGCGGCGCTTGATCAGGTTGAGGTCCTGAGATGATAACGCCGAACAGCGAACTGGAGAGTCTTGGCTTTGAGGCGCTCGTTCGCAGGGTGCGAGCCTGCACCCTGTGCCGTGACGCGTTGCCGCACGAACCCCGGCCCGTGGTGCAGCTGTCGGAGTCGTGTCACATTCTGGTGGTGGGTCAGGCGCCGGGACGAAAAGTGCATGAAACCGGTGTGCCTTTCAACGACCCGAGCGGCGATCGCCTGCGGCAGTGGATGGGCGTTGACCGGGAGGTTTTCTACGATGAGAGCCGGGTGGCGATTCTGCCCATGGGGTTCTGTTACCCAGGCACGGGGAAATCCGGTGATTTGCCACCCCGGCCTGAGTGCGCGGATGCCTGGCGCAGCGCGTTGATGGCCCGTCTGGCGAACATCAAGCTGACCCTGGTGATCGGGCAGTACGCCCACGCTTGGCATCTGCCCGATCACCGGGCCTCGGTAACGGAGAATGTCCGCGCCTGGGCGCAGTACTGGCCCGGTATGGTGCCGATGCCCCATCCGAGCCCCCGGAACAATCTCTGGCTCCGCAGGAATCCCTGGTTTGAGCAAGAGGTGGTGCCGCAACTGCAGGGCCGGATCAGGGAGCTACTCTGACAGCGCCAGTGCTGCGCATTCTGGCAGGCGTCTGGGGGCTGTCTGGCAAATGTACATGTCCAGAGCCCGTTGTTGCGCTTCGCTGATGTACAGCCCTTGCTTGGTTCTGCGCCAGAGTATGTCCTCGGCGGTCAGGGCCCACTCCTCAAAAATCAGGTAATCCACTTCTTTTTGCGACAGGGTTTCGGTGTACCAGTGGCCCAGGTCTTCCTGGCTCTGGCACCGGTTGAGAATCCGGTAGCTGTCGGTACCGTAACTGCGCGCAAAACGGCGGATCACGGCGCTGTTGAGCCATGGAAAGTCAGCGCTCAGTTTTGCTTCCAGTTCCGCGTGGTTTCCGAAATCACCGCCGGGTAGCAGCGCCTTCTGGGTCCAGGATTTGCCGGAGCCGGGGAAATACCGGCAAACCTGATCAGTGACCGCTTCGGCCAGTTTACGGTAGGTGGTGATTTTGCCGCCGAACACGGAGATCAGCGGTGCCAGGTCGTCTTTGTCATCCACTTCAAAGGAATAGTCTCTGGATGCAGACTGCGCCGTGCCGCCTTCGTCGTCCATCAGTGGGCGCACACCGGAATAACTCCATACCACGTCCTCGGGGGCCAGCTGTCTGCGGAAATACTGGTTAACAATGGCGAGCAGGTAGTGGGTTTCTTCCGGCGATATGGCTGCCTCGCGCGGGTTGCCTTCAAAATCCACATCGGTGGTGCCGATCAGCGAGAACTGATCCTCATAGGGGATCACAAACACGATGCGATCGTCCTGATTTTGCAGGATGTAGGCTTCGTCATCCTGGTTCAGTTTTGGCACCACGATGTGGCTGCCTTTGACCATCCGGATCTGCTTGGGCGCTTTCATGCCAAGGCTTTCGCCGAAGATACGGCTTACCCAGGGGCCCGTGGCGTTGACAATAACCTTGGCCTTGATGGTGCGGTGATGGCCGGTGAGGGTGTCTTCCAGGGTTGCCTGCCAGCCATTGTTGTCGCGACTGGTATGCACGCAGCGGGTGCGAGTGAGTATAACGCCGCCTTTTTGCTTTGCGTTACGGGCTGACAATACGACAAGGCGGGCATCGTCGACCCAGCCATCGGAATACTCAAAGCCTTTGGTGATGTCCGGTTTGAGCGGCGAGTTATCCTTGAAACTGATGGCACGTGAGCCCGCCAGCAATTCCCGCTTGGCCAGATGATCGTACAGAAACAGCCCGGTACGGATCATCCAGGCCGGTCGCAGGTGAGGCTGGTGCGGCAACCGGAAGCGCATGGGCCACATGATGTGAGGCGCGTTGGCAAGCAGCGATTCCCGCTCCGCCAACGCTTCCCTGACCAGACGGAATTCATAATGCTCAAGATAGCGCAGGCCGCCGTGAATCAGCTTGCTGCTGCTGGAGGAAGTGGCTGAGGCGAGGTCGTTCATTTCGCACAGTAAAACCTTCAGGCCCCGGCCTGCGGCGTCCATGGCGATGCCCGTGCCGTTGACGCCACCGCCGATCACCAACAGGTCATACTGGTCAGGTTGTCCTGCCGGTTGGTCTGCATCCATTCGCTGATTACTGCGTTCCGTTGTCACCCGCGCCGCTCCTGATCATCCTTCATGGTAGGCGTCGATTATCAAAGAATGCGGCGGAAGGGTAAAGCGATGGCGTCACGGTCTGGTGTGACCGGCGACGCATTTCCTCGTCGCCGGCTTTGAATCCGGATTAAATGGGTCAGAGTGAGGCGGGTTTTCCGGCTTCTTGTCGCCGTGCCTGCCATTCTTCCTGGCTCTGGGCGGCCTCATCTCCGGACATGGAGTCGATAATATCGAAGTAGTCCGAGCTGAACGGGTCGGCCATGACGGTATCCCGCGGTTTGATCCGCACCACGTGAACGGTCTGAACATTCTGGTGGTCGAAGGCGCGCCAGTGCTGTTCGTCTTTGAGGAGGCTGTAACGGTGCCCCTCCAGCTCACGGATGATGCGCTGCGTGTTGGTGGATCCGGCCCGCTCTACTGGCGTCCCTGTATTGGTACACAATGCTGTAAGCCGAAGCGGCAGATGACGACGGACGCATTTCGTACCGACTGGAGAAGGCCTCAACAAACTCTTTACCACGCTGGTAGTTATTCTCGTAAGGCAGGTTCCACACCCAGGGTGCTGCACCGACCACACCTTCCATGATGGTCGGTCCGACCTGACGAGCCATGCCCAGTGTCAGGTTGGGCACCACCACTTGCATACGTTTGGTCAGCCCCATTTCGTAGGCGGCATTCAGGGCACGTACCATATCGTCACCGAACAATACCAGCATCAGGACCTCGGCATCGCTTTGTTCAGCCTGCTCAAGGGCTTGACGGAAATCGGTAATCAGGGCTCTGGGGAAGGGGGTTTTGGTACCCTGGTGAGTTTCTTTGTCTTCCGTATTCGAGAATTTCCGAACCGACTCCTCAACGGACCAACCCCAGGTGTAATCGGCGGTGATGTAAAAATAGTTTTGATCTTCATGGTGGCGGTTCAGGTACTGACTCAGAGCCTTGGCCGTCATCCAGGCATTATAGGGTTCCCGGAACATGTGACTGTGGCCCTCACTTCCGGTTGTCGCATTGGAATAGGTCAGGGTGCCGAAGTACAGCCGATTTCGGTCTCGAGCAGCCTTGCCAGAGGAAATCGCGACAGCACTGGATACGCCGCCGAACACCATCTGTGCACCCTCACGGTCGATCAACTCGGCGGTATTCTTTGCGCCCTGATCGGGTTCGCCCCGGGAATTACGGATCACCAGCTCCAGTGGTTGGCCCATGACGCCGCCGGCCTGATTGATTTCATCTACCGCCAGGAAGGCGCCCAGTCTTTGTTGCAGGCCCTGGTCTTTGTAGCGACCGGTCTGGGGATAGTTCAGGCCGATTTTGATGGTTTCGGCATAGACCACCGCGCTGCCCAGCAACAGGCACGTCGCCAGCAGAAGTTTATTGAACGTCATGTGGATGGATCTCCAGTGTGATGAACCCCGACATCGGGCTGTTGTTTTTATTTGGTTCAAGCGAACCGTAGTGTCGGTGGTCGTTTAGTGCTCAACAATGGGACCAAAGTGGAAAATTGGGTAACAATTTGTAGGTCATTGATATGACAAGAAATGCACCAATGTGGTGCGAAGCTTGGGCGGTAGATCCCGCGAAGGCATCAAAATGGGGCGGTTCGGGCAGCACTGCCCGGGTCGTGGCTATTATGTGTTGCGTCGTGGGCTGTATTGCCGACCACTATGCAGTTTCAGGCCCGATCCTTGCTGTGGCTTTAACCTTTCCGAGGGGGTGAAGGTGTTTGATTCGCCCCGATGTCCGGTCTGGAGATAGATGCAATGACTCTGAAAAGTAATGCCATGAAGTTGTCTGCCCGTGAGTTGGCCTGGTTGCCGGTATGGGGCCGAACAGGAAAGCTGTCGATGGGCTGGTCCTGTTTTCTTAACCGCAAGATGTACCAAACCAACGAACAGATTTTCGAGAATCTGGCGAAGACAAGGCGTGAAGCCCTGATCGGCTGGGCGGATCATAAATGGTCGTTTCTTGAGTCCATGTCTGCACGGCTCGGTGAAATGGAATCCGGCCTGCTCAAGGCTGCCGTGGGTAAGGCCGGTGCTCGCTTGCGTGACATATCCGAGTTGTTTGTGGTTACCGAAGACGGCGTGGTGCTGGCCTCCAGTGTCTGTGGCCGCGAGGGCAAACAGGATCTGGCCCCCGGGGCGGTCAGGAGAGGCATTGCTGAGCGCTTTTTGCACGGCCCCTATCGGGACGCCGTAACGGGCGCGCTGGGTAAAACCACCAGTCGGTTCCACGATGTGGTGACACTGATGTTCTATCAGCCTATGTTGCTGGCGGATGGACGACGTGCGGCACTGTGCGCAAGAGTGCCCAACGATGTGATGAGCGACCTTATTCAGCGTGAGGCCGGCCATGTTTTCGAGGAATCCGGTGACAATTACCTGTTTATGATTGAGAGTCGGTTTGATTCGTCCATTCAGCCAGGCACCGCTTTGTCACGGTCCCGCTTTGAGGATGCCACGTTCAGCCATGGTGATAACCTGAAAGAGGGTATCGAGACCGGTTTTGGTGTGGTTCGCATCAGGGAACACACGGAATTCGAAATCAGGTTTACCGATCCGGCAACCGGCCGTTTGCACCCCGGGGTGCGGGAGACCATTGCCAACGGCGACAACCTTTATGTGAAGTACCCCGGTTACTCCGATTATCGCCACATCCCGGTCATTGGTAAGGGCATCACGCTGCAACTGCCGGGATCGCCAGACACCTGGGGCATGATGTGCGAAGGCGATCTGGAAGAGGTCTACCGGCGCCGGTCCATCAGCTGGCGCTTGTCCAGCCGCCTGGGCGTGCTTGCAACGGCGCTCTGGCTTGTCAATCTGACCCTGGCCATCAGTGCTGTTCCGGTCTGGATGGAAGGTGCGATCAATGCCCTGGCGCTTGTTGCCATGGTGCTCCTATTCAGGGCCGCAAGCGTCAAATCGGTGTCTGAACAGCTCGGTAACATGGGCGATATCATCCGCGATATCGCCGAAGGTGGTGGCAACCTGCAACAACGGATAGATCTGAGCAAAACTCGCCGTGATGAAAGTGGCGACCTTGCGCGCTGGACCAACAGCTTTATTGATAGCCTGGATGGAATGGTGGGGCAGGTTCTGACGTTGGCGTCTGACTCACGACAGGCGAGCGATCAATTGGTACAGCATAATCGCTCAGCGAATGAGCGGGTGCAGTCGGTGCTGAATCATATTGATGAGATGGTGCAGGGTGCGAGCGTGCAGGGCGATGAAATTCAGAACGCCTCAACCACCGCGGAAGAAATGAGAGAAAGCATGGATGCGGTGGTGGCGAGGGCACAGGCTCAGTTTGCCCGGCTCAGCGAGGAAGCCAGGAGCATCCGTAATGTGATCAACCGGTCAGCGGAAGGCATTCGAGCGGCCAACGAGCGCACGGAAGAAATCGGTAAAACTGCCATGGTCATCAATGATATTGCCGCCCAGACCAACCTGCTGGCGCTGAATGCGGCTATTGAAGCGGCACGGGCGGGTGAGTCTGGCCGGGGCTTTGCGGTGGTTGCGGATGAGGTGCGCCAGCTGGCAAGCCGAACCGCCAGAGCGACGGAAGAAATTGGCCAGCGGTTGCAGGGCGTGCAGGATGAAACGCAGCGAGCGGTGTCGGTTATGGAAGAGGGTATTTCTGAAATGGAAGTCCGGCTGTCAAAGGCAGAAGCGGCGGCTGAGGATAATTCTGATCTGAACACGATGGTCGGCAAACTATTCAGAGCGATTGCCAGTATTGAACAGACCAATCGTGAACAGGGTCGCCAGACCTCGGGTGTTTCCGAGAGTGCCGCTGCAATGCGCGGGGTTGTTGAGGAGCTGACCACAAGCTCCGAGCGTGCCCAAAATGCGGCCGTCAAACTACAACGCTTGACCGGGCAATTTCAGGTTTCTGCCGAGGTTGCCTAGGCCATTCTGGTTTGGGAAAGGCGCGGAGTCCTGATGGGGCCGCGTCATCTGCCATGGCGATGCCAGAACTCTGGTATAGTTTGACGACGTTTGTATATAGAGATTCGTCGGTGGATTCGTATCCGGAAACAATAGAATGACGATTACCTTCAGCGAGAGCTGGCGTCGGCAAGTCCAGCGGTTGCCAAGGCGTTTGATCCTGATGAGTTGGCTTTTGGCACTGCCCACCGCTGCCAGTGCTGAGTGGCATAGCTATACCACCACCGCAATGACCACGCCCATAGAACTGGAGTTCTGGTCAGAGGACAAAGAGCTCGCAGAGACAATAGGGCCGCAAGTGTTGGCGATTTTTCATCAGATTGATGAACGGATGAGTCGCTATCGAGACAGTTCAGAACTCTCAAGACTTAATCGAGAGGCCGAGTCAGGCCAGGTCAGGGTGAGTTCCGGGTTGTTCGATGTACTGAAGAAGGCCCGGGAAATATCTCTGCTGAGTGACGGAGCGTTTGATATTACCTTTGGTTCCGTCGGGTACTTTTACGACTTCAGGGAAAGACGCCAACCGACCGAGGACGAAATCCGGGCGGGGTTAGGCAAGGTTAACTTTGAAGATGTCATTCTTGATGAAGCCGCTTTGACCGTCGCTTTCAGGCAAGCGGGAATCAGGCTCGACCTGGGCGGCATCGCAAAGGGGTATGCTGTGGATTTGGGCATTGACCATCTTGTCCACCACGGTATTCGGCACGCTCGCCTGAGTGCCGGCGGAGATATGCGCCTGCTGGGCGACAAGCGGGGTCGGCCCTGGTACGTGGGTGTTCAGGATCCGCGTTCAGAGGGTCGCAACGCGGTGGTGTTGCCGCTTCAGGATGTGGCGGTGTCCACGTCTGGTGATTATCACCGATTTTTTATCGACGAGGACGGGGAGCGTGTCCATCACATTCTGTCCCCAACAACGGGGAAATCTGTTCAGGGTGTGCAGAGTGTCACCATTCTGGGGAGTTCGGCGTTGACGACCGATGCCCTCTCAACAGCGGTATTCGTGCTGGGGCCGGAAAAGGGAATGCACATGATTGAACGCCTGCCGGACGTTGACGTGATCATCATTGATGATCAGCGCATGATGCATGTGTCGGAAGGACTTGCTCCAGCCAAACCAGAGTAAGGGGTGGAGCAAGCCGGATCAGCCACCGATCGTGCCGTTTACCACGTTGGAGAATGCGATCAAGCTGTCCTGCATGGTGCTGTTGCCAAGACCGTGGCCCATGAAGCGGGAAGCGAAATCGCCTTGTTCACCGTGCAGAGCCATGTAATTCAGCAGTACCGTTTGCACCAGTTGGTTAACGTTGTTGGCGGCAGGGCTGGAAGCTGTCTCGACCGAGGCGTCTGAACGCATGAAGCCGATCTGGCTACGAATAGGCGTTGGCCGGCCTGCGGGATTGTAGACCAGGAAAAACGAAGCGGCAGTCTGCTGATTATCACCGGTCCATTCCCCCTTGCCACGACCGGCCTCGGAGTCGTCAAGGCGCCCGTTGCTTGAAACAGAGCCATCACTGAAAACGTAGAGCATCAACGGCATCCCAACACGGGCTGCATACTCCAGGCAGGCACCCATACAGCGCCCCGCCAATTCGTCCCTTCGCTCTCCGGTGCCCCGTTCGCCGGTGTGGTAATCGTAACCGCCCATGGTGATGGTTCCGGCCCCGGCATAGCCTTCAAGAACAAGCTTCATGACCGAAGCGGTCTTCTGAAAATCGCGGTTATTGCTGAATTCTGCACTGGTGAAGATGGCGCCCGGGCCAACGATGTCTGGATCTGCTGCTGGATCAAGGTCTGCGGGATTGCCGAATCTGTCCGCCAGGTCAGCGCTCTTGATATAGCCACAGCGGACCAGGTCTTTCACGACCTCGTCGGTAGATATGTTGGTGTTGACCTGGTTCAGCTTGGCCTGGCTGATGCGTTGAATAGACTCCATGACGGCCACGGCGTCGGACTGGTCCAGGATGCCGATCAGATCCCCCACATCCACCAGGCCGGTCACGTCTGAGGGGCGGTCAATCTTGGTTGGACGAACCTTGGGATCAATCAGGCTCATCGGTGCCAGCGAGTTGCCGCCGGACTCCGAGCTCTGGGAGCCGACCAGCGAGAGCAGGGAGCCATCCGCACCGGCTCGGTGAATTCCATACATGGGATTATGGGGATTGTTGCCCGTGTCGTTTTCAGAGCGGGCCGCAATGATGGCGCCATTGGTTGCGGCTCGGGTGCCGGCGCTGGTGCTTTGCTGGATGCCCCGGAGAAAA
The DNA here is from genome assembly GCA_018402255.1 of Marinobacter sp. Taxonomy (GTDB): domain Bacteria; phylum Pseudomonadota; class Gammaproteobacteria; order Pseudomonadales; family Oleiphilaceae; genus Marinobacter. The sequence goes on from JAGYIS010000009.1 coordinate 397,603, forward strand.
CCGCTGTCGGAATGGAACGCCAGGCCTAGCTCCGTGTTCACGAAAGACGGATTGTTAGGCAGCATGTCGCCGGGCAGCCCAAGCTTGTTGTAGCCAGCGGTACTGAGAAAATCCATTTGTCCGCCAGACTTTCCCATCAGCACGTTGGACCCGGCAATACTGGCACCCCCGGCCAGATCGAAGCAGATAAAGGGGATTTTTCCGGCCCCTTGCACCGCGATCCCGCAACTGGCTTTGAGTGACTCCAGGTCGGGCGAAAGTGCGGCAGAGGCCATGCGGGGGCTACCGAACAGACTGAATACCGACGCCCCAAACACAGTAGCTGTGCCAGCCATCAGTCCCTGGGATAGAAACTCCCTGCGGGTTTTTGGCTTGCCATGGTTGTCGTGTAACAGAGGGCTACCATTGGCCAAAGGCTTTTTACGGGTTTTGCGAATGAACATGGTGGGCGTCCTTTACTGAACCAGGGTGGTGGCACTGCCAAGCACGGCGGCACAGCTGGCTTTGACAACGGTTTCGGTGCGATCGCTAGGGCAGCCAGCACTGCAAGTAGTCAGGGTATCCATCAGGCTGCTTAACTCGGCCTGTATATCCGCTGCGTCGGGTTGTGAGGTGAGTTCGCTGCCCACAAAACGAGAGAGGAGAGGACCCGTAATCAAGCTCTTGCCGCCGTGATCAAATGCGACCTCAGCCGGTGCCGAAAAATTGAAGCCCGGGAAAAAGTCACTTCGCAAAAAACCGTTTGAGACCAGTGCATCGCAATACTGGATAGCCATTTGAGTAACGGCCATTTGATGCGATGACAGAAAGCCCTGGATGTTCTCGACGGTCGGTAACTGCTGTTTGACGGTGTTATAGGTCGCCAAGACTGCCGGGGTGGTTTTTACAACCCCGGTCATCCGGGCCATGGATTCATTAATTTCATCAAAAGTCTTCAGGCCGATCTCTGATGATGGCTCCAGATCGGCTGGCTCTGGCTGAGGTAGCAGAGAGGGTTCGGTTCGGGAGTAGCTGTTGCTTCCAAACTGATCGAAGGTCAGGAAAAACTCGTCTGTCTCCGGGCCGCCCTCAAGCGCAATTACGGTGCCAAGAGAGGATAGCGGCTGGCCAATGCCGGGCTGATACTCGTCGCCGTCCAGAGTAATGTCCAGGTTGGCCCAGGCTTGTCCGACCGTGACTTCTTTGCCGTTCAGGCCCAGTCGCATACCTCTTAATCGAATGTTGGAAGGCTCTGCAGATGGGTCCAGGCTGATGAAGAACGGATTGGTGAAGCGGTAGGAAAAACTGTCGAATTGGCTCACTTCAAAAACAATGAAACTCTGGGGTACATCAATCAGATGGGATACGCCAAATAGCAGGTAGAACTTCTGTCCCACGCCGACCTCGAAATTGGCCTGAACCTGGTCCGGTGTCAACGCACGGTTATGGATAGCGACCATTCGTATGGAACCCTGCCATGGTGAGTTACCGTCGGTTTCGTTACCCAGGACAAGGGCAAAACTGTCATCCCACTCGGTCAGCAGGCCGCCATCATCGGGGTCAACATCCGGTGAGGGTATGCCATTGACGAAGATCTGACGTCCGGATGCGGGGGTATAGTTGACGACGACGTGTTGTAGCGTTGCCTGCAGCAGCATGTCAGCATCCTGAGTCGCAAAGGCGGAATTCTGGTCACTGGTTGTGCTGCGGTGCAGGGCTTCATAACGTTGCAGCGTCTGGCTCAGGGTGACGTTTCTGGCGGTCGATGAGCCGGAGTAAGTGACGATCCGGGCATCCTCCTGGGTGATATTACCCGGGGCCACCCAGGCCTCAATGCTGTACTCACCAGAGCCGGTCAGGAAGGTATGTAGCTTACGACTTGCAGTGGTACTGCCCTGAGCCTTGCCAGCAGGGATCATAAAACCCTGGTCGTTCTCAGCCTGGGGACCAAGCTCGATTCCCCATCCACCGACCCAGTCAAAGTTTCCGCTCAGTGTCAGGTCGAGTGCCGGGGATACACCGCTGGTATCGAAGGCGGTCTGGCCGTTACCGGATTTGAACTCATACAGTGCAATGACGTTGTCTTCAAAACGGCCACCGGAATTGGCAAGCAGGCCATCCTGATCGAGATTAAGGGCCTTACTGATAACAAGGCTTGAGTCGACTGGCTCGCTTTGCTGCAGGTTGGCAAAGTCTTCAATGGCCATTTCCATGATAGCCGCAGACGTTGCGCAATCGTCATCCCAGCAGTTGTGGGAATCAAAGCGAAGACGCTCAACAAGTCGTGAAGCGGAGGGGCTCGCGAGGCTCATCCGACTCTTTGCCTGATCGTAGGCAGTGGGAACGTTGGTACTTGCGATGAACGGAGTTTGGCCGCTATTGGAGTGGCACTCGCTGCAGTAGGTGGCGAGCACCGGGTAAACGGTGGCCGAAAAGTCGTCGCTGTCTGCAGGGAACGCGAGAGTTGATCCCGGATCTTTCAGGGTGGGTGCGCGAAGCTCGACCGTTTTTGCCGTGCCGGCAGAGCCACCCGCCCAATTGGACAGATAGGTTGTCAGGATATCTACACATGCTGCATTACTGGCGAGCCAGCAGTTGTGGCCCTCCGCGACTTTTGTGACCAACCGCGACTGAGACGGATCCGACAGATTAACAATGGTATTTGCTTGCCCATAGGCGGCATTGATATCCAACTCGTTTACAAAAGTCGGGGATTGGCCATTCGCACCGTGACAGGCGCCACATTTGTTCTGGGTGGCGAGGTTGTCCCAGACACTGCGTTTAAAATTGGTGACATCATCTGTTGCAGGTGCAGGTCCGGTGTATGTGACCGTTCCTGAGTTTGACGACGTGTTTGGCAGCGGATCTGTGGATTCGCCACCACAGGCCGTCAGTAACAGGGCACTTGCGACAATGGCGAGAACCGGGCTTGAAAGGCGCATGCCATTCCTTCTGGAGGTGTTCATCATGTCCTCAGTCTCCCATGCAGTGCACAGCGGACTGTGCGAACACTTGCTTCAGATTGTATCCCTGGCTTCTGAAGCTGGAGACCATGGTGTTTACCTGTGCGCGATCTGCACTGTTCGAGGGCGGCCGCAGGCATACGTTCTGGAATACTTTCTTGACCTGGCACTGGGCGAAAGCATCCGAGTAGGCAAACTCCTGCCCAAGGCTCTTTGCGCCGTTGCCGTAGCCTGGTAGAGACTGATCCCATCCAAGGCGGCGGTTATTGCCTTGCCGCCAGTAGTTATCCCAGCGGTCGTCTGGCGTCACGTAACCCTGGGCAAAGGTGCTGGCATTAATGTGATATTTGGCTTTCACCCGGGATCCTGTGGCGGGGTCGGACTCACCGATGGCGTTGTAGACCAGTCGGCCGAGATTGCCGTCCGGGTCGGCGTTCTGATCGTATTCGAAATCGTAATAGGCGAACGCCTGAGTCATCGGATCCATGCCGGTATGGCAGCCAACGCAGTTGTTCAGGAATACCCGGCTGTCACCGCCGGGGCTTCTGGAGACATCCTGACGAATGCGGTCTGGCGGCAGGCTGACATCCGCGACCTGCTCCAGGTCGTTACACATGTGGTTAATCAGTGTAAAGCGGAACATGGCGCGATTGGTCCCGGCGCTGAAAAATGCCTGTGCAGAAGCACGAGACGTGATCACGCCGGCGGTTGCGGACGACGGGAGACCGTTGTAAGCCGACTGATTTACCCGAACAAGATTGTCTTGAAGGCTGGCACCGAGGGCATCCAGCGATTCGTAGTGATTGTTGTTTCTTATCGAGTAGCTTGGCAGGCCAAGGGAGGGTGCACCGACGTAAAGGATGTCATCAAACAGAATCTTGCGGAAATCTTCGTCGTCTCTGACCAGACCGACCACGGTCGCCGTGTAATCGTTCAACGGGACGAATTTCGACATCGCCTCGTTGGTCCAGGGTGCCGCGAAATTTTTCAGCGTTACGTCATAGAAGGCGTTGTCGTTCATGGCAGTGAATGCCGCACTGATCGCGTTGCCTGAGGCAATATCCGTCGCCATGTCGTCGAGTACGCTGGAGGAAGGGGGAACACCCGCAATCCGGTCATGAATGCGTTTTGCCTGCTCCCTGGGTCCGGCATGGGCCAAGCCTGCTAGTCCAAACAAAAACGTTATTAGAACTACTGCACTGCAAGCCTTGTTGATCAGATTTCTGATCTGGTTCCGGGCCGTCATGTCCTGTACCTCGGTGATCGATAGCATTCGCACATTAAGGCTATTTGACAATTGTTAAAAGTCTACGTGTTGCTATATCCTCCATTTTGAGTGTTGGCCCACGTTATTACATTGCGTTACCTAAAAGCTTTGGAGCCCGGCGCTGGAACCGACTTAATTTATGTCATGGAATGTCGTCCTGAACAGGGTTTGTTGAGTTGGAAACCAGACCATCGCTTTTAATTGCTTCCCGTGCGGCGGCCCTTTTCATTGGATTCGGGTTGTCGCTCGGCCTGTCCGGGTGTTTGTCCAGTGGGGACAGCCAAAGGGCAGACCCGGTGGTGGTTGAGACCCCCGTTGCTTACGTAAGTCGTCCGCTGCCTTTTGACGAAAACAGCGGCGTGCTGGTTGAGGATAACCTGGCCGACCCCGCCGCCTTCCGTCCGGGGGCCCGACTTTTCATTAAAGCCAGTGCGTCCAGCGGCGCGCGCGAGCGGGATATCACGTCCCGTGCTTTCGCTGGCAATGACCTTCCGGAGCAAAGTCGTCAGGCAGGATATGACGTCAAGGACCTTCACGTTTCCCATGATGGCCTCCGGTTACTGTTTGCGATGCGGGCGCCCGAAGTTGATGGTGCGGACGAGGAGGATCAGCCCACCTGGAACATCTGGGAGTACGACACTGCTGTCGATTCGCTCCGGCGGATTATTGCTTCGGATGTAACGGCCCGGGCAGGGCAGGACGTCGCGCCAGCCTATCTTCCCGATGGCCGGATCGTTTTCTCATCAACCCGCCAGCGAGTCTCCAAAGCCATTCTTCTTGATGAGGGCAAGCCCCAGTACGCTGGCCTTGCAGAGGATGGAGATGGACCTGCGTTTGTAATCCACGTCATGGATGAAGACGGCCAGAACATTGAACAAATCACATTCAATCAGAGCCATGACCTGGATCCCATGGTTGCTGACGACGGCACCATCGTGTTTAGTCGCTGGGATAACGCCGGCCAGACTCGTAACAACGGGGTGAACCTCTATCGGGTCAATCCCGACGGTACCGGGTTAAGTTATTTGTATGGTCGTCATTCCCATGGCTCGGTGGCGGATGCGCCTGACGTTCAGTATCTGCAACCGCGTAAGGCCAATAACGGCAAGCTGTTGGTGCAGTTGCGGCCATTTGAGAGCGATGATTATGCATCGATTCCGGCCGAGGTGGACGTTGAGCATTTTGTAGAGTTTAACTTGCGAATTGACGGGTCTGAAGGCGCTGGCCAGGAGTCGCTTGTTCCCGGTGTGGGTCTGGGTGGTCGGCTATCGCTGAGAGGAAGCTACGGCTCGGTTTCGCCCCTGTTGGATGGAACCAACCGGTATCTGGTGAGCTGGACTCCGTGCCGCTTGAGGGCACTTGCAACCAACCGGATTGTGAACTGCACAGAAAGCCGGCTCGAGTCCGAGGAATACCTGCCGGCTTCGCCAGTGTACGGGCTCTGGTTGCTGGATGTGGTCAGTGAAACTCAGCGCCCGATTGTTCAGCCTGTTGAGGGCGTTCAGTTCGAAGAGGCTGTGTTGATGAAGGACCGGCCTCTGGAGCGTTTTATCGGGGAGTCCCAGTTCACCGGCAAGTCCGGAGCGCTGGGCGATGCCGGCTATGGCGTGCTCCATATTCGCAGTGTCTATGATATCGATGGCATCGATACTGCGCCCGGTGGCATATCGGCTCTGGCCGATCCCCTGCAGACTGCCGCTGAGCAGCGACCGGCAAGATTCTTGCGTCTGGAAAAGCCGGTGGCCATTCCAGATGAAAATGTCCGGGATTTCGATAACAGTGCCTTCGGCCGAAGCCGCGCCCAGCTGATGAGGGAGATACTGGGGTATGTGCCGATAGAGCCGGATGGTTCGGTAAAGGTCGCCGTGCCTGCCAATGTCGCCTTCGCAATCAGCGTGCTGGATCAGCAGGGCCAGCGTATTGGTGCCAGACACCAGAACTGGCTGACAGTGCGCCCCGGTGAGACCCTGGAGTGCGCAGGCTGCCATAACCCGAACAGCCCGACGCCCCATGGCCGGCCGGGTGCCGCTCCAGGCCCTGCCTGGGCCGGAGCGCCGACTACGGGCCAGCCGTTCCCGAACACCGCCCCCGCTTTATTTGCTGATATGGGGGAAACCATGGCTGAGGTCTATGCCCGTATTAACGACATCCGTAGACCGGTATCGGATCTGGTCTACGAGGACGACTGGACAGACCCGAGTCTGGCGCCTCTAGCGGCGAGCTTTGCCTATGCTTACGCAGAGCTGGAAACCCCTCCACCAATTTCCGGTGTGTGTGCCAGTGAGTGGTCGCCGAATTGCCGGGTTGTGATCAACTATGAGCAGCACATTCATCCGCTCTGGAGCAAGAACCGTGAAGAGCTGGACCCGGTCAACATGACGGTAGTGGCTGATGCCACCTGCACTGGCTGCCACACCATTACCGATGCCGCAGGTGCCCAGCAGGTACCGGCGGCTCAGCTGGACCTGGGCGACGGACCGTCCCCGGACCAGCCTCTGCACTTTAACGCCTACAGAGAGCTTTTGTTTCCGGACAACGAACAGGAGCTGGTGAACGGGGCCCTTGTCGACTTGCGCGTTGATTCCGGTGAGGTCCTGCGTGACGAAGAGGGCAATCCCATATTGGATGCTAACGGAGACGAGCAACCGATATTGGTGACAGTCCCGGTGCAGGCTTCAATGAATGTTAACGGTGCCCGTGCCAGTCGTTTCTTCGGCGTGTTTGCCGATGAAGGAAGTCACGAGGATTTCCTGACGCCCATCGAGCTTAGACTGATTGCAGAATGGCTGGATATTGGTGGCCAATACTTCAACAACCCCTTCGATACCCCTGAAGACTGAGCCAAGGACTGATACTCGCGCCATGCCCACTGCTCTTCTCATGTTCATGTTGTTGTTACCGGCCCAGAGTTGGGCCGGCTGGCTGTGGGGGCAGGATGACGCGGATGCGGCACAGGTGCGGGTGACAGAACCCTACATCGCCTGGCGAACCGGCCCGGCAACCGGTTACCCGGTTTTTCACACGAGTGAGAAGGGAGAATGGCTCACCATTATTCAGCGCAGAACCAGCTGGATCAAAGTGACGGATGCCCGGGGTCGGGAAGGCTGGGTTTCTGTTGCCGATATAGCCCAAACCGTGGACGCCACCGGAAACCTGGTGGATCTGCAGGTGCCGGATCTTGAGTCCTTCGGTGATCGGCGAGTCGAGGCAGGGCTGATGATGGGGGAGTTTGATGGCGCCGCTGTTACGGCGGGTTATGGCGGCATCCGGATGACCCGGAATCTGTCCGCCGAGCTCTGGGCCTCCCAGATTCTGGGCAGTGCCTCGGAGATTCGGATGGTGAATGCCAATCTCGTGCATCAGCTATTTCCGCACTGGCGGGTATCACCATTTTTCACTCTCGGGGTCGGGCATATCTGGGTTGATCCAAAGGCAACCCTGGCTCAACCCGAGGAGCGCGACAACAGCATTGGCCATGCTGGCCTCGGCATCAGGGCATACATCACTGACCGATATTTCATCCGTGCCGAGGTGAAAGACTACAAAGTATTCACGACCCGATCCACCAACGAAGAAGCGACAGAATGGAAAATCGGACTAAGCGTCTTTTTCTGAAACCGCTGTGGTTATCGGCAAGCCTTTGCATAGCCGCAGCCGCCCAGGCACAGGATGATCGGCCGCTGATCGAGCCTGATGTTACGCCGGCACCGGTCACCGAGGCCCTGATCGACACCGAGAACTTTGAGATCGGAGCCTTTATTGGCGTGCTGAATATTGAGGACTTCGAGTCATCCCTGGTGTATGGCGGCAAACTCACCTACCACCTCAGTGAGTCCTTCTTTTTCGAGGCCGGTGTCGGCTTTGCGGAGGGTGGTGAGACCAGCTTCGAGAAGCTGGCCGGCAACGTGGAGGTGCTCACCGACAGTGAGCGAGACTACAGCTACTACAACGTCAACCTGGGTTACAACGTGCTCCCTGGGGAAGCGTTTCTTACCGAGAATTACGCATTCAATACCAATTTCTATCTGATTGCAGGGGCCGGGGCCACGGATTTTGCCGGTGACACCCGGTTTACCCTGAATGCCGGTGCGGGCTACCAGGTGCTGCTGACCGACAGCATCTCGGTTCACCTTGGCGTCCGGCAGCACTATTACCGGATTGATGTTCTCGGGACCGAGAAAACCTCTATGAACACCGAGGTCAGCACCGGGCTCTCCATCTTCTTCTGAATACAGGAGCAATAGCAATGAAGCCATTTATGAAAGGTCTTGCCGTGGCAAGCATCCTGGGCTGTCTCAGTCCTCTGGCGGGCGCTGAGGCCATCAATGTTCCGGCGCCGGATTTCACCCTGGAAAGCCGGTCCGGAGAAAACCTGAGGTTGGAGGATCATCGTGGTGAAGTGGTTATGCTCAACTTCTGGGCTTCCTGGTGTGGGCCCTGCCGTCAGGAGATGCCGCTGATGGATGAGCTATACAGTCAGTACAAAGATCTCGGCTTTACCATTCTGGCGGTAAATGTGGATGAGAACCGGGACGAGGCCCACCGATTCCTGGACAAGGTGCCGGTGAATTACCCGATCCTCTACGATCCTGAAAGCTCGGTCAGTGAGCTGTACGAAGTTCAGGCTATGCCCACGACCGTCATGATTGATCGCGATGGCAATGCCCGTTACCTGCATTACGGATATCAGCCAGGCTACGAAGACGACTATGAACAGCAGATTCGCGAACTGGTGCGCGAGTAACTTTCGGACGGAACGGCTATGCGTATGTTGTCGATGTTTACTGTGTTTGTCCTGCTGGTCGCCATGATCACTGCATCTGGCTGCAGTTCGGTAAAGCCATGGGTAAAGCCTTATGAGCGGGACAAACTGGCAGATCCGGTAATGAGCCTGAGTCGCCACGGCACTGCAGATTCCTACATGCATCATGTCTATCAGTCGAGGGAATCGGCGCGCGGCGCAGAGGGAGGAGCGGGAGGTGGTTGTGGCTGTAACTGAGAGAGGCCGGCCCCTGCTCCTCTTGTGGGCGCTGTCAGCACTTCTGGCAGTGGCATCGCCACTGTCTGCGGCGACACTGCCCGTGGACAACGTAGACGTTCTCTACCATCGGTACGACGGTGGCGGCATGGTCATTGACGGGCCGTCAGTCCTGGTTCGCAAGAGTGCCGGGCCACAGGTATCACTTTCCGGTCAGTATTATGTGGATTCGGTTTCGGCCGCTTCTGTTGATGTGCTGGCCACCGCCAGTCCTTACACGGAAGAGCGAACCGAGTTTACGTTCGGGATTGATTATCTTCATGAGGATTCCATTCTGAGCCTGGGGTTTACCAACAGTTCTGAGAACGATTACGAGGCCAATACCGTTTATTTTTCTGTGAGCCAGGAATTTTTCGGAGGCATGTCTACCTTAACGATGGGGTATGCCCAGGGGTGGGATGAAGTCGGTATCTTTGGCAACGATTCTTTCAGTGAGGATGCGGATCGCCGGAACTATCAGTTGGGCCTGAGCCAGGTTATCACCCGCAACAGTCTGGTTGGTGTTGATCTCGAGGTGGTCACGGATGAGGGCTTCCTGCAGAACCCCTACCGCCAGAACCGCTACATTGATCCCAATGATTCCAGTGCGTTCCTTTACCAGCCGGAACGGTATCCGGAGACCCGAACCAGCACCTCCGTGGCGTTTCGGGCTCTTTACTATCTGCCTTATCGGGCCTCGATCCGTGCCGAATACCGGTATTTTTCGGATACCTGGGGGATTAACGCCCACACCATCGAGTTGGGATACGTCCATGGGTTGAATCAGCACTGGACTCTCGAGGGCTCCATACGCTACTACGACCAGAGTGAGGCCGATTTTTACGGCGACCTGTTTCCATTTGAGAATTCCCAGACCCATCTCGGGAGAGACAAGGAGCTCAGCTCGCTTTCAGGAACGACATTGGCGGCCGGCGCGGTGTACGAGTGGAGGCAGACCTCTCTTCCTGGAATTGATCGCTTGCAGTTCAGTCTTTTGCTGGATTGGCTGAATTTCGATTATGACAACTTTCGGGATGTCACGGCATCCGGTAACTATCTCCCCGGAGAAGAACCCCTTTATTCCTTCGATGCCTTGGTAACCCGGGCCTCATTGATTCTTGAATACTGAGAATGCAGGAAAAATGACCATGGCCACTTGCTTGATAATCCGATTCCCAATGCTGCTGTCGGCATTGCTTCTTGGCTTCACTGCGCCGGTATTTGCGCAGACCAATACCGAGGGAGAAAGCAATCACACTGCCGTCGCGGAGCAGGTTGAAGCCCTGAAAAAGAAGGTGATCCGCCTGAACCGGGACCTGTTTATTCTCGAGGAAGATCTCTTGTTTCCGGCCAATACACAGGTTGCCGTGTTTCTCAGCGTTGATACCGGGAAGTTCCTGAAACTGGACGCCGTAAAACTGAAGGTTAACGACGACATAGTTGCTTCCCACCTGTATACCGAACGCCAGGTGACCGCCCTTGAACGCGGGGGCATGCAGCGACTGTACGTGGGTAATCTGAAAACCGGGCCACATCAGATCACAGCATTTGTTGAGGGAATAGGCCCGGATCAGCGGCCGTACAAACAGGCTGCGTCGCTGGAATTTGAAAAAGACACGGGGACAGCGGCCCTGGAAGTCCGGGTTCAGGATCGTTCGTCCAACTATCAGCCCTCCGTGTCCATCGTGGAGTGGGAGTAAGTCGCGTCGTGGGATTGAAAGTGAGCCAGCCACCCCGTCGACGCCCGGTATTGTTTACGGCGTTACTGCTATGGCTGATGATGATTGCTTCGGCCCAGGCCGATGAGACCCAACCCGACCGGGCCAGGGATCTCAGGTACGGTTGGATCCTCTATGAATACCATCAGGGAAATGCCTTTGACGCCCTGACCCAGCTGGCGGTGGCCCGTGAACAGGGCGGCATCGAAGGCCATGGTGATCACCCGGCCCTGGTTGAGGGCGGGCTCATGCTGTCCTGGGGGATGACCCGTGAAGCCAGCAGCGTGTTTACAGAGTTGCTGGGGACTGACGGTGGCAGCACTCTGCCTCTCAATGTCCGCAATCAGGCCTGGTTCTATCTGGGCAAGGTATTCTACCTTGAAGGCAACCATGCACGGGCCAGCGAAAATCTGGAGCGCGTCGATGGCGATATACTGGCTGCAGCCAACCATGACCTGTTCCGCGAGTGGGTCTATCTGAGAGCGCGACTGGCCACGATGTCCAGCGAGTTCGGTAACGGACTCGAACTGACATCGCTTCAGGGACTGCTTGAAGACACGGATATCTGGTCCCTCTACCTACGTTACAATTCCGCGGTCTCCGCCAGGGACACAGGCAACGCCGTTGCCGCAGAGGCGGAACTGCAGGCGCTCATTGCCATCCTTGACGAATCCACCGACTCTGACGAACCAGAGGCCGAACGTGAGGGCCTGCTGGGCAGGGCGCGTCTGTCACTTGCCGGGCTCTATCTTCGGGATGGCCAGTTTGAAGCGGCGCTGGAGACCCTTGGGGCGATGCCGCTTAATGGGGTGTTCGCCGATCAGGCGCTCTTTGACTACGCCGTAGCGGCGGCCGGCCAGGGCCGTCCGCAGCGGGCACTCGATGCCCTTGAGACCCTCTCAGGCAGGGATCTGTTTTTGCCATGGCGACAACAGGTTCCGTATGCCCGGGCCTACGTTCTTGAGCAGATGAACAGGCCGCAGCACGCATTACCCGCCTTTCGACAGGCCGCTGACCACTACGAGGCGCGAATCGAGGAGCTCAATGGCATCCGGAGCCGGCTCAGTGAAGAGAATCTGATGGCGCAGCTCGATTTCAGGCGCGATAGTGAAGGGATTCTCACAGATTCCTACGGGCGACTGCGAGTGCAGCCCGTCGATTTTGGGATGGCGGAAGTGCTGGCTTCGGAAACCTTCCAGCAAGCCCTCGCCGAGTTGAATGAGCTCTACCGGATGCAGTCCTTCATTGCAGAACGGCAGTCCCGGTTTGAAGCCTTCCGGACCATGCTGGAGACCCGTGAACAACAGCGTCAGATTCGTATTGCACAGACCCGTCGGGCGCTTGATAGCCAGCAGGCGGAACAGTGGCAGCAGTTGCACCACGCATTCAGGGAGAAGATCGCTACTGCGTTGTCGGAGGAAGACGCCGGGTTCTTCATGACGTCGAAACAAAAGGCGCTCCGAAACAAGCTCGACGAGGTTGCGGAAACGCTGGCAGGCTTGCCTGACGACGCGACTACGGCGAGCCAGCGCGCAACCTATCAGAGCATGCGTGCCTACTTCGACTGGTGGATTGCCGATGACTATGGTGTGAATCGCTGGGCGACACAAAAGCAGTTGCGGGAACTGGATCGTGAGATGGAACATTTTCAGACTCAGCGGCAACAGGTTGAAACCCTGATGGCTGACGGTGCCGGTCATGCCGAACTGGCTCGTCGCATCTCGACCAGTGAGCGGGAGCTCGCGACTCTTGGCGAAGAAATTTCCGTTGCACTCGGCAATGCCCGGCATGGCCTCCTGAGCCAGGTAGACAGAATGCTAGTTGCCCGTCAGGAAGAGCTCAAAGGCTATCTGTTGGCTTCCCGTCATGCTCAGGCGAGGCTGGCGGACCAGCTGTTCAGTGCGTCGCAAAGTGCAGGTGTCGGTGATGAGTAATCAGACACTCGCTAACCTCCTCAAAGGAGGTGTCATCGCCGGGGTCCTTGTCATGGCAAGTGGCTGCCAGCTGTTGCAGTCGATGATACCCGTTGGTGGCGACGAAATGCCCCGGGTCCGTGAGGGTACCGTGGCCGCGCTTCCGGCGATCGACACCCGGCAAGGGCCTGAAGGTATCGAGGCTGGCAGCGAGCCGACGGGTGATGTTCCCATCGAGGCGGTGATGGACAGCTACAAGGCGCTCTTGCCACTGGTGGACGATCCCCGAAAGCAGGTCACCATCCGTCACCGGCTGGCTGATCTGGAGTTTCAGCGGGCGGAGCGGAAGATGGCCGATACCGCCGTCGATGAGCTCTCCGCTGCTATTGACGCTTACCAGCGCCTCCTGTCGGAATATCCCGAGCGCGTAGGCAATGATCAGATCCTCTATCAGCTTGCCAGAGCCTGGGAGCTTCGGGGTGCCACACCCCAACAGCTGGACGCTCTGAACACTCTCGTGCTTCGTTATCCCAATTCGGAGTACTGGATTGAGGCGCAATTTCGACGGGGAGATCTGCTGTTTATCGATGGCCGGTACCGGGAAGCTGAGCAGGCGTTCAATGAGGTTACCCTGGCCAGCCAGGAACGTATGGCCGATGCGTCGTTTCTGGTGAACGCGCATTACATGAAAGGCTGGAGTCTGTTCAAGCAGGCGAATTACCGGGAGGCCTTGCTCAGCTATATAGAAGTGCTTGATCTGGTGATGCCTGATGGGCAATCGGTGGCCAGCGTTGATCAGCGGAGTCAGACACTGATCGAGGATCTGTTTCGGGTCGTGGGGTTGTCTCTGTCATACCTTGATGGTGCTGAAACCCTGCAGGCGCTGTTTCGCCAGACCGGTGGGCGTCCCTATGAAATCCTGGTCTACGACCGTTACAGTGAGCTTTTGCTGGACAGAGAACAATACAGTGATGCGATCGATGTCTTTGAAGCTTATATAGAAGATCACCCTGCAAGCCCCTGGGCGCCGCGCTACCACATCCGGATCATCGATACCCTGGAACTCGCCGGCTTTACCCGTACCATCCCGGAGCGAAAAGCAGGATTTGTCAGCCTTTACGGAATCTACAGCGATTACTGGCAGTCAGCTGGCCCCGAAGCGACCGGTTTTATCGAGCAACAGCTGGAACAGCTGTTGCCGGAACTGGCGGATCGTCAGTTCCTGTTGGCAGGCGAGGCCACGGATGAGCGGCAGGCGGTCGATCACTACCGCACGGCCGCCGGATATTACGCGGAATTTGCGGCTACTTTCCCGGACCATCCGCGCACTCCCGAGCGTCTTTTCCTTCTGGGTGAGACCTATCTGGAGCTGGAAGACTGGCCGGCGGCAATCGCAGCCTTTGAAAGGGTTGCCTATGACTATCCGAATGACAGTGTGCCCGAGCGCGCAGCTGAGGCGGGGTATGCTTCGGTGCTGGCCTTCAGGGAGTATGCAACGACCTGGGGCAACGAGCCGGTATCGGAGCAGGTGGCCTGGCAGGAGCTGCAGCAGTTGAACCGGCTGCGATTTGCAAATGCCTTCCCCGGAGACTCAAGAGCACCGTCGGTTTACTACATTGCACTGCAGCGGGAGTTTGACCAGAAAAACTGGGATGAGACCATCAACATGGCGGCCCGCCTGATAACCTGGCAGCCGGCTCCTCCGGCCGAGTTAATGACAGAAGTCCTGCTGTTGTCTGGCCACAGTCTGTCCGAACTGGCACGACACGCAGAGGCAGAACAGGCCTACCGTGATGCCCTGGCGACGATGGCGGAAGATGACGAACGCAGGCGCGGTGTGCGTGAAAATCTGGCCGCCGCCGTCTATCGGCAGGCGGAGCAGCTAGCGGATGCAGGCAATGCGGAGGCTGCGGTCAGCGAATTCCTGAGAGTGGGTTCGACCGTTCCAGAATCCATTCTGCGGGCAAATGCGGAATACGATGCTGGCTCCCTTCTTATCACCGCCAATCTTTGGGACCAGGCCATTGGCGTGCTGAACGGATTTCGCAGGACCTTCCCGGATCATGCGCTGATTGACACGGTCCCGGCAAAACTGGCGCTGGCCTACCGTGAAACGGAGCAGTGGGAGCAGGCCGCCGATGAACTTCAGCGAATGGTTGCCCTGGCCAGTACCCCGGAAGAGAGAAGAGAAAACCTGTTAATTGCGGCAGAACTCTACGATCAGGCCGGAAACCGGGACAAGGCGATCGACACCTGGCGCAACTACGCAAACACCCATCCCGAGCCGGCGGACGTTTACATGGAAGCGGCCAACCGGCTGTCCGAGCTGTATCAACAAGAGCGCGATATCGAAAGGCGGGATTACTGGCTGCGCAAGCAGATGGAAACGGTGGAGGGTAACCCGAGCGCGGCGGACGATCGCATGCGCTATCTCGCTGCGTCGGCCTCTGCCATCCTCGCCCGCGATGCCCTTGCCCGGTATGACAGCATTCGCCTGACGCTCCCTCTGAACGAGAGCATGACCGCAAAAACCGACGCGCTCGAAAGAGCAGTTAATGCCTATCAGAAAACTGCCGGCTATGGCTTGTCGTCATTTACCACCGAGGCTGGCTACCAGATTGCACATATCTACGCACGTCTGGGTGCGGACCTGATGGATTCTGAGAGGCCCACGGGGTTGAGCGAACTTGAGTTGGCCCAGTATGAGCTTCTGCTTGAAGAGCAAGCCTATCCCTTCGAGGACAACGCCATTGATATTCACGAGAAGAATATCCAGCGCGCCCGTGAGGGCATTTTTGATGAGTGGGTCAGGCGCAGCTATGAGGCCTTGAAGGTGCTTTTGCCTGGTCGTTACCGGAAGGAAGAAATGACTGCGGGAGTTGTCAATGAACTGGACTAGGGCTTGCGGAATCTGTCTTCTGGCGATGCTCACGATGTCCGGCTGTGTGACGGCTCCGTCACCGGTAGAGTCGGAGGATCAGGCAGCAGACCTGGCTGCTCTGGAGGTGTCCTTCCGGGAGGCGGTTCATAACATGGAGCAGGGCAACCTGGTCGAGGCGAAGGCGCAGTTTGAACAGTTGGCTCTGGAGTACCCTGAGAAAGCCGGCCCAATGGCAAACCTGGGAATCATGGCCTTTCAGGCAGAGGATACCGAGACCGCGAAACAATGGTTTGAACGGGCTCTGGTGGCGAATCCCCAGCATCTCCAGGCGTTGAATCACCTGGGCGTGATTGCCCGGAACGCCGGAGATTTTGGTGAGGCGGAGCGGTATTATCGTGCTGCTCTGGCTGCTGGTCAGGATTATGAGCCCGCGATTATCAATCTGGCGTTCCTGCTGGATATTTACCTGGGCAAGCCGGCGGAGGCTGTTGAGCTCTATGAGCGCTATCAAAGCGTTGCCAGCGAGCCGCACCCGAGACTGGAAGACTGGATTTTTGATGCGAAAAACAGAATCTGATGTGGAAGACTTGATATGAAACGCTTCGCGTTGATAGTTGTGGCGTTATCCACGCTCCTGGCCGCCAACCCCGGGTTGCAGGCCCAGGAATCGTCGGGAGTGGTAACCATTGAAGGAACCCGTATTCGTGGCGACCAGGAAGTGCCGACGGTGATGTACCTGGTGCCTTGGCAGCCGCCGGAAGTGGATGAGCTGCGGGCACCCGAAGAACGCCTGATGGTTGACCAGGGTTCCAGGTCGTTGGAGCGCTATGAGTTTCAGCGGTTCATCCGGTATCACCAGGCGTTCATCGAACAGGTTCAAACATCAACCGGGGAATAGAGTGTGACGTAGCTCACCTTCCCGATGTGTTCCTGCGCAAGATTAAACAAACCCTCACACAGACTTTCGCGAACTTACCCTTTCGAGCACTGGTCGCGCATAGACTGATTTGAAAACCGGACCATGGAGTGCCCAGATAATGATCGATACCGCCGTTCGCTTCTTTCAGGAAGGTGGCTTTTTTATGTTTCCGATTGCCGTTGTGCTGATTGTCGGACTCATTGTTGCCATTGAACGTTACGTTTACCTCTCCGCTCAGAAACTGACTAACCGCAGGGACTTCAATCGTTTGCACCAGATGATTGCCAAGCGCGATCTGAAAGGCGCCCTGAACTACTCCCAGGAGTCTGGCAGTGCCATGTCGACCATGATTGGCTTCGGGCTGCAGCGCCTGGCTCGCCGCCAGGGTCGTGAAGAGATGGAGTACGCCATGGAAGAGGGCCTGCTGGATGTCATGCCAAGGTTGGAAAAGCGCACTCAGTATCTGGCAACTCTGGCCAACATCGCCACGCTGCTGGGTTTGCTCGGTACCATCATAGGCCTGATTGCGGCGTTCACTGCGGTTGCGGCTGCGGATCCGGCCCAGAAGGCAAGCCTGTTGTCCCAGAGTATTTCGGTGGCCATGAACACCACCGCGTTTGGCCTGATGTCGGCCATCCCGATGCTGCTGATTCACTCCCTGTTGCAGACCAAGACCAATGAAATTGTCGACAGCTTCGAAATGGCCGGTATCAAGGTGCTTAACCTTCTCAGTGACGGTGCCGTCAATAAGTCCGCTGCTCAACCCCAGGCTCAGAGTGCCGCTGCGCCATCCCAGGTAGCAACACCGGCCGGCAGCCCGGCCTGATAATCAGCCAGAAGGATATCAGGCCATGAGACGGAAACATCGTCGCTTACAGAGTGAGGCCGACCTCGACATCACGCCGTTCATGAACCTTATGATCGTGCTGGTGCCGGTACTGCTGCTCAATATGGTGTTTGCCCATACCAGCGTTCTGGAACTGAACTTTCCGACCGGTGACAGCCTGTCGGCGGAGCAGGCCGAGGAACTGCAAGTCCAGGTTGTGATCTATGAGGATCGGCTGGTCGTCGCTGACAATCAGGGCGGAGTCATCAAGGACATTCCCCGGCGTGAGGGTGAGTATGATTTCGTTGTACTCAAGGATGTCATGAAGGAAATCAAAAGCCGGGTGCCGGACAAGAAGGATGTGATTATTATGCCGTCGAGGCAAACCTCCTATCAGTCCCTGGTTTCTGTGATGGACACTGTTCGCTCCTATGAAGCCGTGGTGGCAGGGAGTGTTGTGGAGGCTGAACTGTTCCCCGAGATCTCACTCGGTGATGCTCCGGCTCCGACGTCGGGATCCGCGGCGGTGAGCTCATGAAAGAATCCGCCAAGGCCCGCCGACTGAAACGCCACTATCGGCGCAACAAGAGCCAGGGAAAGATGAACCTGGTGTCGCTGATGGATATCTTCACCATCCTCGTGTTCTTCCTGATGGTGAACTCCTCGTCTGACGTTCAGGTACTGAACCAGAACAGTACCATCAAACTACCGGATTCCTCGGCTCAGCAACCTCCGGGTGATGTGCTGGCATTGACCGTGACCGACAGCGATATCCTGGTGAATGGTCGGCTGGTGGTGAAGCGCGACGCCTTCCAGATCTTCGACGGGCAGGTTGAGCCGTCCCTGAAGCAGGAGCTGGACTACCAGGCCAGCCGTTCGTCAGCACCTGCCCCGGATGCCGGTCGTGCCATCACCATTCTTGCAGACCGGGAGCTGCCTTATGAGCTGCTCAAGAAAATCATGTCCACCTGTGTGGACGCCGGTTATGCCAGCATTTCCCTGGCGGTGAATCAGCGTACGGAACAGGGGGTCTGACCACGATGGATTACCGGTACGGACTGCCCTGGAACCAGGAGCGGGGGGAGCGTAAGCGGCTTCTGACCGCCGCTGTTTTGGTCGTGCCCTTGTTCCTTGTATTTGCTGGCTACGTCAGCTGGGTAGAACTGCCAGAGCAGGACAGGCAGGAACAGGAGGCTTTGCCACCCCAACTGGCCAAGCTGATCATCGAGAAGAAAGAGCCGCCAAAACCGACGCGGCCCGAACCTGAGCCCGAGCGGCCAGAGCCTGAGGAAAAACCGTTGGAGCAGGCGAAACCTGAACCCAAGCCGGAGCCGGCTCCGGAACCCAGGGTGCAGGTGACTGAAAAGCCAAAACCAGAACCGAAACCGGAAGAGGTCGCGCAAGCCCGTGAAAAGGCAAAAAACACTGGCATTCTGGCGATGGGCAATGAACTCTCCAGACTCAGTTCTCTGGCGGAGTCGGTAAATCTGGAGGGCCCGGTGACCAACACCGCTGAGCCGATCGCGCGGAAATCCGGCGATACTCTGGCATCCCGTGCCACCGAAAACACCAGAAGCAGCGGTGTCAACGAGGAGGCACTGAATCGGGAAACCGGTCAGGTTGCGCTGGCCGAGCGCCAGCGCGCCGAAGTCGTCGAGGCTGAGCGGGTTGCCTCAGCACAAGAGAGTCGCCGCCGGGAACAGCAGGAAATCGCTGCCCGAACCCGCAGCAAGGAAGAGTTGCGACGAACCATGGATGCCAACAAGTCAGCAATCTACAGTATCTACAACCGGGAGTTACGCCGGAAGCCTTCGTTGCAAGGCAGCATAACGCCGGAGTTGGTTATAGAGGAAAGTGGTGCTGTTTCAAGTTGCTCTGTGGTTGAGTCAACCCTTAACGAACCGGCCCTTGAAACAAGGATCTGTAACCGTCTGAGGTTAGTGGATTTCGGGCAGCGGCCAGGGGTTGAAAAGACCACTATCCGATACCCGATTGAACTGCTCTCCAGCTGATGACCTGATGGCATTGAAAACCGGCCTGCAGGGACGCTGTCGGACGCTGTGATAAGGTTTCAGGCGATTTCTACGTTGACGGGCTTAAACAGTTGATAGCTGTTTCGGCCCTCCTTTTTGCCCGATACATGGCAATATCGGCGCCGTTGATGAGTTCCTGCACCGTGGTGCCATCCTCCGGGTACAGGCTGACGCCGATGCTTGAGCCGATCTGAACATGGTGCTCATTGATTCGATAGGGTGTGCGGTTGATGTCGATGAGCCGTTCGGCAACGGCCAACACATCGTTCAGTGCTTCCATCTCGGGCAGCAGTACGATGAATTCGTCGCCACCCAGACGCGCAAGGGTGTCGTCTTCCCGCAGGCAGTCGTGGACTCGACGGGTGAACTGCAGCAGGAGTTCATCGCCCACCGCGTGGCCCAGGGTGTCGTTCACTTCCTTGAACCGGTCCAGGTCCATGAACATCACGGCCAGTAGCATTTCCTTGCGGTGGGCATGGCGAATGGCGTGCTCCAGGCGATCCTCCAGAAGCCTCCGGTTTGGCACTCCGGTCAGGGCATCGTAATAGGCCAACTGGCGGATCTGTTCTTCGTTCTTGCGGTTCTGGGTGATGTCGGTAAACAATCCGGCGTAGTGGGTGGTGTTGCCTGTGTCATCGGTGATGGCCGTGATCGTCAGCAGTTCCAGGTAGAGTTCGCCGGTTTTTCGTCGGTTCCATATCTCGCCACGCCAGTAACCATGAGTTGCCAGCGAGTGCCACATGCGTTTATAGAATTCCGTGTCGTGACGGCCGGAGGACAAGAGTTCCGGCGTACGGCCGATCACCTCCTCGGCGGTATAGCCAGTTAACTGGCTAAAGGCCGGGTTTACAAACTCGATGCGGACGTCTTTGTCGGTCACCATGATGCCCTCGAAGGACGACTCGATCACCCGCTCTGCCAGTTGCAGTGTCTGACGGGATTTCGCCAGGGCCTGATCCCGTTGTTCCAGGGTTTTGCGAAGGTCATCAAGGTACATCTGTTCGGCGCCCGCGAGCATGTCATGGTAGCCGATGAGGCCGGTCACCTCGTTGTGTTGATTCACCACCGCCAGGTGGCGTATGCGATGATCGATCAGCAGATCCCGGGCGCGAATCAGGGGGTCGTCCTCACTTACGGTCAGCAAAGGGCGGGTGGCCAGTTTGCTGACCGGGGTGTTGCTGGTGTGGCGCGCAATAAAACGCACCATGTCTCGTTCAGTCAGAATGCCGAGGCCTTGCTCCGCGCAGCTTACCACTACCGCATCGGTATGATGACGATGCATGTGGGCGGCAACCTCAGCCAGGGGTTGAGTGCCAGGCACCAGAATTGGCGGTCGGAGCACGGCAGATCGTACTTCTCTCAATCTCAGGTAGGGTTCAAGGCCCTGGTTAAGTGCAATGTCAGTCTGAGACAGTATACCGACGGGCAGCCCCGCTTCATTGGTTACCAAAAAATGCCGCTTACCGCTGTCTTTGAGCCTGATGGCAGCTTCACCGACGTCTGTGGAGCTGGGTAAGGAGAGCACCGGCGCGCTCATGACAGAACTGACCGGTCGATTGAAATGGACCGGATTGGCGAAGTCGACAGCCAGGGCATCATGCTCGGTCCAGATGCCGATGACCTGATCGTTGTCGCTGATCAGGATGGAGCTGACCGAATGCTCCGACATGCGCGCCGCCGCATCGGCTATGGTGGAATCCGGGGCACACTGCAGCAACAGCCCGCTGTGCATGATGCGCGATATGGGAAACGACCGTCCCTGGGCTGGCTCTGTCAGTGTTTCAGTCATAGTGTCTATTCACGTCCTGCCTCAGCGGCTTTTACTTTCACGTAACTGCCGGGTGCATCCTCGATAATCGTCAACTTGCCATCGCCGGGCTGGCGGGCAGGTACTTGCTCACCCTCGTAGGTCTGAATCCAGGTTTTCCAGTGGGGCCACCACGATCCCGGATGATGTTCGGCGTCTTCAAACCAGCGATCGGGGTCAGCGTTTACGGTGTCGTTGGTCCAGTAACCATACTTCTCTTTATAGGGCGGATTGATCACGCCGGCAATGTGTCCGGAGCCAGAAAGTACAAATGTTACGTCACCGCCATACACTTTCGCGCCTTCATAGGTGGTCTTCCATTTCGCGATGTGATCTTGCCGGGCGGAAAGGAAAAAGGATGGCACCTGTACCTCTGCCAGGTTGATGGTTTCGCCGGCCATGGTCAGCGCATCGGGCTCAACCAGGCGGTTATGCAGGTACATTTCCCGGAGATAATAACTGTGCATTCGCGCGGGCAGGTTGGTGCCGTCGGTATTCCAGTAGAGCAAATCAAACGCAGCGGGCTTCAAGCCTTTGAGGTAATTGTTGGTCCAGTAAGACCAGAACAGATCATTCTCGCGCAGCAGATTGAACGTGAACGCCATGGCACGGCCGTCCAGGAACCCTTTTCTGTTCATGGCCCGCTCAATACCGCGGATGGAATGATCATTAATGAACACGCCAATTCCGCCGGGATCGGAAAAGTCCAGCAAGGTGGTCAGGTAGGTGGTGCTGACGATAGGGCTGCGCTGTTTTTTCTCCAGCCAGGCCATGGTGGAACCCAGCAGTGTGCCGCCGATACAGTAGCCAATGGCGTTCATTTGCTCCTCGCCGGTGGCCTCTTGCACGGCCTCGATCGCGGCCAGTGGGCCAAGCGCCATGTAATCATCCCAGCTTTTGTCTTTTTGCCTTGGCCCGGGATTGCGCCAGGACACCACAAACACCGTTTGGCCCTGACTGACCAGCCAGCGGATAAAGGAGTTCTTCTCGGTCAGATCCAGGATATAGAACTTGTTGATCCAGGGCGGAACGATCAACAGTGGCCGCTGGGCAACGGTTTGGGTGGTGGGTGAATACTGAATAAGTTGCATCAGTTCGTTCTGGTACACCACCTGGCCGGGTGTGGTGGCCAGATTGCCGCCGACCTGGAACGCAGATCGATCCGTCATGGCCACATTGAACAGACCCGGATTCTGACGTATGTCCTCAACGAGGTTGCGGGCACCATCCACAAGATTCATGCCTTTGCGCTCCCAGGTAATGCGCAGCACTTCCGGGTTAGACAAGGGGTAATTGGACGGCGACAGGGCGCTGGTCAGCTGACGGGCGTAGAACAGCATCTGGTCGCGACTCGGGCCGGGTATCCCTTCCATGCTCTCAACCCAGTTGAGGAATGCTTTCGAATTGATCAGGTAGGCCTGTTGCAGCACGTCAAAAGGCAGGTGTTTTTGCCAGTCCTCAGCCAGAAAACGGCGGTCGTCCGGGTCTGCCAGAGTCACTGGCTCGGGTTGTTTTCCGGTCAGTCTGGCCAGGGTGTAGCGCGCCAGACCCAGGTGTTTTTTGGTCAGGTCAATTTCGGCACTGGCAAATCTCAGTGGGTGCAACAGCAGGTCTTGTGCCATGGTGCGATAGGCATCTGAGGCCTCACTCAGCGTCGATAGCTTGGCATCATCAATCATGCCGGTATCGCCGAGTAAGTTCTCCAGCTGCTGCTGACCTTGGCGGACATTGTCCTCAAAGGTCTTGACCAGTTGGTTTGTTGTTTTGCTGATGAAGTCCAGACCAAACATGACAGGCTCCTGCCGGTAAATAAAAAAAACGGTCGGACCGGCGATGCCAGTCCGACCCTTGCAGAGCAGACCTGATCAGGCTGTGGTCTTGCTTCCGCCGGCTTTGTTGGCCGGGGCTTTTTCCTTGGCCGGTTCCGGTGCGTCGGCGGCGAATACTTGCTGCACCTGCTCGCGGGTTTCATTCAGGTAGTCCTGCCAGGCTTTCCAGTCACTGGTGAATTGCTCGCTCAGCGATTTCAGTGTTTCCGCCTGCTCGGAGGTGACTTGCTTCAGCCCATCCAGGTCCCGGACTTCGGAGACCTTTTTGGCCTGCTCCATGGCGACGTCGGCATAACGGCGAAAGGCTTCCATTTGCATCTCGGTGGCCTTGCTGAACTGGGCGAACAGGGTTTCATTAAGACGGTTGGCTTTGTCGAACATATCAGTGTTCATTGGTTACAACTCCTTTGTAAGGGATGGCTGGATGGTCAGCTTACCCGAAAGCGAATGACACGATTTTGACAGGCGTCAAACCAGAATTCGGCATATTCTCTAGGGTGAGGCTGATTCATTACCTAAAAGGAAAGTACGATGACCAACCGCATAGCCGAACTGGAAACCCTGAAGGCGGATCTCGAGGCCAGACTGGCCCGTTACGAGGCTCATCAACGGCGTGAAACCGGAGCGCTTGATAAGGATTCTGAGGAGCAGGCGACACAGACACAAAACGACGAAGTGGTGGACTCTCTGGAGCAGGAAACCCGGACCGAACTGGTGCAGATAGCCCGTGCCCTGGATCGCATCAACAATGGCCTGGGGGATGAGTGCGAGGGTTGTGGTGAAGCAATCGACCCAAGACGTTTGCAGGTCTTGCCATATACCACGGTTTGTGTAAATTGCGCCGGTGACTGAACATACCGACTTAATCCAACGAACCAGAGTGGTAACACATGACTGATCAGCCGGCGGCAGAGCAAAACGCAGAGGGTTTACCAAAAAGCCAGGTGATCGGCCTGGTACTGGGTGCTGTGTTTTTGTTGATAACCTGGATTGTGCCAGCCCCTGAAACAATGGGTCAGGAGGCCTGGGCCGCGCTGGGATTGATGTTATTAATGGCCACCTGGTGGTCAACTGAAGCCATTCCCATCCCGGCCACCGCACTGTTGCCCATCGTGCTGGTACCGGCACTGGGACTGGGCACCATCGGCCAGGCTACCTCGCCCTATGCCAACCCGATTATCTTTCTGTTTTTGGGTGGTTTTACCCTGGGGCTGGCCATGCAACGATGGAACTTGCATCGTCGGATCGCTTTGTTGACGCTCAGGGCTGTAGGTGATCAACCCAGGCGCCAGATCGCCGGATTTATGCTGGCAACCGCGTTTCTCAGCATGTGGGTGAGCAATACTGCTACCGCCATCATGATGTTACCGATCGGTTTGTCAGTGATTGCCATGATGGATTCGTCTGATCCGGATGGTGTGCGCCGCTATGCGACCGCGCTGTTATTGGCGATTGCCTATTCCGCCAGCATTGGCGGTATTGCCACACTGATCGGTACGCCCCCGAACGCTCTGCTGGCGGCGTATCTCAGCGAGAATCAGGGTATCTCGGTGGGCTTTGCGCAATGGATGTTGCTGGGAGTGCCTGTGTCTGTGGTCATGCTGGTGCTGGCGTGGTGGTGGCTGACCCGGAAAGATTTCGGTGTGGGTGGCTCGGCAGACAGTGGTGAAATGATTCGGGCGGAGCTGGCCAAACTGGGCGCCATGAGCCGGGGTGAAAAACTGGTAGCCCTGGTATTCGTCACAACCGCTGCCGCCTGGATTTTCCGCCCTTTACTGTCGGCCAACCTGATGCCCTGGTTGAGCGACACCGGCATTGCCATCGCAGCAGCCATAGCGATGTTCATCATTCCGGTCAACCGCAAGGAGCGGGTGTTTGTTCTGGACTGGGATTCGGCCAGTAAGCTGCCCTGGGGCGTTCTACTGCTGTTTGGCGGCGGCCTGGCGATGGCTGGAGTGATCAGCAGTTCCGGATTGGCGGAGTGGATCGCTGAGAGCCTGGGTGTGGCCGGTGTATTGCCAACCCTGGTGATGGTTGCCCTGGTGGCGACGGTCATTATCTTTCTGACCGAGGTCACCAGCAACACTGCAACCGCCGCGGCTTTCCTGCCACTGCTGGGTGCCTTGGCGATGTCGCAGGAAGTGTCACCACTGTTGCTGACCGTGCCGGCGGCGATTGCCGCGAGTTGTGCCTTTATGATGCCAGTTGCAACACCGCCCAATGCCATTGTGTTCTCAAGCGGCCACATGAAAATATCCGACATGATTCGTGCGGGTTTTGCTCTGAATCTGATCGGGGTGGTCGTGGTCACTATGATCAGCTATGCGTTGCTGGGCGTTGTCTTTACGCTTTGATCAATGTTGCATCGCGGGCTCTGGAAAGTGATCCGGAGCCCGCTCACCCTGCCGCCTCGACCGAGGCATGAACCAGTTCTCAAACCGCCCCATCAAGCCCCCCTGTGTAGCGACAGATTTGAGGCACAGTTATCTTTAAGCCCGTCGTGATTTCGGTATCTTACCGTAACAACATGTAACACGATAAGTTGCACACCTAATAAAAACAGGGACTTTCCAAAATGCTGCTGGTGCTGGCCGGATCCATTCTCACGTTCACCATGGTGCAGGAAGCAACCGAGGTCGAGCCATTTGACCGGGGCACCATCGTATTACAGCAAGACGTTGATCCTACCGACGTACGTCTTCGCTCCGACATTCGTGTTGAACCCCTGGTGGAGCAGAATTTCCGGAACATTGTTCGTCAGGCGTACGACTACAGTTGCGGCAGTGCGGCATTAACCACGGTTTTGAACTTCTATCTTGGCCGCAATCTGTCTGAGCGGCAGGTGATGGAAGGGCTGCTCCATTACGGCGAAAGCGAGCGCATTGTTGAACGACGGGCCTTTTCCATGCTCGACATGAAGCGGCTGGTCACAGCACTTGGTTACCCTTCTGGCGGCTTCCGGGCAAAAATTGACGACCTGATGGAGCTGGATCATCCGGCTATCGTTCCGATTGACCACGCCGGATTCAAACATTTTGTGGTACTCAGAACCATTCGTGATGGTCGTGTGTACCTGGCTGATCCAGCCGTAGGCAACATCTCCTTTACCCTGGATCAGTTTCAGGAAAAGTGGGACGACAACGTTCTGTTCATTGTTTTTCCGGGTAGTGACAAGCCCCTCGACAATCTCGAGCTGAAAGAGGAAGACCTTCGGTTTGTTGATGATCAGACGATGACGTTACTGGCGCTGCAACAAATGCCGGCGTTTCACGAGTCCACGGAGAGGCGCATCCAGAATGTGCTCGAACGTCAGAAAAACAATCCGGACGGTAGCGTAGAGAATACCCGAAAACAGCTGTATTACCGTCGCAACTAATTTTTCGGGCAAAACCCGAAACAGGAATAAAACCAATAAAAAGTAGGGAGTCAGGATGAATCGTTGGTTTGTGCGAGGCTTTATCCTTGTTTCCGCGGCTGGTCTGCTTCCGGGCTTGGCGCTGGCGCAGGACGGAAACGTGGACCAGGCGCGTGAGGCGCTAGCCCGGCAGGAAGGGGACGAGGATGCCACCAGGCAGCTGGAAGAGGTATTCCAGGCGGCGGAGAAGAACTATTCGCTGCAGAGAAAGGGCTCCCACTCCCTGAATTACTCGTTTGATTACTCATACACCGCTGACCAGCGACTGGACCTTGCCATTACTAATGGTTCTGTAAGAAACCTGGATGTGGTGCCGTCAGCGACCCACAATTTCACCAACGCCTTTTCGTACGATTATGGCTTGCTCGATAACCTGACCGTGGGCACCCGTATCCCGTTGGTGGTCAAGTACGATACCGAAGACGACCTGTCGGTATATGATTTTGGTGACATTTCCTTCACCGGTCGCTGGCAACCCTTTGCCTATGTGCCGGGCAAAGTATCGTCAACGTTCTTCGGCACCTTCAATTCCAAAACCGGTGTCAGCCCGTATGAAATTGACATCAGGGAGCAGTTGTCCACTGGCAGCGGCTATTACTCTCTTGGTGGCGGGCTAAGCATGTCCAAAGTGCTCGATCCGGTCGTCGTGTTCGGGTCGGTCAGTGCAACATACAATCTGGCCCAGGATGGTCTGGAGCAGGTGCGAGGTGCGCGCTTGCTGGAAAAAGTTGAGCCTGGCTTTGGTTTGTCCGGTTCCGCTGGCTTTGCCTATTCACTGTCGTATGACATCTCTCTCAGTATTTCTGCCCAGCTCAGTTACAGCGATGAAACCGTGCTCACCTTCCGTAATGGTGACCAGGCGGTCGCCAAGGATCAGATGACCGGTTTTCTGAGCATGTCTCTGGGTACCCGGGTCAGCGATACCACCATCGTGAACACAAGCCTGGGCATCGGTCTGACCGAAGATGCTCCGGATTTTTCCCTGGGTATATCCCTGCCCATTAATTTCTCCGGCCTCAAAGAGTGATTGAAGCTGCAGACGATTTAAGGGAAGGGAAGGACGTCATGGCATATTTCAGCCCGAAACGGCAGATTCTGGGAGCCCTCATCGCCGCGACCATGTCGTGTGGTGCTCAGGCCCAGCTTGCCCAGAACCTGACAATACACCCGAAGGCGTTGGCACTGGGTAACGCGGTGACGGCGGATCCGCCGGGCATCATGGCAATACACTACAACCCGGCGGGTCTGACCAAGCTGAAAGACCGGCAGTTTGAAGTGAACCTTCTGAGCATCTACCTGGACATCGATGCTGATTTTAACGCACCGGAGGGTTACGAGATTTTTGGCATTGATGGCCTGGAGATCGATCCCAATACCGGCAAGCAGCGCGACCCGGTGGCCAATAAACACAGCCACACCAATAACGTGGCGCTGTACCTGCCGGGGTATGGGATTCTGAGGGCGCCTCCTGGACCTGCGGTAGCGCCGTCAGCAGGTATCAGCATCAATCAGCCGGGCTCCAAACTGACTTTCGCCAACGCATTCTATCTGCCGCTGGCAGCAGGGTTTTATCGTGAGAAAGACGATCCTGGTCGCTATCAGCCGCAAGCCACGGCCTTGCAGCGGACGACGTATCTGTCTCCGTCTGTGGGTTATGAGATCAATGATGAGTGGTCGGTAGGTGCGGGCATACATCTGTCGCACATGGGCATCGCCGCCGATCAGTACATGCGTGCCCCCAACATGCTGTTGGGTGTCGCGGAAGTGCTGCAGGATGCCTTCAACTGCGAAAGTGGCGATGAGCCACTGCAGCCCTGGCTGGCACTGTGTGGCGGTAACGTCGGCCCCTGGGACGACATAGGTGCGCTCAGCATTAATGTTCAGGAATCCATTTCGCCGACCTACAGCTTGGGTGTGCTCTGGGAGCCGACGGACTGGTTCCGCTGGGGAGCAAGTTACACCTCAGAGGCGGACATGAATCTCAAGGGAACCTTTGAGATTGAATACACCGAGGATTGGTCCGGGTTCTGGCAGAGTGTCAACGGCTCGGTGCTCGGTGCCATTACGTCTGCCATCCTGAGCCTGCCATCGGGGGCGCCCCGCGAGGCAGGCAATGTGAGTATGGATCTGGTCTATCCCCAGCACTTTCAGACCGGCATCAGTGTTGACGTGCACCCGAAACTCACCATCAATGCCGATGTCGGCTGGACGGATTACGCACAGTGGGATGCTTTTGAATTCCGCTTTGACCGTAACCTGGAATTCCTGAACGCTGCTCGCATTCTGTCGCCAGACAATGCGACGCCGAACACACTTCGCTTGCCTCTGGGCTTCACAAGTCAGTGGAACTGGGCCTTTGGCATGGAGTTTCATGCCTCTTCCCGTCTCGATCTGCGGGCCGGTGTGGAGATACGTGACTCGGTCATTCCCGATGACCAGCGTTCGATCATGGCGCCATTCGGTGGCGCCAACCTCTACAGCATTGGCATGGGGTACCGGTGGGACAAGAACACGGAAATCGACATGAACCTGTCGTACCTGCACTCGATAGAAACCATTCCTGCCGATACCAGTTGCAACGTGAACTGTGACAACATCACCAACATCATCTATAACCCTTATGCCGGTCTTGATATCAAAACCTCGTTGCGGGTGGTGATGGCCGGGCTTAGTTTCCGAAAGAAGTTCTGACCACGCTGGCTGGGAATGCTCATGACAACCGGTGAACGGAGACATCTGGCAGCGCCGTTGCTGACAGCACTGATACTGATGGGGTGTCAGTCCGGCGGCGGTCCTGTCGGTGAACGGGACGGCTATTTTTCCTGGGTGGATGAGCAGGGGCGGGTGCAGTACACCCGCATACCGGATTCAGAGCGAGAGGCGGCTCGTTCTCAAGCCGATGACACTTCGTTGTCTGATGGAACTCAGGCAACGGCACTCCAAGAAGACACCGAATATACCCTCGACAATTTTCCTGACGGTGATGAACTGGCGAAAGCGGGCAATGTTCGACCGGGGCAGCGTCAGCCGTACTTCACCTGGCGTGATGCGGACGGCAACGTCCGCGTTAGCTATTTCACGCCGGACGCTCGAACCGATGTCGAAAAAGGCCTGATTGCTGCCCCGATTGAGCTCACACCTGCAAGTGTCTATCACCGGACCGAGAGCCACTACACGGAGCCGGTCGACGGTTACGACCCGGACGCCTTTGCCATATTGGGTATTGATCAGGAACCGGAGGATGAATTTACCGCGTTTGACCGTCTCTGTTGCGATCAGCTTTCAGCACGCACGGCCCAGAAATGGCAGGAGGGGCGCGAGTTTGCAGTCCGGCTTGATCAAGCGTCAGCAGAGCATGATTTCAGTTCGGGCAGATCGCCATTCCAGTTGATTGCCTTGCCATCGGATGAGACCACTCAGGCGTTTGTCGCACGGGTGCGCGCCTATGCCCACAACGGCCTTGTTGTGCCTTCCCTTGCGTTACTTGATCGTGAGTTTCAGCCCGTTCGTCTGGTCACCGATCTGGTCATGGACTACACGCCGGAAACCTGGCGTCAACGTGGCTACCTTGAGGCCTGGGTGCCTGTATTCCCAGGCCGCGGTGAACGTTGGCTGATTGTGTTCACCCGTGACCGGGACCTTCAGGGCCAGACCGTCATAGACACCAGGCAGGGCCCGAAAGCGATACCCCATGTCCGGTTTGGAGAGTTGGGCATCGCTACTTTTGAAGACTGAGGGTTTAGTCTTCTGGTTTATCCCGGTCAAGCCACTGCTGGGAGAGCCAGTAAAAGCTGCCTTGGCCAGCCGGGTGGGTGCAGTTGTAGCGGAAGCGACGGCTCTGGAAGGCCTTGGGCGCTTCCACAACAACCGTGTCTCCGTTCACCTCGAAGTCGATACGACCCATGCCGGAGGCAAAGCAGGTGAGCCTGTTTGCGTCCAGTTGTTCACCCAGGGGAAAACTCATGGCGGGAGGATTGCGGTCGACAATGCCATCCGGGAGATCTTTCGCCGGCACGGGAAAAGCCTTGCTCAGCAGTTTGTCTTTCAGGCTGCCGAGTTGGCCGTAAGCATTGGCCATAGGGAACCTCGGTAACCGGGTGTCGTGGGACCAGCGGCCGACCGCGCCGGATTGTTGGCCAAAGCCAAGCCAGCCTCGATCGGCCAGTTTGGCTTCCAGCGCTTCATCGAATTCGCCGTAAGGGTAGGCAAACATGGGTTCCTCGGCCCCGAGCCTGTCTTTCAAAACCTTCTGGGCTTCATCAAGGCTGCGGTTTACCCGGGCTTGCCACTGGTCTTCAGGCTCGTTGCTCCGTCGCGCCATATGGGCATGGTCGGTGCTGTGATTGGCGATGGTGACGTGATCCTGGCTCCCTAACTCCCGGAGCTCGTCCCAGGTCATGTAGCCACGGGAGCCAATGGCATCGGTATTGACGAAAATGGTGTAGGGCAGGTTGGAGCGCTCAAGAATCGGGGCCGCCGCGCTATAGACCGACTCATAGGCATCATCAAAGGTAATGGCGACCTGGCTTTTGTCTTCGAGTTCACCCGCCAGAGCTTGCCGGGTGCCGCTTAATAAAGGAACAACGTCCAGCTCGAGATCCTGAATCATCTTTATCTGGGCTTCAAACAGCGAACGGGAGGTGCTGGTTGCCCCGGGCGTGCTGTCGTCCACATGATGGTACTGCAATATCACCAGGTCGGCGTTGGCGGTGGTCGTGGCCATCATCAAGAGGGCCGTGATCATGGTGAGGATGTTTAACCGTTTGATTATGATCATTGTCTTCCTGGATCCCGCAGTTCAGTGAAGTGAATTATGCATAGTGTGCTTTCAGGACCGAAAAGGCCCCGTTAAGTTTCTGAATGGCTTCGGTATCGCCACCACGATCCGGATGCGCCTGCATGACCAGCTTTCGAAACCTTTGTTTTACCGGGGCAAACTGCTCAGGCAGCGCCGAAAAACCCAGCGTTGATGCGGCCTCTGAAACGTCTGGTTGAGTCGGCCTCGGGCGGGATTGCCCGCTCCAGAAGTCGTCCATCATTTTCTGGATGGTGTCATCTGACATATGGTACTTGGACAAATCCAGGTAGAAGGCTCTGAGCTTGTCTTCTTCCCCCGGTAATCCGTCAGAGGCAATAGTATGCTGCTGACGGATGCTCAGCCGGAGTGGCGAAATGCTTAACGCTTCGCCGAAGGTTGCCAGCTGATCCCTGAGCGTATACAGCACGTGGAAGAGCAGAAAATGCACCGGATAGAGTTGATCCGGCAGATGATAGTTGACCGAGCCTATCAGCTGCCAGGGTTGCCTCTGCAGCGCTTTTATCAGATCCAGCTCGCTCAATCCATCCGGCCCGGCGGCTCTTAATTCATGCTCTACCGCGACCAGCAAGTGCTGGATATGTTGGCTCAGCCACACACTGTCGCCGCCAGTGCTGGCGGCGACAGGTTTTCGGTCTGTTGCGTTTGGAGAAGTTGTCATAGCGCCATGGTAAGCGAGTCAGCTTTGGCTTGAAAGTTCTGCCAAGGCGGGCAGTCCGCCCAAAAACAAGGTTGTTGAAAAGCGCGCGGCTTTTTCTGCTTCTTGCAGGCCCTGCTCGGGTTGTTGATGCACGCGTTGGGCAACCGACATGCTTATATCGTAGGCGACGCCAAAAAAAGCCGCGCACAGATAGTCCGGGTCGAGGTCCGGAAGCAGCCCACGGGCGATGCCATCGCGGACGTCTTCTTCCAGTGACAGCATGGCAAGGCCGAGAATGTCTGAGCCGAAAAGGTTGCGCAGGGCGCGCTGATTCTGGTGTGCGAGTTCGTAGACGACCGGGTCGCGGGCGGTGGCGGTGTAAAGTGCCAGGTAGGCGTTATGAATGAAGTCGCGGGTGGAGCTGGCGGTGCGCCGGTGCCGGCTCATGTCGTGATTGAGGTGTGAGAGAAAATCGGTAAGCAGGGCGGCAAAGATGTCCTGTTTACTGGAAAAATAATTGTAAAACGTGCCGGCCGCCAGGCCGGTGCGGCGGACAATGTCACGGATGGTGGAATTGTCATAGCCGTTTTCGCGAAAGCATTCTCTCGCAGCGGTCAAGATAGCGTTGCGATTGCGGATCCGGTTCATGGCCCGTTTTCCGCTGACTTCCTCTCGTAAACTCAACATATCCATGTTGCTTTCCTGTCCCTGAAACTGTGTGACGCGTATAATTGCCCGCTCACTTATCCTGTGTACGTGCAAGAGTATGTCCCAAGCAATGACCGCCAATCCCGAACAGTTTCCTGCCTCAGAGCAGGATCGTCACCAGAAACTGGAGCTGAACAAGCTGCAGAAGCGTTTGCGCCGAGATGTCGGGCAGGCCATATCCGATTTCTCAATGATCGAAGCCGGTGACAAGGTGATGTGCTGCCTGTCCGGTGGCAAGGATTCCTACGCCATGTTGGATATCCTGCTGAACCTGCAGAAAAGCGCCCCTGTCGCTTTCGAACTGATCGCGGTGAACCTTGATCAGAAGCAGCCCGGCTTTCCCGAGGAAATTCTCCCCGAATACCTGAACGCACTCGGTATCGAGTATCACATCATTGAGAAGGACACCTACAGTATTGTTAAGGAAAAGGTGCCTGAAGGGAAGACCACTTGTGGCTTGTGTTCACGGTTACGGCGGGGAATTCTCTACAATTTTGCCGAGGAGCATGGTGTTACCAAGATCGCATTGGGCCATCACCGGGATGATTTGCTCGAAACCCTGTTTCTGAACATGTTCTATGGTGGCAAAATGAAGACGATGCCACCGGTTCTGCACAGTGATGACGGGCGCAATACCGTCATCCGCCCGCTGGCGTACGCCCGCGAAAAGGATATTGCCCGCTACGCCGCACTCCGGGACTTTCCGATTATTCCCTGCAATTTGTGCGGATCGCAGGAGAATCTTCAGCGTCAGGTGATTAAAGAGATGTTTCAGGGCTGGGATAAACAGCATCCGGGGCGGCTGGAAACGATGTTTCGGGCCATTTGCAATGTTGAACCATCGCACCTGGCCGACCCGAATCTTTATGACTTCAGGGAAGGAAAGCGTTTGGGCGGTAAGCGCCAAGCGGTACAGACCGCCGAGCCAGATGTGGACTACGGGCGATTGGATGTGCTCAATCTGTGAGTCCTGAGCGCCAAATCAGTGGATCAGCGCCTGCAGGGGCAGAGTCCACAAACCAAAGAGAATCAGCAGGGCACCGCTGATTTTCCGGAGCGCGACATTGCTCTGGAAGTTGCGAATCCAATGGGCTGCGTAACCGGTGGCCAGCATGGATGGCAAGGTGCCCAGGCCAAAGAAAAACATGGTCAGGGCAGCGGTCGGCACAGTCGGCTGCAGGGCCGCCCAGCCCAGCGTGCTGTAGACCAGTCCGCAGGGTAACCAGCCCCAGAGAGCGCCCAGCGCCACCGCCTGGCCCGGATTGTTCACCGGAATGAAGCGCCGGGTCAGCGGTGACAGCTTTCGCCACACCGGAGCGCCCACCTTCTCTACCACTCGGATGCCTTGCCACCACTGTCCCATGGACAGTCCCATAAAGATGAGTAGCAATCCAGCGACTGTCATCAATATCATGGCGGCCCAGCGGCCCTGACCCGCCATGCTGGTGCTCAGGATGGCGATTATTGCTGCAATTAGCGTGTAGCTGCCTATCCGGCCCAAATTGAACGCCAGTAACATCAGTGACTGTCTGAACCGAAATCCCTTCCCGACCGGCAGGGCCATCGACAGCGAGGCGCTGATGCCACCGCACATGCCAAGGCAATGAGTGCTGCCCAGAAGCCCGATCAGGAAGGCACTGGAATAACTGAGGTAGAGTTCTGCAGCCATTCAGGCTTTGTTGTCCGGCTGGTCTGCGTTGTTCTCGCTATCCTGATCATCGCCGGGCTCTGGGTCCGACTGTCGGGACTCCTTCGGAATCATATCGTTGTCGTCATCGTAGAGGATGCGGTGAGCCGGGCCTTCGAGATCATCGTATTGGCCGTTCTTGACCGCCCAGGAGAACAGCACAAGTCCGCCGACCACCAGCAGCAGCATCAGCGGGACCAGGAACATGACTATCTGCACAATGCGCTCCTAAACGATAAGTAGGTCATTACGGTATCAAGCCGTAGCCTGAGAGCCAACCGTATCCGGTTCCTGGCCGGACCTTTTTGATGATGAGCCCAGACGCAGGGCATTGAGCACCACCACAAGAGAGCTGGCAGACATCCCGATGGCGGCCATCCAGGGGGTGATCAGGCCTGCCGCTGCCAGGGGCAAGGCGGCGACGTTGTAGCCGAAAGCCCAGACCATATTTTGTCGAATAATCCTGCGGGTTTGCTGGCTTGCCTTGATCGCCTCGAGCAGTTGCATCAGCTGGCCGTTCATCAGCACGGCATCGGCTTTCAACTGGGTCAGATCGGCAGCGGTGCCCATGGCCACCGAGATGCCCGCTCCGGCCATGGAGGGCAGGTCATTCAGGCCATCGCCCACCATCATCACTTTGTGGCCTTCCGCGCGAAGTTGATCGAGCACTTCCAGTTTCTGTTCCGGTGATGCTTCCCCGATCGCCGTTTTGATACCCAGTGCCTCGGCAACCTGCTGGACGTGGGCTGATCGATCACCACTGAGAAGGATGGTCTGTATACCGGCCTTGTTAAGTGCCTTGATGGCTTGCGCGGCATCTTCCCTGATCTGATCGTCCAGTTGAAAGCGGGCGAGCCACTGATCGCTGGTGGCAAGCCAGATTTCCATGCCAGAAGCGGTTTCCGCATGAGGTGGCGGGGCCGAGGTGTGCTGCTCAACGAACGCCTTGTGGCCGATAAACACCGGTTGACCATTAAAGCTTCCCGATAAGCCCCCACCCAGGTGGTTGCTAACATTCTCCACGGCCACCGAGGTGCGCTGGTGGAAGACCCGGGCGATCGGGTGTTCAGAGTGTATTTCCAGACCAGCGGCCAGTTTCAGGCAGCTGGCCAGGTCCATATCGCTAAAGGCCTGACTGCCGGTCAGGGTAAGCTCGCCACGGGTCAGGGTACCGGTTTTATCGAAGACCACGGTGTCGATGCTGTTCAGGGATTCCAGCGTGTGACCTTTGGTGGGCAGAAAGCCGAATTTTCGCAAACGCATGGTGGCCGAGGTCAGCGCCGTTGGCGTTGCGAGAGAGAGGGCGCAGGGACAGGTAACCACCAGCACTGACAAGGCGATATCAAAGGCGTTACCGGCGCCGGCCAGAACCCAGCCGCCCCAGACCAGGGGTGTCAGTATCAGCACCTGGCGAATAAACTTTCCGGCAATGCGATCTGCCAGGCGCGCCACCGGAGGCTTCTCGGACTGCACCCTGTCCAGTATCCGGAGGATGCCGGAAAGCCGGGTTTCCGCACCGGCTTTGACAACCCGGATATCAAGAGGGTTCTCGCCGTTGATGCTGCCCGCATGAACGGTGTCGCCAGGGCCCCGGGATTCAGGCAGGTATTCGCCGGTCAGGGCCGCTTCGTTGAGCGTGGATTCACCAGAAACGATCTCTCCGTCTACCGGCAGTGTCTCGCCCGGTCGTACACGGATAATATCGCCGGCTTTGACTTCATGGGCTGGCACTATGTCTGTCTGGCCATCGCGTACCATGGCTGCGACGGTTGGCTGGAATCCGGCCAATGCGCTGCCAGTCAGGCCGGCACGGTAACGGGCCTGCACTTCCACATAACGCCCCAGAAGCAGGAAAAAGGTAAACATGCAGACCGACTCGAAATACACCTCTTCGCCACCGAAAACGGTGACCCAGGCACTGGCGACATAGGCCAGGCCGATGGCAATGGCAACCGGGACATCCATAGTCAGATGCCTGGTGCTCAGATCACGCCAGGCATTCTCGAAAAACGGCCGCGCACTGTAAAGCAAAACGGGGGTTGCCACGAGCAAGCTGAACCAACGAAAGAAACTGACAAATTCTGGCGATAACTCACTGACCAGCTCAAAATACAACGGGAACGCCAGCATCATGGTCTGAAACGAACCGGCGCCGGCAACTAACAACCGGATCAGCATGGTGCGATGTTCGGCTTTCAGGGTCTGCTCGGCTTCGTCGGCCTGGTAGGGGCGGGCGGTGTAGCCTAATTCATGGATGGCGGTTAGCAGTTCACTCAGGCGAACCTGGTCTTGGGCCCAGACCAGTCGTGCGCGTTGAGTCGTGTGATTGATCGAGAACGAAATCACCCCTGGCTGCTTCTTGAGATGGTTCTCAAGCAGCCAGATGCAGGCAGCGCAGGTAATGCCGCTGATCAACAACAGAGCCTCCTGACCGCCTTTGACCGGAGCTACGAAAGCTTGCTGGACCAGTGGGTGGTCCAGCTCCTTGAGACGGGAGAGCTCCGAGCGAGTGAGCTCTCTGGGCGTGACTGCAGGTTCGGTGCGGAAATCGTAAAAACCGCTGAGTCCTTCGTTACGAATCGTTTCACAAACGGCTTTGCAGCCCTGACAGCAAAAGTGCCGCTGCTGACCGTCAAGTTTCAGTGTGATTGGTGGATAGCCGTCTGCAGGCTCGCCGCAGTGAAAACAATTCAGGGTGCTCACCCTCTGGTCGGACTTGTCGCTTTGACGGCGTGAGTGTTTTCGACAGGCAGCCAGAGCTCGCCTTTCACCCGCCAGTCGTTTTCCGGCCCTTGCAGATCATAGTACCAACGGCCATCCATATCGCCCACCATGGTGCCGGTATACTCGCCGTCAGAGATTTTACGAAACTGTACGATGCGATCCCGGTCTGATTGGGTCGGGTGGTAGAAGCTCATGATCAGGTAAGGGTAATCAACAGGCCCTTCGGTACCGGTCAGGGTCAGGCTGGCATTACGGCCGTCAAAGGTGAGTCCGCCACTGAGGCCAAGGTCCAGGGCCTTCTGGTCTCTGGCTATAGCCATGTTGATCCCACGGCCCTCTTTGGAATAATCATCAGTGACCATAGAGCGATCGGCGGTCGAGCCCATCACCAGAATGGTCATGCTCGAGCAGATGGCGGCGATCGGGAAAATGGTCAAAAACCAGAACCACGGCTGCCGGTACCAGGGAGCTACAGGGGTCTTCTCGGTCATGTCTAAACAATCTCTGATTGATGTGTGTTGCCCAGGGCCGGACTACTGTCGGGGCCTTGGACCAACAAAACGGCTTTCAGTTTCAAGCGACAGCGATGAATCCGTCTCGGATTTCGCGTAGAACCTGATGGTGTTGTTGGTATCTGTGATTGATTCTGGCGGTACATCCACCACCGTTGGCACTGTGCGGTTTTCGCCGCTGTCGACGACCACGGAGGTGGTGGTCAGAATCCGGATGCCATCCATGCCTTGCACTGACAACTCGAAGGTATGAGGCACTTCGGTCATATTCTGAATTTTGACGGTGTAGGAGTTTTCAATGCGACCCTCGCCATTAAAACTGAACAGGGCACCCCGATCGCGCAGGATATCCAGTTGCGCGGGTACACGAGTGGCGATAGTGAAAACGATGGCGCCAATCATCAGGCCAAGCACGGCGCCGTAACCAAAGGTTCGTGGTCGCAGCAGTCGGGACGGCTTGCCTTCCAGTTCGTTCTCTGTGGTGTAGCGGATCAGGCCCTTGGGATAGTTCATCTTGTCCATGACTTCATCACAGGCGTCGATACACAATGCGCAGCCGATACACTCGTATTGAAGGCCGTCCCGTATATCAATGCCGGTAGGGCAAACCTGAACGCATTGTCCGCAGTCAATGCAGTCTCCCAGGCCAACGTCGGCCGGCGCCACATTCTTTTTGCGGCCACCGCGTGGCTCGCCCCGGTTGGGATCGTACGACACCACTTTGGTGTTGGGGTCGAACATTACCGACTGAAAGCGGGCGTATGGGCACATATACAGGCAAACCTGCTCGCGCATCCAGCCGGCGTTCAGATAGGTGGCGATGGTGAAAAACGCGACCCAGAAGTAGGCCCAGCCATTGGCGTCCAGGGTGAAGACATCAACAATCAACTCCCGGATGGGGTAGAAGTAGCCGACGAACGTCAGGCCTGTTGCCAGCGCGATAACCAGCCACAAACTGTGTTTGACGGTTTTCTTGGCGATTTTCTCTGAGGAAGTCGGGGCCTTGTCCAGCTTCATACGCTTGTTGCGACTGCCTTCAACCTTTTCTTCAATCCACATGAAGATAAAGGTCCACACGGTTTGTGGGCAGGTATAGCCACACCAGACCCGACCGAACAAGGTTGTGATGAAGAACAAGCCAAAGGCCGAGATGATCAGCATCCCTGATAGCAGGAAAAAATCTTTTGGAAAAAAGGTGATGCCGTACAGGTGGAACTCACGGGCCGGTAAATCGAAGTGAATCAACGGCTGGCCATCCAGGGTGAGCCAGACAAACAAAAAATACATGCCCATGAGCATGGTCAGGCTGACGTTACGGATCTTCTGGAAAAAGCCTTTTACCTCTTTTACGTAGATCTTTTCACGACTGGCGTAGAGATCGACGGTTTCCGGCTTGCTTTTGTTGTTGGGAGGCTCGGAGGATGGATCTACCTGTTTAACAGGGATTTCATTGCTCATGGGTATCTCCCGAAGGGTGATAGTGCAGGGAGCGGGCCTCAGAGGGTCTGCTGATCTTCTCAAGCCTGCACCCGCACTAGGCAGATGCAGGGTTGAGAAGACCGGGCCGGGAACAGGTCCCGGCCGGTCTTGCTCAATTAGACAAACTGTACACGTAGGCAGCCAGAATCTGGATCTGATCGCTGGTGAGGCGACCTTCCTGAGCTGGCATTTCATTCTGACGACCGTGCTCGACCGTCTCGCGAATCCACTCGTAAGTGGAGCCATACAGCCAGATATTGTCGGTCAGGTTGGGTGCGCCCATTGCCGTCATGCCGGTGCCGTCAGCACCGTGGCAAGCTGCGCAAGCCTGGGCAAAGACCTCTGCTCCGGCTTCGGCGGCTTCTGCATCACGCTCGCGGTCGCTGTAGCTCAGGACAAAGTTGACCACCTGATCAACCTGCTGGCTGGTCATGTTGGGCATAACACCTTTCGCGGGCATGTTGCCCTGACGACCTTTGACCAGGCTGTGCAGGATGTCATCGGGCTCACCGCCCCATAGCCAGTCGTCATCAGTCAGGTTGGGGAAGCCCACCTGGCCGCGAGCAGCCGTGCCGTGACAGACAGAACAGTTGTTGGCATAGAGACGCTGTCCGATCTTCATGGCGTCTTCGTTCTGCGCCAGTTCCGGAACAGGTGTGTCACCGAACTGTGCGTAGATTTCACCAAACTTTTCATCAGCCTCGGCAACCTCAGCCTCCCACTGGTTGGTCGACGTCCAGCCAAGCAGACCTTTGAAGTTGCCAAGGCCCGGATACAATGCCAGGTAACCCAGTGCAAACACACAGGTTGCCAGGAACATGTAGAACCACCACTTTGGCAGCGGATTGTCATACTCTTCGATGCCATCGAAAGAGTGGCCCATAGTGCGGTCTGTTTCGGTATCGGTTGTCTGGCTCTTGCGGGTGGCCCAAAGAAGCCAGACGCATCCGAAGACAGTACCGAGCACGATCACGCTGATCCAGATGCTCCAGAAGGTACTCATTGTTTCTTCTCCGTTTTTTCCTGTTCAAGAGTACGCTTGGCTACTTCATCGTCATCATCTGAAAAGGGCAGGCGGGACGCCTCGTCATTGGCCTTTTTGCGGTGGGCGCTGTAAGCCCACCAGATGATGCCGAGAAACATCGCCATGATCACGAGTGAATGAATGCCGCGTAACTCGTTAATATCCATAGGATTACCGCCTATCCGAAATCACAGTACCCAGTTGTTGCAGGTACGCGACCAGTGCTTCGATTTCAAACTTGCCTTCGATGTCTGAAGCGGCACTTGCAACTTGCTCGTCGGTGTAGGGAACCCCGAGGGTTTGCAGTGTTCTCATGCGAGCTTCGATACTGTTATGGCTCACGCGGTCCTCAAACAACCAGGGGAACGCCGGCATGTTGGACTCGGGCACGACGCTGCGCGGATCGTAGAGGTGCTGGCGCTGCCAGGCATCCGAGTAACGACCGCCTACGCGGGCCAGGTCAGGACCGGTGCGCTTGGAGCCCCACAGGAACGGACGGTCATAAACGAACTCACCGGCAACGGAGTAGTGGCCGTAACGCTCGGTTTCTGCCCGGAAAGGACGAATCTGCTGCGTGTGGCACACGTGGCAACCTTCACGGATGTAGATGTCCCGGCCTTCCAGTTCAAGGGCCGAAAGAGGCTCAAGGCCTTCGATTGGCTCATTCAAATCCTTCTGGAAAAACAGGGGAACTACCTCAGCGAGGAAACCGCCGCTGATGACCACGATGATCAACACGATCATCAGGCCAAGGTTCTTTTCTACAATTTCATGTTTCATCTGGTCTCTCCCCTTACGCCGCTTGCACAGCAGTGTTGTCCTGAGCTGCGGCTTCTTTCTGACGCACTGTCATGTACACGTTGTATGCCATGATCAGCATGCCGGTCAGGAAGATGGCGCCACCAATAAAGCGGACAAAGTAGCCCGGGTAGGACGCTTCGAGAGATTCAACAAAGCTGTAGGTCAGGGTGCCGTCTTCGTTGACTGCACGCCACATCAGGCCCTGCATGATGCCGTTGACCCACATGGCGACGATGTAAAGCACCGTGCCCACAGTGGCCAGCCAGAAATGCACGTTGATCATGGCGGTGCTGTACATAGCCTGTACACCCCACAGTTTGGGTACCAGATGGTAAATGGCACCGATACTGATCATGGCAACCCAGCCCAGAGCACCGGAGTGAACGTGACCAATAGTCCAGTCTGTATTGTGAGAAAGCGCGTTCACGGTCTTGATGGACATCATCGGGCCTTCAAAGGTCGACATACCATAGAAGGACAGTGATACCACCAGGAAGCGCAGGATCGGATCGGTGCGCAGTTTGTGCCAGGCGCCAGACAGGGTCATCATGCCGTTGATCATGCCGCCCCAGGACGGAGCCAGCAGAATCAGGGACATCACCATGCCTGCAGTCTGGGCCCAGTCGGGCAGGGCAGAGTAGTGCAGGTGGTGGCCACCGGCCCATACGTAGGTCGTGATCAGTGCCCAGAAGTGGACGATGGACAGGCGGTAAGAGTAAACCGGACGGTTGGCCTGCTTGGGTACGAAGTAGTACATCATGCCCAGGAAGCCTGCGGTCAGGAAGAAACCAACGGCGTTGTGGCCATACCACCACTGCATCATGGCATCAGTGACACCAGCGTAGGCAGAGTAGGATTTAAAGGCCGTTGCTGGCATTGCCAGGTTGTTACCGATGTGCAGAACCGCGACGGTAATAATAAAGGCACCGTAGAACCAGTTAGCCACATATATATGTGGTGTGCTGCGCTTCATGATGGTGCCGAAGAACACGACCGCATAGGAGACCCAGACAATGGCAATGGCAATGTCGATCGGCCATTCCAGTTCGGCGTACTCTTTAGAGGATGTCAGTCCCAGTGGCAAGGTGATAGCCGCGGATACGATAATCGCTTGCCAGCCCCAGAACGTGAATGCCGCCAGGCTATCGGAGAACAGTCGGGCCTGACAGGTCCGCTGAACAACGTAGTAGGCAGTGGCAAACAGAGCACTACCGCCGAAGCCGAAGATGACGGCGTTAGTGTGCAGCGGCCGCAGTCGACCGAAGTGAGTCCAGGGCAGATCGAGGTTGAGGGATGGCCAAACCAGCTGTGCTGCAATCAGCACACCCAGAGCCATGCCTACAATACCCCATACCACTGTCATGATGGCGAATTGTCTCACCACCTTGTAGTTGTATGTCAGGTTTGCATTTACTGTGCTCATAGCCTTACCAATGGGTTTAGGATGGGGAAATATGCGGGCGCAAGTATGGAGAAACGATTAGGCCTTTGCAATGATTCAGGTCAAGTCCTGATATTCATCAAATCCGCGGGAATCAACAGTTTGGCCAGTGACTTGCGGGACAAATGTTCAGGTTGCAAAGGGTCTTGAAGGTTTCTGCCGTGGCGGTAATGATACCCCCTCACAGCAACGAGGTGAATGATGTGACCCGGATTACGACCAATAGCTATGGCGAGGACGTTCAAATTGTAATGTTGCTGGCTCATGGCGCCGGAGCGCCGATGGATTCAATCTTCATGAATCTATTGGCTGACGCCCTTGAAAAACAGGGAGTAGCGGTTGTTCGTTTCGAGTTTCCATACATGACCCTGCGCCGGGCAGATGGTAAAAAACGTCCGCCGGATCGTATGCCGGTATTGCTGGAGGCATTTCGGCGTGAGGTTGATTGGGTTCGGCAAGAGCTGCCATCGGATTGCGCTTTGGTGGTGGCCGGCAAATCCATGGGCGGGCGGGTTGCTTCGCTGCTTGCCAGCGAGGAGGGTTCCGGTGCGGCTATCGATGCGGTTATCTGCTATGGCTACCCTTTCCATCCGCCCGGAAAACCTGATCGCTGGCGTACTGACCACCTGCCTGGTGTTTGTTGTCCATTGATGATGGTGCAGGGTACCCGCGATCCTTTTGGTAAGCCCGATGAGATCAAGGCCCGCGGAGCGATTGCTGGTGTGTCCCGATGGTGTTGGCTTGAGGGCGGCAACCACGACTTTCAGCCCCTGGCCAAACAGCCCGAGCAGCAGGCCGATTTGATTGAGCTGGCGGCTCGGGCATCGCGTCAATTTCTTGATAGCGTACTGGTGGCTTGTTCTTGAGCGCCTGGTTCGGACAGAGTAACGATATCGCGGCCCACTGCTTTTGATCGGTACAGGGCCTTGTCGGCCCTGCGAAACAGGTCGTCAGGCAATTCTTCCGGGTTCATTTGTGCGATGCCAGCGCTGACGGTTAAATGAATGATGTCATCGTTCGGGGTGGTAATCTCTGATGTCCTGATTGCATCCAGGATGTTTTGGCACAGCTGGGCGGCGCCAGCGCTGTCTGTACCG
Source organism: Marinobacter sp. (assembly GCA_018402255.1). Taxonomy (GTDB): domain Bacteria; phylum Pseudomonadota; class Gammaproteobacteria; order Pseudomonadales; family Oleiphilaceae; genus Marinobacter. Next base: position 441,099 of record JAGYIS010000009.1, read on the forward strand.
GGAAGTAAAAGTGCAAACTCCTCACCGCCAAAGCGAATGGCCTCGTCTCTCGGGCGCTTGACCTGTTTGTTTATGCAGGCGGCAATGTGCCTGAGGCATTGATCACCAAAGTCGTGTCCCCAGGTGTCATTGATGCGTTTGAAATGATCGGCGTCCACCAGGGCGAGCGACAGGGGGCGGCCGGTTCTGCGAGCTTCCCGGCACAATTCGGGCAAAAGATTGTCCATGTGCCGTCGGTTATGGAGGCCGGTGAGGGCATCGTTAACCGTGAGTGAGGCGAGCTTCTGGTTGGCCTGCTCCAGCTCCCGCATGGTGTTTCGCAGTTGGGCCGTGCGTTGATGCACTTTGAGCTCGAGCTCGGTGCGCGCCTGGTGCTCAACGTCCAGCAGTTTCTGATTCAGTAATCGCCAGCGCTGCACCATGGCATAGTTGAGCAGAACGACTTGTCCCCCGATGGCAGCTTGCATCATGACCTCCCGGGCCAGGTAGTCGCCCAGATAACCGAATGCAGCCGCGGCATAGGCCAAGGCTCCGACTACCGTGATGATCCAGGCCGAAATATACCAGCCTGCGGGCTGGTAGCCCTGGCGCCAACGTACCGCCGCGATCACTGACAAGCTGATGATGACGGTCAGCGCCAGTACGGTATTGAGCAGAATGGCTTTGCTGTACGGCAGGAGAAACGTCAATACCATAAAGCCGGCGGCAGACCAGGCCAGCCCTCGCAGGATGGCTTCCGGAACCGAGCGGGAGACAACTTCGAGAAACGACCAGCCAAATAGCGCCATGGTCAGGGCGCAGAATGCCAGAGTTAACGGGATCGACAGGTTGGCCAGATCGGTGCTTTCGGGCCAGAAGTATTGATTGGCGAAACCGCCCATGGCAAACAGAAACATCGCCATGGAGCTGATATAGAGCGCGTTATAGAAGTAATACCGTGTACCTGAGCTGAAAAACAGCAGCAGGTTGAAAACCGCCAGGATCAAAAGTGCGCCGTAGAACAGGCCATGGATCAGGGTCAGGTGATTACTCTCGGCGATCACTTCGCCGGGCGTCATCAAGGCCAGAGGAACATTCAGGGCGCCACTGCTCTGGACACGTATCGTGATGATTCTGTTTTCGAGGGCCTCAAGGGTGACCGGGAGGAGGAAATACCGGTAATCTATGCCTCTTGTGGCAAAGGGGTAGAGGTCACCTGTCACCAGAGTCGGCTCCGCTTCTGTCGTGCCGCCGTTCTCGCCCGGATGCTCCGTTTCCTGCCAGAAGGTGATTTCATCCAGTAGCGGGTAGTTCAGCTTCAGGTACCAGAGGTTCTGGCGATCGCTGCCGTTGCGCAGTCGTAGCTGAACCCAGTACACCGAATCGGTGTGACTGAACACCAGATCGTGACCATTGGCAGGCTGCCACGGAAGGTCTGTTTGTAATTCTGCCGGTGCTGCGGCCTGGTGAGCGGGCTCGCCCGGTCGGGCGGCATAAAAACACAGGTGATGGGTGATTGCGTGTCGCGCACCGGCACTGGCCACATCGAGTGCCGGGCACGGCTCCGAAACCGAGCTGTGTGCAGGCGCAGTGCCGGCAACAGCCAGCAGGCCGAGCAACAGCAGGGCAAAGGATCGGAGTGTCATCAAACACCATCTCGCTGAAAATCAGTCCGGAAGTGTAGCCAGTGTAAACAAATACTGCTGTTAAACAGGTTCAAATTTCTTATTTGTCAGTGTGTCAGTTTCCTGACGATTGTTCGTACAAACAGGTGTTAAATGCAACAAGTAATGCTGATATGCCGGCCGGGCTTTGAAGCCGAGGCTGGTCAGGAATTGACCGATCAGGCTGCGAGCGTGGGTGTGTTTGGCTATTTTCAGCCGGTCCGGAACAGTGGCCTGGTTCGGTTTTCGATTGCGGGCGACGAAAAACCGGAAGAGTTGATGAGTCGTCTTGCTCTTGGTGATCTGGTGTTTGTTCGGGACTGGTTCGCCATTCTGGGAGATTGCCCGTTGCCCGCGCAGGATCGGGTTGGCGCGGTGGTGGAGTTCTTGCGGGACCGGAATTGGGACGGCACCCTGTGTGCCCGAGTTGAGGTGCGCTTGCCGGAGACCAACGCCGATCGCGACCTCGGAAATTTTTCGAAAAAATGGATGGCCCCTCTGTCAAAGGGCCTGCGCGGGGCTGGGTTACTAAAGGCAGACGCCAACGCGGTGTCCCGTGGTCGTCTTGAGATTCTGCTGACGGGATTTGAGCAGGCGATCATCGGTTTCAGTCTGGCAGGCAATCGGTCACCTTTCGTTGGGGGCGTGCCCCGGCTTCGGTTGTCAGCATCGGCGCCCAGTCGCTCAGCCTTGAAGCTTGAGGAAGCCTGGAAAGTGTTTTTGCCCCGGGACCGCTGGCTGGATTATCTGGGCGGAGGCAAGAAGGCCGTTGATCTGGGCGCCGCCCCTGGCGGCTGGACCTGGCAGCTGGTAAATCAGGGCATGATGGTAACGGCTGTCGATAACGGGCCCATGCAGCCCGAATTGATGGCCAGTGGTCATGTTGAGCATGTGGAAGCGGATGGCTACGCCTGGCGTCCGAAACGTGCGGTAGACTGGATGGTCTGCGACATCGTGGACAAGCCCCGTCGGACGGCGCGCCTGGCAGTGGACTGGATGGCAGGCAAGCGCTGCCGCTATACCGTGTTCAATCTGAAATTGCCGATGAAGAAGCGTTATGAAGAGTGGCTGGCGTGCCGGGAGTTAATCATTGAGGGACTGGCTGAGGCGGGCCTCAACTGCCGGTTGAGCGCCCGCCATCTCTATCACGACCGAGAGGAAATCACCTGCTTTATCGAGCGACTGGATTGAGCTTGATGGCTCAACCCATCTGGCTTTGTTCAAGCACAGTAATGATTTCCTCGCGATCCATCATCGGGATCAGCTCGGCCATCAGCTCCCGTCGCTCACGGGACTGCAGCCAGCGGTTCCAGTCGGCCTCGGATCGCCAGTTAGCAAGGGTAAACCGGTGGTTTGAGTCGTGGCTGTCGACCAGTGTTTCGCCGGAAACAAATCCTGGCGTTGCCACGGCCTGTTGCAGTACCTTTCTGGATCTTTCTTCATAGGCGGATTCCAGAGATTCTGCGATGTGGCGTTCAATTAAAACCCGGATCATGCAATTCGTCCTTTATTTTCGTTGCTGTAAACAATAATTTAGCACTGGAATCTGTAAATCACGAGAACTGGAGGAAGCCGTTGTGACTGCTGTAGACTTCAATGCAGAACTGGACGCGCGAGGGCTGTTCTGCCCGGAGCCCGTCATGATGCTACACAACCGCATCCATGACGTAGAGGTGGGCGAGGTGTTGCGCGTGATTGCCACGGACCCATCCACCACCCGCGATATCCCGCGTTTTTGCCAGTTTCTCGGCCATGAGCTCCTGAGCCATCAGGAACTGGACGGCGAATACCACTTCCTTATCCGCCGTTGCGAAAGCTGAGGCCTTGGCTCAGCTAGCCGGGGTCAGCTGGCCGAGGTGATCCAGAAACTGGCGCCGGTTCATTTCACCTAAAACCCGGGCTTCCTGCAACTCTTCTCCGTTATTGCGATAGAACAGAATGGCCGGTGGTCCGAAAAGGCCCAGTTCATTCAGCAATGCCTGCTGTGCCGGCGTATTGTCGGTCATGTCAATTTGCAGGAGGGTGTAGGGTGCCAGCGCCTGAATCACGTCCTGATCACTGAAAACGTTTCGCTCCATGATTTTGCAGGAAATGCACCAGTCGGCATAGAAATCGAGCATCACCGGCTGCTGGTTAGCTTGAGCCTGAGCCAGCATGGTACGGATCTGCCCGGGGTCTTCCACCCGCTGGAAATCGGCATGGGCCAGGGCTCCACCCTGCGGTGACGAGCCGGCGGAGGCCACAAACGGTGCCAGCGGACGCAGAGGGTCGTTTGCGCCACTGATGGCACCTGCCAATAGCGCTAGTCCGTAAGCGAACATAACCAGGCCAAGGCCTTTACGAGAGCGCTGCCAGCCGGCTTTAGCGGCATCGAACGCACCCAGTTGCACACCGGTAATCGCGATAAGCAGGCCCCACAGGGTCAGGGCCGCCCATACCGGAATGATCCGCTCGACGAGCCAGATCGCAACCGCCAGCAGCATGACCCCGTAGAAGTGTTTAACGGTCGTCATCCAGTGCCCGGATGTCGGCAGCAGTTTGCGCCCACCCACTGCCACCAGAATCAATGGAACACCCATGCCAAGACCCAGTGCCAGCAAGGCAACGCCGCCGATAACGGCGTCCTGGGTAGTCGAGATGTACAGCAAACTGCCCGCCAGTGGAGCGGAAACGCAGGGGGACACAATCAACGCTGACAGCGAGCCAATGCCAAAAATACTGACCACGCGGGTGCCGGTCAGTTTTTGACTGGCATCGTTCAGGGATTCAAGGATGAATCGGGGTAGCCGGATCTCGAACAGATCAAACATGGACAGTGCGAACAGGACAAACAAGGTGGCAAACACGCCCAGTACCCAAGGCGACTGCAAGTGCGCCTGGAGGTTGAAACTGGCGCCGAGCAGGCCGGTAATCACGCCAGCAGCGGCATAGGTGAGGGCCATGCCGAGAACGTAACTGCCAGACAACAGCAAGGCATGCCCGGTCGTGCGCGTGTTGTGGCCGGATACCATGGTGGAAATGATCGGTACCATTGGCAATACACAGGGGGTAAAGGTCAGGCCCAGGCCCAGTAGAAAAAACACACCCGCAATCATCCAGATGGATTGGCTGGAGAGGAATCCCGCCAGTCCGGTTGCCGTTGACGTATTGGTAGTTGTTGGCGGTGTCGATGTGCCGGGGTCCGCTGTCGCCGCTGGCGAGGTGCCTTGTGGCTCGCTCTGACCGGCGTAATAGAGAACGTCCCGGGTCTGGGGCGGATAGCAAAGGCCGGCTTTGGCACAGCCCTGATAGCTCACCTGCAAGGTGGCTTCTCGGACACCCTCGGGCAGGTTGACGGCCACGCGGGCTTCAACGGGATCAAAAAAGACCGTCATTTCGCCGAAGAACTCGTCGTCAGTCAGCGTGCCCGGCAGCGAAAACTCGGGCTCTCCCAGGGTAACGCCTTCGGTAACGGGGGTGACCTGCACGCGGCTCTTGTACAGGTAATGCTCCGGAGCAATTGCCCAGGACAGCACCACGGCACCATCATCGGTACGGTGACTGAACGGCAGTGCTTCATCAACAGGAAGGAAGTCGCTTTGACCACCACCGAATAAAGAACTTCCGGAGCTGCCAAAGGCCGCGGCCGGGCCTGAGGCCATGGTCGCCAAAAGCGCCATCAAGACCAGAGTGGAGGTGAACAATCTTCGGAGCAATAGCGGGCAAGCTGTCATGAATCCTGCGTTTTCCTGGGTTGTCTGATCGGGATGGAGTCTCGAATAAACTTCGGAATAACTACGATGCCAGTGGACACAAAAGCCGAGGCAAAGTTCCCTCTGGTATTGCCGGCTTTAAAGTCGCACAATAGCCAACCGATGAATCACAATCCAGACGATCTTATCATGCTGTTCAATGACCTGTTTCGGGAATCGTTCCGGACAATCCTGGTCAGGGGCAGCACCGAACCGGAATATCTGCCCTTCAGCGAGCCCGATGGCTTCGCCCAGGTGGTTTTTGCCCACGGATTTTTCGCCAGCGCCCTTCATGAAATCGCTCATTGGTGTATCGCAGGTGAGCAGCGTCGCAGGTTACACGATTACGGATACTGGTATTGTCCGGACGGACGCAGCCCCGAACAACAGCAGGCCTTTGAGCAGGTAGAAATCAAGCCCCAGGCAATTGAATGGCTGTTTTCCCTTGCTGCGGGCTCATGCTTTAACATCAGCGTGGATAATCTGGCCGGTGACGGGGCCGCAGACGAGCGCGCATTCCGCCGCCATGTTTGCGACCAGAGTGCGCATTTCCTGGCGGTGGGCCTGCCACCCAGGGCCCAGCAATTTTTCGATGTACTCACATCATTCTACGGAACCGCCGATCGCATTCGGGACGCCTGGTATCACGACAGGACACGATTACTGCGCGCGGAACCCGCACATGACCCATCAAGGATAACTGAGACTCTATGACATCTGACCCAAAGCACGCCGGCGATTTACGATTCAGCGAACTCAACCTGGACCAACGCCTGCTGGATGCCATCACCAAGATCGGATTCGAATACTGCACGCCGATTCAGGCAGAGACCTTGCCCTGGACGCTCGCCTGTGAAGATCTGATCGGGCAGGCCCAAACCGGCACCGGTAAAACCGCCGCGTTCCTGATCACTGCCATTCAGACCCTGCTGGAGACCCCGGTTCCGGAAAACGACCGGTTTGCCTCGGAGCCCAGAGTGTTGGCTCTGGCCCCGACGCGGGAGCTGGCGATGCAGATTGCCAAAGATGCGGAACAGCTCTGCCAATACACCGGCCACAATGTGGTGACGGTGGTTGGCGGCATGAACTACGACCAGCAGCGCGAACAGTTGCAGAACGAGGTGGTCGACATACTGGTCGCGACACCGGGGCGCCTGATTGATTTTCTCGGGTCCCAGGACGTGTTCCTCGATCAGATCGATATCCTGATTCTCGATGAAGCAGACCGCATGCTGGACATGGGTTTCATCCCGGACGTAAAACGCATTATCCGCAAGTGTACGGTCAAAGAAGAGCGCCAGACCCTGCTGTTCAGTGCCACCTTTAACCAGGACGTACTCAACCTGGCGTCCATGTGGACCTGTAACGCCGAGTTTGTGGAGATTGAGCCAGAGCAGAAAACCGCGGAGCGGGTGGAGCAAACGGTATACCTGGTGTCGGACGACGCCAAGTTGCCGGTGCTGGTGAATTACCTCAAACGCCCGGAGGTTGAAAAGGCCATCGTGTTTGCCAATCGCCGGGATCAATGCCGGGATCTGGAGGAAGATCTCAAGAATCAGGGCGTGAAAGTATCGCTGATGTCCGGCGAGATCGCTCAGAACAAACGCTTGAAGACCCTGGACCAGTTCAAGAAGGGTGAGATTCAGGTACTGGTAGCAACCGATGTTGCCGGCAGGGGTATTCACGTTAACGGTGTTACCCATGTGTTTAACTACAACCTGCCGGAGAACGCCGAAGATTACGTGCACCGGATTGGTCGAACCGGGCGGGCGGGCCAGACCGGTGTGTCGGTGAGTTTTGCCGGTGAGGACGACTCGTTTCTGTTGCCGGCCATCGAGTCTTACATCAGCCAGAAACTGAAGACAACCGTGCCGGAAGAGGAGTTGACGGCACCGATGGATAACTCGCCAATTACGCGCAAGCGCGGTGGTCGCCGGCCCCAGAGCGGTCGAAGCCCGGCCGGGCGCGGTCAACGTCCTCGGCGGAATTAATGGCGAGGTTGGAGAGCAGCTCATGTTAATCGTGGCAGATGAAAATATTCCCTTGTTGGACGCTTTTTTTGGGGATATTGGCGAGATCCGGCGCGTCACTGGCAGAACCCTCAGCCGTGATCAGGTTGTGGACGCTGATGTGTTGCTGGTTCGCTCGGTTACCCGGGTGAATCAGGAGCTGCTTGAGGGGACCCGTGTTCGTTTTGTGGGCACCGCTACTATTGGTACCGACCACATAGACCTTGACTGGCTGAAGGCCCGGGGCATCCGTTTTGCGGCCGCCCCGGGCTGCAATGCGAGCAGCGTCGCGGAGTATGTGCTGTCCGTGATTTCGCTGTTTGCCGAGCGCCGGGGTCTGGATGACTGGACGACATTGAGTGTTGGTGTTGTCGGTGTGGGCAATGTGGGCGGCGAACTGGCTCAGATACTTGAGCGCCTGGGGTTTGAGGTGCGTCTGTGCGATCCGCCTAGGCAGGAGAGTGAGCCTGATTCCGGCCTGCCTTTTGTCAGTCTGGCCGATGCGCTGGAGTGTGATGTCGTGACGCTACACACGCCGCTTACACGCAATCAGCCCCACGCGACCCAGCACATGTTGTCGGACCAGCACCTGGCAATGATGGGTGCCGATCAACTATTGATCAATGCCGGTCGGGGCGAGGTGATTGATTCCGCCGCGCTGTTACGCCGTCTTGATCAACCGGATGCGCCTCTGGTCGCGCTGGATGTGTGGGAGCAGGAGCCTGGCATCAGCCCCGATCTGGTCGACAAGACCTGGCTCGCGACACCGCACATTGCAGGGTATAGCCTGGAAGGCAAAATGCAGGGCACAGAAATGATCTACCAGGCGATGTGCCAGTTTATGGGCCTGCCAGTGCGCAAGAAGGCCGGCCAGTTCCTGCCCGAGCCCGCGTTGAGCAAACTATCGTTTACCAGTGCGGCGGGTGAGGATGATGCGGTTCGGACAGCGTTACTTGCCTGTTACGACCCCAGACGAGACGATGCCCGTCTCAGGCTGACCATGAAGGGGAATCCAGGTGAGCGTGCCGTAGCGTTTGATCGCCTGCGCCGTGATTACCCGGTGCGCCGGGAATGCTCAAGTCTGAAGATTCAGCTTAAAGGCACCAGCAAGTCGCTGCAGGACAGTTTTCGGGCAATGGGGTTCAAGCTCAAGATCTGAGACCGGCGGTCGCAAGACAAAAAAGGGGCGCTCAGAGCGCCCCTTTTTTTGTCAGCATCAGACCCTTGCGTTCTGTAACGCCGCAATCCGGTCGTCCAGCGGTGGGTGGGTCATGAATAGGGCTGAGAGACCCGAGCGGGCGCCGCGGTTTATGCCAAAGGCCTGGAGTGTGTCGGGCATCTGATCGGGCACTTCACTTTCCTGCTTCAGTCGCGCCAGGGCGCTGATCATGGCGCCTGTGCCGGCCAGTTGTGCACCGGCTATGTCGGCCCGGAATTCCCGTCGGCGAGAGAACCAGAACACGATGGTGCTGGCCAGAATGCCCAGTACGATTTCGGCAACGATACTGACCACGAAGAAGGCAATACCGTGGCCATTTTCATTTTTGAACACCACCCGGTCGACAAACGAGCCAATCACCCGTGAGGCGAAGATAACAAAGGTGTTCACCACGCCCTGAATCAGCGCAAGCGTAATCATATCACCGTTGGCAACGTGGCCGATTTCATGGCCGAGCACAGCTTTGATTTCGTCCTTGTTAAAGCGGTGTAGCAGGCCTTCACTGACCGCAACCAACGAATTGTTCTTGTTCCAGCCAGTGGCAAAGGCGTTGGACTGGGACGCCGGGAAGATGGCAACTTCCGGCATGCCGATTCCAGCTTTTTTTGCGAGTTCTGCCACTGTATCAACCAGCCAGCGCTCAGCCGGTGTTCTTGGCGAGTCGATTACCCGGGCCTTGGTGCTCCACTTGGCCATCGGCTTTGAGATCAGCAGGGAGACAATCGCTCCGGCAAAGCCAAATACCGCAGCGAAAGCGAGCAAGGAGCCATAATTAATGCCCTGTTGCGCCAAATAGCTGTCCACCCCGAGCAGGCGCAAGGTGAAACTTGCGACCAGAATAACGGCCAGGTTTGTGGCCAGAAACAACATTATCCGCATGGTTTCTTCCCGTATCAGTGTTGTCTGAAAATCATTGGCTGTCTGACCATAAGGTATGGCCCGGGTTCACCCGTTCAATAGGGTTACCTTGATTTAATGAAGGTTCTGGTAGTGGTCGTCTGCGAAGAAAGCCGACTGGACTGCCTGGGTGATTCTGCTGGAACTGCCGCTTTTGAGCGCCGATCGCAACAGGTGAACATAGGTCGCCAGGTCTTTTTGCACTGATTGGGGCAGCGCCGGCCCTGGCAAAGGCTCACTCAACTCACGTAACAGTGAAGACGGTGCCGGGGCGCTGAGCCGGATGAACGCATCGCGGGTCAAAACTGCCTGGTCCAGCGCTTCCTGGCGGATCGTGTCGACATAGCGGAGCAGGCCTTCCTCGGCTAGCCAGAGCAGGGCGCCAAAACAGGCCATGTGTCGATTGCTGTGCAGTCCGAACTCGTCGGTCTCGTCCGGGCCGGCAATGTCTTCGACAAACAGATTGATGCGCCTGGGAAAGGCGGAATACAGCTGAACCAGTGCGATCGCAGCGTCTTTGTAAAACTCTTCCACGTGGATGTCGGCCATGTCAGCTCCGGTTACTGGCGGTAATGCTCCAGGAAGTTGCCGAGACGGGTCATGGCATCCTCGAGAGTGTCTTTCCTGGGCAAAAACACCACCCTAAGGTGCTGTTTGTCATCGATGTTGAAGGCAGAGCCCTGCACCAGAAGGATTTTTTCCTGCAGCAACAGATCAAGCACCAGTTTTTCGTCGTTGACCACGGGGAAGTGTTTGGGGTCAAGCCGCGGGAACAGGTACAGAGCGCCCTGGGGTTTTACGCAACTGACGCCGGGAATGTCATTGAGCATACGCCAGGCGGTCTCTCGCTGTTCGTACAATCGGCCACCGGGAGCCACCAGGTCATTAATAGACTGGTAGCCGCCAAGCGATGTCTGGATGGCCAGTTGCGCTGGCACGTTCGCGCACAATCGCATATTGGAGAGCATTTCAATGCCCTCGATCAGATCCCTGGCCCGATGCTTTGCGCCACTGATGATCATCCAGCCCGACCGGTAGCCAGCGGCCCGATAATTCTTTGACAGGCCGTTGTAGGTGAAAAACAGCACGTCATCAGCCAATGAGGCCGTGGAGGTGTGTTGGGTACCGTCATACAGGATCTTGTCGTAGATTTCGTCAGACATAATCATCAGGTTGTGCTGTCTGGCCAGCTCGATAACCTGATGCAGAAGCTCTTCCGAATAGACCGCCCCGGTGGGGTTGTTGGGGTTGATCAAGACAATCGCCCGGGTGCGGCGAGTGATTTTCTTTTTGATGTCGTCAATATCCGGAAACCAGTTTTGCTGTTCATCGCAACGATAGTGAACCGGTTTGCCACTGGACAGGGTAACGGCGGCTGTCCACAGAGGGTAATCCGGAGCCGGAATAAGCACTTCGTCACCGGTATTCAGCATCGCCTGCATCGACATTACAATCAGCTCGCTGACCCCGTTGCCGAGGAAAATGTCATCGATATCGACCTTGGCAATACCGCGTTGCTGGCAATAATGCATCACCGCTTTGCGGGCAGAGAACAGCCCCTTGGATTCAACGTAACCCTGGGCCTGATGCATGTTGTAGATGACGTCTTGCTGGATTTCTTCCGGCACGTCGAGCTCAAACGCGGCCGGGTTGCCAATGTTCAGTTTTAGCACCCGGTGGCCTTCTTCTTCGAGCCTCCGGGCTTCCCGCAGAACCACGCCACGAATTTCATAACACACGTTGTCGAGCTTGGCGGATTTGAAGTAATTCTGCATGGGATGCTGGCGTCCTTAACAAACAGTCTGAAAGAGGTTCCGGTAAAACGGAAGCTACCCATTCTAGCGGAGGGAAGGCCTGGGGCAACAGGGGCAATTGTGTGGAATTGTGGCCAAATCTGGATAGTTTACGGTGGTTTGTTGAGATGAACTCTGATGTCTGGCCCGATAAGCCGGTAACGCAGTGTGGTTTTACAAAATTAAATTGGGCACAATGTAAATCACATCATCAGTAATTAAGGGAGTAAGCGCATGTCAGGTGAATCGATTTATGAGTTCAGTGCCCAGGATACCAAGGGCAACGAAACCTCAATGGCGGACTATCAAGGCAAGGTGTTGCTGATCGTCAACACAGCGTCAAAGTGCGGGTTCACGCCCCAGTTTGAGGGCTTGCAGGCGCTCCACGACCAGTTGGGCGAGCAAGGATTTGAGGTGTTGGGCTTTCCCTGTAACCAGTTTATGAACCAGGACCCTGGCAGCGACGATGCCATCAGCCAGTTTTGCTCACTGAACTATGGTGTCAACTTCCCGATGTTTGCCAAGATCGAAGTGAACGGTGAGGGCACGCATCCGTTGTTCCGCTTCCTGAAAAAGGAAGCCAAAGGATTGATGGGTTCCGAGAAGGTCAAATGGAACTTCACCAAGTTTCTGGTTAACCGTGAGGGGCAGGTTGTCCGGCGTTATGCGCCGACGGCGAAACCGGCCGACATTCGCGCCGATATTGAGAAACTGCTCTGAGATGGCACAGAAAGATCCAGTACTGGCGCTCGATAACCAGATCTGTTTTGCGCTCTATGCACTGAATCGGGCGGTCACCGCCCGATATCGTCCCTTGCTTGCTGAACTGGAGCTAACCTACCCGCAGTATCTGGTTATGCTGGTACTGTGGGAGCAAGGTGCTGGCGCCGAGTCGGCGCGGGTCTCGGATGTCGGCGCCCGGTTGCGGCTGGATAGTGGCACCCTGACACCGCTTTTGAAGAGACTCGAAGAGCGGGGGCTGCTGCTCCGGCAACGGCAGGCCGACGATGAAAGAGTGGTGCGCCTGTTACCGACCGAGGCCGGTTGGCAGCTGCAGGAGAAAGCCCGTCAGGTACCGGCGCGCCTGATGTGTGGCCTGGGTGTGGAGCCCCAAAGACTGATGGCTCTGCAACAGGAACTCAGGAGTCTGTTGGCAGTTCTGGAGGGTTCCGCGCCCAGCGATTGATGACCGCCTTGAGCTCTTCGCGCTTATAGGGCTTGGTGATGTAGTCGTTCATGCCTGAGGCAAGGCATTCTTCCCGGTCCCCCTGCATGACGTTGGCGGTCACAGCAATGATCGGGATGTCTTGCCATTTCGGGTTCTTTCGTATCGCACGGGTAGCCTCATAGCCGTCCATGACCGGCATCTGGCAGTCCATGAGAATCAGATCGTAACGGCGCTTGCGCAGCGCCTCTACTGCCCGCAAACCGTTCTCCGCATGGTCAACCTGATGGCCCAGCTTTTTCAGCAGGCTGCTGGCAACCAACTGATTGACCTGGTTGTCTTCAACCAGCAGGAGTGCCAGCGACGGCGTGTGCTCGCCGGTTTGTTCAATTTCCCCCGGCAATGCTCTGTCCTGATCGGTGAGCAATCCTGCCGCCGAACACAGGCACTTGTACAAGTCCGTTCGCCTGAGCGGCAGGGGCAGTACATATTGCCCTGGCAACTTGCTGCTGACGGTCGCTGTGGCATCGGCCAATACTACCCCTTGCCCGTCCCAGCCATCGGCAAATGCTCTGGACTCAGTGTCGCCGGGCTCAGCGGCCATCAACAGAATACCCTTGGGGTGACGGCTGGCACTGCGCACCGGAATCGCCCAGGCCCGGAGCTGAGATTCCAGTGCCAGGCGGTGAGGATGTGCCGGTGGGATAGCCATGGCGACACCCGCGTCGCGCAGCTTTGAGACCGTCTCTGCCGGCAGTGTCGGATTGGCGGGCTCGTTAATCGGAAGGGGCAGGGTGACCGTGAAGTGCGTGCCAGAGCCTTCGCTTGAATCGACCAGAATCTGACCATGCATGCGCTCCACCAGCTGACGGCAGAGTGTCAGGCCCAGGCCGGTGCCACCATAAAGCCGCGTCGTGTCAGAGTCGGCCTGTGAGAATGGCGAAAATATTCTGTGTAGCCCGTCCTGAGACATGCCGATGCCGGTGTCAATGATCTCAAGGCGCAGGCTGCCTCCGGAATAGGATGTGCGCACTCGAACACTGCCATCATCGGTAAACTTGATGGCATTACTGAGAAGGTTGTTCAGTATCTGCCGAGTTCGTGTCGGATCGCCCGTGAACTGCTCGGGTAACATCGGATCGGTTTCGTTGACCAGGTGGATGTGTTTACGGCGAGCTTGCTGGGCATGCAACGTGGCGCACTCTTCTACCAGGTTGCGCATGCTGAACGGAATGTTTTCCAGGCTCAGCTTGCCGGCCTCCACCTTGGAGATATCAAGAATGTCGTTGAGCAGCCCGAGCAGGCTCTCACCAGCATTCAGGGCGATTTCCAGTTGACTGCGTTGGCCGGCGTCTCGCTCGCTTTCGAGTGCCAGACCCAGCATGCCGAGCACGCCATTCAAGGGTGTGCGGATTTCATGACTCATGCTGGCCAGGAAGTTAGCCCGGGCCCGGGCGCGACGCACGGCATCTTCTTTGGCCCGAACCAGAGCCCGATTGCCTCGCTGTAAGGCTTCGTTTTTTTCAGAGATTTCCCGGGTCCGGTCTTCCACTTCCTGTTCGAGTTGGCTGGAATAGTTTTTCATGGCGCTTTCAGCGGCTCTCAGCTGTGCCACGCTGCCTTCCATGTTTTCCAGGTGCTGATTGATGATGCCGACCATGGTGCCGATCTCATCAAAACGATGATTGGGTGGCACTGGCAGGCGCACTTTTTCCGGAGTGCTGGCTCTGACCTTGCTCAGGGCTTCAATTACACTGAGCATGGGCCGGGTCAGAACAAAATAGAAAATGCCGAGCAGGACTGCAGACAACACCAGACTTTTGAGCAGACCGATCAAAAGGGTATTGGCGGCACGCTGAATAAACTGCCAGCCGTAATGCCAGGTATCGATGGTCACCACAAGCTGGCCGAGCGGCAGGTCCTGAAGTTGTGGTACACGGAGCTCCGAGTTGAATACCCGGCTGGTGCCGAACAACAGGTCGCTGGTCCAGCGATAGGGAGAGACCGGGCTGCTCTCGCTTGCGGCCGACATGGTTTGACCGTCGCTGTCCAGGATTCTGGCATCGATGGTCGCTGGATGGCGTAGCAGGCCATCCAGCAACTCCTCGGCGAGCCGAACATCAATGTTGTAGGCGATCTGGGACGCAGGGCTGTTGCTGATCTCGATCAGCGCCTGAATGTCCTGCTCCATGGCGTCTCGGGCGGAAAAATAGTCGAGGGTAATCTGGATCAGATTCAGGACCAGGCCAAGCGCCATCGCTACCAGCACGGTATCGCGAGTCAGGCGGTAGGACAGTCTTCTCTGAAAGCTCTTAAGCACGGTCGGTGATCATCCCTGTGACTGGTTATTGAATAAGGATGTAAGCCTTAATCGTCGTAATCAGCCTTTTTCTTCCAGGAGCCATCATCCTGAAGGAAGTTGTCCCACTCCCGGTCCAGTTTGGCATGGCCTTCGATATCCGTATTGCCGTCAACAATGCTGGCCTCGAGTTCTTTGATGCGAGTCCTGAAGCTTTTCACCGCCTTCATGGCTAACGGGTTGTCTTTGGATTTGCCCAGCTCTGTGCTGGCCAGGTGATAAGCGTGAATCGCTTTGCGAATCTGGTTCTGTCGAATGTGGTCTCGGGCCTGAAAGACATGCAGGTCAGCATGGGTTTTGTGGACCAGAAACAGCACATGTTTGAGATTCTTCTTGGCGGTGGCTGTATCGATTCGTCCAGACTTGTGCATGGTCTCGATCATCTTGAACAGATGCTGCAGAAGTTCTTTGATGTAGGTGGCTTTTTCGGGCGAGTCGATTTTGACCGCAGGGCGGGAATCGGTGCTGTCCAAGACCTGTTTTTTGGTCTGCTTTACCGACTCCAGCCAGGTACTGACGGGCTGCCCGGATTTCAGCATGATGAGTTCGTTACAGGCATCTTCCATGCGCTTGAGCAGCAACAGCTTAAGGTCGGGGGTGAGATACTGCCCTGGAATCTCTGAAAGCAGGCGATAGGCCCGGTTGTAAAGGTCTTCCTGGGCGGTCATTTTGCGAACCCGCTCAATCCGGGCCTTTTCACGCATCTGACTGATAACAATAATAATCAGTGAAACGGTGACGATTGCCGCGAGCAGCAGCACAATGGTGGTTGCGTCCATGGTGTCGGTATTGGCTCCGGAATTCAGTGAGCGGGCGGCAGGGCCGGCCTGTGTCGATTCTTGATGTTATTGGGTAACGCCCTGAAAGCCTAGCAGAATTCTGGGTATTCGTCCGTTTCGGCTTGTAAGTTCGACTAAAGTGCATTCATTTTATGAATTATTGGTTTGCTGTATATTGCGGCAGTGAATGCATGGGGCTGCAAACGTTGGCCATCCTACTATTTTACGGAGCGCCGAATGGATATTTCCCGGGTCGATCTCAACTTGCTGGTGTATCTCGATGTCTTGTTGCGCGAGCGGAACGTTACCAAAGCGGCCAACCATCTTGGCATCACTCAACCCGCCATGAGTAATGGCTTGAGGCGTTTGCGGGATCTGTTCGGTGATCCGTTACTGGTGCGCACCAGCGAGGGCATGACGGCCACCGAGAGGGCCCGGGAACTGCAGCCGCTGGTGCGCAGTATTCTTGCTGATATTGAGCAGGCGGTGCAGGAGAAAACGCCGTTTGCGGCGCAGGAGAGCCAAAGGGTATTTCGGATCATGGCCAGTGATTACGCCGAGTCTTGCCTGATGCCGCGGGTTTTGCGGCGTATTCGCCAGGAGGCACCGCACGTCACTCTGGACGTACTGACGCCCAGTGACGTCAGTTTTCTGGATGTGGAGCAGGGCAGGCTCGACATGGCGATCAATCGATTCGACAAGATACCCCAGTCCTTCCATCAGAAAACCCTGTGGACCGAGTATTTTGCCTGCCTGATGAACGCCCGTAACCCCGTCCTGAAAGAGCCGTTTACCCTCGACACCTATCTGGACGCCAGTCATATCTGGGTCAGTAAAACCGGTTTTGGCGTCGGAGTGGGCGTTAACCCGAAGGACGTACAGCGACTGGGCTGGGTGGATGAAGCGTTGGGGCGGATGGGCCGTAAACGACAGATTTCAGTGTTTACCCGGCATTATCAGGTGGCCATGTTGCTGGCGGAACAGCACGATTTGATCGCTACCTTGCCGTCACGGGCGGCCTGGCTCCAGAAAGACAACGTCAACCTGGTGGTGAAAGTGCCACCGTTTGAAATTCCACCGTTTGAGCTGAAGATGGCCTGGAGCCCGCTGTTGCAGCACAACTCGGATCATCAGTGGCTGAGAAAGCTGATAGCCGAGGTGGCCGAGGAAGTTGACGAGGAATTTGCGCCTTTCGGGACCCAGTTTGAGTCACCCCAGGTGGCACAGAGCCAGCACTCAGATCGGTAACTCGCGCAGCTCGAGTGATGGCCGGGCGGCATCCCACATGCGCTGAAAGGCCTCTGCTTTGAGCTTCACCCGCCCGCCGGCGGCAAAATTGGCGAAGCCTTCTGGCTTGTTGAAGTCGTGTCGACACAGAATGCCTTCGCGGTCTGCCAGCAAAAAGGGTTGATCTTCAATGGGGTAATCCTGGTTGACCAGTCTTAGCTCGATACGGCTAGTGAGTCGCCGCATCAGCTCTACCAGCTGGTGGCGCCTTTGCACCAGGGGCTTGTCATCGTGGATCAGCAGCCTGACGTCACTCAAGCGGTGCCTGCGGGCAACGGCTGAGACCAGCTCGCGGAGTTGGTGACGATCGTACAGGTCGTGATCAAGAAACCGATCATACAGCCACAGGCGCTGGCCTGCCTGGCCGATCAGTGAGTCCATCAGTCCCAGCAGGGTGTCGTCGTGATCAAACAGCCAGCTTTCCGAATCTGACCCAAGAATGAGCGGTTGGGAACGCTTGGCAAGTGCTTGATGAGCCAGTGCTGGTGCCAGGCAGCGCATGTCCAGGTGGGGAATGCCCGCATCGTCATAGGGTGCAGAACAGATATGAAAGCCGAAACGCTGATAGAACCCGGTAGCGTGTTGCTGGGCAGACAGCCGTAGCTCCTGAAAGCGCCCGGCAGATTCGGCCATCAGGTGGCGAAACAGGGCGTCACCGATACCTTTACCCCGGTGCTCTGGAAGCACAGCCATTCGACCGATATAGCCGGTTTCTTCCAGGGTTGAGAACAGCCGCGCCGTGGCAATGGGCTGGTTGTTGCGGTCGACCGCCAGGTAGTGATCCGCAATCTCGTCAGTGTCATCCCACTCCAGTGCCGGCGGTACCCGCTGCTCATCGATGAACACCCGTTGGCGGATGTCGCGAATCGAGTCGGGTGCCAGTTGCCAGCTGTATTTGCGGAATCTTGGTTTCATGGGCTACTCGAAATAGACCGAGCCCTGATTGTAGAGCGTGGTTAACAGGCCAAGGAGTGCTTGATCGCCGGCAAACTCCGCGAGATCCGCCATGCTGATCCGTGCTGCGGCACACAGCAGGGGCGCCAGTGGTCGCGCATCGCCTTTCAACAAGAACTGCTCGCCATCCACGAACAGCGCAGTTTCGTTGTCCAGTTCATGATAGGCAAAGCGGGAGCCTTCATTCCAGCGCAACTGCTCACCCGCACGAATGGCTTCGGCCAGATCTTGCGGGTTGGCGGGCTCTTCGTTTGGTACCACGATGTCCAGACTCTTGGGGGCAGTGGCGAACTGACCAAACCACAGGGACAGGTTGCGGCGATCGCCAAGCTGCTCCTGGATTACGCTGCTCAAACGGTCTATCACGTCGGGTGCAATGGTGCCGGGGTTGTCCTGGACTTTCAGGTCAGGGTCATTCAGGTGCTCCGACGCTTTTGCGTGTTGACTCAGGTAATCGGTAAAACCGGTTAACAGATCGTCCAGTGTCGGAGCCCGGAATCCGACCGACAGGGTGATGCAGTCGTCTTCCGCAATCCCGTGATGACCGATGCCCGGAGGCAGGTACAGCATGTCACCCGGCGCCAGGGTCACGGTTTCCTCGCCGTCCCAGCTACTGAGAATGCGCAGGGGCGTGCCGTCTACCCGGGGTGAGGTGTGATCGCAGTGACCGCCAAAGGTCCAGCGCCGGTGGCCCTGAGCCTGCAGCAAAAAGACGTCGTACATATCGAAGTGGGGGCCAACGCTGCCGCCTTTGGGCGCGTAGCTGGCCATGATGTCATCCAGGCGCCAGTTCGGGATAAAACGGAATTGCTCCAGCAAGTCGGCAATCTCAGGAACCCAGTGGTCCAGACCCTGTATCAGCAACGTCCAGTCCTGTTCTGGCAGCTCGTTGAAACGGTCTGGAGAGAATGGTCCGTTGTGCAGTTGCCAGGGCTTACCAGCGTCATCTTCGATGATGATGCGGGATTCGACGGCCTCCTCACAGGCCAGGCCTGCCAGTTCGTCGGGACTGACCGGGCACTGAAAACCGGGGAATGCCTGGCGGATGACCAGAGGTTTTTTCTGCCAGTAGTCGCGCAGAAATTCAGAGGCTGTCAGTCCGCCAAGCATGTCCATGGTGATGCTCCAGTTCAGATGTTGCCGGCCTGTTCGACGGCGTTACCAATATAGGTTTCCGGAGTCAGGGCGCGCAGTTCGGCTTTCGCGTGGTCCGGAATCTCCAGAGTCTCCACGAAATTCTTGATGACTTCGGGTGTCATCGCCTTGCCGCGGGTCAAGTCCTTGAGTTTTTCATAGGGTTTTTCGATGTTGTAACGGCGCATCACGGTCTGGATGGGTTCGGCCAGCACTTCCCAGGCGTTGTTCAGGTCGTCGTTCAGGCGGGCCGGATTGATTTCCAGTTTGCTCAGACCTTTCAGCGTGGCTTCGTAAGAAATCAGGCTGTGGGCAAAGCCGACACCCAGATTGCGCAGCACGGTGGAGTCGGTCAGGTCACGCTGCCAGCGGGAGATGGGTAGCTTGGACGACAAGTGGCCAAAGATGGCGTTGGCGATGCCCAGGTTGCCTTCGGAGTTCTCGAAGTCAATGGGGTTCACCTTGTGGGGCATGGTGGAAGAACCGATCTCACCGGCCACGGTTTTCTGCTTGAAATAGCCCAGGGAGATGTAGCCCCAGATATCGCGATCCAGATCGATCAGTATGGTGTTGAACCGTGCAATGGCATCGTACAGCTCGGCGATGTAATCGTGGGGTTCGATCTGGGTGGTGTATGGGTTCCAGTCCAGGCCCAGGCTTTCGATGAACTCTTTCGCGTTGGTGGCCCAGTCAACCTGCGGGTAGGCCGACAGGTGTGCGTTGTAGTTGCCAACGGCGCCGTTGATCTTGCCCATCAGCTCAACCGCTTTGATTTGTTTGATCTGGCGGCGCAGACGGTAAACCACGTTAGCCAGCTCTTTGCCCACGGTGGTGGGTGAGGCGGTCTGGCCGTGGGTACGGGACAGCATGGGTTGCTCGGCGTGTTCTTTGGCCAGTTCGGCCAATTTGTCGACAACCTTCTCCATGCCCGGCAGCAGGCCGTGGTCCAGGCCTTCGCGCAGCATCAGGGCGTGCGACAGGTTGTTGATATCTTCAGAAGTGCAGGCGAAGTGAACGAATTCGGTCACTGCGTGCAGTTCTGGCACCTGAGCAATCTTTTCCTTGATCAGGTATTCAACCGCTTTCACGTCGTGGTTGGTGGTGCGCTCGATGTCTTTGATGCGCTCGGCGTCGGCCAGGCTGAACTCGCTGACCATCTTGTCCAGAAAGGCGTTGGCCTCGGCGGAGAACGCGGGCACCTCAGTGATGGCCGGGTGCTGGGCCAGTTTCTGTAACCAGCGGATTTCGACGGTTACCCGATTACGGATCAGACCGTACTCGCTGAAGATATTGCGAAATACGCTGACTTTACTGCCGTAGCGTCCATCGACCGGGGAAATAGCGGTCAGGGCGGTGAGTTCCATCGAAAACCTCTCAGTTCATCAAAGAATCGGATCAAAAATCAGGGGCTATATGATACACCAGCGCGCAGCCTGAATCAGCGCAACAACTCGCGAGCGTGGTTGATCACTTTCTTGCGGTAGAAAATCAATTGCCAGCGGCGACCGCCGCTTTGCCGCCAGAGCACCGCTGAGCGGATGCCGGCCAGGAGCAGAGCTCTGACTTTGGCAGCGTTTTCCTCCTGTTGCAGGACCTGCGGATTACCACTGACCTGAATGCGCAGACGGAAGGTGCTGATGGTGTCGCTGTATATGGATGCAAGATTGCCGATCAGGTTGCTGTGGCTGTAACCGAAATGGCCAGCGGTATGGCGGGCCTGGTCAATCCGGTTTCCAATCACTTCCAGCATGTCCGGGCTGCGTTTGAGGCCGGACTCCAGCTGTATCAGGTTCAACACGTACCGGAGAATCTCAGCGTCCTGGGGCCGGCTTTGCTGGGCAAGCGAGGTTGACAGGGCGTCGAGGCCCTCCCGTATATCAGACAGCTCGCCGCCGTAGACATCGAGTGTGGAGGCTGGATCGGTGGCAAACAGCGAGCGGATACAGGTTTCCAGGCTCTCTTCATTGCAGGTGCCATTGTGAGCGATCTGTCGAACCAACGACGCAGCCTGGAACAGGCCAGCAAGCGCGATGGTCTGGTCATGCAGCGAGCGGCTCATGATCCGGCTCCGGCGGTTTCCGTCTGGCGCAGGCGCTCTGGCAATGCTTCGTCGTCCCGCCAGGTCTGCTCAATAACGCCACCGCCAAGGCAGACTTCGTCGATATAGAACACGACCGACTGGCCGGGGGTGACCGCTCGCTGCGCGTCGTCAAACACCACTTTTACGCCGCCGCCAATTACCGTGACTTCGCAGTCCTGATCCGGCTGACGGTAGCGGGTCTTTGCTTTGCAGCGAAATTGCTGTGCCGGGGCCTTGCCGGCAATCCAGTCGATCGGGCCAGATACCAGACCGCGCGAGAACAGCAAAGGTGGTGCTTGCCTTGCACGGCAATCAACACATTTCGGTTGAGATCTTTTTCAGCGACGTACCAGGGGTCGTCGCCAAACTCAGCGAGACCGCCAATGCCAAGACCCTGACGCTGGCCGATGGTGTGGTACATCAGGCCCTGGTGCTTGCCGATTACCTTGCCATCGGGGGTTTCGATGTTGCCGGGTTGAGCGGGCAGATACTGTTTCAGAAAGTCAGTAAATTTGCGCTCGCCAATGAAGCAGATACCCGTGGAATCTTTTTTGTCGTGAGTCACGAAGCCCTGGGCTTCGGCAATACGGCGCACCTCGGGTTTTTCCAGTTCACCAACAGGAAACAGCGTGCGTGCAATCCGGTCGCCGGAGACGGCATGTAGAAAGTAGCTTTGGTCCTTGTTTGGGTCCAGCCCCTTCAGCAGTTCGGCCTTGCCGCTGCCGTTGTTGAGTGGGCGCTGGCGAGTGTAGTGGCCGGTTGCAATATAGTCAGCACCGAGCGTTACGGCGTAATCCAGAAACGCCCGGAATTTCACTTCCTTATTGCACAGTATGTCCGGATTGGGGGTGCGCCCGGCGCTGTATTCAGACAGGAAGTGCTCAAAAACCCGGTCCCAGTATTCGGCGGCAAAGCTGGCGGTGTGCAGCTTGATCCCGACAGCGTCGGCCACCGCCTGGGCATCCGCCAGGTCGGTCATGGCGGTGCAGTACTCGGTGCCATCGTCTTCGTCCCAGTTCTTCATGAACAGGCCTTCCACCTGGTAGCCCTGATCTTTTAACAGCCAGGCGGCAACCGAGGAGTCCACGCCGCCGGACATGCCAACGATCACGCGAGTATCTTGAGGAGCTTTGGTTTCAGGAATCTGGGTCATGGGCCTTCTGGTAACCGGTTAAAACGGCGATTTTATCACCTTGAGGAGATTACGTCTGTCCGTCGATGACCACTTCAAGGGGGAATTGCCGCCCGTTTCGGTAATCCTCGATGCATTGAAGTACCAGGGGGCTGCGCAGCCTGGTGCCGAGATCACGAATTTCGCCCAGAGTCAGCCAGTGTGGGGCAATGATGCCGGTATCAAGCTCAGAGGTTACCTGTCGAATGGCTTTGGCGGCGTAGCAGAAGCGGTAATAGGTGGCGCCGTTGCTGGGTGCCTTGTAGGTGTAAACGCCCAGAAAATACGACGGTTCCACCTCCCAGCCGGTTTCCTCCAGGGTTTCTCGGCGTACCGCATCAAGAATTGCTTCGTTTTCTTCGATGTGGCCTGCGGGTTGGTTGAAGACAACCTTGCCATCGCTGACTTCTTCGACCAGCAGGAACCGGCCATGATCATCTTCCGCAATAACGGCCACCGTGGCGTGGGGTTTCCAGGTCATTTCCGGTGCAGTCTCCTGTTGGTTTTGTTGACCCTGACGGTTGATCTGCCAGGTTTCTGTTGGTCGGGTATATGGATGCTTTCCAGTCTGAATTCGCCCGGTTGCAGGGTGTCGAGAGTCCAGTCGCCTATCCGGTAGCGTATCAGTCTAAGCGTAGGGAAGCCCACCGCCGCTGTCATCCGGCGCACCTGACGGTTACGGCCCTCACTGATGGTAAGCTCGACCCAGCTGGTGGGGATGGATTGCCGATAACGCACGGGCGGAATCCTGGGCCAGACCTCAGGTTGTTGCATGCGTTGCGCTTTGGCCGGTTGCGTGGGGCCGTCTTTGAGATTGATACCGGTGCAAAGTTGCCGGATTGCCTGATCGGAGATGTCGCCCTCCACGTGAACCCAATAGGTTTTTGGCATCTTGTTCCTGGGTGACGCAATTCTGTTTTGCAGAGCGCCGTGGTCGGTCAGCAGCAGTAATCCTTCAGAGTCATAATCAAGACGCCCGGCCGGATAGAAACCGGGTTTTTGGATCCATTTGGCGAGTGTGTCACGGGGATTCTGGGGGCGGTCGTCGGTGAATTGGCTCAGCACCTGGAAAGGTTTGTTGAAAAGTATCAGCTCCGCCATTCACGGCATCCTTTCTGACCAGTTATCGGAAGAGAGGCAAGCCTAGCGGATTCGTACCACTGAAAAAAGCATAAAAGAATATGCCCCGCCGGCGATGCCGGCAGGAGGCATAAGCCTGTGAGGTGCTGTCTTTAACCGTTAACCGCTCGGGGCGGATATCCGTCGCGACTCGGTCTTGCCTCATCGGCGGCCTGTGCTGATGACGCGGATTCGTCGGGCACGATGTTGACAGCGTGAACCCCTTTGTCACCGGGTTTCTTCTCAAAGGTGACTGTCTGGCCGGCTTTTAATGTTTTGTAGCCATCCATTTGCACCGAAGAAAAATGGGCAAACAGGTCATCACTGCAGCCGTCTTCGATGATAAAGCCGTATCCCTTGGCGTTGTTGAACCACTTTACCTTGCCTTTTGGCATGATGAACTCCCCTGTTCCTTATCTGTCACTCTTATTATTGGAGTAGCTGCTACCGGTCGCGGTTGTTCCGTGCCGGGCTCGGTGTGGCATATACCTCAAAGCTGCCGCATTGAGTTACATGTCAGTTGCATAGATTTACATTATTTTACAATGCATGTTAACTGTCGGCCAAACCCGGGCTTGAGTCAAGAGTTCAAGATCGTCTTATGAGTGGTTGAACGAGGTCTGGAAGCGTTATCATGTTCGTATTGATAAATAACGCACGCCTTTAACTGGTCTTTCTCTTGAAAACCGGGGGTAGGGCAACCACATTTAGTCAGTAAACCGAATAAACCGGTAAACAGAACCATGCGGACAATTAAGAATTCTCTACTAGTATTCAATCAGGGGGAGGATGAACAGCCAGGGCGCCAGGACGGTGTCAGTGTTGCGCCCGAGAAGCCAGCTCTGCAGCGTCCGGCCCGATACAGGGTTGTGCTCCTTAATGACGATTACACCCCCATGGATTTCGTGGTGGATGTACTGATGACGTTCTTCGCAATGAACGAAGAGAAGGCGACGCAGGTGATGCTGCTCGTCCATACGCAGGGAAAAGCCGTATGTGGGGTATATACCCGCGACATCGCGGAAACAAAGGCAGCGCAGGTGAATCAGTATTCTTCGGAATGTGACCACCCGCTCCTTTGCGAGATTGAACGTGCGGACTGATAGAAGGCGGGGTGGCCCATGCTGAGCAAAGATCTTGAAATTACGCTGAATACGGCCTTCAAAAATGCCAGGGACAAGCGTCATGAATTTATGACCGTCGAGCATTTGTTGCTGGCTCTTCTCGATAACGAATCGGCAGTGGGTGTCCTCAAAGCCTGTGGCGCAGACCTGAAGCGGCTCGAAGATGAGCTGGTCGAGTTTGTGGATTCCACTACACCATTGATCCCGAGTACCGACAGTGAGCGCGAAACTCAGCCAACCCTCGGCTTTCAGCGAGTGTTGCAACGAGCGGTGTTTCACGTGCAGTCCTCCGGCAAAAAAGAGGTAACGGGTGCCAATGTGCTGGTTGCGATCTTCAGTGAGCAGGAGAGTCAGGCTGTCTACGTTCTGAAAAAGCAGAGCATCGCCCGGATTGACGTGGTCAACTTTGTTTCCCATGGCATTTCAAGGGTGCAAGGCGCGGAAGATCAGGATGGCGCAGACCATGGCGGCCATGAGGAGGCGGGAGAAGAAGGCTCGCACTCGCGACCACTTGAAAGCTATGCAACCAATCTGAATGAGCAGGCGCGGCAAGGCAGGATCGATCCGCTGATCGGTCGCGAACACGAAGTGGAACGCGTGGTTCAGATTCTCGTTCGCCGTCGCAAGAACAACCCATTGCTGGTGGGTGAGGCTGGCGTTGGTAAAACGGCGATTGCCGAAGGCCTGGCCAAGCGCATCGTTGACGGCCAGGTGCCTGAGATCATCTCGGATGCCGTGGTGTATTCACTCGACATGGGCGCCTTGCTTGCGGGCACGAAGTACCGGGGTGATTTTGAAAAACGCCTCAAGGGCCTGCTGAGTGATTTGAAAAAACAGGATCATGCCATCCTGTTTATCGACGAAATCCACACCATAATCGGTGCCGGCTCTGCGTCCGGCGGCGTTATGGATGCCTCGAACCTGCTCAAGCCGATGCTGAGTTCCGGTGAACTCCGTTGCATTGGCTCAACAACATTCCAGGAATTCCGCGGTATCTTCGAGAAAGACAGTGCTCTGGCCCGGCGTTTCCAGAAAATTGACGTCAATGAGCCGAGTGTTGAGGACACCTATCAGATTCTGAAAGGTCTCAAGCCAAGCTTCGAGAAGCACCATGATCTGAAATATACGGATCAGGCGCTGCGGGTTGCCGCTGAGTTGGCCGATCGCTACATCACTGACCGCCATCTTCCGGACAAGGCCATTGATGTAATTGATGAAGCAGGGGCAAGGCAGCGCCTGCAGCCGGAAGACAAGCGCAAAAAGACGGTCGATGTGACCGATATCGAAGATATCGTGGCCAGCATTGCCCGGATACCGCCGAAAAACGTGTCCACCAGCGACAAGGACCTGCTGCGTAATCTGGAGCGGGATCTCAAGATGGTGGTGTTTGGACAGGATCCGGCTATTGAGTCTCTCGCGACAGCAATCAAGCTGGCTCGTGCCGGTCTGAAAGCGCCAGAGAAACCCGAAGGCGCGTTCCTGTTTGCCGGGCCCACCGGTGTCGGTAAAACCGAGGTGACCAAGCAGCTGGCGAAGGTGCTCGGGATCGAGCTGGTGCGTTTCGACATGTCGGAGTACATGGAGCGACATACCGTCTCTCGTCTGATCGGTGCGCCCCCGGGCTACGTGGGTTATGACCAGGGTGGTCTGCTGACAGAATCCGTCAACAAACACCCGCACTGCGTGTTGCTGTTGGATGAAATCGAGAAGGCGCACCCGGAAGTCTTTAACCTGCTGCTGCAGGTGATGGATCACGGCACCCTGACCGACAACAACGGCCGCAAGGCAGACTTCCGTCACGTGATTCTGGTGATGACCACTAACGCGGGTGCCGAGAGCATGGCGCGCCGGTCGATCGGCTTCAGTGAGCAGGACCACAGCAGTGATGGTATGGAGGTGATCAGCAAGACCTTCACGCCGGAGTTCCGGAACCGTATCGATGGCATCATTCAGTTTGCCGACCTGCAGAAGGCCACCATCACGCATGTGGTGGACAAATTCCTGACCGAGCTGCAGGCGCAACTGGACGAGAAGCATGTGGTACTGCACGTGGACGAAGCGGCGAAGTCCTGGCTGGCGGAGAAGGGCTACGACGTCACCATGGGCGCCAGGCCGATGGCCCGTCTGATTCAGGACAAGATCAAGCGACCCCTGGCTGAGCAGATTCTGTTTGGCAGGCTGGCGGAGAAAGGTGGTGATGTCTTCATTCAGCTGAAAGACGATGAGCTGGTGTTCGACTACGAGGACGAGCCGGCCGAAGCGGTGTGATCTGACCGTTTGTCCGTGCTTCACAAAACCGCTGTCGGTCCCGACAGCGGTTTTTTTTGGCCTGTTGGCCGAATTTGGCCTGCCAAACAGGCCGTAGCGTCAATCCAATTCAGGAAGACTTCTGTCAGTTTTAGGCGTTAAGTCCGCAGTGAATGTCCGCGGCTCGCCAAGAACAACGATAAGGAAGCAAGCCTGATGAGGAAACTCTGTCAACTCCCACTTAAGCTCGTGCTCATTGCAGGCCTGTTATGTCTGATGCTGCGACCGGCACTGGCGGCAACGGAAAGAAAGCAGTTCTGTGTTTTTGATGTGGCTGGTGCCAATGGCTTTGTGTATCAGATGCTCCGGGATTATCAGCGCGGTGCGATAGGCGCGGGCGTGTCATTGGCGATGCAGCCCTACAGCGATGAGGATCTGGCGGTCCGCGATTTCCAGCAGGGGCGTTGTGATCTCGTGGCATTGACCGATATGGGGGTGCGGAATTTCAATGATTTCACCGGTTCCATCAGTGCCATCGGGGCGGTGCCGTACTACGAGGATCTCCGGGTGTTGCTGCAGGGTTTGCCCGGGCCCCGAATTGCACGACATCTGAGTCAGGATGGCTATGAAGTACTTGGTGTTGCGCCCATGGGAGCGGCCTACCTGTTTGTGAATGACCGCGACATCAACCATGTTGCTGCCCTCACTGATAAACGTATCACTGTGTTTGAGGGTCACCACGACGCTCGTCACCTGGTGGAATTTGTCGGTGCTAAACCGGTGGCGGCCACCATTTCGAACTTTGCCCGATTGTTCAATTCAGGGCAGGCGGATATCAGCTACGCGCCAGCCGCCGCCTGGGAGGTGCTTGAGATGTTCCGGGGTGCGGGCGACCGGGGCGGCATCATACGTTACCCGGTGGGTCAGGTGACGGTTCAGCTGGTGGCCAGGGAAGGTGCGTTCAGCCCGGAATTTGTGCGCGAATCCCGAAAGCTGATGGCCCGGCTCTACCCGGAGGCGATACGAGTCATTCGGCAGTTTGAGGATCGTATTCCCGAGGAGCGTTGGGTCGACATCGCACCAGAGGACATGCGGGAGTACCAGGAGATGCTGAGGCAGGTGCGCATCGATCTGCTTTCTGATCAAGGCCAGGATGCGCCGCTGGCGGCGGCGGTCTATCACGAAGACATGATGACCATATTGCGCAAGATCCGCTGTTATACCAATCCGGGTGCCGGAGAGTGTTCGGATCAGAACCGGGAGTGAGTCTGACTGCAACAAAAAAGCCCCGCGATGTGCGGGGCTTTTCAGATGTCACTTGGCATTAACGGGCGCGGTAGACGATGCGGCCCTTGCTCAGGTCGTAAGGCGTCAGTTCAACCTTGACCTTGTCTCCGGTCAGGATGCGGATGTAGTTCTTGCGCATTTTTCCTGAGATGTGCGCGGTCACAACGTGGCCGTTGGACAGCTCGACACGGAACATAGTGTTTGGAAGGGTGTCTAGAATAACGCCTTCCATTTCAATGACATCTGATTTCGCCATTCAGTAAAAACCTCGTTCGGAATACTTTTCGGTGATTTTAAATTGCGCAATTCTGCCTGATTTCTTAACGTTTGGCAAAATTCAGTCGGTTTCCAGCTCTCGCCAGTGGCCGTCCCGCAGTGCTTCAATGGGTTTGAACCGATTTTTATAGTTCATTTTGCGGCATTCCTTGATCCAGTAGCCCAGATACAGATGCGGCAATCCCTGCCGTTTTGCCTCTTCGATTTGCCAGAGCACCGCAAAGGTGCCCAGGCTCCGGAGTTCGAGTTCCGGGGCAAAAATGGTATAGATTGCAGACAGCCCGTCATCCAGTAGATCCACCGCCGCCAGTCCGACCAGGTCATCACCCATCGACATTTCCAGAAACCAGGACTCGGTTGAGCCCTCTACCAGGAACGATGTGAACTGCTCTTTTGAGGGTGGATACATATCACCATCCCGGTGACGCTCCTCTATGTAGTGTGCATACAGCCGGTAGTAGCGCTCGCTGAAGGTGGCCGGGACCAGTTTACAGGTGATGTCTTCGTTCTTTCGCCACACTCTGCGTTGGTTTCGGTCGGGTTGAAACCGATCCACTTTCAGTCGGACCGGAATGCACGCGTTGCAATGTTCACAATGGGGGCGGTAGTAGTGTGAGCCGCTGCGCCGAAAGCCCAGCGCAGTCAATTGACTGTACAGCTTTTTGTCGATGTGGGCCCGCGGGTCCACAAACATGGTGGTGGCTTCCTTGTCTGGCAGATAGCTGCAATCGTGGGGCGGGGTGGCAAAGAAAACGAGTGTTCTCAGATTACTCATCTATACCTCCGGGCCGGTCCATTGCCAGGTGAATGACCAGTCTGGCTGATCCGCTGTCTGATTCACGCATGCCCTGAGTATAGATAAAAATTCGGCACGGGGAATCGTTCTGGCCCCCATGGTCATCAGGTGACTGCTTTCCACCTGGCAGTCCATCAAGCGATACCCCCAAACCGCCAGTTGGCGCGCCAGGTGCACCATCAACACTTTTGAAGCATTGGTTTCAAGAGAGAACATGGATTCGCCGAAGAAGCAGCGCCCAAGAGCGACACCGTACATGCCTCCAGCCAGCTCGCCCTGCTGGTTCCATACTTCGATAGAGTGCGCATGCCCCTGGCGATGCAGCCCTGTGTAGGCGGCAATCATGTCATCGGTAATCCAGGTGCCCTCAGCCCGGGTTGTGGCGCAAAGGCGGATAACACGGCTGAAGCACCGATCGGCCGTCACTTGAAACCGACGCTGATTAAGGGTTCGCCGAAGACTCCGGGAGATGTGGATCTGATCAGGAATCAGCACGCATCGGGGGTTGGGTGACCACCACAGTATGGGCTGATCATCGCTGAACCAGGGAAAAATCCCGTTGCGGTACGCCAACAACAACCGCTCCGATGACAGATCACCACCCAAGGCCAGAAGGCCATCCGGATCTTCCAGTGCTTCATCAGCGGGAGGAAACCAGAACTGGTCCGGATCCAGCCAGGGTAGCGAGGTCATAAAACGCTTATCCGGATCAGTCTTGCTGATCCAGGAATTTTTCCGCATCAAGGGCTGCCATGCAGCCAAAGCCGGCGGAGGTAACGGCCTGGCGGTAGACATGGTCCGCTACATCGCCGGCGGCAAATACGCCGGGAATGCTGGTTTGAGTGGCCATGCCGCCAAGTCCGGACTGAATGCGGATGTAACCGTTTTCCATATCCAGTTGGCCTTCAAACAGGTCGGTATTGGGTTTGTGGCCAATGGCGATGAAGACGCCGGCCAGATCCATGTCCCGGGTGCTGCCGTTTTCAGTGCTTTTGATGCGCATGCCGGTCACACCGGTGCCGTCACCGAGTACTTCATCCAGGGTATGGTTCCAGACAATCTTGACGTTGCCGTTTTTGGCTTTTTCGAACAGCTTGTCCTGCAGGATCTTTTCAGAGCGGAGTTTGTCACGACGGTGGACCAGTGTTACTTCGTCCGCGATGTTGGACAGGTAAAGCGCTTCCTCAACGGCGGTGTTACCACCACCGATCACGGCGACTTTCTGTTTGCGGTAGAAAAAACCATCACAGGTTGCGCAGGCAGAGACGCCCTGGCCTTTGAACCTTTCTTCCGACTCAAGCCCCAGATACATGGCGGAAGCACCGGTGGCGATGATCAGCGCATCGCAGGTGTACTCGCCGCTGTCGCCCTTGAGGCGGAACGGCCGGGAGCTCAGGTCGGTTTCGTTGATGGTGTCGTAAACGATCGAGGTTTCAAAGCGTTCTGCGTGCTTTTGCATACGCTGCATCAGCTCGGGGCCCTGAACGCCGTCGTTGTCGCCTGGCCAGTTATCAACGTCGGTTGTGGTTGTGAGCTGACCACCCACCTCAATACCGGTAATCAGTGTCGGATTCAGGTTGGCGCGGGCTGCGTAGACAGCAGCAGTGTAACCGGCCGGGCCGGAGCCTAGAATGATCAGGCGGGAGTGTCGGGTTTCGCTCATGAGGTTCTCGCTGGTGTTTGGAAAATCTAATCAGGTAGATGAGGCCGCTGCCGCATTATTCAAGTACGGAGACGGTGGCCAGTAGCTGTCTGACCCGTTCCTTGCTTTTACCGGATTCACCCTGTTCAAGGCGATGTTCGGCGACGGATGGGAACACTGCCTGCACATCGTCTGGCAGAACATGGTTACGTCCGGCCATCAGGGCCCAGGCTTTCGATGCCCTGAGCAGGCCGATGCCGGCCCGGGGTGACAGTCCATAGAGCAGTCCGGGCATGCGCCGGCTCTGTTCGAGCAGGCGCTGCAGGTAATCCAGCAGGGCAGGGCTGGCAGAAACATCGTTAACGGCAGCCTGCAGTGCCTTCAGTTCGTCGTGGGGCAATATCGCCTGCAAGCGATCTGTCAGCGAACGGCGATCTTCACCTTCGAGCAGTTCGCGCTCGGCTTTTGGATCCGGGTAACCGAGGCGTAAACGCATCAGAAACCGGTCAAGCTGAGATTCGGGTAGCGGGAAGGTGCCGCCTTGTTCTATCGGGTTCTGGGTGGCAATCACGAAGAACGGTGAGGGCAAGGGCCGGGTTTCGCCCTCGATAGACACCTGTCGTTCTTCCATGGCCTCAAGCAAGGCACTCTGGGTTCGTGGCGACGCGCGATTGATCTCGTCCGCGAGCACCACCTGAGCAAAGATGGGCCCTTGATGGAAGACCAGGCTGCCAGCCTGTTTGTCGTACATGGAGTAGCCCAGAACATCCGCCGGCAACAGGTCGTTGGTGAACTGGATGCGCTGATAACTCAAGCCCATGATTTTGGCCAGGGCGTGGGACAAGGTGGTTTTGCCCATGCCGGGTATGTCTTCAATCAGCAGGTGGCCCTGGGCCAGCAGTCCGCACAGGGCGAGCCTTACCTGAGTATCCTTGCCCAACAGAATTTTGTTGAGTTCGTTAACAACGCTGTCCATTTTCTGTTTCATGCAGGTCTCAGTCCCGTACCCGTTTCAGAATGTCATCGTAGGCGTCAATGCGCCGGTCACGGAGATACGGCCAGATACGGCGAACGGATTCGGTGCGGCTGCGATCCAGGGTGGCGGTGAGTATGCATTCGCTGTGATCGTCCGCCCGTGCCAGGAATTCGCCCTGTGGTCCGCAGATAAAACTGTTACCCCAGAATCGGATACCGTCACCGTGACCTGACGGGTCTGGCTCCGTGCCTACCCGGTTGGGTGCAATGACCGGCAGGTTGTTGGCGATGGCATGGCCTCGCTGTACCGTCACCCAGGCCTCGAGCTGGCGTTCCTGCTCTTGCGGCTCGTCGGTGATGTCCCAGCCGATGGCTGTGGGGTAAATCAACAGCTCGGCTCCGGCCAGTGCCATCAGGCGTGCGGCTTCCGGGTACCACTGATCCCAGCACACCAGCACTCCGAGTTTGCCGAGGGAGGTGGAGATGGGGGTGAAGCCGCTGTGGCCTTCGTTAAATTGGGCGTCGCCGGGGGTGAAATAGAATTTCTCGTAAAAGCCCGGGTCATCCGGAATGTGCATCTTGCGATATATGCCGGCCAGGCTGCCGTCGGTATCAAACACGACGGATGTATTGTGATAGACCCCGTTCATCCGGCGCTCAAAAATTGAGCCGACCAGAACAACGTTCAGTTCGTCTGCCAGGGCCGACAAGCGGTTGCTGGTCGGCCCTGGGATGGGTTCCGCCAACTCGAACACGGCGGTGTCTTCAGTCTGGCAAAAATACAGGGTGGCGTGCAGTTCCTGCAATACGATCAATTGCGCGCCGCCTTTGGCGGCTTCACGAATCAGCATTTCCGAGGTGGCCAGGCTGGCGGATTTATCCTCGCTGCATTTTTGCTGGATTGCGGCAATTTTGAGCTGGTTGGCGTCGGCTTTTTCTCTCATAGATCAATCACTCCTGAGGGAATCTGCATGGTGACGCAATGAAGGCTGCCATGTTGGTGAATCAGGGGGCGACAGTTGATGGGTATGATTTCCCGGTCGGGGAAAACCTCAGCCAGGATGCGAATCGCTTCCTGATCTTGCGGTACATCGTATACCGGCAGTAAAACGGCCCCGTTGATAATGAGGAAGTTGGCATAGGTGGCGGGCAAGCGTTCGCCATCCTCATCATGGATGGCATCGGGCCACGGCAAGGCTGTGAGCTTGTAAGGGCTGCCGTCTTGCTGGCGGAATTCCTGGAGCTCTTCTTCCATGGCCGCCAGCGCACTGTAGTGCTCGTCCGCGACATCGGGGCAGGACACGTAACAGATATGGTCGCGGGCGCAGAACCGGGCCAGGGTGTCGATGTGGCTGTCGGTGTCGTCACCTGCCAGATAACCGTGGTTGAGCCAGAGAATTCGATCCGCCCCAAGCATTTCCGATAGCAGTTGCTCAATGGCTGAGCGGTCCATCGTGGGGTTTCGGGACGGCGTCAACATGCATTCGCTGGTGGTCAGAATCGTGCCATTGCCATCAGATTCTATGGAGCCACCTTCAAGTACGAAGTCAACGGGCTGCAGCGGGTGCTTGCCAAAAACGCCGGCATTGGCCAGGTGCTGGTTCAGGGCGTTGTCTTTTTCCCAGGGAAACTTGCCACCCCAGGCGTTGAAGCTGAAATCCAGTATTTCAAAGCTCTCACCGGTGTTCACGGTAATCGGCCCATGATCGCGGGCCCAGGTGTCGTTGGCCGGGGCAGGCACCGTGATAACCCGACCGGGCAGGCCTTCTGCCTCGGCGTAGTTGTTCAGGTCCCGCCCCAGCTCCTGCAGGCGTGCCACAAACTCACAGCTGATCAAAAGATGCTCAAATCGAAGCACCTGCCGGGCAATGGTCAGGAACACCGGCTCGACATCTGCCATGATGCGGGCCCAGTCTGTACCGGGGTGAGGCCAGGTCAACATCACTGCGCTCTGGGGTGCCCACTCCGCAGGCAACATTCGCTTGGAAGTCACTGTATTTGTCACCTTGGTTCGCAAAAGTCGCCATTCTATCTGACCGTTGCGATAACGTCAGGCCATGAACAGAGAAAATTGAACGCTTGGAAGGGCTGTCAGCGGTTGCGCTTGACGACGGAGTGCAACACCCGATCCTGTTCAAAATAAACAATGAAGTCCGGGTAGTGCCACTGGCTGATGGGTGGTTCGCCAACCGGACCCTTCATGTCCTGCGGTGCGCCCCAGCGATTACGAACCGAATCCTGGCTCATGCCGGTGGTGGGCAAGCTGATCTCACTGCGGTCAGCCTGGCTGCCGACCGGAACGGCCAGCTGCTCGGCGTGTGACTGGCTGGCGATGCCGGTGGACATCAGCCCGGTCAGGGCCATTGCAGTGATCAGTGTTGATCTGTTTTTCATTGAGTTCTCCATTAATGCCAGTTCCCCGCGAGACGGACCGCGAGATATGGATAAAACGTAATATCCCGAAAAAACGGGTAAAAGTCAGTGTTTTTTATCAGTTTACTCTTTTTGACGTTGCCGGATTTGCCAGCGCATCACATGGCGGGCAATTTGTTGGCGATCGCTGTCTTCCAGTTGCACAAATTCGGTGTGAACCCTTGCGCCACCCCGCTCGTCCGGTTCTGCGGTCAGGACTTCGGCGACGGCTTGTGGCTGGTAGAGTTCGGGTGGCAGGGTCATGCGGACCGCGATACGGTCTCCGGTGCTCCAGGCTGGTGTGTTGCTGGCAAAAGACAGGCCGCCCTCGCTCAGGGTCACATCCTGCCAGTCTTCCGGTTGCAACGGATTTTGCTCAAAGGCGATAATGCGCGCCAGCGTGTCGAGCTTGCTGTTCATTGATTTGATCAATCCGGTCAACAATCGATCGCGTTCAGCCAGGCTGGCAAGGTGCGCTTTGACGTCCTGATCAAGTCGGCGAAATTCAGCTTTGAGACTTTCCAGCGGAGTGCCATCGAACGCGTCCTGCTGGTTGTCTTCATCACGGTTGAGTCGCCGGATTTCCAGGCCAATATGATCCTCAATCCGAAAATACTCTCTCCGGTCGGATTTTGAGTCAGTGGTCTGAGGCGTAACGCGCGAACCTGGCATTCTTTCTCCGCTGGGCAGATTTTTATTTGTAGAGAGTAGTTTAGCAGTTTCCCGGGAGCGAGTAAGGGGCCCGGGGCATCAAACCACGACCGACCCGAAGGTAGCGCAGGCACCTCCTCATGTTCAGACCTTTATCGTTCTACATTGGCTTGCGGTATACCGCTGCCAAACGACGTAATCACTTTATTTCCTTCATATCCCTGACCTCTATGCTCGGGCTGATGCTCGGGGTGGCAGTGCTGATCATCGTGCTGTCGGTCATGAACGGTTTTGACCGTGAACTGAAGCAGCGCATTCTGGGAATGGTGCCTCACGCCACGATTCAGGGTGCGTCTGGCCCCCTCGAAGACTGGGAGGAGATCGATCGCCGCGTTCAGGAG
This sequence comes from Marinobacter sp., assembly GCA_018402255.1. Taxonomy (GTDB): domain Bacteria; phylum Pseudomonadota; class Gammaproteobacteria; order Pseudomonadales; family Oleiphilaceae; genus Marinobacter. Next base: position 476,250 of record JAGYIS010000009.1, read on the forward strand.
CATCCTCGGGTTCTTGCCGCTGCGCCTTTCATTCAGGGGCAGGGAATGGTGACCGGCGGGGGTGATGTTCGGGGTGTCATGCTCAGCGGCATCCTGCCTGAGGAAGAAGCCTCGGTCTCGATCATCGAGAATCATTTTATCGAGGGCGACCTGGATCAGCTCAAATCCGGTGAGTTCGGCATCATCATTGGCCGTTTGATGGCCTCCAGCTTGCGCCTGCAGGTCGGGGACAAGTTAACGGTGGTGTTGCCGGAAGCCTCTGTGACGCCTGCCGGGGTGCTGCCCAGGCTGAAGCGGTTTACGGTCAAGGGCATTTTTAGCGTTGGCGCCGAACTGGACGGCAATTATGCCCTGATTCATATGGACGACGCCGCGCGGTTGATGCGCACCGGTGGTCGGGCAGAGGGTGTCCGGCTGTTGGTGGATGATTTGTTTGCGGCACCCCGTGTCGTCAATCAGGTGGCTCAGGAGCTGGGCGGGCGTTATTACGTGTCTGACTGGACTCGTACCCATGGCAACCTGTTCCAGGCGATTCGCATGGAAAAGACCATGATCGGACTGCTGCTGATGTTTATTGTGGCGGTGGCGGCGTTCAATATCGTATCCACACTGGTCATGGTGGTCACCGACAAGACCGCAGATATTGCGATTCTTCGTACCATGGGCGCGACGCCGGGGCGGGTTATGCGGATTTTCATCATCCAGGGGGCCGTTATCGGTGTTTTTGGAACCCTGATGGGTACGGCGTTGGGCATTCTCGGCGCCTTGAACATCAGCGCCTTCATTGCCTGGCTGGAAAACCTGATGGGGCACCAGTTCCTGAGCGCAGACGTCTACTTTATCAGCTACCTGCCATCACAACTGCAATGGAGTGATGTGGCTGTTATCAGCAGTGCCGGGCTGGTCCTGAGTCTGCTGGCAACCATCTACCCGGCATGGCGGGCGTCAAGAATCGAACCAGCGGAGGCATTGCGTTATGAGTAATCCTGAACAGAGCGCGGGCAAGCCCCTGGTCATCGATTGTCGGCAAGTGACCCGCACCTATTCCGAGGGGCCGGAAGTACTGACTATTTTTTCCGACATCTCCCTGGAAGTAAGCGCTGGTGAAACTGTGGCTATTGTGGGCAGCAGCGGTGCGGGTAAAACGACCCTGCTGAATCTGCTGGGGGGGCTGGACCGACCGTCCTCGGGCCAGATCCATATTTGTGATGTGGATATTCATCGACTGTCGGAGGCGGGCCGTGCCCGGTTCCGAAATGGCCATCTGGGCTTTGTGTATCAGTTTCACCACCTGCTGCCGGAGTTTTCGGCTCTCGAGAACGTCATGATGCCCTGCGCCCTGGGTGGGCAAACGCTGGCAAGCGCCAAGGCGAAAGCCGAATCGCTGCTGGTGAAGGTAGGGCTTGGAGAGCGCCTCAGGCACAAACCTTCGGAGCTGTCTGGTGGCGAGCGTCAACGAGTGGCCATTGCCCGTGCTCTGGTGAATGAGCCGGACTGTGTGTTGATGGATGAGCCCACCGGCAATCTGGATGAGCACACAGGGGAAGGCATCAGGGCGTTAATCGAGGATCTTCGGGATCAGTCAGGCATTGCCTTCGTCATGGTCACACACGACATGAAGATGGCCCGCAGCCTTGGCAGAGTGCTTCGGCTTGAGCAGGGGCGGCTGGTTCAGGAAGCCTGATTGCGGGCTTCTTTGCGAGCTTTCTTGAGGGCTTTTCTGGCCTGGCGTCTGACCTGCCAGTCAGTGCGGATTTTGCGTCGCCAGAGAAACTGGATAACCAGGTAGGCGGTGCAACCGGCTACGGTGGCGACGATGAGTGAGCCCACATAGAGGGGGACGCCAATTTCCATCAGTCGACTGCTCAGCCAGGTCCAGGAGACCTGAAACTCAAAGGCCAGCACCGGTCGGTCGAGTATCCAGGCGCCCACTTTGTAGTTGAAGTAAAACATCGGAGGCATGGTCAACGGATTACTGATCCAGACCAGCGCGACCGAGAGCGGCAGGTTGGAATTGATCCAGATCGCCATAAACGCAGCGGCGACCATCTGGAATGGCATAGGGATAAAGGCCAGGAAGATGCCGATCAGGAAGGCCCGTGACACACAATGGCGGTTGATGTGCCACAGGTTTGGTTCATGAAGGATATCGCCAAGGAAGTGCAGCGATTTGATCGATCGCACTTTCTCTGGAGTGGGCAGATACCGTTTCATGAACTTCTTGGGCATCGGAAGTTCGGCCTGTTGCGTCGCAATGAATATTATCCGGCACATCATAGAGGCCGGGCTTACGCACTGGAGGACAAGGATTGTCCGGTTTACTTTGCAATGATCGAACGCCTGAAAATGGCGCGAGCGGCGTTACCTGCATTATCGCATTCTCGTGCGGCGTCATCTTACTGTATCAGCTGACAGTTTTACCACCGTACCCTTTGTTGTTTGTGGCCATTGCCATGATGGCGGGGAGCGCGCTGTGCAGTAAATCGCCCCTGATCCGCTGGTTGTGCCACGGTTTGCTCTTTATGCTGTTGGGCCTGCTCTGGTCTGTCTGGCATGCCGACTCCCGGTTGTCTGAGCGGCTGCCTGTGGAGATCGAAGGTGCGCGGCTGACGGTGTCCGGCTATCTCTGTGATCTGCCGCAACCGGGGAGTTTTGACAGCCTGCGGTTCAGTCTTTGTGTTTCTGGCTGGCATGGTCTTGATGCCTCCGCCGATATCGAGACGCTCCCTGGGCAAATCCGGTTGTCGTGGTATGGCCGTGATGGCCAGTCTCTTCCCGGTCATCTGCTCAAGCTCGATGTCGTGTTGAAACAGCCCCACGGTACCCTGAACGAAAACGGTTTCCGATATGAGGACTGGCTGTTTCGGCATGGCTATCGGGCCACGGGGACGGTCAGGGCGGTGGCTGAGGATGCCTCCGTCCCCTGTGGCTGGCATTGCCGCTACCATCACTGGCACCAGTCTGTGGCCGTCGCTACGCATCAACAGTTCTCCAATGCCCAGAGCTACCCGTTGATTGCTTCACTTCTGATCGGTAACCGGGGTTATTTGAGCGATGCACATTGGCAAATGCTCAGGTCAACCGGGACCATTCATCTGGTCGCTATTTCAGGGCTTCATCTTGGCCTGGTGGCCATCGGTGCCGGTTTGCTTGCTCGCAGGGCAGGCCTGGTCTTGCCTGCCCGATGGGGGCGGGAGCATGGGCGCCGAAGGGCGGCGTTTGTTCTGGTGTTGGTTGCCTGTCTGTTCTATGCCCTGGTGGCCGGATTCTCGGTGCCTACACGGCGAGCTTTTGTGATGGTTGTGGTTGGTGGTGCCTATCTTCTGATTGCTCGCGAGGTCAGTGTCTGGCGACCTTTTGCAGTGGCCCTGTTTCTGGTGCTTGTACTGGACCCTTTTGCGCCTCTGGATCAGGGGTTCTGGTTGTCATTTGGCGCCGTGGCGGTGCTGCTGATGGTATTCTCCGGCACGCTGGGCAGTCCCGGATGGCTGAAGGGTTTGTTGCTCGCCCAAGTGTCGGTTTTTGCGGGTTTGTGGCCATTGCTTGTCGGGCTCGGGCAATCGCAACCGGCGGCCGGTTTGCTTGCCAATCTGCTGGCCATTCCCTGGGTGTCACTGGTGGTCATGCCGCTTTTGTTTGTCGGCACATTTCTGGTTCTGGTCTCTGGTGGTGCACTTGTGGAGTGGGTTGCCAGTGCGTTTGATCTGGCTCTTGGCGTGCTGATGGCCTGGCTGGAGTGGGTTGAGTCCTGGGCAACGTCCGTTTCGGTGATGGCGCCGACAGCGTCTCCTGGCTTGCTGGCAATACTGGCGATGGTGGTTCTGGTGTTGCTCCGTTACCCAGACCGGTCGTTTCGCCTGATGGCCGCCTGCGTTATCGGTCTATGGGTGATTCTGGCGGGAGGAGGCGGACAGTTATCGTCGAATAGCTATATCGAGCAGCCGGAGATAAGGATCTGGGATGTCGGGCAGGGGTTGGCTGTTCTGGTGCGGGCAGGCGACAAAGCGCTGGTGTACGATACTGGCCCGGAGCTGCGGGGCGTATTTTCGGCAGTCGACTCTACCTTGATCCCGGGTTTGCAGGCTCTGGGTGTGCGCAGAATTGACCACCTTGTACTCAGTCATGGTGACAACGATCACGCCGGTGGGCTCGAGCCATTAGCGGCGGCTGTTGAGATCGGGCGCATCAGCAGCGGCGAGCCTGAGGTTGTTGGTGAGACTTTGTCGGAAAGAGAGTTGATTGTCGGTGAATGCCCGCGACAGGGTTTTGGCTGGCAGGGCTTGTCTTTCGAGTTCTGGCGATCAAAAGCCGGGCGTTCAGGCAACGACGCCTCTTGTGTTTTGCGCATCTATCACGAGTTGTCGTCCACCGACCTGTGGTTGACCGGTGACATTACTCGCAAGCAAGAAGCTGAAATGCTCGGGCCATACGGTGTGGACTGGTTTGATCAGACCGTTGAACATCGAGTGGTGCTGGCTCCCCATCACGGCAGCAAAACGTCTTCATCGACGAGCTGGGTGAGCGCTTTACGAGCCGACTGGGTAATCTACACCGCCGGATACCGCCATCGTTTTGGCCATCCACATCCGGATGTTGCGCGTGGTTACCGGACTGCAGGTGTGCCGGCATTGAACACGGCCTGCTCCGGCGAGATCGTGATTACGTTGGGCCGGGATGGTCCGGAAATCAGTGAATTGCGGCATTCTTCCCCCTTCTGGATAAGCGGCCCCGGCCTCACCCGTGATCAATGTAATACACCGTGACATTCCGGGTGTGGCCTCAACCGGTAGCTATGCTAAAGTAGCGCGGCTTGTCATTAATCAGGGAGATCAAGCGTGTTCGAGCTGTTGAAAGCTGGTGGCATCCTGATGGTGCCGATTGTTGCCTGTTCCATCCTGGCGCTTGCCATTGTTCTGGAGCGATTCTGGACGCTCAGGCCCTCAAGGGTCGCGCCCGTTCAGTCCATTAATGAACTCTGGCGCTGGATCAAGAAGAAAGAACTTAACGGGCGCAAGCTCAAGGCGTTGCAGGGGTCTTCTCCCCTTGGGCGCATCCTCGCTGGCGGGCTGATCAATGCCAAGCACGGCCGGGATATCATGAAAGAAAGTATTGAGCATGAGGCCAGTCAGGTTATTCATGAACTCGAACGCTTCCTGAACCCGCTGGGCACCATTGCCACGATTACCCCGTTGCTGGGCTTGCTTGGCACCGTTATCGGTATGATCAAGGTCTTTGCCGAGATCCAGCTGGCAGGTGTTGGCAATGCCGGCAACCTTGCCGGTGGCATTTCCGAAGCGTTGATTACCACGGCCTCAGGGTTGAGTGTCGCCATCCCGGCACTGATCTGTCATCGTTATTTCATTCGTCGTGTTGATGAGCTGGTGGTCAATATGGAGCAGGAAGCCATTAAGCTGGTCGAAGTGGTTCATGGTGACCGTGAAATCGACGTGGAAGGAGCCTGAACGCCGTGAAGTTCAAGCGCCAGAGAAGCCAGGAAGTCGGGGTCGACCTGACGCCACTGATTGATGTGGTGTTCCTGCTGCTGATTTTCTTTATGGTGTCCACCACCTTCACCCGGGAAAGTCACCTGCAGGTAGAGTTGCCTGAGGCAAGTGGTGAGCCGGCCTCGCCATCAGAGTTACGTCAGATTGATGTCGTGATCAATGCCGAAGGTCAGTACATTCTTAATGAACGGACGCTGGTCAATAACCGTCGTGAGACCCTCGAACGGGGTGTCAGTGAATTGGCTGAGGGAGACAATAGCCTGCCGTATATCATTACAGCGGATGCCCGGACTCCCCATGAATATGTTGTACGTGCCATGGATGTGGCCGGTCGCCTGGGGTTTGCCAAACTGAGCATAACCACAGAGCGGGAGGCTGAGAATCCGTGATTGATTCCAGGCCTGAGCCGCTCCCGGTCCCGCCCGTCAGCAGCTGGGCAACATACAAACGTCTGCTTCGTTATGTAAAACCGTTCTGGTTTGCGTTTTCGCTTGCTGTATTCGGCAACATCATTTATGCCGCCGCATCCACCGGTATGGCGGCAGCGATGGAGTATGTGATTACGGCGATCGAAAACCCGACCGATCAGAACCGGCTGATGCTCACCAGTTTGATCGTCGGCATTTTTGCATTGCGTGGGGTAGGGACGTTTTTCAGTCAGTATTTCATCAGCTATGTTGGCCGTCAGGTCATCAATGCGCTCAGAAATGACGTGTTTGATCGTCTGATGAGCCTGCCGTCCCGCTACTTTGACGACAACGCGGCCGGGCGTTTGGTGTCCAAGCTCACGTTTAACGTGGAGCAGGTGGCCGAGGCCGCCACCAACGCCATTACCATTACCCTGCGCGAAGGCCTGACCATTGTTGGGCTGCTGGGCTTCATGCTTTACACCAACTGGAAGCTGACCCTGGTGTTCCTGACGGTGGGGCCGGTGATCGGCCTGGTCGTGAACTATGCCAGTAAGCGTTTTCGCAAGATCAGTCAGCGAATTCAGGGCTCGATGGGCGATATTACCCATGTCGCCTCGGAGACGATTTCCGGCTACCGCGTGGTTCGGACTTTCGGTGGAGAGGATTATGAGCGTGAACGGTTTCGTGATGTCAGTAACCGGAACCTGAAGCAGAGCCTGAAGATGGCGTCCACCCAGGCCATCAGCGTGCCGGTGATTCAGGTGTTGGTGGCCATCGCCATAGCGGCTCTGGTCTGGACCATGCTGGCACCTGAAATTCGGGGTGAAATGAGCACCGGTCAGTTGATTGCCTTTATCACCGCAGCAACTACCATGGCCAAACCTATCCGCCAGGTTACTTCAGTACACGCCAAGATTCAGAAAGGTGTTGCCGCCGCCTACGATGTGTTCGAAACCATGGACGAAGAGCCGGAAGAAGACGACGGCAAGTACTCCCCCGATCGGGTGAACGGCGACATCGAGTTCGATAAGGTGTGCTTCCGTTACCGTGACCAGCTGGATAATGTGCTGGATGGCATCTCAGTCAATGTTCCCGCTGGTCAGAGTGTTGCTCTGGTGGGCCGTTCTGGCAGTGGCAAGTCATCCATGGTCAGCCTGCTGCCACGGTTCTATGAGTACACTGGTGGTGATATCCGGATTGACGGTCGTTCGTTGAAGGAGTTCTCTCTCAAAGGCCTGCGGTCCCAGATTGCCCTCGTGAACCAGAATGTTGTGCTGTTCAACGACACCATCGCCGCTAACATTGCCTACGGTGCATTGCGTGACTGCAGTCGCGAGGAGGTTCGGGAGGCGGCGGCGAAAGCCCACGCCCTGGAATTTATTGATCGCATGCCGGAAGGCCTGGACACGATGATTGGCGATAACGGTGTCATGCTGTCTGGCGGACAGCGTCAGCGACTGGCGATTGCCCGTGCATTGCTGAAAAACGCACCCATTCTGATTCTGGACGAAGCAACCTCGGCTCTCGATACCGAGTCTGAGCGACACATTCAGGAGGCCCTTGAGACGGTGATGGCTGGCCGGACCACACTGGTCATCGCGCACCGGCTGTCTACCATTGAAAAAGCCGACCGTATTCTGGTGATGGACAAGGGGCGCATTGTTGAATCTGGCACCCATGATGAGCTGCTGATGATGGGCGGTGCCTACGCCCAGTTGCACCAGATACAGTTCAGCGAGCATGCATGAGTGGCGGTCTGATTGATCGTGTTTGGTACGGCCAGGGCAAGCCCCTTGCCGTACTGGCGCCGCTGGCCTGGTTGTATCGTGTTGTCTCCGAATCGAAAAGACGTAAAGCCTGGCAGGCCCGGAACGAGGCTTTGCCGATTCCGGTTGTGGTGGTGGGTAATATTACCGCCGGAGGCACGGGCAAGTCGCCGCTAACGGCGCGGCTGGTGCAGCGGATGCAGCAGGCTGGATGGCGACCGGTCATCCTCAGTCGCGGTTACGGTGGCAAGAGTGATCACTACCCGTTATTGGTCACTGCCTCCACCGCGGTCACTGCCAGTGGGGACGAACCTCTGATGTTGGCGTTGGCCACCGGGTGCCCGGTGGTGGTAGATCCGGATCGTTGCCGGGGTGCGCATTGGGCTCTGGAGCAGAATCTGGGCGATGTGCTGATTTGCGACGATGGCCTTCAGCATTATCGATTGCCAAGAGACATAGAGCTGGCTGTTTTTGATGCCCGGCGCGGCGTTGGCAACGGCGCACTGATACCGGTAGGGCCCCTGCGGGAGCCGACCTCGCGACTGGCGACGGTGGATTTTGTCATCCTGAACGGAGCAGAATTCCCGCAGCCAGGCCAGTCGATGGATGAATTTGCCAATATCGAACACCCTGACATTCATGCCATGGCGTTGCGGCCCTCTGCGGTGGTCAACCTGAATTCTGGCGAAACGCTGGCACCTGATGCTCTCAAGGGGCAGTCGGTGCGCGCTGTTGCCGGCATCGGCAACCCGGTACGTTTCTTTGACACCCTCAGGGCCCTGGGGGCAGAGGTTCAGGAGGTTGCCCTGGCGGACCATCATCGATTTCGTCCGGAAGATCTTGGCTCCAGCCCTGGCGAGTGGCTGGTGATGACCGCCAAAGATGCGGTCAAGTGTCGGGAGTTTGCCCCAGAAAATGCCTGGGTATTGACCGTCGAGGCCTGCTTGTCTGAACCTTTCGAACAACGATTTCTGGAGCGGCTCAGCGCCTGTTCTGAGCTGTTGCAACAACAAAATACTGGGAGAACACCTCATGGATAAAAAATTGCTGGCTATGTTGGCTTGCCCGGTCTGCAAGGGCGAGCTCAAACTCAACGAGGCACGTACCGAGTTGACCTGCTACCACGACGCCATGGCCTTTCCGGTTCGCGAAGGCATTCCGGTCATGTTGGCCAGCGAGGCCCGCACACTGAGCACTGACGAGCGCCTCGATAAACACTGATCCATCCGCCAGCAGGACGCACCCGCATGTCATTTACCGTTGTCATTCCCGCCCGCTTTGCCTCCAGCCGGTTACCCGGCAAGCCCTTGGCCATGATTGCCGGCAAGCCGATGATCCAGCATGTGTGCGAGCGTGCCGGTGAAAGTCGGGCCGACCGGGTTGTGGTGGCCACGGATGACGAACGGATTCAGCAAGCCTGCCAGCACTTCGGTGCAGAGGTGGTGATGACATCCCCTCATCACGCCAGTGGCACTGACCGGTTAGAAGAAGTCGCCAGAAAGCTGGGTCTGGCCCCGGAGCACAGGGTTGTGAATGTTCAGGGCGATGAACCCCTGATTCCGCCGGCGTTGATCAATCAGGTAGCGGACAATCTGGATCACTATCCGGAAGTGGCCATTGCGACCCTCTGCGAACGTATTCACGATGCCCGCCAGGTGTTCAATCCAAATGTGGTGAAGGTGGTATTTGACGCCCGCGGCATAGCTCACTATTTCAGCCGGGCACCGATTCCCTGGGCTCGGGATTACTGGCCCGCGAACGCCTCGGTAGCGGATGTCGACCTGCCGGATGGCATCGGTTATTTCCGCCACATTGGCATCTACGGCTACCGTGCCAGTGTGCTAGGTCAGTTTGTCAGCTGGGCACCGGCACCGACCGAGCAGATAGAGGCGCTGGAGCAGTTGCGCGCTCTGTACAACGGTGCCCGTATTCATGTGGATATTGCCGACCGCCCACCCGCGCCAGGGGTTGATACCGAAGAAGACCTGGCCCGGGTGAGAGCTCTGTTAGAAGCAGGAGGACGTTATGCCTGAGCAGATCAGCGTATTGTTTGTGTGCCTTGGCAACATCTGCCGTTCGCCGACGGCCGAGGGTGTGTTCCGGCAACTCGCCACGGATCAAGGGCTGGCGGATCGCCTGCATATTGATTCCTGCGGCACTGGTAACTGGCATCTTGGAAAAGCGCCGGATGCCCGATCCATGGAGGCGGCTGGCCGCCGGGGTATCGATATCAGCGGCCTTCGGGCGCGCCAGATCAAGGTGGACGACCTCGATCAGTATGATTATGTGCTGGTGATGGACCGTCAGAACCTGGCGGACGTCAGGGATCTGTGGCACCAGAACGGAGGTGCAGAGCCCCGGTTGTTCCTTGAGTTCGGTGAGTCCGGGCAGGCTGAAGTGCCAGACCCCTATTATGGCGGTGAAGACGGGTTTGAGCGGGTCCTGGACTTGATACACGATGCCAGCAAGGGCTTGCTGGACGACATCCGGAGGCGACTCACTTGAGCCAGGGCCTCACCATTGATGAGCAGGCCAGCCTGAGTGATCTGAACACCCTGGCGGTTGCCGCCCAGGCCCGGTATCTGGTGGCTATTGCCAGCGAGAGCCAGTTGCGGGAGGCGCTGAACTGGGCTGCCGATCGCAAGCTGGATACACTGGTGCTTGGCGGTGGCAGCAATCTGGTGTTTGCCGGTGACTATGATGGCCTGGTGCTGCACATGGCCATTCGGGGGCGAAGCTGGGAGCAGGTCAGTGGCGATGATGCGGTGCTGATACTGGGCGCCGGCGAGAATTGGCATGATGCCGTAATATACGCAGCCCGGTCAGGGTACCGCGGCATTGAGAACCTGGCACTGATTCCCGGCACTGCCGGTGCGGCTCCAGTGCAGAACATCGGCGCTTACGGTGTTGAGTTGGGCGATACCCTGATAAGTGTTACAGCACTCGATCGAAGCACGATGGGATCGGTTACCCTGACGGCAGCAGATTGCGAGTTTGGCTACCGGGATAGTCTATTCAAGCGTCACCCCGGCCGCTACATTATTCTGGAAATCCGCCTTGGGTTATCCCGCTCACGCCCCCTCAAACTGGGATATCGAGATCTTCAGGACTACCTGGGGGATACCGACACGGCCTCTTTAACACCCCTGGATGTGGCCGAAGCCGTTATGGCGGTGCGCCGGCGCAAGTTGCCGGACCCTGCGGTGTTGCCCAATGTGGGCAGCTTCTTCAAGAACCCGGTCGTTGATGCTGGGTTGTATGAGCGTTTGCATGCGCAGTGCCCTGACCTGGTCTCTTATCCTGCGGAGCAGGGCGTTAAACTGGCGGCCGCCTGGTTGATCGATCAGGCCGGCTGGAAAGGCTTCCGCAGTGCCCGGGTCGGAATTCATAACCGACAGGCGCTGGTGTTGATCAATCACTCGGGTGGTACCGGTGAGGATGTACTGACTCTGGCGGAAGAGGTGCGTCAGTCTGTGCAGGAGAAGTTCGGGGTAGAGCTGGAGATGGAACCAGGCATCGTTGGCTGCCGGTCGTCTTGATGCGGCCGTTCCGGACGATCGATAAAGCGACGCCCGGAACGGCCAGAAGAACTTACAGGCCGCCTTTTGGAGAGGCCTTCACCAGGAACAGCAGGGCATCTTCGACGGCAATATCCTGCTTGTCTTTATCGCGACGACCCTTGTATTCCAGGGTGCCAGCCGTGAGACCGCGCTCGGAAACCACAAACCGGTGCGGTATGCCCATCAGCTCCATATCCGCAAACTTCACGCCCGGGCGCTCGTTCCGGTCGTCCAGCAACACGTCATAGCCAGCCTGGCGCAGTTGCTCGTAGAGTTTCTCGCCAGCTTCAGCAACGATCGGTGACTTGTGTGCATTCAGAGTCACAATGGCCACCTCGAACGGGGCAATGGCGTCTGGCCAGATGATGCCCTTGTCGTCATGGTTCTGCTCGATGGAGGCCGCAACGATACGGGAAACCCCGATGCCGTAGCAGCCCATTTCCATGATCACGGTCTTGCCGTTCTCATCCAGTACGGTGGCGTTCATGGCCGAGCTGTATTTGTTGCCCAGCTTGAAGATGTGGCCGACTTCGATGCCGCGACGGATTTCCAGCGTGCCCTTGCCGTCCGGGCTCAGGTCGCCTTCCACCACGTTGCGCAGATCTTCAACGCGGCCCATCGGCACATCTCTTTGCCAGTTTACGCCGGTCAGGTGGTAGTCATCCTTGTTGGCACCGCAGACAAAGTCGGCCAGATGGGCGGCGCTGCGATCAATAATCACAGGCACCGGAAGGTTCACCGGGCCAATAGAGCCTGGTTTGCAGCCAATGGCTTTTTCGATCTCTTCATCGGTCGCCATGGTCAGCGGCTCGGCAATTCCTGGCAGGTTTTCCGCTTTGATTTCGTTCAGGGTATGGTCGCCGCGCAGAATAAGTGCCACCAGGCCGGCATTGCCATTGTCATCGGCCTCAGCCTTGACCAGCAGCGTTTTAACGCTGCGCTCAGCCGGCAGGCCGAGGAACTGGGACACGGCGTCGATGGTCTTCTGATCCGGCGTGTGCACCTCAGTCAGCGATTCGGTGGCCTCAGGGCGCTCGCCTGCCGGAGCAACCGCTTCGGCTTTTTCCATGTTGGCGGCGTAGTCGCTGTCGGTGCTGAACACGATGGCATCTTCACCGGAGGACGCCAGCACGTGGAATTCGTGGGATGCACTGCCGCCGATCGCGCCAGAGTCTGCCTGTACCGGGCGGTAATCCAGGCCCAGACGGTCAAAGATGTTGCAGTAGGTCTGATGCATTACCTGGTAAGTGTCGTCCAGAGAAGCAGCATTCACGTGAAAGGAGTAGGCATCCTTCATGATGAACTCGCGAGCGCGCATTACGCCAAAACGGGGGCGTCGTTCGTCGCGGAATTTGGTCTGGATCTGGTAGAAATTGGCCGGCAGTTCCTTGTAGCTTTTCAGCTCATTGCGGATCAGGTCGGTGATCACTTCTTCATGAGTCGGGCCGAAGCAGAAGTCCCGTCCATGGCGATCGTTCATGCGCAGCAATTCGCCACCGTACTGTTCCCAGCGACCGGACTCCTGCCAGAGCTCCGCAGGCTGCACGGCCGGCATAAGCACTTCCTGGGCGCCGCTCTTGTCCATTTCTTCACGAACAATCCGCTCCACCTTGCGCAACGTGCGCAGGCCCATCGGCAGCCAGGAGTATAGGCCGGCGGCCAGCTTTCGGATCATGCCCGCGCGCAGCATCAGCTGATGGCTGATAATCTCGGCGTCGGCAGGGGTCTCTTTCTGGGTGGCAATCAGGTAACGGCTTGCTCGCATCGTGTCTTCCGCTTTGATGAAAAGTAGGCATGTCGACTGAACGGCAGCAGGGCGTACCCGGGTCTGCCTGTCATTGTCGTAAAGTGGCGTTTATTGTACGGAGCCTGCGGCACAAGGTACAGACGATGAGGCTCGAATCTAGAGACTGGCAGCCGCCTCAGGAAAGGTAACCCAGTGGCAAAGCGGTGCTGTCTATCACCCGCCGCAGCACAAAGCTGGAATGCACGCCGCTGACCCCCTGGATCCGGGTAATCCGATTGAGCAGAAACTGATGATAGTGGTCCATGTCGGGAACCACCACCTTCAGCATGTAATCGGCGCTCTGGCCAGTAATCAGATAGCATTCCTGAACTTCCGGAAATGCCGCGACTTGTTCTTCAAAGGCTGCGAAGCGTTCAGGAGTATGCCGATCCATGCCGATCAGAATAATAGCGGTCAGCGCGAGTCCCAGTTTTTTGTGATCCAGAATGGTGACGGTACGGACAATGATGCCGGCCTCTTCCAGAGTGCGGACCCGACGCAGGCAGGGGGAGGCAGACAAACCGACTTTCTCGGCCAGCTGCTGATTGGTCAGTGATCCGTCCTTTTGCAATTGTTCGAGAATTTTTCGATCGATTTTGTCGATTCTCGCCAAGGCTTTGTCATTTGTCGCAATCATATTCTGTATCCAAATTATATTGAGCAATTATATTTCATTAAATACTGTCTTTGCTTCTAAATAGCAACCAAATAGCGCGCTGCTGGCGTTAAACTCTTTCTCATTGTCATGAATAGCGGAAGGAATGTTCAGATATGGCTTTTGACCATCGTAAATACAGTGCCTTTAAACCCGTTGCGAAGAAGGATCGTCGTTGGCCGGATCAGGTTATTGAAAAAGCGCCGACCTGGTGTGCCGTTGACCTGCGGGATGGCAATCAGGCGCTGGTCAAACCCATGTCTGTGGCTCAAAAGCAGCGGTTGTTCGATCTGTTGGTCAAGCTCGGCTTCAAGGAAATCGAAATCGGTTTCCCGGCTGCGAGTCAGCCGGATTTTGATTTTTGCCGCAAGCTGATTGAAGAGGAGCGCATCCCCGCTGATGTAAAAATTCAGGTGCTTACCCAGGCCCGCCCGGAACTTATCGAGCGCACATACCAGGCGCTTGAGGGTGCAAAGCAGGCCGTTGTCCACGTGTACAACTCAACGTCTACCGTTCAGCGTGAGCAGGTGTTCGGTCTCGATCGGGCCGGTATCCGCGACATCGCTGTTCAGGGCGCGACCGTGGTTAAAGAGATTGCCGGGCGTTATCCGGATACCGACTGGACCTTCCAGTATTCACCAGAGAGTTTTACCGGCACAGAGCTGGATTTTGCTGCAGAAGTGATCGATGCGGTAAATGATGTCTGGCGCCCGGACCAGGGCCAGCCGGTGATCATCAATTTGCCGGCAACGGTCGAGATGTCGACGCCAAACGTGTTTGCGGACCAGGTGGAGTGGATTTGCGAGAATATCCGGTACCGGGAGCACGTAAGCATCAGTGTGCATACTCACAATGACCGGGGTTGCGCTGTAGCCGCTGCAGAGTTGGCGGTGATGGCGGGTGCCGACCGGGTCGAGGGCACACTGATGGGCAATGGCGAGCGTACTGGCAACATGGACCTGGTGACCATGGCCATGAACCTGTATTCCCAGGGTATTGATCCGACCCTCGACCTTTCCGGTATGGCTGAAATCACCGACGTGGTAGAAGCCTGTACTGAGATTTCTACTCACCCACGGCATCCGTACGCCGGCGAGCTGGTGTTTACAGCGTTCTCCGGTAGCCATCAGGATGCGATTCGCAAGTGCCTGTCACGGCGCAAGGATGACGAACCCTGGAATGTCGCTTATCTGCCCATTGACCCGTTTGATCTTGGGCGGCGTTATGAGGAGGTTGTGCGCATCAACAGCCAGTCCGGTAAGGGCGGCGTGGCTTATGTGCTGGAGCGGGATTACAAGATCAGTCTGCCTCGCTGGCTGCAGATCGAGTTCAGCAAGGTGGTGCAGCGGGAGGCCGAAACCAACGGCGGTGAAATTGACTCCCACACCATTCACCGGTTGTTTGATGAGCGCTACCTGAAGGTCCATGCCGATTGGGCGCTCCAGTCCTATGACCTGCACCGTGATAATGATGGCGTTCGGGCTGAAGTGGTTATGGGTCGTGACAACGCTCCAATAGCGCTTGAAGGGCAGGGCCTCGGCGCCGTCGAAGCGGTATCGGATGCGTTGGCAAAACGGTTCGGCATAACCGTTGCTGTTGAGGCGTATGACGAATTTTCGTTGGGTGAGGGAACCAATGCCAACGCCTTGGCCTGTATTCGCCTGACCGCCAATGGAGAGCATTGCAGTGCCGCCGCACTGGCGGAAGATACTACGTCGGCAACCTTGCAGGCGTTGTTCTCCGCGGTCGCGCAGAGCGTGATCCATAAAACCGGCGAGGTAGAAGTTTCAGAAGAAGGCGAGACCGCCCAGGTTTGATGTTCCGGTTTACAAACAAGAACGGCCAGCTTGAGCGCTGGCCGTTCTTGTTCCGTCTGCCCGTGAGGGGCATCCGGCAGTTAACATAACCGCTTACAGGGGGGTTACGTTTTCCGCCTGCGGGCCTTTAGGACCCTGCGTTACGGTGAACTGTACCTGCTGGCCTTCTGCCAGAGTACGGAAACCGCCGGAGTTGATTGCACTGTAGTGAACGAAAACGTCACTGCCGCCTTCCTGAGCAATGAAGCCAAAGCCCTTGGATTCGTTGAACCACTTTACTTGGCCAGTCTTGGTATCGGACATCGATCTTTCCTGTCTTACTGAAATGTTGCCCTCACGGGACGTTCTTTTTCCGCACAGACGTTAGTTTGCGCAGACGAGGCTTCCGCCAGGGCGAAAGTCATCGCTGGAACATCCGGAGCGTACTGAGGAAGGGGCAACGAAAAGCCGAGGGCAGGACGTTGAAACGCATTCGCCAAATACCGCTGCAGAGGATCACAGCAATTTTTAGTATAGACCGAGATTGGGGGGCGTCAATTGTTTTTTTGAAGATCTTGCGAGGCCGTTTAACCTATAAAAAACATATAGTTGTCATGATAATGCAACACAACTCTGCAGTCGTTCAGAGCAGAGTTGTGTTGGTTGTTCGCGGTGTATAGAAATTCAGTGTCCGAACTTTTCACTGATCTCGTCAAGGATGGCGGGGTCGTCGATGGTGCTGGGGACGCTGAACGTTTCGCCATCCGCAATTTGTCGGATAACCCGGCGCAGAATCTTGCCTGAACGGGTTTTGGGCAGTCGGTCGACGACAATGGCTCGCCGGAAGCAGGCAATGGCACCAATTTTCTCCCGAACCATATCCACCAGTTCTTCTTCGAGTTCATCCTGGTCAATGGTGGCGCCGTCTTTGATCAATACCAGGCCAATGGGGATCTGGCCTTTCATATCGTCATGGGCGCCGACCACGCAACATTCGGCGATGGCAGGGTGGGAGGCAACCACTTCTTCCATTTCACCGGTCGACAGCCGGTGGCCGGCCACATTGATCACGTCGTCCGTGCGGCCCATGATGAACACGTATCCGTCATCATCAATATAACCACCGTCGCCTGAGCTGTAGAAGCCCCGGATTGGTTCCAGATAGCTGCTCTGGAAGCGTTTGTCGTCGCCCCATACCGTCATCAGGCAACCCGGGGGTAGCGGCAGTTTTACTGCAACCTGGCCCTGCTCGCCGGCCGGTATCTGGCTGCCTTCCATATCGACCACCTGTACGTTGAATCCAGGCGAGGGGACGGTTGCCGAGCCAGGTTTGGTGGCCATCATTTCCAGGCCCACCGGGTTGCAGCAGATGGCCCAACCGGTCTCGGTCTGCCACCAGTGATCGAGGATCGGCAGGCCGGTATGTTCTTTGAGCCATTCGTAGGTCGCTGGGTCCAGTCGTTCACCTGCCAGGAAAATCCGTTTGAGTGAAGACACATCGTAGCGACGGAGTTGATCCGCTTCCGGATCTTCCTTGCGCACTGCTCGGAATGCGGTTGGTGCAGTAAACAGCATATTGACCTTGTGGTCCTGCACCACCCGCCAGAACGCGCCTGCGTCCGGTGTTCTCACTGGCTTGCCTTCATAAAGAACAGTGGTGCAGCCAGCGAACAGGGGCGCATAGACGATGTAGCTGTGGCCAACCACCCAGCCAACGTCCGAGGCGGCCCAGAACACGTCGCCGGGTTTTGCGTCGTACACCAGCTTCATGCTGTATTTAAGCGCGACCGCATGGCCGCCGTTGTCGCGAACCACCCCTTTGGGCTTGCCGGTGGTGCCGGAGGTGTAGAGAACGTAGAGCGGATCGGTTGATTTGACTGCCACGGGCTCAGCCGGCTCCGCACCGGTGCAGATATCCTGCCAGTCAAAATCGCGCCCGGGCTTCAGGCTCGCTTTGACTTGCGGCCTTTGAAAGACGACGCACACGTCCGGTTTGTGGCTGGACTGCTCAATGGCTTTGTCTACCAGCGGTTTGTACTCGATCACTTTGGTCACTTCAATGCCGCAGGAGGCGGTAATCAGGGCCTTTGGCTGAGCATCGTCGATTCGCACCGCCAGTTCGTGGGCGGCAAAGCCTCCGAATACGACAGAGTGAACCGCGCCCAGGCGAGCACAGGCGAGCATGGCGATGGCGGCCTGAGGAATCATCGGCATATACAGGATAACCCGATCGCCTTTCTCAATGCCGCGCGCCCGCAAGGCACCGGCAAATCGCGCAACTTCGTCACGCAGTTCGTTGTAGGTGTATTTTTGCTGGGAGTTGGTCACCGGAGAGTCGTAGATCAGGGCCGTCTGTTGACCACGGCCGGCACGAATGTTGGCGTCCAGTGCGATATCGCTGGTGTTGAGGGTGCCGTCGGAAAACCATTCGCCGTGGCCATTGGTGAGCGGCTGCCAGATGGTTTTGGGTGATTCGATCCAGTCAATTTCCTGGGCCTGTTCGCGCCAGAAATCGTCCCGTTGTTCGATCGATCGGCGGAACTCGGAGTGGTAGTTCATGCTTGCCACCTCAGCTGTGCTGTTTTTGTTCTGTGATTGTTATGCACAACTGTAGGAGCTTTAGAATTGGTGGCTACTAGACCATAGGCGAAGTCACGACTGTTTTGAGGATCAATCGTTATCGGAATTGATCTCCATCACTTGAGCCCGCACCGAGCCCCGGCCGAGTCGCGCCGTCAGGGTGCTGTCTATGTTGAGCTGGCTGGCATCGCGAACGATCTCATTCTGGTCATCTCTCACAATTGCATAGCCCCGGCCGAGGGTGGCCAGCGGGCTGACCACATGTAATGTCTGGGCATTGCGTTGAAAGCGCTCATGGTGTTGCCTGAGTTGCTGGCGGATGGCGGATTCCAGCCGATCATTGATCCGGGCGATCTGGTCAGTCGCTGCGGTCAGGGTTTTTTTCGGCGACTGGGTAGCGAGGCGCTGGCTCAGGTGGCTGACTTTCAGCTGGTTTTGAGCTATCAACTGGCTGATGGCCTTGTTCAGGCGAACATCCAGTTCGTCCATCCGTTGAGCCTTGTCCTGCAGTTCGCGGCGAGGATCGCGCAGGCGCGCGGTGAGGTGGCCAAGTTGGGCCTCCAGACGCTGAAGCAGTCGGCGCGCGGCTTGACTGAGGCGCATTTCCTGCTCGCCAAGACGGCGTATCCACTGTAACTGATCCGGAGATATCTTCTCCGCCGCGGCCGAGGGCGTCGGCGCCCGGAGGTCGGCAACGAAGTCGGCAATGGTTACGTCCACTTCGTGGCCGACCGCACTGACCGTGGCGATTGAACAATTGGCGATTGCCCTGGCGACCGCCTCTTCATTGAAGCACCAGAGATCTTCCAGCGAGCCACCGCCGCGGCCAATGATCAGAACATCGGCAACACCATGGCGCTGGGCCTGCTCGATGGCGCGAACAATGTCAGCGGTGGCCGGTTGGCCCTGAACGGCAGTGGGATACAGCGTGACCGGAATCGCCGGGCAGCGACGGGCCAATACCGTCAGGATGTCGTGAATGGCGGCACCGGTCGGCGAGGTCACGACGCCAATGTGGCGCGGTGTTGGTGGTAGGGGCTTCTTTCGGGCAGGATCGAACAGTCCCTCGGACTGCAATTTCAGCTTCAGGGCTTCAAAAGCCTGCTGCAAAGCCCCAAGCCCGGCAGGCTCCATGTGTTCAACGATGATCTGGAAGTCGCCACGATTTTCATAAAGCGTGACCTTGCCACGAATCCGGATCTGGTCGCCCTCCCGGGGTAATGGGCGGATGCGCTGGTTCGCGCCCCGGAACATGGCGCAGCGAATCTGGCATTTCTGGTCTTTCAGGGAAAAGTACCAATGCCCGGACGATGGCTTGGAGAATCCGGACAGCTCGCCTTCCACCCACACCTGCATAAAGCTGGATTCCAGCAGGTGCCGCGCCTGGTGATTGAGCTCACTGACGCTCAGGGCTCTGGGACGGGTGTCCGGGTAGAGGGAGTTCAAAGGTGGTTCTCCAAGATTTTTCATACGCAATAGCCGAGAGGGACGAGTAAAAATAACGGAAATTCAAAAAGATGCAACAAGGCAACAAAAACCCTGCGGTTTACTGTGTGTAGCCACCACTTTATAATAGATCGATTAAGGATTTTGCTTTGCTGCACCGCCGCGGGTGCAACGAGAAAACTCCAAACTTAGCATGTTCAAAAGGCGGATCCCAATGCTGCGTATTGCCGAAGAAGCCCTCACGTTTGACGACGTTCTGCTCGTGCCCGGATTTTCTGAAGTTCTTCCCCATCAGGTTAACCTTCAGACCCGGCTGACCAAAGGCATCACCCTGAACATCCCGTTGGTGTCGTCGGCGATGGATACGGTCACAGAAGCCGAGCTGGCCATCGCCATGGCCCAGGAAGGTGGCATCGGTATCATGCACAAGAACATGTCGGCAGAGCAGCAGGCTGCCGCTGTTCGCAAGGTCAAGAAATATGAGAGTGGTGTGGTGAAAGACCCGATCACGGTCGCGCCGGATACCACCGTGCGTGAACTGGTGGATATCACCATGGCCAACAATATTTCCGGTCTGCCGGTGGTGGACGGTCACGATCTGGTCGGGATTGTCACCGGCCGTGATATCCGCTTTGAAAGCCGGATGGATACCCCGGTTCGGGACATCATGACGCCGAAAGAAAAACTGGTGACCGTCAAAGAAGGTGCCAGCCTGGAAGACATCAAAGAGTTGCTGCACCGCCATCGCATCGAGAAAGTGCTGGTGGTCAATGATGATTTTCAGCTGCGCGGTCTGGTGACCGTCAAGGATATCCAGAAAGCCAAGGACTATCCGTTGGCCTGCAAAGATGAGCAGGGCCGTTTGCGCGTGGGCGCTGCGGTTGGCACCGGCGGCGACACTGAAGCCCGGGTCGCTGCCCTGGCGGAAGCCGGCGTGGATGTGATCGTTGTTGATACGGCCCATGGCCATTCCAAGGGCGTTATCGATCGCGTTCGCTGGGTAAAAGAGAACTACCCGGACGTGCAGGTGATCGGCGGCAACATTGCCACGTCGGCAGCGGCTCTGGCGCTGGCTGATGCCGGTGCGGACGCAGTCAAGGTTGGTATTGGTCCCGGGTCTATCTGCACCACTCGCATTGTGGCGGGTATTGGCGTGCCACAGATCTCAGCGGTCTCCAATGTGGCCGACGCTCTGAAAAACCGCGGTGTGCCGGTTATTGCAGACGGTGGCGTGCGCTTCTCGGGTGATATTGCCAAGGCCATTGCCGCGGGTGCGCACAGTGTGATGATCGGCAGTCTGTTGGCCGGTTCTGACGAGGCGCCAGGCGAAGTTGAGTTGTTCCAGGGCCGCAGCTACAAAGCGTATCGCGGTATGGGATCGATTGGCGCGATGGGGCAGGGCTCCAGTGACCGTTATTTCCAGGATGCCAGTAAAGGCATTGAGAAGCTGGTTCCGGAAGGCATCGAGGGCCGTGTTGCCTGCAAGGGTCCGATGCGTAATATCGTGCACCAGCTGATGGGTGGTCTGCGGGCTTCCATGGGTTACACCGGCAGTGCCACCATGGAAGAAATGCGCACCAAGCCGGAATTTGTCCGGATTACCAACGCCGGTATGCGTGAGAGCCACGTCCACGATGTGACCATCACCAAAGAAGCACCCAACTACCGAATCGGTTAATCTTTGCTCGATCTGACACGGCCCGGTTTCCGGGCCGTGTTGTTTCTTTACAGCCCGAGGACTCCATGGCTCAGAACATTCACGACCACCGCATCCTGATTCTCGATTTCGGCTCCCAGTACACCCAGTTGATCGCGCGTCGTGTGCGGGAAATCGGCGTGTACTGTGAGATCAAAGCGTTTGATATCACCGACGACGAACTGAACGCATTCAATCCCAAAGGTATTATCCTGGCTGGCGGCCCGGAGTCGGTGACGCAACTGGGCGGCCCGAGAGCGCCAGAAGGGTTGTTCGATAAGGGGATTCCGATTCTCGGCATCTGCTACGGCATGCAAACCATGGCGGAACAGCTGGGTGGCCGCGTGGCCAGCTCCGAGAAGCGTGAGTTCGGTTATGCTCAGGTCAAAGTGAGAGCCAAGGGCCCGCTGTTGCAGGACATCACCGATCACCTGACCCCGGCGGGTGAGTCCTTGCTGGATGTGTGGATGAGCCACGGTGATAAAGTCGTGGTCATGCCGGAAGGTTTCGAACTGCTGGCGTCCACTGAAAGCGCTCCGATTGCAGCAATGCAGGATCTCAGTCGTAACCTCTACGGCGTGCAGTTCCACCCGGAGGTGACCCATACCCTGCAGGGCAAGCGCCTGCTTGAGCACTTTATCCTGAATATCAGTGGCTGTGAGGCGCTTTGGACTCCCGCCAAGATCGTTGACGACGCGGTGCGCCAGATTCGTGAGCAGGTGGGCAGTGACAAAGTGCTGCTGGGACTGTCAGGGGGGGTGGACTCCTCGGTGACCGCAGCGCTGTTGCACAAGGCCATTGGTGATCAGCTGACCTGTGTGTTTGTTGATAATGGTTTGCTGCGTCTGCACGAAGGCGACCAGGTGATGGACATGTTCGCCAGCAACATGGGCGTGAAAGTGATCCGTGCCGATTCAGAAGACCTGTTCCTGTCCAAGCTTAAAGGTGTCAGCGATCCGGAGCAGAAGCGCAAAGTGATCGGCAATACCTTTATTGACGTGTTCGATGAAGAAGCCACCCGCATCAAAGATGTGAACTGGCTGGCCCAGGGCACCATTTATCCGGACGTTATCGAATCTGCTGCGTCCAAAACCGGTAAAGCACATGTCATCAAGTCCCATCACAATGTGGGTGGGCTGCCGGAAACCATGAAGCTGAAGCTGGTTGAACCACTGCGCGAACTGTTTAAAGACGAAGTGCGCAAGATCGGCCTCGAGCTGGGCCTGCCATACGATATGGTCTATCGTCATCCTTTCCCGGGGCCGGGTCTGGGTGTGCGTATTCTTGGCGAAGTCAAGAAAGAGTACGCAGAGATTCTGCGCCGCGCCGATGCGATTTTCCTGGAGGAGCTGCACCGTGCTGACCTCTACCACAAGACCAGCCAGGCGTTTGCGGTGTTTTTGCCGGTGAAGTCGGTCGGAGTGGTGGGTGATGCCCGTCGCTACGAATACGTAATTGCTATTCGTGCAGTGGAGACCGTGGACTTCATGACCGCACGCTGGGCGCGCCTGCCGTACGATCTTCTGGAGACCGTGTCTAACCGGATCATTAACGAAATCTCCGGCGTGTCCCGTGTCACCTACGACATCTCCTCCAAGCCGCCCGCGACGATTGAGTGGGAGTAAGTCGAGACGGCGGATAGGCCGGGAGCAGTGACCGTGAGCGAAATGGCGGAAGACCAGCACTGGATGGCTCGGGCCCTGGAGCTTGCCTCCCAGGCCGGGGCTGCTGATGAAGTGCCGGTTGGTGCTATTGTTGTTCTGGACGGCAAGGAAATCGGGGCCGGATTCAACGCGCCGATTTCTGGCTGTGATCCGACCGCCCATGCAGAGATTCGGGCTCTGCGGGATGCCGCGGCCCGGGTGGGTAATTACCGGCTGGCGGGCGCCTCGCTGTATGTGACTCTGGAGCCTTGCACCATGTGTGTGGGCGCTATTGTTCACAGCCGCATCAGCCGGTTGGTGTATGGTGCGACGGAGCCGAAGGCCGGCGCGGTGGAATCGGCTCGAAGAACTCTGGAAGAGCCGCACCTGAACTGGCGGGTAGAGGTGGCCGGTGGTGTGATGGCTGACCGATGTGGTCAGGTTATATCCGAATTCTTCAGTCGGCGCCGTCGTGAAATTCGTCAGCGCCGCCAACAACACTCAGGGAAGGGAAGCAATCGCTCATGAAAGTTCTGGTGACCGGCGGTGCCGGCTATATTGGTAGTCATGTGGTCAGGCAGTTGGCCCGGGCAGGCCATGACATTGTAGTGTTCGACAATCTCTCCACCGGATATCGATGGGCGGTGACCGCCGGGGAACTTGTGGTCGGCGATCTGGCGGATGAGAATGCCATTGAAGAGGTTTTCGCCCGATACCAGTTTGAGGCCGTTCTGCATTTTGCTGCAAACATTGTGGTGCCGGAATCGGTTACCAATCCCCTGAAGTATTACAGCAACAACACCCGCAACACTCTGAATCTGCTTAAAGCGGTTGAGCGCCACAAGATTCCCTCGATTGTGTTCTCCTCAACCGCGGCGGTTTACGGCATGCCCGAGCAGACCGTGTTAACCGAGGATCTGCCCCTGGCGCCGATCAATCCCTACGGCGCCTCCAAGATGATGAGCGAGCGTATGATCATGGATCTTGCCGCTGCCTCGGATCTCAATTACGTCATTCTGCGTTACTTCAATGTCGCCGGTGCCAACCCGGAAGGACTACTGGGGCAGGCAACACCCGAGGCGACTCACCTGATCAAGGTCGCGTGTGAATGCGTGACCGGCCAGCGTGAGGGCATGAGCGTGTTTGGTACCGACTATGACACCCGCGATGGCACCTGCATTCGTGACTATATACACGTGGAAGACCTGGCCAAAGCCCACGTAATGGCGCTTGATTACATGGCGGGCGGCGGAGAATCCCAGGTTTTGAACTGCGGTTACGGTCGCGGGTTCACCGTGCAGGAAGTGATTGACGTTGTGAAGGCTGAGTCCAATAGCGAATTCACTGTTGAGCAAACCGGCCGCAGGGCCGGCGATCCTGCCGCTTTGATGGCAGACAACTCCCGGATCAAAAGCGTCCTGGGCTGGCAGCCGGATTACGATGACCTTAATACCATCGTGCGCACCGCGCTTGCCTGGGAAGCCATCTGGCAGAAGAAAAAAGCCTCCCAATAAGATCTTAATTAACGAATTTCAGGAAGCATTCAATGAAGATTACGATTTTCGGAACCGGATACGTGGGCCTGGTGACAGGAGCCTGCCTGGCGGATGTCGGCCATCATGTCCTGTGTATGGACGTGGACCACGGCAAAATTGACAAGCTGAAGAACGGCCAGATTCCCATTTATGAGCCCGGGCTCGATAACATCGTCAAACACACAGTGGAAGCTGGCCGTCTGTCCTTTACCACCGATGCAGAGGAGGCCGTCAAACACGGCACGCTTCAGTTTATCGCGGTTGGCACGCCTCCCGATGAGGACGGGTCTGCCGATCTGCAGTATGTGCTGGCGGTTGCGAAGTCGATTGGTCAGTACATGGATGACTACAAAGTGGTGGTCGACAAATCTACCGTGCCCGTAGGCACCGGCGACAAAGTCAAAGCTGCGGTCAGGGCACAGCTCGATAGCCGAGGGCTGGAGCTGGACTTTGATGTGGTGTCTAACCCCGAGTTTCTGAAAGAAGGGGCCGCCATCAACGACTTCATGAAGCCGGACCGCATCGTCGTGGGTACGGATAGCGAGCAGGCCGCTGAAGTGTTGAAGGAGGTTTACTACCCGTTCAACCGCAACCATGATCGCATGATCTTCATGGATATCCGCTCCGCCGAGCTGACCAAATACGCTGCCAACTCCATGTTGGCCACCAAAATCAGCTTCATGAACGAAATATCCAACCTGGCTGAGCGTCTGGGGGCTGATATCGAAGCCGTGCGCCGTGGCATTGGTTCTGACCCGCGCATTGGCTATCACTTTATTTACCCTGGCTGCGGATACGGGGGCTCGTGCTTCCCGAAAGACGTTCAGGCTCTGGCCCAGACCGCTCGTGACTGCGATTACGAAGCCAAGTTGTTGAACGCGGTTGAAGCCGTAAACTACGCCCAAAAACATGTGCTTTTCGATAAAATCAGTCACTTCTTCCAGGGTGACCTGAACGGTAAAGTTGTTGCCCTGTGGGGTCTGGCGTTCAAGCCCAACACCGACGACATGCGCGAAGCCTCCTCCCGAACCCTGATGGAAGATCTCTGGAAAGCCGGCGCGACTGTTCAGGCCTTTGATCCGGAGGCGATGGAAGAGACTCAGCGCATCTACGGCGATCACCAGGGCCTGACCCTGTGCGGCACAAAAGAGCAGGCACTGAAAGGCGCCGACGTGCTGGCCATCTGCACCGAATGGAAAGAATTCCGCTCACCGGACTTCGACGTCATCGCCGGTGCCCTGAAGCAACCGGCCGTATTCGACGGTCGCAACCTGTACGAACCGGAAATGCTCGCGCGCTATGGCCTGACCTATTACGCCATTGGCCGTGGCCGAAACCAGTTCCATTCTGCCGGTTGAAATGACGGGGGGCGGTGATGTTTGAGCTACACCCAAGACTGGCGGCAGACACGCAAAGCCTGGGATGCTCCCGGCTGTGTGAAATCCGCCTGATGAATGACAGCACCTGGCCCTGGATTATCCTGGTGCCGACAATTCACGACATCCGGGAAATCTACCAGCTGGAGCCGGCACAGCAATTCAGGCTGATCGAAGAGTCCTCGGCGCTCAGCAAAGGCATGATGGATCTTTTTGGTGGGGACAAGATGAACGTCGCGGCGCTTGGCAACATGGTGCCGCAGCTTCACTTGCACCACATTGTCCGTTTTGAAGGCGACCCGGCCTGGCCAGGCCCGGTCTGGGGCAAGCAGGCGCCGGTGCCCTACAGCGAGCAGGCGCTGGCCCAGATGATCGCCAAACTCCAGCCGGTCTTGCAGCACCTGGCCTGATGGAATGGCCGGTTACTCCCGACCCTGCTGCCATTGGGCCAGGGTATGGGAGCCCACCAGAATCATCCGCAACTCTGTTTTCAGCTTGGCTTTCAGCTCTTCGCGCTCTTTGGGTGAGGCATCCAGTGCTTCGGCGCCCTGATTGAACACCAGCGTTGCCATGGCTTCGGCAACCAGCCGGGCGTCGGCGATCGGTTTGTCCTGCTCATCGGCAAATCGCTGCAGATCATCGGCCAGCTCGGTGACAAAGTGATCGATCTCCGCCTTAACGGCCGTCCGGAAAGGCTTTGAAACCCCGGTACGCTCTCGCAGCATCAGCCTGAACAGGTTCGAGTTGTTGCCCAGGTATTCCATAAAGGTATCCACAGACGTGGCAATGGCGCTGCCATCCCGGGCGATCCGCTTACGGGCCTGACGCATCAGCTGCCGCAGCGCAACACCGCCTTCATCCACCAATGCCAGACCCAGCTCATCCAGCTCGGAAAAGTGCCGGTAGAACGAAGTCGGAGCGATGCCTGCCTCACGCGCCACCTCCCGCAAACTCAAGCTGCCAAAGCCCCGGTCAGCGCTCAGCTGCGCCAGGGCGGCATCCATTAATGCCCGTCGGGTTTTCAGTTTCTGCTCTGCTCTGGTGGCCAAAATGGCTACTCCAACGACTGCTAAAACCCAGCATTCTAGCCGTCTGTTCACATAGAGTCATCTGCGTGCCTCAAATGCGCTCCGGTACCCCTGATTTTCCGCACCATTGTGTTTATAATGGGCGGCTTTTCCGGTGTGGCTGCCAAAAGTTCCGGCGGCCAAGACTTTGCTGCAAGCAAGCAGGTGGGGATGGCTTTCCGAAACACGCTGTGAATACGTCCGTGTACGCTCGGCTCCGCCATCCATGGCTCCGCACGGTTTCGGAAAGCCATCCCCACCTGCTTGCCCAGACATTACGAACTAACGCACACATTCAGAAAAAACGGGAACCGATATGCGCAGTCATTATTGCGGTGGGATCAACGAATCCCACATTGATCAGGAAGTCACACTCTGCGGATGGGTACATCGCCGCCGTGACCACGGTGGGGTTATCTTCCTGGATCTGCGAGATCGGGATGGTATGTCTCAGGTGGTTGTTGACCCGGACACCCCGGAAAGCTTCAGCCTGGCGGAGAAAGTTCGTAGTGAGTTTGTTGTTAAGGTCACCGGCCGCGTGCGTCGCCGTCCGGCAGGCACTGAAAACAACAATATGCCGACTGGCCAGGTCGAGCTGCTGGGTAAAGAGCTGGTTATCCTGAATGCCGCCGCCACGCCGCCGTTCCCGCTGGATGAGCACGTTGATGTTGGCGAAGAC
Source organism: Marinobacter sp. (assembly GCA_018402255.1). Lineage (GTDB taxonomy): Bacteria > Pseudomonadota > Gammaproteobacteria > Pseudomonadales > Oleiphilaceae > Marinobacter. The sequence continues at coordinate 503,749 of JAGYIS010000009.1, forward strand.
GTTCGTCTGCGCTACCGCTTTATCGACCTGCGCCGCCCGGAAATGATCAACCGCCTGCGCTTCCGCTCCAGGGTAACCAGTTACATCCGTAACTTCCTGGACAGCCGCGGCTTTATGGACGTAGAAACGCCCATCCTGACCCGCGCCACCCCGGAAGGCGCCCGCGACTACCTGGTGCCGAGCCGGACCCATGAAGGCTCCTTCTTCGCGCTGCCTCAGTCACCGCAGCTGTTCAAGCAGATGCTGATGGTGTCGGGTGTTGACCGCTACTACCAGATTGCCAAGTGCTTCCGTGACGAAGACCTGCGAGCAGATCGTCAGCCCGAGTTTACCCAGGTCGATATCGAGGCCTCCTTCATCGATGAAGAAGTCCTGATGAACCTGAACGAAGACATGATTCGTTCACTGTTCAAAGACGTACTCGATGTAGAACTGCCAGACTTCCCACGCATGCCGTATTCCGAGGCCATGCAGCGCTTCGGCAGTGATAAGCCGGACCTGCGTATCCCGCTGGAACTGCTGGACATTGGTGACCTGGTTGAAGGCGTCGACTTCAAAGTCTTTGCCGGCCCCGCGAAAGACCCGAAAGGCCGGGTTGCGGCGCTGCGCGTTCCCAAAGGTGGCGAGCTGAGCCGTAAGCAGATCGACGATTACACCAAGTTTGTCGGCATCTACGGCGCCAAAGGCCTGGCTTACATCAAGGTCAACGAACTGGCCAAAGGCGTCGAAGGCCTGCAGTCACCCATTGTGAAATTCCTGGGTGATGACGTTGCCATGGCCATCATCGAGCGCGTGGGCGCCGAAGACGGCGACATCGTGTTCTTCGGTGCCGACAAGACCACCGTTGTAAACGAAGCCCTGGGCGCACTGCGCATCAAGGTAGGTCACGATCTGAACATGCTGACCTGCGAGTGGGCCCCGATGTGGGTGGTCGACTTCCCGATGTTTGAAGAGCTGCCAGACGGCGGTCTGACCGCCATTCACCATCCGTTTACCGCACCTTCGTGCACCCCGGAAGAACTGGCGGCCAGCCCGGCCACAGCCCTGTCCCGCGCCTATGACATGGTTCTGAACGGCACCGAACTGGGTGGTGGCTCCATCCGTATCCACGACGGTAACATGCAGGAAACCGTGTTCCGCATTCTGGGTATTGGTGAAGAAGAAGCCCGCGCCAAGTTCGGCTTCCTGCTGGATGCGCTGAAGTTTGGTTGCCCGCCGCACGGTGGCCTGGCCTTTGGTCTGGACCGCCTGGTCATGCTGATGACCGGGTCGTCGTCGATTCGAGACGTGATTGCCTTCCCGAAAACCCAGAGCGCCACTTGCTTGATGACCCAGGCACCGGGCGATGTGGATGAAAAGCAGTTGAAAGAACTGCACATCCGATTGCGCCGTTCTGCCAAGGCCGTCGAAGGCAACAAAGCAGAAGACAAAGAGTAAGGGCTTGCGGCCGGGGGTGGCATCAGCGCCCTCGGCCGGGCCATACTGTTTTGACGAATGCACTTCTGAGGGCAGGTGGATGGCAATCATCCTGGGCGTAGATCCTGGCTCCCGCATTACCGGTTACGGCATCATTCGGGTAGAAGGTCGCCAGATCGAGTACATCGACAGTGGTTGCATTCGGGTAGGTGATAAACCGATGGCCGAGCGCCTGCAAACCATATTTCATAGCCTGGCTGTGCTGATTGGTGAATATCGCCCGGAAGAGTTCGCCATCGAGCAGGTGTTCATGGCGCGCAATCCCGATTCTGCGCTCAAACTGGGTCAGGCCCGGGGTGCCGCGATTGTCAGCGCCGCCAACAGTGGCCTGGCGGTCCATGAATACTCGGCGAGGCAGGTCAAACAAGCGGTCGTTGGCACGGGTGGCGCGGATAAGGCCCAGGTCCAGCACATGGTTCAGACCTTGCTCGCGCTCTCACGTAAACCTCAGGAAGATGCCGCTGATGCTTTGGCCATTGCTCTGTGCCACGCCCACATGAATCAAAGCATGCTGAAACTTGCGGGGGTTGGTGGCAAAGTGCGGGGCGGCCGTGTCCGGCGACAATAACAGGCTGGCTACAGCCACAGGAGACCTGCTTTGATTGGTCGTATCCGAGGATTGTTAGTAGAAAAGACCCCAGGCCATGCTCTGGTTGAGTGCTCCGGGCTGGGTTACGAAATCGATATTCCCTACACCACGTTCTTTCATCTGCCGGAAACCGGGCAGGAAGTCACCTTGCATACCCATTTCGCTGTTCGGGAAGATGCCCAGAGTCTGTTTGGCTTTGCCTCCCGGCTGGATCGGGATCTTTTCCGGTTGTTGATCAAGGTAAACGGCGTGGGGCCAAAACTGGCGGTGGGCATTCTGTCAGGGCTGGATGCACAACAGTTTATCCGTTGTGTTGAAGCGCGAGACGTCAACTCACTGGTCAAACTGCCTGGTGTCGGCAAGAAAACGGCCGAGCGATTATTGATTGAAATGACCGACCGCATAGGTCAGCTCGAGGGGCAGTTTATACCCTCTGTGCCGGGCGTGACCGGTTCCGGCGAGCTTCAGACGGTGCCTGTGGCAAATCATGATCCCAGAGAAGAAGCGGAATCCGCTTTGATTTCACTCGGTTACAAGCCCCAGGAGGCGGCCAGGGCGATTGCGAAGGTCGCCGAGCCCGACATGACCAGCGAGTCGCTGATCCGTCTCGCCTTGCGCAACATGATCCCGGCCGGGTAATTTCTGATTCCCCGGCTTTTTTATGTCGCCTCATGACACCAATGTGTAGAGAGCGTAACGTGACTCCCGCAATGCCCTTTGTACAATTGGTGCATCTTGAACATAAGGCTGAACAAGCGGGCAGGTTGTTTATTCCCAGCAAGCGGATAATGCCATGATTGAATCCGACCGACTGATATCGGCAAAGGGCGGTGAGTACGAAGAAGTGCATGACAGGGCGATTCGCCCCACCTTGCTGTCTGAGTATGTTGGTCAACCGACGGTTCGAGAGCAGATGGAAATCTTTATTTCAGCTGCACGAGCGCGTCAGGAAGCGCTGGATCACGTTCTGATTTTCGGCCCGCCGGGTCTTGGTAAAACCACGTTGGCCAATATCATCGCCAACGAAATGGGCGTGGCGATTAAAACCACCTCGGGGCCGGTGCTCGAAAAAGCCGGCGACCTGGCGGCCATGCTCACCAATCTCGAGGAAGGCGATGTCCTGTTCATTGATGAGATCCATCGCCTGAGCGCAGCAGTTGAAGAAGTGCTGTATCCGGCCATGGAAGACTATCAGCTGGACATCATGATCGGTGAAGGGCCTGCCGCGCGTTCAATCAAGCTCGACCTGCCGCCATTCACCCTGGTGGGAGCTACCACCCGCGCCGGCTTGCTGACGTCTCCGTTGCGGGATCGTTTTGGCATAGTTCAGCGGCTTGAGTTCTACAACACAGAGGATCTGACCCACATCATCACCCGGTCGGCGCGGTTGTCGTCGGTCGCCATTGATGGCGCCGGAGCCTTTGAAATCGCCCGTCGCTCCCGTGGCACGCCACGGATCGCCAACCGATTGCTCCGACGGGTGAGGGATTTTGCGGAAGTACGCGCCGATGGCCGCATCACCGTAGAGATTGCCGATCAGGCTCTGAACATGTTGAAGGTAGACAGTCAGGGCTTTGACCACATGGACCGCCGGCTGTTGTTGGCGATGATCGAAAAGTTCGATGGTGGTCCGGTCGGCGTAGAGAGCCTGGCTGCGGCGATCAGTGAGGAGCGGGGCACGATCGAAGACGTTCTGGAACCGTTTCTGATCCAGCAGGGCTATATGCTCCGGACCCCAAGAGGGCGAATGGTGACCTCAAGTGCGTACCAGCACTTCGGGGTGGTGCCGCCAAAATCGGGCAGGGAGGAAAGCTCCTTTGACTGATGCCAACGCTATCTTCGAACTACCCATCCGGGTCTATATCGAAGACACCGATGCCGGTGGTATCGTCTTCCACGCCAAGTACCTCCACTATATGGAACGGGCTCGGACCGAGTGGGTCAGAAGTCAGGGTGTTGGTTTGCGTGCCGGCCTTGAAGACAACATCAGTTACGTGGTGCAGCGCATGAACCTGCACTATGTGGTGCCGGCCAGGCTGGATGATCAGCTGCTTGCGACCGCAGAGCCCATTGCGTCTTCGCGAGTATGGATGACGTTTCGGCAGCAAGTGCTCAGAGCGGCGGATCGCCAGTTAATGTGTGAGGCGGAAGTGCGGGTTGCCTGCATTGCGCTGGATACCGGGAAGCCGCGCCGGCTGCCTGAAAACATGCAAAGCATTCTTAACAAATCGATTTAATTAATTGAAAAGCATACAAACTTAGTTGGGAGTACACAGTGGAAGCGGAACTTTCAGTCTGGTATCTGATTGCCAATGCCGGTGTCTTGGTACAGTTGGTCATGCTGTTGCTGGTGCTGGCCTCGGTGGTGTCTTGGGCGTTGATTTTTCAGCGCATTCAGGTGTTCCGAAAGGCAAAGCAGTCGCAACTGGCGTTCGAGGAGCGGTTCTGGTCCGGGATGGACCTGGGTCAGCTCTATAAAGAGGTGAACGCAGACCCGACTCCGTATTCCGGTATGGAATCGGTATTTCGCGCCGGCTTCAAGGAGTTCTCCCGATTGCGTCAGCAAAGCCGCGATGCCGACGCCGTGATGGAAGGCACACAGCGAGCCATGCGAGTCGCGTTCTCCCGGGAGCAGGAGCGTCTGGAGATGCATCTTCCGTTCCTTGCGACGGTCGGCTCTACCAGTCCTTACGTGGGCCTGTTTGGCACCGTCTGGGGCATCATGAACTCTTTCCGTGGCCTTGCACAGGCGCAGCAGGCCACCCTGGCGACGGTGGCGCCGGGTATCTCGGAAGCTTTGATCGCAACCGCCATGGGCCTGTTTGCAGCGATCCCGGCCGTTATTGCCTATAACCGTTTCTCTGCCATGTCGGACGCACTTTTGAAAAACTATGAAACCTTTGCCGAAGAGTTTTCCAGCATTCTGCATCGGCGTGTGCACAACAGTGATCAGGCGGCTTGATGTCACTAATCGCTAACGGGAGATTAACGGTATGAGCGGCATGAAAGGCATGATGTCTCAGGATCGGCGCAAGCCGATGTCAGAGATCAACGTAGTGCCATATATCGACGTTATGCTGGTGTTGCTGGTGATCTTTATGGTGACGGCACCCATGCTGACCCAGGGCGTGAAAGTGGATCTACCCCAGACGACATCCGATCCGATTCAGTCGGACAAGGACGTGGAATCCATCACCGTATCGGTAGACAGCAATGGCGCCTATTACCTCGAGGTGGGTGACAGCAGCGGTGATCCGATGTCGTTGTCTGAAGTCAGGGAGCAGGTGGCCAGGATTCTGTCGCAGCGCACTGATGGTGAAGTGCTGGTTCGGGGAGACGAATTTGTTGAGTACGGTGTTGTCGTCAGGCTGATGGCGGAACTTCAGGCCGCGGGCGCAACCGGTGTTGGCTTGATTACCGACACCCCCCGGGAAAGGCCGTAACAGGGTGGCATTATTGTTGTGAAGGGTCACAAACGGGAAGTTATCAGTACCGAACCAGCACCGTTGAAATCACCGGTGGTAATGTCGGTTGCCTTGCACCTGCTTATTATGGTGATCGCGCTTGCGGGCTGGTCCTGGACATCGCCGGTGTCGGAACCGGAACCCCGGTTGATTTCTGCGCGTCTGGTCAGTCCCGAGCCTCGACCGAGTCCGGTGGTGGATGAGCAGGATCAGCGGGATCTTGAGCAGGAGCGGCGCCAGCAGGAGGAGCGTGAGCGTCAGCAGGAAGAAGCTGAACGCCGGAGACAGCAAGAGCAGGCACGTCAGGAAGCCGAGCGCCAGGCTCAGGCAAGACAGCGCGAGGAAGAACAGGAGCGCCAACAGGCCCAAGCCCGTGAGCGGGCAGAACAGCAGGCTCGGGAGCAAGAAGCGGCCAGGCAACGAGCAGAAGCCGAGGCCAAAGAACGGGAAAGGCAGCGCGCTGAAGAAGAGCGTCGTCAGCAGCAAGAGGCTGAGCGTAAAGCCGAAGAAGAGAAACGGCGACAGGAAGAGCGGCGCAAGCAGGAAGAGGCTGAGCGAAAGCGGCAGGAAGAGGTGGCTCGCCAAGAAGCTGAACGAAAACGCCAGGAAGCTGAGCGGCGTTTGAGAGAGCAGCAACTTGAGGCGCTGGCGGATCAGTCAAACCGTGAGCGTGAGGCGGAAGCCCGCCGTCAGCAAGAAGCGGCTGCGGCCCGCGCCCGTGAGGCGCAAATGCTGACCGAAAGCGAGAAATACCAGTCGTTGATTCGGGAGCGGTTGAGTCAGGCCTGGTATCCGCCGTCGTCCGCTACCGAGGACATGACGGCCCGGTTGCAGATAACCCTGCTGCCGACCGGGGAACTGGCCAACGTAAGACTGGTCAGCAGTAGCGGGAATACTGCGTTTGATAACTCGGCGCTGGGTGCCGTCCGGTCCTTAACCCGGTACCCGGTGCCGTCAGATCGGGATACGTTCGAGCGCTATTTTCGCCAGTTCACCATCGAATTTAACCCGCAAAGGTTGCGGTGAGGCCTATGACTTTGATGACACATAACGCTTATCGCCAGGGATTTCCTTTTGCCACTGCGCTCACAGCACTGGTGCTGTTCATGCTGGTTGCCGGCAGCGCCAGGGCGGAGTTGCTGATTCGCATCACAGAAGGCGCAGATGCGGCGCTGCCTATTGCCGTGGTGCCGTTCGCCGAGAGCGGAGCGATGCCCGCCGGTGACAAGGTCAGTAGCATTGTTCAGGCCGACCTCACCATGAGTGGCGAATTTCGCCCGCTGGATCCTTCGAAAATGCTCAGCCTGCCCTCGCAGCGCTCGGAAGTGTACTTCCGGGACTGGCGCCTGTTGGGGCAGCGGTATGTGCTGGTCGGCCAGCTTAACCGAACAGGGGAGCGGGTTGAGGCCAGATACGAACTGTTCGACGTGAACCGTGAGGAGCGTATTCTGGGGGAAACCGCGGGTGCCTCCGCTAACAATGTCAGAACGCTGGCCCACCACATCAGTGATCGGGTCTATGAGGCGATCACCGGTGATCCGGGCGTGTTTTCCACAAAGCTGGCCTACATTACGCTCAACCGGACCGGCGATGAAACCCGTTACCGGTTGCAGGTCAGCGATGTCGACGGAAAGCGTGCGAGAGTGCGCCTGGAAAGCCGTGAACCGATCCTTTCGCCAGCCTGGTCGCCCGATGGAAAGCAGTTGGCCTATGTATCGTTCGAGACCGGCAAGCCGGTTGTGTTTACCCACGAACTGGCCACCGGTGAGCGTAAGAAAGCGGCGGATTTTCCGGGCCTGAACTCGGCGCCAGCCTGGTCTCCGGACGGTAAGTCGTTGCTTCTGACGTTGTCGAAGGACGGCAACGCAGAGATCTATCGGCTGGAGATCGCCTCTGGCAATCTGACCAGGCTGACCAACCACTGGGCGATTGACACCGAAGGTGTCTGGGATCATACCGGCCGGGGCATTTTCTACACCTCGGACCGTTCCGGCGGGCCACAGATTTATCATATGGAGCGCCTGGGTGCTGAGCCCAAGCGCATCACCTTTGGCAGCCGTTACAACGCCCGGGCGCGCCCGGATGCCAAGGGTGAGTACGTCTACTATGTTCATCAGCGGAACAGGGCGTTTCACATTGCCCGCATCAATCTGAAAAATGGTGAAGAATCCGTTATCACCCGGACAGAATCGGATGAATCACCGAGCGTTTCGCCCAACGGACGCATGTTGATTTACGCCACCCAGCAGAACGGTACCAGCGTGCTGACGGTCGTGTCGGCGAACGGCGGGGCAGCCTACAGCCTGCCTGCAGCCGACGGTGATGTTCGTGAGCCCGCCTGGGGCCCTATCGTTCGCTAATAGTGTTTGATAAAACCAAGCCAAAAAAGGAAGTGCACACATGAAATTTTCAGTACAGTCCAAAGCATTCGCAATGTTGTTGTCTGTTGGCCTGGTGGCCGGTTGTAGTTCTACCGGGGATACCATGGATGAAGAGGGTTACGGTTCAGATGTTGCGCCTTTAGACCAGGACGGTGGTTCCACGGTATACAGCGGCGCGGATGGAGATGATGTTTCTTCCTCCGGCCTTTCTGACGATCAGCGCCAGGCTGCTCAGCAGCAGGCGGAGCAGGAAGCCCTGCGAAATATCACCGTTTTCTACTTTGACTTCGATACCTCCGAGATCAAGCAGGAAGCACGGGATGTTCTGGTGGCGCACGCCCGTTACCTGGCTGATAACCCGCGCCAGAACGTGCGCATTGAAGGTCACACAGACGAGCGCGGCACCAAGGAGTACAACCTGGCTCTGGGTGAGCGTCGTGCCAGTGCCATCCAGCGCTTTTTGATCGTAAACGGAGCTTCCCGTGGCCAGCTTGAAACCATAAGCTATGGTGAAGAGAAGCCAGCGGTGCGTGGTTCATCTGAAAGCGCCTGGGCGCAGAACCGTCGCGTTGAGCTGGTGTTCCAGTAATCGAAGTTAACTACCGGAAGGTCCCATGAGAAATCTGCTCATGGCGACAGTGCTGCTCCCGCTGGGCCTTGGCCTGGCGGGAGTCAGTCAGGCACAGTCGTCCACACCCGCGTTTCAGAACAATACCTCCGAGGCCCAACGCAAGTCAGGTAATAACCAGGCCACGGCGGAATTGTTTTATATGATTCAACAGCTCCAGGCGGATGTCCGCCGGCTTCAGGGTCAGGTAGAGGAGCAACAACATCAGGTCAGTCGGCTGCAGCAGCAAAGTCGTGATCGCTATGTCGACCTGGATCAGCGCATCCTCGAGCTTTCCAAATCCGTTGAGGCAAACGTTTCCTCAGGAGGCGCAACAACGGCGGGGGCGACTGGTCAGGGCAGTGAGCAGCCAGTGCCGGTGAGGGTTTACCGGTCTCCGGGTGCCGACGAGCAAAAATCCTACGATGCCATTATTGATCTCATTCGCAATAAAAAGGATTTCGACACCGCCATCAGCCGGATATATGAGTTTATTGATCAATACCCGGAAGGCGACCTGACCGTTAACGCCTATTACTGGCTTGGCGAAGTGTATCTGGCAGAACCGAAGCTGGAACAGGCCAAACAGGCGTTCACAATCGTTGCAACACGCTTTAATGACCATCGCAAGGCGCCGGACGCGGTCTATAAGCTTGGTGTCACGCTCGATCGCCTTGGCGAGAATGACGAAGCGAAGCGCAGGATGCAAAGTGTGGTTGACCGTTATCCGAACACCGGAGCAGCGGAACTTGCCCGCAAGTTTCTTGAGTCTGCGTGATCCTGATCACGGATTGATCCGGTTGTTTGTATCTTGATCGCATCGTTAAAAAAGTTGGCGAATCCCCAACAAAGGGGTTGATCAGCGACGAAATATCAGTAATATGTGCGCCTCGTTTGGGTCGTTAGCTCAGTTGGTAGAGCAGTTGGCTTTTAACCAATTGGTCGAAGGTTCGAATCCTTCACGACCCACCAAACGCAGAGCAGGGGTCATTTGAACTCTTGCTCGCCGGAAGCAAGGCCGGCATCCAGCTATGGGTCGTTAGCTCAGTTGGTAGAGCAGTTGGCTTTTAACCAATTGGTCGAAGGTTCGAATCCTTCACGACCCACCAATTAGCAAATTCGTATTGCGGATTTGCGGAAAAAGAGCCTCAGGGCTCTTTTTTTTTGGCTTCACGAACCCACCATGTCTCCAAGGGCCGTATAGATTTACCTGGCCGCTAACACAGTCGTATTGCATGGCCATGAAAGCGGGCCCGAAAGTGGTATAATTCTGCGGTACATCTAATTCAGAGATCCCAAAATGACACGAGCGCAAGACCGTATCCTTGTTCAGGAACACCTGGCCCATGAGGCAGAGCCCAAGGCGTTGAGTGCCGGCGAAAAGGCTGAACTCGAGGCGCGCATCAAGGCGGCCCTCAAGGACAAGGACGCGGTGCTCGTCGCTCACTATTACACCGACCCTGATATTCAGCGCCTGGCCGAAGAAACCGGTGGCTGTGTCGCAGACTCCCTGGAAATGGCGCGCTTCGGCAACCAGCATCCCGCGTCGACGGTCGTTGTTGCCGGCGTGCGTTTTATGGGCGAAACCGCCAAAATTCTGAATCCTGAAAAGCGGGTGTTGATGCCGACACTGGAGGCAACATGCTCCCTGGACGTTGGCTGTCCGGCCGATGAGTTCTCTGCATTTTGTGATCAGCATTCCGACCGCACGGTGGTGGTCTATGCCAATACCTCTGCTGCGGTGAAGGCCCGGGCGGATTGGGTGGTTACGTCCAGTTGTGCCCAGGCCATTGTCGAGCACCTGGACGCGAAAGGTGAAAAGATTCTGTGGGCGCCTGACAAACACCTGGGGCACTACGTACAGAAAACCACCGGAGCAGACGTGTTGCTTTGGGATGGCTCCTGCATCGTGCACGAAGAGTTCAAGCATCGCGGGCTTGAAGATCTCAAGGCGTTGTACCCGGATGCGGCCATCCTGGTGCATCCGGAATCTCCCGATGAAGTGGTTCAGATGGCGGATGTCGTTGGCTCAACGTCCCAGTTGATTCATGCAGTCCAGACGTTGCCCAATGAAGAATTTATCGTGGCAACCGATAACGGTATTTTCTACAAGATGCAGCAGCTGGCGCCGAACAAAACCCTGATAGAAGCACCCACAGCAGGAAACGGCGCAACGTGCCGAAGCTGTGCCCATTGCCCCTGGATGGCCATGAACGGCCTCGAAAACCTGTTGCACGTGCTGGAGCATGGCGATCAGGAAGTGCTGGTCAGTGAGGCATTACGTGAGGATGCCCTGAGGCCGCTGCGCAGAATGCTCGATTTCACCGCAAACATGAATTTGCAGGCGGCCGGTAACGCCTGACAGCTGGCCTCAGCCCCGGCTGGCCTGCAGGCTGTCGGCAATGTCGTTCAGCCGCTCGTTGACGACCTGGCGCTCGGCTGAGCCGGCCGGCAGTTTTTCCTGAGCCTGGCGCAGTTGCCGCTGGGCCGATTGAAGATCTCCCATCAGGGCGTAGTACTCAGCCCGCGCCCGATGCACTCCCACAATGTTTCTCGACATACCCTCGGCCTCCGCCAGGCGCAGCCAGATTTGCTCCCGGTCGGGCAGGCGACGAGCCAGATCCCGAAGCAGGTGGGCGGCACTGTCGCCGTTTCCATCAGCAATGTGAATATTGGCCAGCGTCCAGGTGATGGGGTAGTTCCGGGGGTTTCTGGCGAGCGCCTGTTGCATCAATGCTCGGGCGTCGTCGTAGCGCTCCTGGTCAAGCAGTATCTCGGCCAGGGTTACCTGAAAGGTTATTCGGCCCGGATTGTTGTCCAGAAGCTCACGGAGGATTTGTTCAGCTTTGTCGTACTGACGGTTGTGCTGGTAGGCGATGCCCAGCCCGAAACGAATGGCGTCGTTGCGTTTGGCATCGTCACGAGCAAGGTAGCTCTCAAAGGTCTTAACGGCGAGCTCAGGCGTCTGGGCGTAGCGCACCTGCAGGCGGCTGCGTATCAAATGATATTCCTGCCCGTCAGGGATGCGCTCGTTGGGAAATTGCTCGGCCCGGTTTCGGCTGTCGGCAACCCGGTTCTGAGTCAGCGGGTGAGTAGACAGGTACTCGGGCATCTGTCTGCCCTGTAATCGGTTCTGTCGCATCATGACTTCGAACATTTCCGGCATGCCTCTTGGGTCCATGCCGGCATTGGCCAGTATTTCCATGCCCACCCGATCGGCTTCCTGCTCGTGGGACCGGCTGTAGGCCAGCATGTTCTGGATCGACAGGGCCTGTGTGCCGGCAATGGCGGCAATGCCGATGTCTGATTGTGTAACCGCTGACAGCACGATGCCGGCAATCATGCCCGCGAGTGTCAGCGGTGCGCTGGTTTCCTGCTGTTCCATGCGCCGGGCAAAATGCCGCTGGCTCAGGTGCGCAAGCTCGTGCGCCATAACCGAGGCAAACTGTTGTTCGGTTGCCGCATTCAGAAACAGTCCGCCGTTTACCCCAACGATGCCCCCTGGAACGGCAAAAGCGTTCAGAGCCGGGCTGTCGATCAGAACCAGCTTGAGATCCCGGTTGTCCAGCGGCGCTGAGGGTACCAGTCGATAGGTAATGGCCTGAAGATAATCGTAGATCAGGGGGTCCTGGATCTGCGGTGCGGATCGCCGGATTGACGACATGACCTGTTGGCCGATTTCGGCTTCCTGCTGGCCAGAAATCAGGCCGCCGCTGCCGCCAATGCTGGGCAGGCTGGATTCCTGGGCATAACCACTTGCTCCAAACAAAAGCAGGGCGCCCGCAAGGCACACTCTGGCCAGCAGTCGAGTATCAGAATTCTGGCGGTAAGTTCGAGTCATGAATGTAAGTCGCGCCTGGTATCAGATGGCTGCTTTGACAACAGCATTGCCATGAAAGTTCTGCTCGTAATTACGAAGTCTTGAGATGCAATAGAGTAACACCCCCGGCATAATGCCTGCTCAATTATTGGATAATGGTAATGGTGCTCATTAACAATGGCTGATCGAATTCTTGACGCATCCGGACTGCGTTGTCCGATGCCGCTATTAAAGACCAAGCTTGAATTGAACTCCATGGCCACTGGGGAAGAGCTGGAGGTGATTGCTACCGACGCTGGCTCGGCTCGCGATATTCCGGCCTACCTCGGTATGTCCTCTCACAGTCTTATTAGCCAGTCGGAGCATCACGGCGAATTTCGATTCGTGATAAAGTGCGGCGGTTAACTTCCCGGAGTTGTTCATGGTCAGGATTTTACGCGGTTTAGCTCATAAGTATTTTTCTGATGAAGAAGCGGTGATTCTTTTTTTGCTTCTCGTCACCGGTATCGCGTTCATTATTCTGTTCGGGGCCATGCTGGCGCCGGCGATCGCGTCTCTTATCATTGCTTTTATTCTTCAGGGTCTGGTCGCGAAGCTTCACAAAATGGGTGTGCCTGAACTGATCGCCATCATCGGTGTGTTTGTGGTGTTCCTGGGTGTGCTGGTCGGGGTGATCTTTGGCCTGTTGCCATTGATCTGGACACAGGTAAGCAATCTTGCTGGCGAAGCGCCACGCATCATTCGTGAGTTGCAGTCCTATCTGGAACTGCTGCCCGATGAGTATCCACACCTGATCTCTGTGGAGGCGGTCGATACTGTCTATCGTCAGGTCTCAACGGAAGTCGCCCACATGACTCAGGTTTTGGTGTCGTTTTCGCTCTCCAGCATTCCGGATGTGGTGGCCCTGCTGATCTATATGGTTCTGGTGCCCATCCTGGTGTTTTTCTTCCTGAAGGACCGCAAGGTGCTGGTGCAGTCTGTGGGCCGTTTGCTGCCGCCTCAGCGCCCGATGATGATTCGAATCTGGCAGGAGGTAAATCTGCAGTGTGCCAACTACGTGCGGGGCAAGGCGGTTGAGATTCTTATCGTCGGCGGCGTTACCTACGTTGCGTTCAAGTTCCTCGGCATGCCGTACGCTGCCCTGTTGTCGCTACTGGTAGGTTTGAGTGTTGTGATTCCGTATATTGGCGCGGCGGTAGTGACGATTCCCGTGGCGATCATTGCACTGTTTGCCTTTGGTTGGGGCAGCCAGTTTATCTGGGTAATGGTGGCTTACGGCATTATACAGGCGCTGGACGGCAACGTTCTGGTCCCTGTCCTGTTTTCGGAAGTGAACAACCTGCATCCGGTGGCGATTATCGTGGCAGTGTTGTTCTTCGGCGGTATCTGGGGGCTGTGGGGTGTGTTTTTCGCGATCCCGCTCGCGACCATGCTGAAAGCGGTTTTTGCCGCCTGGCCAGTGAAGGAGTCGGAACCCGCACCGGCCATGGCGGAGTAGATCAAAGAGCCTTTACTGCTTCCAGTACGGCGTCAGCGTGGCCCGGCACCTTTACGCCGCGCCATGCCTGGCGCAGTACACCTTCTTTATCAATCAGGAAGGTGCTGCGTTCGATGCCCAGGTGCTCTTTGCCGTAGAGTTTTTTCAGCTTGATGACGTCGAACAGCTTGCACAGTGTTTCATCTTTGTCTGAGATCAGATGAAACGGAAAGTCGTGCTTGGCCCGGAAATTAGCGTGGGCCTTGAGTCCATCGCGGGAGACACCGAAAATCTCTGTGTCCAGCTGGCTGAACTGAGCCATTCGGTCCCGGAAATCCTGACCTTCAGTGGTACAGCCGGGCGTGTTGTCTTTCGGGTAAAAGTAGATAATCACGTTTTTACCCTTCAGATCGCTCAGTTTAACGATCTGATCGCTGGTGGCCTCGGCCTCAAAGTCAGGCACGGGCTGGTTCAATGCTACGGATGACATGACATCTCCTTTAATTTCCTTGTGTCAGTTCGAGCCCAACATTACCATAACGGTTTTATTCGGACGGAGTTTTTATGATTACGGGTAGCCTCGTCGCACTGGTCACGCCCATGCTTCCAAACGGTGATATTCACTGGGAAGATCTGGACAAACTGGTGGACTTTCATATTGAAAACGGCACTCACGGCATTGTTGCTGTGGGCACCACCGGCGAATCCGCAACGCTGGACCCGAAGGAGCACTGTCGGGTTATCGGTCATATCATAAAACGGGTTGCCGGCCGGATTCCTGTTATCGCCGGAACCGGCGGTAACAGCACGCGCGAAGCGATCGAGCTGACCACCGAAGCCCACAAACTGGGTGCCGACGCCTGCCTGCTGGTTGTGCCGTATTACAACAAGCCGACCCAGGAAGGCCTGTACCTGCATTTCAAGGCCATTGCTGAGGCAGTGCCCGGTATGAGTCAGATTTTGTACAACGTGCCAGGCCGAACCGCCTGCGACATGTTGAACGAAACAGTGGTGCGGCTGGCGGATGTCCCCAACATCATCGGTATCAAAGATGCGACCGGTAACATTCCCCGTGGTACCGAGCTGATCGAGGCCGTCAAAGGTCGATTGACCGTGTACTCCGGCGACGATGCAACCGCGGCCGATCTGATGCTCGCCGGAGCAAAGGGTAATGTGTCGGTCACCGCCAACGTGGCACCGAAGGCCATGGCGCAGCTTTGCGAAGCCGCCATCGCCGGTGATCAGGCTGAAACCAGCCGTTTGAATGAGCTGCTGATGCCGTTGAACCGCAAGCTGTTCCTCGAGGCCAACCCGATCCCGGTTAAATGGGCTTTGCATCGAATGGGAATGATCGGAGAAGGCATTCGTCTGCCACTGACCCCGCTCAGCGAGAAGTTCCACGCGGAAGTGGAAGATGCACTCAAGGCCTCAGGCGTACTCTGAGGCCAATCGATTCCCAGTTTTACCGGAGTAACCCGATGCAGGTTCCTGGAAGAGCCCGTTGTACCCAGTCACATCTGTTCCGGCCGTTGATAGGGTGCCTGTTGGCAGGCACCCTGGCCGGTTGTGGTGTACTGGAAGATCGTTCCGAGAGATACGTCCATGCGCCTGAAGGTGAGCCCATTCAGGTGCCCGAGGGTGCGGATAATTCGCGCTTCAATGAAATCATGCCAATCCGTAGCATTAACACGGACGATTCCCGGCGCATGTACCCGTCTACGATTCCGCGTCCGCCCGACATGACTTCTGAGATTCTTGACCAGAATTATGTGGTTGAGGAGCTTGATGGCCGGCTTTGGTTGTTGGTCAACGAAGTGCCTGGCCGGTTATGGCCTGTGGCCAGTGCATGGATGAACGATACCGGGCTTGGCGTTGCCCATGACAGCCCTCAGCTGGGTATTTTGCAAAGCGAGCTGGCCAACTTCAGCAAGCGTAGTCGAGAACTGCTGGGTCTTGCCGACGAGCCGACCGCCAGTGAGGCCCGAGTTGTCTTGCAGGCCCGTCTGGCGCCCGGGATAAGACGCCGCACCACCGAAATCCAGGTGCGAGTGGTCGAACTGGATGACAGCCCTGAAAGTCTGATCGCCTGGAACGCGGGGGCCGAGTCAGATGGCATCACCGAGAGCAGGCAGCAGGCCTTGCTGGAAAATCTCGGTGAGTTTATGGCCCAGCGCGAGGACAGTAAGTCGTTCTCACGGGCCGCCTCTGGAATGGTTGCCCAACCGCTGGTCCGCTTGATGTCGGAAGAAGAGCAGGCTGTTGCGGTAAGAGTTGAGCTGGACTTTGGCCGCACCTGGGCAGAAGTGAATCGCTCCCTGCAAGACATAGGCGCAGAGATTCAGGATCTGAATCGAAGCGAGCGTTGGTTCCATGTTGATTTCCGCACTGAGGATGAGCGGTCGCCGGCGTGGTTCTCCTGGTTCAGCAATAAAGACGAGCCCCGCCACACTCACACCGTCAATATTGAGCAGCGTGATGACGCCATGTATGTGACGGCAGAGCGAATGGAAAACTATACTGGTGAGTACAGCTCTGCCGACCTGCTCACTCAATTATTCGACCATCTGTATTGAAGCGGGACGGTCAGTTGGGCCGTCTACCGTTATGGAGAGATCAATGGAAAAGCGCGAAGAACTCTACGCGGGCAAGGCTAAATCTGTTTACCGCACGGACGACCCCAACCGTTTTGTGCTGGAATTTCGGGATGACACCTCCGCCTTTGACGGCGAAAAGAAAGAGCAGCTGAACCGCAAAGGCATGGTGAACAACAAGTTTAATGCCTTCATTATGGAGAAGCTGGAAGCGGCTAACGTGCCGACTCATTTCGAGGCGCTGTTGTCTGGCACCGAGTCACTGGTCAAAAAACTGGATATGATTCCGGTGGAGTGTGTGGTTCGCAATATCTCGGCCGGCAGTTTGTGCCGCCGGATTGGCGTAGAGGAAGGTCTGGAGCTGAACCCGCCCACCTTTGAACTGTTTCTTAAAAACGATGCCCTGCACGACCCGATGGTGAACGAATCCCTGGCGGTCAGCTTTGGTTGGGCCAGCGAGCATGAACTGGCCCGCATGAAAGAACTGACCTACCAGGTGAATGACGTGCTCAAGGCGATGTTCGATGCCGCCGGTATGTTGCTGGTGGATTACAAGCTGGAGTTCGGTCGCAGTGAAGGCGAAATCGTGCTGGGTGACGAGTTCAGCCCTGACGGTTGTCGTATCTGGGACAAAGAAACCCGCAAGAAGATGGACAAAGACCGCTTCCGCCAAGGCCTTGGCGACGTGATTGAGACCTATGAAGAAGTAGGGCAACGACTGGGCATCCAGTTCGACTGAACAACAACCGACAAAAAACGGGTGTAATATGCGTAAACTGATGATGGCAATGGGTGCGTCCATGCTGGTGACGGCTCCTTCAGTCTCCGCCGATATCCTTGGTGTGGGTGCCACATTTGGCTACTGGGATGCGGACTATTCTGGCACAGCCTCCAAGGGCAATGACCAGGTAGATCTTGAGCGGGACCTGAATCTTAGTGGCGACTCCAACGCAAATCTTAC
This sequence comes from Marinobacter sp., assembly GCA_018402255.1. Lineage (GTDB taxonomy): Bacteria > Pseudomonadota > Gammaproteobacteria > Pseudomonadales > Oleiphilaceae > Marinobacter. The sequence continues at coordinate 521,115 of JAGYIS010000009.1, forward strand.
GGCGTATTTTGAGCACCCGGTTCCGGTGCTGCCAAACGTGCGGCTGGCTTACACTCGAACCGAGCAGAGTGGTAATGGACGGCTGGATGCGACTTATGACGGGATAAGTGCTCAGGACAATGTCCGTTCTGAACTCGAACTGGAACAGCTGGATGTGACCCTGTACTACGAAATCCTGGATAACTGGGTGAATCTGGACCTGGGCCTGACGGTCAGGGATTTCTCTGGTGAGCTATTGGTGCAGAGTAGAACCATCCCGGGACAAAGCAGCAAAACGGAAGCCGATGCAGTTTTACCATTACTCTACGTTGCTGCCCGTTTTGACCTGCCGTTCACCGGCGCCTCAGTTGGCGGTGATGCCAATGCCATCAGTTACGACGGCGACTCGGTCTACGACTTCAATGTATACGGTCAGTACGAGCTTTCGTTGCTTCAATTGCGGGCAGGATATCGCCAGATCGCGCTGGACTATGAAGATGGCGACGACAATCTGGACATTGAGCTCAGCGGGCCGTTTATCAGCGCCGGTCTGAGATTCTGAGCAGCCAAGTAAATTACAGGGAGATGGACGCTTGAAAATCCTGGTCACCGGTACTGCCGGTTTTATTGGTTCACACCTTGCCCACCGCTTGCTCGACCGTGGTGACGAAGTCATCGGGGTCGACAATGTTAACGACTACTACGACGTCAACCTGAAGGAAGCGCGCCTGGCCCGGCTGCTGAACAAACCTGGCTTTACCGAGGTGCGCGAGGACGTAGCGGACCGTGCGGTGATGGAAGCACTGTTCCGGGAGCACAAGCCGGAGCGTGTTGTGCACCTGGCGGCACAGGCGGGTGTCCGTTACTCCCTGGAAAATCCTCATGCTTACGTGGATGCCAACCTGGTAGGGTTCATGAACATCCTTGAGGGTTGCCGGCACAACGACGTAAAGCATCTGGTGTACGCCTCCAGCAGCTCGGTATACGGCGCTAACGAATCCATGCCGTTCTCGGTACATGACAACGTGGATCATCCTCTGAGCCTGTATGCGGCCTCCAAAAAAGCCAACGAGCTGATGGCCCACACCTACAGCCACCTGTATAACATGCCCACCACTGGCCTTCGGTTCTTCACCGTCTACGGGCCCTGGGGTCGGCCAGACATGGCACTGTTTATCTTTACCAAGAAGATTCTGGCGGGCGAGCCGATCGATGTGTTCAACCATGGCCAGCACCGGCGCGATTTCACCTACGTGGACGACATTGTCGAGGGGTGATCCGCACCCTGGATAACGTCGCCCAGCCGAACGACGAGTGGAGTGGAGCGCAGCCAGACCCCGGTACCAGCAAAGGGCCTTACAGGCTCTACAACATCGGTAGTAATAACCCGGTGGAGTTGTCCCGGTTTATCGAGATCATTGAAGAGCGAGTGGGCAAGAAAGCGCAGAAAAACCTGTTGCCTCTGCAGCCGGGTGATGTACCTGCCACCTACGCCAACGTGGACGACCTGATCACAGACGTGGGCTACAAACCCTCCACAAGTGTGGAAGAGGGTATTGCCAATTTTGTGGATTGGTATCGGGACTTCTACAACGTGTGACCCGCGTTGGGCGCATGAATGAAAAAGGCCAGCTTTGCAGCTGGCCTTTTTACTGGGTGGGGGTAAAACAGTTGCTCGATGAAGACCAGCTGTTTCAACCCGCTTACACAGTTTACGCAGTCATCGAACGTCTGCGGTAACGTGTAAAAATTCCCAACAGTCCAAGCCCGATCAGAGCCAGGGACGACGGCTCAGGTACAGACGTGGAGGGCTGACAAGCAGGGCTCGTCGGGTTCAGCTGACAGAAATCCAGCGTTTCCTGCAGCTTGGCATTGGCGAAGTCTGTCACGAACTGCTGTACCACTGTTTGATCATTGGAGTTGAACAGGTTCAGGTCGAATACCTGACCACCGTGGCTGGTAATCAGTGATGAGAACGAGTTGATGGTTGAAGTGCCTCGCAACACACCGTTATACAGCGCATTGTTGTCGGTCAACAACTGATCAAGCACTGAGTTTGATACTGCCACACCACCGCTGGTGCCGCGGCCAGCGGTATCACCGTTGGAAGGCTCGTCGGTCAGGATGATGATGTTCTTGACGGCGTTGGAGCGGAACGAGAACAGGTCAGTCTGGCCATCCAGCGCGTTCATGGCAAAAGCAGTTGCAGTGTAGCCAGGCTCGGTAAAACCGTTGGTCCTCAGGCCCTGTGCTGCCGTTGCAAAGTTGGCGGGATTGGTCAGGTCAGTAACCAGGCGTGGCACGGCGAAGTTGTCGCCATAGCCCACCAGCCCATACTGGGCGTCAACTTCACCGGTTCCGGTCAGGATGCTGGCGAACAGGCCAATGTTGTTGCGCAGGTTGGCTTGCACGTTGCCCATCGAGCCAGACTCATCAACCACAAAGATGATATCGCTGAGTATCGCAGAGTGTGCGGGGGTTATGGCAGCTGCTGCTGACAGAACCAAAGCTGAGAGAAAGCGCTTGAGTTTCATTTTTCTTACCTCATCCAGATTGAGACGGAGTGACGGGTTTCCATACCGTACTGCATTGAACGGTTGAGCCCGGTCATTAAGCCTTTTTTTTTGGCTAATGATGGGGAAGCAGGTTCTGTGCCATTATCTGCTGTTTTTCAAATAGTGATTTAAAACAGAAGGTTACGACCTTTTGTTTGATGATAAAAAGGTATTCTATGTTTTAATGTATAGAAACCTGACATTTGCTCTGGTTGTGCAGGCGGCTTACGCTCAATCGGGGAGTTTGAACGTTGTCTCTGCGCCCGTTATCGGACAAGTGAATGCCAGCAGCACGGCCACAAGTTGCAGTCCGTCTGGATGGTCGGAGCCATAAAGCCGATCGCTGACGATGGCATGGCCAATACCCGCAAGATGCCGCCGAATCTGATGCTTGCGACCGGTTTCGATAAGCACTTTGACATGCGTTGTGTCCGATTCATGATTTAACGACAGCGTGGTCACTCGACTGACCGACGCTTTGCCGTCCAGCGGTTCGTCAATTAGTTGGTCTGTCGCCTCAAGCTGGCCTATCACCGTTGCCTCATAGATTTTTTTGACCGTGCGGCCAGAGAACAACTGTGACAGGGCTCCGGCGGCTTTGGGGTCATGGGCGATCAGCATCAGCCCGGCGGCATCGGCGTCGAGCCGATGAACCAGAAAGCAGGGTGTGTTCGTGGCCACTTCAGCCAGTCGCAACAGGCTGCAGTGGTCACCCCACTGTGAGCCCTGAGCCAACAAACCATGGGGTTTGTACCACACACTGTACCGACCCTTGTTTTCGATCAGCGTTGGTTGTTCCGGTTTGCGAGCAAGCACCTGATCGTCATAGAACAGCTGAATCCGACTGCCAGCCTTGAGCTCGCGCTTGGCTTTGCGCAGCCGCACCTGCTTGCCTTTTTGCACCCACCAGCAGGCACCTTTGGCCATGGCATCTTTGATCCGCTGTTTGGGCAGACTCGATGCCTCTGCCAGGGCATCGACAGCAAGGCTATTGGTCTTGACGGTCAGGTCCAGCGTTTGTCTCATAGAGCACCGGTTAAAAGGAATGAATTGAGAAATGACTGGCGATTATACCGGAAACTTTGCATGCTGATTGGAGGCATCTGAATGAAGAGGAGTCTGATATGCCGCTGATCGGGTGGTTATTTATTCTGCTGGCGTTTGGTCTGGTGCTGGGCAGTCTCTTCATGTTGCGCGATAGCAGTAACATGAAGATCTCCGAGCAGAAGATGAAAAAAATCCTGGAACGAAAGGAGGAGCTGGAAGCCGAGGAAAAGCAGAAAAAGGATGACTGGTGAATCCAGACACAAAAAAAGCCGCTCAGCAAAGCTGTCAGCGACTTTCAGTTTGCAAGATTGGTAGGACCACCCAGATTCGAACTGGGGACCTCTACCATGTCAAGGTAGCGCTCTAACCAACTGAGCTATGGTCCTATCTCGCAACGGGGACGAAATATACGGATTTCAGCCCCGGTGGTCAACCTATTTCAGGCAGTTTTTCGCGGTTTCATCAGGCCCTTGATGGCGCGGGTCAGAGCGTTCCAGCGGTTAACCAGAAGCGCCATGAAAATCAGGCCGCAACCGGCCAGTTGCAGTGCTGTCATCGTCTCACCAAACCAGCCAGCCGCAAACAGGGCCACCCAGACCGGTTCCAGTACCAGGATGACAACGCCATGGCTCTGTGCCGACAAGCTTTGGGCGTAGGTTTGCAGCAGGAAGCGCCCGGCCGTGCCGACCACCGCGCTGGCCAGCACCCACACGAACAGGATCGGAGGCGGATTGTTCAGGGTGGGTGCCCAGGCCTCGCTGATGGCGGATTCGGCCAGCGTCACAACACCAACCGTAAGCAGGGCAAGGGCGGTCAGTGGCAGCGCCGGCACCTTGTGCTTTTCAATGAGCTCGCCCTGTTTGCCGGTAACCGTGCGCTGATTGGCGGCGCGGGTGTTCAGGGTGAAATACAGGGCAAAGATAAAGGCTGCGACCACAAAGTAGAGTTGCCCCGGGTCTGGCTTGAAGCCATTCTCCAGCGACAACAGCGCAAGACCCGCCACCGCAATGGGGATCGCCAGCCAGGTGCTCAGTGGTTGGGCTTCGCCGAACACCAGTCGGGCAATGATCGGCACAATAACAACGCCCAGGCTGGTCAAAAAAGCACCTTCGCCCATGCTGTCGCCATGGAACAGCCCCAATATCCAGCAGCTCATGGCAATGCCAAATACCAGGCCAACCCCGACGCTGCGCTTGATCTGATCGCGGTTCAACCGGCGCAGCGCGGGCAGGGCGATCAGGGCCAGTATACTGCCGGCAATCAGGAACCGGGCGGCCATGAACATCAGCGGTGGCATCATTAGCACGGCTTCTTTCGAGAACATCCAGCTGATGGCGGCGAGTAAGGTGACCACCACCAGCAACAGGTCGGATTTGTGAGCGTCAGACATCGATACAGCGGCCCCGTGATGGCAGAGTGAAGATCAGCGAGGGGATAATCTATAGTTTGCGAACTAAAAAGGAAAGCAGCGAAAACCGAGAGGCGAGGACAGGTGGGGAGATCAGTAATGGCTCATCCCTGAGCCGATCGAACAACGAGATCAGTTGTTGAACGTTGTGTAGAGCAGGTTCGACATGCTGGTCTGGTTTGAGCCGGGTACTTCAACGTACTGGCTGCCAGAACCCCACAGTTGCCACCAGGCTCGCTGATTATAGGTGCGGCTGGCAAAGTCTATCTGCAACCCGTTAAGCACGGTGTTGTTCACCACAGGCACAGAGATGTTTCCGGTCTGGGTGTCTTTCACGGCACTGTGATTGGCGCCTTCGCTCATCAGGATCGGGTAGTGGTTGTAGTAAAGGCCAGAAGGGCCGTTTTGACCAGTTACCTGGCCGCCCAGGCTGATCGAGTTGGAGCAGCTATCAATACCGCTGGCCGTGGTAGCACCGCAGGCCGAGTGAGTGGGAACCACGCCATCGTCGGTACCGGCGATGAACGGCTTGGTAATACCACCGTATGAGGAACCACCGCCCACGAAGCGCAGTCTCGGGATGGCGGTTGGGCCGGTTGACAGGTTACGGGCGGTGTTGGTTTGCAGGTCATTCACCACGCCGAGATTGTCGGGCTGAGGATCAATGCCGGTGAAGGCACGAACAGCCTGCTTGACCGGCCAGTTGTACCAGCTGTCGTTGTAGGCGATGCTGACAGCAAGGTTGGCCAGTTCAGTGCCGCCGCCGGCCCCCGCAAGATCCATCACAGCGAGAATCTTCAGTGGTTGCAGGCCCTCCGACTGCAGCCAGCGGGCCTGGTTTTCGAGCAGGTGCCTCATAACAAGGTCGCCGGTTGAGTGTGTGACTACGATGCAGTAATTGTTGCACAGGCCCTGCTGGCTGATTTGGCGCACCTGCTGATAGGCCTGTTGCGCAATCTGGCCTTCTACCCGGCCGTCACTGCCCCAGTCGATACGAGCTTCGGCACGGTTCAGCCAGTAATCCCGCCAATAGTCCTCGCCGGCCTGCTTGACCGCCTGCAGGTTGGCTGGCGCTTCAGACAGGTTCTCCATCATAAAGCCGTGTACCAGTATCACGTTGTGCCCGGCCAGTTGTGCCTGGGCGTTCGTGGCCATCAATCCCCCGGCCAGCGCTAGCGAAAGTGCCGTTTTGTTCAGGCTTCTTTTGTTGTTGTTAATCATTGAATTGCTCCGTTCTTCCGGTTTTATTGTTGTCTATCAGAACTTGTCAGCCAGTTGCCTTAGCAGCGCTGCCCGTTGCTCTGATTCTGGGTTCACAGCCGGTTCATCACGGAGTCTATCGAGATCCGGCGGTGAAAATTCGTAACCTTCATCGGGGCCGAAAGCATAATGTGTACGATCGCCCGGCCGGGCGGGCATCTGGCGAATCTGCAGGTTTTTGAGCTGAAGTTGACCGCTGACATCACGGTTTGCCAGCACGCTGCCATGGGCACGCAGAAGCAGTGTTCCGCTACTACCGCTGAGAGAGTCCTCGGCGCTGAGTTGGGCCAACGCCCGCTGGCCGTTGTATAACTGGGCCGTTAGCGCGTAGTAGCCGGCATTTTCCGGATCAAACTGAACCGGGATCACCAGGTCGTTGCCAGAAATGTACGGCGAGTCGATACCGTTGAATTCGCCCAGGTCGGGTTCAATGGAAAGGGATGAGACATGTCGTACCGGGCGGCCATCCACCCGAGCCTCGACGATCAGCCGATATTCGCCGGGTTCGTGATCGGAGCTCAAATTGCCCTGGTAGTATCCGGTTTCTTCGGTGGCATGCAGTTCAGCAGAGTCGGCACGATCCTGTTCGGAAGCGGTTTCCAGGGTGGCAGCCAGGGAATCACCAAACACCTGGCGGCCACTCAAGGAGGCAACCACCAGGATGGGCTCGCCCCGGGTAAAGCGGAATTTGTCCAGGGTGACGACAAACACGCCATCGTCTTCCAGTGGCAGTTCAACCGGGTGGTAGCGGTTGCCCTGATACGCCAGAGCCTGCTCCGCCGACAGGGGCACAGAATAGTCCGGGTAGCGAATGGTCTGCTGATACTCATCAGCAACGCTCGCCAGCATAAACCCCAGCGCATCGTCTGAGGGCTCTGAAGGGCTGTCGTCGGGCCCTGGGGAGTCGGAATTCCTGTTCATGCCGGTTGCCGATGGCTGAGGCGGATGGTTGACGGAATCCGACCAACCAAATTGACCTTCGTTTTCTGCGGACAAAAACCAGGCGGTGCCAGAGACACCTGCCGCCAGGACTGCAGTTGCCAGCAGTGCCTTGTAAGGCATTGTGATTCACCTTGTTATTGTTGTTGGATTGCGTTTGATTAATAAGTAACCATAGCCGGTCGTTGTCCAAACCGGCAAAAATGTTGTCCAACAATGCACCACTTTACCGGCATTGTGTGATGGGCGTCACAAAATGGCCGTGTTTAGACGGTGTTCTCAAGGTTTCAATATGGCCTCAAATCCGAACCGCAGGGTTACCTCATCCCCGACCATATTCTGATCCAGTCCGTAGGTCATGCCCCAATCGCTGCGTTTGATGACAGCGGAAGCGCTGATGCCCAGTGTGTGCTTTTCATGTCCGAAGGGGTAGACATCGGCTTTGTTGAGCGTGACATCCACATCCACCGGGTTGGTTTGCCCCAGTAGTGTCAAATCGCCGGTTACAACGCCGGTGTTGTCGCCTGTGCGCTCAAAACCGGTGACATCGAAAGTGATGTCTTTATGCCGTCTGGTGTCCAGAAAATCCTTGTTACGCAGGTGATCATCCCGCTTGTCGTGGTTTGTGAATACGCTATTGGCTTTGAACAGCAGCTGGCCAGAGGACAACTCCCCGGTGTCTTCATCGTAGACAAACTCACCTTCCACTTCCTTGAAGATGCCCATCACCGGGGCATAGCCGATGTGCATCACTTCAAAAGCCATGGAAAAGTGCTCGTCATCCACCTCGAAGGTTGCGGGGGCGGCGAAAAGTGTTGGTGAGGCGGCCATCAAAAGCGCGGCGGCGGACGTCTTGATAAAATCAGCGTTCATGTTGAGTTCTCCTCAGGTAAAGCCAGCGTACATCCAGATAAAACGACCAAGCCAGAAGCATTAAAGCCACGGCGAGCGTAATGCTGGCGAATGTAATGGGAATCGGGGGTACAACCGCTACCATCAACGTGACTACCTGCCACACGCAGACGGTTTTGCGACGGAAGCTTTCAGGCAATGGCTGATTTAGCCAGACCAGATAATAACTGGCCGCCACGAACAGGTAGCGCATCAACCCGAGTGCAAGTACCCATATACCGGCCTTGCCCAGTGCCGAGACCGCCACACAAAGGCCCAGAATAAACAGAGCATCCAGTTCCATATCAAAGCGGGCGCCAAACTCGCTGTGACTATTGGTTGCCCGTGCCACCTTGCCATCAGCGCCATCCAGAATCAGAGCAAACAAACAGGCAACAGCATAGAACCAGAGACCGGCGGAATCCGATGACGACAGAAAGGGTGCCCAGGCCACCAGAGGAACCACCAGTGCAGAGCGCACAAGCGTGGTTCGGTTGGCCCAACCGAAGGAACGGTTTGCGGGCCAGTAAGCGAGGATCAGGCCGCCCTGAATTATGAACAGCAGTCCTGCCAGTACCAGGAATAAGCCCGGTGGACTGAACGGGTAATCAATGGTCCACAGCACAATCATGGTCAAAACAGACGCCCAGCCAAGCTCCTTGGCTGTGCCAGGAATCTGATTTGAAGCCGGTTGAATCGAATCCATATTCTCTCGCGTCCGTATTGCCTGTGTATTGTGCGTGTTAGACCCCATTGTGTAACTATAGTTTGGGGGACATGGTTTTGCTTACGGAGCCTATCAACGAATGGACTGTTTATGACTACACCAGACAACCGGGCATTCTGGGTGACTGGCCCTGGCCGCTGCGAAATCAAGCCGGCGGTGCTTACGCCGGATCGTGATTCGGAAGGGCCGATGGTCACCGTCCGCTCCCTGTATTCCGGAATAAGCCGCGGCACTGAATCTCTGGTGTTCAATAATCGGGTGCCGCCCGGGGAATATCAGCGCATGCAGGCGCCCTGGCAGGAGGGCAGTTTTCCATTCCCGGTCAAGTATGGCTACGCGAACGTGGGCGTCGTCCTGGAAGGCCCTGCCGAGCTGAAGGGCCAGCCGGTTTTTGCCTGTATCCTCACCAGCAGCAATACCGGGTTCCGGCGGGCGCTGTAACGGTGTTGCCGGAGCAGGTACCACCGCAGCGTGCAGTGCTCGCCGCTAATATGGAAACCGCCATCAACGGGTTATGGGATGCCCAGCCTTCCGTGGGGGATCGGGTTGCTGTGGTGGGGCTGGGCGTAGTCGGGTTGCTGGTGGCCTGGCTAGTGCGCCAGATTCCCGGGGTGGAGTTGTTGGCCATTGATACCAACCCGGCACGACAGGCGGTTGCGGAGGCGCTGGGCCTGCCTTTTTCTACCCAGGCAAGCGCTGAAGGTTGTGATTTGGTTATTCATGCGTCAGGCCACAGCGCGGGACTTGAGTCTGCGCTGGCGATGGCAGGGCAGGAGGCCCGCATTGTTGAACTCAGCTGGTACGGAGACGCTGCCGTCAGTGTTCCTCTGGGGCACGCCTTTCACCCCAATCGTCTGGAGTTGAAATCCAGCCAGGTAGGGCAGATCCCACCAGCACGGCAGCCGCGCTGGAGCTATCAACGGCGCCTCGAGTTGGCGCTGTCTTTGTTGCGTGCGCCAGAACTCGACGCCTTGATCAGTGGCGAAAGCCGGTTTGACGAGCTACCGGAGATTGCCAGTCGCCTTTTTTCACCAGAAGCAGACGCACTCTGCCACCGAATCATTTACTAACTGAGGAATACCTATGTTCAGCCTGACCGTTCGAGACCACATGATGATTGCCCACAGCTTTTCCGGCGAGCTGTTTGGCCCGGCGCAGGGGCTTCACGGCGCTACCTATGTGGTCGATGTTACGTTTGAGCGGCAAGCTCTCGATGCCAACGACCTGATCGTCGATATTGGCTTGGCGTCCGATGTGCTCAAGGCCATCCTGGCCGAGTTCAATATGAAGAACCTGGACGACCTGCCGCAATTCAAAGGGCGCAATACCACCACCGAATTCATGGCAAAGGCGGTATTTGACCGTATGGCCCAGGCAATTCATGAGGGGCGCCTGGGTGAAGACGGCAAGGGCATTGCCAGTCTGAAGGTGACTTTAGGCGAGTCCCACGTGGCCTGGGCCAGTTACCATGCAGACATCTGACATCTGGTTTGTGGTGCCGGGTGATCCCGAGCAAAACACCGGCGGCTATCGTTATGTGCGGCGCCTGGTAGAGGCTTTGAGAAGCACCGGCATACAGGCCCGGATACACGGTCTGGCCGGGCGCTATCCCCTGCCAGACCAAGAGGCCGAGACGGCGATGCAGGACTTTCTCGCGCCCTTGCCTGATGGCGCGCAGGTCGTTCTGGATGGCCTGGCGATGGGCGCCATGCCCGAGGTGCTTCAGCGTCATCGGGGCCGGTTGCAATTAACCGCGCTGGTGCATCATCCACTGGCCGATGAAACGGGTCTGGCGGCGGACCAGCAAGTCTGGTTCAAGCAGATTGAAACCCGGGCGCTCGCCCAGGTTGGCCGGGTGTCCACAACCAGCGACTACACGGCTGTGCGCCTGGAGCAGTCTTACGGTGTGCGAGGGGATCGCATAGCCACGGCGCAACCCGCCGTTGATGATGTGTTCTTCTCGATAGATCGACCCGACCGCGCTGAGGGCCAGAGCAACCCGCTCAGACTGCTGTGCGTTGGCCATTTGTCACCCCGCAAGGCTCAGCATCAGTTGGTAGATGCGTTGTCGACGCTGACGGATTTGCCATGGCAGTGCACGCTCGTGGGCGCACAAGACCGTGACCCGGATTATGCCGCAACGGTGATCAAAGCAATTGCCGACAAGGGTCTCACTGACCGCATTGCGCTGATGGGCGAACTCAGCGAGCACCAGATCGCCACCGCCTACGCCGAGGCTGATCTGTTCGTATTCCCGTCGCTTTATGAAGGCTACGGCATGGTGATTGACGAGGCCCTGGCAGCGGGCCTGCCGGTACTGTCCTCCGATGGCGGGGCGCTGGCGCTCACCACAGAAAAGCCAGGCACCATCACATACCCGGCCGGGAA
>JAGYIS010000010.1 GCA_018402255.1 Marinobacter sp.
AAGCACCTGCCCCATTATGCCAACCTGATGCAAAGTTACGGCGCCCAGCAGGGATAATGCGGTCAAACCTCGCAGCCAAAGCGCTTGGGTGCGGGGTTCTTCATTTGACAGAGCCTCACCTGTAACCAACCTTCTCAGATAAACCTGCCTCTCCGTCAGAGTTGGAGCCCAAATGAGCAATCTCTCATCACAAACCGAATTCGACTGCCCAATCACCAAAGAATGCGACGCGGTGGTTCAACTCCTGCAGCCTCGTGAACGAGACCTCGGCGGCTTTTCAGTGAGGCGGGTACTTCCGGTGCTGGGACAAAAGATGATCGGACCCTGGATTTTCTTTGATCACATGGGCCCTGCACATTTTCCTGCGGGTGATGGTATCAATGTGAGCCCTCACCCGCATATTGGTATCGCTACGGTCACTTACCTGTTTGAAGGCGAAATACTGCATCGCGATTCCCTCGGGAGCCTGCAACCCATCCGCCCGGGCGATATCAATCTGATGGTGGCCGGGCACGGCATTGTGCATTCGGAGCGGGCGCGCCCGGAGATCACGGCAACTGACCACACACTCCATGGCTTGCAGCTATGGCTGGCGCTGCCTGAGGCGGAAGAAGAAACAGATCCCGCTTTCTACCACTACCCGGAGAGCACCGTACCCTCCGTGTCGGTAGGTGATGTGCCTGTCCGTATAATGATGGGCAGTGCCTATGGTGAGACCTCACCGGTAAAGGTATTTGCCGACACCCTGTACGTAGAGGCATGGCTGAAGCCTGGCCAAAAGCTTACCTTGCCGGACGCCCAGGAACGGGGTCTCTATGTGGCGAAGGGACGACTTCTGGCAGGCGGAACGGAGATTCCCGAGTTCTCCATGGCCGTTCTGTCAGAGCAGCAAGGCGTCATCGTTGAAGCCTTGGAAGAAACGCGGCTCGCACTGATTGGTGGCGAGCCCCTTGGTAAACGGTTTATCGAGTGGAACTTCGTTTCCAGTCGCAAGGAGAGAATTGAAGCGGCCAAAAAAGACTGGCAGAACGGGCGTTTTCCAGTCGTTCCCGACGATGAAAGCGATTACATTCCATTGCCGGAGTGAAGCTAGGCGCTGATTCCCAGCGCCTTGTTGGCAGCATCCCTCACTTCCCGATATCGTTCAGGATTGTTGATCAGCGTGTCCAGATTATCCTCCGGAAACATGGCTTTCAGTTTCGTTTTGGCGTCATCGCCATCAGCAATGGCGGGCATTAACTGTTGAAGCGCCCGCAGCATCACTTCCGGTGATACCGAAGCGCCCGGGGATGCCCCCAGAATGGTGCCGTAGGTTTTGTCGGAAGACACGATAATCTCCGTGCCCATCTGCAAATCGCCGTCTTTGATAATCTGCACGCGTTGGCCGGCTTCGATGGGCTTCCAGTCAAACCTCTCGCTCAGGCCCGGCGCAAACTTCTCAAGGGAGGCCAGCATGCTTGTTTCGCCCTTGAAGGTTTCGGACACCAGGTACTTCACCAGAGGGAAATGATCGAGCGCAACATTCAACAGTCCCGGAATGTCATGCAGTCGCATGGCGCAAAGGTAATCGATGAATCCTCTGCCTTTCTCAAGGACCGGTTTAAACGACGCAAACGGGCCAAACAACAGGTAATGCTGGCCGTTGGCCACTCGCAAATCCAGATGCGGAACCGACATAGGCGGTGCCCCGACTTCGGCTTTACCATAGGTTTTAGCCCGGTACTGATCGGCTTGTTCCGGTGTGATCCTCGCCTGCAGAAAACGCCCACCCACGGGGAACCCCGTAAACCGGCGGGCGAATGGCATGTGGCTTTTCTTGAGAATCGGGAACGCGCCGCCACCGGCACCCACAAACAGAACATCGGCTCGGTGTTGTATCGCGGCGCCCCGGGTTTTGGTTTCTACCAGCCAGCTTCCTGCCGGGCTGCGATGCACGCGTTTCACGTGCACGCCATACTCGATCTTTACGCCAAGCTCGTTCATGGCGTAATCCGCCATGTGCTCTGTCAAGGCGCCAAAATTGACGTCTGTGCCGGTTTCAATGACGGTGGCCGCCATTTTCTCATGACGCGGACGCCCCTCCATGGTGTAGGGAATCCAGTCTTTGATCTGATCAAAATCCTCGGAGTACCGCATCTGTTCAAAAAAGTGATGGGCAGACATTTCCTTGAAACGCAGCTTCAATTCCTCGATTGAAGGTTCGGACACGATGGTGCAGTGCTTGGTCTGGTTGATAAAACTGGTTGGCTCTTTAATCGCGCCCTTTTCCACCAGATACGCCCAGAACTGCTTGGCGACATTGAACTGCGCGTGGATTTTCAGGGCCTTCTCAACCGAAATGACCTCTTCATCCACCGGCGTATAGTTCAGTTCGCAGTTCGCCTCGTGGCCCGTGCCTGCATTGTTGAAGGCCCATGAGTTGCCTTCTCCGGCCTTGTCCAGTCGCTCCAGAATGGTCACGTCCAGGTCGGGTGCCAACTCTTTTGCCAGAATGGCAAACGTGGTGCCCATGATGCCTGCGCCGATGATGATCAGTTTCATAAGGTGGTCCTACCGGTATCCATTTTGGTCGTGTTCTCAAAAAGCCTGTGTCTTGAACCTACCATAATTGGGGCATGTCTCGATAACTGCAACAGACTACGTTATGATGAGGCTGTATATTCATACAGTCGTCTACAAACAGCGAGGAAGCTTCTTAATGGCTGTTCAACCTTTGTTCTACTCAGACCGCGACGGACTCGAAATGGCACTCAAAACTCCCGATTCGATGCTCTTCACGACCAAAGCCGAAGCCGATGCCCGGGATAAAATGCTCGAGCTCTCTGAAAACATTCAGCTGTGGCTGGAGAAAAAAATCCCGGCGATGCCTGAAGAATACGCAGAGCAGTGCGCCCTGTTGATTGCTGAAAACAAGGATCTGTTTCAGAAGGCTTTGAAAAAGCCCGAAATCCTGAGTGAACCCGAAAGCGCCGATGCTGAATAACGGTTGGTCCACCGTTCGCGGCTTTTAATTCAGGCACCTTCCAACAGGCATTTGTGTCTGGCATGGTCTATATGACAGTGTTTACGTAACTTACACCGAACGTTCAAAGTTAACTTATCAAGGAGTCTTTCATGGCCAATACACGCGCATACGCAGCCACAAGCCCAACTTCGGGTCTGGCGCCCTACTCCTTTGACCGGCGTGAATTGCGTCCAGATGACGTCGCCATTGAGATCGACTATTGCGGCGTCTGCCACAGCGACCTGCATACCGTTGAGAATGACTGGGGTGGCTCTCAGTACCCGGTCGTTCCCGGCCACGAAATTGTCGGTCGTGTTACCGCGGTGGGCTCCAGTGTCACCGACTATAAAGCGGGCGATCTCGTGGGTGTTGGCTGTATGGTTGATAGCTGCCGCAGCTGCTCCGCCTGTGAAACCGGACTCGAGCAATACTGCATTGAAGGCTCGACCATGACCTACGGCAGCCTTGACCGCCACGACGGTACCGTCACCCACGGCGGCTATTCCGACAAAATCGTCGTCAGTGACCGCTTTGTGGTACGGATGCCCGAGAAGCTCGATGCGGCCAGTGCTGCGCCTTTGCTGTGCGCTGGCATTACCACCTATTCACCGCTCAAGCATTTCAACGTGGGTAAAGGTCACAAGGTCGGCGTGTTGGGCATGGGCGGTCTCGGCCATATGGGTGTGAAGCTTGCCAAAGCTTTGGGTGCAGAGGTGACCATTTTCACCCGGTCAGAGAACAAAGTTGCCGAGGCGAAGAAGCAAGGCGCGGATCACGTCATTATTTCGACTGACAAGGCTCAGATGAAAGCGGCGGCGGACTCGTTCGATTTTCTGCTCGACACGATTCCGGTTGCCCACGACTTCAATCCGTACCTGAAATGCCTGAAGTACGACGGCACCCATATTCTGGTGGGGCTGCTGACCCCGGTTGAGCCTGCGTTGCAGGCCGGACTGCTGGTGACCAAGCGTCGTACGGTTGCAGGTTCTCTGATCGGTGGCATGCCAGAGACCCAGGAAATGCTGGACTTCTGCGCCGAGCATGACATTACCTGTGATGTGGAAATGCTCGACATCCACAACATCAACGAAGCCTATGAACGCATGAAGAAAGGTGACGTGAAGTATCGCTTCGTGATCGACATGAAGACGCTCAAAGAAAGCTGAGTTTCCTGCCTCAAACCCCCGGGATGCAAATCTGGCGTCCCGGGGGTGTCTTTGACAATCCGCTAATAACCAATCCGGTTGCAAAGGTTTAGCATGGGTCTATGTTTACCGTATCAGACCCTGGACACAGCGCATGACTTTTGCACGCATTGCCGGAACCGGTTCTTACCTGCCGGACAACATCGTTACCAATCGCGACCTGGAAGAGCGGGTGGATACCTCTGACCAGTGGATCCGTGACCGCACCGGTATTGAGCAACGGCACATCGCCCTCCCCGGCCAAAGCACGGTAGACCTGGCCGAACAGGCTGCACTTCGCGCCATTGAAGCGGCAGGGATCGATGCGACCGATATCGACCTGATCATATTCGCCACCACCACGCCGGATAAAGTGTTCCCCAGCTGTGCCTGTATCCTGCAAGCCCGCCTGGGCATTCAGGGTTGCCCTGCTTTTGATATTCAGGCCGTGTGCAGTGGTTTTGTGTACGCCCTGGCTACCGCCGAAAAGTTCATTCGTACCGGTACCAGTAAAAAGGCGCTGGTGATTGGTGCCGAAGTGTTCTCCCGTATTCTGAACTGGAGTGACCGCACCACCTGTGTCCTGTTCGGAGACGGCGCCGGCGCTGTGGTACTCGAAGCCAACGAGGAAGCCGGCATTCTGTCCACTCACCTGCATGCCGATGGCCGCTATGAAAAGCTCCTGCACGTGCCTTGTGGCGTGGCTAACGATTTCGATGCGGTGAAGGCCGGTCAAGCCTTTGTCGAGATGAAGGGCAATGAAGTCTTTAAAGTAGCGGTCAACACGCTTGGACAAATCGTTGATGAAACTCTCGAGGCGAATCAGATGCAGAAGTCCGATATTGACTGGCTGGTGCCTCATCAAGCTAACTTAAGGATCATTATTGCCACCGCCCGCAAACTGAACATGTCGATGGACCAGGTGGTGATGACCGTTAATCGCCATGGCAACACCTCGGCGGCCTCTATTCCTCTGGCACTGGACGAAGCCGTGAGAGATGGCCGCATCAAGCGCGGCGAGGTTGTCCTGCTTGAAGCCTTTGGCGGCGGCTTTACCTGGGGTTCAGCATTGCTCCGGTACTGAAACAGAGCCTTTTGCATATTCCATAAAACGATTTTAATATTTGTTATTAATATTTTTAGTTCTTAGCAACCTTTGTTAAATTGCTCCTCAGATTCACCTTCCAGGTTCTGAGGAGCTCATCATGAAACAACTGCTTAAAGGATTGGCACTGGGCACGGCCCTGCTTTCCGCCCAACCGGCCTTTGCCGCCGATCGGGAGCTTCTCAATACTTCCTACGATATCGCCCGGGAGCTCTTCGCCGCTTATAACGAAGAGTTCGCCAAGCATTGGCAGGAAAAAACCGGCGAGACCCTTGAGGTCAAACAGTCGCACGCTGGCTCCTCCCGTCAGGCGCAAGCCATTATTCAGGGCCTGAAAGCAGACGTAGCGACGTTTAACCAGGTTACCGACATTGACATCCTGCACAGCCGCGGTGATTTAATTCCGGAAAACTGGGCTGAGCGCCTGCCAAACAACAGCTCACCCTATTACTCCACCATGGCGTTCCTGGTTCGCAAGGATAACCCGAAGAACATTCAAAACTGGGATGACCTGGTGCGTGAAGACGTTGCGCTGGTGATGCCCAACCCGAAAACCTCCGGCAATGGTCGATACACCTATCTGGCTGCTCTGGGCTACGCGCAGGACGAATTTGGCGACGATCAGGAAAAGATTGACCAGTTCCTTGCAGATTTTCTGGGACAGGTCCGGGTTTTCGACAGCGGTGGCCGCGGTGCAACCACCACGTTCATCGAGCGCGGCATCGGCGACGCCCTGTTGACGTTTGAATCGGAAGTCCTGAACATCGCGGACCGTTATGACGAAGGTGAGTATCTGGTTATCACCCCGAAGTCAGCTTTCTTGCTGAGTTTCCGGTGACCTGGATCGATGACTATATCGAGCAGAATGGTACCGAAGAGCTGGCGAAGGAGTACCTCACTCATCTGTACGCTGAAGACTCCCAGCGCCTGCTCGCCGGATTTAACTATCGTGTACACAACGAAACCGTCCAACAGGAAACCAGCGACCGCTTCCGGGAGCTCAAACTCAAGTCCATCGACGAAATTGCCGGTGGCTGGGAAAAAGCCATGGCAGAGCATTTCGCCAGCGGCGGTAAGCTGGATCAGTTGCAGCGGCGTCGCTAGGGTCTGACATGTCGGCATCTGCTAATTCTGGCGTCGCCCCCGTGCGGCGCTTTTCTGGTCGAAGCAAACGCGTATTGCCGGGGTTTGGTCTAAGCCTCGGCATTTCGCTGTTCTTTGTCAGTCTGGTATTGCTGCTGCCGTTGTCCGGTCTGGTGGTGGAAACCTCTGGAATGAGCTGGGACCAGTTCTGGTTCACGATCACCGACCCACGGGTTGTGGAGTCCTACAAGGTAACCCTATGGACGGCCTTTGCTGCCTCGGTATTTAATGGTTTTTTCGGGCTGCTGCTGGCCTGGATTCTGGTTCGTTATGAGTTTCCTGGAAAACGCATTGTGGATGCGTTTGTGGATCTGCCCTTTGCACTCCCAACGGCCGTTGCCGGTATTACCCTCGCCACGTTGTTCGCCCAGAATGGCTGGTACGGTCAATGGCTGGCCAAGCTTGGCATCGAGGTTGCGTTTACGCCGCTTGGCATCGTGGTCGCGATGGCTTTTACCAGTATTCCTTTTGTGGTGCGTACGGTTCAGCCCGTGCTTGAAGAGCTGTCACCGGCAGATGAAGAGGCCGCCGTCAGCCTGGGCGCCAGTGATGGCCGGGTATTCCGCAAGGTGATCTTTCCCTCACTCTGGCCGGCACTGGTGACGGGCGTTGCGTTATCGTTCACCCGCAGCCTGGGCGAGTTCGGGGCCATCATCTTCATCGCAGGCAATACCCCTTACGTCAGTGAAGTAACCAGCCTGATGGTCTTTATCCGACTGCAGGAATACGACTACGCGGCGGCCAGTGCCATTGCCTCCGTTGTACTGTTGGCGTCACTGGTTCTGTTGTTTGCTATCAACCTGTGGCAAGGCCGCTACCTGCGCCGCCTGGAGGGTCGATAGATGGACACCGGTCATAGACGCGTCGGGGATCAGCCTTGGGTTCGCCGTACATTGATCGGGATCGCCCTGCTGGTGGCCCTGTTCATGCTGGTCATCCCGGTCGTGGTGATTTTTGCTGAAGCCTTCAGTGCTGGCTGGTCGACGTTTGCAGGCAATGTGACCGATGAGTACACAGTGCATGCCATCGGCCTGACTTTGTTTGTTGCCGCCCTGACCGTACCCTTGAATCTGGTGTTTGGCACCGCGCTTGCCTGGTCGGTTACCCGGTTCCGGTTTCCAGGCCGCAAACTGCTGATTACCCTGATCGACATCCCCTTTGCGGTGTCGCCCGTTATTGCTGGCCTGCTGTACCTGCTGTTGTACGGCCGTAACGGTTGGCTCGGTGGCTGGCTGGCCAGTCACGATGTACAACTGATGTTTTCCTGGCCCGGCATTGTGATGGTGACGGTGTTTGTGACTTGTCCGTTTGTTGCGCGGGAACTGATCCCGTTAATGCAACAACAAGGCAGTGAGGAAGAAGAAGCCGGCGTGGTTCTTGGCGCGTCCGGCTGGCGGATCTTTCGCAAGATTACCCTGCCCAATATCAAGTGGGCACTGATCTATGGCGTGGTGCTGACCAATGCCCGTGCCGTCGGTGAATTCGGAGCAGTATCTGTTGTTTCAGGCAACGTTCGCGGTGAAACCAACACCTTACCTCTGCATGTTGAACTGCTTTATCAAGATTATAATGTTGTCGGTGCCTTCGCCAGCGCTTCATTACTGGCGGCCATTGCCATGCTCACCCTGGTGGTCAAAGCCTTTGTGGAGTGGCGGCAATCCCGACCAATCGTATCGACGCCCGAGAAGGAGGTGTCTTAGATGAGCATCACTATTGACCAGATCTCCAAAACCTTTGGTCGTTTTCATGCGCTGCGGGATGTAGCGCTCGACATTCCGGAAGGCAAGCTGACTGCCCTCCTTGGCCCGTCAGGCTCAGGTAAAACCACGCTTCTGCGGATCATTGCCGGGTTGGAATCGTCAGACTCTGGCCGCATTCTGTTTGGCGGGGAAGACGTCAGTAACCTGCATGTGCGTGACCGTAATATCGGTTTCGTATTCCAGCACTATGCCCTTTTCCGACACTTGACCGTGGCCGAGAACATCGCTTTTGGCCTGGAATCCCTGCCCCGCAAACAACGGCCGTCCAAGGCGGAGATTCGTCAGCGCGTTGAAAAATTGCTGGAGATGATCCAGCTGCCACAACTGGCCGACCGGTACCCGGCCCAGCTGTCTGGCGGTCAGAAGCAACGGGTTGCGTTAGCCCGAGCTCTGGCTACACAGCCCCGTATCCTGCTGCTGGATGAGCCGTTTGGCGCGCTTGATGCGAAGGTGCGCAAGGATCTCCGGCGCTGGCTGAGAGCCCTGCATGATGAGTTCCACTTCACCAGCATCTTCGTCACTCATGATCAGGAGGAGGCACTGGAGCTGTCAGATCAAGTGGTTGTAATGAGCCAGGGCCAGGTTGAACAAGTCAATACGCCGACAGAGCTTTACGCCAAGCCTGAGAGCCGGTTTGTTTTCGATTTTCTGGGCCACGTTAATGTGCTCTCGGGCGCTGTCAAAAACCAGAAACTGGCTCAAGGCGATGCTTGGGTGTCCTTGCCCGGTCATCGGTCCGAGCAGGAAGCTCAGCTCTACCTGCGCCCCCACGAAGTCCATCTGGCGCGAGCACCCAGTGTCCATGCCCGCCTGCCACTGCGGATCGACGCCGTCAGCCTGATCGGCTCTGAAGTCCGTATTGAGTTAGTGCCGGAAGGTTGGCACAGCGAAGAAATCTGGGAAATCGGCATGAGCCACAACGAGTTCGCTCAGCAAAACCCCAGTCGTGGTGAACTCTGGTTTGCCGTTCCTGATGTCGGCCATCTGTTTTCAGGCGACAACAGCCAGCCCAAGACGGTGGACTGGCAATATGCAGAGGCGGCAAACGCCTGCAATATGTGAGGGTCAGATAGCCTGCCAATCACCCGCACAGTATTGCTCAACATCCCTACCGGCTACCCGCCAAAGCCAGAGCCATTGGTTTTCAACCAGGGCTCTGACATCCGGGTGCGCCGATAGTACCAGCTCGATACGCTCCGCCGGGGCATCAATCAGCACCGTCAATCGCATCGGTTCATGGCGCCAGCGCTCACCGTCGTGGACGGATTGTATGGGCAAGCCGATGCGTAGATCGCTACCGTTGCCCTCAATCACACCCAGATTGCCCCCAACAACGGAATGCAGCAGTTTATTGCCGGCTCCGTAGATTGCCGGTTGGCTGACCGATGCGAAATACTGCAGGTTAATCCAGTTGGCCACCACCATTGGTGCCGACATCAAGGCCGACAACACTGATCCGTCTGTATCCAGATCCGGATTGTACTCATGAAGAAAGCAGCGCCCGCCAAGGTTAAGCTCCCGGGTTGTGTGCCTGGGACCAATGACCATCGCCGCGTTGTTCGCAAGCCCCCATTCCGGCCGCACTTCTGCCCAGTTGTGGGTTCGACGCTGCATTTCAGTATGCAATTGCTGATCGGAATATCCATTCAGCCTCAGCGCCGTGGCGCGTTCCCGTCGGCAAGCGCTACCGGCTGCCCGGAGTTGGTTGACCAGATTGCCATAGATGCGCTGATGGCTTTGCGGAATGCCCTTGCCCTCAAAAATCCGCACGTCGTCCGTCACGGTACAATGCTCTGCGGCAAGCACCAGCGTGCTCTCGGGCAGAACAATGCCCCTCTGTGCCAAACCCGCTCTGACGCTCCGATCATTCAACAGATCGGCTGCAATACTGGCGTTAACGCCGCCATTTTTGCCGCCACAGGCACCGCAGGCCAAACCTGCCTGATTAGGATTGTTGTCGGTGTGGGCACCGTGGCCCACCAGTAACACCACACTGGCAAACCGGCGAGTGAGAGACATTGCCCTGAGAAGGGATTCAGCCAGATCAACGCGTTCCCGATCCGACAACGGATCGCCGCCATGGCAATGGAACAACCTGCCCTCGGGCGAGCGGGGCTGCTTTGACTGATTTCGATGGAGACTGTCACGGATAAGCTTCCAGGCCCAGGCCAGGCCGGTCGTTTCTACCAGCGTGAAGGTCGAAAGGCTGGAATATTTAGCGGATCGGACAGACTCACGCACCTGCTCACGCCTGTCCAGCTGCCTGTTGAGGGCGACGTCAGCAGCGGACGAGCCCTGGGTTTCACCAAAACGGTAGACCGGTGCCAGCAGTCCCGGCAGTTGCGCCTCATCGCTCGATGGGCCGAGTTTCTGGTGTACCACTGGCATACCAAAAAAACCGGCTACACCCAGTGTTTCAGCTTTTGGATAAGCGCTTTCAAGATGACGGCGAAACACCTCTGAGCGGACATCGATGCAGAATGCGGCTTGAACTTCAGGTGCGGCCGTCTCTGGTTTCTCAAGCCGGGCTTTGCTCTGCCATCGCTCAAGAAACTGCCTTTGCCAGGCCATTTCATAGGCACGGTGCCAGATCCAGAGGATGTGTTTTGTCTCTCCTGCAGCATCGTTGGTCGCACCGACGGACGACAACTGCCAGGCACTGAGATCTCGCTCGGAAAGCTCACTGACCGCAAGCCATTCGTATACCAGAAGAACCGTTGCAAGCTGTGGGCAGAGGTAGAGCGCCCGCCCCTCAAGGCCAGCCCGCCAATCTTCACCACGGCACCAGGACGACCAGCCAGGTAGCTGGAGTAACAACTTGTGAACCAGCGTCCCAAGCGGGTTGCCGGTGCAAGCCAACTCGGTGGCGACAAATATCGCAGCCTGCTCCCAGTTCGTCGGTAAATCAGCTAAGCGGCCCCCAGCCCGGCCGCGGCCTGAACCGCCACCCGGTGTTTGCTGTCCTAACCAATACTGGTAAAGATTCTGATCACCGGTGTCAGCCCGCCACCTACCCTGGCGCTTGTCAAAATAGCGGGCACAAAGGTCGCCCAAGAGCCGATGAATGGAATCCAAATTGTCGCCACAGGCCAGCGATGACCTGCCACCCGCCTGTGGGCGTCGGGAAACGCGCAGTTGATTTACAAGTTGAACAGCGTTAGCGCGTGATTGCCGCTCTCGCGCCGCTGCGAGCAAGTCACCTTCTCTGATTCGGCTACCCTGCCAGGCATCAAGATAGAAGTCTGCAGGCATCAGCAAGCTGATGTTGGCGCGTGTGCACAGTTCGGTATCGGCTTTTTCAATCGCCTGATGGCGGTGCCCCCACCAGGGATTGACTGCAATCCACCGATCCAGCGGCCAGGTTGGCGCAATGCGTTCGCAGGCAGCGATAAGGGTTGTCAGGATTTCATGGTTTCTACCCACCGCCCTCGGTTCGTCAAGCCGGGAAGATACGGAAGCAGTCATGAGCGCTCTCCGATCGTTGCGTTATAGGAATCGGTTACTCGATCACCGGTGCCGGGCGCCAGCCAGCGTTTGGCCCAGCGGCGGGTAAACTGTTCAAACGGGCGATCCAGATAGAAACCCTGGCTTGCCGGGCGATGTAGTCGTTGCATCCAGGCGGCGCACGGCCACAACTGGGTCACTATCGAGACCGTCGCAAGACAGAGAATCAGACCCCAACCGAATACCTCCGCCATTATCGGTACACTGTTACCGCCATTGGTCTGGATCGCCGGGCCTAGTATCAGGTTCAGCAAGCCGTATAGCGGAACCAGAGCTAACGCCATGAAAAAAACCGTTACCTTGGCTCGCCCGGAACTTTCGCCAGGCACTCCAAATACCGTGGAAGCGACCGCCATTATCAACAAGCCAGCCAGAATGCTTTTGTTCTCAACCAGGCCCGGCGCAAACCACAAGATGGCGCCGGAAATAGCCGCCGCCAGACAGGCCAGAGCCCCGTTGGACCAGTTGGGCCGCCCAGTAAAATGCATCGCCGAAACGCGCACGGTCCGCCCGGAAGCCAGGAACGAATGGGCCTTGTAAAGCGAATGCGCCAGCAAGTGCAGAAGCGCAAGGGTGTAAGCACCGAGGGCAATTTCAAATAGCATGAAGCCCATCTGAGCATTGGTGGACCAGACCAGAGCATGTTTCACTGAGGTTTGAGTCATCATGGTGAACACCGCCACCAAGGCCGTTGTGCCACCCACCACCAGTAAGATCAGATGCCCCGCCGTGAAGCCATCAAAGACCGGGAACAATCGCAGCCAGAGAAACCCGCCCAGATTAATAACGCCTGCGTGCAGCAATGCAGACACCGGCGTTGGCGCTTCCATCACCCGAATCAACCAGCCGTGAAAGGGAATCTGTGCGCACTTCAGCGCCGCGGCCACCGCCAGAAACACAGAGGCCAGGGTCAGTTCCACGGAAGACATGGCTGCCTGAGACGACAAGGCATAAATCTCCGGTATCCGGAAGCTGCCATAATGCCGCCAGATGAGCACCACGGCGGCAATGACCGCAAGGTCGCCAAGGCGACTGGTAATAAATTTCTGGACCGCCGCCAACCTGGCTTCGGTGCGATCCGGATACAGCGTCAGTAAGTGGTGCAGGGCCAGACTTATGCTCACCCAAGCGCCAGCCAGAACCAGCAAGTGATTGGTAAATATCAGGACTAAAACGCTGGCAACGGTGACCAGAAACCAGGGGAGGAAGCCTCGGGATGCCGCATCACCCCGCAGGTAATCTCGGGCGTACCGTAGAATAATCCAGGCAACAAAGCTCACCATCGCGGCCATCCATACGGCTAACCCATCCGGATAGAGCCCGAGCGCGGTGCCAATCTCAGGCAAACCTGTGTTGACCCCAAAGCCGTTGGCTATTAATCCCAGCCCAACGACACCCGAAGTAATAAGCAGCGCTTTTAAAATGATTTCAGCTATACGCCAGCAGTGATTGAGTTTGCTTGGCGTGGATGTCCAGTTGGCAAATCCGGCAATCGCCAGGAGCGAGATCGGAAGAGCCAGCCAACTGGCCAGTACGAACATCGAGAAAGACGTGATGAGGGTCATAAGCGCTCCTTGGTTTACGGGCCTACTCTGCCGATGATGCACACATAGATAAAATGGTTTATAAAGATCAAACCGTTCACTAAAAAAGAACATATTGACGATCAGGGACCCAGGCATGCGTTTGAACTACCATCACCTGTTCTATTTCTGGAGCGTCGCCCGCACCGGGCACCTGACGCGTGCCGCAGAGTCGCTTCATATTTCACAGTCGGCGCTATCCGGGCAGATTCGAAAACTTGAAGAAAACCTCGGGCACGATCTGTTTGTGAGGGAGGGCCGGCAATTAAAGCTCTCGGAGGCGGGCCGGGTTGCGTTCACCTATGCCGAAGACATTTTTCGCCAGGGTGCAGAGCTGCAGGCTCTCTTCAGCACTGGCCAACAAACCAACCGTGAAGTGTTAAAAGTCGGGGCGCTGGCAACCCTGTCACGAAACTTTCAGGAGGGATTTCTGCGGCCACTGCTCGGCCGAAAGGACCTGGAACTCAAGCTCCAAAGTGGCAGCCTGGACGACCTGTTGCGCAGGCTGTCGGCACACCGGCTGGACTTGATTCTTTCAAATCAGCGGGTACAGGGCGACGACGAAAACCCCTGGCTCTGCCGGCGAATAGCCCGTCAGCCGGTGAGTATTATCGGACCACCGGGAATCGAGAAATCCGGCGGGTTTGCCCAGATGTTGCAAGGCAGCCCGCTGATATTGCCGGGCCCGGACAACAACATTCGCCAGGCTTTTGACCAGCTGTGTGATTACCATCAGATTCATCCCATTATTCTGGCGGAGGTTGATGATATGGCGATGATGCGCCTGCTGACCAGAGACAGCGGCCACCTTGCCGTGCTTCCTCCGGTTGTAGTGAGAGACGAACTTAAGAATGGAAACCTGTTTGATTACGGAGTCTTACCGGGTGTATTTGAAGAATTCTATGCGATCCGCATTCGGCGACAGTTTGAATCATCAGCGCTTAAGCAGTTGATGTCCCAGCCGGCCGAACAGTTATTGACCTTTCCGGACAATTAATCTGGTGGAAACGGTCTTTTGGTTGCCTGGGCAGCCGGTTATAGTCGTGAACTAAAACAACAAGATCAGGATCTGTCCATGACCAAACCCAGACCCACCCCCAAAAAACCCTCGGTTCTTATCATTGGCACCGGATTTGGCGGGATCGGGATGGCGATCCAGCTGAAAAAAGCAGGGTACAACCGAATCACGTTACTGGAAAAAGCCGACTCGGTTGGCGGTACCTGGCGCGACAATACCTATCCCGGTGCCGCCTGTGATGTGCAGTCGCACCTCTACTCCTATTCCTTTGAACCAAAGCATGACTGGAGTCGGAAGTTTGGTGGCCAGGCCGAAATTCTTGACTACATGGAATACTGCGTCAGCAAACACGGGCTCGATAACCACATTGAGTTTAATCGCGCGGTTACGTCAGCCAGCTTTGATGGCCAATCTAATCAATGGCAGGTAACCACTGAATCCGGTCATCAGTACACGGCCGACGTGTTGGTAACTGCCATCGGGCAGCTGAACCGACCGGCCATGCCTGCGATACCGGGCCTGGACCGGTTTAAGGGCAGCTGGTTTCACTCCGCGCGCTGGAATCATGAGGTTGACCTCGCGGGCAAGCGGGTTGCGGTTATCGGCACCGGGGCCAGCGCCATTCAGTTTGTGCCGGAAATCACGACGAAAGTCGCCCAACTGGACCTTTATCAGCGGTCGGCTGCCTGGGTATTGCCCAAACCTGACCGGCGGTTTACCCCGTTTGAGCAGAGGCTTTTCCAAAAACTCCCCTTCTGGGACCGCGCCTACCGTGCGTTGATCTACTGGAAAAATGAATCCCGTGCCCTCGCTTTCACCCGATTTTCCTGGATACTCGATCTGTTTTCCCGCCAGGCGAAAAAAGAGGCGAACAGGTGGGTGACAGATCCGGATAAACTGAAAAACATCATCCCCGACTACCGGATCGGGTGTAAACGGATTCTGATCTCGAACGATTGGTACCCCGCGATCAATCAGCCCCATCTCGATTTAATAACGGAAGGTGTCTCACACATCGATGAGACCGGCGTGGTCAGCGCAAACGGAAAACACCGGAAGGTAGATGCCATTATCTTTGGCACCGGGTTCAAGGCCAGTGAATTCTTGTCACCGATTCAGGTGACCGGCCGCCATGGCCAGTCGTTGAATGACGCCTGGGCAAAGGGCAGTAAAGCATTCAAGGGCATGACCGTGAATGGTTTTCCCAACTTGTTTATTCTGTATGGGCCAAATACCAATCTGGCTCACAATTCAATCCTTTATATGCTGGAGTCTCAGTTCCGTTACGTTATCAGTGCCCTGGACGCGCTTTCCCAATACCCGGGTGAAGCCATGGAAGTTCGGGAAGAAGCACAAACCAGATACTGCCAGGTGGTTCAGGACGGGCTTTCGGGGAGTGTCTGGGATTCTGGCTGCACATCCTGGTACCTGGATGAACACGGGCGCAACACCGTGAACTGGCCAGGATTCACCTTCAGTTATCGGTTTGCTACCCGCTCGGCAGACACGACGGATTACCAGTTTTCACCGTCGGAAACAGGCCACTGACCTAGATTTCACGCTTAAAGCCAACCGTGGTCTTGAGGTTTACAGTTAAACATAGGATGATTGGGTCATAGTGCTAAAGGATGACAGGCAATGTTAAAACCGATCAAAAAAGGCTCTCTGGTTGAAACAGCCATCGAAAGCCTGCGAGCAGCGATAGAAAGCGAACAATGGCCAGTCGGCACTCGCCTGCCCGTTGAGGCAGAGTTGTCAGAAGCCCTCGGCATCAGTCGCAATACCATTCGCGAAGCCGTCAGAGTACTGGTTCATGTTGGGATGCTTGAAACCCGGCAAGGCGATGGAACCTACGTCCGCGCCAACCGGGATGCCGGCGAGACACTCCGCCGCATATCCAGAAGCAAACTGGCGGAGCAGCTTGAGGTACGCATCATGCTCGAAACCGAAGCGGCTCGACTTGCCGCTAGCCGGCGTACTGAACAAGATCTTAAAACGATGAGCGAGGCGCTGGATGCCAGGGCCGCAGCGGGCAACGATCTCGAGGAGCGAATTTGTCACGATGAGCGGTTTCATCATGCCCTGGTCCGCGCCTCCCACAACGCCGCACTGACCGAGCTTTACGATTATTTCTCTCAGGCAGTGAGCCAAACCATCGAACGTACTGAGCGCGATGAAGATCTGCCTGAGCCCTCACAGGAAGATCACGAACTGTTGTTAGCAGCTATTCGCCGTAAAGATGCAGGCAAGGCCGAGGCGCTTTCAAGAGCCTTGCTAAAACCAAGCTTAAGCGCGCTGACAGGACAGAAATAGACCATGAAGTTCCGTATCGATACCTTCACGTTGTTGTTACTGGGCGCGATTGTTCTGGCATCGTTCTTGCCGGTCACCGGCCAGGCAGCCGATACCCTGGCGACAGTAGGTACCCTTGCGGTCGCTCTGCTGTTCTTCTTCCATGGCGCGGCTCTGTCGCGAAAGCAGATCGTCGATGGTGCAACCCATTGGCGGCTTCACATACTGATCACTGCCCTCACCTTCGTGTTTTTTCCTCTGGCCGTGTTGCCCATTAATGGTCTGAGCAATCTGATTCCGGAGTGGATGCCGAAAGATCTTGGCCTCGGCTTTCTCTATCTGGGGGTTTTGCCGTCGGCCGTGTCGTCGTCGATTGCCTATACGGCGATGGCCAAAGGCAATGTGCCTGCGGCGATCTGCAGCGCCGCCGCATCAAACGTATTCGGGATGATGCTGACTCCGTTCCTTCTGCTCCTCCTGGTGTCTACCTCAGGCGCAGCAGACTTTTCCGTTACCGAAGCGTTGAAAGATATCGTGCTGCAGTTGTTACTACCGTTTGCGGTGGGCCATGCCATGAGGCCTTGGTTGGGCGGATTCTTGTCAAGCAACGGAACTCTGATGACCCGGTATGACCAGTGCGTGATCTGGCTGATCGTATACTCGGCGTTCTCTCATTCGGTGGTCAGCGGGCTGTGGCAGAATTTACCGATTCAAGCTATTGTTTTGACGATCATGCTTTGTTTCGGTTTGCTTGGGCTGTTCATGCTGATCGCGCAGTTGATGGTGAGGAAGCTGGGATTCAGCCTTGAAGACGAAGCCGCCGTGGTATTCTGCGGCTCCAAAAAGAGTCTTGCATCGGGACTGCCCATGGCCAAGGTGCTGTTTTCGGGTCACCCTGGCTTTGGCATGATCGTGTTACCGATCATGTGTTACAACCAGATCCAGGTGATTGTCGGCGCCATTCTCGCCCAGAAATACCGTGCAAAGATAGAACAGGCGTCAGCCGCCCATGCCGCCGAACAGCGTCGCTAATATGATGATACCTACAATCCACCCGATGACTGCCGGCCAGAAGTTGGTCATTGGCGGCTGTTCCGGGAAGTCCTGATCCGGCGCCATGTCAGATTCCGGATAGTTGCGGGGGTCGGCATTGCGTGGTTCAGCCGCCTGGCTGGCTTCGCGCACACTGGACCATTCGAACCAGTCCCCCAAAAAGTGGGCTACCGGGCCAGGAAAAGCTCCGTTTTCAGCCATTGGCCGAATTCTGGATTCGAGCTGCCGTCCCACCTCGCGTCGAAGTGCCAACTGGTCGGCCGGTGGCTCGCACAGTATTGCTTTCCAGATCGCCACGTCCTGCTGGCGCTGGTCGTCGTTCATCAGCGCTTTGATCTGTATCACTACCTCACGGGCAATCTGAACCTCATTGGCATCCAGTTCGCGCACCGCAGCAGTGGGCTGATCTTTCTCCACCGATTGATAGCGCTCTGACTCCGGGGCCTCGTCGGTGCTCTGCATGGGCTGCGGTTCCGACGGTTCATCACCGATGGCCTCCCTGAACGCTTGCTCCAGAGTTCGAGCCTCCGCGTCAGAAGCGAATTTCATTTGGCGCTCATAAGCCTCACGAATGCGCTCCAGATCCCCAGTTGGCTCAATACCCAGAATGTCCCAGCAAGTCATATACGCGTAACTCCGGAAATGTAAAATCTGTAATCTTTATGGAGACAAACTGTTTTTTCTCCCCTAGGATTCAGGAAGAATCAAAACAACGCTGTCAGCCCGGCAAATTATAGAACGACACCTATGCTCATTACGAATTACCTGTCAGCAAAACGGTCGAGCGAGCGCGGCTCTCACAGAATATTTCCTGTCTCGTTGCTGGCCTCAGCCCTGATCAGCATGGTCGCCACAAACGCCGTCGCACAAGCGACTCAGCAAGAGTTCGACCCCGCCTTGGTCGCCTTCGGCGATGACATCCCGGAGGTGCTGACTACCACCCGGCTGCGTCAGCCAAAAACCCGGGTGCCCGGCACGACCACGGTAATCACCGGGGATATGATTCGCGATCTTGGCATCATGAACCTGTACGAGGTTTTCCGCCTGGTGCCGGGTATGGTGGTCAATTTTGTTGGCAGTCACCAGCCGGTCACCACCTATCATGGCACCGTCCATTACGAGCAGCGGCGAATGCAGGTGCTCGTGGATGGTCGAACGTCTCACAAGGCAACTCTATCAGACATGGACTGGGAAACCATGCCTGTCCCACTGGAGATGATAGAGCGAATTGAAGTCGCTCGCGGCCCAAACTCTGCCGCTTACGGTATCAACGCCTTTCTTGGCACCATCAATATCATTACCCGTGACCCGGCCGACACCGCCGGTGTGGAAACCCGGGTAGTCAGCGGATCCCGAGGTTACTTGCGCACCTTTGGCTCTGTCGGCAACGCCGGCCCGGACCTTGACTGGCGGCTGACCTACGAGAAGCGGAAATTTGACGGCTTTGACTACCAGGTGGATGGCGGCGAACAACTACCGTTTCGCGATGGCCATGACATTAATTCCTTCACCTACGATTCTCGACTGAAATTCGATGAGCAAACGGATCTCGAAATACGAGTTGGCATGGTTGACGGCACCAAGTACAACGATAAGGACAAAAGCGGCGAACTGAACCCCTTTACTGACCCCGACATTGATGTTCGTGATTACTATGTGCAGTCAAAGCTGAACATCAGCACCTCGGATCGTCATTTTTTTCATGTTATGGCGGCTGTCGAAAACTTCAACCGGCGCCAACCCTACACGGTCGTCTTCCCGGACGAGGCGGTAGTCCTGCCTCGCAAACGGAACACCTCTCTTCAGACGAGACAGCAATCGTGATTTTATCTGTTTTCCGGATGATGCCTCGACGGGCGGTTTGGCGGAGGTAGACGCAGACTCAGAAGATACCCGCCTCGAGTTGGAGCTGCAGGATACCCTGATTATCACCAATGATATCAAGATGGTTTCTGGTGCCGGCTTCCGCAAAGACACGTATCGTTCGGAAACCTACTTCAATGGCCGCGGCAATAACTACCAGTCCCGATTCTTTGGCAACCTCGAATACACACCCCTGTCCTGGCTGACATTGAATGCTGGCGGCAACTGGGAGCGAACCAGCACCACCGATAATAGTTACTTTTCGCCCCGGCTAGCCGCAAACTTCACCCTCAACAATCGACATGCACTTCGGTTGGTTTATTCCGAAGCGGTTCGCACTCCGGATGGTTTTGAGCAAAATCCTGACTGGGGCTACACCCTCAAGAACGTCAGGCCAAGCCAGTACTCAAACCTTGAAGGGCGCAGAATTACCACGTTTGACGCCTATGAGGTTCTGGGCTGGCTCACCCTGGGCAAAGATCTTGATGAAGAACGCATTACCTCACGTGAAATCAGTTACTTCGGGCAGTTTCCCCTCGAGCAAGCCATGCTGTCTGTCGAAGTCCGGGGGTTCAAAGACGAACTTCGAGACATGATCAGTGGCGTCATCCAGCTCAAGGACTGGAGCGTTGATAATAACGTTGCGATCGATCAGAAAGGTTTTGAGGTCGAAGCCTCGCTCGAATTTCCTGGCACCATGCTCCGGACCAGTTACGGATACCTGGATCAGGACACCCGGTACACCGGCGAGCCCATCATCAACGACGACGGCAATGTAGACACCCGGAAGCAGAATCAGGCGGTGGCCCTGCTAACCCGGATGTCGGTCCGCCACTCTGGCAGCGTTGCTGTTATCCAGGACCTACCCTGGGGGCTCAAGGCCTCGTCCGCCTTTTACTGGGCCGATGAGTTTGGCCGGAGCCAGTTCGAGCGGATAGATGCAAGAATAGCCAAGCGAATCTACCAGCCCCGCTATACCGCTGAACTTGGCTTTCACCATGCAGCACTATATGAATCGGGATCCGGAACTGAGCTCAGACAATAATATCGAAAACCACAACCAGTTCTTCGTAGAGGCGGGAGTCCGGTTCTGACGCTATGATAAATGGACGTAACACCAAGATCGTTCACCAATCGGGACGGTATGATCTCATCCAAATTTGCTGAATTCATTCAGTCATACAATGTTCAGAGGCGGCCGTCGGTCAGGTTGGCGCTGTTCTGGCTGTTGTTATCCATACTGCCGTCCACCAGTTATTCTCAGATGAGCGAACCTGGCGCTAACGTTATCTACATTGCCGGTTCTGGCAACAAGGCTCTGGATCTTCACATTACCCGCTTGCTTACCGACGAGCTTGGTGACGAAGCGTCGCTGGTGCCGGTGCGAGATGATCAAAGCATGATTGGCACTGACAGCCCGATTGTGACCATCGGGCCGGTGGCGTTTTCAAAGATCCGCCAGATGAATCGAGACGCACCCATTCTGGCTTTGATGGTTGAAAAGACCTTCATCCAGAGTTACGCCACTCGCTCGCCAGGCCAGGTATCTGCGATCTATTATGATGTGCCATTGCTAAGACAGGCGCTGACGGGGACAACCATCCTGCCGCAGGCAACACAGATCGCGCTGCTGGCGTCGACAGAAACCGTCGAGCTCTATGAAGACCTGATTGACCAACTTGCAGCTTACAACCTGAGAGCACGTGTATTCATCGCAGACAGTGACGAACAGCTAATCCCAACCCTCGTCAGGGCTCTCACCTACGGCGATTTTGTTCTGGCCGCTTCTGACGACGCCATTTATAACCCTCGCAATATTAAACACATCCTGCTGACCGCCTATCGACGTAACAAGATTGTCATCGGCCCTAGTCAGGCTTACGTGAAAGCTGGCGTTCTGGCCTCCAGTTATGCGCCATTCCCTGCCATAGTCGAAAAGGCAGGCACCTATGTTCGGGCCTTTCTTGCCGAGCAGTCGCTTTCCAGAGCCAGATTATCCGGATGAGTATCGGGTCGAAATAAATCAGCAGGTTGGTCGCTCACTCAACATTCCCTTACCTGAACGGGAGTGGATTGCCGATCAGGTGAACACACTGATCATAACCGGCCGGGAGGATTCAGAATGAGTCGATCTGCCACCCGTCTCGGTGTATCACTGTCCAGAAAACTCCTGTTGCTTGGTGCTCTGCCCGCGGTGGTCATGTTCGTGGCGCTGATGGCGTTCTTTACGTCAGCACGACTGGACGATGCCCGTATTGATCTGGCGCGGAATGCCCAGATGCTGGCAGACAGCCTGGCGCCGGCACTCGAATACGCGGTCGTTTCAGGGAACACTCTGGCACTGGATCAGGTGTTAAGCCAATCCCTACGTCGAAGCAAAGCGGAGTGGATTCGGGTAACCGACGTGGTTGGCGAGGAATTGGGGTTTGTAAGCAATAGCCTGCAAGACTCGTCAATGAGACGTAATGGGTTCGACCTCTATCAGGCCGAGATATTACAGGAGCCGCTGGAACTGGGCAGCGGCACAGACTGGTTCAACCCCGGCTACGGCTTCAGCACTGGTTCTTTGCGTGTTGGCACGGTTGAGGTGGGAGTTGATCCTGAAGTGCTGGCGCATCGGCAGCAGGATATCCTGTGGTCCTCTATGGCCGTAGGCGTCGCCATGCTGCTGTTCACCATCCTCATGGTGAATCACTTCCTCAACAGTATTCTTCAGCCAATCCGGAAACTGGCCAGTCGGGTCAGTATGCTTATCGGCGGTGATTATTCCGACCAGAAAGTTGTTACCGGGGGCAACTCAAAAGAGATCGTGGCCATCCAGCACCAGTTGAATGAGCTGGCACAACACCTTGAGAAGTTGCGGTCGGCCCGGGACCAGACCTTGGCCATGTCGGAATCCGCACGGGAGAAAGCCGAACTGGCCAGTCAGGCCAAATCTGAGTTTCTTGCAACCATGAGCCATGAGCTGAGAACGCCATTGAACGGTGTACTTGGCATGGTAGACCTGATTCAGGAAGAACCGCTTACCAAACGCCAGAGAGACTATCTGGGCACGGCACGGCAGGCGACAGAAGATCTGCTGACGGTGATATCAGACATTCTGGACTACGCCCGAATGGACAGCGGTAGTCTTGAGCTTGAAAATCAGGAGTTTGATTTACGCATTCTGATCACCAACTGTGCAGCGTCGTACCGCTATGCAGCAGAGCAACAGGGACTGGCGCTGGATGTGAACTTTCTGGGCGAGTGGCCTGAAAAGCCGTTGGTCATCGGTGATGCGCCACGGGTCAGGCAGATTCTCGCCTGCCTGCTCGATAACTCGCTCAAGTTTACCAATAACGGTTTTGTGAGCGTTCGCGCAAGCTGGCTTCCCCTCGAATCCAACTGCCTGATGCTCACGTGTTCAGTCAGCGACACCGGGACCGGAATACCCGGAGACCGGTTGACCAACATTTTCCATACCTTTGAACAGATGGACAGCAGCAACACTCGTACACACGGTGGCACCGGCCTGGGTCTGTCTCTGGTTCAGCGCCTGGTGGAGCTGATGGGCGGCCACATTCAGGTAGAGTCGGATATCGGGGAAGGTTCATCATTCCGCTTTGAAGTACCGTTCGAGCTTGCAGACCAGCAACACGGGTCCCAACCTACCCCGCCCAATAGCCCTCGGGAAACCATCGGGAGCACAGCCCGGGCTCTGGTGGTAGAGGACAACGCAGTGAACCAGAAGGTCACCGTCACACTGCTCAGCAAGTTGGGCTTTCAGGTGGAGTCAGCTCACAATGGCCAGGAAGCCATAGAGATGGTAAGAAGCAAACATGAGGGCTATGAGCTGATCCTGATGGATTGTCAGATGCCGATCATGGACGGCTATGAGGCAACCCGCATCATTCGTGAATGGGAACAAAGTAACGGTCAGTCTGGTGTACCCATCATTGCCTTGACCGCCGACGTATCACACCAAACCAAAGAACTGTGCCTGGCCTCAGGTATGAACGATTACATCCCGAAACCAGTCCGTCGTGAAACCCTTCGGGAAGTTCTCAGCCGCTGGGTTCGTCTATAAGCCGACGACTGCCCTGACCCACTGCATCACATCAAGTGAGTCAGGTGGCCGCGCTGTCAGCTCAGGCCACCGGCTCGCGCATGGTGACAAACTCTTCTGCAGACGTCGGGTGGATACCAATGGTGGCGTCAAACTGGGCCTTGGTCGCGCCCGCTTTAATCGCCACCGCCAATCCCTGAGTGATTTCACCAGCATCCGGCCCCACCATGTGGGCGCCCAGCACCTTGTCGGTCTGATCATCAACCACCAGTTTCATCAGGCAACGCTCATCCCGACCACTGAGGGTATATTTCATCGGCCTGAATTCAGAACGGTAGATCCTGAGTTTGTGGCCAGCCTCTCTCGCCTGCTCTTCCGTCAGGCCCACCGTGCCGATGTTAGGCTGGCAGAAGACCGCGGTAGGAATAGCACTGTAATCCATCTCACCCTGACCATCGCCAAACAGTCTGCGTGACAGCACCATCGCCTGAGCAAGTGCGACTGGCGTCAGTTGTGGGGTACCAATCACATCGCCTAGCGCGGATATCGACGGCACCGAAGTCTGGAAATAGTCATCCACCACAACATGCCCGGAGGCGTTAAGCTCGATGCCAAGGTCAGTCAGGCCAAGGCCGTCAACCAGTGCCCTGCGACCGGTTGCGGCCATCACCAGGCCAGTCTCCAGCTGCTCACCGTTGGACAGATTTACCTGATAGTGCGCGCCTTCGGTTTCAATGGACTCGATCGTGACGTTGAACTGCAGATCAATGCCTTTCTTGCGCATTTCCTGCTCGGTAAAGCGGCGAATGTCATCGTCAAAACCCCGCAGGAACAAGTCACCCCGGTATAACAGGGTGGTTTTGACTCCCAGTCCCGCCAGAATGCCGGCAAACTCCACCGCGATGTAACCGCCGCCCCACACTACGGCGTGACGGGGCAACTGGGGCAAATAGAACATCTCATTGGAGGTCAGTATGCATTCTTTGCCGGGTACATCCGGAACCACCGGCCAGCTTCCGGTCGCTACGGTGATGTGTTTGGTTGAATAGCGTTGGTCACCGACCACAACGGTATTGGCATCCTGAATGCTGGCAGTGCCCCGAATAATTTCCACTCCTGCGTTCTCAAGCAGGCGACCGTAGATACCGTTCAACCGCTCAATCTCAGCATTCTTGTTGGCAACCAGGGTTGGCCAATCGAAGCTCACGTCGTCCATTGGCACGCGCCAGCCGTATCCAGCGGCATCCTCAAGATCGTCGTGAACATGAGCCCCGTATACAAACAGCTTTTTCGGAACGCACCCTACATTGACGCATGTTCCGCCGAGATAGCGCGACTCCACGACGGCCACGCGGGCGCCTCGCTGTGCAGACATTCTCGCCAGCCGGACACCACCGGACCCAGCACCAATTACAATCAGATCGAAATCCTGGCTGTCAGACACACTCTCTCCTGTTCACAAAAAGATATTAATGCTGGGCTGCCTCGCTTCGGCGTTCATCTGAATCCGCTTTGATCTCGCGATAAAGTACGTGATCTTCGAAATCACCGAGGCGAATCTTGCCCAGGCTCTGGAACCCCTCAGACTCATAAAAAGGCAGGTATCGGCTGTTACCGGTATCCAGAACCAGCCCGCTGCCGCGAGGGTTCTCCTCACAGAGTCTTTCTACTGCTTTTAACAATACCCGACCGTAGCCCTGATGCTGGTATTTTGGGTTAACCCCCATCAAAGGCAACTGATGAGCCTGCGGGTGTGGCAATAAGTCGCGGATTTTCTGATGATAATCCAGGTAACGACGGGTTGAGGCGAAGCCGGCCGTCAGCACCATGCGAATTCTCCAGCTGAACTGATCGGCCAGGTTCATTCGCAATTCCGGGTCGCCAATGAACGCCACGGCGATAAGGGTCTCCCCTTTCATGACGCCGACGGCGTCCTGATTCAGATCGAGATACAGATCGATCAGTTCTCTGACCGTCGCCCTCACTCGCTGATCATAGCCTGCCCGACGGTGATCAAAAAGGTACTGGAACGTCGGATCTTCCCGGTAGGCACTACAGAGAATGGACTGGGCCTCATTACGCGCCGTCTCATCAAGCCGAACCACGACGGCATCGGTATTATTATTGTTTTCTTGCGTATCACGCATTTTCTCGTGCTCCTCAGGAACTCCGGTCAACGTTGGGTTCACGCCCGTTCAGATCGTCAAGGTAAGCCGGACCGAAACCCGGCCCGGCTCATTGCCTCTATCCAATGCAGCCTGGTCAATAATCACGCCATTGCGTGAATCAAGTTGCTCAATCCAGGCTGCGACGTCAGCGAACGGAGCACCCTCAAGCCAGACACGTACGCCGTTTTCACCACTGGGCTCAAACCTTTGCAGAGACAGCCCGGCCTCGCCAGCCGAGCGAGTGACCAGCGCCATCAATGCACGCCCGTCTGCTGGCCTATCGACGGCGGTTGCGGAGCTTGCCGAGTCTGTTCCGCCTAGCTGGCGAATGCTGGACTCGTTCGCCTGCATCCAGGCCAACAGCTGTTCTGCATTTTCCCGACCTGATTCCGCCCGGTCACGAAAATCCGACACCGGGCTCCAGATGGCAAAGTACAGTATTGCCAGCACCAAGGCGACGGTGAGAATACCCAGCGCCTGCCGGTCCCTGACGGGAAGTTGGTCGTATCGGGCGATCAGTTTGCCCACCGCTGGCTGGTCTTTAATTCGGGTCCACATGATATCAGCCTCCAGAGACCGTCAAACGGCCACGAGAGCCGGAACTTTCATTGACCACAGAGCCAATCTGAGCCTGCAGACCCTGGTTGGCAAGCCCGTTTCTCAAACTGCTCATCCGTTCGTAGCTATCCGCCCGCACATCCACCACCAACTCGCCGCGGTTTCGGCTGTAGTTGATCGAATTGAAAGTGACCGCTCCGCTCGACGGCAGGCGGCTGTACTGATCGCCGGTGTATTTGAGCAAAGTGACAAAGTCCACTTCCTGCTGACCGGAACCCGCAACCCGTAACTGGCCTTCGATGACACGACGCACGTTGCCGGCGTGGGTGCGACGATCACCGGGGAAGGCTGACTGATATATGGCCAGGGCCTGCTCCTGGAGCTTCTCCGCTTCTTGGTTGTGATAGATGCCCATACCGGTATTCAAAGCCAACTGCACGACAAACCAGACCGAGGCTACCGCTATCAATGGCTTCCATGGTCTAAGCGGACTGCTACCATCCTTGTTTACAGCGAATGGGCCCTGGCAAAGATTGACCGGATTACACATGTGGTGGTGGTAAGCCCACGCGAGAAACTCCAGGGGCGAGAACTCAAGGGGTTTCTGGCTCAATTTCAAGCGGCCGTCACCGCTGCCCAATTCCACAATTACCGATTGATAGCTTTCCAGATCTGAGTCTGTGCCATAAACATTGACTGGAATTTCTGCAACGACCTCCTCGGAAGGAGGTGCCGCCAGCGTGATGCCCAACATCCCGAGGTTGCTGGTCTGCATACGCAACCATTCACCTCTTTGACTGAGCAACATGACGCCGTCGCCATCCAGGCAGGCAGTCCAGCCTCCCTCAGTGGCCGGAAGCAGAGCGGCGTCAGGGAAAATCGCGTCCAGACGGACGTGTTCCCAGCCTGAGAACAACGCCAGCCAACGTCCCATCTGCTGCTGATCGATAGCAGCTACCTGGTAGCCGTCGGGTGTGTGACGACCCAGTGCCAGGTGCACCGATTCGATGTCCTGGGCGACTTGCTCTTCGACCGCGAATGGCAATGCCTGAAGCACAAAGCGGCTTTGCTTTGCGGGAATATCTGCTACACAGAACAGCGCCTCATCACCAGGAATCAGGCCAATCAGCAGCACTTTATCCAGTGCATTCTGAGCCAATGTCTGCTCAATAACCTCTCTGGAATCTGCAGCCCCTCTGGCCTGCGCGTCGCCACTGGCATCCTGAAGCAACCAGCTGAACAATTGTGACTCCGGATTCTGCTCCGTGTCCGCAAAGGGCGGAACCGGCCGGACAAAAAGGCGATAAGACATGGCTATCCTTCCGAGATTGAATAGGGTTCTTTGGTAATGCGGTTCTTCTGCCCGGAATCCCTGTGAACCGTCCGGACTTCTCCCTCCGGATTACGAAAAACAGTGCTGACCATAGTGACAACACGATCATCGTAGGTAATCCTTGAGACAACTTCAAAAAACCGTGATTGCAGAGAGAGCCCCGCAGCTTTGAGGCCCATGCCCGCAAATTCCTGCAATGCCAGAAAGTCCTGCAGGTTTTCAAAACGCTGCTCTTCTCTCTGGGCGAGAATGGAAGCAGCCTGAGCCTCGGTTACTTCGTCGTGCAAAGACATGAGCACCGGACCCGTCGCGGTGTTCACATTAATACCAATACCACTGACCGGCAAGGCAATGACGTGAGGTCTGAGCGCAACGTAAATCTCTTCCGTCATGCCCTCGATCAGTCTTAATTCCGTGATCGATAGAAATGGCTGATTGGCCGCTCGATAGGGTTGCTCCGCCATCAGGTACTGGCCGTCTTCTGCACCATAGGCACTTATAGTCTGGTCATCCGCATCGATCCAGTCGATCAATGCATCCACAGACACCGTGGTGATACCCAGCGCCCTGAACAAGCGGATCAGGCGGTCTCTGGTCATGGTATCCAACTGGCCATTGGCGCTGACGAGATCATTAAGGTTGATTCGCCCGCTCAGGTCGTCAATCTGGACCTCGGCCACGCCGTTAGTATCCAGGGGCAATATCGCGGCATACATCGCCCAGAACTCATCCGGGCTATCAACCATCAGGCCGTCTTCCCGGTCCTGTTCAAAATCCCGGATCAGGATCCGGCGAGCAAATTCTTCGGCACCCAGCGCTATGCTGTGCCCCTGTTGCTGGGCGAGATAATGCCCGGCCTTGAATACCCTAATGCTTTGCTTCTGGGTCATGCCCGTGGCCAGCATAACCACCAAGGCCATGGCTAACAGCACCATAATCAGTGCAACGCCATTTTGTCGCCCGTAAATCCTGGTCAGCGCTACCGACGTTTTCATGGCTCGGTACCCTGCTGTTCCTGGCTTTCTTCGTTATCGGTATCCGATTCGCTGGCCGCCTCCATTTGCTGATTCACAACAACCTGAGCCTGAGTCACATCAAAGTCCGGCAGCGCAAACGTTCTCACCAGCTCGCCAAACCGTTCATGTTCCAGGGTGACTTCTATACCGCGCGGCATGGGCAGCGTTGGTCTGGCACCGGGAGACAAATTCGCCAACTCCTGGTCGGCAGGCCATTCCTCCTGCCAGGTCAAC
Source organism: Marinobacter sp. (assembly GCA_018402255.1). GTDB lineage: Bacteria > Pseudomonadota > Gammaproteobacteria > Pseudomonadales > Oleiphilaceae > Marinobacter. The sequence continues at coordinate 28,864 of JAGYIS010000010.1, forward strand.
TCGCTTGTTAAAAACCGGATATCGAAAGCCAGTACGCCTTCCAGCATCAGCATATCGCGGCTGCTGTCGTCCTGGGCCTGATCAACCGATGGCCAGTAACGCCGGCGCAGTTCAGCCCCGGTGTATTCCCAGGCTACCCGCTGCAAACCGCTACGCCGCAGACCAAGCGGATTCCGCCAGCCCTGTCGCGTCAATTGCAGAACAAAGGCGTCTTCGCGACTGTTCAGGGCAGGCTGAAAGTCACCGTAAACATCACGTACCGGACGATTGACCAGCTGCGTCAGATCCCGCTCCAAAAACAACATGGTTTTCTGGAGGCCTTCGAACTCATCGGCTACTTCATTCACCCTGTCGCGAGAAGTCACCACACTGTTGATCACCTGCCAGACCCCCAGGCCGATGACGGCGGTAATGGTCACGGCGATCAGCACTTCCATCAGGGTAAAACCGGCGTTGTGCCTGCCAGTTAGAGCGAAATTGGAGCGAACCATCACTTCTCACCCAGAAACGCAGACAGCGTATGCACCGGTGTTGCTTCTGTCCGACCGCTGGTATAACGGGCAACCGTCACTTCAACACGGCGCATGGAGGGCTCTTCAGTGCCCTGCACAACGGTGGTTACCTGCCAGCGGTAGGTACCGTAGTCCCGGTCATCGGAATTTTCAGATATGCCCGGCAGATCTTCCTGAAGCCTCAGCTCATTTATTCGATTATCGGCTAACCAACCGGCAAGTGTTTTGTCACGCACCCGCTCGTAGCTGGATATGTACTGACTACCCACTTCCGCGGCGGCGGTAGCAATCAAGCCGAACACCAGCAAAGCGATTAACACCTCCAGCAGCGTAAATCCACGAGCGCTTTTGATCATATCTCGCCCTCACCGCCGGGTTTGCGCCACTGCATCGGCTCTAAACCGTCCGATTCGAGAGTGTGCATGTTGTCGGTATCGCGGCCGAGGGTAAACTCGAGAATAAAGGGAGTGGTTTCACCGCTGGAAAAAAACACCACATCCGGGCGCAGCTGATCTTCTGAGGAGGTCAGCCGGGGCGCATCATTTTCAATGTAATCGGTGAGAACCAACCATTCTGGCAATGGACGGGACCGGAACAGTCGTTCACCGGACATTTCCCATTCACCAGTGTCGTCCTGAAACGCCACAAAGCGATAACTGTCCTCATCCAACAACAATCCCAACTCGGAATTGTTCAGCACCGCCTGTTCCGAGGCCGTCTGCATCAATAGATACAGATCCTGCACGGTGTTCTCGAGCTCGCGCTGCTGAGAGCTGCCAGCCATATTGAACACGGCCAACGCGGCCAGCAGCCCGACGATAATCAGGACAACCAGGATTTCAATCAGCGTAAAGCCGCTTTGGTTTGCCCTGGGTTTCACGATCGCTTAGTTCCCGACTTTCCATACGCTGAGGTCGGCGGCATCACCTTCACCACCTTCCTGACCGTCTGATCCGTAAGAATAGAGATCGTAAGGACCTTCCGTGCCAGGGCTAACGTATTGATACTCATTGCCCCAGGGGTCTTGTGGCACGCTCTTGAGGTAGCCATCCGCATTCCAGTTACGGGGCTCAGGACTGCCACTGGGCCGTTGGACCAATGCATCCAGGCCCTGCTGGGTGGAGGGATAATGACTGTTATCCAGTCGATACAGGTCCAGTGCGTTGGCAAGATTGTTGAGCTGGGTTTCAGCCACGGTCACTCTGGCCTGATCGCCGCGCCCCATGATGTTTGGCCCTACGATGGCCACCAGCAAGCCGAGAATAACCATTACTACCATGATCTCAATCAGGGTGAAGCCTTTGCTCTTGGCGGGGTTAAGGTTGTTCTTCATGTTCATAGTGTCACTCGTCATTGATTCAGGTCTTGGGTTAAACGGTTTATGGCAGCGCATCAGCCCACCAGGTTGCTCATGTTCAGGATCGGCAGCATGATTGCGAGCACGATAATCAGCACTACCACACCCATTACCAGCAGCATCAGCGGTTCAAACAAACCGACAATCGCTGCGATTTTGGATTGCAGGCTGTTTTCCTGCATGCGGGCGGTCCGTTCCAGCATGCTGTCGAGTTCACCACTGGCCTCGCCACTGGCAATCATGTGCAGCATCATCGGAGGAAAATAGCCCGACTGGTCCAATGCCCGATGTAACGATCCCCCTTCGCTGACTTTGCGAGCGGCATCTTTCAGTTCCTTGCGAAGATAGTCGTTCGACAGCACCTCACCGGCAATTTTCATCGCTTCGACCAACGGCACGCCACTGGTGGTCAGAATACTCAGCGTGCTGGCATACCGAGCGGTATTGACGCCCCGCACCATTCCCGAAAACAGCGGCAAATGTAATAACTGTTTATGAAACCGCATCCGGAATGCCGGCTTGGTCAGTGCAATCCGGAAACCCACAATGGCCAATGCCAACGCAATAAGAAGATAGACACCGTAAGCGCCGAGAAATTCCGACACAGACAACATGGCAACCGTGAGGCCAGGCAGATCCTGCCCCTGGCGCACGAACACCTCGATGATGTCAGGCACAACGTACGTGAGCAAAAACACCACAATGGCAATGGCCACAAAGCTGAGAATCAGGGGGTAGATCGCTGCCAGCTGTATTTTCTGGCGGGCCTCCTGGCGGTTCTCGGTGTAATCCGCCAATCGATTCAACACCAGGTCCAGATGACCCGCATGCTCACCGGCGGCCACAGTGGAACGATACAGCCGGGGGAAAGCTCTGGGGAATTCGCCAAAACTGTCCGCCAGGGTGTAGCCTTCCATGACCTTGGCACGGATGGCGATCAGCATGCTGCGAATACGAGGTTTGCTGGACTGTTGTGCCGCAGCGCTGAGCGATTGCTCAATAGGGATGCCAGACTGGATAAGCGTCGCAAGCTGCCGGGTAACCAACGCGAGATCCGCTGCGCTCAGCGAACCCCGGTTACTGAACGGGCTGGTTTGAGCCTGCTTTTCGACCGCAGCCTCGACGGTCAGTGGCGTCAGGCCCTTGTCACGCAATTGCTGGCGAACAGCGCGCGGCGCGTCGGCTTCAACAACGCCCTGCTTTTGCTTTCCCCTCTGGTCCAGCGCTTTATAAACGTAGGCTGGCATGAATTACTGGCTCCGGTGGGTAACGCGCAGAACTTCTTCCACGGTGGTGATGCCTTCGAGGATCTTTTTAACGCCATCCGCATGAATACTGGGGCTGTGCAACCGAGCCGCTCTTTCAAGATCCAGCTCGCCGGCCCGTTTGTGAATCAGGGTGCTGATTTCCTCGGTGATCTCAACTGTCTCGTAGATACCAATCCGGCCCCGATAGCCTAGATGGTTGCAATGTTCGCAGCCTTTGGCACGGTAAATGGTCGGAGGGTTGGCGGCACTTTGCTGCAGAAATTCGCAGTGCTCTTCTGTCGGCGTGTAAGGCTCCCGACAATGGGTACATAACACCCTGACCAGGCGCTGGGCAACAATACCCACCAGACTGGAAGATATCAGGAATGGCTCAATACCCATGTCCATCAACCGGGTGATGGCACCCACCGCGGTGTTGGTGTGCAGGGTGGATAACACCAGGTGGCCGGTCAAACTGGCCTGAACAGCAATCTCTGCCGTTTCCAGATCCCGGATTTCACCAATCATCACAACGTCCGGGTCTTGTCGCAGGATCGCGCGAAGCCCACGGGCAAAGGTCATATCGACTTTGGTATTGACCTGGGTCTGCCCGATGCCGGGCAAGTTGTACTCAATCGGGTCTTCAACCGTCAAAATATTCCGGGTGCGGTCGTTGATTTCCTGGAGCGACGCATACAGCGTGGTCGACTTACCCGAACCAGTGGGGCCGGTCACTAGCAAAATGCCATAGGGCCGGAAGATCAGCTTGCGCAGGGTTTTAAGGTCATTACCGGCCATGCCAAGGGATTCAAGACGAATGGTGCCCGCCTGCTTGTCGAGCAGTCGCAAAACCACTCGCTCGCCACTGGACGATGGCATGGTAGACACCCGGATATCCACCTCGCGCCCGGCTACCCGCAAGGCAATACGGCCATCTTGTGGCACACGCTTTTCGGCAATATCCAGCTTGGCCATAACCTTGATACGAGAAACCAGCAAAGGTGCCAGCGCACGCTTGGGCTGAACGACTTCGCGCAGCACCCCGTCAATGCGAAAACGCACCACGAGCTGCTTCTCATAGGTTTCGATGTGAACGTCAGAGGCGTTGGTTTTGACTGCTTCGGTCAGAATGGCGTTGATCAAGCGGATAATCGGGGCGTCGTCCTCCTGCTCCAGCAGATCTTCGGTCTCCGGGACCGAATCCGCCAAAGAGGCCAGATCCATATCATCACCGATGCCCTCCACCATCTGCATGGCTTCTGCCGAATCGTTCTGGTAAGCCGCATTGAGGGCCTGATCAAACCGGCTCGCCTCGATCGTGGTGAAACGGGCGCGACCGCCGCTGATACGGTTGGCCTCGGCCAGTGCCGAATGCGACGCACCCGGGCGCACCATAACCACTGGCTCCCCGTCTTCGTTACGGGTCAGGATCACACCGTTGCGCTTGGCAAAGGTGAAAGGCAGACGCCCCAGCGGCGCATCCTGCGGCTGAATTTCGGTATCTATGGTCAAGGACTTCCTCGTTGTTTCCGTCAGATCGCTCATTATTCTTCTTGGGCCTCGATAGTACCCGAAAACCCTTTAAATCGTGCGTTACTCAGTCGCTTCAAAAAAGGCTACCACAGGAATGGGAACCACTGAACAACTCTATACACTATACTGCCACTAATTCATTGCAGTCTGATAACCTGTGGGCTTTTTACGCTTACGATCAATCACTCAGGATCATCAATGTACGCTCTTGATAAACGGATTCCGCCACTACTTGCCCTGGTCGCTGTGATCGCCATGCTTGGCTTGACGGGATGGCAGGGTTATCAGTTCTGGCAGACCGAAACCCAGCGTACGCTTCCTCGTGTGCAGGTAGCCGGAACGGAGGCAAGTGATGCCCGGCAGACGGTACCCAATGTTCAGCTGGCAAGCCTGACGGTGTTCGGCACAGCCGCCGCAGATAATGGCAGCCCTGAGCTGGACACCGAGAACCTGCCTGAGACCAATCTCCGGCTGTTTTTGCGTGGCGTTCTGGCTGCCGACGGCGAGTTCCCTGGAAGCGCCCTGATTGAGGATGACAAAGGCAAAACCGAAGCCTACCTGGTGGGTAATGAGCTGCCGGGGAGTGCCAAGCTTCGAACCGTCTTCCCTAACCGCATTATTATTGAGCGGGCCGGCAAGCTCGAAAATCTCTATTTCCCGGAGTTGGAAGACCGTTCTGGGGTCGCGCTGGCAAGCAGCACAAACGACGAATCACTCGACCAACAGATACAAGAACGACAAACGGCCCAGCCCACACAACAACCCTCCTCCAGCAGCGCGCAGTCCTCGGCGGGTGAACAACAACGACGAGAGGAAATTCGTCAGCGACTGGAGCAATTACGTCAACGGCTACAGAACAGTAACTGAGGCCCGTAATGACAACGGCAACTTACCTCCAGTGTCGCCGTTCCCTACTTATCCCCCTGTTACTGGTTGTGTCTCTTGCGGGTGCCATAGAGCTCAGTGATCGCCTGATGGATTACGTGCTCCGGGATTTTGGCCCTGAGGCTCATCAGAGACTGCAAGACTGGCAACGGCTGCACCTGCTGGCCAGCAACGCGCCGATAGATCGCCAGTTAAGACTGGTCAACTCGTTTTTTAATCGGGTTCGCTTTGTCAGCGACATTCAACATTGGGGCGAAGAGGACTATTGGGCGACCCCAGTCGAATTACTGACCACCAATGGCGGTGATTGCGAAGACTTTTCGATTGCCAAGTACCTTTCCCTCAGAGCCATGGGCGTCCCGGACGACGAGCTCCGGATTATCTACGTCAAAGCCCTCGAGTTGAATCAGGCGCACATGGTGCTGGCCTGGTATAAAACCCCTGATGCCGACCCACTGATCCTCGACAACCTGATAAACGACATCAAGCCTGCGTCGCAACGTCCTGACCTGGAACCGGTTTACAGCTTTAACGGTGAGGGTTTGTGGCTTAACCGGTCCTCCGGTGACAGGTCACGAATAGGTGATGCACAAAATCTGGAGCGCTGGCGGAATCTCAACGAGCGGTTGACCGAATCGCTCCGACCATGACCGGCTGCATTACCCGAGCCCTGGCACAGCGCGCGTGGCGCCATTTGACACAACCGCTGTCGTACTCGGACAGTGCAATCGTGTGCCAACCCTCTAAACTGCCGGCACATTCAGTTCATCAGGGAGTTAGTGCAAATGCGACGCTGGAACGGTTGGGGCGATGATCAGTTTTCTCTAGAGTTGCCCGAAGAGGGTCAGGCTTTTCTCGCCCAGCGGATTGGCCGCGCCACGCCACTGCAGGACGTCACGCTCGAACAGGTCTGCAATGAACTGCCCGCCTCTCGCCTGCCCTCTGATCCAGTCATGGCCGATTTGATTGATGTCAGTGACGATGCTCGTGTGCGACATGCCCGCGGCCAGAGCCTGGTTGACTGGCTGGCGATGCGCAGCGGCGACATTGGCACCTATCCGGACGGCGTTGCCTTTCCCGCCAGCAATTCCGATGTGCGTGCATTGTTGCGCTACGCCCACGACCACGACCTGCACCTGATTCCCTATGGCGGCGGCACCAGCGTTGCCGGCCACATCAACCCTGTCGATCAGGGCAAGCCGATTCTCACCGTTAGCCTGGCCAAGATGAACCGCCTGCTCGATCTGGATCGCGAAAGCCAGCTCGCCACCTTCGGTGCCGGCACGCCCGGGCCACTGGTCGAAGCGCAACTGCGTGCGCACGGCTACACTTTGGGGCATTTTCCGCAATCCTTTGAACTGTCCACCATTGGCGGCTGGGTGGCGTCCCGCTCCAGCGGCCAGCAATCCCTGCGCTACGGGCGGATTGAACAGCTGTTTGCCGGCGGCCGCATCGAAACCCTGCAAGGCACCTTGACCATACCGACGATTCCAGCCTCCAGCGCGGGCCCGGACATCCGGGAAATGATTCTTGGTTCAGAAGGTCGGCTGGGATTGATCACCGAGGTTCAGGCTCGCGTCAGCCGGTTGCCCGAGCAGGAGAATTTCTACGTGGTGTTCTTCCCGTCCTGGGACCAGGCCAGAACTGCAGCCCGACAACTGGCGCAGGATCGCATCCAGCTGTCCATGCTGAGGCTCAGCAACCCCATTGAAACCGAGACCCAACTGGCGCTGGCCGGCCACCCGGGTTTGATTGGTATGCTGGAAAAGTTTTTGTCGTTGCGCGGCGCCGGTGACGGCAAATGCATGATGACCTTCGGGGTGACCGGCAGCAAAGCCAGTGTCGCGCCGCCTTGAAGGAGGCTCGTCAGGTGTGCTCGACGCATCAGGGCGTGTACACAGGCACCCGGCTGGGTGCCAAGTGGGCGGAGAAGCGCTTTACTATGCCCTACCTGCGGGAAGCGTTATGGCACATGGGTTACGCCGTCGATACCCTGGAAACCGCCACCGACTGGGACAACGTCGACAACCTGCTCAACAAGATCGAAGACAACCTTCGGAACGGGCTCGGCAGCCAGAACGAGAACACCCATGTGTTTACCCACCTCTCGCACTTTTATGGTCAGGGCTGCTCGATCTACACCACCTACGTGTTCCGGGTGGCCGACAGTTACGCGGAAACCATCGCGCGCTGGCAACACCTGAAAGACACCACCTCGGAGCTGATCGTGCGCAACCGCGGCACCATCAGCCACCAGCACGGGGTCGGCAAGGACCACGCGCCTTACCTTCCGCTGGAAAAGGGCGAACTCGGCATGCGCGCTATCCGGGCGCTCACCACGAGCTTCGATCCGGACAACCGGTTGAACCCGAAAACCCTTCTGGACTGAGGTGGCTATGACAAGGCAACAGATCCTCGCCGACTTGCGCAGTGGCAAGGCCCAGTTTGATGTGGTGGTGATTGGCGGCGGCATAACCGGCGCAGGCGCGGCCAGAGAAGCCGCCGGCAGTGGCCTGAAAACCCTGCTGGTCGAGCAGAAGGATTTCGCCTGGGGCACCTCCAGCCGCTCCTCCAAAATGGTCCACGGTGGTCTGCGCTATCTCGGCAGTGGCCACCTTGGGCTGACCCGAGCCGCCGTGCGCGAACGCCAGCGACTGATGACGGAAGCGCCGGGGTTGATTGAGCCGCTGCGCTTTGTGATGCCGCATTACCAGGGCCAATTCCCCGGCCCACGGGTGTTCCAGACCTTGCTGGCTGTCTACGATCGATTGGCCGGCGTGCGTTCGCGGCAACGACTGAGCCCGGCACAGACCCTGCAGTGGGCGCCCGGCCTTGCCCAATCCGGTCTGCTCGGAGCCAGTCTGTTTACCGACGCCCTCACCGACGACGCCCGCCTGGTCCAGCGGCTGATTTCTGAAGCCCGTCGCGATGGCGCAGTTTGCCTGAATTACGTTGCCGCCAAACGGGTAATCCGAGATGACAACGGGTGGGTAAGCGGCCTGAAAATTGGTGTAGACGGCGAGCCCGCGGAATCCGACATCACAATATCCGCCACGCGCATTATCAACGCCACCGGCGCCTGGGCGGACCAACTGCAAAACCAGGGGCCATCAGACCAGCCACTGAGCATCCGCCCCCTGCGCGGCAGTCACTTGGTGGTGCCCTGGCAACGGTTGCCAGTGACCTGCGCGGTATCTCTGTTCCATCCGGACGATAAACGACCGGTATTTGCCTTCCCCTGGGCCGGCACCACGGTTCTGGGCACCACCGACCTGGACCACCGCGATGACCTCAGCCACGAACCGGTGATCGCCTCAACCGAAGTGGCGTATCTGCTGAAGGTTGCAACGGCGTTGTTCCCCGGCGCCCAATTAACCGCAAACGATGTGGTGTCGACCTGGGCCGGTGTCCGCCCCGTGGTGACCGACGGACAAGGCAAAGCGCCCTCGAAGGAGAACCGAGAGCACGCCTTGCGGCTCGATAAGGGCCTGATCAGTATCGCCGGTGGCAAGCTGACCACCTTCCGGTGCATCGCCCGAGAAGCCCTGCAAGCGGCACTGGGCGAATCATCACCGTTCACCGTCCGGCCCGATGGCCGGCTCGTGTTCAGCCAGGCCCAGGCACCAGCCCGGCCAGACGCTATCCGGCACGCGACCTGGCGACGGCTGACAGGCTATTACGGCCTTGACCTGGTTCAGCTTTGTGTTGATGCCGATCTGACAGAAATACCCGGTACCGACGTGCTCTGGGCCGAGTTGACCTGGGCCTGCCGACACGAACAGGTCATCCACCTGGACGATCTGTTGTTGCGCAGAACCCGCCTTGGCCTGATTCTCCCGAACGCCGGCGCAGCGCTGCTGTCCGAGATCCGCCAGCACTGCCAGGCCGTGCTGGGGTGGGACGACCAGTACTGGCAGCAGGAAGTCGAGCGCTACCTGGCACTGCATCAACACGCCTATGCGCTACCGCCTGGCGAGGCCCGGTGAAATGACCCAAGAACCGCTGATTCTCGCCATCGACAACGGCACCCAGAGCGTGCGCGCCTTGCTGTTCGACAAGCACGGCAACCTGCACGGCAAAGGCAAGCAGGAACTTGTGCCGTATTTCTCGGAACAACCCGGCTGGGCCGAGCAACACCCGGAGTATTTCTGGGACAACCTGGGCCTGGCCTGCCAGTCGCTCTGGCAAAGCACGGAGGCCAGGCCAGACCAGGTGGCGGGCGTTACCGTCACCACCCAGCGTGGCACGGTGGTGAACCTGGATCAGCAAGGGCAGCCGTTACGGCCGGCGATCATCTGGCTGGACCAGCGCCACGCCCGCGTGGACGGCCCGGTCAAAGGCCCCTGGGGGCTATTGTTCAAAATCGCGCGATTGGAAGACACCATCCACCGGTTTCGGGAGAAGACCCAGGCCAACTGGATCGCCCAGAACCAGCCGGAGCTCTGGGCCAGAACCCACAAATACCTGCTGTTGTCCGGCTACCTCAACTTTCGGCTGACCGGCGAGTACACGGATTCCACCGGCAGTCAGGTGGGTTATCTGCCATTTGACTACAAGAAACAGCAGTGGGCAGGCCCGCGAGATTTCAAATGGCAAACCATGCCCATTACCCGGGACATGCTGCCCGATCTGGTCAAGCCCGGTGAGCGCCTGGGTCAACTCATTCCGGAAGCCGCCGATCAGCTGGGCCTGAGCGCCGGTTTGCCGGTGTTTGCCGCGGCCTCTGACAAGGCCTGTGAAATCCTGGGTTCTGGCGGTCTGAGCCCGGACACCGGCTGCATGAGTTATGGCACCACCGCCACCATCAACACCACCAACCACCGCTATGTTGAGCCGACCCGGTTCATGCCGCCCTACCCCTCGGCCCTGCCCGGCCATTACTCCACGGAAGTGATGATCTATCGGGGCTTCTGGATGGTGAGCTGGTTCAAGAAGGAATTCGGCTTGCGGGAACAGACCATCGCCGAGCGCAAAGGCATAGAGCCGGAAGCGCTGTTCGACGAACTGGTCAACTCGGTTCCGCCCGGTTCCATGGGGCTGATGCTGCAACCCTACTGGAGCCCGGGTGTGCGCCAGCCCGGTCCGGAAGCGAAAGGCTCGATCATCGGCTTTGGTGATGTGCACACCCGCGCCCACATCTACCGGGCCATTCTGGAGGGGCTGGCCTACGCCCTGCGCGAAGGCAAGGAGCGGATCGAGAAGCGCAGTGGCCAGGCCATTAAACGCCTCCGTGTTGCCGGCGGCGGCTCCCAAAGCGATGCCGCCATGCAACTGACCGCAGACATTTTCGGTCTGCCCGCGGAACGGCCCCACACCTATGAAACCTCTGGCCTGGGCGCAGCCATCGACGCCGCCGTTGGTCTGGGCCTGCATCCGGACTTTGACAGTGCAGTCCGGGCCATGACCCGGGTTGGCGACGTGTTCGAACCGGCACCGGAAGCACAGGCGATGTACCAGCGCCTGTATAAAGAAGTCTATCTCGACATGTATCCCCGCCTGCAGCCGCTCTATCGCAAGATCAGAAACATTACCGGCTACCCGAAATAGATAGTGTCGCATTTTCATCGAAAACGTCTATAATGATGAAACGTCTCACCGGAGTACCTGCCATGACCGAATCCGCAGCACTGGCCCCACAAACCAGCGACAAGGCACTACTTGCCAAGGCCCTGCTGAATGCCGCCAAAGCCTTCGGCTTGCCGCAGGCGGAAGTCGCGGCCATTGTTGGTCGCAACCGCAGCGGGCTGACCCGTGACGGTATTGATCCGGCCAGCAAATCCGGCGAATTGGCGCTGTTGTTTGTCCGGGTATACCGAAGCATCTATGCCCTGACCGGCGGCGACAGTGAAGCCATGGCGCATTGGCTGAACACCCGCAATGACTATTTTCACGCCGTCCCCAGAGAGCTGGTCCAGTCCACCGAAGGACTGGTGAGGGTGGTGCACTATCTTGATGCCATGCGAGGGCGCATTTGAATTACAAGGAACGTATCTCTGCGGCAATCGGCAGTGTTCAGGGCATTCTCTACCGGGTAGTTGAGAGTCAGGAGGAGATTGCCACCTCACGCATCGTGGACAACATGCAGGAGCAAGCACGCCTGGAACAGCTGCTGGATGCCAGCAAACCAGCTGCGCCCGCCGGCGCCGATAACCTCCATTACTTACTGACAACGCCGTTTCGCTACCCGCCCCTGAAGCATGGCTCCCGTTTCGGCCGCAGCTTTGAGCCGAGTCTGTTCTACGGCGCCATGAGTGTGCCAACGGTACTGGCAGAGACAGCCTTCTACCGGTTTGTGTTCACCAGTCACCTTTCAGTGCCCTTCCCGCGCCCGTTGACCACCCTGCATACGCTGTTTTCAGCCCGGTTCCGTTCGGCGCATGCGGTGCGATTGCAATGCCCGGACTGGCAAGACCTTCACGAAACTCTGACCGATCCTACAAGCTACCGGGAAACCCAGGCGCTGGGCACAGACATGCGTAACAGCGGGGTTGATGTCTTTCAGTTTCTGTCGGCGAGAGCACTGCAGGCCGGTCTCTATCAGCTGCCCTGGAACTTTGAACAGGGTATGTCAGGGCTTAACGTCGCCCTGTTCTCACCCGGCCCGTTCCGGGACCGCACCCCAAAGTCTTATCAAAAGCTGATTGTGGCGACATCTGACCATCAGGTTTCAATGAGTCTGGCGCTGGGCCATGGCGGCAAACAGGTTCATAACTTCAACAAATCCGAGTTTCTGGTAAACGGCGTTATTCCTGAGCCTGCGCTGTAACCAGACGAGACTGTTCGTGCTCCCAACCGCCACCCAACGCTTTGTAGAGATCCACTGCGGCAAGCAATCGGCTCAGCCGGGCCTGGCTGAGTTGTTGGCGAACGTCAAAAACACTGCGCTGGCTGTCCAGCAGGGTCAGCAGCTCATCAGCGCCCTCCCGGTAACGCACCTCTGTCAGCCTGAGTGATTCCTCCGCCCGGGCCAGGATATCCTGCAAACGCTCCTCCTGCTCCTGAAACAGCGCCTCGCGATCCAGCGCATCGCCGACTTCCTGAAATGCCGCCAGCAGACTGCCCCGATAGCTTTCCAACAGTGCGATCTGCCGGGACTGCGATATCGCGACGTTATTACGGCGCTGGCCGCCATCGAACAACGCCTGGCTCAGGCCGACCAGACCATTCACACTTCGGACAGGATCGGTCAGGCTCAGAAAGCCGTCTGCAGACAGCCGGGCCGCGGCACTTAGCGAAACAGCCGGAAGCAGCGTCGCACGCGCTTGCATAATATCAGCACTGGCGGCGGTCAGCCGAGCCTCGGCTGCGGCAAGGTCCGGTCGGCGCGTGACCAGGTCGGACGGTGTTTCCGGGTTTATTTTCGGTATGCTCACCGCGGCAATGTCAGCCACTGGCGGTGTTCCTGCAAATGGCAGTTCACCGGTCAATACCCGCAAGGCCGCCAGACGTTGCCGCGCCTGATACTCCAACGGAGGCACCGCATTGCGCAGGCCAAGTACGGCGGTTTGCTGACGGGCAAGTTCGGCTCGGCTGGCAACACCGTTGCGATAGCGCACCTCTACAAGACTGAGTGTTCTCTCACCCAGCTCAAGGTTGCGATTGGCAACCTCAACACGCTGGCGCAACTCCAGCCATTCAAACCAGCTGGTGGCGACCGCAGCGACCAGGGTAATGCGCGCCGTATCGTAATCAAATCGAGTCGCCTGAAAATTCGCCACAGCGGCGCCCTCAACAGCCGACAACCTGCCCCATAGATCCAGCTCATAATCCACGGCAACTCCGGCACTGGTGGAGCCTCCGGTAACCGAGCCCTGCCCCGGCGCTCTTGAGGCTTCGACGTCCGCTGCTTGCTGAGGCGGACACCGACGGTAGCAGGGCCGCGCCCGCGTTTCGCAGTTGCAGATCCGCCTGAATGACCGATTCCGCCGTCGCCGCCAAACCGGGGTTCGCTGCGATCGCCCTGTCAATCAACCGATTCAGGTGGGCATCATCAAAAGCCTGCCACCAATCTGCATCCACCGTGGCTCCGGATGTGTCCTCATGGGCCCATTGATCTGGTGGTGTCAGCGGCAAGCTGACCGGCTCGGGTTCAAAGGTTGCGCAACCTGCCATCAACAGCACGGGCACCAGTGCATATAATCGCGTGTTCATAGGTCTACTCCGAAGCCAGGGCGTGAACCGGGTCGAGATGGGCGGCTTTTCGGGCCGGGAGAAAGCCAAAGATAATGCCGGTCGCAAAGGCACAGCTGAACGCCAGCACCATAGGTAGCACGGTCACATACACCGGAGTGCCCAGAGAGCCGATTAACTGGGTGGCGGCGATACCCAGACCAACACCAATCAAGCCACCAATTGCGGAAACCAGCCAGGCCTCTGTTAAAAACTGCTGAAGAATATTCCAGGCACGGGCGCCCGTGGCCATGCGAATGCCGATTTCGCGAGTGCGCTCGGTCACGCTGACCAGCATGATGTTCATCACTCCGATGCCGCCAACCAGCAAGGAGATCGCTGCGATCGAACCCAACAGCCAGGTCAGGGTGTTCTGGGTTGCCGAGATGGTGTCGATGAGCGAAGCCATGTTGCGGATGGTGAAGTCTTCGGTGCCATGGCGAGCCAGCAGTGTTTCGTGAATCACCGCTTCCACATCTGACATTCTTTCGATATCCGCCACTGCCACGGTGATGTTGCGCAGGTGGGTCTGGCCAAAAATTCGCAGGCTGCCGGTAGTGTAAGGTACAAAAACCACATCGTCCTGATCCTGGCCCATAGGAGACGCACCCTTCTCCTCCATCACGCCGATGACCTGGAACAGTACATTGTTAACCATCAAGTGCTGGCCCAGGGGCTCTCACCGGGAAACAGTGCATCGGCAGTGGTTCTGCCCAGTACTGCGACAGCGGCATAGTTGGCTTCGTCATGTTCGCCAAAGAACGTGCCTTCAACTACAGGCCATTGCCGGGCTACCGGGAACTCAAACGAAGTGGCGTTGATCTCAGCCTGATGGTCCCGGTTCGAATAACGCAAAGTTTGGCCACCAGTAAGCTCAGGTATCGCGGCAAGAACACCCGGTATCTCATTGATTGCCTTAAAATCCTCTGGCACCAATGTCGTGACGCTCCAGCGCCCACCTCGCTGATCCGGGCCGCCTGGCCGAACCAGTAGCAGGTCACTGCCCATGGTACTGATACGGTCGACCACGTCTTTTTTGGCGCCTTCGCCAATCGCCAGCATAGTGATGACTGAGGCAACCCCAATAACGATGCCCAGCAGCGTTAACGCGGTGCGAAAAAGGTTGCTCCGTAACGACCGCAAGGCGCTTTTGAAGGCTTCCTGCCAGTCACTGAACGTCGTCCCATTCCGACTCCTGGCCTGTGGTGTAGGAGTGGTGTTTCGAGCGAGGTCTTCACCGGTGTCTTTAACAATCTCGCCATCGGCAATGTGGATCTGACGGCGCGCGACGTTTGCGACATCCTGATCATGGGTGATCAGGATTACCGTGTGACCCTGCTCAGACAGCTGGGTCAACAAGCGAATCACTTCCCTGCTACTCTTGCTGTCCAACGCCCCGGTGGGTTCATCTGCAAAGATAACCTGACCGCCATTCATCAATGCCCTGGCAATCGAGACCCGTTGCTGCTGACCACCGGACAGCTGCGAGGGCCGGTGCAACAAGCGCTCGCCCAGTCCGAGCTCCGTCAGCAGTTGTTCAGCACGCTGACGTCGTTGAGCTAACGGTTTGCCCGCATAAATGGCCGGGATTTCGACATTTTCCCGGGCGGTCATGCCGGGCAAAAGGTTGTAGCTCTGGAACACAAAGCCGAATGCCTCTCGGCGCAGCAATGCCAACTCATCGCGGTCAAGCGAGGAAACGTCCTGGCCGTCGAACCAGTATTGCCCGGCGCTGGCCTGGTCCAGACACCCGAGAATGTTCATCAAGGTGGATTTGCCCGACCCGGAGGGCCCCATAATGGCCACAAACTCACCGGGGTAGATTGTCAGCCCAACGTCTTTTAGCACGGGCACAGCCAGATCACCCTCACCAAACGACCGACCAATCCCCCGCAGCTCGATGACTGGCCGCTGGGCGGTCATCTCAAGACACCCCGGAAATTAGCCGTGCGGTTGGCCGCAGCCGCTCTGGGGTCGCGAGTAATGAGGGCAACTCGGTCGCCTTCATCAAGGCCTGATAACACCTCATAATGAACCCGGTTACTCACACCGGTTTCGATATCACGGAGCTGAGCCTTACCGTCGCTACCGACAACCTGAACCTGTTTTCCCTGCACGGCACTCACCGGTACCCGCAACACATTCAGCGCTTCTTGTTGAACGAAGAACACCTGAGCGGTCATGTTTGGTAACAACCGCCCGTGCGTGTTGTCAGCATCGAACAACGCGTTGTACAGCACGACGTTGTTGGTGACTTCGGGGGTAGGCTCAACGTAGTTCAGGGTGCCGTAGAGTTTGCTGTCGGGGTCTCCCAGGGTAGTGAAGTACACCTTCATCCCGGACTGGATTTTACTGACGTCCGCCTCCGATACCTGGGCGCGAACCCGCATGGTGGCCAAATCCGCTATGCGCATCAGCACAGGTGCAGTCTGGGTTGCGTTCAGGGTTTGGCCCTGGCGGGCTTCAATCGACACCACGGTGCCGTCCATGGGGGCATAGATACGGGCGTATCCAAGGTTTGCTTCCTCCGCGCGAAGGGTTGAGGAGGTTTGCTCGATCTGAGCCTGCAGCATCGCCAGTTGAGCACTGGCAGAGGCCAATGAGGCTTCGGCCATTTGCAGCGATTCCCGGGTAGTGGCTTCTTCCCGGAACAGATTTTCTTGACGCTGGAACTGGATCTCCGCAAGTCTGAGCTGGGCATTACGGTCCTGAATCTGCGCTTGCTGGTTTTTCAGCTGGGCGCGCGTTGCATCCACTTTGGCCACGTATACGGTAGGGTCGATTTCCGCCAGCAAATCACCCTGCTCCACCGTTTGCCCGACTCTTACGTGGATCGTCTCCACCTGGCCGGAAACCTGGGCACCTACATCCACATAATTACTGGGTTCCAGTATCCCGGTGGCGCTGACCAGCTGTTGAATGTCGCCGCGGGTTATTTCGATGGTGTTCAAGGGCGCACCCTGACTGGCGTCACTCTGAAGGTACCACCAGCCAGAACCAGCAACTATCACGAGAATGACAACGCCTGGCCACTTAGGCCACCTTCGTGTGGAACTGGTCAATGCTGCCATTCAGAAACTCTCCGTGTGCTCAAATCAGAGCAAACCATAGAGAAGCTCAGGGAGGAAAAAAAGAGGGATCTCAGGGTTTTGCCAAACCTTTACAGAACAATCACGTTTTACGACGATGCCGGCCAGGAAAACGCCCTTGCCCAGGTCATTGCATCATCAAATGGCAGTGGGCGCGCGTAATAGAAGCCCTGCCCCAAGTCGCAACCCAGGGCCACAAGGCGTTGGTGCATACCTTCGGTTTCTATGCCCTCCGCCACTACCCGCCGGCGGAAACTGTTCGATAACCCAAGAATGGCATTCACCACACTCTCTGCGTCTGGGTCCTCCATCATGTCGTTAACAAAGGACCGATCGATCTTGATTTCCTGCACTGGCAGCTTGCGGAAATAATCGAGCGAGGAATACCCCGTGCCAAAGTCGTCGAGCGAAATCACTACCTCAAGATTGCGGCAGTCGGTTAGGGTTTTCATGACCACCTGGGTGTCGTCCATGGCGGTGGTTTCCAGCAATTCCAGGATCAGTCGATGCCTGATCGGAACGGGTAATCGTTCGACCGCTCCGGTCAGGTCGTCGATGAACGATTGGCCCAGAAAATGCGAGGGGCTCAGGTTAACGCTGACGGAATACTCCAGATCTTCACTGGCGAAGGCCAGCAGCCGGTCGACCGCTTCGTTAATGACCAGATTACCAACCGAGCGCGCGTACTCGGTGTATTCAATATGACCAAGGAAGCTGCCCGGGCCAAGCAGACCATCCTCGGGGTGGTTCCATCGAATCAGCGCCTCGAAACCCGCGACCACTTGCCGCTTAAGATCAATCTTGGGTTGGTAGTAGAGCTCCAACTCTTTGTTGCTGACCGCCCGTCCGATTTGTTCAAGCACCCGTACCCGCTCCTTGCGGTTGAAATGGGACTGAAGATCAAAAATGGTATAGGCGTTTTTGCCGGCTTCTTTGGCGGCATACATTGCCT
Organism: Marinobacter sp.; assembly: GCA_018402255.1. Taxonomy (GTDB): domain Bacteria; phylum Pseudomonadota; class Gammaproteobacteria; order Pseudomonadales; family Oleiphilaceae; genus Marinobacter. The sequence goes on from JAGYIS010000010.1 coordinate 46,608, forward strand.
GATCTGCATGGCGCAGCAGCATGTCAGCATCCACATCATCATCCGGGTACACCGTGACACCCATACTGCCAGAGATATGCAGCACAAAGTGCCGATAGCTGATGGGTTGCCGAATGGCCTCAAGAAGGCGGGAATAGACTCGTTCGTCGTCCACATCGCGCAGTATCGCGACGAACTCGTCGCCCCCCAGGCGTGCAATCACATCGTGGGCTCGCACCGTGGTTTTCAGCCGCTCAGCAACACATTTGAGCACAGCATCGCCCACCGAATGGCCGTGTTCATCGTTAATGTCCTTGAAACCATCCAGATCAATAAAGCAGACGGCCACTTTGCCATTGCGCTGGACGGCTTCGTAGATTTCCTGTTCAAACAGTTCGGTTAATCGCCTGCGGTTTGGCAATCCGGTAAGCGCATCGTAGTTTGCGGCTTGCTCAAGACTTTGCTGATGTTCGCGTTTTTCCTGATACAAACGTTTGCGCTCAAGCAGAGTGCCGACTGTCTGCAACAGGGGCGCCAGATCCTCTCCAATCTTCAGCTTGTAGCCACCAGCCCTGTTTGCCAAACCGACCAGACCAATCATTTCTTGACCGGAATAGACTGGCAAACCGATGTAGCAGTCAATCGTCGGATGCCCCGGAGGCAAACCACCACGCCGTGAATCGCTGGAGTATTGATTGGCAAGAACCACCTCGCCACTGATCAGCGCTGCACCGAGCAGATTATCCAGCCGCTCAAACAGCATGCCTCTGCGCTCAACCTGCTGATACAGTGCCTGGGTCTGGGGGCTCCAGGCTATGTTGGTGATGGCCCCCACTTTTAAATAGGGCGTGCCGTCGTCTCTTCGCATGACCTCACCAATGAAGCCAAACTGGCTCCCGGTCAGGGCCAGCAAATCCGCCAACATCAATTCGAAGGCTGCCCGCTCATTCTCATTGGTCAGGAACACATTCTGGGCGCGCTGAATCGCCCGGCTCAGGTGCGATACCTGAATATCACTGTCGCCGTTTCCTGACAGGTACGCAGCCTCCAACTCATCTTCAATCACGCTGGCGAGCGTGCGCAGCACGTCCAGGTCCACTTCCCGGATCTGGCGCGGTTTATCATCAATAATACACAGAGAGCCCAACTTGAAGCCGCTTGGCTCGCGCACGGGAATGCCCGCGTAAAACCGGATGTTCGGAAAGCCGGTGACCAGCGGGTTGTTCTTGAACCTTGGATCGGTGCTGGCATCTTCAACGATAAATGCTTTGTCCTGGCGAATGGCATGGTCACAAAAAGCCAGGGAGCGCGGAGTTTCAGTAACATCCAGCCCATCCCTGGACTTAAACCACTGGCGCTCATCGTCAAGGATGGAAAACAGGGCTGTCTTAACTCCGTAAAACTGGCGTGCTATCCGAACCAGCCGGTCGAACCGTTCTTCCGGGGGGGTATCCAGAATCCCCAACTTCTCCAGCGCGGCAAGACGCCGTTTTTCGATAGGGCCCGTGGGCATAAAGGTTGTGCTCCATCAGAGAAATACCACCACTGCGTTACTTGAACCGCACGACCAACTCGTGCAGATCCGTTGCAATTTTCTCCACCGCCCTGACACTCTGGGTGGACTCTTCACCTTTATCCAGATTTTCCGACGCCATGGCGGCAATTTTTTCAATCTGCTGATTAATCTCCTCACTCACCTGCGCCTGTTGCTCAACCGCCGCGGCCATTTGTAGTGCCATTTCAGCAATGGTAACGACCGACGTCGAAATCTGGCCAAGGGCGTCTTCCGCTTCAATCATCTGGTCAAGACCACGGTCCGCCGCATCGGCGCCCTGGCTTGCGCCTTGAACAGAATGATCTGCTTTTGCAACCAGGTGCTCAACAATCTCGTGAATCTCGCGTGTTGACTCTCTGGTGCGCTTTGCAAGATTGCGTACCTCATCTGCAACCACAGAGAAACCCCGCCCGTGTTCGCCAGCCCTTGCGGCTTCGATGGCGGCGTTCAAGGCAAGCAGGTTGGTTTGCTCGGCAATGTCATCAATGGTTGCAGCTGCATTACGAATTTGAGTTGTTTGCGTTGCCAGCTCATTCACCGAAGAACTGATGCCATGAACCCGGGCTTTCAAATTCTCTATGGATTGTCGGGTAGAAACCACAACACCCCGGGATTTTTCCGCAAACTCGCTGGCACTCTCCGCTCTCTCGGCGGTTGACTGCACGCTGCCGGCCACCTCGGAGATACTCTGAGACATCTCATGAATCGCAGCCGCAATCTGCTCAATCTCTGATTCCTGCCGGTGTAGCGTGCACTGGATCTCATCGGCAACGGACAATCCTCGGGAGGCCTGGGTTCGAACACTGCCGGAGGAGTCCTCAATCCGGGTTAATACAGCATCCAGGTGAGCCTGCTGTGACTTTACCGCTACCTTCAACTTACCGACGGCTTTGTCGTCATCGGTATAGCTCATGGCGGCGAGGTCATCCGTGAAGCTTTTGCCCATCAACTTCAACAAGGACGTAGTCAGGTGTTTTTGATTGGCCCGGGACCAGAGCACAAATCCAAGCAGGCCAACCGAGACAGTCGATAACCCGCTGCGTTCAAAGCCGGAGGCAAATAAAGCAATCGCCAGCACAATGACACCAACGCTGAATAGCTCCCGAGCCGGCAAGCTCCTGAGGGAAAACAGGCCTTTTTTTCCTGCACGGATACCGGCATAGAGCTGCTCAGCACGCGCAACGTCTTGCGGTGTCGGGCGAGACCGCACCGATTCAAAGCCAATGACCTTTCCGTTCTCGGTCACCGGTGTGACGTAGGCGCTGACCCAATAGTAATCTCCATTTTTACAACGGTTTTTTACCAGCCCCATCCAGGGCCGGCCGGCTTTAAGCTGGCCCCACATATTGGCGTAAGCTTGAGGTGGCATATCCGGGTGCCGCACGATGTTGTGTGGCTGCCCGATCAGTTCCTCCCGAGCAAAGCCACTCACTTCTACAAAAGCCTGGTTGCAGTGAACAATCTTGCCAGTCAGATCTGTGGAGGAAATGAGTTTCTGTTCAGCCGGGTAAGTCTTCTCTCGGTCTGTAATCGGCAAGTTATTGCGCATTAACAGAAATCCTCGTATCCGTATGGGTCGTGCACGGATTATAGGTCACAATTTGATGACAGGCGCATAATCTTGCTGCCTTGGCGCACTGGTCATAACAGAGTGTCTTAACGAGTGAGGTAGAGCGATTTTACACTCAGGGTTATTCCCTATGAAAAAAGGCTATCTATTCGGAGTGAGCAGGAGTACAGTTGGCTTCGTTGGAAAGATTTAGCAAAGCATTCATCAATAAGACGCATCTCAGTAGTAATATGTAGCTTTCGTCCTGTTTTTGATCACGCAAGTTTTTTGTTTCCGCATACCGCTGATCTGGCATCACAATGATGTTGGACGGCACATTAAAAGATTGAATTCAGGATAGTAAAATATGTCTACTGTTACCGGTACTGTTAAGTTTTTCAACGAATCCAAAGGTTTTGGTTTTATCACTCGTGAAGGCGGCCCGGACGTTTTTGTTCACTACAGCTCCATTCAGGGCGGCGGCTTCAAGACTCTGGCTGAAGGCCAGCAGGTAGAATTCACCGTATCTCAGGGCCAGAAAGGTCCTCAGGCGGAAAACGTAATCGGTCTGTAAATAACAGCCCGAATACGATTTGAAAAGGCAGCTTCGGCTGCCTTTTTTCGTTTCTGAGACAACCCTCCGCTCACGCCCAAGCCCACACTGCCCCGCAATCCACACCGTTTTGACCAGCCAAACTTCTGATCCTGCTCTATACTGCCAAAACGCGGCCGAAACTTGTCGTTGTTTTTGTTAAGTGTTCGGGAAGTTACCTGGAGGTACCAATCATGCCCGGCAAACGTGGCCAGAGAGCACCTCAACCTTCCGCTGATCCTGTTCCGCACCCACCGCTTGCCAAGAAACAAAGTGAACAAAATTTCTACGAACTGATTGAGAGCCTGCCGATGGTCGCGGTACAAGGCTATGATCGGCAGCGTCGGGTAATCTATTGGAACGACGCAAGCAGGCGGCTTTACGGATACTCGCGACAAGAAGCCGAGGGCCAGTTACTGGAAGATCTGATTATCCCGGACGCCATGCGAGAAGGCGTCATAGCTGCCCATCAGGACTGGCTGGACCACAACATCAGCATTCCCGCAGAAGAAATCGAGCTCAAACACAAAGACGGCCATCTGGTACCGGTCTACTCCAGCCACGTAATGATCAAGCAGGATACCGGTGATTGCGAGATGTTCTGCATAGACATCAGTCTGCAGGAGCAGAAAAAGGCCAATGAAAAACTACACTGGATGGCCAGCTTCGACGATTTGACCCAACTTCCCAACAGGCGGTTGATGGAAGTCGAACTTTCTGTGCGTCTCGCCGAAGCCGAACGTAGACCGAACGGACAGGTAACGGTCGTATTTATTGATCTCGACAACTTCAAGTTGATCAATGACACACTCGGCCATCATCACGGTGATGAGCTCTTGCTGGCCGTTGCTGACGGCCTGAAAGCCGAAATTAGAAATTGCGATCTACTGAGCCGGTTTGGCGGCGATGAGTTTGTATTGTTGCTGTTCGACACCGACGGCCCGGAAGGTATTCATGAACTGCTTCGGCGCCTGATTACTGTTCTTGACCAGGGATTTCTGCTTGATGACGTTTGCTATCAGGTGACTGCCAGTTTCGGCGTAAGCCAGTTTCCCCAGGACGGTAAAACCGTCTCAGAGCTCATGGGGAACGCTGATGCCGCCATGTATCAGGCTAAAGAGAAGGGTAAAAACAACGTCTGTTTCTATACCTCAGACATCAATGACCGTCTCATCCACTACCAGGAGGTGACGGCCCTTCTCCGCACAGCCCTCACCACCGATCGCCTGCAACTTTACTTTCAGCCGCAGATCCACCTTCACGATGGGCAAATCCGATCCGTTGAAGCGTTGCTGAGATGTTTTGATGACAACGCCAGGCCCGTCTCTCCGGATGTTTTTATTCCGGTGGCAGAGAAGTCAGGGCTCATCAATCGCGTTGGTGATTGGGTGATTGAAGCTGCGTGCAAGCAACTGAGTGCCTGGAAAGGCACTGAGCTTACAAACATCCGAGTAGACATCAATCTATCCGGCAAGCAACTGAACAACTTGAACCTGGCTGATCATATCCTCAACACGCTGCAGACATATGACCTACTTCCCTCACAACTGGGCGTTGAGCTCACAGAGAATGAAGTGATCGGTGGAGATTCAGAGCAAATAGGTCAGTTGGAATGCCTCAAAGAAGCCGGGGTGCATATTTCCATTGATGATTTTGGCACCGGCTATTCATCGCTGGTGTACTTGAGAAAGCTACCCGTGTGTAGCCTGAAGATCGACCGGAGTTTTTTGCATCATGCCATGGAAGACGACGGCGATATGGCCATCATGCAGGCCATTATCACCGTCGGGCACCGCCTCGGCCTGGGTGTGGTTGTCGAAGGCGTTGAAACCGAGGAACAGAACGATCTGGTCAAGGAGCTGGGCTGCGACCTGGCACAAGGTTTTCTGTACGCCAAGCCCATGCCGGCCAGCGCGTTAACTCACTTTCTGGCTGACCGATCGCAAACCTGAACTCCTTCACGTGCCATCGCTATGCATCACTTGAAACGAGAGGTCGCCTGCTTGATCGAGCGGTTTACAGAATCCCAGGCGCTGTCCACACCAGCTTTTAGATCTTCCCAGGCGTCGTCGCCTGCGTCGCTCAGTTCATCGAGCTTCTTTCTGACGTCTTCGCGCATGGATTTCAGCTCTTCGATCTGCTTGTAGTACTCCTGCTGAGCGCCCGCTTCCTTGTAGTCAGCCTTGGCTTTCAGCTTGTCGATCTCGGCGTTCCATTCATCCAGTTTGGCCCGTAGCTTCTTGATGTAAGTGTCTTTCATGCTCATTTCAGAAATTCCTTATCCTATGATTTTTGGACAATTTACGCGGAATCACATCTGGCACCGCTCATCTATAGCCACTTCAGGCTAGTGCTTCGTGCAGCCTGACGCAAACCCGGTCAGGCCAACCGCCGCGCCATTTGTTCCTGTTACCCACCAACGTTATCATGTATTCCACTAAGGTAGCTCTCCTGTTATCGCCGGCAACGGCCTAGAATAAAGGCCTAAGCCCGCTAAATACGTAATCGCCATATCACTGTTGCGATTCGGAAAGGAAGAACATGTTTTTAGACTCTTTTTACTCCGTTCAGAACGAACGCATCGTGGTTACGGAAGTACAGGCCAGCCATTTTGCAAAGGAAGTGGCCGGCGACTTCAACCCGATCCACGACCCAGGTGCTCGCCGGTTCTGCGTGCCCGGCGATCTGCTATTTGCCATTGTATTAACCCGGTTTGGCCTGCATGAGCAGATGACCTTCCGCTTCAGAAATCTGCTTTCAGCCGAAGTGCCGCTGGGGTTTAAAGAGAACCGATGATGGCACCGTGCAAGTCTGTGACGACGCTGGCAAGATTTACCTTGAAGTCAGTCGCACAGGGGCAGTCACACGAGACGAGCAGGTAATCGAGGAGTTTATCCGTTGCTACGTGGCAGCCTCGGGCAAGAACTTCCCCCACACCCTCCAGCCGCTGATGGAGTCCCATGGCGTGATGTTCAATCCGGATCGCCCCATGGTGATGTACGAAAGCATGAGCCTTGCGCTCAACCACCTCGATAACTCAGAGGCAGACCTCGAACTCAACAAGGCCAGCCTCGACATCGCCGGCAAGCGCGGTAACGTCACGCTAGATTATCACCTGATGTCTGCTGGCAAGGTTGTTGGAGAAGTCTCCAAAAAGCTGTTGCTGGGCAGTCTTCGTGAATATTGCCCCGATACTATGGCGGGCATTGTCGAGGAGTTTTATCGACTTAAGGCAAGGGGCACCCGGCTCGGTATGGACGACGCAGGCTAAGGCTACGCCGGGCTCAACCGGCATGCCGCATACTTTAGCTTCAAACTAGCCAGTCGGTCATTGTCACCTTCAGCACAGGCACGCGGGCAGCCGCAATCAACCATCCAGAATCAGCTCCTGTTCCATGAATTTGCCGGTGGCCCGAAACGCTTCTGCCAGGGCCATTAAAGCCAAGCCTCTCCGCGAGCGATAAAGCTCTGGTAAACCGCTCGGTGCTGTCCGGTGTTTTACGGAACCGATCCAACCACGGTTGCCAGTCACGCGGCTGCACAAACCTGGCTTTATCACCGACCGACGCTGCTATCGTCGAGAACATTTGCAGACCACCGGCATCGTAATCGAATGCGCAGAATACGTCGTCGTAGTCCTTCAACCAGTCAAGAACTGCGCTGCTGGTCACCCGGTTGCCACCGCCCAACACCACATCGCAGCTCGCCAGATGCAAGGCCCTGCCAAGAGCCTCACCGGTGAACTTCAGCATCTGCTGATACTGGTAGAAGTTACGCTCGTTTTCTATTAGCAGCACGGAGCCTGCGCGCTGAAAACCGATGTCAACAGAATCGCTCTCGATAACAACCACATCCGGACGGCTGGATGCCAATCCCCCACGGTAAACCAGAAGAAAACTTACCTCAGTACCATGGCGATGAGAGTCACCTTTTCTGGCGGCGTCTACTCTGTTTAAGGGAGCCTCCGCGACGTTCTGCAGCTCCGCGAAAGCAGTTTCATCCTGAACCGTGACCAGCCATCGGTTGGACTGGACCTTTTCTGTGCCAAAGATGTCTCGATGGCGCCGGCGAAACTGCTCCGGAAGCCTCTTCAGGAAGGCTTCATAATTAATCGGTTGGCCACGCAGGATTTTGTTCAGGTAGTCGTTCAACGATGCACCGCCATAGGTCCGGGAGTTGCGCGAGCAGAGGCAAAATCAACTCGGCATTGAAAACTGAATACAGGGTTTAGTGTAACTCTATCAACCATGGAAAGCCTGGTGCAGGGCCAAGCCAGCTAATTTCCCCATTTCGCTCTGACCTCATGCTCAATTATCAGGGAGTTACGAATGGTTCTTGGAGTTACTTAGTACTGGTGGCCATCATAATAATGCGCTTTACGATGCCCTTATCGGACATAACCGGTATATAGCAAGCTTCCAGCCAGTTCGGCTGCCCGTCTGCACCAAGATTCAGGAATCGTCCTTGTTGCACGTGGCCTGAAACCAGTTCACGCCAGAACCTGATGTACTCCTCACCACGCGCATCCTCAGGCTTACAGAGCACCCGGTGATGCTCACCAATCAGCTGTTGCTCCTGGTAGCCAAGCATATCCAGAAAGACATCGCTGACCGATTCAAACAGTCCATCGCCACTCATTACCGCAAGCGCCACCGACCGCTGAATTGCCTGCCAATCGGCCTCCAGTTCAGACACCCGGTTCTCGGCGGCCTCGAGCTTTTCCAGAGCGTCCTGCAGTTCCTGCTTTCGTTTACTTTGAAACACCATCAGTTTCCCTTTATTGAGCGTATGATCTTTTTCCAAAGTAACGAGTAGAACAGAAACCCCAGATCACTTCAAGAGCGCGCCATGAGCCTGATATCCAAACCTTTTTATGACAGCGGCGTGGACATGTTTGCTGTCATACCCAACTGATACAGTGACAGATGCGGTTCGTAGAATAGTAGGGAGTCACCAAACGAAACCAGTTTTAACGCAAAGGAATATGTATGAACAATTCTGAAGACATTCTTCAATCTCCACTGTTTCAAACCGTCGCTGACTTGGCTTTTGAATCGATCATGGTGACAAAAGCGACTTCCGATCATACAAACTCTGTGATCATCTATGTAAACCAGGCCTTCAGCAATCTGACCGGCTATTCTGCGGATGAAGTAATCGGAAAAACACCAGGATTGCTTCAGGGACCGAGAACCGAGAGCGGAGTCAAAGAGCGGTTGGCTGAAGATCTGAGGAATAACCGGACCTTTCACGGCGACACCATCAATTACCGCAAGGACGGCTCCTCGTTTGTCATTGAATGGAAAATTGCACCTTTGATGGATGGCGACGAAGTCACCCACTATGTGGCAGTCCAGAGAGCTATCGGTTAGGGCTTATAAACTCCTCCGAGCAGAGAGCGACCGAAAGAAAGCCAATGAAAGACACGCACAGTAACAGCCGCGGCAACCATACCCTTGTTACGTTCGATACCAGGGGCGAGCGATTGGAATGGGACTCCTTGGGTGACCAGGTAATGGGCGGACAATCGGACGGAACGCTGGTTCACTCTGCGGAAGGAGTCGGTCTCTTTGAAGGCACCGTGCGATTGGATAACGGCGGCGGTTTTGCCTCTGTCAAAGCAGACTTGCCGGAACCCGTCGATGCCTCACAGTGGACAGGCATTGAATTGTTGGCAAAGGGCGACGGAAAAACCTACAAGATCGGCCTTCGCAACAGCACCAACCGGCGAACCGTTATTTACCAGCATGCATTCACACCAGGGACAGACGAATGGAGCCGCATCCGACTCACCTTCAGTGAGTTCATCCCTACCTGGCGCGGCAAAACATTGACCGATGAGGTGGCACTGAATCTTTCGCACCTGGCTTCAGTCAGCCTGTTTGTTTCCGGGCGCCAGGTTGGTAAATTTCAACTGAAGATGCAGGATTGGATGCTTTTCTGATCATGAAATTGACCGGGCCTTCTTCACCCGGCGGGATCGGCTCAATTCATTCTCCACGAAAGCCCCGACGGCACTTTGAGCGTCCCCGGATAACCCCTGATCTCGCTAGAAATGAAGCTACGCCGGGCTCAATCTACACGCCGCATATTTGAATTCCGGGATCTTCCCGAAAGGGTCCAGCGCCGGGTTGGTGAGCACGTTTGCTGCCGCCTCCACAAAGGCAAAGGGAACGAACACCATGCCCTCCGGCATGGTCTGGTCGGCCCGCGCCGTCAGAGTGATGGTGCCACGGCGGGTGGTGACCTGGATGGTGTTGCCCGGTGTTACTCCCAAGCGGTCCAGTTCTGCGGGAGCCAGATAGGCTGCCGCTTCCGGCTCCCGCTCGTCCAGTACCTTGCTGCGGCGGGTCATGGCGCCGGTGTGCCAGTGTTCCAGCAGTCGCCCGGTGGTTAGCACCATGGGGTAGGCTTCATCGACCGGTTCGTCTGGCGGCAGCGGCCGGGCGGGCGACAGTTTGGCGCGGCCGCCGGCGCGGGGGAAGGCATCGGAGAAGACAACGTCCTGACCCGGGGCGTCATCCGCGGGGCATGGGTAGGTTACGGAGCCTTCCCTCTCCAGGCGGGACCACGAGATATGATCCAGAGACCGCATGCCCTGTTTCATTTCAGCGAAGACCTGCTCAGGGCCGGCATAGTCCCACGCCAAGCCGAAACGCCGGGCGATTTCCTGGATGATCCACCAGTCGGGCTTTGCCTGCCCCGGCGGCGCCAGTGCGGCGCGGCCCATTTGTACCTGCCGGTTGGTGTTGGTGACGGTGCCGGATTTTTCCGACCAGGCGGCGGCAGGCAGGATAACGTCGGCAAACTGGGCGGTCTCGGTGACGAACAGGTCCTGCACTACCAGGTGTTCCAGCGTGCCCAGCGCGGCCCGGGCGTGGGTCAGGTCCGGGTCAGACATGGCTGGATTTTCGCCAAGGATATACATGCCCTTGATGGTGCCTGCAGTGATGGCGTCCATGATCTCCACAACGGTGAGCCCGGGCTTCGGGTCCAGTTTGGTATTCCAGAGTTCTTCGAATGCGGCCCGCAGCTGGGTGTCGCCTACCGCTTGGTAGTCTGGCAGCACCATTGGGATCATGCCGGCATCGGAGGCACCCTGGACGTTGTTCTGGCCACGCAATGGGTGCAGGCCGGTGCCGGGCCGGCCCGTGTGGCCGCAGGTCAGGGCCATTGATATCAGGCAACGGGCGTTGTCGGTGCCGTGTACGTGCTGGGATATCCCCATGCCCCAGAAGATCATCGCGTTTTCGGCGCCGGCGTAGGCCCGGGCCACTTCGCGGATGGCGTCTGGTTCAACGCCGCAAACCGGGCTCATGGCCTCCGGGGTCATGTCAGCGACACTGGCGGCCAGCACATCAAACCCTTCGGTATGGGCATCAATGTAAGCCTGATCGTAGAGCCCTTCGCTGATGATCACATTGAGCATGGCGTTTAACAGCGATACGTCGCCCCCCGGCGAAAACCGCAGGCTGCGCCAGGCGTAAGCGTCCAGAGCCTGGCCCCGGGGGTCGATGATGATCAGCCTGGTGCCGTTGCGGGCCGCCTGTTTGAAGTAGGTGGCGGCCACCGGGTGGTTCACGGCCGGATTGCAGCCGGTAAGGATCACCACATCGGCCTCAAGCGCCTGCATAAAGGAGGCGGTGACGGCGCCGGAGCCCAGGCACTCCATGAGCGCGGCCACGGAGCTGGCGTGGCAAAGCCGCGTGCAATGGTCCACGTGGTTGGAGCCGAAACCGGTGCGCACCAGCTTCTGGAACAGCCAGGCTTCTTCGTTGGAACACTTGGCGCTGCCAAAACCGGCGAGCGCGCTGGGACCGTATTGGCCTTTGAGTTTCATCAGTCCGGTGGTCGCAAGATTCAGTGCCTCTTCCCAACTCGCCTCGCGAAAATGCGTCAGGGGATTGGCCGGATCAAAATCAGGGTCGACGCCCTTGGCCATGCCTTCCCGGCGGATCAGCGGTTTGGTCAGCCGTGCCGGGTGGGAGGGATAATCGAAGCCGAAGCGTCCCTTAACACAGAGCCGGTTCTGGTTTGAGGGGCCATCTTTACCTTCCACAAACAGGATGCGTCCGCGTTGCTCCCCTGCTCCGTTTTGCGCTGGCGCGTCTTTGACGTGATAGGTCAACTGGCAGCCCACCCCACAATAGGGGCAGATGGAATCCACGGTGCGATCGGCGATGGCGGAATCCCCACGGCCGACCGTATCAATCAGGGTGGCGGGCATCAGCGCCCCGGTTGGGCAGGCCTGCACGCATTCGCCGCAGGCCACACAGGTGCTGTCGCCCATGGGGTCGTCGAAGTCAAAGACGACTTTGGATTCGGCGCCACGATGCGCCAGGCCGATCACGTCATTGCCCTGCACTTCCCGGCAGGCGCGTTCGCACAGACCGCAAGTGATGCAGGCGTCCAGGTTCACGCTCATGGCCGGATGGGTGGCGTCCTGCCCCCGGGCGTGCGGCAGTGCATCGGACCTTGGTTCGACATGGTGCACCGTGGGCTCTGCCCGATCTGAACGGGCCGGGATGCGCCGGCGCAAAGAACCGGCATCAATGGCCAGTTGATCCGCGATACCCCACAGATGGCTGGAGCGGTCGGGGCTGTCTGATCGCTCGGGCTGGTCCGCCAACAGCAATTCCAGCACCGCTGTACGGGCCGCCCGGACACGGCTGGAGCCCGCACTGCGCACGACCATGCCGGGTACCGCCTGACGAATGCAGCTGGCGGCGAGTACCCGTTCGCCTTCCACTTCTACCATGCAGGCTCGACAGTTGCCGTCCGCTCGATAACCGGGGGCGTCTTTGAAGCACAGGTGCGGAATGGTCTCGCCGGCGCGTTTGGCCACCTGCCAGAGGGTTTCGCCGGGATAGGCCTGAACTTCCACGTCGTCCAGTGTCAGGGTGAAGCTTCTGTTGGTGTTGCTCATGGTGGCCCTACCCTTTAGCGATCAGGTTCTGGCTGGCGAGTTCGGTGCGAAAATCCCGCAACAGGCTCAGCACCGGGTTGGGTGCGGCCTGGCCCAGGCCGCAGATGGAGGCATCCGCCATCACCCGGGCCAGGTTTTGGAGCGTGTCCTCATCCCAGGTTGTGCGTTCCAGCAAGGTGAGCATTTTCTCGGTGCCCACACGGCAGGGGGTGCACTGCCCGCAGGACTCATCCGCGAAAAAACCCAGAAGGTTGGTTGCCGCGGCTTGCAGGTTGTCCTGATTCGATAGCACGATCACCGCGGCAGAGCCGATAAAGCAGCCGTGCTCCTGGAGAGTGTCGAAGTCCAGCGGGATGTCAGCTTTGCTGGCGGGCAGGATTCCGCCGGAAGCCCCGCCGGGCAGATAGGCCAGAAGGCGGTGCCCTTCGGCCATGCCACCGCAGTGTTCCTCTATTAGTTCATTGAGGGTGATACCTGCAGGTGCAAGATGGACGCCCGGCCGGGCCACCCGTCCGGAGACTGAAAAGCTGCGAAGCCCCTTACGACCGTGGCGCCCCTGGCTCGCGAACCATTCGGCGCCCTGGGCATGGATGCGGGGGATCCAGTAAGCCGTCTCCACGTTGTTTACCAGGGTTGGCTGATCAAACAGGCCCTTCTGGGCCACAAACGGTGGGCGATGGCGCGGTTTGCCGGCTTTACCCTCCAGAGATTCGATCAGGGCGGATTCTTCGCCGCAGATGTAGGCTCCAGCGCCACGGCGCAAAATAATGAAGCCCGGCTCGACGAGACCGGCGGCTTCCAGCTCGGCCAAGGCCTCGGTCAGCACCTTATGCAAGCCCGGATATTCATCCCGCAGATAGATATAAAGGGCCTTTGCGTCCACTGCCCAGGCGCCAACCAGGGCCCCTTCCAGAAAAACATGAGGTTCATGCTCCAGGTAATAGCGATCCTTGAAAGTGCCCGGTTCGCCCTCGTCGGCGTTGATTACGGCATAGCGTGGCCCCGGCTCGGCTCGCACCGCCCGCCATTTGAGGTAGGTGGGAAAACCGGCGCCGCCCAGTCCGCGCAGGCCCGCATGTTCCAGTTCCTGCTCCAGCGATTCGACGCTCACCCGGCCTTCTCGGCAATCGGCCAGCAGTCCATAACCGCCGGTAGAACAGTAATTCGCCAGGCGTTGCCAGTGAATCTCTTCCGGGTGAATCTGGCCGTCTTCCACCGCCGCACCCACATTCTGGACATTGGCATGGCCCACATGATGGCGGCCAACTTCCACCACCGGTGCTGTGTCGCAGCGCCCCATGCAGGGTGCCCGCTTTACCCTTACCCGGGCCGGATCAACACCGTCAGTCAACGCCTGATGCAGTGCTTCTGCCCCGGCCAGATGGCAGGATAGTGAGTCACACACCCGCAGGGTCAACCAAGGCGGCGGTGCCTGTTCGTCGTGAATAACGTCAAAATGGGCGTAAAAAGTAGCGGTTTCGTAAACAGCGGCCATGGGAAGATTCAGGAAAGCCGCCAAGGCCCTGAGCCGGGGCATTGAGAGGTAACCGTAGGTGTCCTGAACTGCGTGCAGGTGTTCGATCAGATGATCCCGTCGGCGCAGTGACGAATCGATGCGTTCGTCACCGATCAGGCCGCGAAGCTCGTCGAGTATGACAGGCTCCAGTTGGCGTCCCCGAGGTGAAGATCGCCGGGGTTTGACCATCTTATCGTGTATTTTCATTATTGTTGACCAGACCCAGGAATACGCGAGACCGCCTTGTTGGCTGATCTGACTGTTGGCTAGTCATTGAAGCATAGCAGGATGCGTTGGTGCCAGGTGATCGAAACTGTATACCTGTTCGCTGGCTCTAGCGCGAGTACGTTAAGCAAGCCAGGTTGAAAACTGCCTGCGAAACCTTGCAGGCAGTATACAAGCACTATCTGGCGTAAATCAGCGCTTTGCGGTTTTTTCGAAATCGTTGATCTGCTTATTGGCCTCATCTCTGGTTACGCCATAAGCCTGCTGAATCTCGCCCGCCAGCTGCTCACGCTTGCCGGCAATTTCATCAAGACGGTCATCAGTCAACTTACCCCACTGCTCCTTCACTTTGCCCTTAAGTTCTTTCCAGTTGCCTTCGATGGTGTCCTTATTCATGTTCGCTCCTTTGACCATGCGGTCTGATAGTGGGTGAAACCTGCGAAAGCCCGCGTCAATTGCAGCTGCGCACAATCGCCTGATCATCATTTTGTAAATCCGACTCGCTGTCTGTGCGCTATCAAACACTGACTGAAGCTCACTGCACGTGCTCTGTTGGCCAACGAACAGACTCGCTTTCAGGAGCCGCGCTATTCTCGCTTTGCCCCCGGTCAGTCAACCGCCGAGGCGCGGCTCCAATGGAGCAACAGAACGAATGGGGTTGGCTGCGACAGGAGACTAAGCTATGGAACGGATAATGCGATCAGTCCCGATGCTGGCGGCAATCATGCTGTTGGCTTTGCTCGTCGGATGCGCCTCTACAGAGTCCAGTTCGGGCACCGGTGAGTACATCGACGATACAGTGATTACCACCAAGGTTAAGGCTGCAATTTTCAACGAGACAACATTGAAGAGCGCCGAAATTAACGTTGAGACCTACAAGGGTGTTGTTCAACTGTCAGGCTTCGTCAATTCACAGGCCGACATCGATACCGCTGTAAAGCTGGCCCGTGCAGTTAAGGGTGTCAAATCAGTTGAAAACAGCATGGGGCGAAAATAGCGACGACTGAAAACGGGCCTTTCCTGGTTTACACCTGCTCAGTTCGATAGCGAACAGACCGGGGAGTACAGAGAGCCTAGTCTAGCGAAAGATGAGGCAAAGGAGCCGCCCCAACAGGATGTTGCATCATGCGCCACATGGACGAGGCGCAACCAGAATTCAGGAATCTCAGGCAGAGGATCTACCCATGAATAGACTCATTTATATTGTCGGAATCGTGGTTATCATTCTGGTGGTTCTTTCCTTTCTAGGCTTGCGTTGAGACGGGGTTATAAATTGCCCCACATTGCCAGTGTGGCTCTGGACCCGCAGTGCCCTTAAGCACCGGCCTCGCTCCCAGCGCAGGCCGTTTTTTTATGCCTATTTAGAATGACCGCCCGTCAGCATACGTCAGAGTCTGGCTCGGGCTCTTTACCCTACCGATCAAAGCATGTGTGTGCTTGCGAACAGACGGCAGAGTGGTCCGTGACTCATCCTGTTGAAGTGCGCATAACTCAGGCAAATCCAACAACATTTGCTGCGACAAGATCCGCGTCAGGTAAGAATTGGCGCATTACGGAAATGCAATTTGAACAATGTAAGCAAGGAGCTTCTCATGATTAGAATAAAGACTGCAGCGATCACTTTCTGTCTGCTAGGTGCCCTGCCCCTGGCAGTATCAGCCCAGTCCGCTGAGTTTGGCCCAATCGAGGGTGACCGTGAATTCTCCCTATCCGGAACTGGCAGTAACGACCGGGATTTCAATAGTGGCAGCTTCGGTGTAACCGGTGATCTAGGCTGGTATCTGCGGAATGATGTCGTAGCCGGCATTCGCCAGAGCGTAAATTATGCTGATATCGAGGGTGAAGGTGTCACGGATGACTTCTGGAACGGCTCAACCCGTGGCTATCTCGACTATCAATTCCTGAATGATCGCGCACGACCTTTTGTCGGTGCCAGCCTTGGCGGCATCTATGGCGATGGCGTCAAGGACAGTGCCTTTGCCGGCCTGGAAGCCGGATTAAAGTACTACGTGCAGACCAAGACGTATTTCCTTGCTCGCGCCGAGTATCAGTTCCTGTTCAGCGACACCAGTGATGCCAACGATGCGTTTCAGGACGACGGAATCTGGGCCTACACAGTGGGTTTGGGCTATAACTTCTGAACCGGATTAAGTGCTGATTCAGCAGAAGTGTTGCCGGTGGCCAGTTGACGGTCACTGGCGCTGTGCCCATAAAGCTGTTGTATGCCAAGCAGATCGCCAGGCTGCAATCCGGGGAAGTTTTCGGTGTAGCGAAAGCCCATTACTTGCCCTGACGGGCCAGGATGATCCAGACCGATGGCGTGGCCGATCTCATGAATAAGTGTGTAGCGTATGTCGTAGATTTCGGGGTCTCCACCAAAACCGACCTTCCACTTATGTTCGGGATTCAGGCATATCAAAGCCTGGTCAATGGCGCGTACATCCCCTGTTCCATCAGTTGAAAAGGTGACATTGGCAAAGGCCCGCCGCTGTGGCTTGCCCTGGGCCCCGAGAATGATGTCTGCATCGCGGGCATTCGAAACCCGTTGAAATGAAAGGTCAGCAGCGCGCTCCCAAACCCGGAACGCTGCAGCGGTTTCCTGTACCAGCGTCTCGAATGCCAAGTCCTCACCGGAGAGCGCGTCCATCGGCGCCAGAACACCGCAATTACGGGCATTATCAAAGTTCAGCGTTTCATCCGCGAAGGCATAAGTTATCCTTGCCCCGGTGCCCAGCCGCTGCTCGCCCCATTTAACCAGATAACCTTCCAGCTCAAGCAGCCGATAGCCGTCCTGCTTTGCTGAGGCAAGTAGTGGCAGCGACAGTAGCGAAAAACTCACTACTATCAGTGCTCTGATGATATTCCCTGACCGAAAAACACGTTCCCGCAGTGCCGATGATCGATGCATGGCCAAAGAATACGGTCAGCACCGGCGGTTGTCGGTTGTAGTTTGGTAAAGGAATGTTGATCAGGAAACAATCAACCAAGGCGTGCAAAGGCAAACAGCTCCGTCAGCGAGTGTGGGCGGTTTTCGATCTGCGCGCGCAGCAAGCCCGCACCAAGCATACTGTAGGTAATACCATTACCACCGTAAGCCAATGCAAAAAGTACGCGCGGCCCATGTTGCGGATGTTGACCAAACAGTGGCAGCCCATCGCTGGTTTCCGCAAAAGTACCTGCCCAGGCAAACGCCGGCGGGGCCTGAAGATCAGGAAACAAACGGGCAACCTTGCGCTGAAGCGTCGCCGCTTTGCGGTCTACCATCCGGTCCCGGCGGGCCGGCATGTCGTGATCGTCGTCTTCGCCACCCACCAGAATCCGCCCGTCACCTGTAGCGCGCAAATAGATGTACGGTCGGGAAGACTCCCACAGCATGGTATTGGCCAACCAGCCCAGCTGCGCCGGGTCAACAGGATCGCTGATATAAGCATAGCTGCTGAGATTTTTAGCAACGCGCGGGCGTAGCCATTGCTGGGACTCGTAGCCGCTGGCGACCACGGTGTGTTTCGCTTTTATCGACATGCCACCGTTGGTTGTGAGTTGAACCGAATCTGCCGTGGCGGTCATCGATGTCACCTCGGTGCGGTCGAAAATCCGCACGCCCTTTCGTTGCATTCTATCCAGAAGTCTAGAGGCAAGTCGGTAAGGATCCACACGTGCCGCCACCGAGCTGAGAATGGCGGCAGATGCCTTTAACCCATACTCCTCTTTTAAAGCTGCGCGGCTTAACCAGCGAACTGGAAACCCGTGTTGCTTCCGCCAGGTGAATTCATCGTCCAGACTTGAGTAATCCGAGCGGTGGCTGGCGTAGTAGAGGCTCTCACAGGTAGCGAAATCAACATCGCCGACTTCATGGGCCAATTCACCGATTTCACCGATTGCGCGCAGGCTGGATTGATAGGCTAAAAGCGCTGATGCTTGATCGTAGCGCCTGGCAAGGTCTGTCGCGTGGGTGTCGATTTCATACTGGAGCAACGCAGTACTGGCCGACGTACTGCCCCAACATATGTCGCGACGGTCAACCACAACCACATCGTGTCCATGGCCCGCCAGCTCATTTGCAACCAGCGCACCGGTAATGCCCGCGCCCATCACCACTACGTCGCAGGTCAAGTCGGTATCAAGCTGAGGAAACGCATACATCAGGCCGTTCTTGACAGCCCAGAACGGGTATCCACTTTTCAGGTCCATCTTTCGCTCCTACTCCATCAGCGAGCTATTGGTTCAGCTTCCCGCTCCAGCCGCTGGCGATCGTGGCTCACAAATCCTTCCAACGATTACGCTTTTGTTGGCGGCTGCGTGTGCCTGACAGAGTCACCCGGCGGCGGGAACTGTGTCCGTGCGCTACCCCACTCAACACAACACAAAAATTCCTGCTACTGCGTTCGTTGGCGCACAGAGCGCCCTCCCCAAGAGCGCCATAGTGAAATGCCAGGTTCGCAAAACGAAGAGCACCTCCGCCGTCAATTAACGTCGAGAAGATCCATGGCGATCAAAATCAAATCCGCCAAAGCAGCCCCCTGTGTGCTCAAAACCAAAGCCACCATCGCGCCGTTTGCGGCGATTAAAAGTAAGTGACCTTTATGGAAGCCATTCTTCAACCAGTCTCCGCTGATCAATCAACAAAGCACTGCTACGCCGATGTCGGTGGCGTCAATCTGCACTGGATTGAAATTGGTGATTCCGATGCCAATCCGCCGCTAATCCTGCTGCATGGTCTGAGTGATTGCTACAGCACCTGGAAACACATCACCGCTGACCTCGCCAGGGATCGCCGGCTCCTAATTCCAGACTTGCCAGGACATGGCTATTCTGCACGTCCTGATGCCAGTTACGGGATACAGTGGCATGCGTCAATCATCGCGCAATGGCTCGATCTGCTCGACTTTCAGCAAGTGGACTGTGCAGGTCATTCTTTTGGTGGCGGTGTTGCGCAGATGCTGCTGCTGGAGTGCCCGCAACGGATCCGCAAGCTGGCACTGTTATCGTCAGGCGGCCTTGGTCGTGAAGTAGCATTTGAGCTGCGACTGGCTTCGATTCCTTGGATTTTCGAAAAGCTTGGGCAACCCTTCATGGCAACCGGGATGCTGATGGCACTCTGGCACATTGACGACTCGTTGAGCAAAGAGCACATAACAGAGCTCTGTAAGATCAACTCACAGAAGGGCTCCGCGCGAGCTCTTGCCCGAACCGTAGGGGATGTTATCAATTGGCGGGGTCAGACCCGGGGCTTTTCTGAGCGTGCCCACGAAATTGCTGACATGCCGCCAATAGGACTCTTCTGGGGCGACCTTGATCGGATAATTCCAATTGCACACGCCCGCAAGCTGGTTGAAGCACTGGATGACACGTCGCTCGAAGTCTTTGAGGGGTGTGGGCACTTCCCCCATCACGAACAACCCCAATGTGTTGTCGTGGCTTTCCGGGATTTTTTCAATACGCCGGCGGACTATGTGGGTTAAAGCATCGACTTGGTAGCTAGGCCGGGTCTACTATTTAACTCGCAGTCGCCAATCGGTCCACTGCTTACCCAGATTCCGGAGGACACCATGAAAAGGAAACCCTACACCAAGAAGCAATTGCACGAGTTGTTGTATCAGGCTTTGGAAACCGAACGCGTGAAGTCACCGTCTTGACTTCAGACAGGCTGCGGTTCTTTTTCAGCCGGATTAGAGAGCGACTGTGGATCAAGCCATTGGCGCTTTGTGTATTGTCCATTGGCGGGACCTTCATGGCTATGCTGGCTGACGACGCTGGCCTGTCCGGAACGCTGCCCAAGATCACCCTGGAATCGGTCGAAACCCTGCTGTCTATTATGGCGTCCAGCATGCTGGTAATTGCGACCTTTGCGGTGGGCTCCATGGTGGCTGCCTATGCTTCCGCCAGCACCGGTGCGACTCCTCGCTCCATACCATTGGTCATTGCCGACGACGTCACCCAGAACGCATTATCTGCGTTTATCGGTGCCTTTATCTTCAGTATTGTTTCTCTGATAGCCGTCCAAAATCAGATGTTTGGGTCTGCGGGCCGGTTTGCGATTTTCGTGCTTACCCTCCTGGTATTTACCATAGTCATCATCACATTTGTTCGCTGGGTGGACCGAATCGCCCGGCTTGGCCGTGTGGTGAATACCATCGAACAAGTTGAAAAGGCTACCAGAGACGCGCTGGATCGCCGACGTCATGCGCCGACGCTGGGTGCTTTGACTGTGCCCCCGAACGAAGCCGAAGCCAAGTCGATACCGGTATTCTCATCGACGGTTGGTTATGTTCAGCACATCGATATGGAAACGTTGCAATCCACCGCCGAATCATTCAACTGCCATCTGATGGTGACCGCGTTGCCTGGTACGTTCGTTCACGCCCACCGTCCACTGATTCGTATTACACGGGAGACTGCAGGACGTATTGATGCCCGTGACCGGTCGGAACCCGATCCTTTGTCCGGGAGTCTTGTCAGTGCCTTCACCATCAGCTCAAACCGCACCTTTGAAGATGACCCCCGCTTCGGGCTGCTCGCGCTGTCCGAGATCGCCGACAAGGCACTATCGCCGGGCATTAATGATCCGGGAACTGCTATTAACGTCATCGGCACATTTGTACGGCTGTTCACCCTTTGGCAGACCCCGCTGGAACCCCAGAACTTACAGGCCACCACGTATGACCGAGTGTCGGTTCCGGAATTAATGATCGATGATTTGTTCGACGATGCCTTCACCGCCATTGCCCGTGACGGCGCAGGCATGGTGGAGGTGTCGATCCGGTTGCAGAAAGCCTTCCGTGCCCTTGCCGAAACTGGCGACACTCAAATGGCTGAGGCTGCTAAAAAGCATTCACTAAGAGCCCTGGCCCACTCTGAAGTGGCGTTGACACTGTCTGACGATATCGATCTAGTTCGTGCAGAGGCACGTCTGCTCGACCGCCCTCCACCACAAGGGCGTGGGCGGCGTGATTGAGTAATTCATCCCAGACTCACTGATTCAGGATGAAAGGCTAACGGCACCTCTCCGTCCGTATCTCCCTAATAGCTAGCTCCACGATGGCTGTTACCAGAGTCCCGGGCAGTTCCAGGCGATGTCGGTGGCGGGGGCGCGGCAGATGGCCCGGGGCCCTTTCCATCTGACGAGTCATCGCCACTTGCGGGGGCATCATCGCGGCCTGAACTGTCAGAGGAAGACTTGCCCTGCAAATCTTGAAGCTTTTCCTCTGCCTTTTCCTTGATAGCGTCCGATCCCTTATCGCTCCAATCTCCCATCACACGGTCCTCCGTCGATGTCTTGGGCAGTAGAGTTCCAAGAGCAGCGCCGGCTGCCATTGCCAGGGCGCCGATCAGCAAGGGCTGTTCAGTTAGCAGCTGGTTGTACCCGTCGCGCGCGCTGCGAAGTCCGTTACGTGCACTTTCGGCCGTATGGCGACCGCCGTCTTGTACCCGATGTATGGCATCCGTGGCACCTTCAGCCACTTTATGGCCTGCTTCCCGGGTCCTTCTGGCGACGTCATGAGATGACGTCTTGGAGCTACTGGAAGCCGTTGCCAGCCAGATCAGGCCCACCCCGGCGAGCACAGTGGGAATCGGATTGCTTTCCACGCGGTTAACAAGATTGCGAACGAAATCAACATCACCTGTGTTCCGGACCATTTCAACTCCTCGATTGATCAGTTCTCTGGGAGAAAGCTGATGCATCAGCTTTTCAACTGTGCCCTCAAGATCTTTACGTGCACCATCAGCCTCACGCTCCAGATCTGAAGGATCCTTTTGCAGGTCGCTTTTAAATTGCTCTTTTGCAGTCGTCATGACACCTTTCCTTTTACTGATTCCATGTCTTTCTGGACGCTGTTTATGGTGCGTTCCGGCTTCAGGCCGGACGATTGCAGCTTCTTCTTGCCTGCGGTTGCCATAATCAGCCCTATAACAGTCACTACACTCCCAACAAGCAGAGCGGCCATCCAAAGCTCCATCACCTGTCCAAGCCCCAACGTGGCGGCGGCAAGCAGAAACAGGTAGCCGGAATTCAATACCACCACGGCGCTGAGCAGGCCTGAGAGACCTTTTTTGGAGTCGCTGAGTGTTTGGGAAACCTCCGAACCCGCCAGAGCCAGTTCCTTGCGAAAGAGGAGTGCGAGATCGTCGATCAGATGCCGGACCAGCTCATAGAACCGAACCTTGTCCTCGTGCGGGTTGGCAGGTTGAACTCCACCATTTGACCTGGGCGAATCGAGATTTCCATTGTGAGCGGCATCTGCCATGTTAGCCTCCTGGAATTCCTTGTTGGGGTGGTCTTGGTCAGTCAGCCATGTCCACGAGTCGATCTTGCCGATGCTTTGAAAAACCGACTCAAGGCGATGCCAATGCCGACACTGCCAAGCACGAAAATCGTCGGGTTTTGGCGAGCCAGGCGAGCGAGATCCTGAATCAGGTCTTCAGTGGAACGTTTTTCAAGTCGTTCGGCGTATTCAGACAGGCCGGTCGCGATGGAGGTGGTTGTCTTAGCCAGCGTTTCTTCCCCTGGTCCCGGAGAGTGTCCGCCGCCCGCCCCAAGGCCTCAGAGCCGTGACTAACGGTACTGGTAACCGCCCTTTTTGCGTTATCCGTGCCTTCTTTTACTTTGGCTTTTGCGGCGTTCTTCATTTCAACGGCAAACTCGCTGGCACCGCTTTCGGCCGAACCCGTTTCAGCGTTCGGCTCGGAACGCTGTTCATTCCCGGCTGCGCTCGTCGGCTGCATCGAGGCACCTGGCTGTGGCGGCGATTTAGGCGGTGGCTGCGTGCCTCTGCCTTGCTGAGTATTCGGATTGTTTGGTTCCATCACATTTCTCCTGAGACGCTGAGTGACATTTGCAAACTATTAGTGTTTGAACACAAATAGACTTTGCATAGCACGTGCCAAAGGCTTTGATGTCGCGTCCCACAAGACCCGGCGAGTGAAAAGCAAAGCCGCCAGGCAGGGTTGATAGAGGTAAAGATGGCAAGATGTGCAAGTAATCGGAAAATTCTACTTAAACGGCTTCGTTGGGGAGTCTGATTGAATCGTGGTCAATGGGGAAAGGTCGGAGGGCGACGACTGTCGCACTCCGATTACTCTTACAAGGTCTCTTCAGATTCCAGCTTTCACTGGTCCAAAGTGGTCTCTGGTGTCGATTGAGAGCCGCTGCCAAATTCCTTATTGGTCACGCTTCCATCGCCATCACGGTCGTACTGCTTCATCATACGGGCACCGCGATCCTTATTGCCTTGATCATCCGGGCTTCCTGCCGCAGTCGCGCCGAAGCGATTGAGCTCGCTCTCATCCAGCTTGCCATCCTTGTTCAGGTCAAGCCGATCGAAATCCGCGTTATCGACAGATGTTCCTGCCTGATCTCTGGTGTCATAGCCGCCAGCGGAGCTCTGGCCAGTCATATGCGACTTGTCATCACCCATTGTCTTTTCTGATGCCACCAGTGGCGCAGAGAGTAACGCAGCCGAAATCGCTGTTGAGATTAGCAATTGTTTTAACATGATAGATTCCTCTTGGAAAAATTGGATATTCCGGACTTGTGTCCGGTGACACCATTCATTCCGCAAGCCCCGTGCCATGCCCGAGAGCTGACACTGTGCTGAATCTGCTTTTCTTTTTTTAAACAATTACTTTCAGGCAGTTAGTAAAGTTATCGCTTGGCACCCCAGGTACACGTTCGGAAGTATTGGCACCGATCATCCTGCAGACACAGGTTTAGGCCGGTCATATTTGCTTATTACTTGCTCAAATTTACCGAATGCCAATTCGTTGGCCCTACAAAGGTATGTTTTCAGCTGCGTTGGCAATCGCACAGAGGCGGGCTTTATTACCGTGTTAGCTTGGACAGACGGAATGGGCCCATTCGAAATTAGGCCGAATCTAAGTGAAAAGGAACGATTCATGAAGCTCGTGGAATTAAAAGCCCGCCCCGTCGGTGCTGAGTTTAGCCTGGCTTCGAGTGCTTCCCTCAGGATGCAGCAAGTCGCAGCACAGGTTAGAAGGGTTGCCCCAACCACCGCCAATGTTTTTATACGGGGCGAAAGCGGCACGGGCAAAGAAATCATCGCCCAGGCAATCCACAAACTTAGTCATCGATGTGACCGCCCTTTTATAGCGGTGAATTGCGGTGCCTTCTCGCCTCACCTGATTGAAAGTGAGCTGTTCGGGCACGAGAAAGGCAGCTTCACCGGCGCAATCAGAGAACACAAAGGGGTTTTCGAACGAGCCTGTGGCGGCACCCTATTCCTTGATGAAATCACTGAGATGCCAGTTGATCTGCAGGTCAAGCTACTGCGTGTCCTGGAAACCAGAAGATTCAACCGTGTCGGCAGCGACGGCGACACCGCGGCCGATGTGCGTATCGTGGCCGCCACAAATTGCTGCCCGGAATCCAAAGTGAAAGATGGCGATCTGAGAGCCGACCTGCTCTATCGTCTACAGGTTTTCACCATAGCCCTGCCTCCCTTGAGAGAAAGGAAGGAGGATATCCGAATACTTGCCAGACAATTTCTGCGAGAGCTCAACGATCAGGACGGGCGCAAAATCGATTTCTCAGAAAAGGCGTTACGGATACTGGAAAACCACTCCTGGCCAGGTAACCTGCGCGAATTGAAAAATGCAGTTCAGCGAGCCTACATCATGGCCGATCGGCTAATCACTGCGGATGAGATACCTGAGGATGTCGTACATCCGCTGGAAACCGCCATCAACGACGGCCCCTCTGTAACTGTGATGATTGGCTCATCGGTGGCAGAGGCAGAAAAGACTCTGATCTTCGCGACACTGCAAGAGTGTCGGGGAAAAAAAGAGAGAGCAGCAAATATTCTCGGGGTCAGCATGAAAACTCTTTATAACCGCCTCAAGCAATATGAACACCTTAACGATGTCTGACAGCACCTACTCAGCGAAGACCGAGGAAACATTTTCAGTTGTCTGAACTCAGACAACAGGCCTCTTGAACTCATCGACTGAGCTGTAAAAACACATACGGTTTGAGCCCAGGGCTTTGGCGACATACATGGCATGATCGGCCGCCTGCAGCAATGCAGTGGGCGTGGGTGCATCCTGCGGATAGAACGCGATTCCAATACTGGCAGAAATTCCCACAGTTTTTTGTGCACTCTGGAACGGCTTTTCTAACCCGTCAATAATGGTTTGGGCAATTTGCTCAATATCTGTGCGCTGCCTGGCCGCACTGAGTAGCACGGTAAACTCGTCGCCGCCCAAACGAGCAATCGTATCGTCTGCCCGGACAAAACCTGCAAGACGCTCAGCCACCTCACACAATACGCGGTCACCGGCCTCATGGCCGAGCGAGTCATTTACGTCCTTGAAACCATCAAGATCCAGAAACAGAAGAGCAAGCGGCAGCTCGCTGCGGTTGGAGTGCTTGATTTCCTGTTCCAGGCGATCCAGGAAAAGTCGGCGATTGGGCAATCCGGTCAGGAAGTCATGGTGCGCGGTGTGCCATACAGCTTCTTCGGCAAGTGCCTGTTCGGTAATATCCCGGGAAATACAGACTGTTGCCTCTGTAATCTGATCCTCGTCCAGCACAGGTGCAAGCAGGTACTCGAACCGCTCGCCACGACCAGAGGCAAAGGCATGGGCGAACTTCCCCCGATAAATGGACTGATCGGCCATAGCCCTCTCAAACTTACGATTGAATTCCGGTGCGAAAGGAAACCCCAGATCAAGGGTGGATTTTCCGGTGATCGATCCGATATCCATGGCAAAAAGATCGGCGGTGGCCCTGTTGGCATAGATAATTTTGCCCTCGAGATCCAGCACATAAATCGGGTCAGGCGACGCCACTAATATCGCACCGAACAGCCGGGTTTCCATCTCTTTGCCCGTCGCATACTGCTCCAGCGACTCTGCAACGGCCTGGTCTATGGCTTCATGGAACCTGGAAAGCTCTTCAAGCTGCTGGCTGGTAATATTCGGGTGCGATCGTGTCCAGTGTGACACCACACTGGCTCGCAGGGCCCGGAACTCGGAAACGGTGTCGATAACGCTGAAGCCACTGGTTTGTCGATCCTCTCCGTGCACTTCTGCCCAGGTTTCATCGTCATTTCTATTTGTTTCTGGTTCTTCGCCTCTGGATTTGGCAAGTCGCTCTGATTCACTCTGGTACGAATTCAGGTCGGCCGCAATCGCCAAAAGCATTTCCCTGGCGTGGTCGCGTAGCCCGGCTTTACCCATGTGCCGGGCATGGAAAAGCGTTTTGGCAAAAGCTTCCCAATCCTGAAGAATGGGCTCGATCTCTGCACGGATATAATCCGCTAGTGGAATGGCTATAGGCATGTGTATGGCTCCCTGGAATTCTCGGCAGCATCAGGACCCACCGCGCAAATGGCTTGCGCGGCGAGCGATCTCTCTCGTGCCTGTTAGCGCGCTGTGCCGCGCTGGATGAGGTTCCAGACTACGTCAGTGGAATAGCCCGGTCTGTTCGCTAGGGCACGAAGGAGGTTGACTGAGGCCTTGAGCACTGTGTGCGGTGACGAACCGACTATCTCCTTCAGACCTGTTAGATATGGGGCAGCGTAAAGCCAGCCATAGCGCGCTATTGGCCTTCGAGAATCCCCCAATAGGGTTGCCCACCTCTCTCCATGTTGGACAGAGGATGCCAGTAGCTTCCATACTCAAAACTCACTTTGCTGGATGACGAACATATGCGTGTTTTCGCAAACCCGGTCGGTTCCGGCACACTCTGGTTTGATAACCTCTCGACAGCTGACGGAACTCCCGTCGCTTACGACCCTCAGGCGCGGGCCTTTCTCCCCATGCCGCCCTTCTGCGCCAATCGCAGCGTGATTGGCTGTAACTGGATTGCACCCGAGCAAGGTGCCTTTTGCCGAGCCTGCGCCATGACAGCGCTGGCACCTGATCCGTCCATCGACAACGCCATACTCAATTGGGCAAAAACAGAAGCCGCCAAACGCTGGGCAATCGATAACCTTGGCCGCTGGCACTGGTTCCGTCCGGAAGATCCCGGTGCACGCCCGGTTTTCCACATGCTTGCCGAAGGCCCTACGCCCGTACCAATGGGCCATGCTCAGGGGGTGGTCACGATCAGTGTGGCAGAGGCCGATCCGGTGCTGCGCACGACGCGCCGGGAGGCACTGGAAGAGCCCTACAGAACCATGATTGGCCACATGCGTCATGAAATCGCACACATGCTTTGGTGGCGCCTGAGCTTGCGTGAAGATTTTCTGGACGCGTTTCGTGAAATGTTCGGTGACGAGCGCATCAGTTATCCCGATGCGTTACAGCACCATTACCAAAACGGCCCACCACAGGACTGGAGAAATTACTATCTGACCAGCTACGCCTCGGCGCATCCGCACGAGGATTGGGCAGAAACGGCGGCGCATCTGCTCCACCTGACAGACCTGACCGACAGCTTCGTGGCCTCAGGGCTGACGTCACCTGAGTTGCCAAGCCCCGGTTGGGACCCCTACTCAGAAACCGACGCCCAGCGCCTGATTCACATTGCCGCTTCGATTGCTGTCGGCGTGAATCATGTTAACCGGTCTATGGGGCTCTCGGACCTGTATCCATTCGTGTTGTCCAGTTATGCCCGCCACAAGCTAGCCTTCGTGCACGGCTGGCTGCGGCGGGGTGCCCAGGGGCTCTAGCAATTGGGCACTCCGCGCCGGCTCACACACCGGAGGCGCGGAGGTATGCGTTCTCATCAGCCCTTGAAACGCATCCGTCGAGTGAAACTCTGGATCCAGCTACAGATCAAACTCCTCCGGCCGCAACATCAGCGGAGAAAAAGCCGTGGGTGCTTGGTGAGTTTCGTGGGGTGTGTAGTTCCAACCCTTCGGAAGGTGCCTTGGATTGGATTCGGCGGTGGGTGAATACTGAGCGTAAAAGCTAGAAAATCCAGAGCAAATCGGCCATTTGCAGCCTGATTGGTGCGAAGAAAGCCAATGTTCGGCGTGGTCGCAAAGCGGACGTTCGGGCTCGCAGAGGAAAGCGAAACCTTCGTACACTCGAAATCCCAATTCTTTTGACCTTTTACTCGACCTCAGCGATTTTAAGGATAATGTAGGCGTGTCGAGAGAGTCGTTCCTGCGCGCCTGTCGCCGGCTCTCTGCTCAAGAATAAATTGCTGGTCAGTCTTCATACTCAGTGCGATCTGCGTTCCGATGCGGAACTGAAATTCCGGCAGTAGTGGTCACCATCGGGATGCCGTGATTCCAGTTTTTGGGCGGTTGGCCGTGCTTGTTTACCAAGCAGCAGTGATAAATTTGTGGGGCATTTTGACCAATCCCAAATGTCTCTGACTGAAAGCGGAATTCAGACAGGCTAAGTTCACACAGCCTGCCCAGCTTAACCAGTTCAATGAGGCAGTTCTTGGCTTGTTTAAGATTACGGAACCCAACTCCCGGAATTTCGTAGTCACCGCTGACGATACGCCAAGCAATGTTCGCGTCTTTTGTTTCAATGAAGCCCAGATTCGGCGTTCGTAGATGTAGAGGCTTCCATTTGTTTCTTTCAATATCTTCTTTGGTTGGATGTCGGCTAATAACGGACTCGAATGATCGACCACGCCGGACGTCGTTCTCCTGACGATGCTTATTCATGTGGTAGGAGCCATGACGGCTGTACCGACCCTCGGAATTAATTCGATTGTCAGTCAGATCGATATTTTGATAGGAGATCACTTCATTGCGCTCATTGAGAGCAACGGTAACTTCATCTCCAACGATCCAGTAATCGACTAAATAAGGCTTTTCGATGGCGACAAAATGATCGGCATAGCGATCTGAAAACCGCAGCCACAGCCGCCGCCCTGAGCCAACATCCAGCTCTATCGAAGGTTTTCCGGGAAATCCGCTGTAAATCAATCTCCCACGCAATTTACGTGCGTTAGGGGGCACATGGGGCGGTGTGCGGCGCATTTTTTCTCGACTTGCAGCTTCGAGTTTGTTTCTTTCAATAATTTCAAAGATGGAGGGCGCTCGGATTACAGGTCCATCATTATCGTCCCAGTCGTCGTGGTATCCCGAGGGCTCAGCGTTGCCGCGGCCACCGCCTGAAGGGTTGCCTGTGGTGGACGGCCAGTTTCCACCCTCGTAATTTTCAATGCTCTGCTTTCCCATACTGCACTCCACGACAACTTTGAAAGACAATAAACTGCGTTTAAAGCACGTTAACACAGTGATTATGAGTGACCAGATTAGAATACAAGAAATGTCGATTTTGAAGCATTAATGGGCGAATAGCGTTGGAAAATCTGTTGGCAGATTTCACCATTTCCAATGAAGATCAGGACTGTTGATCCGCCGATCCAATGGAGAACGCGAGAGCACTCCAATGTTCGATTTCGTTTAGAAGTTTGGGAAGCTCGGTCTGGTCGCGAAGCGAACATTCAAGCGGCTGGAGCAATACTCTCCCCCCACTGTATTAAGCTTCTTTTTTAGGAATGTTCGCAGCGACAGGGCAGAAGCCGGGGCTTGCCGAATAGAGGAGGTGTGTCAGGGTTAATTTGATACCCATACAGAAATCTAGCGTACCAAACCACCATGTTAATAAACTCATCAGTTCCATGATGAAGACTGTGGTGAAGAATATGACAGCACAACATCGCGTCGCTTGGCGGTCCTTCCCGACAGGCCCCGTGACAGCAGCGTATAAACGCATGATGGATGCGGGGGAGGTGCGACGAGATGACGCGCAGGTCGCTTTGGCGGCAAAATTCGATGCCCTGCACGGTTCTCTTACCTCGCTCCCACCAGTATCAGTACGCAGCGACGGACCGACAGAGGGCAGCTTTAAATACAGCAGTCCACTGTTACGGTTACTGGCGCGATCCTTGGCACACGCTCAGTCTTTTCTTCGAAAGAAGTTCCATTTGTGGTCTTTTGGTCCACCACCGCGAGGCATGTACATTCATGGACCGGTCGGGGTCGGCAAGAGCTTTCTAATGGATCTCTTTTACGCGTCGGTTTCTGTTCCTGATGATAATTCTTGCTGTACTAATGACAGCCACAAACACATAAACATAACCAAACGCCGCGTCCACTTTCACGAATTCATGCTAGACGTCCATCATCGAATCTTTGTCTACAAACAGGAACACCCGCAAGGTGATGCGATCCCCGTCATCGCGCAACAATTGGCACAAGAAGCCCAACTCCTCTGTTTCGATGAATTTCAAGTGACAGAAATTGCCGATGCCATGATTTTGAAGCGACTGTTTTCATTATTATTGGATTGGAATGTCGTGATGGTGGCCACCTCGAATCGATCCCCCGATGCCTTGTATGAGGGAGGCATCAACCGCTCCCTCTTTTTACCATTCATCGACATGTTGAAAAACACGTCCGACATTATTTCTATGGAGGATTCCCAGAAGGATTATCGACTTGAAAATCGAGCGGATGGTCAATCCTATTTTTGGTCAAACAATGATATTCATGGCGATAATAATACTAACAACAACATACAGGCGCAGTTGGAAGAAATATTTGGTGACACTGCATCCGGAACTGAGGCTGAGGCCGAGACCATTCCTGTGCTCTTTGGTCGCACCGTCCAGGTTGCCCGATTCAATGCCCGGTGTGCCTGGTTCGACTTTTCCGACCTGTGCTACCAACCGCTTGGGGCGGCTGATTATATTTCCCTCTGCTGCCGATTTCCGGTCATCATCATGGAACGCGTCCCCCAACTGGACGCCAATCACCTCAACGAAGCACGACGATTCGTGACCCTCATTGACGCGTGTTATGAATCTCGCACCCGCTTAGTGCTGGCGGCACAAGTCCCGCTCGACGAGTTGTTTGTTGATTTTGAAGCGCAAGTCGAAAGCAGTGATGGAGATGGAGAATTGATTGTCAATGAGAAGGGGGGGAACTCGAGCTCCTTTGCGACGACCATGATTCGCACCAAAGAAGGAGAATATTATGAGTGGTCGGCGACGGGTCGAATTGGCGTGTCACTGGCACAGCTATCGTCCGCCAATGATCTCGCCTTTTCCTTTCGACGAGCCGCGTCTCGGTTGGTTGAAATGGGAGGAAATGAATGGGGACGGCAATGACGAAAGGTCGCAGAGCGGACATTAAGAATGGGCGATCTACCCCGTGCTCTGCGGCAAAATTTGGAGCGTAGCGGAAAATTTGTCCGAGAGCGCCACTTCGTTAGCCTTGAACGAAACTGGCGGCTATTTCGCCAGCCATATCTCTGACCATATCCCTATTAAGATCATTCAATCGCTGACTCGCAAGCCTGTTTCCTGAAATAAACATATCAAAATAATTTTTTCCTATATGCTGAGAGCCTTGACCGTCTTCATCTAGATAAAAGACTGGAACGATCAACTTAGATAACAAATCAAGCTCGAACTCCAGAATAATTTTTTTCTTTAATTCCGATCTACAATAATTAATCGGAATATTTTCTAAACGTCGCCTCAAAGAGGCAAGTGTCCCTTGGCTCGAATCTTCAATAGCACTTAAAATAGCATCCCCATAAACAATAGTTGGCCTAAAAGCTATTCTAGTCTTCAGATTTATTTTACTGAATATTTCGGAATCATAAATAAAATCTTTATTACTTAGTGCAAACTCCGCAGCACTTACAAATCCTAATATTATATCTTCTACAAACTCATCAGCATAAACTCCATTGCCCCTTAAAATCGGTATGTTAGCCGAAAACTTCGGATTGCACTCTTTGTATTCAATAACGAATTCATCTGGGTCATTGAAGTCGCATTGCAGAATAGTAGTTTTATTTTGACCCGAAAGGCATATTGCAGAGGTGTTGCAAAATCCACCACCAAGCATGATTTGTGGTTCTGGCAATGCCCCG
This sequence comes from Marinobacter sp., assembly GCA_018402255.1. Classification (GTDB taxonomy): domain Bacteria; phylum Pseudomonadota; class Gammaproteobacteria; order Pseudomonadales; family Oleiphilaceae; genus Marinobacter. Next base: position 78,764 of record JAGYIS010000010.1, read on the forward strand.
GTAGAACCCAAACTATAAGGGATATCTGATAATTTTGGGTAAAAAATGGTCTCGCAATCAACTAAAATCGGAAAACTACCACACGCTATAACATTTGACCTAACTACGTCTCTAGCGCCTATAAGCCAAATCCAGAATAAAAGCTCACCCATGTTCTGATAAAATTCTGAGCAACTGCTTTCTGTTTCTAAGGAGTTATTTCTAATGTATTCCATCCAGCCACTATCATCATCTGCACATAAACAATATGCTGACTTTAACCGGCTCCTACCATTATTTTGAAGGCATTTTACAATGTTATGCCAGTGCAACTCAGAAAATGAACACCTAGGCTTAAAAATGATCTCTTTGTTGCTCACAAACGTTACAACTCTGACGCAGCCACTTATGTGAGGTTCACTCAAAGGAAGTGATATATTATGAACCTTTATTTCATCAAAAGACCCAAATCCAAATTGGCTTAGAAGCAGTGCTTTGTCTTTCTTAATGCTTTCTGCGATATTTATATACTCAGCAAACAAATATTCTATTTTTTTAATAGCCAAATCAAGTAATCCAGATCGTTCAAACTCACTCGAGAATTCATTTTTGAAGCTAGAAATGAAAGAAGAGTATACGCCATTATTTAATAAAGGCGAGCACAACCTATATGCAAAAAATCTTTTGTATATTCGAGGCACAACAATTTTACAAATCTCAAGCTTGGTCTCATGCGAAAATAGAGTACTACAATTTAATGACATCTCGGATTTAATAACTTCCGATTTTTCAGTGATCAAATCCATTAGCATAGATTCAAATAACTCTATAAAAGGATATCCATTAATAATTTCTAAATGCATGACTGGGACACATTTCTTTCAATCACAACAAGTAAACCTTCTCTAACAAGTTTCTTTAACAAGTCAATTTTCGAGTCAATCGTGAGAATTCCTGGAAGGTCTCTTGCTGTAAACACGTCGTCGCTTCCCGCAATAAATCTAATCGCGCCACCGGCCATTATTGGTGCTTCAATACAACCTGGATGCAAATCATCTGAAGAGGAGAGTCCGATGCCGGGAAACTGCAATCTAACGGTTTCACTAGTCTCGGTAATATTGCAAACACAACCTTTCCTTTTTAGAAGCTTGGTATCCATATTCACCATACTTGAGGCTTCTAGATTCCTTATATGCCCACCCGGCAATGTTCTAAGTTGAGATACAAACTTTTCCCTAACTCTCTCCAACGATAATTTCTGTATGTAGGGAGATTCCGATTTTAAACTCAGAAGACCAAAAATCTTTTCGACATCTTCACTGTTTGGAGAGTTATCTGAGGGCCTTATTGACTCTCTCAACCTTGGTTCACTTTCAGCTATCACATCAACCATAGCAATAAGATAGTCCCTCCATCTCAATGGACGATAACCCATTGTTATATGGAGGGAGGACTGACTTTTTGTAAAAGGCCCATGCAGCATCCCACGCGGCACATAAAGCAAATCTCCGGGTGAAAGAACATATTTGTAGCTGGGATCTTTTACGGTTTCTTGATCGATCAAATAGATCTGTCTATCTAATGGTAAATTTTCACGCTGATCATATAAGTGCCAATGCTTTTCTCCTTCAAGTTGCATGATAAATACATCGTGTGTATCGAAATGAGGCAAAAATCCTCTACTGTTAGCAGGTGTAAGAAAGGCGTTGGCAGCAACCTTACTATTAGTCTCCTCCTCTATAGATCGAGCTATTTCCGCGACTTCTTTTGACAAATGGTCTGTTCCATTAAGTATTAATGTACACCCATCACCAAAAGAATCTATTGCCCAACGAAATGCATCCTTTCCAGATGCGTGGTGTGGAATCTGTTTATAATTTCCTCTGTGATTTACGCGAAGTATCCGCTCGAGCTTGCTTTCGTGACGCCATAACAACTCCTCAAAACCATCGATGCCAGGCAAATTTACAAATTTATTTTCTCCGCTTCGCGGGATATATAAAGGTTTCCTTTCATAATAATCACTGAAGAAAAGGTCAGCTGAAATTGGAGATAGTATCTTTGAAAATTCGGTCATTTTAGCACCAATAAAATAGCCAGCTGGAGGCTGGCGATTTTATAATTTAGAACAATTCGAGTTGTATAGATAAGCGTTGCGCTGCCAATACATTCAGATCCTTTTCGCTTAATGATAGTGCTTGTGGCGGTGCGGGGATGACAAAATTTCTCGTATTCTCATCGTCCTCATGAAACACAATATTTGCTTTCATATTTTTGGGCATGCTCAAGCCTTCGGCAGCGAGTGTGCCTTTAGGGTCTGAAAGCAACTTCTTTTTAAACGATGGATCTGTCCACGCTTTGACGGTTATTTTTGTCATCAATTCATGACGCTTTCTTGCTTCATCGGATTGTAGTGCCATGGTGGCTTTCTCCAGTTTTGAGTAGAATCCCTATACAACCGAATTAGAGTCGCGTCTAAAAGACTAGCAGAAATTTTGCAGGTGTCTTCGATATTGCAGAAATTTTCCCGCTTCGATATTTCTGCCTCTGAGTCTTTAATGAACCATTCTATTGGCATATAAAACAGAAGCTTAGCGCGGCCCGACTACCTTTTCGTGTAATCGTTTGACGTCTGTGATTTGCTCCACCGGTGCTACTATATGAATAGTCAGCAATTGGCCTGGACTCTCTCAAGGGAAGAGAGGTTTCGAATGTCCGCTTTTGTTTATTAACGAACCCTTGGCAAGTCATCCCAACGCGCCGTATACGCCGGCGACAAATGCCCCCGCTGCATAGCATAGGCAGCAGGCCCCGCCTTTCTGGTCAAGTAGACCGTAGCCCTGACTTTTCGGTTAATGGCATCCATCACCGCCATCAGGCGTTCCGGTCTGCCGTTGTCTGGCGATCCTCTTGAACCCCCGCTTCTCCCACCAATTCACCCAGCATCTCGCTGGCCTTGGCGTAATCCAATCCTCCACAATACATAGGTCGAAGCAGGTTCAGGGCCTGCTGCACAATAACCCGGGAGTCCTGGCTGGGCTGAATGACCTTCACGCCAAGCAGAATGCAGTAGATGCTTTACACCGCATACTGTTTAAATATACAGGCTTCTGCCAAGATAATTTCAGCGGGTCAACCCATCATTGGGCACTATGCCCTATACTCGGAATAGTGCAGCTGCCAGGAAGGCGGGAGGAATCTGTATGAAGAGCGTAATACTGATGTTTGTTGGCGGCTTGCTGGGCGGCCTGATTGGGCCGGTGACGGCGCTGGTGGGTGTGACAGCCGGTTACGTGGTTGGACGCGCCCTGACACATTCGGTTGCCCCTAAACCGAGTGAGGAACAGTCGCCCTGTCGTTAGCATCCGCCAGCTACCTGTTGCCCTGTTGCCGGCAACGACAGAGATGTCTTGAGCACCAAAACCATATTGCCTAGAATGGCGCTCTTTTCATTTAATGCAGGTCACTAGCATGAGCGATACTAAATCGATGCCAGCCTTACCGGATCGACTTTCAAGAAACCCCAATAGCCCGCACCACGTAGCAGAAGTTTTCGAGCACGATATTGGTATTCTGCTCAATGGCAAAGAGCGCACCAATGTAGAGGAATACTGCATCAGTGAAGGTTGGATAAAAATCGCCTCGCCCAAAGCGCTGGATCGTCGCGGACAGCCGCTTCTGATGACTCTGAAAGGAAAGGTTCAAGCCTACTACGATTAAACAGGAAGATTTGTTTCATCGCCTGATCGAGGCCTTTTGGGTTTATCTGGATATTTTTTGCATGAGAAACCCGGCCAAATTCAGGCGAGTTAGTCTATTGAAATTCAGGGTAAAAATGGAGGCGCGGGTCGGAATCGAACCGGCGTACACGGAGTTGCAGGACGAGCTTTCTGATAATTTTTTATTGTTTAAATACAAAAGGTTACTGGATATTCTTACAAGTGAAACTACGCCCATTGAATTTCCATAAAAACGTTTTCGCTCAATAAGTTGCATTATTATTTTTTGGGTGCAGATTTGAATTTCCATGGCTGAGACTCACGTTCATAGTTAACCCGCGTTTTGACACTCTCAGCTTCTCGTGTGGTAGTTGATCACGACGATGTCGCTCGGGCCGAAGTGGAAATGCTTGAAACGGGGCATCCAAAAGACTAATCGTCCGATTGACTGATCGAACCAAACCCAGGATGCAGATTTCGAGGTTTTTCTGAAGGCTTAACACCGGCGGTAATGGGGAGCACTGCGTAGTAAAGGTCCTATTGCCCCCTTGTTATCGTCATTTTGATCCCGTGGCCGCCCAGGTCTTTAAAAGATTTGCCATCTCCGCAACATTTGGGAATACCAAAAATCCGGCGTGAACGGACTCATAGGTTACTGGATCTATGCTGTTTGGATGCCCCGCATCATTCCTTACCGCTCGAATCTGTTGGGTAAACGCAGCCCAATATGCCTCAAACTTTTCTCGTAATTCCGGGTCCAGCTTGGCCTTCTTCTCATCCACATAACTCTTTAGACCACCCAAGACCTTTTTTACTCGCCAGTCCTCAAGTTGGCTACGGTGAGGTTCGCCCTCGCGGACGATTTTTTGAACAATAGCGTCGCGCACATCCAGAACCAATCTTTCGCTAGCGCCGCCTAGCATAACCGCAGCCGCCTTGTAGTGGCCGTTCACGTAACAGTCCAAGGCTTCACTAATATAAGCTTCAGCAACCGGTGGAAGACTGCTGTTCCGCTTGAGGTACTCTTTGTAACCTTGCGGATTGCCCGGGTCTCGGCTCAGTTGCTCAAGCGCCGAACTCCCACGCGAAGTGACATGGCAGAATGGGGGGTTTGCATTCGCAAGATCTTGCCCCCAAGCGAGATACCCCGTAGTAAACAATCGGTGAAATTCGGCCAAAACCAATCGTTCCTGACCAACGTCACGGGGGAGTTCCAGACGCTCTTTAACTGCCCTCAAAATCGAAACAGTTTGAAGATTGCCATTTTTTTGCTCATCGATGACGTTAAGCAAAGCTTCTCGAATTTGGTCTGGTGTCAGCACTCTTTCCCCTATCCTGCAACACGTTGTTCGAACTCAACTTCACCGGAGCTTGGTGAAAGAAATCTCTCCGAGATTCTTGTCATGTGGCCTACCGGATGGGAACGCTGTGAACCCGGGGCGCCGAACTGTTCGACGTGAATCATCGTAGTACACACTCAAAATGCCGGTAAGTAAAAATTGAAGACCTAAATGCGATTCGTTCGGTTGGTGATTGAAACCCACGTACTCTGCTGCTTTTGATTGATTGTTGGGTCTTCTCTTGAAGATACTCCACTCGTCTAGGGCGCCGATATATCCGATGAGTTGATCAAATGTAACGTCAGCCTTAAATGCATAAGCTTCCTGAACTTTCTGAAATATCCAAACAAGGTTATCCGTTCTTTTCTTATCGATCTTGGACTTGACTGAAACCAGAGCAAGAAAAGGCCCTCGTACCTTGTCATCTATGTCATTGGATCGAAGCGTTTGGCAAAGGCTCGCTGCATCAAATAGTTCACCACACTCGTGCAATACATCGTCATCATTCAGGTGCTTCTTTATCGAGATGACAGCGACTACTCCCTCAGGAGGAACAATTACGCTATTCCCAAATCGCTGAAACACTGGGTACGCGGCAGAATCGTAGACAATGATGTCCAGTTGCCCAGAATTCCGATCTTGATCATTGCTACGCTCTCGGCCAGTTTCACCCGTCTTAACCGCAGGCCTGAGAATAAAGCCGGTGAGGACCTCCAGATCACGCGGTAAGAATTGCTGCAAGTACTCGCGGACAAGATCTTCTACGTATCGCCCGTCTTCGCCTGGGTGAGCGGCGCCATCGACTCGCTCTGAAGGTATGAGCTTTTCGAACTGGCGATAGGTTCTAACAAGCGCATCGACCTCATCGGACCAATAATTCTGAATGCGTTCGCCGTCCACAAATCGTCTCCTTGAGTTCTAACGCCAGACTCTCGCGCCGGTTTGGAGCTGCGCAGCTGCGGAAAACCGGTTGCTGTGTAGCCGACTCTTAAGTTCTCTTCGCAAGCAGCCAATCGATCAAGCCTGCATTTATAACCAAGTCAGCTACCCTTGAAATATCCCACACAGCAACCCTTGGATCATCTATGTCCAGCTTTTCAAGATTTCCTGAAAATGTGTGGAAGACGAAATACATCTCATCGTACTGATGGTGTTGGTTGAATATTTCGCGGTAGCTTTGGATTTGATTTGCTGTTGTAGTGGATTTCACCTGAACGAACGCGCGCTTCTGCGTAACAGGGGAAAAAACATCAAGATCGATATCCTTTTCTGTCTTTCCTAGCACTGATATTCTCTGCCAACCGGACTGGGAAAAAATCAGGTCAATGAGTAGTTCAAAGTCATTCCACCACAGCCCTTTGATAAGGTTTTCAATATTGAGTTTCAAGGCTACCAATGCTTCTTTCGTTGACTGAATTTCAGGCTGGACCTCGCCGTTAATTTTTCTTAGCAGATACTCTGGAAGCTCGACCCCGCAAATAGTGCCACGATACCCCTGAACTTTTGTGATTCTGCCATCGATATTTTCGATGGAAAGCGGGCTTCCGTTCTTATCGCAACAACTCCAGGAACCAATGACATTTCTGATTCTGCTGCCATCTTCGAGTTCGTAAACTTTTTTATGAGCATGGCACCAATACATCTTTCTCTGGTAAAACGTGATCCAGATATCAGATTCTGAAAGCTCATAGAAATCACGAATCTGATTCAAGTCTCTGCTTGCCGCACCTTTATTCCCACTTCTAGCAGAAAGCCAAAAGTTGCGAACGGTATCCCAGTCTCCGCTCAACGATTCCTGATGATGGGGGCTTTCGTACCCGAGCCTAAGCGCCTGCTGCTCTTCTATGCAGTCGCGTTCCCATTTCCCTCCATCACCTAGTTTTATGTATCTAATCTTCACGGGACTCCCAAGAGATTAACGCAGACCACACATGTGTCATTTATAGCGCGAACCCGCATAAAAGACATTTATGTTGCGCGTATTTTACGTCTATCCACGGTATGGCGTTTTTGAAAAGCGTCTACGAAATAGGTTTTTAGTGACCTGCATGTATACATGAAGCGAGTCAGCAGCCAACTGCCTCTCTTTGCATGGCCCAATATAAACCTCCGAAACTGGTAGGTACCCATCTGCATCCCTTTCCAATTTAACCTCATAGTACGGCAACAAAACCCCATCCCTTGTTCGCCATTGGGATTGCTGATCTGTCCAGGGAAATGGACCTCCGATGAGACGCCACTCCTGCTCCTCGACAAAAGATGAGTGCTTCATTGTTGAGCCTATCTTGAGGAAGCGGCCATAAAACTTGCTTTCGTGCTCAATGACATCATAGTCGTCTCTGCCATTTTGAGAGTTAAAGTAGTCAACTGCCCCGTCAATTACCTCACCAATAACCCTTTCCTTCTCGGAGTTATCATAGACGCACTTTTCCAGCCTAAAATTGGAAGTGCTACATAGCTCTTGGAGAGCCGATTTATTAAATCCAATTGAATAGCCCCCTAGCCCACAATATCCACGCCATTGGCTTAGCTGGTCAGGATTCTCAGTCATGGAAAAAATAAATGTTCGCGCTCCATTGCTTGAGTACAACGTGTTCTCCATGACTGAATAAAACTTTGCTAATTGGGTAGAAGCAGAAACTTTTCTTCGTTTGATCAGCTCAAGAGCGATATCAACCGCATGCCCGAACTCTTTCGAGTCGTTCATGTATTGAATCTGCGTCACCCATAGCGAATCACTATCAAGGATTCCTTTCAGGCCCTCAACACCAGTGTAGTGATAAAGTCGTTCGTGTTTTTCTGCCCGCTCAGCCTCTAGTTGGGTGGCTCCCAATTCTTCTTCAAAAAAGCTCATCGTCAATAGGACTCTCTAAATGATGTAACGCAGAGCGCACCGGTGTGACCAGCCGTGAGAAATCCGTCTCGATATACTTCTTGAATCGGTCATGGCAGTGCTCTGTATATTCGCCTGTTTCCTTATTCTTGCGCTTCCCATTGAACCATATCGAGCGTTTCCCCTGGTTTTTTCCGGTGCGATTCTGGACGGACTCCTGAACAAACTCTTCTGAGGTCATTATCCAGAAAGTCTCCAAGCGTTCTGAGTAAAAAACGAACCAATAATTATCTCGGACTTCGTGTGTGAGCGCGGCAAACAACGCTGCATCTCCCATCTTGACGTTGTGGGATCTCGCCTTGATTTGGACCTCTATAAAAGTACCGTCGGGTCGACGAATAACCGCATCAATGCCATTGTCATCGATTAGCGGCATGTAGACGTCGATGCCTTCTTTAAGCATTAAGCCGGCCACCCAATACTCGATGCGTTTTCCAAAACCGGCTGAATGTCTAAACGTGATACTCATAGAATTTAGCGCCGTTGTTTAGCGGTGACCATGTAGCGCAGCGAAATGGGCGTCTGGTGGAGAGCCAGAGGCCCGGAACGCACCACCACATTGGTTATACAGAATCCTCGACCAAGCGATGGCTCGACTCGTCCACACCAAGCTGAGACAGCAAACCCTGCACAGTTGAAAAATCGCTTTTGGCCATCGCCATCTTGTAATACCCATTCGAACGTTTGGCCATATCGAATGTTGTCTTTATATCTTCCAGGGCCGCTGCGAGCTCTCGTACATCATCGGTCGCGAACTCTAGGTCCAGTGAGGAAACGTAGATGCGAGTGTTGTCCGGACTAAACAGTGAGGGAAGACGCTGACCATCAAAGACCGGGGAGTTTTCACGCACTTCGTTCCAGCTCAGTTTTGAAAAATGCTTATCCCAATTGAATTCTTTACCAGCCATTGGAGCCCCTCGATAGATGATGAATTTCTGTATAACAGTAATTAGACAGAGCACTTTGCGAGTGAATAATTTTGACCGTTTCATTATTCCGTTCGCCCCCCCACTCGCAAGGCCTTATACCTATAAAACAAAAGCTTAGCCCACTGCGATCAACCTTTCCATGAAATCCTGTGACATATTTGCACTACGCCATAGGTGACATTGTTCAAATATTCAGCTCTTTGTGCAAGGAACCACATCATGGAGATAGAGCAGCCTCGTGATATGGGGCCGCAGGAAGCCAACGAGTTACTGACACGGCTTGCCTCGACAGATGCATCCTAGGTTGATCCCTACGCTTTAGTGCGAACGCAATATCTGTAGATGGTAGCGGGATCGCTCGAAATTACCGCTCATTGGTTTTGTCAACGCAACACGCAGCCATTTTTACGCTTGCGTGTGTTCAGTCAGACGGCTTGCAACCGAGTAAATTAGTTTTCACGCATTAGGGAGCGCCAGCGGCAACAGCAGTTCGGCGCGCTTCCATAGTAAATGAATCCAAACTCCGGGAGAAAGCCGCAATGGCGATTCATAAAAAACGACTAACCAAAGATTTCGCTTCGATTCCAAATGACATATTCAGAGATCCACCGCTTTCGCTCGACACTATCGGTGTATTGGTTTACCTCCTGTCGCTCCCAGGAAACTGGGAGGTCCGGGCTGACCATATTCGGAACAAATTTGGCATTGGAAAAGATAAACAACAGCGAATTTTCAGAGAACTTGAGGATGCTGGTTACTTGCTCCGAGAAAAGGTGCGAGGAGCGTATGGGCGGTGGATCACTGGCATCACGATTCGCCAGACCCCTCAGAAACCTGCCGGTGCCAAGGACGGGGAACCCGATGCCGGCTTTTCGGGCCACGGTCAATCCGACACCGGTGCAAACGGCCTTTTATGTAAGACAATATCCAACAAGAAATACTCAAAAAATAAAAATATCACTAATACTCGGCCAAAGCCGGGCGGTAAGTGCAAGAAATCAACTCCGGATGAAGAAAAGCAGGCAACCAGGTTAGGTGACGAGACTACAACCTTGGCGTACCAAGCTACTCACGGTGACATTTCCTGGCTATGGGGAAGTTAAAAATGCAGCCACATCGGAAACCGAGCGATGCCGAAATTGAAATGGCAGAACGCATTAACGTGATATTTGAACAGATTAAGTTGATCTGTCCGGGCTGGAAATTGACGTGGACAAACGAATCTGTCGAGAACAAAGCAAAGATTTTTTGGGTGAAAGCTCTCTTGGATGCGAATATTCGAAGCGACCTAGAAATTCAGTGCGGACTCCATAGAACTCTGAAAAGCGCCTCCGAATACTGCCCTCCAGTAGGAAGGTTCATCAACTGGTGCAAGCCTGACCCTGAGGTTATGGGGTTACCATCAATAGATATGGCGTATCAGGAAGCGTGTCGGAAAACAAATTCTACTGGACAGAACCGAACTTGGAGCCATCCAGCGGTATTTGTCGCAGCCCAATCGGTAGGAGCACATGAACTACGAACATTAAGCCGCGAGAAGAGCCGGCCAATATTTGAGCGAGCGTACGCGATTGCCTGCAAAAGAGTTATAGCTGGAGAGGATCTTAGCAAGGAAATCCCCAGAGCTCTTCCAGAAAAGGTTCCTGGATGTCCAGCGCCTACAGAAGTGGCCAGAGAGTACCTAAAACTTCTCAAAAAGATGGTTCGATGATCAGCTTGGCTGGCAATTGGGGCCTATTCGCATTAAAAATAACAAGACTGAATCGAAATGAAGCGTGGATTTGACCGAATGAGTATTGAAGCAGGAATACTGACAGCAATGGCAATTGGCATCCTAGGCGGAGCAATCTTATCTGGGTGGTGTCTCTACTCACGCTATCAAGAAAAACGAAATGCCAAATGACTACTTCAAAGGATGGAGGGGCCGGTCACGGGACCAGCCCCGAATTTCTCGATGCATTAACGTTATAATTGAACGGCGCAATCGGGTAAATGATTGTTGCTCCAGAGAGCGGGGCTGCCCAACAGCCTGAGTGCTCCAATCCCCACATGCCAATCTTTCCTAGCGAACTCCGCTGAATAAACGCACGATAATTCTTCGCAATATTTGACGTTTTCTCTAGCCCTGCCAGCATCTTATCGATTCTATAAGTTGAGTCCTGAGGTGGAGTTTCCCCATTACAACGCATTGCCGCAGTTTTCCCAGCCCGAGCATCAAAGGTCAGGACGGTAATATCGGGACGAAGCCCGCTTTCTTCAATTAGTTGCTCACCAATATGCTCTGCTGTTTGGTAGTAAATCGACGCGATCCAGTATCTGTCATTCCAAAGCGCAAAGTGTGCTTTTAAGGCATACGTCATAAGGCTCTCTTTCGATGCGTATTCGCCAGAGCCATTCATTAGCCCCTCGTAAATGTATTCGTGATCTAGATGGTTGATATGCGAACGACTTCGATTAGCGTTGGCGGGCAATTTAAATTCATAATCATCGAAAATAGTATCCACACGGTCATCAAGCGCCATCGCAACCAGAAGTCGGGCCGTCTCGTCGCCATCATTTGCTGCGCGATCCATAATGTCCCGGGCTCTGGTTTGATCAAAATTCCAGGCGGACGCTGGTGCAGATCCAGCCATAATAAGCCAAAAAATCACTATCCATGCCTTCTTTGTCGCATTCATACTCAGGTCCCTTTAGCAAAACGCAGTGTCGTGGTTCGCGGTGAGATCTCTGTTTATCTGGCCCTCAGAATGGCCTGCTCCAAAAGTTCGAGTGGGCTCACCTCGACAATCTCGTCATTAAACAGGTGACAGTCATACTCACAGGCATCGCCATATAGATTCAGCTCCGCCCTAACCCCCTTTTTCATAACTTCAACAATCTCAGACTCATTTTCGGCTTCGAATGGAATCTTTACCGTAAACCTCGTTCCGCAGTAGACCGCTGAGCTTCCCCGCGCGACGACACCGCATGTGAGTAACGATTTTTCTGGATCAATCAACGCATTGCCAGCATTTACGTTGCCTTTCGTCAACGATATTTCATCTCGGCTGGCCTGCAATCGCTGATAGTCATTTCGCGCGGAGTCGGCGGTCATTGGTTGGGCTGAGACCAAAAGAGCATTCTTATAGAGAATGAAATACGAGACGTTGGTACCAACAGAAAGACGGACTGGGAGAGGGTGGGCCAAATCGTATCGTAAACTCCGGTCTACCCTGCTGCTTCTAGCCAAATCCACTCCAGCGGTGTCGCCATTAACCTTTACGGCACCCTCGTTGATTACCTGGCTGCCCTGCGGGATTAAAGCTCCAACAAGCGCATAATAGGTCTTCCACCACGATTGATTTACGGTGATATCCACATAAATACTTCCCGCGATTTTGCCCTTTTCGACAGCCTCAACATCATAGGACCGGAGAACGATTGCATAGCCGGAGTCGAACTGGTGCCGAGGACCAACTAAAAACTCATTCAGTACCCGTTGGTACTCACCCACGGTTCGCTGGGCCCAATCCCACATTCCTAAATCCGTGAGCTTTTGATTCCAGGTTTGGACTTCCTCTGGCGCAAGCTCGGAAAGATCCCTGTCCAAGAAACGCACCTGCAAGCGGACGTGCACACCATCAAACGTCTCGTATTCTTCCAGTACCTGGTAGTGCTCGACCCTCCCACCAGCAACCGATGTAGACATAGCGCTAAACCGATCCCCGCTCATTGTGGTGACTGAAAACACGTGACTACCTAGCGCCTGAACCAAAGACTCGCCCAAAGCCTTATTGATAGCGTCCGCCCGGTTTGATCCAGTCGCACTGACATCTACGAGGGTTCCAGCGAAAACACAAACCGGTAGGAATAGAACCGCTGCCAAAATAATTAGATTTCGCAGGACCGCCCTCATAATTTGGGCTCCTTCATCCAACCAAGAACGAAGCTTTCAGCAACGGCGGTGCTGCCTTCCCACCATACCCGCTCTGCAACGATTTCTGACCTAACGAGGCCGCTAACGTCGGAGTAGCTCGCATTCATCTGATTGCCAGCATCAACAGTAAGAACTCTGACAGAGGCGCCATACAACTGATTGGCTGCAGCAACCCTCGCCTGATGCCGAGCTTTGCGCCGCGCTTCATATTCAACAGCAATTCGCATTTCACTTGCCTCGCGATTGACTGAGGCTTGCTCATGGGCAACTGCGTAGCGGTAGCCTTCTACATTTTTGGTTCGGGATTTGATAGCGAGACGCCGGGCTTCAACTCGACCAAGGATTGCTATTCGTTGCTCCCGCGCTGCTTCATCCCGGGATACTTCAATCGATTCCGTTGGTAGGCTCAACCGAAAGTATCCCGTAACGGATTTCCCTGAGCGCTGTGCAACGAACTCTGACTCAGCGTCGTAGAAGAATGCCTGGGAGGCACTGCCCGTATAACGTTCAACGGAGCGGGAATAGTCGAATAACCCATCCTTGCCACTGTTTGAGGACTCCACCACTTTCTGGCTTGTTATCACTACGCCACCTACCGCCAGAAGAAACTGGGCTTGAGCATCAGCTATCGCTAACTCTTTTGCATCATTCACCGAACCAGCGTGCCCGATGCCCACAAATACTGTCCTCTTGCCACCATGCTCCTCAAATTGAGTTTGCGAGGCCCAAGCAGGTAGATCTTCTTGTAGTTCGGTCACCAAATTCGAGGAAGCAGCCCAAGTGCTCGCGGAACAAACAAAACCAATCAAGACCAGGAAGTAACATTTATTCATCAGTCTTGCCCCTTCGAACCGCGCATATCGTCTATACGCCCGGAACTATGAGCCCGAAACGAATCTGTCGATACAGAAGCTCGAACAAAGGCCTGGTAAAAAGATTGCCGTTTGTCAGTATCGAGCCACTGTTCAAACCTCCACTCCTCAACTCTCATTCCATTGACGGCTTGGATAGAAACCTGTCTCGTCAGACGGTTCAACTCTTGCTTCGGGTCCTGCACCCTACTCTGCACATCGCCACCACTCTCCATTCGCTCTACTGTGTCCTCGATCTGGCTAGACAGGTAATTCGCAATTTGTCGGCGGGCATCATCCATTGCTGCATCCCTGGCGCCCCTCTGGGTGCTGTGGCGGTTGCTCATTCCCACAACACGGACAACCTGTGCCGACGCATCTTGATCAAACTCAGCCACAAGCGTCCACATTGGCCGTGAAACTTCACCATCAGACGTCCAGATCAGCTTGTCGGCGACCTTAGGTGGACTTTGTGTGGTAGCACAGCCGGTTGAAAAAACAACGAGAGTGAGTGTTGCGAAAAGCTGAATATTCAGTTTAAAAGCGTTCATTGGGCACCTGTTTCACAATTGATGGATCCACTCTCATTGTCCTGATCAATTGCCATGTGCAACCCGCCGGATGGATTGAGCTCTGTGCTCCATACCATCATTTAAACCACAAGTGCTGCATAACGCAGAGGTATAAATGGGGTGCGTTGCGTCAGTCGGAACGCAACAGAATCTCTAATCTGGTGTTGATCCGGATACCACGAGGCACAACCAGATCCGGAGATGGTGAAATCTAATCAATAGAGAGGTTCTGTTCTATGACCACACACCACCCCCTCATGACGATGGCTGAGGTGCAAGAATCCCTGGAGCGCCGGATCCCAGAGCTCGAGGCCGAGGCTCAGGAAATAGCGGACGATCACTGGCGCTATCATTTCCGTAGCAACGCGATGTTGCCAGCTCGTGAAAAATTCCGGCTAAACGTATGGGTCCGTCGCCGGCAGATGAGCCTTGAGATCTTCTGGACACATTTCGTATTCATCAAACGCGGGGCGTCAAACAAATCCGCTGTTCGCTCAAAGTACATTCCTAAGGGGAGCGGGCATAAGTACCGCACGCGCAGCTTGACTCTCCGGGCTAAAAACCTGGAAATCGAAAAGGCTCTCGAGGTCGAGGACAAAATGGCGAAAATTCGCTCTGAGTACAACGATGTCAAGCAGGCATTGAAGGCACTGAAGCGTGCTCAGCAGAAAGCTGCACAACGCACTGCCATGGACCTGGCCTAGATTCCATATATAGAAAAGAGAGATTAGATAACGGATAACGATGTTATCCGTTATCCGTATTTGAAGGGCATGCGTCTAAGCGCCATTGTGAGTCACAGAGCGAACGAGTTTCGCGACGTATTCATCATCCTCATCCCGGAACAAAATATTCCAACTCTCCATTAACTCCCGGGTTACAGCCTGGCCCGAAGCATCCCTCCACTGGCTCACAAGCTGAGACGAGTGCGTCTCCGAGATAAGGAAAGCATGCAGCTCGATTCCGGCATTTTCAGAACGCTGCTTACGAAGGTCAGTTTCGATGTCTTTGATAGTCTCATGGAAGCGAACTTTGGGATCGTCCGGTTTGTGATGGCGCAGACCTTTCGGGTCGACGAACACGACTTTCTGGGATTGGCCTTTCACCAACCAAAGGATAAAGTCCGGATAGAAGCCTCCATCAACGAACACGCCGACGGCGCCTTGGCCGGTCTGGTTGCGAAGCAGGTAGACCTCGTAACCTTCAAATGCCCCCGCCATGGTTGCCACCTGGATGTCGCGAACGAAATCGGCCTCCCCTTTATTAAGGGATACCGGAGTCACCTGAAAATCTAGACCCTGGGTGGATGCAAGTAGTGGCTGATAGAAATGCGGCTCGCACCAGATAAACTCCAGACCCTCTGCGATCTTGCCATCCCAAACGTCCACCTCGCCGTTAGCAATGCTATCCCTCAAATTCGAGAGTTGTTTGATCAGCGACTGATGGCGTACCCGGTCAAGAGTGACCATGTAGCTGCCCTCTGGTGTGGCATCACTCACGCCCGGGAGGTACTTCCGATTTTCCGTAATAGGCCTGTACTCAAGCTTGTCTGCCTCCCACTGCTTGCGGCGGAAACCATAGAACAACTCACAGTACTTTCTAAGGAGGGATATCGCCATGTCATGCCACAGTGACATCTTTTCCAGTCGACCGAGCTCCATCGCCTCGTCTGGGGCATAGAGCCGGTACCAGTCGTACCGGTTATCGGTGAGGAGCTTTTCAACCACATACTGGGTGATGGTCAGGTTTGACCAGCGCTTGTTCCGCTTGAACGCCAGCAGCTCGAAATAGAGCCGCTGCATATCCAGAAGCGCAATGTGAGTCGGTTTTAGGCGCTGGATCTTGGCACCGGTGTTCTGAACGCCCTTCTTGTCAGTTGCGAACAGTCCAACTTGAGGATAGAAGTCCAGGCTTACCCGTGGCGGATTGCAGAAGTAATCGATCTCAGTAGGCTTCAAATCACCCGGCGCCTTCAGTACCACCTGTTCGGCGAGTTCCTGAAAAGCGGTACCGGAACCGCCAATGGCTTTGTTCGCAATGCTTTCCTTTACCCGAACAACATGAAGGTCTTTGCGAAGGTCCTTCATCGGCTTCAGCGGAAGCACGAACTCTTCAAGACCCTCGTTAACCGGGATCTCTTCATCTTCCAGCTCTTTACGGAACTGAGCGATGTAATCGGCTTTCACCCCGAAAATGTTTAGGGTCTCCATAACACCGATGTGCTCAGGCCGCTGAATACCAGCTTCTTTCAATCCAGTTGCCAGCTCAGCAGAACGCTTAAGTGTTGTCTTCCAACCTTTCAGGCGCACGCCACGACCGAACAGCTGGATGATTTGGGCACCCTCATTCTTACCGACGTTCATCAGCGTCATGTTAGAAACACGCCAACTGCTCCAGCCCTCAGTGAACTTCTTCGAGCCCAACAGCAGGTTGACCGGTGAACCGTCGGTGTTGATGCCCTGGAACAGGCTTTCACTAAAGCGAGAATCCTGAGTGAATAGGTCGTGCTTCTCACAGAGTTTGACCAGCTTTGCGTCATCCCCCACGTTGATGACACCGAAAGGCGTGTCTGACGTGCCAGCTCGAAGCGCGATCTCACCAGGAATGCCGGTAATATTTTCGATGTGGAGTCGACCGCCACTACTACTGAATACCCTGCCTAGCAGATCGTGGTACAGCGCATCCCCACCCTCACCCAACTCTTTCAGGTAATTGAACCGACCATGGAGCAGATCGGTACCGCCCTTGACAACCATGCCGCGTTTCAACAGGTAATCAATCGCGGCGACCGTTTCTTCCTGCTTGTGCAATACCTGGTCGATAAAAGCCAGCACCTGAACGGTGTCTGAAGCCTCACCGCTGGACAGCGTTGCCGTTACCTTAGAGCTTACAAACACCCATAGAGGCTTCTCCAGGTTGAAGGGCTTGAAGCTGGCCTTTTGCTCTTCGAACAACCGTAGTTGCTGGTAGTAACTCAGTAACGAGGCAACCAGATACCGGAATTCATCCTGGGCATTGGGATTTGCTTGCAGGTTCAGGATCTGAGATTGCTTACCGTAGCCATCCCCGTAGAAATGTCGGTACGAGTAGTCGAACAGAATGGCCTTGGTATAGGTCTGGCGTAGGTTTTCGTGTTTGGAGCCTGACTGAGCAAACGTAGCGGAATATTCAAAGGAGAAACCCAACGAACACATTTTTTGCCGGTAGTCGTACCAGCTGCCACCACCACTAGCCGTTCCCCGATGGCCCTCGTCCACCAGCAGCAGATTGCGAGAGCCGAAGGAGTCGACAGCAACTGTTTTCTTCTTCTCGCTATCGCGGAGCTTGTTGATATCGATGACAATCACATCCTGAGCGAACAGGTCACCACCACGGGCAGAGAACTCGCTGGCTCGGATTCCGGATTTCTCCAGGTCACGCAGGTGTTGCTGGGTAAGCCCTTCGTTGGGGGTCAGCAGAATAATTTTGTTGATATCCCCGGCTTTTCCATACCGCTGCAAGTAGAAGCGATACTGCAGGATGTTGGCGTGCATGATTAGGGTTTTACCGGAACCGGTTGCGCTCCAGTAAGCCACCATATTGAGCTGCGGCCACAAATCATCTTCCGGGTTCAGCAAATCCAGCGGTTTGTGATTAAAGCCTTGCTCGACAACCCAGTGGTCATTCCAACGCTCAATCTGTTGGTTGAGCGCCTCCAGCAACTCATCCGGCTTGGTGAACAGATAGTCCAGGTAGATCTCGGTGAACAGCAGCATTAAGTACTGGAAATACTTCCATTCAATCGGCTCCTCACCGGAAGCCAGACGCGCGTTATTGATGGTATCTGTCAGCTGCTTAATCCGGCGGTCGTACTCCAGCAGTTGCTCATCGCTCAGCTTCGCGTTTTCGTTGAGGTTTTCCCGCATTCTCTGAATGATCAGATGCTCGCCCTCGGCATTGCGGCCGCTGGTTTCGCCGATCAGCTGAAAACGGTCGCGAAACGCCTCGAGCGTCGGCGCTTCCCGATTTCCCAGATCAAACTGGCCACTGAGAGAGTCGAAGCCGAACAGAGAAAACAACCACTGGTTGAGCACCAGGTGGTGGCGAAATGGCAGAGTCTGTTTGCTGCCCTTAGCGGATTTCCGTGCTGCCATGATATACCCCTTAATGAACCGCTTCGGTGTCAGCGAACATCAGCCGATGGAAAGCTTCCTCAATCAGCTGAATACGCGCGTGCTCCATGGGTTCACCCTTGCGGGATCGGGGAATACTGATGTTGTGGTCACCATTCACGTAAAGCACATCGATCTCGTCGTCCTGGCTCTCGGTCAGGCGAATAGAGAGCTTCTCGATCAGTACTGCATCCAGCAAAGCATTGTCCTTCTGGATGCCATCGGCCTCGCCATCAATGACCGAGGGTAGGTTTCTCCATACCACCAGCACCTGCTGCCCTGCCCGGTTCGTGCCGTAGACGGTTCGGAACCACCACTTTCCGGTTTCACTGCGTTTGACCTTAGCCTGCCAGCGGCCGTATTCGCCTTGATTCAGCTCTGCCTCGAAGTGAATTGGTGCAGCGATATGCTCTACCTTCAAGCCCAGCAGATAGTTGAAGGTTTCAAGCAAATCGACATTTATAGACCGTGTTTGATCACTATTAGAAGCGCAAACTTTAAGCTCGTAATGATCTGGCTTCCAGAACTTCCTAGCATTAAGAAGGGAGTTAGATTCCCGTGATTCGACTTCAAGCATATAATTCAAAAAATACGCTTCTCGGGCAGCTTGAGCCTGAGGCGTTGACAGCTCGCCAAAGATCTTTTGTTGATTTGGCGACTTGGTTAGAGACAAGTTGTTGAGAGAATCTTCGTAGCTTTCAAGTCGAAGATATTTGAAGAACTGTGACATGGATTCGAATGTGCCATCTTCCGATAGTTGAGGCAATCCACCTTTCCAGCGGGCAGAATACGAAACCTTTTTCAACCTAGGAATAATAACAGTATCGAAATGCTCTCCCATCTCGATCAAAATATATTTACGATTTCCGCCATCGATTCTGTTTTTATCAATGACCGCATGGCCAGTTGTTCCTGAACCGGCAAAGAAATCAAGGACTTTAGCATCCTTTTTGCTTCCACCAGAAATATGAACAGTGTCCTTAACCGCATGAATTGATTTTGGGTAGGAAAAAGCCATCTTTCCGAATAAATCCTTAATCAACGCTGAACCATGCTCAGTTGCCGAATACTTAGCGTCAAACCAAGAAGATACCGATACTACGCCGTCATCATTTGGACGCCTCTTGTAATATACATAGTCTTTCCCTGATCGATCCTTTCGAATACCAATTAGATCTGGTGATGAAGCAACTTTCGAATTCTCCCATCTCCACGTTTTTTCATCCCCCTGATCGTTAATTGGCCAAACAACTGAATCAGAGGGCTTTGGATCTTCAGTAACGACCCATGACTTATCCTGCTCTTCCCAGCACATTTCTGGCACATAAGCCTTTTCATCCCTGATATAGATTGGGTAATAAAGTGCGCGCCTTGCGTTTCGATCAGAGTTCGAGCCTTCTCTTCTTAAATTTCTCCATTCGAAGATTCCAAATTCATCCTTCTCGCTAAACCGTGACAGCTGAGCATCGGTCGGGGGCAGCCTACTTATATTAGACTCATCACTCTTTCCCACAAAAAGGTTGTACTCATGCGAAACAGAGTATCCGGTTTTGGTCGGTCGACCTGAGGGGTTAGACCGGATAGAGAACACTCCCAGGAGCTCCGACCTGAAGACCGACTCTAATAGAAATGCGAGCTCCTTTTGTTGTTCATCATCTATAGCTGACGCCAAAATACCATCACGACACATCAAATCTCTTGCCAATTGAAGTCGGTCATTCATCAGCGAAATCCAACTTGATGATTTGTATCCGTTTTTATACATTATGGCACTGGCATCAGTGTTATATGGCGGATCTATATAAATGCACTCGACTTCTGACGCATATCTTTCCTTCAAGAAAGACAGCCCTTGGAAGTTTTCTGCATTGACCAGAACGCCATCACACTTCTCGTCAATTCCCTCAACAAAATCAATTAGCCTCTGTTTAAAAGAGTTATCAAATTTTGCAGTATCGACCAAAAGGTACCGGTATTGCGGATTATCAAAAACACCTGAATAACCTTCTTTTTCTAAACATTTCCGAAGATCGGTCAAATCGATTTTATAGAGATCTTCCCACTCTTTTAATTGATGACCATTATTAAAGATCTCTGCTAGAAGACCGTCATTGCCAGCAAGTATATCTAGCGTCAAACAGTAATTAGTTTCGGTTACGAACTTCTTTTTCAACCACAGTTTCTTCTGGAAGTTCTCCAACTGCGCAAGGAAAGCGATGATCTTCTCTCCAAGCGAACGAATCACTTCAATCTTGCTGAGCAGTGGGGCGAGTCTTGCCGTGTCATTTTTTAAAGAGGCTATATCCTCCCAATCGAGGAGTTCATTTTTGATGTAAAAATCAAGCTCCCGGGTCAAAAAGCCGGCGAGATCTTTGTGGATGAAGTAGTCAAACGTATTCTTCTTAGTGTAGTTATTCAGTTGCGCAGCCAGCATTGAATAATCAGCCTGGTTGCCATCGGCTTTACGGTAGGGCTTTGCCAGCGCATTCTTCCAGGGCTCAGGCAAATCAGAGGCTGCTCCCAGAAGCTTTTCTTCTGCAATTGCTCTGAGAGCATCTTGTGTAGGTGACTTCTTCTGGGCCGCAGCCGTCGCCTTCTTTTTCTCGGCTTCTGTCCAGTCACTTTCTGTTGCCGGCCGAAACACGAACCGACATTGCAGTTCGATGTGCTGGTCACCGTGCTCGGTTGCTTCACCCTCGATCAGCTCAAACGGGTTCTCCACGTCCAGCACGAAGACTCGGCGACTATCAGCGGCTTCTTTGTTATTGTCTTTGGCACCAGCTTCGGCATCCACCAGCTTGAAATGAACACGCATGGGATCTTCGCCGGGGCCGGCATCCGGGTTCAGGCGGAAGCTGTAATGGCGCAAGGTTTCGCTGCTTTTGATGTAGTACTGGTCTTTATTGGCCCAGTGCAGCACTACCTCTTCCCCTTGGTAGGGAATAGCGTAGGTGCCGTCTTTGTAAACCCGGCGTGATAAGAAGTCACCCTCGTTGTAGTAACGGCTAAAGAAGGTGACCAATGCGTCGTAGACTTCGCCCTCTTCCCGCGCGAGGTCAAACCCACCCTGCAGTTTCTGCTTGAGCTCCTGCACCTTAGGTATCGCGTCCGGGTCCATACCCAGCCCTTTCGCGCTCTTGATGTGCTCTTCCAGTTCTGCTTCCAGTTGAGCCTGATCCTGGCTGGCGTATTGACTGAATGCTTCCTGAGTGACCCTCGGCAGGTCCTGCTCAATAAATCGGTTAATGTCATCTTTACGGGCATGCATAATGCGATAGAGCCCAAAATCCAGTTCTGGCTGATTCAGCTGGAACATTTCGCGCAAAAGGTCGGCAAATTTCTGTCGACGTTGCTGGGCTTTTAACTGCTGTGTCGCGTTACTCATGGTGTTCCCTGTTTAAAAAATCGAACTTGGCAGGTCAGAAAAAGGGAGGATTCTCCCATAAATAAAGGGAAGATTGTTAATCTAACTGACAGCTGAAATCAGGCTAAGCGCCATCGAATTCGAAACAGATGATGGGTGGTACTGCCCTGATGCATTTGGCGCTCCAGTGCGTCAATCAAAGCATCCCGGCGAGCTTCTATCTCGTCTTCCACATCAAATATTTCCTGTCGCTGCCGGCGCTGCAACATACTAAGACGCTTAATCTCCTCCTGAGCATGCTTCTGGTCTTCAACACTCTCCGCCAAGCGTGACTGACGCTTGGCTTCCTTGATCGTCGTTTTCGTGTCCTCAAGCTTTTGCTCTGCACTCAACAATTGATCATCCGCCCAGGCTTCGAGCTTGGTCCGCTCACGCTGGAAGTATTCGTTGTTCTCGTCAAGCAATCGGCTGAGCCGAGCATCCAGTTGCCTGGTAACGGTTTCGCTTAGCTGTCGCCCAGGTTGCTGATCGGGGCCGCCAGCGTCATTGCTCAGCACCTCACCCTGCAGCCGGAAAATGAGCTCGCACTGCTCTTCATCTAGAAGCTGTCCGTTATCCGTGACAGCGGTAAAAACCAGGTGTTCTTCGCGCTGAAAGCTTTGCAGCTCAAGCAAGTTCAGTTCAAGCCATCCGGACTTTTCCGGCAGATTCTGAAGTGCGGACAGCTTCGCCTCGTGACCAGATAGATTGAACACCATTTCCGTTACTGGCGTTTCCAGCCTACGGCCTGTGTCCAAAACGTACTCGCCGAGGGGATGACTTAACCGATAGAGGTGGGCGTGGTCTGATGGTTTTTGCCCCTTTCGGATCAGCTCGTAAGAGCCGGTGGGCACCTTGGTTAACGGACTTTCGTTCAACTCAAATGCCAAATGGCTATCATCAAAGGTCGCGAAGGGGGAAAGTTGATGCCTGCTGAGTTGCCAGAAGAGGCGACTTACCAGGTCGAGCTGCTGCTCTGCTCTCTCGCGTTGGATCTTCAGCAAGTCATGGATTTGGGCATCGAAATGCTCCAGAAGCTTTTCCTGAGTCTCTTGCATTCGCCTATTGATGCTTTCTTCCAGTTCCTTTTGAAGATCATTAAAGGCTTGTTCGATTTCGGCCTGAGACCGGCAGGTGTCGTAAATGGCAGCTATACGCTTCTCGAAGTCGACACCGGACTCGATTCGGCCCAGCACCTCGTCTGATGCGCCAAACAGGCCATCGAACAAGTGAAACTTCTCACTGAGCAGCTCGAGTACCCGCCGGTCTGCCTCATTTTTTTGGTTGAGGAAGTTGATGACGACGACATCGAATTTTTGACCATACCGGTGACACCGACCAATTCGCTGCTCCACCCGCTGGGGGTTCCAAGGCAAATCGTAATTGACGACCAAGCTACAGAACTGAAGGTTAACGCCCTCCGCTGCAGCTTCGGTGGCAATCAATATTTCTGCATCATCCCTGAAGTGATCAATAATAGCGGTTCGCCGGTCAACCGCCGGGCTGCCCGTGATCTGGTCAGAGCCCTCATTGCGCAACAGCCAGCGCTTGTGAATCGCCTGCGTCGCACTTGAGTTATTGGTGCCACTGAATGTCGCGACCTTGCCAAGGTA
Organism: Marinobacter sp.; assembly: GCA_018402255.1. GTDB lineage: Bacteria > Pseudomonadota > Gammaproteobacteria > Pseudomonadales > Oleiphilaceae > Marinobacter. Next base: position 102,130 of record JAGYIS010000010.1, read on the forward strand.
GCCGTGGCGTTCCAGATACTTGACGAGATAGTCCTGAGTCCGCCGGCTTTCTGTGAAGATAACGGCCTTGCGCTCCGCGCCCATTTCCGTCATGTGGCTGAAACCCTGTCCCAGCGCATTCAGCAGAGCCTCGGATTTAGCGTCTTCGGTAATCCTGCGCGCCAGATCCAGATATTGCTCCAGTTCCGCAATCTCACCACGGAGACGGTCAAGTTGTATGGGCTCATCCGGTTGTTTGGCCTGATAATCGCCCTCCCCGTCAGCGGCTTCATCGAGGAAATCCTCTTCGACATCCTCACTACCGATCAACTTTTCCAGCCAGTTGTCTTCATCCTCTTGAGTTTGCTCCAGCCTTTTCAGCCGGTCGATCATCGTCTCAAGCGTATTGATGATGGCACTCGTTGAGGATGCCAGCAGCTTCCTGACTACCAGAGTGACCAGGTGGCGTTGTTGCTGGGGTACGCCGTAACTGTTTTCACGCTGCAGATAGGCAGACACAAGATGGTAAAGCCGCAATTCATCTTCCGAGGGGGCAAAGGGAATCGTGATGGCACGTCGTTGTGTGTAGCGGATGTACTCCAGAACCTGTTTACGCAGCGTCCGTTTGGTGAACTCCTGAAGTCGTTCTTTCAGGCCTTCTAGGTCTTCTCCACCGCGCAGGTACTGGCGACGGAAGCTGAGCGCATCACCAAACAGTTGGCTGTCGATAACCGTTGACAGGCCATACAGTTCCATCAGGGAATTCTGTAATGGCGTCGCTGTTAGTAGCAGCTTGTTGCAAGCGCCGAAGGCTTCTTTGATAGCCTGGCCAGTACGGTGGCTTTCCCGGTGGGCGTTGCGGAGTTTGTGGGCTTCGTCGAATACAACCAGATCCCACGGGGTGAGTCGTAGTTTCTCCGACATTCTCGCGGCAAAGTTGTAAGAAATTACGTTAACACTGGGCTGGTCGAATGGGTCTGCCACCCCCTGCTTCCGCAACTCCTTATAGGTTCGAGCATCCAGAACCTGCGAAGGAAGATGAAACTTCTCTGCCAACTCGTTTGCCCATTGCTTACGCAGAGCCGCTGGACAGACAACAATCAATCTTCGTCTGCGTTCAGCCCAGTACTGTGCCAGCACCAGGGCTGCCTCAATGGTCTTACCCAGGCCGACCTCATCTGCCAAGATCACACCTTTTACTAAGGGATTCTGCAAAGCGAAGAGCGCGGCATCGATCTGGTGGGGGTTCAAATCTACTGAGGCATCGAACAGCGACTGAGTCAGACGACCAACGTCACCACCACGGCGCTGCCTGGTGAGTTCGTAGGCAAAATACTTGGCGTGGTAGTCCGTTATGGGCATCGGTTACTTCCTTATTTACGGCGAGAATACATCAAACTGTAGCCTGCTAACGGCAGGAATCAATACTATCCGTCGCTCACCCAGAATCACTGTTTCTGTATGCTCGCTACCAAGCCGTTGTAGTGACCTTCATCCAAAGCTCGCATGAGCTCCAATAGGTCAGAGAACACCTGGGGAGCTTCGCTGAGCGTTGAGAGGTCGTGCTCCGGATCAGCGACACGATCGTGATGGGAATGAACATGCAAAAAACGCAACAGGCGAGTTTTCTTTGCCGGAAGAAACTCAGCCTTGGACATCAGCAAGCCAAGGGTTGGCTTTTCACCGGGAAACTTAAAGCTTAGGAATGTTTCCAACAGCCTCCGGCCCACGTTGGGAAGTACGTAATACTGCTCGAGGGGCGCAGCTTTTGTACTTTGAGCGACGGTCCAGATCTGCTTAAAGAGATAATGGTACTCAGATTCGTAGTTAGCGAGTAAAGGATCAAGGGGTACCAGCGACGAGGATCTGTTTCCCTCATCCCATTTTGCTTCGAGAAGGTACATGTGAGCATTCAGCGCATTTTTCTTCTTCCCGCGGTTCATACGTTCAAACCAATTTCGAACTAAGCGGAAGAGCTGAAAATTATGTGTAAGGATGAACAGTTGCGCTGCTTCTGCTGTTTTCATTTTCATGAAACTGAAAGCGCTGTACAGGGAGTTAGCATCCAGGCTGGATATTGGGTCATCTACGACTATGATCGTTTTCGTTAGATCCAGACTTTCATCCTCGAGTGTCTTCAAAAAATACATAAAGGCTATCGCAGTCCGCTCGCCCTCACTGAGATGATAAGCCGGCTCTCCATGGCGAAATAATCGATAGCCAGAGTCAGAGGTCTCGAATGTCAGTTCGCGGCGCCCAAGATATGCCGCTACCTCCTCGTTCAATTCCTCAGCGGCTTTTAGATGATGACGCATTTCCTCTTCGAGCGTGGTGATCTGGCCTCTCTTTTTATCGCGCTCCCTTCTTTTCTCAACAATGCTGGAACCCAGCTGGCTCAAATCAGTCTTGTATTGTTGATACTCATCGAGTGATTCGAGAACCATGTCATCTGCCACGCGGTTCATCGCATCTTGGACTTGTTGATCAAATGATGAGCTGTGTTGATTGTGCTCATCTATCAACTTATTGATCCGGTCGATGACCTCGAGCCCAAATTGGGCTGCGATATTCTGCGAGGCATCCAGCGCAATACTAACGGTCTTTAGTAACCAATTAGAGTCTTTTGCTGCAGTCGAGAATGCGAATAGAAAATCTCGAAGCTCCATTCGCTCAAAGGGATTTGAGCGCTTTTTCTTGAGCGCTGACACCAAGCTCTCAAGGAAATTAACAACGCTCTGCTTACTCGACCTCCACTGTTCAGAGTATTTTTTGAAGTCAGTCTGGAGGTGTTGATAAAGCAATCCGGTGGCAGGAAGCTCGAAGCCATTGACTGCTTTCATCGAAGATTCGATATTCTGGATTTGACTGTCCAGTTCCACTTGAAGCCGATTAAGCTCATCATTGAAATGAGCTTCAAGATCTTTCAGACGCCTTTCAGGGAGACTCTGTTTGCAAAACAGACAATGGTCTGTTTCGGAGTGATGTTTATGGAGATTCAGACCAGATTGAACCCACTGTCCAAGATGGGGGTTGTCGCGCAGCTCCCCGATAACCGACGCCGTTACCGACTTCCCCAGTAAAAGCTCGACCTGTTGAGTCAGCTCCATAAACTTAATCGAAGGCAACGTAACGTTAGGAACAGGTCTCATTGGTTGAGAGCGTGTAACCCCCAACAGTCTTTCCCTTTCTGCTTCGTCCAAGCGGGCAGCACTATCGATTAACAGTTCCTGTGCCCGACTTTCGAGCGCTGGACGATTGTAATTATTGAATCGGCCCCCGGGCCTGGTAAAAGCATCTTTGATGGCGGAGGCTCTCTCACGGCAGAACTTTTCAAACGCCTTCTCGTTACTGGTTTGCTGGGAACTGAGCGAATTTAGCTCTGCAACGATGTCTTCCACCTCGGACCTCAACTCCGAGATTTTTTTCTTCTTTTCAATAGAGTCTTCGCCGAGGTAGAAAACAGGAGCCAGCTCCTGCTGCGCCGGATCTTCAAAGATAGCGTGTTCGATGTAGCTTCGATTAAATACCCGGACCGGCGGAATGGAGCTTGCTTGAGGCAATTTTCCGTTTACCGTTTCATCCCCGAACTCGAAGTTCAATGCCGATGCGCTGGCTGCACGCCGATGTTCCAGATCCGAAAAAATACTCGTTAACGTTGTTTTTCCGCTTCCATTCAAACCGTAGATCAGATTGAAGCGAGCAAAGTCGTCAAGGTTCTCCGTCCACGTGAAATCTTTGAAAATTCGGAACCCTTTGATATCCTTGATTTTTGTTAAACGCATCCTGCCCTTCCAGAGTGTACTGCCAAATCCAAGAAATGATGTGGGATGAATACTGAATGATTAAACAACGGAAACCAAGATCCTCAGCCGATTCCGACTTAGACTAGCTGATCACAATCCATACAACAGAAAGTCGCCTAAAATCTCAACAGATGACATAGGGATTGGAGCAATAGTGTCAGAATCGGACGATAGCAGACTCGAGAGAGACCGGGAGGAGCTGTTCCAGCTTGTTTGGTCCATGCCCAGTGAGCAAGTCGCTGCAAATCTGGGGATTTCAGGTGCTGCACTCAGCAAACAATGCGCCAAACTTGGCATTCCCAAGCCGCCTCGAGGCTACTGGGCGCGCTTCAAGGGTAATCCAGATCGCCCGATTCCACCGATGACTGCGTACATGGAAGTGGTGAGGGCTCGACTAAAGCAAAAAACTATCCACCCTGGACTTCATTTATCAGAGCGGAAAAAGGAACTGTTCGAAAGGGCTGCTGAGACCATCTTGAATTCGAATCCCCAGTTGGGGCGATTCGAATTCAAAGGGTCAATGCTTACACAAATCGAGCCCTCGCTGGCCTCATCAGTGTTAACTACCGCGGTCAAAAACTTTGAAGAGTTCCTCCCCAAAACACCATTTGTATCTGCAAGACAAGTTGCTGCCGGTCTAATGGATGCCCTTTTGCCACTGGTCGCAGAGAATGTTTTGGTATTCCCTAAATCTGAAAAATATAGCCACCGATCCAAGAACGAGTTCGTTGTGGTCCGCGTTTCCGAGGAACTCTTGCGGCACCTTGCCAATGCCAATCGATTAGTTGATGAGCTACAACTGGCCTTCTCAGCAATCTCCCTAAATAGCTCGGAGTATTGTCAGAGCGTTCGGTATATCTTTTCGCCGAAATCGTACTGGATCGCAAAAGCCGATCTTTGCGTTACGAGGACACACGCTTGGCTCAGGATTGAGCAACAATCACCCAGCGATATCTATGAGACGGATCCAGTTCCAATTGACCACCTGGGCCCGCTATCTTTTTTACCAGGACGTCGGCGGAATACTCAAACCGACCCAGAGGTTCGAATATACCGAGAAGACTGGAATCTACTGCAGACACTACTGGAGGCTGAGGATATGCATACGCTCAGCTCATCTGTTGTGTACGACCTTCTGGATTCCGACTTACACCTAAAGCTCGGACGAGCTATGAAAGTTTGGTGGCCCAGCGAACAGTTCCAGGCGCTCCAGATACTGCAAAATGGATTGGTCTCTGCCGAAGAAAAGATCGAGCAATGGGAATCAGAACTTGAGGTTGGCAAGGAGCGAATCTGTGAAAGAATCCTTGGCGTTCGCCGCGGGGATATTTTGCAGGTCATGCAACAAGGAAAGCCAGGGCGTGTCCAAGTCGAAAGACTGGATGTGTTCAAGTATGAAAACAACGTTACCTTTATGGCTCATGGCAAGCTGTTCAGGAAAGACGGGATGGTCGGGAAACGAAGTGAAACATTGTATCTGTCCGTGCCAACGTCCATCGCCCATCAATTGACCGGATACAAAGAACCACTGCCTTCACCTACGCAACAAGCTCCGAGGACCTACCCATACTGGAGATGGAGTTGGCGACGCTGAGGGTGTACCGCCAGTGTACCCATGGGTACACCCCGCCCGATATCCAAACTCGGAATCAGCTACACCGGTGTACCCGCAGGTTCACTAGAGGTACACCGCTTCCTTGCAACTCAAATTCTGTTCAACAGTTGGTGTACCTGCAGGTTCACCAGCGGTGCACTATCTCTGAATTGGCCGAACTCGCAGAAATTACGGCTGTACCCACAGGTGCACCAGCGGTTCACTTTTTTATCTAACATATCGCGCCACCTGCCCTTCAATGGCGCCTAAGACATGCTAACTAACCCTGCCTCTCAGATGTTGCTAAAGAAGGGTTGGGAGCACAACGCGAATTCCAAATCAGATTCGCCAGGCAAACACGGCTCCCAAATCTCAGAGTGATCTAACAAATTCGAGATTTGGGAATTGGGTGAAGTATCCAAATCAGATACGCGGACCGTGGCACCGATCCAAATCAGGCAACACGTTTACATGACGGAATCTGCCTGATTTGGAATTGACTGAAATTCCCAAAACGGCAGAAAGGTTGGAATTTATGGTTTCAATCGTGTGGTGAAACTGGCCCCAGTTGAACCAGCCAAATATCGGTCTGCAAAAAATCAGGTTTTTCCTCCAACTGCGCTGCCGACGAATTATCTCCGCGTCTGTAAATTCCAAAAGGTCCCGACGGGACAATTCAGACAACCAATGAACGGAGATATGACATGAGTAAGAAACCTTCAAGCAAGCCCATGACCGCCGCAGATGTGGCAAGGATCCAGAGCGCCACCGCCAAGCAATCTGGCGGCGAAGTTAGCAAGGATTCCTTTGTCGCCAGGGCTCAGAGGACTGTTGCAAAAAGGGATTCCAAATAGGCTTTACGAAAGAGCGGGCCTTGTGCCCGCTCGATTGTTGCGGGAGAGTACGATGAAACGAGTATGCAGCGATAAGGATATAAATCAGTTGATTAAAGAGCTACTTCAGAACGGCTGGCGATATCAGTCTGGCAAAAAGCACGGAAAAATCGAACTACCTGGAGTGGGCAAAGTGGTTATCCCAACAAGCCCCAGTGACCGACGGACCCTACAGAACCTCATTCGAGATATTCGTCAACTTGAGCGCAGGGAGGCCACTCTTGCATAACACTCCTGCCTATCCTAGCCACCTCGAGATCATCAGGTCACTCGCACGAGCGTTTGACACAAAGGGATCTGATAAGTGGATTGATGACCATGCCGGTAAGTGGGATTTTGACTATAGAGCCATTCCCGTCGCAACTGACAAGGTAGTCTACGAACCGCTATCCCGATACGTCGGAGGGGATTTTGGGCGAGATGTAGCCGCCTGGTTAAACAGATTCTGCAAAACATACAGTTGGTTTGTCGCGAACCTGAGCCTAGAGGGTTTTTCTCAAACAGAGGCCTTAAGAATTCTCTCGAGTCACCTATTCAGCGCCTTTGGAGCTGAAGCTTTAAGAGGCGCCAGCAATAACCTCGACGGGCCACCCACAGAACAGTTTCTGACGCCCGGAAAGCAAGCCATTGCAACTGTGTTCGAATGGTTCGAGTTAACGGTACCGGGCTGGGATGATTTCTATGGCCACTTCAGCAAAGAAGTGAAAGACCGCATGCGACGGTGGCAAACGGGCACACAGCTTCCTGCTCTGAGTTCTCTCAGCGCCCTCTTTTCTAAACAAGATGCTGGCAAATTCTTCGATGAAAAACAGAGAACTAGATTGCGAGCACTACTCGTTACAGCGCGAGCTGTTGATTATTACAGAACTCTGACGTTTGGAGAGGTTGCAATCGAACGGGCACAGGACCGTTCCCCTACAAACCCGCAAGTTATCCACTCTCGAATTATTGATGAGTGCTTGTTAAAAGCTCCCCAGTTCAAGTTGATCGCAGAGCAGAATACGATGCTCGCGATGCTACTGCATCCCGGCCGGAAAAAGGCATCCAAGGATCAAGCCTTCACCCAACAGGTACTCACGCATTTTAAGATCCTTCTGCAACAGGTTGCCCCCTCAGGCTCGCTCTCTTACTGTCAAAGCTGGCACGAAGCGCGCTGGCTCACCCTCTCAGGAAAATTGGATCGTGCCGCTGACGCCTACCAGAGAGCGTTTGAACAGTCTTATTTTCATGCCGGACCGAACCAGGGCCTCATCATTCAAGAAGCGCTGGCAGTAGCGGCAATGCTCGCATCGCCGCCCAAGACATTCCTAAGGCAACTCCGAAATGCTCAGGTAGTGCTGGGGCTCGAAGTACCCCTGGATCTCGGCGACAGAACCGCTGTGTCGTCACGATACGACAAACATCTTGAAAACTGGTTCATCCCTCAGTATCGCGGACATTTTCCAAGGATATTTCCGTCTGATGGTGCGTTCCCCGGAACAGAGTACCCGCAGCAGGAGCCAGACTTCCTCGGGTCGATTCTGGTAACTGCTGAGGACCTCGCCAAAAAACCGTCCATCAAGGATCCGAATCGGAAGATAAAAATTGGCCAGCTTCGCCAGAAACGAATTCCCCAACTTACCTATTTCGTATGGAGGGAAAACGCCGATGCTGTAGAAAAACTTCTGGACGCTGGCGCCAACGTGAATCAATTGTCCGATGCGGGTGACTCCGCGTTATTGCAGGCTGTGCAGTTGCTGGATGTCACTACCCCGGACCAAAAGCCAGGCGATGATTCGTTTTTCACTTTGCTGAGTGAAGAGCCACACAAGCCAGAAGTTTTGAATGCGACTACGCAGAAGAAGCGCTTATCCCTGCTAACAGCCACTATCAACACCAACAGGCTCGATGTGCTGCGAAAATTACTTGATATGGGTTGCGCGCCAGATTCCAGAGCCGGCATCGAGCTTAGCACTCCCCTGTACTACTGCATTCAGAAAATTGGATTGGTAAAGGGCAAGAGTGAGGTCTTAAACCAGATAACACAGGTGCCCCAAGACCAGGTGCTACTTGAAAGCATCAGGCGATATACCTCAGGGAGTCTTGGTATGACCCTCGAAGCCCAACGGCAGTATCTGGAACGAGTCGCCTCCGACCCTAGGTATAAAAGCATTCACCAAGCAACCGGAAAAATTCTGGTCGAAACAGAGCGAAAGTCGTTAGACCTGGATGTTTTGCGGGCTATGGCCGGACTGCTTATCGAGCGGGGCGCAGACACCAACGCAGAACAGAATTACCCCATCCCGGGCTACACCCCCCTTATGCTTGCAATTGAAAGTGATGAACTAGTCCTGGTAAACAGAATGATCAGCGCCGGTGGAATTCTTGAGAAGACGTACCTTGACCAAAATTCAGGTAAATGGGTCACTCCTTTGCAAATCGCTACTGAGTTCCAAGCCGACTCAGTACTCAAGAAGGTATTTGGCAAAAGATAGGCCTCGCCGCTAACGATTTGGCTCATCCCCAAAATTCATGCCCTGACACACCAAACCTATCTTCATTACGCAAAACGACGGTATTTTCATGCGGTCGTTTTGCGCTTGCTCCTCCCGAAAAATACGTAGAGTGATCTCAATGTCTGATCAGCAGTGCTTCTGAAACAGCAGGCTTTAGAAGGTCAGATGCGTCCAAACTAGAGAGTTCGGGAGATTTCTATGCGTCCGGTATCGATTGAGGATTTTATTAAAGTCGTTTTTGAATACGACAGTGCGCCACCTGCCCCCTCAACTATTCGTCGACTTTGTGCTGCGAAAGACGAGAGCGGACTGGCAGTTATCCCCGGTGCCTTTAAGCTGGGGAAAGCCTGGAAAATCGATCTGGATGGCTATTTCCGAGAGATGGAACGTCGGATGTCCGGATCTGATTTTGAAGACGACAACTTCATTTACGAATTGGCGAATAAATTAGCGTCCTAACATGGCACCTAGATATCGCTCTGACAAAAATTCGACTCTGCACAGGTACCCTGGCCTTTATCTGAGCGAGGACGGCGTCTACTTTGTCGTCCATCCCATAACCAAAAAACGTGGCAGCTTGAGAACTAAGGACCGGAATGTCGCTATTCGGCGGTGGTCGGTGCTAAACCAATCGTGGGAGACAGAAGTCCATGAGTGGCAGGCCAACTCCCTTGCTGAAAAATTGAATAGTCTTTCGACACCGGCAAATAAAGGGGATCACATCCTTCTCCAGGAATACCTGAAGAAATGGAGAACAGAGGTCCTTGGCCATCAAGTAAAAGGCAAGCGCATAGTTTGGTCGGAGTGCCGAGTCCTATCCCTACGAGGGCCAAACAAAGGAGCGCCTATCGCTACGCCAACCAGAGTTGATTACGCAAGCGACGCCCGGCAGCTGGAACAGAGTGACGACGCAAAGTTTCCTCTTTCCGACCCTCAGATTCTTCGCAAGATTCGCAAATTGCTCTCCCCGTGGTTGCCGATGCCAACACACTACAACGGCCTTAAAAACACTTTGAATCGTGTCTTCCTCCATGCCGTTCAGGAAGGTCTCATTGACCGAAATCCGATGATTGATATCCGTAAGGCCGCCGAGGAGAAGCGTAAAGTACTGATCCCCGATGAAGCATACCGGAAGATCACGGAGTACCTTTGCGTTCATCGGCATAACAAGCGGGACATGGACGGAACATGGCGTGCAAAGATTTGTGATCTCATCTACATGATGAGCCAGCAGCCGATCGACGTATTTAATTTGAAGGAAAGCCAGGGAGAGCTGTACGACAAACCTGTTGATCGTGGGGATTATCTTGCATTCGGAGTTATCCGCTTTGCGCGCCACAAAACCAAAATCGGGATTGAACTCGAGATGAACGAAGATCTCGCAGATCTGTGGAGGTGGTTTGTGGAGTTCAAGCGGAAGGAGGCCATCATAAGCGAGTACCTTTTGGTGTACCCACGCTATTTCGACATGCGCTCCAGAGCTCAAAATGTGAAACATAGAACGATGCAGGCCGCCTGGAGAGATGCGTGTAAGAAAGCGGGGTATGACGGCATGTACCACTTACGGGATCTGCGCAAGAAAGGCCTGACTGAGGAGTTCCTCACCCAAGGTGAGAATGACAAAGGGGGTCATGAAACGGAAGCGATGCGGAACCATTATCGGTTGATCAAGCCACCTAAGCGGGCGAGGACGACTATCAGGTTTGACCGAGACCAGAGTGCTACCTGAGCCTTGAAGCAAACCCTGAATACACTTTGTGTCCAGAATTGCGAGCCGACACCAAGTCAGAGTACACTGCCTGTGTACACAAGTGGAGTGAGAGTCATGCAGACGATTAATGTCCGAGAAACGCGGGAAAAACTCGCCAATCTATTGGATGCTGTAGCTGCGGGAGAAGAAATTGTTATCCTTCGTCACGGCAAACCTGCTGCACGCTTGACCGCAGCCTACCCCGAAAAAATTCAGTTTCTGGATCGCTCAGAGCTCAGAGCCTCGTTACCGCCGTCTCAAGATAGCTCTACACAAGTGGTGCGAGACCTCAGAGACGAAGAGCGCTACTGATGTACTACTTCGACACCAGCGCCGTTCTACCCTATTACCGCCAGGAGCATGCTAGCGATAGCGTTCAAGCCTTACTTGAATCGCAGACCAGTCCGGTTCTGATAAGTCATTTGACACAAGTTGAGGTCGCGAGCGCCTTGGCTCGTTGGGTTCGCATGGGGGAGCTTAGCGAGCCCCAGGCAAATCGCATTGAAAGTGCCTTCTATGATGATGTCAGCCATGGGCGCTTCACCCTCTGCCCTATTGAATCAGACCATTACCGGCGAGCCAGCCATTGGATTGGGACACGGAAGACAAGTCTGAGGACATTGGATGCGCTTCACCTGGCCTGCGCGGAGTCTCATCAGGCTCGTTTGATAAGTGAGGACGAGGCGTTAGTGGCCGCGGCCGTTTTCTTTGGTTTAGACGCCCGCCTTGCTTCAAAGGGCGACTGAGCACCATGCCTAGCCCAAAACACCTCACTAGAACACTTTTTGAGCAATGGGAAACTGTCGAGGCACTGGTTCGGGCCACCCGGGAGATGCCGGCGTTCTCCGAGGAGCAGGTTCTTGCTGCCATTCGCCAGGCTCAACCGGCCCTGGACGACTTCCAAGTCAAGGATGCTCTACGCAGGCTTTTGGCAAGTGGCGTACTAGAGGTTCAAAGTCGCTCTGAAAGCTTCGTGGTCAATGCCCATGTACTTGAGTTTGTGCGTGGCCTGACGCATGAACACGAACTAGGACTATCATCAGTCATTCAGGCGCGCATCGAGGCAATTCGTGGCGCGACAGAGACCCTCACCGCAGGTATCGAAGCCGGAGATACCGGTCAGCAGACTCAGGCCATTAACCGACTATCTAGCCTGTTCAGAGATATTGCCCGCCAGCTCGAGCAGGACCGCCATGCGATTGCCGAGCTGGCCGAGCAAGCAAAATCAGCAGACACTCGGGCTCCCATAGCAAAACGCTACAAGTCCGTCCTCGACGCGTACGATCAGTATGTTGAACCGATGAACGAGATGATGGATTCCGGACCGTCCGGCATTTTCTACCACCACCTCGCCGCAGCGGAAGACGCCCTCGACCTCGGCTACAATCGCCTGGTCACCAAAGGCGCGCTCTATAGCCATCTTAACCGTCTCCGGCACGTTGGGTATCAGGCCAAGGAATTGCGACGACTGGGGCGAATCACGGCTCAGCAATGTGCTGATATTCTGTTACCCCTCCGAGAGGAAGCACGCCAGCATAACAATCTTTCCTCGGCCATCAGCCGGCTGTTAGGACAGGTTCGCAAAAAAGGGCTCAACCGCACCTTTCGCAAGCGCCAGGATCAGACCTGGCTGCCGGTGTGGCGCGTGAATCAGAGCCGCAGTGTGTCTGTAGCCGACGAGGTCAAGACAATCATGGCGGAAGCGAGGAACTTTGAGCCTACTGAACGGGAGTTCCCGGGCGAAGTGGATGGGGGGCCTGTCACCATTGCCGAGTGGATTGACGAAGAACAGCTCCGGCAACAGTTGTTAAAGGACCTCCCGGTCGGCAACCTTTTGGAGTGGCTGAAGCACCACTGTCCCTCCCTGCCTGACCAGGTTCTTCTGCGGCTCTATCATGACCTGGCACGGGAGGACCTATGGGAGATGGAGCTGGAAGCGCAGCCTACAATATCCGCCCTTTCCCTGATTTCAGTGCACTACTGGCCCTACCGTCTGACACAACCGGTGAATAAAACTCGTGAGTAATACCAGCCAATTCCAACAAATCGCCAGCAACCTGCCAAACCTCGCCCATCTTTTTCGGTGGTTCAACCGTGGCCGGCATCTCAACCGGATCTCAGAACCAGTATTGTGGGAAGAGCTTGAGCGCAACCTCGACGACTATGTGGCCATTTTTACCGCACTGGGTTTTGACCTTCGCCTTGATGGCCGGGGCTTCGCCTGGTTCCATCAGGACGACGGCAGTAGCAATACAAACAAAGCCACCCGGCAACTGGCCCTGTTGTTCATGGTCATCTTTGATACTCAAGCGGATGCCGGCATTCCGCTGATGAAATTCGAGCATTGGCGAATCGATCAAACCCTGCTGACAACGGTTTTCGAGCAACACCAGGACTTGCTGAAGGCAGAAGAGCTGGATCTGTCCGGGCTTGTGAGCCAGATGAGAACCGCAGAAAACTTCGGCTTTGCCCGTTACGATGGCGGAGCCTGGCAGCTGTTGCCTGCTGTGTCTCGTTACTTGGATCATTACGAAGAACTGGCCAGCCAGGTGGATCAGGATGAAGATATGTCCTGGGCTGGAGATCAGAACGACGAGGATTATTCCCTATGAGTTCCGATTACGGATTCCAGCAGCTGGTACTTCTCAACAGCGCCGGCTATGAGCGCGCAGAGCTCCCTCTGGATGAGTCAGTTTCTCTCATTGCCCCCAACAATACTGGCAAAACCAGCCTGATCAATGCCCTGCAATACCTGCTGATTATCGACAAGCGGCACCTGGATTTTGGTGCCCACGACAAAGACAAAGCGAGACGTTTCTACTTCCCATCCAATAGCAGCTATATCCTGCTGGAAGTCACTTTGCCTGAATCCGGCTCAGTGGTGCTCGGGTGTGTGGGCAAGGGGTTTAGCCATGACTACGCCTATTTTGCCTATCGGGGCCCTCTGAAAATTGAGGAGTACAGACTGGACAATGGCAAGCTGGTGACGCAGCCACAGCTGTTGGAGCAGCTGGCTCAACATGGGCGAACGGCCAATTTCTACTCATCGACTGAGTTTGCCGAAATGGTCTACGGCGGTGCCCGTAAGCGGGGACAGACCAGCTCCGAATTTACGGTTTTCCGGCTCGAGAACCGCAAGGATGCAAATGCCTACCGTCAGGTTCTTACCCGGACCCTACGTCTCGACAAACTCAGTTCCGGCGAAGTAAAACGTCACCTGCTGCAGATCTTCAGCCGCCAGCTACCGGACTCTGTCGTAGATTTCAAACAGGAATGGGACAAGGCCTTCGCAGAGGTGAACCAGGATCGGGAACAATACCGAGCCGCCAAAAATCAGCAAACACTGATCGACGAGCTGGAACGCCAGCAGGACGAACGACTCGCTATCAGAGGCCGGATCATTGCCCACAGACCGCTTATCGACGATGGCCTGCAACGCTGGCAAGACCATTACCAGACACAAAGCGAAAACCTTCAGCATCAGAATGAGAGATTGAAAACGCAGGAAGCGGAATTGCTTCAGAAGGACAGGGACCAAACCCGTCGCCAAAGTGAACTCAATCAGCAGCTGGCCGCATTGAATAAGAATGAGCAGCGCCGTGACGAACTGGAGAACCGGTTTGCCCTGATCCAGGATCGCAACCAGCTCGTGCAACAACTTGCCAGTGCCACCGAAGAGCGCGACCGTCAGATTGCCCTGCTGGCCAATGCCCATGGGCAGTCTGCTGTCGCCACTGACCATCAGCTCCGGCGCGAGGAACAGGAGCTCTCGGCACTTCGCAAGGAACAGGAAACGCTTTCAGACAACCTTTACCTCACGCTCAAACAACACCTCCCCGAGGACCAGCTCAGTGTACTCAACCGGGGGCTCAACCGGGAACTGCTTACCCTGCCCCCGGGAGACTATCAACTGGATTCCGGCCAGCTTCGACAATGGCTGAAGGACATGTCCGCCCACCGTTTTGAGCTTCCCGGGCTAAATCTCTCTGTTGAATATCAAGCCCCGCAGCATCAACAGCGATCAGACGACGAGATTGCTCAACTGATTGATGACTGCCAGACCCGGCTCCAGCAATTGCAGGAACAGAAGGCAGCCACCCGGGAAATGGACAGCCAGAAGAGGCGCAAAGCGGAACTGGAGCAGGAAGTAAAAAGCCTGGAAAAAGATCTGGAACAGTTTGACGAGCTGACTCATCTTCAGAATTCCCGCCCAGATCGTTTAAAAGAAGTGGCAGCAGCCAACGAGGAACTGGCCGAGATTGATCAAGCCCAGAGACAGGCCAGCACACGGCAGCAAATGCTGAGGGATCAGGTTCAGGAACTGACCAACAAGAGACAGACCCTAGACGCAGCTCACCAGGAGATAGATCGCATTCGCCAGAACCGGGGCGACACCGAGGATCAGTTCAACTGGCTCGCCGACCTCCCCCATACCCCCTGGGTAAGCGACCCCGAGCTATCGCTCGACCAGTTGGCGCAGACGCTGCGGGACTATCAGCGGGACTGCCATCAACTAAGAGAACTGGACCGGGATCTGCGTCAACGGCGCATCTTGCTGCATAGCGGTGGGCTAACCAAGTTCCAGTATGCTCCCAATGAGGAAGAAGAAATCCGGTTGATGGTGGAGTTTCGCCATCACCTGGCCCGGGAGGCAGAAGCACTGGAAAAGAAAGCCCGCAGTGCCGTGGTCACTGTGACGGCCAGCCTCCGGGATCTTCGCGGCAACCTGCACTCATTCGAAAATGCCATGCATGAATTCAATCGGCTTATCAGCCGCAGGAAACTGTCCGACCTCAAGGTATTCCGAATTCAGCCGGTTCAAGAAAGTCATCTGGTGGAAGCCATCGACCTGCTGATCCAGACGGCAGAAAAAGTGGAGTCCGGTGAATCCTTCGAGCTATTCAATCAGTCCAGCGTACTGGACGACCGACAGCTTGACCACGCCCGCCAGTTACTGATCGACGAAGGTAGCGCACGCCAGGGCCTGAAGGTTGCCGATTTGTTTCGCCTCACCTTCGAGCTGGGCAAAGAGAACCAGGCTGTAGAAAGCTTTAATGACATCGACAGCGCAGCCTCCAACGGAACCGTGCTAATGGCCAAGCTGGTCACCGGGCTGGCCATGCTACACCTGATGCAGGACAAGACCCGCAATATCCAGGCGTTGTGCTACCTGGATGAAGCCCTGGCCCTGGATGCTGCGAACCAGAGGAGCCTGATCAAAACAGCTTCCGAATTCGGTTTCGCGCTAATGTTCGCTTCGCCTTCACCGTTGATTACCGCCCACTACTGCGTGCCTATCCAGCAGATGAGCAACGGAATGAACCATATCAGCCGCAAACACTGGCAGATTCTGCAGCCTCTTGAAGCTGTCGAGGCATGAGCTCGCCCGAATGAACAGGTCACTCAGAGAAGCATTGGTCAAACTTGAGGATTCCGGCGGAGAATGTCTTGGATCACGGTTCACGCCCACACAGAAGCGTGTGCTTGATGAGTTCCTCCGCAGAACCGCATGTGTCACCAAGCTGCGCCAGGGCAATGGCTTCGTTTATCGCATCAGCAACTCACCGGTGTTTGAGCAACACCTTCGGGAGTTACGGCCCGATGCAGATTCAGCCAACCAAGCTCATCCAGTCCGGGCACAAAACCTCGCGTTTACCCGGTCCACCAAAGGTCGAAAGAGTTTACACGCCAGGTCTTACCGCCTACTGAAGGCAACAATGCCGGGCGTAACCTGGAATAGTGATAGAGAGTTACTCGACCTATGGCAGCTGACATCCATCGCCGGCGCTCTCGCCATCGATATCAGTCGGAATGAAACGCCTCTGGCCACCGACCGTCCCTTGTGGCTCGTGGAAAATCAGGGTCTGCTGGATGACACCAGCTGGGTACCTGAAGGCTTGCACGGATCTGTACTCTATTATCAGGGCCAGCTCAGTGAACGGCTGATAGAGTGGCTATGCGAGAAAAAACGAAGTCCACGGATTCTTATCTTTCCAGACTACGATGGCGTCGGACTTGAGAACTATGCCCGCCTACGCAAAGCGCTCGGTGACGATGTCGAACTATGGCTAATGCCTGACTGGAAACGCAAATTGGAGCGCTATGGCAATTCAGAGGTATGGCGAAATAATCTCAAATATGTTGCCAATGCCGAGACAAGTTTAAATTTGGATCAGGAACCGGATGAGGTGCTGAAGCTTATTGAGGCCCTTAAGCTGAGCGGTAAGGCGTTAGAGCAAGAGGCTGTATTTTTGGTCACAACAGACAACTAATCACGCTTGTTCAAAATGCCCTGCACATGCAATCGTCCGCTCTTCTGCCACGGATTGAGGCGGATAATATTTTGGGTTTAATTTGGATATTTTTTGGGTGAGAAAATCAACTAAACAGGAATGACGTACTTCATTGATTTTAAAGGGTAAAAATGGAGGCGCGGGTCGGAATCGAACCGGCGTACACGGAGTTGCAGTCCGCTGCATAACCACTCTGCCACCGCGCCGGGTAAGCCTTGATCTGGCTTTTGCTCTCAGGAGGCATTGAGAGACTTGGAAATGGAGCGGGAAACGAGACTCGAACTCGCGACCCCAACCTTGGCAAGGTTGTGCTCTACCAACTGAGCTATTCCCGCTCTTCGTTCAGAGGCGTTGCCTCATCAACGGATGCGTATTCTACGGATTACGCCCTAGGCGTCAACACTTTTTTTCAAGTTTCTGTTTTTACAGCAATTGTGAACAAAGTTTAGCCAGACCCCTCAGGAATTACCGGCACCCAGAGCGTCGGCACCCGCCAGCTGGGCATCACTGTCACAGTTCAGAAAGCTGGAAGTCTGCAGCCAGTTTTGATCGGGATAGTACTTGAAGACCAGCTGGCCACCTTTGAGGTTGTCCACCACAGACTGAACCACTTTCTGGTCCACTGCCGGGCAACCGTGGCTACGGCCAATACGTCCATACTGGTCCACCCAGTTATTGTTCACATAATCCGCACCATGAATCACGATAGCCCGCTGCCGTGCGAGGTCGTTGATACCTGGCTCAAGGCCGTCCAGTCGCAGCGAGTAACCGTGCATACCGCGATAGGATTCACTGGCTTTGAACAACCCGATGCTCGACTGGTGGCTGCCTTCAATGTTCGAGAAAGCCGTTGCTTCGTCGTTACCTGAGTTTTTGCCATGGGCGACAAGATCCCGCAGCAAGAGTTCGCCCTGCTCCAGGTCGAAGATCCACATCCGCTCCTGGCTGGAATGCAAAGAGAAATCAATCACCGCCAGCCGCTCTGGCATGGCAACACCGTTTGAGATGGCACAGTGGGTGGCTTTAAAAGCTGCCTCGAGCACTTCCGGGTTCAGCTTGGGTGCAACACTGGCGAGACGGGCAAGTAACTGGTCATCCAATGACTGGGCCTGCGCCGGTACCGCAATAGCTAATGAAAGCGCCAGGCCGGAGAATAATGAAAAAACACGTCGATTGTGATGCTTGAGCATGCACGTTACCTCGGGATTCAGGAAGATAAGCTACCTGGCTGAAAATATGCCTTATTCTAACAGGGAATTTTGAGACGCCAGTCATTCCGTACAATTTTTAACCATTCCCATACAAAGCGCCCGCACTTCAGGGCCTCGCGCCATCGTGCTAGAATTCTCTCCACTCAACGGGGTGCCCTGCATAAGGGCTGAGACCATACCCGCGGAACCTGATCCGGCCGGCGCCTTGGGCACCACTACCGGCGTAGGGATTGAGTCACCACGTTCAGTGGCCACCGCGGCGATGTCTGCCCTACCACTGATCAAGGTGCTTGCCCATGTTTCCCCGATACCTGTTTCTCTGGTTTTTAAGTTGCGTTCCCGCATTGGCCGCTGCAGATCAACAACCCACTCTCAATGTTTATACCCACCCCTCGTTTGCCTCCGAATGGGGCCCGGGCCCGCGTATTAAAGAGGCGTTTGAGCAGCAGTGTCAGTGCCATCTCCAGTTCACGGTTATGGACAGCGCGGGTGACATTCTGCAGCGGTTGCGACTGGAGGGGCGATCTACCCGGGCCGATGTGATTCTGGGACTGGATACCGCAACGATGGAAACAGCCCGGCAGACAGGGTTGCTGGCACCACACACTCGCTCACTGATCAATCTGGCGCTGCCGATCCAGTGGCAAGACGATCACTTTGTGCCATTCGACTGGGGCTATTTCGCGTTCGTTTACGATACTGAGCAACTGCCAGAGCCGCCCGCCAGCCTCGACGACCTTATTAATGCGCCGGATGACCTCAAGATCATTATCCAGGACCCACGCACCAGCACTCCGGGCCTGGGACTATTGCTGTGGATGCACTCGGTTTATGGTGACCAGGCACCGGCGAAATGGCAAAAGCTGAAAGGCAAGATTCTTGCGACCACCCAGAGCTGGAGTAATGGATACTTCTCGCTGTTTATGAATGGCGAGGCGCCGTTGATACTCTCCTATTCCACCTCTCCCGCCTATCATATGGCCATCGACAACACTGACCGCTATCAGGCGGCTGAGTTTGCTGAGGGGCACTACCTGCAAGTGGAGGTTGCAGCTCTGGTCGCCTCATCACAACAACCGGCGTTAGGCCGAGCCTTCCTCGATTTCATTCTGACGCCAGACTTTCAGCGCCACATTCCGCTGAAAAACGTTATGTATCCTGCGATTGACCTTGGGGATGAATTGCCGGCGGTATTCGACCGTCTGATCTCCCCTTCGCGAACACTGTTTATGGCGCCGGCCGATGTCGATCAACAGCGACGCCAACTGGTGAATGACTGGCTGGACGCCATGATGCGATGAGCGATGCATAAGCTCCCCCCGAAGGCTCCGTTCAGCCACCAAAACTGGCAACTGATGCCCGGCGTTGTCTTGGGCCTTGGTTTGATAGCTCTGGTTTTACTGGGCCTGGGCAGCTTGCTGGTAATGGCTGGCCAACTGGATATCGGTTCGGTTTGGCGTAGCCCCTACCTTAGGGGTGTCGTGGTGTTCACTCTATGGCAAGCGGCGCTATCCGTAGTGCTGAGTCTTTTGTTTGCGCTGCCGGTTGCCCTCGCCCTGGCCCGTTTCAGTCAGTTTGCCGGTCGGTCACTGTTGCTCAGATTGATGGAGCTGAGCCTGGTCTTGCCCACCATTGTGGCAGTGTCTGGGATCATCGGTGTGTACGGTCGCCAGGGTTGGCTGACCTCCTTGATCAGTAACTGGCTTCCTGACCATGGCTGGAATCTGTACGGAGTGAGCGGCATCTTGCTTGCCCACGTCTTTTTTAACGCGCCGCTGGCCGCACGGATTCTGCTACAGGCCCTGGAGGCTGTTCCCGCGCCCCAGCTAAGAATCGCTTCACAGCTTGGCCTGCGAGGCTGGTGGCTATGGCGCAGCGTGCAGTGGCCGGTGATTCGTCTGATCTTGCCTGGGTTGGCCGCTCTGGTCTTTACCCTGTGCTTTACCAGTTTCGCGATCATTATGACCCTGGGCGGCGGGCCAGCGGCTACCACCCTGGAGGTCGCCATTTATCAGGCACTGCGGTTTGAGTTTGACTTTGCGCAAGCCGCGTTGCTTGCGGTCATTCAACTGGTGATATGCGGCAGCCTCTGGTGGCTGGCGTTCCGCAACCGGATGCAAGGTTCCCTGATGCCAAACCGTCGGTTTGGCCACCCGATCTTGCTGCGGTCTTCCCGGCCACAACGATGGCTCGGCGCAGCGCTGCTGGGTGTCTTCTTTGTATTTCTGGCGCTGCCACTGTTAGCCGTTGTTTTGCGGGGGCTGCCGGCTCTGGTACCGACAACCGGTTCGTCCATGTTGTATTCCCAGTTACTGCCGGCCACCGCCCGCAGTCTGCTTATTGCGGTGCCGGCTGGAGTGGGCGCAGTGCTGGGCGCATTAATTACCGTGGCGGCGGCCCGAAAGGCCCATGGCCGGTTGGTGATGGCCATTCCCACTGTCACCAGTTACCTGCCCCTTGTTGTGCCACCGCTGGTGCTGGGCACCGGGCTTTTTCTGCTACTGCGACCAAGCCTCGGTAATACCGCTCAGGGATGGGCACTGGTGTCCTTTATCAATGGGCTCATGGCGCTGCCGTTTGTGGTTCAGGTGTTAAGAGGCCCTTTTGCAGATCTGGACCGTTCCAGCCTGCGCATTGCTGATCAACTCGGCGTGCTGGGCTGGTATCGCTGGCGCTGGCTTTACTGGCCATTGATGCGCAGGCCCATCGCTCTGGGCCTCGCCTACGGTATCGCTTTGTCGATGGGCGACTTCGGCGTGATTGCGCTGTTTGGTAGCCCAGGGCAGCCCACGCTGCCCGTGCTCATGTACCAACAACTCAGCAGCTACCGAGTCTCGGATGCGGCAGGCACAGGCCTGTGGTTGCTAAGCCTGTTGGTGCTCATTTTTGTAGTACTGTCGGCGGTTGGACGACCTGTCCATTCCGGGCAGGCAGCAAGAGCCCAATCGCCTATCGGGGAACCCAGACATGCTTGAAGTAAACCAGGTCAGCTTCCGATACCCGGGCGTGACGACAGGCTGGCAGTTCGGCTTTTCTGTGGCTCCCGGCCAGTGTGTGGCGGTGCACGGCGCAAGCGGCACCGGCAAATCCACACTGCTAAACCTGATTGCAGGCTTCCTCAAACCGGATGCCGGTTCCATTTGTTGGCAGGGACAAGCCATTCATGGCCTGCCTCCCTGGCAGCGGCCCGTATCCAGTGTTTTTCAGGATCATAATCTGTTCGAGCACCTGAATGTTGCCACCAATATTGGTCTTGGGCTGCATCCCGGGATGAAGCTGACCAACGATCAGAAAAACCTGATTGAGTACAACCTGGACCGTACTGGCTTGTCCGGCTTTGGCGATCGGATGCCCGGCGAATTATCCGGCGGCCAACGACAACGAATCGCGCTGGTGCGCGCGATTTTGCGCCGGCAACCCGTTCTTCTGCTGGATGAGCCCATGACCGGGCTGGATCCGAAGGCCAGGCACACCCTGAGAAACCTGTTGCTGGAGGAAAAAGCCCGAGGTGTTTCGCTGGTGCTGGCCAGTCACGATGAAGAAGACCGAAAGATACTGGCAGACCAAGTGTGGAATCTTTAAGCTGATCGCTAACCAAACTGCATGATGGTCAGGGGCGAACTCTTTCTGTGGTGATCTCTTCAGTGTTTTCTTCCAAACAGTCCAGCCCGGCTCATGGCAACGTTGAGCTCAATGGCAACACCCTGACGGTTTCCGGCAACTGGACCCTGCCCCACTATGCGTTGATCAAACAGCAGGTCTCAGACATTCATCGTGCACATCCCGATGCGGCTGACCTCGATCTCAACCAGCTTGATCGTGTGGATACGGCCGGCGCCTCATTAATAGCTAAATTGCTAGGTGCCGAAACCTTACTCTCGGCACTGGATGCGTCGACCCTCGCGGACGAGCAACTTCAGCTGTTAAAAGCGGTTGCTCAAGCCATGACTAAAGGCACCTACCAGCCACCCAGCGTCAACCCGGTCAGACTGTTTCTGGCGCGGATTGGCGAGAAAGTTTCCGCGATTGCACGCCTGGTCTGGATATTGGCGGGATTTATTGGCCAAACCCTGGCTACCCTGTTTTATATCCTGCCTCGCCCGGGGCGCTGGCGCTTCACACCGTTTGTGGCTGCCGTGCATGACACGGGGCTGAATGCCCTTCCTATCGTTGCTTTACTGACGTTCCTGGTGGGCGCCGTCGTGGCGTTTCTCGGTGCAACCGTGCTGAATGACTTTGGCGCGACTATTTATACCGTCAACCTGGTTGCTTTTTCGTTTCTCAGGGAATTTGGCGTGCTGCTGGCCGCCATCTTGCTGGCAGGTCGAACCGCTAGTTCGTTCACCGCTCAGATTGGCTCCATGAAGGTGAATGAGGAGCTGGACGCCATCCGTACCCTGGGCCTGAACCCGGTTGAGCTGTTAGTGGTGCCCCGAGTACTGGCCATGATGCTGAGCCTGCCGGTGCTAACGTTTGTCGGTATGATTTCCGGGATGGTGGGCGGCGCCATGGTGTGCGCGCTGGTATTGGACATACCACTCAGTCAGTTTATGGCTATTGTGGAGCGAGACATTGCGCTGAAGCACTTTCTTGTGGGCATCGGGAAAGCACCGGTATTTGCGTTCCTGATTGCCGTTATCGGCTGCCTTGAAGGCTTCAAGGTGGCGGGTAGCGCTCAGTCAGTGGGCGAACACACCACCTCCAGCGTGGTTCAGTCTATCTTTATGGTTATCCTTCTGGATTCCATTGCAGCTTTGTTCTTCATGGAAATGGGCTGGTAACGCATGACTGAGAGCCAAACAGGTCGCCAGAATCACCCAGCGTCGCCAATCATTCAGGTCAGAGGCTTGTGCAACAAATTCGGTAGCCTTGTGGTTCACCAGGATCTGGATCTGGACCTGTTCCCCGGAGAAATACTCGGCGTGGTCGGCGGCTCAGGTACCGGCAAATCCGTGCTCCTGAGAAGTATCGTAGGTTTACAGTCGCCATCCTCCGGGCATATTCGGGTATTTGATGTTGACCTCACCGAACTCTCCGGGCCTGAGCGGTCAATCTATGAGCAGCGATTTGGCGTTCTGTTTCAGGGCGGCGCGCTGTTTACCTCGCTCACGCTGGAGCAGAACATAGCCCTGCCGTTGATTGAACACGCAAAACTGAGCCGCGCTGATGCCACGGAGCTGGCCCGGATGAAGCTCGCGCTGACCGGCCTGCCACCGGATTCTGCCCTCAAGTATCCCGCCGAGCTGTCCGGTGGCATGGTCAAACGAGCCGCCTTGGCCAGAGCGCTGGCGCTGGATCCGGAAATCCTGTTTCTTGATGAACCCACTGCCGGGCTCGACCCTATCGGCGCGGCCGCTTTTGATGATCTTATCGTGACATTGAGCAATGCCCTCGGCCTGACCGTATTTCTTGTGACCCATGATCTGGATACCCTGTATGCCAGTTGCGACCGGGTCGCGGTGTTGTCTCAGAAAAAAGTGCTGGTGGCAGACACTCTGGACCGGGTGGCCCAAACCGACGATGACTGGGTGCAACAGTACTTTCATGGCCCGCGCGGTCGGGCGGCGATAGCCGCCAAAAACCAGTTGATCGAACAGGAGCCCCATTAATGGAGCCAAAGGCCCATCACGTGATTATCGGATTGTTCACTCTGGTGGCGGTGGCCGCAGCTCTGGCGTTTGCCTTGTGGCTTGGCAAATCCTCCACCGATCGCGAGTGGGCCTACTACCAGATAGGTTTTGATCACCCGGTTGGCGGTCTTGCCCGGGGTAATCCGGTGCTCTACAGCGGTGTACCGGTTGGTGATGTGCTTGATCTGACCCTGGCACCCGACAACCCGGCCCACGTTCGGGTACTGGTCAGAGTGGATCAGGATATTCCCATGCGGGAGAACACCCGGGCCGAACTGGTACTGGCCAACATTACCGGCAGCATGAGCGTTCAGTTCACCGGTGGCACACCGGACAGCCCTCTGCTTGAAGGGCACCAGGATGATCCCCCGTTGATCACCGCTGAACCTTCCGCGTTTTCAAACCTGTTGAACAATGGCGAGGCCATGCTTTCCAGCGCTGAACAGCTTATGGCCAGCATGAACCGACTGCTCGCCACCGAGAACGTCGATAATGTGAGCGCTATTCTGGATAACACCCGACAGGCAACCGAAGCTTTGCTTGCCAACCGCGACGAGTTGCTGGCATTGATGGAGCAGTTTGATGCTGCGGCCATTCGCGCCGAAGAAGCGGCGATCAAAGTATCCGCAACGTCTGACCGCGCCAGCGTGGTACTGCGTGATGAGATATCGCCAGTGCTGGACGCCATGAGCCACGCCCTCACCACCATTCAGCCCACGCTCAGCCGCCTTGAGCGCCTGACCAGCAATAATGAAGGTGCCCTCGATGTCGGCCTTCAGGGCCTGGGAGAGATCACACCGGTACTTCGGGAAATGCGCAGCACCTTGCGCTCGCTGAATTCCTTTACCCGAAGACTCGAAGAAGACCCGCTCGGGACCCTTCGCGGGCGCGCTCAACTTCAGGAGTTTGAGCAATGATCAGACCGCTGTCGACGTTAACCGTATTCGTGACTGCCATGGCATTGACCGCCTGCACGGTCTTCCCCATTCCAGAGCCACCCAGAATCATGGATCTAGCCCCGGGCAACAGTCCCTCGGTAGCGCCCAGGGCTCATGATTCAGCCATCCGCATTGACACCCCGTTGGCCTCGTCGCCCTTTGACGGCTCACAAATACTGATCAAACCAACCGCCTATGAATTTCAGGCCATGAGCCGGGTTAAATGGCGTGATACTGCGCCGGTGATGATTCGGGATCATCTGGTCAAGCACCTTCGTAGCAGTCAGGGCTTTCGGAGCGTGATTGTCGACACCAGCCCTGCAGACGCGCGATTCACGCTGGTCAGCGAACTGACGGCTTTCCATGTGGCGGCTCAGCCGGATGGTCTGAACGTCGTCATCCAGTTGCATGCAGAGGTAATGAGCAATCAGCAGCGAGACAGTTTTTGTGTTCGCAACTGGACCATAACCGAGCCCACTGACAATGTTCAGACCGATAACGTAGTGGCCGGATTCAGCATCGCGGCTAATCGGTTGAACACCGAACTGGCGAGCTGGCTATCAACCTGTCTGAATAAAGATCACAAAGCCGACGAACGCTGATTGCCAAAGGACTGATGCATCATTAGAATTCCGACCGGCTCACGGTCTGGGCCACGCATTAAACAATTTTTCGCACATGGAGCGTGAGATGACAGCTATTCCCGGCGTTGAGTTTGTTGACAACACCAACCAGCGCACCCCCTGCGTGCTATTACTGGATATTTCCGCATCGATGGCGGGAGAGCCCATCCGGCAGCTGAACGAAGGCCTCCGAACCTTTGCTGAGGAACTGAAGAACGATCCGGTTGCCTCCCTGCGGGTGCAGGTCATGGTGATTACCGTTGGCGGTCCGGAGGATGTCCGGGTTGTTCAACCCTGGGTCGATGCTACCGACTTCGAGGCGCCCTTTCTCAACGCCAATGGCCTGACCCCGCTGGGTCAGGGCATGAACCGCGCACTGGAAGAAATCGCCAACCAGAAAGCCGTATACGATGCCAACGGCATCTCCAGCACCCGCCCCTGGATTATCATGCTCTCCGATGGCTGCCCTAACGACTACGGCTGGGAATCCTACGCAGACCAGGCTCGGGCCGAAGAAGAGAACAAGCGCGTGATCGTGTTCCCCATCGGCACAAAAGGAGCGGATTTCGAAGCGCTTGGTCAATTCTCCACCAAAACCCCGAAAAAACTGAAAGGGCTTCAGTTCCGTGAACTCTTCGTCTGGCTAAGCCGAAGCATGTCGACCGTGTCTGCCAGTGTTCCCGGTGAGAGAATCAGTTTGCCGGCGACCGACTCCTGGGCAGAAATCGAGGTTTGACGTGGCCTTCCAATACGGAGGGGCCGCTGCCACCGGCAAACGCCACCTTGACCAAGGTTTACCTTGTGAAGACGCCTATCAGACAGTCATAACCGACAGTGGCGTGGTTGCTTGCGTTTGTGATGGTGCTGGCTCGGCTTCCCGATCTGCAGAGGGTGCCTTCAGTCTGGCCCGCAATGTAGCCACCGCGCTCAGCTTGAGACTGGACGATTTGCATCTGGCCTCGACGGTTCTGGCGTTAACCGAGGCCATTGAGCACACCCGCGACCAATTGGCGCAGAACGGCCCGTTGGCGGAGTTTCATGCCACCCTCTGCGGCATTGCCCTGACCACAGAGCAATGCCTGGTATTTCACCTGGGCGACGGCGTGATCATGGGGATTAATCCCGATGACTGGACAGATTTCGTCGTCAGCGAGCCGGATAACGGGGAATTCGCAGAAACCACGTACTTTTTCACCCTGCCACAATGGCAACAAACGTTGAGGGTATTCTCTGCCCCCAGACGCTACCGGACCTGGTTTTTAATGTCTGACGGCGCCGCCAGTTTTGCGGTCAAAACCTCGCCATGGCGGCCAACGGATAACTTCCTGAAGCCGGTGCACCAACATCTGTGTGGCCAGCCAGACCCCGACAGTCGAAGCCGGGCCTTGCTCAGCACACTCCAGTCGCCACAAACCGACCGGATTACCGCAGACGACAAGACACTGGTATGGGTTCATGACCAAGGCCAGAACTGACCTGATTTTACGCTACCCGGACGGTAGCGAGCGGCCCATCAGACTTCGAAGCAAACCGCTGAACCAGGGCGCAGACGGTCTTATCTATGCGGCACCGGGTGGCAAGCTGGCGCTAAAGCTCTACCACGAGCCAGCGAAGGATCCGGAACGCCCACAAAAAATCCGGCAGATGCTGCAAACCCCACCCGATGACGCAGGCATGGTTCATTTTGCCTGGCCAATTGCGGAGCTTAACAACCGGCGGGGTCAATTTGTCGGCTACGCCATGCCGTTACTCGCTGTTGCGGAGTATGCCAACCTCGACCTGTTACTGACCCGAAAAGGCCGGCAACTGGGCAAGCTGCCCGAATCCCGGGATTTCCGGATCAAGGCGGCCACCCACCTTGCCCATCGGGTCGCTCAGCTTCACGCTCGGGGCCACTGTATCGTCGACCTGAAACCAGCCAACATGCTGGTTAACCGGAAAACCGCCGATATTGTCGTGGTGGATTGTGATGGTTTTGCCATACAGGGTGATGGCACTCATATCCCTGCGCATCAGTACACCACCGGCTACATCGCGCCAGAGGCCTGGCAGCAACAGGACAAACCTGAAGATCTTGGCCAGCAGCAAGATCTGTTCGCCCTGGCGGTGATCATTTTTCAGCTGTTGAATGAGGGGCTGCACCCTTACCAGGGCATTCCCGGCGGCAAAGTGCCGGTGCCAGGCGATACCCAGAGCCGTATCGGTGAAAACCTGTTTGCCTACAGCAGGCAGCCCAACCCTCGGCTCAAGCCGTCACCCTGGAGCCTGCACAGGG
This sequence comes from Marinobacter sp., assembly GCA_018402255.1. Classification (GTDB taxonomy): domain Bacteria; phylum Pseudomonadota; class Gammaproteobacteria; order Pseudomonadales; family Oleiphilaceae; genus Marinobacter. The sequence goes on from JAGYIS010000010.1 coordinate 129,614, forward strand.
ATTTTCCACCAGCCCTCAGGCAGGCATTCGATAGCGCGTTTTCAAGTACCAGCCGACGCCCCAACGCTGAGCGATGGGCGAATTTGCTGCAATCACTGGCAAGTCAGTTCAAAGACTGCCGCAAAGATCGCAAACACCGGTTCTGGGGTCAGCAATGCCCGCTGTGTCAGCAAAGCTCGGTGTCGGTTAAGGTCAAAAAGCCCAAGCCCAGGGCGGCTCGTGGTCGCAGGCCATCACCGAGAGCCCAGCAAAACCAACCGCCTCACGTTCAGGCTTTGGTTCGGGCCTATCAAGCTGCCCAGGCGACACCTGCGCCGCAACCCCAAACCAAGCCGCTGTCGGTCTTTAGCCTCATGGGCGGTGTATTCTTCGCACTGCTTTTGACCGGTTATTTCATCCACTTGCACAATGAAGAACAGGACCGATGGGCTCAGAGCCAGGTGACACAACCCTCAGCCGAGGACGAGAAGCTAGAGCAAGAGCGGCAGCAGCGCATTAACGAAGAGCGTGAAAGGAACGCCTGGAAAGGTCTCGGGCCAAGGGCTCAGGCCATTACTGTACATCGAAGTGAATACCGTTTACCGCCCTCTCCCCGGGTTCCTGGTACCCGGGCAGTGGACCAGACCGAAGAGCAAAAACGCGCTGTACCGCATTTTGAACTCGGCGCTTTCGATTCCTATCGCAGCCTTCCAGTGATGATCTACACGCCCTTCACGCCGACCTGGGAGTTCACCCAAGACCAACCCATCAAGGCGGCAACACTCGACCCGCTAACCAGTTCGATCGAACCGTCCGGTGCAGAGTACCCGGGAACAGACGGTTATCAGATGATGGGTTGGCATCGACATCCGACGAGCAACGCCTTATATGTGCGTAAACGGGGCTTTCAGTGGAATTCCTACACCTTGGCCAGGTTATCGGAAAACAGTGATGTAGCAGAATACAAAGTCTACGACAGAGTGGTAAATGACGGCAGCGGGGTTCGCAACTTCGTCGCTCCCTGGCATTTCGCGGTCACTGGCGATGACAACTACCTGATTATCGCCGCCCAGGACAAGATCCGGGTCTATGCCGTAAACCGCCCTCGCAGCCCGATAGCCGAGATCGAGTTCCCACCAGCGGTCCACCGATATGAGGTTTCCGATCTTGCGATCACACCTGATGGCCGCAGTATCTTTGTTGGACTTTCCAGCAACCGCAATTTTGGTCAGTCTTTTGATGCCACCATACTCGAATACGCGTTGATCGATGACAATCTCAAATTCGTGACTGATTTCCGGACTCGCTGGAGCGACGATAGTGCCGTTTTCTCGGGCTCGGTGTCGGTGAGTGCGGATGGCAAAACACTGGCCGTCGGCGATTATCGTGATCTGGAGACCGATGACTCACGTTATACCCAGTTTGGCCGGCCGGTGAAAGTCCGGACTGCCTTACCGGGCATTCAACTATGGCGTAAAGACGGGCAGGAAGCGCGCTGGCAGCGCACCGGTAATTACTCGCTCCATCGTCGGGACCGCATTCTGACCCCAGACAACCATGCCATGCCAAACTTTATGAATAGCGGCATCCCGACGGGAACTTACCGGTTCAACATCAACTTTGAACTCAGCCCGGACGGCAAACGATTACTCAGCGGGATTGAAACGGAGAAAGATTCCCGAACGGAGGCCAGGGCAAGAGCCTGGGTGTTCAGTCTCGACACGGGCCAACCGGTGCTGACGGGGCGATTGGAACATTCCGTCAGCCAATCAACGGGCCACAAGGTCAGCGCCCGGCCTTTTGCACGCCTCTCCAACGATGGAACCGAAGCGGTCATTGGTTGGGCAGCGTATCAGCAGAGCGTGCTCAGCACCGTCCGCAGTGACCTTCTATTCTCTCTGACCGCTTTCAGAATCGGGGAATAAATCTCCCCAGGCTGCGCTCAGATACAGGAACATTGACCACAGGGTGAGCACAGCGGCCACGTAAAGAATGCCAATCGACACATAGGCCAGAAGCGCACCCGGCGGGAATGCCAGCAAGCCGATAATGGCCACCATCTGCGCGGTGGTTTTGATCTTTCCGATGTAGGAAACAGCCACACTGGCCCGGCTTCCCATTTCCGCCATCCACTCGCGTAATGCCGAAATAACGATCTCGCGACCAATGATGATGGTTGCCGGTATGGTCAACAGCACGGCGGCGTGTTCTTCGATCAGTACAGCCAGGGCCACGGCCACCATCAACTTGTCAGCGACGGGATCGAGAAAGGCGCCAAAAGGCGTACTCTGGTCCAGCTTGCGCGCCAGATAGCCATCCAGCCAGTCGGTGATGGCCGCCAACGCGAAAATCGCGGCACTGACCATATAGCTCCACTGCATCGGAAGATAGAAGATGACCACGAATATCGGGATCATCACGATGCGAGACATGGTCAAAACGTTCGGTAAATTCATGGGTTTCCTAGTCGTCGTGCAATGCTGCGTAAATGGATTCGGCGAGTGACTTGCTGATGCCCTGCACTTTGGTCATTTCATCCACACTGGCTTTGCGTAGGTCCTGTATACCACCAAAGTAACGGATCAATTCCCGGCGACGCTTGGGGCCGACCCCTTCTATGCCTTCAAGAGTGGACTGCCGGCGCTTTTTGTCACGACGCGCCCGATGCCCGGTAATGGCAAAGCGGTGGGACTCATCCCGAATATGCTGAATCAGGTGCAGCGCGGGCGAATCGGCCGGTACTCGAAAGACATCGCCGGTCATGGCATCGATCAGTTGTTCCATACCCGCGCGGCGAGTCACACCTTTCGCCACACCGATCAAGGGAATATCGGAAATGCCCAATTCATCAAACACTTCACGAGCAATATTCAACTGCCCCTTACCACCATCGATAAAGACCAGGTGGGGTCGTTTGCCTTCGCCGTTGACCAATCTGCGATAGCGGCGTGTCAGAACCTGCCGCATGGCGCCGTAATCATCACCGGCGGTTACGCCTTCAATATTATAGAGCCGGTAATCACTCTTCAGCGGGCCATTCTCGTCGAAAACCACACAAGATGCGACGGTATTTTCCCCGTGGCTGTGGCTCACATCAAAACATTCCATCCGTGCCGGCGTTTCCGCCAGCTCCAGCAAGTCTCGCAATGCCAGTAAACGCCGATAGACCGTTTCTTTACTGGCCAGATGAGTCAACAGCGTCTGCTGTGCATTGGTCATGGCCAGCTCCAGCCAGCGCCGCCGCTCCCCACGTACGTTGCCTCGGATGCGGGTTTCACGGTGGGCAGACTCACTCAGGGCCTGCGCCAGTAACTCATCCCCTTCAACTTTCACCGGCACCAGAATATCGCGCGGAATCTCTCGCTGGGTATCACCGCCAAAGTAGTATTGCCCCAGGAACGCTGCGAGCAGTTCGCCCTCTGACTGCTCCAGTGAAAAACGGGGAAGTAGTCCTTTGTGCCCAACACCCGGCCACCGCGGACAATAATGACAACCACACACACCACCCCAGCTTCCTGGGCAATGGCAATCACATCGGCATCGCCTCCCTCACCGTCTACCGATTGCTGCTCCTGAACGTGGCGCAGATGATTGATCTGATCCCGGTAGGCTGCCGCTTTTTCAAACTCCAGCCCTTTCGAGGCGGTCTCCATGGCAGCCATCAGATCCTGGATAATCGCCGGGTTCTTACCCTCCAGAAACATGCTGGCATGGCGTATGTCCTGCTGGTATTCCTCAGGGCTGACGTACTCCACGCAAGGAGCTGTGCATCGGTTGATCTGATACTGCAGACAAGGCCGGTTTCTGTTTCGAAAATAGCTTTCGCTACAGGATCTTATGCGGAATATCTTCTGTAACACATTAAGACTTTCCTTGACCGCTCCGGAGCTGGGAAACGGGCCAAACCAGGTGCCGCCGCCCTTCTTGGTGCGACCGCGGCGAAAGGTCAGCGATGGATAGTCGCTGTGGGATGACAGGTAGATATAAGGGTAGGATTTGTCGTCACGCAGCAGGATATTGTAAGGCGGCCGCAGTGATTTGATCAGGTTCTGTTCCAGCAGAAGCGCTTCAGTCTCGCTGCCGGTAATGGTGACTTCAATCGACTCGATTTTACTGACCAGAGCCTCGGTTTTCGGGGCCAGGCCAGTTTTGCGGAAATAGCTGCTGACGCGCTTTTTGAGGTTACGGGCTTTACCCACATAGAGCACGTTATCGCTGCCATCGAACATTCGATAGACACCGGGGCGCTCTGTCAGTTGTTTCAGGAAGTTTTTGCTGTCGAACTTCCCGTGTGTTTCCGGAAGCTCAAGCTCAGACCTTGTCGGCATCCAGCAATCCAAGCCTGACGGCCATTAATGCCAACTCTACGTCGCTGGAAATCTCCAGCTTCTCGAAAATCCGATAGCGGTAGCTGTTGACGGTTTTCGGGCTGAGGCAGAGTTTGTCGGAGATGTCCTGCACTTTCTGGCAGTCCACCACCATCATGGCAATTTGCATTTCGCGCTCAGACAGGCGCTCAAACATGGACAGCTCACCGTCTTCTTCCCGGTCACCACCCAGCGTTTTCAGGGCCATCTTCTGGGCAATTTCCGGGCTGATGTAACGCTGGCCAGAATTCGCCTTGCGAATGGCTCGAACCATTTCCTGAATGTCTGCGCCTTTGGTGATGTAAGCGGTGGCTCCGCTCTGCATCACGCGCGCAGGATAGGGGTCATCGGCACAGGCGGTCACGACGATGACACGGATGGAGTCGTCAATCCGGAGTATGCGGCGAGTTGCCTCGAGGCCACCGATTCCGGGCATGCGGATGTCCATCAGGACAATGTCCGGTCGGTCCCGGCGCACAAACTCGATGGCATCTTCTCCCGAAGAAGCCTGACCAAGCACTTCAATGTCAGGATCATCCACCAACATGCGGGTAATACCTGAGCGCACCAGCTCGTGATCGTCAACAACGAGAACCTTGATCAAATCTCACCTCGCAGTCAGGCATGAAAAAACAGGCCGATTGTAACGGTTACCGGGTCACACGGGTAGGCGCCGAGAGCAAAACCACCGGCTAACAGTCATAAAAAATCGGGATCGGTCAGGCCGGAGCCCCGAGACTCGCGGTGTTTTCAACCGGATCAAACCACACCACCAAATCACCGTGGCGTATGGCCGAAAGCACGCGAGCCCGCTCTGACAAAGGGTTTTCAGTGTCGTTAAGTCCGTGATAACGAGTGCAGTATTCTTCTGCCAGGCCTTCAAGTTGGTCGTCAGTCAACAGATCAAAATCGACAACGAACATTTCCTGCCGCGGATCCGCTTCTGGCCGCTGTTCTTCCTCATCACTCATAACATCTCCAGTCAGTCGCTGTATGTTACGGTTTTATGGCGAAGATCAGAACCCCCGTCATTCAAGACAGTTCTTCCCTGCCCGGTCAACGGGTATGAAACCCGGCAATCAGCTGTCGCATTGACACCGATTCCTGGCGCAGGGCATCACTGATCAGTCGGGTCGTCTCGACGTTCCCGGTCAGGGTTTCTGCGCTCACTGAGAGCGCTTCCGCCCTTTGGCCAACCCGTCCAACTTCATTGCGCTGCAAGGTGACCGACGCGCGAATATTCTCGCTGTGCTGCTCCAGCTCATCAAACTGGGACTTCAGCTGCACCAGGTGGTCCTTAAGTGCCAGCAAGTTACTCTTGTTTTGCCCACCTGCCTCACGCATCTCGGATAGAAGTTCATCAACGTTGCCGACACCCGTAACCAGATCCTGCACCCACTGACGGATGTTACGGGTCGATTCTGCGGTCCGACGAGACAGGGTTCGCACCTCATCGGCAACCACGGCAAATCCCCGACCGTGCTCACCTGCCCTGGCAGCCTCAATGGCTGCATTCAACGCCAGCAGATTGGTCTGTTCGGCAATGTTTGCGATCACCCCGATCACCTGTTCAATCTTGCCTGTCGACTCGTTCAGGGCCTGTATCGATGTCGAAACCCGGGTTATCACATCAACGGTGCGATCTGCAGCCAACTCACTGCTTCGTAGACCCGACTGCACCTCACTGTTCGCTGACACTGCCTGCTGAACTGTTTTAGCGGATTGCTCCGTCGCCAACTCAATTTCGGATGCCTGATCCGCGATGGCGGCCATCGATGCAGTGACATCCGCAGTCTGTGTCAGCGTCGCTTCCGAAGCACTCTGGAGCGCCTCCGCGCCGCCATCCAGCGCAACAGAACGCTGGTCGAGGCCGGTCGCGGCCTGTTTTATATCGCTGATGAACTCCTCAAAACGCCGGACCAGACCCTCCAGAGCACCGGCAACGCCGGCAACCTCGTCTCTGCCTGTCAGCACGGGAACGCGGGTGAGATCCGAGTGTTTCTCCATGGCGACGAGCTCGCGCTCCATATTCTGCAACCTGACAATCACCGATTGACGCAGCCAGAGCGTAATAATCACCACCACAATCAGGAATGCCAGTGAGCCAGCGAGCAAAATGAGGCGCTGATCCGAGAGATAGTCCAACAGGTCGTCAGCATCATTGGCGACGGTGTCCCTGCTGGTCGCCTGACGTGCCTTGATCGCCGCAAGCATGGGTTCCATAGCCGGAAACAACTGAAAATCAACTACTTGACCTACACGGTAATAGCTCTTCTCGGCGATTCCGGACTCCATGTCAGACATCAGTTTCATCACCGTGGCAAAAGATTCGCTTGTCTCTACCGCCCACAAACCCAAGCTGGGGCTGGCACTCACCCGTTGCCAATGTTCCGGTAACGACGCACTCAACTGGTTAAATTCGTCCTCAATTTCGTCCCAAAGCAGCAATTGGGCTTTTACTTTAAACGCAAGATCCTGAAGTCGCCGATGATCCTGCTCGAGATCAATCAACATCCAGGATTCCTGAAGATTTTGCCGAACTAAAGTCTCTGAGGCATCCTCAGCCTTCAGGATAATCACCCAGGACAACGCTGCCAGGCCTGCCACGGCACTGAGGGATAACAGGGCAAAGAAGAAAATTCGAGCACGAACCGTGGCCAGCATAATTACTCCAGTTGAAACCGAGATCCGGGGAGGATATGCCCTGTTTATGACGCCAATGTTTCACTTTGAGCGTCAAGTTATCGGCTCCTGCAGTTTTGCGACCTTCAAAATTCACCAGCAATTGACTATGATCGCCGGTTTTAACCGTTTGGATGCTAATGAATCACCATACTTTCCGGCTCACGCTACCCATCCTGTTTGGCTATCTACCCTTGGGCATGGCCTTTGGTGTGCTATTTGCCACGCAGCTGGACTATGCCTGGTGGGTCGCGCCGTTAATGGGGCTGGTCATTTACGCTGGTTCCGGACAGATTCTGGCGGTTAGCCTGCTGGCGGCCAACGCCGGCCTGGTTGAAGTGGCCGTAGCGATGTTTGTGCTGAATGCGCGCCATCTGTTCTACGGCCTCTCGCTGCTCGGGCAGTTCCGCGGCGCCGGCTGGCGCAAGGGCTATCTGATTTTCGGCCTGACGGATGAAACCTACTCCCTGCTCACCAGCCGACCCCGATCGACAGACCGCCAGCACGAACAGGAACTGGATTTCCGGATCACCGCATTTAACCAGCTGTACTGGATTATCGGCTGCGCAGCCGGTGGCCTGTTGGGGGAGATGGTGGCGTTTAACAGCACCGGAATCGAGTTTGCGCTGGTGGCGCTGTTTATTGTGCTGACCATCGAGCAGGTCAAAACGCTCGGTGACAACTTCCCACTCTGGGCTGGGGCGTTTTCGGCGGGTATCGCCATGCTGCTGGTGCCCGCAACCCACCAGCTGATTGCGGCAATCACCATCGTCACCGCGGTGCTGTTAGTGCATTACAGGAGGTTGCGACTGGTGAAGGGGGAGCCAAATCATGGATGAGCAGTACTATCTTGCGGCATTTATTGCGGTGTCTGCTTTGGCGACGTTTGCCACCCGAGTGGTGCCTTTTCTGTTTTTTGAGCGCCATACCGAGCATCCACTGGTACAGCACATCGGCCGGTATCTGCCTGCAGCTGTCATGGCTTTGCTGGCCATCATCTTTCTGCAACGTTCAGCAAACTGGCAAAGCGGCTTTCTCGGGTTGGATGCATTGATTCCCGGCTTGCTGGTTGTGATCGTCCATCTTTGGCGGCGCAACGCCCTGCTCTCAATCGCCCTGGGAACCGCTGCCTACATGATCATCCAACAAACCGGATGGCTGCTGTAATCAGGCGCCATCCTCAAGATTGGCGACTAACCGCGAGTCCTCCAGAGCCGCCGTGCGGTGCTTGACCACGCCTTTGTACTCCGGACTTTCAATCATCGCCAGAAAGGCATTCACGGAGGGGTAGCGAACCAACAAAACCTGATCCCAGGATTCGTCAGGTGGCGCGATCAGTGATCCAACCGAGCGACCGGACCAAACCACCTCAGCACCCACCGATCTGACGCACTCGGCAGCCTCTTTCATATACCTGGCGTAAGCATCGCGCCCGGAACAATCCGCACTGTCATCCTTGTAATCTGCACGATCACGAAACCGTAAAAGGTTCAGCATAACGACGGGCTGATTCTTCGGTGTTTCCTGCAGTACTTTCTTGAGCTCTTCCTGAGATGGATCGATGGTCGCCATTTGTGTCCCTGTTGGTTCATTGGTGAGCGGTACGGTACATCCAATCCGTGTAACAAACAGTAAACCAAAATATCTGAGGATGCACCTGTTGCCTGTTGGCGAGAACCAAAAATCAGGGATAAAGAGGGATTAATTGATCGTGGTCAGAGGTTGTCCCAATAAAAAACCCCAGCATTTCTGCTGGGGTTTCATATTGGCGGAGAGGGAGGGATTCGAACCCTCGATACGCTATTAACGTATACACACTTTCCAGGCGTGCGCCTTCAGCCACTCGGCCACCTCTCCAATAAACTGTTCCAAATCAGCAAACTCGTCGCTCATTTGAGGGCGCAGACTTTAATAGTTTTAACCGCGTTTGGCAACTGTCTTGGGCGTTTTCCACCAAAGTTTTTACTGAACGCAGAATAACAAAGCACCCCGCCATGGCGTATCCTTATCGATAAACCCAACTCTATAGCGGAGACAACACCCATGCTGATGAAAGCCGAACAGTCCACTCTTCTCCTGATTGATGTGCAGGAGCGGCTGATGCCTGCGATCAGCGCGGGCGAAGAGGTTATCGAACGCTGCACCATGCTGGCCACGGTCGCCGGGCTGCTGGGCGTGCCGGTAGTTGGCACGGAACAGTTACCCGAAAAACTGGGGCATAACGTCGAATCAGTAAGGGAGCTGTGTGATACCACCCTTGGGAAATATCATTTTGACGCCTGCCCGGACGGCTTGATTGATGAATTACCGGAAGGCCGCCAACACATTGTCATCGGCGGCTGCGAAACCCACGTATGTATGCTGCAAACGGCGCTTAGCCTGCTCGATGCCGGTTATAAAGTCTGGGTGGTCGCTGATGCCACTGGCTCACGAAGCGACCTTGACCGGGATGTAGCGCTCGATCGCCTGCATCAAGGCGGCGCAAGAATTGTCACTGCAGAGATGGTGGCTTTTGAGTGGATGGGGCACTGCAAGCACCCCCACTTCAAGGACATTCAGGGGCTGATCAAATAATTGAAGTAACGAGGTTTTCATGCTGAATATGGATTTCTCCCAACGAGCTGTGATCCGCACGGCCGAGCAACCCTGGGTCGCCAGCCCCGCAGCGGGCGTTGAGCGTAAACCATTGGCCCGGGAGGAAGCAGAGCGAGGGCACGCCACCAGCGTGGTGCGCTACCTGCCGGGTTCGGCTTTCGCTCGTCATGAGCATCCCCTGGGCGAGGAAATCCTGGTGCTGGAGGGCGTGTTCTCCGATGAGACTGGCGACTACCCGGCAGGTACTTACCTGCGCAATCCACCGGGTAGTGGCCATGCACCGTTCAGTGAAGAAGGCTGCACCTTGCTGGTGAAGCTGCACCAGTTTGACGAAAGGGACACCGCCACAGTCCGTATAGACACCAACAACACCGATTGGCTACCCGGTATCGGGGGTCTTGAAGTCATGCCGCTGCATGAGTTCGAGCACGAACACGTGGCCCTGGTGAAGTGGCCCGCCAATGAGGTGTTTCAGCCACACCGGCACTTTGGCGGCGAGGAGATTTTTGTTCTCAGCGGGGAATTCTGCGACGAACACGGGCGCTATCCAAAAGGCACCTGGCTGCGCAGCCCTCACCTCAGCCAGCACCACCCGTTTGTTGATCGGGAAACGGTTATCTGGGTGAAGACGGGCCACCTGCCGTTGCGTTAGATGATATCAACCAGACAGACATCAGCACGCCGTGCAATACCAACAACGGTACCGCCACCAACAAAAGCGTTGCCCAGCCAACAGAGGCCAGCACGGCGCCGGCACTCAGGGCGGCCGTTGCCTGCGCGCCAAACACCATCATATCGTTCAGGCCCTGCACACGAAAACGCTCAGACTGCCGATAGCCCTGGGGTAGCAGGGTCGTACCGCCAACAAACAGAAAATTCCAACCCACTCCAAGCAGCAACAACGCCCACAAGTAGTGGTGGAAACTGATTCCGCTGGCTGCCAGCAGGATGCAGCCCAAATACGCCAACAGTCCGGTCGTCATCATCAACGGAATCCCGACCACCCGGATCAGCCAGCCGGAAATGAGGGATGGTAGATACATTGCCATGATGTGTAGCTGGATAACCCGTTTGGCATCGTCCAGATCATGCCCGGCCATTTCAGTCATGCTCAAGGGGGTTGCGGTCATGATAAAGCTCATCACCGCATAGCCAATCGCCGCCGCGCTGATGGCCGTCCAGACCACGGGATTTGCCAGAATTTCTTTGAGGGGGCGACCACCGCCCACGGCGGTTTCCGGCACCCGCTCTGACTTTGCCCGATACCCCAGCACAAGAATCACCAAAGCCAAAGCCTGAACCACGGCCAGCCCGGCCCAGCTGTAAAGAAACGGGAAGGATTCAGATTTACCGCTACCCAGAGCAGCAACTTCAGGGCCCAGCCAGGCCGCAACCAGCCCGCCCAGCAGCACTCTTGCGGCCGCCGAACCGGCCATCTCCGGGGCAACCGATTCCATCGCCGCAAAGCGATACTGGTGCACAACAGCCAGGCCGACACCACCGATAACGGCCGCCAGGCAAAGCATCGGAAATGAAGTCTGCCAGGACGCATAAGCTCCCAGAAGGCCGGACGTTACACCCACCAGAGCGCCAAGCAGCATAACCCGCTTGCGCCCTACCCGCTCCATGAGCCAGGTAGCAGGTTTTATCGCCAACACCGTGCCGACCACCACCAGCCCAACAGGCAACGTAGCGTACTCAGGCGCTGGTGCCAGCAAACGCCCCTGAATAGACCCGATAAACACGATGAAAGGCGCAGTGCACATGGCCAGCGCCTGGGCAGCAACCAGGACCCAGACATTCAGCGGCATGGTTTATTTTTTCCTGTAGATGATGCCCGGGTGGCACTGGACCATCTCGTAGAGATCCGGCAGACCATTCAGCGACTCGGAGGCCCCGAGAATCAGGTAGCCGCCCGGATTTAAAGCGGCATGAAGGCGTGTCAGGATGTCTTTTTTCAAATCCGCGGAAAAGTAGATCAGCACATTACGACACATGATGATATCGAACTTACCAAGCATATAGCGTTCAAGCAGGTTGAGTTCTTTGAACTCGACCATCGCTTTGATCGACGGCTTGATTTGCCAGCCACCGTTGGGCGACGGCACAAAGAATTGCTTCTGCCTCTCCGGTGACAAGCCACGCCCGATGGCAATCATCTCGTATTCGCCTCGCCGGGCAACTTCCAGAACACTTTTGGAGATGTCCGTTGCGGTAATTTTTACATCTCGCAACTTGCCTGGCCGGGTGCGACGGAATTCGTCAATCACCATGCCGACCGAATAGGGCTCCTGGCCCGTCGAACAGGCCGCAGACCAGACCCGGAGGGGCTGGAGACCGTTGCGCTCAGCAAACTCGGGGAGTAGTTTTTCCTGAAGAATCCGGAACGGATGATTATCACGAAACCACAAGGTTTCGTTGGTGGTCATGGCATCGATTACCACTTCCCGCAAACCACCGCGACCCGCGCGCTTCAACCGATCAAGAAGCTCGCCGAGCGTATTCAGGTTGTTTTCTTCAAGAATCCTGCGCAGGCGGCTTTTGACAAGGTACTGTTTGTTCTCACCCAAAAGAATGCCACAGGCATCCTGCAGGAATGTCTTGAAGGCGTCGTATTCCTGTGGCGTTATTTCGGCTTTCATTGAATCTCTATCGTGGGTCTGTCGGTAAACCGAGGCATCATTGCTGATCAATGATTTCCATCACACGCTCGGCAAGCTCGTCAGGGCTGAATTTCGCCATGAAATCATCGGCGCCGACCTTTTGAACCATCGCTTTATTGAATACGCCGCTGAGTGAGGTGTGCAACATGACGTACATATCGCTCAGCGCCGGGTCCTGCTTGATCCTTGTGACCAGGGTGTAACCATCCATCTCCGGCATTTCCACATCCGAAATGATCAGCGACAGATGATCCCCGGCCTTAGTCCCGTCCTGAGTAATTCCCTTGAGGTACTCCAGAGCTTGTTTGCCATCATTCTTGGTCACAACTTCCATGCCGATCGCGGTCAGGCATCGCTCGATCTGTCGACGCGCGACTGCCGAATCATCAACAACCAGCACCGGCCGGAGTCCCGGAGCGCGCTCAGAGCTGCGCGCTTTCAACTCGTCTGTGACATCTTCCCTGAGCGGAGAAACTTCTGCAAGAACCTTTTCTACATCGATGATTTCAACCAGTTTGTCATCAATTCGGGTAACCGCGGTGAGATACACATCCTTACCGGCGCCCTTGGGCGGTGGCAGGATATCTTCCCAGTTCATGTTCATGATGCGATCAACGCTGGAAACCAGAAAACCCTGGGTTTTCCGATTGTATTCGGTAATGATCACAAAACTTGTGGCGAGCTGTTCGGCAGGAATCCCCGGCATGCCGATGGCCATGCTCAGATCAATGACCGGAATGGTTTCTCCCCGGATGTGAGAAACACCCCTGACGACAGTCCGGCTATTGGGAATGGACGACAGCTTCGGGCACTGCAGTACCTCTTTAATCTTGAAAACGTTGATGCCGTATAACTGCTGCCCTCTCAAACGGAACAACAGCAATTCCAGTCGGTTTTGACCCACCAACTGCGTGCGTTGATTAACGCTGTCCAAGACCCCTGCCATAACCGTCTACCTCTGGCATGCCGGATACCGGCACAGAATTTGCTGACTTACTGAGTAAGAACCTGTTTTCGCGGATCGGGGCCAAAACATTGACGGCCTGATCCTTTCAAGGGTTAACGGCTTGAAGCGCCGATACCTTAGGCGAAATCGCACTCACGTGCCTTATTGACAGCATAGGACAAAGCCGAGCAGATGCGAACCCTCTTTTTAGCGACCTTTTGCCTGTTTACAGCCGCCCTGAATCCGGTGGCGGCGGCAACAACGGCAGCCCAGATCAGCAACGCCGCCGAGGGCTTCATCGAAGCCTGGGCCAGGCAACAGGTGGACCAGAACCTGGACGTCACATTTACTGTGGGCAACATCGACAGCCGGCTCACTCTGGCTGCCTGTGAAGAACCACTTGAAACCAGCTTTACCAACGACCCGCTGCGCACCACGTCACCGTCGGTTATGGTCTCCTGCGCAGGCACTCGGCCCTGGCGAATGTTTGTGACGACCTCCATTGAAGTATACGGCCCGGCCCTTGTGGCAGCGCGCCCGCTGGCCCGGGGCGAGCGCTTGACTGCCTCTTTGGTAAAAGAGCAGCAAGCCCAGATCAACGCCAGCCGACGAGGCATTCTGACCGACCCCGAACAGATCGCCGACATGTTGGTTCGCCGGCCCGTCAACGCGGGCTCACTCATAACCCCTGACCTGCTGCAAGCTCCCAATGCAGTCGAGCGTGGCGATCATGTTATTATTACAGCAAAGTCGAAGGTGTTTTCAGTCAGCTCCAGGGGCAAGGCGCTCGCCAGTGCCAGCGTTGGCGAACAGGTACTGGTCGAGAATCTGCGGTCGTCGCGAACCGTGCGAGCCATGGTCACCGCTCCCGGGCGGGTGGAAATCCCCATGTAGCGGCAGTTATTCGCCGACCGGCAAAATAATTCCGATTTTTCCTAAAGGTTGGCGATTCGCTGCCGATAGAACGGTATAAACCAGAATCCGCCACTGTCAGATCAGTGGCCACAGGCAAGCAGGTAACTCTATGTCAGTTGACTTAAATGGAATTGGCCCCGGCCAGGTCAACACCCGAACAACGGCCGACAAATCGTCCGGAAACCAGGGTGCTCAGGCACCGGCAACCGAACAAACCAAAGCCCAGAGCCCCGCCGCCCGCGGTGAAAACGTCAGCCTCAGTAATCAGGCAAAAAACCTGAAACAGCTTGAGCAGAAGCTGGGCGACTACCCGGAAATGGACGACGACCGCATTGCACAGATCCGTTCTGCGCTGGAAGATGGCAGTTACAAGATCGATGCTGAGAAACTGGCCCAAAAGATGCTTGATATGGATAAAAGCATCTTTGGGTGAGTAGATCATGGCTGCAATTGAAGAACTGAAGACCCTTCTCTCTGACGACATCCGCCAACTGGAAACACTGGCGGATGTTCTCCTCCAGGAAAAACAGGTACTGTCCTCGCCGGATATCACGCCACTGCAGGATATTACCAGCCAGAAAAATGCCCTTCTGGGTGAGATTCGCGAACGCGCCAAACAGAAAATCCGGCTACTGGTCAGCCTTGGCTACCGTCCGGATGCGGGCGAACCTTCGCGTTTCATTCGGGCCAGTGGCCAGACAGATCTGTTCAAACTGTGGCAAACAGCCGACCAGAAACTCAGGGCTTGCCAGGATCTGAACCTGAACAATGGCCGTGTGGTCGGGCACCTTCAAAAACGCCTTAACAAACTGACAGACATTTTCCGTGGCGCGTCTGCCCAGCAAAAACTGTATGGCGCCAAAGGCGAACAGACCAACGTTTCAAACAGCACCATTCTGGCCAGCGCCTGACCGGATACGATAAAAAACGCCCGGACATTGTCCGGGCGTTTTTGTTTCGGCCTAGCCATTTGTCACCGGGTATAAATGGTCATCTGGGAGTCCGGGTGAAAACGAATGTTGTGAAGGCTGACGTTGCCCATGGGCGGACTTTGATTACCGCTGACCCGAATGTTGTCCATGCGAATTTCTTCAATCCTCTCTGGAAAGGCCAGTCTCAACGCACCATCCTCGCGAATCGAAAATCGGGGCTCTCCCTCCCGGTAATGAACTCCGGAAATCGTCAAGTCTGAATCCAGAAAGCTGAGCACCGGCACAAAGATGTTCGCGGCCAGCCGGATACCCTCTACAGCGTCCAACCCGGCAGCCTCGGGATCATTTGCATCCGCGGTGCTGGCATTACCCGGCATGCCTGATACGCTACCTATGCGTTCCAGCAAACCGACACTACTTTGAGCCGAGACCGCAGACATTTCGCTCTCTGACATGGGCGCAAGCCCGCTTCTTTCATAGAGTTCACCGGCTTCGGAAGGCGCGTTAGCCCCGTTAGTATTGGTAGACGCCAGCGACACCAGAGGCTGGAATGGCAGGGTTACCATAGTCACCAGAGCAGCGGCATTCCGGTATCGGGATTGGTGCTTCAAAACACGGTGAAGCTCTTTCTCGGACACCCAGCCAGAGGCAACCAGAACCTCGCCCAGGCGCTGCCCGGTTTCTCGCTGCACTGAAAGCGCCTGTTCCAGCTGGCCTTCAGACAGATAGCCGCGATTGATCAATAACCGGCCAAGCCGGGACTTTTCTTCAAACCCCTGACGGATTCTCACTAGACTCCTCCTGCGTTCACAGTGATCACCGTACAACCCGGCCCGGTTTCGTTAAATACAGCTTCAAGCGTAGCTCACTACCCCAAAGCATGCTGTTCTGATTACACGCATTGGGGTAAGGATCTGTTAAGATCTTCGATCATTTTGTTCTGGCCGCATTATCTCAGGATTCCCAACTACAACTGAAACGATGAGAGCTTCTGAAATGACAAATTCCGTTAAACGCGCATTTATTGTGATGCCTGCCCTGTTTGCCATCCTGCTGACGCTCCTTGTTCCTGCAGTGGTGCAGGCTGAGGAGCTTCCAAAGGTTCGTTTCGTCACCTCAGAGGGTGCTTTTGAGGTACAACTGCGACCCGACGTCGCCCCCAAAACCGTCGACAACTTTCTTTCCTATGTTGACGAGCATTTCTATAACAGCACGATCTTTCACCGGGTTATTCCCGGATTCATGGTTCAGGGCGGCGGCTTTGACACAGGCATGGCGCGCAAATCAACCAAGCCTCCTATTGAAAACGAGGCAGTTGCCACACTGCCCAATCTGCGCGGCACCATCGCCATGGCTCGCACCAACGCGCCGGATTCCGCAACCTCACAATTCTTCATCAATGTTGCCAAGAATGATTTCCTGAATGCCGGTGTCAGGGGAGCGGGTTATGCCGTTTTTGGCAAGGTCACCGATGGCATGGGTGTGATTGACCGCATCGCCGGCGTCGAAACCGGTCGTCGCCAGGGCATGGCCGATGTGCCACTCCAGCCAGTGATTATCGAAAGCGTTACTCTGGTTACCTCTGAAGACTGATCTCTATGCAGCAAAGCACACTGCCGCCGGCCACGGAGTCGGCGGAGCTGATCTGGCGCGACGGCGTGCCAGAGTCTGCCACGTTTGGCGATGTCTACTTCAACAGAGACGACGGGCTGGCTGAAGTCCGGCACGTGTTTGTTGGGCCCAGCCAACTCCCGGAACGTTTTCGTCAAGTGTCGGCGCAAGGGCACTTCGTCATTGCCGAGAGCGGATTTGGTACCGGCCTCAATTTTCTGGCCGCCTGGTCAGAATGGATGAGCCAGAGACCGCTTGATGACAACGCCATTCTGCATTTCGTCTCGGTAGAACGTTATCCCCTCACCCGCTCTGATCTCGTGACCGCGCTGTCTCACTGGCCGGAATTGCGTCAACTGGCCGACGAACTGATAGAGCTCTACCCGCCCTTAATCAAAGGTACGCACCGCCTGGTATTGGCGGGCGGCAAGGTAAGACTGACGTTACACTTCGGAGACATTGCAGAGGCCTTAAAGCAACTGACGTTCAAAGCCGACGCCTGGTTTCTGGACGGGTTCACACCGTCACAGAATCCGGAGATGTGGCATAGCGGTATTATTGAGCTGGTCGCCGAGCACTGTAAAACGGGCACAACGCTGGCCACCTTCACCTCTGCCGGGGCGGTGCGTCGGTCACTCATTGAGTGCGGCTTCGACATAAAGATTCACCCGGGTTTTAGCCATAAACGAGACATGCTCGTCGGGCAGTATACTGCCGGGCAACCGAGTAGGGAGCCAGCCGGCGGTCACTCAGTCGCGATTATCGGTGCTGGCATTGCAGGTACCGCGCTTGCCTGGAATCTGGCCGATCGAGGCCTTTCAGTCCTTCTGATTGACCAGGCAGCGGAACCTGGCAGCGCAGCATCGGGCAACCCCCAGGGCGCCCTGTATGTGAAACTTGGAGTTGAGTACAACACCCAGACCGAGCTGGCAGCCATGGCGTTGAGCTTCAGCCAGCGCTTTTACGGAGCCTGGCAATCCGATTTCTGGCACCCCACAGGCCTTTTGCAACTCGCCAGCAATCCGCAGGAGGCGGACCGCCAACGCCGGTTCTGTGAACGCAACAACTACCCCAGCGACCTGATGGTGCCGGTCGATGCGATCGAGGCAAGCCAAATCGCCGGCATTCCGATCCGTCATCCCGGGCTATGGTTTCCCGGCTCGGGCTGGCTGGCGCCCGCGGAGGCGTGTGCGCGACTGACAACACATCCTCGGATCAAGACGCAGTTCGACTGCCAGATCGCCAGCCTCCAGCCCTGCAATAATCAGTGGTGTATCCGCACTGATCGAGGCGAAGATCTGCATGCCCAAAGCGTAGTGATCGCCGGCGGTCACGAGGCTGCGAAACTGGTTCCATTGCCAGGTGAGCTGAAATTAAAGCCGATTAGAGGCCAGACCACTCAACTCCCAGAGCCAATGTTCAATCTGCCCCGCACGGTGATTTGCGGGTCGCGATATCTCAATCCCGGCATTAACGGAAACGCCACCACCGGTGCCACCTTTGATCTCAGAGATAATAACCCAACACCAACGGTGGCCAGCAATCAGGAAAACCTGGAAGCGCTCAGGGAAATGTTACCTGCCACCAGCACCAGCAATGCCCCTGACGCCGACCAGCTTGAAGGCCGGGTAGCCTTCCGCTGCACAACCCATGACTATCAGCCAGTGGCTGGCCTGTTGCAGGGTTCCGATGGCACACCAGTTGACGGGCTCTATCTGATGACAGGGCTGGGCAGCAAGGGATTGGCGTGGGCGCCGTTGTTGGCGGAGTATCTGGGAGACGTCATTACCGATCAGCCTCGATGCCTGTCCTCTCGACTGGCAAAACCGCTGGAAACGCGACGCTTGTACCGGACCTAGCTTACGGCAACGTAATACACTGGCCCTACAGTCTGATGCGATTCAGCCGTTAAACTTGTTGAGGCGGTCTGCGATCAAGCTTCGCAGCGATACAAGGGGTAGAGCAATGTCTATTTTCGTCAGTGAACCGGGCCGGCCCGTAGGCACCCGTTTACCAGAAGCGTTCAGAAGCCGCAGGGTGGGTGACGTGACCGAACTGACGGAGTCCGGCGCCATCAGCGCAGGCCACAGCGAAGCCACTGATGCGGAATTTCAGCAAGCGGCCAACAGCGGTCGTCATCGGGCACTCCAGGAATACGGCGCTGCCGCCGCTGGCGAACGGCTTGAAGATCGCATCTATTTGCCGGTGTCTGAGATCTGCTCTCCTGCCCTGTATTCCGTGCCAGCCAACGCCTCTGTGGCGGATGCATTATCCTCAATGGAAGATAATGGCATTCACCATCTGGTTATTCTGGCTGAGAAGAATGTCGCGGGACTGATCGATCTTCGCTGGCTGCTGACCTGGCTACACGAGCATGGTACGCAAGCGATGGCACAAACACTGACCCACATCGAGCTGCCAGCGTTCCTGACCGCGTCACCGGAAACCGATGCCCATCAGTTGGCGCGACTGATGCTCGCCCACCAGCTGAATGCAGCGCTCGTAATTGACTCCGACGGCCGGCCCTTCGGCATTGTCACGAGCACTGATTATCTCAAACTGTACGCCAGCGCAGGAAGGCACCAGGGTGTCGTATAAACCCTCGGCACCCGGTCCCCGTTAATCTATGGTTAGCGGCTCCCCTTCCGGACTGAACAGCCGGATCTCGCGCGCACCATTGCGATCAATCAGCGCTACAATTTCATCGTCCCGATAGTTCATTAAACGCAGCACGGTAATGCCACTGGTCTCCAACTGACGGCGCCAGCTGCGGTACTCTGCGTCTTCTTCACTACGGTTAAGACGCCCGAAAATGGCTTGCCCTGCGCCCGGCTGCACAACGCCCTCTGCAAATTCGCCATCGGTGTTGCCCGCCACCACAATATCGCCATTGAACAACATGCCCTGAGTCAGGGTGATATGGGCATTTTCGTCAAAACCCTTCGCCATAAGAGCGGTTCCGATGACCCCAGAGGCGCTGTAGCCAAGCGCAAACCCGACCCGATTATTGAGCGAGCTGTGCAGCAGTTCCGTTCCATCGTCTGCGTTTTCCTGCACCGAATAATCCCAGGGCCCATCGCCAATCAGCCACACATTGCCGTCGCCATAAAAACCGTGCTGGAGTGTCTCTGACGTGTTTTCACCAATCTGATAGACCGTTGGCGCTGAAGTGGCATTGCCGCTGAAGAAGAAGGGACCGGTTACCGCGGTGCCATCAATCGACACCGGGGCCTGACCGAAGAGCAACGGGTTCACTGTCTGGGCGCTGCCGCCGACAACCCGATCGTTGCCTGACGACCCCACCTGACGGGACCAGGCAAGGGTCGGTACCAAGGTTTCGCCATCCGGGACGCTGTCAATTCGAGCAAGAAAGGTGTCGATGCCACCGGCCGCCGTCTCGCCGCTCCAGACGCCACTGGTTTCACCTGCCACGACGACGTGGCCACTGGCGGCATTGAGCCCCACCCAGCGCACACGATCATCCCCCGAGGAACCAATCCGGTGAAGGTCATCCCAGCGCAGCTCGTATTCACCGTTACTTTGCAATCGATACAGTCCTGTTACGATATCGACCGCGCCAGAGGCGCCTCCGGCGCCAATGCTCTCATCGGTTGAAAAGGCCACTGCCAGTTCGTACCGGCTAACCCTGACCCTGTTTTCCGTGACCCGACGCTCAGCGACATCGACAAACACGTCGGGCTGCGCGCCAGACGAGAGGGTAGCCACCACAACCGTGTTCCCCAGGGGCGCGCCCGACTGATCGTATATCCGAACCTGAACTTCATCATTGTGATGGCCCGCAACAAAAAAACGGCCGCCGTGGCCCACAGCAAGGTCTGTAGGCACAAACCCGTCGGTCCAGGTCAAATGCTGAGACAGACGGTTAAGGTTGACCCGTAACAGGTTGTCGCTGGCGCCCCGGGCAAACCCTTGCCGACCGGCCTGATACGCATTGTCGACGGCAAGTTGACCAAACCGGTCGTTAAGGTCATCCGGAGCGGTATAGCTGCCAGTTGCCCGAACCTCGAAGACCAACTCATCCTGTCCTGTCGGGAATTCAAGGGTAGCGTTCGCCACGCCGTCCTGTTCGATGAAAAATTCAGTGCCCAGACGTGCTGTTGAGCCCTGGGCCTGGGTCAGGCGGGCGGTGACAGGACCTTCACGGTCGCCGGTCAGGATTGCACGATAGCTGCGCACTTCACCCGTATTCAAGGTGTCTCTGGGCCCGCCATTGGGGGTTTCTATAGACACGACCGGTTCGTTATCCTGAATGGTCAGGGTAGAACGCACTTCGGTATCTGAAGCGCCCAATGATGCGATGCCTGTACGCACTTCTGTCAGCACAAGCTGGGCAAGCTCACTCGGCTCAGGAATCACATCATCGATCACTTCCAGCGGGATATAGCATTCCGTAATGCCGGGCTCCAGGGTAATAACGCCATGGTCATACACCCCTTCATCGTTGGTGAAATACTGGATGTAATCCAGGTTATTGCCATCCTCATCCGTTGGCAGCAATGAAGCACTCCCGCGGGCAACAATGTCGTTGCCAATAATCGCCCGGCCAAGATTGTCGCTACTGTACTCGCAGCTCTGGTGCGGCGGTGATTGTTCGTCATCGCAGGTGTTTTCATCAAACTCGGAGCGCAATTCAAAGGCCACAGACACCCGGGTGACGGACGGCTGATCCAACAGAATCTGAACGAACACCCGGTTGGTTTCTGCGGTGACGGCCGCGGTGCCATCAGGTGCGCCATCATCGTCATAGAGGTCAATATCAAAACCATGCTCACCTCTGGATTCAAGGTCGGGCAAAGCACACCGTTCGCGGGAACTGTCAGCAATCTCAGGGCTTTCCCCCTCAACAAACGTCGGCGCTTCCAGCGACAGCACGTTGCGCTTTACCTCAACATCGAACGGCTGAAACCCGGCCATACGTCCATCGGTTGAGACAATATCGATGTTTTCGGTTTTGCCGAGGTCTGACTCCCCTCGCCCGCCGCCAGACAATCCTGGCACACCGCGCATGATCACGCCCTGGCGGGCTTTGTTGCTGGTGTCTTCCAGAGCCAGCCAGGACGGCGCGTTGGTCAGGGAGTAATCGAGAATACTCTCACCGCCATAGGCGCCCCAGTTGTAATAATACTCGACACCGAGATAGGCGGTTGCGGGCGGCGCGCCAAGCAAGGTTGGCTGATCGGGATCTTTCTCGGTCTTGCAACCGGTCGCGACCAATGCGATCAACGACAGGCCAATGAGGCGGCACGTGTAAGGGGTGCGGGAGAACAAATCGGCGCGCATGGAAAAATCCGTTTCATGACGTTGTTGTTATGGCGGTGCCCGGAGCAGTTTGTTCGCCCATCGGTTTACACACCGTTACAGATCAACGCCATGGTAGCCAATTTGAACTCCGCGAGATCTGCGCGAGTTCTCAGATTCGCCGGCCAGGCCGGCATCAGCCGTTCAGACTGTCAGGCCGTGCTCATCAAGAAGTGCACGCAGGCCCGCTTCATCAAGCACTGGCAGCCCAAGTTGCTCGGCTTTCGCCAGTTTGGAGCCTGCCGCCTCTCCAGCGACGACGCAGGCGGTCTTTTTGGATACGCTTCCAGCCACTTTGGCGCCCAGGGCCTCAAGCATTTCCTTGGCCTGGTCGCGAGTCATCTGCGAGAGGGTTCCGGTCAACACCCAGGTTTGTCCCGCCAGAGGCCGTGCGCCCCTATCGGTAACCTGCTCCTGCTGCCAAACCACGCCAGCGTCCTTGAGCGCTTCTAACGTTTCCTGATTATGGGGTTGGTCGAAAAAGCTACGCACATGACCGGCGACGATGGGCCCGACGTCCGGAACCTCCTGCAGTGCTTCGTCACTGGCTTGTGAGATCGCCTCCAGTGACCCGAAATACGAGGCAAGACCTTTGGCCGTAGCCTCTCCCACCTCACGAATACCGAGGGCATAGATAAACCGCCACAACACCGGATTGCGGGATCGATCAATGGCGGCGATCAGATTACTGGCGGATTTGTCACCCATACGTTCCAGGCTGGACAGCTGGAACTTGGTCAGTCGGTACAAATCAGCCACCGTCTTGACCATGCCATCGTCGACCAGAACGTCAATCAGCTTGTCGCCGAGGCCCTCGATGTCCAGCGCCTTGCGAGACGCGTAGTGCCGGATCGCTTCTTTGCGTTGGGCCGGGCAGTAAAGACCGCCGGAGCAACGCGCCACTGCCTCACCTTCTATCTGAACGATGTCGGAGTCACAGACCGGGCAATGGGTTGGCATGGCGACGTCGGCAGCGTCTTGGGGCCGCTTCTCGACAACCACCTTGACCACCTGCGGAATCACGTCACCGGCCCGGCGAATGAACACCGTGTCGCCGATATGAACGTCAAGGCGCCGAACTTCATCCATGTTGTGCAAGGTCGCGTTAGACACGGTAACCCCACCGACAAATACCGGTTTCAGGCGGGCAACAGGTGTCACTGCGCCGGTTCGACCGACCTGAAACTCCACATCTTCGATAACCGTCAATTCTTCCTGTGCCGGAAACTTATGCGCAATAGCCCAGCGCGGTGCTCTGGACACAAACCCGAGCTGCTGCTGAAGGTCAATACGGTTAACCTTGAAAACAATCCCGTCGATCTCATACGGCAGGCTCTCGCGCTTCTGCATCAGCTCGTTGTAGGCGTCCAGACAGGCATCCGCGCCTTGCGCCTTGCGCATTTCCGGATTAATCCGGAATCCCCATTCCCGAACGGTCTGCAAACTGTCCCAGTGGGTTTCTGGCAACAGGCTTTCATCGGTCACCGCCATACTATAGGCACACAACTCCAGGGGGCGCTTGGCTGTCACCGTGGACTTCTTCTGGCGCAAGCTGCCAGCCGCCGCATTACGCGGGTTCACAAAGGTTTTCTCACCCTGCGTCGCCAGTCGTGCGTTAAGTTTCTCAAAGCCGGCCTTGGGCATGTATACCTCACCCCGCACCTCAACCAATTCCGGAATGTTGCTGCCACGAAGTTTCAGAGGAACCGACGGAATGGTGCGGATATTGGCGGTGATGTCCTCTCCGGCGTAGCCGTCACCTCGGGTCGCGGCTCGAATAAGCACACCCTGTTCGTAATGCAGGCTTACGGCCAGACCGTCCAGCTTGGGTTCGCAGACGTACTCAATGGGCTCATCAGTCGACAAGCGATCCCTTACGCGTCGATCAAACTCCCGCAATTCGTCATCGCTGAAGGCATTGTCCAGCGACAGCATCGGTAAACGGTGAATGACTTCCTGAAAACTGGTTTCGGCGGTGCTGCCTACCCGGCGTGTGGGCGACTCATCCGAGACCAGCTCCGGATATTCGGCTTCCAGAGACTGGAGCTCGCGGAACAGACGGTCGTATTCCGCATCCGGGATTCTGGGATCGTCCAGAACGTAATAATGATAATTGTGATCATCAAGAGCGGCGCGCAGTGCTTCCACACGCTGCCGGATATCTGCAGAGACTTGGGTCATCAGGTTGGGTGTCCTGGTTAAGCGTTACACCCGATGGGAACGCTGTTTACGTTCAAATTCACGGATGCGCTGCCGGCAATGTTCAATGGTCTGAGGCGTCATCACACTTCGGCGCTCGTCTTTCAACTCACCGCCCATATTGCGCACCACGCACTGGGCTGTTTCGAGCATGAATTCGAACGCCTGCATGGCATTGGTCGGACCGGGCAAGCTCATAAAGAAGCTGATCCCCGGCGTACTGAGGCCGGGCATGTCTTTCGGCCGGAAGGTTCCGGGCTCAACCGCGTTCGCCACACTGAACTGGACCGGTGTGGTGGTGTCCGAGCCTTCATGACGATGATAGATGTCCAGGTCGCCATGCTCCAGACCACAGGCTTCAAACAGCTTTTTCAGGATTGTGCCTTCAAACTGCGCTCCGCTGCGAGCAAGCACGTTGATAACCACCACTTCACGGGCTTCGGGGCGATTCGCCCCGGCCAGCGGTTGATTCTTGCCGGGTTTGGCCGCTGACCGCTTGGCGGTATCTTCTTCTACTTCCGTGGTAACAACTGGCGGCTCTCGATCTGCAACACCCGATTTAGCAGGTCTGGACCTGGTCACCGGGGCGGTTTTGGGAGGTTGATTGACGACAGGTTCCGCAGCGGGAATCGGATCCGGTTTCCGGTCGGGCTCCGGCGCCGGTTGCTCTGGTTCGGCATCAGCCACCTGTGGCTCACCCAGGTCGGACTCCTTGATACGGTCAGCCAGGCCTTCATCTTCGCCGTCGTCGTCAGCGGCGCCCCAGCCGGTCTCTGGTGTTACGTCATCTTCGTCGGCACTGCTGAACTCTTCTGAGGTGTCAGATTTGAAGTATCCTCTTGCCTCAAGGGTGCCACGAGATATGGTGCGGGCTCCGCCGTTCGGCAATTCCGGGTTGTAATCATCATCCAGCGGGGACTGTTTCAGGTCATCGGCCCCCATCCCGGAGGAGATGGCCATGGATTCTTTCCGGGCCCGACGCATCCGCCGCACACCGTCGATTACGATGCCAAGAATAACCAGGGTACCTATGGCAATTAACCATTCCCTAAGTGACATAATGCTGCTGTCCTGTTTGCAGTTTGGAACGTTGCTACTCTAAGAAAAGCCCGTAATGAATACAACGCACTCCGGGCCCAGATGGCTGTATTGTCATGGTTGGCGGCTTTTTCGCCAACCCTCAGGCCTCGGCCAGTGCGGCGGCCTCGTCTACGTCCACCGATACCAGTCGTGAGCAACCCGGTTCGTGCATGGTCACCCCCATCAACTGATCCGCCATTTCCATGGCGATTTTATTGTGGGTAATGTAGATGAACTGTACCTGTTTGGACATCTCTTTCACCATATTGGCGTAACGGCCAACGTTGGCATCGTCCAGGGGCGCGTCAACCTCGTCCAGCATACAAAAGGGAGCCGGGTTGAGCTGGAAAATCGAGAATACCAGTGCGATTGCCGTCAGCGCCTTTTCGCCGCCAGATAACAGGTGAATCGTGCTGTTTTTCTTGCCCGGTGGTCTCGCCATGATGGTAACACCGGTTTCCAGCAAGTCCTCGCCGGTCAGTTCAAGATAGGCATTGCCGCCCCCGAATACCTTGGGGAAAAGCGCCTGCAAACCACCGTTAACCTGATCGAAAGTCTCTTTGAAGCGCTGACGGGTTTCCCGGTCGATCTTGCGGATCGCGGTATCCAGGGTTTCCAGGGCTTCCATCAAATCGTTGTGCTGCTCGTCCAGATAATTCTTGCGCTCACTCTGAACCTGGTACTCCTCAATCGCCGCCAGGTTGATGGCGCCAAGTCGCTGAATCCGGTTGCCAATTCTCTCAAGCTCCTCCGCCCAGACTTTTTCTTCGGCGTCATCTGGCATCTGCTCGAGCACATCGTGCAACTTGACGTTTAACTCTGTGAGCTGCTCGATGTGGTTGCCGGATCGAATTTCCAGTGCCTGCGATTCCATCTTGAGCTTCTCAAGGCGTGACCGAACATCCTGCACCAGGTGGTCGGTGCGGTTTCTGCCCTGCTCCCGATCCCGCACTTCGCGATCGATGTCTTCCAGCGCGTCTCTGGCTTCCGCAAGTTTTTCTTCTTCTGCCAACCGACGTTCCAGCAAACCTTCAAGCTGTAACTGGAGATCTTCCAGAGGCTCCTCGGCATTTTCACGAGATTCCCGCAGAACGTCCAGGCGCTCATCGAGTCGTTCTTTTTGCAGCTGCATACGATCGATCGTTTGCTTGAGCCCGTCCCTTTGGCTCTGCAGGGTTTGCAATTGCAATTGCAGCTGATGGGCATGATCCCGGTCGTGTCTGGCTTCCTGACGCAACCGGTCAAGATTTTCCCGCAGCGTGTCCCGGTGCTCCAGCAACCGCTCTTTTTCGACATCGCTGTCTTCAGTCGACGCCAGCGCCAGGTTCCACTCTTCCCGCGCCTCACCCAGGTTATCCTGCTGCTCTTCCAGACTTGCCGCCACATCCTCGATATCGTCGCGTATTCTGGATAGCCGCTCATCAATCTGCTCCGCCCGGGCTTTCAGTCCGCTCACCCGCGACGCCAGCATCCCGAGCTCCCGCTCAGCCTCGTTCAGGCGACTCTGGGCGTCGTCTCTCGAAGCTTC
This sequence comes from Marinobacter sp., assembly GCA_018402255.1. Classification (GTDB taxonomy): domain Bacteria; phylum Pseudomonadota; class Gammaproteobacteria; order Pseudomonadales; family Oleiphilaceae; genus Marinobacter. Next base: position 156,430 of record JAGYIS010000010.1, read on the forward strand.
GGCCCGCTCGGCTTTTTCCTGCAGCTGTTCCAGGGTCGCCGTAGCACTCTCAAGTTGCTCTTCCGCTTCCGCCAGACGCGCTTCAAGCTCATTGACGATCTTCTGGCGCTCGATCACACCCACCTGTGCGGCATCAGAATCCGGCATCAGAATCCAGTCCCGGGCCACCCATACGCCATCTTGAGTGATCAGGCTCTGTCCGTCGGCCAAGCTGCCTCTTTGCGCCAGAGCTGCATCGACCGAGTCAGCAATATCGATTCCCTCCAGCAAATGTCCGACCGCCGCTACCCCCGATACTTTCGCCGCAAGCCCATTGCTCACCGTATTGGCAGCTGATTGCCCGGATACCAGGGCCAAGCCCTTGGGGGCCCTCTGTAATGCTTCGGTCAGATGATCAAATCCGGGCAATGAAAGCCCCTGACTGAAACGGCCAATCACCTGTTCAATGGCGAATTCCCAGCCGTCCTCAATACGCAGTGCCGACGCGACTCTCGGGGCGTCTGATAAGCCGGTGTCACCAAGCCAGGCCTGAAGCGCATCGTCCTGGCCACCCATCTGCTCGTTCAACAAGGCCTGCTGAGACTCCAGAGAGGCCCGCAGGCTTTGTACCTTCTGACGATGCTCGGAGACGTCCTGCTCCACGGTTCGTAATTGCTGGCGACACTCGTAAACATCATCCTGCAAAGACTCGATTCGCTCCGCCGCCTCTTCCCGTTGCAGCTCCAACGTTTGCTGTTGTTCCAGCAACGCGTCCAGCTCTGCTCGATCCAGTTGGCCGTCAAGCGACTGCTGCTCATCAAGCAGCTTGCTACGACGGCTCTGCAATTGGGTTATCGCATCCTCAAGAGAACGGATACGGGACTGGGCAAGTTCAGCCTGACGCCGGGCATCCGCAGACCGGGCACTGAATGCCTCCCAACGCTGCTGCCAATCGCTCATCGCATCTTCGGCCAGCTGCAGTTGCTCGCCGGACTCTTCAGAACGCATGGCCAAGGCTTCCTGCTCCGGCTCGAGCATATCGAGCTCGTCCTGAATACTGGTCAGCCTCTCTTCATCCTGTTCCAGTTCGCGGCGTAACTCGCGCTGGTTAGCCATCGCCTGGTCCAGTTCGGCGGCCGTTTGCCGACTGCGGTCACGCTGATGTTCCAGGCTCTGCTCTATCCTTGCGATGTCAGCACCGGCCTCGTAATAGCGGGCCTGGGCGCGGTTGAAGTGCTCCGTACGTTCATGATGATTCTCACGCAGGGACTCCATGGAGGTTTCCAGATTTACCCGTTCCGTCAGCAGCTTTTCAAGCTCCAGCTCGGTATCCCGGATTTTGCTGCGCCAGGATTGCAGATCGTTATCCAATGCCTGCCACCGCAAAACGGTAAGCTCTGCTTTCTTTTGACGCTCTTCGTGCTTATAGGTTTTATACTTTTCGGCAGCCGCGGCTTGGCGTTCAAGATGTTGCAACTGTCTGCCAAGCTCTTCCCGAAGGTCCGTCAACCGCTCCAGGTTTTCCTGGGTTCGCTTGATACGGCTTTCGGTCTCGCGCCGCCGCTCTTTATACTTGGAGATTCCCGCCGCTTCTTCTATGTAAACCCTGAGCTCTTCCGGCTTGGCTTCAATCAGGCGAGAAATCATGCCCTGCTCGATGATGGCGTAGCTGCGCGGCCCCAGGCCGGTACCCAGAAACAGATCGGTGATATCTCGGCGGCGGCATTTAGCCCCGTTCAGAAAATATTCGGATTGACCTTCCCGTGACACCCGGCGCTTCACAGAGATTTCGTTGAACTTGACGAACTCACCCGGAGCCGTGCCATCACTGTTATCAAAGACCAGCTCAATGGTGGCCTGGCCCACCGGTTTACGAGCGCTGGAACCATTAAAGATGACGTCGGTCATGGACTCACCGCGCAAGTATTTCGCGGAGCTTTCACCCATCACCCAGCGCACGGCATCGATGATGTTGGACTTGCCACAGCCGTTAGGACCCACCACCGATGTCATATTGGTCGGGAACGGCACTGTTGTAGGGTCTACAAACGATTTGAAACCGGCCAGCTTAATCGACTTGAGCCGCATATCAGGCCTTCTCCTCCGTGAGAATACTCAAAACCTGCTGTCGCTGATGTTCGCCAAATTCCTGGATGACCTGTTCAAGCTGATCACTGTCACCTTTGACAGCCGCGTCTGCCAGGTGACGGAAGAAAGTTCCGGTTTCTCCGATTTCGCTCCGAAAATGCTCCAGCGCGACATAATAGGTGCGGCTGATGGCGGGCCGGAAGTTCTCAAGCGTTTCTTCAAGAAAGGGGTTTTCAATCAGTCGATAGGCGTAGCGCATCACGCCGAAGCCAGCATCAATCACTTGCTCTGCGGCGTCCGGGGCACTGGAATTGAGCGCATCAATAACCGCCTGGAGCTCCTTGACCTGACTCATCACCCCGCCGAGTTCCGCACCGGACCAACGCTCCAGCACCTTGCGTCCGAGCATGCACAGCAAGTCAATGTAGATGTCGTAGAGCGCATCAACGGAGCCCGGTGTCAGCTCTGAAACCACGGCGCCACGTCGCGGAAAAATTTCCACCAGATGCCGACGTTCGAGAATGAGCAGTGCTTCCCGCACTGAACCCCGGCTAACGTTGAGCTCACCCGCCACTTTCAGCTCCTGAACCCGCTCTCCGGGTTTCAGGTCGCGGACAATGATGCGCTGACCAATGTGCTGGGCGATCTGCTCTGAAAGGCTTTCCGGTGCCTGAAATCTCATAAACCTGTTGCTCACTTCTATCGGCAGGACGTCGTCAAGCGCAGAAGTTTATCACAGCCGCCCGTCAGCCCCACCCCTTGTCAGACATTTTGATTGCAGGTCGTTTGTAGGCGGCAATAGCCTGCCGGAATAATGACGCCGCCGAATACACAACAACAAATGGCTTAATATCTATATGAGATATATGTCGTACATAACTGTTGCAAATAGCTTTTTTATGAATGGCACTAAATGTGCTTGGTGGGGAAGAAATGTATTCACAACGCAGAGTGAGCCGCCGTGAAAAATCTTACCTCAATCCAGCCAACCAAGACACAGCCTGCCAGGCTGGCCGCCTTGAAGCAGTCTTTTCAGGACTGGAATGGAACACAGGATGTGCTCACTCGGATGGCCAAGAGGCTGTCGACTACCCTGTCACTGGAAACTCAGCTCGGCATTGTCGCGGAAGAAATTGCCGCCACCATTCCGTTTGATGCACTCAACTACCGCCATCGTATCGCACGCCAGGATTTTGTCTTCTCCACAGGCATGGGTGGTCCCCACCGCTGTGAATACCGGTTAACCCTGGAAGGCAGCTACTACGGCACCCTGACCTTTCACCGTCGCCATAAATTCAGCGACGACGAGTTGACTGGGCTGGAGATGATGCTGTCCGCGGCGATCTGTCCGCTGCGTAACGCCTGTCGCTTTATAGCAATCGAACAAGCCGCGTTGACAGATTCACTGACCGGTATTGGCAACAAGCGGGCTCTGGATGAAGCACTCGATCAGGCCAGTGCCCTGGCGGACCGCCACGGGGCGCCCTGGAGTCTGATTCTTTGTGATCTGGATCATTTCAAGCTGATCAATGACAACCATGGCCATGTGGTTGGCGATCACATATTGACCAAAACGGCAGAAAAACTGGAACAGGCCATTCGCAATTCCGACACCGTCTATCGCTTTGGTGGCGAAGAGTTTGCGATATTGCTGCCCCATACCAGCGAACACGAAGCACGGGACGTCGCCGAGCGAATTCGTCTCGCCATTGAGGATATCCGCGTGGATGGCGGTGAAACACCGCTCACCGTCACAACCAGTTGCGGCGTTGCCATGCACCTGACCGACGAAGCGCCGGATCAGTGGCTGGCCCGCGCCGATGAAGCCCTGTACCGAGCCAAAGCTCAGGGCCGCAACTGCACGCGGGTGTTCGCGACTATTTCCTGATCAGTCCCCAGCTCAGCCCCGATTGTTGCGGGCAGGCTTGGACGAACCGGCCGAGCTCTTACGATCATCCCGTTTGGCTTTGGGTTTAGACGGCGCCGAGTCACTCACCGTCCAGCTGCCCTTGCGGGCCCGCTGCAAGGACTTGCCGGGACTCTTCCGGCGTCTACGCTCATGCTCAGCCTGCTCCCCGGGAGTCTTCTGGGGAATATCGACCGATGCCAGGCCAACCACTTTGCTCAGCATGTCTACGCCTTTCTGGTCCAACTCTTCCCACTTGCCCAATGTCAGTCGGCTGGGCAGGAAAATCGGCCCGTATCGAACCCGCTTCAGACGGCTTACGCGAACGCCCTGAGATTCCCACAACCGGCGGACTTCCCGGTTTCGGCCCTCCAGCAGGGTGACATGAAACCAGCGGTTAATCCCGCTACCGCCAGCCGGTGCAATGTCGGAGAACTTGGCCATGCCGTCGTCCAGCAGTACACCTTCCAGCAGCCGCGCCTGCATGGCGTCATCAACTTCACCAAATACCCGAACCGCATACTCCCGGTCAATCTGGCTGGACGGGTGCATCAGTCGGTTGGCGAGCTCACCATCGGTGGTGAACAACACCAGCCCGGTGGTGTTGATATCCAGACGGCCAATGGAAATCCAGCGCTGATCTTTCAGGCGTGGCAAGCGGTCAAACACAGTTGGCCGTCCCTCAGGATCCTTGCGACTGGTCACTTCGCCTTCGGGCTTGTTATAGATCAGCACCCGACGGACTACCTGCGCCGCAGACGAAACGTCCAGCACCTTACCATCAAGGGCAAACTGGTCCTCAATGGTGGCCTTTTGACCGGCTTCTGCCGGCTTGCCGTTGACCAGCAAGCGCCCGGACTCCATCCAGCCCTCGATTTCCCGCCGCGAACCAACGCCGGCCCTGGCCAGAAGCTTTTGAATACGCTCAGGGCCAACGGTCAAGGATTTGTCACCTTGCGCAGCTTTGTTCCTGGAGCCTGATTTTCCGGGGCTAGATGCCGCCATGTAATACGTCCTTACTGAATAGCCGATGCGTCAAAGCATCAGTGAAGTGTCTGTTCCGGATGCTCAGCCTGCCCCTCTGGAGATCCATTCTGGCTGTCACTGTCATCCTCGGAGGATTCAAACTGAATCTCTCCCTGAATGTTCTTTTCAATTTCCCGGCCAATCTCCTCAAGGTCTCGCACCTCAGACAGGGGCGGGAGTTCATCCAGGCCGGTGAGATTGAAATAATCGAGAAACTGCTTGGTGGTGGCATACATCGCCGGCCTGCCAGGCACATCCCGGTGTCCCACCACACGCACCCACTCTCGCTCAAGCAGTGTGCGAATGATATTGCTGCTTACCGTAACGCCGCGGATATCTTCAATCTCTCCACGGGTAATGGGTTGGCGGTAGGCAATCAGCGCCAGGGTTTCCAGCAGAGCTCGGGAATAGCGTTGCGGCTTCTCCTCGAACAACCGCCCAACCCAGGGCGCAAACTCTTCACGAACCTGCAGCCGATAGCCACTGGCGACTTTTTTGAGTTCGAAACCCCGACCCTCGCAGGCCTTTTCCAGAAGCATCAACGCATGCTCCATGACTTGCCGGGCTGGCCGTTCGTCCTCTGTGAACAATTCGCGCAGTTGCTCTATCGACAGGGGTTTTCCGGCAGCCAGCAAGGCGGCTTCGGCAATGGCCTGAATGCGTGCAAGATGGTCTTCGTTCATGGTCCGGCAATTCCTTAACTTGCAGATCGGGCCCTGACATGAATCGGGCCCAGCACCTCTGCCTGCACAATCTCAATCAGCTGTTCCTTGACCAGTTCAAGGGTGGCAAGAAAACTCACCACAACCCCAAGACGCCCTTCTTCGATGGTAAACAGGCTTTCAAAGGTCACAAAACGGTCGCCCTGAAGCACCGACAGAATGTGTGACATCCGTTCGCGGGTCGACAACCGCTCTTTCTCGACATGGTGACTGGTGAACAGGTCCGCCCGCTGCAGTACGCCATGAAGCGCCAACAACAGTTCTTTCATCTCAACTTCAGGATGAGGTTGCGACGATGGCAGTTTTGGCAGCGCCGCAGAGCCTGCGAAGATATCCCGCTCTAATCTGGGCATCTGATCAATGTCTTCTGCCGCTTTTTTGAATCGCTCATACTGCTGAAGACGTCGTATCAACTCCGCGCGGGGATCAAGCTCTTCGTCATCGTCGGTGTCCTGACGGGGCAGCAACATGCGTGACTTGATCTCCGCCAGGGTTGCCGCCATCACCAGATACTCTGCTGCCAACTCAAAGCGCATGGACTCTACCGCGCCAATATATTCCATATACTGGCGGGTAATTTCGCTGACATCAATTTCCAGGATGTTCATGTTCTGGCGCCGGATCAGATACAGCAAGAGATCCAGCGGCCCCTCAAACGCCTCAAGAAACACGGCCAGTGCGTCTGGCGGGATGTAGAGATCTTTGGGCAGGTCAACCAATGGTTTACCCGAAACCAGGGCCAGCGGCACCTGCTCCCCCGACTTGGGCCGGGCTTTGGTCAGTTCTTCCGTGTCATCGGTCATACCCTGTCCCCGTCAGCCTGGCCGTCGGCGCTCAGCGGTAGCTGAGCCCCATGGCCGCGCGCACTTCCTCGAGTGTATCGCGAGCCGCATCGCGGGCGTGTTCACGACCTTCCTGGAGGATCGAGTGCACCAGGTCCGGATTACCTTCGTATTCCCTGGCCCGTTCATGCAAGGGCTTTTGTTCCTCGATGACGGCATCAATCAACGGCTTCTTGCAGTCCAGACAACCGATGCCCGCACTGCGGCAACCCTGCTGAACCCATTCGCAAGTGGATTCATCCGAATAGACTTTGTGCATACCCCATACCGGGCATTTCTCAGGATCGCCTGGATCGGTCCGGCGAACCCGTTGCGGATCCGTCTGCATGGTGCGGATCTTCTGGGAAACGCTGTCCTGATCTTCACGCAGCCCGATGTAGTTATTGTAGGACTTGGACATTTTCTGACCGTCCAAGCCGGGCAGCTTGGATTCTGGCGTTAACAGCGGCTGCGGCTCCGGCAGAATGACTTTACCGCCACCTTCGATATAGCCGTACAGGCGTTCACGATCACCCAGAGAGATGTTTTGCTGCTCTTTTAACAGAGCGCGGGCGGTATCCAGAGCTTCCATATTGCCCTCTTCCTGATACCGCTTCTTCAGGTTCCGATAGAGCTTGGCGTTCTTTTTGCCCATCTTGACGATGGCTGCCTCAGCCTGATCTTCAAAACCCGGCTCTCTGCCATAGATGTGGTTGAACCGACGGGCAATTTCGCGGGTCACTTCTACATGAGATACCTGATCAGCCCCGACCGGCACCTTGCCGGCGCGGTACATCAGTATGTCGGCGGTCTGCAAAAGCGGATAGCCCAGGAAACCATAAGTGGCGAGATCTTTTTCACGCAGCTTTTCCTGCTGATCCTTATAGGTTGGAATGCGCTCCAGCCATCCCAGCGGAGTGATCATCGAGAGCAGCAGGTGCAATTCGGCGTGTTCCGGAACCTGTGACTGGATAAACATCGTAGACGACCCCGGATTAACGCCGGCAGCCAACCAGTCAATCACCATGTCCCAGACACTTTGTTCGATACCAGAGGGGTCGTCATACTGGGTGGTCAGCGCATGCCAGTCGGCGACAAAGAAGAAGCACTCAAATTCGTGCTGGAGCTTTACCCAGTTTTTCAGCACACCGTGGTAGTGGCCGAGGTGCAGCTTGCCGGTCGGACGCATGCCGGACAACACTCTTTGCTGGGAATCGACAGAACTCAAAGCACGAACTCCTTATTTCTGTTTTAAAGGCGCCTGATCTGTCGCAATCGCGAGCTTGGAAATCAGACTGACCGGGCATTATAGTCTTTACACCCGCCTGCGTTAAGCAAACACCGATAAAACCGCAGCCCCATAACGAAAAACCCCCGGAATTCTCTCGAACCCGGGGGTTTTTCAGAGGTTGTGAGGTGGCTTACCAGCCAGTCACTTCCTGCAGTGCCTTACCGATTTCGGCCAGGCTGCGAACGGTCTTGACGCCCGCATCATTCAGCGCCGCAAACTTCTCGTCTGCGGTGCCCTTACCACCAGAAATGATGGCGCCAGCGTGGCCCATACGCTTGCCTGGAGGTGCAGTAACACCGGCAATGTAGGAAACCACAGGCTTGGTGACGTGCTCTTTGATGAACGCAGCTGCTTCTTCCTCAGCCGTACCACCGATTTCACCAATCATCACGATGGCCTCAGTCTGCGGATCTTCCTGCAGAAGCTTAAGGATATCGATGAAGTTGGAGCCAGGAATCGGATCACCACCGATACCAACACAAGTAGACTGGCCGTAACCGAAGTCTGTGGTCTGCTTGACCGCTTCGTAGGTCAGAGTGCCTGACCGGGAAACGATACCCACTTTGCCCGGCTTGTGAATGTGGCCCGGCATGATGCCGATCTTGCATTCGCCCGGTGTGATCACGCCCGGACAGTTAGGACCGATCATCCGAACGCCCTGGCGATCCACGTACTCTTTCGCGTACAGCATGTCGATAGTCGGAATGCCTTCGGTGATGCACACAATCAGCTGAATGCCAGCGTCTGCAGCTTCAATGATGGCATCTTTACAGAACGGAGCCGGTACGTAGATAACGGTCGCTTCTGCGCCGGTCTGCTCAACGGCCTCACGGACGGTATTAAATACGGGCAGGCCCAGGTGCTTGGTACCGCCTTTGCCGGGGCTGACGCCACCGACCATCTTGGTGCCGTATTCAATGGCTTGCTCAGAGTGGAAAGTACCCTGCGCGCCGGTAAAGCCCTGGCAGATAACCTTGGTGTCTTTGTTGATCAGGATGCTCATTATTTACCCCCTGCGGCTTTAACGACTTGCTCTGCGGCATCCGCCAGACTGGTGGCGGCGATGATGTTCAGGCCACTGTCAGCCAGTACCTTGATACCCAGTTCGGCATTATTGCCTTCCAGGCGAACCACCACAGGAACCTTGACGCCCACTTCCTTGACCGCACCGATAATGCCCTCTGCGATCATGTCGCAGCGAACGATACCGCCGAAGATGTTGACCAGAACCGCCTGTACGTTGTCGTCAGACAGGATGATCTTGAACGCTTCGGACACGCGCTCTTTGGTAGCACCGCCGCCAACGTCCAGGAAGTTTGCAGGACGGCCGCCAGACAACTTGATGATGTCCATGGTGCCCATGGCCAGACCAGCACCGTTAACCATGCAACCAATGTTGCCTTCCAGGGCTACATAGTTGAGTTCCCACTTGGCCGCTTCGGCTTCACGGGAATCTTCCTGGGAAGGATCGTGCATTTCATGGATTTTCTTCTGACGGTACAGTGCGTTGCCGTCTACGCCGAGCTTGGCGTCCAGGCAATGCAGGTCGCCTGCCGGAGTGATAACCAGCGGGTTGATTTCAACCAGTGCCAGGTCGCAATCTTCGAACAGCTTCGCCAGACCCATGAAGATCTTGGTGAACTGACCGATTTGCTTACCTTCCAGGCCCAGTTTAAAAGCCAGTTCACGACCCTGATATGGCTGAGCGCCAACCAGCGGGTCCACTTCGGCCTTCAGAATCTTCTCGGGCGTTTCTTCAGCAACCTTCTCGATTTCCACGCCGCCTTCGGTAGACGCCATGAACACGATACGACGGGTACCACGGTCAACAACCGCGCCCAGGTAAAGTTCCTGATCAATGTCGGTGAGGGATTCAACCAGAATCTTGCTGACCGGCTGGCCATGTTCATCTGTCTGGTAAGTGACCAGCTTTTGTCCCAGCCACTTCTCGGCAAACTCACGGATCTCTTCTTTGTTCTTGACCAGCTTTACACCGCCAGCCTTACCACGTCCACCCGCGTGCACCTGTGCCTTGACAACCCATGCGTCACCACCGATTTCACCGGCCGCATCGACTGCTTCTTTCGGGGTATCGCAGGCGATACCCTTGGATACCGGCAGGCCGTATTCAGCAAACAGCTGCTTGCCCTGATATTCGTGCAAATTCATAGTTAGTGTCCCGTCATTTGATGGAGGATAACCACGTACGGAAAAGAACCCGCAGACGCGCCGCCATTGGCACGCCTCTAGCGAATTCGTTATGGCGGGCAAGGGATCGCCTATACCCGCCGGTTACGCACCCGGAAACCTGCCGTTTTGATGGCAGCGGGGCGCCCTCATTGGCGCCCCGACTTCCGGTCTTGCGTTACTTCTTTTTGCGGCGGTTAGCGATGTGAATCGCGCCACCAGCAACGGCCAGAGCTGCTTCATGCACAGACTCAGACAGAGTCGGGTGCGCAAAACAGGTCAGGGCCAGATCTTCAGCACTGGAACCGAATTCCATGGCGATAACGCCCTGGGCAACAATTTCAGACGCCTGCGGGCCAACCACGTGGAAGCCCAGAATGCGGTCAGTCTTCGCATCCGCGATGATCTTGACCATGCCGCTGGCAGAGTTTGCCGCCATGGCACGACCATTGGCCGCAAACGGGAAGGCACCCACGTTGTACTCTTCACCTTCAGCCTTGAGCTCTTCTTCAGTCTTACCGACCCAGGCAACTTCCGGCGCCGTGTAGATCACGTTCGGGATGCAATCGTAATTCACCTGGGGCTTATGGCCGGCAATACGCTCGGCAACCATAACGCCCTCTTCCGAGGCTTTGTGTGCCAGCATCGGGCCACGGACTACGTCACCAACCGCCCACACGCCAGGCGCCTCGGTTTTGCAGGTATCATCCACAAAAATAAAGCCACGCTCATCCAGCTTGACGCCGGAATCTTCAGACAGCAGACCATCGGTGTACGGACGACGACCAACCGCAACGATCAATTTGTCGAACTTGGCTTCCTGCTTACCTTTAGAGTCTTCGTAGCTGACGTTAACCAGCTTACGCTTGACCTCTGCGCCGGTCATACGACCGCCGAGCACGATGTTCAGCCCCTGCTTCTGGAACTGCTTCAACGCATCCTTGGCAATTTGCTGATCCACGGCTGGCAGGAAGGTGTTCTGGGCCTCCAGCACAGTCACTTCAGAACCCAGCCGGGCCCAAACACTGCCAAGCTCCAGACCAATGACGCCTGCGCCAATAATGCCGAGACGCTTGGGTACTTCCGTGAACGACAGCGCGCCCTCGGAATCAACAATGTATTCACCGTCAAACGGCGCAGGTGGAATCTGGATCGGTTTTGAACCGCTGGCCAGAATCACATTTTCGGCTTCGTAGGTCTTGGTCTTGCCGTCTTTATCAGTGACCTCAACTTTACGGCCGGCCAGCAGCTTGCCGTGACCCTGGATAGACGTCACACCGTTCGCCTTGAAAAGACCACCGATGCCACCCGTCAGCTGATTGACGATGCCGGTCTTTCTTTCCATCATCTTGGCCAGATCGATCTTCACATCTTTGGCGATGATGCCCTGCTTCTCGTAGTCGTGGCTGGCTTCCTCAAACTTATGGGAAATTTCCAGCAACGCCTTCGACGGAATACAGCCCACATTAAGGCAGGTACCGCCAAGCACCGTGCTTTTGCCATCTTCTGACAGCCAGGATTCAACGCAGGCCGTTTTCAGGCCCAGTTGGGCGGCCTTGATTGCGGCTACGTATCCGCCGGGGCCAGCGCCTATGACAATGACGTCGTACTTATCAGACATAATCTATCCCGTTTTCCGATTCGTTAAGTGTCAGTTCACACGTCCAGCAGAATACGCGCCGGGTCTTCCAGCATTTCCTTGATGGCCACCAGGAACTGCACAGCTTCTTTGCCATCGACCATGCGGTGATCGTAAGACAGCGCCAGGTACATCATCGGCAGGATTTCAACCTTGCCGTTAACCGCCATTGGCCGCTCCTGGATCTTGTGCATACCCAGAATTGCCGTTTGCGGCGGGTTCAGGATCGGCGTAGAGATCAGTGAACCGAAGATGCCACCGTTGGTAATGGTAAAGGTACCACCGGTCATGTCTTCAATGCCGAGCTTGCCGTCTTTGGCCTTGGTTCCGTACTCGACGATTTTCTTTTCGATGTCGGCCAGACCGAGTGCGTCGACGTCACGAACCACCGGTACAACCAGACCACGATCCGTGGAAACGGCAACACCGATATCCTGATAACCGTGATACACCATGTCGCTGCCATCGATGGACGCGTTGACTGCAGGGAAACGCTTGAGCGCTTCGGTTGCCGCTTTGGTAAAGAAGGACATAAAGCCCAGCTTGATACCATGACGCTTCACGAAGCTATCCTGGTACTGCTTGCGCAGCTCCATGATCGGCGCCATGTTGACTTCGTTGAAGGTGGTCAGCATCGCGGCGGTCTGCTGAGCTTCCACCAGGCGCTTGGCAATGCTGGCCCGCAGACGGGTCATGGGAACGCGCTTTTCCGGACGCTCGCCCGGCGCCATGTTGACCTCTGGCATAGCGGCTGGTTTGGCTGCTGCCGGCGCCGCTGACTTACCGGAGGCGACGTGGTTCTGAACGTCTTCCTTGGTAACACGACCGTCTTTTCCGGTGCCCTTGACGGCCGCCGGATCAACGTTGTTTTCCTCGGCCAGCTTGCGAGCAGCCGGGCTCAGAATCGCATCGCCAGATGCCGCAGTGGCGGATTCTTCTTTCGGTGTCTCGGCCTTGGCTTCAGCTTCAGGCTTGCTTTCTGCAGGCTTGGACTCACCCGCAGCGCCTTCCTTGAATCTGCCAATCACTTCGCCGCTTTCGCAGGTGTCGCCTTCGCCCTTGAGAATTTCCTCAATGACACCGTCAGCCGGCGCGACCACTTCCAGTACGACCTTGTCAGTCTCGATATCGACGATCAGCTCGTCACGTGAGCAGGCTTCTCCTGGCTGCTTGTGCCAGGTCGCGACGGTGCCTTCGGCAACCGACTCAGGGAAAACTGGGGCTTTAATCTCTGTTGACATTACGGATCCTTAGTTCGGTAGCTCGTCAGATTTCGAACGCGTCGTTAACCAGTTTCTTTTGCTCTTCAATGTGAACAGACATGTGTCCACAGGCTGGAGCAGCAGAAGCCTCACGACCGGCATACTGAAGGTAGAGTTTCGGGTTCAGGCGTTGCAGCGCATTGCGCATGTGATGCTGACTGCAATACCAGGCACCCTGGTTCATGGGTTCTTCCTGACACCAGACCACGTGCTTGAGCTTGGGGTACTGACTCAGAAGTTCATCGAGATCGTCACCCGGGAACGGGTAAAGCTGCTCGATGCGCACCAGAGCGACATCTTCACGTTCGTCTGCTTTCTTCTTCTCAAGCAGATCGAAATAGACCTTGCCACTGCACATAATCAGGCGCGTCACTTTCTTGGGATCGGACGGCTCCTTCTCTGGCAACACCGTCTGGAAGGTACCGGACGTCAGATCGTCAAGATCGGAGATCGCTTCTTTGTGGCGCAACAGGCTCTTTGGCGTGATGGCGACAAGCGGCTTACGCAATGGGCGCTTAACCTGGCGACGCAGCATGTGGAACACCTGCGAGGGCGTAGTCGGCACACAAACCTGAATGTTGTGCTCTGCGCTCAACTGCAGGAAACGCTCCATGCGCGCGGAGCTGTGCTCCGGCCCCTGCCCTTCATAGCCATGGGGCAACAGCAAGGTCAGGCCACACAGGCGACCCCACTTGTGCTCGCCACTGGTCAGGAACTGATCAATAACCACCTGCGCACCGTTGGCGAAATCACCAAACTGCGCTTCCCAGACGATCAGTGCATCGGGCTTGGTCGTGGAATAGCCGTACTCGAAGGCCATAACCGCTTCTTCAGACAGCAGCGAATCGTAGATATCGAACTTGGGCTGATCTTCAGACAGCTGTTGCAGAGAGACGTGGGTAGCACCGTCTTTCTGGTTGTGCAGCACAGCGTGACGATGAGAGAAGGTACCGCGACCAACATCCTGACCGACCAGACGGATCGGGTGGCCTTCGTTGAGCAGCGTGGCGTATGCCATCATCTCGCCGTAACCCCAGTTCAGGGACAACGCGCCGGCAGTCATCTTCTCGCGATCGTTCACGATTTTGGAAACCTGACGCTGAACACTGAAGCCTTCCGGCACCTCTGTCAGCTTTTTACCGAGCTTTTGAATCGTTTTGGGTGCCACACTGGTCTTGCACTTGGCGGTCCATTCATGACCAAGGTAAGGCGCCCAATCGACGTACAGCTCTTTATTCGGCTCTTTAACCAGAGATTTGACCACGTGATCGCCTTTATCCAGCGCATCGCGGTAGTCCATCTCCATTTGCTTGGCTTCATCTTCTGTGATCACGCCGGCTTCAATCAACTGCTCCAGCGTAAATGCCACGAGTCGTCTTGAGCTTGCGAATCTTTTCATACATCAACGGCTGCGTTGCTGCTGGCTCATCGGCCTCGTTGTGGCCGCGACGGCGATAGCACACCAGATCGATGACCACATCCCGCTTGAATTCGTTGCGGTAGTCCATGGCCATCTGAGTCACAAACATGACTGCTTCAGGATCGTCTGCGTTCACATGCAGAATGGGCGCCTGAACCATCTTCGCCACATCTGTACAGTATTCTGTCGAGCGGGCATCTTCCTGTTTGCTGGTGGTGAAACCGACCTGGTTGTTGATCACAATGTGAACGGTACCACCTACACCGAAGCCCCGGGTCTGGGACATCTGGAAGGTTTCCATCACCACACCCTGACCGGCAAACGCTGCGTCGCCGTGCATAACGATCGGCAACACCTTGCTGCCATCGGTATCGCCACGACGGTCTTGCCGGGCGCGAACCGAACCCACCACCACCGGGGACACAATTTCAAGATGTGACGGGTTAAACGCCATCGCCAGGTGCACTTCGCCACCAGAGGTCATCACGTTGGACGAAAAACCCTGATGGTATTTAACGTCGCCGGAGCCGGAATCCGCGAGCTTTTTACCTTCGAATTCATCGAACAGCTCTTTCGGGTTCTTGCCAAGCGTGTTGATCAGAACGTTCAGGCGGCCACGGTGAGCCATACCCAAAACAATCTCCTTGGTGCCGTAAGAACCAGCGCGTTGAATCAGCTCGTCCAGGCATGGAATCAGGCTTTCGCCGCCCTCCAGACCGAACCGCTTGACGCCCGGATAACGGGAACCCAGGTATTTCTCAAGACCTTCTGCCGCAGTCAGGCGTTCCAGAAGGTGCTTGCGAGTCTCTGCCTCATACTCAGGCCGGGACCGCACTGGCTCCATACGCTGCTGGAACCAGCGTTTGATGCGGGTATCAACCACATGCATGTATTCGGCGCCAATGCTCTGGCAATAGGTTTGGCGCAGACCCTGAACAATATCGCCCAGTTTCATGACCTCGGAACCAAAATTCAGAGAACCGGTCTGAAACTCCAGATCAAGATCCGAGTCGCCCAGTTCGTGAAAGGACGGATCAAGATCTTCAACAGCTTCACGCTGCCAGACACCCAGAGGGTCGAGCGTTGATTCCTGATGACCGCGAAAACGGTAAGCGTTAATCAGCTGGAGAACACGAATCTGCTTTTTATCAGCATCGGTGGTAGCACTGGCAGGCACGCCGCCGTTGGCCAGAAAACGCTGATTACGGGAGATGTGCTCAAACTGTTCGCGGATGGTCGAGTGCACAACGTCACGACCGTGATGGCCATCTACGCTGGGGAGTTTATCGAAATAACTCCGCCACTCTTCAGGGATTGCGTTGGGGTCTGTCAGGTAGGTTTCAAAAAGCTGTTCAACATAGGCCAGATTGCCACCTTGCAGGTGGGAAGTCTGCCATAACTGCTCCATGATGCTTTCGTGCATTTTGAATAGCTCACCTTGGGCTGGTGCGGGGGAGCGAGTATGGTGGTCCAGGGGTAAATCTCAGTCAATACGGGATATTACGGCATGACTTTCGGCCACCACACCCAGCAAGGATGTTTTCCGTCCCCAGTGATTTTTATACTCAGCGACACTGCCTGGCATCCTGGGTAAGGCCACCTGACAGCGGGCATAAGTTTGCACCCCATTTAGACTTTTGCCTATAAGCCTTTGGTTGAAGGCCCCGCATAAGCGAGGCCTTCAAAGGTACAAACTGGCGTCAAGACACCAGTATAGCTGGTTCTCACAAAATTGCTGGTCAGGTTGCTCTTTGCAGCAGCAGATTCCGGATGTGTCCGATTGCCTTGGTGGGATTCAGACCCTTGGGGCAAACACTCACACAGTTCATGATTCCGCGGCAACGGAATACACTGAACGGATCATCCAGATTGGACAAGCGCTCTGCCTGCGCAGTGTCACGGCTATCCGCCAGGAACCGGTACGCCTGAAGCAGACCGGACGGACCGATAAACTTGTCCGGATTCCACCAGAACGACGGACAAGCCGTTGAACAGCACGCACACAGAATACACTCGTACAAACCGTCCAGCTTTTCCCGATCTTCCGGAGTCTGCAGTCGCTCAATGGCCGGTGCCGGCGTGTCATTGACCAGGTACGGCATGACCTTCTCGTACTGCTTGTAGAACAGGCTCATGTCCACAACCAGATCACGAATAACCGGCAGGCCAGGCAGCGGGCGCAAAACCAGCTTGTTCTTTTTGACCACCTGGGACATCGGCGTGATACACGCCAGGCCATTGGTGCCGTTCATGTTCATGCCATCGGAGCCACAAACACCTTCACGGCAGGAACGGCGATACGCCATCGACGAATCGCGCTCCTTGATGAGATTCAACACATCCAGGACCATCAGGTCCTTTCCTTCCGGAATATCGACTTCCACGTCCTGCATATAGGGCGCGCTGTCGGTCTCCGGATTATAACGATAAAGGCTTACTAACATTTTCACGTCCCCCTTAGTAAGTCCGGACCTTGGGCTGGAATGTTTCTACGGTCTTCGGCGCAAAGTTCACATCACGCTTGCCAACACGCTTGTCCAGCGGGAAGTACATGGAGTGCTTCAGCCAGTTCTCGTCGTCACGCTCGGTGAAATCGTTCCGGGCGTGAGCGCCGCGACTTTCCTTACGCTCAAATGCTGAGATAGCAGTCGCCAGTGCCACTTCGAACAGGTTGTCGAGTTCGAGCGCTTCGATACGCGCGGTGTTGAAGGCGTTGCTGGTATCCGTCAGCTTGGTATTGCGAACCCGCTCACCAATGGCCTCAAGCTTCTGCAGACCCTTCTTCCATGCTCTTACCGTCACGGAATACGCCGAAATACAGCTGCATGCAGTTCTGCAGATCTTTACGGACAGCGGCAACACTTTCGCCCTCAGAGGCATTATTCAGGCGATCAAGGCGAGCCATTGCACGCTTGATGTCTTCCTCGCTGGCGCCGTCTACTTCAAAGCCGCCTCGCAGCTGCTCTTCAATGTGCAGGCCTGCCGCACGACCGAAGACAACCAGGTCCAGCAGCGAGTTGCCGCCCAGACGGTTAGCGCCGTGTACGGAGACGCAAGCGACCTCACCACAGGCAAACAGACCAGGAATCGGCTTGTCTGCGCCATTTTCGTCCTGGGTCAGCGCCTGGCCACCCACGTTGGTCGGAATACCACCCATCATGTAATGACAGGTCGGGACCACCGGAACCGGCTCTTTAACCGGATCGACGTGGGCAAAGGTACGGGACAGCTCGCAAATGCCGGGCAGACGCAGGTTCAGGGTTTCTTCACCCAGGTGATCCAGCTTCAGCAGAACGTGGTCTTTTTCCGGGCCACAGCCGCGACCTTCAAGAATTTCAATAACCATTGACCGGGCAACCACATCCCGACCCGCAAGGTCTTTCGCGTTGGGCGCATAGCGCTCCATGAAACGCTCACCTTCGGAGTTGATCAGGTAACCGCCCTCACCGCGACAACCTTCTGTCACCAGTGTGCCGGCGCCGTGAATCCCGGTCGGGTGGAACTGCCACATTTCCATATCCTGCATGGGGAAGCCCGCACGCAGTGCCATACCGATACCGTCACCGGTGTTGATCAGCGCGTTGGTGGTGGAGGCATAGATCCGACCTGCACCGCCAGTGGCAAGAACCGTCGCCTTGGACTTGATGTAAGCCACTTCGCCGGTTTCGATTTCAATCGCCACAACCCCGACAACTTCGTCTTTGCTGTTCTTGACCAGGTCGACTGCATACCACTCGTTCAGAAAGGTTGTTCCGCCCTTCAGGTTAGCCTGGTAGAGCGTGTGCAGCAGTGCGTGGCCGGTACGGTCAGCAGCCGCACAGGTACGTGCCGCCTGAGTGGGGTTATCCGGACCCTTGGACTGGCCACCGAACGGGCGCTGATAGATACGACCCTGCTCGGTACGTGAAAACGGAAGGCCCATATGCTCAAGCTCGAAAACCGCCTGAGGACCCACTGAACACATATACTCAACCGCGTCCTGATCGGCAATGTAGTCAGACCCCTTTACGGTGTCATACATGTGCCAGCGCCAATCGTCGTTGGGATCCGCACTTGCGATGGCGCAGGTAATGCCACCCTGTGCCGACACGGTGTGCGAACGAGTCGGGAATACTTTTGTGATGCAGGCAGTATTGACGCCGGATTCGGTCAACTGCAGGGCAGCCCGCATACCGGCGCCGCCACCACCGATAACAATCGCGTCATAAGACATGGTCTTGATATTAGCCATCTATTAAAGCCCCCAAAGAATCTGAATACCCCAAATCACATACACGAACATGGTCAAACCACACAACGCCTGAATCAGGAAACGTGGCGCCATTGCCTTGATGTAATCGGTAGTGACTGTCCAGAGCCCAACCCACGCGTGAGCGCCGATGGACAGGAGCGCCAGAAGAGTGAAGATACGGAACCAGGTTTGCGAAAACAGTGCTGCCCAGGTTTCGTAGTTAACGTCACTGAACACCATGAAGCCCAAGAGGAACAGTGTGTACAAAGCCAGTACGTAGGCGGTGACACGCTGGATCAACCAGTCAAAAACGCCACTGCGTCCGAGGTTAGTTACGCTGCTTACCATACCCAGACTCCAGCCAGAATAATGAGAACAATGGAAACCACAACAGTGATCTTCGCGGCGAGACGGCCGCTTTCGAGCTCTTCAGCAATACCCATATCCATGATCAGGTGTTTGATACCCGCAACCAGGTGGTACAGCAGAGCAGAAAGGATGCCCCAAATAATCAGCTTGGCAAGGAAGCTGTCCAGCAGTTCGTTCACCCGGGCGAAACCATCTTCTCCGGACAGGGAGAGATCCAGACCGTACAACAGGAAGGCAACACCCACAAAAATGATGATGCCGCTGATGCGATGCAGGATCGATGTGATGGCAGGCAGCGGGAAATGGAACTTGCCGAGATCGAGATTTACTGGTCGTTTGCTATTCACAGCGCTCTCACACTCTCTTTTGGTTCCGCGGGACCGAAAAACGGTGGCGGATGGTTGGTATGTTAAGATCGGGGAATCGATACGTTACCGATAACCGATTGGCTCAGGAGGGCGGATGACAACCTGATAGCTTGCTATGTTAGAGCTCGCATTGAGGTGCATCCCCGATTCCGGGCTACGGATTATAAGGAGACGCCCCGGTAATTACAAACTTGCAACAACCACCAAACCCTTGAGAATCGCCGCCCCACACCCGCTATAAGGCGTATTGACAAATATTGTTTTGCTGGCCCAACCGCTATAATTCGGGATATCCCTGATTTACAGCAAACGTTAAATTCGGCGTTTTCAGCCCGGGTGCATTGACAAAAAAAGCTAACGCCCTATATTTTGCCGCCAGTTTTGCGATAATACGCGCTTTCTCGCGCATCTAATCATGCAGACAAGCTGTCACAGCTAATCAAACAGGAGAGCACCATGACCGACAGGAAAGCCACGCTCTCGGTGGGAGATAAGTCCATTGAGCTTCCGATGTATTCCGGCACCGTCGGCCCTGACGTTATTGACGTACGCGGCCTGGTTCAGGAAGGCGTTTTCACCTACGATCCAGGCTTCGTATCCACTGCAGCCTGCGAATCGGCCATCACCTATATCGATGGCGCGAAAGGTATCTTGCTTCACCGTGGTTACCCGATTGACCAGTTGGCCGAGCAATCCGATTTTCTCGAGGTCTGCTACCTGCTTCTGAATGGCGAGCTGCCGAGCTGCAGAAGAGAACAAGCGTTTCCACGACACCATCAAAAACCACACCATGCTGCACGATCAGATGCGCAATTTCTTCAACGGCTTCCGCCGTGATGCGCATCCGATGGCTATCATGTGTGGCGTTGTCGGCGCACTCGTCCGCGTTCTACCATGACCAGATGGACGTTACCGATCCCAAGCAGCGTGAAGTCACTGCACATCGCCTGATCGCCAAAATGCCGACCATTGCGGCCTGGTGTTACAAGTATTCGGTTGGTCAGCCATTCATGTACCCGCGTAACGACCTATCCTATGCTGAAAACTTCCTGCACATGATGTTTGGTACTCCTTGCGAGGAATACAAGCCGAACCCTGTGTTGGCTAACGCAATGGACAAGATCTTCATTCTGCACGCTGATCACGAGCAGAATGCGTCCACTTCTACCGTTCGACTGGCCGGTTCTACTGGCGCCAATCCATACGCGTGCATCGCCTCTGGTATTGCTGCATTGTGGGGACCGGCTCACGGCGGCGCCAACGAAGCCGTTCTGGATATGCTGGCTGAAATCGGCGACGTAGCCAACATTGACACTTTCATCGAAAAAGCCAAAGACAAGAACGATCCGTTCCGCCTGATGGGCTTTGGCCACCGGGTTTACAAAAACTTTGATCCGCGCGCCAAGGTGATGAGCGAAACCGCTCACCAGGTACTGAGCGAGCTCGGCCTGGAAAACGATCCCTCTGCTGAAGATCGCCCAGCGTCTGGAACAGATAGCCCTGGAAGACGAATACTTTGTGCAGCGCCAGCTGTACCCGAACGTCGACTTCTACTCCGGCATCATCCTGAAGGCCATTGGTATCCCGACCTCTATGTTTACCGTGATTTTCGCGATGTCGCGCACCATCGGCTGGTTCTCTCACTGGAACGAAATGGTCAGCGGCAACTACCGCATCGGTCGTCCGCGCCAGCTTTACACCGGCTCGCCAAAGCGGGATTACCCGAAAAACTGAGCGGCACGCTACGTTCAGAACCCAAAAGCCGCTGATCTCAGCGGCTTTTTTCGTATTATGGGACAACAAAGACAAACACTGACAACAACGAGGGTAAGGCACCATGGCAAAAATCGCTTTTATCGGGCTTGGCGTAATGGGGTACCCAATGGCTGGCCACCTGAGCAAGGCTGGCCACGGCGTATCTGTCTGGAATCGCACAGCGGAAACGGCACAACAATGGGCCAGAGAGTTTAATGGAGTCGCCGCTGAGAGCATCGCAGAGGCAGTTGCACAGGCCGACATCATCCTGACATGCGTTGGTGCAGACAAAGACCTCAGAGAGGTCTACGAGGCGCCTGAAGGCATTATCGCCCACGCACCCTCCGATGCCATCCTGGTGGATCACACAACCGCCTCTGCCGGTATTGCCGAAGCTTTGGCCAGATCTGCCAACAACCGTGGCCTGGGATTTATTGATGCACCGGTTTCAGGTGGCCAGCAGGGCGCCGAAAATGGCCAGTTAACCATCATGTGTGGCGGTTTACAGGCGCACTTCGACAGGGTCCAGCCGATCCTGGAGTGCTACGCCCGAGCGATGACCTTGATGGGGCCTGTCGGCAGCGGACAGAAAACCAAAATGGTTAACCAGATTGCCATTGCCGGACTGGTGCAAGGCCTGTCTGAGGCTCTGCATTTTGCCGAACAGGCGGAACTGGACGTTCGTAAGGTCGTTGATGTGATTTCCAAGGGAGCCGCCCAGTCATGGCAGATGGAAAATCGCTCCGGAACGATGATTGATGGCGAATTCGAGCACGGGTTTGCCGTGGACTGGATGCGCAAGGATCTGGCAATCTGCCTGGATGAAGCCCGTCGCAACGGCTCAAAATTACCCGTTGCCGCCCTGGTGGATCAGTTCTATGGGGATGTACAGGATATGGGGGGAAATCGCTGGGATACGTCTTCGCTGATTCAGCGACTTCGAAAAAAATAATGCGTTACCAAGGACAGATCCAAACGCAGGAATAGCGAAACCCGCGAACCAGGCGCACAGCAAAAGCGTTGGTTCGCGGGTTTCGTGGCTAAACAATCACTTCTTTTTATCTCTCGGTACCCAGCGCCCGCCTTCATACCAGGCAGACCAGCCCGTCGCTTTGCCGTCTTGCTCTGACATCACGTACTGCTCCTTGGATTTCCGACTGTAGCGGATCACCGACGGGTTACCCTCGGGATCTTTCTCCGGGGCATCCATCAGGTAATCGTACTTGGGGTCGATTTCCTTGCGGTGCGGTTTGATCTCCATCACCAGCGGCGGCCTGGTTTCCCGATTTTTCGGAAACTTACTGGCCGCCAGGAACAGGCCAGAGGCACCATCCCGCAATACGTAGGTGTCGTCCACCTTCTGGCATTGCAACTCCGGCATGGGCACCGGGTCCATCTTGGGTGGCGCTGGCTCACCGCTCTTCAGCAACTTACGAGTGTTCTTGCACTCATCACTGGTACAGCCAAAGTATTTACCAAAGCGACCGGTCTTCAACTGCATCTCCGAGCCGCACTTGTCACATTCCAGCGTCGGTCCGTCGTAACCCTTGATCCGGAACGTGCCCTGCTCTACCTCATAGCCGGAACAGTCGGGATTATTACCGCACACATGGAGCTTGCGGGCCTCATCCACCAGGTAGCTGTCCATGGCTGTGCCACACTTGCCACAGCGACGCTTTTTGCGGAGCAGTCGGGTTTCGCCCTCGCCTTCCACATCTTCATCGGCACTGACCACTTCGTCACCAGAAACCAGGTTGATGGTGGTTTTGCAGCGCTCTTTCGGAGGCAAGGAGTAGCCGGAGCAACCCAGGAACACCCCGGTGCTGGCCACCCGTATTTGCATGTTCCGGCCGCAGCTGGGGCACGCAATATCGGTCTCTGTCGGCGTGTTCGCCCGCATACCACCATCCGGCTGCTCAGCGCTTTCGAGCTGATTGCGGAATTTGGCGTAAAAATCGTTGAGCACCTTCTTCCAGTTCACATCACCACCGGCGATATGATCCAGCTCACCTTCCAGGCGGGCGGTGAAATCGTAATCCATCAGGTTGGGGAAGGATTCCGCCAGTCGTTCGGTCACAATCTCACCCATCTTCTCGGCGTAGAACCGACGGTTCTGCAGGCGTACGTAGCCCCGATCCTGGATGGTTGAAATAATTGAAGCGTAGGTAGATGGTCGTCCAATACCTTGCTTTTCAAGCTCTTTAACCAGGCTTGCTTCTGTATAGCGCGGAGAAGGCTTGGTGAAATGCTGGGTTGGATCGAGCTTTTTAAGGTCCAGAACCTCATCAACCTTGATGTCCGGCAGAGCCACATCTTCGTCTTTCTTGGCCGACTGGGGCGCGGCTTTCAGAAAGCCTTCAAACTTGATGATCCGACCGCGAGTACGCAGCTCGTAATCGCCGTTAGCAACAACAATCGACGTACTCAGGAACTCGGCATCGGCCATCTGGCAGGCAATAAACTGGCGCCAGATCAGGTCATAGAGCTTTTCTGCGTCTTTTTCCAGGCCTGAGATATCCGTAGGCCGGAGAGAAACATCCGAAGGACGTATCGCTTCGTGCGCTTCCTGAGCACCTTCTTTGCTGCCGTATAAACGCGGGCTGTCAGGCAGATAGCGCTCACCAAACTGTTTCTGGACAAACTCACGACAACTGGCCACAGCGTCCTGGCTCAAGTTGGTCGAGTCGGTACGCATGTAGGTGATGTAGCCCGCCTCATAGAGGCGCTGTGCCAGCATCATGGTCTTTTTGACACTGAAGCCCATCCGGTTGCTGGCAGCCTGCTGCAATGTCGAGGTAATAAAGGGAGCCGAAGGCTTTGATCGGGTAGGTTTGTCTTCCCGCTTGGCAACCTTGAAGCTACCGTCTTTGAGACGAGCCACATGTTCGTTGCTTTGTGCTTCGTTCACCGGGCGGTAGGGCTTGTCGTTATGCCGCGTGACCTCAAAACGCACCGGCTCTTTAGCGCCCGCGGCACCCAGGTCGGCGTGCAACTGCCAGAACTCTTCCGGGATAAATTTGCGGATTTCCCGCTCACGCTCAACAATCAAGCGAACCGCAACAGACTGCACTCGCCCGGCCGACAAGCCACGGGCAATCTTCGCCCACAACAGGGGCGACACCATATAACCAACCACCCGATCAAGGAAACGACGGGCCTGTTGCGCATTAACACGGTCGTTGTCGAGACTTCCAGGGTCTTTAAAAGCCTCCTGGATAGCGCGCTTGGTGATTTCGTTGAAGACAACGCGCCGGTACTTTTCAGGTTCGCCGCCAATCGTTTGCTGAAGGTGCCAGGCAATGGCCTCCCCTTCTCTATCCAAATCCGTCGCGAGATAGATGTGGTCGGCAGACTTGGCCAGGCGCTTGAGTTCGCTGACGACTTTTTCCTTGCCGGGCAGAATCTCGTAGCGAGCGCTCCAGTCCTGGTCAGGGTCTACCCCCATTCGGGCAACCAGCTGCTCCCTGGACTTGCGCTTTTTGTGCTCGACCTTTTCCTCCGGGCTCAGTTTACGAGTGACGGCAGCCTGTTTCGCCCGCTCTTTCGGGTCAGACTGACTGCCACTGCCACTGACCGGCAGGTCGCGAATGTGGCCGACGCTGGATTTGACGATAAAATCCGAGCCCAGGTACTTGTTGATGGTCTTCGCTTTCGCTGGCGACTCGACAATAACGAGACTTTTACCCATATCGGAGATCTGTATCCTTGGCGATAAATCGGTTAAGTGCAGAGCAAACCGCAAACTCGCATAAAAATCAGGCAACTGGAAAACATAAAGGCTGCCATTGTGTATAGGCTCACTGTTTTACAGGGTCAAGAATAGCAAGACAACCCATTCTTTGACTTCAACGACCCTTTTTTTGGGATATCAACGCACATTAACGTCGACACAAACAGGAAGGCCCGGCAAAAGCCGGGCCTCCTGAACAAGCATGACTGATCGTATTAACGGATCAGAGACGCTCCCACACAGTGGCAATGCCCTGACCAAGACCGATACACATGGTAGAAACACCCAGTGTGCCGCCTTTGGCCTGCATGATGTGCAACAGTGAGGTAGAGATACGGGCACCGGAGCAGCCCAGCGGATGGCCAAGAGCAATCGCGCCGCCGTTCAGGTTAACCTTCTCTTCCATTACACCCAGCAGTTTCAGGTCTTTCAGAACCGGCAAAGACTGGCCAGCAAAAGCTTCGTTCAGTTCCCAGAAGTCGATATCTTCGACTTTCAGGCCTGCACGCTTCAGCGCTTTCTTGGTGGCCGGAACCGGACCGTAACCCATGATCGCGGGATCACAACCGGCAACTGCCATGCTGCGAACTTTCGCCATCGGGGTCAGACCCAGCGCCTGAGCACGTTCTGCAGACATCATCAACATGGCAGATGCGCCGTCAGTCAGCTGTGAAGAGGTACCCGCTGTGACGGTACCGTTCTTCGGATCGAACGCCGGGCGCAGCTGGCCGAGGGACTCAGCCGTAGTTTCCGGACGAATGGTCTCGTCTTCTTCAATCAGCTTCACAAAGCCGTTTTCGTCGTGGCCTTCAATCGGAACGATTTCGTTCTTGAAGCGACCTTCGACGGTAGCTTCGTGGGCCAGACGATGAGAACGTGCACCGAACTCGTCCTGCTGCTCACGGGTAATACCGTGCATTTTTGCCAGCATTTCCGCGGTCAGGCCCATCATGTTGGACGCCTTGGCGGTGTATTTGGAGGCAGCCGGGTTGTGGTCGAAGCCGGCAGTCATGGGCACGTGACCCATGTGCTCAACGCCACCCACCATGAACACGTCACCGTTGCCAGTCTGAATAGCCTGGGCAGCGGTGTGGATAGCGCTCATCGCAGAACCACACAAACGGTTAACGGTCTGGGCAGCAGACTCGTGAGGGATACGGGTCAGCAGAGAGATCTGCCGAGCCACGTTAAAACCCTGCTCCTTGGTCTGGTTTACACAGCCCCAGATAACATCTTCTACTTCTTTCGGGTCGAGCTTAGGGTTGCGCTCGAACAGTGCGTCGATCAGCGCAGCCGACAGTGTCTCCGCACGCACGTTGCGGAAACAACCGTTTTTGGCACGACCCATCGGAGTCCGCACGCAATCGACGACGACAACGTCTCTCGGATTAAGGCTCATAGATCTTTCTCCGTTCGGAAATCTCGTTCAGGGTTAGCCAAAGAACTTTTTGCCAGTCTTGGCCATTTCACGCAGCTTCTCGGTCGGATGATACAAAGGACCAAGGTCTGCAAACTTGTCTGCCAGCTCAACGAACTTGTCTACACCCAGATCATCGATGTAGCGCAGGGCACCACCACGGAACGGCGGGAAGCCGATACCGAAGATCAGACCCATATCCGCGTCGGCCGGATCTTCCACGATGCCGTCTTCGAGGCAGCGTACAGTCTCCAGACACAGCGGGATCATCATGCGAGCAATGATGTCTTCTTCGCTGAACTCATTCTTGCCCTGAACAACCGGCTCAAGCAGCTTATAAGTTTCTTCATCGACAACTTTTTTCTGCTTGCCTTTGCGATCCAGTTCGTACTTGTAGAAGCCAACGTTGTTCTTCTGACCATAACGGTTGTTATCAAACATCACGTCAATGGCAGTGGTTTCTGCGTGCTTCATACGATCCGGGAAGCCGTCAGCCATTACATCGCCGGCGTGCTTGCCGGTATCCATGCCAACAACGTCCAGCAAATAGGCGGGACCCATCGGCCAGCCGAACTTCTCCATCACCTTGTCAACTTGCTGGAAATCGGCGCCGTCACGAACCAGGCCAACAAAACCGCCGAAGTAAGGGAACAGTACACGGTTTACCAGGAAGCCCGGGCAATCGTTGACAACGATCGGGGTCTTGCCCATGGCCTTGGCGTAAGCCACGGTGGTCGCGATAGCGCGATCACTGGTCTTCTCGCCACGGATAACCTCAACCAGCGGCATCATGTGCACCGGGTTAAAGAAGTGCATGCCACAGAAGTTTTCCGGACGCTTCAGGTTTTTGGCCAGAAGGTTGATGGAAATTGTGGAGGTGTTGGAGGTGATGATGGCGTCATCGCGAACCATTTCTTCAGTTTCGCGCAGTACCGCATCCTTGACCTTCGGGTTTTCAACAACTGCTTCAACAACCAGATCTACGTTCTTGAAATCACCGTAGTTAAGCGTTGGCGTGATGTTGTTGAGAACGTCGGCCATTTTGCCGGCATCCATCTTGCCCTTGTCAACACGCTTGGTCAGCAGCTTCTTGGCTTCGCTCAGGCCGAGCGCGATGCCGTCCTGATTGATGTCCTTCATGATGATCGGCGTGCCTTTCAGCGCAGACTGGAACGCTACGCCGCCACCCATGATACCGGCACCCAGTACGGCTGCCAGTTTCACGTCAGAAGCTTCTTTTTCCCAGGCGCTGGCTTTCTTCTTCAGGGCCTGATCGTTCAGGAACAAACCAACCAGACACGCGGCAACGTTGGTCTTGGCCATTTTAGCGAAGCCCTTGGCCTCTACTTCAATCGCCTTGTCGCG
The DNA here is from genome assembly GCA_018402255.1 of Marinobacter sp. Taxonomy (GTDB): domain Bacteria; phylum Pseudomonadota; class Gammaproteobacteria; order Pseudomonadales; family Oleiphilaceae; genus Marinobacter. The sequence goes on from JAGYIS010000010.1 coordinate 184,006, forward strand.
GGTCATGCCGGCATGCTTCTGCATGGTCTTGATCGCTTCCACCGGCGCCGGATAGTTCTTGCCGGCTTTGCCAGCCACGAACGCCTTGGAAATCTCGAACGCCATCATGCTTTCCATGGCGTTGAGCTTGATCTTGCCTTTTTTCTCTTCACGACGAGCCAGGTTGTCCAGCTTGCCTTCGTTGCACTGTTTGATGATGGCAACCGCGGCATCAACCAGCTTGTCTGCTTCAACCACAGCATCAACAGCGCCGACTTTCAGAGCGGCGTCAGCGCGGTTTTCTGTGCCACCGGCAATCCACTCGACAGCGTTATCAACACCTACGAGGCGAGACAGGCGAACAGTACCACCGAAGCCCGGGAAGATTCCCAGCTTGACTTCAGGCAGACCAACTTTGGCCTTCGGCGCCATAACACGGTAATCAGTGGCCAGACACATCTCAAAACCGCCGCCCAGTGCGATACCGTTGATGGCAGTTACGGTTGGGAACGGCAGGTCTTCAATGGCGTTAAATACTTCGTTCGCCTTCAGGTTGTTGGCGACGAGGTCTTCCTCGGAACCCGCAAACAGCTCGGTAAACTCGGTGATGTCTGCACCAACAATAAAGCTGTCCTTGGAGCTGGTTACTACCAGACCCTTCAGGTTCTTCTGGGATTTGAGTGCTTCAGCTGCGGCGCCCAGCTCTTCGATGGTGAGGCGGTTGAACTTGTTGACTGACTCGCCTTGCAAGTCAAAGTCCAACTGAGCAATCCCACCGTCGATCTCTTTAACCGTGATGGCTTTACCTTCGTAAATCATCAACTGATCTCCAGTCTGTGTTTGAAACTGCTGACAGCCATTCGACGCTTATCCGTCACCCTGGCTGCTTTTGCAGCGAGATTTCGGTCACTGCCCGATCTTTCCGATTCAAAATTCATACAGTCGTTTGAATCGTGAGGGGACACGATGAAAAAAAATGGAGCGTTTGTCAATTTGTTTCTTGATGAAGCCGACAGAAATTAGGGGGTACAACCTGTGAGAGCCGGAAACTGCTTGATTAGCCGGCTGAGTTACTTTAACTTCGGGATGCGACTTTAGTCCACAATAATAAACAGTATTACGGAGACTCATCCGATGAAAGACGCTCGCCTGCGCATCCAGTCACTGCTTGCCGCGCTGATTCTGCTTTCCCTGACCGCGTTTGGCGCCAAGGCTCAGGACACCGGGGCAGAATTTCTCTCTGACCTGCACAACTTCCGGATCAACAACTATCTGGCGCTTGACTCGTTCTACGCGTTCAGTGCCAGCGGCGATACCGAAGCCCTCAATCGTATCGTCGGCAGCATCAATGTCTCCAACGACGCCATGAACTCGGTCATTGCCAGCACCAGCGGCGTGCTGTCCGAGCAACAGGTAGAAAGCCTCAATCAGGAGTTTGATGAATTCAAAGACCTGATGCGCGGCAACATCAATGAAGTACGCGAGAGCGGTTATCCCGACCTGCGCCTGATGGCAGACCTGGCAAACAATGCCCTGGAACTGAACGAACTTGCCACAGAGCTCTATGGCGTGGCACAGGAAGCCAGCGGCACGCGATCAGACGCCCGCATCGAGTCTGCAAGATCGGCGGCGGTTGTGATGGCGCAGATGATGGCCAGATATTCTGCCCGAACCCACTCGGCAGTCGCTCAGACTTTCCAGGGCTCTTCAGACGAAGTGTCACTGGACCAGCAGGCCCTTCAGTTCGACAACCTGCTGGAACGACTTCGCGCTAGCAACCCAACCAACGAACTGAAAACATCGATTGATGACGTCAGCTCAAAGTGGCAGTTCATCCGTGGCTCGTACATCAACTATAACGAGAACAACGTGAGCTTCGTGATCGACCGCTATTCGAAAGGCATTATCCGCGGTTTAACCACCACCATCGAGCTTCTCGAAGGCAACGCCTGACATACCACCAGGGCGGGATCCCTCTCGCCCTGGTTATTCCTCCCGCTGTTGATGCCCGTCAGAATCCCGCTACACTTTTTGGTATAGACTGCGAGCACTAACGTTATCCATTACCCAAAGGAGTGACTGAATGTCCACTTATACCAAAATGCTGGTCGCCATCGACCTGACCGAAGAAGCGCCTCAGGTTCTGAACAAAGCGAAAGCAATTTGTGACGCCTACGGTGCCGAACTACTGCTGGTGCATGTTGTTGAGCCGGTTGGCTATGCCTATGGCGGTGATATTCCCATGGATTTGACCGAGCTGCAGGATCAACTGGATAAGGCCGCCCGGGAACAGCTGGCCAAGTATGGCGATCAATACGGTGTACCTGCAAATCACCAGATTGTGACTGTCGGCCGCCCGGAGTCAGAGATCCATCGACTGGTCAAAGATCAGGGCGTGGACTTGGTGATCGTTGGCAGTCACGGTCGCAAGGGCTTCCAGTTGTTACTGGGCTCTACCGCCAATGGCGTTCTGCATGGTACTCAGTGCGACGTTCTGGCCATACGCATCCACTAACCACTGATGTTCTGGTCAACGCCGAACGAAAGAGGGAGGCTCACGCCTCCCCTTTCATTCTTGCCTGCAGTTTTCTGAGCTGACTTTCCAGCGATACGCTGACACTTGACGCCATCGAGAAAAAGTTCAACAAGGCTTTGAGGTTGCTGTCGCCGCGGCATACCGCATGAATCCGCTGCCAGAGCGCCTGGTTAACAAGCTGCAGTCTCTGATTACGCTCCACCAACCCCTTGAGCTCCCAATCCGCCTGCTCTTTGTTGCGCGCAGCAAACAATTGTTGAAGCAAGTAATATCCCACGCTGCGCATTACAAATTCATCACTGTTCGCAAACGGCAAGTGGTGAAGCGCCATTGGCTTGAGCTCCGCCAGAACCGGACACCCACTGGTCGCCATTTTCAGCCCGAGTAACGATCTCAGCGCCTCTTCCAGCGTTGTCTCCTTGGAGTATGAGCGACGCTCGTCGGTCACCAACACATCGACTTTCTGGTAGGCATCCTCTGCCTGAAACGCCTCAACGACTGGCAAAATCTCAGTGGCGGCCGGGCAATAGACGGCCTCGCCCGCTTTTATTGGGCAGTTAGAACATTTGCAGTGCTCTAACCTGGTCCACGCAGGCAATGGAGAATCTGCGGCCCTGGCAGGCTCCCCGGTCACTTTAAAGTCAATACTACGGCCATCCTGAAACTTGAAATTGTAATTAATGTTCATTGATTCGCCTGTTCTTCCAGCTCCATCCACCGTTCAATGACCGACTCCAGACGGGATTCCGTTTCCGACAATTGTTCCAGAGTGGCTGATACTTCATCCGGTAGCCCTGAATAAAAGTTCGGGGCGGCAACAGCCTCTCGAAGGTCTGCCACCTCTTGTTCCAGCGCCTCGATCTGGCCGGGCAGCTGCTCCAGCTCCAGTTTAAGCTTGTAGCTGAGCTTAACGGGTTTTTGTTTTGCCGACTGCGCCACAGTCTGTGCAACTGGCGCATCCTTCTTTTCTACAGACTCGGTTCTGTCACGCTTGTCCTGTTTATCTGGCCGGCTACCCGAAACCTCCGCCGGGAATCGCCCGCCCTGCCGACGCCAGTCAGTGTAGCCACCGACGTGCTCCTGAACGTTTCCGGAACCGTCCAGGAAGATGGTCTCTGTCACCACGTTGTCCAGAAACTCCCGGTCGTGACTGATCACGATGACGGTACCTTTGAACTCGGCCAACTGCTCTTCCAGTAACTCCAGCGTTTCGACATCGAGATCGTTGGTAGGTTCGTCCAGCACCAGAATGTTCGCGGGTTTACTGAACAACTTGGCCAACAACAGGCGCGCGCGCTCGCCACCAGAGAACACACGCACGGGAGACCGGGAACGTTCCGGGGTAAACAGAAATTCCTGCAAATAACCCAAAACATGCTTACTTTGACCATTGATGTCGATGAATTCGCGGCCTTCCGCCAGGTTGTCCAGGGCGTTCCGCTCAAGATCAAGCTCACCCCTGCAGCTGATCAAAGTAAGCCACTTTCAGATTGGTGCCCAGGCGTATTTCGCCCTCTGTCGGCTGGAGCTCACCCAGTAACAGTCGTACCAGCGTCGTTTTACCGGTGCCGTTCTCACCCACCAGACCGATCTTGTCGCCCCGGATAATGGTGAGATCCATACCCTGGACCACACGATGGCCATCCGGGTAGGCGAATCCGGCAGCCTGGGCTTCTGCGACCAGCTTTCCGGATTTGGCCGCTTCTTCAACGGAAAAGTTAGCCGTACCACCCCGTACCCGGCGTTGCCGGTGCTCTTCACGCATCGCTTTGAGCGAGCGAACACGCCCCATATTACGGGTGCGCCTGGCTTTTATACCCTGGCGAATCCAGGTTTCTTCCTGCTTGAGCCGCTTGTCGAACAGCGCATTCTGGCGGTCTTCATCTTCAAGCGCTTTTTCCTTGAGCTCCAGGTAACGATCGTAACTGGCCGCAAAACTGATCAGCTGGCCACGATCCAGCTCAACTACCCTGGTCGCCATCCGGCGAATAAATGCCCGATCATGGCTGACAAACAGCATGGCCCCACGAAACTGGGCAAGTGCTTCTTCAAGCCAGGCAATGGCTGGTACATCAAGATGGTTGGTGGGCTCGTCCAACAGCAGTATATCTGGCTCAGCAACCAGGGCCTTGGCCAGAAGAACGCGGCGCTGCCAACCTCCCGACAGAGTATTCAGGGTGCGGTCGGGATCGATACCATACTGGCCAAGGATCGTGGTGACCTTTTGGTCAAGCCGCCACCCATCCAACGCCTCAATGCGTTCCTGGGCCTTCATCATGGCATCCATGCTCGCTTCGTCTGCCATTTGCGACAGGCGATGAAACTCCGCCAGCACCGCCCCGGTTTCAGGAAACGCCGAAGCAACAACATCGTACGCGGTGCGCGGATCATCCGACGGCAAGCTTTGAGGCAACACCGAAAGCACTGAGCCCTCTTCGAGCCGAACCACGCCACCGTCAGGAACCACCTCGCCACTGACAATCTTCAACAACGTAGATTTGCCCTCACCATTACGCCCAAGCAAGCACACCCGCTCCCCCGGATCGATCATCAACGTGGCTCCATCAAGCAACGGATGCATACCGAAAGACAGGGATATTTTTTCCAGCGTTAACAAAGGCACTTTGGTTATGACTCCTGTTGAGAAATAGTGACGGTATCGCCCACCGAAACACGGTGACCGTCGAGGTGAATGGCATTCTGGCCGAAGATAACGCCATCCGGCGTTTTTCTGTAAGTCGACAGCGTTCTGAGCGGCTCGGTCCGGGGATGCTTTGCACCCACATCGGGATCCACAGTGGTCATCACACAGCGGGAACAGGGCTTGGCGACATCAAAGTGTGCCGTCCCGATGACCAGAGCACGCCAGTCATCTTCAGCCCAGGGCTTTGCACCCGAAACGACAATATTGGGCCGGAAGTGTCGCATATCCACGGGCGTCTGTAGCCTGGCGTTAAGCTCGTCCAGCGAAGCCTGATTGGTTACAAGAAACGGAAAGCCATCCGCAAATCCGACTCGCTTTCGGTCCGGGACACGCTCGGGGTCTACGCGTCGAAAACTGTTCTCGGGCATGTAAACAAAGCGCAGACTCTGCCCGCAGTAACGACTGGCCGCCTGACTCGCCTTGTCTGCCCCAATCAGGGCCTCGACCCGATCCCGCCAAACTCCGACGGAGACCAGCTCTTTATCCGGCACCAGATCAAACGTGCCTTCATCGGGGATGGAAACCTTTAAGGAACGATCATCAATACGGGTTCGGATTGTGGCGAGAATCGGCAATTGCCGCTGGGTTACGAATGCACCAGAGTCATCCACCAGCATCCAGCGCCGATCGCCGGCAGGGCCGAATTCATCCAGATCGAAAGACGACACTTCAATACCGGCAAGCGACTTGACCGGATAGAGGTAGAGGGAGTGGACGCGCATAATGCCAACCTTTACTGCGTCGATTTGAAATAAGGGTACCGAGTATAACTGACGAGCAGGCGCTCATGGGGGAGAAATCGGGCATCAGATACAAAAAAACCCGACACAAGCGGTCGGGTTTTTTCTGAATCTGGAGCGGGAAACGAGACTCGAACTCGCGACCCCAACCTTGGCAAGGTTGTGCTCTACCAACTGAGCTATTCCCGCAGATGTTGAGTGAGGGCGTTGCCTCTCAACGGATGCGTATTCTACTGATCGAACATCGGTCGTCAACAAGTTTATGAAAAATTTCCCCGGCCAACCCGGGGTGATTCCCGCTCCACCCCCAATGCCAACGGGACGATTCCGGTCACCCACCCGGTCAGCTCCTCTCGCTCACTGGCCAAAGGTTTTGCCAGCCTCAAGGTAGCGGCGTTCCTGCTCGCTGGAACATCTGCCCAGCGCTTTGTTTCTATGGGGAAACCGACCAAATTGAACGATGATGTCCCGGTGCTCGAGCGCGGATTCAAGAAAGCTCCCAAGAAACTCTGCCAATAGACCTTCATTACCTGCCACCAATTGCTCGTAACACTCCACCGACAGATCCTGATCTTCCGCTCGCTCAGAATGCTGTAACGGCATGTACATAAACGCCCGCTGAATGGCTGGCAAGCTCAGGTCCTGTCCCTTCTGCATGGCTTGGCGACTCAACTTTCTTGCCAGCGAGTCATGCTCAAAAGCCAATGCGCCACCCCGGAAAATGTTTCGACTGAACTGATCAAGCAATAATATCTCGGCCAACGCTCCACCGGGCTCCTTCCGCCAATGATCCAACCCTTGCTCCGAGGCGAATAACACCAGCGACATAAAGCGACGCCGGATTTCCTGGTCAAACCTGCGATCCGAGCGAAACCAACGGTTTCGGTGCTCACTGTCGGGGAGACCCTGCTCGTCCAATTCACCAAACCAGAAATCCAGAAGCTCTTTCCAATCGAACATTTACCAGCTCCCTGTTACATTTAAATCAACAGACACAAGCGCAACCTGATGTGATTACGACAGCGTTGCCCTATTTGACCACCCAGGAGATACCATGACCACATCACATCAAATCATTCTGCTTGCCCATGGCAGCAGTGACCCGCGCTGGTGTGAGACCTTCGAACAGCTGGCAGCACCTACCCTCAGTTCGGTTCAACACTCAGCCATCGCCTACATGGAGCTTGCAGAGCCATCGCTTGACACGATTATCAGTGCAGGCAAGGCAAACGGCACCCTGAACTATACAATCGTACCTCTGTTTCTCGCCGCTGGTCGCCACTTGCGCAAAGACGTGCCGGCGATGATCGAACAACTCGAAAGCGAGCACGGCGTACACATCAAGCTGGCCGACCCGATCGGAAAAAACCCACAACTGGGTGATGCCATCAGAGACGTCGTACTTCAGGAACTGGCAGACACAGGCTCTTGAGCGAGCCCTTGCATGCAAAGGGGAACAACATGGACAAGCGAGTACTGATTACCGGTGGCACCGGCTTTATTGGCACCGTACTTTGTCGGGATCTCATCAGCAAAGGCTACTCGCTGACGGTGCTAAGCCGGCAAAGCCCGGATACCGTTCGTGCCCTGTGCGGGCGTGTTGAGGTCGCTGGAAACCTGGCCAACCTGAAAGGCCACCCGGGCTTTCAGGCAGTGATCAATCTTGCTGGCGAAGGCATTGCTGACAAACGATGGTCCGAGGCAAGAAAACAAGCCCTGCGCGACAGCAGGATCGGCGTCACGCGGCAGCTTGTTGCGACCATCCGCAGCTGGCAAACCCTACCCGATGTTGTCGTTTCCGGGTCTGCAGTCGGCTTTTATGGTAACCAAAACGACCACCTGGTGACCGAAGACGCCCAGCCCAATCCGGAATTTACTCATGAACTGTGCCGCGACTGGGAGCAAGAGGCCCTGGCGCTTGAGCAGGACGGAGTGCGGGTATGCCTGTCGCGGACCGGGGTTGTCGCGGGTCGCGCCGGCGGTTTCCTGCAAAGAATGCTGTTACCTTTCAAGCTTGGACTCGGGGGCAGACTGGGGTCTGGTCAGCAGTATATGCCCTGGGTGCATCGGGATGACGTGGTTGCCGGGCTGATCTGGATGCTCGAAAACGACCGGGCCCACGGCGCCTACAATATGGTGAGCCCTAACCCAGCGACCAACCGCGAGTTCACGCGGACCCTCGGCAAGGTCTTGCACCGCCCCACCCTGTTTCCCGCGCCGGCACCGGTTCTCAAGCTGGCGCTGGGTGAAATGGCAGGATTGCTGCTGACAGGACAAAAGGCTGTACCGCAGCGACTTCAAACCGAAGGCTTTCAGTTCAAGTATCCAGAGCTCGAAGCGGCATTGAAGGATAGCGTGGCGGGATAATTTTTTTCGCAAATGAGTTGACAGGGCCCGAGGCCTTACTTAATATACGCGCCACCTCGACGAGGCAAGTTGTTGAAAACGTTGCGTCCCCTTCGTCTAGTGGCCTAGGACTCCGCCCTTTCACGGCGGCAACAGGGGTTCGAACCCCCTAGGGGACGCCAATTTTCAGCCCGCTAGTGCGCAGTTTGCACTTAGCCAACCTACCCTTTTCGGTGTTCACTGGCGTTCTTCTCGCCATGGGCTTTCTGGTCTTTGACCACGAAAATCCCGACACCCACAAAAAAGCCCACCATCAGCAATACAGTTGCGATTCCTGCGATAACAACGGCGTCCACGTACATAGCTTGTTCTCCCGGCGATTCTGAAACTTGATTAAGCTCAGGTTACGCCTCCCCGGAAACGACCGTCTTGATCTGTGTCAAAGTCAACTAAGCGCCTCACCTTTATAGAATCTGCGACATCCCTTCCAGATTTGTTTCGGCATTTCGGGCATTTGCAGCGCATTAGAAATAAACAGCTGCTATAGTCTTTGTCAGGTTAAGCACTCATATACGCGCCCCTATGTCTGATCTCCAATGCAATGGCGAAGCTCGTAACATGCCAGAAATTACGACCCGATTAAGGCGTATTCGTAAAGCCTCGCCGTTGTCTTTCAGGCTTCTGGCCTGGATTCTGCTATTCAGCACCGCCTTTTCCCTGCTCGCTGCCGGGGTGCAGATCTATTCTGACTATCGAAAAGACCTGTCACTGATTGATGAGCGAATGCAGGTTATCGAATCCGGTTATGCGTCGAGCCTGGCAAGAAGCCTGTGGGCCCTGGACCAGAAGTTACTCCAGACCCAGATGGAAGGCATTCTAAGCCTGCCGGACATCGCCCACCTGCGCCTCAGAATCGAACCAGACTCAGAACTCGTGATGGGGGAAATCCCCAGAGAAGCCGATACACTTACTCACCGTTTTCAGCTTGTCCAGCGGGAGGGTACTGAGTTTCAGCTTGGCGAACTGGTTATCACGGCCAACCTCGACAGGGTTTACGGCGAACTACGCCGCAAAGTCGGCGTTATCCTTGCCACGCAGTTTCTCATTGTCTTTTTTGTTTCTGTTCTTATTCTCTGGATTTTTCAGCATCTGGTCACCCGCCACCTCACCGCAATGGCCGACTACACCAAAGACTTGTCCTTACGCACCCTGTCCAGACCTCTTGTACTTGACCGCCCTGACAGTGAATCAAACAGCAAAGATGAGCTTGGCATGGTCACCGATGCCATTAACGAAATGCGCGAACGCCTGAACCAGGATGTCGAACGCCGGGAGCGTGACGCGGCAGACATTCTCAAGTTCTCCAAGGCCATTGATCAGAGCCCGTCGTCTGTCCTGATCTGTGATCGCCAGTGGCGCATCGAATACGCTAACCGGAAATTCAGTCAGCTGACCGGGCACAGCACCGACGGAATCATTGGTAAACACCCGTCCAATCTCATCGAAAACAGCATGGATATCCAGGAAGCCAGGCAGCTATGGCAATCCATCAGGCTACAAGTGCAGCGCGTGGGCGTGTGGCAGGGAGAGGTCAACAGTATCCGACGGAATGGCGAACGTTATTGGGAACAGCTGGTCGTGACGCCCATCCGGGATAACAACGGAGAGACCACGGGCTACCTGATACTGGGCGAAGACATCAGCATCAGGAAGCGTTACGAACAACAACTATTGCGGCAGGCCAACTACGATATTCTGACCGGGCTACCAAATCGCATGCTGGCTCTGGACCGCCTGAAGCTCGCACTTGCCCAGGCCCGCAGAGACAACTCCCAGGTCGGGGTCATGTTTCTCGATCTCGACAACTTCAAACATATTAACGACACCCTCGGCCACGATGCCGGTGACAACCTGCTGGTGGAAGCCGCCCGCAGGATCTCCAGTTGCCTGCGTGGCACCAGTACGGTGGCCCGCCTGGGTGGCGACGAATTCCTGGTGATATTGCCCGGCCTCACCGGCCCCGAAGCCTCTTGCCAGGTTGCAGAACGCATACTGAAAACCTTTTCTGGCGCTTTCATGCTGAACGGCCAGGAAGTGTTTGTGACCACCAGTATTGGCATAGCCACTTTCCCGACGGATTCCGATAACAGCGGCACCCTGCTGCAGCATGCCGATGCTGCCATGTATCAGGCCAAGCACAAAGGCAAGAGTTCCTACGCCCGTTTTACACCGGAAATGACCGAGGTATCCCACGAGCGCCTGCAAATGGAATCCCATATGCGCAAGGCGCTGGAGCTGGGCGAGTTCGAACTCTACTATCAGCCTATTATCGAGACCATATCCGGGCGCCTGATCGGTGCAGAGGCATTGCTTCGCTGGAACAACCCCGCCATGGGTATGGTTATGCCCGACCGGTTTATTCCGCTTGCCGAAGAAACCGGACTGATCATCCCGATAGGCGAATGGGTTATCCAGGAAGCTTGCAAGGCTGCGGTTACGTGGCATGCTCTGACTGGCCTCGACGATCTCTCGATTGCCGTTAACGTCTCGCCACGACAGTTCCGGGACCCTGGCTTTACCGATGCGGTTATGCGGTCCCTCAACACCAGTGGCCTCAGGCCTGAATCTCTCGAGCTCGAGATTACCGAGCGATTGATTCTCGACAACACCATTGAAACCGCCGACATTCTCCGGCAGCTGGACCGGACAGGGATACGACTCTCGGTTGATGATTTCGGTACTGGCTACTCTGCCCTCAGCTATTTGAAAAGCTATCCTTTTGATACCCTGAAGATTGACAAGTCCTTCATCCAGGACGTGTTAAGTGAGAGCGGGGACGCCTCCCTGGTGCGCGCCATTATCAACATGGCCCACAGTCTCGGCCTGACTGTTATTGCCGAGGGCGTCGAACAGGAGGCGCAAACCTACTTCCTCAAGGACGAAGGCTGCGATTACTCCCAGGGCTATTTCTACAGTCGCCCATTACCCGAGCAAGACTTCATGAACTGGCTGGAAACCAACCACCGCACAAACCTCTGAACCACAACAACGGCACTACCCATGGACGAAACAATACTGGTCGTGAACTGCGGCAGCTCATCAATCAAACTCGCTCTGTTCAATACCAGCCATCAGAAAACGGCATCGGCACTGGCTGAACGCCTGAACAACCCGGACGCACGTGCCCGCATAGACGGTGATGACACTCCGGTATCCCTTCCCTCAAATTCCTCCCATCAGCAAGCCCTGCAGGCGCTGGTGAGCGCATTTGAAGAACGCGGATTAATGAACGGCAAGCCGGTTTCGATCGGACACCGGGTTGTACACGGCGGCGAAGCTTTCCGCGAAGCAGCGCTGATCGACGCCCATGCCATTGCGGCAATGGAAGACTGCGCGCCGTTGGCACCATTGCACAACCCCGTCAATCTGATTGGCATTGAAGCCACCAGAACGCTATTCCCGGACAGCCCGCAGATTGCCGTATTTGACACCGCCTTCCATCAGACCCTGCCACCTCGGGCCTATCGCTATGCCCTGCCCGAACAATTCTACCGGGACTGGGCGGTACGCCGTTACGGTTTCCACGGCACCAGCCACTATTTCATGGTTGAAGAAGCTGCACGCAGGCTGAACAGAACACCCGCGACCACCTCCATCATCTCCGCTCACCTCGGCAACGGTTGCAGTATTACCGCCATTGAAGACGGTATCAGCAAAGACACCAGCATGGGCCTTACGCCGCTGGAAGGTCTGGTCATGGGTACACGGAGCGGTGATGTCGATCCCGGGTTGTTCGATTACCTGGCCAGCCGCGGCGTCAGTGCCAGCGAAACCCACCGGGTGCTTAACCAGGAAAGCGGCTTGCTCGGGCTGTCAGGCCAGACCAACGACATGCGTTCGCTGTGTGAACTGGCGGATCATGGCCACGAACCGTCGACGTTGGCGATCGATGTGTTCTGCTATCGCCTGGCAAAATACGTTGGCGCCATGATGGCATCGCTTAACAAACTCGACGCACTGGTCTTCACCGGCGGCATCGGTGAAAACAGCGCACGGGTCAGAGCCCAGACTATTCAACACCTTAAACTGCTGGGCTTTACGCTCGATGCAGAACTGAACACTCACCACGGTCAGGTCAGTGAAGGTCATATCAGTGACGCGGATTCCCGATTCCCGGTGCTTGTCATTCCAACCAACGAAGAGTTGGTCATCGCCAGGGAAGCGAGCCGGCTGGCCAACGTAAACTGAACCTCCAAGGAAGAAACCGGAACCAATCATGGCAAAAAGTCTATTTATCGCACCAACTTCACTCGACTCAGGCCTGACCTCGGTCTGCCTTGGTCTGCTCAGGGCCCTCGAGCGCGAGGGCGTGAGCGTTGGCTTCTACAAACCCTTCAGCCAATCGGTTCACCGGGGCGAAGCCCTGCATAATGAAGGCAAGGATTCGTCAGTTGAGTTCGTCAGGGCGCGCAGTCACCTGCAGACGCCCAGACCCCATCCCGTTGAAGAGTGCCCAACAGCAACTCAATCAGGGCAAAGGCGACCTGCTGCTTGAAACCATCGTGGGCGAATACCAGAAAGTCGCCAAAGACTTCGATGTCGTCATTATCGAGGGCCTGGTGCCCGATCGCACTGAAGCCTACATTGCCAGACTGAATGTCGAAGTGGCTCGTAATCTTGGCTCAGACGTTATTCTGGTCAGCACACCCAGAGCCTGCACCGCCCGTGAAATTGATGAGGAACTGGACTTTTCTGCACGCCTGTTCGCAGCACCATCAGACCCGGACGTTATTGCCGTGATCCTGAACAAGGTCGGCGAGCCGGAAAAATCCGGGATGGCGCTTGATCACCAACCTGGCCATCAAAGCCCGACCATCGATTACCGGGAATCCTGCAGCGTATTCCGCTCCAAGCGCTTCCACCTGCTGGCCCAGATACCCTGGCAACCGCAGCTCCTGGCGCCACGGGTGTCGGACGTTGCCAGAGAACTCAAGGTGGACGTACTCCATGAGGGCCAGATGCAGTCCCGTCGTATTCAGCGCGTGTCTGTCTGCGCCCGCACCATTCGCAACATGACCGATACCCTGAAGCCTGGCACCTTGATGGTAACGCCAGGAGATCGCGAGGACATTGTCGTCACGACCGCCGTCGCTGCCCTGAACGGTGTCCCACTCGCCGGCCTGATGCTGACCGGGGGCATGCTGCCGGACGAGCGGGTGATCGAGCTGTGCAGGCGCGCCCTGGGCACGGGCTTGCCGGTCCTTAGCTCGAACACCAACACCTATGAAACCGCCCATATGCTGGCCAACCTCTCGGCCACGATACCCATTGATGATCCGGAACGGGTCGAACAAGCCATGGAGTCGGTTGCGACCCGAATTGACACCGGCTGGCTGCAGGAGCACCTGAAAGTACAACGTCAGAACCGCCTATCACCGCCGGCGTTCCGCTATCGATTGTCTGAGCGGGCCCGTGCAGCGGACAAACGCATCGTGTTGCCTGAGGGCAGCGAGCCAAGAACAGTTCAGGCTGCGATCATCTGCCATCAGCGCAATCTGGCCCGATGCGTCCTGATCGGAAACCCCGGCGAGATACAGTCGGTGGCAAATTCCCAGGGCGTCGAACTGCCTGACGATCTTGAAATTCTGGACCCGCAATCTGTCAGAGACCGTTACATCGCACCGATGGTGGAGTTGCGCAAACACAAAGGCCTGACCCACGATCAGGCCGAAGCCATGCTGGAAGACAACGTTGTGTTGGGCACCATGATGGTCGCCATGGATGAAGCAGACGGACTGGTTTCCGGAGCCATCCATACCACCGCCAATACGGTGAGGCCGGCCCTTCAGCTGATCAAGACCCACGACGGCGCAAAAGTGGTGTCGTCGGTCTTCTTCATGCTTCTGCCGCAACAGGTGCTGGTATACGGCGACTGTGCCATCAACCCGGATCCGAATGCGGAAGAACTGGCAGACATCGCCATCCAGAGCGCCGAGTCAGCAGAGGCGTTCGGCATTGAACCTGTCGTCGCGATGATCAGCTACAGCACCGGCGAATCCGGCACAGGCGTTGATGTTGACAAGGTGCGTGAAGCCACCAGAATCGCTCGTGAGAGACGCCCGGATCTACTGATTGACGGACCTTTGCAATACGATGCTGCCGCCATAGAAAGCGTAGGCCGTGCCAAAGCGCCTGACAGCAAGGTGGCAGGCAAGGCTACCGTATTCGTGTTCCCTGACCTGAACACCGGTAACACCACCTACAAAGCCGTGCAACGCAGTGCCAACGTGGTCAGCGTCGGACCGATGCTGCAAGGCTTGAGAAAACCGGTAAACGACTTGTCACGGGGCGCACTGGTCGAAGACATCGTCTTCACCATTGCTCTGACTGCCGTTCAGGCCCGGCAAGTGGAGAATGCAGGGGTGGCGTAACAGCCACACCCTGAATACTGGAGGCGGGGCCCGGCGATCAGCGTTTGACGCTTTTCTGCCGGGTTTTCCGGACCGTTCGGCCTTTCTTGATATCGTTGTCTTTCTTGACCTTCTGGCGCGGCGTCATGCGGTCGACTTTGGCCGCAAACGGGTTCTCGCCAGATTTGAACTCAAACCGGATCGGTGAACCCACAACCTTTAGCACCTTGCGGAAGGTATTTTCCAGATAGCGCTTGTAGGCACCCGGCAACGAATCCACCTGGTTACCGTGCACCACCACCACCGGGGGATTTGAGCCACCCTGATGGGCGTACCGTAACTTGATGCGACGACCATGCACCATCGGTGGCTGATGCTGAGCCACCGCATCCTGCAGAATTGCAGTCAGCCGGTTGGTTGGCCACTTCGACATCGCCGACTCATAACATGCCTGCACTGACTCATACATTGAGCCAACACCGGTGCCATGCAGCGCGGAAATATAATATTTATCCGCATAATCCAGAAAATCGAGACGGCGACCCACCTGCTCTTTGACCTTCGCGCGATCTTCCGGATCCATGCCATCCCACTTATTGATGGCGATCACCAAAGACCGGCCGGCATCCAGCACAAAGCCGATCAGGTGTAGATCCTGATCCACAAGACCGTCGCGCGCATCAATCACGAGAATCACTACGTGGGCATCATCAATCGCCTGCAAGGTCTTGATGATCGAGAACTTCTCGACCACTTCGTGAACGTTTTTGCGGCGGCGAACACCCGCTGTATCGATCAGGGTGTACTGATGGCCGTGCCGTTCATAAGGAATATAAACGCTGTCGCGCGTTGTCCCTGGCATGTCATAGACCACCACCCGGTCCTCACCCAGCATCCGGTTGACCAGTGTGGATTTGCCAACATTCGGACGACCGACAACCCCAATGCGAATGCCCGGATACCGATCAGCACGATCCTGCTCTTCAAGATCCTCGGGTAACAGTATTTCCAGCATCGACTTGATGCCGCGGTTGTGCGAGGCCGCAATCTGAAAGGTTTTCCTGTAACCAAGCGAATGGAAATCTGCCGCAGCTATATCCGGATCCTGACCATCCGTTTTATTGACCACCAGATGCGCCTGCTTACCAGAGCGCCGAAGGTGATCGGCAATCATTTCATCACCGGCGGTCAAGCCGGAGCGGCCATCAACGATAAACAGGACGATGTCTGCCTCTTCCACCGCTTGCATCGATTGGCGTGCCATTTCGGCATCCAGTCCGACTTCATCACCGGTCAGACCACCGGTGTCGATCACAATGAACTTACGCCCCTCGTAATGGCCCTCGCCGTACTTACGGTCGCGGGTCAAACCCGGAAAATCCGCGACCAGGGCATCGCGGGAGCGGGTCATCTGATTGAAAAGCGTGGACTTACCGACATTCGGGCGTCCGACCAGGGCAATAACTGGGGTCATAATATTCTGCTATGTAAAAGGTCAAAAGCCCGGCTAAGGCCGGGCTGATCAGTAAGTTGGCGGTATTACTTGTCGGTTTCCAGAGTATAGACAGTCATGCGCCCGCCATTTCCATATACCAGCAGGTTACCACCTTCCAGAATTTGAACCGGTACGCGGATACCGTCACTGTCGATTTCAATCTGTCCCTCAAGACTGCCATCATTCAACGACAAAGCATGGAGGTAGCCTTCGAAATCACCGGTCACCAGGTGATCGCCGGCCACGACAGGTTGCGTCAACTGGCGCCAGGACAAACGATCCTGCAGCCAGAGTTCCCGACGGTCACTCCCCCGGTAAGCAACGACATCGCCGTTAGCCTGAGCCAGAAAAATGTTGCCGGCACCAATGCTTGGCGAGTAAAAGCTGGACGCCCGACGGCTCCAGATTTCCTGACCAGAGCGGATATCAATCAGCGCAAGCTTACCCTGATAGCCTGCTACCATAATCGCGGATTCCAGCACCACAGGCTGGCCTCCGATATCCACCAGGCGCTCGAGTTCTGTGCGGCCCTGGGGCTGCCCAACTTCGTATTGCCATACCGGCTGGCCGGCATCCGCCGTCAAGGCAATCACTCTGCCGTTGGCAAACGAAGCAATAACCACATCGCCACCTACCAGAGGTATCGACGCCGTTCGCATCGACAATACCGGAACCTGGCCATCATACTGCCAGCGGCGTTCGCCATTACTGGCATCAAAACCGATAACCCGGCCATCCGTCGTCTGGGTAACCACCAGGGCGCCGTTTGACTGCGGTGCCGCCAACGCTTCGGTCGGTAAAGACGACCGCCAAAGCTCCTCACTGGTCTCGCGAGACAATGCAACGAGTTCGGCGTCACGGGTGACGTAATACAGCTGGCTATTATCGCCACCAACACCGGCAAAAATCCGGTCTTTCGATCTGCGCTGCCAGAGCGCTTTGCCGTTGCCCGGCTCTACCGCCACCAACAAACCGTCAGCGGATGCCGCATAGATGGCATCACCGGTGTACAGAGGTGCAAGATGGAGGAACTGACCATCATGCCCCTTGCCAACCGACATCGTCCACACACGCTTGAACTCTACCGTTGCCTCAATCTCCGGCACCGGTACCGGCTGCTCGAATGTGTCATTGCTGCTGCAACCGACAATCAGGGCCAGCAGTAACGAGGCTAACGGAAACCTGACGAACCTGTTGCGAACAACCCGCATCAGGCTCCCTCCCCGACGCCAAGGTCAGACAATTTCAGCTCCAGAATGCCACTGCGACCCTGCTGGTTTTGCTCACGGGCCGCCAGATAGGCCTCACGGGCCCCATCTGCGTCACCTTGAGCCAGCAAGACATCACCGCGCAGTTCTGAAAAAATGCCCGCAAATGCATCAGAGCTACCCGCTCCGTCGATCGTGGCCAGAGCGTCGTCATACTGCTCAGCGGCGAACTGGGCCCGCGCCAACCGATTGCGGACCACCAGACTCAACGCCGGGTAATCCGATGCTTTCTCGAGCGCCCATTGCAAGGTGTCAATGGCGCCTTCAGCGTTGCTGTCCAACAACATTTGCTGGTTAGCAAGTACCAGATTGCCATAGATCGCGTAGGCACTTTTGCCATGATCTTCGCGAAGCGTCTGGGCTACAAATGCAACGGTCTCACCGGCATCGTCGTCACTGTCGTCAGCAAAGGCATTCAGCAAAGTCGCAAACTGATTAGCCGCCTCTGCACGTTGCTGCTCCAGATTGGACTGCCAGGCTTGCCAGCCAAACACGATCGCCAGGGCGGCACCGATACCAATCAGCAGAGAACTGCCGTTTTTCTTCCACCAGTCTTTTATCGCCTGGACCTGTTCCTCTTCGCTGCGCAACTCAGCCATGTAAACTCCTGTTGATCGAAATTGTCACTGTTCTTGTAAAACGTCGGTTAAAGCTTGTCAGTCAGTACCTGAACCAGTTCTGCTCGCGCCACATCCAGCTGTGGCTGATCGTCACGAAGCGGCTTCAAGCCAACGTTCCCGCTGGCCAATTCGTTCTCACCCAGAATAACGGCATAACGGGCGCCGCTGCGATCCGCTTTTTTCATCTGGCTTTTGAAACTGCCGCCACCGCAATGAGCAACCACCACTTTGCCGGGAAGCCCGTTACGCAACTCTTCGGCAATGGCCATCGAAGCCGATATTGCCATCTCGCCCATGGCCGTGACATAAACGTCGGCATCGTTGTTCACATGCGCGGGAACAAGACCGAGCGTTTCCAGCAAGAGGATCAGGCGTTCAAGACCCATCGCGAAGCCGACGGCATCGGTAGGCTTACCGCCCAACTGTTCTACCAGCCCATCGTAGCGACCGCCGGCACAGACGGTTCCCTGTGCGCCCAGGCTGTCGGTGATCCACTCAAACACCGTTTTACCGTAGTAATCCAGCCCGCGAACCAGCGCCGGATTGACCGAATAGGTCACGCCCGCCGCATCCAGAAGCGCCTTCAGCTGCTCAAAATGAGCGCGCGAGGCTTCATCCAGGTAATCGTCAAGACTTGGAGCACCTTCAAGCAGTTTACGGGTATCAGGGTTTTTGCTGTCGAGAATGCGCAGGGGATTGGATGACAACCGACGTTTACTGTCCTCGTCCAGTTGATCCCGATACTGATCCAGATAATCGACCAGCGCCTGCCGGTAAACTTTGCGCGCTTCACTGGTTCCGATGGAGTTAATCTCAAGGCGCGTGTGCCCATCAAGTCCGAACGCAGACCACAGCCGGGCAGTCAGTATCAGTAGTTCTGCATCAATATCCGGGCCGGCCATGCCAAAGCACTCCACCCCGATCTGATGAAACTGGCGATATCGCCCTTTCTGGGGACGTTCGTGCCGAAACATCGGGCCGGTATACCATAGCCGGCGGGTTTGATTAAACAGCAGGCCATGCTCTTCTGCAGCCCGAACACAGCCGGCTGTGCCTTCCGGGCGCAGAGTCAGGCTGTCGCCATTCCGGTCATCGAAGGTGTACATTTCTTTTTCAACGATATCGGTAACCTCACCGATCGACCGTTTGAACAGATCGGTGCTCTCAACCACCGGCATGCGGATTTCCTGATAGCCGTACTGCCCGAGCACACGGCGAATCGTCGATTCCACGTACTGCCAGACGGGAGTCTGCTCCGGCAGAATGTCATTCATTCCGCGAATTGCCTGAATCTTAGCCAAGTTAAAACCCTGATACTGTGTTAAATGAATTGCTGCAGAAACCGTCAGTCAGTGGAGCGCGCAATCACCGATTGTTCTTGCTCCTGGCGCTTCGCCACCTCATCGCGGATAAGACGTTCAAGGTCGTCGGTCAGTGTCGCGTTGACCAGCTTCTGATTTGGCTTGCCGGCCAGATAGAAAAGGTTCTTCGGACTACCACCGGTCAGGCCGATGTCGGCTTCTTTCGCCTCTCCCGGGCCGTTAACAATGCATCCGATGATGGCGACATCCAGAGGTGTGTTGACATCCTCCAGACGTTCTTCCAGGTCATTCATGGTCTGGATAACATCAAAGTTCTGGCGGGAGCAGCTTGGACAGGCAATGAAATTAATACCCCGGCTGCGCAAACGCAGGCTTTTCAGGATATCGAAACCGACCTTGATTTCCTGAACCGGGTCGGCAGCCAGGGAGACCCGGATGGTATCGCCGATGCCGTCCATCAGCAGCATGCCCAGGCCGATAGACGACTTGACCGTACCGGACCGGAAGCCACCAGCCTCGGTAATCCCGAGGTGAAGCGGCTGTTCAATCTGGGACGCGATCTGGCGATAGGCGGCGACTGTCATGAAAACATCGGAAGCCTTGAGACTGACCTTGAAGTTCTGGAAGTCATGGCGATCCAGAATATCGATGTGCCTCATGGCTGATTCAACCAGAGCCTCCGGGGTTGGCTCGCCGTACTTGCGCTGCAGGCTCTTCTCAAGAGACCCGGCATTAAC
Source organism: Marinobacter sp. (assembly GCA_018402255.1). GTDB lineage: Bacteria > Pseudomonadota > Gammaproteobacteria > Pseudomonadales > Oleiphilaceae > Marinobacter. The sequence goes on from JAGYIS010000010.1 coordinate 204,163, forward strand.
GCCGATCCTGATCGGAATATTGCGGTCTCGGGCAGCACTGATAACGGCACTCACACGGTCATCCCGACCAATATTGCCAGGGTTGATACGCAAGCAGTCGACGCCAAGCTCGGCCACACGCAGTGCGATCTTGTGGTCAAAATGGATGTCGGCAACCAGCGGCAAAGATACCCGGTCACGAATCTGGCCAAAGGCCTCAGCCGCCTCCATCGAGGGCACTGACACCCGCACAATATCTGCTCCTGCCTCTTGCAACGCAGCAATCTGGCCGACCGTAGCGTCAACATCGCAGGTATTGGTGTTGGTCATACTCTGCACGGCAATCGGTGCATCGCCACCAACCGGGACGTTGCCCACCATAATCTGACGGGATTTTCGTCTTTTAATCGGGGATTCATGTTTCATGTGCTGGGACCAATCGTTTATCCGGGCATTCGGCTTAAAGTTCGAGAGTAAATTCTGACCGGTTATTTACAACGCGCAAATCACCCACATTCAGAGCTTCTCCCTGGAATCGAATAGACTCAACGGCACTGACGGCACCAACCACAATTCGCAGTGGCGCCTCACCGCTGACATCCAACTGGTCACCGCTACGACGCAACGAACTGGCTAACCGGTTGCCGGCGGCGTCAGTGACCTGAATCCAGCAATCGTCAGAGAAGGACATTTGCAGTCTCGCTTGTGTCGGCTCGCTCGAGCCCGGAAGCTGCGCTGCCTCCTGCAAAGCGGGTTCAGTTGTCTGAGCTACCATAGGCATCTGATCATCTGGCACGCCATCTGAGGCATTCTCCTGAGGAAGATCCGGCTCCTCCTGCGGCACAACCTCTGCCGTTACTGTATCCGTCGCGGAACTGGCAGGTTCCACAACCTCTTCAAGGCGAGTGGGCTCAGTTTCATCCTGCGATGGCTCCAGCCGGTCAGTTTCCTGCGCCTGAAGATCAGAAGCTTCGACCTCTTCGGAAGATGCCGACGTGTCAGTTGTGCTCTCGCTGGCTGGAGATGGCACAGAATCGGCCTCCCGCCCGGCAAGGTAACCCACAACCAGATAAGCAGTGACTGCGACAATGACAAGAACAATCAACAGCTTGGCAATTTGTCGTTTGCGGCGTTTTGTCCGCTCGATGGTTACCAGTGGACTGGCCTGCTGATCCAACTCTTTCTGTTGGCGAACGGGCTCCAGTTCCCGGTTCAGATCGGCTATCACGGCATCTGCATCAAGACCAACTTGACGAGCGTAGGTGCGAACATAGCCTTTGAGAAAAAGCTCGGTGTCGATTTTGCTGTAATCACCGTTTTCAATGGCCTGAATCACAGACGGTCGTAGGTGTTGCTCATCAGCAATTGCGGCTATATCGAGGCCCAGGCGCTCACGCGCAAACCTGAGCTGGTCCCCGACGCTTTCGGTTGTCACCTGATGTGCCTGCTCATCACCGCTCATTGGCCGTTAACACCCTATATTGCTGGTACTCAACAGAATCAGGATACTCGTTTCTCAGCAGCAACCCCAGACTGACCTCTTGATCGCGGTCATCAAAATGGCGAGCGATACGAATACCGGTAAACAGACTTTCCGGCGAGTGGGTCAACCGGGTATTGCGCTGGATCATGGTCTGCAGACGGCTGTAATAACGAGACGCGGCTGAATAGTCTTCCATTTCCACCAACACCCGTGACAAAGACAGCAAGGTTCTTGCTTCGCCCCGGGTCAGCTCAACCGCACGTCGATACGCGGCTTCTGCAGCCTCGAGATTGCCCAGCCGTTCTTCAGTCATCCCCAGATTGTAGAAGACAGCGCCACGCTCCCGGTAAGCAGTATCTCTGGAAGCCACACTGAACTGGTTCCGAGCTTCCGAAAAACGGGAGTTGCCATAGAGAAAGGCGCCGTAATAAACACGAGCGCGGGAGTAGCCGCCATCTTCGGCGATCGACCGTTTAAAACTGCTCTCCGCCAGATCAGGGTCGCCCTCAGCATTATAGACAAGCCCCATGGCTGCCTGCGCTTCCGGGCTGTCTGGCGCGATCTCAAGTGCTCTTTCGAGGTGATGGCGGGCGCGATCAAGGTTACCCTGACCTATGTAAGCTGTGGCCAACTGAACATAGTTGCTGACCGCTTTATTGCGGTCTGCTTCCCGCGAAAACCGACTGTCGGTCGTGGTGACACAGCCTGACACCAGCAGGCCAAGTAACAAGACGACTACTGTGAACAGGGGTGACCTTTGTGCTTTTCCTTTCACGAAACACCTTACCTTTGTCGCTTCCGGGCGTCCATATCAGGGATTAACCTGCTGTACCGCTATGTATCGTTGGCTTCTGCGGGTGCGATCATCAACCCGACCAACCAATTGACCACAGGCAGCGTCAATGTCGTCACCGCGGGTGGTCCGAATCGTTGCAACGTAGCCGGCCTCATTGAGTACCGTCTGAAACCTGCGCGTGGCGTTCATGCTCGGCCGTTTGAAGTCACTTTCAGGGAACGGATTGAACGGTATCAGATTAATCTTGCAAGGCAAATCCTTGAGCAAGACTGCCAGTTCATGAGCGTGTTCCAACTGATCATTCACACCTTCAATAACCGTGTACTCAATGGTCGCTTTACGCTTTTCCGGTAATCTCGCAAAATACCGCTTGGTCGCTGCCAGCAATTCTGCGATCGGATACTTTTTATTCAATGGAACCAATTTGTTGCGCAATTCATCATTGGGCGCATGAAGTGAGATGGCCAGTGAAACATCGGTAACCTCAGCCAGCCGATCTATAGCTGGCACGACACCCGAGGTGCTCAGTGTTACCCGGCGCTTGGAAATACCGTAGGCAAGGTCTTCCATCATCAGATTCATGGCATCGACAACGTTGTCGAAATTCATCAACGGCTCGCCCATACCCATCATGACAACGTTGGTGATCGGGCGATCCTTGATATCAAAAGGCATAAATGCCTTGCGCGCGACCCACACCTGGCCGATAACTTCAGCGGCCGTCAGATTGCGATTAAAACCACGCTTGCCAGTTGAGCAGAACGTGCAGTCAAGGGTACAACCGATCTGTGAGGACACGCATAGAGTGCCGCGCTCACCATCGGGGATCAGTACCGTCTCGACGCTGTTCCCGTTATCCATTCGCATGACCCACTTGCGGGTGCCATCTTTGGAGGTTTCATCGTAGACAACCTCGGGGCCACGCACTTCCGCTACCTCTTTGAGCTTGTCCCTGAGGGCTTTGCTCATATTGGTCATTTGATCGAAGTCATCAATGCCCCACTGATGAATCCACTGCAAGACCTGCTGCGCCCGAAAACGCTTTTCGCCCAGGCCTTCAAAAAACGCCTCAAGCTTGGCTTTGGGCATTCCCAGGAGATTGGTTTTTTCGGCAGTGCCAGTCATGAATAACCTCGATCAGATAACCAATTCAGGGGCAGGCATAGCCGCCCCTGAACCAACAAAATCAGCCGCGCGGGCAGATTTCGTTATCATTGAAAAAATACGCGATTTCACGCTCAGCGGAAGCCGCAGAATCAGAACCGTGAACAGCGTTGGCATCGATGGATGATGCAAAGTCGGCACGAATTGTACCAGCCGCCGCTTCTTTGGGGTTAGTTGCACCCATCAGGTCACGATTTTTCAGAATAGCGCCTTCGCCTTCCAGAGCCTGAACAACCACCGGGCCAGACGTCATGAACGCGACCAGGTCGTTGAAGAATGGGCGTTCTTTGTGCTCGGCGTAGAAGCCTTCGGCCTGTTCCTGAGTCAGGTGCATCATTTTGGATGCAACGATTTTCAGGTCCGCTTTTTCAAAACGGCTGTAGATTTCACCGATTACGTTCTTTGCGACCGCGTCGGGCTTGATGATTGAGAGCGTGCGCTCGTTTGCCATGGTATATCTCCAGTTAGATTCAAGAAAATTCAGACCGGCGATTATACGCAGTCCGGGTGCAACTGCCTACCGCACGGCGCGAAGTCGCGTAACAACATCAACGATTTGCGAACAGGCGAACTCTATTTCTTCGGCGCTGGTGAAGCGTCCGAATGAAAACCGCAGGGCACGATGGGCAAGCTCGTCGCTGACCCCGATCCCACGCAAGACAAACGACGGCTCAACCGTCGCCGAGGCACAAGCGGAACCAGAAGACACGGCGAGATGGCGCAAACCCAACATCAACGATTCGGCCTCGACGCCCTCGAATGACAGATTGACAATGCCCGGCACCCGATGTTCCCGACTACCGTTAAAATGAACACCTTCTAGACCCTCAAGGCCGGACAAGAACATGTCTCGTAGCTCTTCAAGGCGTGCCGGCTCGGCATCAAGACTTTCCCGCGCCATCTCAAAAGCCTTCCCCATCCCGACCATCTGATGTGTTGGCAAGGTTCCCGACCGCATTCCCCGTTCATGACCTCCCCCGTGCATCTGGGCCTCGACAAGGGCATCCGGTGAACGACGGACGTACAGCGCTCCAACGCCCTTGGGCCCGTATACCTTGTGAGCCGACAAGGACAGCAAATCCACATTGAGAGCGGATACATCCACCGGCAACTTGCCGGCCGCCTGGGCCGCATCCACATGAAACAGGACACCACGCTGACGAAGCAACGCACCAATAGCCGCGATGTCTGTCACGCAACCCAGCTCGTTATTGACCATCATCAAGCTGACCATCGCGGTCTCGTCGCGAAGCGACTCTGCCACAACCTCCGGTGCAATGCGCCCTTCGCGATCAGGACGCAACCAGGTGACCTCCACGCCACCTTGCTCCAACCACTTGCAGGTGTCCACCACGGCTTTATGCTCAATCACCGACGTGACGATATGGGCTTTTGCCTGGCCGCCCTTTTGCGCTGACCTATCACACCCTTGATCGCAAGATTGTCGGATTCGGTCGCCCCGGACGTCCAGACAATCTCTCTGGGATCGGCGTGTATCAGCTCAGCAACCTGACGTCGGGCGTTCTCCACGGCGGCCTCAGCCTGCCAACCGTAACCATGGGTGCGGGACGCGGGATTGCCAAACACCCCATCAAGGGTGAGGAAGTTCATCATGTCAGCAGCAACGGCGGGATCAACGGGCGTCGTGGCCGCGTAATCAAGGTACACAGGCTTTTTCATAGTCACGGGGATTGTGTTGGTCAGGCCGTAGCCTGATCGATCAGGCGGCGGGTATTGATCGTATCGGAGCCATCTTCGCTCTGCATCCGGTTCTGCCTGTCGGCCACCTGGCGAATTTCATGCTTTCGCATCAGATCACCGAGGCTGATCTCACTCAGAAACTGATGTATCTGGTCACTCAGGTCAGACCACAGGTGATGAGTCAGACACTTTTCGCCATTCTGACAATCGCCTTTGTTGGCACAGCGGGTGGTGTCGAGAGACTCATTAACGGCGTCGACGACCTCCGCAACGAAGACATCATCAGCCGAACGGCTCAAGCGGTAACCGCCGCCAGGCCCTCGAACGCTGTCCACCAGGTGCTGTCGACGAAGTCTGGAGAACAACTGCTCCAGATAAGACAGGGAAATTTCTTGTCGGGCCGAGATATCGGCAAGACTCACCGGCCCTTCACTCCCGTGGAGAGCCAGGTCCAGCATTGCCGTAACGGCGTAGCGGCCTTTTGTGGTCAGCTTCATACTCTCTGCCCCAAGATGGGAGTGATTCCCGATTCGGAGCGTTGAGTATGAATTGACCCACCAAAACAGTCAAGTATTCAGCCCTTGCCCTGACTCTCATCCTGTTCGCGAACGCAGTCAAAATCCTCTTCGTGTAACGGCGGCAACGCTCCGTTCTGATACTCACTGTTCACTTTGCGCAAGGCCTTGCACATGGTCTCGATGCGGTCATCCACCGCATGCATGTGGTCGAGTAACGACCGCATCGCGCGGGCCACTGGGTCTGGCATTTCTTCTGTCACACCATAGGCATCAAAGCCCATGCGCTCTTCCATTTCCTTGCGCCTTACGTCGTCATCCTCGGTCTGGCGTCGAACAATGATCCGACCGGGAATACCCACCACGGTGGCACCAGCTGGCACTGCCTTGGTTACCACGGAGTTAGATCCGATCTTGGCACCCTCACCCACTTCAAATGGGCCCAGAATCTTGGCTCCGGCGCCCACAACAACACCGTTGCCTATGGTCGGATGGCGTTTGCCTTTGTTCCAGCTGGTACCACCCAGAGTCACGCCCTGATACAAGGTTACGTCGTCGCCGATCACCGTCGTCTCACCGATCACAACACCCATGCCATGGTCGATGAAAAACCGCCGACCGATGGTGGCACCCGGATGAATTTCAATGCCGGTAAACCAGCGGGCCAACGTCGACAGGGTTCGCGCCAACCACTTCAACCCCAATGTCCAGAGCCAGTGTGAGAGCCGGTGAAACAACAACGCATGCAGGCCCGGATAATTGGTGAGCACCTCAAACGTGTTGCGCGCTGCGGGGTCTCGATGAAACACACTTTTAACGTCTTCACGCAAACGCTCAAACATGGCGATTATCCTGCTGTTCATCTGCGGGCTCAGCCGCAGGCGTAGTTTGTTGTTCAACGTTCGATAACTTACCCGCCGCCTTCTGTACCGACGTCAGAATGCCTCGGAGGATGTTAATTTCCATCTGATCTAACCGTGCCCGCTGAAACAGTCGCCTCAACCGTGTCATCAATTGACGCGGATTGTTACGACGGTGGAAGTCCACATCAACCAGCACCTGCTCCAGGTGCCCGAAAAACCCCTCGACATCGTTCACCGCTGCCGGCGGAACATCCCAGCCACGATCGCCTGGTGCGACCATCGGTTCAAGATAAGGGCTCGATTCCACCTCTTCAAGGCCGCGCAGAAAATGCATCCGCAACTCATAACTGATGACCTGAACAGCCATCGACAGATTTAATGAGCTGTAGTCAGGGTTAGAGGGAATATGAATATGATAGTGGCAGCGCTGTAGCTCTTCATTGGACAACCCATGATTCTCGCGTCCAAACACCATCGCCACCGGCCCCTGCTGGCTGGCCTCAGTTGCAGTAACCGCCGCCTGAGGCGGCGCAATAACCGGCCACGGCACCTTGCGCCCGCGGGCACTGGTACCCATCACCAGAACACAGTCTGCCAACGCTTCATCCAGAGAGGCCACAACCTGGGCTCTGTCCAGGACATCCGATGCGCCGGCCGCGCGGGCATAGGAGGTTTCATCCGGAAAAGAGGCCGGGTTGACCAACCAGAGGTTTCCCAAGCCCATATTCTTCATGGCTCTGGCGACCGCACCGATGTTGCCGGAATGGGATGTTTCTACCAGGATTATCCTGATCTGATCATTGAAGGTATCCGTGCCTTCCAGCGGCAACGCGGGCTTGTGCATGGTAATCAGGCCTATGTATTAACGTTCTTTAAATAGAGGAAGCGAATGATAACAGAAAGAAGAACCTGCCTGCTCTCCGGACAAGTCGCAACACGACATCAGCCCAGCGACATCCGTGCTTTTGCTAAGCCAAAAAACAGACAAACGGCGGTTATTTTTGCTATCATGCCCGGCCTTAACACACCCGGATAATGAACTCTCAGATGCAACCAGCAATTAAAATGGCCCTGCGCGTTGCCCGCCAGGGATCCGACTACCTGAAAGCCCACTTTGAGCGTCAGGAACCTAACGGCAAAGACGAATCCGATCGCTACCAACAACTGGAGCGGGTCGAACAGTCCATTTATGACAACTTTGCCGAGCAGCTGACCAAGGCCTACAAAGATCACACCATCGCTCCATTGGGTGAAGCTGATGCTGGTGGCAGCGACAAGAGCTGGCACATTTTCCCGGTTCTGGGGCGCGATAACTTTGTCCGTGGCATTCCCGAATTTGCTCTCGCCTTGTCCCAGAAGAAGAACAACCGCACCGAGAACCTGCTTCTGGTCAACCCGGTCACCGGAGAAGAATATTCCGCTAGCCGTGGTCACGGTGCCGCCCTGAACAGCCGCCGCGTGCGGACTTCAGACATCAAGATGCCGGCCAGATCGGCGCTCGCCACCAACCTTCTGGACCAGGCCCGCCAAGGCGACGATCCGATGATCTGGGGCGAAATGGCAGCGACCCTGGCTCGCGAAACCGGCATGTTCCGCACCTCTGGCTGCGTGGTTCTCGATATTGCACGAGTCTCCGCAGGCCTGCTGGACGCAGCCATTATCTTCCGCCCCCAGGCCGCTGACCTGGATCTTGGCGTAACCCTCGCCATGGAGTCTGGCGCCCTGACCGGCGATTTCTCGGGCAACCCATCTGTCGGCAACGCCCGTCAACTGATTGTGGCAAACCCGAAGTTGTTCCGAGAGCTCCTCAAGCTGCTACACCCTTTCAGGGGCCGCCTGCCGAGGTAATCGATCGGGTAAAAAAAAACCGCCATCCTTTCGGACTGGCGGTTTTTTTTATGCCTGGAAGATGGCGCCGGGACCAAGCCCGGCCCCACGTTGCTACATCCTGTTCAACCACTCGGGGGGCTGCTCTTCCTCGACCTCTTCCGCTGAGCCCTCTTTCGCAGGCACCATCAGATCCTCACGGGTAACACCCATCACCATCAACATGTTCGCAGACACATAGATAGATGAGTAGGTACCCACAACAACGCCAATGATCAGCGCGATGGCAAAGTTGTTGATGGCCTCACCACCAAAGAAGTACAACGCTAAAAGCACGACAAGGGTTGTGCCAGACGTGTTGATGGTTCGCATAATGGTCTGATGAATCGACTCGTTGATGATGTCCCATGGCTCCCCGACGCGCATCTTCCGGAAATTCTCCCGAATCCGATCCGCCACAACGATCGTATCGTTCAGGGAGTAACCGATAACCGCCAGCAACGCAGCCAATACGGTGAGATCAAAGGTCCACTGGAACAGCGCGAATACGCCGAGAACGATGAGGACATCGTGCGCAAGCGGTATCACCGAAGCAGATACCAAACTTGAACTGGAAACGCATACCAACGTAGATCAACACGACAGCCAAGCGCGATCAACAGACCAAGACCACTGTCTTCTTTCAGCTCCTCACCCACCTGAGAACCGACGAACTCAGAACCCACAAGCTCCAGATCGGCTCCACTGGTAGACGTCAGCAGATCGGAAACCTCCCGAGCTAACTGATCGTTCTCAGCTTCCGCCATTCGAATCAGGATCGTGGTATCCGAGCCGAAATTCTGAACAACAAACTGCTCGTAACCCCCTTCTGTTAACGCTGTTCTTATCTCATCAAGCGCGGGTGCTTCAGCATATTCCAGTTCAACTGAGGTACCACCGGTAAAGTCCATGCCAAAATTGAGGCCACGAACGCCCAGCAACACAATTGATGTAACCACAAGAACTATCGAGAATACGGAAGCTATCTTCCGCAAACCCATAAAATCAAACGGTTGTTTTTGCGCATCAGACATTAGCCAGCTTCCCCCCGATCGACAATTTCTCGACCCTGCGGCCGCCGTATACAACGTTGACTATCGCGCGGCTGACCACCAAACCACAGAACATGGACGTCAGAATACCGATGCACAGCGTGATCGCGAAGCCTTTGACCGGCCCGGACCCCATGGCAAACAGAATAATCGCCACCAGTAATGTTGTAATGTTGGCATCAAATATGGAGACGAATGCCCGCCCGTAGCCCGAGTTGATAGCACTCTGCGGTGACACCCCGGTTTTGAGCTCTTCCTTTATTCGCTCAAATATAAGCACGTTTGCATCCACCGCCATACCAACGGTCAGTACGATACCGGCGATACCCGGCAAGGTCAGCGTAGCCGACAGAATCGACATACAGGCCAGCAGCAACATCAGGTTCAGGGTCAGTGAGACATTCGCTATCACACCAAAACCACGATAGAACACCAACATATACAGCAAGACCAACCCAAAGCCGAAAGCGACAGACGCGACGCCCGCGTCGATATTCTTCTGCCCAAGACTTGGACCGATAGTCCGCTCTTGTACAAAATACATCGGGGCTGCCAATGCACCGGCACGCAGCAACAGAGCCAGTTCCGCTGCCTCAGGGATAGAGTCCAGCCCGGTAATCCGGAAGCTGCTGCCAAGGGCCGACTGGACCGTCGCCAGACTGATCAGACCTTTCTCAACAACCCGCTTCTCGGTTTCCTGGATTTCGCCATCAACCTCGCGGGTTTCTGTTTCAGTCCGGAACTCAATGAACAGCACAGCCATTCGACGACCGATGCTATTTCGGGTTGCCCGGTTCATCAGGTCACCACCGACAGAGTCCATGGTGATATTGACCTGAGGCTGCCCGTTCTCATCGAACGCCTGCTGGGCATTCGCCACGTTGTTGCCCGTGGCAATAACATCTCTCTCCAGCCTGGCACTACGCTGCGGCGTGTCGCGAAAGCTGAACTCTTCAGTTTCAGCCGATGGCGTATCCTGACGAGCCTCCATCCTGAACTCGAGGTTTGCAGTGGCACCCAGAACCCGCTTTGCCTGAGCCGTGTCCTGCACGCCTGGCAATTCAACAATGATCCGATCGGCACCCTGGCGCTGAACCAACGGCTCAGCAACACCCAGCTCGTTAACACGATTTCGGATGGTAGTCAGGTTCTGCTCAAGCGCGTACTCCTGGATGGAGCGCACTTCTGCCTCTGACAATGTCAGGGTAATCAGAAACTCACCGTCGTCAGAACTCTCGTTCATCAAAAACTCGGTGTATTGACGGCGAACAAGATCGAACGCTTCGCTTCGGGCCTCGGTATCCCGGAAACTCAGAACGACTTCCCGGTCACCCTGGACATCGCCACCCCGGTAACGAATCCGCTCCTCCCGAAGCTCCCGTTTGATCTGACCTGATAAGGCTTCAAGGCGCTGACCGACCGCGGTTTCCATATCCACTTCCAGCAAGAAGTGAACACCACCCCGCAAGTCGAGGCCCAGCTTCATCGGTCCTGCACCCAGGCTCCGCAACCACTGCGGAGTGGATGGTGCCATATTCAGAGCCACCAGGTAGTTGTTGCCAAGTACAGCTTGTACCGCTGGGCGAGCGCGCAGCTGGTCGTCTGAACTGCTCAAACGAATCAGTGCGTTACGGTCTTCCAACGTGCTGTCTTTGACTTCAATACCACGACTCTCCAGGGCACCCAGTGCTTGATCCAGCACTCGCTGGTCTACCTCGGTGCTACCACGAGCGCCGGTGACCTGTATGGCGTAATCATCAGGGAAGAAGTTCGGTAAGGCATAAACGAACCCGATAATCAGTGCGAACACGATGATCAGGTTCTTCCAGAGCGGATACTTGTTCAGCATGAGAATCCTTCGAGCCAGCAACATCGCCGGCCTTGGTGTTTCAACCGATAGAATTCAGCGGGTACCACCTTGGGGCACCCGCTCATAAATCGGTTCAGATATCTTTCAGAGTGCCCTTGGGAAGAGCAGCTGCCACAGCGACTTTCTGGATCTTCATCTCGACGTTGTCGGCCACTTCCAGAACGATAAAGTCGTCAGTCACTTTGGTGATGCGGCCTGCAACGCCACCGGAAGTAACCACTTCGTCACCCTTGTTCAGACCCGACATCAGGTTCTTGTGTTCCTTTGCACGCTTGGACTGCGGGCGCCAGATCAGGAAGTAGAAAATCAGAATAAAGCCGGCGAAGAAGATGATCTGACCCATCACGCTCATGCCCTGGCCAGCGTCCTGTGCCATAGCAAGCGTCGGCATCAGCGAAAGCAGACCAGCGATAAGTAGTTTGATTGATTTCATTCAGGTTCTCCGTTAATGACTAATCTTGAGTAAAAGGTGATCAGGAATTGCCCATCGGCGGCACACTTTCGCCACGTAAGGCGTAGAATTCGCTTACAAAGTCGGACAATGTACCTGCTTCAATGGCGCCACGCAATCCACTCATCAGGTTCTGATAGAAACGCAGATTGTGGATCGTATTGAGCTGCGAACCCAGCATTTCGCCGCACTTATCCAGATGATGCAGATAGCTTTTTGAAAAATGCTGACACGTATAACAGTCGCAGCGTTCGTCCAGCGGTCCGGTGTCATGCCTGTTTTTGGCATTACGGATTTTGACAATCCCGGTAGAGGTGAACAAGTACCCGTTTCGGGCGTTGCGAGTGGGCATCACACAGTCGAACATATCCACACCACGGCGCACGGCCTCAACAAGATCCTCCGGCCGGCCGACCCCCATCAGATACCGGGGCTTGTCTTCCGGCATCTTGGGCGGCAGATGGTCCAGGATTCGAATCATGTCCTCTTTCGGTTCGCCCACTGACAGGCCGCCAATGGCATAGCCATCAAAGCCAATATTGATCAGGCCTTCCAGTGACTGATCCCGCAGGGATTCGTACATGCCACCCTGCACAATACCGAATAACGCAGCAGGATTACCCTCATGAGCCTGTTTGCTGCGGTCCGCCCAACGCAACGACAACTCCATGGAGTCTTTGGCCTGCTTTTCAGTTGCTGGATACGGCGTACATTCGTCGAAAATCATGACAATGTCTGAACCAAGATCCCGCTGAACCTGAATCGCAATTTCTGGCGACAACTCCACCTTGGAACCATCAATCGGCGAGCGGAAGGTGACACCCTGCTCCGTAATCTTGCGCATTTCGCCCAGACTGAACACCTGGAACCCACCAGAGTCCGTCAGAATCGGCCCCTGCCACTGGGTAAAATCATGCAGGTCACCATGAGCCTTGACGACTTCGGTCCCGGGGCGAAGCATTAAATGAAAGGTGTTCCCCAGAATGATCTCGGCACCAATGGCTTCGATATCCCGTGGCAACATGCCTTTGACCGTGCCGTAGGTGCCCACAGGCATAAAGGCGGGCGTTTCCACTGTGCCACGGGGGAACGTCAGGCGACCCCTGCGGGCTTTGCCATCCTCACCCAGCTTTTCAAACGACATGAAACAGGATTGACTCACAAAGATTCTCCACTGGGTTCTGTGTTCTGGGCACCGGTAACGTCCGCACCGGCCAGCATGCCACGGCTTGGCTCCTGCGCGGTCAGGAACATGGCATCGCCATAACTGAAAAAACGATACCGTTGGGCAACGGCTTCCCGATAGGCAGACAGAATATTGGTATAGCCTGAAAACGCACTGACCAGCATGATCAATGTTGATTCCGGCAAATGGAAGTTCGTGACCATGGCGTCAACGGTCTGAAACCGGTAGCCAGGGTAGATAAAGATATTGGTTTCGCCCCGGAACGGGCCCAAACGCCCTCCCCGACTGGCGGATTCCAGCGAACGCACCGAGGTTGTACCCACCGCAACCACACGACCGCCTCTGGCGCGCGTCTGGTTAACTGCATCGACCGTTTCCTGCGGTACGTGGGCGACTTCGCTGTGCATGACATGATCTTCGATCTTGTCGACACGCACCGACTGAAAGGTGCCGGCACCAACGTGCAAAGTCACGTAGGCAAACTCAACACCCCGATCTTTCAGGGTCGCCAGCAAGGGATCGTCAAAATGCAGGCCTGCTGTAGGTGCAGCCACGGCGCCCGCTTCTCTGGCGTACACCGTCTGGTAACGTTCCCGGTCCGACAACTCGTCTTCGCGCTCGATGTAGGGTGGCAATGGCATGTGACCCATGCGTTCAAGCACGTCGAGAATGGCTTCGGCGCCATCATAGACAAACCGGAACAAGGCGTCGTTACGGCCAACCATCGTCAGTGAACTGCCGTCCTCCAGAATAACCTTCTGACCCTCTTTAAGCGCTTTCGAGGCACGGGCATGGGCCAGAATTTCACGCTCATCCAAAAGCCGCTCAACGAGGACTTCAACACGGCCTCCGGTTTCTTTCTGACCGAACAATCGGGCGGGAATCACACGGGTGTTATTGAACACCAGAAGGTCACCTGGCTGGAGCAGGTCTGGAAGATCAGTAAACTGGAGGTGTTGGGCCTGGCCAGAAAGGCCGTCTAGGCTAAGCAGGCGGGAAGCGCTGCGTTGTTCAAGCGGGTAACGAGCAATCAACTCGTCCGGCAGGTCAAAATGAAAATCGGAGACGTTCATGGGCCGGCTATTCACGATGCCGCAGACTGCGGCCAATAAGTGGTAGCGGCGGGCGGACTCGAACCGCCACGGGTTTTACCCCAACGGATTTTGAATCCGTCGTGTCTACCAATTTCACCACGCCGCCATCGGAGAGTGTGGGGATTATACTGAGCCTGAGTCTGAAAGCAACCGGGGCAGCAAGCAAAAATCGCTCGCTGCCTCAGTTAATTACAAACGGTCAAACAAGGAGAGCCTGGAAATCTGAGCAAATGACTGCTGAGAGGCCTGTAAAATGAAGCTCTGGAAGCTCAGCGTGCTGATTGCCTCTGCATAATCAACATCCTGCAACTGAGAGCGGATTTCATTAGTGTACAGCCCCGAGTCTTCCAGGAATGCAGTGGTGGACTCCACAGCGTTGAGCCGGCCGCCCAGCTCGGTCTGTTTGAGAATGATCGATTCCTGGCCGTTGTCGAGATTTGCCAGAGACTCGCCAATCAGCGCGTCGAATTCCGCGCTGCTTTTCGGGGTCGCTTTGTCAATTCCTTCAAGGCCGGCAATGAGCTTTTCGATAGTGCCGAAAATCGATTGCTTGTCACCGATGCCCAACTGGAACGTATCACCGGCCACGGCATCACTAATCGTCAGATTGATACCGGCAACTTCTATTTCATCGCCAACCTGCGCGCCCGCAGGCGTAACCGCTATGGCGTTACCGCTCAGGTCTTCAGCTTCGATCTCTCCCGCCGGGTTCACCGTCAAAACAATATCGTTGGGGCGGGTTCCCGGCGGAAACGCCGCGCTCAACTCGCCCGTATCGATTAATTCCAGCCCGGAGATATAGCCATCCGCTGACGTCGACTCTTTAACAGACACTGCGGCGGGAACATCCACAAAAATACCCTTACCATGATCGCTGATAGGCACGGTTACGCCATCATCAATCTCCAGCACCCGCTGGCCCTCGTCGCCCTGATAAATCCAGGCACCGGACTCATTCCGGGCAAACGCCGGTGTACTGCCCTGATACCCACTGAATATGTATTCGCCCGAGGCATCCCGGGAATTGGCGACGTTAGCCAGTTGACCGAGTCGCTCTTTCAGTTCCGCTGAAATAGATTGCCGGTCATTGGGAGACAAGGAGCCATTGCCCGCCTGCACGGTAAGCTCTCGCACCCGCTGAATGATATCCACGGCGCTGGCCAGCGTGCTCTCTTCCTGCTTGAGCCGGTTATCGGCCAGGTTGGCATTACGCTCATAGGTCTCAATCCGCTTTACTTCCTGATTGAGCTTGAGAATTCGCGCCGCGGCTACCGGGTCATCCGATGGCCGGTTAACCCGTTTGCCGGTCGATATCTGCTCCTGGGTTTTTACCAGGTTGCTGTTTACATCCTGCATCCGGCTGATGCCGCCCGAAAAGATCTGTTGAGATGAAATCCGGATCATTATGTGTACCTCACCTTACCGGAAGCTCTGCAGCAATGTATTGAACAAGTCCTGCGCCACCGACATCACCTGGGCCGACGCATTGTACGCCGCCTGGTACTGAATCAGTTTGCCCGCTTCTTCATCCAGGTTGACCCCGGAAATGGATTCCCGCTGATTATTGGATTGCTCCAGCAGGGTTTGACCCGCCTCTTTATCAAGTTGGCTCTGGCGGGTTTTCACGCCAATGTCCTCAACCAGTCCTGCATACCCTTCGGCAAAGCTTTGCCGGCCATTATTCAGGGTATTGGCCGTACCCAGCGCCGCCAGCAATTCCGCATTGCGGTTGTCAGAGACACCATTACTGTTGAAGGCAATGGTGAATGCATCGCCGTCGGCAGGCTCTCCGGTCATTTCAAACTGATAGCCCTGATAGAGGTCACCCGCAGTCGGATCGTCACTGAAAAACGTGTTGATCTGCTGCGCGTTGTACGGCTGATTAGCCGGGCCTACCGGGTTGTTTGCGCCATCAAAAATGGTGTACGTAATGTCGGTTCCATCGTTGCTGAAGCGTATTTCCAGTGGGCCATTGGCCAACTCGCCTTGCGTTTCAAATCCCGGCAACAGGGCATTGGTGTTCGGGTTACGAACATTCAGCATCTTGCCCTGATTGATCTGCGCGGTGCCCAGGTTGGTTTCTGCAGCGCTGGACCTGATCGGGCTGGCAAACGCCAGGTCTTCTTCGCGCAGAACATTTAAAGCGATGTTCTCCGCTGCATTGCGACTCGGCTGGATAACAAACTTGTCGCCCGCATTGAACTGACCACCCTCAATCCGAATGTTAAATCCGGGCATGGTGATTTCAGACTGCACTGGATCCGGCAAGCGCCCCTGGTTTACTGTTTCGCCGGTTGCCGAGTCCACCAGTTCGAAATTACGCCCGTCTCCGCTGAACTGCAGAGTCCAGGTGCCCGCTGGCAACTGGCTGCTGTCGGTTATTTCAACCGCCAGCTGCGCGTTCCTGGGGTCGGCATTGTTGGCGTTGGCCACCACCCGACTGCGCTGCAGCCCTATGTCATTAACATCCGTGAAAAAATTACCGCCGAGATCGCCCTCAAGATCCATACCGATTTCATGCTGCTGGTTCATCGACTCGGAAATCGCAATCGCAAGCCGGCCCAACTCATCAAAGGCAGGTTTGAGTGCTTGTTCATCAAACTTGCGCAAGCCTCCCAGTTTTCCGCCGCTGATTTGCTCATCAACCTGGAGGGTTCGACCGCTGTTGGTCAGCGTAAACTCAAGACGGGTAGGATCTTCCGCACTGGTGCGGGTAGAAAACTGAGCGGCATTGGCGCCCGTTACCAGCGACAATCCGTTAGACAATGCCACGTTAACCTGGCTGCCCTCAGACTGACTGACGCGAATGCCCACCAGCTCAGACAACTGTTTGAGTTTCTCATCGCGCTGGTCCATCAGCTCAAGGGGCATTTTGCCCTGAGCGAGACCCGGCGACTCGGAAATCGCAAGGTTCAGATCGGCGATGCTATTGAGCAGTGCATTGGCGTCTTTAACACCCTGTTGCTGCTGGGTCTTCACCGATTCGCGCTGCTGGATAAACTCTTCGTTCAGTGCCTGGAACCGATTAACAACCTGCTGGGCCTCGCTCAATACCAGTTGGCGCTGGGGCAAAGACGTTGGATCTTCTGCCGCATTTTGCAACGCCGCAAAAAAATTATTCAGCGCGTCGCTCAAACCAGTGCTTTCACCGCCCAGAAGATTATCCAGTCTACTGAGCTCCGAATTGAGAGCATTCTGCTCACCAAACAGTGTGCTGTCCTCTCTCAACTGCTGCGTAAGGTATTCGTTTGCCAACCTGCGAATGTTGGTAACAGAGACACCACTACCAATGGTGCCGGCACCGGTGCGCCGGCCTTCCTGGGTGTCGAACTGCACTTCCTGGCGACTGTAGCCAGGCGTGTTCGCATTGGTAATATTATTGCCGGTGATATTGAGCGCAGTTTGATGACTGAGCACCCCGGTTAAACCGATACCGATCAAACCTGCCATGATGCTTTACTCCTTCGGCACGTCGCTGTTTTGCGACAGTGTCATCAAAGAATCTGCGTTCATAATCCGGCGAATCTTGGAGCCATACTCCGGATCGGTTGCGTAACCCGCTTCCTGCAATTTGTCGGCGAACACCTCAGGCTTGTCTGCCGAGGAGAGCACATCGCGATAACGGGGATTGCTGTTCAGAAAATCAACGTAATCCCGGAAGCTGGATTCATAATCTGGATAAGCGCGGAAGTCGGCCCGCTCTTTCATCGGAATACCTCCCGGAATTCTGTGGTGGTGATCGACACAGCCTCACCACCCCATCGGGTATCAGCCTTGATGCCGAAGAGATTAAAACTGGGCTGGTTCTGATCGCCCTTGATCATGTGGCGGCCCCAGCCTGTTTCCAGCGCAGCCTGGGCAACCATCAAGCGCGGATCGATACCACTTTCCCGGCCAATGCGTTGAGCAAACGGCATCAACTCGCTGACAAACTGCTCTGGAGATTCAAAAGTCAGCGGAAGGTCCAGGGCGGCACCGTCAGAATTCGATGCCTCAACACTCACCGCACTGGCTACTTCTTCAACGGCTTTGATACGCTCCGGCAGGTCACGTGAAATCGCCGGCATACTCCGGTCATAATCCCCAAGGCTGGCTTTGTGGCCAGCCAGCCGGCCGCCATTGTTATCCATTCCCGGTACTTCCTGGCTAAGCTGTCTGACCAGTGCGTCGGCCAGACCTGTTCCACTGCCATTGGCCATACTCAGGCTCACCTGGCTATCAAACATGTCACGGTAGAATTCCGATTCTTTACCGTTCAGATAGTTGCCCTCAGCAAAGACATCGCCGGCCTTACGCATCGACTTGAGCATCTCAGCCAGAAACAGACTCTCGAACTGACGGGCAACCTGCTCAAGCGCGGCCTCTTTATCGGTTCGCGCCTGGCTCTTCATGGCGTTCAGACCGCTGAAGTCGGTGTAGATCTGAGCTTGCTGTACGCGATAGTCCTGCATGGCTACACCTAGATCACGATCAGTTCGGCCCGCAATGCGCCGGCCTGTTTGAGAGCTTCAAGAACTGCCATGACATCGCCCGGAGCCGCGCCCACCTGGTTCACCGCCTGAACGATCTCGTTCAGGGTGGTCGCTGGGCCAAACTGGAACATTCTGGCCGGGTCTTCGGTGATCGCAATCTGGGTATTCTGCTGGAGCGCAGTATCACCCTCGGCGAAGGGGTTGGGCTGAACAACCTCCGGATTTTCCTGAATCGTGACCGTCAAACTGCCATGAGTTACCGCCGCCGGGCTTACCTTAACGTTCTGACCAATCACGATGGTCCCGGTACGGCTGTTAATGACGACTCTGGCGGACTCCTGAGCTGGCTCAACCTCAATGTTTTCCAGAATTGACAGAAAACTGACCCGCTGGGAAGGATCCCGTGGCGCTCGAACGGAAATCGCCGTGGCATCGTGGGCATAGGCCATGTCTGGGCCAAGGTTATCGTTGATTGCCTCAACCACCCGCCGAGCCGTCGTGAAATCAGGTCGCATCAGATTAAAGGTAATGGTGTCACCGCGAGAAAACGGAGACTCCACTTCACGCTCAATTGTTGCGCCATTGGGAATACGCCCAACACTCGGTACATTCACGGTAATCCTGGACCCGTCCTGACCCTCAGCACCAAAACCACCAACGATCATACTGCCCTGTGCCATCGCGTAGACCTGACCGTCGACACCTTTCAACGGCGCCATCAGCAGCGTGCCGCCACGCAGGCTATCCGCATTGCCGATCGAAGACACCGTGATATCCAACTCCTGCCCGGCTTTCGCAAACGGCGGCAACGTCGCGCTGATAGTGACGGCAGCCACGTTTGCCAGGTTTGGGTTCACACCGTCCGGCAACGTGATGCCAAACTGATTCATCATGTTCCGGAATGTCTGGTTGGTAAACGGAGCCCTGTCGCCAGTGCCATCCAGACCAACGACCAGACCATAACCAATCAACTGGTTGTTTCGAACGCCCTTCACCTGGGCCATGTCTTTCAGACGGTCCGCCATAACGGGCGCCGAACACACCGCCAGCAAAACAAATGCAACCATCAGTCTGGGAATCATAGCGGCCACCACTCACTGTTGAAGAAGCGGGCCAGCCAGCCCATCTGATTGGCTTGATCAAAGTCACCGGTGCCGCCATAGGCAAAGCGCGCATCCGCTACCCGATTTGAAGCAACCGTATTATCCGGCTGTATATCCTGGGGCCGGACCATACCGGTCAAGCGAATGTATTCATCACCGTTGGTCAGCGATAACCACTTCTCACCGCGAATCCGCAGCACGCCATTGGGCAACACTTCGATAACCGTCACTGTGATGCTGCCCGCCAGGCTATTACTCTGGTCGGCTTCGGCCGAGCCGTTAAAATCCCGTTCGAAATTGGCGGAGGCATTCAGACCGATGTTGGTTTTTCCAAAGATGCTGGGCTCCGGCATGGTCACCTCCTGATCTTTGGTAATACTGGTTTCCGCATTCTTGCTGGCTCGGGTTGATTCCTGCAACGTGACGGTCAGCACATCACCGATATTCAGCGCTTTGGTATCACCGTACAGGTTGTAGTTTCTCGCCGGCTGGAAGATCGCGCCGGAATCCGGATTCCGCTGCATCATGGCCTGGGCTCTAACCGGGGCAAATGCCGGATCATCCGGGAGAGCTCTGGGACGACTCATGGCCGTACACCCCTGAAGCACAATCAGCACACCTACCAGAGCCAGGGTGGCCAACCGTTCTGTTTTAAAGGTGCGAAGAATAATGTTCATGACTTACCCGATGTTGTTGGTGATGAACTGGAGCATCTGATCGGTGGCGGAGACCACTTTCGAATTCATCTCGTAAGCTCGCTGAGTGGTGATCATATTCACCAGCTCCTCCACCACTTCAACGTTGGAGGACTCCACTGTTCCCTGCTCAATATTGCCCAACCCTGCCAGGCCCGGCTCACCTTCTGCAGGATCACCACTGGCATTGGTTGCCTTGAACAGGTTGTTGCCAATTGCCTGCAAACCCTGAGGGTTGATGAAATCAACCAGCGTGATCTGACCGAGATTGATCGGTGCCGCCTGATCATCAGTAACGACAGTCACCGTCCCGTCCTTACCGATCGTGAGGTTGGTTGCATCCTCAGGCACGTTGACATTCGGCGCCAACGCATAGCCATCCGGAGTGACAACATCGCCATCTGCATTCAACTGGAACTGGCCATCCCGGGTATAGGCAATCTGCCCATCCGGCATTTCAATCTGGAAAAAGCCTCGACCATTGACTGCCATGTCGAGCGGCTGCTCGGTAATCTGCAGGTTGCCCTGGCTGAACTGCTTGGTGGTACCAACCACTCGCACACCGGTACCCAGCTGCAAGCCGGAGGGCAGCTCAGCGTTTTCATTGTTCAGACCACCCGGCTGGCGGTTGATCTGATACAGAAGATCCTGAAACACCGCCCGGTCCCGCTTGAAGCCGGTGGTATTCACGTTAGCCAGGTTGTTGGAGATGGTGGACATGTTGGTGTCCTGTGCGCTCAACCCGGTTTTGCTGACCCAAAGTGCTGGATGCATTGCTCTACTCCTTACCCGACTGCCAAAGCGGCCATGTTTTGCCGTTTGTGATCAGCGGGCGATGCTTGATCGGTGTTATTAAAGATTCTGCAACAGTCGTGCCGCCGCCTCGGAATTTTCCTTCGCGGTGGCCATTACCTTTACCTGCATTTCGTACTGCCTGGACAGCTGCAGGTTGGCGATCATTTCTTCCACCGCATTCACGTTGGAGCTTTCCAGAAATCCGGTTGCCACACGCATGGCCGCATCAGGGGGCTCAGGCCCATCAATCGCCTGATCTGCTTTTCTGCGAATAAACCCGTCAAGGCCTTTTTCAAGGGCGGCTGGCGGAGGGTTGACCAGTTTCAGCCGGTCTACCTCGACCAACTGATCCGGCGGGCCGCCCACAGGTACAATGGAGATGGTGCCGTCCGAGCCGATCTGCAGGTTGTCAAAAGGCGGCAAGGCCACCGGTCCGCCATTGCCCAACACCAACTCACCACTGGCAAGACGAACCAGGCCGTTGACGTCGATCTGCATGCTACCGCTGCGAGTAAAGACCTCCTCACCCAGATCATTCTGAACCGCCAGCCAGCCGTCGCGCTCTACCGCCACATCCAGCTTACGGCCGGTATCCATCAGGGCACCGGCAGACAGGTCAGTACCTGGCCTTTCCGTCATGGCGTAAGCGCGGGTTGGGTGATGTTCACCAAACACGGGCATGCTGCGGGCCTGGGCAAAATCTTTCTTGAAGCCGGTGGTGTTAACGTTTGCCAGGTTGTTGGCATGGGCACGCTGAGCCAGCATGTTCTGCTTGGCGCCAGACATTCCAATATAGAGGGCTTTATCCATGGGCAAACTCCTGCCGGAATTTTGACTGTTTCCAGTCATCCTGCAGGAGTCATGCCATGATTAGAGAATTGCGTTATCGGAGGTTGATCACGGTCTGGGTGACCGCATCAGAGGTTTCAATGGTCTTGGCGTTAGCCTGGTAGTTGCGCTGGGCAATGATCAGGTTGACCAGCTCTGCAGACAAGTCCACGTTAGACTCCTCCACGGAACTCGCCTTGATTGAGCCCAAAGTTCCGGTATCCGGCGCCCCAATGATTGGCTGGCCAGACTCAAACGTTTCAACCCAGGTAGTCTCACCCACCGGAGACAATCCGTTGGTGTTATTGAACGACGCCAACGCCACCTGGCCGAGCGATTTTGACTGACCGTTGGTGTACCGGGCAAAAATCACACCCTGGTCCGACACATCAAGTCCAGACAACCGACCGGTGCTGTAACCGTTCTGGCGTTGATCGTTCACCCCGAAGGTTGCGCCGTACTGGGTGGTATTGCCAAGATCAACCACAAACGCTGATGTGGTGGGAGGCTCCGGAATGGGCGTTACCACTTCTTCGCCCGCCAAGGGGGGGCCATCTGCGCCATTGGGCTCACCATCGGGATCTTTCGGGATCCAGTCTGTGATCACAATTTCGCCGTTCGGATCTCCATTGACCGACTGCAATATGCCACTTTCGTTGAATCGTGCGGTGTACGGTGAGGTATCTGTGCCGGCCACGAGTTCGCCGTCAATTTGCAGGTAGACGGACCACTCACTCACGCCAACACCGTTGCCCGGCGACGGATTCTTCACAAAAAACTGCGTGAGCTCATGGGAGTTACCCAGGCTGTCGAAGATGGTGGTCGACGTGGCGTGGTTGTAAGTACGCTGATCCAGCGGGTTAAACGAGTTGGTTATCGAGAGCTCACCAGTATCGTAGCCCGCTGCAACTCAAGCTCGTAACCGCCGGATCATCAGGATCAGTGGTAACAATGTCCTGTATTGATCGATCTGTAGAGACGTTCAAATCGCCAACCTTGTCATAGTCGGTGAGCGTGCCGCCATTGCCATAACTGACGGTCAAATCTGAGCCTCGGTTGTCAATAATTCTCACATCCTGGACCGGATTACCACCACCGTCCAGAATCGGATCGCCATTAACGTCAACCGCATCCACCAACTGAGCAGATAGCGAGCTTGAGCTGGAAGAGTTGATGGCGTCTACCAGCTCCTGTTTGCTGCTCACACCGTTGGCGGCAACCGGAACGTTCTGACCATCGATGGCAATAGTGAACGAGAAGTCGGGATTTGCCAGCGCGGTATCAAGCGTGCTTACACCACCGCCATCACCCTCGAACTGAAACGACGAAGTTGCAGAGGCCGAAACACCGGTCAGGTCATTCAGAATACCGGCTATCTCGCGAGCCGAGATGTCACGCGTACCTCCAGCGCCATCATCCACCTGCGCAGGGATCTGAACCTGCTGGCTCGGACGCCCATCAGCGTAGACAATAACAAACTCATCACCACCATTGGCAATCAAGTCCTCTACCGAAACCTCCCCAAGCCGGTTAACACGGGCTTCGAGGACCGACTCGCGGGAGTCCAGGTTTAGATCCGATCTCAGATTGGTTGTTCGGCGCGGTGCCAGGTTGTCGGTTTCGATCTGAAGATCACCCCGGATACCAGACAGGTTGCCATCACCGTCGGCGGTGTATCCCTGCACCTTCATATTCTGGTTGTTAGTGATAAAGCCATCTTTATCGATACCAAACTGACCAGCACGGGAGTAACGTGTTTCGCCGTTGTTATTGAGAATAAAAAAGCCATCACCACTGATCGCCATATCCAGGCCATTGTCGGTAAAACTGATGTTGCCCTGCCCAAACGACTGCTTTACATCCTGCACCCTGACGCCGTCACCGATTGGGTTGCTGCCTCCACTAAGAAAGCCACTGGCGTAAAGGTCACCAAACTGAACCTTGCTACCCTTGAATCCCAACGGTGCTGGCGTTAGCGATGTTGTTGCCCGTTACATCCAGATCTACCGATGCGGCCCTGAGACCACTCAAACCTGTATTAAATGCCATAACTTATACCTCCTGGCCTGACACCGGATCAGTTAATTTGTTTGACGTCCGACAAGGCAATTGAGCCCATGCCAGCCAGATTCAGAGTAATGGAGCCGCCCTTACCCAGGGATACGCTGTCTACATTCGCACTCACCATAGTGCCAAGCTGTTCAGGGCCAGAAGGGTAAGAGCCCTGGGCGACAATCTGGTAGGGTCCCGGCGGCAAAGGATTGCCGTTGCCGTCCTGACCATCCCAGCGGAATGATTTAATTCCAGCCTGACTGGCGCCCATATCAATCTGGCGCACCAGCTCACCGCTCTCATTCATCACAGACAGCCTCAGACCACCGGTGGATGCGGGCACTTCGATGGTGCCGCTGATTTCGCCATCACCACCCAGAATGCCGATACTTGAAGGTGCCAAAACCGTCTTGCCGACCATGGCTGAAGCCTGCAAAGCCTGGCTGGAACGGAACTGACCGACAACATCATCGACGTTACCGGACAGGTTCTGCATCTCCTCGAGTGAGCTGAACTGCGCCAACTGGGAGATAAAATCACCATTGTCCTGGGGCTCCAGCGGATTCTGATTCTTGAGCTGGGCAATCATCAACTCCATGAACGCATCCTTGCCAAGCTCGTTACCGCCCTGGGCCCTATCATCCGGCTTGTTCTGGTACTGGCTCAGTACGTCTGAGGCCGATGCTGTGTTAATTGCACTCATAACCTACTCCTCAGTATTTACTGCTGACCCAGTGTCAGGATTCGCTGCATCATGGATTTCGCGGTGTTCATCACATCCACATTCATCTGAAAACTGCGGGATGACGACATCATGTCGGCCATCTCTTCCACCACGTTCACATTCGGGTAGAACACATAACCATCCTCATTGGCGCCGGGATGGTTAGGCTCGTACCGCATCTGGAGCTCAGCGTCACTCTCCAGAATGCCCTCAACCCTTACCCCGGCACCCGGGCCTTCTGCTGAACCCATACCGAAGCCCTGCTGGTCCGGATTGAGCATGGCCTGCTGGATGGCTGCAAACACGGGCTTGCGGGCACGGTAGGCGGTATCAGTGCTGGAGCTCGCCGTTTCCGCATTGGCAATGTTAGAGGCGGTGGTATTGAGCCTCAGGGATTGTGCGGTCATGCCGGACCCGGCGATGTCGAATATGTTGCCCAGTGACATGGCAATCTCCTTAAATCTTGAGTGGCTGCGACTTACTCGCCTTTAATGGCTTTGGTCAACCCGGAAAACTTGCTGCTCAGAAACTGAAAACTGGCCTGGTAGTCCATGGCATTGCGCATGAACCGGCTTTGCTCTTCCTGGGCATCCACGGTGTTGCCGTCAATCGAAGGCTGGTGCGGCGTGCGGTACAAGAGCTCACCGTTAGCGCCAGGGCTGGACGTGTCCATGTGGCCGTGATGGGTTCTGTTCATAGACAGTCCGCTGACCGATTCCTGCGCTTGCTGCATCATCGCCTGAAAATCGATGTCCCTGGCCTTGAAGCCCGGGGTATCTGCGTTGGCCAGGTTATTGGCCAGCACTTCGGCACGCTGAACCCGGGCCTGCAGTGCATGCTCGTGGATACCAAGTGCCTTATCGAATGTAATTGCCATCACTGCCTCCGGAATTCTGCACCGACTGAAACTAACCCAACGGTTTGCCGGTTTTGCGTTCTTCCATAGTCAAAGCAAAGGCAATGCCAGTTTCTTGAAGTCCTTGCAAGGCGGGAGGTTCGGGCAGGATTGTGCAGTTTTTGTGCGGCAATAATCGATGTCGGGGCCAAGGGGCGGCAATCTGCTTCCTGTGTCCGTTGAAGCAGTTGCCGTCTGGCCCCATGCAGGCGGGCTCAGCGCTTTACCAGGTTTCGCTTTGCCCCGGGCCAGACCAGGTTTTCACAAACTGATCCGTCGCCGGCCGGGGCACCCCGGTTTCTCGGTCGCCACGGTACCGGTGTACAGAAAACCGATCACAGACTCACCGTCTTTCAGACCCAAGCCCTCATGAACACGAGGATGGTAAGCCACGCCGCCGGTGCGCCACATCGCGCCATAGCCGGCGTCGCTTAGCGCAAGCGACAGAAAGCTCATGCCGGCCGCGGCCGACATCACCTGCTCAATGTCTGGAACCTTCGGATGGGCACGCGGCGATGCAATGCCAACAATAACCATCGGAGCCCTGAGCGGTGACTTTCTGGCCTTCTCGATTTCCTGGTCCGTGGCTCCCTCCGGGCAGGTTTGGGCAAACAGCTCTCCCAGGGCAAGCCGGGCATCACCCTCTATCACCAGATAACGCCAGGGTCGCAACAAAGCATGATCCGGCGCACGCGCTGCGCATTGAAATGCTGTTTCAACAACATCCCTGCGCTGGCGCTGGCGCTTGCAGTCGGGGTTCGGAGGATTTATCCAATAAAAATCGGGTCACTGACGTCATACGGACTCTCCGTCAGAATGGCTGTAAAATAACCCTGAGGGCGAAGCAGCCTCAGCGAATTGTGGGTTCTACGTAATACTGTTAATCTTTCGTCGTAGACGCATTCAAACACAGCGTAATCAACAATTATAAAGAGTTCGGCGGCATACAATGAGCGACCAACAAGCTTTTCGCAACTTCGAGGAGTTCTACCCATACTATCTGGAGGAGCACAGCGACATCACTTGTCGGCGTCTGCATTTTATTGGCAGCCTGCTGGTACTGATGGTTGCTGGCTGGGCCATCGCAAGCGGCAGCCTGATCTGGCTGTTGGCGGTGCCGGTCATCGGCTATGGTTTTGCCTGGGTAGGCCATTTCAAATTCGAAAAAAATCGTCCGGCAACATTTAAATACCCGCTCTATAGTCTGATGGGCGACTGGGTTATGTTCCGCGACATGCTGATCGGAAGGATCCGGTTCTGACATGATGAGCGCACCAGCGGACCTGCGCAACGCGGCCAGTGGCACAGGTAAACTGTCACCCGACGAGATACACGATCCCGCCGTAGCGATCCCGCCGATGCCGGATTACAACGGTCGCATTCTTGCTTACACCGCAACCGCTGCCATTATTGTCACAGGCGTCCTTCAGGGTATCTTCGAACAGCAACTCCTTTGGGTTGTCGCTGGCGCCCTGATCTGGCCGCACCTTGCGCACCTGCTTACCCGGCGCACGTTTCTTCGCCGGTCGCCCCGCATTCGTCAGAAAATGCTGTTCCTGGACTGCATTGTTGGCGGTGCCTTTATCGGCCTGATTGGGCTGATCGCCATTCCCTCAGTCTCCGTCATATTGATGCTGATGTTCAGCTGCCTGATCGTCGGGGGTATCCGCCAATGGTTGTTCGGTACCGCCCTGATGTCTGCATCGCTGGCCGCCTCTGCGGCAACCCTCGGCGTTGCTGACAACCTCCAGTCACCATTGCTCACCAGCATTATCGCGGTAGCTTCAACGGGTGCCTACATTTGCGTAACGGCCTACTACTCTCACCAACAGGCGCGGGCCCTGTTACTGGCCAAAACCCAAATCCAGAATCAACGTGAACAGTCCATTACCCTGTCCCACAAACTCTCCAAGTACCTGTCACCTCAAGTCTGGCAATCCATCTTTACCGGCGAGCGCGATGTCCGGCTCGAAACTCAGCGCAAAAAACTTGCCGTGTTTTTCTCTGACATCAAAGGCTTCACAGAACTGTCAGAAGAAATGGAACCCGAAGCCCTCACAGAACTGCTCAACCACTATTTTAACGGGATGTCTGAAGTCGCTTTGAGATACGGCGGCACCATCGACAAATTTGTCGGTGACTCCATCATGGTGTTCTTCGGCGATCCCACCAGTCGCGGCCAGCGGGAAGACGCCTTCGCCTGCGTGTCCATGGCCATCGACATGCGCAAACAGATGAAAATCATGCGCCAGAAATGGCGCAGTCAGGGCATCAAAACACCCCTTGAGATTCGCATGGGCATCAGTACCGGCTACACCACCGTGGGTAACTTCGGCGCTGAAAACCGTATGGATTACACCATCATCGGGAAGGAGGTAAACCTGGCAAGCCGCCTCGAATCACTCGCCGAGGCCGGTGAAATCCTGGTGTCTTACGAAACCTTCTCGCTGATCAAAGATCGCATCATGTGCCGCGACAAGGGTGAGATCACGGTCAAAGGTTTCGGCAAACCCGTCGCCATCTATGAGGTCGTCGATTTCCGGCGCGACATGGGGCCCCACCGCAGTTTTCTCGAACACGAACACAGCGGGTTTGCCATGTACCTGGATTCTGACAAAATCACCGAGCGGGAACGCAAAGCCGTTCTTGCCGCACTGGAAGATGCAGCCGACCGGCTTCGCCAGGAAGAAGACTCCGAATAGAGCCTGCGGGGTTGTCCAGACTACTGCCTGACCAATCTGGGACCTGCGTCAGCCTCCGGCTGGGTGCTGCGCACCGGGTTGATATCCAGTCCACCCCGACGGGTATAACGAGCGCACACCGTCAATTCCCGGGGCTCACAACGTGCCATCAGATCGGTGAACAGAGTCTCCACACAATGCTCGTGAAAGTCCTGCTTCTGACGAAAGCTCACGATGTAACGCAGTAGTCCCGCACGATCGATCTTCTTGCCGCTGTAGTGGATAAACACACTTGCCCAGTCGGGCTGGCCTGTCACAGGGCAATTACTCTTTAACAGATGCGAACAGAGCTGTTCCGTCACGTCCTCAGCACCGGTCACCAACGACTCGGCCGAATAGTCGTAAACCACGTTTTCAACCGGTTCATCATCAATCAGTTGATAACCTGCCGGCCGGCCTTCTGCTGGCGCAGCTTCATCCACACTGAACAAGGTCACCGATACCGCTGCACCGCAAGCGCTGGAGAGGTCAGCCGTAATGGTTTCAGCCACCTGGTCTACGGATGAGAACACCGCCTGATTGAGCGAGTTGAGATAAAGCTTCAGTGATTTGCTCTCGATGATGGATGGCGACGCCGCCGGAAACCGCAGCTCACCCCAGGCGACCGCTGGCACACCACCCGGTCTGAGCCAGGAGATTTCCCAAGCCTGCCACAAGTCATCTCCAAACCACGGCCAGCGGCCATCCTGCAGACCGATGCGACCTCGATTTTCCGCCCGGGCCACCGGGAACAGAAGTGCCGGATCGTACTGATCCGGGTAGTCACTGGACTTGCCCAGCGGAGCGTTATGCAATGCCATAGTGATTCCTGCAGCCGGTCAGTGGCGAATCCCCTTGCCCCGGGCAAGCATACGCAATGCAATCGCCGCCAGCAGGACAATAAAGATCACAATCATACCAAGAGAAACAAATGGATTAACGTCTGAAACACCCAGGATGCCGAAACGAAACCCGTTCACCATATAAAGAATCGGGTTAATCATGGATGCGCCCTGCCAAAACGCTGGCAGCATATCGATGCTGTAGAACACGCCCCCCAGGTAGGTCAACGGGGTCAGCACAAAGGTGGGCACAATGGAGATGTCGTCAAACTTGGTCGCCAGCATGGCATTGATAAAGCCACCCAGCGAAAACAGCGCCGAAGTCAGGATCACGGTTATAACAACCATCGGCAGGTTATAGATCGACAGCTGCGTAAATGCCAGCGACAACAAGGTAACCAACAGGCCAATGCTCAAGCCCCGGGCCATACCACCCGCCACATACCCCAACAAAATGGTCCAGTTTGGCACGGGCGACACCAGCAACTCCTCAATGCTGCGCTGAAACTTCATTGAGAAAAAGGACGACACCACATTGGCATAGGAGTTGGTGATCACCGCCATCATGATCAGCCCAGGCACAATAAACTGCATGTAGTCGTAACCGCCCATCTCACCAATACGGGCACCGATCAGGTTGCCGAAAATGATGAAATACAAGGTCATGGTCACCGCCGGTGGCAACAGCGTTTGTGGCCAGATGCGGGTAAACCTGCGCACTTCGCGCAGCACAATGGTGCAAAAGGCCGTCCAGAGAGCTTGAGCCGTCACGCCTTTACCTCCGATGTCTTGCCCTCAACACGGGCGTTGTCTTCGACCATGCGCACAAAGAGTTCTTCCAGGCGATTCGCCTTGGTACGCATACTCATCACCTTGATGCCGTGGTTTTCCAGTTCAATAAACAGGGCGTTAAGCCCCTGACCTTTGCTGACCTCGGCCTCCAGTGCACCGTCGTCGTTGAGCGCACAATGAAACCCCGTCAACGCAGGCGCCTGTTCCAGAGGCTGTTCGGTATCGAGAACAAAGGTTTCAACGCTCAGCTGCTGCAGGAGTTCACGCTTCCCGGTATGGCGGATGATCTCGCCGTGATCGATGATAGCGATGTTGCGACACAGCGCTTCGGCTTCTTCAAGATAATGGGTGGTCAGAATAATCGTCGTGCCCTGGCGGTTCATTTCTTCCAGAAACT
This sequence comes from Marinobacter sp., assembly GCA_018402255.1. Taxonomy (GTDB): domain Bacteria; phylum Pseudomonadota; class Gammaproteobacteria; order Pseudomonadales; family Oleiphilaceae; genus Marinobacter. The sequence continues at coordinate 234,498 of JAGYIS010000010.1, forward strand.
GCCACATCGAGCGTCGCAGCTCGATATCCACGCCGGCTGTCGGCTCATCCAGAATCAACAACCTTGGCTCATGTACCAATGCCCTGGCAATCATCAGGCGGCGCTTCATGCCCCCTGACAACATGCGGGATGGTGTGTCACGCTTGTCCCACAGCCCCAGCTTTTTCAGGTACTTCTCCGCAGAGATCCGGGCCTGCTTCAGCGGAATCCCGTAATAGCCTGCCTGAGTGGTAACAATGTCGATCACCTTCTCAAACTGATTGAAGTTAAATTCTTGCGGAACCACCCCCAGGTTGACCTTGGCACTGGAAAGCGCCGTGTCGATGTCATGGCCGAAAACCCGCACCGTGCCACCGGTTTTGTTAACCAGTGACGACACAATTCCCAGGGTGGTGGATTTGCCTGCTCCGTTTGGCCCGAGCAAGGCAAAGAAATCTCCCTCACGAACCTTAAGGTCGATCCCTTTCAAGGCCTGAAAGCCATCGCCATAGCTTTTAACCAGGCCTTCAATTTCCAGTGCGTAGGTCATAACCAAACCATTCATTGATGTGGAAATCTGCCCCTCGGGCAAACTGTTAGAGTGCTATGTGATTGTGGCAGGCCAGTAAATTTCAAGGGCAGCCAGGGCAAAACCCACAGGCGTCAAACTCGCAAACTGAGACAGGATTCCCGATATACCACCGGCACCGTCCCTATAATGCAGTTACAACAACTTACAAAACACCTGCCATCGGCTTCCGGATGCGCCAGGTCTAACGCGAAGGGATTGTACGACACGCCATGAGATTCGCTCATCTTACCCGCCTCTGTTTGCCATTTGCCGCTGCATTTCTTGTCACGGGTTGCCTGGATGACGGCGGCAGCTCTGGTGGTGATGACACCAATACCGGGCGAATCCATTATCTGGGCGTTAGCGGCCTTTCCTATCAAACCGCCAGCCAATCCGGCACCACGGATGGTCAGGGCCGGTTCCGTTACTACCCCGGTGAATCCCTGTCACTGAAGGTCGGCAACCTGCCCATTATTGAAGGCGTGCCAGCTCAGGAATACGTCACCTTTCTGGAATTTTTGCCAGAAACCCGTGAACCGCTGCAATCTCCCGGTGTTGATGACGAAGAACTCAGAGACCATCGGCTGATCGAAGAGCAGCAATTTGGCAACACCACTCTGCTCAATATGACCCGATTTCTGATGGCGCTTAACTGGAATCAGTTTGTCGCAGAGGGCCAGGGCATCGACATTCGATCAAGGGTCATCACGCAACTTAACGCCGCACTTAGCGACCCGAACCTGCCGAACAGTATCGACTTTAACGTTAACCAGGCGGACTTTACGGCCGAAGACTCCCCGTCAACCGCCTGCTGGCCGCCATCTGTTTTTACCCGGAAGACGACGTTTTGTGTTCTGAGCCGCCAACCGATGACGAGATCAATAGCGCGCCGCCAAGACCGGAGAATGATGAAGACATTGATCCGGACGTGACCTACAGCGAAGACCTTCAAAGTCTCCGGGACCGCATTCTGCAGGCCGTACGCCAGATCGAAGACGCCGACAACGAGCGTGCAAGAACCTACTTGCGCAGGGAGTTGAACGCGATCACCCGGGAAGTCGGCCGCCGGTATTTCCTGGCAGACCACAAGGCGAATCATCCGGCCAGTGACACCAGCATCAAAACCATCCAGATACGCAAAATTGGCGGCAATCCGTCACTCGGGCAACTGGAAGCGCTCAGTAAACGCGAGCAGGATGTGGTTATTCACTCGTGGAATTGGCAGGACGCCGACGTGGATTACTTTGTAGCAGGCTCAGCAGGGGGAGAATCCGAGTTACTGATTAACTTCCGCCCTGCCGATACGTATCGCTGGGTACGCAAACAAATCCGGGTGATTATCGATTGATCAGATTGCCGAAAGACCATCTGGACTCCGCACCGGTCACGTCCAGGCGGGACGGATCAAGCCCTTCGGTGCCATGGGGCAAGCAATCACGAACCGTCAGCGCCTCTGACGCCGGGCGAGATTCGTTATACCTGGCCAGATCAACGATCTTTGCAACCTTCAGGGGCCTGTGGTCCGATCCCTGCATCACCATCACCTTTGGCCACAAGCGCCGTTCAGGCGAGTGTGATACCACCACCCCCCGCTGACCATCAGACAGCTCAACCAGAGACCCGGTCGGATAAACCCCGATAGACTGAATGAACGCCTCAACCAGATCTTCCTGAAACTCGATATTGCGTACGTCATAAAGCAGTGCCACCGCTTTGGCCGGTGTCATCGGGTCCTGGCCGTCACGGGGAGCGGTCATGGACTCAAAAAACTCGGCAATTCCGGCCACCTTGGCCAGCAGCGCAATCCGGTCACCGCGAAGTCCCTGCGGAAATCCTGAACCGTTGTGGCGCTCGCGATGCCCCTGCACAACACTCATCACCGCCCGAGACAAGCCCGTGTGATCAAGCATCTCAACGCCCTTCACCACGTAGCTGCGATAGATGGCATATTCTTCCGGGTTCAGCTGGTGCTCACGGGCCAGCAGGTCTCTCGGTAAAGCCGTCTTGCCCACCTGAGACAACAGACAACCAACCCCAAGATGTTCCAGCAGACCTTCGTTAAGGCCCAGCTGCCGACCGCACACCAGCGCCCAGACCGCAGTATTCAGTGCGTGGCGATAGATAAAATCATCATATTGGCGGGTTCGGCTCAACCACAGCAACGCATTAGGCTGGCGCACAACACTGGCCACCATTTTGCGGGCAATATCCGCCGCCGGGCGCAGATCCGGCAATTGGCCGGCCTGTACCGACGCAAACATTCGCTCCAGCGCCACCTCAGCATCATCAAGCAATCGGCGTGACGATTTCAGTTCTTTCTTGAGTGGCGTTGCCGTTTGATAAACCACCGGCTCGCGAATACTCAGTGGCGCCAGCTGAAGCTCTTCCCGACCGTTGCCCCGGTTACCGGCGACCCGGCGATAAGTACGCCCGGAACTCTTTGCAACGGCACTGGACTCGCGGGATTCCGCGACATCGACCATCACCCATTTACAGTGGGACACCAACGCACGCACATCGCTCTGAGAACGAATGTAAAAGCCCTGGATCGGGAAAGGTGTCTGGTGCCACGGCCGGTCGAGGTCTGACACAAACATGCCGACTTCCAGATCATGTACCGCTATTTTCTTCTGCTGGACGCCCACCGTGTACCTCGGCAAACCGGATTGTTTGAGAATTACAGTGTGCCACTTTGATGAGAAGACTCCATTACGTTTTGGTAGTCAATCGTCACCAAACCGCAACACAAGGTAACTCAGATTTTCAGGCTGCAACGAAATGTAGCAACGTGACAAAGATCACACACACGATGCTGCGCCGTTCAGTCGTCCTTACATTCATTTTGATTGAACGCGGGCAGACGAGCGCTGAGCGACCCCCTGGGAACCTTTCGGGCGTGAACCGTATAGGCCACAGGTGACGGTCGCAGATAATCGACGTTGACGACCTCATCGGCCCGCTTCACCGTTGCGTGAGCCGGCGCACAACTGACCAGCAACGAAAACCTGGCCCCGATGTCGGCAACGCGCGCAATATCCGCTGGCGATTGCACCAGCATACAGACATCGTTGGTTGTCGCCGGTCGCCCGGTCGCTGCAATCAGGTCCTGGCCCGCGTCACCACAGGCTCGCACGTCGCCAGAGCAGGCGCCAGCGTCATCATGGCTACGGTCGGTGATTCGCCAGACCCTGTCACTGCATTGGGTCTCCAGCCGGATCGGTGTTGCCTTGTCGTCCACAATCCACCAGTCCGGATACTCGGCGCTCTGCCAGGACACCCTCACCTGCCGGGTTTCACCGCCTGAAGTCTCTGCAGGAAACATCGCATAATGGGTATGATAACTGGCGCAACCGTTGAGCCCGAGCAGCGACAGAATCGCCAGAGCCCATCCTGCACGCATAGTATGGAGGGTTGTCATCGAAAGCCGTCCTTTCAAAACGCTGACTGAAGGTGCTCCATTATCAGCATTGGGCAACGACATTCCACGGACTACTCATCATTCTCATCAAACTGCAAACCGAAGCCGTCAACGGTCTTGCGCACCACAATCATATCCAGCACCGGCGCTGGAATGGGTAAACCCTGCACCTGAACGGTCACATTGTCGCCAAGCTCCGGCGTGAAAGGCTCGTCATTAAGCACAATAAAGACACCGCCGTCTGAGATATCCCGGGTAGAGAACACAAACTCCCCATAGTGTTCGTGAACCACCTTTACCTTGGCACTCATGGCCGTGCGACTGTGCACTCTGCGATCGTTGTCTGCCATACCCCAAAAGCCCTGTTTTTGACCTGTTTTTATAGTGTTATGAAGCATAACACCATTTTTACACAAATATCCCAACAGGGTTATTGACTCAAACGCGGATAGCATTGAGAATGATTGTCGTTTTGAAATGCCTGTAAGTATAAATCTCAGGTAAGCCAGCCACGACGAAGGAAACTATTATGCGAATGAAACTCGCCGCAACTGCCGCAATCGCACTGACCGCAATGCCTATGGCCGCAACCGCAGAGGGTGAGGTCAATATTTATTCGTATCGCCAGGCCTATTTGCTGGAGCCATTGCTGAACGCCTTTACCGACGAAACCGGCATCAAGACCAATGTCGTTTTTGCCCGCCAGGGTCTGGCAGAGCGTCTGGAGCGCGAAGGCCGTAACAGCCCGGCAGACATTGTTATGACCGTTGATATTTCCCGCATCAACGAGCTGGTAGAAAAAGACCTGGTGGCCAACCTGCAAAGCGACACCATGAACAAGAACATTCCGGAAAACCTGCGCCACCCGGATGGCAAGTGGTACGCCCTGACTACCCGCGGCCGCCTGATCTTCGCCTCGAAAGAGCGCGTACAGGCAGGGTGAAATCAGCACCTATGAAGACCTGGCCGATGACAAGTGGGAAGGCCGCATCTGCACCCGCAGCGGCAAGCACCCGTACAACATCGCCCTCATCTCATCCATGATTGCCCACCACGGCGAAGAACAGACCGAAGCCTGGCTGAGCGATGTAAAAGACAACCTGGCCCGCAAACCCCAGGGCGGTGACCGCGACCAGATCAAAGCCATTGCCGAAGGCGTCTGCGACATTGCCATCGGTAACAGTTACTACTACGGCAACATGCTGATGGACGAAAACCAGCGCCCGACCGCAGAACAGGTCAACCTGGTATTCCCTAACGCTGACGATCGTGGCACCCACGTTAACATCAGCGGTATTTCACTGACCCAGAGTGCGCCGAACAAAGACAACGCGGTTAAATTGATGGAGTTCCTGTCGTCTGCGAACGCCCAGCGTATCTACGCAGAAGCCAACAGCGAATATCCCGCAAACCCGGAAGTCAAACCCACAGGCCTGGTGGCGGAATGGGGTGAAATGACGCCTGACAGGCTGTCACTGCAGGAAATCGCCAACAACCGTAATGCCGCCGTGCGTCTGGTAGACCGTGTTGACTACGATGGTTAAAGCCATCGCATTGACCGTTAGCTGGCGATAATCCCCCAAAACGAAGGGTGCTTTCATTCATGGCACCCTTCGTTTTTGGGGTTGTTCCACTTTTTTATCTGATCCTTGTCATTGCAGTGAGGCACGCCAGTATCTAGAATCGCAACACTTCTCATCTTCACTATCATAACGGGACATGCATGACAGAGGTCGTTTCAGGTGCTAATCCGGGGCTTTCTCAACCACTGCTCGCCAGGCGCACCTCTAAACACTGGATCATCAGTGCGCTGATCACCACGGCCATAGTCGTACTGCCTGTTTTCTCAGTTCTTTATCTCGCTTTTTTTCCCGATGAGAATATCTGGCCCCACCTGATCGACACCACCCTGCCCCGCTACCTGACGACAACCTTGAAGCTAATGATCGGCGTTGGCGCACTCACCCTGGTGATTGGCCTGGCCACCGCCTGGACCGTCACCATGTGTGAATTCCCGGGCAGAAAGTTCTTCGAGTGGGCCCTGTTATTGCCCTTTGCCGTCCCGGCGTACGTCATTGCCTATGTCTACACCAGCCTGCTCGATTACGCCGGCCCCGTACAAAAGACCCTGAGAGAGTGGTTTGGCTGGCAAAACGCCAGTGACTACTGGTTCCCCGAGATCCGCAGTCTGGAAGGTGCCATCCTGATGATCGGTCTGGTGCTGTACCCTTATGTGTACCTGTTGGGTCGTGCGGCTTTTATGGAGCAGTCTCCGTCTCTCTTTGCGGTCAGCCGAAGCCTTGGCCATTCCGCCCTGAGCACTTTCTTCCGGGTTGTCTTGCCCATTGCCCGACCTGCCATCGCCGTTGGCTTGTCGCTGGTGCTGATGGAAACCCTGAATGACTTCGGGACCGTCGATTTCTTTGCGGTACAAACGCTGACCCTCGGCCTGTTCGATACCTGGATGAACCTGGGCAATCTGGGTGGTGCCGCCCAGATCGCCTCAACCATGCTGATTTTTGTGGTTATCCTGGTCACGCTTGAACGTTACTCTCGCCGCCGCCAGCAACAATTTGCCGCCCGCGACAACCGGGACCCGATCCATCGCTTCACCATGTCATTCCCCCGGCAGATGATCTGCCTGGCAGTCTGCGCTGCACCCCTGCTATTCGGGTTTATCATTCCCGGGGCCACTCTTGGTTATTACGCCTGGGAGTATTTTGACGAGAGCTGGAACTCCAGTTTTATCCGCAACACCTTCAACAGCCTGTTTCTGTCCGGCACAGCGGCGCTTACCACGCTATTGATCGGAATCACCCTGGCGTACAGCCGGCGGCTCCATAACACGCGCAGCATGCAGGTACTGATGCGTTTGTCGAGTCTTGGCTACGCCATGCCCGGCGCAGTGCTGGCCGTGGGCGTGATCATTCCCCTGGCAGGCTTTGATAACTGGCTGGACGGACTGATGCGCGATTACTTTGGCTTTAGCACCGGGCTCCTGCTCAGCGGCAGTGCTTTTGCGCTGGTGTTTGCCTACACCGTGCGTTTTCTGGCGGTCTCCGCCGGCAGCGTCGAAAGCGCGTTGCAGAAGATCACCCCCAGCATGGACATGGCGTCACGATCACTGGGCCACACGCCCGGCAAAACCCTCGTCAAAGTCCACCTGCCCATGCTTCGGGGAACCCTGATTACCGCCGCGCTCGTGGTGTTTGTGGATTGCATGAAGGAGCTGCCTGCAACCCTGATTCTGCGGCCCTTCAACTTTGAGACTCTGGCCACTTACGTGTATCAGTTTGCCTCGGACGAAATGCTCTACCAAAGCGCCCTGCCCTCGCTGATCATTGTGTTGGCAGGCATCGTGCCGATTATCCTGATGAGCCGGTCCATCTCGGCCTCCAGATCCATGTCATAACACTCGGCCTGCAGCGCCTGGCGCTCACCAGACATAAAAAAAGCCCGGCAAATTGCCGGGCTTTTCCGTTCTCGTGGTCTGTCGCAGTTTACTGCCAGATCACCTTTTGCTTCTGGGCATACCAGCTGTCCACTTTCGCCTCGTAGGCATCTTCTACCACATTACGCTTCAGCTTGAGCGTTGGCGTGAGGAAGCTGTTCTCAATCGACCACTCGTCGCTGACAACGGTAATGAACGCCAGTTGCTCATGGGGATCAACGGTCTTGTTCACGTCTGTAATAAGCTGGGCAAAGCTTTCTTCAATTTCTTTGCGGAAGTTTTCGTCCGCCATTTTCGGGCGGATCTCTTCACCCAACAATACCAGCGCATGGGGTTGGGTCTGATTGGCACCAGACACACACACCATCTCGATGGCGTCATGAGACATCAGGCGATTCTCGATAGGCGCAGGCGCAATGTACTTACCCTTGCTGGTCTTGAAAATCTCCTTGATACGACCGGTCAGCTTCAGGCGGCCCATCTCATCAATCTCGCCCTTGTCGCCAGTTTTCAGGAAGCCGTCCTCGGTAAAGGTTTCCCTGGTTTTCTCTTCATCCTTGTAGTAACCCATCATCGTGGCGGGACTCTTGACCAGCACTTCACCTTCTTCGCTGATCCGGGTTTCGACACCCGGCAGGGCTTCGCCCACGTAACCGGTGCGGGTACGGCCAGGCTTGTTCATGTGCGAGTAGGCAAAGTTCTCAGACATGCCGTAGCCTTCAAGCAACTCAAGGCCAAGATTGCGATACCAGTCCAGAACGTCGTTAGACAAAGGTGCAGAACCGGAGCCCGCCAGCTTCACCTTGTCCAGACCCAGGCCTTTCAAGACCTTCTTCTTGATCAGCTTGTTCAGCAACGGAATCTTCAGCATCTTCTCCAGCTTCTGCTTGGGCACTTTCTGCAACACGCCGTGCTGGAATTTAACCCACAGACGCGGAACAGAGAGGAACAAGGTCGGTTGGGCTCTCTGCAGATCCTGAACAAAAGTATCCAGAGATTCCGCAAAATAGAGGTGGAACCCTGCGTACAGAGATCCAAGCTCAACAAATGTGCGCTCGAACACGTGCGCCAGCGGCAGGTACGACAGCATGCGCTCTCCCGGGCCTACACCCAGGGTCTGGATGCCACCGGCGGCAGAGAAGGCCATATTCTGGAAGCTTAGCATCACGCCTTTCGGGCGCCCGGTACTGCCAGAAGTGTAAACAATGGTGGCCAGCTCTTCCGGATCACGGTGTACCTGACCTTCGAGCGGCGGGTACTTGGCGACAATGTCGTCCCAGGTCTCAAAATTGTTGGGCGGGCTCAACGGGTAAGAAATACAACGCACAGACTCAGGCACACCAGACTTCATGCTGTCCCAGTCATCCAGCTTGCCCACAAACAACACGTCGCATTCTGCGTGCTGCAGAATGTAATTGACTGTGTCGGCATTCAGGGTTGGGTACAAAGGCACAGAAACGTGGCCAGCCAACCAAATGGCCCAGTCCGTCATCACCCACTGCGCACAGTTCTTGGAAATCAGGCCAATGCGGCTTTTATCCGGCAGGTTCAGTGATTTCAGGTAAGCCGCCATGCGGCGGGCTTCGTCCACTGCCCGGCCCCAGGTGTACTCAACCACTTTGCCATTACCAATTGGCTGGGTCATATAGGGGCTGTCGGCCTTAGTCGACTCCCAGTGGTAAAGCATATCCAGGGGAAGTTTGTTTGTTGTGTCCATGGACCTTCCTAATTTGTCTTTATAGTTTGGGGGTTAGCGTATTATTAGACTTTGGTAGCCTATTTCAACACACCCGGGCTCGTCAAAACGTGATCGAGCCAAAATTATCTGCATTCCGGACTAATGCGGAACCGCAACTTATAAAGTATCCCCCATCCCTAGCCCGAAACCCATAACCCTGTGGTAAACTTGCGCACTTTATTTTTGCCGCCCCGCACCGCGGGGACATCAGTCACTGACTCGGAGATGGGCTTATGGCCAAGAAGACCCTGCGCACCCTGATTGGCGCTTCGCTGCTGGCTGCAGCAAGCTTTGTTCAGGCTGAGGACACCCGCGTTGTTGCCATTACACAAATTGTTGAGCACCCGGCGCTTGATGCCGTTCATGAAGGCGTGAAAGACGAACTGGCTGAACGTGGCTATGTCGTCGGCGAGAACCTGCGCCTGATGCACGAAAGCGCCCAGGGCAACTCGGCGATTGCCTCACAGATCGCCCGCAAATTTGTCGGTGAAGGCCCAGACGTGATCGTTGCTATCGCCACGCCGTCGGCCCAGACCGTTGCTGCCGCTGCCAGAAACATCCCGGTGGTGTTTTCTGCTGTCACAGACCCACTGGCCGCCAAACTGGTGAAAAGCTGGGAAGCCCCCGGTGCAAACATCACCGGCGTCAGCGACATGCTGCCCATCGACCAGCACATCGACATGCTTCAGCGCATCATGCCGGATGCCAAGCGCATCGGCACCGTCTACAATCCGGGCGAAGCTAACGCAGCCGCGCTGATCGAGCTGCTGGAAGAGCGCCTGGCCGCCCGTGACATGCAGCTGGTTAAAGGTGCAGCCACGAAGACCTCTGAAGTACTGGGTGCGGCCCGGTCACTGGTCGGCAAGGTAGATGCCATCTACCTGACCACCGACAACACCGTCATCAGCGCCGCCGAAGCAGTGATCTCCGTTGGCGAACGCTCCAAGATTCCGGTGTTTGCAGCGGATACCGCCACTGTAGAGCGTGGTGCCGTCGCGGCCCTCGGCTTCAACTATTACAACCACGGCCGCCAGACCGGCGCCATGGTTGTGCGGGTGCTTGAGGGCGCCAGCACGGCCGACATGCCGGTGGAAACCATGGAAGAGCTAGACCTGTTTGTGAACCCCGAAGCCGGCGAGCGGATGGGAATCACCTTGTCTGAAGACCTCATCCAGGACGCAAAAGAAGTCGTCAAAAGCGGCAAATAATGCCTGACCAATACGGGCGGGCCCCACAAGGGCCCGCCCGTTTTCTTTCACGGTGAATAATTACCCATGCTTAGTGAAATCGCATTCTACGGTGCTCTTGAAACCGGCCTTATCTATGGCCTGGTCGCCTTTGGTATCTACCTGTCGTTTCGTGTACTCGATTTTCCCGACCTCACGGTAGACGGCAGCTTCCCCCTTGGCGCAGCGGTGGCAGCCGTGCTTATTCTGCAAGGCTGGAACCCCTGGCTGGCCACTGGCTGCGCCGCGCTGGCCGGTATGGCCGCAGGTGCCGTTACCGCCATTCTGAACGTCAAGCTCAACATCCTGAACCTGCTGGCGTCGATCCTGACCATGATCGCGCTCTACTCCATTAACCTTCGCATCATGGGCGTCCCTAACATTGCCCTGCTGACCGAAGAGACGGTGCTGACTCCGTGGTATGACATGGGCATGGAGTTCCATCAGGTACCGGTGTTGCTCTTCCTTATCGTGGTTGTGGTTTCCCTGATTCTGCTTTGGCGATTCATGAAATCCGAAACCGGACTGGCCATGCGTGCCACTGGCGCTAACGCCCGCATGGCCCGTGCCCAGGGCATTGCCACTGGCGGCATGGTCATTCTGGGCGTCGCCCTGTCCAACGGCTTGGTCGGCCTGGCGGGAGCGTTGTTTGCCCAAAGCCAGGGCGCTGCAGACGTCACCATGGGCGTAGGCGTTATCGTGATTGGCCTGGCTTCTCTGATCGGCGGTGAGGCGGTATTAACGCCCTCCACTGTGCTCCGGGCTCTGATTGCCTGTGTGATCGGCGCCATCATGTATCGCCTGGCCATCGCCTTTGCACTCAATGCCGACGCACTCGGCCTGAAAGCTCAGGATCTCAACCTGATTACCGCGGTGCTGGTAACCCTGGCGATTGTCCTGCCGGGTGTGCGCACCAATCTCACCAACCGCTTCACCCGCAACAAAGCCTGAGGAGGCAATATGATCAGCGCAACCGATCTACGGCTCACCTTTGGCAAGGGCACGCCGTTGGAAAACCCCGCGTTACGGGGCATGAGCCTGACCGTTAACCAGGGCGAATTTGTCACGGTTATCGGCAGTAACGGCGCCGGCAAGTCGACGTTTCTGAACGCTCTGGCCGGCGAAGTGCTGGTGGATAGTGGCCAGATTATCGTGGATAACCTGGACGTCACCCGCCTGCCAACCCACAAGCGCTCGGCGCGGGTAGCCCGGGTATTCCAGGATCCGCTGGCCGGCACCTGTGAAAACCTCTCCATTGAAGAAAACCTGGCATTGGCCATCAAGCGTGGCCAGCGCCGCGGCCTGACCACTGCGGTGAAAAAGCAGTATCTCGAGAAATTCCGCGACAGCTTGTCGTCGCTCAACCTGGGTTTGGAAGACCGCCTGGGCGACAAAATGGGCCTGCTTTCCGGTGGTCAGCGCCAGGCGGTCAGCTTGCTGATGGCCAGCCTCACGCCCTCCAGCATTCTCTTGCTGGACGAGCACACCGCCGCACTGGACCCGAAAACTGCCAGTTTTGTGCTGGAACTGACGACCAACATCATCGAAGAGCAAAAGCTCACCGCATTGATGGTCACTCACAGCATGAAGCAGGCGCTGGAAGTTGGTAGTCGCACCGTGATGCTGCATCAGGGCCAGGTGGTGTTCGATATCGCCGGCAAAGACCGGGAAGGCCTGGAAGTGAAAGATCTGCTCGGGCTGTTCGAAAACAACGCGGCCTGGAAGTGGACGACGACAGCTTATTGCTTGGTTAATCCAGGGTTGCTGTAGTAACGAAAACGGGGCCAGTCAGGCCCCGTTTTTTTATGCACACCCAGTCATCAATCAGTGGCCATAAATCCTCATCGAGGTATTGTTGACCGCCAGATTATCGATGAACACACTGCCGATCGATTGCTGCCCTATGATCACCTCCCGAATACCCACATCGGCCTCAAACGTTTGCAGATCGATGGCCAGAGCATCGCCAGTGCCAGACAGCCGTGTACCTTTATAGATGTCCAGTTCTACCTCGGCAAACAGATCCAGCGGGCTTGGCCGGCGCGGATCAAGATTGGCCCCGGTAATCTGCAAACCACGAATACCCACCGCCAGGAACGGTACGTCGAAATCCATGGTTTCAATGGCAAACGCGCCCCGGAAATTCAGATTGTCTGTCGCGGTATCGACCTCAATAGAGGCACGGCCGACAAGCCCCTCCGCAAAGAAATTATCCAGAAGTGTGGTTTGCTGGCTGCTGCCATCGCTGGCCAGCAACTCCCAGGCGCCGGTAGTAACACGGAAATCGATCGCAGCAAACTGCACCGGGAGCATGTTGATGACCGCATCGCCATCGGAATAGATGTCGATATCAATCTTGATGTTATCCAGCAGATCACTGGCACTAGTACCGGCGATGCCATTAAAACCGAAAAAATCGGTTCTCTCCGCACCGCCAACGCTGATATCGCTGATGCTTAGCGAGCCTTCATCGGTGTACAAAAACCGACCGACATCAACACGCGTCTCCAGCTCTATCGTGACACCGGCCTGGCCGGTGATATTACCCATGGCGTGCTCATCCAGCGGCTGGAACGCCATCGCCGGCGTCGCCCCTGCTATGCACAGCGCAAAAATGCTAGGTTTCAGGCCTTTCATTATTCTTTTCCTTTTTTATAGTCGTTATCACTTCCTGTGGGCCACTGCAGTATAGCGACACCACCCTCCCACTCTACCGACACGTCGCAATCGGATACGTGCAAAAGTCACAAAAACAGTCAGACCACCGCATTTCTGACCGTATAATTTTTAACCACAACATGTAGTGATTCTTTCGTGATCAGGCCAAATGCCTGAATGGCGCGGGCTGACGGCGTTGCAAGTATTTTTCCATTGATTTTCTTTGCGAACAGAGCCCAATCAATAGTTCCACTCTTCTTCACAGAACACTATATCCTGTTATACTTCTTCCAATCGAACCCATATATAGGGCCAAAGCAAAACAACAAAAGCCCAAAGCTGGCACCCAACACGCCAGCTACGCCAAGACCAACAACGTTTTAAAAGCACCAAACCGGCTCAAAACAGGCGGCACTAACCGCCGGACAAAACACCACATATAGTGTTTTGTGCTCATCAGGCAAGCCGGCAGCAAAAAAAGTACTAACGAACAAACGGGGTATGGCGCTCAGGACGGCGTCATCAAAAAAGACATACTGAAATCCGAGGGTGGCAATGAACGCTAAGGCACAGGCAGTGATCGCAACGATTCCCATGCAGGAAGCGTCGCTCGACATCTGGAACAGCAAATACCAGCTGAAAACCAAAACCGGCGAAGCCGTCGACAAAGACATCAACGCAACCTACGAACGTGTTGCCAAGGCACTGTCTGAAGTTGAAAAGAAGAGCGCACGCGAAAAGTACATGAAGGAGTTCCTCTGGGCCCTCCAGAATGGCGCCATCCCTGCTGGCCGGATCACCTCCAACGCTGGTGCTGAGGCTCACAAGCCTGCCACATCTACGATCAACTGCACGGTGTCTGGCAGCATTCAGGATTCGATGAACGACATCCTGGAGAAAAACCACGAAGCCGGTCTGACCCTCAAAGCCGGTTGCGGTATCGGATACGAGTTCTCTACCCTGCGCCCCCGCGGTGCCTATGTGGCCGGCGCCGGCGCGACGACCTCCGGCCCGCTGTCGTTCATGGATATCTTTGATCGCATGTGCTTTACCGTGTCGTCTGCCGGTGGCCGCCGTGGCGCCCAGATGGCCACCTTCGACGTGCACCACCCCGATGTGATCGAGTTTATCCAGGCCAAGCGTGAAGACGGCCGACTGCGCCAGTTCAACCTGTCGCTGCTGATCACCGAAGACTTCATCGAAGCCGTCCGTAATGATGGCGACTGGCACCTGTCGTTCCCGATGACCCGCAAAGAAGCCGAGGAAGAAGGTCTGGACCTGAGCGACACCAGCCAGTTCCTGTACCGCGACTTCCCGATTCAGGAAGGCTATGTCACCAACGAAGAAGGCAAAGTCGCCTGCCGCATCTACAAGACGGTAAAAGCCCAGTTTATCTGGGACACCATCATGACCAGCACCTACGACTACGCCGAGCCAGGCTTCATCCTGATCGACAAGGTCAATCAGATGAACAACAACTGGTTCTGCGAAGACATCCGTGCCACCAACCCATGCGGTGAACAGCCCCTGCCCCCTTACGGCAGCTGCCTGCTGGGCTCGGTTAACCTGACCAACTTTGTGGACTACCCGTTCACCGACAAGGCCAGCTTCAACTACGAGAAGTATCGCAAAGTCGTGGGCATCTTCACCCGCATGCTGGACAACGTAGTAGAAATCAACGGCTTGCCGCTGGCTGAACAGCGCCACGAAATCACCTACAAGCGCCGTCACGGCATGGGCATTCTGGGCCTGGGTTCTACCCTTGCCATGCTGCGTATGCCTTACGGCTCTGAAGAATCCGTTGAGTTCACCGAAGAAGTCGTCCGTGAAATGGCCGTTGAAGGCTGGCGCCAGTCTTTGGCCCTGGCCGAAGAGAAAGGCGTAGCGCCGATCATGGAAGACGAGTTTGAAGTCACCCCCAAGATGCTGGCCAAGTGCAGCGATCTGGCCAAAGATGGCTACAAGGTGGGCGACAAACTCAAAGGCAAACTGCTGCACGCCAAATACAGCCGCTACATGCAGCAGATCGCCCAGGTAGACCCGGAACTGGTTGCGCAACTGGCAGAGAAAGGTGGCCGCTTTACCCACCATACCTCCATCGCCCCGACCGGCACCATCAGCCTGTCACTGGCCAACAACGCCAGTAACGGCATCGAGCCAAGTTTCTCGCACCATTACGCCCGCAACATCATTCGTGAGGGTCGTAAAACCAAAGAGAAAGTCGACGTGTTCAGCTTCGAGCTGCTGGCCTACCGCCATCTGGTCAACCCAGGCGCCATGCCCTTCTCCGAAGACGAAGACAAGGTACTGCCGAGCTACTTCACCACGTCTGATGACGTAACGCCCACGCAGCACGTAGACATCCAGGCAGCGGCGCAGAAATGGGTGGACTCGTCCATTTCCAAAACGGCCAACGTACCGACAGACTTTGCCTACCAGGACTTTAAAGGCATCTACCTGTATGCCTACGACAAAGGCCTGAAAGGCTGCACCACGTTCCGCTTTAACCCGGAAGCCTTCCAGGGCGTACTCGTAAAAGAGAAAGATCTTGAAAACACTCTGTACGAATTCACTCTGGACGACGGCAGCAAAGTGACCCTCAAGGGTAACGAAAAGGTCGATTATGACGGTGAGATTCACACCGCCGCCAACCTGTTCGATGCGCTTAAAGAAGGCACTTACGGTAAATATTGATCCCGGGACCCGACAGACAGGACAACGAACATGACAGTTAAAATCAGCAACAAGATTGTCGGCTACCGAGTAAAGAAAGCCGAAACCCCAGAGCAACAGGCCGCCACCGCAAAAAGCCTGGAGCCAAAACCGATTCAGATGAACGAAACCATCGAACGGCCGGATTTCTTGCTGGGCACCACCTACAAGATCAAGCCGCCGGTGGCTGAGCACGCGATGTACATCACCATCAACGACATCCTGCTCAACGAAGACACAGACCACGAAAGCCGTCAGCCCTATGAAGTGTTCATCAACTCCAAATCGATGGAGCACTTCCAGTGGGTTATCGCCCTCACCCGCGTTATCTCTGCGGTGTTCCGCAAAGGTGGCGACGTAACCTTCCTGGTGGAAGAGCTGCGCAGCGTGTACGACCCCAACGGCGGTTACTTCAAGAAAGGCGGCGTGTTCATGCCGTCGCTGGTGGCGGAAATTGGCGCTGTGATCGAGAAGCACCTGAAGGCCATCGGCCTGCTCGAAAGCGACGAGATGAGCGAAACCACCAAGCGCATTCTCGCCGAAAAGCGCGCCGAGTTTGAGGCCAGCCACAACAAGGCCACCAACGACGACAGCGCCAGCGACTACCCCGCTAACGCCACCATGTGCGGCAAGTGCAGCACCAAGGCGGTGATCGTGATGGACGGGTGCGCTACCTGCCTGTCTTGCGGCGACAGCAAGTGCGGTTGAGGTGATTGACCGCTGAGTGATGAAAAGGCCTGGTTGCGTAAGCTGCCGGGCCTTTTTGTTGGTGACAATGTTTGTGGCGCGTCGTTATCGGTGAAAATGCGACTGCGCTGATATTGCTAAGCGGGATCTGGCTTGCTTCTTTTTTGGGCTTGTAGTTATATGATCTTACGGTGTTTTTGGAGCGCCGTCGGCCAGCCAGCTTTATTTTCGGTGCGTGATAATGAAGCGGTCAGATAATCGCAATAATGAAGACTGCTATCCAATACGCTGTTAAGACTACAAGGAGCATATGAATGTCGAGAATGGACATTTTGCAAAAATACTTTCCTACTGGCACCACTGAAGGTGACCGGCAGATACTGAGCAAAATCTTCATAACTCCTGAGCAGTTACCGGACGTTTTGGCCTCTCCGAGTGGAAGCCCGAAGCTTCTCGTTGGCAACAAGGGTGTGGGCAAGTCTGCAATTCTCGAATGGATATTTGCAGCTGCAAAACGTAAGAAAATGCCTACGCTTTTTTTACGGCCAGATGATCTAGATACGTCAAGACTGAATGGCTTGAGTGATGTCTCCTCAATCAAGCGAGAAATGTATGAGTGCTTTTTGGACGCAGTCGCCTGCTCGATTGGAGAAAACCTATCAGGCTATCTCAAGGGAGATGCAGCTCGAATTTACAAGGAATCTTTAGCAAAAGGAACTCGAGAGCCTGACTGGATGGGGAAGCTGGTCAATGTTTTGGGTCGGCTTTCAAAACCAGTAACTCAAGTTGATGCAAACGCGCTTGCAGCTGATCTTTCTAAAGAAACACTTTCTCAAGAGAAGTTGCTGTCTTCGATACAGAACCATTTATTAGATGAAAAGTCAGTTTTCGTAATATTGTTTGACGATACCGATCAAATCGCGTCACCCGACGATCCACAGCACTTAAACAGAATATGGGGATTGTTGCTTGCAATTAGGAAGCTGACGTCCAAGAGTCCGAATATCAAATGCATCGTCACCTTGCGAATGGAAGTGTGGATGCGGTTACTGAGAAATGAGAAAGGCCAAAGAGACCAAATTGATCACTTTCGCCCCCTCGTGATGTTTTTACGGGCGCCAGAAAACTTAATTAAATCAATATTTAACAAGCGAATATCGTTTGCAGCCAAAGATTCGGGCTACAAAGGCAGCCAGCCGATAACACATTTTTTTGAAGATCCATGGATGCGCCTGCCAACTAGCACCGGAAGGCGTTCTTGGGATCAGTTTCTATTGAAATCATCACGAGAACGCCCGAGGGATATGATTCAATTTGTTAACCATTTAGCGAAGAGCGCGAAAGACCGAGGCTCTGATCAAATTGGTGATGCCGATGCAGAAAAGGGAATGGAACACTTTTCGAAGGAGCGGGCAGAAGATTTGGCCATAGAGATGGGGTTTGATTGCCCTCAGTTTCTCGACGTTATCCGTTCTTTCATCAACATAGATTTTGAGTCGGATTTCGAAGATTTACGAAAACACCTGCATTCAATTCCCTCACGGTTTGCGATTCAAATAGGATCGAAAGCGCTTAAGCCAGATAGTGATGGGGATGCCGTCAATCTCTTATCATTACTGCACGAGTCGGGTTTTTTGAATGCGAGAATTCCAGATAGCCGACAACCATTGGGCTATAAGCACGTCACATTTCTCGATGACCCTCACCTTACACAGATGTCCCGGTGGAATGACCTTCAAGCCGCTAAATGGGAAGTGCACCCCGTATTCAGAACATATCTTCTCGGTCTCATCAAGGAGCGAGATTGGCGAAAATAGGTCTTAACAAGCGGCTGTTGTCGGACACACCTACGCTGCGCTCCGGTGCGCCGCAAAGCCGGGCGTTAAGCGTGTTCAAGGTGATTATGGATGTATACTAATATTAGTTTCAGCTGCACTTGCGGAAGCGTAGTGGAACACTTGGCGTTTTATCCAATGGTCGTTGCTGACACCAAGAAGGAAAGAGAAGAGTTTCGTGAGACGGAACAAGAAGCAGAGTGTAATAGTTGCGGCAGGCCCTACAGTATATTAATCAAGTGTAATGCTTATGATTTAGAAGTTGCTGTCGACAACGGAGAAATTGTAGTCACAAATAGCGAACCTCAGTATGAAGAGAGTGAGCTGAAGGTCATATCGGATAAGGAAAGTTCAAGGATTAAGCTTTTCAGGGAGCAGGTTAAGACTGTACACCTATTAACCGACCAAAGAGTCCGTGAAGAAGCTCAATATGGCTTGAATATAATGCTTTATAGTCATTTAGTAGCTTCAGCTGAAGGATATCTATATTCAACCTTCTTGAACCACGTTATCAATTCAGATTCATTGCTGCGTCGTCTAGTTGAAACTGACCCCGAATTCTCAAAGCAGAAGTTCTCCCTTTCAGAAATTTTCTCTAGCCAAGAAACCTTAAAGCATACGATTGAGAACTATTTGAAAGACCTGATCTTTCACAACCTTAGTAAGACTAAAGAGATGTACCTGAGCGTCCTAGGTTTTGATTTCGGAAATATTTCTTGGTTTTACAAATCTGTACAGTTGAGGCACCACTGTGTTCATAGGGCTGGGTATGACAAGGAGGGGCGACCGCTCGATATCACTAAAGAGTCTATATTGACCTTAATGAAGCAGCTCACTGAACTCATTGAATCAATCGAAGTTCGAGTGCAAGACTTTGATGATGAGGGTAACCGTATCTTGGGAAACGCCTAAGCTGCTTAACCAGGAGGCCAACAGCTTTTCGTTGCGGCTTCGCCTACAATACAAAGTTGCGTGTATTTTCGGCGTTATGTGCTGAAATCAGGCAAGGGTATGATCCATGGATAATAGAATAAAGCACGCTCTTTACCTTAGCGGTTGGTCATATGCAGCTGGTGATAAAAGTACATTGCGAAAAAGTGCAGAAAAGATACTTATAAATGAGTATCAGCGGCACATGAAAGGCCAAATATTTTGTCCTGAATGTTCAGCTAACTTATTCCGCTCGCCAGAAGATAAGGATTACGCCTCAAATGGGCGGTCTGCATACTTTGCGCATAGCCGGGGGGTAGAAACTGACTGCGGTTTACGCACGAAACGCGCGGAAGGGAAAAAATACCTCACTGAAGAAGAGGCGAAGAAGGCCATTCAAGATGAAGAGCTGGTCATTGTCGAAGGATTTATTAAGCAAAAGCCAGTATCACCGACCAAAGAAAAAAGTGAATACGATGCTACTCAAATAGAGGAGCAGGATGGTCCCGTTTCAAGGGTTCCGATCGGAAGACATAGAGGTGAGACATTCAGCCTTCCCAGTAAATTCAAAACGATCCGAGGAGTATGCAATAAGTTTGACGAAAATATGAATCGCTATTTCTTTATGCCAAATGGGAAGCATGCTATTCAGCTTCAGGATCTGCTTAAGAACGTTGAAAATGTCACTGATGAAGACGATTTGCCAAAAATTTACTATGGCCGTATTGTTAGCTCACATAATGCTGGAAAGACACCAAAAAACATTCGGATGACCAGGCTTAGCTTCAAAAGCCGAGATTTTGCTGACTTTTACTTAAAGATACCTGATGAGCTTCAGCGCGAGAAAGGTATTGATGACAATGCGATTGGGCGTGTCGTTTTGATATATGGAATCGTCACGACTAGTGGGGCAGGCTTGTGCATTGAAGACGTGGGCTGGGGTGAGTTTGCGTTGCTACCAATACAGTATGAAAGCCTACTCTATTAGGCACAAAACAAACAGCAGCAAGCGGACAGTTTGCTGAGCGTTAAGCATTACTGGGATTTTATGGAAGCATCATCGGTATTCAACCACGTGACTGTAATAGAGTCGTTGCCAGAAAGTGATTCCAAAACTGGGCAATGGATCTACGATGATCGCCTCTTGCACCTTAATTCGGTCTATCCGCCTCTCACCTCTGAACTGATCCAGCTCACCAGTTCAGCGGAATTTGTAGAATGCTTGAGGAGCCTCTGCTTGAGGGTTGAATCTGAGCGGTTCATACCGCTGCTCCACATTGAATGCCATGGCGACAAGGACGGTTTGCAAATGGGTGATGGTAGCCATTTGCCGTGGAATACGCTTAAGAACGAACTCATCAATCTAAACCGCGCAACGCATTTTAATCTATTACTGGTAGTCGGTGCCTGTAACGGAGCTTATTTAATCGATACTGCGAGCCATATGGATGGAGCCCCGTTTTTTGGCGTTATCGGAGCGAAGTGCGAGTTGAATCCTGAAGAGCTGAAACAGCGGTTCTCAAACTTCTATAAAGTTCTATTTGAATCTGACGACGCAAACAAGGCCATGGACTCAATAAATGAGAACGTTTCGGATGAATCCAGGCACTTTATGTTCCTTGGAGCGAGGAGTTTTTTTGCAGAAGGATTCAGAGCATACTTTCAGCAGTATTGTCGCGGCAAGCCTAAGAAGGCTAGAACAGAGCTTTTAGTAAGCCGTGTTTTGCAGGATGCTAAAGTAAAGAGGCTCGGGATAAAATTTGCTAGAAATGAAGTAAAAAAGCATTTGGCTAATCCCAAAAATGACTTTGAGTTTTTTAGAAATAGATTCTTTTTTGCTGACGACATTCCGAACATATTTGAACGACTTCCTCTCGACTACGAGAAGGTCATCAATGGATCATATGCTTAACACATATGAGCCTTCTCGGAATCAACAGGCAATAGTCATTTTTTTGGCCGCGCCAGCGGCCAACCTAAACCCATGAGCGAGAACGCCTGCTTCGTCAGTCTCGCGGAGCTGTCAGGCACTTACAGCAAACACATATAGGGGCTCTCTTACGTGGCTTTAGGCCACCGCCTGACCGGTCGTTCCATCGGTGGGTCAGGGGCACCAGACATTCATCGGTTAACCGGTCACTGGCGCTATTCAAGGTGTCGGGCTGCATGGCTCCAGTTAGTGTCAGGCTCAGGACCGGTGTAAGCGCACTGGCTCATGGTATTAAGGCACGCCCACGGGCTGGCTAATCAAAGCATCTGGTTTCGACATCGGTGACAGAAAACCGCTTCGGTATCGGGTACCAGTCAGCGGACTCGCAGTTTTCAGTGTCATCCTTTCTGATCCAGTTAGACGTCATGCTCAGCCCGTGGCGTGACTAACCTTTCAGGAACCGTTGTTCATCGAACACCCTCTTGTCTTTGAGCATGAAGTACACCGCACGCCCCAGTTTGTGGGCCAGGGCCGACAGGGCCTTGGGTTTGTTCATCCGCTTTTGCAGTTTTTCGACGTAGCGCTTGGCCTTGTCGTTGTTACGGATAAACAGCACGGCGGCTTCTGAGAACGCCCACTTCAGATGAGCATTTCCGATCTTGTTGCCCTGGGTGCCATAGACCTTGCCGGCGGATTCGGCTTTGCACTTCACCAGGCGAGCGTAGGATGCGAACTTCTGAACCGATTCGAAGCGCTGGATATCGCCGACTTCGTAGAGAATGGTCAGGGCCAGAATGCGACCGACTCCGGGAATGGTCTTCAGCACATTGAGTGAAGCCGGATCGTGTTGTTTGGCTTGCTGTTCCAGGTGCCATTCAAGTTTTTTGAGTTCGTGCTGATAGCAGTCGACGATGGCCAGGTCCAAATCGATATTGCGCTGAACGTCTGGATCGCTAAAAGCGGCGGTCAGTTGTGATCGGCCACCAGGGTTGTTGAGGTTGGCTTTGCTGGGCGGCAGATTGTACTGGCCCAGAGTGTTTACTGCGTGGGCCTTGAGCATGGCACCATGCCGGACAATGCGAGTACGGCGGCGCAACAGATCCCGGGTGGCCCGCATCTCCTTGGGATAGACGTAAGCCAGTGGAAAGTTACCACCGCGCATGAGCATCGCAATCTTGAAGGAATCGATGCGGTCGTTCTTGGTTTTGCCCCCATGAATGGCCTTCATATAAAGCGCGTGGCCCAGGATCAAGTGGATACCGTGCTCTTCGCACAGATCGGAGATCCAGTACCAGCAGTGCATGCATTCGACACCGACGACTAGATCATCGCGAAAGGGTTCGAGCGTGGCCAGTAGCAGTTCCGGCTGGGCTTTGATTTCTTTATGCAGCAACACCTCGCCCTGTTGGTCGAGGATGCAGACGTATAGGCTGCGGGCGTGCAGATCGATTCCACAATAATGGCGGTGGGTGCTATGGTAAAAGTTCATGAGTCTTCTCCCTTGTAGTGCTTGGTCGCCTTCCAGCTTAGCGGGCAACCGCTGGGCTGGGGAGAAGGCTCAATCAGTATCAAGGCCAGGCACGGCGACGGCTTTTTCGTTGCGGCTTCGCCTCCACTACAAAGCCGCGCATGCTGGCGGCGTTCAATTACCGAGTTACCTGCGAGGAAGTCCTTATGCAACGTACTTTTACACAGCGAATAGCCTCCTATGTCGAGGCGGAGTTATCGAGTGCCAGGGAGGCAAGGTTAGCAGGTAATCCGCAGCAAGAATTTAGTCACTTGGAACGTGCGCATGTGCTTGGGCAGGAATCAACGTATTGGCACGTTAGGGTCCATGTGCTGATGTTGGCATGGGCGATCCGCAACGGTTCAACCCGGGAAGCACTGGGTCAGCTATTTCGTATTATCGGCGCTGCGACTAAAACCGCTTTTGGCCTGGTGCCGCAAGGTAATACCGGCGGCGCAAATGTCAGCCCTTTTAAGAAAATACCCATTAGTCAGGACTTGGCCGCTTTGATTCAAAAGGCTAAGTCCGGTGTATAACCATACGCGTCACACGGATGCCCTTGTCTCCGCTTCCCTGCGCCAAGATCACACCGGTGCGCTCTGCGTTATATGACAGATATGAACGAAGGATTTCGGCTCTACGCCGATAGCATGACCAGCTATCACGCCACATTTG
The DNA here is from genome assembly GCA_018402255.1 of Marinobacter sp. Lineage (GTDB taxonomy): Bacteria > Pseudomonadota > Gammaproteobacteria > Pseudomonadales > Oleiphilaceae > Marinobacter. Next base: position 257,815 of record JAGYIS010000010.1, read on the forward strand.
ACGGTGCGAAGGAAGCTGCTCGCCCATTCATGGCCAGCAAGGGCGAACTTCGGATTGAAATACTTTTTGATATTAACCCCGGTGAAGCTGATTTCTGGGCGTTTAACTATGACAACGGCCAATGGGAACCTTCTTGAGATCTCCTACGCCAAGTCATTTAAGAAGTGCACCAAGTTCGTTCTGCACCTCCCCCACTTCAGTAGATACATAAAGCCTATGACAAAATTTGAACTATTCAAGACATTTCAAAAGCTTACGGCAGTGACTTTACTTGCTTTCTTAACGTCAATTGCCTCTGCCGACCAACAAAACGCCCTGATTAAAACCGTAGCGAAAGTCGCTGACGATCTTGAGGCTCTTGTGGGCTTCGCGGCTTATGATCTGGAGTCAGGCCAGAAATGGCAATATCACGCTGATCAGCGTTTTGCTATGTCCAGTACGTTTAAAACCCTTGCTTGTGCCGCCCTGCTCCACCGGGTCGATGCAGGACAGGAGAATCTCGCCAGAAAGGTGCGTGTTTCAGAAACCGATCTCGTGACCTACTCCCCCATCACAGAGAAGTACGCCGGTGCTGAGGCTCTGAGCCTTTCCGATCTTTGCGAGGCTACTCTGACAACGAGCGACAATACCGCTGCGAATCTGGTTTTACGGGCATTGGGCGGGCCGGCAGCTGTAACCTCGTTTGTGAGGCGCTTGGGAGACGATGTAACGCGTCTCGACCGCTGGGAAACGGACCTTAATGAAGCTCTTCCAGGCGACAACAGGGATACCACAACGCCAAATGCGATGGTCAAGAATCTTCAGACCTTGCTCTTGGGGGACGTGTTATCCGAAACATCCAGAGAGCGACTGCGTGGTTGGCTTGAGGGCAACCAGGTTGCGGACGGGCTTTTTCGGGCTGCTGTACCGGAAGACTGGATCGTCGCAGACCGAACCGGGGCTGGTGGCTTTGGATCGAGATCCATTACCGCCGTCATCTGGCCACCTGAGCGCCAGCCAATCGTTGTGGCGCTGTATCTGACCCAGACGGATGCTTCTTTCGAAGAGCGGAATGCAGCGATTGCCGAGATAGGCGAAGCCATCGTGTTGACGGTGAACGCTAGCTATCGAATTTGTGAGAGCGAATGAACATTGCTCAACTCCTTGACTCCGAATATCGGTGGCGCGGCTATCGCGCCACCGTGAGGATCAACTCGCTGACTTTGTCACTGAACCGGTCAGGCTCAGGATCGCATCAACAATCAGGAAGACCAGCAGACTAACGCCCATCACAGGTGCAAACAGCCCTAGGGCGACTGCGATAGCTGCCATGGTTACGAGCGCCAGTGGGGATGCCTTTCTGAGTTCAGCAAATACCCGCCGCGGGTTTGGCCTGGCATGGGCGGTGCGAGTGGGGCGGCGCAGCCACCACATGCGATAACCCAGTACGATCAGCACACACAAACCCAGCGCACAGGCAGCCACAAGTAATTGGTTTGGCAGACCAAAAAGAATACCCATATGGGCATCAATGCCCCATCGTGTGAGTTTTGCGGCCAGCGGAAAGGTCTCGAATTTCACATGATCTGTCACCGCCATGGATTGGGGATCAACCGCCACCATATCCACCTGGGTTGGCCAACTGCGATCGATTTCTGCAACCACCCAAGCCCGCTCTGGGGTGGTGCCTGGCCGAATTTCGATAATATCGGCGTCAATCCCTGCTCTTCGTGCCCGCTCAAGCACCGCATCGTAGGTGACGGCATTATCACCACTGCCCGGCACCGGCCGCGACACCTCGTGCCCGGCGTGTTCTCCGTGGGAATGGATTGCCGCACCGGAGGGCGTTTTAAGTTGGGTATCCAATCTTGGTGTGGCCCAATTCATCTGGGAACGCAGCTCAGCAATGTTGGCTCCGGCCCATTTCGACCAGGTTAGCCCGGTAACGGAAAAGAACATAAACGCGACCAATAACACCAACCCAATTCGGCTGTGCCAGTTGCGGAGGCTGCGCTGCCTGGTGGCTTTTCCGGGGTTAACAACAGTACGTCTGCGCCACCACAACACCAGCCCGCCCAGCGCCACAAGCCAGAGCCAAGACGCAGCCAGCTCGCTGTAATACCTGCCGGGTTCTCCCAGGTGTAGGTGTCGGTGCACATAATCGATCCAAATGCGAAAAGGCAGCGTGCCGCTCGTTCCATAAACCACCAGTTCGCCATGGATGCCCAGGTTGACCGGGTCAACAAACACCGCTTTGTGTTCAAAAGGCTGAAGGCCGTCAACCAGAAACATAACCCGTGTGGTCTGCCCTTCCGCAGGGGCAGGTCGAACGGCAGCCAGTGTGGCGTCGGCGCCTATATGCGCCCGGGCCGCGTTAATCTGATCGGCCAGGGGCTGAGGGTTACCGGTGGTGTGGGTGGTCAATTCAGTTTGATAAAGCCAGTTCTCTATCTGGGGTGTCATCGCAAACAACGCGCCGGAGAGCGCTGCCACAAAGATAAAGGGGCCAACAAGAACGCCTGCGTAGAAATGCAGACGCAAAAGCAATGCATACCCCCAGCGCGGTGCGCCGGTGGAAGGAGAATCGTTCATGGTCTTCCTCAATACAGAGTTTTAAGGGAATGTGTAACGTTCAGACCATGATCGGTGGTGCGCGTACCGGCGCGTTCGGGAAACGAGGGATTCCACGGGGAAATGAATTCAGGCGACCCAGGACAGCATGGGGACTGGCAATACTCCCGGTAGATACTGATGTACTCTGCTGAGACAGCGCGGGTAACTTGCTGAGGAGCACGCAGTAGCCACACTCTCCGTGGGCCAGATGCTGTAGCGGGTCGGTATGATCAGCTTCTTCTGACGGCGGCGAACTGTTGTGGTGGCCGGAGTGAGCATTGGGCGCTTCGAGATGTCCTGACTGCGCTTGAGTAAGCAGGGGCCCTAAATAGATCAGCACCATGGACAATAAAGCAATCCATGCAGGCCATCGATTATGGCGTTGTGCTGTCAAATGTCACCTGTATACCTATGTGTATGGCAAAACATTCTAGCAACCCGCTACCCTTCACGGCCACTCAAACAGCTCTCCGGTTGGGCCAGTTGTAGTAGCCAACGAATCCCGAACAGATATGAGCGCGCTGCGAGAGACAACACTGGCAGCGCCATCAATAGGCTTAGAAAGCGCAAAAACCTGGCAGTCTCAGTGCCAAGACACCTCAGCCCGCCTCCGTTCCATTTTTTGTGTTATCCCCACCATTGCCTAAACTCACCCAAGGTTCTCCATCTTCGGACTTTCTGCCTCCGCACAGACTCCCTGTCTGTGCCCCCGCTGCTTTATTGTCTTGATGCATTGATGGTCTGCAGTGTTCCTGTCTCTGGAGTCGGGCGCTTTCCTGCTCTGCCAAATAGTTCAGAACAAGCATGAGGACATGCATCATGAGAATTATCTTTCGATCAAACGGAGGCCCTGTATCTACCGTCTATTACCGAATCTTTGATGCCGACGACACGATGCATTGGATCGGCCTATCTGATGGCAAAATCGACCTTTCAAAATACGGGCGTGAGTCTCGGGATGCTTTCAAAGATCTTTCTACCGGGCACTCGAAAGTCACCCTGGAGTTGAAGTGGAGTGGCGTCACCGGGAGTTCCATCGTTAACGCTGACAAGCACTACTCCGGAACCAGCAACGTGGTGGTCACGCCGGTTATGACTCCGGTAGAAATCACCAGCGAACCCTTGGAGTTGATCAAACTCAGCGGCAAAAGCGACCAGACCATTCTTCGGGATATCGGCAATATCCAAGCGCAGCAAGGCTTCACATTTGATGCCAAGCAGGCTGCCGACATAGCGATGGCCATAGTAGATGGTTTAATCGGTGGGTATGCCAAAACCAGCGTGGTCCTGGGCACCTCAAAAACCGGTGTTGGTCTTGCCGGGCAAATACTCAATTTGTTCGGCACCAGCACACAACCTGAGCCCCTGAAACTCGAAGATATCACCAGCAGTCTGATAGCAGCTCTTAGCCAGAATGAGGCCAAGGTTCAGTCTGCCAAGATCATGTTGGTGTCCCGATGGCTGGATCACTACATTTCAAAGTCCATCGCATTGAGCTCTGCGGGCGGTAACGCAGGCCAGGACCTTTCGGATTATGACAAACAGGAATTCCGGGACGAATTGAACGCGCATCTGGATGGCAGGACCGATTTCCTGGGCGCAATGGCGGTTCTCGAACACAACCGTGAGATAAGACAATACGTGATACCGGAATACATCATCGGGTTAACGCTGCGGCTACACATGGAGCGACTGCATCTGCACGTCAAGAAAGAGCAGTCTCCTCTTGATAGTCACGATATTGAGAGAGTCATCAGCCTGGCCAAAGGCTACGTCGCCACGCTTCACGAATGTGAGGCAGACTTCAAAAAGCTCCGCGCCGACCTGACCCGAAAATATCCTCTGATCGCCCAAAATTGGGAGGATTACACCACACTCCCACCGGGATCTGGCATTATCGACGTTGTCGACATGAGTGGCCCGGAAGGTGCCTGTTTTGGCCGTGGGATTACCGTCAGATACCTGGCCGGAGACCGCTGGTTAATCACCAAAACCATCACCGCACTGAATAGAATCATCAAGGAGATGGAAACCTACAATCTGGGTCAGAGTTCTGCGCCCAAACCGCCAGAGATCAAAGGCCTGCAATAGCCACCAACGCCTCGCTGCCGGCCACACACCGGTTGACAGTGAGGCGTCATGGGCCACCAATACCTCACTTCCACTCGTGTTGTTCAGCCTGAGTCTGCCCCTCGGCTACAGATCAGCTTATAGCTGTGGCAAAACAGGTGAGCCCATTCCATATTCCGGGCGTAATGTGTTTGTACAGCCGGATCTCTTACACTCATCAGAAACGCTCAGGCCGGAATGCTATGCAGCAAGTTTTTATCGTGGCTATCACGCTGTTTTTATCGTTACCTACTGCGGGCCTTGCCCGGCCCGCCGACTGGCAGGCCGGCGTTGAACAGGAGGCTGCCCGCCTTGATCGCTTGCATACTCTGATCGTCGTCCATCGGGGTGAAGAAATTCTGGCGCTGGATCTGCGCAATCAGGGCCTGGATACGCCTGCAAATATCAAATCGTTATCCAAAACCGTGCTCGCTGCGCTGGTGGGCATGGGTATCAAGAATGAGGTTTTTGAGGGCACGGATCAGCCAGTCATCGAAACCCTGGGGAATCGGGTACCAGCCTCGGCCACCGATGGTGTAGAGCGCATTACGCTTGGCCACCTTCTGTCGTTACAGGCGGGGTTGCAGCGCACATCCGGCGGTAACTACGGGCCTTGGGTCGTCAGCGATAACTGGGTTAACCACGTGCTTACCAGGCCCTTTGAGGATGAACCGGGCGGACGCATGCTGTATTCGTCTGGCAGCAGCCACCTGCTCTCCGCCGCGCTCACCGAAAGCGCGGGGCGCAGCACTCTGGCCCTGGCACGGGAGTGGCTGGGTGAGCCTCTGGATATTGATATTCCGCCCTGGGACCGCGATCCGCAAGGTATCTATTTTGGTGGTAACAACATGCTTATGTCGCCCCGCGATCTGGTGAAGATTGGTGAGCTGTATCGCAACCAGGGCCGTGTCGGCGATCAGTTGTTGTTTGAGGAAGACTGGGTTGAGCAATCCTGGACCGGCCGGGGCGAATCCGCCTACACCGATGACCCTTACGGTTACGGCTGGTTTCTGCGGCCATTGGCGGGCGAGACGGGGTATTACGGGCGTGGATTCGGTGGCCAGGTGCTTTACGTGGTGCCCGCTCTGGAGCTGACCGTTGTAATGACATCAGACCCGACCCCGCCGTCACCGGGTTCCCGCTACCTGCGCCAGCAGTTCCAGCTGATTGAAGATCACGTTGTCCCGGTGCTTCGATAATCCATGACCGTTCCTATCGTTCACCACCCGGATTACAGTTTTCCCTTTCCCTCTAAGCACCGCTTTCCCATGGAGAAGTTCGGGCTTCTGGCGGAATATGTGCGCGCCAAAGGGCTGCTCACCCCTGGCAACAGCTTTCGCCCTGCGCCTTGCCGGCAGGGCTGGCTCACCCAAACCCATTGCCCGGACTACCTTAACCGCTTTGCCCGGGGTCAGCTCTCCGCGCAGGAGCAAAAACAGATGAATTTGCCGTGGAGCACCGGCCTGGTGCGGCGTACCTTTCTGGCACCCTCCGGCACGGTGCTTGCGGCGCAACTGGCGTTGCAGCACGGCATTGCCTGCCACCTGGCCGGCGGCACTCATCATGCCCATTTCGGCTATGCCTCCGGGTTTTGCATTCTTAACGATCTAGCCATTGCTGCCAATGTGCTGCTTGGTCAGGAAGGTATTAACCGGGTGCTGATCTTTGATGTGGATGTGCATCAAGGCGATGGCACCGCCGCTCTGCTCGCCAGCACTCCGGGCGCTTTCACCTGCTCCATACACTGCGAACGTAACTTCCCCTTCGAGAAGCGGGTCAGCGATCTGGATGTGGCGCTGCCAGATGGCATGGCCGACGAAGACTATCTGGCTGTTGTCCATGACACACTGCAACAGGCTCTGGCACTGTCAAAGCCAGACATCGTGCTCTATGACGCAGGCGTGGATGTATTTCAGGGCGACCCTCTGGGCAAGTTGAACATCTCCGAAGACGGCATACGACAACGGGACCATCAGGTGCTGAGCGAGCTTAAACGCCGGGGTATTCCGGTGGCTACTGTGATTGGCGGCGGTTACGATGATAACCGGATGCAATTGGCGATGCGTCATGGGATTATTGTTGAGCAGGCCAACCGTGTCTTTGGTTCTGATTAACCAGGTTATTCATTAAAGCTGCACAATCAGGCCAATAGCACTCCGGTATCAGGATTGTCTTATGCGCCACCCGTTTCAGGAAGTGTTCAACATTCGCCGCCATGAAGTTGTGCCCGTCTTCCTGGCGGTGTTCTATTTCTTCTGCGTGCTGACCTCACTGATGGTGCTTCGGCCCGCCCGCGAGGCGCTGGGCATGCAGGGCGGCATTGATACCGTGCGCTGGCTATTTATCGGCACGGCGGTGATTACCCTGGCCATTAACCCAGTGTTCGGCTGGCTGGTCAGCCACCTGCCCCGCCGCCAGTTTATTACCGCCACCTACCTGTTCTTTAGCGCTACCCTTCTGGTGTTCTACAGCCTGATGACCCTGACGCCTGACGTGATCGGCGTAACCACCGGGCAGGTGTTCTATGTGTGGTTCAGTGTGTTCAATCTGTTCGTCACCATGGTGTTCTGGGCGTTAATGGCGGATCGCTTTTCCCTGGAACAGGGCAAACGTTTTTTCGGGGTCATTGCCGTGGGTGGAACTCTGGGGGCTATTTTCGGGCCCTGGTTGGCAGGGCGCCTGGCCCAGCCGTTGGGCACGCCCGCGCTGCTGCTGGTGGCCACCGGTTTTTTGCTGTTGGCCTTGCTTGCCGCCTGGGTACTGACCAGCCTGCAACCCCACAATCCGGCCGAGCGCAAAGACCCGGAAGATCCGCCAGCGGTGGATGAGCATGAACGCATCGGCGGCAGTGCCTGGGAGGGCTTTCGGGCCGTCTTCAAATCCCGCTATCTGATGGGCATAGCCGCCTACGTGGTGATCCTTGCGATCATGGCCACGTTCATCTATTTCACCCGCCTGCATATGGTGGCGGGCATGGAAGACAGCACAGACCTGCGCACCACGCTGTTTGCCCGTATCGATCTCATTACTCAGGTTGCCACGCTGGTGTTGCAGGCACTGGTCGCCGGCCATTTGATGAAGCGCCTGGGCGTGTCGCTGACCCTGTCCTTGTTGCCGCTGACGGCGGCTCTGGGCTTTATTGGCCTGGCCATTGTCGGCTCTTTTGCGGCACTGGTGGTGCTGGAGGCGTCATTCCGCGCGGTGCAGCGGGCCCTGATGCGGCCCGCCCGGGAAACCCTGTTTACCGTGGCCACCCGTGAAGAGAAATACAAGGCAAAGGCCTTTATCGACACCTTTGTTTACCGTGCCGGCGATGTGGTCGGTGCTCAAACAGAAGGCCTGCTGGCCCGCCTTGGTATGGGATTAGCCGCGATTGCCACTGTGGCCGTGCCACTGGCTTTGGTTTGGGCAGGTCTTGCGCTGTGGCTGGGTAAGACCCAGAAACAGAAAGCCGAACTGACGGGCATTGCTGTCGCTGATCCAGCCGAATCGCCCGAACCCCTGAAGATCTGACGATCAAACAGAAGGAGATCTACGCCATGATATCCCGTCGAACTTACCTTAAACTGGCCATGGCCGCCGGTGTCAGTCTGGCCGCAAGGCCCGGCCTGTTGTGGGCGGAATCAGACCGAAACCTGGAGCTGATCACCCGTCCTGTTCCGTCATCCGGTGAACGATTGCCTGGGATCGGCCTTGGCAGTTCAGCTACCTTTTCCAGCTCTGCCCGCGATGAAGATCTGGACGCCCTTCGGGAAGTGCTAGCGGCGCTGGTCAAAGAAGGCGGCGCGGTGTTTGATACTGCACCAAGCTATGGTGCCTCTGAAGAAGTCGCCGCGCAGATTGCCAATCAGCTGGGCATTGTCGACAAGCTGTTCTGGGCCACCAAACTGAATGTTGCCGGTCGTGGCGGCGGTCAAGCCGATCCGGAACAGGCCCGTGCTCAGTTGGAGACGTCGTTCGAGCGGATCGGCAAAGATCCCATTGATCTGATCCAGGTTCACAACATGGCCGACATACCCACACAGTTGGGTATGCTCAAGGAATACCGTAGTGACGGCCGTGTCCGCTACATTGGTGTAACCACTACGTTTGCTCAGCAATACGAAGGCCTGGAAAGGGTAATGGAGCGCGAACCCATCGATTTTATCGGCGTGGATTACGCGATCGACAACCTCACCATGGAGGAACGCATTCTGCCCCTGGCCCGGGACAAAGGTATCGCCGTACTGATTTACGCGCCCTTTGGCCGAACCCGGTTATGGAGCAAAGTACGCGGAAAAGAAGTGCCCGCTTGGGCAGCAGAGTTCGATGCCCACACCTGGGGCCAGTTCTTCCTGAAATTTGTGCTGGCGCACCCTGTGGTCACTGCGGCCACGCCAGCCACCAGCCAGGCCCGGCACATGATCGACAACATGGGAGCTGCCATGGGTGGTTTACCCGATGCGGACATGCGCAAACGCATGATCAGCCACATTGAGAGTCTGTAAATTTTACCCGGTGTGAAATGCTGGATTTTCTTGCCGGTGTCGGTATGCTGCAGGGAGTAACCGGGCATGGGTTATTCCCTGCTTTCCAATACAGGCGCGCACCGAATCACTATGAGCACACCCAATTCTATTACTATTCGCAAGTACCGGATTCAGGATCTGAGCCCGGTCGTTCGTTTGTTTACCGACTCTGTCCACGAACTGACGGCAGCAGCCTATGATGAAACCCAACGTTATGCCTGGGCGTCTCGCACACCTAATCTGGACACCTGGCAGCAACGTTTGGAAGGTATGGAAACTCTGGTTGCCGAGGATGGCTCCGCGCTGGCTGGTTTTATTTCCTATGAAGACAACGGCAACGTTGATCTGGTGTATACCGCGCCGAATTTTGCCCGCCAGGGCATTGCCTCAGCACTTTATATGGAGGCCGAGGAACAACTGAAAGCAAAAGGTGTGAAGGAGCTTCACACCGAGTCCAGCGTGGTGGCCCGGCCGTTCTTTGAGAACCACGGTTTTGAAGTGGTGGAAGAACAGCGCGTCACCGTTCGCGGGGCCCAATTTCTGCGCTACAACATGCGCAAGTCACTGAAGGCGTGATCCGGTGACGATGCGTTATGGCATTACTCGCTGTTCTCTGGGCCAGCTGATTGCAGCCTGGTCTGAGAAGGGCCTGTGCGCCATTGAATTGGGCGATAGTGACGAACAGCTGATCGCCCTTCTTAAGAGCCACTTTCCCGATCAGGCTCTGGAGCCTGCCCAGCCGGCAGACTCAAGCAGGCTTGCCCGGATCGCGAGCTTTATCGACGACCCTGCCGGTACTTTGGAACAGCCTTTGGCACCAACGGGCACTGCGTTTCAGCGTGAAGTCTGGCAGGCTCTGCAGGCCATCCCCCCCGGTACAACCATCAGCTATTCAGAACTCGCGGGCAAGATCCGCAAGCCCAAAGCCGTGCGCGCGGTGGCCAGTGCTTGCGGCGCCAACCAACTGGCCGTTGTTATCCCCTGCCATCGGGTTGTTCGGGCTGACGGCGCCCTGGGTGGCTACCGCTGGGGCCTGGATCGAAAACAGGCCCTGCTCAGCCGCGAAGCGACGCTGGCAACCAACGCCTCTTAGCTTTTTCGACCAACTCTCGGGCGTCATTGTCCCAGGGATGAAAGTTCGGGCTGTAGTACTTCAGGTAAGACGGAATCAATCGGCGGAATACGCCAGGCTTGCCCCACATGTAATTCAGCCCGTTCGCCCAGGACTTCAGGTTGCCCAACTGGCCGTCGGCCTTCATCAGTTGTACCAGGTGAATGGTGCTGAACAGCGGGAACACCACGCTGACGAACATCATTTCGGTCACCCGAATAAACTCGCTGCCGCCCACACTCTTGTAGACATCGTAGGCAACCGCCTTGTGCTCTGACTCTTCTATCGCATGCCAGGCCCAGACCGGCGCTATACGGGGGTCCATTTCCTCCAGTGCGTCAAATTTGAGCAAGAACTCTTCCGCCATCAAGGCGGTAAAGTGCTCAACCGCCACGGTGTGAGCCAGTTGGCGCTCCGGGGTGAAGTGCGTTCGCATCCAGTCCATAAACCACTGAACTTCTCGCTCTAACCTGCCCAGGCCAACGCCTCTGTCCTCCAGAAAACCGTTCATCACCTTGTGTTCTTTGGAGTGATGGGCTTCCTGGCCGATGAACGCGCGGATGGCCTTTTTCAGATCCGGATCGGTAATCTGGTCTTGATAGTGCCTAACCGAGTCGATAAAGAACTTCTCGCCCGGTGGAAAGCTCGATGACAAGGCTGCCAGCAACAACGTCTTTGCGGGATCGTTGTCCCACCAGTATCTGGGCAGATCGTCAGGAAATTCGAAATCCGGATTACGCACTTTCGGCACCATGCCTGGCGGCGTTGCGCCCCGGTAGGCGGCCGAACGGGTGTTGTCGATCTGTGATGCTGGTGCGTTCATGTGCACACTCCCCTGTAACCTCAAACGGTGTATACGTTCACAGGCTACGCGGCTATGGTGCGACACGGCAGGTGTTTACGGGCCAAATTTCATTCGGGTAGAGCGCCCCGGGATTGCAGCTTGCTTCAAGCGGATTCTGTCGCGCCTGCTGCGAGAACCCGCACACGTTCAAAATCTTCTTCGGTAAACACTCCGTTAACCCCGGATACCGCCGCCAGTTCCATGCCGTGCTTCAGGCCAAGCTTGTAGATCTCCCGCACCTTCTCCCACTCGATATTGCGGCCCAGAGTAAAGTTTTCAAATCTCGCTTCAAGCGCCAGCACAATGGTTTCGGCGAGGCAGGCGTAGGCGATGCCCTTGGGCAGACCGATGTCCTTCATTGCTACCTGGCCCGGCAATTTAATCTCCCCCGATTCAATCACCAATACATCCGGCCGTTTTGCCACGTCTTCTGCCGGGATATCCAGAGGGCGAGCCACATCGGTAATAACACAACCGGGTTTTACCTGCATGATGTCCAGTATGCGTTTGCCGGCACCGGAGGTTGCCGTTACCACCATATCCATATCAGGCAGGTCACGGGTGGTGGTGGCGGCCACATGCACCATGGCGCCGGGGCTTTCCAGCTCGATGCTTTCTTTCAGGGCCAGCAGTTTGGCGGCTTCCGGTGCCACCAGATAGATTTCGTCCACGGCTTTCGCCAATAATCGGGCACAGACAGAGCCAATAGCGCCCGTGGCACCCACGATCATGGCCTTACCTGCCATCTTGCCACTTTTGCCAATGCTGACCCGGCCAATCTCTTTAGCCGCTTCGTGGGCCGCCCAGAGTGCGCCGGAGGCGCTGTAGCTGTTTCCGGTTGTTATCGGCAGTGGTGCCCGCTTGGCGACAGTAATGCCAGCGTCGCCCACCACCTTGGTGAAGGCGCCCAGGCCCATGATCTGAGCGCCCATTTTCTTGGCGAGTTTGGCCGCTGCCAGCAATCGGCTGTAGGTGAACTCCGGATCATGGGCCATGATTTCTTTGGGCGTGCCGCCTACGGTAATCAACCAGCCCTCGACCTCGTCTCCGGTCGGGGATTTGATGCCGCTGACTTTGGAATAGACGAAAGGCGGCGTATAGGCGATCGCTTTTTCGACCAGGTTCATTACCACCGGGGGCGACACGCTGGCTATCCAGTCCAGGGGTGGGGTTTTGACCAGGTACTGCTGCGACAACGGGTGAATCACAAAGGCGAAGCGGTTGATCCGGCGGTAGCCGTTGGGATAGAGGATGCGGGGCTCCACGCCCAACTGCTCAATCACATCCAGAAAGTCATCGGCACCCAGCTGCTCCGGAGTGCGTGACAAGGCAGCGCTGATCATCGCCTCCATCACATTGGCACCCACCGGACGGCCTTCCAGCCAGGGGCTGTAGTCGACCACCATGGCGACTTTGCGTGAACGGAACCAGTCCAGGGCGGATTCGGTGACCCGTGAGGTAATAACGGTTTTGCCGTCCAGTTCTTTTTCCGAGAACGCCTCCAGATCACCCAAGGCCCCGACGATCACATGGCAGTCTTTTACGGATTCGTGCAGGGAGCTGCTGACCATCTTCTCCCCCATTCGGTACAAGCGGAGTTCTGTGCAGCCGCTCAATCACCTTGACCGCGCCAGGGCTGAACATCACCGGGGCGGTCAGGCGGGTGTAGGCTTCCAGCTGAGTGAGCGAGGTCAGCAGGCGCGGCACGCCAAAATCCAGATAGGGATCGGCGAAGAACAGGTTATCGGTGTGTTCAGACAGCGCTTTGGCGATGCGAAAACCGGCCTGACCGTTCAGGAACAGCACCCGGGCATTATCAAAGAAATGGCCCAGCTCGGTCTGGGTATGTCGCACCGCCCATTCCTGCAGAATGCCCCGCAACCCGGCACCGGTGGTGGCGGGCTTGTCAGGAACGCAGGCCTCCAGGCGGGCGGTATCCGGGTGTTCAAGTTGCTCCCGGCCCACCTGGTAGTGATCGTGGATCATGCTCAGGCCGATGGCATCGGCCTGATCGCGGATGGAGTCCAGAATGGCCTCGGCCCGCTCAAGGTTGCCGTCCGCGCCCACCCGGATTACTCGGAATCGCTGCCCGAGAAACTCGGTTTCCATCTCGTAGTCGTATTCTGACGATCCCTGGCTGACGCTCACGACAGTTTTCATGGCTGGCTTCCCTATTGTTCTGTTATCTATTCAGTCTAGAAGTTACCCATCGCTTGCGCCTTAGCCCAGATCAAATAACGGAGCAGGATTTACCGGCTAAACTCATTTCAATAACCGAACAAGCACCCACGTCACCCAAGGAGGCAATATGACCATTCAGGAAGAACTGACGGCAACCATCGCCGAGCTGATCCAGCCAGACAAAGGCATACTGGCAGCTGATGAGAGCTCCCCCACCATCGCCAAGCGATTCAAAGCGGTGGGTGTGGAATCCACCGAAGCGACCCGCCGCGAATACCGCAGCCTGATTTTTCAACACCCGATCTGGGCGAGCACATCAGTGGCGTAATCCTGTACGAAGAAACGCTAGAACAGTTAAGCCTGGATGACATTACCATTCCCAAGCTGCTGGCGCGCCAGGGCATTGTGCCCGGCATCAAGGTGGACGCCGGCAAGGGGCCGCTGGTGAACTCCCCGGGCGATGAGATCACCTACGGGCTGGACGGCCTCGAAACGCGACTGGAGCATTACAAATCCCTGGGCGCCCGGTTTGCCAAGTGGCGCGACGTGTTCCATATATCAGACACCCTGCCCTCGTTTCAGGCCATCAAATCCAATGCGGAGGTACTGGCCCGCTACGCGGCGGTATGCCAGGCCATGGGCATTGTGCCGATCGTCGAGCCGGAAGTGCTGATTGACGGCAACCACACCATAGATCGGGCCGCCGAGGTCAGTGAGGATGTACTGCTTGAAGTGTTCAAGGCACTGCATCGGCACCACGTAAATCTGGAGTTCATGGTGCTGAAACCCAGCATGGTGACGCCGGGCAAAGGTGCCGGCAAGGCCACACCGGAACAGGTCGCTGAAGCGACTCTGAGCGTATTCCGCCGGGTCGTGCCGGCGGCGGTGCCGGGCATCGTATTTTTGTCGGGCGGGCAAACGCCGGAAGAGTCAACGGCAAACCTCAATGCCCTGAACAACATGGGCTATCACCCCTGGGAGTTGAGCTTTTCCTATGGGCGGGCACTGCAGGAGCCCGCCCAGAAAGCCTGGGCCGGCAAACTGGCAAACGCGGAAAAGGCTCAGGCTGCCATGAAAAAACGGGCCAGGCTCAATGGCCTGGCCCGTTCTGGCCTTTATACCCCGGATATGGAGAGCGAAGCCTGACGCGCTGCCTCAGTTACAGCCACTCAAGCACTGAGCTGCCTGATTAAACGCCATGGTGCGGCCACTCAGGGGCACGTGCACGGGTACCGAGACCAGTTCCTGGAAGGTAGCCGTGCGAGTGCCCTCTTTCACCTTGCCACCCTCTGTTGCCGCCTCGTTGGCGTGCGACACAATCACCGCAGCCGGATTGACCAGATCGTTGATCACATAGGCAGCCTCTCGTGGGCCGGTGGTAAAGGTATCACCCACGTTCATGACCACCAGTTTGGCACCGTAGTATTCGTTCACCACCAGGCGCTGCTCAGCGGTGATGCCGGTGTCACCCGACAAGTACACCACCAATCCGTTGGTAAACGTCAACACGTAGCCGGTGGGCGGCCCAACACTAGCACCCACGCCCGCGGCCACCAGATAATCTGCCAGTGGACCGGTCAGGAAAGACGGCGACAGGCCGTTACTGTGCGCCGCAGGCACGGTGGTAATCGACACGCCACCAACATCCCGGCTGCCGCCAAACCGCACCAGCTGCGATTTGGCCGGGTCGCCACCACTATCTTTTAGCTTGGCAGCAAAAAACGCAGGCATTTCACTACCAGTGACAATGGTTGATTCTTTTTTGAGGGCGATGTCGATGGTGTTGGACTGGGGCAAAGACGAGACAGAGGTATCCGGGCTACCGCAACTGCCCTGGTTGGTTCTGGCAATGCGTTGATCGCCCACGTGGTCACCGTGCATGTGCGATACCAGCATGACGTCAATATCGCCAAGGCGGGGGTCATCCGGACCCGCCACGGTGCGGCCGGCATCATAAAGAATGCGGGTGCCATTGGGATCTTCAAAAATCAGCGCACGGTCGCGGCTGCAGAATTCGCCGTCATGACTGCCCAAGGGGGTTACCTTGACGGCCGCTTCGTTAGCTTGCACGGCGCCAGCCAGGGCAATCCCCGCAGCCAGGCCCAGGGCCAACCGGCTTGCAGTTGATTTCATCATCCTGTTCCTCTTGTTGTTTTCCGACTTGCTGGTTTTACGCCGAAGAATCCGGTTTGTACCAGTTTAGTCAATAACGCGGGATCAGGATGAGTGGTTCAGGCAGCGACGGCGCTTCTTGAAACCGCAACCGGCTGTTCCAGGCACGCCAGCATGGGTTCTACATCGCGGAGTTTTCGGGCCTGGGGCCACAGAGCGTCTGCCTCCGCAAAGCCCTGGCGGAGATAGTTAAGCCATTGTTTAATACGACCGGTAACGTATTTGTCTTCGAGCCGTGTTTGCAGGGCCGCAGCGTATTCCCGAACAAGAGCGACTGCTTCAGGCCAGGTCATGGGTTCGAACGCTTCTCCGCGCTGGGAAGCTTTGATCTGCGCCGCCAGGTCTGGCCTTGCGATCAGACCACGGCCAATCATCACGTCGTCACAGCCAGAGACCTCGCGGCAGCGCCAGTAATCCGCGACGTTCCAGATTTCGCCGTTGGCGATCACATGGCTGTTGACCGCTTCACGCACTTTGGCGATTTCTTCCCAGTAGGCCGGTGGTTTGTAGCCATCCACTTTGCTGCGGGCGTGAATCACAATTTCCGAAGCACCAGCGGCTTCCAGAGCCTGGCCACAGGCCACGCCCATAGAGCGATCGTCGTAGCCCAACCGCATCTTGGCGGTCACCGGAATGTGGGCAGGCACCTCTTTGCGGACGGCGGCTGCAATCTCGTACATCAGCTCAGGCTCCCGCATCAGCACACAACCGCCTTTGTGCTTGTTGACAGTTTTTGCCGGGCACCCAAAGTTGATGTCGACCTGCATGGCACCCAGTTCAGCCGCCTTGGCGCCGTGGCGGCCCATCATTTCCGGGTTGGAGCCCAGCAACTGAACAGCCACCGGCGTGCCCACCTGAGTCAGCGCATTGTTGAAGAGTTCAGGTGCGTACTTGTAAAAAATACGGGGTGGCAGCATGCCATGGGTCACGCGAATAAATTCGGTTACGCACCGGTCGATACCACCGACTTTGGTCAGGGTTTCGCGGATGGGTGCGTCGACCAGCCCTTCCATCGGGGCGAGGATGATCCGCATGAGTGCTCCAGTAACAGGTAAAGTCTAAAAACTGATCAGATATCAGGCGGGAGGGATTGTAAGGAATTTGGAGGGAAGTTGATAGATGGGCACCCCGGAGACGGGGTGCCCGATTACTGCTTCGTTCAGGTCTTATTTAACGTCGAAACGATCGGCGTTCATGACCTTGGTCCAGGCAGCGACGAAGTCGTTGACGAACTTCTCTTCGCTGTCGTCCTGGGCATACACTTCCGCGTAAGCGCGCAGGATGGAGTTGGAACCGAACACCAGGTCAACACGGGTCGCTGTGAACTTGGTGTTGCCGCTCTTGCGATCCACGATGTTGTAGGAGTTCTTGCCAGTGGGCTCCCAACGGTTGGCCATGTCGGTCAGGTTCACGAAGAAGTCGTTGGTTAGCTGGCCAACGCGATCTGTGAACACACCGTGCTTGGTGTTGCCGTAGTTGGTGCCCAGCACCCTCATGCCGCCCATCAGAACGGTCATTTCAGGCGCGGTCAGACCCATCAGTTGGGCGCGGTCCAGAAGCATTTCTTCCGGCTTGACCACGTAGTCCTTCTTCAACCAGTTGCGGAAGCCATCTGCCAGCGGCTCCATCGGCTCGAAGGACGCAGCATCAGTTTGCGCGTCAGTCGCGTCGCCGCGGCCCTTCAGGAAGGGCACGTGTACTGCGTGGCCAGCGGCCTTGGCGGCTTTCTCAACGCCCAGATTACCGCCCAGAACAATGACGTCAGCAATGCTGGCGCCAGTCTCGGCAGAGATCCGCTCGTAGACCTTCAGCACCTTGGCCAGACGATCCGGCTCGTTACCTTCCCAGTCCTTCTGCGGAGCCAGACGGATGCGAGCGCCGTTGGCACCACCACGCATGTCGGAACCACGGTAAGTGCGGGCACTGTCCCAGGCGGTCGTGATCAGCTCGTTCAGGCTCAGACCAGCTTCATCGATCTTCGCCTTGACGATTTCTTCGACGTAGTTGGTTTCACCCTGGGGGCAAGGATCCTGCCAGATCAGGTCTTCTGCCGGCACGTCCGGACCGATATAACGGGCTTTCGGGCCCATGTCACGGTGCGTCAGCTTAAACCAGGCGCGGGCAAAGCAATCCTGGAAGTACGCCGGATCTGCCATGAACTTCTCGCAGATAGCACGGTACTTGGGGTCCACCTTCATGGCCATGTCGGCGTCGGTCATCATCGGCCGAACACGGGTTTTCATGTCCGTGGGATCAACCGGCATGTCCTCTTCTTTAATGTCGATTGGCTCATACTGGTTGGCACCGGCCGGGCTCTTGGTGAGCTTCCACTCATAACCAAACAGCAGGTCGAAGTAACCCATGTCGAACTTGGTCGGATTGGTGGTCCAGGCACCTTCGATACCGGAGGTCACGGCATTGGTGGCCTTGCCATCCATGTTCGGATTGATCCAGCCGAAACCCTGGGTTTCAATATCTGCACCTTCGGGTTCTGGCCCGAGCGCTTCCGCATTGCCATTACCGTGTGCTTTACCCACGGTGTGACCGCCAGCGGTCAGGGCTGCAGTTTCTTCATCGTTCATTGCCATACGGGCAAAAGTGGTACGAACCTGCTCGGCCGTCGCCTGAGGATCAGGGTTACCATTGACACCTTCCGGGTTCACATAGATCAGACCCATCTGAACGGCGGCCAGCGGATTTTCCATGGTGTCCGGCTTGGTCACGTCGTCGTAACGGCTGTCTGACGGTGCCAGCCACTCTTTCTCTGCACCCCAATAGATGTCTTCTTCCGGGTGCCAGATGTCCGCACGGCCATAAGAGAAGCCGAAGGTTTTAAAGCCCATGGACTCATAGGCAACGTTACCGGCCAAAATAAACAGGTCGGCCCAGCTGATCTTGTTGCCGTACTTTTTCTTGAGAGGCCACAGCAGACGACGGGCCTTGTCCAGGTTGCCGTTATCGGGCCAGGAGTTGAGAGGAGCAAAGCGCTGGTTACCAGTGCCAGCACCACCACGGCCATCGGCCAGGCGGTAAGTACCCGCAGCGTGCCACGCCAGACGAATCATCAGGCCACCGTAATGCCCCCAGTCCGCAGGCCACCAGTCCTGGCTGTCGGTCATCAGCTCGTGCATATCCTTCTCGAGGGCCTTGTGGTCAAGCTTTTTGACTTCTTCGCTGTAGTCAAAATCCTGGCCAAGAGGGTTTGTTTTGGTGTCATGCTGATGAAGGATCTCGAGATTCAGATTCTCTGGCCACCAGGCCTTAACATCACTCCGCTCTTGAGTGTTCGAGCCGTGCATTACCGGGCATTTACCGCCAGTATTGTTATCAGACATCGTATTCTCCTGTTTCTGCGTCATTGGCAAAAAATGAGTTCGTCTTTTGGCACCACTAAGGATAGATCATTCAAAATTGCCTGCTTGAATGTTTCCTACCGTCTGAATAGTGAATGCCTATGGTCTTCCCGTTTGACTGGTCTGCGTTGGAATTCCCCTCAACGGGAGATTGCGTAGTTCTGATAGTAGTCCGCCAGAATACCTAGAGAATCACTCAAGGGTACTGAGACAAATGTGGTTAACGCTGACATAGGGCAACTCCTGTGTAACGAGAACACATCAACCTTAGCGCGCGACCACAGGGAAGAAACAATTAATTAAAGATAAGCTTTTGAGAGTTTTTATCAATGACTAGAGACGTTCGATAGAGACAAACTTGCCACTGTCGTCAAACAGGATGCGGAAGCTGCCCTGAATACCATCTCTCAGATAAAAGCGGGAAAGGATACGGCCCGGGAAGCGGACGGAGCGCCCGTCCCGGCACGTAGTGCGAACATCAGTGGCCACGCCCTGATAGAGCTTGATCCACTCATCAGGGCTGATGCTGATGTCCACAATGATCTGCTGCATCTCGGCAGCCGGCTTAGTTAGCCAGCTCCAGCAACAGACGGTTCAGACGGCTTACGTAAGCGCCAGGGTCTTTCAGCTGCTCGCCGCTGGCCAGGGTGGCCTGATCAAACAGAACCGCAGACAGCTCGCCAAAGCGTTCGTCTTTGCTTTCCTGCTCCAGGCGCTGTACCAACGGGTGATCCACGTTGATTTCAAAGATCGGCTTGCTGTCTGGCACCTGCTGGCCAGCAGCCTCCATGATCTTCTTCATCTGGGCACCCATATCAAACTGCCCGGTCACCAGACAGGCCGGTGAGTCGGTCAGGCGATTGGTCACCCGCACTTCCTGAACACGATCTTCCAGCGCCTTCTGGATACGATCAGTCAGACCTTTGTGCTCTTTAGCCGCTTCTTCCTGGTGCTTCTTGTCTTCCTCGGTTTCCACGTCGCCGAGGTCAAGATCGCCACGGGCCACGTCCTGGAACTGCTTGCTGTCGTACTCGCTGAGGTAGCCCATCATCCACTCGTCGATGCGATCAGACAGGATCAGTACCTCGATGCCCTTCTTGCGGAACACTTCCAGGTGCGGACTGCTCTTGGCCGCCATGAAGTTATCTGCGGTCACGTAGTAGACCTTGCTCTGACCTTCCTTCATCCGGGCGATGTAGTCATCCAGAGACACATTCTGGGTCGACTCGCCCGTGTGGGTAGAGGCAAAACGCAGCAGACCAGCGATCTTTTCACGGTTGCTGAAATCTTCAGCCGGACCTTCTTTGAGCACAGTGCCGAATTCATCCCAGAAACGCTGGTACTCATCTGCACTCTTCTTGGCCAGCTTCGACAGCATGTCGAGCACACGTTTGGTGACCGCCGTGCGGATGCTTTCCACGGTGCTGTCGTTCTGCAAAATCTCCCGAGACACGTTCAGCGACAGATCATTGGAGTCGATCACACCTTTGGTGAAACGCAGATACAACGGCAGGAACTGCTCCGCGTCGTCCATGATGAATACGCGCTGAACGTAAAGCTTCAGGCCGCGCGGGGCTTCCCGGTTGTACATATCAAACGGCGCACGCTTGGGCAGGTACAACAGGCTGGTGTAATCCAGCTTGCCTTCAACTTTGTTGTGAGACCAGGTCAGCGGGTCTTCAAAGTCGTGGGCGATGTGCTTGTAGAACTCTTTGTACTCTTCGTCTTTGATCTCGGTACGCGGCAACGTCCACAGGGCGGTGGCATCGTTGACGGTTTCGTATTCGCCCTGCTTGTCTTCTTCCTCAGACTCGGCCTTCATGACCACCGGGAAAGAAATATGGTCAGAGTACTTCTTGACCAGGCTGCGCAGCTTCCAGCCGTCGGCAAATTCCTTGGCGTCTGACTTGAGATGAATGACGATCTCGGTACCGCGTTTCTCGCGATTTACCGGCTCGATGGTGAACTCGCCATCGCCTTTGGATTCCCAGTGCACGCCCTCTTCGGCCGGTGTGCCTGCGCGGCGGGTGAACACGTCGACTTTGTCAGCAACGATAAAAGCAGAATAGAAGCCTACGCCGAACTGGCCGATCAGCTTGCTATCTTTCTTCTCGTCACCAGACAACTGTTTGAGGAATTCGGCGGTGCCAGAGCGGGCGATGGTGCCCAGATTGGAGATCACGTCGTCCCGGGTCATGCCGATGCCGTTGTCGGCCAGGGTGATGGTGCCCGCGTCTTTGTCGTAGTCCAGGCGGATCTGGAGTTCAGAATCGCCCTCGTAGAGTTTGTCGTCTTTCAGGGCGGCGAAGCGCAGTTTGTCTTCGGCGTCTGAGGCGTTGGAAATCAGCTCACGAAGGAAGATTTCCTTGTTGGAGTACAGAGAATGGATCATCAGGTGAAGCAGCTGCTTCACTTCGGTCTGGAATCCCAGGGTCTCTTTGTTGGTTTCTACCGTCATGGCTTTGTTTATCTCCTGCTCGTTCTAACTTGGGTGGAGCGGCGTGATCGGAGCATGCTTTCCAAAACACGCTGTGAATACTTCCCTGTACGCTCTGCTCCGCCATCCATGGCTCCGCAAGGTTTTGGAAAGCATGCTCCGATCACACCACCCGACTTTTGCGCAATGTCGAAACCTGCACGGAGTCTGGGCGAGCGGGTGGGGACAGGTTTCCGGAACCGTGCGGAGCCAGGGATGGCGGAGCCCGAGCCGAGCATGGACGTCTCGAGGCGTGTTTCGGAAACCTGTCCCCACCTGCTGGCCTGCACCAATACAGATCGGGATGTGCAAAGAGATGGGGTTAAGCCGGAGCATTTCAACCCCGGCTTGCGAGCAAAATCAGTCTTCTAACAGGAAGTGTGCGCGGGCCGTGGCAATGGGCTGAGAGCGGGATTTTTGCCAGGCGGAGATCATCACGTTGGCTACCCGATTGCCCTGGCGGGTCAGATGGCATTCGGCGTAGGTTTCCCGGTTCAGGCCGGCACGTAAATAGTCCAGGGAGAAGTCGACGATTCTGGGCATGCGCAGGGTGTCCTGAGACATGATCAGATAGATTGCAGCAGACATTTCCATGAAGCCCCCGATCACACCACCATGGATGGCCGGCAGTATCGGGTTGCCCAGGTTCTCTTCCTTCTTTGGCAAACGGAAGATCAGGTCATCGCCAAAGCGGTCACACTGCAAACCAATCCAGGTAGCGTAGGGAATGCTCTCCAGCATGCGGGAGAAATCGCCGGTTTTCTGGGTGTATTTCAGGATTTCCGGATCGGTCATTCCTCGCCTCCGGTGATCAGGTCTCGGTAGGATTTTGGTGTGGCTTCTTTGCCGATTCGCATGAACGTGCCCACGCAATTAGCGATGGTCTCTCCGCCTTCCTGATAGGCTTCGCAGCGGGTGAAGATGATGTTTTTGGTGATTTTGTAGGTTTCTGCTCTCGCGAACACCGGTTTGTGGGGTTCCGCCGGGCGCATGTAATCCACGCGCAAATCCAGGGTCGGGCAAAGTTCAAACTCCTCCAGAGCGCAGATCATCACCGAGCCGGAGGCAGTATCCATAAGGGTAGTAATGGCACCACCGTGTATAACACCGGTGTCGGGGTTGCCGATGATCCTGTCGCTGTAGGGCAGCTCCATGATCAGGTAGCCTTCGCCCGCTTCTCTTACCGCCAGGCCCAGTTCACGGGCCTGGTTCAGCGTATTCACAAACCGGGTGACCCGGTTGATTCGGGTTTCATCATTCATTCAGGGAAATCCTGCAGATCAGCTTTTGGTGGTCGCTTCCGTGTCCGGCTTGCCCGGCACCGCTTCATCGAAAACCTTGCCGGCTCTCAGTCCAGACAAAGCCTCTGAGCGAAACTCCCGACGGTAGAGTACAACCACTACCAGGGTTGAGGCACCGATAAACACCACTGGATGGATAAACCAGGCCACCACCGCCAGGGCGTAGTAGTACGAGCGTAGCCCGAGGTTGAAGGCATCACCGGCCAGGTTGCAAATGTTGCCAGCGCTCCGAGCAAAAGCCTCTCTTGCCGCGGGGCTGGTTTTGGTGTCGTCTGGCAAGGGCGCACTGCCGATCATCACCGCCACAAAATTGTACATGCGCATGGACCAGGTGAATTTGAAGAAGGCGTAAACAAACACCACCAGTAAAACCACCAACCTGAGTTCCCAGATTTCTCGGGTAGGTACGGCGCTGAAGGGCATGGTCGCAAACACTTCCATGGCCTCCCGGGTGTAACCCAGGGCTGTGATGATACCGGCAAGAATCAGCAGGCAACTGGAGGCAAAGAAGGCGCCGTTGCGCTCCAGGTTGCCAACAACGGAGGCGTCTGAAATCCGGTTTTCACGTTTCAACATCACCCTCATCCAGTCTTCGCGGTACATATCGAGGGTGTTGGACAGGCAAGCGCGAGAATTGGCGCGGTTGCGTGAATACCAGGTATAGCCTACCCAGCAGAGGAGAAACCAGAACAGTGCAATGAGTTCCAGGTAATAGCTCATGGCGTGGTTGTCAGTCCGTTTGTGCAAGAGAGAAAGTGCGAAGGAAAACTCCTGCTATCATACGCGAAGCCCCCTGATCGGGCCATCACTGCACAGAACTGACACCCAAACGCAGGGCACAGTGTGCTATATACTGGTCACTATCATTTTGTAGTTTCGCCTTAACGGACCAGAACATTCAAAGGAGTCAGCTGTGAACCCCGGACGCTTTACCAGATTGATCGCGCTTGTCGCGATGTTGCTTACCATCGCAGGCTGTGCGGTCAACCCTGTGACCGGCAAAAAACAACTGTCGCTGATTTCAGAAAGCCAGGAACTGGCTCTTGGCGCCGAACAGTACACGCCTACCCAACAAACCCAGGGCGGCCGGTTCTACCTCGATCCAGAACTGACGGTCTATGTGCGTGAAGTTGGGATGAAAATGGCCAGGGTAAGCGACCGCCCTGACCTGCCCTATGAGTTTGTTGTGCTGAACAGCAGCGTGCCCAATGCCTGGGCATTGCCCGGCGGCAAAATCGCCATCAACCGGGGTTTGCTGGTGAAGTTTGATGACGAAGCGCAGCTTGCATCCGTTATCGGCCATGAGATTGTTCACGCGGCCGCCCGCCACAGCGTTCAGCGCATGCAGCAGGGTATGCTGATCAGCGCCGGGGTTGCAGGCCTCGGTTTTGCGTTATCGGACAACGAGTGGGCCGGGTTGATCATGGGGGGTGCCGCGATGGGTGCTCAATTAGCGCTGGCGCAGTACAGCCAGGGCGATGAGCTTGAGTCTGACCACTACGGCATCCGTTACATGAAAGCGGCAGGTTACGATCCCCAGGCGGCAGTGGAGCTGCAAGAGTTGTTCCTGGAGCTGTCCCAGGGTCGGGAAAGCGGTTGGCTGGACAACATGTTTGCCACCCACCCACCGTCCGCCCGACGGGTTCAGGAAAACCAGAAGCTGGTGGATCAGTTGGGTGCCGGTGGCTTCCGGGGCCGGGATATCTATCAGCGGCGCATTGCCATGATCAAAAAACTTCAGCCCGCCTATGATGCCCACGATGAAGCCCTGAAGCTGGCGTCTAAAGGTGATATGACCGCCGCGCTTGCATCCATTAACAAGGCCATCGAGCTGGAACCCCGTGAAGCCAAATTCTTCGCGCTACGCGGACGAATTTATGAGGATCAGAAGCAGCGGGAAAAAGCGCAGGCTGACTTCGACAAAGCGGTCTCACTATACCCGGAAATGTTTGAGTACCAGCTTTACAACGGCTTGAATGCCCTTGAGCTGAACAACCTGGACAAATCCCGGGGCCACCTTGAGCGCGCCAATCAGGTGGTACCGACATCGATTGCCTACCTTCGCCTGGGTGACGTAGCCAGCCGGCAGAACCGTCGCGAGGATGCCGCAAGATACTATTCCGCAGCGGCGGAAGCCGGCGGCGAGATCGGCGCCGAGGCCAAACGCAAGCTCGCGGACCTGACCCAATAGCCGAGAGTAATTGATTGAATTAACGGGAGCTTCAAGCTCCCGTTTTTGTTGAACGGTCATATTTGCCACGCTGACACGAAAACCCCGTCACTGATTGCATTGACTTTTAGAGCAATAACTCTAAAAATCAGTGAAACAATCAACAATCGGATATCGATCATGCTCGTAAAGCGACTTCAACCGATGGTTTCCCATGCCAGGCGGAGTTATGTGGGACTGATGTTCCAGGTAATGGGCCGGGCACTGCAGGCAATCAGCGAAGTAGATGAAACCACTCGCAATGAGACCCGCGCCCTGCCTGTGGGCTTTTTGTTTGAAATGCAGGTAATGCCGAACGGCCCGAAACTGATCGTCGAACACACGGGGGACGGCCTACTGCATTACCATCGTGACGGCGCGCCGCGCCCCGTAGACCTATCTATTCAATTCAAGCACATGACTCATGCGTTTCTGGTGCTGTCTTTTCAGGAGAAGACCTCTGTCGCCTTTGCCAACGACCGAATGCTGGTCGATGGCGATGTCAGTCTGGCGGTCAGAATGACCAGAGTGCTGAATCGCCTCGAGTCTTTCATCCTCCCCAAACTGGTTGCAGAACGGGCGGTTAAAGAATATCCGGCCAACCTGCATCTGCCGGAGAAACTACTGAGCGCCGCCCGCATCTACCTGAAAGTTGCCACCAATTTTGTCGAGACAGTGAGAGCATAATGACCAATAACTACTATGAGTTCTTCTGCCCAGTAAAAGTAATTGCCGGCAAAGCGGCTCTGGAACACATTCCATACGAACTGACCGGGCTGGCTGCCAAGCGACCCATGATTGTGACCGACAAAGGCGTTCGCGCCGCGGGCCTGCTGGACCCGGTAATCGCTGCCTGTGAAGAGAGCGGGCTTGAGATTGTCGCCATCTACGACGACGTGCCGCCGGACTCCTCCACCACGGTCGTTCGTGATATCGCCAAGGTGTACCGTAAAGAGAAATGCGACTCCATCATTGCCGTAGGTGGTGGCTCGGCCATCGATACCGGCAAAGCCGTCAACATTCTGGTTTCCGAAGGTGGCGACGATATCGCCAAATACAGCGGTGCCGGTATTCTGAAACACCCGTTGAAGCCCTTCTTCGTGGTGCCAACCACCGCCGGCACCGGCTCTGAGGTTACTTCAGTGGCGATCATCACCGATGAGAAAAAAGGCGTCAAACTGCCATTCACCTCATCGTTCCTGCTGCCAAATGCCGCCATTATTGATCCGCGCATGACCCTGACCCTGCCGCCTCATATCACGGCGGCAACGGCCATGGATGCCATGACCCACGCCACCGAAGCCTTTACCTGCATGGCCAAGAATCCCCTCAGCGATGCCTACGCGACCGCGGCAGTGAAAAAGGTCAGTCAGTCTCTGTTGCAGGTCATGGATAATCCGAAAGACGAACATGGCCGCTTGGAGCTGGCTCAGGCATCCACCATGGCGGGCATTGCGTTCTCTAACTCCATGGTTGGCCTGGTGCACTCCCTGGGGCACGCAACCGGCGCCATCTGCCACCTGCCCCACGGCCTGTGCATGAGCCTGTATCTGCCTTACGTGCTGGAATTTAACCTGGAGAGCATTCGGGAACCCCTGGGTGAGCTGTTGTTGTATCTGGAAGGCCCTGAAGTCTTTTCCGCAACACCGGCCAGCCGCCGCGCTGAAGCCAGCATTTCGTCCATCCGGAAGCTTCGCGATGCCCTCTACAAACGCTGCCAGTTGCCGCGTACACTGAAGGAGACTGGCAAGGTTCTGGAGAGCCAGCTTGAGGCCATTGCCGAAATGGCACTGGACGACGGCTCGATCATGTTCAACCCAAGAGAAGTGTCTCTGGACGATGCACTCTCTGTGCTTCGCAGAGCCTGGGCCTGATCAAAATCAACAAGGCTAACCCGTTGAAGTAGCGGGTTAGCCTAAAGTTAGATTCAAAATAATTGAAATAAATAAGGAAAACGTTACTATCTAGCAATCGTTCTGGCAGGGAAACAGCCGCGCCTGTAAAACGGAGAAACAGAGTAAACCTGTTCTAACCTGAGTTCCTCGCAATGACGCCATCGCAGTACCCAGCATCACGATTTTCACACAACCGGGTTTCAGCGCTGCTGGCGGGACTCTGCTTTGCCTTGCCTTTGCAGGCAGCCGAGCCCTCTGACACGTTTCGATTCAATATCTCACCGAACGGATATCCTCCTTACCTGATCGTAGATGGCGAAGAGCCGTCGGGCATCATGTGGGACGTAGTAGAACTGATTGTACCTCGCATGGGTTATGGTCTTGAGCCCTTGAAGATCCCGAGAAAACGGGTCGATTCGATGCTCGAGGAAGGCTACCTGGACGGCACGCCGCGTGCCATCGAGTGGACAGAAGAACCCGAGAACTTCCTGTTCACCGACCCGGTTGTTCATGTCGAAGAAGTGTTTTTCTTTTCAGTTGACTCAGATCTGGACTATCAACACCCCAGCGACCTGTTTGGAAAAACAGTGGTCACCCATCTTGGTTACCTCTATCCCGCAGATCGCACCTTATTTTGAAGACGACAAAATCCAGCGATTTGACGTGCCGCAGAGATCGGGACATGTTCCGCTTTTTGCTCCACGGCGACCGATTTGACACTGCCCTGGCTGATCGCCTGGTTGGAAGATGGATACTGAAAACAGAGGGGCTATCAGAGCAGTTTCGCTCTTCGGATAACGCCATCAGCCAGTACGGGTTCCGGATCATGTTGCGTCCAGAGTGGGCCGACTTTGCAAAGTCCTTCAACGAGGAACTCGAAGTGATTCGCGAGAATGGCGAACTGGAGGCCATTCTCGCGAACTATCGCTGATCCGCCCTACTCGAGTCGCCGGAGCAGCAGCATCGGCGACACACTGAGCACCGGGCGCAACTGCCAGCGCCCGAAAAACGCCAGCAACAATGCGCTGATCACCGGTATTGGTAACATCACCTGCCAGTGCCAGCGGAAACTCCCTTCAAACATCCGCACCTGCAGCGCATAGACCGCGGCTTCAGCCGCCAGCACTCCGAGCACACCTGCCACGAATCCAAGCAGCGCGAATTCCAGCATGGTACTGCGCGCCAGCAGGGATTGCTGGCCACCCAGGGTCCTGAGCAACGCACCCTCTCGCTGACGGTCCCGAAGTGTGGCACTGACCACCGCGGCCATAACGACCAGAGCGGCGGCCAGAATCAACGCCAATATAGCCTCGATTGCCTGAGTGACCTGGCGGACGATCTGCTGAATCCGTTCAATAATGTGGTCCAGCTCCAACACCGACACGGTCGGAAAGCGCCGGGAGAACTCGTTCAGCGCAACCTTGTTGTCGGCATCCAGGTGGAAGCTGGTAATCCAGGTGCTCGGCATATCCGTCAGCCCACCTCCGGGAGGAAAAGCCATGTAAAAATTAGGCCGCATGCTGTCCCACTGCACCGTTCGAATGCTGGTAATGGGCTCCGTAACGGTTTCAGAACCGATGGTAAAGGTCAGTTGATCACCGATGATCAACCCCAGTTGCTCCGCCAGCTCGGCTTCGACAGACACACCCTCGGTTTCGCCATCGGCAAACCAGGTCCCCTCAACAATTTCATTGTCTGCCGGCAGCTGGGCCATCCACGTCAGGTTGAGCTCCCGGTTCAGAGCGCCGACCCGCTCGTCTTTAGTGACGGCTTCCTGCACCGGCTGATCGTTCAACTCCGTCAATCGGCCGCGAACCATCGGGTACAGAGTATCCAGGGGGGCATCTCGCTCTACCCAGAAGGCTTCTACTTCATCGACCGACTTCCGGTGCAATGTTGATCAGAAAGTGATTAGGGGCGCTGTCAGGCAGTTGAGCCTGCCAGTCATCCAGCAAGGACGACCGTACGAGTATCAGGGTGGCTGCGAGCATTAACGTCATCGCGAATACCGCCATTTGCGCCATGCTGGCTTGCCGGTGCCGGTACAGTCCCACCAGCGCCAGGCGCCAGGCATTACCGCCACCCCGTACCCGCCGCAATGCAGCGACCATCAGGCCGCCAAGCAATGCCAGCACAGCCAGCAAAATAACCAGGCCACCCAGCAAAGACACCACCAGCGCCACTTCGCCAGCGTACAACCAGACCAGGCCAAACACCGCAAGGATCGCAATAATCAGATCCGGGATAGCTTCACGCCCGGTTTCACCGGGTTGCGAACGTAATACCCGCATGGCGGCGACGTGCCGCAAACGGCGAATCGGCGGGTACGCAAAAGCAAACAGCGACACCAGAGCCGTTAAAAGGGCAGGCAACAGCGCGGTGGGATCGAGATAGAAATCCACCGGCTGCTCGAGCACATCGCTCAACAGCTGCACCAGAATCCAGAACAACGGCAACGCCACCAGCAGCCCACCGACCATGCCGGCAATACCCCAAAGAGCCAGCCGGCGCAGATAAAGACCACCGATACCTTTGCTGGACAGCCCAAGGGTTTTCAGCAAGGCGACCGTGTCGCGCTGAGACAGCGCATATTGCCGACTGGCCACGGCAACGGCGACGGCAGCCAGCAGGACCGCAAGACTGCCACCCAGCAACAGGAACCGCTCAGCCCGCTCCAGCGAGCGAGAGAAGGTTTCGCCATCGCGCACGCCTTCCCATTCATGGCTGGGCTCCATTTGCGGTTCCAGCCATTGATAGTATTCGTCCAGAACGTTCTCCGCCCCGGCAAACAGATACACGTATTCAACGCGGCTGCCATCCTGAATCACCCCGGTGCCAGCCACATCATCCACGTGAAGCATCACTCGCGGCGCCAGTGACGACAGCCGG
The DNA here is from genome assembly GCA_018402255.1 of Marinobacter sp. Classification (GTDB taxonomy): domain Bacteria; phylum Pseudomonadota; class Gammaproteobacteria; order Pseudomonadales; family Oleiphilaceae; genus Marinobacter. The sequence continues at coordinate 287,455 of JAGYIS010000010.1, forward strand.
AAGCCTCCGTCCGGCTCACGAATCAGCAGGCTGGTGATTTCCAGCTCAAGGTTGCCGACCTCAAGGCTGTCGCCGATTTCAAGTTCCAGCAAGCGCAGCAACCTTGGGTTTACCCAGATTTCACCACGGCCCGGGCCGGCTCCCACAATCTGTCGTCGACATCATCCATGCCGGACTGTATTTCAATCTCGCCGCGCAACGGGTATTCGTCACTGACCGCCTTGACGGAAACCAACTGGAACCCGCTTTCACCGAACACCATGGTGGAAAATTCAACCATCTGGCCGGTCTCCAGGCCCCGGCTCCGAGCTTCTTCAATCCATTCTTGCGGTACCGGACGGCCGTTTTCGGCTTCCAGCTGTCGGTCAGCGGCAAGAAAGGAACTGGCGGATGACACCAGCGTGCGCTGAAGCTGATTGGCGAACAGGGCGATGGTGGCGACCGTCGCAACGGCGATGATCAGTGCAACCAGGACAACCCGAACGTCACGCTCGCGCCAGTCCCGGCGCACAGACATCAGTTTTTGTTTGGCTGCCATCAGTTCGCCTGCTCCCGAGCCAGCTCCGGCTCTGTCAAAATGCCGGCCTCGATATGTAACTGGCGACCACAGCGAGCCGCAAGGTGTTCATCGTGGGTAACCATGACCAACGTGGTGCCCTGCTCCCGGTTAAGCGCCATCAGCAGATCTGACACGTCCTGGCCGGTGCGGTTGTCAAGGTTGCCGGTGGGTTCGTCGGCAAACAGAATCACGGGATCTGACGCAAAGGCCCGGGCGATGGCCACTCGCTGCTGCTCGCCGCCGGATAGCTGGCGCGGGGTGTGATTCAAACGTTCACCCAGCCCCACGCGCTCCAGCAGCTCTTTGGCACGAACCTCTGGCGCATCCATACCCGCCAACTCCAGCGGCAACATAACGTTCTCAAGGGCACTGAGCGCTGGCAGTAGCTGGAATGACTGGAACACAAATCCAACCCGGCTGGCTCTGAGCTTTGCCCGTTCGTCTTCGCTGAGGCTGCTGATCTGTGCGCCGTCGAGCGATACGGTTCCTTCTGTCGGCGTGTCGAGCCCCGCCAGCAATCCCAGGAGGGTAGTTTTGCCCGATCCGGAACGACCAACGATGGCTACGGATTCTCCCCGATTGATTTCCAGACTGACCCCCTGCAAGATCGTCAACGTATCTGTTTCCAGGCTTACCCGGTGGGTAAGATCCGTCACCCGTAACATGGGGCTGGTGTCGGTAGTGCTAAGATCCGTCATCTGGTTCACGGTGGCTCCGTTGTCTGGCTCTGATTTTTGAATCTGTAAAGGGTATACGAATTTACTATGCATACGATATCGGCGTACGTCAGATCAATCGCATTCCTGGCATTTATGCTGCTTTGCTGGCCGGCTCTGGCCAGCCAGAATACGCTGCTGGTGGTCGGAGACAGTTTGAGTGCTGCTTATGGCGTACCTTCTGAGACCGCTTGGGTGCAGCTGCTTCGGGATCGTCTCGAAGACCGTGGCATGCCCTGGCGGGTGGTGAATGCCAGCATCAGTGGTGAGACTACGGATGGTGGTCTGCGGCGGCTGCCGGGTTTGCTTGACAAGAATAAGCCTGATGTTGTCATCCTTGAGCTGGGTGGCAATGATGGCCTGCGGGGTTTTCCGCCCGAGGTGATTGAGTCCAATCTGGCCCGGATGATCGAGTTGGTTCAGGATAATGGTGCAATGCCTTTGATTGTGGGCATGCAGATTCCGCCCAATTATGGCCAGCGCTACACTCAAATGTTCGCGGATATCTTTCCGAACCTGTCTGACCGCTACGATGCGGTTCTGGTTCCTTTTTTTCTTGAAGGAATCTACAACGAGGGCGGGATGATGCAGGACGACGGTATTCATCCGACGGAAGAGGCTCAACCCATGTTACTGGAAAACCTTTGGGGTCAGCTGAAGCCGCTTCTTACGAAATCCAATGCCCTTCTTTCTGACCAGTAGTAACCGTCTCTGGCGTGCTCAACAAAACCGACATGCCCTCCCCACTTCGGCACTTCCATCTTCACATGAGCGCCAAGAATCTTTCGGGATTCCGGAAAACATTGTGGTGACAGGAACGGATCGTCGGCGGCGTTGACCATCAGGGCCGGTACGCGGATGTCTTTTAATCGGAACAATGCTGAGCAATTGGCCCAGTAATCGTGAGCGTCTTTGAAGCCATGCAGGGGCGCGGTGTAGCGGTTGTCGAACTGGTGGAAGTTGCGGATTTTTTCGAAGCCGCTGACGTCAATCAGGCCGGGGAAGCGTTCGGCTTTTTCCTGCATTTTACCGTGCAGGTCTCTCAAAAATCGTTGCATATAGATCTTGCGGCTGGGCAGTGCCAGCATGTCGGCACTGCCGGCGAGGTCTGCGGGGACTGAGTAGGTGACGGCGCCGCTGATTCGGCTATCAACCTGTTCGCTTTGTTGCGCAAGGTAAAGCAGTGTCAGATTACCTCCCATGCTGAAGCCAGACAAAAAGACGTTGTTGTAGCTGCCTGCCAGGGCGTGGCTGACGACGGCGTGGAGATCTTCGGTGGCGCCGCTGTGGTAGAACCTGGGTTGGTGGTTCATCACGCCACCGCAGGAGCGGAAATTCCAGGCCAGTACGTCCCAACCGTCGGCCATCAGCGCCCTTGCCAGCCCAAGCACGTAAGGCCGGCGGCTGTGGCCTTCCAGACCATGGGATATGATGGCGAGGCGCTCACTACCCTGACGGTACCAGTCCAGATGCAACTCGTCGTCATCGGGCGTGGCGATAACGGCGGTCTCCGGCGCTGGCATGGACACGTTTCGGAACAGCGTTTGCCAGACCGACTGAATGTGCCCGTTACGCAACCAGACCGGTGGTCGGTACGGAGATTGACTGGATGTGTGCAAATTTTGACCTTTTATTTCAGGGGGTTGACGAGGCAAATCAAAGCCCTTACTATGCGCCGCGTATTGATGCTGTTCCCCGATAGCTCAGTTGGTAGAGCAACGGACTGTTAATCCGTTTGTCCCTGGTTCGAGCCCAGGTCGGGGAGCCACTTATTCTGAAAAGCCGCTGATTGTTCTCAATCAGCGGCTTTTTGCTTTCTGCCTCAGAACACTTCTGCCCGCTGCATGAACTCTTTCAGTACCTGGAACAGGGTGTAGCCGTCTGAGGTGCCTACCAGCTCACGGATGGAGTGCATGGCAAACTGTGGCACACCAATATCCAGCGTGGTTACACCCAGATTACCGGCGGTCAGTGGGCCAATGGTACTGCCACAGCCCATGTCGCTGCGTACCACAAAGGTTTGGTGCGGCAGGCCCAGTTCGTCACTGATGTGCCGATACAAGGCCGCAGAGCGGCTGTTGGTGGCATAACGCTGATTGTGATTGACCTTGATCACCGGGCCCTGGTTAAGAATCGGACCGTGGTTTTCGTCGTGCTTGTCCATGAAGTTCGGATGAACACCATGGGCGTTGTCGGCAGAGATCATCATCGAATGTGCAATGGCGCGGCCTTTGCCAGCACCACACCAGCGCTCAAGCACGGTGGCAAGGAATGGCCCCTGCGCGCCTTCAGCAGACATGCTGCCCACTTCTTCGTGATCGTTGCACACCAGCAGGGCCGCTTCGTCGCCGGAGGTGTTCAATAATGACTGCAGGCCAATGTAACAGCTAAGCAGGTTATCCAGCCGGGCAGAGGCCAGGAAGTCTTCCCGCAGGCCGACATACGAGGCGCCTTGGGCGTCGTAGAAACTGAGCTCGTAGCCCAGCACTTTGCGGACTTTCACACCGGACTCACTGGCAACCTGTTCAGACAGCAAATCGCTGAACGCGGTGGTGTCTGTCTCGGGCACCTGCATGATCACCGGTGGCAGGTCGGTCTGAGCGTTGACCGAGCGATTGCTGTTGGCTTCGCGGTCCAGATGAATGGCCAGGCTGGGAATGATGGCCACCGGCTTGCGGAAATTGATCAACGTGTCCTGCACCTTGCCGGCATCATCCAGCACGGTCACCCGGCCTGCCAACGACAGATCCCGGTCAAACCATGGGTTCAGCAGTACGCCCCCGTAGACTTCAACCCCCAACTGGAAATAGCCCTTGCGGCGAAGTTCCGGATTCGGCTTCACTTTCAGGCAGGGGCTGTCTGTGTGAGCACCGACCATGCGAATGCCTGAGTTCACCACATCATTGATGCCGGTGCGGAAAGCAACGATGGATGAGCCATTACGAATCGCGTAATAGCCTTTCCCTTGCTCAAGAGCCCACTCGTCACGCTCGTCCAGGAGCTGAAAACCGGCCGCATCGAGGCGGGCTTTCATGGTATTTACCGCGTGCCAGGGTGTGGGCGAGGCATTCAGAAATTGAATCAAGTCATTATTAAATTCAGTGTGTTCCATGATCTTCCTGATTGCTTGATAATGGCCGCTACAGTATGGCATGAAGCCGCAGCCGCTCCTACAGGGCGACGGATTGTCCCTATATTCAACTTGTGATCTTAACCGGAGTCTATTGTGTCGATACCCCGTTTTCTGGACATCGAGTACTGTCAGACTGACGACACCCTCTTCCCCATTGCCATGGCCTGGTCGCTGGCAGACGGGCAGATGAAAACCGTGGTTATTGCCCCTGAAGACGACTGGCTGCCAGAAGACGGCGATCTTGGCGACATTGATCTTCTGTATCTTGAGGAACAAGGGGTACCACTACTTGAGCTCGTTCAGGAGCTGCATCAAGACCTGCCAGACCAGACCGTATACGTGGATGGCATGGACCCGGATGAAGTCCTGATCGACCTGATTTTCAGTGCCGTAAGCCAGGATGCACCTTTTGAAATAGCCCCCATTTCGGAACTGATCAGCGGTTTGGACAGCGACGCCATCGAAGACCGCCGTCGCCAGCTGATGTTTGATGAGGGCCTGGAGCCCCAACTGCCGGAGAATGGCGTCTATGCACTGCTGATGCTGGCACAGGAGCAGGGCCTGCTGGCAGACCTTTAAACCCTTTGGCCTGTCACAGGGAAGTGTGACCGGCGTCTGCGTAACAAAGCGTTACACAAGGCAGAATCTGGCGTCAGCACCGTTACTGACAGGAAGCCGGATAATAATGAACAAGGTCGCATTACGTTTCCTCACTCCCAGCCTGATGGCACTTTCCCTGACACCCCTGGCCAGCCAGGCGCAGGAAACTCCCCGCTCTGACAAACATTACGTCGGGCTTCTGGTTACCGCCCTGGAACACCGCTCCGTTGGCGAAAACACCAAAGAAGATGCCTGGGGTCAGGCTGGCTCGATCGTTATCGGTGGCCACCTGAATGATTTGATTCACGCTGAGATTCGTCTGGGTGGCGGCTTCAAAGACGCCGACGTTTCTCCCGGCGATCTTTCTCTGGCCATCGATTACTTCGCCAGTTGGTATATGGGCTTGCACTACTCGGTCACCAGTTATGCCAACATCTATGCCCAGGCAGGGTTTACCCACGTCAAAGGCGAGGCCACCCTGGCCAACCGTGAGGAAGGCTACAACGCCCAGTTTCGGGACATCGAAGGCGATTATCCTGACAGCAGTTTCAGCATCAGCTGGCTTGCGGGGGTAGATTTCGAGGTTCTGGACAATACGTTTCTGGTATTCGAAGGCGGGCGTTTGTTCAAGGACACCGGCAGCAGTGCCAATACCTTTCAGTTTTCTTCCGGGTTGCGTTACGAGTTCTGAGCGGAAGACTTCCTACGCCCCACGACTCCCACTCCGACGTCCGGTGAGGCAGGTGGGGGCCTCTTTCCTGGAATCTCGGAGGCCATGGATGGCCGGAGCGAAGCGCACATGGATGTGCTCGTAGCGTTTCCAGGAAAGAGGCCCCCACCTGCCTCCTCCCCCGCCAGTCAGGTACGGTGCTGAATATGCCAGCAGCTGTGAATTTTCTGATTCCGCTGGAAATCCTTGTCCAGAGTGCTGGCCGTCACGTCTTTCACTTCAAACTCTTCCGCCAGGTCATCGTCCAGTTTGAATTTGCGGAAGTTGTTGGAGAAGATCAGCAGGCCATCGCTGGATAACCGCTCCATGCACTGCCTCACCAGGACGCCGTGATCCCGCTGGACATCCAGCACGCCAGCCATTCGGGCCGAATTGGAGAAGGTCGGGGGGTCCATGAATATCAGGTCGAAGGTCTGGTTTGCAGTTCTTCTGTCCGCCAGCCAGGCCAGGCAATCGGCCTGCTCGACAACATGCTTCCGCAAATCCGCGCGGTTCAACGCCAGGTTGTCGATCGCCCAGTTTACGTAAGTTTTCGACATGTCCAGGCTCAGGGAGCGGCTGGCGCCGCCCAGGGCCGCGTGTACAGTAGCTGCACCGGTGTAGCAGAACAGGTTCAGGAACCGCTTGCCCTGAGCGTGCTGCTGTATCCAGTGGCGAACCGGGCGGTGGTCCAGGAATAGGCCGGTGTCCAGATAATCCTTCAGGTTCACTTTCAACGTGCAGCCATGCTCCTGCACGTTGAGGTACTCACCCGTCGCCGCCTGCTTTTCGTACTGCTTGGTGCCGCTCTGGCGCTGGCGCTGTTTGCACACCATGTCTTGTGGATCGATGTCCAGAACCTCCGGGATAACGGCCATGGCCTCAGCCAGGCGCTCTCGGGCCGCTTTTTCGTCGATGGACTTGGGTGCCAGATATTCCTGAACGTGCACCCTGCCCTCGTAGATGTCGATTGCCAGGGCGTATTCCGGCATGTCGGCGTCGTACAAACGGTAGCAGCCGATGTTCTGTTTTCTGGCCCATTGGCCGATGGACTTGATGTTCTTTTTCAGGCGGTTGCGCAGCATGTCTGCGCGCTCCGGATTCGCAATGCGCGGCATGATCTGACCAGCAGCGGCTGGATCTCTCGGCACCATGGCGTTTTCTGCCCGCACCTCAAACAACAACAACTGCGCCGGCAACTTACCGTTAAACAGGTTGTACTGCTTGAAACTGCGCAGGCCCACAGACTTGCCGAATTCCGGCGCACCGGTAAAGACCGCCAGGCGCCAGCCGGAGAGCTCGCGGATAACCACTTCACCCAGGCTCTGATAGATACCGGCCAGCTGATTACGCTCGCTCAAACGCTCACCATAAGGGGGATTCGTCAGCACCAACCCCTGCTCGGCCCAGGCCTCCTGACGCGCGAACTGTGCCAACGAACGCGTTTCAACGTTCACTATGCCTTCCAGGCCAGCCCGTTGAATATTTCTCCAGGCCGTGTCTAACACCCGTGAGTCCTCATCAAACCCGGCAAAGACCGGCACGCGGCCTTGCTTACCTTCATAGGCCCGGCGTTCAGCATCCTGGCGCACACCAAGCCAGAGCTCAGGCTGGTGCCCCGGCCACTTTTCAAAGCCGAACCTATCCTGTTTGCGACCCGGCGCAATATCCAGGGCCATCAACGCGGCTTCGATTAACAAAGTACCTGAACCACACATAGGGTCGACAAAATCACCACCGGCGGCCGCGATTTCCGGCCATCCCGCACGCAACAGCAATGCCGCGGCCAGATTCTCTTTCAGCGGGGCGAGCCCCTGCTCGGTGCGATAGCCGCGCATGTGCAAGCTGTGACCGCTGAGGTCGAGGCCAACCGCCAACCGGCCACGATTCAAACGAGCCGAAATCGTCACGTCCGGATCTTTTTGGGCAACAGCAGGTCTCGCCGCACCGGCTCCACGGATGCTGTCCACGATTCCGTCTTTCACTTTCTGGGCGCCAAACTGGGTATTGCGCAGTTCTTCGTTCTGCCCCAGAAAATTGACCCGGAAACTACCGCCCGCCGGGATATGGGCTTGCCAGTCCAGTGCTACCACGCCTTCGTACAGCTCTTCAGCGCTTCGGGCATCCACCTCCGCAATGTGCAGAATCACCCGATTAGCCAGCCGCGACCACATACAGGCGCGGTAGCCGGCTTCCAGCTCACCCTCAACCCAGACACCTGCCGGAGCATTGCGCACCTGTGCCAGGCCAAAGCTCTCCAGTTCATCACCCAGGAGATACTCAACGCCCTTAGGGCAGGTTACAAAAAAGACATGCTTTGACAAAATCAACTCCTGGTTTTCTGGATAAAGCCGGTAAGCCGCCGGAAAAGCAGCAAAACCCATAGTAGGGCTGTCATCGTTATTTCACAAACCTATAAGAAAAGCTTCATATAGACGAAATAAATAGTGTACATCCGCTCAAGGTTCGTCTTACCTTGTAGTTGACGCGTCGTTCCGGAAGCTCAATAAACAATGCTTCCGTTAACAGGATCCTGACTGCTCTGACCGGAGCTGGCAATAGTGGGTTATCCCGGATGGGTACCAACTTTGCTGCGGTCACTGCAGATGTGTACACGATTTTCTGTTAATCCATCAGTGAGGAACGGCATGAAAAGACAGAAGAGAGATATGTACGCTCGTGCATTCAAGCGGGGTTATCTCGCTGGCGTGTCCGGCAAATCAAAAGACAGCTGCCCGATTGATCAACCAGAAGGGCGTCAGGAATGGTTGAATGGGTGGCGAGAAGGCCGCACAGATAACTGGGAGGGCATGACCGGCGTTTCCGGCATCCACAAGTTAGCCAACGTAACCGCGACTTAAAGTCGGTGTTGGCCTACCCCGTTTAACTTGATCTGTTTTTTTCACACATTAACAACACAATTTGACGCAGTATTCCGAGCAACCGAAACGGGGCCTCCCGCCCCGTACCATGCGAAGAAGCGCCACGGGGTTCGTTCCCCGCAAGGGCCCGCTTAGCGGGCCCACCTTTTTTTACCGCCCCCGAATTTTCTCCTGTTCTACCCTGATTGCCTCAACCGCCTCGCGAATCAAACCCGGGCCTTTATAGATGAAGCCAGTGTAGATCTGGACCAGTTTGGCGCCCGCCCGGATTTTTTCTGCCGCACTTTCACCGTCACTGATGCCGCCCACGCCGATGATTGGCAAACCATCACCAAGCTCAGCGTAGAGCCCTTCGATAACCCGCAGCGATGCGTCGCGAACCGGTGCACCACTCAGCCCGCCTGCCTCCTGCTCATGGCGATGGCCTTTAACCGCGTCTCGGCTGATGGTTGTATTGGTAGCGATCACACCGTCCAGTCCCACTTCAAGCAAAGCTTTGGCAACAAACCGGATGCCCTCGTCGTCCATATCCGGGGCAATTTTTACCGCAATCGGCACATAACGCCCGTGAGCCTTGTGGCAACGAGCCTGCTCATCCTTGATGCCGTGGAGAAGCTGCTTTAAAGAGTCACCGAATTGCAGATCTCTCAGCCCTGGCGTATTGGGTGAGGACACGTTCACCGTGATGTAGTCCGCCAGCGCGTAAACCCCGGCGATACCTTTACGGTAGTCCTGTTCAGATTGCTCGTTCGGCGTATCTTTGTTCTTGCCTACGTTGATTCCCAGAACACCTTTGTAGTGCCGATTTTCAACATTCTTTACCAGATGGGCCAACCCCTCATTATTAAAGCCCATCCGGTTAATGATGGCCTGATGCTCAGGTAGGCGGAACATCCGGGGCTTCGGATTGCCCGGCTGTGCCAGGGGCGTCACCGTGCCCACTTCAATAAATCCAAACCCCAGGGCGCCCAAGGCATCCAGGTGGTCCGCATTTTTGTCCAGTCCGGCGGCAAGTCCAACCGGATTCGGAAACTCCAACCCCATCACGTTAACCGGGCACGGCGCCGGGTGCTTTGAAAGAACATTCAACATACCCAATTTATGAGCGATATCGAGGGTGCTGAGAGCAACATTGTGGGCCTGTTCCGGGGGTAGCCGAAACAACAGATTTCTTAGAACGCCGTACATCATTAAGTTCCTTGCCTGAGGGTCGCAGGATTATACCGGAAGTTGTCCACACCATCCTCCGGAACCGGAAAATGTATCCTCAAGCCCCATGTTCACAAGGCTGGCGAGGCTTTTCCACGGAATCTGTGGATAAACCTGTTGAAAAGGTCGGGGCAAACGTTTCCACCCCTTGATAACTGCGCCAATCTACAGATTGATCATTTTTTAACCAGTCTTTTTATTTATATAAATCAACAGCTTATAAAGATTGAAATAAGAATTGACGGCAATTGTAACAAAATGCTAGCTGGTAAACGGATTGTCATCATGTGCATAAATCGATCAGCAATTCGTGATTAATCAAGCCCTATTGCATTCTGGTTAGCGCTATACTGACACCACAGCGACCGCCCCGGACATTTTAGCCATGGACAAGCCTTCAGCACGCCATCACAGCCCCAAACCGGATCTCGACAAAGAAAAACACGCAGCCTCCAGAGTCACGATTATCGGGATGGTTCTGGATGCGTTCCTTGGCGTCATCAAAGTCATTGGCGGCACGCTTTTTAATTCCCAGGCGCTATTAGTAGACGGCATCCACTCTTTTACCGACGTGGTTTCTGATTGGGTGGTACTGGCGGTGATGCGGCTATCGCGGAAAGAGCCGGACGCTGACCACCCATACGGCCACCAACGCATCGAAACCCTCGGCACCCTGCTGCTCGGCAGTATTCTGATTGCCGTGGGCGCAGCCCTGGCCTGGGAGAACATTCTCCGGTTGCTTGCGGGCCAGGAGCTCAAGGTCCCCGGCTGGCCGGTATTGGTGGCGGCTGCGATTTCGGTGGTTGGCAAGGAGTGGATTTACCGGTACACCCGTCGTGTGGGTATTCGTATACGCTCAGACCTGATCATTGCCAATGCCTGGCACAGCCGCACTGATGCGTTCTCTTCGGTTGTCGTGCTGGTGTCAACGGTCGGTGCGATGCTCGGGTTTGTATGGCTGGATGTGGTTGCCGCCGTGGTGATCGCGCTCATCATCATTCACATAGGCTGGAAGTTCACCTGGGACAGCGTCAAAGAACTGGTCGATACCGGGTTATCAGAGGACGACACCAATATGCTCCGCGCCATTGCCATGGACACCGACGGCGTACGCAACATACACGAGCTTCGCAGCCGCCGCATGGGGCACGACATTCTGCTGGATGTTCATCTGGTGGTTCGCCCCGAGATCAGCGTCTCTGAGGGCCACCAGATCGGCATGAAGGTGGTGGCCGGTATGCGCGAGGCGATGGGCAACATCAAAGACATCAACTTTCATATCGACGCTGAAAACGACGAGAAGTACCCTCACCCTACCGAACCCGACCTGCCCTCCCGGGAGGAGATTCGAGATCAGATTTCACAGGCACTGGGCGATTTGCCGCCCCACAGTAAACTGCGGCTGCATTATTTGAAAAACCGGGTGCACCTCGAAATCTTTGTGGATGAACACCACCCGGCCCCAGACCTGACCAACAGCCGAGTGCGGGACTTGCTGGCTGACCACCCCTGGTTTGGTAGCGTGCGCGTGTGGGTGGCCGCCAACTGAACAAACGGTGCCGATCTACCGGCGCCGATTCTCTTCCATGCGGGAAAGAAATTCCTGCATGACCAGAGTGTAGAGCTCGCCACCCAGGAATTTATCTTCCACACCGGAATCGATACTGGGGTTGTCGTTCACCTCGATCACAGCCACCCGATTGCCGGACTGCTTGATATCCACGCCATACAGGCCGTTGCCAATCAGTCGGGTGGAATTGAGTGCAGCCTGAATAACGTTCCGGGGCACTTCATAGGTTGGCATGGTTTCAAAGCCACCGCTCTCTATGGCCGGGCCGCCATGCTGGTAGATCTGCCAATGCCCTTTCACCATCAGGTATTTGCAGGCATAGATCGCCCGACCACCCAGCACGCCAATGCGCCAGTCGTAATCGGTGTAAAAATACTCCTGGGCCAGCACCAGGGCCGACTGCTTGAACAGTTCCTTGAGCCCGGCCTGTCAGCTCTTTTGCATCCTTCGCCTTGGCCACGCCACGAGAGAAAGCGCCGTCCGGAATCTTGATCACCACCGGAAAGCCCAGCTCACTCGACACCTGTTCAACGGCGTCTTTCTGATCTTTGGAGAGGATCATCGTCTTGGGTGTTGGCACCTTGTTGTTCTTCAACAAATCCGCCAGAAACACCTTGTTGGTGCAACGCAGGATAGACACCGGATCATCAATCACCACCATGCCTTCGGCCTCTGCCTTACGGGCAAAACGGTAGGTGTGATGGTCAATGGCAGTGGTTTCCCGAATGAACAGCCCATCGTATTCCGGCAAGCGCATATAGTCACGGCGACTGATCCGCTCCACATTGATACCCAGTTTGCGACCTGCCCGCTCGAAGCGCTTGAGCGCGGCTTCGTCACTGGGTGGCATTTCCTCTTCCGGGTTCACAAGCATGGCCAAGTCAAACCGATAGCGCCTGCGCGTTCTGGGCTTGCGCCAGACCATACTGCTGAAACGATCCAGGGCGGCCGCAAACAGATCCTGCTCGCGCTCATCCAGATCGGCCGGGGCGGCAGGCTTCATGGACTCAATCTGCCACTGTTTACGATGGCGGAACACCACCTCCAGAAGCGGACACGGGAACCGATCGAACAGCGCGCGGGCTACCGGTTTCAGATCCGGATGTTCGGCCTGGCCAAAATACGTTCGAATCCGCACCTCATGGGTGGCGTCACGATCATCGGTACCCGGATCGATTTCCTCAGCCTCTTTTTCCAACCATTGGATGACGCTGCGGTCCAGCTCCTCCAGCTCCAAAGAGAACAGCCCCTTCCGGCTCAAATCGTTAAGGGTCATGACCGACGGCACCACATGGTGGCCACGGGCTTCAGCCAGCAGCGAACAGTAGTAGCCACGGCTCAGATATTTGGCGCTCTGACACAGATTAATAACCCGCACCCGGCTGTTGGCCGGTGCGATAAACTTCAGATACTCATCAAACGTCAGAACATCTTCACTAGGATAGTAAGGCGCCCAATCTTTGGCTCGATCCACAACGATTAACAAACGGGACATAGATGGCATTCCTCCCTGAAGGTTCAGCCGGGTAATGAGCGCAACAATACGCTGCCGCGGGCAGCTCCACAATCAGCCAGTGATGCGTGCTTTTACGCATGATTGACCGCTATCGAAACCCACCTGTCTCTACCATAATAGCTGCGGAGGAAGTGCTCGCCAGCTTCCCGCTCTCTTTACGCTCCGGGGTTTGATGTTTATGCCTGATGTACTGCTTCGACAAGCCGTCGCCGACGACCTGACCCCCTGGTACAACTGGAGAACCGCTGCTTCAGCGAAGACCGCATTTCGCGCCGGAGCTTCAGGAGGTTTCTTGAAATGCCCAGAGACCGACTGATCGTTGCGGAGCAGGGTTCCGAGCTGGTGGGTTACTGCCTGGTCCTGATGAATGCAGCCACCCGCCTGGCCAGAATCTACTCGATTGCGGTGTCGCCCTCGGTGCGCGGGCGTGGGGTGGGCGAAAGGTTGGTGCGTGAAGCCGAAAAAGAAGCCGTCGAGGCCGACCGTATCGTGATGCGCCTGGAAGTTCGGGAAGACAACGCCGGCGCCATCAACCTTTATCGTCGCCTGGGCTATCGCCAGTTCGGCACTTACCGGGACTACTATGAAGACCACGGCACGGCGCTGCGTTTTGAGCGTCGAATCCTGTATTACAAGCCATCCCGTGAATACCTGCCGGTGCCCTACTACCCACAGACCACCGAGTTCACCTGTGGCCCCTCGGCTCTGATTATGGCTATGGCGGCATTGGATGAGCAACAAACACTGAACACCCTGGAGGAATTAAAAATCTGGCGCGAAGCGACCACGATTTTCATGCTGGCCGGCCATGGGGGTGCGGCCCCCACGGCCTGGCACTGTCTGCCTGGCATCGCGGTTTTGAAGCCAGCGCCTGGATCAGCCAGGAAGGTGCGCTGTTTAAAGACACGGTACGAAATGACGACAAGAAGCGAGTTCTGGAACTGGTGCATGAGGGTTTTCTGCACGACATCGGCCAGACCGGCATCCAGTTACATCACGACCCGCTCACACTGGAAGCCATGGAAGCCGCACTGCACAAAGGCCAGATCCCGGTCATCCTGATCAGCACCTGGCAATTGAACCGCAGCCGCGTGCCCCATTGGGTGACGGTGTGCGCCATGGACGAAGATTTCGTCTACCTGCACGATCCGGAAATAGACGTCGAAGAAGGCGAAACCGTTGCCGACAAGCAGTACCTGCCCATCGACAAACGGGTGTTTGGAAAGATGTCGAGCTACGGCCGTAATCAACCGTTGCAGGCCGCTGTTATCGTTGGCCCTAAACGGTGCTGACTAGCCAGTGCGGATGGCGGCTTCTTTAAGCTCGGAAATCTGGTCCCGCAGCCGCGCAGCGGTCTCGAAATCAAGATCGCCAGCGGCTTTGTACATATCGTCTTCCAGGCGGGCCACTTCCTTGAGCAGATCCTGAGGTGAACGTTTACCTGCCTTGACCAGATAGTCTTCCGCTTCTTCCGCCGCTTTCTGGCCGGGTCTGTCCGGCTTCCGACGTCCGCGACCGCCCCCGGTAGCGCCTTCCATAATATCGGCAATTTTCTTGTTCAAGCCGGTGGGCGTAATGCCATGGGCTTCATTATGGGCCTGCTGCTTTTCACGACGACGTTCGGTTTCATCAAGCGCACGTTGCATGGAGCCGGTTATCCGGTCGCCATACAGAATCGCCCTGCCGTTGACGTTACGGGCCGCACGACCAATGGTCTGGATCAGCGACCGCTCACTGCGCAGAAAGCCTTCTTTGTCTGCGTCCAGAATGGCCACCAACGACACCTCGGGCATGTCCAGCCCTTCCCGCAACAAGTTGATGCCCACCAGCACATCGAACTCGCCCCGGCGCAGATCCCGGATGATTTCCACCCGCTCCACGGTATCAATGTCTGAGTGGAGGTAACGCACCCGGATGTCGTGCTCCATCAGGAAGTCGGTCAGGTCTTCTGCCATGCGCTTGGTAAGCGTGGTCACCAGCACCCGCTCTTTAACCTCGACCCGTTTGTGGATTTCTGACAACAGATCGTCCACCTGAGTAGACGCCGGTCGCACTTCGATCACGGGGTCCAGCAGGCCCGTGGGCCTGACCACCTGCTCCACCACCTGGCCGGCATGCTCCGCTTCGTAGTTGCCGGGCGTGGCAGACACAAAAATCATTTGCGGTGCAATCCGCTCCCATTCCTCGAAACGCATTGGCCGGTTGTCCAGTGCTGAAGGCAGGCGAAACCCGTATTCCACCAGGGTTTCTTTTCTTGAGCGGTCGCCTTTGTACATGGCCCCGATCTGGGAAATAGTCACGTGGGACTCGTCTACCACCAGCAAGGCATTTGCCGGCAGGTAATCAAACAACGTGGGTGGCGGCTCCCCCGGGGTGCGCCCGGACAGATAGCGAGAGTAATTTTCGATGCCGTTGCAGTACCCCAGCTCCAGCATCATCTCAATGTCGTAGCGAGTGCGTTCCTCCAGCCTTTGAGCTTCTACAAGGCGCTGGTTGTCCCGCAGCACCTTAAGCCGTTCGTCCAGCTCGACCTTGATGTGCTCAACCGCATCCAGCACCTTTTGCCTCGGCGTGACGTAATGGGACTTGGGATAGATGGTCACCCGGGGCACACGGCGCAGTACTTCACCGGTCAGCGGATCGAAATAGCTCAGCTGTTCGACTTCATCGTCAAACAACTCAATGCGAACGGCCTCGCGTTCGGATTCTGCCGGAAACACATCAATCACATCCCCCCGCACCCGGTAATTGGCCCGGTGAAACTCGATGTCGTTGCGGGTGTACTGAAGTTCCGCCAACCGGCGCAAAATAGAGCGCTGATCCACCGGATCGCCACGATCGAGGTGCAGCATCATCTTCATGTACGACTGCGGATCGCCCAGGCCGTAAATAGACGACACAGAGGCCACAATGATCGCATCTGGCCGCTCAAGCAGCGCCTTGGTCGCCGACAGCCGCATTTGTTCGATGTGTTCGTTAATGGAGGCGTCCTTCTCGATGAACGTATCAGACGAAGGCACATAGGCCTCCGGCTGATAATAATCGTAGTAAGACACAAAGTACTCCACGGCGTTATCCGGGAAGAACTCCTTGAACTCTCCATAAAGCTGGGCTGCCAACGTTTTGTTGTGGGCCATAACAATGGTCGGCCGCTGAACCTGCTGGATAACATTGGCAATCGTGAAGGTTTTACCCGAACCGGTTACACCCAGCAGCGTCTGGTGCGCCAGGCCCGAATGAATGCCGTCAACCAGTCCAGCGATAGCCTTGGGCTGATCACCTGCAGGCTGGTATGGGGAATCAACGCGAAACGCACCTTCTTTGGCGGCATTGGGTGTTTTACTGGCCATAGCTGGCAACTAACCTCCAGGCATCAGCACCGCCGCTATACGGACAGTACCTATAAGAAATTTAGCGATAACGCTGCTTCATGATACCATCTGTGCGATCGACGGCTGGGTGAATTATCAGCCAGGACGTCTGGCTCCTGCCCTGCCGATCGCCGCCCCTAAGACGCAGCTTTAAGGAGCTCAAGTTTGGACCTTCAACTTTCCAGCCGAGTACAGGCGATCAAGCCTTCCCCTACTCTCGCAGTTACCAACAAAGCAGCCGAACTTCGTGCTGCTGGCCAGGACATCATTGGCCTGGGTGCGGGCGAGCCAGACTTCGACACCCCTCAGCACATCAAACAGGCCGCAATCGAGGCCATCAATAACGGCCAGACCAAATACACCGCGGTAGATGGTACGCCTGCGCTGAAGAAAGCGATTATTGCGAAGTTCAAACGTGACAACGGCCTGGATTACGAAGCCAACCAGATTCTGGTAAGCAGTGGTGGCAAACAGAGCTTTTTCAACCTTGCACTGGCCACCCTGAACGCCGGTGACGAAGCCATCATTCCTGCGCCTTACTGGGTATCCTACCCGGATATGGTTCTGGTTGCCGAAGGCAAACCGGTAATCATCGAAACGGGCGCCGAAACCCGCTTCAAGATCACCCCGGAACAGCTGGAAAGCGCAATTACCGAGCGTACCCGCCTGTTCGTGATCAACAGCCCGTCCAACCCCAGCGGCATGGCGTACACCCTGGAAGAGCTCCAGGCGATTGGCGAAGTGCTTAAAAAGCATCCGAACATCATGATCGCCACTGACGACATGTACGAGCCGATCCTCTGGACCGGTAAGCCGTTCTGCAACATCCTGAACGCCACACCGGAGCTGTACGACCGTACTTTCGTGCTCAACGGCGTATCCAAGGCGTACTCGATGACAGGCTGGCGTATCGGCTATGCAGCAGGCCCAGCCAAGATCATTGGCGCCATGAAGAAGATCCAGTCCCAGAGCACCTCCAACCCGGCCTCTATCTCCCAGGCCGCGGCTCAAGCTGCCCTGGATGGCCCGCAGGAATGTGTGGGTGAAATGGTCAAAGCATTCAAAGAGCGCCACGACTGGCTGGTTGCCGCACTGAACAAGCTGCCGGGCGTTGAGTGCCTGAACGGCGACGGCACGTTCTACGTGTTCCCAAGCTTTCAGGGAGCGATTGATGCCACTGACGGCGTGGGCACGGACGTGGAGTTTGCCGAGAAGCTGCTGACCGAAGCCGGCGTTGCTCTGGTTCCAGGTTCTGCCTTTGGTAGCCCCGGGCACATGCGTTTGAGCTTTGCCACCAGCATGGATAACCTGGAAAAGGCCATTGAGCGTTTGCAGAAGGCGCTTGGCTAAAAATTTTGGTCAGAGACTTGACGAGGCGGTATAGCCAACTTAATATACGCGCCTCGTCACATGACGACGTTCCCCGATAGCTCAGTTGGTAGAGCAACGGACTGTTAATCCGTTTGTCCCTGGTTCGAGCCCAGGTCGGGGAGCCACTATTTCGAAAGCCCGCTAGTTCTATGAATTAGCGGGCTTTTTTCTTGCCTGATTTTCTTGCGACATTTGGTGGTTTGGCTGGTCGCCGGCCCTAGCCTGACTGGATTGGCGAGGTGGCAGGATGGGAAGGCCTATTTCACCTTAGCCGGAGGTGGGGCTGTGGGGGGTGGCTCCCAAAAATGTGCGGAGCCATGGATGGCGGAGCCCAAGCGCACATGGATGTGCTTGTAGCGGTTTTTGGGAGCCAGCCCCCACAGCCCCACACCGCAAAACCAGCAGGCTGGTAGCGGACTAGACCCCAAAAACCGAAGTCAGACCGAGACCACCTCGGCATGAATGGCCTCCAGTGCGGCCAGAGGATCAGCCGCCTGGGTGATCGGGCGGCCGATGACCAGGTAGTCAGAGCCGGCTTTGAGGGCATCCGTAGGGGTCATGATACGTTGCTGGTCGCCTTTGTCTGCGGTCAGCGGGCGAATGCCGGGGGTGATGAGCTGGAAGTCGGCACCCTGCTCTGCTTTCAGGCGCGGGGCCTCCTGGGCTGAGCAGACTACGCCGTCGAGGCCGCAGTTCTTGGTCAGCGTGGCCAGACGGGATACATGGGCCTCCGCCCCCCCGGTGATGCCTATCGCGGTCAGGTCTGCGTCCGACATGCTGGTCAGCACCGTGACTGCGATCAGCAGCGGCTTATCCGCACCAAACGTCTCCAGACGTTCACGGCAGGCGAGCATCATCTTCTCACCGCCTGAGGCATGGACATTCACCATCCATACGCCCAGGTCTGCTGCAGCAGCAACCGCTGAGGATGTGGTGTTCGGGATATCGTGGAATTTCAGATCCAGGAAAACATCAAAACCCTTGCCTTGAAGAACCTTGACCAACGCCGGACCGGAGCGTGTGAACAACTCCTTGCCGACTTTCAGGCGGCATTTGCCGGGGTCGAGCTGATCCGCCAGGGCCAAGGCAGGACTCTGGGACGGAAAATCCAGGGCGACGATAATCTTGGGATCATGGGTGTTTTGCACAGTCAGGCTTCCGGATCAGTAGGTTTAAATATTATTCGGCTTCAACGCCCTGAATGGGCCGCACCGTTTCCCATTGTTTGCAGCTCGGGCACAGCCAATGCAATTGCTGGCCGGAGAAGCCGCAGCTTACGCAGCGGTATATCGGACGATTAGCCAGGATCAGATGACCGATACGGCTGACCAGGCGGCCTTCGTCGGTGCTCATGCCTTTCTCGTACCCGGCCATTTCTACCAACCGCAAAAGACCACGCACAGACGGTCGCACTTCCAGCTCCTGACGCAGCAAATCAATAGCCGCCATGCGGCCAGAGGAGCGCTCAACAGACTCGACCAATGCCAGCAACAGGCTGGTGCTGGGATGTTGTTCGTATAGCTTCTTTAACTTTTTGAACAGGCGACCCACGTCGCCATGTTCGTGCTCCAGCTTCATCAAGCGGTCTACAGCTTCTGGCCCGAACTCAGGATTCTGGTCAAACACTTTGAGGCTTTGATTACCCGCTTCACGAAAG
Organism: Marinobacter sp.; assembly: GCA_018402255.1. Lineage (GTDB taxonomy): Bacteria > Pseudomonadota > Gammaproteobacteria > Pseudomonadales > Oleiphilaceae > Marinobacter. The sequence goes on from JAGYIS010000010.1 coordinate 306,748, forward strand.
TTGCCTTGCCGGATTTGCTGCTTCATTAACAGCATGGTTGCCCGGACACAGGAACGGTCGTAATCGAGCGCCTCCTTTGCCAGTTTCTGGGCTGCCCAACGGTCGTCTTTCTTCAATGCGGCATCTGACAACTCGCAGGTAATATAAGCCAGCGTCTTGAACATGGCCGGATCCGCATCGCGACGGGTCAACGTCTGTGCCACCTGGGCCGCCTTTGCCCATTCCCGCTCCTGCTGATAAAGCTCAATCAAAGCGACTGACGCCCGCCGGCCGTATTCCCGGTCGCCCATCAACTGGTGAAACAGAGCCTCGGCACGGTCAAGCAAGCCGGCATTGAGGTAATCCATAGCCAGCTCCAGGGTCACCTGGGGCGTGTAACGGGCCGGCAGCTCTGGCCGGGCCAGGAGGTTTTGATGAATCAGGATAGCGCGGTCGGTTTCACCTTTGTTGCGAAAGTGAGTACCGATCGACAAGTGCAGACTGACGGTATCTTTATTAACAGCCAGCGACTGAACAAAGTTATCAACCGCCTGGTCGGAGTAGTTGGTAAACAGGAACTGTAAACGATCCCGAACGGAATCTTCGTCTGAAATGGCTCTGGAGGAACGCCCGCTTCGGCTACCAAACCTGCCTGCAACCCAGCCAGCCGCCACGGCCACTGTCAGGAGCAGCCACTGAAGAACTATGTCCATCAAAGTGCCCGGTCGTTCTGTACCTTGGATTTCTCTAATGCCTGCTCGGTACGCTCAAGCTTTTTCTTGAGATGCCGGCGTGAAACCGACGTGCGGAAAGTTGCCATGAGCGCGATCAACAATCCAAACAGCGCTCCGATGACAAATGACATGATGATCCAGACGGCAACGCCATGGGGCTGGGTTTCAAACACCAGAAAGTTGAGAGAAACCGCCATCTGATTATTCAGAGAAAAAACCAGCGCCAGGAGTATAAGAGCCAGAACCAGTAGCGTGATCAGGATCTTCTGCAGGCCTGCCATGTCGTAATCGCTCCAGACGGGACAATGCCCGATAGTACGGTGTTCCATTACAAATCGCTGGAACCTGGGATCAGAAGCCCTTCTTCAAGCTGTCGTTTACCTGTTCCCGCAATTCCTTTCCGGGCTTGAAGTGCGGAACAAATTTCGCGGGCAACTGCACTGCCTCACCGGTTTTAGGATTACGGCCAGTACGAGCCGCGCGATGGTGAAGGGAAAAACTACCAAATCCCCTGATTTCAATTCGTTGACCATCCGCAAGGGCCTGAGACATGTGCTCAATCACGGTTTTCACCGCCAACTCTACATCTTTCACGGAGAGCTGCGTCTGCTTGGAGGCGATCAGTTCAACCAGTTCGGACTTCGTCATGAGGCGTTTCCCTCTGTCATTATTATTCCGCAGTCAATTACCGGGGTCCAGTGCCTCTAGTTTAGCCAAACCAGAAAAAAACACAAAAAAAACGGGCTCTTAGAGCCCGTTTTTTTCATACCAACAAGAATATCAGTCTTTATTGGCGTTTTGCTGCTGCATCTGCTCCTTGATGAGATCACCGATGGTGGTCGCACCAGAAGATTCTGCGGTCTTGCCACGAACAGTTTCAATCGCCTGCTTGTCGTCTTCCACGTCTTTGGACTTAACAGACAGGTTGATGACACGGTTCTTGCGATCGATGCTGATGATCTTGGCTTCGACTTCTTCGCCTTCTTTCAGAACGTTACGCGCGTCTTCGACACGGTCACGGCTGATTTCAGAGGCCTTCAGTACCGCTTCAACTTCTTCGTTCAGGGCGATGGTGGCGCCTTTGGCGTCAACCGCAGACACGGTGCCCTTAACGATGGAGCCTTTGTCGTTCAGCTGAACGAACTCGGCAAACGGATCGCTTTCCAGCTGTTTGATACCCAGTGAGATGCGCTCACGCTCTGGATCAACAGACAGGATGACGGTTTCAACTTCATCGCCCTTCTTGTATTCACGAACGGCTTCTTCGCCAGTCTCGTTCCAGCTGATATCAGACAGGTGAACCAGACCGTCGATGCCACCGTCCAGACCGATAAAGATACCGAAGTCAGTGATTGACTTGATCTTACCGGCGATACGGTCGCCTTTGTTGAAGTTGCCAGAGAAGTCTTCCCACGGATTGGAGACACACTGCTTGATGCCCAGAGAAATACGACGACGCTCTTCGTCGATATCCAGAATCATCACTTCAACTTCGTCGCCTACCTGAACAACCTTGGACGGATGGATGTTCTTGTTGGTCCAATCCATTTCGGATACGTGAACCAGACCTTCAACACCCTCTTCCAGCTCGGCAAAGCAGCCGTAGTCGGTCAGGTTGGTAACGCGGGCAGTAACCCGGGCGCTTTCCGGGTAACGAGCTTTGATTTCGACCCAGGGATCTTCACCCAGCTGCTTCAGACCCAGAGATACGCGGTTACGCTCACGATCAAACTTCAGGACCTTAACATTGATTTCGTCGCCCACATTCACGATTTCGCTCGGATGCTTGATACGCTTCCAGGCCATGTCAGTGATGTGCAGCAGGCCGTCAACACCACCCAGATCTACGAACGCGCCGTAGTCGGTCAGGTTCTTGACGATACCTTTGATTTCCAGACCTTCGGTCAGGGTTTCCAGCAGAGCATCACGCTGCTCGCTGTTTTCAGCTTCCAGAACGGCGCGGCGGGAAACAACCACGTTGTTACGCTTCTGGTCGAGCTTGATAACCTTGAACTCGAGTTCTTTGTTCTCCAGGTGCGCGGTGTCGCGAACCGGACGAACGTCTACCAGGGAACCCGGCAGGAAGGCACGGATGCCGGCCAGATCAACAGTGAAACCACCTTTGACCTTACCGTTGATGATGCCCTTGACCACTTCTTCAGCTTCGAAGGACTTCTCGAGTACCTTCCAGGCTTCAGCGCGCTTGGCCTTCTCACGAGACAGACGAGTTTCACCGAAACCGTCTTCAACTGCATCGAGAGCCACGTCGACAACGTCGCCGATTTTAACTTCCAACTCGCCTTTTTCGTTCAGGAACTGGGAGGCGGGGATAACGCCTTCGGACTTCAGTCCGGCGTTAACGGTGACCCAGTCGTTATCGACATCCACTACGGTTCCCTGGACGATGGAACCTGGCTGCATGTCAATTTCTTTCAAACTTTCTTCGAAAAGATCCGCAAAGCTCTCGCTCATTATGTGCCCTATTTGATCAACGCAAGTGTGCTCCGTGTCACCAGCAACACGGTCTGTTAATGTTTTCCGGAATCAGCCAGCGGCTGGCAGATTTACGCTGTTTCCGGCTTTCCAACGACAAAAAGGTGTAGTCAGGCCTGACCTGCTGCGGCCATGCACCTGTCTAGCACCTCCTTGATACTCAAACCCGTAGAATCAATGACTTGCGCATCATCTGCAGGCTTGAGAGGGGCAGCTGAACGATTCATATCACGCTCGTCGCGTACCCGTATCTCTTCTAAAACGGCGTCAATGTTAACACTGACCCCCGCTTCCTTCAACTGATTGTAACGGCGCCTTGCCCGTTCTTCGGCACTGGCGGTCAAAAAAACCTTGACCGGAGCATCCGGGAAAACCACCGTCCCCATGTCGCGACCATCCGCCACCAGACCTGGTAACTGACGGAAATCACGCTGGCGCTGGAGCAAGGCGTCGCGCACCGGCTGCATCACCGCAACCCGTGACGCATTGTTGCCACAGGCCTCTGTGCGAATATCCGTGGTTACATCTTCGCCAGCCAACATCACACGAACAGGCTGGCCCTCCTCGGTTGGCTCGAACGACACGTCAAGGGTTGCGGCAACCTTCACCAGTTCGGCCTCATCCTCCAGAGAAACGCCTTGGCGAAGCGCGGCCAGCGCCGTCAGTCGATAGAGAGCCCCGCTGTCCAGCAAGTGCCAGCCCAGTTTGCGGGCCAGCATCTGGGTAATCGTACCCTTGCCGGAACCGCCCGGGCCGTCAACAGCAATGACCGGTGCCTGACTATCAACCATCATGAAGTGCCTTCTGTACTGATTTGAATACCTGTCTGTTTTGCCAATTCAACGAAACCGGGGAACGACGTGGCAACGTTTGAGCAATCGTTGATCGTGATCGGACCGGTAGCGCGCAATGACGCCACCGCAAACGACATAGAAATCCGGTGATCTTCGTGGCTTTCAACCGTGCCGCCACCGATGGTCTGGCCACCTTCAATAATAATGCCATCCGGTGTCACCGTGGATTCAACGCCCAGTGCGGCCAGGCCATCGGCCATGACCTGAATACGATCGCTTTCTTTGACCCGCAATTCTTCAGCGCCGCGCAACACCGTGCGCCCTTTGGCGCAAGTTGCTGCAATGAACAGCACCGGAAACTCATCAATTGCCAGGGGCACCTGATCTTCCGGAATATCAATACCTTGCAAGTCAGCAGAGCGCACTCTCAGGTCAGCAACAGGCTCGCCACCGATCACACGTTCGTCCAGCACCTCAATATTGGCACCCATCTGACGGAGGATATTGATCACGCCGACACGGGTCGGGTTCATTCCAACGTGACGCAGCGTCAGATCGGAATCCGGCGCAATACTGGCAGCGACCATAAAGAATGCAGCCGAGGAGATATCCGCCGGCACATCAATGGCGCAGGCGGTGAGTTTGCCACCACCACTAACGCTGGCGGTTGCTCCGTCCCGGTGCACGTGATAGCCGAAGCCCTGCAGCATACGCTCGGTATGGTCCCGGGTAGGCGCCGGTTCCGTTACCGAGGTCACGCCTTCAGCGTAAAGACCTGCCAGCAACAGGCAGGACTTGACCTGTGCACTGGCCACCGGCATGTCGTAATGGATACCGGTGAGCGCCTGTCCGCCGCGAATTTTCAGGGGTGGGCGGCCACCATCGGCAGTGTCGATAACCGCACCCATGGCACGGAGCGGGTCCGCTACTCGTCCCATCGGTCTTTTCGACAGACTGGCGTCGCCAGTCAGTTCGGAGTCGAAGGGCTGTGCCGCCAGCAAGCCAGAAAACAGCCGCATGGCCGTTCCGGAATTGCCCAGGTAAAGCGGCCCGCGCGGAGCCTGCAAACCGTTCACACCAACCCCATGAATCCGGACAAAACCGTCATCCGGTCCTTCAATGGTCACACCCATGTCTCGGAATGCCTGCAAGGTTGCCAGGCTGTCTTCACCCTCGAGAAAGCCTTTCACCTCGGTTACCCCCTCTGCGAGAGCCCCGAGCATAATGGACCGGTGCGACATAGACTTGTCACCGGGAACCCGGATATCACCACGGACGGAACCGCCGGGCTGCATGTGAAAGATAACCTTTTGATCACTGTTGTTTGTCACGTACGCCTGCCCTGAAAGCATCTTGGTAAAATGTTCCCGCGCCGCTTTGGCGCGACTGAAAACCCGCAGCAAGGTAGCGCCATCACCGCTGGCGATGGCACCTCTAAGCTGATCCAGATCCTGAGTAAAATGATCGATCACGCGCAGCACAGCGGCACGATTGGATAGAAAGATATCGTGCCACATCACCGGATCACTGGCGGCAATGCGGGTGAAATCGCGGAAGCCGCCGGCCGCATATCGGAAGATATCCATGTTCTCGTCTTCACCCGCCAGGGTGTCGACCAGCGAGAAAGCAATCAGGTGCGGAAGGTGACTGGTGGCCGCAAGCACTTCATCGTGATACGCCACAGACATGGTCAGTACAGTGGCACCCGTCCCTTCCCAAAGCGATGTCAGACGAGCCAGACTGGCCGCATCGGTATTATCCGCAGGCGTAAGAATCACCTTGTGATTGACGAACAGCTCCGGGTTGGCAGCGCGGATGCCGCTTTTCTCCGAACCCGCAATGGGATGCCCCGGAATGACCCTGGGAGACACCTCACCAAATACGGCTTCCACATCCCCCACAAAACTGGACTTGGTGCTCCCGACATCCGACAGCACCGCGTCTTTCGCTAACCAGGGACGTATCTGCTCAAGGACCGCTCGTGTTGCTCGCACAGGCACGGCCAGAATCACCAGATCGCTGCCACTGACCGCCTGCTGAAGACTGGTTGACGCTTCGTCAATAATGCCGAGATCGACGCCCAGCGCCAACTCTTCGACCCTCTGATCAAAACCTGTCACGGTCTGCGCCAGGCGGTGCTTACGAATTGCGCTGGCCAGAGAACCGCCAATCAGACCAAGACCAATGACGGCAACACGCTTGAACGGAGACGGGCAATCGGCCACTTCAGCCACCCTGCCCGGCCGCGACCAGGGATTGCGCCAATGCATCAAGAAAACGTTCGTTTTCCTCCGGCAAGCCAACCGATACCCGCAGGTGGCCGGGCATGCCATAGCCGGCAACAGGACGAACAATTACGCCATGAGCGAGCAATGACTGATAGATGCCGGCAGCCTGTTCGCCCACTTCAACCGCAATGAAATTGCCGGCCGAGGGAATATAAGGCAACCCCATACGATCAAAACCCTCGGCGAGCTGGCGCAAACCGGCTGCATTGACCTCTCGGGAACGGTTCAGGTAAACCTCATCCCCCAGAACTGCCGTTGCAGCTGCCAACGCAATCGAGTCGACGTTGAATGGCTGGCGCACCCGGTTCAGCACATCGGCAATGGCCGCAGAACTGATGCTGTAGCCAACCCGCAGTGCGGCCAGGCCCCAGGCCTTGGAAAAGGTCCGGCAAACGATCAGGTTCGGATAGCGATCAAGCAACTGGATGCCATCGGGGAATTCATCACCGGTCAGGTATTCACAGTACGCCTCGTCCAGAACCACCAGCACCTGCTCCGGAATGCGGTCGAGAAATGCTTGAATGGCATCTGCTGTGTGGACTGTACCTGTCGGATTGTTTGGATTGGCCACAAACACCAGTTTGGTGCGCTCGGTGACCGCTGCGGCCATGGCGTCGAGATCGTGGCCCCAGTCCTTGGCAGGAACGGAAACGCCTTTAGCGCCAATGGCCTGGGTGACCAACGGGTAAACGGCAAAGGCATATTGCGAGAACACAACTTCGCTATCAGTATCTGCAAAACAGCGAGTGATCACTTCCAGAACATCGTTGGAGCCATTACCGAGAGTGATCTGATTCATGGCCACGCCAAATCGATTGGCCAGAGCCTGCTTCAGATCAAAGCCATTACCGTCCGGGTAAAGACACAACTCTTCCAGCGCTTTACGCGCCGCTGCCAGCGCCGTTTCGCTTGGGCCCAACGGGTTTTCGTTACTGGCCAGCTTGATGATCTCTGCAGGGTTCAACCCCAATTCTCGAGCAAGTTCCTCAATAGGCTTGCCCGGCTGATACGGAGACAGAGCCTGAACACCTTTTACCGCAAGACTCTGGTAATCCACCGCCATTCCATTCTCCTCCGGGTCAGATCTGCCTGGACTCAAAGCACACCAATCGGGTATGAGCCCAAACGCTTCAGTTCTACTGCTTCTTCGTCGACTTCTGACAACACCGTCCGCGCCAGCTCATCATCCATGTGCCCCTCAAAATCGATGTAGAACACGTAGGCCCAGGTGCCACTGGGAGATGGCCGGGTTTCGATACGGGTCAGGCTGATGCCGTGGCGATGAAAAGGTTCCAGCAACTGGTAAAGTGCGCCCGGTTTATTCCGCATCGACACCAGAACAGATGACTTGTCCTGACCACTGGCCGGCACTTCTTCGCGACCGATAATCAGGAAGCGAGTAGTGTTATCCGGACGATCTTCAATGCTGTTTGCCAGTTTGACCAGTCCATATAGCTCTTGTGCCATGTCGCCGGCAATCGCGGCCGTGCCGGGCTCGGCTGCCGCGCGGCGGGCCGCTTCAGCATTACTGGAGACAGTAACTCGCTCAATACCGTAGCGGTGCGTATCCAGCCACTGACGGCACTGGGCAAACGACTGCTGATGGGAATAGATACGGGTAATTTCCTGGTCTTTGTGCTTGGGCGAAACCAGTAAATGATGATGTATACGCAACTGCACTTCGCCGCAGATCTTCAGCGGTGAAGACATGAACATGTCCAGAGTATGGTTGACCATGCCCTCTGTGGAATTCTCCACCGGCACGACACCATACTGAGCGGCACCGGATTCCACTTCGCGGAATACGGCATCGATGGCAGGCAAGGGAACGCTGATGACAGAATGGCCGAAATGCTTGAGCGCTGCCGCCTGGGTAAAGGTGCCCACCGGCCCCAGAAAGGCAATGTGCATTGGCTTTTCGAGTGCCAGGCAGGCCGACATAATCTCACGGAACAACCGGGCCATTTCCTCAGCCGGCAGTGGGCCGGGATTATTCTCCTTGATACGCCGCAGCACCTGAGCTTCCCGCTCGGGACGATAAAAAAACACGTCCTGCCCGGGATTTGCCGCCATTTTGACATGAGCCACTTCCTGGGCGCACCGGGCCCGGGCACTGATCAGCGCCATGATCTGCTGATCAAGACTGTCAATCTCATCCCGAAGTTCGCCCAGGCGGGTCTTCTCGTCTGTCATGATCAGCCCCGTTCCTTCGCAAATTCCGTCATATACTGGATCAGAGCATCGACACCTGCCTCTGGCATGGCGTTATAGATGCTGGCCCTCATGCCACCCACTGAACGGTGACCCTGAAGATTGAGCAATCCACGGGCGTCCGCGCCGTTCAGGAAAGCACCGTTCAGGGCGTCATCCGCCAGTGTGAAGGGTACATTCATCCACGAGCGGAAACGGGGATCGATCGGGTTGGCGTAGAAATCATTGGTATCGATAAAGTCGTATAGCTTCCTGGCCTTGCGGGCGTTGATCTCGCCCATAGCCGTCACGCCGCCCTGCTCTTTCAGCCACTGGAACACCAGACCCGCAAGGTACCAGGAGTAGGTCGAGGGCGTGTTATACATAGAGCCGTTTTCAGCCATCACCTGATAGTTCATCATCGTCGGGGTTTCCTTTCGGGCCTTGCCCAAAAGGTCCTTGCGAATGATGACCACCACCAGACCGGACGGCCCGATGTTCTTCTGGGCACCGGCATAGATCAGGCCAAACCTGGACACATCCACGGGACGGGACAGCATGTTGGACGACATATCCGCTACCAGCGGCACACTGCCGCTGTCCGGAACAAAGTCATATTCCAGGCCGCCGATGGTTTCATTCGGCGTGTAATGCAGATAGGCGGCATCGGCATGGGTATTCCAGGCCGACTGGTCCGGAATCGTCGTAAAACCGCTGTCTTCCGAGCTGGCCACCACATTAACGCCACCGTAGCGCTTGGCTTCAGCAATCGCCTTTTTGGACCAGATGCCCGTATTCACATAGTCTGCCGAAGCTTTATCGCCCAGCAGATTCAAAGGAATGGTGGCAAACTGGCTGGACGCACCACCCTGCATGAACAGCACGGCATAGTCGTCTGAGACCCCTGCAAGTTCCCGCAGGTCTTTCTCCGCCGTCTCGGCAATAGAGATGAAATCATCGCTACGATGACTCATCTCCATCACCGACATGCCCGTGCCACGCCAGTCCAGCATCTCGTCCCGCGCCTGCTTCAGCACGGCCTCTGGCAAGGTGGCCGGGCCGGCACAGAAATTAAACGCTCTGCTCATTCTTCCGTGTCCTCGCCTTCTGCGCCTGCGTCTGCATCCAAGTCTGCACCCGCATCCACGCTGTCATCATCAGATTCAGCGATACGCTCAACTCCCACCAGTCGCTCATCTTCCTGAGCCAGACGAATCAGGCGCACGCCCTGAGTGTTCCGGCTGAGCACAGACACTTCGTCTGTCCGGGTCCGCACCAGCGTGCCTTTGTCCGAGATCAACATCATCTCGTCGCCTTCAAACAACTGCAGCGCCGTCACCAGGTTACCGTTACGGTCAGAGCACTGCATGGCAATAACACCCTGGCTACCACGACTGTAGGCCGGGAACTCGTCAATCGCGGTGCGCTTACCGTAACCATGTTCGCTGGCCGTCAGAATGACACCACCGTCCTGCGGAATAATCAGCGACACCACGTGGTGATCACCCTGCATCTTGATACCGCGAACACCACGAGCCGTCCGGCTCATGGGCCTCACCTGATCTTCCTTGAAGCGCACGGCTTTACCGGCCGTGGAGAACAGCATGATTTCAGCGTTACCATCTGTGATGGCAGCACCGATCAGGGTATCGCCTTCGTCCAGGTTCAGAGCGATCAAACCACTGCTGCGCGGGCGGGAAAAGTTCGGCAGCGGGGTCTTCTTCACCACGCCTGCCGACGTTGCCATCAGCACAAACTGGTCCTCCGGGTAATCCCGAACCGGCAGAAAGGTGGTGATCCGCTCGTCCTCGTCCAATGGCAGAATATTGACCATCGGGCGACCGCGGGAACCACGGCTACCGCGCGGGATCTCAAACACTCTCAGCCAGTAAACCTTACCCTTGTTCGAGAAACACAAAATGGTGTCATGGGAATTGGCCACCAACAGCTTTTCAATGAAGTCTTCATCTTTCATGGCCGTCGCGGCTTTACCACGACCACCACGACGCTGGGCCTGATAGTCTTCAACGGCCTGAGTCTTGGCGTAACCACTGTGAGAAATGGTCACCACCAGATCTTCTTCGTCGATCAGGTCAGCAATGGTCAGATCACGCTGGGAGCTGGTGATTTCTGTGCGGCGCACATCGCCAAACTCGGTCACCACAGCTTGCAGTTCTTCACGAATCACCTGCATCAAGCGGTCAGGATCTCCCAGAATTTCAAGCAGACCGGCAATCTTCTCGAGAATGTCTTTGTACTCGTTCTGGAGCTTTTCGGTTTCCAGACCGGTCAGGCGGTGCAGGCGCATATCCAGGATCGCCTGGGTTTGCTCAGGCGACATGTAATACAGGCCATCCCGCAAACCAAAGATTTCCGGCAGATCGTCCGGGCGGCAGGCGTCTTCACCGGCACGCTCCAGCATCGCCAGGACATTGCCCGGCGCCCAGCCTTTCGCCATCAGCTTTTCTTTGGCCTCAACCGAAGTCGGCGAAGACTTGATCAGCTCAATCATCTCGTCGATGTTGGCCAGTGCAACGGTCAAACCTTCAAGGATGTGCCCACGCTCCCGGGCCTTGCGGAGCTCATAGATGGTCCGGCGGGTCACCACTTCACGGCGGTGACGTACGAACGCGTCGAGCATTTCCTTCAGGTTGAGAATCCTCGGCTCGCCGTTGATCAGCGCCACCATGTTGATACCAAACACGGTCTGCAGCTGGGTCTGGGCGAACAGGTTGTTGACCACAACTTCCGGGTTTTCACCACGGCGCAGCTCGATCACTACCCGAATACCTTCTTTGTTCGACTCGTCCCGCAGCTCGGTAATGCCTTCCAGGCGCTTTTCTTTGACCAACTCGGCGATCTTCTCGATCAGGCGGGCCTTGTTCAGCTGATACGGCAGTTCGGTGATGATGACGGCATCGCGATTGGTTTTGTCATCATGTTCAATTTCGTGACGGGCACGGATGTAGATACGGCCGCGGCCCGTGCGATAGGCCTCAACAATACCCGCGCGGCCGTTAATGATGCCGTCGGTCGGGAAATCGGGGCCCGGGATGAACTCCATCAACTCATCGATGGTCAGGTCCGGGTTATCAATCAATGCCAGACAACCGTTAACGACTTCCGTCAGGTTGTGGGGCGGAATGTTGGTCGCCATACCAACGGCGATACCCGAAGAACCGTTCACCAGAAGGTTAGGCACCCGGGTAGGCATAACTTCCGGAATCCGCTCGGTGCCGTCGTAGTTATCAACAAAATCAACGGTTTCTTTGTCCAGGTCCGCCAGCAGGGAATGGGCGATCTTCTCCATGCGAATTTCGGTGTAACGCATGGCCGCCGCGTTATCACCGTCGATGGAACCGAAGTTACCCTGACCATCCACCAACGGATAACGCAGGGAAAACGGCTGAGCCATTCGAACGATGGTGTCGTAGACAGCAGAGTCACCGTGGGGGTGATATTTACCGATAACGTCACCCACCACACGGGCAGATTTCTTGTACGCCTTGTTCCAGTCGTTACCCAACTCGGACATGGCGAACAGCACCCGGCGGTGCACCGGCTTGAGGCCGTCGCGCACATCCGGCAAGGCCCGGCCAACGATAACGCTCATCGCGTAATCGAGGTAGGACTGTTTCAGTTCGTCTTCAATATTGACCGGCAGGATCTCTTTGGCTAACTCACCCATCGAGAAAGGTTCCTTTGCGTTATCTGGAAGTCGTCCCGGGACCGTTTCCGGGCCCCGTCTTTAGTCATCAACAAGCCGCTCAGCATACCACAGTCCAGACCGACCCGGGGCAGCTCTCGCGACACGTTAATCAAACACTACGGTCTTGTTTTCGTAGGTAATCACACGGTCTTCAACATGCGACCGCAAACCCCGCGCCAACACGTTCTTTTCCACGTCTTTGCCCAGGCGCACCATGTCATCAATGGAGTCGCTGTGGCTGATGCGGATCACATCCTGCTCGATGATCGGGCCCTCGTCGAGGTCCTGAGTCACGTAGTGGCAGGTGGCGCCGATCAGTTTGACACCGCGGCTGTAGGCCTGGTGATACGGCCGGGCGCCCGCGAATGACGGCAAAAAACTGTGATGAATATTGATCACTTTACCGGCGTATTTTTCGCACAGATCGGCCGGCAGGATTTGCATATAACGGGCCAGCACCACAACGTCGACATCGTACTGGGCCAGCAGATCTTCAATATGACCAAAGGCTTCCGCCTTGTTTTCTTTGCTCACCGGGATATGGTGATAGGGAATGTCGTGCCACTCCACCATCCGGCGCAGATCGTCGTGATTGGAGATCACCGCGACCATCTCGGCATTCAGCTCTTTGCTGTGCCAGCGGTGCAATAAATCCGCCAGGCAATGGGATTCTTTGCTGCACATCAACACTACCCGCTTGGGGCGGGCCGAGTCGGCAATATGCCAGCTCATGTTGAATTCGCGAGCGATCGGCTCGAAGGCCGCTCGAAACTGGTCCAGCCCGAACGGAATCGATTCGGCTTTGATTTCATGACGCATGAAAAACCAGCCAGACTGAGTGTCAGAATGGTGGCTCGCCTCGGTAATCCAGCCGTTATAGGTGGACAGAAAATTACTCACCTTGGCAACAATCCCGACCCGATCCGGGCAGGAAATAACAAGACGATAGGTATGCTCCATTAAACCCTTTCCTTAACTTGAATCCGGGAAAGCAGGTGCGACAGGAAACCACAAACGACCGTCTGTGACGAATTGACGTACGCACCGGTAAAAATGACCGGCTATGATAGCCTATCTGGCAGCCAGAAACGAGGAATCCGATGTTAGACAGAGTCAACTACCAACCCCGCGCAAAACTCCCGTCAAGGAGCCTGTGGGGCGCGACAGTCACCTTGCTGCTATCGATGCTGGCACTTTGCACTCACGCCAACGGTCAGGCGATTCTGGAAGGCGAACGCTTTCACCCTGTGCAAGCTCGCCAGGGCATGGTTGCCACCAGCCATACCCTGGCCACAGATCTGGCGCTTCAGGTTTTAAAGAAAGGCGGCAACGCCATCGATGCCTCAGTGACCGCAGGTTTTGCGCTCGCCGTCACCCAACCCCGTTCAGGCAACATCGGCGGCGGAGGTTTCTTGCTGTATTCACCGGGTGACGGTACCGCCCCGGAAGCGATCGACTACCGTGAGACTGCACCGGCGGCGGCAAGCGAGACCATGTTCCAGGACAAGGACGGCAATGTCGTAAACCAATTGAGCCGATTTAGCCATCAGGCCGCTGGCGTGCCGGGCACCGTGGCCGGACTCGCCCTGGCGCTGGAGCGGCACGGCACCATTTCCCTCAGCGATGCGCTGGCGCCCGCCATTCGCCTGGCCCGGGACGGCTTTGTGGTACCACACCGCTTTACCGAAGGGCTGGAACAAGCCAGGGACCGACTGCAACGCTGGCCCGCCACCAAAGCCACCTTCTATAAAGAGGATGGTTCGGCACCACAGCCCGGCGACGTGTTCACACAACCGGAACTGGCGGCCACCTTACAACGCATTGCAGATATCGGTGTCAAAGGCTTTTACGAGGGTGAAACCGCCCGTCTGATCGTTGATGAGATGCAGCGGCACGACGGACTGATCACGCTGGACGACCTGAAAAACTACCAGCCCGCCATCCGCAAACCGGTACAAGGAAGTTACCGGGGTTTCGATATCTTCTCCATGTCACCGCCCTCGTCTGGCGGCATTCACATTATCCAGATTCTGAACATTCTTGAGCACTTCCCCATCGGTGATATGGGGCACAATTCAGCGGACACCCTGCACCACATGGCCGAGGCCATGAAACTCGCCTACGCCGATCGGTCGGAATATCTTGGCGACACAGATTTTGTCGAGGTGCCGCTGAACGGCCTGGTAAGCAAAGGCTACGCAGCGGAGCTACGAAAAGGCATTCACCCGAACAATGCCCGGCCAGCCAACAACATAAAGCCCGGCCAGCCGGCCGCCTGGGAAAGCCCCGAAACCACCCATTTCTCGGTCGTCGACCGCTGGGGTAATGCCGTTTCCAACACCTACACCATCAATTTCAGTTACGGCTCAGGCATTACCGTGGCGGGAGCCGGTTTTCTGCTCAACAATGAAATGGACGACTTCAGCGCCAAACCGGGCGAGCCAAATGCCTATGGGTTGATGGGTGGCGAAGCCAACAAAATCGAACCCGGCAAACGCATGCTCAGCTCCATGTCACCGACGATTGTTCGCAGGGAGGGACGCAACTACCTGGTTACGGGCAGCCCGGGCGGTTCACGCATTATCACAACCACGCTTCAGGTCCTGATGAACGTGATCGACCACAATATGAACATACAAACAGCGGTCGCTGCCCCTCGTATACATCATCAGTGGATGCCAGATGAGATCCGCATTGAGCAGGGCATCAGCCCAGACACCATTCGCTTGCTCGAGGCAAAAGGACACAAGATCAGCACCAGCACGGCGATGGGCGCGATCCAGAGCATTATGATTGGCGACGACGGCACCCTTTATGGTGGTGCAGACCCACGCCGAAGCACCTCATCGGCTATGGGTTTTTGACAAGGCGGGAATTGACCCGCCTCAGACTATTCGGGAGGCATACCATGTATCTTTCTGTGCAACTGAGCTGTTATCCGCTCAAAGACGATTACAAGCAGCCGATCTGGGATCTGATTGAACGCCTTGAGCAAACGGGCCTCGAAGTCCACCCGGGACGCATGAGTACCGAAATTTTCGGTGACTACGATGACGTCATGAAAGTGCTGTCCGACACCCTGCGGTGGTCCTTCGAAACCTATGGAAAGTCCGTCTTCATAGCGAAAATCATGGAAGGCGACCGGAGGCCAAAATAGCCAGGCCGCCATCGCTCTAGTTTGATTCGCCGCCTTCCAGCTTATCCTGAGTCCGCAACTCGAAATCGCTGGCATCGTGGCGCTCATGCAATTGAGAGGACAGGTCACCCCAGGCCTTGTTGACCATCCGGCCGCGCTTTACCGCAGGCCTCTGTGCCAGTTCGTCGGTCCAGCGCACCACATTGGTGTAGGTATGAGCCTCAAGGAACTCTGCCGCCTCGTAGACCATGTTTTTGACCAGTGCGCCATACCAGGGCCAGATCGCCATGTCAGCGATGGAATAGTCGTCACCGGCAACGTACCGATTGTCGGCTAACTGGCGGTCCAGCACATCAAGCTGGCGCTTTACCTCCATGGCATAGCGATTGATCGGGTATTCATACTTTTCCGGTGCATAGGCATAGAAATGCCCGAAGCCACCACCCAGGAATGGTGCGCTCCCCATTTGCCAGAACAGCCAGTTCAGCGCTTCGGTCCGTTTGCCCGCTTCGGTGGGCAGAAATCTGCCGAACTTCTCGGCCAGATACAACAGAATCGAGCCGGACTCAAACACCCGGATCGCCGGATCCACACTGCGATCCAGCATGGCTGGAATTTTGGAGTTGGGGTTCACATTAACAAAGCCACTGCTGAACTGATCGCCCTCCATGATGTTGATCAGCCAGGCGTCATACTCCGCTTCCCGGATGCCTAGCTCAAGCAATTCTTCGAACATGATTGTGGCTTTCACCCCGTTAGGCGTGGCCAGCGAATACAGCTGGAACGGATGCTCACCGACCGGCAATTCCTTGTCATGGGTAGGACCAGCAATCGGGCGGTTGATATTGGAAAACTTGTTACCGCTTTCGGCATTCCAGGTCCACACTTTCGGTGGCGTATAGGTCGGATCACTCATCGATTTCTCCCATATTCGGTAGGGCTTGGGTTAGCCTGAATTTATACACCTTTACTCGCCGACCTCAACCCCTGGAATCGTCTATCGACTCAGATAAATTGTCATCTCCGTTGCTCAACGCGTGTAAAAGGCTGGCCTTGATCTCGCTCCAGATGGCGACAAAGAACGCCGTTAACGGTACCGCGAGTACCATCCCTATAATGCCGCCCAGGGCAGTGCCCCAGAAAAACAGGGATATAACAACCACCGCTGGGTGCAGGCCCGAGCGGTTGGCCATGATCCTTGGCGTCAACAGCCAGCTTTCGATCAACTGCACAAAGGCGAAGGCCGTTAGTGCCAACAGCAGTAGATTGACGCCGCCATCCTGCTGAAAATAGGCGATCGGCAGAATCACCAGCAGGCCGATCAGAGTACCCAGAAACGGAACAATATTCAGCAAACCCAACACCAGCCCTGCGAGCAAGCCGAAGTCGAGGCCGATGACAGTAAAGCTAAAGGCATACAGAACGCCCATGCAGACAGCAATGATAAGCTGCCCCCGAAAAAACGCGGTGACATAGCCAACGAACACATCCATGAAATACAGGACCTTCTGCTGGGTGTGGCTACTGAACACAGACAGCAACTCAGATGCCTGCCCTCGAAGCAGATTGCCCGACAGCAGCATGAAAAACAGAAACAGGGGCACAAAGCTGATACCCGCCAACACGCCCAGATAGGACAAAATGGTGGTACCGGGGTCGGCAATGACAGGCACAGATTCTTCGCTGGAGCTATTCTCCAGACCCGACGAAACCATCCTGCTGAGTTCCGGGAAGTAATGGAAAAATGGGCCTGCCAGCGCGCCAGGGTCTCGGGCAAGGCGGTCATCAATTCAACAATCTGGCCGATCAACGTAGGCACAAGCATGAATACAAGGCTGCCGATTCCGGCAAAGAAGGCGATCAGCAACAGCATGATCGCCAGAAAACGGGGTATGTGAAGCCGGGATTGCAGAAACTCCACTACCGGATACAACACCAGCGACAGGACTCCTGCCAGTGCCAGAGCCAGCAGCAGGTTATAAAACACATCCAGCATCCAGACCAACGACCATACAATCAGAGCGGCCAGCCCCGTTAACACGACCAGAGACAGCAGAACCGCCGTGTAGCGGAACAGGCGAAGTTCAACAACGTTGAACAATCGCTTGCCCTCAGGCACGGGCGCCAGGTTCTGACCGGCAACTCTGGCGCCAGCATCCCGGGCTTCCTGCACGTCTTCAGGCATTGCGGATTCCTGCGTTATCTTTGTGGGGACTTACCGAACAACAGTAGTCCGACACCCGCCACGGCAGCGGCCGCGCCAAGAATCAGAAACCAGGTGGTAGAGTCAGTGAATCGCCCGGTGACTACTTCCGTCACCTGATCACCAACGCTCTGGGACGACTGATAGGCAAAGAACAGCAAGATCGCACCGACCACCAACAAAACCAGAGCCAGGGTTCGATTAGTTGTCATTGATCTCTCCCAACACTGCGCCGCCCTTATCGCCCCGCTTGTCGGCTTTACCCTTGTTCTTTGCTTTCTCTTCGTCGGCCACCTTCTGGGCGTCCTCTCTGGATTTTCGCCCGTCTTCCTTGGAACTTCCTTTAACCGGATGGTTGTTCATGCGCTGATCTCCCGATCGATAGTCCGTATTGATGTTCCCTGATGCCCGGGACTAGGCCGGGCAGCAGGCACAACCCCAAGGTAGTTCGATTCATCATCACGGTCGGTGCGGTAACCAACTTAGCGAACGTTCGGTATCGCACAGACAGGTCTGGCTGTCGGCATGAAAATCGTTAACTGTCTGCGGTCTGGCAAGGAGCAAAAGCCATCAAAATATTCAGTTTTTCGGCACAGACAGGGAACGAGTTGCGCCACGACCGGGATACCGAGCTATTGCGAGCGGAGTTGTTCAGCATTGAACAGCTAAAACGCCACGCCCTCACCCTGACCGACCGCCATCGGATAGACCCGAAACCGGGGCCTGACCGGCTTCTGCCGCGTTTGTCGGACAATGCACGTGTGCTGATGGAGGCGTACGACGTTGTCACGGCAGCAGCAACCACAGGGCAGCGCATCATACCGACAGAGGCCTGGCTGCTGGACAACTTCTATCTGATCGAGCAGCAGATAGGTCTCGCCCGCAGACACCTTCCCCGCGGTTACAGTCGGCAGTTGCCTCGTCTGGCTGAGGGCAGCCTGGCGGGATTTCCCCGGATCTACGACCTGGCGCTTGAACTGATCTCTCACATGGACGGCCGCGTTGATAGCGACAACGTGACTCAATTCATTGCTGCCTATCAGGCAGCAGAACCCCTTAAGCTGGGGGAGTTATGGGCTTTCCCCATCATGTTGCAACTGGCCCTGCTGGAAAACCTGCGACGCGTGGGTGTGCGCATTGCCCAACGACGCGAAGAGCGCGATGCGGCCATTCGATGGGCGGACCGCATGCTGGCCACTGCAGAAAGTGATCCAAAACTGTTGATTCAGCTGCTGGCCGAATTTGCCCACGCCGATGTACCCCTGACCGCGCCGTTTGTAGAGGAGTTCTATGATCGGCTTCAGGCGCAGGGGCCGGCCATGGCGTTCGTGCAGACCTGGGTTGAGCAAAAGCTACTCGAACAGGGAGTAACTGCCACCAATCTGTCGGCAGCCGCCGGCCGAACTGACGCAGCCAATCAGATCTCAATCGCTAACAGCATTGGCAGCCTGCGTTTTATCGGTTCCATGGACTGGAAACACTATGTCGAATCCCTCAGTGTCGTCGAAAAAGTCCTGTGCGAAGACCCATCAGGCACCCATGCCCGGCAGGATTTCGACACCCGCGACCGCTACCGGCATGCGATTGAGGACATCGCGCGGGGCAGTACCTGTGGTGAAATTGCGGTTGCCCGTAAAGCAGTCGCCCTCGCCCGGGCAGCCGCCGTCAAACACGGCCCGCAACACCGTAGCGCCCATGTTGGTTTCTACCTGATCGACAGTGGCCGACCGATGCTCGAACAATCGGCAAGCTGCCAGCCGTCGCTGACAACCAGCGCCAAGCGGGCTTGTCGGTCTGCCCGCCTGTCCCTGTATCTTGGCCCGATCCTGTTTTTGACGTTGCTGGCCACCACGGTTGCAATGCACCTGTTCGATGGATTCTCTGCCCCTGACTGGCACTTCTGGTTCTTCGGGGTTGTGGGTGTGGTTGGCCTCTCGGCGCTGGCAGTTGCTCTGGTCAATATGATGGTCACGCTGTTGGTGCCACCACGAACGCTGCCACGCCTGGATTTTTCATCCGGCATACCCGGCGAGCACCGTAGCATGGCCATTGTGCCAACCTTGCTGAGCAATACGCAGGACATCGACCATTTACTCGAGGCCCTGGAAATACGTTATCTCGGCAATCGCGACCCCAACCTGTATTTTGCGCTATTGACGGATTTTAACGACGCACCCGAAGAAGTCATGCCAAACGACGACACCTTGCTCGCCCACGCGCGGTCCGGGATCGAAGCTCTCAACGCAACCTACCGTGACGATCGCCCCTGCATCTTTTACCTCTTTCATCGCCCGCGCTTGTGGAACTCATACGAAAAGGTATGGATGGGCTATGAGCGCAAGCGCGGCAAGCTTGAGCAGTTCAATGCGCGGCTCAGAGGCGAGGCAGAAACGGCCTTCTCCGAGGTCGTTGGTGATCCGTCTGTGCTGGACTCGATCCAGTACGTCATTACTCTGGATACCGACACCCAGCTGCCCCGTGATGCCGCACGCGCCTTGATCGGCAATATGGCGCACCCACTCAACCGTCCGGTCTATGACGACGCCAAAGGCCGAATCGTCGAAGGCTACGCCATCCTGCAACCCCGAGCTTCCATAAGCCTGGTCAGTGCCAGCCGGTCACGCTTTGCCAAACTGTTTGCCGGTGATGCAGGGCTCGATCCCTACACTCGCCAGGTGTCGGATGTCTATCAGGATGTCTTTGGCGAAGGCTCGTTCATCGGCAAGGGTATCTACAATGTCGACGCGTTCCGTCAGGCCGTGGACGGACGTTTTCCGGAAAACCTGATTCTCAGTCATGACCTGCTGGAAAGCGGTTACGCCCGTTCGGCCCTGGTGACCGACATCGACCTTATCGAGGAACTGCCCGCCAGCATCGCCATTGAGTCCAGCCGCCGCCACCGCTGGATACGGGGCGACTGGCAGCTTGCCGGCTGGCTAATGCCACGAGTGCCGGGACCACCCGGCGAGGACGGCAGGCCAACAAAGCGTCAGACCAATCCGCTCTCGGCGCTGTCGCTGTGGAAAATTTTCGACAATCTGCGACGCAGTCTGGTGGCTCCGGCGTTGCTCACCCTGTTGGTGGCAGGATGGCTGATCGGGCCCGGGCCGGTCTGGGGCTGGCCCCTGGTGGTCATCATCGTGGTGTTCTTGCCAGTTCTGTTGTCAACCCTGATTGACCTGATGCACAAGCCAGAACAATGCGACTGGCTGGTCTACCTCAATCGCATCGGAACATCCGCGGGCCGCCCGATCACCGTGGCTTTGCTGACACTGGCTTTTTTACCCTACGACACGAGGATCAGTCTCGGCGCGATCTTTCGCTCAGGTGCACGCATGCCGTTCACCCGGCGCGGCTTGTTGTTATGGCAACTACCGGCCTACGCGCACCGCAACGCTTGCCGCACACTGGCGGACTATATCCGCGAAATGTGGATTGCCCCGGCGCTTGCTGTGGCACTGAGCATCGTGCTGGTTATCACGGGCAGCCATCCGACAGTATGGCTTGTCGCGAGCCCTTTCCTTATGTTGTGGTTGGTGGCGCCGGTTATTGGTTGGTGGATCAGCCAGCCACTGGCTACTCCCAGACCAGATTTGAGCGTCAACCAACAGCTCTTCCTGCGAACATCGGCCCGCCGCACCTGGCGCTACTTCGCAGACTTTGTCGGTCCGGAAGACAACTGGCTGCCGCCCGATAACTTCCAGATCCATCCGGCTCCGGCCATCGCTTCGCGTACCTCGCCCACCAACATTGGTATGTCGCTGCTGGCCGATCTGGCGGCGGTAGATTTCGGCTACCTCACGGTCGGTGAATGTCTGCACCGCATTGATAAATCAATCACCACCATGGAGCAGCTGGAGCGTTACCGCGGTCATCTTTTCAACTGGTACGACACCCGAACATTGCAACCGCTGCATCCGCAATACGTTTCATCGGTGGACAGCGGCAACCTGGCCGGAAGCCTGCTCACGCTACAAGCGGGCCTGGCCGAATTGAAACACCTGCCGGTGATGTCAGCCAACGCATTGCAGGGGCTGCAAGACACTCTGAACGTACTGACTGAACAGGTTCCCGTCTTTCCCCACCCCGAGCGCACCGAAAACCTTCGAATGCTGCGAGACACCCTGCACGCACTGACGCTGGAAGGTCCACCGCAGACCCTGGCGGAGGCCATGAACGCACTGGACACGATCGCCGACACCGGAGGAGCACTGTTGGCCTCACTGCCGGTTAATGGCGATATGGACGATGAGCGGGTCTATTGGGCCAAAGCGTTCGATCATCAAATGCATGCTCTGCGCGATGAACTCAGATTTCTGGTGCCGGAGTCCTGGCAAGGCAATGGCCTGCCAACCCGGGCGGAGCTGGCCGACGCGCAAAGCCCGGGTGCCCGGTCACAACTCGATCTCATCGACGATCTGACCGATCGATGCCGCATTCTGGCTGAGATGGATTTCGAGTTTCTCTACGATGTCGGCAGCGGTTTACTGACCATCGGTTTCGACGTCAGCGAACGGCGCAGGGACCCTGCCTGTTACGATTTGCTGGCCTCAGAAGCGCGCCTGGCCAGTTTTCTACTGATTGCTCAGGGGCAGTTGCCGCAAAAGCACTGGTTCGCGCTCGGCCGTCTGCTGACCAGTCATGGCGGCGACGTCAGCCTGATATCGTGGAGTGGCTCGATGTTCGAATACCTGATGCCGCACCTGATCATGCCAAGCTACGCCAACACGCTGTTGGAGCAGACCTGCAAGGCCGCTGTCTCGCGTCAGATCGAATATGGACGTCAACGGGCCGTGCCCTGGGGCATCTCCGAATCCTGTTACAACGCCACCGACTTCAATCAGGTCTACCAGTACCGGGCGTTCGGAGTGCCCGGTCTCGGCTTCAAGCGTGGTCTCGGCGATGATCTTGTGATCGCACCCTACGCCAGCGCACTGGCACTGATGGTGATGCCATCCGAGGCTTGCCGCAACCTGCAGACGTTGGCCGAACAAGGATTTCTCGGCGCCTACGGTTTTTACGAAGCCATCGACTACACTCCGACCCGGGTACCCCGCGGCAAACCGAATGCCATCGTCGAAACCTTCATGGCACACCACCAGGGCATGAGCCTGCTGGCCTTTGCCCATGTCTTGTTCAATCAGCCGATGCAGAGACGCTTTATGTCTGATCCGCTCGTGCGGTCGACCGAGCTGCTGCTGCAGGAGCGGGTACCGAAGAAGGGGGACACGCTGCACCCACACGCAGCCGAGGTCAGCGCGGCCGCTCGCCCGCCCATCGCGGAGGTCGGTGCGATCATGCGGGTGTTTACTGACCCCGACACACGTCTGCCAGAAGTTCATCTACTGTCTAACGGTCGCTATCACGTTATGGCGACCCATGCCGGTGGAGGCACCAGCCGCTGGCACGATCTCGCCATTACCCGCTGGCGCGAGGACGCCACCTCCGATGGCTGGGGCACCTTCATCTACCTGCGTGATTGCGACACCGGAAACTACTGGTCCACAGCACACCAGCCAACTCTGAGCCCTGCCGATTACTACGAAGCGATCTTCGTGCAGGCACGTGCAGAATACCGCCGGCGCGACCACAACATTGAAGCCCATACCGAGATCAGCGTGTCTCCGGAAGACGACGTGGAGATCCGCCGGGTCACGCTCACCAACCAGTCATCGCGTACCCGCCACATAGAGGTAACGAGCTTTGCCGAGGTGGTCATGGCACCACTGACCGCCGATCTGGCGCACCGCTCCTTCAGCAACCTGTTCGTTCAGACCGAGATCCTGCCTGACCATCAAGCCATACTCTGCACCCGGCGCCCGCGGACACCAGGTGAACAGGTGCCCTGGATGTTTCATCTGATGGCCGCACCAGGCTCGGTTGCCTGCCCGCCGACCTATGAAACCGACCGGGCCCGCTTCATAGGGCGCGGGCGAACGGTGGCCAATCCTGCAATGCTGGACAGCATGCCTGACGCATCAGCCCTGTCGAACACGCAGGGAGCGGTACTGGACCCGATCGTGGCAATTCGCAGCACCCTGACCTTGCCACCGGATGAATCAGCAAGCGTGCAAATCATTTCCGGCATTGCGGATACCCGCGAGGCCGCCCTGGCCCTGATCGAAAAATATGGCGACCGCCACTTTGTTGAGCGGGCTTTCGAAATGGCCTGGTTTCAGAGTCAGGAAGTGCTGCGGCACCTGAACGCCACCGAAGCCGACGCACAGATCTTTGGCCGTTTGGCCAGCTCGGTCATTTACGGCAACGCTTTGCGTCGTGCGGCACCCAGTGTTATTGCCCGTAATCAGCTGGGTCAGTCCGGATTGTGGCGTTTTGCCATTTCAGGCGATCTGCCCATCGTTCTGCTGCTGATCGGCGATGTAAACCGCATCGATCTGGTCAAGCAGGTCATGCAGGCCCACGCCTACTGGCGCATGAAAGGCCTTGCCGCTGACCTGGTGATCGTCAACGAGGGTTTTTCCGGTTATCGCGCGGTGCTGCAGGATCTGATTATGGGGCTGGTCAATGCCGGGCCTGAGGCGCAGGTGATCGACAAACCCGGCGGCATCTTCGTGAGGCGCGCTGAAGAGCTGTCCGAAGACGAACGAGTGCTGCTGCAAACCGTTGCCCGCATCGTTTTCAGCGACACCGCGGAAACCCTGATCGAACAAGTGGATCGCCGGGTGTCACCCGAACGCGCCTCGGACCTGCTGGAGCCCTCGCGCCCGGCCAGCACCAGACCGCCTGAGCCACTGGCACCCCGTGAGCGCATTTTCAGCAATGGCCTGGGCGGATTCACTCCAGATGGCCATGAATACGTCGTTACTCTGGAACCCGGACAGACCACCCCCGCGCCCTGGGCCAACGTCATCGCCAGCCCGCACATCGGCACCGTCGTCAGCGAAAGCGGCAGTGCCTACACCTGGGTGGAAAATGCCCACGAATTTCGTCTGACCCCCTGGCACAACGACCCGGTCTCCGACAGCAGCGGCGAAGCACTCTACCTCCGTGATGAGGAATCCGGCGACTTCTGGTCGCCAACTCCCTTGCCTGCCAGCGGGCGCTCCGGCTATGTGTGCCGGCATGGCTTTGGCTACAGTGTCTTTGAACACCTGGAGGCCGGCATTGCCTCGGAACTGTCCACCTATGTTGCCATGGATGCTCCAGTCAAATTTGCGGTGATCAAACTGCGCAACCAATCGAAGCGTGCCCGCAGCCTGTCGCTCACCGGTTACTGGGAGTTGGTGCTCGGTGAATGGCGACACGCCAACCTGATGCACATTGTTACCGAAGTAGACTTGCACACGGGCGCACTCTTTGCCCGCAATGCCTACGGTCGGGAATGTGCCAACCGGGTGGTGTTTGCCCAGGCCAGCGAACGCGACCAGTCGGTCAGCGGCAATCGCAGCGAGTTCATTGGTCGCAACGGCGTGCTCGCCAATCCGGCGGCGATGCGCCGCAAACGGCTCTCGGGTAAAACCGGTGCGGGTCTTGACCCATGCGCCGCTATCCAGACCCGGATCAAGCTGGACGCTGGTCAGGAACGTGAGATCGTTTTTATCTTCGGCGCGGCGGGCAATGCCGATGAAGCCCGGCACCTTGTTCAGCAGTTCGGCGGGCAGGCCGGCGCGCGGCAGGCGCTCGAAGCTGTCTGGGAGCACTGGAATCGCACCCTGGGGGCGGTCAGCGTCGATACCCCCGACCTTGCGCTGAACGTATTGGCCAACGGCTGGCTGGTGTACCAGACCCTGTCATGCAGGTTGTGGGGCCGCAGTGGCTACTATCAGTCCGGCGGCGCCTACGGTTTCCGGGACCAGCTGCAAGACACCATGGCACTGATCCACACCACGCCCTGGCTGGCCCGCCAGCAGTTGATCCGGCACGCCGGCAGACAATTCCTCAAGGGTGACGTTCAACACTGGTGGCACCCACCCAACGGACAGGGCGTACGCACCCATTTTTCTGACGACTATTTGTGGCTACCCTACGCCACCTGCCGTTACGTCCGGACGACCGGTGATAAAGCGGTACTCGACGAACCGATTCACTTTCTGGAAGGGCGTGAACTCTATGCCGAAGAGGAGGCTTACTATGACCAGCCTCAACGCTCGGTGCAGGCCGCCAGCCTTTACGAGCACTGCGTGCGCGCGCTCAAATACGGTCTGCGCTTCGGCCCCCATCAGTTACCATTGATGGGCTGTGGCGACTGGAACGACGGTATGAATCTTGTGGGCAAAGACGGTCGCGGCGAGAGCGTTTGGCTGGCCTGGTTTCTGATTGAAAACCTGGAGCTGTTTAGTGGCCTTGCCCGAGACCGCGATGACCAGGAGTTTGCCACATTGTGCGGCAACCAGGCGGCCCAACTGCGCAGTAGCATCGAAGCCCAGGCCTGGGATGGCGACTGGTACCGGCGCGCCTGGTTTGATGATGGCACACCGTTGGGCTCCAGCAGTAACGACGAATGTCAGATCGATTCGATCAGCCAGAGCTGGTCTGTAATCTCAAAAAGCGGTGACCCGCAGCGCAGCCGGCAGGCGATGATGGCAGTAGATGAGCGTCTGGTAAGGCGCGACAAGCAGATCATCCAGCTACTTGACCCGCCCTTCGATACATCAGCGCTCGAGCCCGGTTACATCAAAGGGTATATCCCCGGTGTGCGCGAAAACGGCGGGCAATATACCCATGCTGCCATCTGGACCACCATGGCCTTTGCCATGCTGGGCGACACCGACCGGGCCTGGGAGTTTTTCGCCATGCTCAATCCGGTTAACCACGGCAACTCACCCGAAGCCATCGAACGTTACAAGGTTGAGCCCTACGTCATGTGTGCGGATATCTACGGTGTATCGCCGCACACCGGCCGGGGCGGCTGGACCTGGTACACAGGTGCGGCCGGCTGGATGTACCGACTGACCGTGGAAACCCTGCTGGGGCTGCAACTGGAGGGGGACCATCTGCGAATCGAACCCTGCGTTCCGGCCGATTGGGAGAGCTACAAGATTCATTACCGCTTTGGCAACACCGTCTATCACATCACCATCAGGCGCAGCGGTAAGGCCAATAGAAATGTCACCCTGGTGATGCTGGACGGCAACCCATGCCCCAGCGCACGAATCCCGCTGGTAGACGACCGTCAGGAACACTTTGTTGAAGTTAGCCTGAGTTAACCCGTGCTGTCGGACTCAAGGGCTCCGTTATGGAATTCAATGGCGGAATAAGAATACAACACGACTGGCGGACCAAACGTCATTCCGATTGTCCACACTCCCTACCTCGCTGGAGAACACCATGTCTGCGAACAAGAAACCTGTTCAGCCATCGCAAGCAAAAAAAAGCAATGGCAACCGACGCCAAACCTCTGACGGCGTGCTCAGAACCAACGACATAGTCGCAAAACAAGCCCATGCAAATGACAGTCTGGCAGCCGCAATGCCCTACAACAACAATAAAGCGGCCGAACACGGTAACGACAACGCAGCAGCGCCGCCAGCCGGACGAACGACAGAGCCGGATTCAATTGCCATAACCGCAAGCACCACAACTGAAGAAACAACAAACGGCAAGACCGGAAGTGCAGCACGACTGGGCACCAATGCCAACGTCGCTTCGCTCGACCGGGTTCGGGTTGATGCCAGTGACCAACCGCTGACAACCAATCAAGGTGTACCCATTGGCGACAACCAGAACTCGTTGAAAGCCGGGTTGCGCGGGCCGTCGTTACTCGAAGATTTTATTCTGCGGGAAAAAATCACCCATTTTGATCATGAACGGATCCCGGAGCGGATCGTGCACGCGCGCGGCTCCGCCGCGCATGGCTATTTCGAAGCCTACGATTCGTTTACCAAACTCACCCGTGCTGCACCGTTCGCCAAGAAAGGCAAAATCACGCCGGTGTTCGCACGTTTCTCAACCGTCGCTGGCGAACGTGGTTCCAAAGACACCGCCCGAGATGCCCGTGGGTTTGCAGTGAAGTTCTATACCGACGAGGGCAACTGGGATCTGGTCGGCAACAACATCCCGGTGTTCTTTATTCAGGACGCGATCAAATTCCCCGACCTGGTCCACGCCGTCAAACCCGAGCCCCATCACGGTATGCCGCAAGCCGCGTCGGCCCACGATACCTTCTGGGACTTTGTTTCCCTGATGCCGGAATCCACGCACATGCTGATGTGGGTGATGTCGGATCGTGGCATACCGCGGAGCTATCGGATGATGCAGGGTTTTGGCGTGCATAGCTTCCGCCTGGTCAATGACCAGGGCGAATCGGTTTTCTGCAAGTTCCACTGGAAGCCGCTGCAGGGCACCCATTCACTGGTCTGGGACGAAGCCGTGAAAATCTCCGGCGCCGACCCCGATTACCACCGGCGAGATCTATGGGAAGCCATCGAGTCTGGCGAGTTCCCGGAATGGGAGCTGGCGCTTCAGATCTTCACGGAAGAGCAAGCCGACAGTTTCAGCTTTGACGTGCTCGATTCAACCAAATTGATACCCGAAGAACTGGTACCGCTGACACCCGTCGGGCGTATGGTGCTGAACCGCAACCCTGACAACTTCTTCGCGGAAACCGAACAGGTGGCCTTTTGTACTGGCCATGTCATACCAGGTATCGATTTCTCCAACGATCCACTCCTCGCCGGTCGCCTTCATTCCTACGTGGATACCCAAATCACGCGCCTCGGCGGACCCAATTTTCATGAGATCCCGATCAACTCGCCAATCGCCCCGGTACAAAACAACCAACGCGATGGTATGCATCGTCAGGCCTTGAATCGCGGTCGCGTGGCTTACGAGCCCAACTCACTGGCGGGCGGCTGCCCCTTTCAGGCCGGAACCGCAGGCTTCGTGTCTTTCCCCGATGCCAAGACTGGCGACAAGGTGCGGGGCAAGCCAGAGAAATTCGCCGAACACTATGCTCAGGCGACCCTGTTTTATGACAGTCAGACCGACGTTGAAAAAGCGCACCTTGCCGACGCTTTCCGGTTTGAACTCAGCAAGGTCAGCGTCCCGGCCATCAGAGAGCGAATGGTGTCCTCGCTGGTGAATGTTTCACCGGTCCTGGCAGAAACGGTCGCCAATGGGTTGGGCATGGAAGTACCGGCTGCCATGCCGAAGACCACCAGCGATTCGCTGCCACCAGAGGTCACCGTTTCGCCGGCACTGTCTTTGATGGCAATACCCGGCAAAACCGGTATTCGCACCCGGCAGATAGCTGTGCTGGTCGACGATGGCGTGCACCATGCGTCTCTCGTCGATCTGTTCGGCGTGCTGACGGGCGCTGGAGCCGTCGTTCATTTCGTTGGGCCACGGGTTGGCATGTTCGTTGGTGATTCCGGCGAGAAGATAGAAGCAGACAAGTCGATGGAGAACGCCCCGGGCTTTCTGTTCGATGCGTTGGTGTTACCCGACGGTAGTGATGCGGTCAAGGCTCTCGGAGCCAGCGTAGATACACTGGAGTTTGTCAAAGATCAGTTCAGGCATGGCAAAACAATCCTTGCTCTCGGTGCCGGAAAACAGTTGCTTGAGATGGCAGGCATTGATCCAACCAGGGAGGATGACGAGGGTATCCTGCTGGCAAAAGGCGCTAATGCGTCGAGGATCGCGGCGGCATTCATCAAGGCGATCGCCGCCCATCGTCATTTCAGCCGGAACAGCTTCCCGCCCGTCAACTGACCATCGACGCCCGCCACGCAGTGTCAATGCGTGGCGGGCGAGATGTCCAACTAGTGCGGGGAGCGATGCTGAAGCCGCTGAATCAGTATCACAATAGCGAGCAGTATCACCGCACCGAGCAGTGAAACAACGAAGCTCATCACAGTGATACCTTCGTTTATCGATCCGGCGCCGATCATCGGTCCGATCAGCCACCCACCGATTAATGCGCCCACAACACCCACGACGACGTTGAGGATGATGCCCTGCTGACCGTTAGTGCCCATGATGATGCTCGCGACCCAGCCGACCAGGCCACCCATGACAAGCCATATAATGATGCCCATGATATTTCTCCAGAAAATTAAGACGCTCAGGGCGCCAGTTCATGGAGCATATAACCGCATCACCTTGATCACCGTGCGTTACCGCACTATCGATAGCAGTCTGGATCGCCGCCTTACGGTCCGGTAATCGACCATCCCTGGTGCACCGACTGTGCGGTGCCACGCTGCCTACTATTCGAAGACAGGCTGAACACCAGGTCACACGTTCCTGACCGGTTCATTCGTCCTTCTGCTGTTCGCCCTCTTCGATCTTCGCATCCACCTGCGCCTCTTCCGACTGGCTCGTATCCGGTTCTTCCTGTTCGGCTTCCGCGCCCGACTCCAGACTCAGCTCGATGAAAATGGGAAAATGATCCGAGCCCCAGGCCGGCCCTCTGGCTATTCGGACCAGCTTGAAATGATTGGAGTGAAACACATGATCGAGTGGCCAGCGTAAAAGCGGGTTCCTGGCATTGAAGGTGTTGAACATGCCCCGGCCAACGCGGGGGTCAAGCAAACCACTGGCTTTCTGAAAGAGCTTCGTCGTTCGCGACCAGGCGACATCGTTAAAGTCTCCGGCAACGATGGTTGGCTTGTCACGGGAATCCACCTCGCGCCCGATAATCAGCACCTCGGCATCGCGCTCCGTGGTCTCAGTGGCGTAGTCAGGATTAGGGGGGTCAGGATGAACACAGTGAAGATAGACCCGGATGCCGGATGACAACACCACCTGCATATGCATCGACGGGATTGTGTCCTGGAGAATAAACCGGATTTCAGGATCAACCAGCGCCAGCCGGCTGTGCACAAGCATACCGTAGGTATTGTCGAGCGGGTTCTTGAGCGTGTGCGGGTACTCATCTTCAAGTGGCCTTAGAGCGCGTTCCCACCAGTGATCTGTCTCCATGGTCAGAATCAGGTCAGGCTCATAGTTGCGAACAATCTCCAGAAAGGCCTCTGCGTTCCGGTTGCCCATCAAAACGTTTGCCACAAGCAGCCTGACATGAGCACCCTCCATGTGCGACTCGGTTGCCAGAACCTGCTTGGGCATCAGCCTGGTGTATGGAAACATCTTGATGGCCTGGTATACGACGGCCAGTACCAAAAGCCCCAGAACAACCGATTCGGTAACGCTGCGGGGGTTCCAGAAATAGAGATAGACAACAATAATGGCAATGCCTGCGAGGGCAATCTGCCCCCTGGGAAAGTCGAAAACGCGAATCCACCACTGGTCAAAACGCAAAAGTGGCAGAGCTGTAGCAATGACCGGCACAAGAGCCAGTACGACCAGGACAATTTTCATGGCGTTTGAATGCGCTAGTTGGATGAGGAGCACTGGATACCGGGCTGGCAGCGCTTGACTGCCGCCTTTTCAAATCCCCGTTGGCATGCACAGAAACGGCGGAGGCTTTCGCCCCCACCGTTATAATCATTCCAGTATTGCTTCAAGCCACTTTATTTAAAAGCGGGATGCTGGAATTCAATCCTGCCTTTCAAACTCTGGCGCAGAACTCAGCTCGTCACGAGTTGCGTCAATCAGTAGTTCCTGCTCATCAGCGGTGCCGGTTTGCGTTACGTTGTCCCAGGCAATGGCAACGTCTTTCTCGCCCATTCCCAGGAATCCACCGACGCTGACGACAATCGCCACAACCTGACCGTCCTTATCGATAATAAGGTCATTGACCGAACCGATATTTTCATCGTCTGCGGTTCGAACTTCAGCACCCATCAGCTCGCTCGCCTGCCGCCCTTCAGCCGGAACGGCGCTGATGTAGCTACGGGTTTGCATGCCAGACTGGCCGCGCTGGCCTGCCTGATCACGCTGGCCCAAACGGTCGGCCGCGTTCTGCGGGTCTGACTTATCAGCGCCCTGCTGGTAATTCTGGGCACCCTGCTTTTGACGTTCAGCAGATTGTTCAGCCAGCACGGAACCTGCACCCAAGGTCATAGCGGGCGCAACCAGTGCATAAAAAGCAAGTGAATGTAGCTTTTTCATAGCAATCTCCTTCAAATCTGGTATGTCTTTCGGGCAAAACGCCCGGATTAACTGCTGCATCAAAGCTCCCCTTCCGGGCATCATTACCCTGAAGAGAACTGAATCACCACGATCTGTGGGACTCAGGATGTCCCTTCAAACTACGCTCAGGGAAGTAGACGGTCTGTTCGCTGTCGCGCATAGAGAGGTCAGGATGAACCCCTATGGCCCAGTAGCGGCCTGGCGCCGATCATGACGCCAGCACCTCCCCCGCCGCCCGAATGCCGGAACGAATCGCACCCTCAATGTAGCCATTCCAATGGCTCGAGGTTTCGGTACCGGCCCAGTGCACACACCCATGGGGCACCCGGGCGCTGGCGGCAAGCCGCAGCACCGTCCCCCGGGCCGCAACGCCGGCATAACAGCCGCGGGACCACTGCTCACTCGCCCAGACATGATCAAGATACCGTTCCGGCGCTCGGGCAGCGGCCCCGAAGAAACGACCAAAACAGCTGAGCACGGCTTCACGCCGGGCCGTTTCCGGCTGCTGTGCCCAGTGCTCGGCGTCACGCCCTTCGATAAACCCGAGCAGAATGCCCTTGTCTGTCCCTGGCGGGGTGGCATCAAACGCCACATGGCATGGCCCGGTGTCACCGATCGCCGAGCCGGACAGCCCCAGCGAGCGCCAGAACGGCGCCTGGTAGATGGCAAAACACTTGATCACGCGCCCGGGCACCATGGCAGCACACCAGTCACGGCGGTCAACCGGCATCCCAGGCCGAAAGTCGACGTCCAGGGCCAGCACCGGCGGCAGGGTGCTGATGACCCGACCGGCGGAAAACACACCTGAATCCGTATGCACCAGCGCACCACCGGCCTGTTGCTCGACAGCCCGTGCCGGCTGCTCAAGCAGAATGCGGACGCCCTGCTCGCGCAATTCCTGAGCCCAACTTTCCGCCAGCCCCTGCATGCCACCCTCAACCCGATCCTGCTGTGCACCCCCGGCTGACGAGGTGAGCTTCTCGATCCCGCCACCAGAACGCAGGTAAAACAGCGCGTGGAGCAGGCTGATGTCATCCGGGTGCGCCGCAAACACCGCCTCAACCGCCACCTGCATCATCAAGAACGCATGGCGATGCCGGAGATGGCGGCGCATCCAGTCACCAAGGGATTGCTGATCCAGTGCCTGCGCACAGGGGGCTTGCCAGTGTGCATTTAAAGGTACTCGACGCGCCAGCCACTCCAGCCTGGCAAAGCCCCAGCCCAGATTGAGCAGCCCCAGGGGCGACAACGACGTCGGAATAAGCCCCCGGTAAGTGCGCTGCCGCCCGTCAAGATGCAAGACATGGCGACCCTCAACATACATAGGCCAAACCGTTTTCACGAATCGGCGCGCCAAGGCATAGAGTTGATCCTGGCCGGGGCCCAGCCACTGGCCACCGATATCGACCCACAGCCCCCCGTCAAGATAGTCGGTACGCGTGCGCCCACCCACCCGGTCCCGGGCCTCCAAGAGCACAACCTGCTTGCCCGCTTGCCGTAACTGTTCCGCTGCGGACAAACCCGCATAGCCTGCCCCCAGGATGATCACATCTGCATCGTGTTTCATTGCAAGGGCGTTTACTCGTAGAGGGTGTCGTAAAAGCACACCCGGTCTGACCCGGATTCCTTGGCCTTGTACATCGCCTGATCTGCGGCTTCCAGCAGGGCCAGCGGGCCCGACGCGTCCCTTGGGTAGAAGGAGACCCCGATGCTGGCCGAAAGCTCGACGCTCTGTTCTTCAATCTGGTAGGGCTTCTCCAGAGCGCTGACAATGGCCCGTGCTACAAGATCCGCGTCCTCACGCTGCTGTGCGCCAGTGAGAATCACGGTGAACTCGTCGCCCCCCATACGGGCCACGGTATCGGCCTCCCGGACACAACTGGTCAGCCGTTCTGCCACTTCAGACAGTGTTCGGTCGCCTGCATCATGGCCGAGGGAATCGTTGATGTCCTTGAAGCCGTCAAGATCCATAAACAGCACGGCAATGGTCGCTTTACTGCGTTTAGCCTGTTTGATTTCCTGATCCAGTCGATCAAGGAACAGGCGTCGATTCGGCAGCCCGGTCAGCAGGTCATGGTGGGCGTTGTGCCAGATTTTTTCCTCGGCAAGCGCCCGTTCAGTTACATCCTGCAGAATACAGACGGTCGCTTCGGTGAGCTGATGCTCATCCAGCACTGGCGCAAGCAGGTATTCGAACCGCTCACCAATACCGGAGTCGAATCTGTGGATGAACTTGCCTCGAAAGCTGGACCGCTCCGCAATGACGGCTTCCAGGTTTGGCTGGATATCCGAAGCGAATGAAAAACCAAGCTCAAAGGCCGTTTTCCCGAGAATGGCCTCAAGCCCCAGACCGAACAGATCGGCCGTGGCCTTGTTGGCGTAAATAAATCGACCTTCGAGATCCAGTACAAAAATCGGATCGGGAGAGGCCACCAGTATGGCGCCGAACAAGCGAGTTTCCATCTCCTTTACGGTGGCGTAATGCTCCAGCGATTCGGCGACCGCCTGATCAATGGCTTCGTGAAAGCGGGTAAGATCTGCAAGCTGCCGCTCAGAAACCATCAGATGCGTCTTCGACCAGAGTGACACCACACTCGCTCGCAGCGCCCGGAACTCGGATACCGTCTCCATTACGCTGAAGCCACTGGTGTGTCGATCGCCACCGTGCACCTCGGCCCAGGACGTTCCTTTAGCGTCCGGCCCCTGACCTTTCGATTTGGCGGCTCGCTCTTCTTCGCTCTGATGGGATTCAAGGTCGTCGGCAATCGCCAGCAGCATTTCTCTGGCGTGGTCCCGCAGGCCGGTCCTATCCATGCGCTCGGCCGGGAGGATGGTTTCGGCGAATTCTTCCCAAGCCTGAAGAATTGGTTCTATTTCTGCCCTGATAAAATCCGCAAATCGCACATTCATTGGCATTTATTTGACTCACTGTGAGAACAAAACGGATCGGGAGCAGTTTCAGTTACCTGTTTCTTTCCTCACGACATTCATAGGAACCCATTTCAAATTCCCGACAAATCCAGGGACGGTTCTCGTAAATCGTACAAAGGTACGTGTTGCGGTCCAGAGCGGAACACCAGCCATCCGACAACCGCAGCATGGTTTCGCCACCCCAGTCGTCGACCGCAATGTGCCGCTCAGGAACCCCGGTATCGCTGATGATCATTACTTCCAGACGGCAACAACAGGCCTGACAAGTTGAACAGGAAACGTCAGGACTGGTTACATTCATAATAGGAATAGTCATGGACTTCTACAATTAAAGTGGATAACGGCATAGTACTTCATCTGGTGCCATTTTATTGTGGCATGTCCCTTTGGCCCACACGCCACCCGGGGCCACCGGGTCCATAACATCCCATAAGTTGCCAATTGGCCCGAGCCTCTGGTCATGCTGGTCAATGTGACTGCGCGTCTAAGGTCCATAATCGAGAGCGATGGACACAACAATGAGGCAGAACCCCATGGCAAAAGATGCAGTTGGCTATGCGCTGACCGCGCTGAATCGCCTGTCCGGCTCAGAAATGCTGGACAGGATCGGAATGCGCAAGACCGTAGAACGACTTGCCTACACGCTGACCAAAAGCGGTTTTCAGGCCATCACCACCACCGCCCGCGCCTTCAACTCCGGTAACCCCGCCCGCAAGCCGGCGCGCCTGAATGCGCCGGGCCACAGCCGCGACCTGTTTGACCTGGGCATCACCGAAGAACAGCAGATGATCCGCGCCAGCGTGCAGGCCTTTGCCCAGGAGGTACTCCGTGATCAGGCCGAGCACGCCGATGCCCGCCAGCAGACCAGTGACGAGGTGATTGCCCAGGCGCTGGAACTGGGGCTCAATTATTTTGCCGTGCCGGAAGCCCTGGGCGGCGCCGCCACCGAGCGTTCCACCGTGACCAGCCTGCTGGTGGCCGAAGACCTGGCCTATGGCGACATGGGCCAGGCAGTAGCCATCCTCGCCCCGATGGGGGTCGCCAATGCACTCACCCAATGGGGTACCGCTCAACAGCAGAGCAAGTATCTGAGTACCTTTGCCGAAGAAAGCCCACCCAAAGCCACCATCGCCCTGTGTGAACCGCGCCCGCTGTTCGATCCCATGGCGTTACAAACCACCGCCCGCAGAACCGGCGACGGCTATGTGCTCAATGGCACGAAATCCCTGGTACCGCTGGCCGCCGAGGCGGAGATCTTTTTGATCGCCGCCCAGGCCGATGACGGCCCGGCGGTATTTATCGTCGAAGGCGGCTGCGAGGGTTTGGCAGTGGGTGATGACCCGTCCATGGGTATCCGGGCCAGCGGCCAACGCCCGCTGACACTGAACCATGTGCGGGTGCCTCTGGAGAATCGCCTCGGCAACCGCAACTTTGATTACCGCGCCTTTGTCGACCTGGGCACCTTGGCCTGGTGCGGTCTCGCCATCGGCACCTGTCAGTCCGTGCTCGACTACGTGGTGCCCTACTGCAACGACCGCACCGCCTTTGGCGAGCCCATCAGTCATCGTCAGGCGGTGGCGTTCATGATTGCCGACATCGCCATCGAGCTGGAGTCGATGCGCATGCTCACCTACCGCGCCGCCTGCCGGGCCGAACAGGGCAAGTCATTCCAGCGTGAGGCGCACCTGGCGCGCACCCTGGTCAAAGACAAGGCCATGAAAATCGGCACCGACGGCGTTCAGTTGCTGGGTGGCCACGGCTTTACCCACGAATACCCGGTAGAACGCTGGTACCGGGATCTGCGTGCCATCGGTGTCGCCTTTGGCGGCCTGCACCTGTAAGGAGGGACACACCCATGAACATCGACATTCCCAAGAAGTTCCGACCGCTGATCAACAACGCCTATCAGGTAGCCCGCAGCACCCTGCGCCCGATCTCCCGCAAGTACGACCGGGGCGAGCACGAGTACCCGAAAGAACTGGATATGCTGGCGTCGGTACTGGACGGTTTCAA
Source organism: Marinobacter sp. (assembly GCA_018402255.1). GTDB lineage: Bacteria > Pseudomonadota > Gammaproteobacteria > Pseudomonadales > Oleiphilaceae > Marinobacter. The sequence goes on from JAGYIS010000010.1 coordinate 343,210, forward strand.
TGAAGGTGACCCCGCCAACTCCGCCGGCGCTACCACCACCGGCCGCGGTAAGGTGCAGGACGACGGCAGCGTGAAGAACGGCGCCAACATGGGCGTTTGCCTGGGCGCCATGGAAATGTGCTACGGCGATACCGGTTTCTTGCTGGCCATGCCGCGCCAGGGCCTCGGCAATGCCGCCATTGCCGCCGTGGCCAACGATGAGCAGCTGGAACGGTTCAAAGGCAAGTGGGCCGCCATGGCCATCACCGAACCGGGGTGCGGCTCGGATTCCGCGGCCATTCGCACCACCGCCCGTAAAGACGGTGATCACTATGTACTGAACGGTGAGAAGATCTATGTGACCTCCGGCGCCCGCGCCGACTGCGTGGTGGTGTGGGCCTCACTGGATCCGAAACTGGGCCGGGCGGCCATCAAGTCGTTTGTGGTGGATTGGGGGACCCCGGGCATGGAACTGGCTCGGCTGGAGAAGAAACTCGGCATCCGCGCCTCCGACACCGCAGCCATCAACTTTACAGATTGCCGGGTACCGGCAGACAACCTGCTGGGCAGCCCGGAGATCGACACTAAAAAGGGCTTTGCCGGGGTGATGGAAACCTTCGACAACACCCGGCCGTTGGTGGCCGCCATGGCCGTCGGCTGTGCCAGGGCTTCCCTGGAGCGCATCAAGGAACTGCTCAAAGACTCCATGACCTACGATTACGGCAAACCGGTGGATAACTGCTCAGCGGTGGAGGCAGAAATCTACCGGATGGAAGCCGAATGGGAAGCCGCCTACTGGCTGACCATCAAAGCCGCCTGGATGGCGGACAACAAGAAGGCCAACACCCTGGAGGCATCTATCTGCAAAGCCAAAGCGGGCCGCGTCGGCAACAGCATTACGCTGCGCTGTGCAGAACTGGCTGGCAGCCTCGGCTACACCGAAGACGATCTGCTGGAAAAGTGGGCCCGAGATTCAAAGATTCTCGATATCTTCGAAGGCACCCAGCAAATCCAGCAACTGGTTATTGCCCGAAGAGTGTTGGGGCTCAGCTCAAAGCAACTGAAATAGACGCACGAGAGATACCATAAGCGGCATAAAGCGCCAAAGTTCAGCTCAAGAACCGGCTCTGTCTGCCGATAATTATGGTCTGTCTTTCGTTGGAGTTTCCTGATGTTTAATAGCCGGCTGAAACAAGAGCTCGAAGATCAGCGCGCGGAATTGGCGATGCTGCGCCAACTGACGGAACAGATGGACCGGGGCATGCTGGCGATAAGGCTTAATTCTGACCTCTGCGTCTCGGCGGTAAACCAGCATTTTGCCGATGCCTTAGGTTACCGGAAAGAGCAGCTGGTAGGTCAGCCCCTGTCGTCGCTTGTTCCGCCTTACGTCTCGAAACTGGCCTGTTTCCGTAACTTCAACAAGGCGATCGCAGAGTTCGCACCTGTCAGCGATAACTACCGCTACTTTAGTGCCAAGGGCCCGCTTGTATGGCTTAACATCCATTGGATTCCGGTACGCGGTGCAGACGGCAAGCTCGCGTATGTGCAGGGTTATGCCCGCGATGTCACCTCAGAGATAGAAGGTGCAAAGGAAAGCGAAGCCTTCATTGATGCGCTGATCCGCTCCACCGCAGTTATTCAATTTAACCTCGACGGCACGGTGATCACCGCGAACGATCAGTTTTTGCGGGCCATGGGCTACCGGCTTGAGCAACTCGTCGGCAAGCACCACCGCATGTTCTGTACACCGGATGAAACCGCCTCGCCTGAATACGCGGCTTTCTGGAAAAAGCTGAACAGCGGGGAGTATGTGGCGGATCGCTTCAAGCGGATCGACAGTCGTGGTGCTGAGGTGTGGCTTGAGGCTACCTATAACCCGGTCTTCGATGCCGAAGGCAACCTCTGCAAGGTTGTGAAGTTCGCCAGCGTCGTCACCGACCAGGTGGCGCGGGAAGCACAGGTCCGCGAGGGTGCCAGCGTGGCTTACGACGTTTCACAGCAAACGGATGTAAGCGCCCAAAAGGGCACGACGGTCGTCCAAACGACGGTCGAGACCATGCAGCAGATAGCGGCACAAATGCAGGCCGCTACCGAAAGCATTGAAGCACTGAGCAAACAGTCCCTTCAGATCAACGCCATCGTGCAAACCATCGGCGGCATTGCCGAGCAGACTAACCTGTTGGCGCTGAACGCCGCTATTGAAGCCGCCAGGGCTGGTGATCAGGGCCGCGGATTTGCCGTGGTTGCCGACGAAGTGCGGCAATTGGCAGCTCGTACCAGTAAGGCAACAGAAGAGATTGTCCGCGTAGTGGAGAAAAACCAGGTGCTCTCGGATGATGTTATGAGCCAGATGTTCAGCACCCGGGAGAAAGCAGAGCAAGGCCTGGAACTGGCCAATCAGGCGGGTGCCGTGATTGTAGAAATCCAGGAAGGTGCCAAACAGGTGGTGGACGCGGTAGAACGCTTTGCCAACGAATTACAGTAATACAGAGCGCTGGTTAGCGCCTGAAACTTACCCGGGTTGAGCTCAATGCAACTTGAATAGAACCAGCGATGGCAATGCATCGCAGATCCTTGCGGTGCATGATTTGGTTGTTCATTACATTACCGCTTGTTAGTATATTCCCTTACGATTTTCCTGAAGACCTGCCCGCAACCGCCTATAACAACCCATCACTGTTTTACCTGCGGCGTGATTGGAAGAACCGCTGGAAGCCCATGCAGCTTGAAGTCCACATAGAACCCAGAAACCTCATGATCAGAGGGGTCATTCCCCTTATTTTTTTACTGGTCCTTATTGGGCTGGTCATGGCGTTCAACGCGGCTTTTCTTCAGCCACCGGTAAAGGCTGCCGACGGCACTCTGGACCTGAGAGACTGGTCTTTTGAGCAGCGTTCCCGTGCAAAACTGAGTGGCGACTGGGCCTTCTACCCGAAGCAGTTTCTGGCCCCGGAAGAGCTTACGGCTACCGGCGTGAACTCCGCGCCCTTATGGCTGCCCCTGCCCGGAGTCTGGAGCGACATCTATCAGGGTGGTTTACCCATACCTGCCACCGGTTACGCCAGCCTGGCCCTGCGCCTGAAGCTGCCAGAAACCGGGCGTTATATTCTCAAAATACCGCCCCTGACAAACAGCTATCGGCTCTGGATCAACGGCGAAGCCATGGTTCAGAACCCCACCATGGAGAGTTTACGGCCTGACCACCGGCAACAGTCGTCTACCCGATACATCCGGTTTACGGCAGAATCCCCTGACGTGTTGCTGCTCTTTCATTTGAGCAATTATCAACATCGCGTGGGGGGCATGTGGGAGCCACTCTACCTGGCTCCGGCAGACAACCTGTTCTCATTGAAAACCCGCCCCGTGCTGATCGACACATTGATTGGTGCCGGCCTGATGCTGAGCGCAGTTTTCGCCCTGTTCCTGGCCTACAAGCGCAATAGCCAGGCGCTGTTCTTCCTGGCTTTGTTTGCCTTTTTCATGGCTTTGCGCTGCGTCACCGTAGACGAGCGCATACTGTTCCAGGTTTTCCGCATTTATGACTGGCAGTGGCAACAGCGTATAGAGCACCTCATCCTGTACGCCTCCCTCCCCTTCATGGGGCTGTATCTGTGGCGCAAAGCACCGTTTACGTTCCCGGCCTGGCTGGTGCAAGTGAGTGCCTCGGTGATGGTCTGCCTGATGCTGATCGTGCTGCTGACCGACGCCGCCGTGTTCAGCCATACCCCGTTGATTTTCCATATTATCGGGATGATTTATGCGTTTCTGGCCCTCGGCCTTGCCCTCGACCGGGTGATGGAGAAAAAACGCGGCGGCAAACAGTTTCTGTGCGGGGCTCTGTTTCTGATCCTGGCGGGCCTGAATGACATTTTTTACGTTAACACCCTGATCGATAGTGCCAATATGCTTCATATTGGCGCTCTGGGATTCATCCTGTGCCAACTCGCGCTGCCCCGCAATCTCAGTAGTCAGCAGCCCATTGTGCGCATCGATCGCCCCAGAGCCACCGGTGTGGAAAAGGCTTTCTGTAATCCTTACCTGGACCTGGACCGTGCCGATCTGATTGCCTCCGCACTGAGAGATGCCCTGATCACCTGGGAAACCCGCACCGGCAAAGACAAAATTGAACTGGCGGAAGCCAGTGGCCAATGGAGCATCACCAATGACTGTGGCTCGCTGAAAACACGCACCTTCGACAAATACCTTCGAGCGGCGACCGTACCGGCCCGCCCAAGAATCGGAAATGTGCTACGAACCCTCCAGTTTGTGATGGCCCTGCCCGGGCTTTCAAGCGACGAACAACAGCTCCTCGAGGCCGCCACCGAAACCATTCGAGACGCCAACGAGCTGGACAACTAACATCCACAACGCCTTGTTCATAAAAGTGTAACCTTCTGTTTTTAAAGTAATGTAAAACTTTTTCCTGTTTTTTCCTGCTTTTTCATCCACCCGCACCAACGCCACCCGTTACCTTTCGCACCTGTTCAGAGCGGCCTGCCCCCAGACCGCCCTGCCTGTTCGACAAGGAGAAGCGTGTGCGCAGAATCCCCCCTTATCTGATCTTCCTGACGGCCTGCCTGGCTGGCTATCTATCGGCGAACGTCACGGCAGCAGACGCCATTGCGCAGGGTGAACACATTGCCCGGAACGCAGACGCACAACTCCGTGGCTATGGCGATTCGATGGTCGATCTGGCCATGGAACTGACTGGTCCCTCCGGACAGACAGCAACCCGAGCCGTGAGAGTTCAGAGCCTGGAGACCGAAGACGGCGAATACACTCTGATGGTGTTCGATACCCCCCGGGACGTGGCAGGCACGTCGCTGCTTTCCCACAACTACCGCGCCCGGGATGATCAGCAATGGCTCTACCTGCCCGCAATTCGTCGGGTTAAGCAGATTGGTGCCCGAGACAAATCAGGACCCTTTATGGGCTCCGAATTTGCCTTCGAAGACATTGTCACGCCCTTTTACGAGAAGTTCAGTTACCGCTTTGAGGCGGAAGACGACTGTGCCAACGGCGCCTGCTGGATTGTCGAGCGCACACCAAAAGACCCCTATTCCGGCTATACCCGTCAGAGGGTCTGGATCGGTCAGGAAAATCACCTGATTCATCGCATCGAATACTTCGATCGCCGTGATTCGCTGTTGAAGACCTACACTGCCCAGGACTTTGTTCATCACAGCAACAAGCACTGGCGCCCGGGCCAGATGCAGATGGTCAACCACCAGAACAAGCGCCAGACTCGTCTGATCTGGTCGGATTTCCGCTTTGATTCTGGCCTGAGCGATCGGGATTTCAGCCAGAATGCCCTGTTGCGGGCGCGATAATGACAGCGCACCCACTCGTCCTCAGGCTAACGTTGATGCTGGCTCTCAGCACGCTGACGCCGTTCACTTCGGCCCTGGAGTACCGCGCCGAAGCCGGCGTGGAAAGCCGTTATTTCATTGATCGGGGCGCTCAGGGCCAGGCTCGCCATCATCCGGCAATCCATCTGGGAGCGGAGTTCTGGCACAGCCTGAATCGTGGTCGCGACCTGCTGACATTCTCCCCTTATGTCCGTCTGGATGCCGAGGACAGCCAACGCACTCTGGCCGATATACGGGAGCTATCCTGGATTCATGTGGGTGAAGGCTATGAGCTGCGCACCGGTGTCCGTCAGGTGTATTGGGGCGTCACCGAGGGGGCTCGCCTGGTCAACATTATCAATCAGACCGATGCCGCCGATGGCCCCGATACCGACAAAACCCTTGGCCAACCCATGGTCAATCTGGCTCTGGAGCATGGCAACCACATGCTGGACCTGTTCCTGCTCGCCGGCGCTCGTGAACGAACTTTTCCCGGAGAAGACGGCCGACTGCGCTTCCCGGTTGCGGTGGACTCCAATCAGAGCCGTTGGGAATCCAGTCGGGGCCAGGAACGCCTTGACCTGGCTGCTCGTTGGCAATGGAACCGGTACCCCTTTGTGCTTGGCATCACGGCTTTCTCCGGAACCGCCCGGGAACCAGAACTGGAGCTGGATCCAGACCCGACACGACCCAGACTCACCCCGTTCTACCCGCTGATCCACCAGGCCGGCATCGATTTGCAGGCTACCCAGGGCGACCTGCTTTGGAAGCTGGAAGCCATTCAACGCTGGGGTGGTCGCGAAGACTTTCACGCCGCCAACGCCGGTTTTGAGTACACCCAGGTCGGCATTCTGGATTCCCGTGTAGATCTGGGCTGGCTGTTGGAAGGCCTTTATCAAAGCAGGGAGAGTTCGCCGGCAACGCCTTTCGAGCGCGACATCCTGCTGGGCTGGCGGTTTGCTTTCAATGACCTCGCCGGGTCTGAAATTCTGGCCAGCACCATCCTGGACACCCGCACCTCTGAACGGGTCGTCAGCATCGAAGGCCGCCGGCGCCTGGGCAATAGCTGGTCAGTCGCGGGCGAGATCCGCTACATCAGCGGTACTCCAGAGCCCCAGTCTGCCGGAGCTTTCCTGAGCAACCCGGATACCCGTTACACCTTACGCCCACTGTCCCGTGACAGTTACGGCCAAATTGAACTTAGCTGGTTTTTCTAAGGCCGGAACATGACAACGACACCCGAACACACCCCTGACTCACGGCTTGCCAGCTGGATCACCCACCATCCGTGGCTGTCCCTGTTATTGGCCACTCTGTTGCTGATCACTGCCCTCAGCGGTGCCGGTGGCTATCAGTATTCGGTGGATCACCGGGCTTTTTTCAGCCCGGACAACCCCCAGTTGCAAGCCTATGAGACGCTGCAGGACGATTACTCCCGCACCGACACCATTCTCATCGCTCTGGCGCCTGCCGCTGGCCAGGTGTTTGACGCTGACTTTCTGAGTGTGCTCCAGGAGCTTACCGAGGCCGCCTGGCAGGTCCCCTACACCCAGCGGGTGGAGTCTCTGACCAACTTCCAGCATACCCGGGTGGACGGTGACTTTATCGACACCGCCAATCTGGTCGATTCGCCCGCCGAACTCTCTGCGCAAGACCTGGAGCAGCTACGCCGGATCGCCATCAACGAACCCTTCCTGGTGGATTCCCTGGTTAATCCTGCAGCCTCTGTAGCCGGCGTAAGGCTGACGCTGAACATGCCCGGCGAAGATCCACTGGCAGAGACGCCAGCCGTGGTATTACCGGTTCGGGAACTGGCTGAGCAAATCCGTCAGAACCACCCGAATATCGACGTGCACCTGGCCGGTCAGGTCGTGGCTAACCAGGTGTACCCGGAAGAATCCCAGGCAGACATGGTCAGAGTCTGGCCGTGGTTCGCCCTGACCATGTTAATCATGCTGGCATGGCTGTTCCGCAGCATCAAAGCCATGGCCGTCACCTGGACCGCCTGCCTGATCGCGGTGTTTGCCGGCGTCGGTGCCATTGGTTTTCTGGCACCGGTGATCAACGATGCCGTCATCGTTGCCCCGATCATGATTCTCACGCTGGCCATTGCCGACGGCATACATCTGGTGGTGAGCTGGAACCAGGGGCTGGTTGCAGGCCAAAGCAAGCGAGACGCCATGACCGCCAGCCTGGCGCGGAACATCGGCCCGATGACCCTGACTACCCTGCTCACCGCTCTCGGCTTCCTGACCCTACATTTTAATGATTCGCCACCGTTCCGGGTGATGGGTTATATGGTTGCCGCCGGTGTTCTGTTTGCCCTGCTGTTTACGTTGCTGTTCACCGCTCCGCTGCTTGTCCTGTTACCCGGTAAAGGCCCTCGGCGGTTGTCCCCGCTGGCCACGGCAGACTCCCTACCCATGAATCGACTGGCAGACTTTGTCATTCGTAAAAAAATGCCGCTGCTGGGCCTGTTTCTGGTCGCTGGCGGCATTCTGGCAGGCCTGTCGTTCCGCAACGAGATCAACGACGACATCGTCAAGTACTACACCCCGGATACCCCGTTCCGGGAAAGTATGGAATTCGTTAACTCCGAGCTCACCGGCGTCGGCGAAATCAACTTTGCCCTGCCTGCCGGCGCTGCCGACGAGATAGCAGACCCGGATTATCTTCGCCGCATTGAAGCCTTCAGCGACTGGCTCAAAACCCAGCCCGACGTGGTACAGGTGAACTCGGTGGTCGACATTATCAAACGCATCAACCAGGTACTGCACAACAACGACCCTGCCTGGTACCGGCTGCCGGACAGCCGTGAAGAGGCCGCCCAGTATCTGCTGCAGTACGAACTGTCACTGGCCTACGGCATGGATCTAAACTGGCTGATCCGACACGACCGGGCAGAAACCCGTGTGAGGGTTGCAGTGGGCACCTCTAGTGGACAGCGCATCATTGCCCTGAACGAAGCGGCCGAGCAATGGCAACAGGATAACTGGGAGCCACAGTGGCAAGCACCCGGCGCATCTCTGTCACTGATGTTTGCTCACATCGGTGAGCGCTCTATCGCAGGCATGTTTAGCGGCATGCTGGGCGCTCTGGCAATTGCGGCCCTGCTGTTGATGATCGGCTTTCTCACCTGGCAACACGGTCTGGCCAGCTTTATCGCCAACCTGCTGCCCATTGGCATGGCCTTTGGTGCCTGGTCCCTGTGGAACGGCAATATCGACCTAGGGCTGACGGTGGTCATCGGCATCGCCTTTGGTGTGGTGGTCGATGACACCGTGCACTTCATCTGCAAATACGAACACGCCCGGCAGGATGGCTGCAGCCCGCAAGAAGCGATCCGGGCCACCTTTTTACGGGTCGGCTTTGCCCTGATCACCACATCAGCGGTGCTCGGTCTTGGCTTCGCCTGGCTGGCCAACTCCGCCATCCAGATCAGCGTCAATACCGCCATCGTCACTTGCCTGTCGATTGTTTTCGCGCTGCTTGTTGACTTGCTGCTACTGCCAGCGTTGTTGCTGCTCACCGACCGCCGCTCGCTTACCCAACAGAATCCCTCACTATCCCCGAACCTGGAGTCCTCGCACCCATGAGCACACTGACCATGACGCCGCAGTCCCCTTTCAGTAGCCGTTTCCTGGCCTGGATGGGGGAGCGTTTTCCGTTTGCCAATGCGCTGTTGTTTTTCATTCTTTACCTGGCGACGGCAGCCGTCGCCCGAGCAACCTTGACCGGTGAAATCGACATTTCAGCGCTGGACCTGGCAGGCTGCCTGGTTACCTGGTCGTTCTTCCTGGTATTGCGGATTTTCGACGAACACAAAGACTACCAGCTGGACTGTCAGAACCACCCGCAACGAGTTCTTCAAAGTGGCCTGATTACTCTCGGCCATCTGAAAATTGCCGGCGTTCTGGCGATCGTTGCCCAGTTGCTTTGGTCAATATGGCTGGATCGCGGATTGGGCCAGACCACCGTAGCCTGGATGATGATGTTTGCCTGGACCTGCCTGATGGGCAAGGAATTCTTTATTGCCGACTGGCTGAATCGGCACCTGACCACCTATGCCGTCTCGCACATGCTGGTCATGCCTCTGATCGTTTGGTGGCTGGCCAACCTGGCGGTTCCTGGCCTGGCTTTCTCCTCTACCCTCGGAATTCTCATGGGCCTGGCATTCGTCAGCGGCTTTTGCTTCGAGATCACTCGCAAAACCAAAGGCCCGGAGGAAGAAAGGGACAGCATCGACTCATACTCCCGCATTTTCAGCGTCAGCGGGGCGGCTCTGATCGTGATGGCGCTGGTCACCACCATGGTGCTTAACCAGGCCTGGCTGATTTTCGACCTGACTGATCAATTCCCGATTTGGGCGGCCGTTGTGCTGCTGATTTTCTGGGCCATGTCTATGAGGCAACTGGTTAGCTTCCGTGCCGCGCCCGATCACAAAGGTCGGGAAAAAAATGAAGCGTTTGTAGCCCTGACCATGCTGGCCGGTTACGCGGTACTGATCGTGGTGGTACTGGCCGACCGGGGCCCGGCGTTAAGCCTGCTCTGACACAGACCGACTACCTCAACGGATTTTTGCCGAACGATTTCGAAAGGATACGCCCCATGCCCAGAACAACTCTGATACCGCCACCCCGCTTCAACTTTGGCCCTGAACACCAGGTGGATTGCCAGTGGCAGCAGCAGCCGGAACTTGAAATTACGCCCTGTGACGTGTCCAAGGGCCACCTCAGCATTCGCTTGCCGGAAGGCACCAGGCTGCCCACCATCGGCACCCAGTTTACCAATGTGCTGCTGACGTTGAATGGCCAGTCTTTCCTGCTGCCAGAGCTGCGGGTTCGACAGATTCATGAAACCCGGGAAGGCCCGCGCATTGTCATGTCTAGCAGGGACTGCGAACTCACCTCACACCGTTTGTGGGAAATCAGTCATGCCCTGCGCCACCAGGCCCGGTGTCAACCGGCGACCCTGTGGGACGAATTTTCATTACCCAAAGTGCCGGCCCGCGGCCTCTACACCGAAGAAGCACGGCTTGAACGGATCGACTTCCTTAAGGACCAGGTGGGCGTGGAGCTTGCGGCAGTATCACAACACAGCTTCGACCCCCGCAAACTGGTCAGCAACATTGAAGCATTGATTGGCTCGGTGGAGGTGCCCGTAGGCGTCGCCGGCCCGCTGCAGATTCAGGGCATTCATGCCGACGGACTGTATTACGCGCCTATGGCAACGTCAGAGGGCGCCCTGGTTGCCTCGGCCACACGGGGAGCAACCGCCCTGTCTCGCTCCGGCGGCGTGAATGCCAGGGTGTTGGGCCAACGCATGATGCGGGTGCCCCTGTTCGGCTTTGACGATATGAACAAAGCCATGTTTTTCTCAGAATGGGTGAAAGACCACGAGCACGAGTTGTCAGAAGAAATTCGCAAGTATTCAAACTTCGCCCAGCTGGTCGAGTTGCAGGTACAGGTGATGGGCCGCAACGTGCACGTGCACTTCATCTACGAGACCGGAGACGCCGCCGGCCAGAACATGACCACCACCTGCACCTGGCAGGCATGCCAGTGGATTCTTAAACGCATTCGCCACTTTGAAGGGCTGCAGGTTCGTAACTTCCTTATTGAGGCCAACCTCTCCAACGACAAAAAGGTAACCTACCAGACCTTCCTGAAAGGCCGTGGGTTGAGAGTGCTGGCAGAGGCCGTGCTCAAAGATGAGGTCTGCCGACGGGTTCTGAAAGTGTCTGCTGCACAACTGGTACAGGCGTACCAGCATTTTGTGACCGGCTCCATGGCCGCGGGCATGATCGGCATCAACATCAACGTGGCCAACGTGATTGCCGCCATGTTCACCTCCCTGGGTCAGGACATTGCCTGTGTGCACGAGTCCTCGCTGGCGCAACTGCACATCGAGCTAAATGCAGAAGGCGATGCGTACTGCACCATGACGCTGCCGTCCCTGGTCATCGGCACCGTGGGCGGCGGTACCAACCTGACTCAACAAAAGGAATGCCTCAACCTGATCGGCTGTGCCGGCAGTGGCCATGCCCACAAACTGGGAGAGATCATTGCCGCTTACTGCCTGGCTCTGGATCTATCAACCCTGGCTGCCATTGCCGCCGACCAGTTTGCCCGTGCCCACGAAAAACTCGGGCGTAACCGCCCCGTCGACTTCCTTAAGCTTGGCGACTTCACACCGGACCTGTTCAACCAGACCGTGCGCGAGCTCGGGGTACATGAACTGTCGGTACAAGGCGCTCTGCAATTGCCGGACGAAATGAAAGGCTCCAGCATCATCACCGAGCTCACCTCGCAAAAGGTCAATAAACTGCTCGGGCACTTCCCGTTCGCGCTGGAGACCAACGCCGGCCCACGTCGGGTGATGGTCAAGGTGAAGCCACTGGATGAAGAAATCATCATCATGCTCAATGGCATGGCCGCCATGTGCGACGCCCGGTTGGCTCACGCGTTCAATACCTTCCGTAACCAGATCGGCTTCCGGGGTTGTCACGTTCGTGAACTCAAGGTGATGACACAGCAAGACCCCCGCTTTGTTCGCCATGCGCCGGATGTCTATGGCGTGCTCCTGGATCCGCAGCGCGAAGCCTACGTGCTGGTAGAAGAATTGCTGGAAAACCTGGAGCTGATGGACAGCGCCGACGATACCTCCCGCTGGACCCGCCAGCACATGACCGCAGCCATTTCCGGCATTGCCGAGGTTCACAGCATCTGGTATCGCCGTGAGGACGAACTGCTCGCCGAAGACTGGATGGTGGACTATCCCACCGCCAGCGGCATGGTGGAAAAACAACGACTATGGGAACTGCTCGGGGCTCATGCCCGGGAAGAGTTCCCGGAATGGGTTGCCGAAGAGCATACCGAAACCTTCCGTGAAATCGTCGCCAACCTGAAGGACTGGTGGCCAGAGATCGAGCGTATGCCTCGTACCCTGATTCACAACGACTTCAACCCGCGCAACATTGCCTTCCGCGCTGGCCGTGACGGCCCTGTTCTGTGTGCTTATGATTGGGAACTCGCCACCCTGCACCTGCCCCAACACGACCTGGCGGAACTCATGGGCTTTACCCTGGCCAGCGACGTTACCCGGGCCGATGTGGACTTCTACCTGGACCTCCACCGCGCCGAACTGGAGCGGCACTCCGGCCAAGCCATCGATCCGGTCGAGTGGCGCCGTGGCTACGTGCTGTCACTTCTCGACCTGGTGGTCAACCGAGTGCCCATGTACCTGATGGCACACACCTTCCGCCACTACGGGTTTATGGAAAGAACCTTCTACACCTTCCATCGCTTGCTTGAACTTGAAGGGATGCCCACACGATGAGCCAGCCCAGTACCACACCCCGTTTTTATTGTCAGGATCAGGCGCTCTTCCTGAACCCGGACCTACTCGGTGGTAAAGCCGCCAACCTCGCCTGGCTCACCCGGGAAGGCCTGCCCGTGCCGCGGTGGTGGGTGGCCACCACTGGTGCCTTTCACGACATCCTGGCGTTCAATGACCTGACCGCCTGGGTCGATCAGCAAATTGAGCATATTGGCACAGGGCAAGACCTCAAACGGCTGGAAAAGATCGCCACCGACATCGGCGACCGAATTCGTGGTGCCCGGCTTCCCGACGACCTCAAATCGGAAATAGCGGAGGCCCTGCAAGGCCAGGAGCAGACCTTCTTCGCGGTGCGCTCCTCGGTGCTGGGTGAAGATGCCCAGGGCGCTTCGTTCGCCGGGCAGATGGACAGTTACCTGTTCCAGCGCGGGCTGGACGCCATTTATGAAAGCCTTCTGCAGGTCGCCGCCTCAGCTTTCAACGGCCGGGCCTTGCAATACCGTATCAGCAAGGGCATTGCTCTGAGCGACATACAGGCGGCCGTTATCGTTCAGGAAATGGTAGAAGGCGAGGTATCTGGTGTCATGTTTACCGCCCATCCGGGCAATGGCAGCCGTCGCCATGCCCTGATTTCCGCCGCCTGGGGTACCGGTGAAGGCATTGTGGCTGGCATCTGCAACACCGATGAATTTACCGTGGGCCTGCTCGACAACCAAATCACGACCACCCTCGCTGACAAAGACCTGGCCGTGGTATTTGACGGTGACAGCAACCGGGGCACCCGGGAACAGCCGGTGCCAGAGAACCAACGCAACATTGCCTGCCTGTCAGGGGCTCAAGCCATTCAACTGAAAGATCTCGGCCTGCGCATTGCCGAGCTCCGGCGCGAGCCCCAGGACATCGAATGGACCCTGCGGGATGGCCAGTTTCATATCCTGCAAACCCGCCCCGTCACCCGCCTGCCGGCCCCGAATCCACCGCAAGGCCGGCGCCTGGTGTTCGATAACTCCAACATCCAGGAATCCTATTGCGGCGTGACCACACCGCTAACCTTCTCTTTTGCCAACCGGGCCTACGCCAAGGTCTATGAACAGACCATGCGGGTGCTGGGCATTTCCAGCGCGGAGATTGAGCGCCACCGGGATATGCTCGACAACATGCTGGGGTTGGTGAACGGCCGAGTCTATTACAACATCAACAACTGGTACCGCGGCTTGCTGATGTTGCCCTCGTTCAACAGCAACAAGGCCGACATGGAACGGATGATGGGCCTGACCGACCCGGTCGATCTGGTGACCGACACCCGCGCCAGTACCGGAGAAAAACTCCGCAAACTCCCACAGATTCTTCGCGCCCTGTTTCACCTGCTTCGCGGCTTCCGGCGCATGGACACCCTGGTGGCGGATTTCCGCGCCATGTTCGACCGCACCTACCGCAGTATTCGCCGTGACCAATTGCACACCCTGACCCCCGGTGAGCTGATTGCCGAAGCGCGTCGCCTGGACACTGAGCTGCTGGACCGCTGGACCGCCCCTATCCTCAACGACTTCTACGTGATGATGATGAACGGCCGGGTGCACAGCACCCTGGTGGCCGCGGGCTTTGAGCAACCCTCGGTGCTGCAGAACAACCTGCTGTCGGGCGAAGAAGGCATCGAAAGCACCGAGCCCACCAAGGTGTTGCTGGAGCTCTGTGCCACCGTTCGTCAACAGCCGGAATTGCGCCGACTGTTGGAAACCCCAGCCGCAAGCCAAAGCAATCTGCTGGGGCAGATCCAGGTGCTGGATCCTGCCTTTCATCAGCGCTGCCAGGACTACATCGAACGCTACGGCGACCGCACCATGGGCGAACTGAAACTGGAGTCTGTGACCCTGCGCCAGGACCCTGCCTTCCTGTTTTCCATTCTGCGCAACTACCTGACCCGGGACGACCTGACTCCGGAAACCCTGGCCGCCAATGAAGCCCGCTTCCGCGCGGAAGCGGAACAGGAGGCCTTCAGCGCGATCCAGCACAAGCTGGGCCGGCGGGCACTCCGGCGCTTCCGCAAACATCTGGGCAAACTGCGCGCTGCCATTCGCAACCGGGAGAACATGCGCCTGGCCAGAACCCGCATGTTCGGCCTGTATCGGGAGCTGTTTCTTGAACTGGGCAAGCAACTGGCCTTCCATGATGCCCTGGAACACCCCAGGGACATCTTCTGGCTCAGCCTGGAAGAAATCTATGCATGGAACGACGGCCGTGCCGTACAGGCCCGACTGAAACCTCTGGTGACCTGCCGCCGGGAAGAGTACGCAGATTATGAAAACGACGAGCCGCCCCACCACTTCTGGACCTGGGATGTGGTTTACCTGCAAAACCAGTACGCCTACCCCCACGAAATAGTCAGTCAGGGCGATGGCAATGGTGACCTTCAAGGCACTGGCTGCTACCCCGGTATTGTTGATGCCAGGGTTCGGCTGATCTTTTCCCCGGAAGACGAACTCAGCCTGGATGGCCAGATACTCTGCACCGTACGCACCGACCCCGGCTGGGCGCCGCTGTTTCCCACCGCCGGCGGCATCATTGTAGAGCGCGGCTCTACCCTGTCGCACTCCGCAGTGGTGGCCAGAGAGCTTGGCATTCCCGCCATCATTGGCATTCCCGGCCTCACCAGCCTGTTGGCGGATGGCGAACGCATCCGCATGGATGGCGCCAAAGGCACCGTCGAACGTTTTCAAGCGACAGCCGTGGAAGAAAATCATGACCAGTAACTGTATCAGCCAGACCTTTGACCCGGCTGCGGGCCTGCCCGACGCCTTTTGTGAACTACCCGGTAAGGTCTATGCCGCCGATCCCTTCTGGCTTGGCGAAGACGAAGCAGCGCTGCGCCAGCAGTTCAGCTCTGCCAACCCCTGGTTTCAAAACAACAGCGCCTGGATTGGCGTCGTTCCGGGCAAGGCACGACTGGCCGGGTTCTTCAGCCATCGCGAGATTGATGGAGAGCCCGCGGCGTTCTTCGGTTTCTGGGAGGGGTTCGATGATCCGTCGGTTCACAACGATCTGTTCCGGGAACTGTCAGATTGGGCTGCGGCCAAAGGGGCTAAGCGTCTGTATGGCCCAATCAACTTCACCACCTTCAACGCCTATCGACTTCGCCTCGACAGCTTTGACACAGGCTGCTTTCCCGGTGAGCCCTGGAATCCGGATTACTACCCGGCGCTGATGAACAAGCTTGGCTTCGACTGCCGATACCGCTACCTGTCTACCTTCAACCAGACGCCGGACATCATCAATTCGGTGGCCGATGACTACCTGAAGGTAAAGCCCAAACTGGAACAGGTCGTCCGAATGGAGGCCATGACCCCGAAGTTCTGGCTGGACCATCTGGATGAGATCTACGGCTTTGTGGACCAGGTCTTTGGTGCCAACTTTGCCTATACGGCGATTTCCCGCGAAGCCTTCGGTACGGCCTGTGGCGAGGACTTTGCCAGCCGGTTCTGCCCCGCCAGCTCGGTTCTCGCCCGCAGCCAGGATGGCCGGATTGCCGGGTTCTTTCTGGTATTTCCAGACTATGGCCCACTCCTGAGCCAGGCCACCCCCAACGCCGTCGCCAGCAAAGACCTTCGCTACCAGAGCCACTTCCAGGCGCTGCCACGACCTCGCCGGGGTCTGGCCAAAACCGCTGGCGTGCACCCGGACTTTCGCTCACTGGGACTGTTCACCGCCATGAGCTGTGAACTAAGCCTGCGCGCCGAGGGCCTGTACGACGAGCTGGGCGCTGCACTGGTGCGAGAAGACAACAACTCAAGACAGTTCGCCCTGCGTCATGGCACCGCGGCCCAGCGGCATTATGGTCTGTTCCAAAAAGCACTCTGATGAAAACATGGAATTCACGAGGCAACCCAACATGAACTTTTGCGATGCAATCGTCCAGGCTACCGCGCGCACACCCCATCGGATGGCCCTGAGCATTCCCCGCGCGGATGACCACTACCAAACCTGCGATAACGTGACCTATCAGCAGCTGCTGGACCGTGCAGCAAGCATTCAGGCTGGCCTGGCGCTTGAAGGGCTAAGCTGTGGCGATCGCATACTGGTGATTGCCCGGCCAGGGATTGCGCTTTACGCACTGGTGATTGGCTTACTGGGCGCGGGCATGGTGCCGGTTCTGATTGACCGCGGTATGAGCCGCCCGCGTATGGTGGCCGCCATCAAAGCCAGTGGTGCAAAGGCAGCCGTAGGGGAACGAGCCCTGCTTCGCCTGTGGTGGCTGATGCCGTCACTCTGGCAGCTGCCGCGCTTTGCTCTGGACGGTAAAGCGCCTGGCGTACCTACCTTGCCAGCGCCGGTCAGCAAGCCCACGTTCCAGTGCGAAAGCCTGCAACATAACCATCACGGACTGATCACCTTTACCTCCGGCAGCACCGGCTTGCCAAAGGGTGCGGATCGCACCCACACCAGCCTGATCGAACAACACCGGGCCATTCGCGCTCACTGGCCAGATCAGGACGATGATCTGGACTCACCGTGCTTCCCGGTGCTGGTACTTCACAATCTTTGCTGTGGTATTTCCACCCTGCTGCCGGCGACCGACTTGGCCCAACCTGGCCAGGCGAACGCACCCGCAGTACTCGAACAGCTGCACCGCCACCAGGTCACCCGAATTGCCTGCGCACCCGCTTACCTGGCGCGACTGGTAACGACCGGCCTGGCGTCCGGGCTCACTTTGCCCGCCGTGCGCTCTGTCGTCGTCGGTGGTTCTACCCTGCAAGAGAGCCTGGCCAGGCGCTGCCAAACCCTGTTCCCGAACGCCAACATCCGGATTGTGTATGGCTCCACCGAAGCAGAACCCATCACCGATATTGATCTGCCCGAGCTTTTGGCCGACTGGCACCGGGGCCAGGGCCACCTGGTGGGAAAACCCGCCAGCACGGTAGAGATCAAGATTATTCCCCCAGGACACTCATTGCAGAACGCAGCCCAGGTCGAAGCCTGCGCTCCGCAAGCCGGCCGTATCGGTGAAATTCTGGTCGCTGGCCCCCACGTTCTGCAGAGCTACGTCGATAACCCACAGGCCAACCAGGAGAACAAGATTCCCCGGGACGACGGCAGCGTGTGGCATCGAACCGGAGATGCGGGGTATCTGGATGAAAGCGGACGCATCTGGCTGGTGGGTCGCATGAAAGATGCCTTCAGTGCAGGCGGGCAAACCCGCTACACCTTCCCCGCTGAAAAAGCTCTCGACAGCCTACCCGGAATTCACCGCAGTGCCCTGCTGCCCCCCCTGTATAGCGGCGGCAGCATTGACAGCATTCTGGTGGTGGAGGGCTATCCGGACATTCATGCACTGGGCGATGTGCTGCGCCATCACGGCTTTCAGAACACCCGCCTTTACCGAATCAAAGCCATGCCTCTGGACGGTCGCCACAACAGCAAGATCGACCGACAGGCATTGGTCACTCTGATTCGCACCAAGCAACTCAAAGCCGAGAAAGCACCCATCGGACAGGGGCTCAACTATGCCTGACACCTTGGCCTCTTCGCGTTACCTGATCCGCCTGAACAAGGTAGACCTCATCACCTTGTCTGGCGTTGCCAGCTCTCTGACGGCTGCCGCACTGGCCCTGAACAACAACCTCTATCTCGCAACCGCCATGCTCTATCTGGCCATGCTGGCAGACGCACTGGACGGGATATTAGCCCGAAAACTGGGCCTTGAACGTGCCTTTGGCCGGTATCTGGACGGCTTTATGGACACTCTGATTTATCTGGTGGTGCCCGCCCTGATCATCTACCTCAGCGGGTTCTCAGGTTGGTGGGCACTTTGCCTGGCCATCATGATCGGATGCGGCTGCATACGGCTTGCCGTGTTCAACGACACCGGCAACCTGCAGGAGGACACCGGACTGGCCTATTTGGGCATGCCGGTATTCTGGAGTCTGTTCATCCTCGCCGGCTACCTGATCCTGGCACTGGCGATTCCCAAACCATGGCTACAGCCTTTGCTGGCCGCCACCCTACTATCTCTTCAGTCACGCCATGGTCCTGCGCAAGCGATTTTTCAAGTTCAGTCGCCTGAGAACCATTTTAGCCCTCACCCTCGGAGGGGCGGCACTGTTTCTCGCACTTCACCTGATTGTGGGAGGACAATAGAGTGGACGCGCTATTCACTGCCCTGTACTTGCAGATCCCCGTCGTCATCGGCGGCGTGCTGCACATGCTTGCCGTCACTCAGGATTGGCTACCAGCCTTACGCCGACCCATCAACTCGCGGTTGTTCGGTGCCAACAAAACCTGGCGTGGCCTGGTATTGGTGCCGCTGCTCACAACTTTAGGGGCTCTGTGTCTGTGGCCGGTAGAATGGTTGCTGGGAGACAACAGAATCTTTGGCCATCACCTACTGCTGGCCGGTTTCGTGGCAGGCTGGGGCTACGTGCTGGCAGAACTGCCCAACTCGTTTCTCAAACGACGGTTAGGCATTGCGCCCGGTGCCGCGCCTGACCGGCACAAACACCTGTTCGTATTCCTCGACCAGCTGGACTCCGGCGTAGGCGTTGCCATCGCCTACGCGCTTTATCCCGGCTTTGGCTGGGATGTGGGCCTGCTGTACGCGGTCACCTTTCCGCTGACGGCGCTGGCCGTCAAGCGCTGGCTGTTTCATATGAAGCTTAAAAAGGTCGCGGTTTGACGCTTTTTTGATGAAAGAACGGCTCGAAACAGGTTTGCTCAGGCAAGCCTGTGGCTGAGCCCTACCCGCCAAAGACCGTAAAGCTGAGACCGACGTAAACCCCGTACCCGAGCAGGAGCAACCCGCCCTCAACCCTGCTAAGCCGGCTACCGGTATACAGAAATACCAGTAAGACCAGAGATGTCACTAACATCACCCATTGATCAAACTGCAAAATCCGCTCATGAACCGGTAGCGGCTGCAACAGTGCCGAGATGCCCAGTATGCCGAGCAGGTTAAAGATATTACTACCCAGGATATTGCCAATAGCGACGTCGGCATGGCGCCGGAATGCGGCAATGATTGAAATGGAAAGCTCGGGCAATGACGTGCCAACCGCAACCAGCGTCAGACCGATGACCGCCTCAGACAACCCGAATGACTCGGCTATTCCTACCGCCCCTCGTAAAAGCACCTGAGAACCCAGAATCAAAAGCGCGAGGCCAAGCACAACCGCTGTGATTATCCACAGAGCGGTTTTCGGTAAAGCCGTCACCTCAGCACCCTCGGCGATGTGCATTTCTGCCGAGGGCACGTTACCGCCTCGCTCCGTCCGGTAGGCCCATACCAGGTAGGCAACCAACGCCAGCAGGAAGATGGCAGCATCAGGCCTCGCCAATGCACTGCCACCCACCAACACCAGAAAAAGGATACTTGCAGCAACAACCGTGACAGCATCACGCCGCAAGACAAGGGGTTTGACAGCAAGCGGCGTTATCAATGCACAGACGCCCAGGATCAGCAGAACGTTGCCGATATTGCTTCCCACGACATTGCCGACCGCAATGTCAGGACGACCATTCAGGGCTGCGTCGATCGAAACCACCAGTTCCGGAGCCGAAGTACCAAACCCCACAATCAACAAGCCACTGAGCAAAGGCGACACGCCCGTTCGCTTCGCCGCAGCCAACGAACCCCGGATCAGGGCCTCGCCGCCACCGGTCAGGAGTAAAACGCCAACAAGAACAAGAGCCAAATTCAACATTTTGTATGGTGTCCGGTTTCAATTTCAGAGTCAGTAAACGAATACTATGAAGGCACTGAGTGCCTCGTGAGAAGGGCACTATCTAGCGATAGTAAGCCACCGGTGCGGGGCGCAGCGTAGTACCTTTCAGCTTCACCTGATGGTTATGTGCTTGATCTACGAGGCACATGGTTGGAGCGAGAAGATGAAAAACCCGAACCATACATTACCCAGCAATATCAGCAACGTGATTGCACCCCGAGCAAACGCGGGAATATCTTGATAGCGGTATAAATAGCCAATAACCACCCACTGCACAACCAGCCACACAGCTGAGAAATACAAAATGCCTTTGTGGCACTCTATGTCAGAGGCGGTGTAATAGGCATACCACCAACCCAAAACCATACCTGTGATGAGAAGCACGAGTATCGCGCAAGAGAACACATTCCGCCAACGCGGGTACTCCGTGCTCAAAAGCTTTTGCTTCGCTTCGGTCAAATTTTTAGCCATTCAAGTCCCTTTACGAACTGCCAGATAACTGCCAACGCCCTGGCTCTGGGGCGTGACGGAGCGCCAGCGTAGGCACGTCCGACAACAGCCTTTGGTAAAATACTTGCGTGCGCATAGCCATGCGCATAAGATCAAAGTTTGTATTCTATGTCTTCTGGGAGGCCCTCATGGCCGAACTCTATAACTCAGCCGCCCCCAAAAAAGCAGCGAACCTCTCAATCAATAGCGATCTTCTGCGTAAAACCCGGGAACTGAACATTAACTTGTCTGCCACCCTGGAACGAGCTCTGAAAGAAGAGCTTTCGAAACGCGAAGCCGCACAATGGGTTGAAGAAAATCGCGCTGCGATAAAAAGTTACAACGATTTCGTCGAACAACATGGATGCTTCGGCGACGAATTCAGGGAGTTCTGATGGCACAGTTCGATGTGTACCCTAACTCGAGCAAAGTCAGCAAGGCTCATTACCCTTACCTGGTGGATATCCAGAGCAGCCTCTTGAGCGATTTGGCAACTCGCATTGTTATCCCCTTGGGCAAACGTTCTGCCTTCGGTGGCGAAGCCATGCAGGGGCTCACTCCCGAAATCAGCTTTGCCGATCAGGAGCTGTTGCTGTTAACTCCGCAAATTTCCTCCGTGCCCGAAAAGCACCTCAAGAACCCAATTGGCTCCCTCTCACATTTCAGAGACCAGATTGTTGGAGCTCTGGACTTGGCTATTACTGGCATTTAACGAGAAGCTTTGCGGCAATTTTGGAGCCGCGAAGCGGTGGAAAAATTGTCCGGCAACAGCGGCTGGTTATGCATTATTCGTAGTGACTCCAGAGCCTGAGGACTTTCACCACTCGCTCGTTCTCGAGCACTTGGTAGACCAGACGATGCTGAATATTGATGCGGCGTGAATAGGCCCCCGCAAGATCACCAATAAGCTTCTCAAACGGAGGCGGCTTGCGGTATGGATCTTCCGCTATCAGCGCTAACAGTTCCTGGGCTTTTGGTTTGAGGCCGCTGGAGGCCAACTTCTTTGCATCTTTTTGGGCTTGCTTGGTGTAAACCAACTTCCATGTCACCAGTCCAGCTCCTCATCGCATTCATCCACGGGGGTATCCATCCCCTCACGAATAGACTCCCGCATACCAGGTACGGAGAGCAGGTAAAGTGTTTCCTGAATAGCAGACCAGTCTTCCTCGGAAACCAGGACGGCTTTGTTCCGCTTACCCATGATGACGATTGGTTGGTGGGACTCGGCGGTCTCGTCAATCAACCGATAAAGGTTGCTGCGCGCCTCAGTTGCTGTGATTCCGGTCATGACGCACCTCTTGCGTGTTCAAACTTCCATCAAGTGTACGCCTATAGGTACGTACGTCAAGACGAACGCTTTTGCATAACGCCCGCAGCATGCGCGGCTTTGGAATGGAGGCGAAGCCGCAATGGAAAAGACGTCGCCGTGCCTGCGATGGTTATGCATTTATAGACCCTGCCAATCCATGTAAGCGACAATAGCATTCTCTTGTTTCGGTTGCGTTGAGGCGGCTTTGTTCCACTTTCGAATCAGCGCGATATCGTAGGCGGACTTTGCGATTGCAATTGCATAATTTGAGCAATACTCCGAGAATTCTGGAGAGTATTGCCGTAGCAAATCCAAAGCTTCGGAGTCCCTGTGCAGATCCAGCAACACTGCCGCATAGTTATTTATGAGTAACGGTGAGCACCCACCGGACTCAAAAGCTTGCTTGAGCAGAACAGCTGCGTGCTCCAGACAATTAGTAAATCTGGTGTGGTCGTTCCAGGCTTGGCAATGTAGCTTTACTGACTCTTCAATTACGTCCATTTCGATACTTCATTCAGTGCATAACGCCGCTCAGCACGCGCGGTTACGGAATGGAGGAGTAGCTGCAATGCAGTAACCGTCGCCGTGACTGGCATGGTTACACATTGACCGAGTACTTGAGGTCACGCGCTTCGTCTCCAGTCATGCCCCGAAACCCCCAGCAGTGGGCGGGCTGTTCCTTTATTGTCACTTCTATGTCCACAGGTGAAATGCCAACCTCAGCCTCTATTTTTCTGAATAACTCCTTAATCAGAGCCTTTTGGGTCTCCGGGGCACGACCCTGCATCATGTTTATCTCAATGGCCGTATAAGCCGGCGTTCTGCCACCTGGGTAATAAAAATCCTCGGCATCCATTGGGATGAAACGATGAGCCCGCTTGTCTTCTGGCATGCCCAAAACTGACTGCATACATCCGTGAATGACCTCAGAAAGCTGTGCCTTGACCGGATTAAGGTGTTCCTTGATTCCATAGATGACTATCACAATGCCTCCTGCGATGTGTAACGCTGAGCACAGCGGCGACCTTGGAATGGCGACGAAGGAGCCATGGAAAGGGCGTCCGGCGGCCATCGGCCGCGTACTGCTGCGACTTGTTATTGGGCCGGATTACTCTCCACAGCCCGGCTTATTTCATCCAGCACGTAACATTCAAGCGAATGTACATCTGGGTTGTGGGACGCAACTTTTCTCAAATTATCTCTAGCTGAAAGCATATAAGGTAGGCCTTCCTGTTCTCGACCGACTTGGTAAAGACTGAGCCCCAGAATACCTTCGAAAATACTCTCACCAAGTACATCGGGAGCCCAACGTTCTGCCTTTAGCAAAAGCCGGCAACTCTTGTCATAGTTGCCCTTCTGGTAATGCATTAACCCGAGGGATGCGACACTGGGTGCTAGTGACAACTTCAACCAGTTCAAATTTAGGCCCTATAACCCTGATGGTATCCGGCGCCGGAGCGCCAGCGGAGGGAACCAAAAGCGATACGCTTTTGGTGTCCGGTTGACCATTTTGTTAACTGGCCGACCACCACTAGGCACGAGACCAATATGGAATGTAAACCGCTGCTAAAAACAAGAAAACCCCGAAAAGCTGCACGAAAAATGGGAATTTCGCAGCACCCCAGTGCAGAACGATATAAACCAGCGATAGCGGCGAAAATATAAGACAGCCCAGGCCCCACAAAATGCTGGTTCTGAATGCTGCGACCAGAAGTGCAAGTCCGCCCAGAATAAAAACAGCAACACCAGTGTAGCCTACAAAATCCCACATCCTTGTTTCCTCAATTTTGAAATTCTTCCATGATTACAGACAGCTAGTTAACGCTGAGTTAAGCGGCGCCCTGTCAAGGGCGTCCGGTGGAGGCCGTAGGCCGGAACGCACTTGAACGACTTGTTAAAAATTCACCGTGGCTGCATGGCTGCTGCAGACTTCACCAACGGATAAATCTGCATTGCGGCGTCTTTAGGAATCCCAGAGTTTATAAGAAGCGCTGGAACCATTGATGCCACGTGATTAGCCTGCTTTTGATACCGCGCGTGCTCTTGGAAAATTGCCTGAATCTCGACAGGATCAAATTCCTCTCTACTCGTGAGGTACCCGCAAATTTCCGCTGCACACTTCCTGTTCAAGGGATCGCTATTTCGGGAGCCATTAATCACGCCATATAGCACAACCAAAAGAACTATCCCTCCGATTACGAACCACATGGCTTACTCCCATTTGTATTTTTAACGCCAGCCATAAGCGGCGCCCTGAAAAGGGCGTCCGGTGGAGGGCCATAGGCCCGGAACAACCTTAATGGCCTTGTTATAAATCATCGGCCAGAAGCTGATTAACTCGCTTTTTCGCCCAGCCTTCCGCCAAATCACGACCCACCTTCAGAATGGTGGCAAAGCTGGCCTCTTTGAACTCACGTTGTATCGTTTCCCAGACTTCTGACTTTTTCATCAGATCAATAAACTCATGGCCTTGCCATGTGAGCTTTTTGATATAGACGGCAGAAGGGACCTGAGTTGCGTTCGAGTTATCATTCAAGACCCGCCCTTCTACTAAACCAGCTTCGATAGCGAGTGCCTGGTTGTACTTGATAGCTTCAGAGTCATAGCCAGAAATGGAGTCAGGCCGCTCGTCTGCTTCCACAGCCAGAAGAATTTTCCTGACTAAATCCATGTCTCTCTTCATTGCAGACAGCTCCTTGATTTATAACGAGGCTGTAGAAAAACCCGATTTCGAGTCGTTCCCAGTGCCTGGTTCTTAAAATTGTTTGCCGCGGCCATCAACTGACTGATGATTCCACTTTCGATGTTCAGCGAGTCGTTTCGGGTCTTTGCCGCTTCCAGTGCCGGTATCACTGGCATCCAGGGACCATATTTCCCGCGTTCTGATCCCTGTTTCATGCCGCCAACTGCCCGTAATTCGCCAGCTTCTCAATGTTGTGTACCAGGCAGTATAGCTGCCACTGACCCTGCACTTTCTTTTTGCCACGCAAACTGAAACGGTTCAGGCCTTTGTTCGTGCCAATGTTGCCGAACACCGGTTCCACTACCGACATGCGGTGACTGTATATTCCCTTGCCCTGCGGGCTGTCCACTCGGTGCTTCATCCAGTCGGTGTAGTTGGGCAGGCGCTTGTTCTCGATGGTGAAAGACACCTGCCTTCCCGAGCCCTTGCGGTGATTAGCAGAAGTGGGATTCTGCATACACTGGTGTTTCTTCGGGCAGTGCCGGCATTGCAGCAAACGGCCTTCGAAGTGCACGCGGATTTTGCCATTCTCAGCTTCGCGTGTGCTCTGGTAGCTGATGGCGTTGCCCGCCGGGCAGATGCACGTCAGGTTGACCGGATCGAACTGGAATTCACTGGCCGGAATGATGTTTTTCCGGCCGGTGGCCGGTTGGTTCTGATGGCGCTTGCCGTATTTGTCTTTCTGGTTCTGGAACTTCGGATCTCGGCTGCGGAACTTATTGTCCGGTACATAGCCGTTGATGTGCCGTTCGTGCAGGTACTTCATGTTGGCTTCGTTGGCGAAGCCGGTATCAGCCGTAATAACCGTACCTTGCTGGTAGATGTTGTCGGCGATGCCCAGCTTCTTGAAGCAGGCTTTCACGCTCTCCAATACCGGTTGCAGGGTGTGGTGCTCCTGGCCTTCGCCAAAGGCCTGGGCGTCGATGATGATCTGGTGCTTTTTATCCACCGTGGCCACGCCGTTATAGCCCTGGATCGTGCCCTTGCTGGTGGTCATCTTGGCGCTTTCGTTATCGGTGAGGTTGCTCTTCACTTCCTTGTTTCGTTTCCCCCGGCCCATCCTTGTGCGGTTCGTCTTTAGGAAGCGGTCGACTTTCTTCGCGGCCTCATCCAGGGACAGGATGGTTTTCGCTCGTCGGATATCCCGGTCCAGTTCGGCCTCGGTTTCCGCCTCGTCCCGCTCGTAATGGGCCTTGAGATGATGACGAACCAGGCGTCGCAGCTTGGTGCGTTTCTCTTCCAGTTCCTTAAAGGTGCCAGACCATTCTTTGGCCGCATTCGATGACATCTTGCAGCCGTCGATGGCGAAGAGTTCGTTGCCCAGCAGGCCCTGGTCGTGGCAGACCAACAATACCTGCTCGAACAGCTCTTCGATCTCATCCGAGTGGCTGCTGACGAACTTGGCCAAGGTGGTGAAGTGCGGAACGGTGTCGCAGGTCAAGGCCTTGAAGATGATGTTGGTCTCGCAGCACCACTGCATCTCGCGACTGGAGGTGATGCCCTTGGAGTAGGCGAACAGGACGATCTTGAGGAGAATAGCCGGATCGTAGGCCAGCCGGCCGGTGTCTTCGTTGCGGTACTTGGGGTGGAACACCGACAGGTCCAGCTTATGCTCGATCAGGTAGTGCACCGCGTGTTCAAAGGTGCCGGGCTGAAGCTGTTCCTGGTAGTTGATAACGACCATGGCGTCCTGGTCGTAGTTGTAGTGCTTGAAGCGGGGCATGCCGACAGCTCCTTGTCTGTTTGCCTGATCCTATCAAAACCGAGGGCGATTTCGGGGTTTTTCTACAGCCTCAACGCTTGCAGCATGCGCGCCCATGGAATGGAGCCGAAGGCGCAATGTAATGGGCGTCGCCGTGCCTGCATTGGTTATATTGATGTTTGGTTCGCATACCGCATCGCAAAGGAAACTAGTAGGGCTAAAAAACCGATACCGGCTATGGGGCCTTTCTCTGTACGAGTGAGGAACGTGGTGACAATTCGAAAAAGCCCCCCTGCGCCAAAGGGAACCACCAGTTGGATCAGAACGTTCATTAACGTCAAAAAACCTCCGGCGCTAAAGAAGAGAAACACGAGGCCCGAGAAGAATGCTACTTCAGCCGAGAACTGGCCAGTGTAAAGGCTGCCTAACTTAAGTGAGACATAGCCTAAAAGCAGAAATATTATCGAAACCAGCACCTTAAATCTGTTTTCGATCAGAAATTGAAAAGCGTCACCGATATCTTTGTCCACATTTCTCTGCACCCCACCAAAATACCGGTTAGCACGTTCGTCCAGCCATTGGCGACACCTCTTCGGCATGAAATAGTCCCAACCCATGAAGGCAGCGGCAAAAACTTGGCAATAAAGGATTTGCATCTCTGTAAAGGTCAACTACCACACCTCATTCAATATAACGCCAAAATTCAGCGGCGGCCTTTGCGTAGCGAAGCGGAGAAAAGGCCGTCCGGTGGAGGCCCGCCAGGGCCGGAACGTACTGGAATGATTTGTTATGCATCTACCAGTTTACGAGAACATCTTTAACTTTGTGCGTTGCGGCATCAAAACCAACGGCCCAAAAAACTTCATCCTCACTGGCAGAGTATTTCGCCTTCCAAAGGGTAAGCTGGGAACCAGCTCTTCGAAGGCAATCTATAAACTCAACCTCACTCAACTCTCCCAGTTCATGCTGAATGCTTTCGCACGATGAAATATAGGCATGTTCAGTAATAGTACCGTCGCTCTCTTCGCGAAGTGATGGGGCCGACATTTCCTGCAAGAGAGCAAAACTCTTCCCGTCATGCAGCTCTATTACCTGATTCGCAAGCTTCCTTTCCATATCTGAAATCATGTTTCCTCCTTGGTGCATAACGCCGAAGCACAGCCGGCTTGTGGAGCGCAGCGGAACAAACCGGTCCGACTGACGCTAATGGTTAGTCCCGTAGTCCAATCCGCCCAAAAAGGCCGGAATCATACCCAACGAATCGATACGCTCTTTCTCTTTGGTGGTCAGATGACGGGCAACGTAAGGAAAAATTTGCAGGAGGAACTGCTTCAATTCTTTGAATGCATCATCCGAATACAACGTACCCCTGCGTTGTTTATTCATGATGCTCATAACCCACTTTATGAAAATAGTAGGCATCATTACATCAGAGATGTCTTCCCAACCATCAATTACCTTAGGGTGTTTTTGATGGATATAATGGCGAAGAACATCATCACAGTGGCCCCGACAAGTCCAAAACACGAATTCAATTTGCTCAGGCTCACTCTCGTAATCGCTGCGTATTCTTTGCCAAATCTGAATAATGCCGTTGTCTTCCTGTTCAAGCAGTTCTTTTTCACAAACCCTGCACTTCAAACTGGAGGTTTCAGCGAATATCGCTGCGGGTTTTGGATTTTCGGTGCGCCATTCTTCTATTGATTTAGGAAAGTAACGGTTGGCGACTTCTAGGCCCTTCGTGGAGTTAAGAATTTTTCCTTCGATCTTTTCCCTATCGAAGACTTGCACCTCAAACTTGCCCTTCATTCCATCTAAGTTACCGCTCAGGCCAGTGCTCGCAATAGTTGAGTAAAAACCAATGAAACCTTGGCAATCATTGGCTTCCACACGATCACGAATATTTGCTTCATCGGTTGGCGTTACGGAGTTACCGCTATGGGCTTTGTGTTTGCAACTGACTAGCCATTTAATTTGAGTGGTACCACCGACCCCCGTCCGAGTTTCCTGAACTAAAATGTCTTTACCGCCGTCTGCTCCTCTATCTGGATCTGAGAGGATTTCGTAGCCCATAAATTCCAGAAAATCGCGGGCAAACAGCTCAAAGGCGTCTTGCAATCCACTCGCCTTGTGAGCTTCCGGAATTTCTTTGAAGTTCAGTATTGCCACTTTTTTCAAACTCCGTTTTTTCGTGGGACTAACGCCTGGCTTTGCGGCGTGCCGGAGCGCCAGCGAAGGCGTGTCCGACAACAGCCATTGGTTAGGTCTAGACATGTACGAGCAATGCTGGTGCATACGCAGACCAATAAAGAGCCACTGTACCCGCGAAGCTCACGGAAATTGCAGCCAATGGCAACCATTTGGTTGCGCGGAACAGTGCTGAAAAGGCCAAGCCTAGACATAAAATAGGCAATACCACCCACCACTGAATCGTACGGAAAACGAACTGCGAATAGGCCGTTTGCTCTACACCAAAGCTATACCAGAGTTGCGTAAATGACTTGGCAGCCTCCGGTTGGTTTAGCACATAGATAAAGTAGGACTGCGCAAACACAAAGAAAAGAATGAACAACCAAAAAAACAGCTTCTTCATACGATGACCTAACGCGAAGATAAGCGGCGGCCCGACAGGGGCGTCCGGCGGAGGCCAACGGCCGGAACGAACTTAATCGACTTGTTAATTGGTAATCTCAATGTACCACCTAGGCTTGATACGCCCGAAGTCTTGGCGGACGTTTGACCGCAAGGATTTCTTGGAATCCAGCACCTTCTCTTGGCCATCTTCCCTGACGAACAAAACCCAGTGCCAGAATGGCTTGCCACGCTCCATTCGCCATTTGATGGCCAAAAGTGCTTTATCGGGCAATCTCTCCCATGACTCAAACGGTGTTTCTTTTGGCGAAACCGATACGCCACAATCGCGCAAGAGCTTTCGGACATAATCAGTGTCGGACCAAAGCGATGTGTCAGAGGCATAAATACCCAGAGCGCTAGCTCTCCGTTTGGCCTCGGCATAGCTGAGACCGGCGAGCGCAGCAGAGGCGGCAATGCCGCAACCGGTTACTTCCTCTTGGATGACGACGTCCATATCTTTACCAATTAACGCTGAGCACAGCGGCGACCTTGGAATGGCGACGAAGGAGCCACGGAAAGGGCGTCCGGCGGCCAAAGGCCGCGTACTGCTGCGACTTGATACTGATTGAGCCTTCTCCCCAGCCCAGCGGTTGCCCGCTAAGCTGGAAGGCGACCAAGCACTACAAGGGAGAAGACTCATGAACTTTTACCATAGCACCCACCGCCATTATTGTGGAATCGATCTGCATGCCCGCAGCCTATACGTCTGCATCCTCGACCAACAGGGCGAGGTGTTGCTGCATAAAGAAATCAAAGCCCAGCCGGAACTGCTGCTGGCCACGCTCGAACCCTTTCGCGATGATCTAGTCGTCGGTGTCGAATGCATGCACTGCTGGTACTGGATCTCCGATCTGTGCGAAGAGCACGGTATCCACTTTATCCTGGGCCACGCGCTTTATATGAAGGCCATTCATGGGGGCAAAACCAAGAACGACCGCATCGATTCCTTCAAGATTGCGATGCTCATGCGCGGTGGTAACTTTCCACTGGCTTACGTCTATCCCAAGGAGATGCGGGCCACCCGGGATCTATTGCGCCGCCGTACTCGCATTGTCCGGCATGGTGCCATGCTCAAGGCCCACGCAGTAAACACTCTGGGCCAGTACAATCTGCCGCCCAGCAAAGCCAACCTCAACAACCCTGGTGGCCGATCACAACTGACCGCCGCTTTTAGCGATCCAGACGTTCAGCGCAATATCGATCTGGACCTGGCCATCGTCGACTGCTATCAGCACGAACTCAAAAAACTTGAATGGCACCTGGAACAGCAAGCCAAACAACACGATCCGGCTTCACTCAATGTGCTGAAGACCATTCCCGGAGTCGGTCGCATTCTGGCCCTGACCATTCTCTACGAAGTCGGCGATATCCAGCGCTTCGAATCGGTTCAGAAGTTCGCATCCTACGCTCGCCTGGTGAAGTGCAAAGCCGAATCCGCCGGCAAGGTCTATGGCACTCAGGGCAACAAGATCGGAAATCCTCATCTGAAGTGGGCGTTCTCGGAAGCCGCCGTGCTGTTTATCCGTAACAACGACAAGGCCAAGCGCTACGTCGAAAAACTGCAAAAGCGAATGAATAAGCCCAAGGCCCTGTCGGCCCTGGCCCACAAACTGGGGCGTGCGGTGTACTTCATGCTCAAAGACAAGAGGGTGTTCGATGAACAACGGTTCCTAAAAGGTTAGTCACGCCACGGGCTGAGCATGACGTCTAACTGGATCAGAAAGGATGACGCCGAAGACTGCGAGTCCGCTGACTGGTACCCGATACCGAAGCGGTTTTCTGTCACCGATGTCGAAGCCAGAGCGACTTGATTAGCCAGCCCGTGGGCGTGCCTTAATACCATGAGCCAGTGCGCTTACACCGGTCCTGAGCCTGAAACTAACTGGAGCCATGCAGCCCGCCGCTTGAATAGCGCCAGTGACCGGTTAACCGATGAATGTCTGGTGCCCCTGACCTACTGATGGAACGACCGGTCAGGCAGTGGCCTAAAGCCACGTAAGAGAGCCCCTATATGTGTTTGCTGTAAGTGCCTGACAGCTCGACGAGACTAGCGAAGCAGGCGTTCTCGCTCATGGGTTTAGGTTGGCCGCTGGCGCGGCCAAAAAAATGACTATTGCCTGTTGATTCCGAGAAGGCTCATATGGGTTAGGCCTTCTAGCAGCAACCCGACTCATCATTTTGAATCTCCGGCTCGTGATATAAATCCCACCATACCTCTACGCCCGCGTCGGCCAGTCCTCGCATCTGATCTGGCGAGATGGTAGGGCCACCCTGAGTGTAACCATACATAATCGCCACAGACATCTCACAACCACGATCTCGAAGACCTTCCAAAACGCCAGCCTCCTTGAGCGGACCCGCAAGCAGGATTTCAAGGTGACGCCGACAATCCCTGGATTCGCTGAGCTCTTTAGTCGAATAAAACCATCCGTGCCACGGATAATATCTATGGTTTACATCGGAACGTTTCGTTCTCTGCTCACCTTTTTTGAAACTACGGGTCGGCTCACAACCTATTAGAGCCGAGATGGCAGAGGGGTCCAGTGTCTCGGACGTGATCCTCAGAGTGGCGTAGGTGCCTGTACAAGTCGCATAATTATCGTCAATTTCGTGCGATTGCATGGAATTTCCTGTGGGCCTAACGCGAAGCTTAGCGGCGCCCTTGTAATGGAGGCGAAGCCGAAATGAAAAGGGCGTCCGGCGGCCATCGGCCGCGTACTACAGCGACTGGTTAGTGGCAGGTAATGACACTGCCTGCTCCCTGGCACTGACCTTGACGGCCTACTCCGTAACCCGGCACCGACATGAGCCGATGCACACTGTTTGAAACACCGCCAATGATGCGGTGAATGAACCTGAACTCAAAGGTAGCAGATCCAGACCCAATTTTCGGCGGACGGCCCCACACGGTGAACACCGAATTTCCCGCCAAAACTCTTGCTTGCTGATGCAACCAAACCGAACGCGGATTCTGACGGCCTTGGTGCTTACCAGATTACGCGGGTTTGGCAACCAAGCACGGCGCCAAGGCCCCCGGCACACCGCAGCCCAAAAGGACCGAAGCCACAGCCACTAACGCTTGCAGTTGCGGCAGGTACGGAGCGCAGCGTAGTACCTGTCCGACAACCTGCACTTGTTAGGGGCTGACCCGTCACTTGATGCCATAGGCCAGCCCCGTACTACTTACTTGCCTTTGGATGGACCATTACCACGACCACCGCCTGATGGATTACCTGACGTGCTCGGCCAGTTTCCACCTGGCCCTGGGTGACTAGATGGCCCGCGTCCACCGCCGCCACTTTTACCGCCAGCGCTTCCACCTTTAGAACCACCACTACCTTTTGCCATATTCGACCTCCTTCTTTTGCCGGTTTCGTTAAGATAGGCAAACCATGCCGGCAACAGAGAATGCCCATAACGCTAGCGGTAATGGGCGCCAACGGAGCGCAGCATAGTTGGCGTCCCGTTGACCACCTGGTTATGCCAGTTGTTGCAGCCAGTCACGAAACCACTCCGTTGGCATTTGCTCTTCCTCGAAATTCTTCGTTCGGAGTTCCTCTGGTGAGTAGGTGTTCGCCAAATACAAATCCCACTGTGTTTCTACATCAGTGAGGATTGGCAACAACGACTCTATCTCCTGCTCCGCATCAACTTCGAGATACTCACACCAAAATCTGTCACACCACTCCGCAATTTGCTTATGGGAGTATGGCGACTTTTCCGGCTCTGCACCCCACCTCAACATCTTGAGCGCCGCTTCCCGTGTAAAAGGCATTTCTGCCGGTGTGCTCATTTCCATACTAGGTGGCTCGCACTAAAAGGGCATAACGCTTAGCTTAGCGGCGACCTTGTAATGGAGGCGAAGCCGCAATGAAAAGGGCGTCCGGCGGCCATCGGCCGCGTACTACAGCGACTTGTTAAATTTGCTTGCTACGCCATCTCAGCAAAAGCCAAGCGACCAGTGCAGCAATAGGATGCAAGAGAAAGTAACCCCACTCGTCAATTCGTTCAACGGTCAAAAGATACGCTCGGTTGCAACCGCTCTCATCTATTTCGCAGTTAGCCGCATACTGTGTTGCATCAGAATTGAGCTGAGTTAGTGCCAGGAAATATAAGATCCCGAAAACCAGCCAGACACAATAGCTCAGGCCATAAGCCTTAAAACGCAGCTTTATCGCTGAAGACTGACCTACCCGATAGAGATGCAACTCCGACAAAAGCACGGGCCATAAGTAAAAAAGGCCTACAACCGCGAGAACGACGACAATTTCCATAGCAATTTAACGCCGATGATAAGCGGCGCCCGACTAGGGCGTCCGGTGGAGGCCGCAGGCCGGAACGAACTTGATTGACTTGTTAAATTTTCATGAGGCAAAAACCTGATACAGCCCCAGGATGATCGATAGCAGGCCGAAAATAGTCATCGTATTGCCAGGAACGCTATGAAACCGTGTCATCTCTCGCCCACGAAATATTGATCCATGGGCTGTTTCACGTTCAAAAGGCTCTTCCCGGCGGCTTGCCCACTCGCCAAGACCAATCAGGAGTACACCAATAGAAAAGGGTAGAATTTCACGATTAGTAAGAACCTGTACATCGATAAAAATAGCACCCAAAGTAACTAAGCCGCCAATCCAAACTAGCAGCTTATACCAGCTATCAAGAGCTAAGGATTTCAAAGCATCAGCGATATCCATAACATCCTTTTTAAATTTAACGCTTAGGTAACCGGCGCCGGAGCGACAGCGGAGGGAACCAAAAGCGGTACGCTTTTGGCGTCCGGTTGACCGTATGGTTATGGCTCAACCAGCCAAACTCTGCTGGAAAACACAGCTTTAGTGGCAATGATAAGGCTGTGAGCCTGCGTGACAGCATTGCCCAGGTGGGCTGTCTTTCCGGCAACCGCCACCATGAGCGAACGCCGTCGACGCGAACACAACAAGAACCAAACTTAGCATTATTTTTTTCATGGTCATTCTCCAGGATTGAGGTGCTAGCGCACCGTGCAACCTCCATGTTCATTGCCCTCCAACTATCTTGGCACAACCCAGAAAATGTAGACGAAATGTACGTAAAGCGCCATAACAGCTAATTATACGAACGAGTTCGTATATCCCGCGTTCGTATAACTCCACACCAAACGCACCCAAAATCTCATACTTTCCTAAACAAAAACAAAGGATTAACCATGATCACCACGGCTACCGCCGGAGTTATACGCCCTCTTTCGAGCCACCTCCTGCTCCAATCTCAGGGCGGATAACTCCACCCCTAAAAATCCTACTTTCCAACCATATCAGAAGGTTACATATATTTCCCATGCAAAATTCCGGAGTTTTGCGAACGCGTTCGTATAACTACAACCCTAACCAAGGATTGACAAATTTTCACACCAATATACTGTACATCCATACATACCAAGAGAGAGTTCAGGATATGGATATCCGCACCCCTATTTCACCGCAATCTAACCGCTTTCTTGATCAACTCAGGAATTTTATCCGGCTCCGGGGCCTAGCCTACAAAACCGAGATAACCTACGTATTCTGGATCAAACGCTTTATACGGTTTCATGGTCGAAAACACCCGGAAACCATGGGCACTGCGGAGGTAGAGGCATTTTTGTCTCACCTGGTACTGCAGGCGAATGTCAGCGTGGCTACCCAGCGAGTTGCACTGAATGCTCTGATTTTCCTGTACCGGGAGTTTCTGGGTACACCCTTGGAAGAGCTTCAGTATGAGGCAGCCAGAAAACCCAAGAAGCTGCCCGTTGTCTTCAGTCCGGATGAGGCCCGGCGGGTCATTGCCAACCTGGAAGGCGAGTATAAACTGATCGCCATGCTACTTTACGGTTCTGGTTTACGGATAAGTGAAGCGCTTCGGCTACGGATCAAAGATATCGATTTCGGGATGCAGCAGTTAATTATCCGCGAAGGCAAAGGCGGTAAAGACAGGATCACACTGCTTCCAGACCGGCTGATTGAGCCTCTCCAGAAGCAGATCCACTCAGCCCTGTTGCAGCACAAGGTGGATATCGCCCGTGGCTGTGGCTCGGTGTATATGCCGGCTGGCCTGGCCAAAAAATACCCCAGTGCCAGCCAGGAACCAGACTGGCAGTATGTATTTCCGGCACCGGATCTTTCTATTGATCCGCGTTCTGGAATACGGCGGCGCCACCACATGCTTGACCGAACGGTACAGAAGCACTTCAAGATCGCCATTCGCGCTGCGGGCATTCACAAGCCCGCCGGGAGCCACACCTTCAGGCATAGTTTTGCTACGCGGCTTCTGGAAGCGGGCTACGATTTACGCACCATCCAGAAGCTACTCGGCCATTCCGATGTCCGTACCACCGAAATCTACACCCATGTTGTCCGTAAAGGCGGCTTTGGTGTGCGCAGCCCGGTGGACGAGGCCTTTTAATAAAGCTCGTCTGTTCTCGCAGCCATAACAAAGTCATTTTTATGCAAACCGCCGATTTTGTGGGTCCACCAGCGTACGGTGGCTTTGCCCCACTCCAGCAGTATGGCTGGGTGGTGATTTTCAGCTTCCGCCAGATCAGCCACTGCGTTGGTGAAAGCCTGAGCTTGCACATAGTTCTTGAACTTGAATGCACGGATTAGCTGTTCTTCGCCATCCAGCACAACAACGTCCCAATCCGGGATAACGCTCAATAGTTCCTTTTTTTCACCATCAGTCACCTTGGGTGCATCCGCACGGCAGGCTTCACAGGTTTGTTGGCTAAGCGTTGTCATAGCGTTTCTCCTTTTGAAAATGCTGCTACAAGCGTGGGCGCCACGGATCACTTTATCAACCTGACAGTTGAAATTTGGCCACCATCCGAATACTGTATATATAAACAGTATTGAGAGATTTACCCATGAGCGAATTGCTAAGCAGCCTTCTTCAGGATGCACGTATCTGGCAGGGCCACAAGCAGGGCAAAACCACTCAACCGGCGGAGTCGACTGGTTATCAGGTGCTAGACAACCAGCTTGGCGGTCTGGGCTGGCCCCGGGGAGCGTTGAGTGAATGCCTCCTCGATACCTGCGGCATTGGCGAGTTGCACCTGGTGTTGCCATTGATGCAACGGGTGTCTCAAGAGGGCAAAACCATTTTCTGGCTGAATCCGCCGCACACGCCTTATGCTCCGGCCCTGGCTCGTGAAGGGGTGAGCCTGGACCACCTGGTAATGATCAATACCCGGGATCAGGACGATTTTTTATGGACCCTGGAAAACTGCCTGCGTTCGCCGGTGACCGGTCTGGTGCTGGCCTGGCCCGGCAGGCTCGCCAGCCGGGATATTCGGCGGCTGCAACTGGCATCAGAGGCCGGCGGCAATGTGTGTGTACTGTTCCGCAGCCGTCGAGAGGTGGATCAAAATTCCCCGGCAGCTCTTCGTCTGGAGCTGGTACCGGGTGAGCATCAGGATCTTCAGGTCAACATCATCAAACGTCGGGGCAGCTGGCCGGGGCAACGCTGCTCGCTTGCGCTTGACCACCGGGCCGATAGGGCCATAAAAGAGTCCTCCCAGGTGGTGCAAGGGCCCTGGTCCGGAGTGGACAGGTAACGGTTATGCTTTGGCTCTACCTGCACTTTCCGCACTTGTTGCTGGACCACATTCGCCGCCATCAAACCTCCACTGGCGCCCTCGCCATTGTGGACGGCGCCGGGCACTTTGTTGTTCAGGCCTGCCCCACCGCTCGGGACCTCGGCATTGAAACCGGCATGCGCCTGAAAACGGCTTTGGGACTGGCCCCAGACCTGAATATCATGCGGGCCGACCCCAAACAGGAGGCCTGGCTGTTAGAGGATCAGGCCCGTTGGCTGTATCACTATGCCGCCCATATCACCCTGGCGCCGCCGGACGGCATCTGGGCAGAGGTCAGCAGCCTGCAGAAGCTGTACAGGGGCTGCCGGCGATTTGGCAAACGGTGGAGCAGGCATTAACCGAGCGTCAGCTCAATGCCTGGGTCGCCATTGGTCATACACCTTCAGCGGCCCGGTTGTTGGCCCATACCGGCAAGGGTGAATGCACGGCGGATAAAGGCCACATCCTGAACGCTGTTGGCAAGTTACCGCTGTTGACGGCGGGCTTCGATAAAAAATCCAGCACCCGCCTGCAACGCCTTGGTTTGAATACTCTGGGTGAAGTTTTTGCGCTACCCGCAGCAGAGCTGGCTCGGCGATTATCACCCGAGCTGCTGGTTATCGTTCAGAAAATCCAGGGCACCCGAGCCGATCCGAAAGCTCCCTGGCAGCCACCTCACACCTTCCGGCAGCGGGCAGACTTCCTTCAGGAAGTGGAACATAGCCAGGGGCTGCTGTTCTCATTACAACGGATATTGGCAGAACTGGAAGAAGATCTGTGCTGGCGCCAGCAGGATACCGACACCCTGCGGTTGGTTCTGCAGCACCGGCATGAAGAACCCACCCGCTTGCGCATCCGCACCACCGGGCCAGAACACCGGGCCGAGGTATTTCTTAAACTGATCCGCCTGAAGCTGGATCAACACCCACTGCGGGCACCGGTCACCGGTCTGATTCTGGCCGTTAAGCGTTTTACCGGCCGGGAAGCCCCCATCGGCCAGGATCTATTGGGTGAAACTCAGGATCTGAACGAAGCCTGGCACACGTTGATCAGCCGGCTGCAAGCCCGGCTGGGTGAGCAGGCGCTCAAGCAGCTTGCGCCAAGGGAGGATCACCGCCCGGAATGTGCCTGGTCGGCCAGTGACGTGCGCAAACCAGGCAAGCCGCAGAAAAGTGGTTCAGGCCAACTCCCCCACCGGCCCCTATGGCTTTTGAAGGGCCCAAGGCCTTTGCTGCAAACACCGATAGCCTGGCATTCCGGCCCGGAGCGCATCAGCGGGGGTTGGTGGGATGGCCAACGTGTTCACCGGGACTATTACATTGCCCAGTTGCCGGACGGTGAACTGGCCTGGGTGTTCCGAGACGTTCAGGACGGCTGGTTCATACACGGGTGGTTTGGCTGATGACTACCGGCTATGCGGAGCTGTTCTGTTTCAGTAACTTCACGTTTTTAACCGGGGCGTCGCACCCCCATGAGCTGGCCGAACGGGCACTGGAGCTTGGTTATCACGCGATTGCGATTACCGATGCCTGTTCGGTGGCGGGCATTCCCAGAGCCTGGGCCGCGCTGAAAGACAGTCCGGTCAAATTGATTACCGGCAGCTGGTTTGAACTGGATGATGCACCACCTGGAACAGCTCCACCCCGGTTTATTCTGCTGGCCCAATCCCGAAAAGGTTACGGTCAGCTGTGCCAGCTGATCACCACCGGCCGCCGCCGGGCCGAGAAAGGCCAGTACCGCCTGTTCGCACGGGATATTGAAACCCACGAGCTGGATAACTGCCTGTGCCTGTGGTTACCCCCAACTCAGGCACAAGCCAGCACCGATCAGGCCAGTGTGTGTGGCGAATGGCTACAGCGGTTGTTTGAACATCGCCTGCGTATTGCCGCTAACCGAACCCTTGAAGCCGGTGAAGAACGTCAGTTGGCCCGGGTACACTGGCTAGCCGAGCATCTACGCTGTCCGGTTGTGGCCACCGGAGAGGTGCACATGCACAGTCGGGAACGCCAGCCCCTTCAGGATGTCCTGGCCGCGCTGCGCCACCACAACACCTTGGAAAACGCCGGCCATTGCCTGTTCCAGAACGGTGAACGTTACCTGCGCCCGCTTTCGGTATTGCAGCGACTATTTCCGCAGGCCTGGTTGCAAGAAACCGTGAAGGTTGCCAACAGCTGCAGTTTTGAGCCTGGCAGCCTTCGCTATGAATACCCACCCGATCTGGTGCCCGCCAATGAAACACCCGCCGCCTACCTCAAACGCCTGACCCGGGACGGCGAGCAGCGCCGCTACCCCGAAGGTACTCCGATGAAGGTACAGGCGCTGATACGCAAAGAACTGGGGCTGATCTCAGAGCTGAATTACGAACACTACTTTTTGACCATCCATGATATCGTGGCCTTTGCCCGCAGCCAGGGTATTTTGTGCCAGGGGCGTGGTTCGGCGGCCAATTCAGCCGTCTGCTATTGCCTTGGCATCACCGAGGTAAACCCGGCCAGGGTTGAGCTGTTGTTTGAACGATTCATCTCCAAAGACCGGGACGAGCCACCGGATATCGATGTGGATTTCGAACACCAGCGCCGTGAAGAGGTTATCCAGTACATCTACCAACGCTACGGCCGGGAACGGGCAGCTCTGGCCGCGACGGTCATAAGGTATCGCCCCCGCAGCGCGATCCGGGATGTCGGCAAGGCCCTGGGCTTTGATGCCGCGCTGGTGGAAAAACTGCTGGACGGCATCGACTGGCGAGACAAGGCCACCAACTGGCGCCAGCAGATTCTGGACAAGGGCCTGACCCGCAATCCCAAAGTGGCGGACCAGTTTTTTACCCTGGTGAACACCCTGCTCGGCTTTCCGCGCCACCTGTCCCAGCATGTCGGCGGTTTTGTCATCAGTGCCGGGCCACTGTCAGAACTGGTGCCGGTGGAAAACGCCGCCATGGCAGATCGCACCGTGATTCAATGGGATAAAGACGATCTGGAAAGCCTGGGCCTGATGAAAGTGGATGTGCTGGCGCTGGGCATGCTCACCGCCATCCGCAAGGCGCTGGCACTGATCAGTGAAGAAAAAGGCCAAGTCTTCACCATTCAGGATATTCCCCAGGAAGACCCAGACACCTATGCCATGCTGCAAAAAGGCGACAGCATCGGCGTGTTCCAGGTGGAGTCCCGAGCCCAGATCAATATGCTGCCACGGCTGAAACCAGCCACTTACTATGACCTGGTCATCGAAGTCGCCATCGTTCGCCCGGGCCCGATCCAGGGCGACATGGTGCACCCTTACCTGCGCCGAAAACACGGGCTGGAACCGGTAGAATTCCCCAACGATGAGGTGCGTCAGGTGCTGGAACGCACCCTGGGCGTGCCCATCTTTCAGGAACAGGTGATCAAACTGGCCATGGTGGCCGCCGGCTTCAGCGCTGGCGAAGCCGACAAACTGCGCCGCGCCATGGCCGCGTGGAAATCCCATGGCGATCTCACCCCATTCCGGGACAAACTGATCAACGGCATGCTCGAACGGGGCCATGACCCAGACTTTGCCGAACGCCTGTACCTGCAAATCTGCGGCTTTGGTGGTTACGGCTTTCCGGAATCCCACGCCGCCAGCTTTGCCTTGCTGGTGTACGTCTCCGCCTGGATCAAACGCCACTATCCTGCCGCCTTCTACTGCGCTCTGCTCAACAGCCAGCCCATGGGCTTCTACTCCCCCAGCCAACTGGTACAAGATGCCCAGCGCCACCAGGTAACCGTGCTGCCACCGGATGTGAACCACAGCGCCTGGGAACACACCCTGCAAAGCAAGGAAAAACACCTGCGCCTCGGCCTCAGAATCATACAGGGCCTGTCCTCCAACGGTGCCG
Organism: Marinobacter sp.; assembly: GCA_018402255.1. Lineage (GTDB taxonomy): Bacteria > Pseudomonadota > Gammaproteobacteria > Pseudomonadales > Oleiphilaceae > Marinobacter. The sequence goes on from JAGYIS010000010.1 coordinate 383,911, forward strand.
AACGCATTCACCAGAACCGCCCCGCAAACGGCTACCAAAGCGCCGCCGAACTGCGCACCCGCGCGGGCCTCAACCAGCGAGACATGGAACTCCTCGCCGGCGCCAACGCCATGCCTGGTTTCACCAGCAACCGCCACCAGGCCTACTGGCAACTGCTCGAACACGAAGAACCCGCCGAACTCTTCGCCAACGAAGCCATGGCCGACTACACCCCGGAACCCTGCCACCTGCTCCCCGAACCCACCGAAGGCCAGAACGTACTGGCCGACTACAGCAGCCAGGGCCTAACACTACAAAGACACCCCCTCGCCCTGCTCCGCGAACAAGGCCACCTACGCTACTGCCTCACCGCCGACCAACTCAAAACCACCCGCCCCGGCGTCCCGGTCCAGGTAGCCGGACTGGTCACTGGCCGCCAGCGCCCCGGCACCGCCTCCGGCGTCACCTTCGTCACCCTGGAAGACGAAACTGGCAACATCAACATCGTCGTCTGGCTCGAAACCGCCCGCCGGCAACGCAAACCGTTACTCACCGCCCGGTTGTTACATGTAAAAGGAGTTATCGAAAGAGAGGGAGACATCATTCATGTGATGGCCGGAAAACTGTCTGATCTGAGCCACCTGATTAACTCGTTACCGGTCAGCTCCAGAAACTTTCACTGAACCAAAAAAGAAAACCCCGCCGAAGCGGGGGTTTCTCAGTGCAGTGAACGAGAACAATCAGCCAAGCAGCTTGATCATCACACCCGCTGCAACCGCAGAGCCAATAACACCAGCCACGTTCGGGCCCATGGCGTGCATCAGCAGGAAGTTCTGCGGGTTCGCTTCCAGACCAACCTTGTTGGATACCCGCGCCGCCATCGGCACCGCAGACACCCCGGCAGAACCAATCAACGGATTGATCGGCTCCTTGGTCACCTTGTTCATCAGCTTCGCCATCAAAACACCGGCAGCCGTGCCAACCGCAAAGGCCACCATACCCAACATCAGGATACCCAGAGTCTGGCCATCCAGGAACTTGTCAGCCACCAGCTTGGCGCCAACAGACAGCCCCAGGAAGATAGTCACAATGTTGATCAGCGCGTTCTGGGCAGTGTCGCTCAAACGCTCCACCACACCACACTCACGCATCAGGTTACCGAAGCAGAACATCCCCAGCAGAGGCGCCGCATCCGGCAGGAACAGAACCACCGCAATCAGCACCACAATCGGGAAGATGATCTTTTCTTTCTTGCTGACCGGGCGCAGCTGCGACATCTTGATCGCACGCTCTTTCTGACTCGTCAGCGCCTTCATGATCGGCGGTTGAATCATCGGCACCAACGCCATGTAAGCGTAGGCAGACACAGCAATTGCACCCAGCAGATGCGGCGCCAGAACACTCGAGACATAAATCGAGGTCGGGCCATCCGCGCCACCGATGATACCGATAGCAGCGGCTTCCAGAATGGTAAACTCCAGTACGCCCGCCCAGTCCAGCAGCGCCGCACCGATGACCGTACCAAAGATACCAAACTGTGCAGCAGCACCCAGCAGCAATGTCTTCGGGTTAGCCAGCAGCGGACCAAAATCGGTCATTGCGCCAACACCCATAAAGATCAGCAGCGGACCAACAGTGGTACCGATAACAATCATATAGAAGCTGTGCAGCATGCCGTGGCTATAGCCAAAACCCTGGGCAATGGAGCTGGCTGCGCTTACCGTTCCATATCCGCCAGACTGGTAAGCCTCTTTGAAGGCCTCCTTAATCTCAGGAGTGACAGCCTGACCAGCCTGATAGGGCACTTCCAGCGTCGACGCCAATGCAGCCAGCACTTCTGGCTTTGCAAAGTGAATCGCATTCTCAGCCGCAGACAAAGCAAGCCCTGCCTCCGGAATGTTAGCCAGGATGCCACCAAACCCGATAGGAACCAGCAGCAACGGCTCAAACTTCTTGTTAATTGCAAGAAAGAGAAGCAAAAGGCCAACGGCGATCATCACCACCTGACCAATTTCTATGTTGAACAGGCCACTACCCGTCCACAACATCATTAACTTTTCCATGGAATGCTGGCCCTTATCCGATTGTCAGCATTTCATCATCAACGGAGACGGCATCCCCCTCCTTGATGAAGACTTCACCGATGGTCCCGGATCTGGGCGCACGCACCTCGGTTTCCATTTTCATGGCCTCGAGGATGATCATCACGTCGCCTTCTTCTACTGTATCGCCAGGAGAAACCATCACTTTCCAGATGTTACCGCTCAAAGGCGCACCAACAGGTTCACCATCGGTCACAGGAGCTGAAGGGGCTGAAGAAGCGCCAGCACCCGCTGCGCCACCTTGACCTTCGATCTGGCTGATTTCGCCACCTTCGGACACTGCAACCACGTACTTCTGGCCATTAACTTCGACGGTGTATGTCTCAGGACCAGAGGCTTTCTTGGCCGGAGCAATATCATCAGCACTTGGTACTGGCTCAAACGCATCCGGATTGCCGCGATTTTCCAGAAATTTCAGGCCAATCTGCGGGAACAGGGCATAAGTGAGCACGTCGTCCACTTCCTGGCCAGCCAACTTGAAGCCTTTCTCGTCCGCCAGCTTTTTCAGCTCGTCGGTCAGCTTGTCCATTTCTGGCTCAATCAGGTCCGCCGGGCGGCAGGTCACAACGTCTTTACCGTCCAGAACCCGCTCCTGCAATTCCTTGTTCATGGGAGCCGGTGCAGCACCGTACTCGCCTTTCAGAATGGCGGAGGTTTCTTTGGAAATAGACTTGTAACGCTCACCGGTCAGAACGTTCAGTACCGCCTGGGTACCTACGATCTGAGAGGTAGGTGTAACCAGCGGAATGAAACCCAGATCTTCACGAACCTTGGGAATCTCAGCCAACACCTGATCAAACTTATCGGTGGCGTTCTGCTCACGCAGCTGATTTTCCATGTTGGTCAGCATGCCGCCAGGCACCTGAGCAATCAGGATACGAGAGTCCGTGCCTCTGAGGCTGCCTTCAAATTTGCCGTACTTTTTACGGACTTCACGGAAGTAGCTGGCAATTTCTTCCAGCAGATTCAGGTCCAGACCGGTATCGCGGTCAGTGCCTTCCAGAATCGCAACCACCGCCTCTGTGGGCGAATGGCCGTAAGTCATGCTCATTGAAGAAATCGCGGTATCCACGTTATCAATACCGGCTTCCGCCGCCTTGATAGCGGTCGCGGTCGACATACCGGTCGTGGCGTGACACTGCATGTGGATCGGGATATCCAGTTCTTTCTTCAGACGACTGACCAGATCAAAAGCCACGTAAGGCTTGAGGATGCCCGCCATATCTTTAATGGCAATGGAGTCCGCGCCCATGTCGGCAACTTCCTTCGCCAGCTCTACCCACATCTCGATGGTGTGGACAGGACTGGTGGTGTAGGCGATGGTGCCCTGGGCATGTTTGCCTGTTTTACGAACGGCCTTGATGGCGCGATCCATGTTACGGGGGTCGTTCATTGCATCAAAAATACGGAACACATCAACGCCATTCTCGGCGGCACGCTCACAGAAACGATCGACCACATCATCCGCGTAATGGCGGTAACCCAACAGGTTCTGACCACGCAGCAACATCTGCTGCGGAGTGTTAGGCATGGCTTTTTTCAGTTCGCGGATGCGTTCCCAGGGATCTTCGCCCAGATAACGGATACAGGAATCAAAGGTAGCTCCACCCCAGGATTCGAGAGACCAGAAACCCACTTTGTCGAGTTTCTCGGCAATCGGCAGCATGTCATCCAGCCGCATACGGGTGGCAAGCAGGGATTGGTGCGCGTCGCGCAGAATTACGTCTGTAATCCCCAGCGGTTTCTTCGTGTCAGTCATCGTGTCAGCCTTCTGTTAAAAGGTTCTAATCGTGCAACGGGTCACTTCTTGTGGCGCGCCCGATATTGTGCAATTGCTTTTTTAATGGCCTCGGCGGTGTCAGGGTCAACCGACTTGAGCGCCTTTGGCTTGGCACGTGGCGTTTTGGCCGGGGTTGCCGGCTCTGGCGGCGCAAACCGTCCAATGAGTTTGGACATAAGCAGTGTCGCGAACACCAGAATAATCAGGAACGCGAACACAAAACCCATTCCAGCGATCATCAACTCGACGGCTTGTGACATCAGCTCATTCATATCGAATAGCTACCTGTATTGATTTATGTGATTTCCCCGGGTCGCTACTTCAGCCACCAAGACCAAAGTCTAATGGCTGAAACGAACAAACCGGGAGGCAAAATCCTGCGTAATTTACCGTTTTCATTGACCGGGAGCAACCTGAAGCATAAATTTCTATACGAACTTTCCGAGCGATACCCGGTTCTGGACTATTCGCCCAGCACGATCCCCTGCCAGCCAATCAGGCATAACGAACTCTGATTTTCCGGCCTTTCACTTTGCCACTCTCCAGGCGCGCCAACGCGCGATCCGCCCATTCTGTCTGCACGGCCACAAAGCACTGAAAATCGAACAAATCAATCTTGCCCACGGCAGATCCCGGAATACCAGCGTCTCCGGTCAAGGCCCCCATCACATCACCGGGCCGCACTTTCTCTTTGCGCCCACTGCCAAGACAAAGCGTCCTCATGGGCGGTTTAACCAGACGAACCGCCTGAGCCAGAAGCTCTTCGGTATTACCCCAGTCAACCGCACTCCCCCGGACTGCCTCCAGGCGCGACACCTTATGGCCCTGCTTGGGTGTACAAAGAGTCACCGCATGCCCTTGCTCACCGGCGCGACCGGTGCGACCAATGCGATGAGTATGCACCTCAGGGTCTCGGGCAGGTTCGGCGTTGATCACCAAAGGCAACGCTTTGATATCGAGACCACGGGCTGCCACATCCGTCGCCACCAGCACCGTACAGCTCTGGTTGGCAAATTTGACCAAGGTGCTGTCCCGATCTTTCTGCTCAAGGTCACCATGCAATGACAACGCCGCGAACCCCAAGGACTGAAGCTCCTCGGTCAGGTCGTCACAATCGCGTTTGGTGGTACAGAACACCAGCGATGAAACCGGCTGATGCCGTGACAACAAAGCCGCAACGGCCTTGACCTGTTGATCCGGTGCAATCTCGTAAAAGACCTCCGAAATACTGCCCGCCTCATCCTGAGCTTCAACCCTGACATCCTCCGGGTTGACCTGGAAACGCTCACTCAGGGTGCGGATCGGCGCTGGCCAGGTCGCGGAAAACAGCAGCGTTTGCCGGACCGACGGCGTTTGCGCAAGAATTGACGCAACCACTTCCTCAAAGCCCATATCCAGCATTCGGTCAGCTTCGTCCAGCACCAGCGTATTAACGTTATCCAGGGCAAGCGTACCTTTGCGGATATGATCATCAATCCGCCCGGGCGTACCCACCACAATGTGCGCGCCGTGACTGAGCGATCCAATCTGGGGCCCGATCGACACACCGCCGCACAGAGTCAGAATCTTGACATTGTCTTTGGCTCTGGCCAGCTCCCGCAATGCTTTCGCCACCTGATCCGCCAATTCACGTGTCGGGCAAAGCACCAGAGCCTGTACGGCAAAGCGCTTGGGCTGCAAGCGTTCAATGAGAGGAATACCAAACGCCGCGGTTTTACCGCTACCGGTTTGCGCCATGGCAATCACATCCTTACCGGCCATCGCCGGCGGTAAGGCCTTTGACTGAATTCCCGTGGGCTGCGTAAATCCCAACTGTTCAAGGTTGCTCAGCATGGACGATGAGAGGCCAAGCTCTTTAAAAGAAGACATAGAAAAATCCGTGGGGTAAGAAATCGTGGGTTATTGAGCCAGCACTGACGGCGTATACTAGAAAAATATTTACCGAAGTTTATCACGAATACACGGAGTCACTGATGGCGTCTTTGCAGGACCAACTACTCAAAGCCGGACTGGCCGATGAGAAAAAAGCCAAAAGCATTCGCAACGAAAAGCACAAGCAACGCAAACAGCAACCCAAAGGAACCGTTCAGGTCAATGAAGCCGAGGAGCGCGCCCGCAAGGCTAGACAGGAAAAAGCCGAGCATGACCGGCAACTAAACCTGGAGCGCAAGAAAGAAGCCGACAAAAAGGCCATCCAGGCCCAGATTCGTCAGTTGGTTGAAACCAACCGTCTGAATCGAAGCCGTGGCGAGACCTCTTACCAGTTTGTCCATGACAAAAAGATCAAAAAGATCTTTGTAGACGACAAGATGGTGGACCAATTGTCTCGTGGACGTCTGGCGGTTGTCTTCGTCAACGGTGAGTATGAGCTCGTGGCCGAAGGCGTTGCCCGCAAGATAATGGAGCGGGACGCCTCGGCCGTGGTGGTGCTGCATGACCGCCAGGCCGAAGATCAGGGCGACGACGACCCTTACGCAGGTTACGAAATCCCTGACGACCTGATGTGGTAACAGACACAAAAAACCCCGCACGAAGCGGGGTTTTTTGTGAAATTTGGCGCGGCTGGGAGGATTCGAACCTCCGACCGCCTGGTTCGTAGCCAGGTACTCTATCCAGCTGAGCTACAGCCGCTAAAAACGGGTTTGCGAAAATGGCGCGGCTGGGAGGATTCGAACCTCCGACCGCCTGGTTCGTAGCCAGGTACTCTATCCAGCTGAGCTACAGCCGCACATTCATTCGCAATGGTTGAATGCTACTTCAACCTGTTCTCATTTTCCTCGAAAGGAAATGGCGGAGAGGGAGGGATTCGAACCCTCGGTACGATTGCTCGTACGGTTCCTTAGCAGGGAACTGGTTTCAGCCACTCACCCACCTCTCCTTGAGAACGGGGCGTATACTACCATAATTTTTCTGTTTTCATAGGGTTGACACGAGATTTTTCTGGTCGATTTACCCCATAACGAAAAAAGCCGCTCAGGTTTCCCTTAAGCGGCTTTTCAACTGATCAGCTATTGCCCGGCTCTGGCTCTTCCGAGCCTTTTTCGGACTGAATCCGCTGATAAATTTCTTCACGGTGCACAGCCACATCTTTCGGTGCGTTAACACCAATGCGTACCTGATTACCCTTAACCCCAAGAACGGTGACGGTTACTTCATCACCGATCATCAGAGTTTCGCCAACACGGCGAGTCAAAATCAACATATCCCTTACTCCCTTTCCAGAGCGACCTGTTCCGACAACAGTATTGTTTACTTCTTGCTTTTATAAAGAGATCACTAACCACACTGAAGACGCAATAATACTTATGCTCGGCCGCGTCGTGATAGCTATAACCAATGACCCCAGAACGGTGGGCTTCAGAGCCTCATGCTCTTAAGCGCCTTCGTTCACTCCAGCCGTATCCAGTTCAAACGCACTGTGCAGCGCACGAACGGCCAGCTCGAGATACTTCTCATCGATCACCACCGAAATCTTGATTTCAGAGGTGGAGATCATTTGAATATTAATACCTTCTTTGGACAGCGCCTCAAACATTTTAGTTGCAACACCGGCGTGCGAACGCATGCCCACACCCACAATGCTGACTTTCGCGATCTTGCTGTCGCCACCCACTTCACCGGCACCGATTTCGACAGACACACCGCGCAACACATCCTGAGCACGCTTCAGATCATTGCGATGGACGGTGAAGGTAAACGCGGTCTTGTTGTCCTGCCCTACGTTCTGAACAATCATGTCGACTTCGATGTTGGCGTCGCTGATCGGCTTCAGAATCCGCAACGCACTTCCCGGGGTGTCGGGCACACCGGAGATCGTCAGTTTGGCCTCGTCACGATTAAAAGCAATGCCGGAAACAACCGGTTGTTCCATGGCGGTCTCATCCTCAAAAGTGATCAGGGTACCCTCACCTTCCTGAAAGCTGGAAAGCACCCTTAACGGAACGTTGTATTTACCTGCAAATTCGACGGCGCGAATCTGGAGCACTTTCGAGCCCAGGCTTGCCATCTCAAGCATTTCTTCAAAAGTGATCCGATCGAGCCGGCGCGCACTGTCTACCACGCGTGGATCGGTTGTATAGACACCATCCACATCGGTGTAGATCTGGCACTCATCTGCTTTCAGGGCTGCTGCCAGAGCCACCGCTGTAGTATCAGAGCCACCACGGCCAAGCGTGGTTATATTGCCGCTCTCATCAATGCCCTGAAAACCAGCAACCACCACCACCCGACCAGCGGTCAGATCTTCCCGCATGCGCTGTTCATCAATCTGTTTGATGCGCGCCTTGGTGTGGCTGCTGTCGGTCAGGATACGAACCTGGGCGCCGGTGTAAGAGCGCGCATCACAGCCGCGCTTTTTCAGGGCCATCGACAACAGGGCAATGGTGACCTGCTCACCAGTCGATACCAACACGTCCATTTCCCGTGGCGTGGGTTCGTCCATGATGTCGTTGGCCAGTCCGATCAGGCGATTGGTCTCGCCACTCATGGCGGATACAACCACTACAATATCGTGCCCGTCCTTGCGAAACTGACACACCTTGTCAGCCACCGCCTCAATCCGTTCGGTTGTCCCGACGGATGTACCACCAAACTTCTGCACCAACAGAGCCATGTTTTGCCAAACTCCGAACCGGGGATTCAAAGCGAAGCCGTGCGGCCCGCCCATCAAATAAAGCGGGCAGGATTATAAACCCTTGCCCGCTCTCGAAAACAGTTGATTAGCTGATATTTTGCTCAACCCAGGCCGGAACCCCTGCCAAAGCATCGGCCAGCTTTGAAGGATCGTTACCGCCACCCTGGGCCATGTCTGGGCGACCGCCGCCTTTACCGTCCACCTGGGCGCACAGATGCTTCATCAAATCACCGGCTTTCAATTTACTGGTGGCTGATTTGGTGACACCGGCAACCAGAGTCACCTTGCCGTCTTCAACAGTCGCCAGAACAACCACACCTTCGCCCAGCTTGTTCTTGAGCTGGTCCGCGGTTTCCATCAGGGCCTTGCGATCTGCCCCTTCAAGGGTTGCCGCCACCACCTTAAGGCCAGCGACATCAACAGCCGAACCGGCCAGGTCGCTACCGGCAGAGCTCGCCAGCTTGGCCTTCAAGGCGTCCATTTCCTTTTCCAGCTGACGATTACGATCCAGCGCCTGCTGCACCTTATCAACCACCGTCTCACGGGTAGCTCTGACCAGTCTGGCGGCATCACGCAGGGTGCGTTCGGTTTCATCCACCCACTCGAGAGCGCCAAAGCCGGTTACCGCTTCAATACGACGAACCCCGGATGAAATACCGCTTTCAGAGGTAATGCGCATCATGCCGATATCACCGGTGCGGCCAACGTGGGTTCCACCGCACAATTCAACAGAATAGCGCTCAACGCCCATGCTGAGAACTCGCACCACATCGCCGTACTTTTCACCAAACAACGCCATGGCGCCTTTTTCCTTGGCCGTTTCCATGTCGGTAACGTCGATCTGAACCGGAGTATTCTCAAGAATCTGTTCGTTGACCTGACGCTCAATTTCTTTGAGCTGTTCCGGAGTCACCGCTTCAAAATGAGAAAAGTCGAAACGCAACTTGTCCGGATCTACCAGTGAGCCTTTTTGCGTTACGTGCTCTCCCAACACTTTACGCAAGGCGGCATGCAGCAGGTGCGTCGCCGAATGGTTGCGCTTGGTGCGCTCACGGCGGGCATGATCGATACGGGCATCCACTTCCAGACCAGAGAACAACTCCCCTTCGATCAGAGTACCGACGTGCAGGTGGTTGTCGCCTTCTTTGCGGGTATCCGTAACCTTGAAGCGGCCACCGCTCCAGGTCAGCAAACCGGTGTCGCCGACCTGACCACCAGACTCCGCGTAGAAGGGTGTGCGCTCCAGCACCACCACACACTCGTCGCCCGCCTCGGCGTTGCGTTCTTCACCGTTCACCAGAACCGCACGAATGCGCTCATGACCATCAATGTGATCGTAACCGGTGAATTCGGTTTTGCCGTCAATGGTGATGCCGGCAGCGTTGTAATCAATACCGAACTTGCTGGCAGCACGAGCACGCTCGCGCTGTGCTTCCATCGCTTTCTCGTAACCTTCGTAGTCCAGAGTCAGGCCACGCTCGCGGGCGATGTCGTTGGTCAGGTCTACCGGAAAACCGTAAGTGTCGTAAAGCGCGAACACGGTTTCACCGGGAATTTCCGAGCCTTTAAGCTCGGCAATGTCCTGCTCCAGCAGTCGTAGCCCTTTATCCAGGGTTTTCACAAACTGCTCTTCTTCCTGCAGCAACACTTTTTCAATCTGTTTGCGGCTGCTGACCAGCTGTGGGAAAGCGTCGCCCATCAGGTCGACCAGGGCGCCGGTCAGCTTGTGGAAGAACGGCCCGGTAGCACCCAGCTTGTTACCATGGCGGGCGGCCCGTCGAATAATCCGGCGCAACACAAAGCCGCGGCCTTCGTTGGACGGCATCACGCCATCGGCAATCAGGAAGGCGCAGGAGCGGATGTGGTCTGCCACCACGCGAAGTGAGGCTTCGGTTGTCGCAGCTCCGCCCAGAATGTCGGAGGCCGCCTTTAAAAGATCCTGGAACAGGTCAATCTCGTAGTTGCTGTGCACGCCCTGCAAGACCGCAGCAATACGCTCAAGCCCCATACCGGTATCCACCGAAGGCTTGGGCAGGTTCAGCATCTCGCCGTCAGCAGTACGGTTGTACTGCATGAACACCACGTTCCAGATCTCGATATAGCGATCGCCGTCTTCTTCCGGGCTGCCCGGAGGGCCACCGGCCACATCCGGGCCATGATCGAAGAAGATTTCCGTGCACGGACCGCAAGGACCGGTATCACCCATCTGCCAGAAGTTGTCCGAGGCGTAGCGACCGCCTTTATTGTCGCCGATACGAATGATGCGATCGGCCGGAACACCGATTTCTTTGTTCCAGATATCGAAGGCTTCGTCGTCTTCGGCGTAGATGGTGACCCACAATTTTTCGGTGGGCAGGTTCAGCCACTGCTCACCGGCCAGAAAGGTCCAGGCAAAATTGATGGCCTCACGCTTGAAGTAATCCCCAAAGCTGAAGTTGCCCAGCATTTCAAAGAAGGTGTGATGGCGCGCGGTGTAGCCGACGTTTTCGAGGTCGTTGTGTTTGCCACCGGCCCGAACGCACTTCTGGGTAGACGTCGCCCGGGTGTAGTCGCGCTCTTCCCTGCCAAGGAACAGGTCCTTGAACTGGTTCATTCCAGCATTCGTAAACAACAATGTTGGGTCGTCCGCAGGCACCAGCGAACTGCTTGGAACAATGGTGTGACCTTGCTGTTTGAAATAGTCGAGAAATGCCTGTCGCAACTCTGCGGTTTTCATAGCCCTTTGATACCTTTCCAGAAACCCGCCGGGATAACCGGCCGGTCCGCGATTGAAATACGAATACTTACATGCGTGTGCAAATCCGCTACTCTAGCACACGCCGAGAACAGGAAAAACGTGAAACCTCACAGGAGACCCCATGCCCCGCCGCTTTCATAACGCCGAGGAACTGCTACCTCCAGCCACCGCCCTCAAACGCGCCCTGGCCATTATTTACGACGGTTTGATCAGCATTGCAGTGTTGCTGGTGGCCACCTGGGCCTACACCGTTGTCACGGGGTACATCACTGGCTGGGATCAGTACGAACAGATGGCCGAAGCGGGCGAGCTTTCCGGAGACCCCGGGCTCACCTTCACCCTGTTTCTGGTGCTCTATCTGTTTTTCGCTTACTTCTGGACACGCATTGGTCAAACGCTGGGCATGCAGGTATGGCGCATCCGCATCGAGAATCTGGATGGCTCCTCAGTAAGCTGGACCCAGTCCCTGTTCCGGTACGGTACCGCTGCCGTCGTGGTCTTTCTCACGATTTTGGCAGCGTATTATCTCGGATCGCTCACCCTGCTGCTGACCGTGCCGGCCATCGTCGCGCTGTTCTACCCCATTAATGGCCTGTCACTCACCGATCGCATGTCCAACAGCGTTGTCGTGAGCGTGCCAATACCCGAGAAATCCAAGCCAGCCAGCAACGCCTGAAATCGGCTGGTCAGCCCGCCTTGCGCATGAGCACGGCCCCGAAAATGGCGTTTACGACTATCGGGGCAAGCACCGCAATCAAGGGATTGAAACCGTAAACCATGCTCATCGGTCCGAGCAGGTCCTGCATGTATTTGAACAGAAGCCCCACCAGCAGGCCGGTAAATACCCGAAATCCCATGGTCACTGAACGCAAGGGACCAAAAATAAACGAGATAGCAACCAGCACCATGACGGCTGTGCCAAGCGGCATCAGCACCTTCTTCCAGAAGGCCAGCCAGTATTGGGCCGCCGTCAGCCCCTGTTCACCAAGATAAGTGGCGTAGGTGTACAGGCCCGTCATCGAGAGATTTTCAGGTTTTACAATCAGCACACTGAGCACATCCGGGGACAGGCCGGTCTCCCATCGCAGAACCGCATGCTCATTGCGCAAAGTCTGTTCACCTTCCAGGCGGGTCGACACCACATTTTCCAGCAACCAGTGGTCGCCCTGAAAAATGGCGCGCTCGGCAAAGCTGGACACTTCCAGTTCGCGATCGCCGCTAAAGCGGAACAACGAGACACCGTGCAACACGCCGTTTGGCTGCACCGCGTTCAAATGCATGAAGGTGTTACCTTCCCGGTGCCAGACACCGTGGGCCGAAGCAACGTTCTGACTGGCGCCAAGCGCTACCGCTTTCTCACTTTGAGCAATGCGCTCGGTGGTTGGCGCAACATACTCACCAATCACCACTCCGAGCACCACCACCACCAACGCCGGCTTCATGGCCGACCAGACAATCCGCTTGATGGAAACGCCAGCCGCCCGGATAACGGTCAGCTCAGAAGAGCTCGCCAAAGCACCCAGCCCCACCAGACACCCCATGAAGGCGCCCAGCGGGAGGTAGTCATAAATACGTCGGGGCAATGTAAGAAACACATACCAGAGCGCCTGCAGCGCCTGGTAGTCATTGCGGGCATCGTCCAGCTCTGCAATGAAAGCAAAGATCAGATCCAGCGACAGCACCACCACCATCACCAGGAACATGGCCCCGCCGACCGTGCGCATCACGTAGCCATCAATCTTACGCATGGGCGCGTGCCTCCCTCTCCAGGCGACGCCGGTAGAGCCAGGCTGGACCGAACTGCAGCCAAAGACCGAGAGACAGGAAAATAACATGCACCCAGAGCATGCCAATCCACTCCGGAACCTTGCCATCGGCAAGCGCATCACGGGCCACAATGAGCAAGCCAAGATAGGTGATATACACCAGCATGGCGGGCAGCAGATGGAAGAACCGCCCTTGCCGGGGATTAACCCGACTCAAACGAACAGCCAGCAGCGTCACGATCGGCACGATCAATGGCAACGAAATCCGCCAGTGCAACAGGGCACGATCTTCCGGATCGTCCGAGTTCCAAAGCGACAGGGTGCTTACACCCTCCTCCAGCTCCTTACTGCCGGCATCACCACTGGTGATTTTCAGGCCATAGGCCTCAAATTCCGTGACATTGTAATCAAGCCTTCCGGGCAACCCCTGATAACGGCCGCCCTGTTCAAGTATCAGGAACCGACTGCCGGTTTCCTGATCGATCAGCTGAGAGCCTGATTCCGCGGTAATCAGCGTAACGCCCTGGCCGTTGCGATCATATTCCGCAATAAACACACCCTTGAGCTGACGTTTGTCCTCACTCAGTGATTCTGTGTAGGTCACGCGGCTACCAGACGTGAAATCCTGAAACCGGCCAGGGGCCAGCATCTCGAATTCAGTGGCTTTACGGGCCTCATTAAAAATAGCCTCAACCTGCTTCATGCCCCATGGCGATACAAACAGACTCATGCTGCCGACCACCAACATCACCGGCAAGCACCCCATCAGGGTTTTAGCCAGCAGCTGTTTGTCGCTCAGCCCGCAGGCAAACAGCACCGTCATCTCACTTTCCAGATACATCCTGCCGTAGGCCAGAAGAATGCCAATAAACAGTCCAAGCGGGAGAATCAGTTCAAGAAAACCGGGGAACCGGTACGCCATGATCGAAAACAGAACGCCGGCGGCAATCTCGCCCTCGGCCGCATTTCCCAGGTATTTGATAAAGCGCCCGCTCATGAATACCAGCAAAAGAATGCCGGAGACAGCAAGCATGCTGACCATGATCTGGCGAATGAGGTAACGGAAAACGATAGTCAAATCAGTCTCTCTGGTGGCGACCTGTCACAGGATGGTAGATACAGGAAACTGCGCGTATTCTATGTAACCTCGCAGACGAATGACAGTAAAGCACTCATACAATGAAGTCATCGTAGCAATATAAGCGGTTTGCTTGATTATTTGGTGCGTCACCCCAATCCTTATCAACACGTACCGAGCGCCGCAAATCGCGAACAGCAAAACCATACAACAGGAGTTGCCATGAATTTCAGCCTCAGCAGCAAAGCCATTAGCGCCACCAAAACCGATTGCCTGGTGATCGCCCTGCCCGAAAAGGGCGACTGGCCGGAAACCACCACAGCAGCCGATGAAGCACTTGGAGGCCTGATCAAGCAGCTGGAGAAAGCAGGCGACATAACGGGCAAGAACGCTACGGTAAACACCGTGCCGCTGGTGGATCAGCCCTGGCATCGTTTGATTGTGGTTGGCACCGGCAAAGACAACGATCGCACCCCGGCCAATTACCGCAAAGCCCTGATTGCCATGATGAGCTGCCCTGAAAGACGGGCCCTCAAAAAACGTACTGATCAGCCTGACCGACACCGCCCTGCAAGGCGCAGGTGAGGTAAGCTCCGAAGAAGCCCGCCTCAACCTGATCGGTCGCACCCTGGAAGAACAGCTCTATACCTTTAACGACTTCAAGAGCGAGAAACCCGCCGCCCGCAAACTCAAAAAAGTGGTGGTACAAGCCTCTGGCGCCGGTAAAGCCCTGAAAGACGCCTTCAACCTGGGCCTGGCCACCGGCCGCGGCATGAACTTCACCCGCGACCTGGGCAACACCCCACCCAACATCTGCCATCCGGTCTGGCTGGCCGAGCAAGCCAAAAAGCTGGCTAAAGAGCACGACTGCATCAAGACCGAAATACTGGATGAAAAGCAGATGGAAAAGCTGGGCATGAACACCATCTTGGCCGTCGGCAAAGGCAGCACCCAGCCACCGCGTTTCATCATCATGGAATACAAGGGCGGTAAGGCCAAAGACCAGCCCCACGTTCTGGTTGGCAAAGGCATCACCTTCGACACCGGCGGCATCAGCCTGAAGCCCGGCGAAGGCATGGATGAAATGAAATACGACATGGGCGGCTCCGCCAGCGTGCTCGGCACCATGCAGGTGATTGCTGAAACCCGCCCGAAGATCAACATCGTGGCGGTCATCGCTGCCGCTGAGAACATGCCGGACGGCGGCGCCACCCGACCGGGCGACATCGTCACCACCATGTCTGGCCAGACCGTCGAAATCCTCAACACCGACGCCGAAGGCCGCCTGGTACTGTGCGATGCCCTGACCTACGTCAAACGCTACAACCCGGCCTCCGTGCTCGATATGGCCACCCTGACCGGCGCCTGCATTATCGCCCTCGGCCACCACGCCAGCGCCGTGTTCAGCAACAACGACGACCTCGCCAACGAAGTCCTGGCCGCCGGTGAACGCACCGGCGACCGCGCCTGGCGCCTGCCCCTGTGGGACGAATACCAGAACCTGCTCGACAGCAACTTCGCCGACATGCAAAACATCGGCGGCCGGGCAGCCGGCTCCATCACCGCCGCCTGTTTCCTGTCGCGCTTTGCCAAAGACTACCGCTGGGCCCACCTGGACATCGCCGGCACCGCCTGGAACTCCGGCAAAGCCAAAGGCGCCACCGGCCGCCCCGTGCCACTTCTGGTCGACTACCTGATGTCCCATGCAGGAAAGTAACCCGACCAATCCCCCGGAGACCGGCAGCCCCGCTGCCGGCCCCTCCGGCCAGGACGAAAAAAACCAGCGCTACTGGTTCCACATCCTCGCCCAGAACACCCCCAACGCCCGCAACCTCCACGCCGCCAAACTCGTGGACAAAGCCTGGCAACAGGGTGACCGTGTGTGCGTACTTTGTGACAACCAGCAACAAGCCGAAGAACTGGACGAACTGCTCTGGAACGTCACCCCCGACGCGTTCATCCCTCACAGCATAGCAACCGAACCAACCACCCCCTGCGAAGACCCCGTCGGCCTCCTGCTCTACCCACCCGCCGCCACCGACTGGGACACCGTCATCATCCTGTCCGCCACACTCCCCGACGACGCCAGTCAATATAGCCGACTGGCTCTGGTCGCCCACAACGACCCGGCCGTGCTGAATCAAGCGCGAGAGCACTTCAAGCAGTTACGGAAGTTGGGAATTGAAGCCCGAGTGCATGACATGCGGCAGCGGTGATTAGTGCTTTTGGCCACGGACATCACGGACAAAAGCAAGGCGGAAAACTAAACAGCGGACAGCACGCAGCCAGATCTGCGGGGTTGGGGGTCGGCTTTCCAAAACCGTTGAGGGCCATGGACGGCCCGAAACGAGCCTACAGGGACGTACTCGTGGGCGTGTTTTGGAAAGCCGACCCCCAACCTCGCAAGGCGCCCAGTCAGCAGGCTAGCCTTTACAGGGGTTCGCCGCATCAACAGCGACCATGTATAATCGTCCAACTCAGAATTTCCCTATGTGAATCAACCAAAACGGTCACTGCAAAATCCCATGGAAAAAACCTACCAGCCAGAAAACATCGAGCGCCAGTGGTACGAAAACTGGGAAGCCAAAGGCTACTTCCGCCCCAGCGGAGAGGGTGAGTCCTACAGCATCGCCATCCCGCCGCCCAACGTCACCGGCAGCCTGCACATGGGCCATGCGTTCCAGCACACCATCATGGACACCCTCACCCGCTACAAGCGCATGCAGGGCCGTAACGCACTGTGGACCGTCGGCACCGACCATGCCGGCATCGCCACCCAGATGGTCGTCGAACGCAAACTGGCGGCTGAAGAAGACAAAACCCGCCACGATCTGGGCCGGGACGAATTCATCAAGCGTATCTGGGACTGGAAAGAGCACTCCGGCGGCACCATCACCCGCCAGATTCGCCGCCTCGGCAACTCCGTGGACTGGGACAACGAACGCTTCACCATGGACGACGGCTTCTACAAAGCCGTACAGGAAGTCTTCATCCGCCTGTACGAAGACGGCCTGGTCTACCGTGGCAAGCGACTGGTGAACTGGGACCCGAAACTGCACACCGCCATTTCTGACCTGGAAGTGGAGAACAAAGAAGAAAAGGGCTATTTCTGGCACCTGCGTTACCCGCTCGCCGACGGCGCGAAAACCAAAGATGGTAAAGACTACGTCGTCGTCGCCACCACTCGCCCGGAAACCCTGCTTGGCGACACCGCGGTCGCCGTCCACCCGGAAGACGAGCGCTACCAGCATCTGATTGGTAAGCACGTGCTGCTGCCACTGGTTAACCGCAGAATCCCGATTGTGGCGGACCACCACGCCGATCCTGAAAAGGGCTCCGGCTGCGTGAAGATTACCCCGGCCCACGATTTTAACGACTACGCCGTTGGTAAGCGCAATCAGCTGCCCATGATCAACGTGCTGACCCAGGACGCGAACATCCGGGCCAGCGCCGAAGTGTTCAACTCCGACGGCACCGAAAATACCGACATCGACGCCTCCCTGCCCGCCGCTTACGCTGGCCTGACCCGCGAAGCCGGCCGCAAGCAGATCGTTGCCGACATGGAAGCCGCCGGTCTGGTACAGCAGGTCGAAGACCATGTGCTGAGCGTGCCCCGGGGTGACCGCTCCGGCCTGATCATCGAACCCATGCTCACCGATCAATGGTTCGCCGATGCCAAGACCCTGGCCAAGCCAGCCATCGAAGCGGTAGAAGACGGCCGCATCCAGTTTGTGCCCAAACAGTACGAGAACATGTACTTCTCGTGGATGCGCGATATCCAGGACTGGTGTATTTCCCGCCAGCTGTGGTGGGGCCACCGGATTCCGGCCTGGTACGACGCCGAAGGCAACATCTACGTCGGCCGCAACGAAGACGAAGTGCGTCAGAAGCACAGCCTGCCGACCGATCTGGAACTGAAGCAGGACGACGACGTGCTGGACACCTGGTTCAGCTCTGCCCTGTGGACCTTCGGCACCCTGGGTTGGCCGGAAATCACCGAACGCCTGAAAACCTTCCACCCCACCGACGTGCTGGTCACCGGTTTTGACATCATCTTCTTCTGGGTTGCCCGGATGATCATGATGACCATGCACTTCATGAAGAACGAAGACGGCACTCCGCAAGTACCGTTCAAAACCGTGTACGTAACGGGCCTGATCCGGGACGAGCACGGCGACAAGATGTCCAAATCCAAGGGCAACGTCATCGACCCGCTCGACATGATCGACGGCATCAGCCTGCCAGAGCTGCTGGAGAAGCGTACCGGCAACCTGATGCAGCCGAAACTGGCCGAGAAAATCGGCAAGCGTACCCAGAAGGAATTCCCGGACGGTATCGCCGCCCACGGCACCGACGCCCTGCGCTTTACCCTGGCGGCCATGGCCACCACCGGCCGTGACATCAACTGGGACATGAAGCGCCTGGAAGGCTACCGCAACTTCTGCAACAAGCTGTGGAACGCGGCCCGTTACGTGCTGATGAACACCGAAGGCGAAGACTGCGGCGTCAACGACGAGCCGGTAACGCTGTCTCTGGCCGACCGCTGGATCATCAGCGAACTGCAGCACTGCGAGCAGGAAGTGATTCGTCACCTGGAGCAGTACCGCTTCGACCTCGCCGCCTACGCCCTGTACGAGTTCATCTGGAACGAGTACTGCGACTGGTATCTGGAGCTGTCCAAGCCGGCCCTGAGTGACGAGGGCGCCAGCGCTGACGCCAAGCGCGGCACTCGCCGCACACTGGTGCGGGTATTGGAAGCGGTATTGCGCCTGGCGCACCCGATGATGCCGTACATCACCGAAGAAATCTGGCAGCGCATTGCGCCCCTGGCCGGCAAGAGTGGCGACAGCATCATGCTGCAGCCCTTCCCGCAACCGGATGAGAGCAAACAGGATGCCGCCGTGGCCGCCGATATCGAATGGCTCAAAGGCGTGATCGTGGCTGTGCGTAATATCCGGGGCGAGATGAACATCTCACCGGGCAAGCAGGTGCCGGTCCTGCTTAAAGGTGGCAACAGCGAAGATGAGCGCCGCCTGAACGCCAACCGTCAGTTCCTGATGTCGTTGGCCAAGCTGGAAAAACTGGAATGGTTTGAAGGCGACAAGGCCCCCATGAGCGCCACCCAGCTGGTGGGCGAAATGGAAGTGCTGGTGCCCATGGCCGGCCTGATCGACAAAGACGCCGAGCTCAAGCGCCTGGACAAGGAGCTGGACCGCCTGCAGAAGGAAATCGACCGGGTGGAAGGCAAGCTGAACAACGAAAAGTTCACCGCTAAAGCGCCTGCCGACGTGGTTGAGAAAGAGAAAGACAAGCTGCAGGATGCTCAGGGCAGCCTGCAACGCCTGAGTGCACAGCGAGCTGAAATCGAGGCCATGTAAGGCATGATCGCCATTCTGGGCGCCGGCTCCATGGGCCGGCTGTGGGCCGCTGCACTACCTGCCGGGCAAGTAGCGTTTGTGCCCCGCCCAGGCCAGATCCTCGAGCCGGTTCGTTATCATTTCTGCCCCTTTGAGGGGCAAACACGTCGAGTGACCGTGCCCTGGCTGCAGCCGGGGCAATCGCCCGACCTGTTGCTGGTGACCACCAAAGCCGGTGACACCCTCGCAGCGCTCAGCAATCTCCTGCCCCGACTTCCTGCCAGCACACCGGTGGTTCTGTTCCAGAATGGTCTCGGCTGCCAGCAGCAGGTGGCCGACACATGGCCAAACCGCCCGATACTGGCCGCCTCAACCACAGAAGGCGCCAACCGACCGGAAGCAAACGTCACCGTCCACGCCGGCCAGGGTGAAACCTGGGTCGGTGCTCTGAACCATCCGGGCGAAGCCCAATTGATCCCTGTTGTGCAGTCCCTGGCCCATAGCTACCTGACCCTGCACGCCGAACCAGACATCCTGAGCCGACTTTGGCAAAAACTGGTGATCAACGCCGGCATCAACGCCTTTACCGCGATCCTGAACTGCCCGAATGGGGATATTCTGCAACATCCTTTCTATCAGCAGTGGATTGACCCCCTGTGCAGGGAAATCAGCCGGCTATTGAAGGCCGCCGGACAACCGGAACAACCGACAGACCAACTGCGAGCCAGAATCGAAATGGTGGCACACAACACGGCCACCAACACCTCGTCCATGCGCGCCGATGTTCTCGCCGGACGCAGCACCGAAATCGACGTCATCAATGGCTACCTGGTCCGTTTTGGCCAACAACACGGAATCGCTGCCCCGGTGAACCAAATGCTCACCGAGCGGGTAAAACAACTACACTGAATATTCATCAACGGGAGTGCAAACCATGGGCAACCGCCTGTCAAAGATCTATACCCGCACCGGAGACGACGGCTCCACTGGCCTGGCCGATGGCAACCGCATTGCCAAGAACGCCCAGCGGGTCGAGGCCATGGGCACTGCCGATGAACTGAACTGCCATATCGGTGTACTGATCGAAACCCTGCCCGCCGGCGATGCCTTGATCGAGTCTCTCCGCAGGATTCAGCACCATCTGTTCGACCTGGGCGGTGAATTTGCCATTCCCGGCAGCAAAGTTATTGGCGACGACCACATCAGCTGGCTGGAACAAACCCTGGATGAACACAACGAAGGCCTGCCAGCCCTCAAGAACTTCATCCTGCCGGGCGGCTGCCTGGCGGCCGCGCAATGCCATATGGCCCGCGCTGTATGCAGACGCGCCGAACGGGTGGTGGTTGCCCTGGGCCATGAAGATTCCATCAATACCGCTTCACGGCACTACCTGAACCGACTGTCGGACCTGTTGTTTGTGATCGCACGGGTTCTGGCACGCCGGGATGGCAGCCAGGAAATTCTCTGGGAGCAAAAAAAATCCGGCCTCTAGGGGCCGGATTTTCCATTAACACCTGCCATCTCAGACTTTAAACGCTTCCACAAGGCGCTGCAGTGACGCCGTCAGCTCTGACATCTGACGTGACGACGCCAGCGTCTCTTCGGCGTTCGATGCGGTGCTCTTGCCCAGCTCACCGATGCGCTCCACGTTGGCGTTGACGTTTTTGGCCACCGCGGACTGCTCTTCTGCTGCCTGAGCAATCTGATGACTCATATCAACGATCTCTGAAATGCCGGCAGCGATTCGGTCCAGGGCCTCAGTCACTTCGCCAGATTTCTGAACCGTCTGCTCCGTCGCATCGTGGCTGCTGGTCATGGCCGAGACGGCCTCTTTTACGCCACCCTGCAAGCGGGAAATCATTCCTTCGATTTCCTCGGTGGACTTATGAGTTCGCTGGGACAGCGAGCGCACCTCGTCCGCCACCACTGCAAAACCACGCCCCTGCTCACCGGCTCTGGCCGCTTCGATGGCCGCATTCAGAGCCAGCAGATTGGTTTGCTCGGCGATCGCTTTGATTTCAACCAGTACCTGGCTAATGTTGGTGCTGTCAGCACTGACCCGGTTGATGACTTCGACCGCACCGGCAATTTCAGCCGACAACCGGTTAATCGTATTAACGGTGTCTGCAACCACCTGACGGCCGCTTTCGGTGTTTCGTTCGGCATTGCCGGCGCTGTCGGCAACCCGATGCGCGCTTTCGGTAACCTCGTTAACCGCACCGACCATCTGGCCCATGGCCTCATTGATCTGACCGGTCTCATCCATTTGCCGGGCAACGGCGTCGCTGTTGGCTGAGGCGGTATCGTTTACTCTCACGGCCTGGCTACCAACATCTGTTGTTGTGGCACTCACCGAACGGATCAGCTCCGCTATCCGGTCCGTCATATTATTGAACTCGGTGGTCAGTTCACCTAACTCATCCCGATTGTTCAACTGAATGTGGGTGGTCATATCGCCCGCCGCCACACTGCGAGCAGCCGCACTGAAGCGATTGATGGCTGTCCTGACCGACATAAAAAAGCCGACGTAGAGGTACACCACCGAGACCATAACCGCCAGCAAGGCACCAATGATCAGGCGACGCTGGGCCGTCTCTCGATTCAGCCGCTGCTCCAGGTTGCTCGCAACCACCTCAAAAATGCCATCAGCCAGGGTATCGTAATGGCCCAACTGGTTGACCACGGAAGAGTCAAACTCCTGCCAGGGCAATTCCAGTCGCATGGGTGTAATGATATTGGTATCGATCTGATCACGCAGAGCAAGCAGACTTTCATCCACCCGGGTCACCGCGCCACCCGCCTGGCTTGCCAGCCTTGGCGACGTTTCCAGCGCCACCGACAGAGACGGTGATAGCAGGGAACTGCGGTTGGTCAGCTGATCGTATATCTCATTAAGGATTTCGCTCAAGTTATAGCCAACCTGGCCATCCACCAATGCAAAGACGCCGTAAGACCGGGCCCGACCAACAACGGTTCGAGCCTCTGGGAGCGCGTTGCGCACAAGGCCCAGCAACAACAGGTTTTCCCTTGACGCGTCCTGGCCAAGACCAGAAATTTCGATGGTCGCCGGCAATAACGCCAGCACCTTTTGAACAAACTCGTGGTAATACTTGAATTGCGGATCGATATTACCTTGATAATTATCGTTTTCTTTCAGTGCTGCCCACTCTTCCTGCAACGCTTGCACCTGGTCATTCCAGGAGCCGGAGCTGTCAAATGAGCGATCCTCGCCCGCCAGGTCGGCCATTAAAGAGTCAATTTGGCCCGCAGCAACCTGGGCTTTTTCGAGAAGTGCCTGCTCGTCTTTCAGAACGCCCGGCGCCTGATAATCCCGATAATCCATGGAGGCCGCCAGCAACTGGTCGACTTTTCGCAGTTCTACCAGGCCCTCAATGCCACGGGTCATAGACTGAACAGATTGGTTGAGGCTGGAAATAACAAGCCACGACAGGACGATGATCGGTCCAAGAAACAAAATACTGATGAGGCTGAACTTGTAAACCATAGGCAGCCGGTTCATCAGGGAAATCGCTGGATTGATCAGATAATTCACGGTGCCCCTCTCGCGGATTCTAATAAATGAATCGTTATTCTTTCTTTGATTATCGCCTAAGGTCTCAAAATCTAAATCACTATTAAGTGTTATTCTGTAATGTTTTTTGACAGTTACCTAAACAACCCCAGCAATTACCAGCAATGCCGCACCACAAATCCAGACCAGCATGCTTCGGTTCAACAGGTCACGAATGGCGGCAAGGCTTCGACCACCAAAACTGGCCCACTCATCCGGGTGGAGACGCACAAACTGTTCCGGATCAAGCGCATAACCGGTTAACGACCCATGGGCAGAAATCATGAGGATTTCTTCAGTCTTTCTTCCAAACCCGGGCAAAACCTTACGCGCCTCCTGCAACCAACCGGACAGGTCCCCCGCCAGACCCAGCGTGCAGGACAGCAGGCGCGCGGGAATCCAGTTGGCCAACTCCGCCAGCCTGGCAAACCTCGGCCGAGCGGCATTCTGTGGCCACTGCTCCGCCAACGCGACCAAACCACGGGCGATCAAAGCCGCACCTATGCCACCCACAACGTACCAGAACGCCACCAGGAAAAAGCGCTCAAACACCGCCATGACCAGCACCTTGGAAAGCGACAGGTGCATGGCCTCTGGCGACAATGCCGCGCCACGCTCCTTCGCGGGCAAACGATCCTGAACCTGGTGCCAGGCCGCCTGCATATCACCCCGGCCCCAGGCATCGGAATAGGCGGCCAGCAGCCCACGCCAACCCGGCGTGCCCATCAGGAGCACCAACACGATCAGCTCGAGGGGATAAGCGGCAAATCGGAATCCAAGCCAGCCAAGAGTCCAGACAATGCACGCCAGCGCCAGACCGGGCAATACAACCAGAGCCATACCCGCGCGAAGGGAGCGCTCATTGCCCGCCTGAATCCTGGCGCCCTGACGAAACCAGGCTCGCCAGAGCGTATCGCCATCCAGCCGGTTCAGTCCGTCCAACCGGCGCCGTATCAGATAAGCCAGTAAAAAGACCACAAACACCATTCAGACAATCTCCTCATCTGCCAGCAACGCTGTGAAGCGCGGCCAGTCGAAAGCCGGACCGGGGTCGGTTTTCCGACCGGGTGCAATGTCGCAATGGCCAGTCACGCGACCGGTACGAATCTCGGGCCAGGCCATCATGCTTAAGCGGGCCAACATCGCCAGCGACTGGTATTGCTCCGGCGTGTAGGGTGTGTGGTCGGTACCCTCCATCTCGATGCCAATGGAGAAGTCATTGCACTCCTCCTCACCGTCGAAGCAGGACCGGCCGGCATGCCATGCCCGATCCAGACAACTGACAAACTGCACGACAGATCCATCCCGGCGCACCAGGGCATGGGCGGAGACCTGCAGGGATGCAATGGATTCAAAGTAGGGGTGCGCCGACGGGTCGAGCTGATTGCAGAAGAATTGTTCGATCTCGGGACCACCAAACTGACCCGGTGGCAAGCTGATGTTGTGCACAACCAGTAAAGAGATTTTGGCGGTGTCCGGCCTGGGGCCGAAATTTGGCGAGGGAGCCCAGCGACTGCCGGCGAATCGACCGGTGCTCTTTAATTCTGCCGCCAGGGCAGGCGTAACCCGCAGGGCGTGGTGTTGGTCTAGGATCACGGAATCAGAATTTGGCAAAGCGTATCCACAGGCGCTGAAAATGTCTGATCGATTGAATCACAAAGCGACTGCGGATGCTACGGGCCCTGGAGTGCACCCGCCACTAACAGGTTCAGTCTTTCCGGTTGTGCCTCAGGTTATCAATAATCGACTCGAGAGCCCGGTCAAAAATAAGACCATCATCCAGAAGCGTCATCAAGCCGTCCTGCAAGTGTGGTCGCCAGGTCATCGCGATGATATTCAGCCACTTTGGCTCCGCTGCGGTTAACAAATATGTACTTGCCAGTGGCCTTGATAAACGCCGCCAGTTTGCAACGCACCCGAACATCGTCACGAACCAGCTCTACCCAGGATCCAACCCGCAATTGATCCGCACGAGCAAGCCATTCGGCAGAAGCAACGGCCGCCGGCGTCTCCTCCGGCACGTCAGCGATCACCGCAGAAACCGGCTCACGCACCTGATCCGGCACATCTGCCTTGCCAGTCACCAGCTTGCTGGACGGGACTGCCTCCTCAACCGGCACAACTTCCGAATCGGGCTGCTCTGCAAAATCTCTTACCGAGCTCGATTTATCAACATCATTGACCGGCGCCGTCACCAGTTTCTGGAACACGTCCACGTGGGCGAGCTCAAGGTCCCGTATTGCCGCATCCGTCGCAAACGGATCCCAGGAGATCTCATGCAACGCCTGGCGCAGCTCCTCAACCACATCCGGAATCGCCCTCAGCAACTCTGAACGAGTGTTATCGGTTACCGGTGCAGGATCGACACTCCAGATCAGCCGCTCAGTCAACACGCAGGCTGCCTGCCATTGTTGACTGTCTTCACCCTGGCGTAACACAACCCATTGCAGATATCGGGTCCAGGGCTCGCTGAGAATCTGCATCACTGGAGCCGGAATATCACGGCCCGCCGACTCTTCATTGATCAGTGATGTCGCCGCCTGACTGGCTCGTTCCTGCCGGGCCCTGCCCTCTTCGGCATCTCTGAGCCGCTGTTCGACCAATTCCCGGCGCCGCCGGTCAAGATCCATAAAGTGGCCGAAATCTTTCAGCAACTCCTCGAACAACCCTACGTTGTCGGTAAACTCGTTGAGAACCCGGTCAACAACCTCTTCAATTTTATCTCGCAACGGGTCGCGCATGCCCGCCCGTTTTTCGCTCCAGCCAATGGCAGACAACGCCAGCTCGTTGAGCAGCTTGCGGACCGGATGCCCGCCGCGGTTGAAGAAGTTCCTGTCACTGAGCGCAACTTTCAATACCGGAATCTGTAATCTGCCAATCAGCGACTTCATCACCGGATGTAACTGACGGTCTTCGAGAATGAAATCGAACAACATCGACACCAGGTTAATGACGTCACCGTCCACTTGCCCCAGTGAAACCGACTTGCCGCCCGGCTCCTGAAGTACTGAGAAAATTTGTTCCCTGAGTGGAACCACCTGGCCAGAATCATGGCCCTGAACGGTGTTTTGCAATTCACTGAGACGAACCATCAGTCGGCCAGTGTCCAGCGTCACGCCACCCAGCGAAGCACCGCCGCCAGACGCAGGCGCATCACCCTGATGCAACAGCGCGCTCAGTTCGGAGAAGGTTGGCGAGTGTGATCCGCCGGCTGCAGATCCGTCGCTTTCAGGGGCTTGTGCAGAACCTGTGGATGCCGGTGGCACGGGCCCTTGCCCGTGCGACGCTTTACGGGGGCTATTCTGCGCATTCCCGGTCGGAGCTCGCTTCATATCTGGCAACACACCCTCGGCGATCAGGGTCTTGTTGGCTTGATCATAGAAGCCGGCAAGCTTGTCCACCAAGAGTCGTTCAAACAGTTTCAAAACCACCAGCTTGGCGCGAATATCAATATCAAGGTCTGCACATGCCTCGGAGATACCGCCGCAAATAACCTCCGGGCTCAGCGGCATCTGATCATCCGCCAGCTCAATGTCCGGCATAAGATGGCGCACACGGGCGGCCAGCATGCGCACCGGCTCCTGGTACTGGTTACGCAGTTTGGTTACAAGGTTTTCAATCGCAACCTGCTGCTCCAGCTCGGAATGATCAAGCAGGCTTAACGAGTCCTGATCAACTTGCTCAAGCGACGCACCTGACCGCGCAGGCTTGAATCGACCAGACTCATTGAACGCCTGACTGACGTACTGAAGCATCGATACGGTCATGGATTTACGGCGCAGCCGTAGCTCACGCATGGCGTCAAAGTAGGCGGTCTGGTCCTGGTTGGAACCCGCGCGGTCAGCGAGCGCAAACAGGCTGTCATCGGCCTGTTCGAAAAATGATGACAAGACACCTTTGAGCGACTGCCCAGACGCGTCACGCAGCCGGATGAGCGCTGGCGGCAGCGAGAACCGGCTTACCGGTTTCTGGCCGGATATACGGACAACCTTGTTATCGTGCGCCATGGAGATGCTCCGGGTTAATCAGCATTGAAGCTCTGAATATTTGATTCATACATCATACGGGCGATGATCGTCACCTTGTGTCAGATTTTGTCACCTTTTGTGTAACAACGACCTGCGTCACATTTTAGCATCTGCAATCAGAGTCATTTTGCGAATTGGCAAGCTGGCAGTAGAATTGCGGGCCTTACGCACATCAACTACTCCTGACCGCCGGAAAACGCCATGATTGCCCCTGAACTGCTCCGCCAGGCCCGCATTGAATCCGTTGCTCACAGCCTCCGTGAAGATATCGGTGATGGCGACATCACCGCCATGCTGATTGCCGCAGGCACCGAAGCGACCGGACACGTGATTACCCGTGAGCCCGCGCGGCTCTCTGGCAAAGATTGGGTAGACGAAGTGTTCCGGCAGGTTGACCCTACAGTCGAACTTACCTGGCGATACCAGGACGGTGACGACGTGACGGCCAATCAGGTGATTTTCACCATGGCAGGCCCTGCCCGTTCTTTACTGACCGCTGAGCGGGCGGCCCTGAACTGGCTGCAAACCCTTTCTGGAGTTGCAACAACCTGCGCCGGGTATGCCGCCAAGGTTGCTCACACCGGTGTCCGCCTGCTGGATACCCGAAAAACACTCCCGGGGCTGCGGCTGGCGCAAAAGTACGCTGTTACCTGCGGTGGATGCGACAACCATCGCATTGGCCTCTGGGATGCCTTTCTCATCAAAGAAAACCACATTGCTGCCTGCGGCTCTATTGCCAGCGCCATCAGCGAAGCGCGCCGGATTGCACCCGGCCGGCCTGTTGAGGTTGAAACTGAATCTTTGGACGAACTCCACCAGGCCCTGATCGCAGGCGCTGACATCATTATGCTGGACGAGTTTTCGCTGGAAGATATGACCGAAGCGGTCCGTATAACTGCAGGCAAAGCAAAACTGGAAGCCTCAGGCGGGATCAACAAACAGACATTGGTTCCAGTGGCGGAGACCGGAGTGGATTACATTTCGATCGGCGCCCTCACCAAGGATGTCCGCGCCATCGATTTGTCGATGCGCCTGGATTAAAAAACAGGCCCCGATAAACTCAAGAATCGGAGAGCAACCGGTCCATCTGCTCCAAGGCCTGAACCAGTCCGCGTCCGGATTGCTCCTGCCCCCGAAAATACTCCTCAGCCATCGGAGCAATACCGGAAACTGATGGCAAGGCATGCCCGCCCTCAACCAGCACCTTCATCTTGGTCAGGAACACAAACTGAAGCCACTGGGTAAAATTCATGGTGTCCAGACAGAACGGCTCGGTGCTTTGAAACGCCGACTCAGGGGGAGGGCTCGCCTCCCACATCTGCAGTTGGCGAAGTTCGATTTCAATCTGCAACAGACCGTCGGTTACACGGTCGAGATGGGCTTTGCTGATGCTCATACTGATTGAATCAATCCGCCAAGGGTTCCAGTTCGACTGACTCGCCATGGAGCACGCGATACAAGTCCTCGTACTGACGGGTCAGTGGATGCTTTGGTGCCATGTGAATCAGCGGTTGCCTGCTTTGATGAGACTCTTTCATCTTGACTGAGCTGGACAACCTGACGGGCAACACCGGCAGCCCCTCATCAATGAGCTCTTTCACCAGCTGCTTGGGCAAACTCGCCCTGGGCTGAAACTGGTTGGCGATAATACCCTCAACCACCAGCTCCGGATTATGATCTTCCTGAAGCTCCCGGATTTCATGGAGGATGCTGTACAACGCCTGACGGGAAAAGTCATCGCAATCAAAAGGAATAAGACAACGCTGCGCGGCAATCAAAGCCGAGCGAGTGTAGAAGTTCAGTGCCGGTGCGGTATCGATGTAGATCTCGTCAAACGAGTCGCCCAGTTTTTCAGGAACTCACGGAGCTTGTAGATTTTGTGCTTGGCCTCAAGCTTGCGCTCCAGAAAATCAAGCTCCGGGCTCGACGGCAAGACAAATAGATTATCGAAAGATGACGCATGGACAAACTCTTCCGGGCGGCGGTTGAACACACTGAAAGCGACGGTCTGCTCCAGCAGGTCGGCGGCTGTATCTTTCAGGTCTGCCGCTGGCTTACCCAGCAGATAGTGAGTTGAGTTGCCCTGAGGATCCAGATCCACTACCAGAGTACGCTTGCCACGAGCCGCACTGATCGCTGCCAGGTTGCAGGTTATACTCGACTTCCCGACTCCGCCTTTCTGGTTAAAAACCACCCGTCTCATGTCGTCTCTCCAATGGCCATTATCGTTGTTGATCCGTAACTAACATCCCATGACAGTTTTTACAAAAGGGATGGTTAATCGCCTTTGCGCCTGCAGGGAGTTTTCATCAAGAGTGTCCAGCAGCCCTAGTAGCTCGCCCAATCGCCGCGGGGCTCGGCGCATGATAAACCCGGCAACATCCTCACTCATCACCATTCCGCGTTGCTCGGCCCTTGCCATGAGAATCCGGAGCCGGTCTTCATCCCGGTATACCCCGAGCTGAATCAACAAGCCATGAGCTAACCGGGACCCAAGATCAGCCAGACCAAAAGGTAAGGCTGCAGGCACTTCCGACAACGACACCATCAACAGACCGCCCCCATCCAATACCCGGTTATACAGATGGAATACGGCTTCCTCCCAATGGCCATCGCCGGCGACCAGATCGAGGTCGTCCAGGCACACCACGCCATGACGCTCAAGCCCGGTAAGCGCCTCAGGACCAAAGGGTATCAACTCCCGGATGCTGATGCAGACCGCCCCCTGCCCACGCTGTTCTGCCAAATGGCAGGCCGCCTGCAACAAATGGCTTTTACCGGTATCCGAATCGCCACAGATCACAACAACCGGTGCCCCAGCGGGCTGCTCACACACCACTTCCAGGCGCCGCGCGGCATCGCGATTCCGGTCACCGTGAAAATTGTCAAACCGGGCATCATCACGAAGCTTGACCCCCAGAACCATCTGCGAAGTGGCCATCAGTGTTTAGCTCTCCAGGCCCGCAGCCCCCACACCAGACTGTAATGAAACCCACTGAAGATCGCCGATGCGGCCACCAGCAGAATACCCACCTCCATCACCCAGAGCGGCATGGGGAGACCTGCCATCAGGATAATGATCGCCAGAACAACCAGAACCTGAATAAACGTGTTGAGCTTGCCTGGCATGCTTGGCTCCATCTCAAATCGCCCCACGCCGTAATGATACATGAGCCCACCGGCGACGATCACCAGGTCACGACCAAGA
The DNA here is from genome assembly GCA_018402255.1 of Marinobacter sp. Lineage (GTDB taxonomy): Bacteria > Pseudomonadota > Gammaproteobacteria > Pseudomonadales > Oleiphilaceae > Marinobacter. The sequence goes on from JAGYIS010000010.1 coordinate 414,150, forward strand.
ACCAGCACAAACAGCCAAAGCGGAAGAACACCAGTGTAGGTCAGCATCAGGTAGGCCGCTATCAGCAGGGCTTTGTCTGCCAGCGGGTCAGCCACGGCGCCTAGTCGGGAACGCCAGTTATAGTGACGAGCCAGAAAGCCATCAAGGGCGTCGGTTGTGGCGGCGATCGCAAAGATGAGCAGCGACAGCCGATAGCTGCCCGCCAGCAACGCACCGGCAAACGGAATCACAAGTAACACCCGCAAAAACGTCAGCGCATTGGGAATCCACCGCCACCGGTGCAATGTCACAAACGGCCCTCCGCCGACGCTCAGTCGCCGCCACCGCGAACAACCGGAGCCGGCTGCCAGCGGTAGTAAAGCACCTGATACAGAGATTCAAACGCCTGCTCGGCATCCTGTTCGTCACCATCCAGAAGTGGCTGGTACAGGAACAAGGCCGTTTCGGGGTTCTGGTCGTCGGCCTCAGCCGGCTCAACAACCAGCTGAGGGTCCAGCTTCGGCTCGCTCCCGGGCGCCGCTCTGGCGGGGTCTCTTTCCTCCGGCTGACCCTCCATCACAACAAAGCGCGGGTCCAGGGCAATATACTGCTTGAGCTGGTCCAGCTCGCCGGTGAACGTAACCTGGACCGTCAGGCGCTCATTCCGCACTCGCGAGGCACCCACAGAAACCACTGGGGTGAAGCCGCTCAGAGCTTTGCCAATCTGACCATAGTCCGCCAGCGAAGATACCCCCTCGAGTACGATATCTACTCGCGGTGAATCGCCAACCTCCCCGGCTGCCACCGCATATCGGCTGGCGTAAGCATCTGCCCAACGACCAACGACGGCTCGGGCAAGCTCAGCGGGGTTGTCTGCCGTCACCGATTGCTCAGCACTTCCCATGCTCATGCCATCAAACACCCAACCAGCACGCCATTGGCCGCCGGAGCGACTGACTCTCATCAACGCCAAGGCGTCGTGGGACATATCAGCCGATGCGTCACGGATGCGGCCGGTAAACTGGCCCCACAAGTCTGACAGCAAGGCGCGATCACCCTGAACGCTCTGGGGTGGGAACGCGACCGGCAAGCCGCGCTCCTCCGCAGCCGCCATAAAATGCTGCCGCCAACTGGCCGTGGCGCTATCTTCGCGTCCTGATTCATCCGGGGAGGCTACCACCAGCTTTCGGTCCCCCCTGTCTTCAACCGCCACCCAGGCCAGAGTTAACGGGCGGTTAGCACCCCAGACCGGCGCGCTAATGGACGCAAGCGCACGGTTAACCCCCACCGCACCAAAGCTCATCTGCATTCTCGATTCGCCGTCATTGCGACGAACCTGATAAGCCAGCAGCAGCGACTCGGCATTGGCGAGCACCTCGTCAATGCCATCCAGTTCGAGCACATCGCGACTGCCCGACACCCGAACCATGACCCTACGCAAACCTTCGGCATATCCGGCCTGCAGATCGTCAGCGCCGGTGCCATCGACGGCAACGTCAACATTGTAAAGGCCTGAAACGGTAACGGCCGCGGCCGGTCCAGCGAGCGTCAGCAGCAAACTGGCCGCTGCTGCGACTAAAAAGGCGACGCTTCTGAACATTTTCATGTGAATTCTTCCTGATTCAGTCATGTAACACCCTGACGTTCCCATGATTGGCGCACAGGATACACCAACCGTTCTGACGAGAGTAGCAAGGGTCCGTTGCGGGTTGGCAATGAAGTATCACGAATATTTGCCCGCTTTGCCGAATACCGGTTGGAGCACCCGTGCGCACCTGCTAAAATCCGCCGCCTGACCCACAGGCCAATGGTTACAATCCCATGAGCGAACACAAGCCGTCCCTCACCTATCGCGATGCTGGCGTTGATATCGACGCAGGCAACGATCTGGTAGACCGTATCAAGAATACCGCAGCCCGTACCCGTCGTCCCGAAGTGCTCGGCGGCCTCGGCGGTTTTGGCGCCATGGTGTCCATCCCGGCCGGTTACCGGGAGCCGGTTCTTGTATCCGGCACTGACGGTGTGGGCACCAAGCTGCGCCTGGCCATGCAACTGGAGAAGCATGACACCATCGGTATCGACCTGGTCGCCATGTGCGTGAATGACCTGATCGTCGGCGGCGCCGAGCCGCTGTTCTTCCTTGACTACTATGCCACCGGCAAGCTCAATGTCGACATCGCTGCCCAGGTGGTTGATGGCATTGGTACCGGCTGCGAACTCTCTGGCTGCGCCCTGGTCGGTGGTGAGACCGCTGAGATGCCGGGTATGTATGAAGGTGAGGACTACGATCTGGCAGGATTCTGTGTCGGCATCGTTGAACGCAGCGAAGTCATCGATGGCAATCGCGCTCAACCGGGCGATGTACTGCTGGCTCTTGGATCGTCCGGGCCGCACTCCAACGGTTACTCCCTGATCCGCAAGATCATTGAAGTCAGCAAGGCGGATCTGAGCCAGCCGATGGGCGACACCACTCTGGCCCAGGCCTTCATGGCGCCGACGCGTATTTACGTAAAGAACCTGCTGCAACTGATCCGGGAAGTAGACGTCCGCGCACTTTCTCACATTACCGGTGGCGGCCTGCCTGAAAATATTCCCAGAGTACTCCCGAAGGGCACCGTTGCCGCCATCGACACCGCAAGCTGGGAACTGCCGCCCGTATTCCAGTGGTTGCAGGACGCCGGCGGAGTGGCGATCGAAGAGATGTATCGCACCTTTAACTGTGGCATTGGCATGATCGTCTGTGTACCCGCTGACCAGAAAGACCTGGCCATCGACACGCTGAACGCCATGGGCGAGAAAGTCTGGCAGGTGGGTGTGCTCGAAAGTGCCGAGGCTGCTGATGCCAAACCGGCCGTTCGCTATGCGCCGGGGCTATTGAAGGCATGAAGGCTGATTCCGCGCCGCTTCCGACCATACTGGTGCTGGCTTCGGGCAGCGGCACCAATCTGCAGGCACTCATTGATGCTTCGCGCGAGCGGGGTTTTCCCGGTGAAATCATCGCGGTAGGTTGCAACACGCCGGGGGCCTTTGCCCTCGAGCGTGCGGCCCAGGCCAACATCAAGACCTTTGTGGTCAATCACAAAAGTTATGGCTCGCGGGAAGAGTTTGATGGCGCCCTGATGGCTGAGATCCGCCGGCTCAACCCGGATCTGATTGTGCTGGCAGGATTTATGCGCATCCTCACCGGCGACTTTGTCCGGGCCTTTCGCGGCCAGATGCTGAACGTTCATCCCTCTCTGCTTCCTGCATACACGGGGCTCAACACCCACCAACGGGTACTCGACGCTGGCGACTCAAAGCATGGCGTATCAATTCATTTCGTCACAGAAGAGCTGGATGGCGGGCCGGTGATTGCCCAGGCCGAAGTGACTGTGGCCAAGGGGGACACTGCGGATTCGCTTGCTGAGCGGGTCCAGCAGCAGGAACACATCCTTTACCCCATCGTGGTGCGCTGGTTCTGCGAAGGTCGAATTCAGCTCGGGACGGACGGCGTGTTGTTCGATGGCGAATTGATGAGTCAACCGATGCGGCTGCCCAGCAACTGAACAGATTGTCATCCCCCGGCCGCTTGGGAACCGCTACACTGTCGCCATGACCTACAGTGAAAGAGGCTCCGGATGCATACAAAACAGACTGTAACTCGCATCACCGCTTGCCTGGCCGGGCTCTGGCTTTGCCTGGCAACGCTCACCGCTGCATCGGCGGACACCGACAATACAAGTCCGGCACTGATCCCGTATGAAGCAAGTTATTCCGCAGCCATGTCCAAAGGCGTCAGCCTCAACGGTTCCGGCACCCGGTCACTGAGCGACCAGGGCAATAACGTCTGGCTGTATCGAACCGAGGTAGAATCATTTATTGCGGATATCAACGAATCACTGGTGTTTCTCTGGGAAGATGGCCAGGTTGTCCCCCTACGGTATCGCTACCGCATGGCCGGTTTTCTGATCAAGAATCGGGAACAGTCCATCGATTTTGACTGGCAGACCGGCATCGCCAAGGGCAAATACCGGGGCAAATCCTTTGAACTGGAACTCCAGGAAGGGGTGCTTGACCCTCTAGGGTTTCAACTGCAGCTGCATCAGGACCTGAAAGCCGGCAAACGCGACGTCACCTATCAGGTCATTGATAAGGGCAGCTACGACGAGGACCGATTTGCGGTGATCGACGAAGAGAGCATTAACGCCAACGGCCGCAGTATAAAAACCCTGAAAGCAGAAAAAGTCCGCGATGAAGACGCCAAACGCCAGACCCTGATGTGGTTTGATCCGGAGCAGGACCACCTTCTGGTCCGTTTACTCCAGGTCGAGCCGGATGGCAGCGAGTACGAATTGCGCCTGAAAGAAGCCAGCATCGGGGAATAAGCCATTGCGCGGCCGGGGCACACATCAGTCAGCGATGTCGTGCTCCTGCCACACAGCTTTCACCTCATCCGCAATAATCCGCAAACCTTCGGCAACCTGGTCATCATCCTGTGAGTAAGTGACCCGCAAGCATTCATGGCGATGTTTCCAGTCATCTGCTGGCAAACCGGGGAAGAAATAATGCCCCGATACCACAAGCACCCCCCTCTCCTTCAAGCGCTGATAAAGCTGCAAACTTGAAATGGGCAGATCCGGGAACCAGAGCCAAAGGAACATCGCGCCCTCAGGCTTGTGGATGTACCAACGGCAACTGTCCTCACCCATGGCGTCCCGGAATACCGCAACCGCTTTCTCCATCTTGGCCTTGTAGAACGGGCACACCACATCCCGGCTCAACGACAGTATTTCGCCAGACCGGACCAGTGGCTCCGCCAGCATGGCACCGAAACTGCCTGTAGCCAGATTCATGATGGCATTGATGCCAGACAGCGCTTTAATCACCGGCGCCGCGGCAATCACGATCCCGGTTCGCGCCGCCGGCAAGCCCAGCTTGGACAGGCTCAGGCACAGAATGATCTGCTCGTTCCAGGTCGGCTGCGCATCGACAAACAGCAAACTTGGGAAGGGTGTGCCGTAGGCTCCATCCACGATTAATGGAATGTCGTGCTGTCTGGCAAGCACTTCAAGCCGGGCCAGCTCTTCGTCCGTGATGACGTTCCCGGTCGGATTGGTGGGCCGGGAGACGCAAATGGCGCCGGTTTCGCCGGTCACTTCGACGGCATCAAAATCGACCCGGTATTTGAACTCATGGGCATCGGTGAAGGAGATGTCCGGTTGCACAGCGTGGAACAGACCAGGCTCGATACCCGCATCGGCATAACCGATATACTCCGGTGCCAACGGCAGCAAAATATGCTTGCGGTGACCATCGCCGTAATCGCCAGCGAACATATTGAACAGCATGAAAAAGGCCGCCTGACTGCCATTGGTCAGTGCAATGTTGTCCGGGGTTAGCCCCCAGTCGTATTCACGGTTCAGCAGTTCGGTCAGCGACGCGATAAACTGCTTTTCACCCTGCGGAGGATCATAGACTCCCACCATCCGGCGCACCTGGCCTTCATCCGCCGCCATTCCCGCAAGAATCTCCTGTACCCGACTCTGAATCTCTGGAATGTGCCCGGGGTTGCCGCCCCCCATCATGATCATGCCCTCACCGGAGGCCATGGCGTTACCCAGGTCATCCATAAGTGAGGTGATACCGGCATCGGCGGTGAATTTCCGACCAAAAGCAGAGAGTTTCATGACGTCTATCCGTTCAAAATCAGGGAATCAGGTGTGTCCGGTCAGTTTAGTCGACGCCGGGCGGCTCAACTATCGAGGGAAATGCCCAGATTGCTGACGCCGTCATTGGCGGCATCTGTGCGCAGCTGGTCGACAAACTCCTGCCGGGGCGTGCGCTGGCGCTTCAGAGCCAGTACCACATCGCGCTGGAAAATTTTATCTTCCTTGAGCAGCGGGTGCAGCTCGAATAGTCGGACCAGCTCGTCTTCGTCCATGCCCTCACCTTCGGACATTTCAACAAAGTCCATCACCGTGCCGGTGGCCAGTTGCGACGCTTCGGTAGCCCGATGTTTGTTGGGGTTCAGGCGGTTAAGCAATGCCTGCTCCAGCAGCTGACAGAAGTCGAAGGCGGGGTATACGCCGTAGGCGTCGTAGTCGTCAACGTTGGGGCTGAGGGATTCGAGTTTGCTCAACAACTGAGGGATGGCGGCTTCTTCCGCTTCCTGTTGAAGCGTGCCCCAGGCAAGGTCGAGCAGCTGCTGCATTTTGCCGCCGCTTTTCATGCCAACGGCGTCTGCAAACAGCGCGTAGTTGGGAAAGGCACGTTCGGCAAGGGCCAGCAGGAAGGCGCATTCGCGCCAGCCCTGCAGTTGTGAAACGGCTTTAAGAAACTGGTTGGCGTTCATGTCCTGGGCAGGGTCACGCCGGTCTGGCCAAGGTACTTGCCGCCGCGGTCTTTATAGCTGGTTTCGCAGATTTCGTCAGACTCGAAGAACAACATCTGGGCAACACCTTCGTTGGCGTAGATCTTTGCCGGCAGGTTGGTGGTGTTGGAAAATTCCAGAGTCACCTGGCCTTCCCACTCCGGCTCCAGCGGGGTAACGTTGACGATGATGCCGCAGCGAGCATAAGTGCTTTTGCCGAGGCAGATAGTCAGTACACTTCTGGGGATGCGGAAGTACTCAACAGTGCGCGCCAGGGCAAAGCTGTTCGGCGGAATCACGCAGACGTCGCTGGTCACGTTCACGAAGCTGTTTTCGTCGAAGTTTTTGGGGTCGACGGTGGCACTGTGCACGTTGGTGAAAATTTTGAACTCGTTGCTGCAGCGTACGTCGTAGCCGTAGCTGGAGGTGCCGTAGGAGATGACGCGGCCTTTTTCGTTTTCACGAACTTGCCCGGCTTCGAAGGGTTCGATCATGCCGTGCTGCTCGGACATCCGGCGGATCCACTTATCGGACTTGATGCTCATGGTGAATTCTCGTTTCCAGCTGGGAAAAATTGTGGCGTAGTTTACCTTGTACTGCGGTGGCTGTCGAAGGTCTGGGATTACGCCCCCAAAACCGCTACGCCCGATGACTGCGACATCAGGCCCTTCTGTCCAAAAACCGCTACGAGCACATCCATGTGCGCTTCTCTCAGGCCATCCCTGGCCTTCGACATTTTTGGACAGAAGGGCCTGACGCCGCGATCAGACTACGGAGCTGGAGTCACTATCCACCCAATCTTGGTCAATGCTCAGCTACGGAAACACTCGAAATCGTTCCACCAAGATTCCGTTCCCGGGTAGACAGTTCCGCCCCCACCCTTCGGGCAATATCGCGATAACGCAGCGCCACTTCGGACTCTGGCTCAGCCACCACGGTGGGCGAACCACTGTCGGTCTGTTCACGAATGGTCATGTGCAGGGGCAACTGGCCCAGCAAGATGGTGTCGTATTCCTCTGCGATTCGTTCGCCACCACCATGGCCAAACAGCGGCTCTTCGTGGCCGCAGTTGCTGCAGATATGGACACTCATGTTTTCGACCACGCCAATCACCGGCACTTCGACTTTGCGGAACATTTCGATGCCTTTTTTGCCGTCCAGCAGGGCAATGTCCTGGGGGTGGTGACAATGACGGCGCCGGTAACCGGGACTTTCTGACCAAGGGTTAGCTGGATGTCGCCGGTGCCGGGGGGCATATCGACGATCAGGTAATCGAGCTCATCCCACAGGGTTTGCTCAAGCAGCTGCATGACCGCACCGCTGACCATGGGGCCGCGCCAGGCCATGGGGGTTTTGTCAGTGGTGACGAAAGCCATGGAGTTGGCTTGCAGGCCGTGGGCCTGGATGGGCACGAAGTATTTGTTTTCTCGCACGTCCGGGCGCTTACCTTCGGGCACGCCGAGCATCATGCCGATGCTGGGGCCGTAGATGTCGGCGTCGAGTATGCCCACTCTCGCGCCTTCGGCGTGCAGGGCGAGGGCTAGGTTGACAGCGGTGGTGGATTTGCCCACGCCACCTTTGCCGGAGGCGACGGCAATGATGTTTTTCACGCCCGGGACAGTGGCAATGTCTTTGTTGACTTTACAGGCGTAAATCTTCTGACCCACGTGGACGTCGGCACTTTCAACGCCGTCGACGAATTCAAGGGCGTTGGCAACGATCTGTTTGAGGCCACCGGCAATGCCTTTGCTGGGGTATGGGAGTTCCACCATCAGGGTAACGTTGCCCAGGTCGTCTGCCGCGAGAGATTTGACGGCGCCCAGTTCGTAAAGGTCTTTGTTCAGGTAGGGGTCCCGGTATTCGCGGACGGCTTGTTCGAGTGCCTGTTGGGAAATCTGGGTCATCGGGGTCTCCGGAATAAGCGAATCACCTTGAATGCAGGTGAAAAATGATGGCTTGGAAGGTATCATCTGTGGCCGTTTCTGACCATATGGGGTCTTTACCTGGAACAATCAATCCGGATTGCTGCCAGAACCCCGTTTGTCTTTCCAACCCGCATCAATATAAGGTTCGGACATCACCATGACGCAAGCGAGCAAGTCACAGCGCGATATTCTGGTTACCAGCGCCCTGCCCTACGCCAACGGCCCGATTCACCTGGGGCATTTGCTGGAATACATTCAGACGGATATCTGGGTGCGCTATCAGAAGATGCGGGGCCATAACTGCTATTACGTTTGTGCCGATGATGCTCACGGTACTGCCATCATGCTGCGGGCAGAGCGTGAGGGTATTACGCCAGAGCAATTGATTGACCGGATTCGTCAGGAGCATCAGGAAGACTTTGCCGGCTTCCACATCCGTTTTGACAACTACCACTCCACTCATTCCGAGGAAAACCGTTTTTCTCGGAGTACATCTACCGCCAGATTCAGGAAAACGGCAACATTGCCACCCGTAAGATCACCCAGTTCTTTGATCCTGAGAAAGAAATGTTCCTGGCGGACCGTTTCATCAAAGGCACTTGCCCCAAGTGCAAAACCGACGACCAGTACGGTGACAACTGTGAAGCCTGTGGTGCCACCTATACACCCGCGGAGTTGATCAACCCTCGCTCGGCCGTGTCTGGCGCCACACCGGTGGAGAAAGAATCCGAACACTATTTCTTCAAACTGCCGGAATTCCACGATTTCCTGAGCAAGTGGACCCGCAGTGGTGCTCTGCAGCCGCAAGTAGCCAATAAACTGGCTGAGTGGCTGGATGCAGGCTTGCAGGAATGGGACATCAGCCGGGATGCGCCCTACTTCGGGTTTGAGATTCCCGATGCCCCGGGCAAGTATTTCTATGTCTGGCTGGATGCCCCGATCGGTTACCTGGCCAGTTTCAAAAATCTTTGCAACCGCGAAGGCATTGATTTCGAGCATTTCTGGAAGAAGGATTCCACCGCCGAGGTGTATCACTTCATCGGCAAAGACATCATCAACTTCCACGCTCTGTTCTGGCCGTCCATGCTTCACGACGCGGGCTTCCGCACACCCACAGCGGTCTGGGCCCACGGCTTTGTGACGGTGAATGGCAAAAAGATGTCCAAGTCCCGCGGTACCTTCATCATGGCCCGCACCTTTCTGGATCACCTGGACCCGGAATACCTGCGCTACTACTTCGCAGCCAAGCTGACCGGTGGCGTGGATGACATGGACCTGAACCTGGAAGACTTTGCCGCCCGAGTGAACTCGGATCTGGTCGGCAAGGTGGTCAACATCGCCAGCCGCAGTGCCGGGTTTATCACCAAGCGGTTTGACGGCAAGCTGGGCAAGATCACCGAGCAGGACAAGCTGAAAGAATTTATCGACGCCGGTGAACAGATTGCGGAGTTCTACGAAACCCGCGAATTCGGCCGCGCCATGCGCCGGATCATGGAGTTGGCCGACATCGCCAACCAGTACGTGAACGACGAGCAGCCCTGGGTGATCGCCAAGCAGGAAGGTCAGGATGACAAACTTCAGGCTATCTGCACCAACGCCCTGAACATGTTCCGCCTGCTGATGACTTACCTGGCGCCGGTACTGCCGAAAACCGCTGAGGCTTCGCAGTCATTCCTGAATTCCCGACTCATTTGGAATAACCGTGCCGCCCTGCTGGAAAATCATGGCATCGACAAGTTCAAGCCGCTGATGAGCCGGGTCGACATGGTCCAGATCGAGAAGATGCTGGACGCTTCCAAAGAGGAGATGCCGGCAGCCATTGGCCAGCCGGCGCCGGCCGCAGACCTTGAGCCCATTGCAGAGGAAATCGAGTTCGGGGATTTCGCCAAAGTCGATTTGCGAGTGGTCAAAATCGTCAAGGCCGAGCACGTTGAGGGCGCTGACAAGCTTCTTCGCCTGACTCTTGATGTGGGGCATGGTGAACGCAACGTGTTTGCTGGTATCAAGTCTGCCTACAAACCGGAAGATCTGGAAGGCCGTATGACCGTGATGGTCGCAAACCTGAAGCCCCGCAAGATGAAGTTTGGCATGTCGGAAGGTATGGTTCTGGCGGCCGGGCCCGGCGGCAAGGACATTTTCATCCTGTCCCCGGATTCCGGCGCCACGCCGGGCATGCGGGTTATGTAAGCAGCAACAGGCAGAGACGCTCCGATGACCGAGTATTTGCTGATATTGGTGAGCACCATTCTGGTGAACAACTTTGTGCTGGTACAGTTCCTAGGACTGTGCCCGTTCATGGGCGTCTCCGGCAAGCTGGAAACCGCCATGGGCATGTCTCTGGCCACCACCTTTGTGCTGACCCTGGCCTCGGTGTGCAGCTATCTGGCATACACCTATTTGCTGGAGCCGCTGGACCTGGCGTTTCTGCGAACCATCACCTTCATTCTGGTGATTGCCGTGGTGGTTCAGTTCACTGAAATGGTGGTGCGCAAAACCAGCCCCCTGCTGTACCGGGTACTGGGCATATTTTTGCCGCTGATTACCACCAACTGTGCGGTGCTCGGTGTGGCGCTGCTGAACATCAACAAAAACAACAACTTTGTTGAGTCTGTGTTATACGGCTTTGGTGCTGCGGCCGGGTTTTCGCTGGTGCTGGTTCTGTTTGCCGCCATGCGCGAACGCATCGCCGTGTCTGACGTGCCCGTCGCCTTTCGGGGTGCCTCCATCGGCCTGATTACGGCCGGTCTGATGGCGCTGGCGTTCCTGGGCTTCACCGGCCTGGTTGTGATCTGACGGAGCGGTTGTTATGTGGACAAGCTTCCTGATTGCTGTTGTGGTGCTGCTTGCCCTGGCGCTGGTCTTTGGCGCCCTGCTGGGTTTTGCATCTGAACGCTTCAAGGTTGAGGGCAACCCGCTGGTAGAGCAAATTGATGCGCTGCTGCCGCAAACCCAGTGTGGCCAGTGCGGCTTCCCCGGCTGCCACCCTTACGCAGAAGCCATTGCCAACGGTGAGGCGATCAACAAATGCCCACCGGGTGGTGAAACCACCATCAAGGCCCTGGCCGACCTGCTGGACGTTGAGCCGCAGCCACTGGATGCCGAACACGGCGCAGAGCAAGCCAAACGGGTAGCCGTCATTCGTGAAGACGAATGCATTGGCTGTACCAAGTGCATCCAGGCGTGCCCGGTCGATGCCATTCTGGGCGCGGCCAAGCACATGCATACGGTCATCGAAAGCGAGTGCACCGGATGCGACCTGTGCGTCGAGCCCTGCCCGGTCGACTGCATTGACATGATCACCATCCAGCCCGACATCCGTACCTGGACCTGGACACCGCCCAAGCCCGACATCATTGCCACCGACCGCCAGGGAGCCAGTGCCTGATGACTCAGTTGTGGGATTTTGCCGGCGGCGTTCACCCGGCCGAAAACAAACACCAATCAACCAGTCGTCCAATCCGACGAGCAGGCATTCCTGAGCGCCTCATTCTGCCGCTACAGCAGCACATTGGCACGCCGGCTGAAGCCATTGTCAGCATCGGTGACCGAGTGCTTAAAGGCCAGAAGATCGCAGAGGTAACAACAGGCATTGGTGTACCGGTGCATGCGCCGACCTCCGGCACTATCGAGGCCATAGAACAGCGGCAAGTCCCCCACCCCTCCGGCATGGCAGATTGGTGCATCATTCTGAAGCCGGATGGCGAAGACCAGTGGGGCGAGCGCAATCCGGCCAGTGATTATCACCAACTTGGCCGCGACGAGGTTCTGGACAGGATTCGCAACGCGGGCATTTCCGGCATGGGCGGCGCTGGCTTTCCGACCGACATCAAATTACGCCCGCCGCGGGATCGCAAGGTCGAAACGCTTATTCTCAACGGTGCCGAATGCGAGCCCTACATTACTGCCGATGATATGACCATGCGCGAGCTTGCCGACGAGGTCGTCGCTGGCATGAAGGTGATGGCCTGGATTCTTCGTCCATCCCGCTGTGTGGTCGGTATTGAAGACAACAAGCCGGAAGCCATTGAAGCCATGCGCAAGGCGGTTCAGGGCACGCAGATCGAAATTGCGGTGGTGCCCACCAAATACCCGTCAGGCGGCGAAAAACAGCTGGTCCAGATTTTAACCGGACTGGAAGTACCCAGCGGCGGCATTCCTGCCGACATCGGCGTGATGTGCCAGAACGTGGGTACCGCCGTTGCCGTTTCTCGCGCCATTTTTGAAGGTATTCCGCTGATTTCCCGCGTGTTCACCATCTCTGGTGACGCGGTGCAGGAACCCGGCAACTTCGACGTGTTGATCGGCACGCCGGTCAGCGATTTACTGGCAGCCGCCGGGTTGCAAGCCGACAAGCTGAACCGCCTGGTACTGGGCGGCCCCATGATGGGCTACACCCTGACCACCGACCAGATCCCGGTCATCAAGACCTCCAACTGTGTGATTGCCGCCACCCGCGCCGAGTTGCCGGCACCACCGCCGGAACAACCCTGTATTCGCTGCGGCGAGTGCGCAGAGGTCTGCCCTATGGAACTCCTGCCACAGCAGTTGTTCTGGTATTCGAAGGCAACGGAGTTTGAGAAGGCCGAGCACCTGAACCTGTTTGACTGCATTGAATGTGGCGCATGCTCCTACGTTTGCCCGAGCTCTATTCCCCTGGTGCAGTATTACCGCTTTGCCAAAGGAGAGATCCGTACGCAACGTGCCGAGCAATTGAAGTCTGATCGTGCCCGTGAACGTTTCGAGGCCCGCCAGGCGCGCCTTGAACGGGAGCAACAGGAGAAAGAGCTGCGGCGCAAAGAGCGCGCCAAAGCCGCCGCCGAGGCTCAGGCCCAGAAGCAAGCAGAAGCAGAGCAAACCGTGAGCCAGGGTGACGCTGTGGATAATCGCGATGCCAAAGCGGCGTTGGTGCAACAGGCACTGGAACGGAAGAAAGCCAAAGCCGCTCAGGCAACAGAATCCACCCAGCAGCCACCCACGAAACCCGCTGAAAAACCAGATATTGAGGCGCTGGAGAAACAACTGACCCAGGCCGAGGCCAAGCTGAACACCATGCAGACCATGCTGGATGACGCAAAAACACAGCAAGCCGACAACGTGGACAAGCTGGAACGGGCTGTCGCCAAGAATCACGATCGGGTTGTACGTGCCCGTGATGCGTTGGCACAGGCCCATAAACTGGCGGGCACCGAATCCAGCCCGCAGCTGTCCGAGTAACCCATTGCAGGATCCGTCATGGCATTAGTTCAACAAACATCACCCCATGCCCGCAATGCCCGACCAACATCACGGGTAATGCTCTGGGTTATGCTGGCCACAGTGCCGGGCCTGATTGCCCAGACTCTGTTCTTTGGCTGGGGCAATCTGATCAATGTGGTCTGGTGCGTGGCGCTGGCACTGGGCTCTGAAGCCGTGATCCTGAAACTTCGCGACAAACCGATCGCTTTCTTTCTGAAAGACAATACCGCTGCCGTCACCGGCTTGCTGCTGGGCCTGTCGCTGCCCCAGTTTGCGCCTTGGTGGGTATCCGGCATTGCCGTCATTTCCGCCATCGTGGTGGCCAAGCAGCTCTACGGTGGGTTGGGATCCAACCCGTTCAACCCGGCCATGGTAGGCTACGCTCTGGTGCTGATCTCCTTCCCGGTGGCCATGACCACCAACTGGGCGCAACCTGCGACCCTGTGGGCCGGGGCACCCGGTTTCGGCGAAACCCTGGCAACCATTTTTTCCGCCAGTCAGACCAGCATCGATGCCTGGACCATGGCGACCCCGCTGGACGAATACAAACACAAAATTGCCACATTTACCGCTGCCGAGGTCCTGCAACACCCAACCTTTGGCGATCTGGTGGCAAGAGGCTGGGAATGGGTCAATCTGGCGTTTCTCGCCGGTGGCCTGGTGTTAATCTGGCTCAGAATCATTACCTGGCACATTCCGGTTGCGTTCCTCGGCGCCATCGCCGTCATGAGCCTGGCGTTCGGCAGCAACGCGGATCAATACGCACCATTACAACTGCACCTGCTGGCCGGCGGCACCATGCTCGGCGCCTTCTTCATAGCAACAGATCCTGTGTCTGCGGCCACCAGCCATCAGGGCAAGCTCATTTATGGCGCCGGTATCGGCGTGCTGATCTACCTGATCCGCACCTGGGGTAACTACCCGGACGCCGTGGCCTTCAGCGTACTGTTACTGAACTTTGCAGTACCCTTTATCGATCACTACACACCGCCCAGAACCTATGGCCACCACAAAGCCCGGCGCGGTGTGCCCGGCAAGAACGGAGGCTGACCCATGAATGCGCTCACCACCTCCATCCGCCGCAGCGCCATCGGGCTTGGCCTGTTCGCCGTGATAACCGGCGGCACCATCGCCCTGACCCAGGGTGTGACGAAAGACCGGATACAGGAACAGGCCGCCCGCGCAGAAGCCAGGGCACTGTTCGAGATTATTCCCGAGCATCAGCACGACAACGATCTGCTTCGCGATGTCGTCACCCTGCCCGCCAACACCCGACAGCCCGCGTCAGGGCCCGTAAACGTCTGGGTGGCGAGGCGGGATGGCCGGCCCATTGGCATTATCATGCCGGCAGTCGCCCCTGATGGTTATTCCGGAGAGATCCGGCTACTGGTTGGCCTTGATCTGGATGGTAAAGTCCTGGGTGTGCGGGTGACCAACCACAGGGAAACTCCGGGGCTGGGCGACCGGATCGAGACCCGAAAATCCGACTGGGTCTACAGTTTTGATGGCCGCTCTCTGGGCAACCCGCCCGCCAATCAGTGGAACGTCAAGAAAAACGGCGGTGTCTTTGATCAGTTTACCGGCGCTACCATTACCCCTCGGGCCGTCGTGAAGGCCGTACAACACTCTCTGAGCTATTTTCGCCAGAACAGGGAGGTGATTCGGGAGCGCCTGAACGAGCCACCCTCCCCCCGGAACCGACAGCTGACACCGGAAGCAATTGCTGGTGAAGCCAACCCTGCGGAGCACTCCTGATCATGGCGACAAAATCTTCCGGCGAAATCATCAAGGACGGTCTTTGGACCAATAACCCGGCGCTGGTTCAGGTGCTTGGCCTGTGCCCGCTGCTGGCGGTCACCAGCACCGTGGTGAACGCCATTGGCCTGGGCATCGCCACACTCATGGTGTTGATTGGCTCGAACCTGTCGGTCTCGCTCATTCGTAATTTCGTCAACGAATCGGTGCGGCTACCGGCGTTTGTTATGATCATCGCGTCCTTTGTGACCTGCGCCGAATTGCTGATGCAGGCGTTCACTTATGAGCTCTATCAGATTCTCGGTATTTTTATCCCGCTGATTGTCACCAATTGCGCGATTCTGGGCCGGGCCGATGCTTTCGCATCAAAGAATCCGCCACTGCCCGCGTTGCTGGACGGCACCATGATGGGATTGGGGTTTCTGGCGGTGTTAATTATTCTGGGCGGGATGCGCGAGCTGATTGGTCAGGGCACGCTGTTTGCCGATATGCATCTCTTGCTCGGGCCCGTGGCCTCTGACTGGGTCATTCAGCCCTTCGAGCACTACCCGGACATGCTGTTCATGGTGCTGCCTCCCGGCGCGTTCATGGGCCTTGGCCTGCTCATTGCGTTGAAAAACAGCATCGATCACCGCCTCAAAGAGCGAAGGCTTGCCGCTGAACCGGCTCATGCCGGTCCTGGCAGTAAACGGGTCAGGGTTACTGGCAACGTTTCCTGAACCTGACCCAACTTTCTGAATCCGGAAGATCATGAACAAAGAAAAGCGTACCGAGATTTTTACACGGCTGCGGGACGAGAACCCCAATCCCACTACGGAATTGAACTACAGCAATCCGTTTGAATTGCTGATCGCCGTGATCCTGTCGGCACAGGCGACCGATGTGGGCGTTAACAAGGCTACTGACAAGTTATACCCGGTGGCCAATACGCCAGAAGCCATCTACGCGCTGGGCGTAGACGGCCTGAAGGAATACATAAAAACCATCGGCCTGTTCAACAGCAAAGCTGAAAACGTCATCAAAACCTGCCGGATCCTGATTGAGAAGCACAACAGTCAGGTTCCGGATAACCGTGAAGACCTGGAGGCATTACCCGGTGTCGGCAGAAAAACCGCCAACGTGGTATTGAACACCGCTTTCCGCCAGCCCGCCATGGCAGTTGACACTCATATCTTCCGGGTCTCGAACCGAACCGGCATTGCACCAGGCAAAAACGTGCTGGAAGTGGAAAAACGGTTAATGCGACTGATCCCGAAAGACTTCCTGATGGATGCCCACCACTGGCTTATTCTGCATGGCCGTTACACCTGTACCGCCCGAAAGCCAAAATGCGGTGCCTGTCTGATTGAAGATCTGTGCGAGTTCAAGCAAAAACGCGACTATCAGTAAGTCGGCCGTAACAAAAACGCCGGCGAATACCGGCGTTTTGATATCAGACCGGGGCAATCAATCAACGCTTGCCCAGCATCTTCTCTTTCAGGTCTTTCTGAGCTGGCTTGTCAGACAGCCAAATGCCGAACAATGCTTTTTTGAACTCCAGATCACCAACGCTGTCACGCTGTTCACCGTTTTTCAGAACCTGAACTCCGGAGCCCGGCACGTAGACCAGGTCAAACACGTCGCCTTCCTGGATCTCCTCCTGGAACACCGCCATAAACTGATCCACGTCGGCCTGGATCGATGACAGGTCGCCACCGGTAGCTGCCTGGAAGCCGTCCATCGTTGCTTCCGTCATACGCTCGCTGGTGATCATGCCCGAGGTAATGTGCAGCGTGATCGCTTGAGGCTCATCAGCTGAAATTACGGCCTCGGCGTCGTCAACCTTCTCCGGCACATAAAGACCGCCGACATAAAGATTCATGAACCACTTGGAGCGAGTACCTGCACCATTCAACTGGAGCTCTTTTCCCATGGCCGAATAGGTGTCTGGCACGTCCACGCCGTCGACAGTCAGGGCGTGGGCAGGCGTTGCCAGAGCGCCGACAAGCAGTAAAGAAGCACAACTGGTGATTAGGGTCTTGTTCATCGTCCTTTCCTTTCGATCATTATTATTGAATGTTTCATCCGTCACCGGGTCAACTCCCACATTCTGCCCGGAGCGGCCATTCTAACAATGAAAAATACAGAGCTATCGCCACTTGGTTCTCATTTGCCGCCACATTTAACAAAAAAGCCGACCTCGTTTCCGTGGCCGGCTTTTTGCAATTCCCGGGCGCTATAGCCTATTTGAACAGCAGGTTTCCAGACAAACCTTCTTTCTCCAGAATTTCCCTGAGGCGGCGTAACGCTTCAACCTGTATCTGACGGACTCGTTCGCGGGTCAAGCCGATTTCCTGGCCGACTTCCTCCAGCGTGCTGATGGGGTAGCCTCGAAGCCCGAACCGGCGAGACAAGACTTCCTGCTGTTTGTCGCTGAGCTGATCAATCCATTTCTCGAGGCAGGAGCACATGTTGTTATCCTGCAGCAGGTCGGCTGGATCAGAGGCGCCTTCATCCGCAACCGTATCCATCAGCGATTTATCACTACCAACACCGAT
Source organism: Marinobacter sp. (assembly GCA_018402255.1). GTDB lineage: Bacteria > Pseudomonadota > Gammaproteobacteria > Pseudomonadales > Oleiphilaceae > Marinobacter. Next base: position 431,930 of record JAGYIS010000010.1, read on the forward strand.
TGGCGTGTCCATCGAGGCAACGCGCTCGTTCAATCCAAGCATGCGTTTGACGTCTTGTACGGGCTTATCGACTTTGCGGGCGATCTCTTCTGCGGTTGGCTCGTGATCGAGCTTTTGCGTCAGTTCGCGCGCTGCACGGAGGTACAGGTTTAATTCTTTGACGACGTGAATTGGCAAGCGGATGGTGCGGGTCTGGTTCATGATCGCCCGCTCAATGGTTTGACGGATCCACCAGGTTGCGTAGGTCGAGAAACGAAAGCCTCGCTCTGGGTCGAACTTTTCGACCGCACGGATCAGTCCGAGGTTGCCTTCCTCAATCAGGTCAAGCAGGGTAAGGCCTCTGTTCACATAACGTCGGGCGATCTTCACAACCAGTCTCAGGTTGCTTTCAATCATCCGTTTGCGTCCGGATTCTTCACCTTTGCGAGCCAGGCGCGCAAAGTACACTTCTTCTTCCGGTGTGAGCAGTGGTGAAAAACCGATTTCATTGAGGTACAGCTGAGTTGCATCAAGCTGCTTGGAACTGGTGTAGTACTTTCCCTTGGCAGGAAAATCGTCTTCGACTTCGGCCACTGTGTCGTCAGACGATGGCTTTTCCGGTTTATCTTCTGCTAACTGATGCTCGTCTGCGTCTTCGATATCTTCAACGCGATCAATAATGATGTCTTCTTGCTCTGCTGACATAGTCTACCCCGCCTCTCAATAATCCTGTTGTCGCCCGTTACTTCTTGTTATTGCGGACTTATTCCAATAATGGCTTTTGTCAGGACATTTGCTTGTTGGCTGGCAATCACAGTTGCCGTTATTGTTTTTCTACTACGCGGTTTTCAGTCAGGCCTTCCCGGCAATCCTATCGAAAACAGGTTACAGATTTTCGATTTCTTCAGCGTCTTGGCAAGTATCTGGCCGGATCAACCGGGTTGCCATTTCTACGAATCTCGAAATGCAACACTGGCCTATCAGTACCAGAACTACCCAATTCAGCGATCACCTGTCCAGCTTTTACATCCTCCCCTTCTTGCACCAATATCTTGCGGTTGTGGGCGTAAGCGCTCAAATACTGTTCATTGTGATTGACGATAATCAGGTTCCCGTAACCCAGTAACCCACTACCGGCATACACCACATTACCACCCGCCGCCGCTTTCACAGCATCCCCGGGTTTCCCGGCAATATCAATACCTTTATTGACTTTTCCTGACTCTGAAAAGTTTGCAATAACAGTGCCAGAGTGCGGCCATTGCCAGCGGATGTTGCCAACAGTCTGGCTGCCGGTCGTTCTCTGGGTCGGGGGCGTTGCCGTCCGGGAGGGTGGTGCAGATGCTGTTCGGGCAGGCGGCTTGGCGCTGGCCGACGGTTGACTTGCAGCGGGAGCCTGGCGTGGCGGCGGTGATGACGCCTGGGCGGTTTGGCGAATGCGGCCTTTCTTGTCCAGCCGGAGTACCTGACCGGCCCGGATTGTCCAGGGTGGCGCCATACCGTTGGCATCGCCGAGTTCGCGATAGTCGCGGCCATAACGCCAGGCAATGCCATAAAGGGTTTCCCCCGGTTTGACCACATGACTACCCCAGTACACCGGCGGGTTGTAAAGATCATCGCCGTAAATCGCGTTGGTATTACAACCGGAAAGCATCAAGGCGGACATCAGCAAAGCCAGCGTCAACGTTGCGGCACGTTTTGCTGACAGGTCCCGGCACACACCTTCCCCAACAGACCAGAGCCTGAAACGGAGAACAGCTTTTCTATGCCGATAGAGATTAGTCACGTAATAAAAAACGCCTGATTATGATAAATCCATCTAAGAAACGAACCGCAAGCGATGCAGCTTCTCATGTTTCAGGACTAACTTATTAATATATTGCACGATTTATGAACAATTCCAAGTTACTCTCTGCACAGGATTGTTACCGTCCGGAACAGTCGTTTTGTGCACCAGGTAACACTTTTACGGATCAAGAGCCCTCGGCGGCCTGCCTGCGCTCTGACCGCCCCCCGAACCACTCCATGGCCAGAACAAGGCCCAAGCCAGCCACCGCCATGGCCATGGCCAGCAACACCTGGGGATCCTGACCATAAAGTTGTGCCCAGGTCTCCGGCCCCACCGGAGACTGACTGACCGGCACTTCCTTACCCGAGCTGTTTACCCGCCAGCTCAGGGTTTCCTGCCAGGGCCAGACCTTGCCAAGTGCACCAATCATAAAGCCGGTCAACAACGCCAGCACGGCATCGTGAAAGTGCCGAAAAGCCAGCGTAATCAGGCGGGCAACGGACAGCAAACCAATCACACACCCGATCAGAAACAGCCCCAGATGGCCCAGCTCAAACGATTTAACGGCCGCCAGTACCGGCGCATACATGCCCATGATGAGCAACAGAAAGCTGCCAGAGATACCCGGTAAAATCATGGCGCAGATAGCCAGCGCGCCCGCGCCGAGAAACGCCAGACCAGACGGGTCCAGCTCACTGGCAGGCAATGTGGTCACCCACCAGGCGAATGCAATGCCGACCACCAATGGCACAACCAGGGCTGGCGACACCCGGCGCACCTGTTGCCCTACGTGCCAAACCGACGCAACAATCAAACCAAAGAAAAAGCTCCAGATCAGCACCGGGTGTTCATCCAGCAACCAGGTAATGAGCGAGGCAAGGCTGGCAACACTGGTCAGCACCCCCGCCAGCAGGCAAAACAGGAAATTACCGTCCATGGATCGCCAGAAACCGGCAACATCGCCTTTCAGAAACTGTCGAAAGAACGCCACCGGCGCCGCGCTGATAGCCTCAAGCAACCGAAAATAGATGCCGGTGATAAACGCAATAGTGCCGCCAGACACGCCCGGGACAATATCCGCAGCGCCCATCGCCATACCCCGGAAGAACACACCAGCCGGATGATGCTGGCGAGGGATTGAGCGGTCAGGTTGTTGACTCATCAACGAACGACCCCGCCCAGCAATGGCACAAAATGCACCGGCTCCAGCTCTCGCCGCTCAAAACGATCACCTTTACGGATAATCTCCACCAGAACCTGCTCGTACTCACCCACCGGCGCAATCAAAACACCGCCTTCATCGAGCTGTTCCAGCAACTCCCGCGGCACGTCTACCGGTGCGGCGGTAACAATAATGCCGGCAAACGGCCCACGCTCCGGCCAACCCATGCCACCATCGGCATGCTTGAGCATGACATTGCGGATATTGAGCTGGCGCAGCCTGTCCCGCGCACGCTCCTGTAGGGGGCGAATACGCTCAACGCTGTAGATCTCTGGAAACAGCTGTGACAAAACCGTGGTCTGATACCCGGAGCCGGTGCCCAGCTCAAGTACTCTGGCTGGCTCATGGGCTAGCAGCAGTTCGGTCATGCGGGCCACTGTGTAGGGCTGGGAAAGGGTCTGGCTGTAGCCGATGGGCAAAGACGTATCTTCGTAGGCACGATGGGCAAGCGCTTCATCCAGAAAGATATGCCGGGGAACCTGGCCGATCACATCCAGAACCCGGTCAGATTTTATGCCGGCTTCACGCAACCGCTGCACCAGGCGCATCCGGGTGCGCCTTGAGGTCATACCGATGCCTTCAAGCTGCGCACTCATACTTGAACATCTCCGGAGCTGGTGAGGCTGTCCACCCAGTCCCGCAGGCCAGACATTGCCTCATGACGCGTCATGTCGATGTGGACCGGCGTTATCGATACGTAACCTTCGCGCACCGCGTGAAAGTCCGTGCCGGGCCCGGCATCACCGCCGCGACCGGCGGCTCCGATCCAGTACCTTTGTTTGCCCCTGGGGCACGTCATGGGAACCGCACCCTCAGCCCGCTCCCGATTACCCAGCCGGGTTACCCGAAAACCGGCCAGTTCACTCCAGGGCACATCGGGTACGTTGACATTCAGTATCGACCGGGGGCCAAGCGACAATGCACGGGTGCTCTCCAGCAACAGCCGCACAACCCGGGCTGCCGTTTCGTAGTGAAAGTGGCCGTTGTTGACCAGCGAGACCGCAATGGCTGGCAGCCCAAGATGACGACCTTCAGTGGCGGCAGCCACAGTGCCGGAATAGATGATGTCATCGCCCAGATTGGCGTGGGTATTGATCCCGGAAACCACCCGATCAAACGGCTGATCAAACAACCCATTGACCGCCAGATGCACGCAGTCTGTTGGGGTGCCATCCACCGAACGGTAGCCGTTAGGATGCTGCTCAATCGTCAGTGGACGGTTGAGGGTCAGCGCATTGCTGGCACCGCTGTGATCCCGGTCAGGCGCAACCACTTCCAGTTCACCCAACCCCTGAAGCCCCTCGTAAAGAGCCACCAACCCTGGCGAGTGCACGCCATCATCATTGGACAACAAAATACGCACAGTGTTCTCCGCTAGCTTTCTTGCTTGTTATCACGGCTGAGGCTCATGTCCTGCAGCTCAAAAATATCACCCAGCACGGTGGTGGCATACTGCCCGGGCGGCAAAAAGAATTGCAGCCTCAGGGTACTGTCGTCCAACCATTGCCAGCGCAGTTGTTCTGGCTGACACACCAGCGCACGCCGCTCGGGCTTCATACGGGTACTCAGAAACAGCCTTTCAAACTCCGGGTGGCTGGCAACAACAGCACGTTCAAAGGTTGCCTGCTCTTCGCCGGCGCTGGTGCCACCATCACCCCAGAGCGGGCCGGTAGGAATGCCGCCATCAACGGGCTCGCCGGGCAGGCTCACAAACCAGTTGTCAGCGCTGACCCTTTGCGCCAGCACCTCATTAAACAACCATGAACGTGCCGCCGAAAAGTACAATACGTTTTTCGAGCTGCTTCCGCCACCGCCACGGCTGTGGCGACCGCCCTTCTTTCGGTTCAACCGGGACGGGTCAAGATTCACGGCCCGGGCCAGATTACCACCGCCAATGCCGAACCGCTGCGGACCAAAATAGTTGGGCGCACCCCGCGCCGCCAACCGCTCCAGCGCCTGATCCAGCAGCTCCCTATCCCCGGACACCTCACGCAGCACCAGATCAAAGCCATTGTTAACATGCTCACCTCGCCGCAGTTTGCGAGCGTGACGACGACTTGCCAGCACCGGCCAGCGCTCGGCAATCGCGGTCAGAAGATCCGCATCAGACGCCTCCCGGCCAGGGCAGTACAAACTGAACCACTGCACCGTAATCGCATGGCGGTCTTTCAGGCCACAGAATCCCACCTCAAAAGCTTTGCACCCGGCCAGCGTGGCCAGTTGCTGAGCCACGTACTCGGTGTTGTCTCCGCACTTTTCAAGGCGAACACACACATGCTCACCAGCCCCGGAACGGTCACTCTCAGGTGCCTCAAACTCAGGCCAGAGCTGCTCGGTCACCCGGAAATCCTCCGGTGCAGCTTTCAACAACGCCTTACCCGGCCGTGTTCCGGATGACGTCGGCCAATCCAACCGCCAGCGAGGCACCGCTTCCGATTGGCTCACAGGCTCACCGGCTCAAGCAAACACACCGCCTGACAGGCAATGCCCTCGCCCCGGCCGGCAAATCCCAGCTTTTCAGTGGTGGTCGCCTTAACACTCACCCGACTCACCGGCACACCAAGATCCTCAGCAATGTTCAGCCGCATGGCTTCCACATGAGGCGCAATCTTCGGAGCCTGGGCGATGATCGTGGTATCGACATTCACCACCGAGAAACCTTCCTCCAACACCCGCTGCATCACCCGGCGCAACAAATCCCGGCTATCCGCGCCAGCCCACTCATCACTGGTATCCGGAAATAGATGACCGATATCGCCCAGCGCCACCGCGCCCAGTAAGGCATCCGCCAACGCGTGCAGCAGTACATCACCATCAGAATGGGCTTTCAGACCATGACTGTGGGGAATCTCAACACCCCCTAAAATGACAAAATCGCCCTCACAAAAGGCATGGACATCAAAGCCCTGGCCAATACGCATGATCGTCTCCGAAACCAAACAGGAATGAACGTGAAGGGGAAAGCCTTACTGCCAACCAAGAATAAACTCGGCCAGTGCCAGATCCGACGGCACCGTAATCTTGAGATTATCCGCCCGGCCTTCCACTAGAAGAGGCATATTACCGGAAAACTCCATGGCAGAGGACTCATCAGTCACCGCATGGCCATTTTCCAGAGCAGACTCCAGCGCCGCCCTGAGCGCGCCGAACCGAAACATCTGCGGCGTCAACGCTCGCCACAACCGACGACGATCCACTGTCTGCTCAACCTCAGGCGGAACACCCTCGCCCGCCTGTTTCAGCGTATCCGCCACCGGCGCTGCCAGCAAACCTCCCACAGGGTGCTCAAACAGAGTATCGATCAGGTTGGCAAGATCATGAGAATGCAAACACGGCCGCGCGGCATCGTGCACCAGAACCCAGTCATTATCGTCAGCCTGCTCTTCCAGCGCATGCAATGCCGAAAGCACCGAATCCGCCCGTTCCTTACCACCGGTACAGGTCTGAATGCGGTCGTCTTTGGCAGACTCACTGTCTGGCCACCAATGATCCCGCGCACTCAATGGCACCATGCAGCCTTTAAAAGGGGCGTTATCAAGAAGACGGGATAAAGTGATATCGAGAATAAAGCGGTTGGCAATCTTCAGATACTGCTTGGGGCATTCAGCGTTCATGCGCTGGCCGATGCCGGCAGCAGGAACCACAAGCCAAAGTTCGGAATTTGTCATAGACGGCCCTGCACAAAGTACGGAGAGTGCCGGGGCCCTTCTTTCCGGGAATGTCGAAGGCCAAGGATGGCCTGAGAGAAGCGCACATGGATGTGCTCGTAGCGGTTCCCGGAAAGAAGGGCCCCGGTGCTCTATGCACGGAATTTAATTCTCGACGACCAGGAAAAACGTCTCGTCTTCACGAATAAGCCCCAGGTTCATTCGGGCCCGCTCCTCTACCGCCCCCTGCTCATTACGAAGATTCCGCACCTCCGCATAAAGCCGGTCATTACGCCCCGCCAACCCGGCATTCTCGGCCCGCTGCTCCGCAATCGCCTTCTCCAGTGACCAAACCTGCGCAAAGCTACCCTCCCCGATCCACAGGCGAACCTGCAGCAGGAGAATCAGCACTACCAGAATGGCCCAAAGCGTTTTCATGCAAATCAGCTCAGAAAATAACCAAAATTAAAGTCGGCATCGACGGTCAAGTATAGACCTTATAGTAGATTAGCAACAAATTCCCGTAAGTCACTGTACAAAAAGGCCATCGTTTCCGAATTTTCATCCAGAACGCGATGGCCTTAACATTTTGTTACCTGCCAGCTACCACTGGCAGGCCACAAACTACCGCCCGATCTTAACCCTGACCCTTGATTTCGCTCAGACCAAGGTACGGTGCCTTACCTTCCAGCGCCTCTTCAATACGCAGCAGCTGGTTGTACTTGGCAACCCGATCAGAGCGGCACAAAGAACCAGTCTTGATCTGACCAGCGCAAGTTGCCACCGCCAGATCGGCAATGGTGGTGTCTTCAGTTTCACCGGAACGGTGAGAAATCACCGCCGTGTAACCGGCATCCTGAGCCATCTTGATGGCATCCAGAGTCTCGGACAGGCTACCGATCTGGTTAAACTTGATCAGAATCGAGTTACCCACACCCTTCTCGATACCCTGCTTCAGGATCTTGGTGTTGGTTACGAACAGGTCATCACCCACCAACTGAACTTTGTCGCCCAGTTTGTCGGTCAACACCTTCCAGCCGTCCCAGTCGCTCTCGTCCATGCCGTCTTCAATAGACACGATCGGATAACGCTCACACAAGCCCGCCAGGTAATCGGCAAAGCCCTCAGAATCGAAGCTCTTGCCCTCACCGGCCAACTGGTACTGGCCGTCTTTGTAGAACTCGGAAGACGCACAATCCAGAGCCAGAGTGACATCTTTGCCCAGCTCGTAACCGGCATTCTCGACCGCTTCCTTAATGACCGCCAGAGCCGCTTCGTTAGACGGCAGGTTCGGCGCAAAACCGCCTTCGTCGCCGACGGCAGTGTTCAGACCCTGAGCCTTCAGTACTTTTTTCAGGCTGTGGAAGATCTCGGCACCAACGCGCAGGGCTTCGGCAAAGCTCTTCACGGACACCGGCTGGACCATGAATTCCTGGATGTCGACGTTGTTATCCGCGTGCTCACCGCCGTTGAGGATATTCATCATCGGCACCGGCATGGAGAACTCACCAGAAGTGCCGTTGATGTCTGCGATGTGTTCGTACAACGGTTTGCCCAGTGAAATGGCAGCAGCTTTGGCGGCGGCCAGAGATACCGCCAGAATCGCGTTCGCGCCCAGGTTGGCTTTGTTCTCGGTGCCGTCCAGATCAATCATGATCTGGTCGACGCTACGCTGATCCGCAGAATCCTTGCCCACCAAAGCATCACGAATCTGGCCATTGATGGCCTCAACCGCTTTGCGAACACCTTTACCCAGGTAACGGGACTCGTCCCCATCACGCAGTTCCAGCGCTTCGCGGGAACCGGTAGAAGCACCGGAGGGCGCACAGGCACGGCCCAGGGTGCCGTCCTCAAGAATCACATCCGCTTCTACTGTCGGGTTACCGCGCGAGTCCAAAACTTCACGAGCTTTGATGTTAGCAATCTTGGTCATGCGAAAATTTCTCCAGATTTTCTGTATCTAAACGGTTCAAGTTGTAAGTTCAGCCTAGAGCAGGTGGGGGATGGCTTTCCGAAACTGTGCGTAGCCATGGATGGCGGAGCCCAAGCGTCACATGGATGTGCCGAAGGAGCGTGTTTCGGAAAGCCATCCCCCACCTGCTCGTATTCCCGAACAGGACAAAAACGAACACCGCCAATCAGGCGGTGTCGATAGGTTTAAAACTCTTAACAAGATCATCCACGGCTTTCACCCGCTGAAGGAATGGCTCCAGCTGGCTCAGGCGCAGGGCGCAAGGGCCATCGCATTTAGCCTGATCCGGGTCAGGATGCGCCTCCAGGAACAATCCGGCCAGGCCTTGGGACATGCCCGCCAGCGCCAGATCGGTCACCTGGGCACGTCGGCCGCCCGCAGAATCAGAGCGACCACCAGGCATTTGCAGCGAATGGGTCACATCAAACATCACCGGCACGTTCATCGACTTCATGATGCCGAAACCCAGCATGTCGACCACCAGGTTGTTATAGCCGAAGCTGCTACCGCGCTCGCACAGGATAATCTTGTCGTTACCCGCTTCTTCGCACTTGGTGATGATGTGTTTCATTTCCTGTGGGGCCAGGAACTGAGCCTTCTTGATGTTGATCACCGCACCGGTTTTGGCCATGGCCACCACCAGATCGGTCTGGCGGCTCAGGAAAGCCGGCAACTGGATGATGTCGCACACTTCCGCAGCCGGTGCCGCCTGCTCTGGCGTGTGCACATCAGAAATGATCGGCACGCCGAACTTGCTCTTGATGTCCGCCAGAATCTGCAACCCTTTTTCGAGGCCGGGGCCGCGAAACGAGTTGACCGACGAGCGGTTGGCCTTGTCGAACGACGCCTTGAACACGTAAGGAATGCCGAGTTTGCCAGTGGCGTCGACATAAGCCTGGGCCACGTCCATAGCCAGCTCGGGTGATTCCAGTACGTTCATGCCACCGAACAACACGAAAGGTTTGTCGTTCGCAACCTCAATTCCGGCGACGTTCACCATGCGCTGCGCCATGCTCAGGATCCTTTCTTGTTGGCCAGTGCTGCCTCAACAAAACCCTTGAACAGCGGGTGGCCGTCGCGAGGAGTGGAGGTAAATTCCGGGTGGAACTGACACGCCACAAACCACGGGTGATCCGGCGCTTCCACCACTTCCACCAGCCGGCCATCGGTCGAGCGGCCGGAGATCTTCAGGCCTGCTTCTTCCAACCTGGGCAAGAAGTGATTGTTGACCTCGTAGCGGTGACGGTGGCGCTCGCGAATGGTTTTCTTGCCGTAGCAGGCCGCAATGGTCGAGCCATCGGTCAACACGCAATCCTGAGCACCCAGGCGCATAGTGCCACCCAGGTCTGAGGCTTCGGTACGCGCTTCCGTGGTGCCACTGGCATCCAGCCATTCGGTAATCAGACCAACTACCGGTGCCGGACTATGCTCGCGGAACTCGGTGCTGTGGGCATCTTTCAGGCCAGCCACATTGCGGGCGTACTCGATAACAGCCACTTGCATACCCAGGCAAATGCCCAGGTAGGGAACCTTGTTTTCACGGGCATACTGCACCGTGCGAATCTTGCCTTCCACGCCACGCTCACCAAAACCACCCGGCACCAGAATGGCATCGGCGGATTCCAGCACACTGGTGCCGTCGCGTTCGATGTCTTCGGAGTCGATGTAGTTGATATTGACCTTGGTGCGGGTTTTGATACCCGCGTGCAGCAAGGACTCAATCAGAGATTTGTAGGCTTCAAGGAGCTCCATGTACTTGCCGACCATGGCGATGGTGACTTCCTGCTCCGGATTCATCAGGGAATCCACCACTTCGTCCCACTCGCTCAGATCTGCCTCGCGGGCCTGCAGATTGAAACGCTCGATTACCAGTTGATCCAGACCATACTCGTGCAACATGCGCGGAATGGCGTAGATTGACTTGGCATCCTGCAACGGAATCACCGCCCGCTCTTCAACGTTGGTGAACAGCGCGATCTTGCGACGGGAACTGATATCTACTTCGTGCTCGGAACGGCACAGCAGAATATCCGGCTGCAGGCCGATGGAGCGCATTTCCTTGACGGAGTGCTGGGTCGGCTTGGTCTTGATCTCGCCAGCGGTCGCAATATATGGCACCAGAGTCAGATGCATGAACAACGCGCGCTGGGGGCCCACCTCAACCTTGAGCTGACGGCAGGCTTCGAGGAACGGCAGCGATTCGATATCGCCTACGGTGCCGCCCACTTCAATCATGGCCACGTCGGAACCCGCCGCACCCTCAACTACCCGACGCTTGATCTCGTCAGTGATGTGGGGGATGACTTGCACGGTGCCGCCAAGATAATCGCCACGACGCTCTTTGCGGATAACTTCTTCATACACACGGCCGGTGGTGAAGTTGTTACGCTTGCTCATGGGCGTACGAATAAAGCGTTCGTAATGGCCCAGGTCGAGGTCGGTTTCCGCGCCATCTTCGGTGACAAAAACTTCACCGTGCTGGAACGGGCTCATGGTGCCGGGGTCCACGTTGATGTACGGGTCCAGCTTGAGAATAGTGACCTTCAGGCCGCGTGCCTCGAGGATGGCTGCCAGTGAGGCAGACGCAATACCTTTCCCCAAGGAGGACACGACACCGCCGGTGACGAAAATATAACGCGTCATGCAGATTCCGTGATTATCTGGTTCGGTGAAGGAGGGAGATTGTTCATCTCAAGATGGGACGTCAGACTACCAGAAAGCCCCCCTCTACTCAATCACAATCCCTCTCCACAATCAGCCGCCAGCCGGCGGCAGGGGCGCTTCCCGAGTATTGGCCAGAACACCACAAATCGCCAATGGCAATGAGCTCACTGGTTCCCGGTTCCTCCCGGTAAACCAGCGGCAGTGCTGCCCTTTCCCACGGAGGCACCCCCTGCTCCTGCAACCAGGTTTTTAACGCACGGGAGCGCTCACCCTCCGCGAATCGAACCCGTTCGCCACCCTGCCTCGTAGATATTCGTATTGGCGGTGGTGGATTTTCTGGGGTAAGCGCCCGGGTTTCCGCTACCAGTTGCAGGCGCCAACACGCCCATTTCAGCCCGGGGCCGGGCAAGAGATCCACTGGCTCCTCAGAGACACGCGCTTGCGGCACCAGATACAGATGTTCCCGGTAACGCCGCAGACTGAAGCCATCGCCGCGAATTTCAGGCTCCCGATCCTCCCCGGCTTCCAGCATGTCTGCCAGCGCCTGCCCCCAGTCGGAAATCGCTGGCACCGGCCAGCGCTGATGGCTGATCCACCAGCGCACCAGATTGCGCTGCTCAGGCCCACTCAGCGCTTTGAATGGTTCAAGCTTTACCCGGCCAGCATCCCCGCAAACTTGCCACTGCAACTCCGCCAGGCGTTGATTGAGCTGTTCGCTGTCGCGGCAAGCCTCGGCACTGTGAGCCACTCGTTTGAGCAGGTTCGGCCAACGGCTTTTCAGTCCAGGCAATACCGCATGGCGCAGGTAGTTGCGATCAAAAGCATGACTTTCGTTGCTGGGGTCTTCGGTCCAGCTCAGCCCAGCAGCACTGGCAACCTCTGCCAGCCGGTCACGACTGATGTTCAGCCAGGGGCGAAACAGCCGGCCCAGGCCTATCGGTCGGGTGCGCGGCATACCCGCCAGCCCATGTACCCCGGAGCCTCGCAGCAATCTGAACAACACCGTTTCAGCCTGATCATCGCCGTGATGGGCCATCAGCAGCAGGTCATTCTCGCCAAGCTGGTTTTTGAACACCCGGTAACGGGCACTCCGCGCCGCCGCTTCAAGACCGCTGGCACCGGCTACCCCCACTTCAACTCGCTGCACCACCAATGGCACAGACAGTCGCGCACAGGTATCACGACAAAACTGCTCGGTCTGCTCATGGTTGGGTTGAAGCTGATGGTTAATGTGCAAGGCGGTTACGTCAGGATGGCAGGCTGACACCACGTGCAACAGCAAAGCAGAATCCAGGCCACCACTGAAGGCGACCCAGAGTCGGGAATAATCGGGGAGTGTGCTGACTGGCTCAACAAGATCCCCAGGCCAGTCAGGGTCCCGGGCGGCGTTACCGCCCGCCTTCATACTTGGTCAAACGCTGATAACGGCGCGAAACCAGTTCGTCCTGGGGAAGCCGGCCGAGTTCAGCCAGGCCTTTGGTGAGTCGCGTTTTCAGCGTTTTGGCCATTTTCTCGGGATTGCGGTGCGCGCCACCCAGAGGCTCTTCAATGATATTGTCTGCAACGCCCAGCTCTTTCAGCCGCTGAGCGGTCACGCCCATGGCCTCGGCAGCCACAGACGCATATTCCGCGCTCTTCCAGAGAATGGACGCGCAACCTTCCGGTGAAATGACCGCATAGGTGGAGTACTGCAACATGTTCAGCTGGTCACACACGCCAATGGCCAATGCGCCACCAGAACCACCCTCACCAATCACCGTGGAAATGATGGGGGTTTTCAACCGCGACATCACCGCCAGGTTAAAGGCAATGGCCTCACTCTGGCCACGCTCTTCGGCGCCAATGCCCGGATAGGCTCCGGGCGTGTCGATAAAGGTCAGAATCGGCATCTTGAAGCGCTCGGCCATCTCCATCAGGCGTAACGCTTTGCGATAACCCTCAGGGCGCGGCATGCCAAAGTTCCGCCTGACCTTCTCACGAATTTCCCGGCCTTTCTGGTGACCTATCACCATCACAGGCTGGTTATCCAGGCGGGCGGTACCGCCGATGATGGCCTGATCGTCCGCGTAACGGCGATCACCATGCAGCTCATCGAAATCTTCAAAGATCAGATCGATGTAATCCTGGGTATAGGGTCTGCGTGGATGCCGCGCAAGCCGCGCTACGTCCCAGGACTGCAAGTCAGAGAAGATGGTCTCCGTGAGGCTGACGCTCTTCTTCTTGAGGCGGCTGATTTCATCGGTGATGTTGATGTCGGTGTCGTTGCCCACCATGCGAAGCTCTTCAATCTTGGCTTCCAGGTCGGCGATCGGCTGTTCGAAATCCAGGTAATTAGGGTTCATGATGTTCCATCATTTGATTGCCAGGCGGGATCTAACCCGCCATAACCAGAATTTGGGACAAAGATAGCAGCGCAAATCGCGCAGCTAAAGCGGACATTGGTATTAATCATAGACCAGTTCCACAGACTGGTCGCCCACCAGGTGTTTCAGCTCAAACAACAGGTTGTCATCCGGCTGCACCCGCCAGGACTCACCCAGTTCAATCCGGGTTCTGGCTTCAGCACTGCTGTATTCGATCCAGACCGGACTGCCGTCGTTGCGGAATGGCCGCAGGGTGTCATCCAGTTTATCCAGCAGCCCGTTCTGCAACTGTTCTGAGTGCAAGGCCAGTCTGATGCCGCGGCTGAACTGCTGTCGAGCGGTGGCGACATCCATCACCGAGCTCACCCGCATTTTCATCTGCCCGGAATAATCATCGTGACTGACCTGCCCCTCCACCACAATCACTTGATCGGATTGTAGCAACTCTCTGTTCTCAAAAAAGGCCTCAGAGAACAAAGTGGCCTCGATGCGAGCACTGCGATCGTCCAGGGTGATAAAACACATGGTCGAGCCCGTGCGGGTTTTCATCGTGCGCTGGGCCACCACCAGGCCGGCAACCCGCTGGGGTGATTTGTTGGGCTTGAGATCTGCAATGGATGAACGCACAAATCGCCGCACTTCTCGTTCATATTCATCAAACGGATGGCCGGTAAGGTAAATCCCGAGGGTGTCTTTCTCCCCTCTCAGGCGCTGCTTCTCCGGCCACTCACGAACATTGGCTACGTCCTCATAGGGATCGCCGTCTTCTCCGCCTTCCAGCATTTCCCCGAACATGTCGACCATACCAACCGCGTCGTTTCGGGACTGCTGGCCGGCCTGCTGCACGGCCTTGTCGATGCTCGCCATCAACTGGGCACGACTGGCACCCAGTTTATCCATGGCGCCCGCGCGAATAAGCGCTTCCATGGCGCGCTTATTGACCTTCTTCAGGTCAACCCGACGGCTGAAATCAAAGATATCGAGGAACGGACCACCCTCTCTGGCCGCCGCAACCACACTGTCAATGGGGCCTTCACCCAGGCCTTTGATGGCGCCCAGGCCGTAAATAATCTGACCTTCATCGTTCACCGTGAAGGTGTACTCAGACCGGCTAACATCCGGAACCAGAAGGTCCAGCTTCATGTTCCGGCACTCTTCGACCAGCGTCACTACCTTGTCTGTATTCTGCATATCGGCGGTCAACACCGCCGCCATGAACTCAGCCGGGTAATGGGCCTTCATCCAGAGCGTCTGATAAGACACCAGCGCGTAGGCAGCGGAGTGAGACTTGTTGAAACCGTAACCGGCGAATTTTTCCACCAGGTCGAAGATGTTTTCAGCGAGAGTTTTATCGATGCCGTTGCCGGCGCAGCCCTCCAGGAAGAAGGCCTTCTGCTTTTCCATTTCTTCGGGCTTTTTCTTACCCATCGCCCGGCGCAGCATGTCTGCGCCACCCAGCGTATAGCCCGCCATCACCTGGGCGATCTGCATGACCTGTTCCTGATACAGGATAACCCCGTACGTGGGCTCCAGCACCGGTTTCAGGCCATCAAACTGGTAATCTGGATGCGGGTAAGACATCGGCTGCTTGCCGTGCTTACGGTCGATAAAGTCGTCCACCATGCCCGACTGCAAGGGGCCAGGGCGGAACAGGGCCACCAGGGCGATCATGTCTTCCAGGGAGTCCGGTTGCAGGCGGCGGATCAGATCCTTCATTCCACGGGATTCCAGCTGGAACACCGCCGTCGTTTCCGCCTTCTTGAGCACTTCGAACGACAACTTGTCATCCAGAGGAATGGCCGCAATGTCCAGTTCCGGCTCCCCGCGCTTCTCCCGGCGCGGGTTGATCATGTGCAATGCCCATTTGATGATGGTCAGGGTCCGCAAACCCAGGAAGTCGAACTTGACCAGCCCGGCTTCCTCCACATCGTTCTTGTCAAACTGAGTGACCAGGCTGCCGCCTTCATCATCGCAGTACAGTGGCGAGAAATCGGTAATCTTGGTGGGCGCAATCACCACGCCCCCGGCATGTTTGCCCGCGTTACGGCAAACGCCTTCGAGCTTCAACGCCATTTCCCAGATTTCCTGGGCTTCCTCATCCTGTTCCAGAAACTCTTTAAGCTGGGGCTCCTGCTCAATGGCCTTATTGAGAGTCATGCCCACTTCAAAAGGAATCAGCTTGGACAGTTTATCGGCCAGGCCATAAGACTTGCCCTGCACCCGGGCCACGTCCCGCACAACGGCCTTGGCGGCCATGGTACCGAAGGTAATGATCTGGGAGACCGCTTCACGGCCGTATTTCTCAGCGGTGTATTCGATCACCCGGTCGCGGCCTTCCATGCAGAAGTCGACGTCGAAGTCGGGCATGGAGACCCGTTCCGGGTTCAGGAACCGCTCGAACAGCAGGTCGTATTCCAGTGGGTCCAGATCGGTAATCAGCAGCGCGTAGGCCACCAGAGAACCAGCACCAGAGCCCCGGCCCGGTCCTACTGGTACGCCGTTATTCTTGGCCCACTTGATAAAGTCCATAACGATCAGAAAGTAGCCCGGAAACCCCATCTGGATAATGATATCCAGCTCGAACTTCAGCCGCTTGTAGTATTCGTCACGCTTCTCGTCGTACTCCGGATCCTCTTTGTTGAGGATGGTTTCCAGGCGCATTTCCAGGCCTTCTTCCGACACATGCCGGAAGTATTCGTCCTTGGTCATGCCTTCCGGGATCGGGTAATTGGGCAGGAAGTATTCGCCCAGACGCACCTTCACCGAGCAGCGGCGGGCAATTTCGACCGTGTTCTCGACCGCTTCGGGGATATCCGAGAACAACTCGATCATTTCCTCAGCGCTGCGCAGGTACTGCTGGTCGCTGAATCGGCGGTCCCGGCGCGGGTCATCCAGGGTGCGGCTTTCACCAATACAGACCCGAGCTTCGTGGGCCTCAAAGTCTTCCGCCGTCAAAAAGTGCACATCGTTGGTTGCCACCACTGGCAGACCCATCTCAGCGGCCAGGCCGACACTCAAGTGCAGGCAATCTTCGTCACCGGCCCGGTCCGTGCGCTGCAACTCCAGGTAGTAGCTGTCAGGATACAACGCCATCCAGTACTGGGCCCGTTCCCGCGCCAACTCTGGCTTTCCGGCCAGCAGTGCTTTGCCCACATCGCCCATTTTCGCGCCCGACAAGGCAATCAGCCCGCCAGCGCGAGCCTCCAGCCAGGCCTTGCGGACAATCGGCTTGCCATAGCGCTGGCCTTCGGTGTACCCAAGAGAAATGATTTCGGTGAGGTGCAGATAGCCATCGTTGTCACGGGCCAGCAAGGTCAGCCTGAACGGATTTTCCGGCTCATCCGGATTTTCCAGCCAGAGATCAGCACCAATGATCGGTTTTACGCCCGCGCCCATGGCCGCTTTATAAAAACGCACCAGTGAGCACATATTGGATTGCTCGGTCAGGCCCACCGCCGGCATGCCCAACTCGGCAACACGACCAATCAGCGGCTTGACCCGGACCAGGCCATCCACCAGGGAATATTCTGAATGTACTCTCAGGTGTACGAACGTATTTGCCATGGTCAACCGCCGATCAGGGTGCGTAAATCTTCTTCGGTTTGAGGACCAAAGCGTGTTTCAACCAGTGTGCCCGCCGGGTCCACTACAAACGTCGCCGGCAAGGCCATGGGCACCTTCCAGCCAAATTCTGGCCCCGGGTCCTGCCCCAGCATAGTGAATTCAATACCCATGCGCTGACCAAGCTCTTCCAGAGCAGGGCCTTCTATGCCATCAAAATTAACGCCCAACACGGCAATGTCCGGGGCCTTATCGATATGATTAAGCTCTGGAATCTCTTCCAGGCAGGGCGCACACCATTCTGCCCAATAATTTACCAGCACCCACTGGCCACGGTACTCATCCCAATCAACCAGAGTGCCGTTCGAGCGTGCCAGTTCGGTTTTTTCACAACCAGACAGAATCAGCGCCGCAATCAACACGGGCAACAGCAGCCAGCGTCGCCCAGAAGGGTTGATAATAGATGGAATGGACAGGTGCCGAGGGTACTGCAAGGGATATCCTCCTGTTAGACTACGCCCCCTTAAACGGACCGCAATCATCACTGTAAACCGGGCATGACCATGACAGAACCAACCCGCATTTTCCACAACCCACGGTGCTCAAAATCACGCCAGACCCTTGAGTTGCTTCAGCAACAAGGTATCGAGCCGGAGATTATACGCTACCTTGAGACGCCACCAACAGAGCAGGAACTGTTACAGGTTCTTGATCTTCTTGATTGCGAACCCCGTAAAATAATGCGGACAAAAGAAACCGAGTATCGGGAACAAAGCCTGGACAATCCGGAGCTCACCCGGGAGCAGCTGGTCGAGGCCATGGTCAAGACACCCAAACTGATTGAGCGGCCCATCGTCATTGCCAACGGTAAAGCTGCCATCGGCAGACCCCCCGAGAGTGTCCTCGACATTCTTTAAGTCAACTGGCCAGGAGCTGACATGAGCGACACCACCCCCTACATCCTCGTTCTTTATTACAGCCGGAACGGTCAGACCGCTGAAATGGCCACCCAGATCGGCCGAGGCGTCGCCAGAGTTGCCGGCATGGACGCCAGGATCCGTACCGTACCGCCGGTATCCGCAGACACCACGGCAAGCTTACCGGCGGTGCCGGACACCGGCGCACCCTATGCCACGAAGGACGATCTGGCTAATTGTGCCGGTCTCGCCCTAGGCAGCCCGACCCGCTTCGGCAACATGGCAGCACCCCTGAAGCATTTTCTGGACGGCACCGGCGATCTCTGGCTGAACGGCAAGCTTTCGGGTAAACCGGCAGGCGCATTCACCTCAACCGGCAGCCTGCATGGCGGTCAGGAAACCACTCTGCTCACCATGATGATGCCGCTGCTGCACCATGGCATGGTACTGTGCGGACTGCCCTATTCCGAGAGCGCGCTGAATGAGACGTCCACCGGCGGCACGCCCTACGGTCCCACTCACTGGGCCGGCACTGGCGCACAACAACCCCTGAGCGATCACGAGAAGACTCTGTGCCAGGCTTTCGGCGAACGGCTGGCTCGCCTCGCGACAAAACTCACGGATTGACCGTTTACTGAACCCGACCTCATTGCCCATTCAACTAGCCGGATCACCCTATGCTTCATAATGACAAAGCGAAAACCACAGCCCGACTGACCATCGCAATCTACCTGGGCGTCTTGGCTACCCTACTGGCAACCACATTTTACCCGCCTCCCGTAGAGGGGGTGTCAGTTACCCTGATGCTATCCGTCAAACTGCTGCCGCTGCTGGCCTTTGCCGTTCCGGTTTTTCGGGGCCACAACCGGGGCTACATCTGGATGGCGTTTGTGGTGATCTTCTACTTTACTGAGGCGGTAGTGTCGGCCTGGCTGACTGAAGGCGCTGTCGGACCCATGATCCTGATGGTACTGACCTTTCTGCTGTTCACCGTCGCTATGGTCCACCTGAAAGTAAACCGCCCGGTTGCCAACTAAGGACGCCAAGCACCAGGAGTTGAGCAAAATGGCTGAGTCAACGCACGCTATGCCGCCACCGCCCCACCGGCAAACACTGACCCTGAGAGATCTGTGTTCTGCGCTGGTGCAGAGCGGCGAAATCAGCCAACAAGACGCCGAAAAAGTACTGACGGCCAATCTTGGCGCTGCTTCCCATAATGGACAAACGGCACCCAGGCACCCACTGGAGTTGATTGCCATTGCCGGCATCACCAGCCGGGCTGATGGTCGCACCCTTGATCTGGACCGGCTCACTCATTGGCTGGCCCGTTGGGCGGGACAGGATTACTACCACATTGACCCGCTGAAAATAGACACCCCGGCCATCGCCCGGGTGATGTCTTACGCCTTCGCCCAGCGGCACGGCATCCTGGCGGTTGAAATTGGTAAGGACGAAGTGCTGATTGCCAGCACTGAGCCTTTCAAAAATGAGTGGGAAAGCAACCTTCGCCAGGCCATCCGCAAAGACATTCGCAGGGTTGTCGCCAACCCGGAAGCCATCCGGCGCTATACCATTGAATTTTACCAGCTGGCCAATTCCGTCAATAAAGCCGGTGGCGGCCAGAAACCGAGCGCTGCCACCAACCAGAATTTCGAGCAATTACTGGATCTTGGCTCCAATGAAAATCCAGACGCCAATGACCAGCATGTGGTTAAAATTGTTGACTGGCTGCTGCAGTACGCTTTCGAGCAGCGCGCCTCCGACATTCATATCGAACCCAGGCGCGGCGTCACCCAGGTGCGCTTCCGGATTGATGGCGTGCTGCATAATGTCTACGAATTTCCCGAACAGGTTGGCGTTGCGGTCACCAGCCGCCTGAAAATTCTGGGTCGGCTGAACGTAGCCGAAAAACGCCGCCCCCAGGATGGCCGGATCAAAACCCGCAAACCTGATAACAGCGAGGTCGAACTGCGCCTGGCCACCATGCCCACGGCCTTTGGTGAGAAAATGGTGCTGCGGATTTTCGATCCGGAGGTATTGCTGAAATCCTTTGAACAGCTGGGCTTCAGCAAAGACGATCGGGAGCGCTGGCAGACCATAACCTCGCGCCCCCACGGCATTGTTCTGGTCACCGGCCCAACCGGTTCCGGCAAGACCACCACGCTGTATTCCACCCTGAAGCAGCTGGCGACACCGGAGCTGAATATCTGCACCATCGAAGACCCTATTGAGATGGTGGAACCGGCGTTCAACCAGATGCAGGTACAGACCAACATAGACCTGACGTTTGCCCAGGGCGTGCGGGCGCTGCTGCGCCAGGATCCGGACATCATCATGATCGGCGAGATCCGGGATCTGGAAACCGCCGAGATGGCGGTGCAGGCGGCCCTGACCGGCCACCTGGTGCTCTCAACCCTGCACACCAACGATGCGCCCAGCGCCATCACCCGACTGATGGAGCTGGGCATACCGCCCTATTTGATCCGCGCCACTGTGTTGGGCGTGATGGCACAGCGCCTGGCGCGCACCCTGTGCCCCCATTGTAAAGAACCCGGCGAGGCAGACGAACAGGCCTGGCAAACCCTGACCCGCCCCTGGAAAGCACCCGCGCCCCGGCAGTTCTATCACCCGGTCGGCTGCCTGGAATGCCGTAATACCGGCTATCTGGGTCGCGCGGGCGTGTACGAGATCATGACACTGTCAGACAAGCTCACACGACAGATCAACGATCACTGTGAACTGGAACAGTTGAGGCTGGATGCCTACAAAGAAGGGATGAAATCACTGCGGCTTGGTGGTGCCCAGAAAGTGGCTTCTGGCCAGACCACCGTCGAGGAGATACTGCGAGTAACTCCGGAAAGCCAACGCTGAAACAGCCCTCAGCCAGGGCGCATACCACACTGCGCCAGCAAGTCCTGCCAGTGTCGGGTGTGCTCCATCATGGCCCGGTCAAGTTGCCGCCAGAGACTGACCTCCGCCTGATCCGACAAATGGCGCTGATACCAACGTTCGAAACTCTCCGGCATCACATCGCGCTGCCGGTCTGCCAGCTCAGCCAACGCCACAATCAACGAATCCCGGGCCCGGCTGACATCGCTCATGTAAGGCTGGATCTCGCCGATGTAAATATTGAAGAAGAAATTCCGGACAATCTCCGATTGATTGTTCGGGCGGCTGTTCAGGCACAAAGGGCGCTCTTCCAGCCGCGCTTTTATGGTCGCGGTGCCCGCATCAAGAGTGGCAGTCAGCAAACGCGCACTGTTTATAATCTGCCCAGCGCGGAATTCGGCCTGCCAGCGCTGATGAATTTGGCCAAGGTCATCCAGGGGTACCTCAAACTGCTCCGCTGATAGTGCCGCCACAGTCTGGTTGAGCTGTGCCAGATCCCGGGTCAGTTCAGATACCGGATTGACGTCCGGCGCCACCGGATAGAAACCCTTGGACAGTGTCAGCAGGCGCTCTACCTCCTCGACACCCCAGGTGGCATTCCACATCGCAATGGGCAGTGTGGTCTGCTTGCTTTCTATCGCGCTGAGCAATGTCTGCTCAAGTTCTTCATCATCTACCTGAGTGACACACTCTTCAGCCGCCTGAATAAACCGGACTTCATAACGGAGGCGATTCAGCGGTTGCATCACCCGGCCCATAACGGAATTTCGTTCTCCGACCACGTACTGCAGTTCACACCCGTAAAGCGACATGAAATCGAGCATGCCCAGCTCAAGATCCGGCATATCCAACACCCGGTCACGCCGTCGGGGGATGGTTGAGGCTTCAGGAAGGTCAGCGGGGATGGCAACGGGAGGTGTATCAAGTACCCGGCCTAGCCGTTCAAGGTACTCTTCCATCATGGGCTCGGCTTCATTAAACGGATTGCAGCCCGACAGCATCAGCACGCAGGCGCCCGGAACCAGCCATTGCAGCGATCGAACTCCGGGCATTATAAAACCTCCTATCGTTTACGCAGCAGCGCGTCCACCTCCGCAAAGTCCCGCGCAACAGACCGGCCGGTGTCTGGCAAATCGCCATCCCGAACCAGCCAGACTGTTTTCAGGCCCGCAGCCTCGGCCGCCTCAAGCTCTGCTTCGATATCGGACAGAAACAAAACAGACGCTGGATCAACCCCCAGCTCGTCCAGAATATTACGATAGGACTGCGCTTCTTTTTTGCCGCCGACGGCGGTATCGAAATACCCGGAGAAAAACGGGGTGAAATCACCCTCGTTGCTGAAACCAAAAATCAGTTTCTGCGCCTTCACCGAGCCTGACGAATATACGAACAATCTCAGCCCCCGATCATGCCAGCGCTGAAGGTAATCCGCAGCATCGCTATAAAGATGGCCTTTCAGCTCGCCGCTGTGGTAACCCTGCTCCCAGACCATACCCTGCAGTGCCTTGAGCGGTCCTTCTTTGCGATCTTCTGCAATCCAGCGCTGCAGCACGTCGATCAGCCCCTCCAGGTTCTTACCATCGACGCCACTTTTCTCCGCAACCAGCGCCAACTGCTCTGCGACCGCCGGCGTGGTGTGGTGGTGAGTACGAACAAACTCCGGCAGATGTTTACTGGCATAGGGAAACAGCACGTCGTGGACAAACGAAATCGAGCTGGTGGTGCCTTCGATGTCGGTCAGAACAACACGAATCATCCTGCGGCCCCTGCCAGCACTTCATAGCCTGGTAGTCGGGTGGCAATGTCTTCGCCGGTAAAGCTGGCCACCCAGCCTTCAGGATTGGTGAACAGCCGGATGCAGGTAAACTCAGGCGCCGGGCCCATATCAAACCAGTGGTGCGTGCCATTCGGCACGCTGATCAGGTCATTCTTCTGGCACATCAGCGCATACACCTGATCGCCAAAGTGCAGATAGAACAGGCCCTGGCCCCGGACAAAGAAGCGGACTTCGTCTTCGCTGTGGGTGTGCTCATCCAGAAACTTCTGCCGGAACGCCTCCTTCTGAGGATGATCAGGATTCAGACTGACCACATCCGCAGTTTGAAAACCGCACTCACGCTTTAGCGCCTCAACTTCATCGGCGTAGCTCTCCAGTATCTGCTGCTGACTGGCATCGGCCGGCAAATCGCGGGTTGGCCAACGCTCAAAGCGCACACCGTGACTGGCGAGGGTGTCGCCGATCACTTTCGGATCAGTGGTGACCGTATGAGCTGCCTCTGGCTGGCTCTGATTGAAAATACTCAGGGTGGTCATGGGCGGACCCTCATGGTTTCAAGTTCACATTCAAACAGGAATTCGAAGGCTTCCACGTGGCGCAGACAATCCGCCATGGTTTTGCCCCAGGTATAGAGGCCATGGCCACGGATCAGGTATCCAGGTTGGTCCGGGCGGGCCTGGAACCACTCACGGGTCTGCTCCGCCAGCGCCGGAATATCCTGGGTATTGTCAAAAACAGGAATGCTGAGGATGCCTTCATGGGTTTCAACACCGGAAAACGCTTTCTGGAGCTCATACCCTTCAAAATCAAGCGCACTGCCCGGCGAAGCCAAACGGCTCAGAACCGTGGCCTTGACCGAATGCGTGTGCAGAACGGCACCGACATTCGGAAAGATCTGATACAGAACCGTATGCAACAGCGTCTCGGCTGAGGATTTACAGTCGCTCTGCACCGCCTGACCGTTCAGATCCACTACCATCACGTCACCGGCCGTCAACTGGCCCTTGTGACGACCAGATACCGTAATAGCCACATGATCATGGTCAAGTCGTGCGGAATAATTACTACTGGTCGCTGGCGACCAGCCACGATCGTAAAGAAACCGGCCCGCGTCAACAATCGACTGGGCGGCGGTGGCGTATCGGGTTACATCAAACACACGCGTTCTCCCGCTGGGTGCGCGCCCTGCCGGGCGCCAAGTGGCCGTCATTATAAGCCTGCCATGGCCCCCGGCAAACCGGTTTGGCTTATGCCGTCAACGGCAAACGGCGCTGGCGCTTTCCCGTCAGGGCAAACAGGGCATTCCCCAGCGCCGGAATGACCGGTGGCACACCCGGCTCACCCACACCGGTCGGCTCGGCATTACTGTCGACGATGTCCACAACCACCTCAGGGGCCTGATGCAACTGCAGCAGGCGGTAATCGTGGAAATTGCTCTGGCGGATTTCGCCCTGATCAAAATTGATCTCGCCATACAAGGCTGCGGTCAGGCCAAACAGTATGCCCCCGGCAATCTGGTCCTCAACGATCCTGGGGTTAACCACTTGCCCACAATCCACACTGCAGGTGACTTTGTGGACTTTGATTTCACCGTTCTCAACACCAGCCTCGACCACCTGAGCCACGTAGGTGCCAAAACTTTTGAAAAGCGCAATGCCCCGCGCTCGTCCTTCCGGTGCTGGCTCGCCCCAGCCCGCCAGCCTGGCCGCCCGATCCAGAACCTCGCGGTGGCGCGGCTCTGAATCCAGCATCTTTCGACGAAACTGCATCGGGTCTTCGCCAGACTCATAGGCCAGCTCATCCATGAAGGTCTCGACCGCAAAACCGTTGTGGGAATAACCTACCGAGCGCCACCAGGTAATCGGGACACCTGGATCGGTATGAGTGTGACGCACACTGATATTAGGCACCTGGTAGGGATAGCCGACGGCTCCCTCAATGGCTGATATATCTTTTGGTGTGGCAATGCCCTCCGCCATCAGGCCAACTTTCCCAAGGGTGTCGTAGAGAAACTTTGGCGCCCATGGGTATTGGGCAGGGGCGGCATTGCGAACGTACCAGTCGAGCACCTGAGGGCCGACAATCTGGTGCTGCCAGCCGGTCAGCTGGCCGTCCGCCAGACTGCCCTTCATTCTGTGCAGCATTGCCGGGCGCAAAAAGCCGTGACGGGTATCCTCCTCACGGGACCAGATCAGCTTGACCGGAACCTTGAGCTGATAGGCAACCGCTGAGACCTCTTCGATGTAGTCCTGCGTCAAGCGGCGACCAAAGCCACCGCCCAGAAACGTGGTATGAATATTGACATCACCCGGAGACAGGTCCGAATGCCTGGCCGCCGCGATCCGGCCCAGATCGGGCGCCTGGGTCGGAGCCCATACCTCCAATTTGCCGTCGTGATACCACGCCGTCGCATTCATTGGTTCCATGGTGGCGTGAGCAAGGTAGGGCTGCTCGTATTCGGCTTCCACCAACTTTTCCGCTTGTTCTGCGGCCTTGCTCACACTGCCTTCGGTTCGCTCCTTAACACCAGAATCGTCACTGGCGGCCCGTCGATAACCTTCGAAAACCTGCTCTGTCGAGGTATCCAGCGCATCCGTCATATCCCAGTCGACCTGCAATGCCTGCTGCGCTTTTCTGGCTTGCCAGTAACTGTTGGCAACCACCGCAACGCCCCGCTCCGTGATAAAGGCATCCTGCACGCCGGGTAAGCCAATCACCTCACTGCGATTAAAACCCCTGGCCACACCGCCATAGCGCGGGCTTCGCGTCATCACCGCATAGACCATGTCCGGCAGATCAACATCCATGCCATAAACAGCTTTGCCGGTAACTTTGGCGTGGGCGTCCAGCTTTCCAGCCTGGCGGCCAATGTACTTCCACTCGGATTTTGGCTTGAGCGCAACATCGCCCCGAATCACTTCCTTATCCGCCAGCTCAACCAGCTGGCCATAACGCAGCGAATCGATGCCGTTCGGGTGCACGACCCGACCATCCTCGGTGGTGCAGTCGCTGGCATTGACCTCCCACACCCGGGCAGCCGCCATCACCAACATCTGCCTGGCCGAGGCGCCGGCCTCGCGCAAAGGCTTCCAGCTGGTGGCAAGACTGGTGCTGCCGCCGGTCAACTGCAACCCAAACAGCGGGTTGCGATATTCCGGGGCCACCGGGGCAAATTTCACACTGATCCGGGCAGGGTCTACATCCAGTTCTTCCGCAATCAGTGTGGTCAAACCTGTGTAAGCACCCTGCCCCATCTCTACCCGGGCCAGAGTAAAGACAATGTCATCATCGCGGCTCAGCTCGAGCCACACGTCCGGCTTCCACTCGCCGGTCTCCGGCTCGAACCCCGTCTGAATCGAGGCGCAGCCCGGTATCGATACCGCCAGGATCAAACTGCCCGAGGCTCCGGTGCTGACTTTGAGAAAATCTCGTCGGTTCATGGTCATATCACGCATCCTCCGGGGCGGGCTCGTACTGCCCGACACCGCCAGCAACGGCCTCAACCGCCGCCACGATGCGCGCATAGGTGCCGCACCGGCACAGATTGCCGGTCATGGCCGTGACAATCTCATCCCGAGACGGTGAGGCGTTATTGGCGAGCAGATGCGCCGCGGTCATGATCTGTCCCGACTGGCAATAGCCACACTGGGGCACCCCCTCATCGATCCAGGCCTGCTGCAACGGATGCAACCGGCCCTCAGTCTCCAGCCCTTCAATGGTCGTAATGTCAGCACCGTCAACCAGCTCAATCGGCGTTGAGCAAGACCGCGCAGGCTGGCCGTTGACATGCACCGTGCAGGCTCCACACAAACCTGCTCCGCAGCCAAACTTGGTACCTTTAAGGCCAATCTCATCCCGCACTACCCAAAGCAAGGGTGTATCCGGATCAACATCAACGGTGTGACGGTGGCCGTTCACTGTCAGGCTGAACGCCATAGACCATTCCTCTTGTTATCTTTTAATACGACACATTGATTATTTGACGACTTCTTTGCCGTCCTGATCTACCCAGATCTTGCGATCACCGGTATTCATTTTCCCCTGGGAGTCCCACACCTCACGGTCCTCGGTAGCACTCTCCACCTTGCCTTTATCGTCCCAGATCACCCGGTCCTTGCAACCAGACAGCGCCAACAGGCTCACCAACATCACCAGTGCCAACCATTGCTTGTTCATATTCACTACCTCTTGGAGCAGTTATGAGAGTCACCGGCACCACCTGGCTTACCGGCTATTATGAATTTCCCGGTTTTCCTGCTTGTCCCTGTCGCTTTTGCGCACCATGACATAAACCGCTCCGGTGCCGCCATGGTGTTTCTGGGCCGAATGAAAGGCGAGCACGCTGTCCAGCTCCGGCAACCATTTGGCCAGGTAGCTTTTCAGCTGGGCGATACCGTCCGGGTTTCGCTCGCCTTTGCCATGCAGAATGATCACCGACCGCAGGCCGTAACGCACACAATCATTGATAAACCCAAACACTTCACGGCGAGCCTGCTCAACGGTCATCCGATGCAAGTCCAGCCTGGCTTCAATCGGGTACTGCCCCATCCGAAGTTTTTTAAACACGCCGTGCTGAATACCCGGGCGCATCCAGCTGAGCAGATCGTGCGCCGTCAGAGGCTCCACCATGTCGGAAGTCAGCGGGTTGATGTCCCGGAACGGTGTTTGGACCGCGGCCTTTTGCCGCTCCATATGACCAGGCGTCAGCTCTCTGGAAACCGACACCTCAGCACGATTCGGTCTGCGAATACGCTGAACATCCTTCATCTCTTCAAGAAACGCCAGGCGTTCGTCTTTACTGGTCATGGGAGAAACTGCTTCTGGATTGACGAGTATCAGAACTCTACCACCGCAAGGGACTACCATAAAGAAAAGCCCGTCTGGGTTGTGCGACGAAAATCTTAAGGCAGAACAAGGTGCAGCTGAACTACACTTCAGGCGGATAACAACAACGGCGGAGCATCTGCCAAGGCCGACCTGCTCTGACACACCATGGATTGTGATATGGCTGCTGCAAATCAGGATACTACTCGCCCACAGAACACGCGGGCCATCATGACGTTCCTGAGGGAACACTCGCCCTTTTCCAGCATGGATGACACCCATCTGGCCCACTTTGCCGAGCACGCCACCCTTCGATTCTATGCCGATGAGGACGTCGTACTGTCACCGGAAGAGGGTGTGGTAAAGCGTTTTTACATCGTTAAACAAGGGCGAATCCGGGGCGAGCGCCACAACGAGAAAGAAGACCGGGCAGAAACCACCTTTGAAATCAGCCAGGGTGAGTGTTTCCCGCTGGCGGCCCTGATTGGTGAGCGCCCGACCCGAACCCTGCACCGGGCGTCTGGCGACACCTTTTGCCTGAGCATCGAACAGAAAGCCTTTATTACCCTGTTTTCGGAGAGTGAACCTTTCCGCGACTTCTGCCTGCGCGGTGTCAGCAGCCTGCTGGACCAGGTTAATCAGCGCATTCAGTCCCGCGCCATGGCTTCGATTGGCTCAAGCAACAGTCTGGACACCCCGCTTGAGCGCTATGCGCTGCGCAATCCGATCGTGTGCTCGCCGGATCTGCCGGTGCACAAGGCCGTCGCCCGTATGCATGAAAACAACGTTGGCAGTATCATCATCACCGATGACAACCGGCACCCCACCGGCATTTTCACCCTGCGCGACCTGCGCACCATGATCGCAGAAGAAAAGGGCCCGCTGGACACGCCCATCCGCCAGGTGATGACCAAAGACCCCTGCCGCCTGCCCGCTACCGCCGATGCCTTCGAAGCCGCCATGTTGATGGCCGAACACCATTTTGCGCATCTGTGCGTGGTCGATGACGATGACTTGCTGATTGGCGTGGTGTCAGAGCGGGACCTGTTTTCGCTACAGCGAGTGGACCTGGTCAATCTGGCGCGAACCATCGGTACCGCGACCCATCTTCGTACACTGGTCAGCCTGCGAACCGACGTGTCCCGGCTGGTCGATTCCATGCTGGCCCACGGCGCCGACTCCGGGCAGGTCGTCAAGATCATCACCACCCTGAACGACGTTACCGTCAGGCGTGTATTGGAATTGAACCTGAAAAAGAGTGACCCTGGTATTCCCTTCACCTGGCTGACCTTTGGCAGCGAAGGTCGACAGGAACAGACGCTGCTGACGGACCAGGACAACGGCATCCTGTTCGAAACGCCTGATGGCATGACCGAAGATCAGGTACGTGAGAAGCTGTTGCCGTTTGCCCGCAAGGTCAACGATGAACTGGCGGAGTGCGGCTTCACCCTGTGCAAAGGCAACATCATGGCCAGCAACCCCAAACTGTGCCTGAGCGTTGCCGAGTGGGATGACTGGTTTATCCGGTTTATCGATGCCTCAACTCCGCAAAACCTGGTGTACTCGTCCATCTTCCTGGATATGCGCGCGGTTTTCGGCCCCACAGAATCTCTTCACCGCCTGCTGGAAAGGGTTCTGGAGCGAATCCGCAAGAATGCCCTGTTCCAGAAAATGCTTGCCGGGAACGCGCTTCAACGCAAGCCGCCGCTGACCATGTTCCGGAATTTCCGATACCTGAACGAAGAGAAGAAGCACGTGCTGGACCTGAAACGACAAGGCCTGGCGCCCTTTGTCGAGTCAGTCCGGGTGTTTGCACTTGCCAACGGCGTTGAGAATGCGAACACGCTGGAACGGATGGAACAGCTGTCAAAGAAAGGCGTCTTTGACGCCAAAGACGCCAATGCCTGGAAAGAAGCCTACAGCCTGATTCAGGCGATCCGGATGCGTGCGCACCAGGAAATGCTGGACAAAGGCGAAGACCTGACCAACTACATTGATCCGGATGACCTGAACCCACTGGACCGACGGATTCTAAGGGAGTCTTTTCGACAGGCGCAAAGGCTTCAGCAAAAGCTGGAAGTGACTTACCAACTCTAGGTATCCGAATCTATATGTTTGAACACATTAAACAATGGCTGGCGCAGCGCCGGGGTGGCGCAATCGGGGATCACGACCCCGGCAACCTTCCCACCCCGAAAACGGTGGATGACCAGTCATTATCCCATTGCAGACTGGTCGTACTGGACCTGGAAACGACCGGGCTAAACGCCTCAAAAGACGAAGTCATCGCCATCGGCGCAGTTGCGATTGAGGGCGGTGTTATTCATCTGGACGATCAGTTTGACCTGATCCTGAGACGCCCCGAACTCGACATCCGGGAAACGGTGCTGATTCACGGCATTGGCACAGAGGCACTCACACAGGGACACGAGACTGAGGACGCCCTGCTCTACCTGCTGGAGTGGATGAATGGCGATCCGGTGCTGGCTTACCACTCGGCCTTTGACCAGAAATTTCTTGAAAAGACACTGAGAGCGCAGCTCGGGTACACCCTGCCTCATGTGTGGATGGACGTCGCAGAGCTGTTACCGGCTTTTTTCCCCGACTCAAACACCAAGGGCCGGGGCCTGGATCACTGGGCTGACTTTTTCAGGCTCGATGTAAGTGAACGGCATCACGCTGCGGCCGATGCCATGGTCACTGCGGAACTGACGCTGATGGCGCTGAACAAGGCACAAAAAATTGGTGTCAAAACTCTGAAAGAACTGGCGGAAAAGCTGCATTATCAACGCCGTTTAAAGAATATGCACCGCTATTAGCCCCCTCCTGCCAGCCCTCAGTTGCCGGTCCGGCTTCAAGGCAAGTTACTGAGAGTTAGACCATTTGCCAATATCCATAAATCCACCGGTCAGTAAAGTCGGAGGAGACAACAAGTCGGAGAAGTACTACATGAATAATAATTTCTCTATCCGCACTAACCCACAGAAAACCCAATCAACCTCCACAACAACAATACGGGAGTGATTTGTATGTCAGGTCATAGCTACGACGCTGAGAACTACTGGAAGGCGAACCTTCGCCTGATCTTCGGGAGCCTGATCATCTGGGCTCTGGTCTCATACGGTTTTGCCATTCTGTTACGCCCCATGCTTGCCGGTATTCCGGTTGGCGGCACGGATCTTGGCTTCTGGTTCGCCCAGCAAGGCTCGATTCTGGTGTTTATGGTTTTGATTTTCTTCTACGCCTGGCGCATGAATAAAATCGACGAAAAATTCGGCGTACACGAGGAGTAAAATCAATGAGCCAATTTGCAATCAACCTGATTTTCGTAGGGGGCTCATTCCTCCTCTACATCGCCATTGCGGTCTGGGCGAAAGCCGGAAGCACCAGCGACTTCTACGTCGCCGGCGGCGGTGTTCACCCGGTCACCAACGGTATGGCCATTGGTGCCGACTGGATGTCTGCGGCGTCCTTCATCTCCATGGCGGGCCTGATTGCCGCCGGTGGTTATGCCAACTCTACCTTCCTGATGGGCTGGACTGGCGGTTACGTTCTACTCGCCATGCTGCTGGCACCCTACCTGCGCAAGTTTGGCAAGTTTACGGTTCCGGAGTTTATCGGTGATCGTTACTACAGCCCGAACGCACGTCTGATTGCGGTTGTCTGTCTGATCGTGGCGTCCGTCACCTACGTAATCGGCCAGATGGCCGGTGCCGGTGTTGCTTTCTCCCGCTTCCTGGAAGTTGAAGCAACCAACGGTCTGATGATCGCTGCGGTTGTCGTCTTCATCTATGCCGTACTCGGTGGCATGAAGGGCATCACCTACACCCAGGTGGCCCAGTACTGCGTTCTGATTGTTGCCTACACCATTCCGGCGGTGTTCATTTCACTGCAGCTGACCGGCAACCCGATTCCAATGTTTGGCATGTTCTCTACCCACGCTGAATCCGGCCTGCCTCTGCTGGAAAAACTGAACCAGGTCGTCACCGATCTCGGCTTCCGGGAATACACAGCCGATGTGGACAACAAGCTGAACATGGTTCTGTTCACCCTGTCCCTGATGATCGGTACCGCTGGTCTGCCCCACGTTATCATCCGCTTCTTCACGGTACCCAAGGTGTCTGACGCACGCTGGTCCGGCGGTTGGGCGCTGGTGTTTATCGCCCTGCTGTACCTGACAGCTCCAGCTGTTGCTTCCATGGCGCGCCTGAACCTGATGACCACCATCTACCCGGAAGGCACGCAGGCTCAGCCCATCGAGTATGAGGCGCGTCCAGCCTGGATCGCAACCTGGGAAGAAACCGGTCTGATCACCTATGAAGACAAGAACAACGACGGTCGTATTCAACTGTACAACGATGCCAATGCTGACTTCGCAGGCACCGCTGCCGACCGCGGATGGGCAGGCAACGAGTTGTCGGTCAACAACGACATCCTGGTACTGGCCAATCCGGAAATCGCCAACTTGCCTGGCTGGGTTATCGGCCTGATTGCCGCTGGTGGTCTTGCAGCAGCACTGTCTACCGCAGCCGGTCTGTTGCTGGCGATCTCCTCGGCCGTCAGTCACGACCTGATCAAGGGCCGACTCAACCCCAACATCTCAGACAAAGGTGAACTGCTGGCAGCGCGTATCTCAATGGCCGTTGCCATCGTGGTAGCAACCTGGCTGGGGGCAAACCCTCCAGGCTTTGCTGCGCAGGTGGTCGCACTGGCGTTCGGTATTGCCGCGGCCTCACTGTTCCCAGCATTGATGATGGGTATTTTCTCCAAGCGAGTTAATAACATTGGCGCGAGCCTGGGCATGCTGTCTGGCCTGTTGTTCACACTCGTTTACATCTTTGTGTACAAAGGCTGGTTCTTCATTCCGGGAACCAACAACCTGCCGGATACCGCTGAGTACTGGCTGCTGGGTATTTCCCCGCTGTCTATCGGTGCGGTTGGTGCTCTGGTGAACTTTGCGGTAGCCTTCGGTGTATCGAAAGTGACTGCAGAGCCACCTGTTGAAATCCAGGAGTTGGTTGAAAGCGTCCGTTACCCTCGCGGTGCCGGTGGCGCACAAGACCACTAAACGGTAAGGCAACCTGACTCATTGTGTTCAATGACGGGTTGAGACCGAACGGGCTCCCTTAATCAGGGGGCCCGTTCTTTTTTGAGGATATCCAAAGTATGTTCTGGACTTTTGTTGCCACCATTATCTGTGGAGTTGGTGCAGCCGGCATTGCCCTTGGCATCCGCGCCGCCACCGCAAAAAGAGCGCCCAAATGGCTGATACCCGTGTTTGCCGGCGCAGGCATGCTCGGCTACCTTGTTTATGGTGAATACACTTGGTTTGATCACAAACGCTCTTTGCTGCCCGAGGAAGCTGTTGTCGTCGCAACGGAGCAGGAGAAAATCTTTTTCAGGCCATGGACCTTTATGGCTCCCTACGTGACCGCCTTTTCAACCGTTGATACCAGTGGCTTTCGCCAGGACACCAGTGACCCTGACATTGTGCGCTTCACTTTGTATCGGTTTGAGCAAACGGTTTCAGATGCAGTGTCACACCGGGCCCACCTGATTAACTGTCAGAGCCGGGAGCTGGTGCCTCTGGATTCCGATGGCACGCCACGGCTGGACAACATGAAACTGCTGGAGGCCACCGATTCTTTGTACACCACTGTTTGCGGCAGCTGATTGCCGATAACCGGATAACAACAAAACATGATTAGCGCCTGGCTGCTGATATTCATATCCATTAGCTACATTTCCCTGCTGTTCGTGATCGCCTGGGCCGGCGATCGCCATCCGGGACTGTATCGTCGCAGACTGGCGCGAACTCATATCTACGGCCTGTCACTGGCTGTCTACTTCACCTCATGGACCTTTTACGGAGCGGTTGGCCGGGCAACCCAGGAAGGCTTTGCCTTTCTGCCCATCTACCTTGGTCCGCTTCTGGTGTTTCTGTTCTTCGCGCCACTGCTGCGCCGAATCATCTATATCAGCAAGCGCAATAACAGCACCTCCATCGCGGACTTCATTGCATCCCGCTACGGCAAGTCCCAGTTGTTGGCGGCCATGGTGGCGATTTTTGCACTCATTGGCAGTGTTCCGTACATCGCTCTTCAGCTCAAAGCCATCGCACTGGGCTTCAATGTCTTAACCGCCAGCGGAGACGGCTACCAGGAACTGAGCAGCGCCGCCTGGAATGACTCAGCCTGGTACATAACTCTGGCCCTGGCGGTGTTTACCGTGCTCTTTGGCACACGCCACCTTGAATCCACAGAACACCACCGTGGCATGATCCAGGCCGTTGCCTTCGAGTCTTTGATCAAGCTGGTCGCGTTTGTCGCGGTTGGCCTGTTTGTCGGCTACGGCCTCTATAACGGCTTCGGTGACCTGTTCACCCGGGTCAAGGATGCGGATCTGCTCGGCACCCTGACCACCGACGCACTGGAAACCCCGGCGTTTATTACCCAAACCCTGGTGGCCATGCTCGCCATCATCTGCCTGCCTCGTCAGTTTCATGTCATGGTCGTCGAAAATGCCGACCATCGGGACTTCGAAATCGCGCGCTGGGCGATGCCTATCTACCTGGTGATTGCCAGTGCCTTTGTATTACCCATCGCCGCAGCCGGTTTGCTCAATTCCGATCTGGCGGGCGGCGACCCGGACATCATCATCCTGCAACTACCAATCCACGCCGGCCAGCAGTGGTTGGCCGTTCTGGCGTTCCTCGGTGGTGGTTCTGCAGCAGCTGCCATGGTCATTGTCTGTTCGGTCGCAATCGCCACCATGGTCAGTAACGAAATCATCATGCCGGGCCTGCTTCGTTACTTCCGCCCCGGCATGAATCGAAGGGCCGACCTCAGCTTTCTGCTACTGACCATTCGCCGCGTCGCGATCTTTGTCGTGCTGTTTACCGCCTACGGTTTCTACCGAATGGCGGGGGCCGACTACAGTCTGACAGCTTTTGGCCTGCTTTCGTTTGCCGCCGCCGCACAGTTCGGGCCAGCCCTGGTGGGCGGCATCATATGGCGCAGGGCCAATTTTTACGGGGCCGCCTGGGGCCTGGGCCTGGGCTTTCTCATGTGGTGCTACACCCTGTTGCTGCCGGCACTGGTATCAACCGGGTGGATATCAGACACATTGATCGAACAGGGGCTGTTCGGCCTTAACTGGACCCGCCCCACGGCGCTCTTCGGCTCAGAACTGGACCAGATCAGCCACGGCATACTCTGGAGCCTGGGCGTCAACACGGCCGTCTATATCGTGTTGTCTCTGATCACCCGGCAGCGAATCCGCGAGAAAATCCAGATTGCTGCGTTCTTTCATGAGGCTCACCCCAAGACTGACAGCGCTCATCACCAGAGCTGGCAAGGCGAAATCCTGACCTCAGATCTGCAGGCGCTGGCCGACCGTTTCATGGGTGAGGAGCGCTCAGAGAGCGTGTTCCGCAACTACGAACGCAGAAACGCCATCAGGCTACACCCCCATCGCCCCGCGTCTACTCACTTGATGAAGTATGTCGAGCGTCAACTTGCCTCAGTCATTGGCGCATCGACGGCACGAGTCGTACTGGAGTCGACCCTCACCGGGCGCGACATGCAGATTGAGGACGTCGTCAGCATCGTTGATGAAGCCTCCCAGGCGATGACCTTCAGCCGGGAGCTCCTGCAATCCGCTATCGAAAACATCAGTCTGGGCGTTTCCGTCGTCAATCATCAGCAACAACTGGTGGTCTGGAATCACCGGTACCTGGAACTGTTCAACTACCCGAAGGGATTCGTCCGGGTTGGCCGACCGGTTGAAGACCTGATGCGCTACAACCTGACCAACGCCAATCTCTCCGCCCGGAGAATCGACGACATCATTGAAAACCGCTGCGAGAGCATGCGCGATGGCAAGCCGATGTCTTACGAAAGACAACGTCCGGATGGCACCGTGGTCAGGGTAGACGGCAGCCCTATCCCCGGCGGCGGCTACGTCACCACATTTCAGGACATTACGGCGATGCGGCGAACGGAGCAGGCACTCAAGGAGACCAACATCTACCTGGAGCAGCGCGTGCGGGAGCGCACCCAGGAATTGCAGGTCATTAACGAGCAAATGCTGAAAGCAAAATCCGTTGCTGAGCAGGCAAACCAGAGTAAAACCCGCTTTCTTGCCTCAGCCAGCCATGACCTCCTGCAGCCCCTGAATGCCGCGCGTCTGTTCACCTCAGCGTTATCAGGCAAGGTCATTGAAGGCGACACCCGGGAACTGGTTGAGCACATTGACAGCTCTCTGGGTGCGGCGGAAGAAATCATCAGCACCCTGTTGGATATCTCGAAACTGGACGCCGGCGCTTTGGAGCCAGACATCGGTGTCTTCCCGGTGAACGAGTTGCTTCGCCATCTTGCCACTGAGTTCTCGGCTATTGCCAAAGATCAGGAGCTGGACTTGCATGTTGTTCCCAGTACCGCCTGGGTGCGCTCCGATGCAAAACTGCTACGCCGGGTGGTGCAGAATTTCCTCTCCAATGCCATTCGCTATACGGCAAGTGGCAAGATTCTGATGGGATGCAGACGCCTTAAAGGCTACCTACGCATTGAAGTCTGGGACACTGGCCCTGGCATGTCTGAAGATCAGCTTACCCACGTATTTGAGGAGTTCCGTCGGTTCCAGCATGGTCGTGACAAAAAGGGCCTGGGTCTGGGCCTGGCCATTGTGGATCGAATCAGCGGTATGCTGAACCACCCGGTGACGGTTCATTCGATACAAGGTAAAGGCAGCGTTTTCGGCATTACCGTGCCCATTGCCCCACCCGACCAGAGCCGGATTGAGGTCAGCAAACCCGGAGCCAGCACACGCAGAGTCGCAAGTCTTGGCGGCCTGCATGTTCTGTGCATCGATAACGATGCCGCCATCCTGCATGGCATGGTGGCGCTGCTTGGCAACTGGCAATGCGACGTAACCGCGGCAGAAAGTCTCGAAGACGCGCTGGTAAAAGTGGCAGATCGACTACCAGATATTATACTTGCGGACTATCAGCTGGATGATAATCGCAATGGTCTCGATGCTATGGACAGCATCAGAAGCCAACTGAGTGACAGCATACCCGGCATTCTGATCACCGGTTATATGGCGCCGGAGGTGCGCGAGGACGCCACAAGCCGTGGCTACCAGGTTCTCTACAAGCCGGTTAAACCTGCCGCACTGAGAGCACTCGTGAACAAATTACTCAAACAAAAGCGCACATGAACCAGCAATCTGACCGAAAAGACACCATCAATCCGTTTGGCAAACTGACGTTTCTGATCGTTGACGACTTTGAGAACTTCCGACTGTCGATGCGCCAGATGCTCAGAAGCTGCGGCGCAGACAAGATCGAACTGGTTGCCCATGCCACGCCCGCCATCCAATACTCCACATACAACCATGTCGATGTGGTGCTGTGCGACTATAACCTGGGTGAAGGCAAAAATGGCCAGCATGTACTGGAGGAGCTACGTCATAAAAAACTGCTGAAACGTTCTTCTCTATTCCTGATGGTGACCGCCGAAACGTCGAAAGAAATGGTCATGGGCGCAAGAGAGTATCAACCTGACGGCTATCTCACCAAACCTCTGAACAGAGCCATGCTCGAAAAGAGGCTCGGCGCGCTCATTCAGCAGCGTAACGCCCTGCTGCCTATCACTCGCGAAATCGATCGTGAGAATTACCCCGAGGCGATTTCACAGTGTCTGCTATTGATGCCAAAGCAACCCAGATACAAAACCTGGCTCATGAAAACCCTTGGCGAGCTGTATTTTCTGGTCGGTGACCTCGCCCATGCACAGAAAGTCTACGATGACGTGCTCGCCCAGCGCGAGCTGTCCTGGGCGCGCCTGGGCCGCTGTAAGATACTTCTCAAAAACCGAAACTTTGACCAGTCCGTTGAGGGCCTGAAAGGCCTGATTGCAAAGCACCCGGACTACATGGAAGCCTACGATCTGCTGGCCGAAGGCCTGGAGATGCAGGGTCGCCCCATACCCGCGCAACAGATTCTCGAAAAGGCGGCGGAGCACTCTCCCAATGCCTTACTGAGACAAAGACACCTGGCAGAGCTCGCCGGAGCCAACCAGGATATCGACACAGCATCCCAGGCCTGGCGCCAGACCGTTGCCCTTGGCACCTACTCCATCCATGACAATCCTGAGCATTACCTGGCCCTTGCCCAGAGCCTTTCCGATCTGAGTGAAGGCAATCAGGACGAAGACGGTGTCAAACAAGCCACAGAGGCTCTCAATGTACTGTCCCGAATGGAAAAACGCTTCGCCGATGATGATTCTGTCGGTCTCAAAAGTCAGATAGTCCAGTGCCGTGTACACGCAGGCCAGGCCAACCACCGGGAAGCGGAGAAACTGCTAGGCACTGTTAAAGCTGAACTTGAGCAACTGGAGTCTCTCCCCCCTGACCTAGGACTGGATTACGCCAAAACCCTGTTCCGCATGGGCCATGATGATCAGGCCAAAGCTCTGTTAACCGATCTCGCGGCACGTTATGGAGATAAACCCGACGTCCTTCAGAAAATAGAAAACCTGCTCGATGAACCCGTCGGGTTTCGACAAAAAATTGAAGCCAGGGGTCATAACCGCGAAGGTATCAAAGCTTTCGAATCCGGGGACCTGGAGGGTGCGGTTGAGGCGTTCACTAGCGCATTGGCCATTGTGCCGGATCATGCGGCACTCAACCTCAATCTGGTTCAGGTTCTTCTCAGGCAGCACGACGAGTCGCCGGCCGACCATTCACTTCTGACGCGCTGCCAGGCACACCTTCAGCGACTCACGACACTGCCAGAGCAGCACCGTCAGTATCGCCGCTATACAGCGCTGACCAGAAAACTGGAAGGAATGATTCAATGACTGACCACAATATCGATTTCTCAATGGTGCTTGCGTCAGCCGTGCACGACATGAAAAATTCACTGGGCATGCTGCTGAACACCGTTGATGAGCTCCGGGCAGAACACGAGCAAGCCTTGGCCGGTTCTGAAAAATTCAATATGCTGCAGTATGAAGCCGAACGTATGCACAACGATCTCGTGCAACTACTCGGCATTTATCGCCTTGGCGAAAACAACCTGTCAGCCCATATCGATGAGCACTTTGTACCAGACTTCCTGTCCGATCACATGGCCCGCCATACCCCGCTGCTGGATGGGTTGGGTATCGATTACGTCATTGAGGCTGATGACATCAACGGATTCTTCGACGAAGACCTGTTAACAGGCGTCTTGAATAACACCATCAATAACGCCATCCGCTATACGAAAACCAGGATACTCCTGACCGCACGTGAGGAAGATGGTCAACTGGTCATCGGAGTCGAGGATGACGGCAAGGGCTACCCTGAAAGCATGCAGCATACCGGCACCCTGAACTTCAAGTCTCTTGACTTCAACAGTGGCAGCACCAGCCTCGGCCTGTTCTTCGCATCCTCAGTGGCGAAACTGCACAGTAACGGTGACAAGACCGGAACTATCAAGCTCCACAATGGCGGAAGATTCGGGGGGGGAGTCTTCGAAATCTGGCTGCCCTGATCACGTATTTAACAAAAAATGAAAAGGGTGTCCCAAAACTGAGCAAGCGGCACTTTCTCCCCTGTCTATTTTTTGAACTCCATTTATAGTGCGACAATCGATCTGAATTCAAAATACCGATTCAGGATTGAATCGTTGGAGTAATCACAAAGAGGAGAAACCCGATGGCACGGGCGCATGCATTAATTATCGAAGACTCGTCCACTGCCAGAATCATCCTTGCCCGTCTGCTTGAACGCTCGGATATCTCAAGCAAAGGCGTTGCGACTGCCGAAGAGGCCTTCTCGTTACTCCAGCACGAAAGCTATGACGTTATCTTCCTCGATCACCTGCTCCCCGGAATGAATGGCTTCCAGGCCCTTGAACAACTCAAAGGCCAATCCCATACCTGCGACATTCCTGTCTTCATGTATACCTCCCAAAACGCCGAAAAATACATAGAAGAAGCCAGAGCCCTCGGTGCCGCTGGCGTAATCCGAAAACAGATAGACCGGGAACAACTACAAAGAACGCTGGACACCCTGCTGATCAACAGCCCTGAACCCGAGTACAGTGAGGCCCTGAGAGCAGCTGTGGAGGCCAGCGCCCTCACAGGCAAAGACAACCCTGAACAGACAGCACGCCGGCTCACGGGCCGGATGTCCACTCTGGAAGTGGCGTATGAAGAACTGGAGGAAGAGCTTCGGGAAACCCGGGATCTCATTACACAGATACAGCAGCAAAACTCAGAGAGACTTAATCGCCAACGCCAGAGCATTCGCGGGCTGGCGACACTAGGAGTTCTTCTCTTGGTTGCCTTGGTGTGGATAAGCACGTGGCAAGCCGGTGTACTGGATAGCCATATCCAAAGAACCAATGACCAATTTGAACTGATGCAGAGCATCGTTGGCAGTGTGATCGAGTTGTTCGGACGTTAATGCCACACTAAACGCCTGTCTGTGACGTCAAATCACGCCCAATAAAAAACCCCCGGCAGCGACGCTGTCGGGGGTTAGGGTATTAAGAGCCTGACGATGACCTACTCTCACATGGGCGAACCACACTACCATCGGCGCTGGTCTGTTTCACTGCTGAGTTCGGGATGGGATCAGGTGGTTCCAGACCGCTATGGTCGTCAGGCAAAAAAGATTGATCACTGGGGGACGAGATAGAACGTGATATTGATTTCGTATTGAGCTGTCGCTCTGCGTTATCCGCAATTGTCTTGGGTGTTATATAGTCAAGCCGCACGAGCAATTAGTACTGGTTAGCTCAACGCCTCGCAGCGCTTACACACCCAGCCTATCAACGTCCTGGTCTTGAACGGCTCTTCAGGAGGCTCAAGGCCTCAGGGAGATCTCATCTTGGAAGGGGCTTCCCGCTTAGATGCTTTCAGCGGTTATCCTGTCCGAA
>JAGYIS010000001.1 GCA_018402255.1 Marinobacter sp.
ATCCAGTATCAGTCGTTCCAGCCGGAAGGATATTTCCTGGGATATGCCCATGTTCTTTACCTGCATGGCCGCTCTGGTCTGACCAGCTGTTGTCGGTTGTGTGGATCTAAAATCCTTCTCTATATACGCCCTCCAGACCGCTAACTATGGCCCATGGCAATGGTTTCGTCCATTTTGTCAGATCCACAAACTGGTCTGACCAGTTGGCTATTTTCTGGACTAAACCCGGTGCGCCTACGAATATCGTTCCAATGCCGGCGGTCGCTGGCGTTGTACTGACTCTGAATAACAACAATGTAAAACGGAGATGTGCTGATGAACATCAACGAGAGCAACCTCGAGCGTTCCGGTTCTGGTTCGGGTGCCAAGCCACTGCGCACAGGCTTTCTGAAAAAGCTGGCGGCCGGAACGGTTCTTGCCGGTGTGTTAGCGTTGGGGGCTGGCCAGGCCCTGGCGGCCACAACCTGGAAATTACAGTCGGTCTGGGATGCCGGGACGGTAGGCTATGACCTGTTCAAGGAATGGTGCGAAAGCATCGAGGAGAAGTCCGGTGGAGAGCTGATTTTCAGGCCCTATCCGGCGAAGGCCGTCGCCGCCGACAACAACGCTTTGTTTGACGCTGTGCGCAATGGTGTCTTGCAGGGCATGAACCCGTTCACCCTGTATTGGTCGGGCAAGATTCCGGCCTCGGTGTTCCTGTCTTCTTACCCTGCAGGCCCAGACCAGCCCCACCAGTGGGACACCATGTTCTACTCCCTGGGCATGCTTGAGAAAACCCGGGAAATCTATAAGAAGTACGGCCTGTTTTACGTGGGCCCGATCCAGCATGACGCCAACATTATCCACTCCAAAAGGCCGGTTAACAGCCTGGCCGACCTGAAAGGCATGAAGATGCGGGTGCCCGGCGGCATGGTGGCGGAAGTGTTCCAGCAGTTTGGTGTTTCTACTGTAAGCCTGCCTGGCTCTGACATTTTTCCTGCCCTGGAGAAGGGAACGATCGATGCGGCGGATTATGTTGGCCCGGCGGTGAACTATGAGCTTGGATTTTCACAGGTGACCGATTACATCCTGTTCGGACCTCCAGGCGTGATGTCTATTTACCAGCCTGTGGATCTTATGGACCTGACCGTCAATTTGCGGGCCTGGAATGCACTTGATCCTGAGCTTCAGCAGTTGGTTGAGGACGAAGTGCGCAATTATTCGCAGAAGCATTACCTCACCATTCAGGAGCGCAACATTGAGGCCATGGAGAAGTTCCGGGCCGATGGTGACCAGGTCAGTCGTCTGAGCCAGGCCGATCTTCAGGAGTTCCGCCGTGCCGCCATTCCCATCTGGTACAACTGGGCGAACAAGGACGCAGACGCCAAGGAAATCTTTGATATGCAGCTCAAGTACATGATGAACGACACTGTAGGCTACATCACCGAGGCAGACCTTGAGGCTGCCAAAAAGTAACGGGTTTTACACAACAACAATCAAAAATGCGGGGAAGGGCAGGGAGCCTCTGGTGACAGGAGCTTTCTCCCTTCCCCGCGCTGTCACTGAGGTGAGGACAGTATGTCTGATCTGAGCAATTTTGGCTTTGTGCTGCCCCGCTGGTTTTACTGGGCCTGGCTGGCTGTGATGCCGTTACTGATGATGGCTTGGGTGCATTGGGCCAGCAAGCGCGGCGTGCAGGCTGTCGACAAGAATGCCCTGGCAAACGAAAAGCTTCAGCAGATCGAAGCCGAAATGTCGAAAAAGATCGAGTCGGATTATCAGAACTGGTTTACCCGGGCAGTCGACTGGATCAGTGAAAAATCCGGCGTATTCATCTCCTTCTGGACCGTGAACGCGGTGGTCTTCTACTTCTTTGAAGTGGTCATGCGTTACATTTTTAACAAGCCGACCATCTGGGTGCACGAAGCCAGCTTTCTGCTGTTCGGCATGCAGTATTTATTGGCTGGTGCATTCGCACTTTTACATGGCGCCCATGTGCGGGTGGATGTGGTTTA
Organism: Marinobacter sp.; assembly: GCA_018402255.1. GTDB lineage: Bacteria > Pseudomonadota > Gammaproteobacteria > Pseudomonadales > Oleiphilaceae > Marinobacter. The sequence continues at coordinate 1,995 of JAGYIS010000001.1, forward strand.
CAACCTGCTACCGGCGCGGGGCCGGGTGGGCATGGATATCTTCACCTCAATGTTCTTTTTCATGTTCGCGCTGGCGCTGGTGATTACTTCCTGGACCTTCTTCCAGAACTCCTACTCGATGGATGAACGCACCGTTGAGACCTGGGGCATACAGTACTGGCCGGTGAAGGCCATGATGCTGCTGGGCGCTGTTCTTCTGACCCTGGCGGGCGTGTCCAAGTTGATCAAGGATATCGCCCTGTACATCAAACTTGGCCGGGAGCAGCACGCATGAATACTACGACTGCGAATACGCCCAATACCGGCAGCCTGAGAGGAAAACTGGGCACCTGGCTGATGGTGCTGGCCACGGCGGCGCTGGCCTTCGTGATGTTTGTTGAGATCATCAATATCCTGTTTTACGACCCGTTCAGCGATGAGAAGTTTTTATTCAAGCTGGCGGGCAGCTTGTCGGATGTGAAAATCGGTCCTCTGACCTACCTCATGTTCGGTTCTCTTCTGGTGGCCCTGATGATGGGCTTGCCACTGGCGTTTGTGACCGGTGGTCTCGGGGTTGCGTTCATCTATCTGGTGGGCGATTCCTTGATGCTCAACATCATCCCGAGCCGCATCTTCCCGATGATGACTAACTCCGACCTGGCGGCGATCCCCTTGTTTATTTTCATGGCCGCCATGCTGGAGCGGGCCGGCCTGATCGAAGAAATGTTCAACGTTGTTTACAAGTGGATGGGCGGAGTGGGCGGTGGTCTGGCCATTGCCACGATTGTGGCTTCCACCATTCTGGCGGCGATGGTCGGGGTGATCGGCGCTGCCGTGGTCACCATGGGGATTATTGCCTTGCCGGCGATGCTTAAACGGGGCTATGACCACAAGATTGCGCTGGGCTCCATCATGGCGGGTGGCACCCTGGGCATCCTCATTCCGCCGTCCATTCTTGCCATCCTCTATGCGGTGGTTGCCCAGCAGTCGGTGGGAGAGCTTTATCTGGGGTCTGTGATCCCGGGGATTCTGCTGTCCAGTTTGTATGTGTTCTACGTGTGGATTCGCGCGAAAATCAATCCCAGGCTTGGGCCCCCAATCCCCGAAAAGGAACGCATTGGGCTCAAAGATAAACTGCTGCTGCTGAAAGACCTGGTCGCGCCTTTGATTCTGGTCTTCCTGGTGCTGGGGCTCTTGTTTGGCGGCATCGCCACGCCGGTTGAGGCAGCCGGTATCGGCTCCTTCGGCGCCATTCTGGTAGCAATGAAACACAAGGTGTTCAGCATTGCGACCCTGCAGGATGCCTCGGTAACCACCGCCAAGGCGTCGGCCATGGTGCTCTGGATCATGTTCGGGGCCTCGGTGTTTGTGGGTTTCTACATCCTGCAGGGCGGTCAGGACTTCATTACAGAATCCATCCTTGGGACCGGTCTTTCCGCCTATGGCATTCTGCTTTTGCTGATGGTGCTGTTGGTGGTATTGGGCATGTTCCTGGACTGGGTGGGCATACTGCTGTTGGCAGTGCCTATCTTTATCCCGATCGTCAAAGTTCTGGAGTTCCCGGGCCTGTTTGGCTTGCCGGGTGTGTCTGGCGACGACGTGGTGCTGTGGTTTGGGGTGCTGTACCTGGTGAACATGCAGATGTCTTTTCTGAGCCCACCCTTCGGCTATGCACTGTTCTACATCCGAGGGGTTTGTCCGCCGGAAATCACCATGGGTACGATCTTCAAGTCGTCTCTGGTGTTCCTGGCCATCCAGGCGTTTGGCGTCTTCCTTTGTGTGCTGTTCCCGGCCATTACCACCTGGCTGCCCAATCTCGTCTATGGCTGATCTGGAGGAGTGAATTTTATGCTGACCATTAACCGGATTGACCTGTCTGACGCCCGCCTTCTTATAGAAGGTGCAGCGGCCAAGGCTCGCGAAATCGGTGTGCCCATGTGCATCGCGGTGGTCGATGAGTCTGGTACGCTGGTTGCGTTTGAACGTATGGATGGTGGCAAGGTGACCAGCGTAACCATTTCCCAGGACAAGGCGTTTACCGCAGCGGCCGCCCGAAAGGCGACTCATGACTACAACTCCGTCAATGTGCCGGGTAACCTCGCCTTTGGTATTCACACCGAGGTTGGTGGCCGGCTGAGTACCGTGGGTGGAGGCTTGCCAGTATGCATTGATGGTGAGGTGGTTGGTGGCATCGGTCTTAGCTCCGGCACGCCGCAACAGGATATGGATTGTGCCCAGGCGGGTATTGATCACTTTTTACATAAACGCCAGTAACCGGTGTCTGATATGAAAACTGAAGCCAAAGCCAGCAAG